>NZ_AKIG01000001.1:0-3099687 GCF_000364405.1 Mycobacterium sp. H4Y
CCGCTCGGCGCGTTTGCGCCGTTCCAGCAGCCAGTCCGGGAAGTACGAACCTTGCCTTAGCTTGGGAATCGCCAGATCCAATGTGCCTGCGCGGGTGTCAAACTCGCGGTGCCGATACCCGTTGCGGGAATTGGTGCGCTCGCTGCTGCGCTGGCCGTAGCCGGCACCGCACACCGCGTCGGCTTCGGCGCCCATCAGGGCGTGAATGAAGGCGGCCAACAACTCGCGCAGCACATCAGGGTGCGTGGTGGTGAGTCGTTCGGCCAGCACGGCAGACAGGTCGATATCGTGGGCAATGGTCATCGCGTTGATTCCTTTGCTCGAGTGACTTTGGTCGGTCCCTCGAAGAATCACGCGATGACCTTCATTCATCCGGCTACGACACGCCGGTCATCACCGGCTCGTACACCACTCTGCTGGACGCAACTGGGGAGAACTGGCACCGTGACGAATTGACCACCAAGATAGAGTTCAACCTACGCCCATCCGCTTACGATCAGAGATCTTCAGGGTCACCAATGTCCGATAAGGCACCGCGGCACAAGCCTGCAGAACGGATGACAGCGGAACAGCTCCGCCGAGCAGCCGACGCTTGCCGAGACCTCGACGATCCGACGTTGATGGCGAAGGCTTGGGACGAGCCACCGCCGCCCGATATGCAAGCTTCAACAAACACACCGCGTCAATTCGGCCAGCTACAGAATCTCTCAGTTTCCGACACCTTCGATAATCCGCTGCCTGACGTGGAAGTCGCTGCGTGGGAAGCCGATTGTCCCCTTAGGTCCCAGACTCCAACGCGGGCGTCCGCCTTACGAAATGCAACGTCGCAATTGTTACTCAATGGCCGGCGCGCCCTTGAACACCCCGGACTTGTCGTTGGACAGGTGCATTGTGAACGTACCGCGCAGCCAGGGCGTGTTTGGTGTTGTAATAGGAGACTCGTTATGCAGCCGGATCAGCAGATGATAGAAGCACTGGTCAATTTGGCGACGAACGGCGTGCTGGACCGCATCGGCAACCGTGCCAAGCGTGCGCGGAATTGCGGCAGTGGGGACTGCACCCGCACCATCCTGAGCCGGGGAGCCCGTTTGTCGGCGACGACGCCGCTTTTAAGGAGGCGTATCCCTTAGTGCCGGCGGGGGATGCGGCGGTTGTCCGTTATCACTGGATCTGGGGCATTCTCAATGAATCTGGGGCACGACGTCAGTCCCAGGGGTTGACCAGGTCGACGCCCGTTCCGTCGAAGTGGCGAGTATTGCGGGTAGCCACAGTTGCGTGCCGGGACGCGGCGATGCCGGCGATCTGCACATCACGAATTTCCACCGCACGCCCACCTCGTTGTTGGGTGGCGGCGATGGTCCCAGCGGCAAACGCAGCCGTCAGGTCGAAGGATTGCACACGACCATCAAGGTCTTCGTCGAGGAGTTGAGAAAAGATCTCGTCGAGCCGCTTGCGTCGGCGGCTTGGCGTCAAAAGTTCAATTCCAGTGCGTATCTCGAATACTGTTACCGATGTCGTCCAGATTGATTCGGTGGGCTGATTATCGAGCCATTCCACGACGGCCGGATCGGGTGTGTCCCGCATCAACGCGGAGAGCACATTGGTGTCCAGCACGATCATGATTCGTTGAACTGTGCCGGCTGGACGGGCTGTCCCCGCAGTTCGGGTATGTCCTCGGTCAGGCCCACGCCTTTGAAGCGTGACGCGATACGAGACCCGAGCCGCCCAGGCGGATTATCGACGTGCCGGACTGCGTTCCGTAAGATCTCGCGCACCTCCTCCTCGGTGCTGCGACCGTGTTGACGGGCTAGTCGCTGCAATTTGGCCTTGGTGTCGTCCTCAAGTTGACGGATGAGAATCTGCGCCACAGAGCGATGCTATCACGATATCGTTCAGATAGTGCGTTGACCTCGCCTTCATTGAGAATGCCCCAGATCCGGTTATAACGGACAGCGGTCACCGAGGAGTGTTTGATTCCGATGATGAGCGCCACGGAGAACCTGTACGCGGCCGCGTTGCTCGTAGATCAACGGACGACGACGAGGAACCTCTACGCGTCGTCCATAATGCAACTATGCCGTTCGGCGATGGAGACATCGGCGCGAACCATCTGGTTGCTCAGCGACCCCGACAGGAACGTACGGCGGGATCAACGGGACGCGGATTCGCTCGTGCCCGAGCGCATGGAGCCGACCATCGCACGGTGGATGAGTCTCTACGCCTAGGTGGCTCGGACGCGCTCGCCGATCTTCTCGTGGTGACGTTCGCGGCTTATCTGTAATCGTGTCACCCGCGACGGCTCGCGCCGCGGGTTGCGCATGGGCCCACTTATGGCTGTTGGAATGGCCACGGATTTGGCCACAGAACACGGTGGAACCGATGCGAACAAGAGGGACGGAGCGTCACAGCGGGAACGGCTGAACCTCGCTGACGTGCAGCTATGAGACCGTGCGCACTGGAGGAGACGGTGACCGGTTAGCTCATACCTTAGAGGTCGAATCGTGGCCAGTGAGCGGCGTCGTTGGCGGCATTTTTGCGCGAACATGCTGATTCAACGGCTCCAACCGCGAACCGTAGGCCAGGCCTGGTGGCTATCAGGTGTAGCTTCAGGGTGTGTTCTCAGGTGTTTATGTGGTAGCGTCTCAGGTAGATCAACGTGGAGGTGCGATATGCCAGTCTTGACCGTCTCTGCGGCGCAGCGGCTTGATGATGAGGCAGCGACGCTTTCGATCCGCGAGATCGCCGCGTATCTGCAAGAGGCCGTCGGCCAGCGCGTCGCGGCGGCGATGGCGGGCTTGGCTGACGCCAAGCAAATCGGCCGCTACGCGCGCAAGGGCGGCCCGGAACCTCACGGCGCGACCGAGCGCCGGTTACGTGAGGGCTACAAGGTCGTCAGGATGCTCGTCGATGCTTACGACGACAAGACGGCGCGGGCGTGGCTGTTTGGCACCAACACGCGCTTGGACGATCGCGCGCCGATCGAGGTGCTCGGTGCGGCGGTCGACACCGCGGAGTTCGCGATGGTTGTCCGGGCTGCACGGCAGGTCGCCAGCTTCCAGTCGTGATCGCGGCGCCCGAGCAGGGGCGAACCCTGTGGCGGGTCGGCTATTACGCTGACCCGCTCGGCTTCACTCCGCTGGAGCTGTACCAGTTCAGTCACCGTTTCGACGACGTCTACCGCCGGTTCCGCACGCTCTATTGTGCTGACTTGGCGGAAACGTGTCTTCGCGAGGTGCTAGCCGACTTCCGGCCGAACCTCGGCGCGCTGCGCCGCCATGTTGAGCGCTACGGACCTGAGGCTGCCCAAGACTTCACTGAGAAGCCGGTCACTGCGCAGTGGCGCATACAGCACGCCCTCGTTCCCACAGTCCTGAAGCTCGATGGCCCCTTGATCGATCTCACCGACGTGCCCACACGCCAGGAGATCGAGGATCGCCACGTCGAACTGCTGCTCGAGCACGACCTGCAGCACCTCGATCTGCGCGAGATCACCACCAGTCGCCGCGCCATCACGCAGACGATCGCCGCGGACCTTTTTGACCGAGGCGCCGGCGCCGTCCGGTTCCCGTCCCGCCTGGACGGCAACGCTTGCGTCGCACTCTTCGAGGGGCGCGGCACCGCGAGCTTGGCCGGAGACCCCATCGCGCTCACCGACCCGCCGCCCGAACCGCTCCTCAACGTCACCACGCCGTGGGGCCTAGTGCTTGAGCCAGCGCCGGTGAAACTGCTCTAGATTGGGATGCGCGCGGTGGTGCCCATCGGACCACACGCAAGCAAATTGGACTGCATCCAGCCTTTCAGTTGCGGTCGATAGTTCAGTTGGCGTCTCTATGAGATCCGCCGGGACCGCCGCGCTCTGTTCGGTAAGCGAAAACCATCGCACTAAGACTTCGCCCAAGTCCGCTTCTACCGACCAAGTAACCCGATCGGCTTGCCACGCAGATTGGGTTATCTCATGGGGCCAACATGGGGCCAACGAGCCAGACCGACTGATCCAACACGTCCGAATGCCGGTTGCGCTTCTGGTCTGACCGGCTGAAACACATTGGTGTAGGCCAGAACTCCGCCTGAAAAGCGGAAGGTCGGCGGTTCGATCCCGCCCCTGGCCACCGGATTGTTTACGCAGGTGAGAAGCGTATAAGAGTATGAACGTGGCGCCGGCGGGGCGGCCATGCGGTCCTTCTATGGGGCCAAATGGGGCCAGGTTGGGGCCGCACGACCTGGTTGCCGTCTGGCGGAAGGTCAACCAGCGAGTCAGACGCACGGCAATGCTGTCGAATTGCCCGTCGGCGCAGGTGTCGGCGGTCACCGTGATTCCCGCATGGCCCATCGCCCTGCAGCAACGGTTTGAGGTCGGCGCTGGCCCTGCCTGAAAGCGATGTGTGGGGACCCCATTGGTGTGGTGGATGCCAACGTGAGCGTCCGGCACCGATACACCGCGCCCGTTTGCCGCGACGGCGTGCCTCTGCGGGCTGCTGCTGCTCCTCGTCGCCTCCGCCGCGCGGCGCCGCCGCGAGAACTCGTTCAAGCCACGCTATGGCGCAGATCCAGACTGGGCAGAATTGTGCTCGGTTGAATCGTGCCGAGATTCAGGCTGAGCCGAGATCCGGCCAGTGCCAGGGAATTACGTGACGGACAACGGCTCAAACCTGGAATAGGCGTTGGTCATCCGTTGTGGAGCTGTTTTTCATGGATAACAGCGGTATTCCATGATCCATATCTAACTGGACTTGCCGGATTAATCGCTCACTCACCCGGCAGAATGGTGACATGACTACTCCGCAGGTGTGGGTGTCGACCACTTTCGCGCGAATCGAGTATGACGGCCAATCCCCAGGCGAACACTGGGAACTCGTCGGCACGATCAACACCAATCAGGAGCGCGACTTCTACACGTACATCCAAATTCTCCTCGGGCTCAGGCAAACCACTCGCGGACGGCCCGAGTTTTACCTGGACGGAGATCCGGTCAGCAGTTGGGTTCAAGCCACGCATCGAATGCCCTTCTGGGTCGCAATCGACCCTTGGGGCGAAATGCGCCCACATATCCACGGCGCTCGACCCACCTACTTCGTGAGCACCGGGCAAGCTGTTGTCACACAATTGACTCGGCGGGCACCTGAACCCCATCCCGGCCTCGCCGTCAAACCGGTCAAGGTTCCGAT
The DNA here is from genome assembly GCF_000364405.1 of Mycobacterium sp. H4Y. Classification (NCBI taxonomy): domain Bacteria; kingdom Bacillati; phylum Actinomycetota; class Actinomycetes; order Mycobacteriales; family Mycobacteriaceae; genus Mycobacterium; species Mycobacterium sp. H4Y. The sequence continues at coordinate 5,166 of NZ_AKIG01000001.1, forward strand.
TCGCTTGAAGCGAACGAACGGCGAAGTCTTCGCAAAATGGGAGAAGACGGACGCCTGACCGGCGCCCACGACAGACCGCCAGCGCGCAGAGAATCGCGAGGAACTCTTGACGTTTTCGATGCTATAGCTCGGTGGGCGTTTACCCGAATCGGCTTGCTCTGTCGGCTCGGGTGGGATGGTAACCGCCACCGGTCCATTCGCCTGTGGCAAGCCAGATTTCATAGTGGAGTAGCCATTCGGCTGTCCATGGCACGATAGTGGTAGCGAGGAGCATGCCGTGCTGCCATTCGCCAGGAAAGTAGAGGCAGAGTTCGTTGCCCGAATAGACGTGGGGCAGGTGGGTCGCGCCGGGATGGAGTGCGAGAGTCGGTTCTACGATATGGACGTGGGGCGGTGTCCAGTGCGTGTATTGCATTCGTGCACTGTAGGTTTGGCTCGCCGGGGTGGGCTGGATCGGCACGATGCAGTCGAGTTGACCGCGCTTGATCCGTCCGCGGGCGTCGGGGATTGCTAATCGTACAGCGACGAGGTGTTGCGCCAGGTTAATGGCTCGGGTCGGGGTGCTGGCCATAGAAGTTGTGGGGAGGGACGGCGATCCCCGTCGCACTGGGTGCCAGCAGTCCGGTGGTGCCGAGGCGGAGTGATCGGTTTGTGGTGTGGCCGCGCATCCGCTGGCCGTATTTCAGGGTCGACTGCCGTATGGGCTCAGCGCCGAAGCTCTGCGCGAGCTGGGAGGCGACGGTCTGCAATCCCTTGCCCCGCAGGCTCAGTGCGTCGTCCAGGGTGTCGGCGAGGTCGCGTTGCCAGGCGTAATACGCCTTTCGGCGTTCCGGGTACTCCTTCCATTTGTCGACGAAGTTTTCTTCCTCGTGGGCGGGGTTGGCGACCCAGTTGACGCCGTTGCGGTCCTCGATGTAGCGGTTCATGCCGGCCAGCGCGTTACGTGTGGCAGTGAATAGGTCCGTTTCCCCGCGGTAGGCCTTGGCGGCCAGTGTAGTGATGAGGATCGAGGGAGGACGGTTGTCGGGATCGTCGGCAAAGTAGAGCATGCAGTGCCACTTGAGGACCTGTACGACGCGCTGCAAGGTGGTGCGGAATTCCCAGATGGGGACGTCCTCCACGTCGACGCCGCGTTGGGCTGCTGCGGTGATCACCTTGTTCTGCAGCTCCTGTGACCGTCTCCGGAACCAGTTGGCGTAGCCGATCGGGTCGCTGTGCTGCCAGTGGAACAGCTCTTTGTCGGTCAGCAGGATGCCGGTGGGCAGGTACTCGAGATCGGGGATTGCGGGCAGGACGTCGAGGTGGAACCCGTTGACGGGGTCATCGAGTGTCCAGCAGCGCCGTCGGGATTCGCAGGTCTTCAGCCCGCCAGGGTGCCCGTTGCGTTCTTTCCAGTCCAGGTAGCTGTGTAGGAGGTCGCCGACGTCTTGTTTGAGGCGCGCCTGGGTGGTGGCTTCCTTCGCGAGGAGCATCAAGAAGACCAGGTCGATGTCGAAGTCGCCGGTGAGGCTGTGCGGCCGCACGACTGTGCCGAGGCGGAATGAGCCTTGCGGGTATACCCGGCAGCGGTGTTCGCCATGCTCGGCCAGCCAGTTCCCGACCTCTTCATAGCTGGCGATGGCGAGGGCCTGGAGATGCGGTGGTATGTCGAGGGTTTCGACGGCGCCGCTGAGCAGCATCGACAGCATCTGTTCCATGGTGTCCATGTTTATTTCTCCTTGGGGGAGTGGTACGGGATGTATTGGGGGGCTGCGTGGTCGGCGAAGGTTCGGGTGAATTCCGGTGATGTGAGGCGGCTTTCGTGTCCGGCTCGGCCAATTAGGCCGTCCGCGTCGACCGAATCGAGCTTGACGAGCCCGGTCGGCACGGTGGAGTTGACCCGCAGTACATGATCCTGTCCCAGGAAGTGGCGGATCTGCTTGGTGGCGCAGTCGCTTTGGGCACGCATGAGTACATCGACGGCGTCGAGGGCCCACGGGATGAGTCCGCCTCGGTCGAGCCGCCGGCTGCGGTGGGGCAGGTCGGTCGTCGTGCCCACGCTGAAGATGCGCACAGCCTCAAGGGGTAAGCCGAGCGGGCCAATGGCCTCAGTGAGAGCCACCATGGATGGGTTATTCGCCCAGATACCGCCGTCGATCAGCCGCGCGCCGGCGAGCGCCTTGCCGGGGAAGTACGTAGGGGCAGCCGTGGTGGCCATGGCGACATCGACGGCCTTCTCACGCCAGTCGCGGACCAGCGTTGTCAAATGTGGCGTGCGGAACAGATGGACGTCATCGACACCGATGTCGTACGAAGTGATGAGCAATCGCTTCGTGCTGTGCCCGAACAGGCGATCGCCGAGAACCTCTCCAAGGGCGGCGCGCAGCGGCGCGGCGGAGTATTTCGTGCGCGAAATCCGTCTCAGCGACCGCAGCCGGGTCCGGTCCCGGAAGATCCGTGGACCATGTGCGACGTAGAACTCCAGGATGTCGCGCGGTGTCATACCCAGGCCCAAGCCCAGCGCGATGATGCCACCCGTGGAGGTTCCGGCGATCAGATCGAAGTGGTCAACGATGCGGATCCCGAGGTCCTCTTCAAGGCGCGCCAGCACCGCGGCCGTGTACATGCCGCGCAGGCCTCCACCATCCAGCGACAGGATCTGGAAGCGGCCAGGGGTCATCGGGGGGTCAGGCATCGGTGTCGTCAATGCTGCCTCCCCAGGGCGCTTGGTATATCCTGCACTTAATTTTAGCACATATTATTCTGTATCGAGTTCTGAGGGCGAATCCGCGAATCGCGACGAACCTGCAGCTAGGATGTACTCATGCGAGGCTCAGTAGCCTTCACGCAGTGAAGTGCAGGACTAATGGATGCATCGACGTTCGAACCGATCCGGCTCCGCGTCGGCCGCGAGCTGATCGGACTCAGTCAGAACCAGTTAGCTACCAAGGTCGGCTTGTCCCCGGCGGCGATTAGCCAGTTCGAGAGTGGGGCAACTCGGCCCAGCCCGGAAACCCTTGGTGCACTGGGTGCCGCCTTGGCCGTGCCGGTGGGATTCTTCGCTCGCCCTCTCGCCGAAACACACGAAGGCTTTTTCAGGGCGCTACGCCGTACCAACGTGACGGATCGTCGCCGGGCACGTGCTGTCGCCCATGTCGCGCATGATCTGGCCACCGCCGCGGCAGCAGCCGGCAGATTTCCATCGCTCGACGTTCCCAAGCTTCGGGTAACGGCCCTAGATGCTCCGATCGAGGACATTGAAGCCATCGCGCACCGCGTTCGCATTTCATGGGATCTGCCACGCGGTCCCATTGATGACGTGGTGCGACTTCTGGAAGCGCATGGCATCGTCGTCACACGGCTTCCGCTCGACAGCGCCGACGTCGATGCATTTTCGCTGCCTTTTCCCGATCATCCGGTGGTGGTGCTGGGTAGCGACAAGGCTGATCGGGCGCGATCCCGTTTTGATGGCTCCCACGAGCTTGGCCACCTCGTCATGCACGGTGAACAGATCTGGGGCATGAAGCAAGTCGAGACCCAGGCACATCAGTTCGCCGCGGCTTTTCTGATGCCCGCCAATGAGATTCGCGATCAACTACCAACAACCGTCGATTGGCCACGACTGTTCGCTCTCAAGCAGTGCTGGCAGGTGTCCCTCGCAGCACTGCTGATGCGAGCGCGCACTCTTGGCCGTATGAATGAGCGCACCTACTTGACTGCCGTCAAAACGGTGTCAGCTCGGGGCTGGCGTCGCCTCGAACCGGTACCACTCGGCGCCCCGGAACGTCCCGATTTGCTCACGAGTTTTCTTTCCACAGCCGAGGGCCGGAGAATCCGCAACGACCTTCCCGGCCGCGTGGTTGACAGCATTGCGATCGCTAACAATGTTGCCTAGCAATGAAAACGGCTCGGTAGTGGGAGAGTTTGCTTGCAAGCCCCGCAGTGAATGGGCGATGCCGGAAGCGGTAGCTCGTGATCGAATAACAATAGGATATCTATCTAATTTCGCGAAACATGATGCCACACAGCAGGATTGACCGTACATAAGCGTCACAGTGACGTATCGACTGCCTACCGGGCCCTCCGGAGCATCGCAGTTGATTCTTGTCACCGGTCGGCCCGTGCATCTTCGTGGGCATTGGCTGCGCGGAGCGCCTCAAGATACTGCGCGGGTGAACGCCAAGGATTGTTGGACTCGGCCAGCGCCTGATGTATCGAGGGGTCCGGGGTGGACGCGGAGTGGGATAGGTCAGGCATCAAACGCTAGAAGGCCAAGCGGCACAGCGGCTTTCTACTCACATTGGCGCGAGTGCTAGCCGCCTACGGCGTCGGCAGACCGGCAAGCCAGTCCATCAGATCCCCTGGGCGCCGAGGAAGGAAAGTCTCGAAGAACTTGAGCTCGCGGCTGCTCACCAGCTGGTTTCGGGCGGCCTTATCGATGAAGGCCGCATCGCAATAGGGCATCGCGATCGCGAGGGCGTCGATGTCCTGAAGGTCGTTCGTCGTCCATGCGTGGCGACGATCGCTGTGGTATCGCTCCTTTACCGACGCGGCGACGCGGGTTGAGGGCATCCCGTCGTTGAAATTCCTTATCTTGGCGAGGCATTCAGACTTCGGGGGATCCTGGATCTCGAGAATCTGGGACAGCGCCAGTCCCGTGGCTGTCTGGGCCCGGTCGACCAGGTGTCCGAGCTCGACGTACAGCTCGTTGGCGTTGATCACGTCGCGCAACTTAGTCTGCCGAAGCGCTGGATCCGCATCCAGCTTGCTGACGAGGTCGTTCTCCCGCTTGGCCCGCTGCTTGAGCATGTCGCGCCAGCCGTCGAGGCTGTATCCGGCCCGGAGCAGGGCGGGGTCATCGTGGTCGTCGGGTCCGGTGACCAACTGGCGCATCGCCCACCGATTCAGGCTCGCCATTGGGTCAGCGCCTGTGTCTATACCCATGTCGTGACAGATCTTTTCGGCCCACCACGATGCTTCCTCTGCGGTGGTTCCGTCGAAGACGATGCCGCCCTTCTTGCCGAATGCATGCAGCATGTGCGTTCCGACAAGCGGGATGTGGCCCTGCGGGGCGATCGTCATGGTCGGCAGATCGTTGAGCGCGGCTTCGAACTCGAGCTCCATGATCTGGGGGCGTCCGAGGAGGAAGTTGAACTCGGACAATTCCTCCATCACCGCTACGACGTCCCGGCGCTGCGCGACGCTGGCGATTTTGTAGATCTCCAGGACGTGCGTCGACGACAGCGGGAACATCGCGCGGCCGTCGGCCAGCGCCTGCCGACAGGCCGCGAAGAGGTCCTTGTAGCCGGGTGGAGCGGTCCCCACCGCGACTTTCGCCAGGTTGATGTAGGCGAATGTGTCCAGGTACACGAGAGCTGGCGGCCTGGACGGCAGGGCCAGATCGCTGGGCCAGACGACGCCGGCGCGGACTCCGTAGGCAGTGGGCAACAGCCCCATCCCCTCTTGCGCATGGCTGAACGTCGACAATGATCCTCCGTAAAGGAGGGACGGCGCAAACTATTTTCGCGGTGGTCACCGCGATGTTCTAGAACGGCACCCGCATGATGTCCCGGCGGTCCCGGTTCGTGATCGGCCGCCGCCGACCGCAAGCGGCGGAAGCGGTTTCCCTGGGGCTTCCAGGTGGGTGGAACGCCAACAGCGCCCAGTGGCTGAGGGTCGCGGCCATCAATTCCGCGATCGATGCCCCGCGGTGGCTTGTCCCAGGCGAATCTCCTAGTCAGGTAGCGGTTTTGAGCAGAGGCCACCGACTCGTTGAACTATTGCTGGCCGCAGTGACTGATCTGGCCGGCCACCGCGACTTCCAGGAAACCCCCGCAGGCCGCGAGTTCGGCGATGTTGGTCATCACCGGCTCGAGGCTGCGCGCGGGTACCGACAAGCTGTGTGCCGCGGCGCATTTCGCCCCGCTGATCAGATGTGCTACACCACCGGGAAGGCGTATGCCGGACGAATCCCTGGGACTCCGGCCCATCCTTTGCACTCGATCCAGACCCAGCAGTAGTCGGGCGGTTCAGCCTCGTCGCAGTAGAAGTCGCTGACGATGCCTGCTCTGCACGCACGAAACCGTCGTGGTTGCTCTTCACGACCGTGCCGCAGCTCGGCGCGGCCTCACGGTCAGGGCCGCTCATGCAGAGCATCAAACTTTGGGTTTCCTCAGTGGCGCGCGGTGCGCCCGAATATTTCCGACACCCAACACGCTGACACCGTTAGGCTTAGCGGCTATGCATGATCTCGACGCGATCGATGAGGAACGCCGGCTGTCGAAGGCGTTGCGCTGGTCGGTCCGCGAGCACGGCGGTGAACCTACGAGCGTAAATGGGCTACTCGACGAGCGACTTTCTTGGTCTCGGGGTGCACAGTGACGACGCCACCGGCACCGCAGTCAACACCAGTAGCGTCATCACCGTCGCCGACACGGACGATATGGCCCGGCATCGGGCGCGGGCTAGCCCATGAGGATCTCCCGAAGCATTTGTTCACCGTGGCGGCTATGCACGCCCGACGCGCGCTGGCCGCCGCTGAGGAACCGCTCGATCAGCTCGACCGAGCCGCCTCGATAGGCACCTCCGTTGAACTGTTGGCGAAGGCGGCACTCACACTAATCTCACCGACGCTGATCGCTGAAAAGGATCCCAGGACTCTCCTGATGTACTCGGGCGTGCAGGTGCCGGGTATGTCGGCGCACGAAGCGAAGACGAAACTGGTTGGGGACTGTTTGCTGATCTTGAAGCACTCACATTCAGTGAACTTCAACCCTCAAGCGGACCAAAAGGTGCTCACCGTAAGAAATCTCGCGCTGCATAGCGGTCAGGTCGATAACACGGCGTTCAATGAAGCGCTCACGATCATGACCCGGTTGAACGAGGAAATTCTCGGAGTCATCGCGGCCCATGACGCCACTCTCGACCGAGCCACCTTCTGGGGCGCAGACTTGCTCGCTCAGGTCGACGAGAGACTCAAAGAGGTGCAGCAGGCTAGAATGCTTGCGCTAGAAGAGCTTAAAGCCGCCGCCAGGCGCATCTTCGATCGTCTAACACAGATGGGCTTCAGCGACGACGCACTCCTAGAACTCGCCGACCGAGACCCCGGGATCGACGATCCGGCCATGAGTAGCGCACCAGACTACGATCCTGAGCGACGTGAATGTCCAGCGTGCGGATACAACGGATGGCTCGGCTACGGTGTGACACACCGGGGCACGATGTACACTGAAACTGACGACATCGGTCATGATGCCTGGCACCTCGTCGATGTGACTATCGAGGCCCGCCAATTTGCTTGCGGGGTATGCCGTTTGGCACTACCTGCCGACTTACTCGATCTTGAGGGTATGGACGATGTTCGTGACATCACTCTCGAGGCCACGCAGGAAGAAATCGACGCGCGCGAGCAATACGAAATCGACAGCTATCTCGAGGACGAGTATCGGCGAAGGCAAGAAGAGGGCTGGCACGGTTGAAGCACCAGACCGCGACAACCTCGAACTAAGGCCGTCCGCGTTGCCTGGGCGATGAGGTGTGAATCATGGCGAACTTTAAGATGACGAATGAGCGCCTGTTAGTCGACGAACTCAATCTGCAGCTTCAGTACGACAAACCGATCACAAGCACGGGTGCCACCATGACGTTGCCGGCCGCATCGGCAGACCTCACCGACTGGATAACCGATAGCCGTCAGTTCGTATCACAGCAGTATGCCGACTGGAAACAGGTGATGGCTGACTTCAGCGCCAGCGTCAAAGAGACGGGACCAAAGTTGACCAGGCATGTCGAGACGATTACGGCTCAGATCGAACTACTGTTTCCAATGCTCATAACGTCGACTCCTCCCGCAACGCCAGCATCGCCCATCGCGACCTTCCTACGAAAGCTACTACCGCACAACGTCTCTGATGGCATCGCTCAATCGGTCACTTCACGCCTGGAGAAGTTGATCCCCCATCCGCCTACGACAAAAGTAGAAGTTCACTTTACTCTCGACGTCAATGTGCGCGAAGCTATCCGTCTAGGCCTCGAACAGCTCAGCGTCGAATTAGCCTCCCATGGAGCTATTCTCGCTGCATGGCACGACCTTTGGACGTCCGCTGACAATGTGAAGCGTCCCGTGGACCAGATAGCATTCCGCCGGGACACGCTTGCCGCAATTGCCCAGCGCAGAAACCTAGATGTATTTGGGCCGTTCGGCCTATTCGCAGACTTGCGCGGCCTCGTTGGGAACTCCTTCGACAGGGTCCAGGAGGAGCTCGACACGGAGGCTGGGGTCCAGCATGCTCCGACACTCACCAAAGACAAAAGCAAGGAACCGCTTTGGCGACGATTGCAGCTTTGTGGCAACGTTCTCACTCGCGAGCCTGAACGCGCCGACTGCATCGTCTGGTTACGACTCGAACCTGCGACGTTGCCGCAGAATGAGGTTAGCCATGGCCAAGTCACGTTCTACAACGCTGCATTTCTAACTTCTGCGATCGGAGATCCGTCAACGGCTGGCAATTTCAAGGTCTCGCCGGTGGAGCTGCTCAACCTCCCCCCAGCCGAGGCGGCCCCATTGCGCAAAGGCGACCAGGCCTGGGAGTCAGACTGGCGCCAGGCGTATGCGCGAGTCGTATTGCCTAACATTGAGATCCACGCAGCAGAATCCCGAGCCAGGTCGCTCGTTGAGGCGCTCAAGGTGGCAAACCGAACCGAGAAGGGCTCTTGGCAGACCATGAACGGAGCGATTCTCTTTGTCGGCAGAAGTCCTTCTACCCTCCTTGATTGGGGCCCAAAGGAAGACATTCCGGACATGTACTACCCGGATCACGATCGCTTCGGCTACGACGTCGAGCAGATGGCGCCGAACAAGCGGACGCTTGATGCGGGCTCTCTCCATGATCTTGAGGATGTCATTGCGATGGACAGGACGTTGTCGCTGGCGGTACGCGAAGGTCCTCAGGCTACGGTCATGGCCGCGGTGCGCGCTATTGAGCACATGAACACCTGGACAACCGGTGGGAAGACGTACTGGTCCGACTTCGTGTCTGACTACTTCAAGAAGGCCCAAAGTCGCAGTCGTGTAATTCATTTCATAAATAACTTCTCAATACTCGCAATCAAGTGGTGCGTGAATGACATCAAGCCAGATGCTGCCCTGAGGCAGCGCATCAACCAAATTCGTTCCGCGATAGAGAGTTCTATGGGACCGCACACGGCATACGACCGCGTCGCGGCGGCTGGCCATGTCGTCGAACTGCACAAGATCTATGCCGACGCCGACCACAGGCTAGCGAGAGGACTGGGAGAGCTCGAAAGCATACTGGAAACTCCGACTTCGATGTCCAGGCACCTAGATGCAGAAGGCGAGACGTTCGACCGCCAGCTGCGTCGACTGAAGCGGTTGCGCAACTGTGCGATTCACGGAGGGCCTGTCTCAGAAGCCGGTTGCCAATCGGTATCGATTTTTGCGCAGACGCTGGCGTACCGGTGCCTCAATGAGGCGTTGAAAGCACTGTTAATGGGTGCGACGATACCGACGCACATGGAAGACTACCGCGAGGATAGCCTGGCTCGGTACGACCGGATTCAACGCAACGGTGTCATCAACGACTTCTTCTTGAGCCAACCCGCCTCACCCTCCGGGAAAACGGCAGCCTTGAATCACGCTACACCCCTGCGCATCTTACGCAGCACCGTTTTCGGAGTCACCGTTTTCAGAGTGACCGGCGCGCCTGCCCTACGTAGCCCCTTCGTGATCGATGCGTACTCCCGCTCCCGTGCCGAATAGTGTTCGGGTGACTCGAATTCCACACCGCCGCGGACCGGCATTCCTGGCCAAGTTCTCGTGTCTAATCGCGCTGCTGACTGCCGCGGCTGCGGCATGGAAGTAGACGTTGGGGATGTTGGTGCCCCAGCAGGCGGCGCTCGACGCGGACGAAGCGGAGAAGGCGGCTGCCGCGGTGCGCGCCGACCAACAACACGAATGGGTGCGAGCACGCGACGAGCGTGGCTGTACGGCGAATACCCTCCCGCGACGTAGGCTCGGACTCTGTGCTTGATCCCAGTAGCGGCACGTCCGTCGCCGCGCTCATCGTCTCGATTTGCAGCGCAGCAGTCGCGCTCCTCGGTTTCCTGGCCAATCTCGCACTCTACAAGCTCTCCGGAGCGCGGCTCAAGGTCCAGCTGGTGTTCTGCTACGCCGATGAGGGCGGGCGACAAACGTGGAGCACAATGGCACGTGGACGGCCCGCCTTCACAGACATCGCCCGATCCGGGATGGACCGCATGTCTTCGTTCGGCATCGAGTATGGCCGAATAAGAGTCACCAACGTTGGCCGCACAGCGGTCTCGGTCGAGAACATCTCCTACGAGGTCCGGCGCCGCTATCGCTGGACCCCAAGGCGACGGCGCTCAACACTCCAGCCCTGGCAGTTTCTTCAGAAAGAAACCGATCCGAAGGATCTGAAGCTCGACCTGTCGAACCCCATCCGCCTCGAGCCCGGCGGCCATGTCACTGCGGAGCTCTACCTGTGGCCAACTCTCGCCGCCCACAACCACGGCACCGGCGCCATCTCCGTGCGCGGATCAGCCCACGCGGTAGGCCGCAAATGGGCCACACGATCGAAGCGGCGTTCGGCCTGGAAGATCCCCGCCGGCTCCTCCACCTACTTCACCGACGTCGACGTCACGCCTGAACTCAGAGCATTCCGCGAACTCTGGTTCCACAGACACCGCGCACGAATTAGTGCCTCATGGGCGCTGATGATGTACCGCGAGATCAACAAGCGCCTCGCCGAAGGAGCGACCGGCGAAGAAATCCACGAATACCTCGATGAGGGAATGAGGGGCCTCGACGACGACAGCAAGTTCATGGGCAACGTCATGGTGGCCTTCAATGTGTATCGCGAGTACCACACGGAGACGCCGCCACCGGCGCTCGGCCGCCTACAGCGAGCACTGTACGGCCAGACAGGCATACCACCCTGGCGGAAATCATCTCTGCAACGTTGATAGCGGCTCGAAAGACCGCCTACGCTCGAACCCGTGCCCGCACCTGACATTTTCAACTTCGACGACAGCAACCTCGCTACCTACGACCCGAAGAAAATCAACAGGGTCCTCAGCGAGCAGCCCGCGCTGTACATCAACCATCTGCGCATAGCGCGCAGCATCGCAGGATGGGCCGACCGGCTCGACGCGGACGCGACAACCTCAGGTGCAGAGTTCCAGAGAGGCTACGCCAAGGCGCTCCGCGAAATCGCCGCGCATCTGCGCCAGGCGGACTACGTCGAGGGCGGCCCGATGATCGTCGAGCACTAGCGCAGCTTGAAATCCCCGTCTGCTGGAAGTGTACGGAACGGCGGCGCCCAAAAACGAAGGCGTTTTGCAGGCACGGTAAGGCGTCACTGATAAGGGACCGGGAACCGGTGCGGCTTGTAGATGCTGTGGTCGACCCGCTGTCATTTCCCGGACTGGCTCCTTCGCAGCAGCTCCGCGAGGGTAGCGACATCGACGGCTGAGAGGCCCACCGGCATCACCTGCCCCGGACGACGAGATGCCGCCGGGTTTATGAGTACCTTCCCGCTCGAGGCCCAACGCTGTATAGAAAAATGGCCGCCGCGACGGCTGGGCTGGCATGATCACCGAACTTGTCGGTGTCGGCGAATAGTGTTGCCGACATGTGGGATGACCGCACCATCGGCTGCGACCTTGCCCTACGGCGCGAAATCCGCCAAATCAGGATCGCCCGGGTGTCGGGGTGACGCTCATCCAGACCCTGATCACCGACGACCTGATCATCCAGGTCGCTGATCGTCGGTTAACGAATGCCGCCACTGGCATGCTGGTCGATGACCAGTACACGAAGCTCGTCTGCTGGAACTTCAACTTCTCGATCGGCTTCACCGGCCTTGCCCGGATTGATCGCGCGCAGAGGAGGTCGACGTCGGAATGGATTGCCGAAACGATTTGTGATTACGGCCTATTCGAAGATGGAGTTGCGGCGCTAGCCCGCGTCGCTTCGGAACGGGTCGGCAAGCTGCCCAAGGCATGGCCCGATAAGCGGCTCGGCATCCTGGTCGCGGGTTTCGACGGCCGCACCGACCCGTTGGTCGCCGAGATCGCCAACTTTGAGGCTGGCGGCCCCATGCCCGGGGACCCCACGAATTTCACCGTCAAGCGAGTTAGCAGGCTACAGGGGAGGGCTGTGGGTTACCGGATCACCGGAGCTGGATTAACCGAGAAGTGGCAGCATCAGATGCTGATCCAACGTGTACCGCGCGCGCTTCGGAAGCCGAAACCCGAAGGTGTGACCTACGCGGTTAAGCTGATGGTCGCGGTGCAGCGCAGCATCGCCAAGACAAACTCCAGGGTTGGTACCGACGCGATGGCCGTCACGATTCCCCGCACAACCTTCGGTGAGCGGATCTTGGCGCACCTCAACGGCGGCAGGATCATGACGAAAGTCGATAGCAACATCATTGGCGGGACTGGGGGACCTGAGTTCACCTACTTCGATACCGAGGGCTTCGACTACCGCCAATTCGGCCCCCACACCGCGGGAAACGGGATGGCTGTCGCCGACCTCATGAGCACGGCGGATCCCGACAACCCCGACTACCAGTCAGTCAGCATCCGAATCCTCAAGTGGCCGAAGCCTCCTGCGCAATCGGGAGCCCGCACACAGCCTGGGTAAATTGACGGCAGTCGTAGTTCGGTAGTGCTTTCGCTCGCGTTGGCCACGATCCGCAGGTCCGTATCCGACACGCCGACGTACGGTGCAGAGGCCAATCGCGGTGAGCGCTCTACGCGACTGTGAGTCAGGTGCTGTTCGCGACTTTCGCAACTTTGCCCCGACCTTGTACCGTTCCTGGGACGACACTTTGATCAGCGGGTCAGCGCAGCAGGCGCTGAGTGAATGCCGCGATCGCGAGCTGACCGTCGGTCGCCACGGTCTCAGCGTCTTCGTCGGGGTGGTTCTCGATGAACTGCTTGACGTACGCGAGAGAGCCCTGGGCGGACGAATCGGCGAAATTCGCTTGCAGGTCTAGCAATTGGGTGCGCACCTCTCCTGTCGGCAGACCAAAAACCTCCAAGACGCGTTCAGCCGCTGCGGTAGCGTCCCCGTGGTTGTTGTGCAATAACACGAATGCGATGTCGTACCAGTCCTTTTCTTTGCGGCGGCCGTGAGCCGCAGCCACCTTCGCGAGGAGGAAACCGGCCAATCCGGTGACCTTGATTTCAGCCTCGCGCCGCGTCCCGTGGTCGATTGCCTGGATCTTCTGAATCACGACGTCTCTTGCGGCGTATCCAGTTCCGCGCAGGTTCGCTGCCCCGAGCTGTTTGCAGCCGGTGAACTCGACAGTCGCGTTGTTCGGCTCATCGTCGAGATCAGCCAGCAGCTCGAACTTGATCGTAGCGCGCACGCCCTCGGGGTCGTTTAGCTCCCATCGCCACACCCGTTCGTCATCAGGCTCAAACCCCGCATTGAGCAACGCCTCTTCCAAGCGCGCCGCTTGAACTGAGCCACCGGCAATTTCCAGGTTGACCTGAACGTCGACATCGGACGTCCCCGCGTGACGCTTCGACGAGTTCGAGCACAGCAGGGCGGGCACCAATCCCCCGAGAAGCACGAATTCTGGGCGTCCCCCGTAGTGATGCACCACGCGCACCAGTGCGAGTTCAGCTGCTCGCCTGGCCGCGGCGGTCCGAACCTGTCCTACGTCGGCATTCATAGTGTCGTCATCTCCTCACGCAAGTGCTCGGCCGCGTCTTCGCCGCGCACCCCACTGATTCGGAGGTCGGCGTACGCGCGAGGCCACAGCACCGAGCGAAAGCCGTCGGCGATCGTCTCGGTGAGTTTCGCACCGGCCGGTGTGGGGAACGGGCGCAGCACCAGGCGGCCACCATCCATCTCTTGGAGGCCAGCGGCCGACGCGGCTCGGCGAACATCACTCCACGTCTTGCCCGCCACATAGATCTCCAAGGGCGCTACCTCGGTCTGCATCGGCGCAAGTATGCTCGCCGAAAGTGCGCTTGTGGCAGCCCAATCTATATCAGCAGCTTCCAAGAGCTGACCGGTCTGGATCGCCCCGGCGGCGGGATCTCGCCACAGCACACCGACGCGGATGGAAATCGCGGAGCGCAGCCGCTCGGCCGCCGTCGCGTAAGCGTCGAGAAACTCGTCGCGATCCGCGACGCGCCGCGCCGCACTGGGACCACGCGCAGCCGAGCTGACCAGATGCCCGTCCTTCTCGAGGAATTTCAGCGCAGTCACCGCGCTGCCCATTGATATCCCGGTGGCGTCTATAACCGAGTTCGCGGTCGGGCTTGCCTGTCCCGAGAGGATGGCCTCGCAAACGGCGAGCGTGGCTGGCCTCCACCCGATGCGCGAGTCCAGGGGCACCGGGGGCTTGCCCTTTGTGTCGATGATGATCGTCGTCCCCGAGGAATCCCTGATGACGATGTCAGCTGCACCGGATTCATCGACCCAGCCGATGCCGGCTTTCATGGCGACAGCGCGCGCTCCCGGTGACATCCGCGGCGCGGCGATCACGTCCGGCCTGGGCTTATCGTGCAGGGCCGCTTCGACCTGCTGCGGCCAGCCGACCGTTAGCCAGCGGACCCGAAGATCCTTATTGTCCAGCGTCACGATCAGATCCCGGTTCGGACCTTCAGCGCTACGCGCGCGCAGCGCGGTATGAAGCACGCCTTCCAGCGCGCTGACCGCCCTGTCCTGGTGCGCCATGACTACCACCATACCTCAATAAAAGCCAGTACCTCACTGATATAGTGATGTACGTTAGGCCGTTGAGGTACACGCTAGGGTCAGACCCATCTAAAGGCGTAAACACGTTCGCCAACCATGAGCGACGGGCGTCCGGGCTTAGTCGGGAAGCTGGTTCCATGGGGCCAAGATGGGGCCAGCGAGCCAGACCGACTGATCTGACACGTCCGAATACCGGTCGCACATCCGGTCTGACCGGCTGAAACACATCGGTGTAGGCCGCACCACCGCCTGAAAAGCGGAAGGTCGGCGGTTCGATCCCGCCCCTGGCCACCACGATGGTGATCACCATCAATCATTTGACCCGTCGGCTGCATGGACGGTCGCCAAGCGCCAGCAGAGCGCAGTGGGCGCTGCTGGCGGGCGGTCGACG
The DNA here is from genome assembly GCF_000364405.1 of Mycobacterium sp. H4Y. Classification (NCBI taxonomy): domain Bacteria; kingdom Bacillati; phylum Actinomycetota; class Actinomycetes; order Mycobacteriales; family Mycobacteriaceae; genus Mycobacterium; species Mycobacterium sp. H4Y. The sequence continues at coordinate 20,294 of NZ_AKIG01000001.1, forward strand.
ACTACGGCGGGCTCGGCCGCCATTGATGGGCGAAGCCCCTACTTGAGCATGCTCCCGGCGTCGACGGTGACCGGAAGACCTGTGATGTAACGCGATTCGTCGGAAGCCAGGAACAGCACCGCGTTGCTGATGTCCACCGGCTCGACCCAGCCGACCGGCAGCACGTGCATGAACTGCGCGGCCACCTTGAGGTCATCCGGGCCGGGATTCTTCAGGTCGGGCCGGAACAGCTTCATCGTCCCCTCGTTCATGAACATGGGCGTGTTCACGTTGGTGGGGTGCACCGAGTTCACCCGGATGAAGTGCTCGCCGAGTTCGACGGCGAAGGTGCGCATCAGGCCGACCACGCCGTGCTTGGCGGCGATGTAGTGACCGGTGTGCGGGTAGGCCTTGAGGCCCCCGACCGAACTGGTCAGAATGATCGAGCCGCCCTGACCCTGGGAAATCAGGTGCGGCACACCGGCTTTGACGGTTTTCCAGACGCCGGAAAGGTTGACGTCGATCATGTCGCGCCAGTCGTCTTCGCTGGTTTTGTCCAAAGTCTGGCCGCCGTTGCCGATTCCGGCGTTGGCGCAGATGATGTCCAACCGGCCCAGCTGCTCGACGCCGCTGTCCACCGCCGCTTTCAGCGCGTCGTAATCGCGAACGTCGACCTCGGCGGTCACGATGCGGCGGTTCAGGCCCTTGATGAGGTCGGCCGTCTCGGCCAGGTCATCGGGCGTCGACGGCGGGATCTCGCTGCTGCTACTGATCGGCGTGCAGATGTCGACCGCGATGATGTCGGCACCTTCCTGCGCCAGGCGCACCGCGTGGCTGCGGCCCTGGCCGCGAGCCGCCCCGGTGATGAACGCGACCTTGCCCTCAACTCTTCCACCCATGACTGCACCTCACCTAGACGTGGCCGACAATTCTTTGTCGATCGATCAGGAAGGTTGGCATCATTCGTGCGCAGTGTCAACAGACGTGTGCCCGACCGCCCGCTCGGTGGCCGGGATGCGGAAACGGTCCTGTCGCCGCTGCGGTGGCGCCGGCCGGTGCTAGCGGCCGGGCGTGGACGCGGCCGCGGGCGCCGTCAGCAGGCTCATCTGGCGTTCGGCGAACGCGCGCAGCTCGTCGTGTCCCTGGGTGACGCCGACGGCGCTCTCGTTGCACAGGCTGCGGGCCACCTGCGCGATCAGCATCGAGATCGCGACCGGGGGATATTCCTCGAGATCGACTCCGTTGGCGCGTAGCACCATGGTGACGGCCGCGGTCTCGATGTCACGAACGCGCTCGGCGTAGGCCTTGAGTTCGGCGCCAATTGCCTTGCGGTGGTTGGCCAATGCCATGAACTCGGCGTTGAGTGCGGTCACCGCCGTGTCGCTGTTCATCGCCCACAGCGCTCGCAGCGGGTCGTCCTCGGATAGCAGGGCGCGCATGCGCGTCAGCGCGGTCTCGGCACCGGCGCGCAGCACCTCGACGAACAGGTCGTCCATCGTGGGGAAGTAGTAATAGACCAGTGCCTGCTTGACGCCGGCCTCGGCGGCGACCCGCCGGGAGGTGGCCGCGGCATAGCCTTCCTCGCGCATGATGCGGGCGGTGGCCTCGATCAGCTTGCTGCGCGCGCCGGCGTCGGGGTTCCGCTTGGGTTGGCGCGCCGCCGCGCGGTTGGGTGCGCCGGCTTTGCTTGACCGGCCCGCGCGATCCGTGGTAGGCATACCGCATCCTAACAATTTGGTCGATCGATCAGTTTGTGGAGCGGCAAACAAGGGATTGGAGGGCCGGTGACGACGGCTCGCATGCATGTGCGGGTGGATCCGCGCCTGTGTGAGGCGCATGCCCTCTGCGTGGAGATTGCCCCCGAGGTTTTCGAGCTGGGTGACGACGTCGCGACCTGCGACGAGCAACCGGCTGAAGCGTTGCGCCACAGCGTGGAGGCGGCCGTGGCCGCCTGTCCGCGCCAGGCCATCAGCGCCGTCGCCGGCGACACATCAGCGTGATGCACTGCGCTTTCCGGTGCCAGGAAAAGGAATTGGACTCATGACCGATCTCGCCAACGTCGACTACTTCACCGACGCCGACGTCGCGCAAGACCCCTATGACTACTGGGATTACCTGCGCAACCAGGGACCGGTGTTCCGCGAACCGCACTACGGGGTCGTGGCCGTCACCGGCTACCAGGAGGTGCAGGCGGCCTTCAAAGACGTCGATTCGTTTTCCGCGGTCAACGCGATCGGTGGTCCGTTCCCGCCGTTGCCGTTCACCCCGGAAGGCGACGACATCAGTGAGCAGATCGAGGCGCATCGCCACGAGTTCCCGATCTTCGAGCACATGGTCGTCATGGACCCGCCCGAGCACGACAAGGCGCGCTCACTACTCGGCCGGCTGCTGACCCCGCGCCGTCTGCAGGAAAACAAGGACTACATCTGGCAATTGGCCGACCGGCAATTCGACGAGTTCATCGCCAACGGCCACTGCGAGTTCCTCAGCGAGTACGCGAAGCCGTTCGCCACCCTGGCGATCGCCGATCTGCTCGGGGTTCCCGACGAGGACCGCCCGGAGATCCGCCGCAATCTCGGGGCCGGCAACGCGCCGGGCGCCCGAGTGGGCGCGCTGGATCACGAACCGGTGGGCAGCAACCCATTGCAGTACCTCGACGACCTGTTCAGCGCCTACATCACCGACCGGCGACGGCAACCCCGCGAAGACGTGCTGACCGGCCTGGCCACCGCCACGTACCCCGACGGCTCGGTCCCGCCGCTGTTGGAGGTCGTCCGGCCGGCGACGTTCCTGTTCGCGGCCGGGCAGGAGACCGTGACCAAACTGCTCAGCTCGGCGGTGCAGGTCCTCGGCGACGACCCCGAGCTGCAAGAGCGGCTGCGTTCAGATCGAAGCTTGATCGGCACGTTCATCGAGGAGGCACTGCGCATGCAGAGCCCCACCAAGGTGGACTTCCGGCTGGCACGGAAGACCACCACCCTGGGCGGGGTGCACATCCCGGCTGGCACCGTCCTCATGCTCTGTCTGGGTGCGGCCAACCGCGATCCGCGAAAGTTCGACAATCCCAACGAGTTCCGGCCCGATCGGAAGAACGTGCGCGAGCACATCGCATTCGGTCGCGGCATTCACACGTGCGCGGGCGCGCCGCTGGCGCGGGTGGAGGGACAGATCACCATCAACCGCCTCCTGGACCGCACGCGCAAATTCAGGATCAGCGAGGCCAAGCACGGATCGCCCAGTGGCCGTCAGTACCACTACGAGCCGACGTTCCTGCTGCGCGGCCTGACGGAGTTGCACATCGACTTCATCCCGGCCGACTGACGCCCGAGACGGCGGACATCAACTCTCCCAAACGGGCCAGGGCGGTGGTGTATTCGTGTTCGGGCGGTGTCCCGTACCCGATGATGATTCCGTCTCTGCGGCGGCCCGTGCCGTGCCAGAACCGGGTCAGCCCGGTGAGGGCGATGTCGCGTCCGCGCGCCGCGCTCAACACCTCGGCCTCCGAAATGCCCTCGGGCAGCGCGACAACGGCGTGCAGGCCGGCCGAGATGCCCAACACCGGCATCCCGGGGGCGCAGCGGCCGAGGGTAACGACGAGGGCGTCGCGGCGGTTGCGGTAACGCCGCCGCATCCGCCGGATGTGCCGGTCGAGCGCTCCGGATTCGATCAACTCCGCGAATGTCAGCTGCGCGAGCACGTCGGTTCCGCGATCGGCGCGGCGCTTGGCTTCGACCACCCCGTCGACCAACGCGGCGGGTAACGCGAGCCAGCCGAGGCGGAGGCCGGGCGCCAGGCTCTTGCTGGCGCTGCCGGCGTAGACGACGTGTTCGGGCGCCAGGCCCTGCAGCGCGCCCACGGGGTGCCGGTCGTAACGAAATTCCCCGTCGTAGTCGTCCTCGGTCAGATACGCGCCCCGGGTCGCGGCGATGTGCGCGAACTCGGTGCGCCGGTTGGCGTCGAGCGTCGCCCCGAGCGGAGCCTGGTGTGCCGGGGTGAGCACCGCCGCGGCGACGGCCGTATTGAATCCCTCGGGCCGCGCACCCCCGTGGTCGACGTCGAGGGGCTCGACGGTGAGCCCGCTCGCCGCCACCGTCGCGCGATGGTCGGGCAGGCAGGGATTCTCGAGCGCGATCGACCGGGCTCCGCCGTTGGCCAGCGCCTCGCACACCAGGCGGAGCCCCTGGGTGAACCCGCTGCAGACGACGATGTGCTCGCCGGTGGTGAGCACCCCCCGCACTCGACCCAGGTAGTTGGCCAGCGCCGCGCGCAAGCGTGGTGACCCGCGCGGGTCCGCCGGCCCCAGTTCGGCGTGGGGGGTGGCCTCGAGGACTCGGCGCAACGCGCGTAACCATTCGGCGCGCGGGAACATGCTGAGGTCCGGGCGGCCGAGGCGAAAATCGGCCGCGTAGCGCTGGGTAACCCGCATCGATTCGATCGGTGCCTGAACGTGCGGTCCGCCCGCCACCTGGGTGGCCGCGCCTGGACGGGTCCGGAGGTATCCCTCGGCCGCCAGTTGCGTGTAGACCTCGACGACGGTGCCGCGGGCAAGCCCGAGCTGTGTGGCGAGGGCACGCGAGGACGGCAGCGCCTCGCCCGCGGCGAGGCGTCCACCCCGGATGGCTTGTCGCAGAGCGGCTTCGAGCGCCGCACGCCGGCCCCGACCCGGGGGAAGTTCGAGGTGCAGGTCCACTCCGGTATCGCGACTGGTCCACGAATTCGGCATCGAATTGGACCTTACCGATGGGCCGGTGGGGTGGATAGCGTCAACACCGGGTGTTTGGTGCAAAGGGGAGACGATGGTTGATGTGGGCGCTCGGCGCCTCGATCGCGCGGCGAGTTGGACCGCCGAAGTCAATGCGTTTCAACGCGCTGCGGAAACGCTGCGGCCACCGGGGCGGCGGCTCGTGGAGGACACGTACTCCCGACATTTCGTCAAACACCCCGCATTGCGCGCCATGTTGGTTCATCGGTGCGCCGCCGACGCCGCTCTTCGGATATTTGACCACCTGTGGGGAGGCCTGCACGCCCACATCGCGCTTCGGGTGCGCTACGTCGACGACGCATGTGAGGCTGCGATCGCCGCGGGGATCGGCCAACTCGTGCTGCTGGGCGCGGGCTTCGACACCACCAGCCTTCGCCGCGCGGGGACCCCGGTGACGATCTTCGAGGTCGACGCGCCAACCACTCAAGCGCACAAGCGCCCGGTCGTCGAGCGGCTGTTGGCGCCGCGGCACAGCTGCCGAATCCATTGGGTCGCCTGCGATTTGGAACGGGACGCGCTGCGCGAAGCACTACTGGCCGCCGGCTTCGACCCCAACCAGCCCGCCCTCGTGGTGTGGCTCGGCGTCACTCCCTACCTGACCCGCGGCGCCATCGACGCGACCCTCGCCGACCTCGCCGGCCTCTGCACCCCGGGGAGTCGCCTCGTCCTGGACCACATCGCCGCGGGCGTCGTCACCGCCGACACCCCGTGGAAGAGCGCGGGCCGGATCACCCGGATGGTGGCCCGGCGCGGCGAACCGTATCGCAGCGACTTCACCGAGGCCGACCTGACCGCCACATTGGCAGCGCACGGATTCGAGCTGCGCGACCACGCGACCGTGCCCGCGCTGTTGCGCCGCTACGACCCGGCGCGCGCAAGCCGGCTCGCGGACGACGACTGGCTCGCCGTCGCGACGGCAGAACGCGAATGAGGCGCGCCCCGACGGCCAGATAACCCGACGCGGACCGATCAACCGGGACAATGGCCCAATGCGTCGCGCAGGGGTGCTCAGGCTGGCCGCTTTCGCGCTCGTCCTGGGATGCGGCCCGGCCTGGGATACCCCTCGCGCCTCGGCGGGCCCCGACGTGCCGCCGGTCGGCGACGCCGCGCGGGCGGCCGGCTTCGTCGACGTCCGCACCGTCGTTCCCGACGCCGTGCTCGATCTGCGCTACGCGACGACTAACAACTTCACCCACACGCAGCTGTATCCGTCCGACGCCAGATGCCTTGTGCACCAATCGATGGCGCCCGGACTCGCCGCCGCGGCCGGCGCGCTGCGACCGCAGGGCCACCTCCTGGTCTTCTGGGACTGCTATCGGCCGCACGACGTCCAGGTCAAGATGTTCAGCCTGGTCCCCAACCCGGCCTGGGTGGCACGACCTGGCCAATATGCGCGCAGCCATGAGTCGGGACGCTCGGTCGACGTGACGTTCACGACGCCGCAACAGCCATGCACGTCGGGACTACACGCGGGTGGGCTGTGCCTGGCCGACATGGGCACCGACTTCGACGACTTCACCTCTCGGGCAACGGCGTTCAACACCCAGGGCATCAGCGCCGACGCGAGGGCGAATCGGGCCGCGCTGCGCAACGCCATGAACTATGGCGGCCTGAAGGTGTACTCGGGCGAATGGTGGCATTTCGACGGTCCGGGCGCGGGTGTCGACCTCCCGATTCTCAGCGTCCCCGTCGACTAGCCGTCTCATATACCGAGACACATGTATCATCATGTGGCTTGTCGCCGTACGCTGGCGAGATGAACGAGCGGGCCAGTTATACGCACGGCCACCACGAGTCGGTGCTGCGCAGCCACCGCCGCCGCACCGCCGAAGACTCGGCGGCCTACCTGCTGCCCCATTTGAAGCCGGGCCTGTCGGTGCTGGACATCGGCTGCGGTCCCGGCACCATCACCGCTGACCTCGCCGAGCGCGTCGCACCCGGACCCGTCACCGCCGTCGACCAAGTCGCCGACGTCCTGGGGTTGTCCCGCACCGAAGCCCGGCAACGCAACCTGTCCAACGTCTCGTTCGGCACCGCCGACGTGCACGACCTCGACTTTGCCGACGGCACGTTCGATGTCGTCCACGCCCATCAGGTGCTACAGCACGTGGCCGACCCGGTGCGCGCCCTGCGTGAGATGCGGCGAGTGTGCGCGCCGGGCGGAATCGTGGCGGTCCGCGACGCCGACTATGCGGGGTTCATCTGGTACCCGCAGCTACCCGCCCTCGAGTTGTGGCGCGAGCTCTACCAACGCGTCGCCCGCGCCAACCGCGGCGAGCCCGACGCGGGCCGGCGGCTGCTGTCCTGGGCACAGCAGGCGGGATTCGACGACATCACACCCACCGGCAGCCTGTGGTGCTACGCCACACCCGAGACGCGCGAATGGTGGGGCGGCATGTGGGCCGACCGGATCCTTCATTCGACCGTGGCCAGCGACCTGGTGAGCCTCGAGCTGGCCACCCCGGCGCAGCTCGAGGAGATCTCCGCCGCCTGGCGAGAATGGGCCGTCGCCGAAGACGGCTGGATCGCCATCCCGCACGGCGAAATCCTCTGCCGTGCTTAGGTATTCAGTCCAGGAATAGGTCCGGGATCGGCTGCTCGCCGCCGCCGTATCGGGACAGATCCGCAACCCCGGCCGATCGCAGCACCTCGGCGTCGACGTGGCATTCGCCCGTGGCTTGCCGGGCGGGTCGAGAGACGATCTCGACGGCGGCGTCGCCCATGATCTCCGGGCTGCGCGACGACGCGGCCAGCCGGTCGCCATCGGCGATGTTGGTGACCGCCGCGGTGGCGATGTAGGTCTCCGGCCACAGGCAGTTCACGCCGATCCCGTCGTCCGCGAACTCGGCCGCCCAGCCCAGCGACAGCAGCGTCATCCCGTACTTGGACAGCGTGTAGGCCGGGTGGGCGCCCAGCCAGCGGGGGTTCATGTTGATCGGTGGCGAGATGGTCAGCACGTGCGGGTTGGCCGATTTCTTTAGATGGGGCACGCACGCCTTGGTCAGCAGGAAGGTGCCGCGCAGGTTGATCTCCTGCATCAGGTCGTATTTCTTGGCCGACAGCACGGCCGTCGGGTCGGTGGCGATGGCGCTGGCGTTGTTGACGCAGATGTCGATGCCGCCGAACCGCTGCACGGCCGCGTCGACCACGCGCTGCACGTCCTCTTCGCGGCGCACGTCGCCCACGACGGCCAGCGCCTTCCCGCCGGCGGCCTCGACGTCGGCCGCCGCGGTGTGCACCGTCCCGGGCAGGCGCGGATGGGGTGTGTCGGTCTTGGCCAGCAGCACCACATTGGCACCCCGCCTGGCGGCGGCGATTCCAATCGCGAGCCCGATCCCGCGGCTCCCGCCGGAGATCACCACCGTGCGATCGGTGAGCACGTTGTCAGCCATTCGTCTCCTTTGACCAGGTCAAGCGTATGGTATTGGCATTCTCTTTTTTTGCAAGTACGTTATTCACCGATGGATAATACGGCCCACACTCCCTCCGGCATCCCGCTGCAGCCCGTATATGGGCCGGCGGATAGAGGCGCGGAGCCTCCCCAGCCCGGGGAGTTCCCCTTCACTCGCGGCAACTTCGCGTCGGGCTACCGCGGCAAGCTGTGGACCTTCCGCCAATATTCGGGATTCGGCACCGCCGAGGAGTCCAATCGCCGGTACCGCTACCTGCTGGATCAGGGCGGGACCGGGTTGTCGGTGGCGCTCGACCTGCCGACGCAGTGCGGATACGACTCCGACGACCCCGAGTTCGGTGAGGAGGTCGGCCGGGTCGGCGTCGCGGTGGATACCCTGGCCGACTTCGAGATCCTGTTCGACGGCATCCCGCTGGACAAGCTCAGCACCAGCATGACCATCAACGGCACGGCGGCGATCCTGCTGGCCTTCTACGTCGCCGCGGCCGAGAAAAAAGGGATCCCGCGCGCCAAGCTCACCGGGACCATCCAGAACGACATCCTCAAGGAGTACGCCTCGCGCGGGACCTGGATCTGGCCGCCGGAGCCGTCTTTGCGGTTGATCGCGGACACCATCGAGTTCTGCGCCGCCGAGGTGCCCAGGTTCAACGCAATCTCGGTCGCCGGTGCGCATTTCCGCGACGCCGGGGCCAACGCCGTGCAGGAGATGGCGTTCACCCTGGCCGACGGCGTCACCTACTGCGACACGGTGGTGGAACGCGGCCGCATGACGATCGACCAGTTCGCGCCGCAGATCTCGTTCTTCTTCTACACCCACGGGGATTTCTTCGAAGAGATCGCCAAATACCGTGCGGGACGGCGGCGTTGGGCGACGATCGTGCGGGAGCGCTACGGGGCGACGAAGGACAAGGCGGCGATGTTCCGCTTCGGCTGCGTCTGCGGCGGGGCGTCGCTGTATGCCCCGCAGGCCCACAACAACATCGTCCGGGTGGCCTACGAGGCCATGGCCGCCGTATTGGGCGGCGTCCAGTCGATGTTCACGGCCGCCTGGGACGAACCATTCGCGCTGCCCACCGAGGAGACCACCACGCTGGCGTTGCGCACCCAGCAGATCCTCGCGCACGAAACCGGCGTGGCCAGTGTGGCCGACCCGCTGGGCGGCTCGTACTTCGTGGAGGCGCTGACCGACGCGACCGAGGAGCGCATCATCGAGATCATGTCCGACCTCGAGCGGCACGGAGGAATGGTCCATGCCATCGAGGACGGTTACCTACAGGGCCTGATCGCCGACGAGGCGTTCAAGATCCACCAGGACATCGAATCCGGCGACCGCCCGGTCGTCGGCGTCAACCGCTTCGTGACCGAGGAACCGGAACACGATGTCGTCACCTATGAGCTCGACGCCGAAGGGCGTGATCTTCAGCTCAAGCGGCTCTCCAAGGTAAAATCCGAAAGGGATTCGGCCGCAGTGAAATCCAGCCTCGCCGCCCTGTCGCGTTCCGCCGAAGGAGACGACAACCTGATGCACAAGTTGATCGACTGTGCCAACGCCTACTGCACGGTTGGGGAGATGGTCTCCGCGCTCAAAGCAGTGTGGGGCGAGTTCCAGCAGCCGGTGGTGTTCTAAGTGGCCGTTCGCGTTCTCGTTGCCAAACCCGGCCTGGACGGACACGACCGCGGCGCCAAGATCGTCGCCCGCACCCTGCGCGACGCCGGATTCGAGGTCATCTACACCGGCATCCGCCAGCGTATCGAGGACATCGCCTCGATCGCGGTGCAGGAAGACGTCGCCGTGGTCGGCCTGAGCATCCTGTCCGGTGCGCACCTGGCGCTCACCGCGCGCACCGTCGAGGCGCTGCGCGCCGCCGACGCCGCCGACATCTCGGTCGTCGTCGGCGGGACCATCCCGCACGCCGACGTCCCCAAACTGCTCTCCGCCGGGGCCGCGGCCGTATTCCCCACCGGGACACCGCTGGACAACCTGGTGCGCGACATCCGCGCGCTGACCGGGACCCCCGAGCCCGCTTCGGAAGAAAAAGAGGAACAGTGCGCGTCGGAGTAATGATCGGTGCCGAGCGTGGCGACATGGCCCGCAAGGTGCACAAGCTGGCCTCCGATATCGAATGGGCCGAATCCGCGGGTCTGGACACCGCGTGGATGCCGCAGGTGCCCAACGACTTCGACTGCCTGACCATGGTGTCGCTGATGGCCGCGCACAGCTCGCGCATCGAACTGGGCACCGCGGTGGTGCCGCTGCAGGCCCAGCATCCGATCGCGCTTGCCCGCCAAGCGCTTTCGACGCACGCGGTGGCGGGCGGGCGGCTGGCTCTCGGTGTCGGGCCGTCGCACCACTGGATCATCCGCGACATGCTCGGCCTGCCCTACGAGAAGCCGGCCGCCTATACCCGCGATTACCTGCAGGTGCTCAACGCCGCTGTCGCCGGCCCGGGCCCGGTGGATATCGAGAACGATTCGTTCACCGTGCACAACCCGCTGGCGATCGGGGCCGATACCCCGATGCCGGTGCTGGTCGCCGCGCTCGGCCCGGTGATGCTGCAGCTCGCCGGTGAACTCGCCGACGGCACCGTGTTGTGGATGGCCGACGAGCGCGCGATCGGTGACCACATCGCGCCGAAGATCACCAAGGCCGCCGCCGATGCCGGGCGACCCGCGCCGCGGATCGTCGCGGGCATACCGGTATGCCTGTGTGCGCCTTCGCAAGTCGAGGAGGCCAAGGAGCGCGCCAACCGGATCTTGGGGGAGGCCGAGGTGTCACCCAACTACCAGCGCCTGCTCGACCGGGGCGATGCCCGCGACGTCGGCGACCTGTGCGCGGCCGGCGACTCCGAACAGATTCTCGCCCGGATGCGCCGATTCGCCGACGCGGGCGTAACCGATCTCTCGGTGCGGCTGCTGCCCATCGGCGACAACCGGGACGAGCTGGTCGCGTCCAAGCGTCGCACCCGCGAAATGATCGCCTCGCTCGCCGCGGAATTGCGTTGACTCCCAGCAATACCGGGCCACTGGCGGGGATCCGCATCCTCGAGGTCGGCACGATGCTGGCCGGCCCGTATGCCACCATGCTGCTCGCCGACCTCGGCGCCGAGGTCACCAAGATCGAGCCCGCCGGCGGCGAGATCTCCCGCAGCGTCGGCGCCACGTACTTCGCCAGCCTCAATCGGAACAAGTCCAGCATCTGCCTGGATTTGAATTCGGATGCGGGACAACAGCGCCTGGGCGACCTGGTCGGCGAGTCCCACGCGCTGCTGGTGAACCTGAAACCCTCCGCCATCCGCCGGCTGGGCCTCACCTACGAGCAGCTGCGACGGCACAACGAGCGGATCGTCTGCGTGGCGATCACCGGCTTCGGCCTGTACGGCGGCGACGACCCCGCGTTCGACTACGTGGTGCAGGCTGGCGTCGGCACCGCGGCGCTGACCGGTGACCCCGACGGTCCGCCGACGCTGCCCGGCTACTCGTCGGCCGACAACTCCACCGGAATGTCGGCGGCACTGGGGCTGCTGGCCAAGATCATCTCCGGCACCGGCGGGCAGGTGGACGTGTCGCTGCGCGACGTCATGCTGTCGCAGCTCAACTACCACGCCTCCGCCTACCTCAACAGTGGGGTGGAGCCGCAGCGGCGCCCCCACGGGGCGCACTCGTATTACGTTCCGGCTCAGCTGTTTCCGACCGCGGATGGCTATCTGGCGCTGTTCATCACCCATGACGGGTTCTGGAAGTCGTTCGCCGCGGAGGCAGGCATCGGTGGTTTCGAGACGATGGCCGAGCGGGTCGCCCGCCGCGACGAAGTACTCGCCGTCGTCACGGCGATGCTGGCGACCGACAGCGCGGCCGGGTGGGAACGCCGGCTGCGCCCGCTCGGGGTTCCGGCCGCGGCCGTCAGGACCCTGCCCGAGGCCCTCGAGGCCACCCCGGAAGTGGTTGTGACAGCGGGTGATTTCCGTCTGGTGGGCAGCCCGATTCACGTCTCCGGCTACGAACCCGAGTACCGTCCACCGCCGGAACTGCCGAGCGTCGAGTAGTTGCGCCAGGATCGGCAATTTCGCGCAACAAGTCGACGTTGGACGCAAAGGCGCTGGCTACGTCTCGCTGGTGAAAGGGGAATTCTCATGGGGCGCATCGGGATCCTGCGACGTTACCTGCGAAAGGCCGGGGTGCGGGCGTGAATGCCTTGCCAACGGTCGAGGATGTCATCGACTCGTACACTGGCCGATCGCACGTGGTGCTGCAATACGGCGCCACCACGAAGCGCCTCGTCGGCCAAGCGAAGAAACCGGGCTTCTCGGCGGACAGTTGGAGACCGCTGGCCGAGCTGGTCGCCGTGGGCGAATTCGAGCGAATCGGTGCGTTCAAAGAGGTGATGAAGTGGCCGGACTATGTCGAATTCCTCACCAATTGGGCGACATCGTCGGAATGGGAGTGTTCTTTCAAGCACATCACCGAGGCCGGCGGCCGCGTGTTTCTCGAACTCGAGGAACGGAGCGAGGTGGGCGAATTCCGTAGCGTGGTCAATTCGCTGACCGTCTATGAGTTCACCGATGATGACCGCATCCGCCACATAGACGTTTATCTCCAGATGACGCCGCCGCGGCCCGAGATGCTCAAAAGTTTTGAGGGAGTGGAACTGCCGCAAGGCTGGTCCGTCCGCCGAACGTCGAGTTATGGCGCCAGAATTGCCGATTTCGCGCAACAAGTCGACGTTGGACGCAAAGGGATATGAGGTGCAACGATGGATCTACAGCGGGTCGCCGACGAACTCGAAATCGCCGCGCTACTCAACAGATACGCCCGCGCCGTTGATGCCAAGGATTGGCAGCTGTACCGCTCGGTCTTCACCGACGACGCGCATATCGACTACTCGTCGGCGGGCGCGGCGGCGGGCCCGCCGACGAGGTGGCCGCATGGCTGGAGCAGGGCTTCGGCGCGATCCCGATGTCGATGCACTACATCACCAACGTGGAAATCCTGGCGCTGCACGGCGATTCCGCGACGGTGCGCGCCATGTTCTACAACCCCATGCAGTTGCCGGGCATGGCGGAGTTGAGCTACTGCGGCGGCTACTACCACCACGAGCTGACGCGCACCGACGACGGTTGGCGCAGCCGCAGCCTGCGCGAGGAGAACGTGTGGTTCGTCAACCCGCCAACGGGCTGACGATGCCCCGAGCGTCGAGTTGTGGCGCAGAAATCGGCGATTTCGCCCAACAAGTCGACGTTCGGCGTCAGGACGTCGCCAGCTGCTTTTCCTGATAGCGCCGCGCCCACTCGGCACGCGACCGGATCGACACATCCACGTCGGTTGCCTTGGCGCGCAGGGCCTTGACGGTCGCCTGCTCGCGGGGCGTGCGGGCGAACGGGTCCCAGCCGAAGAACCGGCAGGCGTTGGCCCAGGTGATCTTGTCGATGTCGGAGTAGTCGGCGCCGGCGGCGTTCAGTTCGGCCAGCACCTGCTCGGGCGCGTCGGGCCAGAAGCAGTCCGAGTGCGGGTAGTCGCACTCCCAGGCGATGATGTCGATGCCGATCTCATGGCGCAGCTTCAGCGACGTCTTGTCGGTGACGTAGCAGGCCAGCGAATGCTCGCGGAAGACGTCGCTGGGCAGCTTGTCGCCGAAGTCGCGGCGTAGCCACTTCTGGTTGGTGTAGTGGCGGTCGCTGCGGTCGAGGTAGAAGGGGATCCAGCCGATACCGCCTTCGGAGAAGGCGAATTTCAGGTCGGGGTAGTTGCGCATCGCCGGGCCCCACAGCAGGTCCTGGGCGCACATCGCCGAGACCTGGGTGGCCAGGATGATCATGTTGTCGATCGGGGCGTCGGGCGCCATGCTGATCGCCCCGAAGCCGGTGCCGATGTGCAGACACATCACCACGTTCTCCTCGGACAACGTGCGAAACACCGGCCCCCAGTAGTCCTCGTCGTGGTAGCTCGGAAGTCCTTCCAGATGCGGCAATTCCGGCATGGTGACCGCTCGGCAGCCCTTCGCGGCGACCCTACGGATCTCGGCGCACATGCCCTCTGGAGTCCAGGTCGGCAGGATCGCGATGGGGATGAACCGGTCCGGGTAGGAGCCGGCCCATTCGTCGATGTGCCAGTCGTTGTAGGCCGACACCATCACTAAGGTGACGTCCTCGCGCGTCATGTTGAGGTGCCGGGCCGAAAAGCCGGTGAACGTCGGGAAGCACATCGACGCGAGGATGCCGTTGCGGTTCATGTCACGGACGCGCTCGTGGACGTCGTAGACGCCCGGACGCATCTCGGCGAAGCCGGCGGGGTCGCGGCCCCACTCCTCGGCAGGCCACGACACCACGGCGTTGAGTCCGCTCACGCCCTGTGGCCGGCCCTGGTACATCCACTGGTCGACGCCCTTGTCATCGGTCACGACGATCGGTGCCTCGTCCCGGTACTTGGCGGGCACGTGGCGCAGGAACATGTCCGGCGGTTCGACCACGTGGTCGTCAATGCTCACCAGGATCAGGTCATCGGCCTTCATCAATGGGCTCCTCATGTGTGCGCGACGCGAGCTCGGTCAGCCGCTGCACTCGGTGGTGGTTTCGAGCAGTCGTGGAATCGGCGGCGGGTCCAGCTGCAGGGCGTCGGACATGTGCAGCTGCGGCCCGTTGGCGATCATGTTGTCCAGGATTGCCTGCAGATCGTCGCCTTCGATCTCGTAGATGGCCATGTAGGGGCCGTCGCCGTCGACGGGTCGCAGTCGACGTGCCGAGACGAATCCGTCCAGCGCCACCAGCTCACCCAGGTGCACCTCGTCGTACCAGGTGTTGTACTCGTCTTCCCGGTCGGGCGAGCTGGGCCGACTTTCCACGAGGATGATGCCCTTGGCCATCGCAATCTCTCCTGGCTGCTACTCGTAGCGCACCGTGATCGAGTCCGTATCCGGAACGCCCTGGCACGTCAGAATGTAGCCCTCTTCGACCTCGTCGGGTTCGAGAGCGTCGTTGACCCGCATGGTGGCGTGCCCCTCTTCGAGCTTGGCCATGCACGTCCCGCAGTTGCCGGCCTCGCAACTGAATGGCGGCTCCAGCCCGGCGCGCCGCGCGGTCTCCAGGAGCGTCTCGCCCGGCACCCTGGGCACCGAGACCTTTTTGCGGTCGAGATGAATCGTCACGGTTCCGGCGCCGGAGCCGTTTGTGGCCGGATCTGTCACCCGTGGGGTCTCCTCGATGATCCGGGTGACCGTCACGTAGACCGCCCCCTTCCGTACTTGCATTCTTCAGTATAGAGAATACTATTCTCACGAAGCGATAGCATCTTCTCAAGACTTGTATGGATGTCGGGTCAGCCCGGTCTGTCAGGGAAGGACGGGACGTGACCGAGCCGGCGGCGCTCGTGTTCGAGGAACGGCGATTCAGCGCGCCCGAACTCCACGCGTTGGCCGACGGATGGGCCGCGGCCCTGGCGAAAGACGGCGTCACAGCAGGTCAGCGGGTCGCGGTCATGGCGTCCAACCGGCCGGAGTTCCTCGCCGTGGTGCTCGCGATCTGGCGGCTGGCCGCCACGGCCGTCCTCATCAGCCCGGCCTGGAAACGCGACGAGGTCGACCACGCGCTCGCGCTGACGGGTCCCGCGCACGCCGTCGGCGACCACCCCGTGCTGGCCGGCCTGATGCCGATGCTGCACCTGGACGAGCCCGTCCCACCGGCCGACCTGGCCACCGGTCCTGCGCCGCCGGCTGAGGCCGACGCGGCGCTGGTGTTCAGCTCCGGCACCACCGGCCTGCCCAAGGCCGTCCGCCACACCCACGCCTCGCTGGACGAGGCCGTGCGGCACTGGCGCCACGCGCTGCAACTGACGCACCATGACCGGATCCAAGTTGCCACGCCACCGTCACACATCCTCGGGCTGCTGAACCTGCTGACCGCGTGGGAGACGGGCGCCTGCGTGCGGCTGCACCGCCGGTTCGACATCGACCGGGTGCTGCACCACATCGAAAGTGACCGCATCACAGTGGAAATGGCGGTCGCACCCATCGCGCTCGCCATCGCCTCGCACCCTGGCCTGGAATCCTATGACCTGTCGTCGCTGCGCTACATCATGTGGGGAGCCACACCGGTCAACGCCAACGTCGCGCAGACCGTGACCCGGCGCACCGGCGTGAGCTGGCTTCCGGCCTACGGGACCACGGAATTGCCTGTCATCGCCTGTAATCCGATCGAGGACGCGCGACTCGACACCGTCGGTCGCGCGGTACCCGGTGTGGACCTGCGGGTCGTCTCGCTAGAGACGGGCGAGCCGGTCGGCCCCGGTGAGGTCGGTGAGATTCAGGCCCGGTCGGCGTCGCTCATGGCCGGCTACCTGCCGGCCGAAGCGACCGGCGAGGCGATCCGGGATGGCTGGTATCGGACCGGAGACGTCGGGTGGCTGGATACCGGCGGCTGGCTGCGGATCTCCGACCGCCTCAAGGAGATGATCAAAGTCCGCGGCTTCCAGGTCGCCCCCGCCGAGATCGAGGCGGTGTTGCACGGTCATCCGGCGGTGAAAGACTGTGCGGTGTTCGGGATTCCCGACGGAACCAACGGCGAGGCGATCGTCGCCGCGGTCGCGACGTCCGCGCCCGTCGACGCGTCCCAGCTGACCGCCCTGGTGGACGAGAAGTTGGCGTCCTATAAACATCTGGGCCGAGTGGTGTTTGTGCCTGAAATTCCCCGCCTGCCCTCGGGCAAGGTGCTGCGCCGAGTGCTGAAGGAGCGCCATGGATGTACGTCTGACAACTGAACAACAGCAATTGCGCGACGCCGCCGCCAAGCTGGCCGACGATCTGGGACCGGCAACGGTCCAGGATCTCGACGACCAGAACCGAATCACGCGCCTGGACAAGCAGATCGAGTCCACGGGCTGGCGCTCGTTGCGCTCCGATGGGGCCTCGGGCGTCGAAGTGGCCATCGTGGCAGAGGAATTGGGGCGTCGTCTGGTTGACACGCCGTTTCTCGGCCCGGTGCTTGCCGACGATCTCGGCCGTCACATCGGGGAAGACGCCTCGGGGACAACGGTCGCGGTCGACGATCGGGTGATCGACGCTCGCGGCGCGCGGCGTGCGTTAGCGCTCTCGGGCGGCGCGGTCTCGGCCGTCGATGTGCAGGCGTTGACCGATGGCGTCGACCTCACGCGGGCCGAGGCGACGATCGTGGGTTCGCCGGTGGCGCTGGGCGAGGTGTCCCCTGAGGTTGCCGAGCAGTGGCGGGCACTGGCTCTGGTCACGACGACGGCGGACCTGGTCGGCGTCGCGCGCGGCGCGCACGCCGTCGCCTGCGACTACGCCAAGATCCGCGAACAATACGGCAAGCAGATCGGGTCGTACCAAGCCATCGCGCATCTGCTGGCCGAAAGCCTTGCGCTGATTGAAGGTTCGGTCAGCGTGTTGCGCCACGCCGCGTGGGCCGTCGACGAGTTGGCACCCGCCGAAGCCATTCGGGCCGCCCAGATCGCCAAGGTCTATTGCGCGCGCGCCACCCGAACCGTCTGTGAGACGGCCATTCAGGTGCACGGCGGCATCGGCAACACCTGGGAATGCGTGGCGCACGTCTACCTGCGCCGCGCCCTGACCTCGACCGAGCTGTGGCCGGTCGCGTTGAAGGAGATCGATCTTGGACTTTCGTGACTCACCCGACGAGGCCGCCTTCCGAGAGCGGCTGCGCACCTGGCTTTCCGCGCACGCCAAGGAGTTCTCCGGCACCGGGGACGAGTATTGGGCGCGCATGGCCGACTGGCATCGCGCCCTGTACGACAACGGCTTTTTCGGCCTGTCCTGGCCCCGCGAGTGGGGCGGGCAGGACCTGGCGCCGGTCTACGACGTCATCGTCGACGAGGAGCTGGTGCGTGCGGGCGCACCGCCGCGGCCCAGCGTCGGCTATCTGGTGTACGGCATCGGCGAGCACGCCAACGACGAGGTGCGCAAGCGCTTCCTGCCCGGCATCATCAACGGCAGCGAGCGGTGGTGCCAGGGCTTCAGCGAGCCGGGCGCCGGTTCGGATCTGGCCTCGCTGACCACCACCGCCCGCCTCGAGGGCGACAAGTACGTGGTGAACGGGCACAAGATCTGGACCAGCTATTCCGACGTGGCCGACTGGTGCCTGCTGCTCGCGCGCACCGATCCCGCGGCCAAGCGTCACCGCGGCCTGTCGGCGTTCGTCCTGGAGATGAAACAGCCTGGCGTGCAACAGCGCCCGCTGCAGATGATCAACGGCGTGACCAACGAATTCGGCCAGGTGTTCTTCGACGATGCCACGGTCCCGGCGGACCGGATGGTCGGTGCTCCCGGGGACGGCTGGGCGGTGGCCATGACCGTCGTCGGGCACGAACGCGAGCCCTCCACACTGGGATACGCCGCCCGCTACGGCAAGCTCGTCCGAGAGTTGTTGTCGCGGAACGACGGTGATGTGCCCGAGGAGCTGGCGTGGGCCGCGGTCCAGTCGGACATGCTGACCCATCACGTGCGGCGGCGGTTGTCCGAACAGCTCGACGGGGTTTCGCACGGCTCGGAAGGCTCGCTGGACAAGCTGCTGATGACCTGGGTGGAACAATCCGTCGGGCACGCCGCCCTGGCCGTCGCGGGCACGCGTGATCCCGATCTGCTCAGCGCCTACCTGTACAGCCGGGCGCAGAGCGTCATGGGCGGGACATCACAAATACAGAAGAACATCATCGCCTCACGAATCTTGGGATTGTAGGAGTGATCGCGAACGCGGGCGAAGCCCGGGTGAAGCGGGTCACGATCATCGAAGGAGTCTGACGTGTACGACATGCCTACCGAAATCGATGTCCAGGCCGACGGCGCGCTGCGCATCATCACCCTCAACCGGCCGGAGTCGCTCAACTCGGTCAACGACAACCTGCACGTCGGGCTCGCGCGGCTGTGGCAGCGGTTGACCGACGACCCCACCGCCCGCGCCGCGGTCATCACCGGCGCCGGCAGGGCATTCTCGGCCGGCGGCGATTTCACGTACCTGGAAGAGCTGGCGAACGACGCCGAGCTGCGCGCGAAAACCATCCGGGACGGGCGCGAGATCGTGCTGGGCATGGCACGGTGCCGAATTCCCGTGGTGGCGGCCGTCAATGGCCCGGCCGTCGGGCTGGGCTGCAGCCTGGTCGCGCTCAGCGACATCGTGTACATCGCCGAGGATGCCTATCTGGCCGACCCGCACGTGCAGGTGGGGCTGGTGGCCGCCGACGGCGGCCCGCTGACCTGGCCGCTGCACATCAGCCTGCTGCTGGCCAAGGAGTTCGCGCTGACCGGAACCCGCATCAAGGCGCCGCGCGCCGTCGAACTCGGGCTGGCCAACCACGTGGTGGCCGACCCGGTCTCGGAGGCTATCGCCTGTGCGAAAAAGATTCTGGAACTGCCCCAGCAGGCGGTGGAGAGCACCAAGCGGGTGCTCAACATCCACCTGGAGCGCGCCGTGCTGGCCAGCCTGGACTACGCGCTATCGGCCGAGAGCCAGTCCTTTGTCACCGAGGACTTCCGGGCCAACGTCGCGAAATTCAACGCGGCCAAGAAAAACTGAGGCTGTCGGCCCGCGGTGGCCTCAGGCGTCGTGGCGGCGCAGGAAGTCACGCATCACCGCGTCGAACCTGTCCGGCTCTTCGATGAACGGCATGTGGGCGCTCGACTCGAACAGCTCGAACCGGGATCCCGCTATGCGCTGGTGCATCGCAAACATGTGTTCCGGCGCGCATTCGTCGTAGCGGCCCGCGAGCAGCATTGTGGGCGAGGAGATTTCGGGCAGGCGCTCGAACACGTCCCAATCCCGGATCGTCCCGACGATGTGAAAATCGCTGGGGCCGAACATCGTCTCGAAGATTTCCGCACCCATGCCTCTGAACGCGTCCTCGAGCTCACGTGGCCAGGGTCGCACCCGGCAAAGGTAGGTTTCGTTCCAGGTGCGTATCGCGGCCTGGTATTCGGGCGCATAGGTGGTGCCGGCGGCTTCATGCCGGTCGATGGCCGCCTGGGTGGCCGGATCCAGCTCGGACTTCAAGCGCGCCACCATCTTCGCGAACTCCGGAATGGACGCGATGCTGTTCGAGATGGTGAGGCTGGCGACGCCCGAGGGCGTCGCGTCGAGCATGTACTGCTGGGCCAGCATCCCACCCCAGGAATTGCCGAAGAGATGGAAACGGTCCAGCCCCAGAGCCCGCACTATGGCGTCCACCTCGGCCACCGAGCGATCCATCGTCCAAAGCTTGTGGTTGGGCGGGCATTTGGATTTCCCGCAACCCAGCTGATCCCAGAAGATGACTTCGCGCTGCGTGGCCAAGCGTCCCAGCGACCGCAGGTAGCCGTGCGGTAGGCCGGGGCCGCCGTGTATGACGAGCAGCGGCAGACCCGCGCCGCCGTCGGTCCGTTCGAACCACACTTCGCCGCCCGGGACCGCGATCGTTCCCTCAACCATTTATCCACCATCGCAGACCTGCGCGCTTTCCGCAGGACCGCCGCTCACGCAGGCGGGCGCATCGGTGTAAACCTGCTGTATGAGCGGCGCGGCGTCCCTGGCAGGATCGTCACCGTGGCAGCCAGCACGGCCGAGACCCACACAGGAGGAACGGCAATGACCAGCGTCGCAAACCCGATTCCACCGCAAGACTTTTCGGGAATCGTCGGGCACCGCTTCATCTACACCTACGCCAACGGATGGCAGTACGAGATGTACGTCAAGAACGCCACCACAATCGACTACCGCATCCACTCCGGGCATGTCGGTGGCCGCTGGGTCAAGGGCCAGGAGGTCAACCTCGTCCAGCTCGACGACGACAGTTTCAAGATCTCCTGGACCGAACCCACCGGAACCTGTGTGGCGGTCAACGTTCTGCCGTCCAAGCGGCGCATCCACGGCGTCATCTTCTTCCCCCAGTGGATCCGCGTGCACGGCGAGCGCACTGTCTGTTACCAGAACGAACACCTTGATGAGATGCGGGCCTACCGAGATCAAGGCCCGACCTACCCGATCTACGAAGTCCCCGAATTCGCCTACATCACCCTGTTCGAATACGTCGGAACCGACGACGAGAGCGTCATCGACACCGGCCCCGACCGCCTCCCGCCGGGATGGTCCGACCGCACCAACTGATCGGTCTTCGGCCGCTTGTTGCAACGCGTACTCTCGTGTTGAGAGAATAGTATTCTCGTGATTGCGCGCGTGGCTTTCACCGCCGCGCACCCACCGGCCGAACTGGAGAAGACCCGTGCCTGAAGCCGTCATCGTGTCCGCCCTGCGCACCCCCATCGGCACGGCCCGCAAGGGGACCCTGCGCGACACCAGCGCGTTCGATCTGGCGCACCACGTCGTCACCGAAGCGGCAGCGGATCTCGACCCGGCGCAGGTCGACGACGTGATCCTGGGCGAAGGCCTCTACGGCGGCGGTGTGCTGGCGCGCCACGCGGCCCTCACCGCGGGCCTGACCCAGGTGCCCGGCTTGGCCAACAATCGCCACTGCGCGGCGGGCCAGGCGGCCGTGCAGAGCGCGGCGGCGAGCGTGCGCGCGGGAATGGACCAACTCGTCATCGCCGGCGGCGTGAACTCGGCATCCACGTCGCCGCGGTCCCGGATGCAGGTGGACGGCGACTGGGTCGACTGGTTCCCGCCGACCCACCCGGACCGCCCCGACGCGCCCAACATGGACATGTCGATCACCGTCGGCTGGAACGCCGCCGTCAAGGCCGGCGTGACCCGCGAGGAGATGGACGCCTGGGCGCTGCGCTCGCACCGCAACGCCATCGCCGCCATCGACGAAGGCCGCTTCAAAGAGGAGATCGTCCCCATCGACACCCCACACGGGTTGTTCTCGGTCGACGAACACCCGCGACGCGACACCAGCATGGAGAAGCTGGCCGCGCTCAAGCCGCTGCACCCCGAAATCGAGGGCTTTTCCATCACCGCGGGCAACGCCTGCGGCGCCAACGACGGAGCCGCGGCGTTGACGATCGCCAGCGACCGACTCGGGCTGCCGGCGCTGGCCACCATCCGGTCCTGGGCGTCGGTCGGCGTCGACCCGGCGATCACCGGTTTGGCGCCGGTCGAGGCGATCCCGAAAGCTCTTGGCCGCGCTGGCCTTTCGGTCGCAGACGTGAACCTGTTTGAAATCAACGAGGCCTTCGCGGCGATGTGCGTGGCCACCATCAAGCTCCTCGACCTTGACCCCGAAAAGGTCAACGTCAGCGGCAGTGGCTGCTCGCTGGGGCATCCCGTCGCGGCGACCGGAGCCCGGATGCTCGTCACACTGGTGCACGAATTGCGCCGCCGCGGCGGCGGGATCGGCGTCGCGGCGATGTGCGCCGGCGGCGGGATGGGCTCGGCGACGGTGATCGAGGTCGCGGCTCCATAATGCGTACATGATCATCGCTGAGCTGATCGACCGCGCGCGCAACGGATCTCCCCGCGCGGCGGGACGGCTGCTCAGCCTCGTCGAGGGGGAGCAGCGCGACGAGGTCCTGGCGGCGATCGGCCCCGCGCCCGAGCGCGTGGGGCCCGTCATCGGCATCACCGGGCCGCCGGGCGCGGGCAAGTCGACGACGGTCGCCGCCCTGGTCGGCGCCTACCGCGCGCGGGGTTGCCGGGTGGCGGTGCTGGCCGTGGACCCGTCGTCCCCGTTCAGCGGCGGCGCGCTCCTGGGGGATCGCATTCGAATGGCCGCGCATATCAACGACTCCGACGTCCTCATCCGCTCGGTGGCGACCCGGGGCCATCTCGGCGGGCTGGCGGCCGCGGTTCCGGCGGCCATCCGCCTGGTGGGGGCGATCGGCTACGACGTCGTCCTGCTCGAGACCGTCGGGGTGGGGCAGTCCGAGATCGAGATCGCCGCCGTCGCCGACCCGACCGTCGTCATTCTCAATCCCGGTGCGGGCGACGCCGTCCAGGCCGCCAAGGCCGGGGTGCTGGAGGTCGCCGACATCGTGGCGGTCAACAAGGCGGACCGGGACGGCGCCAAGCAGACGGTCCGAGACCTTCGGGCCGAGACCAGCGCCCCGATCGTGTCGTTGATCGCCGCCAAGGGCGAGGGCATCGACGAGCTCATGGGCGTCATCGAGGACCACCGCCGCACCGACAGCCGCGCCCGCCGGCTGGCCCGCGCCCGTGCACAGATCCTGTCGCTGGCCCAGACCCGGCTGCGGACCCAACCTGACCTCGACCGGCTCGCCGAGGCCGTCGTCGACGGCGATCAGGACCCCTACACGGCGGCCGACCGGCTGCTCGCGCCGCGCACACCTCAGGCGGACTGACGACCCGTTTGTCCCCCAATCGGGGGAACGGGCATTCATCACCTTTGCGGACCGATCGGCGGAGGTATGCCGCGCGCGACCGTCCTACGTTGAGCGTCGAGCAGATCGCTTGAGACGGAGGAGGTCCGGCACATGACTCACACAGCTGCGCTGCCGACAGTGTCTGGGCACGACGACCGGCTGGAGCCGTATCGCCGGATGTGGGTCTTGCGGCTGCTCGACATGGCGCTGGAAGAGGCACGCGGCGACGGCCTGGTCGACGAGGCCGTGCGGATGGAATTCGGGCAAGAGGCGGTGGCCGTCGGCACGGCTGCGGCGCTTCGCCCCGGTGACATCGTCAATGCCACCGCGCCGCATATCCGGCACGCCCAGCACGTCGGCCTGGCCCTGCCACTGGGTCCGGTCATCGCCGAGACGATCGGCAAAGCCCGCGGCGCGTCGCGCAAACCCGGCCCTGCCGATTGGAAGCAAGCGCTGGCCAACGAAAGCGTTCTGGGGCAATCGACCCTGTTCGCCCTCGGCGACGCCAATGCGCAGCGGATGACCGGCGAAGGCAAGGTCACGCTGTGTGTCGTCGGCGGTCGTGACGCGCACTCCGTCGAATTCACCACGGCCGCAAAGATCGCCGTGACCTGGCGGCTGCCGGTGGTGTTCGTCGTGGAGAACATCCGTGGCGGGCCCGATGCGCGCCGCCGCGCCTATGAGACCGACGGGATGCCCATGCGGTCGGTCGACGGCAGGGACGTCGTCGCCGTGAGCGCCTCGGTCGCCGAAGCGGTGCAACGAGCGAGTGCCGGCGGCGGGCCCACCCTCGTCGAGGCGATCACCTACCGGACCAACCACCCCGTGGCGATGGATCCGCTGGTGTTTGCGCGACGGCAGCTGATTGCCGAGGGCGTCGACGCCGACCGGCTCTACGAGGTGGAACGCGGCGCCCGCCACCTGGTGGCCGAGGCGATCGCGTCCGCAAAAGCGTTGGTGGGGGCCGAGGCTGAGCGGGCGCCAAACCCCTGGTCGGCGGCTAGTTGAGCAGACCTTGTCGCATCGCCTCGGCGACCGCGGCCGCGCGATCGCTGACGCCGAGCTTCTCGTAGAGGCGCTGCACATGCGTTTTGACCGTCGACGGGGCCACGTAGAGCTCGCCCGCGATCGTCGGGATGCTTTGACCGCGCGCGATTCGGTTGAGCACCTCGCGCTCTCGCGCACTCAGCACGGGCGCCGACGGTTCCGCGCGCTGGCGGATTTCCGCGGCGAGGCCGCCGACGAGTGCGGGGGCCACGACGTCGCGGCCCTGCGCGCAGTCGAGGACGGCTTTGACGATCTCGCCGCGCGTCGAGTCCTTCAGCACGAACCCGGCGGCCCCCCGGCTGCAGCGCCTGATACACGATCGCCGACTCGTCGTGCGCCGAGATCAGCAACACTCGGGTGGCCAAACCCTGGGTTCGCACTGCCGCCGCCACTTGCGCGCCGTCCATGCCCGGCATCCGGTAGTCGAGCAGCGCGACGTCGGGTTCGTGCACCTTGATCAATTCCAGTGCCGCAGAGCCGTCTTCCGCCTCGGCGACGACGTTGACCGAGCCGCTCGACGACAGTGCGCGCACCACGCCCTCACGAAAGAGCGGATGGTCATCGGCCACGACCACCCGCACCGTTTCGGGGGCAGTCGCGCCAACCATGGCCGACAGTGTAGCGGTTTGCCAAGCAACGGCGTTCGCCTTTTCTGTGTCGGCCGATGAGTCATTTTTCAGTTTGCCCCGAGGCGGCGTGCCTTGATGAGTACGGTGATCGGGTGGCAGGGGCCGGTGACGCGGAACTGGAACGGGTGCGCACGATTCATCAATTGCGCTCGTATCGAATCGGCTCGGTGCTTCGGATCGGTGTCGTGGGACTGATGGTCGCGGCCATGATCATCGGCACCGACCGGCACGAGTGGCCGCAAGAAACCGTGCTGATCGTCCTGTACGCGTGCGTCGCGGCCTGCGCCGCGGCGTTGGCCTTCGCGCCTTTCCGGCGATGGATCGGGATGGGCCGATTGGTAGCGATCGGGCGACTGGAGCCGTTCGCGTTCACCGTCATCGACATCGTCGCGCTGACGGTCTTTCAGCTGCTGTCCACCGACGGGGTCTACCCGCTGCTGATCATGGCCATGTTGCCGGTCCTGCTGGGGCTCGATGTCTCTTCGCGCCGCG
Organism: Mycobacterium sp. H4Y; assembly: GCF_000364405.1. Taxonomy (NCBI): domain Bacteria; kingdom Bacillati; phylum Actinomycetota; class Actinomycetes; order Mycobacteriales; family Mycobacteriaceae; genus Mycobacterium; species Mycobacterium sp. H4Y. Next base: position 45,880 of record NZ_AKIG01000001.1, read on the forward strand.
CGGCGGTGGTGCTCATCTTCTCCATGCTCGGGTTCGCGATCGCCGTGCTGCAAGATCCGGTGATGACGAGCGCGGTCCGATTGCCGGAGGCGGGATTTCGGTTCCTGCTCTATGCGTTCCTGTGCTGCGCGGCCTTCCTGGTGGTGCGGATCGAGGAGCGGCATACGCGCTCGGTGGCCGGGCTGAGCGCCTTACGGGAGGAACTGCTTGCCCAGACGATGACCGCCTCGGACGAGGCGGCGCGCCGGATCTCGGAGTTCATTCACGACGGACCGCTGCAAGACATCCTGGCGGTGCGCCAAGAGCTGGACGAACTGGATACCGCATTCCCGGGCGATGAGCGCATCGTGCGGGCATCGGCCGGACTGCAGCAGGCCTCGGAACGGTTGCGGCAGGCCACGTTTGAGCTCCATCCGGCGGTTCTCGAGCAGGTCGGGCTCGGCGCCGCGGTCCAGCAGCTTGCGGAGTTCACCGCCGAGCGTTCGGGCATCGAGATCGCCACGGACATCGACTATTCGGCGCGCAATGCCATCGATCCCGTGGTGTTCGCGATGGTGCGTGAGTTGCTGTCCAACGTCGTGCGACATTCCGCGGCGCGCAACGCGTCGGTCAGGCTCGGGATCACCGATGGGACCTGCGTTTTGCATGTGGTCGACGACGGCGTCGGGTTCAGCCCCGAGACCGTCACGCATCGCCTGGGGGAGGGGCACATCGGCCTGGCGTCACACCGCGCCAGGGTGGAGGCCGCCGGGGGAGCAACGGTCTTTTTCGATGTCCCGGTGGGCACGCACGTCTGCGTCGAAGTGCCGCTGAAGGACTGACGGCGCTCGCGCCATCCGGTGGACCCGCTTCGTCGGTCACACCAGTCACGCGGGCACCAGTCTGGTTGGCATGAAATCTGTTTGGCTTGCGCTATCGCCGCCGCTAGCACCGCCGAGGCTCTCCTATTGATCCTTAGCCGCAATCGCTGATGAGCAGGCGGTAGCCGGCGTCGAGCTGTTGTTGTTCAAGGAGTTCCGCGTGTCGTCGTTGCCATCGTCTCGAGCGCAGGTCGGCCGCGAGCCGGCCCAGCCCGTCGGCCAAGGCGCCTTCATCGGCGTAGGCCAGCATCGAGATGCCGGCGCGGACGGTGGCGTCGAGGTAGGCCTCGGGCCGGCGCCAAAAGGCGGCGCCGAATCCGTCGGTGCAGTCATGCGGTATCGGTACGGTGTGCACCTGCGCGCTGCCCAGCAGCTCCACCAGTCGTTCAATCGGTACGTGCAGCGCCTTATTGATGCGAGCGGCGTCGGGCAGATACTCACGCAGCAACCAGAAGTCGTCGATCACTGCTTGATCCCAGGTGAATATCACGATTCGGTGGCGGCTGACCCGGCGCAGCTCGGCGATCCCGGCGGAGAGATCGCCCCAATGATGCACGGTCAACAACGCCATTGCGGCGTCAACGCACTTGTCCCGCAGGGGCAATGCCTCCGCCACGGCCTGGACACACTGAGCCGAGCCGGGAGGGCGCTGGGCGATCATCACCATGCTGGGCTCGATCGCGGCGACGGTCTGGCCCGGCTCGTATGAACCGGTTCCCGCCCCGACGTTGACGACGGTGCCCATCGTGGCGAGCGCGTCGCGCACCTGCGAAGCGATCCGCGGGTCGGGCCGGCGGGTGCTGCGATAGGTAGCACCGATCCGGTCGTAGGCCACCATCAGCTCAGGATGACGCAGGTAGGGCCGATTGCGCCAGCATCACCGTGGGTTACGTTTCGAATCTCGTACCAAAAAGGATTGGTGTGTAGCGAGGCAAGCTGCCACGCTGGGAGGGCCTTCGAACGAAAGAGCCCCAATGACCGAGCCGTTAAGCATTACGGTGGTTGGCGACTTCGACAGTTCCTATGGTCCTCATATCGCGACCAACAGGGCGATAAGCCACTCAGCGACATTGCTGGGTCTGCACGCCTCGATTACATGGCTGGCAACCGAATCGCTGGAAGCCGACCTCCGGCCGATCGTTGCCGCCGATGCGCTGTGGTGTGCTCCCGGTAGTCCATACCGCAGTTTGCGCGGAGCCCTTGCTGCTTTACGTTTTGGGCGCGAAAACCATGTGCCAACGTTGGGTACCTGTGGCGGATACCAGCACATCGTTCTTGAATTTGCCCGCAATGTCCTCGGCTTCAAAGATGCGGAGCACGCCGAATACGATCCGTACGGATCGGTGTTGTTCATCTCTTCATTGACGTGTTCCCTGGCGGGCCGAACCATGCCGGTCAACCTCCAGCCTGGATCACTGGCTGCGCAGTGCTATGGGAAGCGACGGATTTATGAAAATTACTATTGCAACTTCGGATTGAATGAAACCTATCGACCAGCGCTGGAAGCAGCCGGATTGCGCGTCACCGGAGTCGACGACCACGAGGAAGCTCGCGTCCTGGAGTTAGCGGACCACCCGTACTACATCGCCACGTTGTTCGTTCCGCAGAGTCGCTCCACCGTCGAGGAACCTCATCCGCTCGTGACACAACTGTTGTCCGCGGCCGCCCGTAAACGCGCCGCGCAGCATGGTCAGCGACGAGCTGGGCTACGACGAGCGATCCCCCAGTAACGCCGAGCGTGGGGCTTGTGAACGAACCCGCGGCGGCTTTCGTACCTAGAGCCCACTTTCGGCGCCAAAACGCTATTTAAGGTCGACGGACTTTCCGGTCGCGGCCGCGTGACCCGCACGGTAGCCGAAAACCATTGCCGGACTCAGTGTTCCGCCCGCGCCCCCGTAGGCTCGCCCGGTCACTCCGCCCATCGCGTTGCCGGCGGCGAAAAGCCCCGGTATCGGCTCGCCACCGACGTGCAGGACGCGGGCGTCGTGATCGGTGCGCGGGCCACCCTTGGTGCCCATCGCACCGATGCTCACCGGCACCGCGTAGTACGGGGCGGTGTCGATCGGTCCCAGCGTCTTGCCGGCCTGCGTCGTCGCGCTGTCGTCACCCCAGTAGCCGTCGTAGGCGCTGGAACCACGCCCGAAGTCGGGGTCTTCCCCGTCGGCCACGTGACGGTTCCAGCTCTCGACGGTGCGAGCCAATCCACCGGGGTCGATGCCGGTCTTGGCGGCCAACTCGGCCAGGTCCGCCGACTCGCAGAACCAATCCGGGACGGGCTGTCCCGGCTCCACACCAAGAAATCCGTAGCGCTGCAGATGAACCGAGTCGAACACCATCCATCCGCGATCGTTGACGTACCCGCCGCGAGGATCCAGATAATGGAACGCGCCGGCCATCGAGTTGTAGTCGCACGCTTCGTTGACGAAGCGCTGCCCCGCGGAATTGACGATGATGCTGCGCGGTCGCGTTCTTTCCAGACGCACGCTGCGGCTGCGTGGCTTGCCTTCGATGGTGTCGCCCGGGATCTGGACGATCGGCACCCACCACGCCTCGCCCATGTTGGCCAGGTCGGCCCCGTGGGCCATGGCCATGCGCAGCCCGTCGCCGGTGTTGTTGGGTGGAGAGACCGCGCCGTGCATGGGGCCGCGCAGAAAGGCTTGTGTCAGAGCCGGATCCCACTCGAAGCCGCCGGTGCCCAGGATGACCCCGCGTCGCGCGCGAACTCTGATCGTCCGTTCCGGCAGGGCGACGCGCACCCCGGTCACCTCTGAACCGTCGGCAATGAGTTCCTCGGCCCGCGCATTGGTATGGGGGGTCACCCCGGCATCCAGCAGGCCCTTCAGCAGACCCGCGATCAGCGCCGTGCCGGCGACACACAGGTGGCCGGTCCGTTCGTCGATCGCCGCGTGCAGGCGTGCCCTGGTCTCGGCATCGAAACCCACGTTGGACCAGTCGGCCGGGAAAGACGTGATCCGCGTTGCCCATTCGCCCAGCTGCGCGAGATCGAACGGGGCCGCGCTCAGCGATCGGCCGCCCGTCGGTTGTCCGCCCGGCAACTCCGGCCGATAGTCGGGGAAGCCGGTCGCGATCTCGAACTGCAGGCCGCTGTGCGCCTCGATGAAGTCGAGCATCGCCGGACCCGTGCGCACGAACGTCTCGACCAGCTCGTCGTCCATCGAGCCGAGCGACTGGGCGCGCAGGTATTGCAACGCGTCGGCGGGCGTCAATTCGCCGTCGGGAGAACGGTTATGGGCGGGGATCCACACGATGCCGCCCGACACGGCGGTGGTCCCGCCGACCGTCGCGGCCTTTTCGTAAACCTCCACCGACGCGCCCGCCACGACCGCGGTCAGTGCGGCGGTGAGCCCCGCGCCGCCACTGCCGAGCACGACGACGTCGATCTCGTGGTCCCATGACATGGACTGCTATCCCTTCAGCTCAACGGCTAGCTCAGTAGCTCCGACAACTCCTTGGCGGCTTTGACGACCGCGTCTTTCCCGCGCATCACCACGTCTTCTCGGTGCGAGATGAGGTTGATGCACGTCGGTGGGGACGGCGCCGGGCGGCGCACCCCCACGGCCAGCCCGTAGGTATTCGGTTCGATCTCGCCGTAGGTCGTCACCCATCCGCGCTCGCGCGCCCGCGCCACCAGCTCCCGCTCGCCCGGGCGCGGTGGCATGCACGCGAGCAAGGCGATCCCGGCGGCGCCGCGGTCGAGCGGGTACCGACTGCCCTCGTGAAAGGAGAGCTGGTAGGCGACGTGGCTGGGCACGATGACCGCGATCGCCACCTGCTGGTCGCCCTCGGCGATGAGCAACGACACCGTCGTGCCGAGGTCGTCGGCCAGCGCGCGCAACGTCGGCAGACTCAGCTGGCGCACGTTGCGGTCGAACGACGCGCCCAGCACGGCGAGACCGGCCGCGGGGCGGTAACGCCCGTCCTCACCTTTGGCCACCAGCCGAAACTCCGCCAGCGTCGTCAGCAACCGGTAGGCGATCGTGCGGTGCACCCCGACCTGATCGGCGAGCTGCTGCACGGTGAGCCCGGCGGGGGAATCGGCCACCATCTGCAGGGCGGTGAGGCCCCTGGCCAGGGTTTGCGACCCGGTACCGGAACCAGTCACAGCCTTGACAGACCTTCCAGCGAGAGCGAAGCTCTATATATAACGCACATTAGTGTGCGATATTAGCACACGAAGTACGTCGAAAACGAGAACGAGATTTCCCCGATCTGGAGGTCGGACAGGACCGTGGCGGAGTTCGAGAGCATCTGGAGCGATCTCCAGGGCGTCGCGTTTGAGCAGGGCTACCTCGACGCCGGAGGAATACGGACCCGCTACCTGCGGGCCGGGGACCCCGGCAAGCCGGTGCTGATTCTGCTGCACGGATCCGGCGGTCACGCCGAGGCCTACGTGCGCAACCTGGCCGCCCATGCGGATCATTTCTGGACCTGGTCGATCGACATGCTGGGTCACGGCTACACCGACAAGCCGGGCCACCCACTGGAGGTCCACCACTACGTCGAGCACCTGATGGCCGTGCTGCGCACCATCGGTGTCGATCGGGCGTGCATCAGCGGCGAATCCCTGGGCGGCTGGGTGGCCGCGCGCGCCGCCGTCGACCACCCCGACGTGGTCGACCGCCTGGTGCTCAACACCGCTGGCGGCTCGCAGGCCGACCCCGCCGTGATGCAGCGGATCATCACCCTGTCCATGGCGGCCGCCGAGGACCCCACCTGGGAAACGGTGCAGGCGCGGATCAAATGGTTGATGGCCGACAAGTCCCAGGACTACGACGACCTGGTCGCCAGCCGCCAACGCGTCTATCGCCAACCGGGATTCGTCTCCGCCATGCGCGACATCATGGCGTTGCAGGATCCCGAGATTCGGGCACGCAACATCCTCGGTCCGGCCGAGTACGGCTCGATCATCGCCCCGACGCTGGTGCTGTGGACCAGCGACGACCCTACCGCCGACGTCAGCGAAGGCCGGCGCATCGCGTCGATGATCCCCGGCGCGCGCTTCGAGGTGATGCCCGGATGCGGTCACTGGCCGCAGTACGAGGACGCCAAGACCTTCAACCGCCTGCATCTCGATTTCCTGCTGGGTCGCTGATGGCGACTCCGGGGCAAGAGACACCTGACACCGAGACCGACGTCCTCGTCGTCGGGGCGGGCCCGGTCGGGCTGACTCTGGCCAACATCCTTGGCCTGCAAGGGATCCGCGCGGTGGTGGTCGAAGAGCGGGACACCCTCATCGACTACCCGCGCGGGGTCGGTCTCGACGACGAGGCGCTGCGCACCTTCCAGTCGATCGGCCTTGCCGACCGGGTGCTGCCGCACACGGTGCCCAACCAGATCCTGCGCTTCATGGACGCCAAGCGCCGCGTGCTTGCCGAAATGGCCCCGCCCGACGCGCGTTTCGGTTGGCCGAAGCGAAATGGGTTCGTGCAACCGCTCGTCGATGCCGAGCTGCTGGCCGGCCTGGACCGATTCGACCACGTCCAGGTCCGGTGGGGCAGCCCGATGGCGGGCTGCCGGGAAGACGCCGACGGGGTCACCGTCGAGCTCGGCGGCGGCGTCGAGAACAACGGCGACACAACGAGACTGCGGGCACGGTACGTCGTCGGGTGCGACGGCGGTCGCAGCATGACCCGCCGCGTGATGGGGGTGTCGTTCGACGGGACGACGTCCTCGACGCGGTGGCTGGTGGTCGACATCGCCAACGACCCGCTCGGGCACCCCAACAGCGAGGTCGGCGCCGACCCCGAGCGCCCGTACGCCTCGATCTCGATCGCCCACGGTATTCGCCGCTTCGAGTTCATGATTCACGCCGACGAGACCGACGAACAGGCGGAAGACCCGGCCTTCCTGCAACAGATGCTGGCCCGGATGGTGCCCCACCCCGACCGGGTCGACGTGATCCGGCGCCGCGTCTACACGCACCACTCGCGGATCGCCGGCGCTTTCCGCCGGGGCCGGCTGCTGCTGGCCGGCGACGCCGCGCACTTGATGCCGGTGTGGCAGGGGCAGGGCTACAACAGCGGGATTCGCGACGCCGCCAACCTGGGCTGGAAGCTCGCGGCGGTGGTGAGCGGCCGCGCTGACGACAAGCTGCTGGACACCTACGACGTGGAGCGCCGCAAGCATGCGCGCGCGATGATCGACCTGTCCACCATGGTGGGCCGCGTGATCTCGCCGACCAACCGACGGGTGGCCGGCGCGCGCGACCTGCTCGTGCGGTCGGCGTCAATCGTGCCGTCGCTCAAGCGATATGTGCTGGAAATGCGGTTCAAGCCCATGCCGCGCTACGAGCACGGCGCCGTCGTGCACGCCGAGTCTGGCCGCAGTGATTCGCCGGTCGGGACGCTGTTCATCCAGCCGCGAGTCGACACCCGAGACCGGCAGGACGTGCTGCTCGACGACGTGCTGGGCACCTGGTTCGCGGTGCTGTGCTGGAACAACAACCCCCGCACACTCCTCGGCGAAGCCGCCTTCGCAAGCTGGAAAGCGCTGGGCGCGCGCTTCTTTGCGCTGCGGCCGGTGACGCAGTTGCACTGGACCGGGCACGATGACCCCGACGTCGTGATCGTCGGCGATCGGCGTGGTGACCTCAAAGCGTGGTTCGACACCCATTCCGATTCGGTGTTGTTCCTGCGCCCCGACCGATGCATCGCGGGCGCCTGCATCGCTCAGCGCACTCCCGACCTGAGCGCCGCGCTCCTTGACGCGCTGACCCTGACGCCGCAAGGGGGTGATTTGCAAAGTGGCACTGGCTCTGTGCTGTATGTCGCACAGCCCGCTCCTGAGTCTTCCGGGGCCGTCGCGGGACCTGCTTGACGACATCGAGGGCGCGATCGCCGAGGCGCGAGGATTTGTCGAGGATTTCGATCCCGAACTCGTCGTCACCTTTTCGCCGGATCACTACAACGGGTTCTTCTACAAGGTGATGCCGCCGTTCTGTATTGGCATGAGCGCCACCGGAGTCGGGGACTACGGCACCCACGCCGGCCCACTGGACGTGCCGGAGGACCTCGCCGGCGACTGCGCACGGGCCATCCTCGACGCGGGTGTCGACATCGCGGTGTCGGCCAGCATGGACGTGGATCACGGCACGGTCCAGCCGCTCGAAAAGCTGTTCGGCGACGCCATCTCGCGTCCCGTGATCCCGATCTTCGTCAACGCGATCGGGGTGCCGCTGGGCCCGATGCACCGTTGCCGAGCGCTCGGCGCCGCCGTCGGTGGCTATCTCGCCACCCTGGACAAGCGCGTCCTGGTGCTGGGCTCGGGTGGGCTCTCCCACAGTCCGCCCGTGCCGACGCTGGCCACCGCGGGCCCACCCGTGCTGGAGCGCATCGTGCACGGGCGACCGATGACCTCCGAGCAGCGCCAGGCACGGCAGGCGGCCGTCGTCGATGCGGCCAAGAGCTTCGCCGCCGGCGACAGTGACCTGCAACCCCTCAACCCGGCGTGGGACCACCGATTCCTGGAGATCATCGACGGCGGATGGCTCAGCGAACTGGATCAGTGGTCGAACGCGTTCGTGGCCCATGAGGGCGGCAGCTCCGCGCAGGAAATCCGCACCTGGGTAGCGGCTTTCGCGGCGCTGGAGGCCGCGGGACCCTACGAAACCACGGGACGCTTTTACAAGCCCGCCCCCGAGCTGATCGCCGGTTTCGCCATCAGAACGGCACTTCCGAAATGACGGACGCAGTGGACGATTTCGATCACGTTGTCGACGTACTCATCGTCGGGTCGGGCGGGGGAGGCATGACGGCCGCCCTGACCGCCCAGGCCTCCGGGCTCGACGCCCTGGTGGTCGAAAAGTCCTCCCACTTCGGCGGTTCGACCGCGTTGTCGGGCGGCGGCATCTGGGTTCCGGGCGCGCCCGCCCAGCGCAGGGAGGGCTACGCGCCCGAGCCCGAGGGCGTGGTGGGATACCTCAAGCTGATCACCGACGGCCTGGTCAGCGAGGCGCGCATTCGCCAATACGTCGAGACGGCACCGCAGATGCTCCAATTCCTGGAGCAACTGTCCGGCTGGTTCGAATTCGTCTGGAAGCCCGGGTATGCCGACTACTACCCCGAGCTCCCGGGCGGCTCCGAACTCGGCAGCACCATCAACGTGCCGCCGATCGACCTGCGCACGCTGGGCGACGACGAGCAGCGGCTGCTTCAGCCGCTGGCGCTGGCGCCCAGAGGAATCTGGTTGGGCCCCAAGGAGTTGCGCACCTTCTACCGGATCCGTCAATCCTGGGCCGGCAAAGCCGTGTTGCTCAAGCTGATCGCGAGGATGGTGAGGGCCAGGGTGTTCGGCGAGCGGATGGCGGCGATCGGGCAGTCACTGGCGGCCCGGCTCCGGCTGGCGCTCAGGGAACGCGGCATCCCGCTGTGGCTGGACTCCCCGATGGTCGAGCTGCTCACCGACGCCGACGGAGCGGTGACCGGCGCGGTGGTGGAAACCGGAGGCAAGTCAAAGCGGATCGGCGCGCGGCTGGGTGTGATCCTGGCGTCGGGTGGGTTCGACCACGACCTCGGCTGGCGCAAGGAGCTGCTGCCCGAGGTGGACCATGACTGGAGCTTCGGCAACCCGGCGGCGATGGGCGACGGTATCCGCGCGGCGCAAAAGGTCGGCGCCGCCACGGACCTGCTCGACGAAGCCTGGTGGTTCCCTGCGATCCAATGGCCGGACGGCCGCATGCAATTCATGCTCAACGAACGGATGATGCCCGCGCAGTTCATCGTCAACGGCGCCGGCAAACGGTTCATCAACGAAGCGGCTCCGTACATGGATTTCGGCCACGCCATGATCGAGGGCCAGAGATCCGGCGTCACCCACATCCCGTGCTGGCTGATCACCGACCACCGATCGTTCAACCGCTACGTCGTCGGCGGACATCTGCCGATACCGAAGATCCCGTTCGCGCCCGTACCGACCGGGCGCAAGATTCCTCCGGCCTGGCTGGAATCGGGTGTGGTGAAGCAGGCCATGACGTGGGAAGAAATGGCGGCCAAGATCGGCGTGCCCGCGGGCCAGCTCGCCGAAACCGCCGGGCGCTTCAACGAACTCGCCCGAAACGGCCACGACGACGACTTCAACCGCGGCGACAGCGTGTACGACAACTACTACGGCGATCACACGTTGCCGAACCCGAACTTGCATCCGCTGGGCGATCCGCCGTACTACGCGTTCCGGATCGTCCTCGGTGACCTCGGGACTTCCGGCGGCCTGCGCACCGACGAGCACGCCCGCGTCCTGCGGACCGATGACACCGTGGTGCCCGGGCTCTACGCGGTGGGCAACGCCTCCGCGCCGGTGATGGGCCGCAGCTACGCCGGCGCCGGCGCGACCATCGGCCCCGCGATGACCTTCGGCTATGTCGCGGCGAAACACGTTGCGGCACAGGCAGCCAATCGAGCCGTTAATACTCATAGGAGGTAGCAATGAAAATCTCGCTGTTCTACGAATTCGCCCTGCCGCGGCCCTGGGCGCCCGACGACGAGCACATCATGATGCAGGACTGCCTCGACGAGGTCGAGGCCGCCGACAAGGCGGGCTTCTCCACCGTGTGGCTGACCGAGCACCACTTCCTCGAGGAGTACTGCCACTCGACGGCACCGGAGATCTTCCTGGCCGCGGCCAGCCAGCGCACCAAGAACATTCGCCTCGGCTTCGGCATCATGCACCTGCCGCCCGTGGTCAACCACCCCGCCCGGGTCGCCGAGCGCATCGCCACCCTTGACCTGCTCTCCAACGGCCGCGTCGAGTTCGGCACCGGGGAATCGTCGTCGGTCGGCGAACTCGGCGGATTCAACATCGACCCCGCCGATAAGCGCGCCCAGTGGGAGGAGGCCCTCGAGGTCTCGATCCGCTGCATGATCGAGGAGCCGTTCACCGGCTTCCACGGCGAGCACGTCCAGATGCCGGCGCGCAACGTCGTGCCCAAGCCGCTGCAAAAGCCGCATCCGCCGGTCTGGGTCGCCTGTACACGCCCGGCCAGCGTGCAGATGGCGGCCCAAAAGGCCATCGGCGCCTTGAGTTTCGCCTACACCGGGCCCGGCCCGCTGACCGAGCGGGTCAACGGCTACTACAAGGAATTCGAAGAGAACGGCGTCCCGGTGACCCCGCGGATCAACCCGAACATCCTCGCCATCGGCGGTGACCTGTCGATGATGGTGGCCAAGACCGACGAGCAGGCGTTGCAGCGGCTCGGGCAGGGCGGCGGGTTCTTCTCGTTCGGCATCATGCACTACTACATGACCGGGGTGCACACACCCGGGCGGACCGGAGTATGGCAGCGGTATCTCGAAGAGGTCGACAAGGATCCGACGCTGGCATACGGGCCGGGCCGCGGCGCGATCGGGTCTCCCGCCACGGTGCGCGAATTCCTGCGCGGCTACGAAGAAAGCGGCGTCGACGAGATCATCCTGCTGCTCAACCCGCGCAGCCACGAGGGCACCATGGAATCCATCGAGTTGATGGGCAAGGAGGTGCTCCCCGAATTCATCGAGCGCGATGCGAAGGCCGTGGCGGAAAAGGCGAAGCGGCTCGAGCCCGTCATCGAAAAGGTGGAGGCGCGTCGGCCGAAATCGACCGCACCGCAGTTCGATGAGGATTACTCGTTCGGTGGACTGCCCACCGGACGCGGCGGTAAGTTCACCGCCAGCGAGATCCCCGAAGCCATGGCGGAGATCAACGAAGGCCGCGTGCAGGCGGCGCAGCGGGCGAAGGACCAGCAGAAGAAGTAGAGCCTGAGTTCTACCAGGATGTCGGGGCGAGCCTTGGGAGCAATCGACGAGCTGTGGCGCTACGACGGCCGCCGGGCGGTGGTGGCCGGATGCGCCTCGGGCATCGGGGAATACGTGGTGCGTCAGCTCAGCGATCTGGGGGCCGACGTCGTCGGGCTGGATAAGCGCCGGCCCGACTTCGGGATCGGCGGTTTCCACGAGGTCGACCTGGCCGATCCGGCATCGATCGATCGCGCGGTGGCGTCCATCGACGGGCCGGTCGATGCGCTGTTCAACATCGCCGGCGTCTCTTCGGGTGTGGGCAACCCGCCGTTGATCGTCACGATCAACTTCTTGGGGTTACGCCATCTCACCGAGGCGCTCATCCCGAAGATGACCGCAGGGTCGTCCATCGTCAGCGTGTCCTCGCTCGCGGCGGCCGCCTACCGTGAGCACCTGCGCGAGGTGGCGCCATTGCTCGACACGGCGACCATGCAGGAGGGGATCGACTGGTGCGATCGACACCGCGAAGCGCTGGGCAACGGCTACCAACTGTCCAAGGAGGCCATCATCCTGTACACCATGCGCAGCGCAACGCCGCTGGGCGGCAGGGGGATCCGTATCAACTGCACCGGGCCGGGGGTCACCGAGACACCGATCCTGGACCAGCTTCGTACGGCATACGGCCAGGGCTTCCTCGACGACATCCCCAAGCCGCTGGGACGCGTGTCCGAACCGGCGGAGCAGGCGGCGGTGCTGCTCTTCCTGAATAGCCGTGCGGCCAGTTATATTTCGGGTCAGGTTGTATGGGTAGACGGCGGAAACCTGGGCGCCGCGATAGCTCGTGAACTCGAGGAAGGGCGTGCTTCGTGGCCAGTGTGACCGACTTTCGCCGGGCTGCGCGCGATGTCAGCAACTGGGGCCGCTGGGGTGACGACGACGAGCTCGGCACGCTGAACTTCATCACTTCCGAAAAGATCGCCCAGGCCGCAAGCCTGGTCCGGCGCGGCAGGGTCTTTCCACTCGGTGTGGACTTCGGTGCGTCAGGACCGCAGGGCGCCTTCGAATATCGGCACAACCCGGTCCATATCATGACCATCGATGGCGGAGACGCGAAGACGCTGGCCCGGTACGGGCCGGGGTGGGCGAGCAACCCGATAGCCCAACAGCTCAGCAGTTACCTGGGCGACGACAATCCGTTCCGCTTCAACGACGACCTGATCATCATGCCGCTACAGGCGGCAAGTCAGTGGGACGCGCTGTCGCACGTCTACTACGACGAGCAGCTCTACAACGGCTTCCGAGCGGATTCGGTGACCAGCATGGGAGCCGTGCATTGCGGAATAGACAAGGTCGACGGCAAGGGCATTACTTCGCGAGGCGTGCTGCTGGATCTGGTCCGCCACCGGAATGCGGAAGTCTTTCTCGAGCAGGGGAATCCGATCACACCCGAAGAATTAGACGATGCCGCGCGCGCGCAGGGCGTGCGGATCGAACGCGGTGACATCGTGCTGATCCGGACCGGCTGGTGGACGAGGTTCGCGCAGACCGGGGACAAGACCGAACCCTTCTCCGGACTGGACTGGAGTTGCGCCTCGTGGCTGCACGACCACGAGGTCGCCGCGGTCGCGGCCGACAACCTCCAGGTCGAGGACCTGGTCTCGGGAGTAGAGGGCGTGTTCCTGCCCCTGCATCTGCTCTGCCTGCGCGACATGGGAATGATGTTCGGCGAGTACTGGGATCTCACCGCGCTGGCCGAGGACTGCGCCGCCGATGGCGTCTACGAATTCCAGCTCGTCGCCCCGCCGCTGAGAGTCGTTGGGGCAGTAGGATCGCCGGTCAACCCGATCGCGATCAAATGATGGACGTTCAGCGCAAAACCTTGTCGGTGGACGGCCTTTCCACCGGTTACCTGGAAGCCGGCGAGGGCGAGCCGGTGGTGCTCCTGCACGGCGGTGAGTTCGGCGCGAGTGCTGAACTCGGTTGGGAACGCAACATTTCCGCGCTCGCCGCACGCTACCGGGTGCTGGCCCCGGACATGCTGGGGTACGGAAGTTCGGCCAAGGTGATCGACTTCGTCGACGGGCGCGGCATGCGGATCCGGCACGTCGCCCGGTTTTGCGAATCGCTCGGCGTCGGCTCGGCGCATTTCGTCGGCAATTCGATGGGCGCCATCAACCTGCTCACCGACAGCACGTCGGAGACGCCGCTGCTGCCGGTCCGGAGCCTGGTGATCATCTGCGGCGGCGGCGAAATCCAGCAGAACCAGCATTTCGAGGCGCTGCAGAACTATGACGCCACGTTGCCGGCCATGCGCCGCATCGTCGAAGCCCTGTTTTCCGACCCCGCCTATGCCGACGACGAGGACTACGTGCGGCGCCGTCACGAGTCGAGCACCGCGCCGGGGGCATGGGAGGCCATCGCCGCGGCCAGGTTCCGCCGCCCCGGCGCCACGCCGTCCTCCGCCCCGTCCAGCGTGCGGGCCTACGAACGCATCGGCGTGCCAACGCTTGTCGTCGAGGGCGGCGACGACAAGCTCCTGCCCAGCGGCTGGGCGGCCCAGATCGCCAAGCAGATCGACGGAGCCCGTTCGGTGGTGGTCGACGACGCCGGGCACTGCCCGCAGATCGAGCAATCGTCAGTAGTCAACCGGTTGCTGACCGAATTCTTGGGCAGCCTCTGAATCGTCAGAAGACGTAGTCCAGGCGCGTCTCCATCCCGGCGACCTGGTGATAGGTGTTGTGGCAGTGCATCAGCCACGTGCCGGGGTTATCGGCAACGAGAACGGCGGCGAGCTTCTGTTTGGGCAGCACGATGACGGTGTCCTTGCGGGCGCCCGGGCTGCCGTCGGGCTTGATCACCTGGAATGTGTGCCCGTGCAGGTGAATCGGGTGGTACATCGTCGTGGTGTTGTCGAAGGTGATGGTGGGCCGCTGGCCCTGTTGCACGCGCAGCGGGCTCGTCTTGCCGAAGGGCTGCCCGTTGATCGTCCAGTTGTACTGCATCATGTTGCCGCCCAGCACGACCGGGAGATTGAGGTTCGGGTCGGGGCGCCCAAGGTTGACCGGTGTTGTGGCGGTGAACATTTCGACGGTGCCCACGCGCTTGGTGAGTTCGCCGGGCTGCAGTTGCGGGTCGGGCGCGCTGCCCGCCCCCGTGGCCAGCAATGCCCGCGCCAGAGCGTTTTTGCCCTCCGCGACGGCGACCAGTGGGAAGACACCGTCCGCGGCGGTCACAAGGACGTCGTAGCGTTCGGCCATGCCGATGAGCAGGGCGTCGACCGCAGCGGGCACCACGGGGTAGCCGTCGGTGTGGGTCACCGTCATCGAATGGCCGGCCAGCGCGACCCGGAAGGTGGTGTCGGAGGCGGCGTTGATGAAGCGGATCCGTATCCGCTGGCCAGGCTTCGCGTTGAACGTCATGGGGGAGGCGGGAATTCGGCCGTTGATCAGGTAGTGGGGGTAGGTGATGTCTCCGGCGTCGCCACCGAGGAGGTCGCTGCTGCCGGCACTTCCCGCCGTGGGCCCGGGCCCGCCGGGCGCCGGGCTCGTCGAAGTCGTCGGGCTGGTCTCGGTCGTACTCGCTTCGCTCGCCGGCGTGGTGGTCGGGGTCGTCTCGGATGTGGCGGGCATGGGCGACTTGTTCGGGTTGCTCAGTTCGGCGTAGAGCTGCTGGGGGCTCTTGCCGACGCCGTCGGTCCAATCGTCGAGGACGACAATCCATTCGGCGTCGTAATTGCCCTCGGTCGGGTCGTCCACGATGACCGGCAGGTACAGCCCGGTGTCCTCGTCCAGGCCGGTGTGCGGATGTGCCCAGTAGGTGCCCGAGTTGGGCACGGAGAACCGGTAAGTGAAGTCGTGGCCGGCCGCGATGTTGGGCGTGGCGGGCTCGGCGCCGTCCATGTCGTTGCGCACGGCGATCCCGTGCCAATGCACCGACGTCGGATGATCGAGCCGGTTTTTCACCGTCACCACGACTTGGTCACCGATGCTGGCGCGGAGCACCGGGCCGGGGATGGAATCGCCGAAGGCTAGCGTGCGGACGACCGGTCCGCCCAGGTCGATCTGCACCTGCTGGGACGTCAGGGTGGCGGTGACGGTCCGGCCGCTGTGCGGCCGGGCGGCCTCGGCCGCATCGACGGCGGCGGCCATCCGGGCACTGCCCGACGGTTCGGGTTTGGTTTGGCTGCACGCCGTCAGCGCCAACCCGCCGGCGATGCCCGCGGCCATGAAACCGCGCCTGGTGAGCCGGGTTCGGTCGAAGGTTACGTCACTGGTGGGTTGCCCGGGCAATGAATGCTCCTCGTCGTTGCGCAACTACCCACCGTAGAGCGAACGCCGGCGAAAAGTCCGCAACAACTCGACGTTGACCGCCGCGGCGGTCAAACCGCGGCGCCGCCGCCGTCGACGTGCAGGGTCGAGCCGGTGATGAAGCTGGAGCGAGGGGAGCTCAGGAAGAGGACCGCTTCGGCGATCTCGGACGGGAAGGCGGTGCGCCCCAGTGGCAGTGCCCGCCCGAGCTCCTCGTTGACGTCACCCCATTCCGCCGCCACCCCGGGGGTGCGAGTGGGC
Organism: Mycobacterium sp. H4Y; assembly: GCF_000364405.1. Lineage (NCBI taxonomy): Bacteria > Bacillati > Actinomycetota > Actinomycetes > Mycobacteriales > Mycobacteriaceae > Mycobacterium > Mycobacterium sp. H4Y. The sequence goes on from NZ_AKIG01000001.1 coordinate 62,035, forward strand.
CCCGGCGCCACGCTGTTCACCCGCACCCCGGCCCCTCCGAATTCGGCGGCCCAGGTGCGGGTGAGCGATTCCACCGCGGCCTTGGAGGCGCTGTAGCCGGACGCACCGGGAATCCCCTTGAAGGCGGCCATGGTCGTGATGTTGACGATGCTGCCGCGGCCGCGGTTGAGCATTCCCGGGACCAGGCCGGCAACCAGGAAGTACGCGCCGCGCACGTTCGTGTCGAACATCGTCTCGAACGCCGACATCCCCTGCTCCACCGTCAACGCCGACGGAAAGCTGCCGGCGTTGTTGACGATGATGTCGACCTCACCGCACTGCTGCACAAGCGAATTCACCGAATCGATATCGGCCATATCGGTCTGGATGAACCGTGCCTTCGGGCCGATGACCTCCACCGCGTGCGCACCCCTGGCCGGATCGCGGCCTGAGACGATGACGGTGGCGCCTTCGCTGGCGAACAGCCGAGCCGATTCCAGTCCAATGCCCGCCGTCCCGCCGGTGATCACCGCGGTGTGGTCCATCAGCTCCATCGGACCGCCTCCTCCAGCCGTTACTCGGCGTTGCTGGGCGCCTGCGAGGCCAGCCAGTCGCCGAACCGGGTGGGGTAGATGGTCACTTCTTCGCCCTCGACGGGAACGATCATGCGCTCGTCGAGCACCGCGCCGTAATACTGCGCATCCGGATCGGTCACCACGCCGCGGGCATCGCCGGTCGCGGCGAACCGGGTCCGGATGAAGTCGTCCATGCCCTGCTTTTCGGGTCCGGCGATGTTGATCACCCCGTTGACCGGCTCACCGATCGCGGCGCGGGCGACGGCCGTGGCCACATCCGCGGCGGCGATCGGCTGGAACGCCCCATGCGGCGCCCGGACCGTGTCACCCTCGGTCATCGAATCCGCAATGCCCGCAACGAATTCGAAGAACTGAGTGGCCCGCACGATGGTGTAGGGGGCTCCGGATTCCACGATCACCTTTTCCTGAGCGATCTTGGCCCGCATGTAGCCGCTGGCGGCCGCGCGGTCGGCTCCCACGATCGAGAGCGCGACGTGGTGCTGCACGCCCGCGGCCCGCTCCGCCTCGAGAAGGTTGCGGGTGGAGGTGGTGAAGAAGTTCAGCACGTCGTCATCTGCCCACGACGGCGAGTTGGAGACGTCCACCACCGCCTGGACACCGGCGACCGCCTCGGCGACCCCCTCACCGGTAACCGTGTTGACGCCCGTGCTCGGTGACGCCGGGACGGCTTCGTGTCCCTGCTCGGTGAGCAGGGTGACAACCTGTGATCCGATCAACCCACTGCCACCGATTACCAAAACCTTCATGACCACGCCTTTCACGCTTCCCGACGAACTGGCCTCTTCAGCATGGCCCGCGCGCTGGTCCGGGGGAACCCTGGAAAGTCCGTAGTCATGCCGAACTCAGGGGGCCAAACTCCTTGGCCAAGCCGCGCAGTTGCCGGCGGGAGGTGATGCCGAGCTTGGCGAACACCTTGCGCAGGTGCCATTCGACGGTGTGGCTGCTGATGAACAATTGCGCGGCGATCTCGGGGTTGGTCAGGCCCTCACCGGCCAGCCGGGCGATCTGGGCCTCCTGCGCCGTCAGCTCGCCGCCGGATGCGTTTCCCGTTTTCCCGGACCGCTTGTTCACTTTCTCGCCGGTGGCCAGCAGCTCGCGGCGGGCTCGCGCGGCGAACGCGTCGGCACCCATCCGGGTGAACATCTCGTGGGCGGTACCCAACTGGGAGCGCGCGTCGATCCGGCGGTTGCAACGGCGCAGCCACTCCCCGTAGGACAGGTGCGCGCGGGCCAGCTGGACGGCGATGCGCGTCCGCGCGAGCTTGTCGATCGCCTCGAGGTGGCAGGCCTCCGCGTCGCGGTCGGCGGCCAGCAGCGCCTTGGACCGAAGGAAAACCCCGTCGGCCCAATCTGTTCGGGCGCTGAGCGCCCGGACTTCCAGTTGGCGCAGGGCGTCGCGGGCCGCGTCGGTTTGGCCGCTTCGCGCGGCGGCTTCGACGAGTTCGATCAGGCACCACCCGAACAGGCCCAGGTCCTCGTATTCGCATGCCGTGCGGGCCGCCGCGAAGGCATCGTCGTAGCGGCACAGGCCGTTGTAGAGGACGGCGCCGCAATACCCGGTCAATCCGACGACTCGCCCTTCGCCCCTTGCCATCCCGTCCGCGGCGGCCTGCTCGATCAGGGCGGTCGCGACGTCCTCGTTGCCGCGCCACGCGGCCAACAGCACCGAGTGGTATTTGACCGGGACATAACCGGTGGCGGCCGAGATCGCCTTGGCCTCCTCGATGAGTTGAGACGCCGTCGCGAATTCGCCCGCCTGCACGTGCACTCCGGCGCGGTAGACGAGGGCGTGCGGTAACACGGCGAGTGCGCCCGCACCGCGCGCGAGCCGAACGGCGTGGGTGGCCAGACGGTGCCATACCTCGTCGTCCCATAGCTCGTGGACGGCAGATTCCTGGACGACGGGAAAGGCTTGCCAGAACCAGTGCAGCACATCGTCGCCCCGCTCTGCTTCGTCCTGGATGCGGGCCAGCGCGTCGCGCAGCGCCGTCACGCTCGGGACTTGCCCGGCCGTGGCCCGCAACGCGATGCCGTCCAGCAGAAGGTCGACCGGACGCGCGGGTTGCGGCCCGGGCGGCGCGGCGCGGGCCGCTTCGGCGACCAGGTGAATGCCGCCGTGCGGGCAGAGACGGCCGCCGAACATCGCCGCCCCCAAGGCTTCTAGGTACGTTTCGCGGGAATGCGCGTCGTCAAGTCTCTCCAGCCCGCGGGCGGCATCGAGCAAACCGATGGCGGCGTCGGAGACCGTTGGCGCGTCGGCGGCACCGCTGCGGCTTCGGGCGAAGACGATCTGCGCGCGCAACCGGGCGGCACGGGCCTGCTGCAACTCGTCCAGCGACGCGCCCTCGGCGACCGTGATCAGCTCGTCCGCCGCGTCGAAGGCGGCCGCGTCGCGTTTGGCCTGAGCGGCCGCGAGCGCCCGCGTTCCCCGGCGGGACGGCTCGGCGCTCAATTGGGTCGCCCGTTCCAAGAAGGCGGCCGCGGCGGCGACGCCGCCCCGGGCCTGGGCGCGGTCGGCGGAGCGCTCCAGCGCGGCGGCAACGGATTCGTCCGGGCCGTGGGCCGCGATGGCCAGATGCCATGCGCGGCGGTCGGGGTCACTCCGCCTGTCGGTCGCCTCGGCCAGCGCGCGATGGATCCGTCGGCGCTCGATCAGGTCCGCCGTGCGGTATGCGGCCGAGCGCACCAGGGGATGGCGGAACCGCACCCGGGTCCCCACGTCGATCAACCCGGCCGCTTCCGCATCGGCCGCCGCGTCCGGCGGAAGGCCCAAATGCTCGGCGGCGCGCAGCAATAGCGCGGCGTCGCCCACCGGCTCCGCGGCGGCGGTCGTCAACAGGCGCTGGGTGTGGTCGGGAAGCGAGCGGATCCGCCGCAGGAATGTCTGCTCGATCTGTCCCGCCAGCGGTCGCACCTCCGGGCGCTGGAAGCCGCCCGCCAGCTCCGCGCCGGTCAGGCCCCGCGGCAGCTCCAGCAGAGCCAACGGATTGCCTCGCGTTTCCGCCACGATGCGATCGCGCACCTGGTCGTCCAGCCGGCCGAGGATGACCGAATCCAGCAACGCCCGGGCGTCGCCCGGTTCGAGCCCGCCGAGCGTCAATTCGGGCAGCCCGCTCAGCTCGTCGGTGTCCAACGCCACGGCACCGTCGCGCATCGCGAAGACCATCGCCGCCGGCTCGGCGATCAGGCGGCGGGCGACGAACGCCAACGTCTGGGCCGAGATACGGTCAATCCACTGCGCATCGTCGACCAGGACGATCAAGGGCTGCGACTCCGTCGCCGCGCCGATCAAACTGAGCACCGCCAACCCGACCAGGAAGCGCTCCGGTGCCCGTCCGGCGCTTCGCCCGAAGGCGATCTCCAGGGCGTCGCGTTGCGGAGCCGGTAAGCGGTCGGAGAAGTCGAGCAGCGGCACACAGAGTTGCTGCAGCGCGGCGAACGGGAGCTCCATCTCGGACTCCACGCCCGCCACCCGCGCCACGCGAAATCCTGAAGCGCGCTCGGAAACGAAGTCCAACAATGCGGTCTTGCCGATGCCCGCTTCCCCCCGCAATACCAGGACCCGGCTTTGGCCCGCGCGGGCGTCCGACACCAGGCGTTCGAGCGCCGCGCATTCCGCGCTCCGGCCGCGCAAAGGTTGCGCCTGCTGAACTTTCACCCACACCGCCGCGTCCGAAGGATTTGCTGTACGACCTTACCGATGGCGCGCGTCGCCGGGGCGACGAGCACCCGGCCCGCACAGTCTTAAATCAACTGCTTGACTTAACGCTGAGGGCCCCGATTAACTCGTCAGGTGGTTAACGAACTTGATGGCAAGGTCGCCATCGTCACCGGCGGCGCGTCCGGCATCGGCCGGGGCCTCGTGGAGCGGTTTGCGGCCGAGGGCGCACGCGTCGTCATCGCCGACGTCGAGGCCGACCGGGGCGAGGCGCTGGCGGCGTCGCTGGGCGACAATGCCCTCTTCCGGCCGACGGATGTCTCCGACCCCGAACAGGTCGGCGCGCTGGTCTCCGCTGCCGTCGCGAAGTTCGGTGGCCTGCACGTGATGGTCAACAACGCCGGAATCTCGAGCCCCCTGCGGAAGTTGCTCGACGACGACCTGACCGATTTCCATCGGGTGATGGGGGTCAACGTGCTGGGCGTCATGGCGGGCACCCGAGATGCCGCGCGGCACATGGCCGAACATGGCGGCGGATCCATCATCAACATCACCTCGATCGGCGGGATCCAGGCCGGCGGCGGCGTGATGATCTACCGCGCGTCCAAGGCGGCGGTCATCCAGTTCACCAAGTCCGCGGCAATCGAGTTGGCGTACCACGAGATTCGGGTCAACGCCATCGCGCCGGGCAGCATCCCCACGCCGATCTTGGGGAAGTCGGCGGCCGGCATGGACCCCGAACAGCTCGAGCAGTTCGAGGCGCGGATTCGCCAGGGGATGCGCGATGACCGCCCGCTGAAGCGCGACGGCACGCCCGATGACGTCGCCGAGGCCGCGCTGTATTTCGCGACCGACCGGTCGCGCTACGTCACCGGGACCGTGTTGCCCGTCGACGGCGGAACGGTGGCGGGCAAGGTCATTCGGCCCAAGAAGGGTGGGGGATAGGGCGGGGACGTCCGTCGGCGTCGCGACGGATCAGGCCTTGGTCCGCGAAGGAGGACAGCCAGCCCTCCATCGGCCACCAGCCCCAACGCCCATAGAAGATCTCGGCGTTGCGCAGTATGTCCTCGAGGTGGTCGACGGGGGGATCGGCGACCGCATGGTGCTGGTGGAATGCGTGGGCCCCGCCGACCCAGCGCATCGGAACTTGGCGTGCCGCCGCGCATTGCGCGAAGTCCGTGTCCTCTCCGCCGTAGCCGCGGTACCGCTCGCAGAATCCCCCGATCCGCTGCCACGTAGGGACTTTCACCGCGAAAGACAGCGACCAGAACAGCGCATAGTCCGTCGTGGAGAGGACGGCGCCGTCCCGCGGTGCGGGCCGAGCACGATGCGGGTCGGGATTCGACCGCACCTCGGAGATCACGTAGCCGCCCGGCCCGGGTGGTGGCAAATACGTGACCGGGCCATTCAGGATCGCGTCCGCGTGTTCGGATCTGCCTGCGACTCCGTGGTAGCGGTCGAGCAACTCCGCGCCGGGAATGCAATCGACGTCGAGAAAAACCAAGAGCTCGGCGGCATTTCGTATCGCCGCGGCCGCTCCCACGTTGCGTCCCATCGCCACCGGCAACGGGCGGGCGGCCTCGCACTCAACCACCAGCGCCGGCGCCTTCAGCTCGCTTACCAGGGCGGCGACGGTGGGGTCACCGAGCGCCACCACGATGTGCAGGTCCGCCCGCAGTGTGCTGCTGGCGAGGCCTTCGAGCTGCCGCCGCAGGTGGTCGCCCCTGCCGTGCACGACGGTGATGACGGCGGTGCGCACTACGTGCCTTGCCTACAACGGCGGGCCGTCGACTCGATGGCTTCGGCGGCACGGTCGGCCGCCCCATCCACTTCCCACCGTCGCCACCGTCGCGGATCGGTCGCCATGGTGGCGGTCAGCAGCGCCGGCCACGCCCGTGGGTCGGGCATGCCGTGCGTGACCACCGCAAGCTGGTGGCGCTTGAGCATCCGGGCCGTCGCGTGTTGCTCATCGAAGGGCCGCGACTGCGGGAGGACCAAAGCGGGACGTCTCGCCGCGGCGACATCAGCAATGCAGCTCTGACCCGCGTGGGTGACGACGACATCCGCCCCGCGGATCTCGGGCCACGGGTCATGTTTCCACGCACCGGCCTTGCCGCCGAGCGTCGTCCATGACCGGACCGAATCCGCTGCGGCACAGTCCTGCAGCGAGGTTCCGAATGCGCCGCCGGCCCCGCCCAATACGACGACGCGCGTCTCGTTCAACGGCCGTGCCGATGACTCGGGCTCGCCGCCGCGACGATCGCGGCCCTCGAAGCGGCTGATGCCACCGACGTAGCTGGTCTTGTCCTCCCACTGCCGCAGCCATGACGGCACACAGAACGCGCGCGGCCAGGCCGCCACGATGTGATCGGCGAGGCGATGCACCAGCACGTGCGGGGCGTCCACGCGGCTGCCGGGCAACGCCACGACGATCACCGGTACGCCGAGCAACCGGATGAACAGCGCCACTTCCACCGATACGTCGACAACGACGGCCTCGGGCCGCGCGTCGGACACCCACTCCGCGATCTGGTTCATCCGGGCGCTCAGCCCGGGGTCGTGGTGGGGCGCCCAATGCAGCGCGCCGTGTGCGGTGGCCTCGCGTGGCTGCGGTCCCTCGTCATCGCGCGGTAACCTCATGACCTCCGAAAACGGGTGGGGCTCCGGCACATCCAGCGATGTCATGGCTGTCACCGGGCGGCGCATCCGTGCGCAGACGCTCATGGCCCGCGCCAGATGCCCGAACCCGTGGTGGTGAATGTAGTACCCGATCATGTTGCCTGCCCGCGAAGTCGTCGATCATTTCTCGGTACACATTGGTGTAGGCGGTCACCATCGCTTCGGCCGAACACTGGCGAATGGCGTGCTCGCGCACCCGCTTTCGCGGTAGCGCGAGCACCGTGCCGATGGCGTCCGCCATGGCGGCGACGTCACCGGCGACGATGAGTCGCCCCGACGCCGCGCTGATGAGTTCGGGGATGCCACCGAGCGCGAACGCTACGACGGGGGTGCCGCACGACATCGCTTCGGCGACGACAAGGCCGTACGGCTCGTCCCAGGTCGGGGTGACAAGCGCCGCTGCGGCGTGGTTGACCACGTGGGCCAGTCGCCGCTGGTCCAGATGGCCCGCATACCGGACGTCTCCCCGAAGGTGGGGCTCAATGTGGCGGAGAAAGTACTGCTGGTCGGAGATCGGACCGGCGAGGACCAACGGTCTGCGCGCCCGTTGGGCCGCGGCGATCGCCAGATGGGGTGCCTTCTCCGGGGTGATCCGGCCAAACCACACCAAAGACGGCCCACCCGGGCCGAGGGGCCACTGGCCCGTATGAATGCCGTTGGGAATCACGGTGATATCTCCGGTGAGGCCTCGCCACGCCGCAGCGGTGTGTCGGGAGACCGCCGCAAAGCGGGTCCCCTGCCCGGTGGCGGCACCGATCGCCGACTCGAGCCAGGGCGTCGGCGGCGTGTGCACCGTGGTGAGCATCGGGGTGGACAACGCCGAGGCCATCGCCACCGGAAGGTAATGCAGGCTGTGGTTGTGGATGATGTCGAACTGTTGGCTCCCGGGCCCCGCCAACCACAACATCAACGATAGGTACGCGTGATGATCGGCCATGAAATCTGCCGGGGGCATCGACACGTCGCGGCGCGCCGCGTCCGACAGATGCAACGGGCGCACGTCGAGCGTCTGACAGTTCAAACCGGGATCCGAACCCGCCGCGGCGAACAGCGACACCCGATAGCCGCGGGATGCGAGCGCGCGGGTCAGGTGGCAGACGTGCGCTTCGAGGCCCCCGGCGAACGGTTGGCGAATCGGATGGCGGGTCGAGGCGATCAGCGCCACGCGCAGTGGCTCCGTCATCGCAGGACGCTCGCGTAGATGGCACGATGCGCCGCGGCGAGCTCTCGCCTTTCGGCGAGCCGCGCCACCCAGTCCGCCCGGGGGGCGGGGCAGCCGGCGGCCCAACGCGCGTGTGCCCGGTGGATCGCACCGCACAGCGACACGGGATCCAAGCCCTGGTCACCGAAACCGAAAACACCGCACGGGCGTTGCTGGTGATAGAAGCCGCAGCTGGGCGCCACCACGGCGGTTCCGAGATCGTAGCTCGCCTCGAGCCAGCCCGAATGGGTGCCGAACCGGTAGGGCAGTACGGACACCGTCAGCGAAGCGAGATAATCCCAGAATTCGTCGTCCGAGAAGTACGGGTGCACCCGGACCTGCACATGCTCGTGGGAGTCGTAGGCCAGCAGTGCCGCGCCGGTCGACGGTGCGAACCAGTGATTGTCGGGATCGAAGATCTCGTCGTGGACGTCGACCTGCAGGATCGCGTCGGGCAGGGACGACACGATCGCCGCGAGCGCGTCCACGACGGGCAACGGGTCCATGTTGGCGCGCAAACTCTTGGCGTGCAGGCCGACGACGAATCGCTCGCCGCGGGCGCGGGGCCTCTCGATCCACTCCTTTTCGAGCACGTGCGGGTGCGGCAACACGCGGGCCCGCCGCCCCCAGTTTCGCCAAATCAGCTGTGCGGCACCGGGCGTCAACGTTATCAGCTCGTCGGCGGCGGAAATCAGGACGTCCTGCTGGGCGGCGTGGGCCTCGGGTTCCGGGTGATGTGGATTGCGCAGATCGTGCACCGTGTACACCAGCGGCTTGTTGTGCTTTTTGAGCTCTTCGACGACTCCGGCCAAATCCTCCGGAGTGATGGCGTCGAACCCGAAGTGGATGTGGAACACGTCGAATCGTGAGTGGTTGTCGCTGACCCAGCCCGGCTCCAACATCAGCGGCGGCCACCAGCCTCCCGGCACGGTGCGGCCATCCGCCGGCGCCGGATCATCCAGGCGCACAACACAATCCGAGTACGGATTGCCGAGGTGGCGGACGTAGACGTGCGACGCCGGCACCGAAGCTACGCGCAACAAACTCAAGGCCCCTTCTCAAAATCTGTAGGGGCAGCCGCGCGCCCTGGCGGCACCGTCCCGTCTGTCGAGAAGCAGAACCGTCCCTGCTGACTGAAGGACGCTGCGAAGCTGCAATACCCGCAACACGCGGGGCCAAACTCGGACACGCGACCGTAAGCCCGCGCCCGGGCCGCTTGTGTCGGCGGCGTCCCGCTCCGAGGTCGGCTGCGGATTAAATCAAGCGCTTGACTTAACGGCCTGCGGCGGGTTGACTGGGCCGATGACCACCGTCGGCCGGACCGTGCGCACCGAGCGGGCCAGCTCCACTCAAGAGGCGATCTTGGTGGCCGCCGAGCGGCTCTACGCCGAGCACGGCATGTTCGCGGTGTCCAACCGACAAGTCAGCGAGGCTGCCGGCCAGGGCAACAACGCCGCGGTCGGCTACCACTTCGGCACCAAGGCCGACCTGGTGCGCGCGATCGAGCACAAGCACCGCGGACCCGTCGAACAGCTCCGCGAGCGGATGGTCGACGAGCTGTTGGCCTCCGGCGCCGCCGACGGCCGGGACGCCGAACTGCGCAACTGGGTGGCCTGCCTGGTGCGCCCGCTCACCGATCACCTCGAGGAGCTCGGAAATCCGACGTGGTACGCGCGGTTCGCGGCGCAGGCGATGACCGACCCCGCCTACTACAACATCATCGTCAAGGGCGCGCTCAGCTCGCCCTCGCTGGTTCAGGTCGTCGACGGCATCAACCGGTGTCTGCCCGAGCTGCCGGCCGAGGTGCACTTCGAACGCAACATCATGGCCCGAAACCTGTTGATGCACACCTGCGCCGACCGTGAACGCGCGCTTGTCGCGGGAACGTTGACGTCCCATCGTTCCTGGCGCGCTGCGGCGTCCGGGCTCATCGACGCGATCGTGGGCCTGTGGCTGGCGCCCGTGACGGCGTACGAGTGAGGTGGTTTGAAATGAAAGTGACTGTTGACCAAGATGTTTGCGCCTCGTCCGGGAACTGCGTCATGAATGCGCCCGAGGTGTTCGACCAGCGTGACGACGACGGCGTGGTCGTCCTACTCAATCCCAGTCCTGCGGCCGACCAGGCCGAAGGTGCGAGGCGGGCGGCGGCCGCCTGTCCCGCCCTGGCCATCCACATCGAGGAATAGAGATGTCAGACATTCTGACGAGTGCCACCACAGAGCAGACCGCCGACATTCCGGACTATCCGATGGCCAGGGAGCCGCGCTGCCCGTTCGCCCCGCCGCCGGACGTGATGGCGCTGGCCGAGTCCCGGCCGCTGTCTCGGGTGCGGATCTGGGATGGCAGTACGCCGTGGCTCATCACCGGCTACGAGCAAGTGCGCGAGCTGTTCTCGGATTCGCGGGTCAGCGTCGACGACCGGGTGCCCGGCTTCCCGCACTGGAACGAAGGCATGTTGTCGACCGTGCACAAGCGGCCCCGGTCGGTGTTCACCTCCGACGGCGAGGAGCACACCCGGTTCCGGCGGATGCTCTCCAAGCCCTTCACGTTCCGGCGGGTGGAGGGTCTGCGCCCGACGATCCAGCAGATCACCGACGACCACATCGACACGATGCTGGCCGGCCCGCAGCCCGCGGATGTCGTTGCCGCCATTGCGCTTCCGGTTCCGTCGCTGGTGATCAGCCAATTGCTGGGCGTGCCTTACGAGGACGCCGAGATGTTCCAGCACCACGCCAACGTCGGCCTCGCGCGCTTTGCCGCCGCCGAGGACACCATGAAGGGCGCGATGAGCCTGCACAAGTACCTGGCTCAGCTGGTGGAAGCCAAGATGGAAAACCCTGCGGAAGACGCGGTTTCCGACCTCGCCGAGCGGGTCAAGGCCGGCGAGCTCAGCGTCAAGGAAGCCGCGCAGCTGGGCACCGGATTGCTGATCGCCGGGCACGAGACGACCGCGAACATGATCGGGCTCGGAGTGCTTGCGCTGCTGGAGAATCCGGACCAGGCCGCCGTCATCCGCGATGCCGAGGATCCGAAGATTCTCGCCAACGCGGTGGAGGAATTGCTGCGCTACCTCAGCATCATCCAAAACGGACAGCGCCGCGTCGCCGTGGAAGACATTCATATCGGTGGCGAGACCATTCGTGCCAACGAGGGCATCATCATCGACCTGGCACCGGCCAACTGGGATGCGCAGGCCTTCGCCGAACCCGATCGCCTGTACCTGCACCGCTCGGGAGCCGATCGCAATGTGGCCTTCGGCTACGGCCGCCACCAGTGCGTGGGCCAGCAGTTGGCGCGGGCGGAACTGCAGATCGTGTTCCAGACCCTGCTGCGCCGCGTCCCGACCATGGCGCTGGCCGTGCCGATCGAAGAAGTCCCGTTCAAGCATGACCGCCTCGCCTACGGCGTCTACGAACTGCCGGTGACCTGGTAGCCAGCTCGCTGCCTTTGAAAGAACTGCCGACAACAGCGGATCCGAATGGAGGGTCAACGATGACGACTCAAGCAAGCACGCTCTACCCGCCCGGAGGCTATGGCGCTCCGAAGGACCGGCGCGGCCACGCCGCCGGCAGCGATGTGGGCCTGCCCGCCGGGACCGTGGTCTTCTCGGCCGACAACCACATCTCGCTCGCCGATGACATCTTCTACCAACGCTTCCCGGAAGACCTGAAGGACAAGGCGCCGCGGATCTGGTACGAGGAGGGCGCCTACCAGGTCGGCCGCAAGGGGCAGTCGTTCCTGCCGGGTGATTTCAGCGCGGTCCTGATGCAGTACGACGACCTGCCCGGCGCCGCCAGCACCAACATCGAGGCCCGGATTCAGGAATTGCACGACGACGGAGTCGAGAAGGAACTGGCTTTTCCCAACGCGGTGCTGGCGCTGTTCCACTACCCGGACAAGCAACTTCGCGAGCTTGCCTTCCGCATCTACAACGAATACATCGCTGAGTTGCAGGAGCGCTCCGGCGGCCACTTCTACGGGGCGGGCCTGATCAACTGGTGGGACCCTCGGGGGACCCGCAAGACCCTCGACGAGCTGAAGTCCCTGGGACTCAAGACGTTCCTATTGCCGCTCAACCCGGGCAAGGACGACGAGGGCAACATCATCGACTACGGCAGTACCGCGATGAAACCGGTCTGGGACGAGATCGAGGCCGCCGGCCTGCCGGTGACCCACCACATCGGCGAGACCCCGCCGAAGACCCCGTGTCAGTTCAACAGCGTGGTGGTCGGCATGATGATCAACGTCGACGGCTTCCGCGAGCAGTTCGCCAAGTATCTCTTCACCGGAATTCTCGACGATCATCCCGGGCTGCGGATCGGCTGGTTCGAGGGCGGAATCGCCTGGGTGCCATGGGCTTTGCAGGACGCCGAACACCTGGTCGCGTCCTATCAGCACATGTTCAACCGGCCGCTGCAGCACGATGTGCGCTACTACTGGGACACCCATATGAGCGCGTCGTTCATGGTCGATCCCCTGGGCCTGCAGCTGATCGACCAGATCGGGGTGGACAGGGTGATGTGGTCCAGCGACTACCCGCACAACGAAAGCACCTATGGCTACTCGGAGAAGTCGCTGAAGGCCGTTGTCGACGCCGTCGGTCCGGCGAACGCGAAGAAGATCGTCAGCGACAACATCACAACGTTCTTGGGCCTGTAGTGAAGACGATCGCAGACCTGGGCACCAGCAGCGGCAACGGACTGGTGATTCCGGAAACACCCGACCTGGCGCGCCTGCGCCGCGAGACGGGAGCGCGGCTGCGGTCGGCGATGACCGAACGCGGCGTCGACGCGATGATCCTGCTCGGCAACAACGCCGTCGTCTACGCCACCGGCGCAAGTTGGCCACTGGGCGACGCCGGACTGTCCTATGTCGAGCGCCCGGTGGCCGTGGTGCTCGCCGACGACGAATGGCCGCACCTGTTCCTCCCGTTCCGGGAGGGGGCCGCACAGGAGTCGGATCTGCCCGCCGACCACCTGCACGGGCCGGTCTATCTCGAATTCGACGAGGGCGTGACCCATTTCGCGCGGACACTCGCCGAGCTGATCCCGGCCAAATCGGTGGTCGCTGTCGACGAATGCACGGGGGCGATGTCGCGCGCCGCGAACGTCCTGTTCCCGAACGGGGCCCCGGTCGACGCCGCGGCCGTCGTCAGCGCGGCCAAGTCGGTCAAGACCCCGGACGAACTGTCGTGCATGCGCACCGCCATCCGGATCACCGACGAGGCCATGGTCGAGGTGCAGAAGCAGCTGGCGCCCGGGATACGCCAGATCGATTTGTCGGCAAGCTTTTTGCGACGCGCCTTCGAGCTGGGCGCCACGGCCAGCATGCTCGAACCGATCTGGCAGGTGATGCCGCCCAGCAAGGCCGAGGGCGTGTGGACCACGCACGGCGACCTGGCGTTGCCGCTGCTGAGCACCGAGCGCGAGCTGGCCGAGGGCGACGTGCTGTGGACCGACGTCAGCATCACCTACCAGGGCTACTGCTCGGACTTCGGACGTACCTGGATCGTCGGGCGGGACCCCTCCCCGCGCCAACAGGCGCAGTTCGACACCTGGTTCGAGATCATGACCGCCGTCCTGGGTGTCGCCAAGGCCGGCGCCACCGCGGCGGACCTCGGCCGGGCCGCGATCAAGGCCAACGGCGGCACCAAGCCCTGGCTGCCACACTTCTACCTGGGCCACGGCATCGGCGTCAATGCCGCCGAAATGCCGATGATCGGAACGGATCTCGGCCAGGAGTTCGACGAGAATTTCGTTCTTCAATCCGGGATGGTGCTGGTTTTGGAGCCCGTGGTGTGGGAGGACGGCACCGGCGGCTACCGCAGCGAAGAGGTCCTGGTGATCACCGAGGAAGGCTGGATCCGTTTGACCGACTACCCCTATGACCCCTATGGGAACTGAAGTCCTGCCCGACGACCGCGCGCTGCGCTCGGGGCGTCGCCAGCGGGCGCTCGACCAGATGGCCGCGCACGACCTCGATGTCCTGGTCCTCGGCCGGCAAGCCAATGTCCGTTACGTCACCGGCGCGCCGCAGCTTTGGGTCGCCGGCACCCGGCCGTTCGGTCCGACCTGTGTGGTGGTGCGGGAGACCGGTGCCGTGCACCTCCTCAGCACGTGGGACGAGGGCGTGCCCGACGACATCCCCCACGAGAACCTCTACGGCATCTCGTGGAACCCGGTGAACACCATGTCGGCGCTGCAGCGCATCGACGGGGCGGCCGATGCGAGGCGGGTCGGAACCGACGCGCTCTCACCGGTTTTCGCGCAGCTGCTGCCGACCGCATTCCCCAACGCCCAGCTGATCGATGGCGAGCTCGCTATGCGGGCGGCACGCCGCGTCAAGACGGCGGAAGAGATCGCCGCGGTGCGGGAGTCCGTCGCGGTGGCCGAATCGGCCCTGGCGGCCGCAGTCGCGGAATTGCGGCCCGGGGTGAGCGAACAAGCGCTGGCCGGCGTCGTGTTGGAGGCCTCGGCGGCCGGCGGCGTGAGCACGCCGTCGAATCAAGACGTCGCGTGGGCGACCTCGCGCACGCACCCGTGGCGGCGCGCCGACGGCGGTGACCGTGTTCAAGGCCGCATCGAGGACGGCGATCTGGTGGCGTTCTCCGCGGGAGTCCTGGCCGGCGGGTACGTCGGCGAGGTGGGACGCACCTGGCCGGCCGGCAAGAAGCAGGTTCCCGGCGGCGCCGCGGCCCTGTATCGGCGCTGGGACAGCCTGTGGGACAGGCTGATCGGGGCCTGTCGGCCCGGCGCCGGCGCGGCCGAGCTGATGGCCGCGTACCACGCCGCGGGGGAGCCGGACCCACCGATGCCGGTCGCCCGTGGCCTGGGCATGGGGTTCGACCCACCCGTCGTCTCCAAGCATCTGCCCGCCACCGCGGCCGGCGAACGTCTGGAACCGGGGATGGTGCTCGCCGTGACGGGTTATGTCTGGGAAGAAGGAGTCGGCGCGGTATTCGGGCGAGAAGCGGTCCTGATCACCGCCGACGGTCCGGAAGTGCTCACCGCCAGCCCGTTCTGGCAGCCCTAGCCATGACCGATCCCGCAGAGCCACCGGCCGACGAGATCATCCGGTACGACAAAGACGCCGAGACGCGGATCGCCACGATCACGTTCGACCGCCCGGATTACCTCAACGCGCCGACGATCGCCGCGCGCCTGCGCTACGCGGATCTGTTGCACCGCGCCAGCATTGACGACGACGTCAAGGTCCTGGTGGTCCGCGGAGCCGGCGACGACCTCGGCTCGGGTGCGGACCTGGTCGAGGTGATGCGGGTCCGTGCCGCGGCCGACCAAGGGCCGCGGCTCGCCGAATACCGGATCGGTGCCCAGGAGGTCAGGCACCCGCCGGAGGGCTCGTTTCGCAACGGCGCCACGCTCGGTCAGTGGTATGCCAATCCGAATTCCGGCATCCGCGGCCTGCAGGATTTCAAGAAGATCAGCATCCTCGAAGCCAAGGGCTACTGCTACGGCTGGCACTTCTACCAGGCCGCCGACGCGGACCTGGTGATCGCCAGCGACGACGCCCTGTTCGGACATCCGTCGTTCCGGTATTACGGCTGGGGCCCCCGCATGTGGTGGTGGGCGCAGACCATGGGCATCCGCAAATTCCAGGAAATGGTGTTCACCGGACGGGCTTTCACCGCCGCCGAGATGTACGACTGCAACTTCCTCAACAGCGTGGTGCCCAGGGACCAACTCGAGGCGGAGGTCGAGAAGTACGCCTTGGCCTGCGCCCGCAACCGCCCCGCCGACACCGTCTTCATGCAGAAGGTGTTCTTCGAGATCATGAAGCAGTTCCAGGGCGAGTATCTGGGCAGCATGCTCAGCGGTGTCTTCGAGTCGATGGGCGCCATGGTTCGCCCGGATGTCGGTGACGAGCTGACGCTCGCTGACGCCATGGAACAGGGGCTGGGTGATGCGGTCAAAGACAACGACGGCAAGTTTCCCGCCGAGTGGCGCCTGAGCAAGAAAGCCCGCAAAAAAGCCAAAGCGAAGAAAAAGAACTCGTGACGCCATCCCGGGTCGAACCGCCACTGACCGGCTATACGGTGATCGATCTGTCCACCGGCATAGCGGGCGCCTACTGCACCAAGTTGCTCTGCGACGGTGGCGCCGATGTCGTGAAAGTCGAGCCGCTGCAAGGAGATCCGCTGCGCAAATGGTCTGCCTCGGGCGCGCCCATCGCGCCCGGCGACGACGGCGCGTTGTTCGGCTTCCTGGCCGGTGCAAAACACAGCGTCATCGCCGACCCCTCCGACGAGGACGACGCCGAGCTGGTGAACCGGCTCCTGGCCTCCGCGGACGCGGTGGTCTGGTCCGCCGGTTCGGCCGTGGCCGAGCACCCGGCCTTTGCGCCGCGCGCCATCCACCGGCGGCACCCGCACCTGACCGTCACGGCGATCACGCCGTTCGGGCTGGAAGGCCCCTGGCGTGACCGCGCCGCAACGGAATTCACGCTGCAGGCGTGGTCGGGAGGAATCGTCGGGCTCGGCCGCGGCGAGCAGGAACGCCCGCCCGTCTTCGTCGGCGGTCAGGTCGGCGAGTACCTGGCCGGAGCCTACGCGAGCGCGGCCACCCTGGCGTCGCGATGGCGCCGCTTCGACGGTGGGCCAGGTGAACTGCTGGACCTGTCGATGCTCGAGACGCAGATCCTGTGCCTCACCTATTACCCGGTGTCGTACTTCGAGGTGCTCGGGCGGCCGTGGCGGGACATGCGACGGCCGACGATTCCGGGCGTGGCTCAGGCGAAAGACGGACTGGTGGACCTCGGCTGCGGGACCGCGCAGCAGTGGTTCGACTTGTGCGCGATGGTGGGCCACCCGGAGTGGATCGACGAGGAATCGCCGCTGTCGATCACGGAGCAGGCCAACATCCACGCCGAGGAGCTCTTCGACTGGCTGGCCCACACCACGGTCGCCGAAATCCGGGAACTCGCTTCGGCGTTCCGTATTCCCAACGCGCCGGTAGCCAACGGCGCCAACGTCACGTCGTTCGATCAGTTCGTGGAACGCGGTTCGTTCGTCCGCAATCCGCGCGACGGCTACCAGCAGCCGGGGCACCCCTACCGGATGCGGCCGGCGCAGTTGCGCGGACCGCGTCCGGCGCCGCGGTTGGGGGCGCACACCGAGCATTACCGGGCCGCGAACCTCCCCGCCCGCCCCGCGCCGACGGGCGGAGCAAAAGCGCTGCCACTCAGCGGTATCCGAGTGCTGGACATGACGACATTCTGGGCGGGACCCTGCGCCACGCACCTTATGGCGATGCTCGGCGCCGAGGTCATCCACGTCGAATCGACGCGACGGCCGGACGGCACGCGGCTGATCGCCGGCGTGCCGGCCACCGAGGAGCAATGGTGGGAGAAGTCGCCGATCTTCGAGGCGCTGAACACCAACAAGAAGGGTCTGACGCTGGACCTGCAGAGCCCGCGCGGCAGGGAGTTGCTGCGCCGGCTCATCGCCACCTGCGACGTCGTCGTGGAAAACTTCACCCCCCGGGTGCTGGACCAGATCGGGCTGGATTTCGCCACCGTTCAATCGATTCGGCCCGACGTGGTGATGGTGCGGATGCCCGGCTTCGGCCTCGAAGGGCCATGGCGTGACAATCCCGCCTTCGCCTACGTCATCGAAGCCGCCGCCGGAGTCAGTTGGCTCACCGGCTACCCCGACCGCACACCCTATGACCCGTATTCGATCGGCGACCCCAATGCCGGTGTGCACGCGGCCAACGCCCTGCTACTGGCGCTGGAGCATCGCCGCCGAACCGGTGAGGGCGTGTTCGTCGAAGCGGCAATGGTCGACGCGGCCCTGAGCATCTCGGCCGAGCAGGTCATCGAGTACTCGGCGTACGGGGCGCTGCTCGAGCGCGCCGGCAACCGTGGACCGGCGGCCGCACCGCAGAACCTCTACCTCAGCGCGGATATCGACGAATTCGGCCGGCTCGACAGCTGGGTCGCCATCGCCGTGGCCACCGACGATCAGTGGGTGAAGCTGTGTCGCGCAATCGGATCACCCTCCTGGGCAACCGATCCCGGGCTGACGACGCACGCCGGCCGCAGTGAGCACCACGATCTGATCGACGAACAACTCGCAGCCTGGTGCCAACGGCGCAGCCGCGACGAGATCGTCGCAACCCTCTGGGACGCCGGAGTGCCGGTGGCCAAGGTCATGCAACCGCATCGTCAAACCGAGCTGGAGCAGTTGGCGTTCCGCGGCTTCTTCGAAGAGGTCGACCACCCGGTCAACGGTGCGGCTAGGCTCAGCACCGTGCCGATGAGATGCTCAGCCGGGCCCGACAAGTTCCACACCGAGCACGCGCCGCTGCTCGGGCAGCACAACCGCGAGCTGCTGGCCGGGCTCGGGTTGTCCGACGCCGAGATCGCCGCCCTGGAATCCGACGGTGTCATCGGCCGCGCGCCGGCGATGCACGGCTGATCGACGATGGCGATCGACCCCTCGAACATCCTGCTGACCGGCCGCGTCGCGGTGGTGACCGGCGGGGGCGCGGGCATCGGCCGCGGCATCGCGGCCGGAATGACGGCCTTCGGCGCCCGGGTGGCGATCTGGGAGCGCGACGCCCAAACCTGCGCACAGGCAGCCGAATCCATCGGCGCCCTGGGGATCGTCACCGATGTCCGAGACGGCGGCCAGGTGGATGCCGCGCTGGAACGCACCATCGCGGAACTCGGCACGCCGACGATCCTGGTGAACAACGCCGGCGGCGTGTTCTCCTCGCCGTTGCTGGAAACGAGCGAAAACGGTTGGGACGCGCTCTATCGCGCCAACCTGCGCCACGTGCTGCTGTGCAGCCAGCGCGTCGCCCGGAAGATGGTGTCCGAGGGCCTGCCCGGCAGCATCGTCTCGCTGACCTCGATCGAGGGCGTGCGGGCGGCGCCGGGCTACGCCGCCTACGCGGCCGCCAAGGCCGGCGTCATCAACTACACCAAGACCGCGGCGCTGGAATTGGCGCCGCACGGGATCCGGGTCAACGCGATAGCCCCCGACATCACGCTCACCGAAGGCCTCGCGCAGCTCGGCGGCGAGGCCGCGACGAGCGCCATGCGCGACATGGTGCCGCTGGGCCGACCCGGCCATGTCGACGAAATCGCCAGCGCGGCAGTATTTCTGGCCTCCGACATGGCGGCCTATCTGACCGGCCAGACGCTGCACATCGACGGCGGCACCCAGGCCTCCAGCGGGTGGTATCACGACCCCCGGACCGGCGACTACCGGCTGGGCCCGCCGACCTAGCGCGACGACGATGCGGCCTGGAACAGGCCGCTGAGAAGTCGGGCCATTTGACCTAGTGCGTCCAGCCCTCGGCGGCCTGTTCGTCGAAGGTCCGGTCGATGCGCTCGAACCTGCGGCGGATGGACGCCCGGGCCGCCGCGTGCGGCAGGATGTACAGCCGGTTGGCCAGGATCGCATCGGCGGTCAGCCGCGCGACATCGTCGGCGCCGACGCTCTCGTCCTGGGTGGGCAACGTCCCGAACGCCGCCTCGGGACTGGCCGACAGCCCGTAGTCCGCGCCGCGGATTCGCTCGGAATTGGAGACCAGCTTGGTTTCCACGACCATCGGGCACAACACCGATACGCCAATGCCATTGCCCTTGACCTCACGCGCCAGTGTCTCGGCGAGGCCGACGACACCGTATTTGGCGACGCCGTACGTCCCGAGACCGGCGTTGGGCACCAACCCGGCGAAGGACGCGGTGAAGGCGATGTGCCCGCCGCTGCCCTGTTCGATCAACCTGGGCACGAAGGCCTCGACGGCATGGATCGATCCCCATAGGTCGATGTCGATCACCCAGCGCCAGTCGTCGTGGTTCATCTGGCCGATCGGCCCCGCGACGACGATGCCGGCATTGCTGAAAACGACGTCGACGCTGCCGAGCAACCGGAAGGCTTCGTCGGCGAGGTGAACCATCTCGTCGAGATTCCGGACGTCGCAGACCACTCCGTGTGCGTCGAAACCCTCGCCGCGCAGCCGATTCACCGCCTGTTCCAGCGCGGGTTGATCGACGTCGGAGAGCACCAGGCGGGCGCCGCGGCGGGCGAATTCGGTGGCCGTGGCCAAGCCGATGCCGCTGGCGCCGCCGGTGACCACGGCCCCTCGGCCGTCGAAGCCAGACAGAAAGCCGTCCATGGGACGGAACTCTATTTCAGGCAGCTACCCGCGTCGATCGGCAGGGTAGCACCGGTGATGTAGCGCGCCTCGTCCGAGGCGAAGAACAGCACCGCGTTGCTGATGTCGATCGGCTCGACCCACGGGATCGGCAGCGTGTGGAACAGCTGACAGATCGGCGCCATGTCGTCGGGGCCCGGGTTCTCCAGGTCCGGCCGGAACATCTTGAACGTGCCCTCGTTGTGCAGCATGGGCGTTTTGACGTGCGTGGGGTGCACGGAGTTGACGCGAATCATGTGCTGTCCCAACTCAACTCCGAAGGCGCGCATGAGCCCGACGACGCCGTGCTTGGCCGCGACGTAGTGGCCGGTGTGGGGATAGGCCTTGAGGCCGCCGACCGAGCTGGTCAGGATGATGGATCCGCCGCGACCGCCGGCCAGAAGATGGGGCACACCGGCTTTCACGGTTTTCCACACCCCGGCCAGGTTGATGTCGATCATCTCGGTCCAGTCTTCTTCGCTGGTCTTGTCCAAAGTCTCTCCGCCGTTGCCGATTCCGGCGTTGGCCACGATGATGTCGAGCCGGCCGAGTTGCTCGACGCCGCTGTCGACCGCCGCCTTGAGCGCGTCGTAGTCGCGCACGTCGACTTCGGCCGTGAAGATCCTGCGGTTGTGCCCCTTGACCAGGTCGGCGGTCTCGGCGAGGTCCTCGGGCGTCGACGCCGGGATCGCGGTGTCCAGCACGCCCTCGCGGATGGGCTTGCAGATGTCGACGGCGATGATGTCGGCGCCCTCCTCCGCCAATCGCACCGCATGGCTGCGGCCCTGACCGCGCGCCGCTCCGGTGACCAAGGCGACTTTGCCCTCAACACGTCCGGTCATGGCTACCTCAACTCCTGACTTGATCTGATCGGCTCGCCTGCGCGGAGAACAATCGCGTCCCCGGATCGTGGGTCTTGCCGCTTTTGAACTCTGTCATTCGGCCAACACGGGTGTCAATGGCGAATCCGTTTCGGCCATTTGTGGTTCTAGATATTAGAGAATCTCATTCTCACGGGCAAACGGCGTGCGCTATCTGCTCAGCTCCGGAGTGAGGAAGATTACGGCCCGTGGGGGCGTGCTACGCGACGAAACCGCGCGAGCAGAAGTCCCATACCTCTTCTGCGGTGATGGGGTGGGTCGTCGCGTCGTCGGGGCCGCCGCTGGACTGCGCGATGAACATCACCGTCTGCATGGTCATGGCGGCCACGCGCTTGGGATTGATGGTGTTACGCAACTTGCCGGCATCGTGAGCCGCGTCCATCAGTTCCGTCAGCAACGCCAGGAGCGGAGCATGCGCGACCTTGACCTCGGCCGGATGCGTCACCAGCAGCCGCGGAGCAAAGTCGGTGAACAGCGGGCGCTTGGCGGTCGGATCCGGGCGCGAGGCCTCGTACAGCAGTTGCACGGCGACCTGCAGCCGCTCCAGCGGATCCGTGTGGCTTTCCGTGGCGGCGCGGATCTGGTCGGCCGAGCGGCTCAGCGCGTCTTCGAACAGCGCCAGCAACAGCTCGTGCTTGCCGTCGAACTGCAGGTAGAAGCTGCGCAGCGACTGGCGGGAGCGGTCGACGACCTCCTGGACGGTAAAGTCGGTGCTGCCCTTTTCGATGATGATGGCCTGGGCGGCGTCGAGGAAGCGCTGAACACGTTGCGCCGCACGCAGTTTCGCCGTCTTGATGGACCGCTCGACAGCGCGTTGCTTCCAGGCCGGCTCTTCGCTGGGACTGGTCACGGCCGACTCAGGTGATTGCCGCGCTGGGAGAACATGGTTGGACTCTACCGGAGAACGCCGTGACATCGCTGCGCTCGACCCCCTCACGGATCACGTGTCGGAGATTGTAACTTTCTTACCACGAGAATACTATTCTCTTAGACGTGTGTATGGAAGCGTAATCGCAAGAGTGAACCGCGCCGCTGGCGGAAAGCGTGATCTACCGGCGGCGCGATTGCGCTCAGGACCATTTCGGGAAGTGCCGTGCAGCTGACGTTTGACGCCGACGTGGAGGCGTTCCGCGCCGAATTCATCGCGTTCCTCGATGAACATCTGCCTTCCGAGGCCGAGGCACTCGACCGGCCGCGGTCGAGTTCGGACATCCCTACGTGGGCCCGCCGTTGGCAACGCCTGCTGTTCGACAGCGGATGGCTACTGCCCGGCAACCCGCCCGAGTTCGGCGGGCGCAACGCGACGCTGCTGCAGCAATACGTGTACCAAGAAGAGTTGTCACGACGGCGGATCTATCAAAGCTTCAACCCGCAGGGCGTGGGCATCATCGCGGCGTCGTTGTTGACGTTCGGCACCCCCGAACAGAAGCAGCGCTGGGCGGTGCCGATCCTGCGGGCGGAGATCACCGCGTCACTGGGCATGAGCGAACCGGGCGCGGGATCCGACCTCGCGTCGCTGAAAACCCGTGCGGTGCTTGACGGCGACCACTTCGTCGTCAACGGGCAGAAGGTGTGGACATCGGGCGCCCATCACGCCGACGTGCTGTTGACGTTCGTGCGCACCGATCCGGGCGCCCCAAAGCACAAGGGCATCAGCGCGTTACTGATTCCGACCGACACCCCCGGTGTGGTCCGCCGTCCATTCGCGTCGATGGGCGACATCGAAGACGTCGACTTCAACGAGGTCTTCTTCACCGACGCGCGGGTGCCGGCCGAGAACCTGGTGGGGGAGCTCGACGCGGGCTGGCGCGTGGCGACCGGTTCGCTCGGTCACGAACGCGCGATGCTGTGGCTGGATTACGCAGACATGTTGCACGCGCTGACCGTCGAGTCCAGGCCCGCGGGGCCCGTCCAGCGGGATCGCTACGCGACGCTGGTGATGGATTTCTACGCGATGCGACTGCTCGGGTCGGCGACGCTGGCCAAAGCCGCGCGCGGCGAAGAGGACGTGCCGGCCCAGTCGGTGCTCAAACTGCTGGGATCGGAGGCAATGCAACGCGCCTGCGAAGACGCGCTGGGCGCCAAGGGCGGGGAGGGACTGGCGTTGCACGGGGTCACCGCCCCGTTCGCCCCACTCAACCTGGACAGCCACTACGGCGCCTGGTTCGACCGGTACGCGCGCACGTTCGCCGCGACCATCGCCGGCGGCACCTCGGAAATTCAGCGCAACATCATCGCCGAACGCGTGCTCGGGCTGCCGCGGAATTGATCCGCGCCTCAGTGCCTGGCGACGTCCAGCCTGGCGTAATAGCCGATGGCGACGAGACCGACCAGTATCGCGATCACGCCTAAAACCATTCCCGCCAACGCGGTTCGGGGATTGTTCGCCTCCCCGCGGGCGACGCGCCGCCGGGCGACGTCGCCCGTCACCACCGCCGCGATACCGAACGGCACCCCGAGCATCATCCAACACGTGATGAGCCCGACCAGGCCCAGCAGCAGCGAGGCGACGCCGGCCTCGTTGCGCGGTGCGTCGGGGTGACTCATTGCGTCCCATCCTTGTGGTGTCGGGACGAGTCTACGTGGACGCCGCCGAGAAGAGGCCCGCCGATCGTCATCGCGCGGGCCGATCCGTCACAGCTGGGCAAGCCGTGGGGCGTATCCCGTTGTCACCAAAGCTCTTCCGGCATCGCGAGTCAGTTCTCGCGCGCTTCCCAGCAGTCCGTCGAGAATGAGCGAGCGCTTGATGTGGTGGTGCAGCGGGTGTTCGGCGGTGAATCCGACACCGCCGAGCACCTGCTGGCAGTGCCGTGCTGCGGTCAGCGCCGCCTGGCCGGCCGCGGCTTTGGCCAGCAGTGCGGCTAGCCCCTCGTCGTCGCACCCGGTGGCGGCCTGCAGCGTCGCCTCGGCGCCCTCGATGGCCACCAGCGTCTCGGCCAGACGGTGTCGGATCGCCTGGAAGGAGCTGATGTGGCGACCGAACTGAACGCGGTCCAGGGCATGTTGACGGGCCAGCGAGAGCATGGCGCGGCTGGTGCCGACCAGCCACCAGCCAAGGGCGCGCCATCCCGCGTGCAGCGCGGCCGATGGCAATGGATCGCCTTGCGGCACAGGGTGTATGGGAAGCAGCTCGTCGATCGCCGCGTCGGACTCGTCGCGACGCTCCCACAGCACCCAGGACCCGCCGGCGAACGGCAGCGGAAGCGCGCCCCCGGGCGCATCACCGGCCGCGCACAGCAGCACATCGTTGAGCACGGGCGCGTGCGAGCCGGTCTCGCCGAGCATCTTGAAGACCAACGGTATTGCGGCGTCGGGCATTTCGTCGAGCATGTCGCGCCAGCCGAGGTCGGTCAGTGCGGCGTCGAGCTTGGCTCCGGAGGCGGCGCCCATCGTCGTCCGCAACGCGTCGGCCAGCAGACGCAGCGATTCGGGGTCTGACTCGGTGTTCGGCGAAGGCGTCACGGTCACTCCTTCCCGAGGTCGAGCAATCGGCGGGCGATGATATTGCGCTGGATCTCGGCGGTACCGCCATAGATCGTCGCCGCGCGCGAGTACAGGTACTCCGAACGCCACGGTGTGTCTTCGAGTTCGAGCTTCCCCGGCAACAGGTCATGGACGGTGTCGTAGAGGCGCTGCTCGGCGGCGGCCAACAACACCTTGTCGATGGAGGTGTCCGGGCCCAGGCGGGCCCCGTCGCGCATCCGGTGCTGGGTGGCGCGCGAACGGCAGCGCAGGGTGTGCAGCGCCAGATAGGCTGCGCCCAGCGCGGATTCGTCGGGCTCACCGATCTCGGACGCTTCGGCGATCAGGTCGTCGAACCGGGAGTAGAGGTAAGCGATTCGCTGCCAGAAGCAGGAGGAACGCTCATAGGGCAGCAGGTCCATGGCGAGCCGCCAGCCGTCCCCAGGCCGGCCGAGCATCCTGCTCGCCGGAATCACCACGTCGTCGTAGTACACCTCGCAGAATTCGTCGACGCCGTGCATGGTGCGCAGTGGCCGGATGGTGATGCCGGGGGTGTCGAGGTCGACGAAGAAGGCGGTGATGCCGTCGTGGCCCGGCGCGGTGCGGGTGAGCAGGACGCACCGCGTCGAGAACTGCGCGAAGCTGGTCCACACCTTTTGCCCGTTGACGACCCAGTTGTCGCCCTGCTGGGTCGCGCGAGTGGTCAGCGACGCGAGGTCACTGCCGGATCCCGGTTCGGAAAAGCCCTGGCACCATTGCTCTTCGCCGCTCAGCAGCCGCGGCACCATCTCCGCGGCGAGCTCCGGGGGCGCGTAGTCGATCATGGTGGGTGCCAGCACTTCGAGCATCGAGTACGGGCCGGGTTCGGCCAGCCGACGGCCCACCACTTCTTCGCCGACGACCGCGCGCAGCACCGCCGGACCGCCCAATCCGCCGACGTCCTCCGGCCAGCCGTAGCGCATCCAATCGGCGTCGTAGAGCGCGCGACTGACCCGGGCGAACTGCTGCATGTGGCCCCGCAGCGAGTGGTCGGGCCCGGGTGTCAGATCGTTGTCGTCGAGCCACGCGCGCAGGTCCGCCCGGAACTGCTCGACATTCACCGCACCGTCGATCGCTTGGCTCCTTAGGTCGTCGGCTGGGCCGCCGAGTCACCGGCGGGGCGCCCGATGGCGTGCGGGCGCCCGGAATCGTGCACACCGCTGCGGCGGATGAACGTCATCGCGCGGGTCTTGAGGCGCCACCCGTCGGCGGTCCGCACATAGGTGTCGCGATAGTAGCCGATCCGCATGTCGTGGCTGGAGTGGTCGATGAAGCACAGCGGCTGGGTCCCGCTGGCCGCGTCACCGTCGAGGTCGACCACCGCAGTCCCGGTGAGAAACAAGCCCTTTGGGGCCGCGGCCACCAGTTCCGGGAAGCGGCTCAGGCTGTAGGTTTCGCCGAACGCGCTGTAGGTTCCGTCCGGGGTGAAGACCGCGACCAGCCCGTCGATGTCCTGCTGGGTGATGGTCACCGCGTAGCGGCCGAGCAGTTGCTGGATCTCGACGAGGTCGTCGGTTCTGGTTGGCCCGCTTTCAGGCTGACCGGGGGTCGACATAGACCTTGCCACCTTTCATCACGAAGCTGACGTTGCGGGTAACGGTGATGTCTTCCAACGGGTTTCCCGGCACCGCGATGATATCGGCGAGCTGGCCCGTCGCGAGGCGCCCCCGGTCGGTCTTGTCGATGAGCTCGGCCGCGGTGGTGGTGGCCGCGCGCAGCACCGCCAAGGGCGGCAAGCCCCACTCCACCAGCGTGACGAGTTCGTCGGCGTTCTTGCCGTGGGGTATCGCCGGGGCGTCCGTGCCGACCGCGATCTTCACGCCGGCCTCGTAGGCGGCCTTGACCGACGTCTTCGCCTTCGGGAACATCTCGGCGGCCTTGTCCTGCAACTCCTTCGGGGCGCGGGACACGTCCATCGCCTCGGCGAGCCTGCGGGTGGTCACCAGGAACCGGTCGTTGTCGACCAGCATCTGGATGGCCTCGTCGTCCATGAGGAAGCCGTGCTCGATGCAGTCGATACCGCACGCGACCGCGTGCTTGACCGCTTCCGCCCCGTGCGTGTGCGCGGCGACGCGCAGCCCGCGCCGGTGCGCCTCGTCGACGATCGCGCGCAGTTCCTCGTCCGAATAGTGTTGTGCGCCGGCCTCGCCGGTCAATGACATCACGCCGCCCGAAACGCACACCTTGATCAATTCGGCGCCGTGCTTGATCTGGTACCGCACCGCCTTGCGGATCTCGTCGATGCCGTTGGCGATGCCCTCTTCGACCGTCAGCTCGAGTGCGCCCGGCATGAACGCGGCGAACATCGTCGGGTCCAGGTGCCCGCCGGTGGGCGTGATCGCGTGACCGGCCGGGACGATTCGGGGCCCCTCGATCCAGCCCGCGTCAATCGCCTTGCCCAGCGCGACATCCAGCAGGTATCCGCCGGTCTTGACGAACAGGCCGAGGTTGCGCACGGTGGTGAACCCGGCGCGCAGCGTGCGCCGGGCGTTGCCGACCGCGCGCAGCACCCGCGTCGGGGGGTCGTCCTGCACTTGGGACAGCCCGGGCGTCTCGCCGCGCCCGCCCATCAAGAGGTTGACCTCCATGTCCATCAACCCGGGCAGCAGTATCTGGTCGCCGAGATCGATGAGCTCGCCTTCCGGCTCGCCCCCCACACCGACGATCCGGTCACCCTCGATCCGCACGATGCCGGGCCGAAGGATCTCGCCGCTGTCAACGTCGAGGAGCCCGGCGGCCTTGAGGGTCAGCTGCGGTGAGCCGCTTGCGCGAAGAGCGTCGGACAACGTCAGATCACCGGCTCCCGAAGCACCTCAACCCACGCCGCGCCGCTGTCCGGGACGCGGGGCTGCTTCCACGCCTCGATCGGGAACGACACCATCACCAACGATTGCATCAGGTGCATCAGGGTCTTTGCGTCGTCCGGCAGGTCGTCCAGCGGATATTTGTCGCAGTACGCGATCACGTCGTTCAGCAACGGGAACGCAGCATCGTAGAACTCCTGCATCTCCGGCATCGTCGAGGCCAGCCGCTTGGCGTAGCGCTCGGGCTCGGTGGCCAGGTCCCAGTCCAAATATGGCTCGAGGGCGGCGAATTCAGACGGTAGCGCCATTGCGCTGGTACTCCTTGACGTAGTTGGCGGTCGTGTGGTGCAGATGGCGGATCAGGACTTCCTGGTCGCACAGCAGGAACTCCTTGACGGCCCGGGTGCCGATCATGGTCTGGGTCGCTTCCAGGGTGTTGGCGTCCTGCAGCGCATACTCCTTGAACGTCACCGCGGCCAACTCCTGGGCCAGACGCTCCCGCGCATTGCGCGGCGGGACGAAATACAGCGTGGACTCGAAGATGTGCTTGTCCACCGCGGTGGGCCAGTAGTGATAGGTCAGGTACCAGCCGGGCTCCCAGATCAGCAGCATGAAGTTCGGGTAGAAGAGCCACGAGTCGATGCCCCACTGCGGCACCCGCTTGACGTTGACACCCGGAGGCAGCTCGAGCTTTTCGATGATCTCGGGCTTGTCCCAGGGGCCGAACAATCCGCTGCGCAACACCTGGTCCATGGGCTTGACCATGGACATGTCCGGGGGCGGCGCCTGGCCACCCCAGGTCGACTGCAGGCTGTGCGGGCCGGCCACCTCGTAGTGCAGCGCCTCGTAGCCGAACTTTTGGATCTTGGCGGCTTCTTCCTTGGTGTACTGCCCCTGGTGCAGGATCGGCGCGTGGTAGAACTCGACGAACGCGTCGATGAAGAGCTTCCAGTTGCTGCCGACCTCGGCCCGGTAGGAGTAGGCCTCGGTCATCTCGCCGAAGGGGTAGCCCTCGATGCTCTTGGCCAGCGGCCCGAGGTAGTCGGTGAGCGGCGCCGCGTTGTCATCGAAGTTGATGAAGATGAAGCCTTCCCATACCTCGCAGCGGACGGGTGCCAGCCCGTAGTCGCCCTTGTCGACGTTGAAGAACTCTTCTTCCTGCTGGATGAAGGTCAGGTCACCGTCGAGGTTGTAGCGCCAGGCGTGGTATTTGCAGGTGAACTGCCGGCAGGTGCCGGAGGTCTCCTCGTTGGGAAAGTCGTTCCACACCAGCTTGTTTCCGCGGTGGCGGCAGACGTTGTGGTAGGCCTTGACCGACCCGTCCTTGGTCTTGACGATGATCACCGACGTCCCCTTGCCGGCCGCCGGCAGTTCCCTGGTGAAGTAGCTGCCGGTGCGGGGGAGCCGGTTGACCCTTCCGACGTTGAGCCACATCCGCCGGAAGACCGCATCGCGCTCGGCTTCGAAGAATGCGGGATCAATCGAGTCGGTGTAGTCGACCGGTTCGGTGCCCAGTTCGGGGTAGTTTTCTGTCCAGCTGCCGGCGGCTGGCTTGGGGAAGTGCGGCAACGTTCTTACTCCTCTTATTCGACGTTGTTAGCGGCTGTGGCGGCGTGTTCGGGCTGGACGCCGAACGTGTTGAAGGCCATGGCCAGCAGCGCATAGCAGCCGACCGTGAAGACGAAGTCCATGCGTTGCTGGTCGTTGAGGCGCTCGCCCAACGCCGCCCACGTGTGGTCGGACAATTCCGATTTCTCGTCGAGCTCGTCGACCCCGGTGATCACGGCTTGGTCGAAGGCGTCGAGTCCCTCCGCACGCTGCACCGCCGCGATCTGGTCCTCGGTGATGCCTTCTTCCTTGGCCATGCGGACGTGGTGGGACCACTCGTAGGCAGAGTGCCGGCGATGGGCCACCCGCAGGATGGCCAGTTCGCGGATGCGAGGCGGCAGCGTGGACGACGTCAGCAGGTGCACATTGAAGCGAAGAAACGCCTTGGCCAGCGCCGGGTGGTGCGCCAGCGTCGACAGCGCGTTGTTGGTGTCCGCTTCACGCATGGCCGAGAGTGCCTGCTGGGTAGCCTCGTCCCACTGATCGGCGGGGAGCGGCCGCAAGCGCATTAGCAGTGTCCTCTCGGTGAAAGAGAATCGTATTCTCATTTGCAACTAACAGACTGGCACGAAACGTGCGCCCGGTCAATGCCGGCGTGTCGCTCGAGTACAGGTGCGGTCATCGCCCGGTCTACGCGGTGGTCGGGGTGGCCGCCGTACCGAACAACGGGCGGCGCGGCCCGCCGCGATGTCAGGCCGGGTCCTACCTCATGGCATCGCCGGTCGGCGGCGGGGAATTCGCCCCTTCCTTCGGTCGCTGGTCAGGCGGGTGCGGGCCGGCTCAGCAACCGATGGATGTTGATTCTCGCCTGGCGAGAAGATAGTTTTCATTTTAGTGATCTTGGCACGGGACAGCGATTCGCCGAGTCCGTGATCGACTCGGTGGAACCGACGGAAGGGACGGCCATGAACAAAGAGGACATGATCCTGATCAGCGTCGACGACCACACGGTCGAGCCGCCCGACATGTTCAAGAATCATCTGTCAAAGAAGTACCAGGACGATGCGCCCCGGCTGGTGCACAACGCCGACGGCTCGGACATGTGGAAGTTCCGCGACACCGTCATCCCCAACGTGGCCCTCAACGCGGTGGCCGGCCGGCCTAAGGAGGAGTACGGCATCGAGCCGACCGGGCTCGACGAGATCCGGCCGGGTTGTTACAACGTGGACGAGCGCGTCAAAGACATGAACGCCGGCGGCATCCTGGCCTCGATCTGCTTCCCGTCGTTCCCCGGCTTTGCCGGGCGCCTGTTCGCCACCGACGACAACGACTTCTCGATCGCGCTGGTGCAGGCCTACAACGACTGGCACATCGACGAGTGGTGCGGCGCCTACCCGGCGCGGTTCATCCCGATGGCGATACCGGTCATCTGGGACGCCGAGGCGTGCGCCGCCGAGGTGCGCCGGGTGTCCAAGAAGGGTGTGCACGCGCTGACCTTCACCGAGAACCCCGCCGCGATGGGCTATCCCAGCTTCCATGACGAATACTGGAACCCCCTGTGGAAAGCCTTGGTGGACACGGACACCGTGATGAACGTGCACATCGGTTCCTCAGGGCGGCTGGCCATCACCGCGCCGGACGCGCCGATGGACGTGATGATCACGCTGCAGCCGATGAACATCGTGCAGGCCGCCGCCGACCTGCTGTGGTCCAGGCCGATCAAGGAATACCCGGACCTCAAGATCGCGCTGTCCGAGGGCGGAACGGGCTGGATTCCCTACTTCCTGGAGCGCGCGGACCGCACCTTCGAGATGCACTCCGCCTGGACGCACCAGGACTTCAAGGGCAAGCTGCCCAGCGAGGTGTTCCGCGACCACTTCCTGACCTGCTTCATCAGCGACAAGGTCGGCGTGGCGCTGCGCAACATGATCGGCATCGACAACATCTGCTGGGAGGCCGACTACCCGCACAGCGACTCGATGTGGCCGGGTGCGCCCGAAGAGCTGTGGGATGTCTTGTCCCTCAACAACGTTCCCGACGACGAGATCAACAAGATGACCTACGAGAACGCCATGCGCTGGTACTCGTTCGACCCGTTCACCCACATTTCGCGGGAGCAGGCGACCGTCGGTGCGTTGCGCAAAGCCGCCGAGGGGCACGACGTGTCAATCAAGGCCCAGGGCCACGATAAGGACAGCCGAGGCGGCTCGTCCTTCGCGGATTTCGCGGCCAACGCCAAAGCCCTTTCCGGCAACAAGGACTGACCTGGCGAGCGGACGCAGAATCGCACTGTTCGGGCGGAATTCGTGCGATTCTGCGTCTTCTCGCGCTGAGGACGAGGAGTGCCACCAGTGGGTGGAATGAACTTTGAATTGACCGAGGACCAGGAACTGATCCGTCGGTCGGTCGCGGAGTTGGCGCGCAAGTTCGACGACCAGTACTGGATGGAAAAGGACCAGGCGCACGAATTCCCGACCGAGTTCTACCGCGCCATCGCCGATGGCGGCTGGCTGGGAATGACCATCCCCACCGAATACGGCGGCCACGGCCTCGGGATCACCGAAGCGACCATCCTGCTCGAGGAAGTCGCCAAGTCCGGCGGCGCCATGAACGCCGCCAGCTCGATCCACCTGTCCATCTTCGGCATGCAGCCCGTGGTGGTGCACGGCTCCGATGACCTCAAGGCCCGGACGCTGCCCGCGGTCGCGACCGGAGAGGTACACGTGTGCTTCGGCGTGACCGAACCCGGTGCGGGGCTTGATACTTCCCGCATCACCACGTTCGCCAAGCGCGATGGCGATCGCTATATCGTCAACGGTCGCAAGGTGTGGATCTCCAAAGCGATGGAATCCGACAAGATCCTGTTGCTGACCCGGACCCAAAGCTATGACGAGGTCACCAAGAAGACCGACGGGATGACGCTGTTCCTCACCGACCTCGACCGGAGCCGGGTCGACATCCGTCCGATCCGCAAGATGGGCCGCAACGCCGTCAGCTCCAACGAGCTGTTCATCGACAACCTCGAGGTGCCGGTCGAGGACCGGGTGGGTGAGGAGGGCAAGGGATTTCAGTACATCCTCGATGGCTTGAACCCGGAGCGGATGCTGATCGCCGCCGAGGCCCTCGGTATCGGCCGGGTGGCGCTCGAGAAGGCGGTGAAATACGGCAACGAGCGCGAGGTCTTCGGCCGGCCGATCGGGATGAACCAGGGCCTGCAGTTCCCGCTCGCCGATTCCCTGGCCCGGCTCGATGCCGCCGAGCTGATGCTGCGCAAGGCCACCTGGCTGTACGACAACGGCAAACCCTGTGGGCGCGAGGCCAATACGGCCAAGTACCTGTGCGCCGATGCCGGCTTCACCGCCGCGGACCGCGCGCTGCAAACCCACGGCGGCATGGGTTACGCCGAGGAGTACCACATCACCCGCTACTTCCGTGAGGCCCGGCTGATGAAGATCGCGCCGGTCAGCCAGGAGATGATCCTGAATTTCCTGGGAGCCAACGTTTTGAAGCTGCCGAGGAGCTACTGATGCCGGTCGGCTGCCGCCGGTTGACGGCGGCGTGGTGATGTGACGCGCGTTCGACACCGATGACCACGAACGACGAACCGTTGTTGCTGTCGCAAGACCGCGACGGCGTGCGCACACTCACCCTCAACCGGCCACGGCGCAAGAACGCGATCAACCCGCAATTGTGGGTCGCCCTGCGCGACGCGCTCGACGCCGCCGGTCACGATCCTGGCGTGCGCACGCTCGTGCTCACCGGTTCCGGGGGCAGCTTCTGCTCGGGGGCCGACATCTCGGTGCCCGATGACATCCATCCGAAATACAAGTTGCAGCGCCTGACCGACGTGGCGCTGGCGTTGCACGAGCTATCGATTCCGACGATCGCCAAGGTGACCGGTGTGGCCGTCGGGGCCGGTTGGAATCTCGCGCTGGGCTGCGACCTGGTGGTCGCGACCCCGGAATCGACGTTCTGTCAGATCTTTTCGAAGCGTGGTCTGTCGATCGACCTCGGTGGCTCCTGGCTGCTGCCCAAAATCGTTGGCCTGCAACAGGCGAAGCGCCTCGCATTGCTCGCGGACACGATCGATGCCGAGGAGGCGTGCGCGCTGAACCTGGTGACCTGGGTGGTGTCGGCCGCGGAGATCGACGCCTTCGTCACGGATCTCGCCGATCGGCTGGCCGCCGGCCCCCCGATCGCGCTCGCCCACACCAAGGCGCTGCTGAACGAGGGCGCCGACCGCACCTTGCGCGACGCGCTGGCCAGCGAGGCCCGCGCGCAGGGAGTCAACTTCGCCACCGCGGACACCGCGGCGGCCTATGCCGCTTTCGCGCAGCGGCGGGAGCCGTCGTTTACTGGTCGATGGGCCCTAACAAAATCCGGGGTGGAACCGGATTCGGGCGAGAAACAATCGGAGTAGAGATATGCGTGAAACAGTCATCGTCGAGGCCGTGCGCACCCCGGTCGGGAAGCGTAACGGCGCACTTGCGGGCATGCACGCCGCCGACCTGTCCGCGATCGTCCTCAACGAACTCGCCGAACGCACCGGCATCGGGCCCGAGATCATCGACGACGTGGTGTGGGGCTGTGTCTCCCAGGTGGGCGACCAGTCCAGCAACATCGGCCGCTACGCGGTGCTGGCCGCCGGCTGGCCGGAAAGCATCCCCGGGACCACCGTCAACCGCGCCTGCGGCTCCAGCCAGCAGGCGCTGGACTTCGCCGTGCAGGCGGTGATGTCGGGCCAGCAGGATGTCGTGGTGGCCGGCGGTGTCGAGGTCATGAGCCGCGTCCCCCTCGGCTCGGCGCGCGCCTCGGGCATGCCTTATGGCCCGAAAGTGCTTGCCCGCTATGACGATTTCTCCTTCAACCAAGGCCTCTCGGCGGAGATGATCGCCAAAAAGTGGGGCTTCTCCCGCACCCGCCTCGACGAGTACAGCGCCGAGTCCCACGAGCGGGCGGCCGCGGCCCAGGACGGCGGCGCGTTCACCGACCAGATCGTGCCGGTGTTCGTCGACGGCGCCGAGAACAACGTCGTGGCCGCCGACGAGGGGGTGCGGCGCGGAAGCAGCGCGGAGAAGCTCGCCGCGCTCAAGCCGGCCTTCACCGAGGACGGCGTGATCCATGCCGGCAATTCCTCGCAGATCTCCGACGGTGCGGCCGCGTTGCTGGTGACCACCGCCGAGATGGCCGTCGAACTGGGTCTGACCCCGATTGTGCGGTACGTGGCGGGCGCGGTCACCGGGGCGGACCCGGTGCTCATGCTCACCGGCCCCATTCCCGCGACCGAGAAGGTGCTGAGCAAGGCCGGCGTCGCGCTGTCCGACGTCGGTGTGTTCGAGGTCAACGAGGCGTTCGCGCCGGTCCCGCTGGCGTGGCTGGCGGAAACCGGGGCGGACCCAGCCCGGATGAATCCGCTGGGCGGCGCGATCGCGCTGGGGCACCCGCTGGGCGCTTCGGGAGCCGTGCTGATGACCCGCATGACGCATCACATGCGCGACAACGGGATTCGGTACGGGCTGCAGACCATGTGCGAGGGCGGCGGGACCGCCAACGCGACGCTGGTCGAGCTCGTCCGCTAGCGGCGACCCGGCTCACGAAAAAGACACCCCGGTGACCCTTGTCACAGCGGCCCAACTAACCTACTGTGTGTTCACTAGGTTGGTTCAGCCGCCAATCGCACCCGTTTGCTCCAGGGAGTCCAGTTGGCCGTCGCACGGCGCTACGACACGCTTCTCGCCAAGGGGGAGGACCGCAAACAGCGGATCCTCGACGTCGCCCAACGCCTCCTGACCCGTAACGGCTGGCGCAGCACGACGCTCGCGCAGATCGCCGGCGAGGCCGGGGTGACCCCCGCGGGCCTGCTGCATCACTTCGAATCGAAGGAGCAGCTGCTGCACGCCGTGCTCGATGCGCGCGACCTCGACGACGACACCCACGCCGACCGAACCGGCGACCTGTTCGACCAGATCACCCAGGTCGCCGACCGGTTCCACCGCGCCCCCGAGCTGGTGGGCACCTTCACGGTGCTCCTGGTGGAGAACATCCTCCCCGAGGCGCCGCTGCACGACCGGATGCTGGCCCGGCACCGCGCCGCGACCGACATCGTCGCCGATCTCATCCGTCGCGGTCAGGCCGATGGCCGGTACCGCGACGACATCGACCCCGCCGTCAAGGCAGTGGAAATCCTCGCCTTCGTCCACGGAATGGAAACCACATGGTTGCTCGATCCTTCGATACCGCTCCCCGAGGTGTTCAAGCAGTACGCCGAGACACTGGCGCGGGACTTCGCGCCCACGAAGAAACCCGCGACGCCATGAGATACCGGCTCGACGTCGTCGCCGCCACCGTCATCGACGTGGTGCGCTTCGCCGGCGGCTGGATCTTCGACCGGTCGATGGCGGGATGGGACGTCACCGTGCTGGTCGCGGACCACCCCGACGTCCGGCCCTTGCAGATCGTCGGCGCCCGGGTGCTCGACCTCGAGGACGCCCTGACGTCGGTGCAGTCGCGTCCCCGACCGCAGGCCCTGGCCGCCGCGGCCGACCTGTTCGGCTGCGATCCGCGGGTGCGTCAGGGCGTGCTGCAGGCCCTCGATCACGGCGTCACCGAGGTCACGCTGTGGGGGGAGAACTGGCCGTCCGAACTCGACGAAAGCGTCGGACTGGTGCAACACCAGCTGAGCATGGCCGCCCAGACGTTCAAGGCGCAGGCCCTGGCGGCCGCGTCGAATGCCGCGGGTGCCCCGCAGCTTCCCGTGGGGCACGTCGAGACCTTTCGGAGCGGTCTTTTGGCGTGGCCGTCGGTCGCCGCCGATCTGGTGCCCGCCAGCTGATTCGGCGTGCCGGGGCCCGCACGACGGCTCGACGTGCCGCCCGTCTCGGCGCGCGGACGGGACCCCGCGTTGACGACCACCGCGCCCTATGGAAATGTAATGCTCATCTGCGAGAGGGACGTTCTCACTAGCCGAGATTCAAGGAGCAGGAGATGACGAAGGAATTCTCCGAGTTGGACTTCTTCCGCGGCAGCGAGCTCATCGCGGACCCGTACCCCTACTACGAGGCGCTGCGCCAGCGGTGCCCCGTCACGCGGGAAAGCCATCACGACGTCACGATGATCACCGGCTGGGACGAGGCGTGCGCGGTGCTCAACGACGCCGAGACGTGGTCGTCGTGCATCTCCGTGACCGGGCCGTTCCCCGGCTTTCCGGTGCCGCTCGAGGGCGACGACGTCACCGAGCTCATCGAGCGGCACCGCGACGAACTGCCCTTCAGCGACCAGCTGCCCACGCTCGACCCGCCGACCCACACCAACCACCGCTCCCTGCTGATGCGGCTGATCACCCCCAAGCGCCTCAAGGAGAACGAGGACGCGATGTGGGCGCTCGCCGACCAGGCGCTCGACGAGTTCCTGGCGCCCGGTCACGGCGAATGGATCAAGGGCTTCGCCGGCCCCTTCACGCTGCTGGTGATCGCCGACCTGCTGGGCGTGCCCATGGAAGACCGCGACAAATTCGTCAAGGGCATCCGAGAGCACTCGGGTGGCGGCGTCGGCGGCACCGGCAAGGAATCGCTGGCCCACAGCCCGCTCGAATTCCTCTACGGCCTGTTCTCCGACTACGTCCGCGACCGTCGCCGCGAGCCCCGCGACGACGTGCTGACCGGCCTGGCCACCGCGACCTACCCCGACGGCTCCATCCCGGAGGTCGAAGACGTCGCGCGCGTCGCCAGCAACGTCTTCTCGGCGGGCCAGGAGACCACCGTGCGGCTGCTCGGTGCGGCCCTGCAGACCCTGGGGGAACGCCCCGACATCCAGGCGCAGCTGCGCAAGGACCGCAGCCTGATCCCCAACTTCATCGAAGAGTCCCTGCGCCACGAGAGCCCGGTCAAGGGCGACTTCCGGATGAACCGGGTGCCCGCCACTGTCGGAGGCGTCGACCTGCCCGCGGGTAGCACCGTGATGATCGTGCAGGCGGCCGCCAACCGCGACCCGCGCCGCTTCGAGGATCCCGCCACCTTCGACCCGGCCCGCAAGAACGCCAGGCAGCACATCTCCTTCGGCCGCGGAATTCACAGCTGTCCCGGCGCGCCGCTGGCGCGCGCCGAAACGCGGGTGGCGCTCGAGCGGCTGCTCGACCGCACGACCGACATCAGGATCAACGAGGACAAGCACGGCCCGGCGAATAACCGTCGCTACCAATATGTTCCGACGTATATCCTGCGCGGTCTGACCGAACTGCACCTGGAGTTCACGCTCGCATGAAGGTCTGGGTGGACGATCAGCGGTGTCGCGGTCACGGGATGTGCCTGACGCTGTGTCCCGACGTGTTCAGCCTGACCGACGACGGCTACGCCGAAGCGATAGATTCCGACGTCCCAACGGAATTGGAGGCCGACGCCCGGGAAGCCATCCAGTGTTGTCCCGAGCAGGCGATCAGCGAGAAGTAACTAATCCACAGGCAGGCAAGGAGATTCGGCGTGGCAAAAGGTTATGTCATCCTGACCGAGGCGATCAAGGACCCGGAGGGCATGAAGGCGTACGCCCAGGCGGCCGGATCGGCGATGAGCGGCGCCACCATTCTCGCGGTGGACACCGCGCCGAAAGTCATCGAGGGCGACTGGCACGGCGACCAGACCGTCGTCCTGGAATTCGAATCGGTGGATGCCGCCCGGGCCTGGTACGAATCCGAGGGCTACCAAAAGGCGGCGAAGCTGCGCCGGCAGGCCGCCGACTGCAACGCGGTCATCCTCTCCGGATTCTGATCGCTACTCACCGACGATGGAGATTGCCTGCCGAGGGCATTGACGGACGGCCTCGCGCACGTCCGCCTCGTTCTCCGGGGTGACTTCCTCTTGGTGGACGGTCAGCATGTCGTCGTCGCCGAGCTCGAAGATGTCCGGGTTGATGCCCATGCAGACACCGTTGCTCTCGCAGAGTCCCCAGTCGACTTCGATCTTCTTCGTCATCGTGGCCCCCTTTAACGAAGCACCTTGACGGGCACGTTCTTCCAGCCCGCCACGTTTTGCATGGTCACCCGTTTGCACCCCGCCAAATTGACCTCGTAGCGCGGCATGAAGTCGAGCAGCCGCTCCAGCGCGATCCTGCTCTCCAGGCGGGCCAACGCGGCGCCCAGGCAGCTGTGGATCCCGTACCCGAGTCCGAGGTGCTGCGCCTCGGTGTGGTCGCGCTCGATGTCGAACGTGTCGGCGTTGGTGAAGGCATCCGGGTCGCGGTTGGCCGCGGCGCCGCACAGGAACACGGGTTTGCCCGCCGGAATGACGCCGCCGCTGACGTGGGCCTCTTTGAGGGTGTAGCGGACGTTGTATTGCACCGGCCCCTCGTAGCGCAG
Source organism: Mycobacterium sp. H4Y (assembly GCF_000364405.1). NCBI lineage: Bacteria > Bacillati > Actinomycetota > Actinomycetes > Mycobacteriales > Mycobacteriaceae > Mycobacterium > Mycobacterium sp. H4Y. Next base: position 100,391 of record NZ_AKIG01000001.1, read on the forward strand.
GAGTTCTTCGACCGCCCCGGGGATCTTGTCCCGGTCCTCCTGCAGCTTCTGCCACTGGTCGGGGTGATTGGCGAAGATCACCGCGGCGTTGCCCATCAGTTTGGTGACGGTCTCGGCGCCCGCTCCGCCCAGAAGGGTTGCGAATCCGCAGATCTCGATGTCGTCGAGCTTGCGCAGCTGGCCGTCTTCGCCGGGGATCTCCGCGGCGATCAGCCGGCTGATCATGTCGTCCTGCGGCTCCTGGCGCCGTTCCTGGACCAGACTGAAGTAGTACATTGCCGTGTCGATGTTGGCCTGCACCCCGGCCTCGCTGACCTCGATCTGGCCCGGCTCGTGGTGCAGGCTGGTGTCGATCCAGTGCCGGACCTGCTGGCGGTATTCCTCGGGCACACCGGCCATCCGGGTGATGACCTCCACCGGGAACGGACCGGAGAAGTCCTGCACGACGTCGAAGTTGTCGGGATCGACCGCGCCCAGGTACTTGTCGATCACCTCGATGATCGTCTCGCGCTGCGATTGGATCGCCCGGGGGGTGAACGCCTTGTTGAGCAGGCTGCGCATGTGGCGGTGCTCGGGTGGATCCATGAAGATGATCGACTTCTGCTCGGGGGCAATGCCCCGCCGCACCATCGCCAGGTCGCAGCCGCGCGCCGACGAGTACGTCTCGAAGTCTTTGAACGCGGCCGCCACGTCCTCATGGCGGGTCAGCGCGTAGAAGTCCTCTTTTTCGTCGTAATACAGGGGCGCGTCTTCGCGCATCCGCCGATAGATGTCGAACGGGTTGTTGAAGTAGTCCTCGGAGTATGGATCGAAGACGACTTTCGGTTTTGTCACTGAATCCTCCTCAGCGGCGAGGTCGGGCTGAAACCTTTACAGCGGAGTCCCCGACTGTAACGCTAACGGTAATACCTTCGTGACGAACCGGAAAGACCAAAACGCTGGCATCTCAAACCAACTTCGCGGTGTCGATCGCCGTGATGACGTGATCCAGCGCGCCCAGGTCGCTGCCCAGTTCCGCCGCGATATCGCGGACCACGGCCACGTCCTTGCCGACGAAGCCGCCGGTTACCTCGATGAACGACGCGACGGACCCGCCCGCCGCGACGAGGTCCAGCACGCGACTGGTCGCGCTGCCACGGCCCAGGGCGCTCAGCAACGTCGATTCGGGCACGCCGAGGCGTTCGCCCAGCCGGATGGCCTCCGCGAGCACCCCGATCTGTGCGGCGAAGAGGGCGTTGTTGACCAGTTTCACCTTCTGGCCGGCGCCGGCGGGCCCGACGTGCAGAACCGGATCGCCGTAGCAACCCAGCAGCGGTCGTACCCGGTCCACCGCTGGTTTGGCCCCGCCCACGAACAGCGTGAGCCGGCCGGCCGCGATGTCGTGCGGGCCACCGCTGACCGCGGCGTCGACGACGTCGAGATGATCGGCGCGCGCGGCGATGGCCTCGATGGTGTTGGGGCTGGCGGTGGTGTGCACCACCAGCGTCGATCCCGGCGGCATGGCCGGTAGCAATCCGCCGTCCAGGCACACCCGGCGCACCTGTTCGTCGGTGAACACGCAGAGCACCACCACGTCGGCGTGCGCGGCGTCGGCGGCGTCCGCGACGACGCGCGCGCCCAGTTGCTCGAGCTCGCGGCGCTTTTCGGCGGTGCGGCCCAGGGCGTGGACGTCGTGACCGGCCGCGACCAGACGACCGACCATGGGGCCACCCATCCGCCCCGCGCCGACGAATCCGACCCTCAACGGGGGTGCTCCATCAGCGTCAGCGCCGCATCGGCCGCCGCGAGCACGGCGCCGCCGTCGGCCCCGGCCTGGTCGGCAAGGTCGACGACCAGCCGGACGTCCTTCTGCAGCAGCCCCCCGGCGACACCGGCCAGCCGATCCAGCCCGCCGATGCCGCCAAGGGCATTGAGCGCAAAGCTGTTTCCACTGCTGCGGGAGACGACCTCGGTGAGACGCTCCGGGGTGACACCCAGCGCGTCCGCCAGCGACAGGGCGGTGGCCGCCGTGGCGAGGTTGGCGGTGAACAGCAAGTTGTTGAGCAGCTTGGTGGTCTGCCCCGAACCCAGCTCGCCGAGATGAACCACCGGATCGGCATAGGTTTCGAAGACCGGGCGGCAGCGCTCGACGGCCTCGGTGTCACCGCCGGCCATCACCAGCAGGCGGCCTTCCGCCGCCGCTCCGCCGCCCCCGCTCACCGGCGCGTCGACTATCGACACACCGACCGCCCCAGCCCGCTTCGCCAGCTCGCGACACGTCTTGGGGTGCACCGTGCTGTGCACCGCGATGATGCCGCCCGGCTTCATCGCCGAGAGCAATCCGCCTTCGCCGCCGGTGAGCTCGTCGATGTCGGCGTCGCCGACGACACAGAGGCAGACCAGGTCACTGGCCGCGGCGAGTTCGGCCGGCGTACCGGCGATCTGGGCCGGGGTGTCGGCGAACGCCTCGAGCGTCGCGGGCCGGCGCGCCCACAGCGTGGTGGCGTAGCCGCCCTCGGCGATGCGCCGCGCCATGGGCCCGCCCTGACTGCCCAACCCGATGAACCCGACGCGCATCAACCGGCCTCCAAATCGGGTTCGTCATCGGCCGAGCGTGACACCTCAGTCACGTTCGGGCCCGACGGTGACTGTGCTGTCACGTTCGGCGAGTCGGACGAATCCGACCGGGCCCTTATGCATTCGTCCGCGAACGCCAGAACCGTGGCGTGGTATGCGGGCGCCGTGTGCCCGAGGCTGATGTTGTGTCCCGCATCGGGTTGCCGATGAACGCTGAACCGCGGTGTTGCGGAGAACAGCTCCGCGATCTCGTCCATCGCCGAAACGTCGTTCTGCCAGACCTTTTCGTGCTCGGCGATGCTGAACCGCACCGGCACGCGTATGGCGGGGGCGAGCGCCGGGAAATCCTGGCGCGCCCAGTTCGATACCATCTGGTCCTCGTAGGACGGGGCGGTCGGGGAGACCGTCGCGCCGTTGAGAACCTCGGGCGGATAAAGGCTTTCGGGTTGCCACAACAGCTCACGCAGTCCCGCGGGACGACGTTCGCGCGTCGCCGTCTTCAGGATGTCGCGGGCCGCGGGGTGATAGTGTCGGCCGGTCCCGGCCAATTCGATGCCGAGCAGATCCGCGCCGCGCCCGTCGGCCGCCATCCGCATGACGAGTTCGCAGCCGCCCGAATGGCCCATCAGAAACAGCCCGGCGCCGCGCGGCTTCTGTCCGAGGATGCGATTTACCGCCCCGTATGCGAGGTCGACTCGTTGCTCGGGCCGCGCCATCGCCTCCGGATAGGGGGCCGAGCTGCCATAGCCGGGCCGGTCGAGCGCGACGACGGTGAATCCCGCTGCGGCGCCGCTGCGTAACAGTGAGGACAACGGGTGGCCGGGGCAATCGAAGTAGACGGCGGTGGTGCCGCCGCCGTGGATGGCCACGATCACGGCCTTCGGGTCGGCGGCCTCGGCGACGATGGCCGACATCGGCACCCCGTCGACGATGACGAGTCGAGGGCGGGGAGTGTTCACGTGCCGGACCGCAGCAAAATCACGCCGCTGGGAGTGAGGCCGCCGCTGCTGACGACGCCGACGCGGGCACCGGCGACCTGGCGATCGCCGGCCTCTCCGCGCAGCTGGGTGATCGCCTCGTGCATGAGTCCCATGCCGTGGGTGCGGCCGTGCGAAAGCTGGCCGCCGTGCGTGTTGAGCGGAAGCTGGCCGTCGCGCGCGATGTTCTTGCCGCCGTCCAGGAATTCCTTGGCTTCACCGATTCCGCAGAATCCGAGCCCCTCGATCCAGGACAGGCAGTTCATGGTGAATCCGTCATACAGCTCGGCGACGTCCACGTCGGCGGGTCGCAGCGAGGTCCGCGTCCACATGTGCGCCGCCTGACCCAGTACCTGCGGCTCGTGGGTGAGAGTGCTTTGGTCCCAGTCGATTCGCTCGATGATCTGGGTTCCCACCGCCTCCACCAGCACGGGCGGCTTGGCCAGGTCGCGGGCGGCGTCAGCGGCGGAGACGATGACGGCGATCGCGCCGTCGCAGGGCACGTCGCAGTCGTAGAGGCCGAAGGGCGTGGTGATCGGCCTCGCCTCGAGGTAGTCCTCCATCGTCATCGGAGAGCGGTAGATCGCGGTCGGGTTGAGTTCGGCGTTGGCGCGCTGGTTCAACGCGATCCAGCCCAGCGTCTCCTTGGTGGTGCCGTAACGGTGAAAGTGCCGCTGCGCGTTCATCGCCAGGGTGTGCGCCGCCGAGGTTGCGCCGAATGGCATCTGCCAGCCCGACATTCGGCCCATGGACGGGGCGATCTTGCCCTGCTTCATCAGCTCGCCGTGGGTGGCTTCCCACAGCGTCCGGAAACACAGCACGTGACGCGCCAACCCGCAGGCGACCGCGAGCATCGCGGCGATCACCGACCCGCCGGGTCCGAACGTTTCCATGGCGCCGTTGTGCCATGTCGGCCGAATGCCCAGCGCGGCTTCGAGAGCGGTGACGCCGCCCTCCCCAAAGCCGGCGACATTGATCCCGCCGGGGTAGGTGGACAGGCCGTCGATGTCGGCGTACGTCAGGCCCGCGTCGGCGATCGCCGCCTCGCACGCCTGCACGGTCAGCGCCAGCGGCAGCTGCATCAGCCGACGCCCGATCGGCGACATGCCGATCCCGGTCAGCGCGACCTTGTCTTCGAACTTCTCCGTGGTGAGCATGGGCCGGACGTGCTCACCGAAGCGCTCGGGTGCGATCTCGTCGGTGGGCGGGGCGGCGGGCTCGGCGTCGGGCACGGGCCGAAACAGCGGGAACCACACGTCCTCGACGTGTTCGAAGACAACCTCGACCTGCTGGCCGAGTTCGAGCTTGTCGGGATCGAACTCCACGATGTTGGTGGTCAGGCGAACCCGCGGGTCTTCAGCGATGGCGACCTGGGCGACCACGTATGGCGCCGGCAAGCCGGGCAGGCTGAATCGTTCGTTGATGGTGAATCCGGCGAGGCTCGCCCTGCCCGAGACCGCGCGGACCCCCACATCCAACGAGCGGCAGTATCGGCACACCGGCGCCGGTGGGTGGATCAGCGCTTCGCAGCTCTTGCATTCCTGCAGCCGGAGCTTTCCGTCTGCGCCCGAGGTCCAGAAGAACTCGTTCTCGGGCGTGACCAGGGGCAATGGGCGGCCGGGTGCTGCTGACACGTCACCTCCGGTGCGTCGCACGGCCAATTCGGTAGGGCCGTTATACGAATCGGAGAATCACGTTATCACTTGCGAGCAGGCACGATCTAGACCGCTCCTGCCGTGCGAGCGCCGTCAGTACGGCACCCAGGTGCCGGTGAAATAGGTACCCCATTGGTGGAAACCGGCATTCCACATCGGTTCGTTCGGTGACCACCATGGCCGCGGCGGAGGAGGCGGCGGCACGTCCTGCGCCGCAAACGACGGCGCGTATTCCGGCGGAGCGGTGTACCAGTCCGGCAGTGGCGGCGGCGGTTTGCACTCTTCGGTCGTCCGATTCCACGACATGTTGCGATCGCACTCCGCGGAGCCGATCGCCGGGGTGGCGAACATCCCGACCGCCATCGCCGCGACGGCGGCCGCGATGCCGGCGGTCAAACGACGAACAAACCACTGCATGGTGGGCCTCCTATTGGGGCCTTTCCGACGTTGGCGGGTTTCAGCTTATTGCGTCGGACGCTATGCTCCAAGCGCGATATCAAGTACTTAACATTGGGAGGCCTGGTTGCTCGAAGCGGAGAAGATCCTGATCACCGGGGCGACGGGCAAGATCGCGTTTCCCATCGCGCGCGCCCTGGCGGCAGCGGGAAACGAGGTGTGGGGCGCCGCGCGCCTGAAAGATGCGACGGCGCGGGAAAAACTCGTCGAGGCCGGCGTCAAACCCATCGCGCTGGACGTCGGCGCCGGCGAGTTCTCCAGTCTCCCCGAGGATTTCAGCTACGTCTTTCACGCGGCGGTCGACCCCGGCGCAGAAGACTGGGGCCGCTGCGTCGAAACCAATGCGCAGATGTCGGGCGAATTGCTCTACCACTGCCGCGCCGCCAAAGGCTTCGTGTTGTGCTCGACCGGGTCGATCTACGCGTACCAGGGACAGCGCCCCTTGACGGAGGCCGACCCGCCGGGGGTGCCGCTGCGCGCGAACTACAGCTTCTCCAAGGTTGCGGCGGAGGCGGTTTGCAGATGGATCGCCCGGCATTTTCGCATTCCGCTGACCATCATCCGGATCTGTTCGACGTACGGGCCGCAGGGCGGGGCGCCCGCCGACCGCCTCGATGCGATGCTGGCGGGCAAGCCCATTCGACTGCATCCCGACAAGCCGAACAACTACAACCCGATCTATGAGGACGACTACGTGGAACTCGGCATCCGCGCCATGGAAGTGGCCGCGACCCCGCCGGTCGTGGTGAACTGGGCCGGCAGCGAAACGGTCAGCGTCGAGGACTATTGCACGTTCATGGGTGAGCTGATCGGTGTCGAGCCCACCTTCGAATACACGCCCGACGCGCACACGCCGCTGTGGCCGGACGTCACCCACATGCACGAGGTGCTCGGCCGCACGAAGGTGCCGTGGCGCGAGGGCTTCCGCCGCATGATTGCGGCCCGTCATCCCGAAATAGCGCTGCCCCAGCACGATTCGACGCGACGGTGAGGACGAACGCGATGCATCTACCCGGCACACCCTCGGACGAGGTCACCGAAATCCTTGCCACGGGTAATGGCGGGATCAGCACCCTGTTCGTGTCCATGGCGACCCGGCACCCCGAGGGCAAGGACGCCGAATACCTGCGCTGGCACACCCTCGACCACCGCCCGGAACAACACCGGCTGGCCGCGGTGCGCGCCTCGTTGCGCCTGGTGTCCACGCCGGCCTGCCGCTCCGCACGCGCGCTCACCGAGGGGCCGTTGAGCGCGGTCGACCACGTGATGACCTACTTCTTCGCCGACGTCGCCGGCCTGCACGATTTCAACGAATTGTCCACCGCGCTCGGCAACGCCGGCCGCAAGCTTGCCTTGCTGCCACCGGTGGAGCGCGGCGTGTACGACGTCCAGCACAAGGCGGCGGCACCCGGGATCAAGGCCGGGTCGGACGTCCTGCCCTGGTTGCCCGCGCGGGGTGTGTACCTGTTGGTCGAACGCGGATCGGCATCGCCGGACCCGCTGCTCGACGTCGACGGCGTCACCGGTGTCTGGTCCGCGCTCTCGCGCCGGGTCGACGCCAAACTGGCCAGCGCTCAGGGCAATCAGTCGATCACGTACTGCTTCCTGGATGACGACCCGATCGACACCGCGGAGCGGATGCGACCGGTGCTGACCGACCGCTGGGCCGATGACCGCGTCGAACCCTTGTTCGCCGCACCGTTTTTCGCGGTGGTGCCCTACGAATGGGATCGATATGTCCCCTAGACAGCGAGAGTCGAGGGTCGCATGCGCATCGGTTTGATGGTCGGCTCCGACAAGGAGCGCGCGCGTGCCGACCGGCTGGCCGGGCTGATCGACGACGGGACGGGCGCCGAAAGCGCCGGCTTCACCGCCTTTTGGATTCCCCAGGTTCCCGGCTACCTCGACGCGATGACCGCCGTGACGCTGATCGGGCAGGCGACCGCTCGCATCGAGATCGGGACCGCGGTCGTGCCGATCCAGACTCGCCACCCGATGATCATGGCGCAGCAAGCCTTGACGACGCAGATCGCGTGCGGCGGGCGGTTCACGCTCGGCATCGGTCCGTCACATCATTGGATCGTCAACGGTCAACTGGGGCTGGCCTACGACCGCCCGGCGCGCCTGATGGGCGACTACCTCGACGTGCTGAACGCGTCGTTCGGGGGACCCGGCACCGTCGACGTCGACAACGAAAGCTATTGCGTCCATTCGCCGGTGGATGTCACGGACGCCTACGGCGTGCCCATCTTGTTGTCGGCGCTGGGACCGGCGATGCTGCGGCTCGCGGGCGAGCGGGCCGGCGGCACCATCTTGTGGATGGCCGACGAGCGCGCGATCGCGGACCACGTCGTCCCGCGCATCACCTCGGCGGCGACCGGGGCCGGGCGGCAGGCGCCACGAATCGTCGCCGGTGTTCCCGTCGCCCTGTGCTCGGCCAACGAGGTCGGCGATGCCCGCGCCTACGCCAGCGAGGTGCTCGGACACGCGGATTTCTCGCCGAACTACGTGCGGCTGCTGGAACACGGCGACGCCGAGGACGTCGGCGACACCATGGCGGCCGGCGATGAACAGGCCATCCTCGCCCGGTTGTCCCGCTACCGTGACGCGGGCGTGACCGACCTGGCGGCGCGAATTGTGCCGCTGGGCAAAGATGTTGGCGAGCGGGCCGACTCGCGGCGCCGGACCCAGGACTTCCTGTCGTCGCTGTGTCCGGAGTTGTGATCAGCGCGCCGGCAGGCCGAGGACCCGCTGGGCGATGATGTTGCGCTGAATCTCCGACGTGCCACCGGCGATGGTGCCCGCGTAGCTGCTGATGTAGCGGGCGAACCAGCCGGCGGTGAAAAGGTCGGGGGCGTAAGGGTTGTACGGGGCCGTCAGCCCCTTGGCGCGCAACCCGTCGGCGCCGGCCGCGTCCAGCGCGTGCCGCAGCGCGCTCTGCTCGGCCTCCGAACCGAAGACCTTCAGCACCGACAAGGCGGCGACGTCGACGTCGCCGCGGGCCGCGCGCCCCAGTGCCGCCGAACCGAGCAGCCGCAGCGCGTAGTAGTCCATCACAATGGTGGCGTAGTGGTCTGCGTTCAGCTCGTCGGCCGGCCGGTAGTCCTCGAGCAGTTGCTCGAGCCGGTTCGCGAACGCCATCCACATCAGGGTGCGTTCGTGGCCGAGCGACCCGTTGGCGACCCGCCATCCGCCGCCCCGCGGGCCGACCAGGTTGTCCGCGGGCACCCGGACGTCGTTGAAGAACACCTCGTTGAAGTCGAGCTCGTCGGGGTCATAGACCGAGGCGAAGGGGCGGCGCTGAACCCCGGGGGTTTCGGTCGGGATGAGCAGGGCACTGATCCCCTTGTGCCGCGGCGCATCTGGGTCGGTGCGAACGAAGGTCAGGATGACGTCGGCGTCATGGGCGCCCGACGTCCATACCTTCTGGCCGTTGACCACGAAGTGATCGCCCACCAACTCGGCCTTCGTCCGCAGCCCGGCCAGGTCGGAGCCGGCGCCGGGTTCACTCATTCCCAGTGAGGCGGTCTTGTCGGCCCGCAGAATCGGGACGGCCCAGCGCTGCTTTTGCTCCTCGGTCCCGAAGGACAGCAGCGACGCGGCGATGATGCCCACGCCTTGGGGGTTGAAGCAGTGATAGATCCGGCGCCGCGAGAGTTCTTCGCGGTGCACGAACTGCTGGAGGATGTCGGCGTTGCGGCCGCCGAATTCCGGTGGGTTTCCGGGCAGCAGCCACCCGTGGTCGAACTGGAGCCGCTGCCAGCGGCGCGACCACTCGGGCACATGCGAGGTCGACGAGGGGCGCTCCGCGGCCTGGGCCTCCACCGGCAGATGTTCGTCGAGAAAGGCGACGAATTCCGCGCGGAAGGTTTCAACGTCGGCGTCAAAGGTGAGTTGCATGGTCGTTAAGATTCACGCCCGGAGAAGGTCAACGGGTGAATCCCCATTCGGCTTCGTTCTCTTCGGTTTTGAGATTCTCCGCCGGATCCTCGGCATCGGCGAGTGGCGGCTGGGGGGCGCGAGCGGTGCGCTGACCGATCTCGGTGATCGCGTGCACGGGGCAGTCCAGCAGCGCCCGCATGACCGCATCGCGGTCCGCTTCCGCGACCGTGCCATCGCCGATCAGGGATGCATACCCCCAGTCGTCCAGCGAGAAGTATCCCGGCGCGTGTTTGGCGCAGATGCCGAAGCCGTCGCAAATGGTGCGGTCCAGACGGATTTTCATGCGTGCCTCACAGCTTCCGCCTCGTAGGGGCGCCCGGCGTGGAACGCGCCGCGGGCGCAGTCCGGGCACGCGCCGTCGACGTGCGCGCCGACTTCGTCCGGGAACTGATCGAGCAGGCTGGCGGCCACATTGGTGGCGGCATCCAGGGTCGCGCAGGCCCCGCGCCCGCGCAGCACCACCGACCAGCGTCGCAGCCGCTCGACGTCTTCTGGGGTTGCGGCGCCGTCACGCAGGGCACCGGCCGCCGCGGCCATCGCCGCCGTCCCGTTGAAGCACGAGCCGCACTGTCCGGCGTTCTCGCGGTCGAAATAGGCCAGCACCGACGCCGCCACGGCGACGGGGCAGTCGTCCGTGATGACCGAGATCGCGCCGCAGCCCAGCCCGCTGCCGACCCGTCGCATCGTCTCGTGGTCCAGCGTCGTCTCCAGCACAGAGCGGTTGAGCAGGCCGGCGAAGTAGCCGCCCATCAATGCGCCGCGCACTTGGTCGGCCGGAACGCCGTGCACGGCAAGCAATTCGGTGAACGGCAGGCCGTGGGGAAGCTCGTAGAGGACCGGCGGTCGCCCGGCCCCGGTGATGGTGGCCAGGAAGGTACCCGGCGACAGCGGCGTGCCCTGCGCGCGGAACGCCGCCGAGCCATGCCGCTGCAGGTAAGGCAGGTTGGCCAAGGTCTCGACGTTGCTCACCAAGGTCGGCCGGTCGTCGACGCCCGCCTCGAATGGGCGGGGCGGCTTGTCCGTTGGCTTGGCCGGGCCGCCATTGATCGCGCGGACGGCCGCGGTCTCCTCGCCGGCCACGTAGCCGGCCGGCACGGTCAGCATGGTGATCGGCACGCCGAGCGTGTCGGGGCCCAGTTCGCCCAGCGCGGTCTCGACGCTGTGCGCCGACTCCGCGTCCGACACATAGAGGTAGGCGCGGTCGGCGGCAACAATCGTTGCGGCCAACCGCAGCCCGTCCAAGACCAGGTGCGGACGGTTGCGCAGCAGCCAGCGGTCCTTGATCGACGCCGGTTCTCCCTCTTCGCCGTTCGCGACCACGACGGGGCCACCGGTGTCCGCCATCAGGCGTCCGTTCTCGCGCACCGTCCGCAGTTTCACCGCAAGCGGGAACGCCGCGCCGCCCCGGCCGACCAGTCCGCTGGCCTCCACCTCGCTCAGCAACGCGTCGGTGTCGGTCATCGGGTGATAGCCGCCGGCCTGCCGGTAGGCGGCCAGGTCTTCCCGGCCGGCCTGCTCGGACAGCAGCCGCGGCGAGCACCCGGCGGGGACGGCGGTGGTGGTTGCGGACTGGGTGGTGTTCAAAGCTGGCCTGCCATCGTCTTAGTTAGGCTTGCACACATGCGAACTGCCGTGGTGCGTGTCAACGTCGACCCGGAAAGCGGGCTCACGCCCGCACAACTACGTGACGGCATGGCAGCTCTCCACGAGCTCGCGGCCGCGGCCGGCGCCGACGTGGTCAAAAACGACCTCGCCACCATGCCGGTGCGCCGCCGCGAGGTCGAATTGCTCATCGCGGCCGAAGACAGCGGCGCCGCGCAGAACACCGCAATCGGACTGTGCGCCAAAGCTTTCGGCACCACCCCACGCCCGGGTGTGATCACCTTCGTCAGCCGGGGCACCAACGACGACGCACACGGGGTGCTGTCCGCCTTCGGGCTGACCGGCGACATCGAGCGAACCCCGGGCGACGACGGCTTCGACATCGTGCACGTGACGCTTCGGGAGAAAGACCTCGAACGGATTCCGGAAAGCCGTGTGCACACGGCGCTGGAGGCGTCGCTCAATTGCGAGGTCCACATTCGCACCCGGTAGGAACCACAAAAGACGACGTAGGGACATTACGAGCCCAGGAATTCCAGGATCGCGGGCGCCGCCTGCACCCACGTGTCGAACATGTTGAAATGCTGCACCCTGCCGGCGGCGCGGTCTTCGGACGCGCGCTCCCAGGCGTCCTCGGGCCAGGGCGGATCAATGAGCTTTGACCCCTTGATCAAGCAACTGACCTCCAGCGACGTCCGCTTGGGGTGATCCATGTCGTTCTCGCCGCCGCGAATGATCAAGGTGGGCACCTTGATCCGGTCGAACATCTCATCCTCGACGCCGGGAATCGTCTGCCCCGGCTTGGAAACGAACGCGTTGAGCCAGCGCAGCATCACCTTGAGGAATTCGTCTTTGTCGAAGTCGAGGAATCGCTGCTTGTTGTCCGGGTTCTCCTCGATGCGCTCCCGCCATTCGGCCACCTTCACCACGCCGTCCATGCCGGTGCCGCGCACCGCGAGGATGCTGGGAACGATGTAGAAGGAACCGAGCACGAAGGTGCCGTAGATGCCGCCGACGATGTTCCACACCACGAGCTTGGTGACCATCTCGGGGTAGAGCATCGTGGTGAGCATCGAATCCCTCGCCCCGCCAGAGCCTCCGGCGAGAATGCAGCGATCGAAGCCCAGGCCGGTCACCAGCTTGTGCAGCGTCTCGGCGCGCATGTGGGACTCGCTCTGCCCGTAGAACTGCACGTCCGAGGCGCCGCAGTTGGGGCGGTCCCACAGCAGCACCCGATAGCCGCCCGCGGCCAGCGCGTCGGCCAGCGGGCGCAGGCCGGGGATCTCCTTGCTGAACCGGCCGCCCGGCGTCAGGGCAATGAGATCGCCCGAGTCACCGAGGATTTCGTAGACGACATTTCCCCCGTTGATCTCGATAGAAGGCACCCGATTCTCCTGTTGTTAGGCCTGTACCAAAACGTCTTTGCCGACGACGCGCACCGGATAGGTGCGGATGCTCCACTCCGGCTTGACCGCGGTGGTGCCGGTCGCCAGCTCGAAACCCCATTGGTGCCACGGGCAGTAGATGTATTCCAGGTCGCGCACCATGACCGAGTCACCGGGCGCGGTCTCGTCGACGATCGTGCGTCCTCGGGCACGTCCCGAACACAGCGGCCCGCCTTGGTGGGGGCAGTAATTCGCGATGGCGTAGAAGGTGCCGTTGACGTTGTAGACACCGACACCGTGACGTCCGATCGGTACCAGTTTGTGTGTGCCCGGCGGGATTTCGTCCACGGTGGCGACTACATGTTCGCGACCCTGGGCGAGTCGGGGCTCGGGGCGCCTGGTGGTTGCCCCTTCCTCTTGGGTCGTCAATTCAAAGCACCCGGGTCTGACCCTCGAGGACCGGCACGGTCTCGGGCAGGTGATAGGTCGCGATGCCGTTCTTGTACATCACCGCGTCGCGGGCGTGCTTGGGCAGGTGCTTGACCAACCAGCGCGGGTCATCGAACGTCCAGTGCGGGTAGTCCGAGGAGAACAGCAGGATCTTTTCGCACTCCATCCACTCCAGCGCGCGGGTCAGCTCAGTCTTGTCCTCGGGATAATCCAGCGGCTGGGTGGTGAACTTGATGTGGTCCTTGACGTATTCGGACGGCTTGCGCTTGATGTCGAGCCACGACTTGCGGGCATCGTAGATCGCGTCCATCCGCCACATCAGCGGCAGGATCCAGCTGAAGGCGTGCTCGACGAACACGATCCGCAGCGTCGGGAACCGGTCAAAGACGCCGTCGAAGATCAGGCTCATCACCTGGTTGGCCGCCAGCAGGGAGTAGGTCACCATGAAGTCGTGGTTGTAGCTGGGGAATCCCACCGGCGGGATCGGCAGCTCGTCGAACTGGCTGCGCGACAGGTGGCAGCTCACGGTGATGTCGTTCTTCGTGGCGGCCGCCCAGATCGGGTCGTACTTCGGGTGGCCCCAGGACGGCCGCGGCTCGGCCTTGATCAGGATCTGCGCCATGAAGGGGTGCCCGGCCCAGCGCTCGATCTCGCGGACCGACTCTTCCGGCTCCTCGATGGCGAGGCAGATCGACCCGCGCCACCGTTCGTGCCAGTTGTTGTGGCTGTCCAGCCAGTGATTGGCCTGCCAGTCGTTCAGCGCGGCCGACATCGCATGCTGCGCTTCGGGAATGCGCGCCGGGTAGGCCGCGGGCTCCAGGATTGCGATGTCGGAGCCGGCCTCCATGATCAGCTGACGGAAGGCCAACTCCGGGTCGCTGCAAGGGAACTCGCCATTGGCGGGGAAGGAGTCCACCCGCATGGCGTAGGAGTGCGCGTAGTCGGGTGCGTCGTAGTAGATCTGCTCACCAACCGTGCGAGTGAGGAAGTACTTGCTGCGCCACGGCTCGGGAATGTACGGGAGTAGCTCTCCGCGCTTGGGGGCCGGGTGGACATCCGAGTCGACGCAGCGGACGGCTATGCGCTCGGTAGCGGGAACCCGCTCCTGCGAATGGGTCAACGTCATCTGGCTCTCCTCAGTTTTCGCGATACTTCTACTGTGCGCCCACCCCGGCGGGAATGTCTATGCCGTAGAGCCGCGCCGCGTTGCGCCAGCACAGCTTCTCGCGCTGTTCGGCCGACAACGCGCTGGGCAGTTTGCTGACATCGCCGCATTGCCAGTGTGGATAACTCGAGCCGAACATCACCATGTCGTCCTTACCGGTGAAGTCAAACCATTCGCCGGCGAACTCGACGTCGCCGGGGCCGTCGAGACTGCCCTGAACGAAGAACACGTGACCGGGCAGGTAGTCGCTGGGAATCCGCGGTGCCCACGGCGTCTGCTCCAGGTGCGGACGGCCGAAGGTGTCCATCCGCCAGATGAACGGCGTGATGAAGTCGGCGGCGCCGTCGCCCCAGACGAACTTGAGGCCGTCGAACCGCTCGAACACACCCTCGGCGATCATGTTCATCAGGTGATACAGGTAGTTCAGCGCCATGAAGCTGACGTACTGCTCGTAGGTGCGGGTGTTGCCGTTCGGCGTCGGCGGGAATGCGATGCCCGACCCGACCTCGATGTGCGCGGCGACGGGTAGTCCGGCGTCGACGGCGGCCTCCCAGATCGGCCAGAACTGCGGTTTGCCGTACAGCTCGCGGGATTGCAGCGGGACGCCGATCTGGACCACCCGCGGGTGCGCACGCCACCGCTCGATCTCGCGCAGCGCGCCGGGGATGTCGTCGGGGTTCACCCGGATGGTGCCGCGGAACCGCTCGCCGAACTGGCTGGACTCCAGCCAGTTCGACACCATCATCTCGTTGTGCGCGGCGTGCAGGGCGCTGCCCAGGTGCCGGTCCGGCATGATGCCGCGCGCCATCGGGTGCAGCACCGCCACATCGACGCCGCGCTTCGAAAACAGTTCATTGGCAACGAAATCCGGGTCCGAACCCGGGTACTGGCGGTCCGGGCCCTCGGTGTTGGGCGCGTACTCACCGCCTGGGGCGCCGTACCAGTCCATCTCGTAATCGGGGAAGCCGCGGCTCTTGAACGGCTCGCGCAGGGTCTTGCGCAGGGCCTTGTTGGACGGGAAGAAGATGTGCACGCTGGCGTCGATCAACGGGGTGCTGGTTCCGTCGGCGTGTGTGATCACGAGAGCCACCCTTCGGCTGCGGCGGCGAAAGCCGGCCGCGCGAGGTCAGATGATAGCCAATCTAACATTTCGTTCGGTGGTCCATCAACGGGTTTCCGGTAAGCATTTCGTTTATTCATCGTCGCTGGTGGCGCGCGTTTTGTGGTTGTTGGAGCAAGTATGGTTCTTCTCTGCGGATAATACCATTCTCCGAGGTGGGGAGGGACGCGATCGCGGGCTCGTCGCCGCGGCGGCCGGGGCGATGGGCTAGTCCGATGCCCCGCCCACCGTCACGCCCGCGGCCCGCTCGAAGGGTTTGATCACCGTCGTGAAGTCGGATTCGGGCCCCTCGTCGCGGGCAAGGGCCTCCCACAGCCGACCGATCGTCTCGGCGACCTCGGCGGGAACGCCAAGCGCCCGCGCTTCATCGAGGTAGAGCCGCACGTCCTTGAGCATCAGCCCGGTGGCGAAGCCGTAATCGAAGGTGCGCGGCAGGATCGCGCGGGGGAACTTGTCGCGGCTCGCGCTCGTCGCACCCGATCCCGCGTTGAGCACCTCGATCATCACGGCGGGGTCGAGGCCGGCCTTGACGCCCATCACGACGACTTCCGCGGTGGCGGCCAAGACGTTGGCCGCCAAGATGTTGTTCGCCAGCTTCATCGTCTGCGCCGCGCCGGGCTTGTCGCCGACATACATCGGCCGGCCGAGCGCTTCGAGCGCGGTTCGCACGAGGTCGAATTCGTCGCGCGGGCCCGAAACCATGAGCGCCAACGTCCCTTTCTCGGCCCCGCTGACACCGCCGCTGACCGGGCTGTCCATCGCCACGATGTCGCGCCGGGCCAGCATCGCGTGGATCTGCACCGCCATTTGGCTACCGACAGTGGACAAGTCGACGTAGCGCCGCACCCGCGCCCCCTCGATCACGCCCGCCGGGCCGGTCGCCACCTCCAGCGACGCACCCGGGGTGGGCAGGCTGGCCAGCACCGTTTCGGCGCGGTCGGCGACCTCCTTGGCCGACGACGCCGGGCGGGCGCCAAGGGCGACGACGCGCTCGAGTGCCTCGCCGCTCGTGTCGAAGGCGACGACGTCGTGATTTTCCCGGAGGAGGCGGGATGCCATGGGAAGGCCCATATTTCCGAGTCCGATGAACCCGATCTTCATGTTGGGTCCCTTACCCCGATGGTGGCGACCCGGCCCCCGCAAGCGGGAGGTGCCCCCGGCGCCCGGCTCCGCCGCGCTAGCGGTCGCCACTGTCCCGGTCCAGTTCGCCGAACGCCTCACCCGCGATGCGAAAGCTGTCGACGGCGGCCGGCACGCCGGCGTAGATGGCCACCTGCAGGAAGACCTCGCGGATTTCCTCACGGGTGACACCGTTGGTCAGCGCCGCCTTGATGTGTGTGCGTAATTCGTTGGGCCGGTTGAGCACCGAGATCATCGCCAGGTTGAGCATGCTGCGGGTCTTGCGCGGGAGTTCCTCGCGGCCCCAGACGGCACCCCAGCAGTACTCGGTGACGAGGTCTTGCAGGGGCCCGGTGAAGTCGTCCGCGTTGGCCAACGCGCGGTTGACATACTCCTCGCCCAGCACCTCGGAGCGGATGTCAAGCCCCCGCTGGTAGGTTTCGCGATCCAATGCACGTCTCCCTTCAATTCGGGGCAGCGGCCCTCGATGTAGTCGCTGGCGAGGTTCCGATTGCCTGAGCGCAGTCTTGCACCGTGGCCGCTCGGCGGGGTCTACAGTCGAGGTTCTAATGAAGCTGTCCACTTTCTGTTTTCATTGCCGCCGGACGGGTGCTGGAACGTCGCGGTAACCAAAAGTCTTGCGCCGCAAGGAATACGAACTGACGGTGCGGACCTGGGCGACTCTGGACGTAGAGGAGAAGCAGTGACCGGAGCAAGCGCTGACATCTGGGAAGTGATGTCGACGGCCCGGACCATCCGGCGCTTCACCGACGAGCCGGTGGACGATGCGACCCTGGCGCGGTGTCTCGAGGCGGCCAGGTGGGCCCCCTCGGGCGCCAACGCGCAAGGCTGGCGATTCGTGGTGCTGCGATCGCCCGAGCAGCGGGCGGTGGTGGCCAAGGCCGCGGCCCACGCGCTGGAAGTGATCGAGCCGGTCTACGGTATGAACCGGCCCGCCGACGACGACAACAGCCGTCGAGCCCGCACCTACCGTGCGACATACGAATTGCACGACCGCGCCGGTGAATTTACCTCGGTCCTGTTCGCCCAGGCGCATTATCCGACGGCGTCCGAACTGCTGCTCGGCGGTTCGATCTTTCCCGCCATGCAGAACTTCCTGCTGGCCGCCAGGGCCCAGGGCCTGGGTGCCTGCCTGACCAGCTGGGCCTCGTACGGCGGTGAGCAGCTGCTGCGGGAGGCCGTCGGGGTACCCGAGGGCTGGATGATCGCCGGCCACATCGTGGTGGGGTGGCCGAAGGGCAAACATGGCCCGCTGCGCCGGCGTCCGCTGGCCGAATTTGTCAACCTCGACCGCTGGGACCAAGCCGCCAACGGCGTCCTCGACGGTGCTCGAGCCCCCGGCTAGCTGGGCGCTCGAAGCCATTGGCCCGGCGAACCGGGCGAGCGGCGGGATGGCCTGTTTGATACCCCATGCCCGGATTCAGAGATTATTACTTCCGCAACCGAGAATGGTATTCTCGCCGTGACAGTCACGACGAGAGGCGGCGCGGATGCTGTTGGAGTTCGATGCTGACCAGCGACTGTGGCAGGACACGGTGCGCGACGCCGTCGCGAAGCAGTGCCCGCCGTCGTTGGTGCGCAGCGTGGCCGAAGAGGGCGTCGACCCGAGCCCGTTGTGGAAATCGTATGTAGACCAGGGCTGGACCGAGCTCAGCGATGCGGACAGCGCCGTCGAGTTGGCCATCGTGCTCGAGCAGCTCGGCCACGCCACCGACCCCACCCCTTACCTGGCGACGATGAGCCAGTTCGCGCCGCTCGCCGCGGACCGCTTCGGCCCACACCAGTCGGGCACCGCGGTCTATAGCGGGGTCGCCGCGCACCGCGACGCCGAGGGCTGGGTCCTGGAAGGCACCGCGCGGCACGTGCTCGACGGAGATCGCGCGGATCGGCTGGCGGTGGTGACCGACGCCGGGGTGTTCCTGGTCGCGTCCGGTCAGGTGTCGGCTCGGCGCGCGGCGGTGTTCGATCCCGTACTACACGTCGCCGACCTGTCGTTCGCCGATGTTCGGGTGCCCGACAGTGACCGGCTGACCGTCGACGCGGAACGCGCACACCATTTCGCGCTGACCGGCATGGCGATCACGATGGTCGGCGCCTGCCAACGCATCCTCGACCTGGTGCTCGAGCACGTGAGTAGCCGCCAGCAGTTCGGCGTGGCGATCGGCTCGTTCCAGGCCGTGCAGCACAAGGCCGCCGACATGCACGTCGCCGTGCAACGGGCGCGCGCGCTGGCCTACTTCGCCGCGTTGACGATCGCGGCCGACGATCCGCGCCGCCGGCTGGCGGCCGCGATGGCCAAGGCATCGGCCGGCGAATGCCAGTCGCTGGTGTTCCGGCACGGCCTACAACTGCATGGCGCAATGGGATTCACGTGGGAGAACGACCTGCAGTTCGCGCTGAAACGAGCCAAGGCGGGCGAGTTGATGCTCGGCGGCGCGGCGGAGCACCGGGCGCGGATCGCGGAGGAATACCGTGCAGCTGACTTTTGATTCCGACGTCGAGGAGTTCCGGGCGGAGTTCTCGGCGTTCCTTGATGAAAACCTGCCTCCCGCAAGCGAAACGCTCGAACGCCCCCGGTCGGTCTCACACATGCCGCAGTGGGCCCGCGACTGGCAGCGGCTGTTGTTCGACAACGGCTGGCTGCTGCCCAGCCAGCCGCCGGAATTCGGCGGGCGCAACGCCACGGTGATTCAGCAGTTCGTCTACCTCGAGGAACTCAGCCGTCGCCGGATCTACCACAGCTTCAACCCGCAGGGCGTGAATATTGTTGGGGCATCGCTGTTGTCGTTCGGCAGCGACGAGCAGAAGCGGCGTTGGGCGGTGCCGATTTTGCGGGCCGAGATCACCGCTTCGCTCGGCATGAGCGAACCGAGCGCGGGTTCCGACCTGGCGTCGCTGCGCACGCGCGCGGTGCTGGACGGCGGTCACTTCGTGGTCAATGGCCAGAAGGTGTGGACCTCGGGGGCCCACGACGCCGACGTCCTGCTGACGTTCGTGCGGACCAACCCGGATGTCCCCAAGCACAAGGGAATCAGCGCGCTCATCATCCCCACCGATACCCCGGGGCTGGTGCGCCGGCCGTTCCCGTCGATCTGCGGTGCCGACGATCTCGATTTCAACGAGGTGTTCTTCACCGACGTTCGGGTGCCGGCCGAGAACCTGGTCGGGGAGCTCGACCAGGGGTGGCGGGTGGCCAACGGCTCGCTGGGCCATGAACGCACGATGATGTGGCTGGGTTTCGCCGATCGCCTGGAGAACATGATCGCCGATTTCCATCCGAGCACCGACGTCGAGCGTGACCAATACGCCAGCACCATCATGGACAAGCAGGCCCTACGGCTGCTGGGTTCGGCGGCTCTGGCGCGCGCCGCGCGTGGCGAAGATGATGTGGCCGCGATCTCGGTGCTCAAGCTGCTCGGCTCCGAGGCCGAGTTGCGTGGCATGGAACTGGCGCTGACGTCCGCGGGATCCGACGGACTGGTGCACCCGGGGCTGACGGGCCCGTACGCGCACATGAACCTCGACCACTACTTCGCCAGCTGGTTCGAGCGCTACGCCCGCAGCTTCTCCGGGACCATCGCCGGCGGCACGTCGGAGATCCAGCGCAACATCATCGCCCAGCGGGTACTCGGCCTGCCGCGCGGCTAGCGCGGTCACAGGGCTTGCTGAGAGCCATTGCTGGGCAAGGCGATCCGACTCACACCCGGGGTGTGCAGCTGGCCGGCCAGCCACGGCAGCGCGGTGGAGAACGCCATGCCGGCGGTCGGCCAGTCGTGCTTTCCGGTCTGGGCCACCACCGCGCAGTCGATGCCGTTGGCCCGGCCCAGCCCGCACAGGGACGAGGCGGCCGCGGCCTGGTTGCCCGGGTCGGCGGCGGCGGCGCGACCGGCGACGGCCATCGCGGCGGTGTCCACGGTGGTGACGTCGCGGCGCGGTGAATCACCCGACGAGATGGCGAACCAACCGGATACCCCGGTGTAGCGTCCGTGGCGGTTGATCACCGTGGTCGGGTCGAATCTCGCCCACGCGTCGGCATCGCCGTCGAACAGGTTGGCGATGGTTTGCTCCTTGGTCCCGGTGTTGGGGGTCAGGTCGCCTTCGATGTCGACGAACGAGCTGAACATGTTGGGGTGCATGACGGTCAGGTCCACCGCGCAGGTTCCGCCCATCGACCAGCCGACAACGCCCCAGCGGGACGGGTCGGGGCTGACACCGAAGTTCGAGACCAGGTAGGGCACAACGTCTTTGGTCAGGTGATCGGCCGCGTTGCCGTGGCTTCCGTTGACGCATTCGGTGTCGTTGTCGAACGCGCCGCCCGGGTCGACGAACACCAGCACCGGCGCGTTGCCGCCGTGCGCGGCGGCGAAGGCGTCGACGGCGTCCACGGCGCCGCCGGCGCGCACCCAGTCGGCGGGCGTGTTGACCATGCCGCCGATCATCATCACCGTCGGCAACTGCGGCGGCGGGTAGCTGGCGAACCAGGCCGGCGGCAGGTAGACGAGTTCTTCTCGGTGCTTGAATTGCGAAGCGTCTTCGGGGATCACGACCGGCACCAGGCTGCCGTGCGGCGGCTTGGAGCCCTTCGCCGCCAGCGTGGTGACCGTGGCCTTGTCGACCTGGTCGGGCAGCGGAACCGAGGTGAACTGATTCCACGCGCTCTGGACGGTCTGGAAGTAACCGACCCATTGGTTGAGCACGAGCAGCGAGCAGAGCAGGCACAGCGGCACGGCCAGGATGGATAGTCCGCGCCGCCACCACCGCGCACCGCGCCAGCCCAGGATCAGCACCGCCATGGCCACACCGACCAACGCGATCCAGACGTATAGCGCGTCCGGTGCCGCCGCGCTGATGCAGCGGCGCGTCCCGAGCGCCGTGCCGACCCCGGTGACGGCAGCGGCGGGCAGCCAGAGCAGGCGCCAACGACGCGATCGCCAGCCGGTGGCAACCGCCAGGGTGAGCGGGGTGACGATCTGGGCCGTGATCGGGACCCAACCGTGCATCAGAGATATGTGGTTGCCCAGTAGCGACATGGCGATTCCTCCTCCCGGGTGCCGGCGATTGAGCGGCATTAGAAAAGGATCGACTGCCGGCCTCGGCGGATGTCGGCTGCCAGCTAGAAGGGACCAGCTCGGCGCCGGTTTTGCCATGAGCATGGGACCACCTGCTTGCCACTGATGGGACCACCTGGCTGGCCGTTTTGCCAGTTATGGGACCACCCCGGCGTGGCTTCGGGGCTTCCGGTCGCTCGGCCGCTGTATTGGCCGAATGAGCTACCGGGAGGTGTCGGTGATCGAAATCAGAGAGATCCTGCGGTTGTGGCTGGAGGGTCGAGGGTTGCGGGAGGTGACCCGGCTGTCGGGTACCGATCGCAAGACGGTGCGTCGGTATGTGGACCGGGCCCGTGCGTGTGGCGTTGATCGCGACGGTGATGTGTGCCAGCTGACCGATGAGCTGCTGGCGGCGGTGATGGCCGGGGTGCGGCCGAGTCGGCCTAACGGCAGGAGCGAGGCGTGGGAAGTCATCGGCGCCGAGCACGAGCAGATCAAGGCGTGGTTGAAGCGGGGCTTGACCCTGACGAAGGTGCATACGCTGTTGGGCCGGCGTGGTGTGGTGGTGTCGTATCGGACGTTGCACCGGTATGCGGTAACGGAATTGGAGTTCGGCCGACGACGAGCCACGGTGCCGGTGGCCGACTGTGAACCCGGAGCCGAGGTGCAGGTCGACTTCGGCCGGCTGGGCATGCTCACCGATGCGGCCGATGGCCGACGGCGGGTGGTGCACGGGTTGATCTTCACCGCGGTGTATTCGCGGCACATGTTTGTCTGGCCGACCTACCGCCAAACCCTGGCCGACGTAATCGCTGGGTTCGAAGCCGCCTGGGTGTTCTTCGGCGGCGTGTTCGCGGTGGTGATCCCGGACAACATGAAGGCCATCGTCGATAAGGCCGATGCCGTCGATGCGAAACTCAATGACGCGTTCCGCGAGTACGCCCAGGCCCGGGGGTTCGTCGTCGATCCCGCCCGGATCCGCAGCCCGCAGGATAAGCCGCGCGTCGAGCGGGCTGTTCATTATACGCAGGTGAATTTCTTTGCCGGAGAAGACTTTCGGGGAATCGACGACTGCAAAGCACGGGCCGAGCAGTGGTGTGCGGAAGTGGCGGGGATGCGGGTGCACGGCACCACCCGATGCCGTCCCGCCGAGGTGTTCGCCGCCGAGGAGCTACCCAAGCTCAAGCCGCTACCGGATGAGGTGTTCGACATCCCGTCCTGGACCCACCCCAAAGTCGCCCCGGACCGGCACGTGGCTGTCGCCAAGGCGCTCTACAGCGTTCCCGGCGAGCTCATCGGGCGCCGCTTGGATGCTCGTGTAGACGCTCACACGGTCAAACTGTATTGGCGCGGTGAGCTGATCAAGGTCCACCCGGTCATGCCGCCGGGCCGCCGGCACACCGATCCCGCCGACCTGCCTGCCGAGGTGTCGGTCTATGCGATGCGGGACTTTAACGCGTTGCAGCGCAAAGCATCCGCGCACGGACAGCATGTCGGCGCATATGCCGCCGCGGTGCTGGAGCATCCACTGCCATGGACCAAGATGCGCCAGGTCTACCGGCTGCTTTCGCTGGTGCGCCGCCACGACGCGGGCGCTGTCGATAACGCCTGTCGGCGCGCGCTAGACGCCGAAGTCATCGATGTCGGACTGATCGAGCGCATGCTCACCCGCGGTGCCGGCGCGCAGCTGCCACTGATCCCGACGCCGCCGACGGCGTCGCGGTTCGTGCGCGACACAACCGATTTCGCGGTGCGGAGGCCATCATGAGCCCCGCCCGTCCCGACACCACGCCGGCGGTCAAGCCGATCGAGGTCTCCGCAGAGCTCAAAGCGCTGATGCGCCGGCTCAAACTCGGCCAGCTGCTCGACACCCTCCCGGAACGACTCGCGCTGGCCCGATCCAACCGGCTGCCCCATCACGATTTCCTGGAGATGTTGCTGGCCGACGAGGTCGCCCGCCGCGACCGCAAATCCGCGCAACTGCGCGCCAAGGCCGCCCATCTGGACCCGCAGATGCAGCTACAGGGCTGGGACGACACCGCGGCGGTCACCTACGACCGACAGCTGTGGGCCGAGCTGACGTCGCTGCGGTTCCTCGCCGACGCCTACAACGTACTCGTCATGGGGCCGGTCGGCGTGGGAAAAACGTTCCTGGCCAACGCATTAGGACACATCGCAGTCCGACGCCATCACAGCGTGCACACCGAACGCGCCGACAAACTGTTCAAACGCCTGCGCGGCGCCCGCCTAGACGGCAGCTACGAAGACGAGATGCGCAAACTGCACCGCGTCGAGTTGCTCATCATCGACGACCTGGCGCTGCACCGACTCGAGGCCACCGAAACCAGCGACTTCTACGAGCTCATCGTTGAACGCCACCGCACCGCCTCCACCATCATCACCAGCAACCGCGAACCCCCCGAGATCCTGACCATGATGGCCGACCCACTGCTGGCCCAGTCAGCGATGGATCGGCTGCAATCAGCCGCCTACGAACTCGTTGTCGAAGGCGAGTCGTACCGACAACGCCAAAAACCCCGACCCGGAAAGCCGGCCCATCCGACTCCGTCGGGTTGACCGGCAGCCCCATCATCGGTCACCATCAACCACACGGCCCGCGACCGGAGAAACCCGGTCCCATACTCATGGCAAAACGGTGGTCCCATCACCCTGGCAGGCGACACGGCGGATCCTTGGGGGACTGTCTGAATAACGGTGGATCTGATCCTGGTCTGACACGCCGGGCGTGAGCTTGGCGGGAAGGACTGACGATGTCAGAAACACTCGATCCCGTGGCGAACGAGGTGGATCAACGGCAGCTGGCTGAGCAACTGCTGGCTCAGGCCAAGGAACAGGGCGTCGAGCTGGTCGGCCCGAATGGGTTGCTCAACCAGTTGACCAAGAACGTGCTCGAGACTGCATTGGATGCGGAGATGACCGAGCACTTGGGTTATGACAAGCATGACCCGGCCGGGCGCGGGAGCGGCAACTCCCGCAACGGTACCCGTGCCAAGACGGTGCTCACCGAGATCGGGCCGGTGGAAATCGAGGTCCCGCGCGACACCGACAGCAGCTTCGACCCGCAGATCGTCAAGAAACGTCAACGCCGGCTCACCGGCATTGACGAGATCGTGTTGTCGCTCACCGCAAAGGGATTGACCACCGGCGAGGTGGCCGCCCACTTCGCCGATGTCTACGGCGCCAGCGTGTCGAAGGACACCATTTCCCGCATCACCGACAAGGTCGTCGGTGAGATGACCGAGTGGTGCAACCGGCCGCTGGAGTCGGTGTATCCGGTGGTGTTCATCGACGCTATCCACGTCAAGATCCGCGACGGGCAGGTCACCAACCGGCCCATCTACGTGGCCGTCGGGGTGACCTGCGCCGGGGAACGCGACATCCTCGGGTTGTGGGCCGGCGACGGTGGCGAGGGCGCGAAGTTTTGGCTGGCCGTGCTCACCGAGATCAAGAACCGCGGTGTTGGCGATGTGTGCATCGTGGTCTGCGACGGGCTCAAAGGACTGCCGGAGGCGGTCAACACGGTATGGGATCGTGCGGTGATCCAAACATGCGTGATCCATCTGTTGCGCAACACTTTTCGTTACGCGTCGCGCAAGTACTGGGACCAGATCGCCAAGGACATCCGGCCGGTCTACACCGCTCCGACCGAGGCCGCGGCCAAGGAACGCTTCGTCGAGTTCACCGCCAAATGGGGCGCCCAGTACCCGGCGATCATCCGGTTGTGGGAGAACGCCTGGAGCGAGTTCGTGCCGTTCCTGGATTACGACGTCGAGATCCGCCGCGTCATCTGCAGCACGAATGCGGTGGAATCACTGAATGCCCGCTACCGGCGGGCGATTCGGGCCCGCGGGCACTTCCCGACCGAACAGGCCGCGCTCAAGTGCCTCTACCTGGTGACCCGATCCCTAGACCCCACCGGCCGCGGTAAGGCACGATGGGCAATGAGGTGGAAGCCCGCACTCAACGCGTTCGCGATCACCTTCAACGGCCGGATCACTCCGACTGGCAACTAACCAATGCCAGGATCAGATCCACCGTTTATCGGACAGTCCCATCCTTGGTGAATCCTTGGGCACAGTCCTGGCGGCCGGAGCCCGGCGGCGCAGGCTCGCTGCGTCGAATGTGAATCCACGGCGTCGAGTGTGAATCCATGGCGGCCGCCGCCGGGGCGGTTTCAAGGTTTGGTTGCAACAGTGGTTTCTGTTGGCGGTGACTGTAGTAGTTGGTTGAGGCGGTTGGTGGGGTTGTCCCAGTCGAATCGTTTTCGGGGTCGTTCGTTGAGTTCGGCGGCGACTTCTGCCAGGTAGTCCGCGGAGTGCACGGATAGGTCGGTGCCTTTCGGGAAGTATTGGCGCAATAGGCCGTTGGTGTTCTCGTTGCTGCCGCGCTGCCAGGGTGAATGTGGATCGCAGAAGTAGATGTCGATGCCGGCATCGACGCTGATACGGGCATGAGCAGCCATCTCGCTGCCTTGGTCCCAGGTCAGCGTCTTGCGCAACGTCTCGGGCAAGGCCTGGATGGTCGTGACCATCACCTCGGCCACAGTCTCAGGATCTCGTCGAGTGGGCAGATGCAAAAGTTGCACGAATCCCGTGGAACGCTCGACCAACGTGCCGATCTGGGAGCGCTGGTTTTTGCCGATGATCAGATCGCCTTCCCAGTGCCCTGGCACCGCACGGTCAGCAGCCTCGGCGGGGCGCTCACTGATGTTGACCAAGCCCGCCCGGAATGCGGCCGCTGCCCGCACGGGACCGGTGGCGAGGCTTGCGCAGGGCACGCCCGGTCCGCAGACACTTGGTCAACTCGCGGCGTAATTCCCCGCGTCCTTGCACATAGAGCGCTTTATAGATGGTTTCGTGGGACACCTGCATCTCCGGGCGATCAGGGTAAGTCCTGGCCAACTCCCCAGCAATCTGTTCGGGGCTGAACTTCTTGACCAACCACGCTTGCACCTCGGTGCGCAGCGCCGGGCAACGCCCCAGCTTGCCGGTCTTGGGACGCCGCGCGCGCTGCTCACTGCGCAGCTGAGCAATCCGCGCCGAATACCCCGATTTTGCGTCCCAGCCGGCCCGGCGAGCCCCGAAGCGATACCGGGCACGATAACGGCCAACATGCCCGCGCATCACGCCGTTGTGGGCGATCTCGCGCATCACCGTCGAGGGGGCCCGACCCAACCGGGCCGCCATCGAGCGGATCGACTCACCCTGCGCGGTACCGATCATGATCTGTTCACGCTCATCAATCGACAACCGCGGCCGCTTCTGCCCCTGAGGGGCAACCCATCGTGGATTCACACCACCAAACCTGCGAAACCACTTGCTACCGCACGTCGCCGACACGCCGACCGCAACCCCGGCATCCTCCGAAGACACCCCCGCTGCGATCAACTCCCAAAACCGACGTTGCACCGACAACAGCTGCGGCTCACCCGACATCAACACCCCTAACTACGAAGTGTTGCAATCACCCCTTGAGCCCAAGCCGCGTGTCGGCGCCCTCAGCTCACAGTGAAAGCCGTGGGTTCACATGCAACGGTCGAACTAGCTGATACGGCCTAGACCGGATCGAACTTGGTGATCAGCCAGGCGCCGTTGACTCGGGTCAAACTCACCAGCACGCTGCTGGAAGCCATCGCGGGGTCGGGAGTGTCCTTGCTCGTGGTGCTCTGGTCGACCAGCACCAGCACGACCGCCGAATTCGGGTGCAATTCCTGAACCGCGGCCCCCAACACCCGGGCGTTGGTTTTCAGCGACTTCTGCTTGGCTGCCGGCGCGACGATCTGTTCGGTGAACTGGTTGTAGTACGACAAGAAGTCCCCGGACAGGTGGGTCTTGGCATTGGCGAAGTCCTTGTCGAGCGACTCCGGCGAGTACGACAGCAACGCGACGGTTCCGTCGGACGCCGCATTGGCGACCGCGCTCGCGACGCTGGCATCGGTCTGTTTGTCGGGCCGGTACTGCTTGAAGTACAGCCAGGTCGCCGTGCCGCCGGAAAGCAGCAGCAGCACAATCAGAACCACGGGAACGACTTTCACCCTGCGGCGCGCAGGTGGAGCGCTACTTTCGTCGCGGTCGGTTTGGTCGACAGAGTCGTGGTCGACAGAGTCGTCGGCAGTGTCGACGGCTGTGTCGATGCCGGGCTGGTCCTCGCTCACGGAATGAACTCCACGTTGGACATCTTGTATTGCCCGCCGTCGTTTTTGACGGTCACCTTGAGCCGCCAATTGCGTGGTGCGTCCTTGGCGCCCGCGGCGTTGGTGACGTGCGAGGTGGCCGCGACGAGAACCAACGCAAAATCCCCGTTGATCGTTTGTACGGCCGCCGCGTTCACGCTTCCCTGCGTGACCACTTTGGACTGTTCGACGACGGTCGTGAAATCCTTTGCGCGCGCTTGGAAGTCGTCCCGGAACGGGCCGGTCGAGCTGTCGATCACCCGTTGGACGTCCTCCTTGGCCTTGTTGAAGTCCATGGAAGTCAGGTTGACGACACCTTGTCGGGCTCCCGCGAGAATGTTCGCGGCGCGGTGGTTGCGCTCGATCGTTTCATTGTGGTTCCACACCATGTATCCGCTGGCGCCGAGGAAGGCGCAGATGAGCAGGATGACCGCCGCCTTCCACACCACGGACCACGAGGGCAGCCGCAGGCGCCGCCGGGAGCGGGCCGACTTGGCTTGCGCTTCTGTCCCTTCGGCGGTTTCGTCGGAGGCTTCGCCGTCGTTCTCGGCTGCTTCGGTGCCGGTTGCCTCGACGGTTCCGGTGACGTCGTCGTCGGTCTCCGGCTCGGCGGTGTCGGTTCCGTCCTGCTCGGCGGCCGGCGCCTCTTGGGCGGTCTCGGGCTCGGTTGTGGCCGCGGTCGCTGTCTCGGTCTCGGTCTGAGCCAGCGCTTCGCGCCGGAGGCGGGCGGCGCGAGCGCGGGCGCGGGCCGCGGCGGCCAGCGCCTCGGCTTCGGCGGCCTCGGCCTCGGCCTCCTCGAGCAACGCCTGCACGTCGGCCTTCGAGGTGGCCGAATCCACCGGAGCCTTCTTCTCGTCAGCCATCGTGCCTACTGCCCGTCGCCGTCATGATCGACCGACTCCTGTACGTCTCACGCGGCTACCATCGCACGAGCGAGAACGGCCAACTGTTGGCGCCCCCCGGTCCGCCGCCGCAGCCGGTGTCGAACGTCGAGTCGACCTGACCCGCCAGCGTCACCGGATCCCACGAGTAGACGTCGTGCGAGGGAAAGAACTGGACCACGCAGCGCACACCGAAGGGGTCGTCAGCGGCCATGGTGTAGCGGCCGTTGGTCAAGCGGGCCTCTCCCCTCCACGGCGCCGCTTGCCCGTTGGGCTGCGGAGTTGCGTACACCTGCAAGCATCCCGGTGTTGGCTGGACGCACGGGCTGATCGACCAAATCCAGCTGTGGCCGGGATCCCGGTTCGTGTCCACCCGGTAGTTGGCATACAGCATGTCCGCGTGGGCGGTCGGCGTGACAGTCAGCGCGGCCGTGGCAAGCGCAAGGCTCAGTGCGAAAGTCTTCACCGTTGCGTCTCCCATCTCTGCACACGCAATTGCCCCAAATATAGGGCGCGATCACGCTGAACAGGCCCACTCGTAGAAATTGTGAGAGCTCAGTCGATGACCGCAGCTTCCTTACGCTCGGTGATCGGCCGGGCGAGTTCTTGCTCGTCGCAGATGCGTTGCAGCTTCTCCAGCGTCTCGTCCAGGCCCGCGCCGACCTTGCGGCCGGGCGTGAAGGTGGCCGGCAGTTTACGCATGCCCTGGATGACACCGATGGTCTCGTAGTGGACGGTGCCCTCCGGATCGCACTGATAGTCGGGCATCCGGTCGAGGACCGCGGTCAGCATGGATTTGAACACGGTACGTGCCACGTTCGAGCCGATGCACCGGTGGACGCCAAGGCCGAAGCTGAAGTGCCGGTTTCCCTTGCGGTCGAGGATGATCTGGTCCGGGTCGTGGAAGACCGAGGGGTCGCGGTTGGCCATCGCCCACGAGATCCACAGCCGCTCACCCTCTTTGAACTGCGTGCCGTCGAGCTCGGTGTCGTCGGCAAAGGTCCTGCCATCCCCGGGCGCCGGGGTGAAGTAGCGCAGGAACTCTTCGGTCGCGGGGTCGAGCAGGGTCTTGCGCTCGTTGCTGAGCAACTGCCGTTGCTCCGGGTGTTCCGAAAGCCATTCCAGCGAATGGGCGGTCAGGGCGGTCGTGGTGTCGAAGCCGCCGCCGATGACCAGGCCCAGGTTCCCGAGGATTTCCAGTTCCGGGGCCGGCTCGCCGTCGATGCGCATCTCGAGTAGGCCGTTCACGATTCCCGGCCGCGGATTTGCGCGGATCTCGATCATGTTGTTGACCATGTCGAGCCCCATCTCGCGGTGCATCGCGGTGACGCGCTCGATGTCGGGGGAGTGCTCGGGCGTGTACACCGCGGCGTGTACCGGCTCGCTGTACATGTTCCACTTCTTCAGCGGGATGCCCAGCATTGCCAGCGTGAAGACGGCGGGCACGATATTGGCCAGGTCGTCGACGAAGTCGATGCGGCCGCTCTCGATCTTCTCGTCGAGGCAGGCGCGCGTCACGTCGTCGATGAACGGTTCCCAGCGCTTGATCGCCGCCGGTGACAGGTATGGGTTGAGCACGGTTCGGTAGGTGCGGTGCTCGGGGTCGTCCATCTCCAGGATCCCGCCGCGCACCGCGCTGACCCGGCTGGCCGTGGGGATCGAGATGCCTTTGTAGCCGCGGCGTTCGCCATGGATGTCGTGATCGTTGGAGACGACGGGGCAGCGGGCGAGCTCGAAGACCTCGTGGCTGCCGGCCGCAACCCAGTGCCCGCCATAGGTTTCCGTCCAGGCCATGGGGCACTTGGCGTGCATCTCTTCGGTGATCGCCTTGAACTTCGACCGGTACTCCGAGGAATGCCGGTCGAAGTGGTACCGGTTCTTCTTGCGGTCGCTGTCGTTGACGACGTCGTCGACACTCAACGCTCTGTCTCCCTACGTGTTCGCTGGCTGAGGACCGTGCCGGCTCAGGCGTCGTCGGTGATCATGATGGCCTGCTCCGGACAGGACTGCGCGGCTTCACGCACCTGGTCCTCGCGATCGGCGGGCACCACCTCGTCGATAGCCGACGAACTGCCGTCAATGTCGCTGAGCTGGAATGATTCCGGAGCGATCATCGCGCACAGGGTGTGGCCCTGGCACCGTTCTGAATCCACCCAGACCTTCATGGGCTTTCTCCTCTCACACTGGTTGCCGGGCACCGATGACGAATCGCCACCGCTCAGGTGTTTCGACCGCCGTTGACGCCCAAGATCTGACCGGTGATGTAGCCGGCTTCCTCGGACACCAGAAACGCGCACGCCGCCGCGATGTCCTCGGGGGTGCCCATCCGGCGTACCGGTGTCCGCGCGATGGTCTCGTCGATGTCGCCGAGGAATCCGTTCTTCTCGGCCGCGCGCAGCATCGGGGTGTCGATGAAGCCCGGCGGCACCGCGTTGACCGTGATGCCCTTGGGCCCGTACTCGAGTGCGAGCGACTTCGTCAGGCCGTTGACCGCCGACTTGGCCGCCACGTAGTGACTCATATAGGGAGCACCCGAATGCGTGCTCGACGACGAGATGTTGACGATGCGACCCCACCCCGCCTCGACCATGTCGGGCAGCACCGCCTGGACGGTATGGAAGACGCCGTTGAGGTTGACGTCGATCACGCGGTGCCAGTCATCGAAGCTGATGTTGTTGAACTTTTTGAACCCGTCGAGCCCGGCGGCGTTGACCAGAACCGTCACCGGTCCGAGTTGGGCGCGGACGGCCGACAGCGCGGCATCGACTTGCGACCGGTCGGTGACGTCGGCGGTGAATGCGAAGTCAGCTTCCGAAGGACGCAGATCAATCGAGGCGACGTTCAAACCGTCGGCGCGCAGGCGTTGCGCGACGGCGAGACCGATGCCGGACCCGCCACCGGTGACTACCGCAGTCTTCATGTTGAGGCCTCTGCTCCGAAGGGGGCCATTTCAGTCACAAAGAATCTCCCTTACAATTATGAGAACCTTACTCTCCGCGCGAACCGCCGTGCAACACGCGCCCAACACCGCGTCCGGCCTGCGCGGAGAGGCCCAGGCCGACAGCGTACGGCCAGTTGAGGCCCTGGTCAGCACGTCGATCTCATTCCTGAGACTTTCTTGAATTATCGAGATTCGAATGTAAGATTCGCCGGGGAAGAGAATGAAATTATCGTGATCGCCACCACACCAGGGGGTACGTAATGCCTGCCCAGGACACGGCAGAGCCCGGCACTGGAACCCCAGTGACCACCGCGGATGCCGCGCCCGAGTCCCACGCCGACCGTCGTCTGTTGATCGACGGCCGGCTGGTCAGCACCGACAGGACATTCCCCTCGATCAATCCCGCAACGGGTGCCGTCATCGGGCATGCGCCGGACGCCGGCGGCGCCGAGGCGCAAACAGCCATCGCGGCGGCCCGGCGTGCGTTCGACACCACCAGCTGGCCCACCGATGTCGAGCTGCGGATCCGCTGCCTCGATCAGTTGCACCGGGCGCTCGTCGAGCACGCCAACGAGTTACGTGAGCTCACCATCGCCGAGGTCGGCGCCACCCGCGCGCTGACCCAGGGTGCTCAGCTCGACGAGCCGATCGGCATCGTGCGCTTCTACGCGGACCTGCTGAGCACCTATGAGTTCTCCGAAGACCTCGGCGAACGAGAGGTGCGGGGCATGCGCCACCACCGCTGGGTGGAGAAGGAAGCCGCCGGCGTGGTCGGCGCCATCATCGCCTACAACTATCCGAATCAGCTTGCACTGGCGAAGCTCGCGCCGGCGCTGGCCGCCGGATGCACCGTCGTGCTCAAGGGCGCGCCGGACACACCCCTGGTCACCCTGGCGCTCGGCGAGCTCATCGCCAACCACACCGACATTCCCGCCGGGGTGGTGAACGTGCTCAGTTCGTCGGATCCCGCGTCGGGAGTCGCGCTGACCACCAGCCCGGACGTCGACGTCATCACCTTCACCGGTTCGACCGCGGTCGGGCGCAAGATCATGGCCGCCGCGAGCGACACCGTCAAGCGCGTGTTCCTGGAGCTCGGCGGTAAGTCGGCGGCCATCATGCTGGACGACGCCGACTTCGCCAACGCCGCCCTGTTCGCGGCGTTCAGCATGGTCACCCACGCCGGCCAGGGTTGTGCGCTCACGTCCCGGCTGTTGGTGCCCAAGTCGCACCACGACGAAATCGTCGAACTGATCGCGCAGAATTTCGCCAAGGTGCGACACGGCGACCCGGCCGACCCGACTACTTATATGGGCCCGCTGATCAACGAGCAACAGCGGGAAAAGGTTGACGGCATGGTGCAGCGCGCCGTGGCCGCCGGGGCAACCCTGGTCACCGGCGGCAAGCGATTGGATCCCGGCTACTTCTATGCGCCGACGCTGTTGACCAACGTCGACCCCGACAGCGAGATCGCGCAGGACGAGGTCTTCGGCCCGGTGCTCGTGGTGATCGCGTTCGACGACGATGACGATGCCGTGCGCATCGCGAACAACTCGATCTACGGCCTGGCCGGTGCGGTGTTCAGCCGCGATCAGGACCGCGCGCTCGCGGTGGCGCGGCGTATCCGGACCGGATCCTTCTCCATCAACGGCGGGAACTACTTCGGTGCCGACACCCCCTTCGGGGGTTTCAAGCAGTCCGGCGTGGGTCGCGAGATGGGGGCGGCCGGGCTCGAGGAATTCCTGGAGAGCAAGACCTTTGCCGTGCCAGCCGTCTCAGCGAAAGGAGCCGGCGCATGAGCCCGCTCGAAGGCATCCGCGTCCTTGAAGTCGCCATGTACGGGTTCGTTCCGTCGGCGGGCGCGGTGCTCGCCGAATGGGGTGCCGACGTGGTCAAGGTCGAGCACGCGGTGACCGGTGATCCCCAGCGCGGGCTGCGGCAGACCGGGATGCTGCGCGTCGAGGGCGATCCCAACCCCAACATCGAGCACGCCAACCGCGGCAAGCGCAGCATCGGGCTGGACATGTCGGTGCCCGAGGGCAAGGAAGTGCTCTACGAGCTGGCCCGTCGCGCCGATGTCTTCCTGACCAGCTTCCTGCCCGACCACCGGCGCAAGTTCGGCATCGACGTCGACGACATCCGGGCGATCAACCCCAAGATCGTCTACGCGCGCGGGAGCGCGTTCGGCCCGCGCGGCGAAGAGTCCACCAAGGGCGGCTACGACATGACCGCCTTCTGGTGCCGGGCCGGAACCGCCGCCACCATTACCCCTGCCGGCATGCCGGGCATGATCGCGCCGCCGGGACCGGCGTACGGCGACACCATCTCGGGGACCAACCTCGCCGGTGGCATCGCGGCGGCGCTGCTCAAGCGTGAGCGCACCGGCGAACCGTCCGTCGTCGACGTGTCGCTGCTGGGCAGCGGCCTGTGGTCGCTGGGCCACACGGTCGCACTGACAAGGCATCTGAACCAGCGGCTGGAATCGCCGCCGCCCGGCGTGCACGGCGCCCCCAACAATCCGTTGGTGGGGCTGTACACGACATCCGACGGCCGCTACATCTCGTTCGTGATGATGCAGCCGACCAAGTTCTGGGCCGACGTGTGCCGCCATGTCGACCTGCCGGAACTGGCCGACGACCCGCGCTTCGACACGGTGGAGAACATCGCCGCCAACACGGCCGACGCGGTGGAGTTGTTGACCAAGGCCATCGCCACCCGGACGTTGGCCGAATGGAGCGAGCGCTTCGCCACGCTCTCCGGGCCGTGGGCACCCGTGCAGGACACCCTGCAGGCGGCCGACGATGCGCAGATCCGCTCGAACGAGTACATGGTCAAGGCGGGTGAACTCGAGCTGGTGTCCAACCCGGTACAGTTCGACGTCGCAGCGCCACAGACCGGGCCGGCCCCCGGATTCGCAGAGCAGACCGACGAGATCTTGATGGAACTCGGCCTCGACTGGGACCGGATCATCGAACTCAAGACGGCCGGCGCCGTCACCTAGGACTGGAGCAGCCCTGACATGCTTGAGCCGACCGTCGCTTCCGTTGGGACGCAGATACCTTGCCTCACTGCACCGGCCGCGAGATGTGCGATAACGGTTATGCATTTTTCGCTCCGCCTGGGCGCGGCATGAGTCATAATCGCCGGACGCTTCAAGACGTGGAGCCCCTCGTTTTGCGGCGCCATTTCACGCGACGGAACGGAGGTCTGTGGTGAGCCGACTCGCAACTGTCGCATCGCAGACGGACGCCGGAACATGGCTGCCCGCTGAGCATTTCGCCCTCGTCAGCGCGCCTTTACAGCTGTCAATTCTGTCGAATGTACCGCACTCGTTGCGCCACAACAAGACTGTCGGTCTCGTAGCTTGGGAAGGGGCTGCCGCCGATGGCAACCAAGGGAGCTGACCACTGGTCGGCGGGATTGCCCGCGCTCAAGCTCAAGTTCGACTTCACGGGGCCGATGCATGCCGTCGGAGCCTTGTTCGCGATGTCGGCCGATGCGGTCAAGTTCCTGTTCCGCCGGCCGTTCCAGTGGCGCGAGTTCTTGGAGCAGTCCTGGTTCGTCGCGCGGGTGTCGTTGGCTCCCACCCTGTTAGTAGCGATCCCGTTCACCGTCCTCGTCAGCTTCACGCTGAACATCCTGTTGCGCGAGCTCGGCGCCGCGGACCTGTCCGGAGCGGGCGCGGCGTTCGGCGCCGTCACCCAGCTCGGACCGCTCGTCACGGTGTTGATCGTGGCCGGCGCGGGCGCCACGGCCATGTGTGCGGACCTGGGGTCGCGGACGATCCGTGAAGAAATCGACGCGATGGAAGTGCTGGGCATCAACCCGATCCAGCGGCTGGTGACACCGCGGATGCTGGCGTCCGGGTTGGTCGCGTTCTTGCTGAACAGCCTCGTCGTCATCATCGGCGTCCTTGGCGGCTACGTCTTTTCGGTCTTCGTGCAAGACGTCAATCCCGGCGCGTTCGCCGCGGGTATCACGTTGCTCACCGGCGTGCCGGAGGTGGTCATCTCCTGCATCAAGGCAGCGCTTTTCGGCCTCATCGCCGGCTTGGTCGCCTGCTATCGGGGCCTGTCGATCACCGGCGGTGGCGCCAAGGCCGTGGGCAACGCGGTGAACGAAACCGTGGTCTATGCCTTCATGTCGCTGTTCGTCGTCAACGTGGTGGTCACCGCGATCGGCATCAAGATGACGGCGAAGTAGGGCTGCGATGGCATTGAGGGCCGTATACCCGCGACTGACCCGGCAGTTCGAGAGGCCGGTCGCCTTCTTCGGGCGGATCGGTGACCACAGCCTGTTCTACGGTAAGGCGCTCGCCGGAGTCCCCTTCGCGGCCACCCGTTACACCCGCGAAGTCGTTCGACTGGTTGCCGAGATCAGCATGGGCGCGGGCACTTTGGCGATGATCGGCGGAACCGTGGTGATCGTCGGCTTCCTGACGCTCGCGGCGGGCGGCACGCTGGCCATTCAGGGTTACACCTCGCTGGGCAATATCGGCATCGAGGCGCTGACGGGCTTCTTGGCCGCATTCATCAACGTGCGTATCGCGGCACCGGTGGTCGCCGGGATCGGCTTGGCGGCCACCTTCGGCGCCGGCGTGACCGCTCAGCTGGGTGCGATGCGGATCAACGAAGAGGTCGATGCCTTGGAGAGCATGGCGATTC
The DNA here is from genome assembly GCF_000364405.1 of Mycobacterium sp. H4Y. Lineage (NCBI taxonomy): Bacteria > Bacillati > Actinomycetota > Actinomycetes > Mycobacteriales > Mycobacteriaceae > Mycobacterium > Mycobacterium sp. H4Y. The sequence continues at coordinate 136,563 of NZ_AKIG01000001.1, forward strand.
GGCCGGTCGCCTACTTGGTCAGCACCAGGATCCTGGCGGGAATGATGGCGATCACCCCGCTGTACAGCATCGCCGTGATCCTGTCGTTCGTGGCCAGTCAGTTCACCACGACGTTCTTGCTCGGGCAGTCGCAGGGCTTGTACCAGCACTACTTCAACACGTTCCTAAACCCGATCGACCTGCTGTGGTCGTTCCTGCAGGCCATCTTGATGGCGCTCACGATCCTGCTCATCCACACCTACTACGGCTATTTCGCTTCGGGCGGGCCGGCCGGTGTCGGCAACGCGACCGGCAACGCGGTGCGCACCTCGCTCATCGTCGTGGTGTCGGTAACGCTGTTGGTCTCGCTCTCTATTTACGGTACGAACGGCAACTTCAACCTGTCCGGTTAGCAGAGGAGGTGGAACGGTAATGACGCAGAGTGTGCCAGCGGGTCGCGGCGCGGTCGCCGGCCGACCGGCGCGCACCGGCCATGCGCGGCCGCCGGCCGGACGGAGTTATTTGCCGCCCCTGCTCGGGCTGGCCACCGTTCTCATCATCGGTCTGATCTTCGCCGTGGCGGTGGGTCTGTTCCAGGGCTCCTTCACCGAAACCGTGCCGGTGACGGTGATCTCGAAACGGGCCGGCCTCGTCATGAACCCCGACGCCAAGGTCAAGATGCGCGGCGTGCAGGTGGGCAAGGTCGCCTCGATCGAACCCCTGGCCAATGGAGAAGCGGCCATTCATTTGGCGATGGATCCGTCGCAGTTGCACTTCATCCCCGGCAACGTGCTCGTCGACATCGCGTCATCGACGGTGTTCGGTGCCAAGTCAGTCCTGCTGGTAGAGCCCGACCAGCCCTCGGCGCAGCGGTTGCACAGCGGCCAGACGCTACAGGGCCAGCACGTCATGGTCGAAATCAACACGGTGTTCCAACAACTGGTGTCGGTCCTGAGCCACATCGATCCGCCGAAGCTCAACGAGTCGCTCGGTGCGCTGGCGCAGGCGTTCAGCGGGCGGGGTCCGCAGCTCGGCCAGTCGCTGAGCGACCTGGATTCGTTCCTGGCCAGGCTGGAGCCGAGCCTGCCCGCGTTCCGGCACGACCTCGCGGTCTTGCCGGCGGTGTCCAACGCCTATGCCGACGCGGCACCCGACCTGGTGAAGACCGCCGCCAACGCGACCCGGATCAGCAAGACGCTCGTCGACGAGCAGCACAACCTGGACGCGTTGCTGATCAGCGCGATCGGCTTGGCCGACATCGGCAACGACGTCTTGTCGACGAACCGCCAACCACTGACAAATGTGCTGCATCTGCTGGTGCCGACCACCGACCTGACCAATGAGTACGCACCGGCGCTCAACTGCGCCTTCGCCGGGCTCGCGGTGATGTCGCACAACGCGCCGTTGTCGGAGCCGAGCATCAACATCTCGGCGAGTCTCACGTGGGGCGCCGAGCGCTACCGGTACCCGACGAACCTGCCCAAGGTTGCGGCGACGGGCGGCCCGCAGTGCGTGGGTCTGCCGAAGCTGCCGTTCAATACGGCCCCACCGCAGCTGATTGCCGATACCGGCGCGAACCCCGTGAACTACGGAAACCCCCAGCTGTTGATCAACTCCGATCTCCTCAAGCAGCTGTTGTACGGACCGATCGCCGGACCGCCACGCAACTCCGCGCAGATCGGACAGCCCGGATGAGAACGCGCGCAACGCTGGTCAAGTTCACGATTTTCGCGGTCGTGATGGCGATGCTCACCGCCTTCCTGTTCTTCATCTTCGGCCAGTACCGGACGGGTGCGACGACCAAGTACTCGGCGGTGTTCACCGACGTCTCACGCCTCAAACCGGGCCAGTCGGTGCGGGTCGCCGGCATCCGGGTGGGCACGGTCAATAGTGTTTCGCTGCAACCGGACAAGAAGGTTGTGGTGAACTTCGACGCCGACCGCAACGTCGTCCTCACCGAGGGCAGCAGGGTTGCGGTCCGCTACCTCAACCTGGTGGGCGATCGCTACCTCGAACTCGTCGACGGTCCGGGCTCGCCCAAGCGGCTGCCGCCCGGCGCGCAGATTCCGGTCAGCCGTACCGCGCCGGCGCTTGACCTCGATCTGCTGCTCGGTGGGCTGAAACCCGTCACCCAGGGCCTGAACGCGCGCGATGTCAACGAGCTGACCTCGGGGTTGTTGCAGGTGTTCCAGGGCCAGGGCGGGACGCTCGAGTCGCTGTTCGCCAGGACGACGTCTTTTTCAAATGCCTTGGCCGACAACGACCAAACCGTGCAGCAGCTGATCGACAACCTCAACATCGTGATCGGCACGGTTGCCAAGGACGGCAAACAGTTCTCCGGCGCGATCGATCGCCTCGAGCAGCTTGTCAGCGGCCTGTCGAGTGACCGCGACACCATCGGATCCGCCATTGACGCCCTGGACAAGGGAACCGCCTCGCTGGCGGATCTGCTGGCGCAGGCCCGCCCGCCGCTGTCCGGCACCATTGCCCAGTTGAACCGGCTGGCGCCGATACTCGACGGCGACAGGGACCGCCTCGACGCGGCCCTGCAAAGGGCACCGAAGAACTACCGCAAGCTGGTCCGACTCGGCGTGAACGGCGCCACCGTCCCGTACTACCTCTGCCAGTTCGGGCTCCGCGGCACGGATCTTTCAGGTAAGACCGTGCGCGCCAACATCTTCAGGTCAGATGCAGGAAGGTGCACGGAACCCTAATGCTCAAGTATCGCGGAGCTGGGCTGGTCAAGCCCGGACTCATCGGCGTCGTCCTGGCGGTGATGGTCATCCTCGTGGGCCTGTCACCCGACCGATTCGTCCAATGGGCGACGATGGTGCGCTACCAGGCGCTGTTCACCGAAGCCGGCGGCCTGGCGGTGGGCAACCCCGTTGTCGTGTCGGGGATGAAGGTCGGCTCCGTGTCGGATGTGAAGCTCAGCCATGGCGACGCTCTGGTGACGTTCGCGATGAAGGGCAACATCCTGCTCGGCTCCGAGACTTCCGCGCACATCCGCACCGGCACGCTGTTGGGCGAGCGGATGCTGACGGTGGAGTCCGCCGGCAGCGGCACGATGCACCCGATGGCTCTGATACCCGTCTCGCGCACGTCTTCGCCCTACTCGCTGACCGAAGCGGTCAGTGACCTGACGTCGGACACGGCCGGCACCAACACCGCGGCGCTGAATCAGTCGTTGGACACGCTGGCGGCGACGCTCGACCAGATCGCACCCCAGATGGGGCCGGCCTTCGACGCGCTCACCCGGCTATCGCGAACCCTCAATAGCCGCAACAAAAACCTGGGCGAGTTGTTCAAGAGCGCCGGCGACGTCACCGGGATACTTTCGGAACGCAGCATGCAGGTCAACAAGCTCATCCTCAACTCCGATTCCCTGCTCCAAGTGCTGGTCGCACGCCGGCAGGAGATCGTGGACCTGCTGGCCAACACCTCGGTGGTGGCCAAGCAGCTGACGGCGTTGGTGCATGACAACGAAGCCACATTGGCGCCAACGCTGGAGAGGCTGAACCGGGTGACCGGCGTCCTGGAGAAGAACCGCGACAACATCGGCAAAGCGCTGCCGGGCCTCGCCAAATTCCAGATCACCGTCGGTGAGGCAATCTCCGGTATGTACGCCTACCAGGCGTTCACCCCGAACTTCCTTGTTCCGCAACTCTTCCAGGAGTTGTTCGACTACCTCTGGGGATTCCGCACCTTTGATACTTCAAAGGGTCCCGGCTTCCCGTCACCGGTACCTCGGGCCCTGACCCCCTGGCCGTACAACCTCATTCCACAGTGCCCTGGCTGCACGTTGGGCGGACGGATCGGAGGATCACAGTGACCTCCCGGATGTCCCGGATTCCGCGCAACCGGCTGACTGTCGTGACGGCGGTCGTGCTGGTCGGGCTGATCATTGCCGGTGCCGCCATGGTGGTCCGTAATACATTCTTCGGGCCACGAACGATCACCGCCTATTTCACCACCGCCACCGCGATCTATCCCCATGATGAGGTGCGGGTATCGGGCGTCAAAGTCGGCAGCATCAAATCCATTCAGCCGCAGGGCACCCAGGCCAAGATGGTCTTCAAGGTCGACCGCGACGTGCCGATTCCGGCGGACGCGAAGGCGGTCATCGTCGCCCCGAATCTGGTGGCCGCCCGCTATGTCCAGCTCTCGCCGGCCTATCGCGACAGTGGGCCGGTCATGCGCGACGGGGCGGTGATTCCCGTTGAGCGCACCGCGGTTCCGGTGGAATGGGACGAGGTCAAAACCCAGTTGATGCGGCTGGCAACGGATTTGGGGCCCAAGAGCGGGGTATCGGGCACGTCGGTGGGCCGGTTCATCGACAGCGCCGCGAACGCGCTCGACGGCAACGGCGACAAGCTGCGGCAGACGCTCGGTCAACTGTCAGGGGTGGGCCGGATCCTCGCCAACGGCAGCGGCAACATCGTCGACATCATCAAAAACCTGCAGACCTTCGTCGGCGCGTTGCGCGACAGCAACGTGCAGATCGAGCAGTTCAATGGTCGCCTGGCCACGCTCACCAGCGTGGTCAACGACAGCAAATCCGACCTGGACGCGGCGCTGACCGATCTGTCCACGGCGGTCGGCGAGGTGCGGCGATTCATCGCCGGTACCCGCAACCAGACCAGCGAACAGATCGCCCGGTTGGCCGATGTCACGCAGAACCTGGTCGATCACCACATGGCACTGGAAAACATTCTGCACGCGGCCCCGAACGCGTTCGGAAACTTCTTCAACGACTACAACGCCGACACCGGAACCATCGTCGGAGGATTCGGGCTGATGAACATGGCGAATCCCACGTGGGGCGGTCAGGTTCTGCTGGGCGTGTCGGGCTGCACGCAAATCGGCGCCGTCGAGAACATCACCGCGGTCGAATCGGGCAAGCTGTGCTCCCTGTTCCTCGGTCCCGGGTTGCGGCAGACCAGCTGGAATAACTCGCCCATTCCCCTCAACCCGTTCATACAGAAGTCGGTCGACCCGTCCAAGGTCCTCTACACCGAACCGCGCCTGGCGCCCGGCGGCGAGGGCCCGAAGCCCGCAGCGCCCGAGGTCCCGCCCGAGGTGTCGGCCTACACCGGCCTGCCGGGTGATCCGGTGGGACCGCCGGGGGCGGTGCCACCGGAGCGGATACCGGGCGCGGCGATGCCGCTGCTGCCGCCGCCGTCGACACCGGTGCCACCACCGCCGGCGCCGAGCGTGTCGGGCATGCTGCTGCCGGACGGAGGGCCACAACAATGAGCGCGCGGGTTGCGGCTAAGCGGGTCTTCGCCACGGGCTGTTGCGTGGCGGTGACGGCAACGGGATGCGCGTTCCACGGCCTCAATTCACTACCGCTGCCCGGTGCGGTCGGACGCGGACCCGGGGCCAATATCTACCACGTCGAACTCCCGAATGTCGGTACGATGGAGTCGAATTCGCCGGTGATGATCGACGACGTCGTGGTCGGCAGTGTCGGTGCGATGAGGGTGCAGGGCTGGCACGCCGACGTCGAGATCTCGGTCAAGCGCGATGTGGTGGTCCCGGCCAACGTGGTGGCCACCGTCGGCCAGACCAGCCTGCTGGGCTCGATGCATGTGGAGCTCAACACTCCGCCCGGCCAGCAGGGCAGCGGACGGCTGCAGCCGGGCGCCACCATCCCGCTCAGCCGGTCCTCGGCCTACCCGTCGACGGAGCAGACGCTGTCGTCGTTGGGCGCGGTCGTCAACGGTGGTGGATTGGGACAGATCGGCGAGGTCATCCACAACTTCTCGGCCGCCCTGTCCGGGCGCGAGGGTGCGGTGCGCGATCTGATCACCCGCCTGGATACGTTCGTGGGCACGCTGGACGACCAGCGCGACGACCTCGTCGCCTCCATCCAGGCGCTGAATCGGCTTGCCGGCACATTCGCCGACCAACGCGACGTCATCACCGATGCGCTGCGCAAGATACCGCCGGCGCTCGAGGTGTTGGTCAAGGAGCGGCCGCGTCTGACGGCCGCCCTGGACCATCTTCGCGTGTTCAGCAACACCGCCACCAGGCTGGTCAACGACTCCCAGGCTGACCTGGTCGCTAACCTCAAAAACCTGGAGCCGACCATCAAGGCGCTCGCCGACGTCGGACCGGACTTCGGCGCGGCCATCGCGGCCTCGTTCGTGTTCCCGTTCACCCAAAACTTCGTCGACCGAGCGGTCCGCGGGGACTTCTTCAACCTGCATTTCGATTTCGACCTGACGATTCCGCGGCTGAAGAAGGGATTGTTCCTCGGAACCCACTGGGGGCAGCTGGACATGCCCATTCCACCGGTGCCCGGGGACCCGTATCGCCTGAATTACACGCTCGATCCGTTGCATAACCCGCTGAGGCCACCGTGGGTCGTTCCCAACGCGCTGCCGCTGCCGCCAGCACCGCCGGGTGCGGTGCCCGGGCCTTCGTCGGCTTACGGCCCGCTGCCTGGGCCCCCGCCGGCTGCGGCGCCGCTGCCCGGTCCGCCGCCGAATGCGGCGCCGTTGCCCGGTCCGCCGCCGAATGCGGCGCCGCTGCCTGGTCCGGCGCCGGGTGCGGCCCCGGTGCCTGACGCGGGTCTTGGTCAATCGCCGGCGCCCGCAGAGGCGCCTGGAACGGGAGCGGGTGGATAGATGCTGACGCGCTTCGTTCGGATCCAGCTGGCGGTTTTCCTGATCGCCGGAACCATCGGCGTGATCGCGATGGTCCTCTTCTACATCCAAGCGCCGACGCTGCTGGGCATCGGCCGGATGACGGTGACCCTGGAGCTGCCCGCCACCGGCGGTCTGTACCGGTTTTCCAACGTGACCTACCGCGGGATCCAGCTCGGCAAGGTTACCTCGGTGGGTTTGACGCCGACCGGCGCGAAAGCGACGCTGTCGCTTAGCACTTCACCGAAGGTCCCGGCGGACCTGACCGCGTCGGTGCTCAGTGTCTCCGCGGTGGGTGAGCAGTATGTGGACCTGCGGCCCAAGACGAATTCGCCGCCTTATCTGCACGACGGGTCGGTTATCGCCGTGCGCGACACGACGATTCCGCAACCGGTCGCCCCGATGCTCGAGCAGGTCAACGCCTTGGTCCAAAGCATTCCGAAGACCAAGCTCGGCCAACTGCTGGACGAGTCCTTCCAGGGTTTCAACGGTTCCGGTTATGACCTGGGGTCACTGATCGATTCCTCGAAGACGCTGTCCCGCGACGCCAACGGCGTCGTCGATCGCACCCGGGCGCTGACCGAAGACACCGGACCGCTGCTGGATACCCAGGCGCGCACCACCGATTCGATCAGAACGTGGGCACACAGCTTCGCCGGCATCTCGGATACGTTGGTGAACAACGATTCTCACTTCCGCACCATCCTGGAGAAGGGGCCCGACGCCGCGAATGAGGCGTCCCGGCTTCTCGAGCAAATCAAACCGACGCTGCCGGTGTTGCTTGCCAACCTGACCACCATCGGCCAGATCGGCGTCACCTACCACCCCTCGATCGAGCAGCTGCTGGTGTTGCTGCCGTCGGGTGTCGCCATCGAGCAGGCCGCTTCGGGTGAAAACCATCCCGACGGTAGGGCGTACGGCGACTTCGCGGCCACGGTCGACGACCCGCCCATTTGTACGGTCGGCTTCATGCCGCCCAACACCTGGCGATCCCCGGACGACCTGACCGACATCGACACGCCGGACGGGTTGTATTGCAAACTCCCGCAGGACTCACCGATCGCGGTTCGCGGTGCCCGCAACTATCCCTGCATGGGGCATCCGGGTAAGCGCGCGCCGACCGTCGAAATCTGTAACAGCGACAAGCCGTACATGCCGCTGGCGATGCGCCAGCACACGCTCGGTCCCTACCCGCTGGATCCCAACCTGATTGCCCAGGGTGTGCCGCCCGATGACCGGATCACCACCAATGACAGGATCTTCGGCCCGGTCGAGGGAACGCCGCTGCCGCCCGGGGCGGTGCCGCGCGGCGCGCCTGCGGGGCCCCGGGGAGAAAATCCGCCGCCGGGCACGGTGGGGGCCGCTGTCCCCCCGTTGCCGTCGTCGGGACCAGCGCTGGCGCCGATGTCGAGAATGTCGGCGGACCTTCCGCCCATAGCGCCACTCGACGTTCCTGTGGCAGGGGAGCTTCCCCCGCCGCCCGCCGCGCCGCCAGCTCCGGCGCTGCCTTTAGCCCCGCTCTTTCCCCCCGCGCCCGCGCCCCCCGCACCCGGGCAGGCCGATCCCGCACCGGCCGACACGGCCGGCGGAGGGCCCCAGGCTGCGCCAAGCTCGTTCGGGGCCAACGCATCTAAGCACGCGCCCTCGGTCGCGGTGGCGAAGTACGATCCGCGCACCGGTCGTTATGTCGGTCCCGACGGGAAGTTGTATCAGCAGTCGGATCTCGTCGCTCCGAAAGTGCCCAAGACGTGGAAGGACATGCTTCCCACCTGAATTCGCCCTGAGTCGTAGCTGCCCGAGGGGCGGGGCGATGACGCTACGGTCGCCCGATCAGGAGAGCTGGTCCAGCCGCAACGGCATCGTGATATCGAGCCACTGGTTTTGCCCGCAGGCACCGCTCGGACCGACGGTCTTGTCTTTGCCCGAAAAGACCCGCGATCCGATTTGAAACCCACCGTTGTCGTTCACCGGGTAGAAAAAGAAGGTCTGCTGTCCGGGGAACGCGGTACCGTCTTCGCACCGCTCCCAGTTCGGCACCTCGCGTCTCACCTTCCACATCTCCCCGTCATTCATATACAGGGCTGCGCTCCATCCCTGGTCGCTCGTCACCGTGCCATGGCAGTCCAGGGTGGTGTCGCACGACGAGTTGATGGTCCAAACTTGGTAGACCGTCGGTTCGCCGAAGTACTGATCGTTTCTCTGGGCCCAATCGCCAATGGACGTGGCGCGGTAGGTCCCGTTGAGGGCCACGTCTTCCTTGGTTACCGCCTGGGCTGTCGATGCGGTGCTCACACCGCCGAATGCGGTGGCAGCCACCAGCATTGCGGTGGTGAGTGTTTTGACTGAACGCATCAGGTGCTCCTCGAAGCGCGTAATCCGAGGGTGCCTATGGCACCTTTTCGCCGTCGGTTGCGGCGTCCTCGAGCGATGACGTTACACCGCTTCGGCCTGCCAGGTAATGGTTGGGACAAGATCTGCAGCGCTCATCCGGACGGGTCGAATTTCGCGATCAACCAGGAACCGTTCACTTTCGTCAGCGTCACCAAGATGCTGCTCTGCGTCTTTTCCGGATCCTTCTTGTGCACGCTTGCCGTGGTCTGGTCGACGAAAACCAGCACGACGGCCGAATTGGGATGCAATTCCGACACTGCGGCCCGAATCACCTTGGCGCTCGCCGTAAGTTGTCCTTTCTGCGCCATCGGCGCGACGGCCTCGTCGGCGAATTTGCTGTAATAGGCCAGAAAGTCGCCGGTGAGATGTGATTTCGCGTTGTCGAAATCGCGGTTCAAATGGTCGTAGGAATACGACAGCGCCGCCACCGCACCGTCTGACGCCGCCTGGATTGCCCGGCCCGCCGCCGCGTCACCGACCTGCTGGTCCGGCCGGTACACGATGAAGTACACGCCGGCGGCGATCCCCACGGCGGCAACCACCAACGCCGTCCCGGCGATCGAACGCCACCGTGCCAGATACGGGCGGGCTCGGCGCCTGATCGCCGCCAGCCGGCCCACGCGCGCCGGTTCCTCGGCAGCGGGCGGCCCGTCGTTCTCCTCGGCGGACGAAGTCTGGACTCCGTCGATCTTTTCGGTGTCGTCGGATGACGAGCCATGCTCGACAGTCATCGCAAGAATTCGATTTTCGACATCTTGAGTTGGCCGCCGTCGCGGTCCATGTTGACGCTGAGCCGGAACAAGGCCGGCGGCGGTCTGGCGTTATCCGGCCCAGTGGGAGTGGTCTTCGCCGCGACCAGCACGACTCCCGAATTGTCGCTCAATGACTGGACGGCGACGGCTTCGACGGTGACTTTGGTGCCGACCTTGGTCTCCTCGGCCTTGTTGACCATCAGGGGCGACAGCACGGATAGCTGGTCCTTCTGATCGCCCGTCGAGGCATCGATCGAGCGCTGGACATCCTCCTTGGCATGAGCGGGGTCAATTGACATGAAAGCCGTGATCCCTTGCCGGGCGGCTGCACTGAACTCCGCGGCGAGTTGGCGATTGTGCACCGCGATGTGGTGCTGCCACAGCATGTAGCCGGTCGCGGCAAGGGAGGCGGAGGCGAGTGCGCTGCCGACGGTGACAACTATTGCCTTCCGTCCCGGGCGCCGCAGCCACCGTGGTCGCCCGCGGCCCCGCAACCGCAGCCGTTTCCGCTTCGTGGGGCCCTGCTCGACATCCTGTGCGTCGTCGTCCGCGCCCCCGGTTTCGGCTGTCCCGCGCAGCCTCAAGAGTCGCTGCCGAGCCGCCTCGGCGCGCGCTTCAGCCTTGGCAACTTCGTCTTCTGGGTCGTCCGACGCGGCCGCTACGTTGCCGCCGCCGGTGCCTGCGCTTGACTGTGGTTCGCCGGGATCGGTCACATCCCTCGGGTCACCACAATCGTCGGCGTCGGGCCCCTCCGGATCGTGCACGGAGAAGCAGCTTATCACTCCGACCTGGGCTCAACGCCGGCGTCGGACGGTCGCGTTCGTGGTCCTCACATGCGGAAATACTCGCTCGCCGAGAACGGCGCGCAGCGGCGTTCGGGGTGGCCCAGCGCCGACCACCGGTCGGTCCCAGTGATCTTCTCCAACCAGGAGAATTTTCTTTTCAGGTGTGGCAGAGTAATCGGGTGCGATCAATCGTGGCTCTGGTTGCCGCGTTGCTCGGCGCCGGCGTGGTGGCCGCGCCGCCAGCCTCGGCCGGGCCGTCTGTCTGCGACTACCCCGCCTGCACCCCGGGCATCATGCCCCACCAGGTTCTCGGTGCGCCGTGTGACAACACCACTTACTACGCCTTCGGTGTAGCCGACGGATACGTTTCCTTCGCCTCGGAGCCCGGACGGCTGATGTTCTGCGGCTCGCCGAGGCGATACCAGCCTCGATGGTTCCGCTCACCGCCGATGGCGGGGGTCAAGGACGAAAACGCCGACTGCCAGAACTATCTGAACTACGTCGCGCAGGCGCCCGACGGCCTGTTCCTCATCTGCATTGCTCACGACGGCATATCGAGCTGGGTGCGCGCCGACACGTAGCAGTCACTCCGGAGCTTGCCGGGGCAAGCCGAGCAGGCGCCGGCTCAAATCGGTGACCCGATCCAGCAACGTCTCGTCGTCGATGTCGGCAACCAGCGGATGCATGACCGCGGTGCTGAGGGCGGCGGAGAACATGGCGGCCTCGATCCTCCCGTCCAGTCCCGCATCGCTGAGCAGCACCCGGTACAGACGGTCCATGAAAAGTTGAAATGGCTTGTGCTCGGCCAGCAACCGGACGACGACGGGATCGAATTGCAGCGTGCGCACCAACCGGCGATCGCGAACGGCCATCTCAACCACGCGTACCAGCAACGCATCCCGGGCCTGAGGGCCGTCGTCGTATGCCTCGGCCTCCTCGAGGGCCGGCTCGAGCCGGCCGAGTTCGCGCTCGGTGACGGCGATGACGATCTGCTCTTTGGTCCGGAATTGGTGATAGACAGCGGCTTTCGTGATCCCGACGGCGTCGGCGATCATCTGCAGGGAGGTACCGCTGACACCGTGTGTGGCGATCAGCTCCAGCGCGGCGTCGAGTACCCGCGTCCGGGCCGGGCTGTGCGCGATCAGCCAGAATTGCTCACCGGCGACCGGCTGGCGTGCTGTTCCCACGCACCGAGACTAGACGACGCTATTGACCCTGGCTAGCCGATCGGCTAGCTTCGCTCACTAGCCGAGTTTCGGCGGCGAGTTCGTGTGGGGAAGGAGTACCGATGTCCGACGTCGGCGGGAACGATGCAGGCGGTAGCCAATCTGCGCGAACCATCTCGCGGCGGACCGATGGCGAGCTGATCCTGCTCTGGACATTGCCGGCGGCGCTGATCCTGTGGATCGCCTCCTTCTTCCTGTTCCCGGGTTTCAACCCGCCGATGTCACCCACGATGCCGGCGGAGCAGGTGGCCGCCTTCTACCGCGATCCGGGGCATATTCCCCAGATCCGTTACAGCATGATCGTGTTCAACTGGTTCGGCGTGTGCCTGGTCCCGATCCTGGCGCTGATCGTGCTGCAGATCCGCCGGATGGCACACCGGACGCCGATCTTCTCCTACGCGATGCTGGGCTGCGCCGCGGGCGGTCCGACGCTGTTTCTGGTCGCCAACGTCTGCTGGCTGCTGGCCGCGTTTCGTCCGGAGCGCAGCCCGGGGCTGACTCAGCTGCTCAACGATTTCGGCTGGATCACCTTCACCATCGTGGTCCCGTTCCTGATCGGCCAAAGCGTAATCCTGGCGCTGGCAATCTTTTTCGACGATCAGGCCCGACCGGTATTTCCCCGTTGGGTGGCCTACTTCAACCTTCTCGTCGCCGGCGCCCTGGTGCCCGCGGCATTCGTCGGCGTCTCATTGACCGGACCGCTGGCCTGGGACGGCTTCCTGTCGTTCTGGGTGAAGAACGTTGCCATCGCGGTCTGGATCGTCGTTATGGGCGTCGTATTGGGACAGGCGATCTACCGCGAGCGTGCCGAGACCCGCGGGCGCCCAGATGAATTGGTCACCACATGAGCGCGGTGATCACACCGTCGACGTCGCCGGCAACTCCGCCCGCGGGCCCCTTGCACCAGCGAATCGCCTGGCACCTGACGCGCGACCCCAGGCGAGAACTGTGGTTGGCATGGGGGACGCTGATGGTTTTCTACAGTCTGTTCTTCCCGATGTTCTTCATCGTGGCACAGGTCCAGCCCCCGCCGGAGCCGACCTGGGATCTCGCGACGCAGGTGCATTGGTTCTCCGAACGTCACCTGGGCATACCCGTCGGCTTCGGTGTCATCTTCGCCATCAGCGGCATGATCGCGGTCAACAACGCGCTCATCGCGTATTCGATGCGGCGCATGTCGGTCAGCCGCGCGTTCGGGTATTCGTATCTGATCATCTACTCGCTCAGCGCGGTTCCCGGCATGATCCTGCTCAACGTCGCGCTGATGGTCGGCACGCTGCGGCCGGACCGCGACCCCCAAATCCTCGGATGGCTGTATGACTTCGCCTTCTTGTCCTTCGACGGGACGATGGGAGTGTTCCTGATCGGTTCGCTGATCTGGATGGTGGCGATCCTGCTCGACAAGAATCGCGTATTCCCTAAGTGGTTTGGCTATCTCAACCTGTGCAACGCGCTGACCGAGGTGGTCGTGGCGCCCTGTTGGATCTTCCGGCGTGGCGTGTTCGCGTGGGATGGCGAGATCGCTTGGTGGCTGGACATGGTCGTGTTCGGCATCTACCAAGTCACGTTCATTGTCATGCTGTTTCAGATGATCCGGCGCGAAGACTTCGGGACCGGGGAGCTGCCGGACCTGCCGCGGAAGAAGGCGGTTGCGCAGTGACCGACCTCGCCGACAAGCGCGGACGCGTCAGGGCCGTGCCGGGCCAGCCCGACATGTGGGCGTTCGTATTGTTCGAGACCCTGGTTTTCACAGGGTATTTCGGCTTCTACTTGTTCTCACGGGGACGCAATCCCGAGCTTTTCCTGCAGTCGCAGGCTCACCTCGACCTGCGCGTCGGGGTTCTCAACACCTTGGTTCTGCTACTCAGCTCGTGGTCGGTGGCGCGCTGTGTTCAGTCGGCCCGCGCGGGCGCCTATGGGGCGGCTCTCAGGGATGTCTTCATCACGGCGGCATTCGCCGTCGTGTTCCTGTTTTTCAAGGCGTTCGAGTGGGCCCGGTTGGTTCACGCCGGAAACGGCATAGAGCGCAACGACTTCTTCATGTTCTATTTCTTCCTCACCGGGATCCACTTCGTCCACCTGCTGATCGGCTTCGTCGTCCTCGGCATCATCGTCTACCAACTCCGGAGTCCGGCGCGCCGCTCCCAGGAACTCGTCGAAACCTGCGCAACCTATTGGCACACCGTCGATTTCCTCTGGGTGCTGATCTTTGCGCTGCTCTACGTGGTGAGGTGATCGGAATCAGATTCAACAAGAGATTGCTGGTTGTCTGGACGATCTTGGCCGCGCTGACGCTGGCCTATCTGGGGATAGACCACTCCGTCGACGGCGCGCTGAAATCCAGCGCTGTCGTCACGTCGAGCGTCATCGTCATCGCACTGGTCAAGGTGCGCATCATCTTTCGCGAGTTCATGGAGGTGCGAGACGCTCCGGTCCTGCTGTGCCGACTCACCGACGCGTGGGTGGTGTTGATCGCCGTCGTCTTGCTCGCCTGTTACTTCGTCGGGATGCAGGTCCGGTAGCGCCCGCGGGCGAAAAGCCCTAAGCCACCGGCGCGATCGCGTCCGCTGTGGTGAACGTCAGGTGCAGTTCGCTCAGGCCCCGCAGGATGTACGTCGGCTCGTAGGTGTAACGACGCTCGGTGGCCGGCCCGTGGTGGGCCTCGTTGATTTCGATGTGCGGCATGCGATCCAGGATCCGCTCGATCGACACGCGACCCTCGACGCGGGCCAGGGGGCCGCCGGGGCACGAGTGCACGCCGCGGGCGAACGCCATGTGTTCGCGAACGTTCTTGCGGCGCAGGTCGAACTCGTGTGGGTTCTCGAACCGGCGCGGGTCGCGGTTGGCGGCGCCCGGCAGGATCATCACCACTGTGCCCGCGGGGATGTCGACACCGCCGATGGTGGTCGCCTTGCGGGCCAGCCGCGAGTCGCTCTTGACGGGGCTGTCCATCCGTAGCGATTCCTCGATGAACCCGGGAATCAGGCTGCGGTCGTCACGCAACTCTTGCTGGATGTCAGGCCGGTCGCCCAGAACCTGTAGAGCGGCGCTGAGCAGCTTCGCCGTCGTCTCCTGTCCGGCGGCGAAAAGGAAGGTCGCCGAGCGGACGACCTCGATCACCGGGGGCGTCGAGCCGTCCGGGTACTTCGCTTCCGCCAGGAACGTCAGCACGTCGCCGCGGGGCTCGCGGCGCCGATCCTCGATGTAGTTACAGAACTTGTCGTCGAGCCACTCGAGCGGGTTGATGCCCACCGACTCGTGGTCCAGGGCGCCCACGCGCGCCTCGGGGCGATCGGCGCCCAAGACCTTACGGAACTCCTTGTGGTCCTCTTCCGGTACGCCGAGCAGGTCGGCGATCACCAAGGTGGCGAACGGCTTCGAATATTCGGCGATGAACTCGCACTCACCGAGGCCGAGGAACTCGTCGAGCTGACGGTCGGCGAGGCGCCACATGAACTCCTCGTTCTGCTTCAGCCGGCTCGGGGTCAGCAGCTTGGCGAGCACCGACCGGGCCTTGGTGTGATCCGGCGGATCCATGGTGACCATGTGTTCGTTCATCGGAAAGGAGCTGCGGTGCGCATCGATCTGGGGGCTGATGTCGTCGCCTTCGGGCGTGAACGGTAACGGCGGGAAGGGCCCACCAAGGGCGACGATGTTGGAGAAGGTATCCGGGTCTTTGTAGATCTCGCAGGCTTCGTCGTAGCCGGTGACGGCTACGACGCCGTAGTGCGGCAGCCGCAGCACCGGGTTTTGACTGCGCAGGTAGTCGAAGTACGGGTGCGGATCTGGGACCAGTGACGGATCGGTGAAGAAGTCGATCGAGTCGAAGGTGCTCATCGGATTTGCGTCTCCCTGGGCTGGGTTTACCGGTCGTGTTCGGCGGCACATCGCTACCGCCGCCCGATTTCGAGATCGAAAATGTGCTGAGCACCTGCTTAGCATGGCGGTAATGTCAGGGTCAAGGTCGCAACGCCGCGCCACGATACGATCCGTGTGGTCGGCACGGGATGGCACACAGTACGGAGCAGGGACATGACATCGGCCCGCAGAATCGGGGCGCCGGACGCGAAAAACCGCGTCTTGTTGCTCGATGCCGCCGAACAGCTGATGCTCGAAGAGGGCTATGCCGCGGTGACGTCGCGGCGGCTGGCGAACAAGGCCGGGCTCAAGCCTCAACTGGTGCACTACTACTTCCGCACCATGGAAGAGCTGTTCCTGGAAGTCTTTCGGCGCCGGGCCGAAGAGGCGCTCGAGGCGCACGCGCGAATGCTTCAGTTGCCGCAGCCGCTGTGGGCGCTGTGGCGCTTCGGCACCGATCCCGCGTTCACGCGGATTTCCATGGAATTCATAGCACTGGCCAATCACCGTAAGGACATGCGGGCCGAAATCGCTTACTACGCAGAGCGTTTTCGTGAAGAGCAGCGCCAAGCGGTGGCGACGGCGCTGGAGCGCTACGGCTCCAGGATTCAAGACGAGGGCCAGGACATCGAGATCGCTCCGGTGGTGTGGACGGTGCTGATGAGCAGCCTGTCGCGCTTTCTGGTGCTCGAGCAGGCGATCGGTATGTCCGCCGGCCATGCCGAGACGGTGGAGTTGGTGGAGAACTACTTGCGCCGCCTGGAAGGCGAACCGCAGCCGATCGAGTGCGTGCCGGAGACCTGGCTGGTTCACCAGTTCCGCAGCGAGCAGAGCACACCCTTGGGGCCGTCCTTGGATACGACGACGGCGCCGTCTACCGCCAGATCACAGTGAAGTCCCGGCGTGCCGGGCTCCGTGCCCGTGCTCGCCACGACCATCGCGTAATGGTCGGGGTCCGACATGTCCAGATCGAAACTCCACGGCTTGCCCGGGGCTAGGTCGATGTCGACGTGTGGTGTGAACGAGTAGGGATTGTGGCTGTAGTCGGAAAACTTTTCCGGCTGATGGTCCAGGTAATAGATGCTGGTATAGATCGGATTCTGCGCGCTGACGGTGTATCTGACGTGATGCATGACCGGGTTATCGGCATGTGCCCGTCCGCTTCCCACCAGCAGACCGGCCGCCGCCAATAGAGAAGCCAACGACACGATGGAGCCGACGCCCATCACTGTCTTCATCGTGGTCATGACGCTCCTCCGGCTGCCGGGCGCGGTTTGGCGTTGCGGCTCATCACCCGTTCTGCGGCCTGCCAGTGCGGGTCGGCAACCCATAACCGTGCGAAGGATGCTATCGCCTCCTCGGGGGAAACTCCGCGGATTACCCGCTTTATCTCGGTCGCCGGCAGGCGCGCCAGCGAGCGTGCGACGGCTCGCCACCCTTGGTCGGGCGAGTCGAACACGTCGCGGGGCACGACCTGATCCACCAAGCCGATGCGTTCGGCGTCGAGTGCGGTGAGGGCGGTTCCCGAGCCGGCCAACAGCAGCGCCTTGCTCTTGCCGACCAGCGCGGCCAGCCGCTCGGCTCCGCCCCAGGCGGGCATGATCTCGAGCTGCACCTGGTTGAAGGCGATCTTGATGTCGTCGGCGGCCACCCGGATGTCGGCGGCGACGGCGACTTCGGCGCCGCCGCCGAACGCGTGGCCATTGAGGGCGGCGATGACGGGACCGGGGAAATCCGCCAGCTCATCACAGATGGACCGCATCCGCCGGGCCATGGCCGCGGCGTCCTCCTCGGTCCGCAACGCGCTCAATTCCTTGAGATCGCCGCCGGAGACGAAGGCTTTGTCTCCGGCGCCCTTGATCACCAGCGCCTGCGCGCCGGCCGCCGCATCGAGCGCCTTCTCCAACTGGTCCATGGTGTCCAGACCGATGGCGTTGCGCGCGTGTGGGCGGTCGATGGTGACCACCGCCAACCCGTCGTCGATCTCCAGGTCCACCATGTGTGTAATCGCTCCTCGACAGGAACCCGATATTGGCATTCTCTTTTCGCGAGAATAACATCATCGCTGCAGGCTAAGAACTTTCGTCAGTGAGGATGGAGGTGACTCGATGCGGAATCGAATCGTGGCCGCCGCGGCGGTCCTGATCGTTGCTTTGGTTGGCGCGTGCACGTCGCGGCCATCAAACCAAATCGCCAGCACGGCGTCAGTCACCGTGAACGGTAACAACCGGAACTTCCACATCGTGAAGTGCAGCCAGCGGGAGTGGAGTCGGACGATCGAAATCGGCGGCAATTTCGCCGGAGCCAAACTCATCATCGACGAGAGCGCGCAACCTGCGACAGTCGAGTCTGTACACATCCAAAACCTGGGTGGCTTCAGCGGCATGTACTCGCGGGGCGATGGCGGCAGCGCGGACATGAGCATGACGGGCGACAAGTTCACCGTCTCCGGCACCGCCAACGGTTACAGAACCGACAAGCCCGGTGAACCGGCCGACGCCACCTACAAGATCTTCGTGTCGTGCTGACCACGTCGAACAGGGGCTCGCCGGGGCCACGTTGCGATTAGGCGCCTGTAGAGAATAGTATTCTCACAAATCAAGAAGGAGGATTTCATGGGCCAGTTGTCGCACCGGGAAGACGTCCCGTTTCCAATCTTTGACGCGGATAACCATCTGTACGAGCCGCCGGAGGCGCTGACCAAGTACCTGCCCAAGGCGTACAAGGACTACGTCCAGTACGTGCAGGTCAACGGGCGGACGAAGATCGCGATCCGCGGCCACATCAGCAACTACATTCCCAACCCGACCTTCGAGGTCGTCGCCCGGCCGGGCGCCTGGGAGGAGTACTTCAAGTACGGCAACCCGGACGGCAAGAGCAAGCGCGAGCTGTTCGGCGAGCCGATGCGCGCGATCCCGGCGTTCTTCGAGCCCGGCCCGCGCCTGGAGAAGATGAACGAGCTGGGCCTGGACCGCACCCTGATGTTCCCGACGCTGGCCAGCCTGCTCGAGGAGCGGCTGCGCGACGACCCGGTCGCCATCCACGTCCTGGTCCACGCGCTGAACGAGTGGCTCGACGACGTCTGGGGCTTCAACTACCAGAACCGCATTTTCACGACCCCGGTCATCACGCTGCCGATCGTCGAGAAGGCGATCGAGGAGCTGGAGTGGGCGGTCAAGCGCGGCGCCCGCTGCATCCTGATCCGCCCGGCTCCGGTCCCCGGATTCCGCGGCCCCCGGTCGTTCGCGACGCCCGAATTCGATCCGTTCTGGGAGCGGGTCGTCGAGCACGACGTGCTGGTCGGCATGCACTCCAGCGACAGTGGCTACTCCCGCTACACCTCCGAGTGGGACGGCGCCGAACAGGAAATGCTGCCGTTCCAAACCAATGCGATGGGCATCCTCAACGAATGGCGGCCGATCCAGGACGCGGTGGGCTCGTGGGTGATCCACGGCGCTCTCTACCGCCACCCGAAGCTGAAGGTCGCGATCGTCGAGGCCGGCTCGAAGTGGATGACCCCGTTGCTGGACGGGCTGACCGAGGTCTTCCGCAAGGCCCCGGAGGCGTTCCCGAGTGACCCGGTCGAGATGGTCAAGAACCGCATCCACGTGAGCCCGTTCTTCGAGGACGGCATCGACGATCTGATCAACCTCGTCGGCGTGGACCAGGTGCTGTACGGCTCGGACTGGCCGCACCCGGAGGGGCTGGCGGAGCCGACCTTCTACGTCAACGCGCTGTCGCACCTGTCCGTTGACGACCAGGCCAAGATCATGGGCGGCAACCTCGGTCGACTCGTCACGGTGTGACAGACCGGCCAAGCTGGCAGACCATCCCCGAGATGGTCTTGAGCGCGGCGGACCGTTTCGGCGATGCGGAAGCAGTCGTCGACGGTCCGCTGCGCTTGACTTTCACGCAGGTGGTCGAGCGGATCCGTTGCGCCGCAGGCGCCTTCGCCGACCTCGGCGTCGATAAGGGTGACCGGGTCGCGATCTGGGCGCCCAATTCGGCCGAGTGGATCATCGCGGCGTTCGGGTTGCTCACCGCGGGTGGCGTGCTCGTCCCGGTCAACACCCGGTTCAAGACCGAAGAAGCCGGCGACATCATCGTCCGCAGCAAGGTGAAGGCCGTCCTGGTCCAGAAGGGCTTCCTGGACCAGGATTACACCGCGCCCGCCGGCGTGCCGGTCATCGACCTGAAGTCCGACTTCCTGTCCAGCGGTTCACCATTCGAGCGACCGGTGAGCGGCACCGATACCTCGGACATCATCTTCACGTCGGGCACGACGGGGCGCCCCAAGGGCGCGATGCTGAACCACGGCCAAACGCTGCGGATGTACGAGGAGTGGGCGACGCTTGCGGATCTGCGCGAGGGCGATCGCTACCTGCAGATCAACCCGTACTTCCACACGTTCGGCCTGAAGGCGGGGCTGGTGACGTCCTTCCTGCGCGGCGCGACGATGCTGCCGGTCGCGGTCTTCGACATCGACACCGTGGTGGAACTCATTGACCGCGAACGCATCACGATGCTTCCGGGGCCGCCGACCCTATACCACTCATTGCTGGGCGTCGGCGACAAGTCCAAGCTGTCGACGCTGCGGGCCGCGGTGACCGGCGCCGCCGACATCCCGGTCGAACTCGTCCGTCGCATCCACGGCGAACTGCCGTTCGAGACGTTGATGACCGGCTACGGACTCACCGAGGCCGGCAACGTGACGCTGTCGCGGCCAGGGGATTCCTTCGAGGATGTCGCCACCACCGCCGGCCTGCCCTGCGACGGAGTCGAGGTGCGCATCGCCGATGACGGCGAAGTGGTGGTCCGCGGTTACGGCGTCATGCAGGGCTACCTCGACGACCCGGCCGCCACGGCCCAGGCGATCGACGCCGAGGGGTGGCTGCACACCGGGGACCTGGGAAGTTTCGACGACGCCGGGCGGCTGCGCATCGTCGGCCGCAAGAAGGACATGTTCATCGTCGGCGGCTTCAACGCCTATCCCGCCGAGATCGAGGGTTTCCTGCTCAACCACCCCGCCGTCGCGCAGGCCGCCGTCATCGGTATCCCCGACGAACGGATGGGCCAGGTGGGCAAGGCGTTCGTGGTCCGCAAGGGTGAGGTCAGCGCCGACGAATTGATCGCCTGGTGCCGCGACCGCATGGCCGGGTTCAAGGTGCCGCGCGCGGTACAGTTCCTTGATTCACTCCCACTCAACGCGACGGGGAAAGTGATGAAGGACCAACTTCGATGAATAACGGCGATATTCATTCGATGGTGATCGCGTCGGACTACCGCGTCCCGGATCCGTCGCGAGTATGGCCGCTGCTGGAACGCAACAAGGCGGCCTTGGCCGACATCGGCGCGCACCACGTGCTCGTCTACACCTCGACCCACGACTACGGCCGGGTCCTGGTGATGATCGGGGTCCACAGCCGCGAGCCGATCGTCGAGCTGCTGCGCTCGCGGGTCTTCTTCGATTGGTTCGACGAAGCCGGTGTCGACGACATCCCCGCGGTGTTCGCCGGCGAGATCATCGACCGGTTCATCGCCCAGCCGCCGCAAACCCCGGCGGCGCCGGGCGTCGTGGTGGCCGCCATCGCGTCCGTCAACGACGTGACCCTGCTGACCTCCGAAGTCAGCACTGCGATCGACAGGTTCACCACGGCCGGCATCCGAAAGACCTGGGTGTTCCAGGCTTTCGACGATGATCACGAGGTGCTGATCCTGCAGGAGTTCCCCGACGAAGAACGCGCGCGGGAGTGGATCGATCACCCCGACGCCGCGGCGCAGTGGATGTCGGGAGCGGGCGTCGGCGCCTACCCCCCGCTGTTCGTCGGCCGGTTCTCCGACATGATGCGCATCGAGGCGGACTGAGGTTAGCTGGTGTTCGTGTGCCTGTGTAACGGGGTCACCAGCCAGACCGTGACCGAGGCCGTCGAGTGCGGGGCGTCGACCACCAACGAAGTCGCCCAGGCGTGCGGAGCGGGCACCGACTGCGGTCGCTGCCGGCGGACGGTGCAAGCCATCCTGCGGTCATCGTCCCCGGAGCGGACGCCCAATCCGCGCTAGAACTTCAGCGGCGCGGACTGCCGTCCGGTGACGTCGGTTGCACGAGTTCGACCAGCAGGTGGGGAATCTCGAGCCGCGGCAGCACCACCTCGACGAAAACCATGCGGTCTTTGTGTTCGGCGGCGGCGGTCAGCGCGTCGTCGAGCTCCCCGTAGGTCTGGACCGAAAACGCCAGGTGGTCGGTGACGCCCAGCGCGTGCGGGACGTCCGTCCACTTCCAACTGACGATGTCGTTGTAGGGCGCCGTCTCGCCGTGGATGGCGCGCTCGACGGTGTAGCCGTCGTTGTTGACCACCACGATGACGGGGGAGAGCCCCTCGCGCGAGAAGGTGCCGAGCTCCTGGACGGTCAGTTGCGCGGCGCCGTCCCCGATCAGCAACACCGTGCGGCGGTCCGGATGCGCGACGGCGGCCCCCAGCGCGGCCGGCAACGTGTAACCGATTGAGCCCCAAAGAGGTTGGCCGATGAAGGTGACACCGTGCGGCAGCCGGTGATCGGCCATGCCGTAGAAGGAGGTGCCCTGGTCGGCGAGCACCACGTTGCCCGGTGTGAGGGCCCGGCAAAGCCGATCCCACAGCATTTTCTGGGTCAGGGGTTGATCGCGGGGCGGGGGCGGCGGGAGTGGCGCGGCCGGCGGCGACGCCACCGGTGGCGACGCGGTCCCGCGCCGGACCAGGATGGTGGCCAGCGCCTCGAGCGCGGCGCCCATCTCCAACGGCGCGAAGACTTCTCCGGCGACGCTGCTTTGGTATTGCCCGACGTCGATGGTCCGGGCCGGGTCGATCCGCTGGCTGAAGAAGCCGCTCACCATGTCGGTGAACACCACTCCGGCGGTGACCAACACGGGCGCCTCTTCGATCGCAGTGCGCACCGCCGGCGCGCTGGCCGATCCCGCGTAGATCCCCAGGAAATTCGGTGAGCTTTCGTCGAGCAGGCTCTTCCCCCACATCAGCGTGGCGTGCGGCACGACGTCCGCGGCCAACAACGCCTCGAGTTCTTTGATCGCCTGCAGGCGGTGGACCAGCAAGTCGGCGAGGACGGTCAACCGGTGGCCGCCGATGAGCTCGGTCGCGGCCTCGACGAACATCGCCAGCGCGCGCGGGCTGGTGCCGCCGCTGTAGCGGGGCAGCGGAGCTTCGGGCGGCTCGGTGGGGAAGCGGGCCACGTCGGTGGACAGCAGGATGTATCCGGGTCGCTTCTGCTCGCGCACCTCGCACAGCACCCGGTCGATCTCCCGGCGGGCCGTTGCGGGCATGAGATTGGCCTGGGCACAGGTGATTTCGCGGCTGACCCGGAAGAAGTGTTCGAAGTCCCCGTCGCCGAGGGAGTGGTGCAGCGCCCGGCGGGTGCCCTGCGCGTCCTTGGACGGGCCGCCGACGATGTGCACGACGGGCACCTGCTCGGCGTAGCTGCCCGCGATCGCGTTGGCCGCGGACAGCTCACCGACGCCGAATGTCGTTACCAACGCCGACATTCCGCGCAGCCGTCCATACCCGTCGGCGGCGTAGCCGGCGTTCAGCTCGTTGGCGTTGCCGACCCAGCGCAGGCTGGGGTGGGCGATGATGTGGTCGAGGAACTCCAGGTTGTAATCACCGGGAACGCCGAAGATCTCGGAGACGCCGAGTTCGGCGAGACGGTCCAACAGGTAGTCACCGACGGTGTAAGCGGGATCGGTCGCGGCATCAGTCACAGGCACGACGGTACGCTCGGCCGAATCCATTCCGGGCGGGACGCCGGGCCAGTATCGTGCGGGCCATGGCACTCGAAGAATCCCGCGACATCGTGATCGAAGCCAGTCCCGAGGAGATTCTGGACGTCATCGCCGATTTCGAATCGATGCCCGAATGGTCGGAACCGCACCAGAGCGCGGAGGTCCTCGAGACCGGCGACGACGGGCGACCCCGCCAAGTCAGGATGAGGGTCAAGGTCGCCGGGATCACCGACGAACAGGTGGTCGCCTACACCTGGGCGGACAACGCCGTGAGTTGGACGCTGGTGAGTTCCTCGCAGCAGAAGGCGCAGGACGGGAAGTACACCCTGATACCGCAGGGCGACAAGACCCTGGTGAAGTTCGAGCTGCTGGCGGACCCGAACGTGCCGCTGCCCGGCTTCGTGCTGAAGCGTGCCGTGAAGGGGACGATCGACTCCGCCACCAAGGCCCTGCGCGAGCGGGTGCTCACGGTCAAGAAGGGCAAGTAGTCACGGTGGGCGGCGGCCCGCTGGCCGGGGTGCGGGTGATCGAACTCGGCGGCATCGGACCGGGGCCGCACGCGGGAATGCTGCTGGCGGACCTGGGCGCCGACGTGGTGCGGGTGCGGCGGCCGTCGGGCGGCCTCGAAATGCCGGCCGAGGGCCGGGACTTGTTGCATCGCGGCAAGCGGATCGTCGACCTCGACGTCAAGACGCAACCGCAGGCCCTGCTCGAGCTGGCCGCCAAGGCCGACGTGTTGCTGGACTGCTTTCGCCCCGGCACGTGCGAGCGACTCGGAATCGGTCCCGACGACTGCGCGGCGGCCAATCCGCGCCTGATCTTCGCGCGGATCACCGGCTGGGGGCAGGACGGGCCGCTGGCGCGCACGGCGGGTCACGACATCAACTACCTGTCGCAGACCGGCGCGCTCTCGGCGCTCGGCTACGCCGACCGTCCGCCGATTCCGCCGCTGAACCTGGTCGCCGACTTCGGTGGCGGCTCGATGCTGGTGGCGTTCGGCATCGCCGTCGCCCTCTACGAACGGGAACGGTCGGGCAAGGGTCAGGTCATCGACGCGGCGATGGTCGACGGGGTGAGTCTGTTGGCCCAGATGATGTGGACGATGAAGTCCACTGGCGCACTGCGCGACCGACGCGAATCCTTCCTGCTCGACGGCGGCGCCCCGTTCTACGGTTGCTACGAGACCGCCGACGGCGGATACGTGGCCGTCGGCGCCATCGAGCCGCAATTCTTCGCGGCGTTACTCGCCGGGCTCGGCCTGTCACCCGAGGACGTGCCCGGCCAGCTCGACAAGGATTCCTACCCACGGATGCGCGAGATCTTCACGAAACGGTTCGCGAGCCGAACCCGCGACGAATGGGCGCGCACGTTCGCCGGCACCGATGCGTGCGTCACCCCGGTGCTGACATGGACCGAAGCCGCGACCGACGACCACCTGCGGACGCGGTCCACCGTCATCACCGCCCACGGCGTCGACCAGGCCGCACCCGCCCCGCGCTTTTCGCGAACACCCACCGGGCCGGTCGAGCGACCCCCGGCGGCGACGACATCGCTTGACGAAATCAACTGGTAGGCCATCGATTACGACGAACCGATCCATGCCCGGGCCGGCGTTGCTAAATTTGATCCCAGTGGCCGTAAAAGCATCACGCGAATTTGTCGTCAACGCGCCGCCAGAAGTGGTCATGGAGGCGCTGACAGATGTCGGCGTCCTCTCGTCCTGGTCACCGCTGCACAAGAACATCGAGGTGATCGACCGGTATCCCGACGGCCGGCCCCACCACGTCAAGACCACCATCAAGATCCTGGGGCTCGTCGACAAGGAGATCCTGGAATATCACTGGGGCCCGGACTGGGTCTGCTACGACGCCAAAGGAACCTCCCAGCAGCACGGTCAGCACGTCGAATACAACCTCAAACCCGAAGGCATCGGCCAGACCCGAGTGCGCTTCGACATCACCGTCGAACCGGGCCGGCCCATGCCCGCGTTCATCGTCCGGCGGGCCAGCGAAAGCGCCCTCGACGGGGCGGAAAAGGGATTGCGCGAAATGGTGATGCGCGGCACCCGTCCCGCCGAGCCCGAATAGCCGGCGACTGTGGTTTTCGGCCCTCGCCGGCCGCGGCGCTGTAGTTAACTTGTTAGCAGTGGCTGTACAAGCATCGTCGGAAATCGTGATCGATGCGCCTCCGGAGGTCATCATGGAGGCGCTCGCCGATATGGACGCGGTGCCCTCATGGTCGTCGGTGCACAAGCGGGTCGAGGTCATCGACAAGCACCCCGACGGACGACCGCACCACGTGAAGGTCACGATCGCGGTGACCGGCATCCACGACACCGAACTGCTCGAATACCACTGGGGGCCCGACTGGATGGTGTGGGACGCGCACAAGACGGCCCAGCAACACGGCCAGCACGGGGAGTACAACCTGAGCCGGCTGGGCGACGACCGGACCAGGGTGCGGTTCACCATCACCGTCGAACCGTGGGCCCCGCTGCCGGAGTTCTGGGTCGCGCGGGCCCGCAAGAAGATCCTGCACTCCGCGCTGGAGGGCCTGCGCAAGCGGGTGATGGGGCCTCGGGGCTTCGGCCCGGCTAGGTAGCGTCGCGCAGTGCGGCCAGTCGCTTGATCGCCTCGTCCAGGGTGTCGTCGCGTTTACAGAAGGTGAAGCGCACCAAGTGATTCCACACGTCGGCCGGCCCGCGTGCCGTGTCCGGGTCGCAGAAGGCCGACATCGGGATGGCGGCGACCCCCACCTTTTCGGGTAGCGCCGCGCAGAACGCGGCGCTGTCGTCGTAGCCCAGCGGGCGGGGATCGGCGCACAAGAAGTACGTGCCGGCGCTGTCGTGCACCTCGAACCCGACGTCGATCAGCCCGGCGGCCAGCCGATCGCGCCTGGCCTGCAACGTGGCGCGCAGGTCGTCCACCCAGGCGCCCTCCTGCTCGAGCGCCAAGGCCACGGCCGGCTGGAACGGCGCGCCGCCGACATAGCTCAGATACTGTTTGGCCGCGCGCATCCCGGCGATGAGTTGCGCTGGGCCGCAAGCCCATCCGATCTTCCAGCCGGTGCAGTTGAACATCTTGGCCGCGCTGGAGATGGTGATGGTCCGCTCGGCCATGCCGTGCAAGGCGGCCAGCGGCACGTGCTGGCGCCCGTCGAACACGAGGTGTTCGTACACCTCATCGGTGATCACCAACAGGTCGGCCGCGACGGCGATCTCGGCGATGGTGGCCAGCTCGGCCGCGCTGAGCACCGTGCCGGTCGGATTGTGCGGCGAGTTGACGATCAGCGCGCGGGTCCGGGGCGTCACCGCCCGGCGCAGCGCGTCGGCGTCCAGGGCGAAGCCGCGACCGTGGGGGACCAGCGGCACGGCGACCCGCCGCGCGGAGGCCATCGCCACCACGGGCGAGTAGGAGTCGTAGAACGGCTCGATGAGCAGGACCTCCGAGCCGGGTTCGACCAGGCCGATCACCGCCGAGGCGATGGCCTCGGTCGCCCCGACCGTCACCAGCACCTCGGTGTCGGGGTCGTACTCGATGCCGTACTGGCGGTGGCGCTGGGCGGCGATCGCGTGTCGCAGCGGCGCGATGCCGATCCCGGGCGGGTACTGGTTGACGCCGTCGGCGATGGCCTCCTGGGCGGCCTTCAGCATGGCCGGCGGCCCGTCCTCGTCGGGAAACCCCTGGCCGAGGTTCACCGCTCCGATCCGCGCGGCCAGCGCCGACATCTCGGCGAACACCGTGGTCGCGTACGGGCGCAGTCGCGAGACCGTCATGGTCGTCGAGCTTAACTTCCTGCGCCCAGCGTGACTGTACAGTCACGTTCGGCGCCGAACGTGACTGTCGCGTCACTCTCGAGGCTCTGACCAGCGCCAACCTGCTCAACCAACAGGTTGGCCGGGCCTGCTGTTAGTGTGGTGCGGGACCTAGTCTTGAAGACGGGATTCGAACCCTATTCGCGAACAAGGAAGTCGTCATGTCCGAAGAAGCTTTCATTTATGAGGCCATCCGCACACCGCGGGGCAAGCAGCGCAACGGCTCGCTCAACGAGGTAAAGCCGCTCAACCTGGTCGTGGGCCTGGTCGACGAGCTGCGCCGGCGCTACCCCGACCTGGACGAGAACCTGATCAGCGACATGATCCTCGGCGTCGTGTCCCCGGTCGGCGACCAGGGCGGCGACATCGCCCGCACCGCAGTGCTGGCCGCGGGCCTGCCCGAGACCACCGGGGGTGTGCAGCTCAACCGGTTCTGCGCCTCCGGTCTGGAGGCCGTCAACACCGCCGCTCAGAAGGTTCGTTCCGGCTGGGACGACCTGGTGCTGGCCGGCGGCGTCGAGTCGATGAGCCGCGTCCCGATGGGCTCCGACGGCGGCGCCTGGGCGACCGACCCCGAGACCAACTACCAGATCGGCTTCGTGCCGCAGGGCATCGGCGCCGACTTGATCGCCACCATCGAGGGCTTCTCCCGCGAGGACGTCGACGCCTACGCGCTGCGCAGCCAGCAGAAGGCCGCCGCGGCGTGGTCGGGCGGCTACTTCGCCAAGTCGGTCGTGCCGGTGCGCGACCAGAACGGCCTGGTCATCCTCGACCACGACGAGCACATGCGGCCCGACACCACGCTCGAGGGCCTGGGCAAGCTCAAGACCGCGTTCGACGGCATCGGCGAGATGGGCGGCTTCGACGACGTCGCGCTCACCAAGTACCACTGGGTCGAGAAGATCAACCACGTCCACACCGGTGGCAACAGCTCGGGCATCGTCGACGGCGCCGCGCTGGTGCTGGTCGGTTCGGAGGCGGCCGGCAAGTCGCAGGGCCTGACGCCGCGGGCCCGCATCGTGGCCACCGCCACCAGCGGCTCCGACCCGGTCATCATGCTGACCGGCCCGACGCCCGCCACGCGCAAGGTGCTCGACCGCGCGGGCCTGACGATCGACGACATCGACCTGTTCGAGCTCAACGAGGCGTTCGCGTCGGTGGTGCTGAAGTTCCAGAAGGACCTCAACATTCCCGACGAGAAGCTCAACGTCAACGGCGGCGCCATCGCGATGGGCCACCCGCTGGGCGCCACCGGCGCCATGATCACCGGCACCATGGTCGACGAGCTCGAGCGCCGCAACGCGCGTCGCGCCCTGATCACGCTGTGCATCGGCGGCGGCATGGGTGTCGCCACCATCATCGAGAGGGTTTAAGACCATGGCAGAGAACACCATTGCGTGGGATAAGGACGCCGACGGCATCGTCACCCTGACGCTTGACGACCCCACCGGGTCGGCCAACGTGATGAACGAGCACTACAGCGAGTCCATGCACAACGCCGTCGAACGCCTTGCCGCCGAGAAGGATTCGATCACCGGCGTGGTGATCACCAGCGCGAAGAAGACCTTCTTCGCGGGCGGTGACCTCAAGGGCATGATCAACCTCGGCCCCGAGAATGCCGGCGAGGCGTTCGACACCGTCGAGTCGGTCAAGCGCGACCTGCGCGCGCTGGAGACCCTGGGCAAGCCGGTGGTGGCCGCCATCAACGGCGCCGCGCTGGGCGGCGGCCTGGAGATCGCGCTGGCCTGCCACCACCGGATCGCCGCCGACGTCAAGGGCAGCGTCCTGGGTCTGCCCGAGGTGACGCTGGGCCTGCTGCCGGGCGGCGGCGGGGTGACCCGCACCGTGCGGATGTTCGGCATCCAGAAGGCATTCATGGAGGTGTTGAGCCAGGGCACCCGCTTCAAGCCGGCGAAAGCCAAGGAGATCGGCCTGGTCGACGAGCTCGTCGGCTCGGTCGACGAACTGGTGCCCGCCGCCAAGGCGTGGATCAAGGCCAACCCCGATTCGCACGAACAGCCTTGGGACAAAAAAGGTTACAAGATGCCCGGCGGCACCCCGTCCAGCCCCGCGCTGGCGGGCATCCTGCCGTCGTTCCCGGCGCTGCTGAAGAAGCAACTGAAGGGCGCCCCGATGCCGGCGCCGCGGGCCATCCTGGACGCGGCCGTCGAGGGCGCGCAGGTGGACTTCGACACGGCCAGCCGCATCGAAAGCCGTTACTTCACCCAGCTGGTCACCGGCCAGGTCGCCAAGAACATGATCCAGGCGTTCTTCTTCGACCTGCAGCACATCAACGGCGGCGGTTCGCGCCCCGACGGCATCGAGCCGGTCAAGATCAACAAGATCGGTGTGCTGGGCGCGGGCATGATGGGCGCCGGCATCGCCTACGTGTCGGCCAAGGCCGGCTTCGACGTGGTGCTTAAGGACGTCGACATCGAGGCCGCCCAGAAGGGCAAGGGTTACTCGGAAAAGCTTGAGGCCAAGGCACTTCAGCGTGGCAAGACCACCGAGGAGAAGAGCAAGGCGCTGCTGGACCGCATCACGCCGACTGCCGACCCCGCCGAGCTGGCGGGCGTCGACTTCGTGATCGAGGCGGTGTTCGAGAACCAGGAACTCAAGCACAAGGTGTTCCAGGAGATCGAGGACATCGTCGAACCCAACGCGCTGCTCGGGTCGAACACCTCGACCCTGCCGATCACCGGTCTGGCGACCGGCGTCAAGCGGCAGGAGGACTTCATCGGAATCCACTTCTTCTCGCCGGTCGACAAGATGCCGCTGGTGGAAATCATCAAGGGCGAGAAGACTTCCGACGAGGCCCTGGCCCGGGTGTTCGACTACACGCTGGCGATCGGCAAGACGCCGATCGTGGTCAACGACAGCCGCGGGTTTTTCACCAGCCGCGTGATCGGCACGTTCGTGAACGAGGCGCTGGCGATGCTCGGCGAGGGCGTGGCCCCGGCCAGCATCGAGCACGCCGGTTCGCAGGCCGGCTACCCGGCGCCGCCGCTGCAGCTGTCCGACGAGCTCAACCTGGAGCTGATGCACAAGATCGCCGCGGCCACCCGCAAGGGCGTCGAGGACGCGGGCGGCACCTACGAGCCGCACCCGGCCGAGGCCGTCGTGGAGAAGATGATCGAGATCGGACGGCCCAGCCGCTTGAAGGGCGCCGGCTTCTACGAGTACGTGGACGGCAAGCGGACCCGCCTGTGGCCCGGCCTGGCCGAGACGTTCAAGTCGGGCAGCGCGGAGATTCCGTTGCAGGACATGATCGATCGCATGCTGTTCGCCGAGGCGCTCGAGACGCAGAAGTGTCTGGACGAGGGCGTGCTGACCTCGACCGCCGACGCCAACATCGGCTCGATCATGGGCATCGGCTTCCCGCCGTACACCGGTGGTAGCGCGCAGTTCATCGTCGGTTACTCCGGTGCCGGCGGCACGGGCAAGGACGCGTTCGTGGCCCGCGCCAAGGAACTGGCGGCCAAGTACGGCGAGCGGTTCCTGCCGCCGAAGTCACTGAGTTAAGTCCTGCCGCGAGCAGACGCGGAATCGCACTGCGCGGGGATTGCGCGTGCGATTCTGCGTCTGCTCGCCGGTCAGGTGCGCCGCTGGAACAGGTAGTAGCGAGCCGGGGTCTTCTCGGCGCGGTCCAGTTCGCGTTCCGCGCCCGCGGACAGCAACGTCCAGTGGGGAGTGAAGCGCCGTTCCATCTCGGCGTGGTCGATGCCGCGCACCCCGACGCGGCCGCCTGGCACGAACGCGATGATCAGCAGCCGGGCATGCGGGGCCGCCACGGCCCTGACCTCGCGGACGTAGGCGTCGCGATCGGCGTCGCTCATGTTGTGCAGGCAGGCGTTGTCGACGATCAGCTCGAAGTTCGCGCCGATTCCGGCCTGGCTCAGCTGGGTGACGTCGGCCTGGACGAAGTTGACGGACGCGCCGGCCTTGGCGGCCTTGGCCCGCGCTCGCTCCAGGGGTTTGGCCACGAAATCCACCGCGGTGACGCGCCAGCCGTGTTGGGCGAGGTAGATCGAGCAGTCACCGGTACCGCATCCGAGTTCGATGGCGGACCCGGCGGCAAGCGCGGCGGCGTCGGCCGTCCCCTCGACGAGGTCTCGCACGCTCTGGGCGAGCGGATGGCCGTCCCACGGGGTGAAACCGATGCGGTAGAAGATCCGAAACAGCATCTGTTTGGAAGCCATAGCTCACCCTATGCCGCGCGGCGGATCACCTGCTATCGGCAGGCGGCGGCGATTCGGCGCCATTCCTTGCGCGGGAAGGCCCTCGGATCGGCCCGCAGCACCTGGACGCAGACGTGATCGGCGCCGGCGGAACGATGTTCGGCGACCCTGCCCATGATGGCGTCTTCGTCACCCCAGGCGATGATCGCGTTGAAGAGTCGATCGCTCACCTGCGCCACATCGTCTTCGGAGAAGCCGCTGCGCAGCAGGTTGTTCGCGTAGTTGGGCAACGCCAAATAGGACCGCAGCCACTCGGTTCCGATTTGACGCGCCTCGTCGGCGCTGTCGGTCAGGATGACCGTCTGCTCCGGCAGGAGCAGGGGGCCCTGGCCCAAAGTCGAACGGGCAGAAGCGGTGTGGTCGGGGGTGACCAGGTAGGGATGGGCGCCCGCGGCGCGGCTCGCGGACAGCTTCAGCATCTTCGGTCCGAGCGCGGCAAGAACCCGGCGCTCGGTGGGAACCGGCCGCGGCGCGGCATCCAACCCGTCCAGAAACGACTCCGTGGCCGCGAGCGGTTTGCGGTAGCGCCCGGGCTGGCCGGCGTCGATCAGCGGTGCGTGGCTGACGCCGATTCCCAGCAGGAAGCGGTCCCCGTGCTCGGTGGTCAGCGTCGCGAAGGATTCGGCGACGTCGCCGGGCGCATGCATCCATAGATTCAGGATGCCGGTGGCGATCACCGTCCGCCGGGTCGCGGCGAGCAGACGGCCCACCGCGTCGAACACCGGTCCGCCGACGTCGGGAATCCACAGCGCGGGGAAGCCGAGTTCATCGAGTTCGGCTGCGGCGTCGGCGGATTCGGCCGGGTCGCCGTAGCGCAGCTGACTGCTCCAGATCCCAACACCGGTCAGTTCCATCCGAGGCCTTCCCTTCGTGGCATGCGCGCGCGGCCGCTCGAGTCCGCGGCCTACTGGACATGCTGTCAGACGTCGGTTCCGGCGTAGTCGGGGACCGGCATCGAGTCGTGCATGCGGACGCCCTTGGTGTTCAGCTTGGCCAGCGACCGGGACAGCGACCCCGGCATCGCCGAGATCAGTTGGGCTCCACGGGTTAACGCCCAGACTCCGGCGCGCGAACCGGGGATGATGCCCTTGGCCGCGCCGCGGGCGAAGGACCGGCTGCGATGCACCGGTTCGCGCATCTGCAGTTCGTAGGCGGCGAAGGCGCGCAGGTGGTCGCCGTCGGCGCGGGCGAGTTCTCCGGCCAGCACGTAGGCGCCGAGGACGGCGAGGCTGGTGCTGCCGCCCACCGCCGGTCCGGGGCAGTATCCGGCGTCGCCGACCAGGGTGACGCGGCGGCGCGACCACCTGTCCGTGCGGAGCTGGGTGATGGAGTCGAAGTAGAAGGTGGGCGTGCGCTCGATTTCGGCCAGCCAGCCGTCCACCTGGTCATGCATCCCGGTGAACGCGTCGCGCAGTAACTCCTTCTGCCGCAACACATCGCGGTGGTCGTAGTCGGGTTCTTCCCGGCGGCGAAACAGAAACACCACCCGCGCGTCATCCAGGTGGTCCGCCGTGTAGATACCGGCGAAGCGGCCGACGCCGACGTGGCCGACCATCTCGCCGGCCCGCACCAGCGCCTTGGGCGCCGACAGCACCGACAGGTATCCCCCGAGGAAGCGCGTCAGGCCGGCTTCCTCGCCGAAGGTCAGGCGCCGAACGTTGGAGTGCAGGCCGTCGGCGCCGACGATGACGTCGAAGCTGCGCGCCTCGGAGCGCTCGAACGTCACGGTGCCGTCGTGCTCGATCTCGGTGATCGAGTCGGCGAACAGGTACTCGACGTCGTCGCGGGCGGCGTCGTAGTAGATCTCGCTGAGGTCGTCGCGCATGATCTCCACGTGCCGGTCGGAGCTGGCGGCGTAGATCTTGGTGAGATCGATGTTGGCGGCGCGCGGCCGGCCCTCCCGGTACAACGCCAGGCGGGTGGTTCCGGTGGCCAGGGCCTCGATGCGCGGCAGGACGCCCATCTTCGCCGAGATCTCCATCGCCGGACGGAACAAGTCGACGGCGTGGCCGCCGGTTTTGCGCAGCGTCGGGGCGCGCTCGACGACGGTGACGTCGAAGCCGTAGCGGGACAGCCAGTACGCCAGCACCGGGCCGGCGACGCTGGCGCCGGAAATGAGTATCCGCACGATCCACCTCCCGCACTTACTTAACGTTCGGTAAGCATAACATCCCACTTACCGATCGGTAAGTCAGATAAACTCGGCCGGGTGAGCAGGCCCCGGTCAGACACGCGCGAGCGGATTCAGGAGGTCGCTCGCGAGCTGTTTTTGCAGCGCGGCGTGCAGCGCACCAGCCTGCAGGACATCGCCAACCAGCTGGGCATCACCAAACCCGCGCTGTACTACCACTTTCCGTCACGCGAGGACCTGGTGCGCAGCATCCTGGTGCCGCTGATCGACGAGGGTGAGCGGTTCGTCGCCGACCACGAGGGCCGCGGCGCCGTCGATGTTCGTGAGTTGTTGGAGGGCTATTTCGATTTCCACTACCGGCACCGCCGGGACCTGGTGCTGTTGCTGACCGAGTTGTCGACGCTGATCGACCTGGACCTCATCGACACCGTGCTGGCGTGGCGAGAGCGGTTGGCGCGCCTGGTGTTCGGGGAGACGCCGACCCTCGCACAGTCCACCCGCGCGGTCGTCGCGTTCGGCGGCTTGCAGGACTGCTGTGTGCAGTTCGTCGACGCGCCGCAGGAGGAACTGCGCGAGAAGTCGGTCGCGGCCGCGCTCGACGCGCTGAATGGCTGAATAGTGGCGGGGCTAAAGTCCGTTGGTATGCGCTTCGGTCTCTTCATTCCACAAGGCTGGCGGATGGATCTGGTCGGCATCGAACCCGACAAACACTGGGCGGTGATGCGCGATCTCGCCGATCACGCGGACCGCGGCCGGTGGGACTCGTTGTGGGTCTACGACCACTTCCACACCGTCCCGGTGCCCACCGGGGAAGCCACCCACGAAGCGTGGTCGCTCATGGCCGCGTACGCGGCCACCACGTCGCGCATCAAGCTCGGCCAGATGTGCACGGCCATGAGCTACCGCAACCCGGTCTACCTCGCCAAGGTGGCCGCGACGGCCGACATCATCTCCGGTGGCCGGATTCAGATGGGGATCGGCGGCGGCTGGTACGAACATGAATGGCGCGCTTACGGTTACGGATTCCCGTCGGCGGGCGTCCGGTTGGGTCGCCTCGACGAAGGCGTCCAGATCATGCGGGACGCCTGGCGCGACGGCAAGGTCAGCTTCGACGGCAAGCACTACCAGGTGGACGGCGCGATCGTCGCCCCTAAGCCACTGCAGGACAACGGGATTCCGCTGTGGATCGCCGGCGGCGGCGAGAAGGTGACCTTGCGTATCGCCGCCCAGTACGCGCAGTACACCAACTTCACGCCCGAGCCGGCCGCGTTCGCCCACAAGTCGCAGGTGCTGGCCGGGCACTGCCGCGAAGTGGGCACCGACTTCGACGCCATCGTGCGTTCGGTCAACGTCAACGCCGTCGTCGGCCCGTCGGAGGCCGACGTCAAAGACCGGCTGCAACGGGTCCGCGGCCGCATGGCCGATTACGTCGGGGAGGCCGCCGCGGACGCGATGATCGCCGGTACCAGCGGGCCGGACTCGGCCACCGGCACGCCGGAACAGGTCGTCGAGCGTCTGACCAAGCTCCGAGACCTCGGATGCGACTACGCCATCTGCTATTTCCCCGAGGCCGCCTACGACCGTTCCGGCATCGAGCTGT
This sequence comes from Mycobacterium sp. H4Y, assembly GCF_000364405.1. Classification (NCBI taxonomy): domain Bacteria; kingdom Bacillati; phylum Actinomycetota; class Actinomycetes; order Mycobacteriales; family Mycobacteriaceae; genus Mycobacterium; species Mycobacterium sp. H4Y. The sequence continues at coordinate 171,758 of NZ_AKIG01000001.1, forward strand.
TCGAACAAGAGGTCATTCCCGCACTGAGCTAGCGGCAGCGCAGCCCGACCAGCATCAGTGCGGCGCCGAGGAACGCGGTGACGGTGCGGACATGGTTCCATGCCGTCCACGTGGAGAAGTACGCCTGCCATTCGCGCGCGGCGTCGGCGGCCGACAGCCCCACCGGGTCTACGCCGTCGAGACGGTTGTTCAGCGGCACGTTGAACACCACCGTGATGATCGCGGCGAGGATCGCGAAAACCGCTCCCGCCAACAGCCACCAGCTGCCGGGTTGGCGCAACTGCGTCACCGCGACGACGCCGACCGCCAAGGCGAGGATCGCCGCACCAAAATACGCGAGCAGAAACGCGGGACTGGAATTCGCGGCGACGTTGATACCGCGCATCGCGGCAATCGCCTCGCGCGAATCGATGCCATTCAGGCCGCGCATCACGAATGTGGAGAACACGTACATCATTCCGCCGGCGGCGGCGCCGACGATCGTGGCGATGGAGGTCAGGATGACAACCGGACTTGCGTTCATGGCGTGAAGTCAACCGCGGGCCGGCTGAGACCATCCATCGTTATCCGTCCCGATTACATATGCGCCCGTCTACGATCCGGTTGTGGACGCCGTGGTGGGATTGCTCGACGGCGTTCGGGCGCGCGGGGCATTTGTGTTGCGCATGATGATGGACCCGCCGTGGTCGCTGCGCATCCAGGACGACGCGCCGCTGGCGATCATCTGCCAGACGCATGGCAGCGCCGTCATCGTCGGCGACGACACCGGCACCGATTGGCTACGACCCGGGGACGTCGCGCTCACCCGCGGCACCCAGCATTACGTCTTCGCGGACGACCCGGGGACCGCCCCGATGGCGGTGATCCATCCGGGTCAACGGTGCACCACGCAGACCGGGGACGACTTGCACTTCGAAATGTCGTTGGGCGTGCGGACATGGGGTAACAGTCCCTCGGGTGCGACGCGCTCCATCGTCTGCGCGTACGAGGGACGCAGCGAGGTCAGCGCCCGGTTGCTCGACGCGCTGCCCGCCGTGCTGGTGTTGCGCGCGGACGAATGGGACAGTCCGCTGGTTCCACTGTTGGCCAGCGAGGCCGGCCGTGGCGGCCCCGGCCAAGAGGCGTATCTGGATCGGGTGCTCGACTTGCTGCTCATCGGGGTGCTGCGCATCTGGTTCGACAACGACGTCAACGCGCCCGCCTGGTGGCACGCCGAACACGACGCGCTGGTGGGGCCCGCCTTGAAGCTGATCTACAGCAACCCCGCGCACCCCTGGACCGTCGCGAATCTCGCTGCGGCAGTTGGCGCGTCACGCGCAGCGTTCGCCCGCCGGTTCACCGAGCAGGTGGGTGAGCCGCCGATCGCTTTCCTGACCGGTTGGCGGCTTGCGTTGGCCGCCGATCTGCTGCGGTCCAGCCAGGCGACCATCGCCGCCGTCGCCCGAGAGGTCGGCTACGCCACCCCGTTCGCGTTGAGTACCGCCTTCAAACGCGCCTACGGGGTGAGCCCGAATACCCACCGCGCCGGCGCGGGCTGATCGGCCGGCGCGAGTTACACGTCGCTGGTGAGGTACCTGGTCTTGGCCGGGGGCGCGGCCAGCAGCGGGGGAAGCTGCGTCAGCTTGCCCTCGCCCGCGCGGAACGCGCGGTAAGCCTCGTCGTGCTCGACCGTCTCCCAGATTTCGTAAATCAACCAGTGCGCTTCATCGTCTTCGTCGACGAGCACGTCGGTGCGGACGTTGCCGTCGAACGCGCGGGTGTCCTGCAGCGCCCGGCCCATCAGCTCGCGCCCCGCGGCGACCTCGTCGGGCTTGAACCTGAGCTCGAGTATCACGGTGACCGTCATGGCGCCAACATATCTTCCCCGCGCCCGACGCCAGTCCTCGCCCATTGCGTGGAGGCGAGAATGAGGTTTCCACTTTTCGGAAAGCTGTTATACGGTTCAGTGAGTTCTGTTGGCGGATTGTCGACGTTCCTGGAGGACCCCCCGATGCAGAAGGCACTTGCCCCCGAGATCTCTACCTGGCCCGATGAGAGCCCGCAGCTCATCGGCAGCCGATGCGGCAGCTGCGAGGCGACCACCTTCCCGGTGCAGCAGTGGTGCCCGCGCTGCAGCGGTGGCGAGATGTCCGACGTGCTGTTGCCCCGACGCGGAACGCTGGTGGCGTGGACGACCCAGGGCTTTCCCCCTGGAGCCCCCTACATCGGCCCCGCCGGTAAGGACTTCGTGCCCTTCGGAGTGGGACTGGTCCAGCTCGGTGATGTGATCCGCGTCGAAGGCCGCCTGACCGAGAACGACCCGGCCAAGTTGAAGTTCGGCCAGAAAGTCGAACTCACCATGGTGCCGTTCGCCACCGATGACGAGGGCGCCGAAATCATCACCTTCGCGTTCCAGCCCGTCGCCTGAGTCAGGAGGATCGAGATGACCAACGACGTCGCGATCATCGGCGTGGGCCTGCACCCGTTCGGTAGGTTCGAAAAGACGGCGATGCAGATGGGCGCCGAGGCCGTCCAGCTCGCACTCAAAGACGCCGGAGTGGACTGGAAAGACATCCAATTCGGGTTCGGCGGCAGCTACGAGGTCTCCAACCCCGACGCCGTGACCCGCCTGGTCGGCCTGACCGGCATCACGTTCACCAACGTGTTCAACGCATGCGCCACCGCGGCCAGCGCCATCCAGCAGACCGCCGACACCATCCGGTTGGGCAAGTACGACATCGGCATTGCCATCGGCCTCGACAAGCATCCGCGCGGTGCGTTCACCGACGACCCCGCCAAGCTGGCGCTGCCCCAGTGGTACGCCAACAACGGGCAGTTCGTCACCACCAAGTTCTTCGGCATGAAGGCCAACAAGTACATCCACGACCACAACATCTCCCAGGAGACGCTGGCGCGGGTGGCCAACAAGAACTTCCGCAACGGTGCGCTGAACCCGAATGCCTTCCGGCGCAAGGAGATCTCCGTCGAGGAGATCCTCGCCTCGCCCGCGCTGAACTACCCGTTGACGCAGTACATGTTCTGCGCGCCCGATGAGGGGGCGGCCGCGGTCATCATGTGTCGCGCCGACATGGCCCAGAAATTCACCGACAAGCCGGTCTATGTGCGCGCCTGCGAGATTCGGACCCGGCGCTTCGGCGCCTACGAGGTGCACGCCACGTCGGCGCCGCTGGACGAGGACGCGTCACCGACCGTGTACGCGGCCAAGGCCGCCTACGAGGCGGCCGGCATCGGACCCGAAGACGTCGACGTCGCGCAGTTGCAGGACACCGACGCCGGCGCCGAGGTGATCCACATGGCCGAGACCGGATTGTGCGCGGACGGCGAACAGGAGAAGCTGCTGGCCGACGGCGCCACCGAGATCCACGGCTCGATTCCCGTCAACACCGACGGCGGGCTGATCGCCAACGGCGAGCCGATCGGCGCGTCGGGGCTGCGGCAGATGCACGAACTGGTGCGCCAGTTGCGCGGCGAGGCGGGGGAGCGTCAGGTCCCCGGCGATCCGCGCGTCGGCCTGGCCCAGGTGTACGGCGCGCCCGGCACCGCCTCGGCGACCATCCTGTCTCGGTAGCGCCGCCAGACACAAAAGCCCCCGAAACAACGGAGTTTCGGGGGCTTTTGCGTTCGCTCCTAGATGGCCGGACCCAGCAGGTCGTCGGCGTCGCGGATGATGTAGCCGTAACCCTGCTCGGCCAGGAAACGCTGCCGGTGCGCGGCGTATTCGGCGTCCAGGCTGTCGCGCGCCACCACGGAATAGAAGATGGCGCCGCCGCCGTCGGCCTTGGGCCGCAGCAACCGGCCCAGCCGCTGCGCCTCTTCCTGGCGCGAGCCGAAGGTTCCCGAAACCTGCACGGCCACCGCGGCTTCCGGCAAGTCGATGGAGAAGTTGGCGACCTTGGACACCACCAGCGTGTTCACCTCGCCGCGGCGGAAGCCGTCGAACAGCTCCTCGCGTTCCTTGGTCCGCGTGGAGCCCTGGATCACCGGGGCGCCCAGCTCGGCGCCCAGCTCGTCGAGCTGATCGAGGTACGCGCCGATCACCAGGGTCTGCTCACCCGGATGCCTCGCCAGAATCGATTTGACCACAGCGATTTTGGTGTGCACCGTCGAGCACAGCTTGTAACGCTCTTCGGGCTCGGCGGTGGCGTACATCATCCGCTCGTTGTCGGTCATGGTGACCCGCACCTCGACGCACTCCGCCGGCGCGATCCACCCCTGCGCCTCGATGTCCTTCCACGGCGCGTCATAGCGTTTCGGGCCGATCAGGGAGAACACGTCACCCTCGCGGCCGTCCTCGCGGACCAGCGTGGCGGTCAGCCCCAGGCGCCGCTTGGATTGCAGATCGGCGGTCATCCGAAACACCGGCGCCGGCAACAAGTGGACCTCGTCGTAGATGATCAGCCCCCAGTCGCGGCTGTCGAAGAGCTCGAGGTGGCGGTACTCGCCCTTGGTGCGGCGAGTGATCATCTGGTAGGTCGAGATGGTCACCGGCCGAATTTCCTTGCGCTCACCGGAGTATTCGCCGATCTCGTCCTCGGTGAGCGAGGTGCGGGCGATCAGCTCACGCTTCCACTGCCGCGCCGCGACGATGTTGGTGACCAAAATCAGCGTTGTCGCACCGGCTTTCGCCATCGCGGCGGCCCCCACCAACGTCTTGCCGGCGCCACAGGGAAGCACCACCACGCCGGAGCCACCCGACCAGAACGAGTCGGTGGCCATCTGCTGGTAGTCGCGCAGGTGCCAGCCGTCCTGGGCCAGGCTGATCGGATGCGCCTCGCCGTCGACGTAGCCGGCGAGATCCTCTGCGGGCCAACCGATCTTGAGTAGCATTTGCTTGACCCGGCCGCGCTCGCTGGGGTGAACGATGACCGTGTCGTCGTCGATCCGGGCGCCGAGCATCGGGGCGATCTTCTTGTTGCGCAGCACTTCCTCGAGCACCGCGCGGTCCAGGCTCACCAGCGTCAGGCCGTGCGCCGGGTTTTTCACCAGCTGTAAGCGGCCGTAGCGGGCCATGGTGTCGACGATGTCGACCAGCAGCGGCTGCGGCACCGCGTAGCGGGAGAAGGAGACCAGCGCGTCGACGACCTGTTCGGCGTCGTGCCCGGCGGCGCGGGCGTTCCACAGTGCCAGCGGTGTGATGCGGTAGGTGTGCACGTGCTCGGGTGCGCGTTCCAGCTCGGCGAACGGCGCGATCGCGGCCCGCGCCGCGCCGGCCTGTTCGTGCTCCACCTCGAGCAGCACCGTCTTGTCTGACTGCACGATCAACGGTCCGTCAGACATAGATAGCGCCACTCCTCATCGCTTCGCCCTGCATAAGCTCCGGCATGCCGTCCATTATCGGCCCGAGCCCGACACCACCGACGTGATGCGGTGGATGGCGAAGTCGCGCAGCCTGCCCGATGCCGAATCAAAGGCCACCAGCTGACCGCCCCGGACGGTGATCGGCGACACGACGCGCTGGGTGGCCACGCCGGCCGCGTCTAGATAACCGATCACCAGGGTGTCTTGTTCCCGGGCGGCGCGCTGCAACAGCGTCATGGTGGCCGCCGGATCGACGCGAACGTTGCCGAACGGTGCGGCGGTGACCTTGCGCAGCACCGCGACCACCGCGTGGAGGTTGTCGCTGTTGGGACGGCGCAGCGGGCGATACGGACGGCGTTGTTGCGGTGTGGCCACCCGGGCGCCCCGGGGCCGGACGTCGACGATGGCGCCGGTCGAGTCTTCGGCCGCCGGGGCGAAGCCCGCGGCCCGCAGCGCGGCGAGCACCTCGCCGATCGGCGCCGGCGACACCGCCACCGTGGGGGTCAGGGCGCGCAGCTGCACCTCTTCGGTCGCGGGTGCGGCCACGGCCTGGGCCAGCAGCGCCGGATCCTCGCACCGCACGAACGACGCGGCCATGCCGATCCGCAGCTGCCCGTGCCTGCGCGCGACGTCGTCGATGAGATAGGTAAGCCCTTGGGGCACTGGCGTTTTGGAGTGCTTGGTGAACAGGGCATGCATCCAGTCGCGGGTCTTGCCGACGTCGAGCGCATGACGGATCGACTGCTCGCTGACGCGGTACACCATCGCCGTGCCCGCCGATTCGACGGTGGCCACGGTGGCGAGTTGCTCCGCCAGGTCGCGCTGCAGCGGACCCGGCACGACGACCGTCAGGTCCGCCTGCACCAGGAAGTGATCGACCGGTTCGGGCAGCGCCCTGGTCATGGCGTCGATCGCGGCCTGCGGATCGTTGTCCTCGTCCAGCAGCGCCCGGCCGGGCGTGCTGATCGCCCCGCGCCCCACCAGCCCCATGGCGTGGCTTTCGGCGAGCAGATCCCCGACGGGCCCCGGCTGTAACCGCTTCGCCCAGCGCGGACGCCGCCAGATCAGCGCGGCCGATGCTTCCGCCGCGTCGACGCCGGCCCCGGACGGGAGCCCGGACAGCATGCTGAGCAACAGGCGGCGATCCAGCGGCGCGGCCGTCGAATACAGCGCATCGGTAAGGGCCCCATAGGGTTTGGCGTCGGGGCCGCGCGTGCCGATCAGCGCCGGCCGGCTGGGCAGGTCGAGCCAACTGCTGGCCAACAGGTGCCAACGCTCGGCGGCGGACAGCGCGGCGAACCGATCGGTGGCGACCGTCGGCGCCCAGTACGGTGCCTCGCCGGCGGCCGGTTCGGGGTCAGGCATGCCGCTGGCGATCAACCCGGCCGCGGCGGCGACTTCGAGGATCAAACCCAGCCGTGACTCGTCGATCCCGGTCACCTTGCTCAGCCGCTTAACGTCCCGGACTCCCAAGCCCCCGCTGCGCAACTCGGAAACCGGTGCGGCGGAAAGCGTTTCGAGCAGAACGTCGAGCTCCCGCAGCAGGTCGATGGCGGCTCCGGCGGCCGTCGCGTCGACGTCGTCGGCGGTGGTGGTCGACACCACCGGGTCCGGCGCGGTCAGTTGCATGGGGCCTGGCCGCTCGCCGCGCAGCACCTGTCCCACGTGGCGGGGCAGGATCACGGTCTCGGCGTCGATGCGCCGCAACAGGCCCATGGCCAGCAGCTGGGGCACCGGGCGGTCCGCCGCCGCGCCCGGCGCCGCGTCGCGGGTGCGGCCCATCGGGGAGCCTTCGAGAAGTTTCTCCAGCACCTCGAGCTGCGCCCGGTCGAGGTCGTCGATCAGGGCCGCGATCTGCTCGGCGTCGCGCGAGGTGTCCTCGAGCATGACCTGCCCCGGATGCCACGGCATTCCCGTCCCGGCGTCCGGGGCGACCCGCAGCGCGGTCTCGCCCCAGACCAGGACGCGTTGCCGGAGGTCGTCGACCGCGTCGAGGACGTCGCCTTCGGGGGCGCGATCACCGATCAGCGCCAGCAGCTTCGCGGTCGGCACCGGTTCCGCGTCGGCCTGCAGCACCAGCAGCGCGTCAAGCACCGCCAGCCGCAGGAAGTCGAGGTCGTCGGTGGCGGCCTTGATCGACTGGCGGGCCTGGGCTCGGGCCGCCAGTGCGGCGATGCTGCCGGGCGGGGGCTGGGCGAGGTCCGGCCGCAATTCCAGCAGCCGGATCAGGCGCTCATCGGACAACTCGGCCAGCCACGACCCCAGCGGGATATCCGGGGTGTTGTCGGTCATCGCTGACCAGCGTAAAGCAGGTCGTGGATGCCGAGCAGACCGCGAAGGGGCGGCGCGAACCTACGGTCTTGCGCCACGCGCTCCTGGGTCACCTGTCAGAATGGACCTCGTGGCTGACACTGCTGAGGGCAAAGCTCGCAAAACCAAATATGTCGACAACGGCTGGCCGACGACGGACCCCGACGACCACGCGGTCAGTGAACTCGTCACCGACCGGACGGGTGCGCTGTCGCCCTTCGGCGAGCTGACGTTCCCGCTGCCCTCCACCGAGCTGCCCTACCTGCACCCGGTCACCGTCGTCAATCGGTAGGTCTTTCCATGGCTAGGGCCTCTGAGGCCTCGAAAGCCTCGGCGACCTGGGCGTCGGGAGAATCCCGCTCGGGTGCGCTGTCACACGTGGACGACCAGGGGGCGGCGCACATGGTCGACGTCAGCGAGAAGGTAGCCACCAAGCGGACCGCCGTCGCCGCGGGCGCCCTGCGCACGTCGGCACACGTGGTGGAGCTGATCTCGACCGGGGGCCTGCCCAAAGGCGACGCGCTTGCCACCGCCCGGGTAGCGGGTATCCAAGCAGCGAAGCGCACCAGCGAGCTCATCCCGCTCTGCCATCAGCTGGCGCTGACCGGGGTCGACATCGACTTCGACGTGGCGGAGTCGGACATCGAGATCACCGCGACGGTGCGCAGCACCGATCGCACGGGGGTGGAGATGGAAGCGCTGAGCGCCGTCAGCGTCGCGGCCCTGACGCTCTACGACATGATCAAAGCGGTCGACCCGGCCGCGCGGATCGATGACATTCGAGTCCTGCGCAAGGAAGGCGGCAAAACCGGAATGTGGACGCGGTCATGAGCACCCGATCGGCCCGCGTCATCATCGCCTCGACCCGGGCGTCGGCCGGACAGTACGAAGACCGATGCGGGCCGATCATCACCGAATGGCTGACCCAGCGGGGCTTTTCGGCCGGGGAGCCGGAGGTGGTCGCCGACGGTTCGCCGGTCGGTGATGCGCTGCGCAACGCGATCGATGACGACGTCGACGTCATCCTCACCTCCGGCGGCACCGGCATCTCACCCACTGACAGCACCCCGGACCAGACCGTGGCCGTCATCGATTACCTCATCCCCGGCCTGGCAGAGGCGATCCGCCAGTCGGGCCTGCCCAAGGTGCCGACGTCGGTGTTGTCCCGCAGCGTGTGCGGGGTGGCCGGACGCACCCTGATCGTCAACCTGCCGGGTTCACCCGGTGGGGTGCGCGACGGGCTCGGGGTGCTCGCCGACGTGCTCGACCACGCGCTCGATCAACTCGCCGGTAAAGACCATCAGCGATGACGCTGGTCGTGCGCGCAGCCATGACCGAGCAGCCGATTCTTCTGGCTGAGCACGAAGAGCTGGTGGGCCATCAGTCGGCGGGGGCCATCGTCGGGTTCGTCGGCATGATCCGCGACCACGACGTGGGGCGCCGGGTGGTGCGGCTGGAGTACTCGGCGCACCCCTCGGCCGCCCAGGTCATGGCCGACGTGGTGGCCGATGTGGCGGCGCAGTCCAGCGGTGTCCGCGCCGTCGCCGCCAGCCACCGCGTCGGTGTGCTGCACATCGGAGAGGCGGCATTGGTCGCGGCCGTCGCCGCCGACCATCGCCAGGCGGCGTTCACCACCTGTGCGCGACTCGTCGACACCATCAAGGCGCGGCTACCGGTGTGGAAGCACCAGTTCTTCGCCGACGGCACCGAGGAGTGGGTGGGCTCGGCCTGATGCCGTGGCCAGCTGAGTCCGGGAGTTGGTGCGCCGTGCCCAACACGCCCCGAACAGGAGGGTTTTCGGGGCGTGCGGGGAATCTGGTGGCGCTAGAGCCTCAGGCGTTGGGCGACGGCTGCGCCAGGGCGTCCAGCGCGTCGTTCCCCTGAACATCCTGTGCCCGAATCGCTTCCCACAGCTGCTGGGTGTAGCTGGCGTCGGAGGCGACCTCCGGCATGCCGACCGGGACGAAACCGTGGAAGTCCGCGTCCGCTACGGGTACGGGCGGCATCGCGTCGGCGGGCGGGGCGGGGGGCAGATCGGCCGGGGGAGCGGCGTCCGCGGGGGGAGCGGCGTCCGCGGGGGGAGCGGGCGGCAGCTCCTCAGGGGGCGCCGGCAGGTCTGCGGGCGGAGCCTCCGGCGGTGCCGGACGGTCGAAGGAGGCCAGCTGTACTGGAGCGGGCGGCGGGGCGTCCTGCGGTGGAGCGTCGGGCGCCGGGGCGCCGTTGACGCCGGGCGCATCCAGCGGGGCGTCCAGGCCGGCCGGGGCGGGCACTTCGCGCGGGCTGGGACCCGACAGCGGGCCGCCGCAGACGGGCCACGCGCCGCGACCCTGGGTCGCCAGCACCCGCTCGGCGACGGCGATCTGCTGTTCCTTGGTCGCAAGCTCGGCCGACGGGGCGTATTGGCCGCCACCGTGCGAGGACCACGTGCTGGCGCTGAATTGCACCCCGCCGTGGTAGCCGTTGCCGGTATTGATGGCCCAGTTGCCGCCGGACTCGCAACGGGCTACCTGGTCCCATTCGCCGTCGGTGGCCGCGGCCGCCTGGCCGGCTAGGGCGATACTGCCGCCACCGAGCACTGCGCCGGTAAAGGCGATCTTGGCGACGTTGACACTGGATGCGGTGGGCTTACGGTGACGTCCGCTCATGCGCGCCGATGTATTCCTCTCTCGTCACGCGCCTGCGAGGTCAGCTGTCGGGTTCGGGTTGGAGAGGCCACCCGGCCGGCGCGGCCGTCGAGGACGACGCCGGCTTCACCCCTAGGGGCCGCGAACGGCCCCAGTCCGATCACGGTGGACCGGTGGGTCCCCCGTCTCCATCCATGAGTTGGTGGCCCCCGCCTATTGGATGGAGCTCGGCGCGATAGGGAGGGGAGGTCCGCCAATCGGGATGGCTGGCGAGCCTTCGGAGACCGTAACGGTTTCTGTTGGTCTCGTCACGTGTCGCGAAACCTGGCGTTTCGCTCTCGGTCATCTGCGAAAACCGCAGCAACACACGGTGTTTGCGCAGGTCATTACACTCGAGATTGGAGCGTGACCGCGCCGTTATCGTTCCGTTATGTGAGATGTTTCACAGTTTCAGCCGCCGGAAAATGGCGGCAAGACATCGATCGTGTCACCGGATCGCAACGCGGTGGTCTCGTCGCGCACGGCGACCCCGTCGCAAAGGTACGAGCATCGGCTCAAGACGGTGGCAAGGCGTGATCCGTGCGCGGCCAGCCGCTCGACCAACTCGCCGACCGTGGTGCCGGGGCGCACCACCAGCGTCTCGGCTTCGACGCCTGCGGCCGCCTGGGCGGCCGCGAAGTAGCGCACCGTCACTGAAATGCCGGTCTCCTGGGCGGGGGACTGCCCCATGGGGCTAGCCACCGATCGCGCTCATCGGGCGGTCGGGCTGGATGAAGTTCGGGTCGTTGATGCCGTGGCCGGCGGGCTTGCCCCACATCGCGGTACGCCACGCCGCCTCGATCGCCTCGTCGGGTGCGCCGTTGCGCAGCAGCGCCCGAAGGTCCGTCTCTTCCTTGGCGAACAGGCAGCTGCGGATCTGCCCGTCGGCCGTCAACCGGGTGCGGTCACACGTCGAGCAAAACGCGTGCGAGACCGACGCGATGACACCCACCTTGCCGGCCGGCGTGCCGGGGCCCTCGTCGACCAGCCACAGCTCGGCGGGAGCGGATCCCCGCGGCGCCGGGTCCGGGCGCAGCCGGAAATGCGGGCGCAGCGCGGCCAGCACGTCCTCGGCGCTCAACGCCGCGTCGCGCCGCCATTGGTGCCCGGCGTCGAGCGGCATCTGCTCGATGACACGCAACTGGTAACCGTGCTCGAGGCAGAACCGCAACAGGTCCACCACGTCCTCGCGTCCCGTCGCGGGGTCGAGCACGGCGTTCACCTTCACCGGCGCCAGGCCGGCCTCGTGGGCGGCGGCCAGCCCGGCCAGCACGTCGTCGAGCCGATCACGGCGGGTGATGGCCGCGAAATGCTGCCGATCCACGCTGTCCAGCGAGACGTTGACGCGATCCAGGCCCGCCCGGGCGAGCCCGGCGGCCCGCCGTGCCAGCCCGACGCCGTTTGTCGTCAGGGAGATCTCGGGGCGGGGTCGTAGCCCGGCCGCCGCGGCGATGACGTCCTCGAGGTGACGCGCCAGCAACGGCTCACCACCGGTGAACCGGACGCTGGTGACCCCCAGCCGGGTGACCGCGATGTCCATCAGTCTGGCCAGCTCGCCGGCAGTCAGCAGTTGCTCGCCCGGCAGCCAGTCCAGGCCCTCAGCGGGCATGCAGTAGGTGCAGCGCAGGTTGCAGCGATCGGTGAGCGAGATCCGCAGATCCGTGGCGACCCGCCCGTAGGTGTCCACCAGTGGGCCCGCGGACGGCGCCGTCCCGGCATCGGCACGGCCACCGGCCGGGCCGTCAGGGCGGCTCCGCACGGTCGGGAAACCCAACGCCGTCAGGGTCATGCGGCCACCGGCGGCGCGTAATGAACCGGCGAGTCGACGGGAACGATCTCCTTGCCCAGCGGCATCAGCGACACCGGAATCAGTTTGAGATTGGCCAGCGCCAGCGGAATGCCGACGATCGTCAGCGCCATCGTCACCGCACTGACCAGATGACCGATCGCGAGCCAGAGCCCGAACAGCACCACCCAGATGATGTTTCCGATCAAGGCGCCCGACCCCGAGGTCGGCTTGTCGACGATCGTGCGGCCGAACGGCCACAGCGCGTACGAGGCGATGCGCAGCGACGCGACGCCGAACGGGATGGTGATGATCAGCAGAAAGCTGACGAGCGCCGCGACGAGGTATCCGGCGGCCATCCATAGGCCGCCGAACAGAAGCCAGATGATGTTCAGGATCAGGCGCATATCACCTCCGCGGGTAATACCAAGCGTACCGAGTGACCAATAACGGGGGTGCTCGTTAGGGCCGCATCCGAGTAGGATCAGACTCTTAATACGGCGTCCTGCGCAGGCGGGACGCTTATTGTGTTGCCTATTTCTATTGATCCGTAAGACAAGCAGGTGAGACCAGTGCCGACCGGCAAGGTTAAGTGGTACGACGCTGACAAGGGCTTCGGCTTCCTGTCGCAAGAGGACGGCGAAGACGTCTACGTCCGCTCGTCGGCGCTGCCCGCTGGGGTCGAGGGGCTCAAGGCGGGCCAGCGGGTGGAATTCGGTATCGCTTCGGGACGGCGCGGACCGCAGGCGTTGAGCCTCAAGCTGATTGAGCCGCCGCCCAGCCTGACCAAGGCGCGGCGCGACGCGCCCGCCGAACACAAGCACAACCCCGACGAACTGCACGGCATGGTCGAGGACATGATCACGCTGCTGGAGAGCACCGTGCAGCCCGAGCTGCGCAAGGGTCGCTACCCGGACCGCAAGACCGCGCGCCGGGTGTCCGAGGTCGTCAAGGCCGTGGCGCGCGAGCTCGACGCCTAACGCGCGCAACGCAGCCAATTCGCAGGCGAAGGCTCGGTGGCGAGCCGCAGATGGGGTACTCCACACCCCATGACGGTCGTCTAGCAAGGAGGCTGCGATGGCACAGCAAGCGCAGGTCACCGAGGAACAGGCGAGAGCGCTCGCCGAGGAGTCTCGCGAAACAGGTTGGGATAAACCGTCCTTCGCGAAAGAACTATTTCTCGGTCGTTTTCCGCTGGAGCTGATACACCCGTTCCCCACTCCCACGGAAGCCGACGAGACCCGCACCCGCGCGTTTCTCGACAGCGTGCGCGAATTCCTGGAGACCGTCGATGGCAGCGTCATCGAACGCGACGCCCAAATTCCCGACGAGTACGTGAAGGGTTTGGCCGACCTGGGCTGCTTCGGGATGAAGATTCCCACCGAATACGGCGGCCTGGGGATGTCGCAGGTCGCCTACAACCGGGCGCTGATGATGGTGACGAGCGTTCATCCCAGTCTCGGCGCACTGTTGTCGGCCCATCAATCCATCGGGGTGCCCGAGCCGCTCAAACTCGCCGGGACCCCCGAGCAGAAAAAGAAGTTTTTGCCGCGCTGTGCCGCCGGCGCCATATCGGCGTTTTTGCTGACCGAACCCGACGTCGGCTCCGATCCCGCCCGATTGGCGTCGACGGCGACCCCCATCGACGACGGGCAGGCCTACGAACTCGACGGCGTCAAGTTGTGGACTACCAACGGCGTGGTCGCCGAACTGCTGGTGATCATGGCGCGGGTGCCGAAGAGCGAAGGGCGCCGCGGCGGCATCAGCGCCTTCGTCGTCGAGGCCGATTCGCCCGGAATCACCGTGGAGCGGCGCAACAAGTTCATGGGCCTGCGCGGCATCGAAAACGGCGTGACCCGGCTGCACCGCGTTCGGGTCCCGCGCGAAAACCTGATCGGCTCCGAGGGAGACGGTTTGAAGATCGCGTTGACCACGCTCAACGCCGGACGGTTGTCGATCCCCGCGAGCGCGACGGGCTCGTCGAAGTGGGCGTTGAAGATCGCGCGCGAATGGTCCGGCGAGCGTGTGCAGTGGGGCAAGCCGCTGGCCGAGCACGAAGCGGTGGCCCGCAAGCTCTCGTTCATCGCCGCGACCGTCTATGCGCTCGACGCCGTGCTCGAGCTGTCCGCGCAGATGGCCGACGAAGGGCGCAACGACATCCGGATCGAGGCGGCGTTGGCCAAGCTGTGGTCCAGCGAGATGGCCTGCGTGATCGCCGACGAGGTCATGCAGATCCGGGGCGGTCGGGGCTACGAGACCGCGGAGTCTCTGGCCGCACGCGGCGAACGCGCCGTGCCCGTCGAGCAGGCGTTGCGGGACCTGCGGATCAACCGCATCTTCGAGGGTTCCAGCGAGATCATGCGGTTGCTCATCGCGCGCGAGGCGGTCGACGCGCACCTTGCCGCGGCCGGCGACCTCGCCAAGCCCGACACGGGGTTGCGGCAGAAGGCCGCCGCGGCGGTCGGTGCGAGCGGATTCTATGCAAAATGGTTGCCGCAGTTGGTGTTCGGTGAAGGACAGCGGCCGCGGGCCTACCACGAGTTCGGTCCGCTGGCGGCGCACCTGCGGTTCATCGAACGCTCCAGCCGCAAGCTCGCCCGAAACACCTTCTATGGCATGGCGCGCTGGCAGGCCAAGCTGGAGCAGCGGCAGGGGTTCCTCGGGCGCGTCGTGGACATCGGTGCCGAGCTGTTCGCGATGTCCGCGGCGTGCGTGCACGCGGAGTCGCAACGCGCCGCCGATCCGGTGGTGGGGCAACAGGCCTACGAGCTGGCCGAGGCGTTCTGCGCCCAGGCGACCCTGCGGGTGGAGGCGCTGTTTCGCGGGTTGTGGGACAACACCGACGCAAGCGATGTGCAGCTGACGCGCAACCTGCTGCAGGGCCGGTACGGCTGGCTCGAGGCCGGGATCATCGATCAGTCCGAGGGCACCGGGCCGTGGATCGCCCACTGGGAAGAGGGTGAGTCGACCGAGGCCAATCTGGCCCGGCGGTTCTCATCCGGCGACCGTTCGGCAACGAGCCCGCGTTGAGCCACGATGGAACACATGGCTTCCTACATCGCCCAAGAAGGCGAGTTCAATCGCGACACCGACTACATCACCACCCGCATCACCGCCGATGGTCGTGACGGCTACCCGGTCGAGCCCGACCGGTACCGGCTCGTCGTGGCGCGCGCGTGCCCGTGGGCCAACCGCGCCATCATCGTCCGCCGGTTGTTGGGCCTCGAAGGCGTTCTCTCCATTGGCTTTTGCGGCCCCACGCATGACGAGCGCAGTTGGACGTTCGATCTCGATCCCGGTGGTGTGGACCCGGTCTTGAAGATCCCGCGGCTGCAGGACGCCTACTTCAAGCGGTTCTCCGATTACCCCAAGGGCATCACGGTTCCCGCGATCGTCGACGTGCCGACAGGGGCGGTGGTCACCAACGACTTCGCGCAGATGACGTTGGACCTGTCGACGGAGTGGTCGGCCTACCATCGCGATGGCGCGCCCGAGCTCTACCCCGAGCGGCTGCGTGCGGAGATCGACGAGGTCAACAAGCGGGTCTACACCGAAATCAACAACGGCGTGTACCGGTGCGGCTTCGCCGGCTCGCAGGAGGCCTACGAGTCCGCCTACGACCGGCTGTTCGCCGCGCTGGACTGGGTGAGCGATCGGCTGGGTCGCCAGCGCTATCTGGTGGGCGACACCATCACCGAGGCCGACGTGCGGTTGTTCACCACGTTGGCCCGCTTCGACCCGGTGTATCACGGGCATTTCAAGTGCAATCGCAGCAAATTGAGCGAGATGCCGGTGCTGTGGGCTTACGCGCGCGACCTGTTCCAGACGCCGGGTTTCGGGGACACCGTCGACTTCGTCCAGATCAAGCAGCACTACTACATCGTCCACGCCGACATCAACCCGACCCGCATCGTGCCCAAGGGTCCCGACCTGTCCGGGTGGCTATCGCCGCACGGGCGAGAGAGCTTGGGCGGCAAGCCCTTCGGGGAGGGGACGCCCCCGGGTCCGCCCGTCGAAGGCGAACGGGTACCGCCCGGCCACGGTGCGTGACCCACCCCCTACCGCCGAACGTGACCCACCCTCTACCGCCGAGCGTGGCCCACCCCCTACCGCCGAGCGTGGCCCACCCCTACCGCCGAACGTGGAGTTGTGGCGGGAAATCACGGCGTTTTGGCCCAACAAGTCCACGCTCGGCGGCTGAGACCGGGCAACCCGCCGCGACCAAAGCGCCGCGGGCGCGCTCCACGACGACGTACGGCCGGTACCGCAGCATCTCGGCGCTCACCCGGATGATTGACCAGCCCTGGGCTTCGAGTTCTGCCAGGCGATCGATGTCTCGGGCCCGCTGCGCCGGGTCGGTCCAGTGATGCGCGCCGTCGAATTCCACACCGGCCTTCCATTCCTCCCAGCCCATATCGATGCGCGCCAGCACCGCGCCCCATTCGTTGAGCACTTCGATCTGGGTTTGTGGCCGCGGCAATCCGCTGCCGGCGAGTAGTAACCGGGTCCTCGTCTCGTACGGCGATTCAGCGCCCCCGTCGACCATGGTCAGAGCAGTTCGCAACTGCACCAGGCCGCGGGCGCCACGATGGCGGTCGGCCAGCAGTTCGACGTCGGCTGGCTTCAAGTCTGTTGCATGCATGAGGGCATCGAGCCGAATCACCGCTGTGGTCAAGCCCTTTCGCCTACCAAGGTCGAACGCCGTGCGCGCCGGCGTGGTCAGGCGCATCCCGTCGCGCGTGCATATTTCGTCGTCGTCCAAGGTGTCGCTGTGCACGATGATGCCCCGTGCTTTGTCGCGGCCGGCACGGTTGAGCTCGGCCGGCAGCCAGTCGTCGATCCACTTGGTGCGGTGTAGCGCCGCCGCGGATAGCCCCGCCAGCGTTGCGGTCCTTCCAGACCACAGCCAGGCGGCGACCGCTCGGGTCACCGGCGTCAACATTTGTCCACGGCGGATGTAGACGTTGCGATGAACCATCTCGAATTCGGTTCGCAATCGGTGCCGAGTAATAACTCCAGCGGCCAGTGCGTCGGTGCCTCGAAATGGCCAGTCCGGGATTTCCATGGGGACACGGTGCCGGTCGGCACCGACACGTCTGGTCGAACGTGGGGTTGTGGCGGGAATTTGCGGCGTGTCGTCGCAACAAGTCGACGCTGGGCGCGGAGGGTGGCGAGCGTTGGGCGCGAAGGGTGGCGACGCTGGGCGCGGAGGGTGTCAAACGTGGGCGCGAAGGGTGTCGAACGTTGGGCGCGGAGGGTGTCGAACGTGGGGTTGTGGCGGGAATTCGCGGCGCGTCGTCGCAACAAGTCGACGTTCGACGGAAAAGACCTAAAAGACGAGCCGCACAGACCATTCCGCGTGCGGGACATCGCGGAGCTCGCCGGCCGGGTCCAGCGCCAAAGTCAGTAACTGCACGACGATCCCGGCGAGCCGACCGCGATGCGGGTCCACCGGCGGAATGGTCACGGCGAGTCGGGTGCCCGGCCGAAAGATGGTGCTGGTGCTGTTCGTTGGATCCTCATACACCTGCACCAGGCGCCACGGCGCCCGATAGATGGCATCGGGCACCGAGAGCTGAATCGGATACCGCTCGCTGACCTGTAGCTCGCCCTGGGCCTGCGGCGTCGCACAGTCTTCGAGGTTGAGCACGTTGCAATAGAGGTAGGGCCCCACCCGGGTCAGGTGTCCATGTGAGTACGCACTGATCTCCGGGCGTTGCGGACCGGAGCGGCCCACCAGCAGCCAGGTGCCGACCCCGACGCCCACACAAAGCAGGGCCATCAGGCAGGCCAGCAACACGGACATGCCGCGGTTGATTCGGGGTTTCACTCGGCGACCACCGCCGGGCTGCCGACACGGCGACGCGCGCCCTCCTGCTCGACCATGATGGGCCTATTACCTCCCAGGCCGGGAATCAGCGAGTTGCCGCGGAAGCTGACGAGCGTCTGCGCCAGGCCCAGGATGAGCAGCGCAGTGACCGCGGTGAAACCGACCCACAGTTCGGTGTACACCAACACACCCACGGCGCCGCCGAGGACCCAGGCCAACTGCAGCGTCGACTCCGAGCGCCCGAACCCCGATGCCCGGGATTCCTCGGGCAGATCGTTCTGCAACGAGGCGTCCAGGGACGCCTTTGCGATCGCGCTGGCCCCCGACGTCACCAGCGTGGCGATCGCGGCCAGCACCAGGTTGCCGCCCACCGAGGCCGCCAATGCGACCGCGCTCACCGCCAGCGTGCAGCGCACCACCAGCACGGCGGGCCGGCCCAGTTTCAGGCGCGCGCTGGTGAAGTTGCCGACGAAGTTGCCGATGCCGGCCGCTGCGCCGATCACCCCGAGTATGGCGACCTGCGCCCACCCGCTGGCGTCATGCGCCTTGGCGACGAATGCCGGATACAAGAACAGAAACCCCACCATGACCTTGATGGTGCAGTTACCCCACAGCGAAGTAATGATGTTGCGGCCCAACGGTTGCCGAAGTGCCCCGCTGACCTCCCTGTGCCAGCTTCGGCGCAGGGGTTCGCTGTCGTGGCGGTAGCTCAAGGTGGCGGGCACCTCCCCGGCGGTCACCTCGACCCAGCGCGGAATCCGCATGGACAGCGACGCCCCGGCGACGGTGACGGCCACGACGACGAACAATGCGCCGGGCAGCTTGAACAGGTGGGTACAGACGAATTCGACGCCCCCGGCGATGGCGCCCCCGGCGATGGTGCCGCCCAGTAGACCGAACATGGTCAGCCGCGAGTTGACCCGCACCAGGTCGATGGTCGGCGGCATCACCCTGGGCGTCACCGCGCTGCGCAGCACGCTGAACGACTTCGAGAACACCATCATGGCCAGCGCGCACGGGTACAGCACCATCGACGGGTAGCTCCCGCTGGCGCCGTCGTAGTTCAGGATCAGCACCAGCGCCAACGCCGTGCGCAGGGCGAACGACGCGGCGAGCGCGACGCGGCGGCCGTGCTGCAGCCGGTCCAGCGCCGGACCGATGAGGGGCGCGATCACCGCGAACGGCGCGATGGTGATCAGCAGATACAGCGCGACGCGGCCCTTGCTCTCCCCGGTCGCCGCGGCGAAGAACAACGTGTTGGCCAGCGCGACGGCCATCGCGGCGTCGACCGCGAAGTTGGCCACCGTGGGCCACGTCAGCGCCGTCAGGCCGGACTTGTCGGCGCCGTCGGCCGTCGCCGCGCGCTGCACCATCCAATACATCCGCGAACCCATCTCGCGGCTGCGCAGCGCCGCGGCGCGGGTGACGGTGATCCGCTCGCCCGAAGACGGCCCGCGAGGGGGCGCGCTGCTGCCACGGTCCGGCTCCGTCTGCTGGCCCAGCGGGGGCAGATAGCGGTTGGCGCTCGGCATCGGCGGCGGGCGGCGCGTTCGGCGCTGCGCACCGTCGCCGGCGGGGTAGTTGGCCGCGCCCGGATGTTGTGCGGCCACGCCATTAGGGGCCCGGCGGCCTGGCTTGGAGGCCACCCGGCCCGGATCGTGTTGCCGCCGCCCAGACACTCCCCGATTCTCCCCTATGCCGGCGACATGCGTCTGCAGGTAACGGGGCGTGGCTCGTCAACCTAGTATTGGAACCGCAATGCAGACAGAAGACAACGTGACCAGACCCACCGAAGGATCCTCCGTGGCGACCGTGGACGAGTGGCCCGAAGGGCTGGCGGCGGTGCTCACGGGCGCGGCCGACCAGGCCAGGGCGGCTGTTGCGGAGTTCAGCGGACCGGAGATGGTCGGCGACTACCTGGGCGTCGGCTACGAAGACCCCAACACCGCCACCCACCGGTTCCTGGCGCACCTACCCGGCTACCAGGGGTGGCAGTGGGCCGTGGTCGTGGCCGCCTATCCCGGCGCCGATCACGCCACCGTCAGCGAGGTGGTGCTGGTCCCGGGGCCGACGGCTTTGCTGGCGCCGGAATGGGTGCCGTGGGAACACCGGGTGCGCCCCGGGGACCTCAGTCCCGGGGATTTGTTGGCGCCCGCCGCCGACGATCCCCGCCTGGTTCCCGGCTACACCGCCAGCGGCGACCCGCAGGTCGACGAGACCGCCGCCGAGATCGGGCTGGGCCGTCGCTGGGTGATGAGCGGCGAGGGCCGCGCGGCAGCGGCCGAACGCTGGCACACCGGCGATTACGGCCCCGACTCGCCGATGGCACGATCCACCAAGCGCGTTTGCCGCGACTGCGGCTTCTTCCTGCCGCTATCGGGATCCCTCGGCGCGATGTTCGGCGTGTGCGGCAACGAGCTGTCGGCCGACGGGCACATCGTCGACAAGCAGTATGGCTGCGGTGCGCACTCGGACACCCCGGCGCCCGCGGGCACCGGGTCCCCCGCGTACGAGCCCTACGACGATGGCCTGCTGGACGTCACCCAGGCGCCGGTCGAGCCGACCGCGCCGTTCGAGCCGACGGAAGAGACGACCGAGACCACGGAGGAGGCGGCCGAGCCGACGCAGGAGACGTCGGAAGCCCAGCCGGAGTCGGTGATCCGAGCGCCGGAGGCGCAGTCCGAGACCGAGACTGCCGAATCCGAGCAGCAGTCCGCACCCGAGCCCCAGAGCGAGTCGCTGGACTAGCCCTTTTCTGCGGCGGCCTTGATGCGCGCCAGCGAGGCGTTCATGCCGTCGAGCAATTCGTGTTCGAAGTTGTCGGTGCCGCCGAAGAGCGCTTTGACCGACAGGTTCGAAAACGCGGTGACACCGTTTTCGGCGTGGCGGCTCTCGATCACCCGGGTGCCCTCGCCGGCCGGTTCGAGCTCATAGCTCCAGATTGTGTTGTTGGTGTCGACGCGGAACGCGAGTTTGCGGTCCGGGACGATCTCGACCACCGTGCAGGTGGTCGGCCAGAACATCCGGTTGCGGCGGTTGAGGTTCAGGGTGCGCGTGCCCTGACGCAGCGGGCCGAACGGCTTCATCCAGCGGCACTGCGGACTCCACTCCGGCATTCGCCGAAGGTCGGAAATCAATTCCCACACTTTGGCAACCGGTGCGTTGATGTCGACGTGCGCTTGCAATAGCGGGGCTACCATCGCTCCTCCAATGGGTCAGCGAATCATTTTTCGTCGAGGTAGTTTTCGAGTCCGGCCTGGGCGCCGCGGGCGCCGCGGCGTGCCGCCGCGAGTTGGAGCAGGAAAATGGTCGTACCGAGCAGCCCCACGCCCAGACCGGCCAGCGTCACCGGGCGCCAGCTCGTCAGGGCGGGCACCAGGAACGCCGCGGCCGCCGCGGCGACCCAACCCAGCGCCCCGAGCGCGATGAACGCCCACGCGTGCACCAGTACCGCCGGCAGCGGCGGCGGTGCGCGGTGGTGATCAGGTTCGGCGGACATCGCGAATAACATAGCCCGCCGCCGGTCCCCGCCGGGCGCTCACCTACTTGCCGAAACTAAGCGCTTCGATGAAATTCCGCGGCATTTGGCGGAACGAATCAAGAGCCGGTTGGTGTCCCGGTTTCTCAGGCTTGCGTGTAACCTCGCGCCATGCCTGACAGCGATGCGCGGCTCGCCAGCGACCTGTCACTGGCTGTCATGCGGCTGGCCCGCCAGCTGCGGTTCCGCAACCCGTCGTCGCCGGTGTCACTGTCGCAGCTGTCGGCGCTGGCGATGCTGGCCAACGAAGGTCCGATGACGCCGGGCGCCCTGGCGATTCGCGAACGGGTTCGGCCGCCGTCGATGACGCGGGTGATCGCGTCGCTGGCCGAGATGGGTTTGGTGGACCGCGTGCCGCATCCCGTCGACGGCCGGCAGGTGCTCGTCTCGGTGTCCGAATCCGGGGCCGAGTTGGTCAAGGCCAATCGTCGCGCCCGTCAGGAATGGCTGGCCAAGCGGCTGTCGACGCTGGACACCGAGCAGCGCGACATCCTGCGCAGCGCCGCCGATTTGATGTTGGCGCTGGTCGACGAAAGCCCGTGAGCGCCGATGCCGGCAACGTCCAGGACGTCGAGGATCCCGATGACCCGAGGCTCGACGACTTCCGGGACCTGAACAGTGTCGATCGCCGTCCCGACCTGCCGTCGGGCAAGGGGCTGGTGATCGCCGAAGGCGTGCTGGTGGTTCAGCGCATGCTCGCGTCCCGGTTCCACCCGCATGCCCTGCTCGGCACCGACCGCCGGCTCACCGAGCTCAAAGACGACCTCGCCGGCAGCGCCGTCCCCTTCTACCGGACGTCCGCCGACGTCATGGCGCGCGTGGTCGGCTTCCACCTCAATCGCGGCGTGCTGGCGGCCGCCCGGCGGGTGGGGGAGCCCAGCGTGGCCGAGGTGATCGCCGGCGCCCGCACCGTCGCCGTGCTCGAAGGGGTCAACGATCACGAGAACCTGGGCTCGATTTTCCGCAACGCGGCCGGGCTCGGCGTCGACGCCGTGGTATTCGGCAGTGGGTGCGCCGACCCGTTGTACCGCCGCGCCGTCCGGGTGTCGATGGGACACGCGCTGCTGGTGCCGTATGCGCGCGCAACCTGTTGGCCGGCCGAGCTGATGACGTTGAAGGAGAACGGGTTTCGGCTGCTGGCTATGACCCCGCACGAGTCGGCGTGCCCGCTGGCCGAGGCGATCACGGCCGCGCGGGGCGAACGCGTCGCGGTGCTGGTGGGCGCCGAGGGACCCGGGCTGACGCCGGCCACCTTGCGGTGCAGCGATGTGCGGGTGCGCGTTCCGATGTCGCGCGGAACCGACTCGCTCAACGTCGCGACCGCGGCTGCACTGGCGTTCTACGAGCGCTCGGTGACGAGAGGCGGCGATGAACGGTCAGGCTAGGCTTCGGCTGATGAAGGACGAGTCCGTGCCCTGGGCAACGGGTTTGACGGTGGCCGCGTTCGTCGCGGCGGTCACCGCCGCGGCGATCGTCGTGCTCACTCTGGGCTTGGTTCGCGTGCACCTGCTGCTGGCCGTCGGGCTCAACATCGTGGCCGCGGGGGGACTGGCGCCGACCCTGTGGGGGTGGCGGCGCACCCCGGTCCTGCGCTGGTTCGTGCTCGGCGCCGGAGTCGGCGTGACGGGAGCGTGGGTCGCGCTTCTCGCCCTGGCGGCCGCGGGCCGCGCCTAGTGGTGATCGCGAGCGCGGCGCAGCCGGGCGAAGCGGGCCGCGCCTAGCGGGCTAGCGCTGCCCTCCCGAGCGCACGCCGAGCAGCACGTCCTCCCACGCCGGGATGACCGGCTTGCCCCGGCGCGTGTGCACGGGTTTTTCTTCCGGCTCCGGGGCCGGCTCCTGCGCGACGGGCATCTTCGCGGGCTCTTCGAAGTCGACGTGGGCCACCCGCGCCACCGGCCGCAGCGGACGCTCGAAGGTCGGGTCGATCAACGCGCTGGCCGCGTCGTCGATGGCGGTGACGGTCCCGCCGTGGGCGCCGGGCGTGAAGCAGAAATGCGCGAGGTTGTCCGAACGGCCGACCTTCCACGCGAGCTGGACCGTCCACCGGTTGTCTTCGTTGCGCCAGGCGTCCCAGCTGAGTTTGTCGTGATCGAGGCCCCGCGTCACCAAGGCGGTGCTGACGGTCTCCAGCAGGGTCAGCACGGCGGGACCGTCGGCCAGCATGGGATGGGCGGCGGTTGCCAGCTCCGCGGCCCGGAACCGTTCCAACAGCACCGGGTGGGCAAAGCGGCGGATCCGCGACACGTCCGACCCCGACGCCGCGGCGACCTGCTCGACGGACGCGCCGGCGCGGATCTTGGCCTGAATTTCTTTGGGGCTGAGCATGTTGGTGACTTCGATCTCGAGCTGCGGCTGCTCGGGGTGCTGGGCCGCATCGCGCAGAACGGCCCGCAGGCGGTCGTCGGCCGCCAGCTTGAACTGCTCCGCGGGATCATCGCTCTCGCAGATGACATATTTGCTGTCGGCATCGAGCCCAACCACTTTGAGTTCCCGCATGGCTATCTCCTCGCAGGCTCCGTGCAGATCAGCGACGGACCCGTCACGGCGCACTTTAGTCCAGCAACCGCCCATCATCTGTGCTGACACGCTGGGCGGCGGCGCGCCGATTACCGGCTGTTCAAGGGCGCGCGACTAGAGCCGCTCGACGACCCAGTCGACGCACTCGGTGAGGGCGCTGACGTCGTCGGGATCCACGGCCGGGAACATCCCGACCCGCAGCTGGTTGCGGCCGAGCTTGCGGTAGGGCTCGGTGTCGACGATGCCGTTTGCCCGCAGGACCTTCGCCACGGCCGCGGCGTCGACGTCGTCGGCGAAGTCGATGGTGCCCACCACCTGCGAGCGCAGCTTCGGGTCGCTGACGAACGGGGTGGTGTAGGGCCGCTCCTGTGCCCACGAGTACAGCCGTCCCGAGGAGTCCGCCGTGCGCTTGACGGCCCAGTCCAGCCCGCCGTTGCCCAGCATCCAGTCGACCTGCTCGGCCATCAGCGCCAGGGTGCCGACCGCGGGGGTGTTGTAGGTCTGGTCCTTCAGGCTGTTCTCCACCGCGATGGGCAGCGACAGGAAGTCGGGCACCCAGCGGCCCGAAGCGGCGACGGACTCGACGCGGGCCAGCGCGGCGGGGCTCATGACGGCCAGCCACAGCCCGCCGTCGCTGGCGAAGTTCTTCTGCGGCGAAAAGTAGTAGGCGTCGGTCTCGGCGATGTCGACGGGCAGGCCGCCGGCCCCGGACGTCGCGTCGATGACGACCAGCGCGTCACCGGAGTCGGTGGGTCGGCGCACGGGCACCGCGACCCCGGTCGAGGTCTCGTTGTGGGCCCACGCGATCACGTCCACCGACGGATCGCTCTGGGGTTCGGGGGCGCTGCCCGAATCCGACTTGATGACGACGGGGTCGCCGACGAAGGGGTTCTTGGCCACCGCGGAGGCGAACTTCGAGCTGAATTCCCCATAGGACAAGTGCAGCGAGCGCTTGTCGATCAGGCCGAACGCCGCGGCGTCCCAGAACGCCGTCGCCCCCCCGTTGCCCAGAATGACCTCGTAGCCGTCCGGCACCGAGAACAGCTGAGCGAGCCCCCACCGCAGTCGGCCCACCAGATTCTTGACCGGCGCCTGCCGGTGCGAGGTCCCGAACAGCGGCGCCGCCGTCGTGGTCAGCGCCTGCAGTTGCTCGGGCCGGACCTTGGACGGGCCGCACCCGAAGCGGCCGTCGCGGGGCTTGATGGCGTCGGGAATTTGAAGGGAATCTGCGAGCTGGTCAGCCATGCTCATCAGGGTAGTGAGCCACCCTGGCGGGCCGTTGCGGCGGGCCGACCGTCGGACCGGGCCGTCAACGCAAAACGCCTGCTCGGGGGGCCTCCGACGTTTCCTCCGTTGTGATCCAGGGCATACGAATTCGATGACCACTGGTCAGGTCACAGTGCCTCGGACGGGTCTAGGAAATATCCGGTACCTCCGGTACTGTCTGGACATAGCACGTCCAAATGTAAACCTCATTGAGGAGGCCTAGGTTATGGCTAGGACGCGATTGGTCCGGCGTTGGCGCCGCAACATGGAAGTGCGCGACGACGTTGACTACGTCAACATGCTTGCCACACTGTCCGAGGGGTCGGTGCGGCGCAACTTCAACCCGTACACCGACATCGATTGGGACTCACCGGAATTCGCTGTCACCGAGAACGACCCTCGGTGGATCCTGCCGGAGACCGACCCGCTGGGCCGTCATCCCTGGTACTTGGCGCAGTCCGACGAGCGCAAGATCAAGATCGGGATGTGGCGACAGGCCAACGTGGCCAAGGTGGGACTGCACTTCGAATCCATCCTGATCCGCGGCCTGATGAACTACACGTTCTGGGTGCCCAACGGCTCGCCCGAATACCGGTACTGCCTGCACGAGTCGGTCGAAGAATGCAACCACACCATGATGTTCCAGGAGATGGTGAACCGGATAGGCGCCGACGTCCCGGGCATGCCGCGGATGCTCAAGTGGCTGTCGCCGTTGGTTCCGCTGGTGGCGGGGCCGCTGCCGGTGGCGTTCTTCATCGGCGTGCTCGCCGGCGAGGAGCCCATCGACCACACACAGAAAAATGTGCTGCGCGAAGGCAAGTCCCTGCACCCGATCATGGAACGGGTGATGGCGATCCACGTCGCCGAGGAAGCGCGCCACATCTCGTTCGCCCACGAGTTCCTGCGCAAGCGGGTGCCGGAATTGACCAAGAGGCAGCGGTTCTGGACCGCGTTGTACCTGCCGCTGACCATGAAGGTGCTCTGCCGCGCGATTGTGGTGCCGCCCAAGGCTTTCTGGCAGGAGTTCGACATCCCGCGCGAGGTCAAGAAGGAACTGTTCTTCCGGTCGCCGGAATCGCGTAAGTGGCTCAGCGACATGTTCGGTGACGTGCGAATGCTGGCCTATGACACCGGCCTGATGGAGACGCGCTCGGCGCGGCTGATGTGGCGGTTGTGCAAGATCAACGGCAAGCCGTCGCGCTACCGCAGCGAGCCGCAGCGCCAGCACCTGGCCTCGGTCCCGGCCGCGTAACGAGTCCGGTCTGTAGGTTTCATGCCGCACGTTATTACCCAGTCGTGCTGCAACGACGGGTCCTGTGTTTTCGCGTGTCCGGTGAATTGCATTCACCCCACGCCGGACGAGCCCGGCTTCGCCACCTCGGAGATGCTCTACATCGATCCGGCGGCCTGCGTGGACTGCGGCGCCTGCGTGAGCGCGTGCCCGGTCGGGGCCATCGCGCCCGACACCCGGTTGGACACCAAGCAGCTGCCCTTCGTCGAAATCAACGCGTCGTTCTACCCGAAACGGCCCGAGGGTGAGAAGCTTCCGCCGACGTCGAAGCTGGCGCCGGTCATCCCGGCCGCCGAAGTGCGGGCCCGCCGCCGGCCGCTGACCGTGGCCATCGTCGGATCGGGTCCGGCGGCGATGTATGCCGCCGACGAGCTACTCACCCAGCACGGCGTGCGCGTCAACGTCTTTGAGAAGTTGCCCACCCCGTACGGGTTGGTGCGGGCCGGGGTGGCGCCCGATCACCAGAACACCAAGCGGGTCACCCGCCTCTTCGAGCGGGTCGCCGGCCACGAGCGCTTCCGCTTCTATCTCAACGTCGAGATCGGCGAACACCTCAGCCATGACGACCTGCTGGCTCACCACCACGCCGTGCTGTACGCCGTGGGTGCGCCCGACGACCGTCGCCTGGACATCGAGGGCATGGGTTTGGCCGGCACCGGGACCGCGACCGAATTGGTGGCCTGGATCAACGGTCATCCCGACTTCGCCGACCTGCCAGTCGATCTCGGCCACGAGCGGGTGGTAATCATCGGCAACGGGAACGTCGCCCTCGACGTCGCCCGGGTGCTCACCGCGGACCCCGACGACCTGGCCCGCACCGACATCGCCGACCACGCCTTGGCGGCGCTGCGCGGCTCGGCGGTGCGTGAGGTGGTGATCGCCGCCCGGCGCGGCCCGGCCCAGTCGGCGTTCACGTTGCCCGAGCTGATCGGGCTCACGGGCAGCTCCGAGGTCGTCCTCAGCGCGGCCGACCACGAACTGGTCGCGGCCGACCTGGCGACGGCGTCGGATCCCTTGACGAAAAACAAGCTGGAAATCCTGAGCACGCTCGGCGACGATTCGGCGCCGGCGGCACGCCCGCGGATCAGGCTGGCATACCGGCTCACCCCGACCCGTGTGCTGGGGGAGCAGCGTGTCTCCGGTCTGGAGTTCTCGGTCACCGGCACCGATGAGGCGCGCCGCCTGAACACGGGCCTGGTGCTGACGTCGATCGGCTACCGCGGCAAGCAGATTCGTGGGCTTCCCTATGACGAATCGTCGGCCGTGGTGCCCAACGACGGCGGGCGCGTCGTCGATCCCGCCTCGCGCGCACCCGTGCCCGGCGCGTACGTCGCGGGCTGGATCAAGCGGGGACCGAGCGGGTTCATCGGGACCAACAAGTCGTGCTCGTTTGAGACCGTGCAGGCCCTGGTGGCCGATTTCAACGCCGGCAAGCTGACCGAACCGGCGGCCAAGCCCGAGGCGCTGGCCGCCCTGGTGCGCTCCCGTCGGCCCGAGGCCGTCGACGCCGCGGGATGGCGTGCCATCGACGCCGCCGAAATCGCGCGCGGCAGCGGTGACGGCCGGCCCCGCAACAAGTTCACCGACGTCGCCGCGATGCTCGCGGCCGCCGCGACCGCCGAGCCGGCGCCGCCACCGCGACGCCGGCTCTTGGACCGGCTGCTCGGCTAGCCGGCGCCCTGCCCGGACATCGCCGCGGTGATCTCTTCCATGCTGACCTCGCGGACCGGCTGCCCCAGCGACCAGTGGTGGCCGAATGGGTCGGCGACCACGCCGTAGCGGTCGCCCCAGAACTGGTCCTCCAACGGGGCCACCACGGTGGCACCGGCGTCCAGCGCCCGCTGGAAGCTGGCGTCGACGTCGGCGACGGTGAGGTGGATCGTCACCGGGGTGCCGCCCAGCGAGGTCGGTGTCATCGACTTGCCGCCACACACCTCCGGGAAGTCGTCGTTGAGCATCACCGTGAAGCCGTTGATGCGCAGCGCGGCGTGCACCAGTTTGCCGTCCGAACGCGGCACGCGCCCGATCTCCTCAGCCCCAAAAGCGTTGACGTAGAAGTCGATTGCCGCGGCGGCATCGTCGACCACGAGGTGGGGCGACAGTGCGGGTTCGATGTTGATCGCCATCCTGGTTCTCCTTGCTGTCGGTTCCGTCGCCTGCCCACCGCGGACAGGCTCACGACGTATGACTGCGTCGGCGACGCAAAGTCATCGCGCGACAGCAACCATTAGATCGCCGGGCACCGACAACCAGGAGGCCTCAGGCGTTGGTGAGGCTGCGGTCCCAACCCTCGACGGATTCCGGGCTGCGCGGGGCGGGGCCCACATAGATGGCCGACGGCCGGACCAGCTTGCCCAGCCGCTTCTGCTCGAGAATGTGGGCGCACCACCCGGCGGTGCGTCCGCAGGTGAACATCGCCGGCATCATGTTGGCCGGCACCCGGGCGAAGTCCAGGATGACCGCGGCCCAGAACTCGACGTTGGTCTCGATGGCCCGGTCCGGACGCCGCTCCCGCAGCTCGGCCAGCGCGGCCTGCTCCAGCGCCACGGCAACCTCGTGGCGCGGTGCGCCCAGCCGCTCGGCGGTGGCGCGCAGCACCCGCGCCCGCGGGTCCTCGGCGCGGTACACCCGGTGCCCGAATCCCATCAGCTTGTCGCCGCTGTCCAAGATCTTCTTCACCAGGCCGCGCGCGTCGCCGGTGCGCTCGACCTCTTCGATCATCGGCAGCACCCGCGCCGGCGCGCCCCCGTGCAGGGGACCGCTCATCGCGCCGATCGCCCCGGACAGCGCCGCCGCCACGTCGGCGCCGGTGGAGGCGATCACGCGCGCGGTGAACGTCGAGGCGTTCATCCCGTGCTCGGCGGCCGAAACCCAGTAGGCGTCAATCGCTTCGACGTGGCGCGGGTCCGGCTCGCCCTGCCAGCGCGTCATGAAACGGGCAGTGACCGTTTCGCATTCGTCGATCACCCGCTGCGGCACCGCGGGCTGATAGATGCCGCGCGCGGACTGGGCAACGTAGGACAGCGCCATGACGGACGCCCGGGCCAGCTGGTTGCGGGCGGTGGCGTCATCGGTGTCCAGCAGCGGCTTGTACCCCCAGATCGGGGCGAGCATCGCCAGGCCGGCCTGCACGTCGACGCGCACGTCGCCGGTGTGGATGGGCAGCGGGAACGGCTCGGCGGGCGGCAGCCCGTGGCCGAACTTGCCGTCGACCAGCAACGCCCAAACGTCGCCGAAGGTGACCTGCTGACCCACCAGGTCTTCGATATCGACACCGCGGTAGCGCAGCGCGCCGCCGTCTTTATCCGGCTCGGCGATTTCGGTGGTGAAGGCGACCACGCCTTCGAGGCCGGGGACAAAGTCTTCGGGGACCACAGTCATGCCGAAAATTCTCGCACCCCCCGCTCGGGCCGACGCTACCGGCCGGTAGCAAGCGCCGGTAGCGTTGACGCGATGGCACGACGGGACCCCGAGCCAGGAAAAGAGCACCTGCAAAGAATGCGTGTGGAATACGGATCGGCGGAGAAGGACGGCAGTCCCGATCTCGACGCGGACTGGCTCGGCGATGGTTGGGTTTCGTTGTTGCGCAAATGGATCGACGACGCCGAGCGATCGGGTGTCGCCGAGCCCAACGCGATGGTGCTGGCCACCGTCACCGCCGACGGGCGGCCGGCGAGCCGATCGGTGCTGTGCAAGGGCGTCGACGAGACCGGGATCACCTTTTTCACCAACTATGACTCGGCCAAGGGCGACGATCTGGCCGCGACGCCGTACGCCGCGGTCACGTTTCCCTGGTACCAGCTCGGCCGCCAGGTCCACGTCCGCGGCCCGGTGAGCAAGGTCACTGCGGAGGCGACCCAGGAGTACTGGTCGAAACGGCCGCGCGGATCACAGCTGGGCGCCTGGGCCTCGCACCAGTCGCAACCGATCGCCTCGCGGGCGGCCCTGCTGGGCCAGCTGGAGGAGGTGACCGCGCGCTTCGCGGACCGCGAGCAGGTTCCGGTGCCGCCGGGCTGGGGCGGCTATCTCATCGCGCCCGAGGTGGTCGAGTTCTGGCAGGGACGGGAAAACCGGTTGCATAACCGTATCCGGGTCAGCGGCGATCGCATCGAGCGCCTCCAGCCGTAGCGCGCCCGCGCGGGGGCTAACTTGGCTGGCGATGGACGAAACGGATTCGGTACGTCGGATCTGGACGGCGCTCGGGCTGCCCGGCATCGTCGACGTGCACACGCACTTCATGCCCAAATCCGTGATGGACAAGGTGTGGCGGTACTTCGATGACGCCGGCCCGCTGGTGGGACGGCATTGGCCGATCGCCTACCGCAGCGACGAACAACAGCGACTGCGAACCCTCCGTGGCTTTGGGGTCCGGGCGTTCACGGCGCTGATCTATCCGCACAAGCCGCACATGGCGGCCTGGTTGAACCAGTGGGGCCGATCGTTCGCGGCGACGACGCCCGACTGCCTGCACACCGCGACGCTGTACCCCGAACCCGGCGTCGAGGACTACGTCGGTCAGGCCATCGCGTCCGGCGCCCGCGTATTCAAGGCCCACATTCAGGTCGGCCGCTACAGCCCCACCGACCCGCTGCTCGATGGCGCCTGGGGCGTCATCGAAGACGCCGCGATCCCCGTCATCATCCACTGCGGCTCGGGTCCCGTCCCCGGCGAACACACCGGCGTCGGGCCCGTCGCGGCACTGCTCGCCCGCCATCCGCACCTGCGGTTGATCATCGCCCACCTGGGCATGCCCGAGTACACGGACTTCCTCGACCTGGCAGAGCGCTACGACGACGTGCGGCTCGACACCACGATGGCGTTCACCCCGTTCGTCGAGGAGGCCATGCCCTTCCCGCCCGCCGAGTACGGACGCCTCCGTGATCTCGCCGACCGCATACTTTTCGGGAGCGACTTTCCCAACATCCCGTACGGCTACGTCGACGCGGTCGAGGTCCTCACCCGGCTGCCCGGTATCGACGATGTGTGGCTGCGAAAGGTGTTACACGACAACGCCGCTCACGTCTTCGGGTTGGCCGGACCGATGTCCACGGCGGGGTGATGGGCGCCGCTTTCCGGGACAACGGCGGTGCGCCGTACCTGTTGTGGTCCGCGCCACGGCGGATCCGCGCGCCACGCGTCGCCGACCGCCGGGCGCGCAGTGGCGAAAGTCACGAACCGGCGGGATCGTCACCGCGCTACCTGATGAAAGCTTAAGGAAGGTTCCCAGACCCGACCCCGGACGGGCGCCTCGTCGCGATAACGACTACCTTCAGCTGTAAGCACCAAGTCAGGGGCAGCCATATCAGCCGGAAGCACGAAGGGGTTCTCGTGGCCGACACCGACGACACCGCCACTCTGAAGTACCCGGGCGGTGAGACCGACCTGGAGATCGTCAGCGCCACCGAAGGCGCCGACGGCATCGCGCTGGGCTCGCTGTTGTCCAAGACCGGCTACACCACGTTCGACAACGGCTTCGTCAACACCGCGTCGTGCAAGAGCTCCATCACCTACATCGACGGCGACGCCGGAATCCTGCGTTACCGCGGCTACCCGATCGAGCAACTGGCCGAGAAGTCGACCTTCATCGAGGTGAGCTACCTCCTGATCTACGGTGAGCTGCCCAGCAAGGAGCAGCTGGCCGAGTTCACCAAGCGGATTCAGCTGCACACCATGCTGCACGAGGACCTGAAGCGGTTCTTCGACGGATTTCCGCGCAACGCCCACCCGATGCCGGTGCTGTCCAGCGCGGTCAACGCGCTCTCGGCGTACTACCCGGATTCCCTCGACCCGACCGACAACGAGCAGGTCGAGTTGTCCACCATCCGGCTGTTGGCCAAGCTGCCGACCATCGCCGCCTACGCATACAAGAAGTCGGTCGGTCAGCCGTTCCTCTACCCGGACAACTCGCTGACCCTGGTGGAGAACTTCCTGCGCATGACGTTCGGCCTACCGGCCGAGCCGTACCAGGCGGACCCCGAGATCATCCGGGCGCTGGACATGCTGCTCATCCTGCACGCCGACCACGAACAGAACTGCTCGACGTCGACGGTGCGGCTGGTCGGGTCGTCGCAGGCGAACCTGTTCACCTCCGTTTCCGGTGGGATCAACGCGCTGTGGGGCCCGCTGCACGGCGGCGCCAACCAGGCGGTCCTCGAGATGCTCGAGCAGATTCGCGAAAGCGACGACAACGTCAGTGAATTCGTCCGCAAGGTGAAGAACCGCGAGGCCGGCGTCAAGCTGATGGGCTTCGGCCACCGCGTCTACAAGAACTACGACCCGCGGGCCCGCATCGTCAAGGAGCAGGCGGACAAGATCCTGGCCAAGCTCGGCGGCGACGACGACCTGCTCAGCATCGCCAAGGAGCTCGAAGAGGCGGCGCTGACCGACGACTACTTCGTCGAACGCAAGCTGTACCCCAACGTCGACTTCTACACCGGCCTGATCTACCGCGCCCTCGGGTTCCCGACCCGGATGTTCACCGTGCTGTTCGCGCTGGGCCGGATGCCCGGCTGGATCGCGCACTGGCGTGAGATGCACGACGAGGGCGACAGCAAGATCGGCCGTCCGCGCCAGATCTACACCGGCTACACCGAGCGCGACTACGCGACGATCGACGCGCGCTAGTTTCCTGCCGAGCAGACGCAGAATCGCCTGCGGGCGGCGGGATTTACGCGATTCTCTGCCTGGTCGCGAGGGAGGCGAGCACTGCCATCGCCGCGTTGTGCCCGCCGATGCCCGACACCGCCCCACCGCGGCGAGCGCCCGAGCCGCACAACATGATTCGTTCGTGAGCGGTGGCCACGCCCCACTGCCTCGCCGGGGTGTCCAGCGGATCGTCGTCATCGGCGAACGGCCACGACAGCCCGCCGTGGAAAATGTTGCCGCCGCTCATGCCGAGGGTGCGCTCGAGATCTGATGTGGTCGTCGTCTCGATGCACGGGCGCCCCTGCGCATCGTGCAGCAGCAGTTCTTGAATCGGTTCGGCCAGAACAGCATTCAGCGATCCCAGCACCTTGTCGGTGAGCCGATCGCGCAGCGCGTCCGGGTCGGCGTCGCCGAACAGCGCGTGCGGGGTGTGCAGGCCGAACACCGTCATCGTCTGGGCGCCCGAGCGGCGCTGGTCATCGGACAGGATGCTGGGATCGGTCAGGGAGTGGCAATACGCTTCGCACGGCAGGGGATTCGGCGGTTGCCCCGCGGCCGCCTGGGTATAGGCCGTATCCAGTTGCGTCCAGGTCTCGTTGACGTGGAACGTGCCGGCGAAGGCCTGGTCGGGTGTGACGCCCCGGTCGCGTAGGCGGGGCAGGCGCCGCAGCACCATGTTCACCTTGACCTGCGCGCCGCCGTCCGCCGGTGGCGGTTCGTCGCCGAGCAGCCCGGCCAGCACGGTGGGCGTGACGCCGGCGAGGACGAACCGGGCCCGGACCCGGCGCTCATGGCCGCCGCTGCGATAGCGCACTTCGCCGCTCGGGTCGAGCGCGTAAACCTCTGCGCCGCTGATAATTTCGGCACCGTGGCCGACGGCGGCCGCGGCCAGGGCGGTGGTCAGCGCGCCCATCCCGCCGATCGGGACGTCCCAGTCCCCGGTGCCGCCGCCGAGCACGTGGTACAGGAAGCAGACG
This sequence comes from Mycobacterium sp. H4Y, assembly GCF_000364405.1. Classification (NCBI taxonomy): domain Bacteria; kingdom Bacillati; phylum Actinomycetota; class Actinomycetes; order Mycobacteriales; family Mycobacteriaceae; genus Mycobacterium; species Mycobacterium sp. H4Y. Next base: position 205,879 of record NZ_AKIG01000001.1, read on the forward strand.
TTCTGCGTCAACGACTCATCGTCGAGGCGCGCGAAGGTGCCGATGAGGGCGTCCGTGGCCATCACCCCGCGAACCAGGTCGTTGCCCACCGCGTCGGTGATGGCCTCGCCGACCGGTTCCTCGATCAGGGCTTCCCAGGCGGCCGCCGCGCGGCGGTCGTTGCTTTCCAGTACGTGGCGGCGGGCCTGCTCGCGGCTGCGCAGCGGTTCGAGCAGCGTCGGCCACAGCCGCTCGGTCACCAGCCGGCAGCGCTGGTAGAAGTCCGCGAAGCCCTGGGCGTCGTCGGCCGCGCCGATGGCGGCGAAGGTGTTACCGGGCGCCCCGATCAGCAGCCCGCTGCGGCCGCCGGTGGCGGGGTCGGGCGTGTACGACGAATAGGGACGCCGGGCCAGCCGAATCCCGGCGCCCAGGTCCTCGACGATGCGGCTCGGTAGCAGGCTGACCAGATAGGAGTAGCGCGACAGCCGGACGCCGACCCCGTCGAAGGGTTGCGCCGAGATCGCGGCCCCGCCGGTCTGTTCCAGCCGTTCCAGCAGGCGCACCCGCAGGCCGGCCCGCGCGAGGTAGGCCGCCGCGACGAGGCCGTTGTGCCCGCCCCCGACGACGGCGACGTCCACCGCGTCGTCGGCGTCCGCGTGGCCGCTCAGCTCAGGTAGCCCTCGACCTCGTCGGGCGGCCGCACCTCCGCCTCGCGCGGGTCGCCGCCGCTCTCGCGGAGCGCCCGGCGCTGCCGCAGCAGATCCCAGCACTGGTCGAGTTCGATCTCCATGCGCCGAAGGCGGTCATGTTCCTCCGACGTGTCGATGTCACCGCGCTGCAGTTGGGCCCGCAGCGCTTTTTCTTCGGCGACCAGTTCGCGGATGTGTGCCAGGGTGTCGTTGTCGGTGGGTTTGCTGCCGTTGGCCATCGCTCCAGTCTGCCCGACTCGGGAGGGGGCGGATAGCCGCCGACGGCCCGCGGCTAACTGGGTCCGGGTAGTCGCAGCACCAGCCGCGCACCGCCCAGCGGGCTGCTTTCCAGCTCGGCAGTCCCGCCGTGCAGCTCGGCCTGCTGGGCTACCAAGGCCAATCCCAGGCCCGACCCGGAATGCGAGGCCGTCGATCCGCGGGAGAACCGCGCGAACACCACCTGGCGCTCGTCCTCCGGGACGCCGCGCCCGTTGTCGTCGATGGCGATCTCCACGCCGGCGCGGGAGCTGACCGCCGACAGCTCGACGCGGGTGGCGCCGCCATGCTTGACGGCATTGGCGATCGCGTTGTCGACCGCGAGGCGCAAGCCGGCCGGCAGCCCGACGATGATGCAGGTGGGCGAGGGCACCAGTGAGACGTCGACCCCGGGGTAGACGCGGGTGGCGTCGTGGGCGGCGCGGTCGAGCAGCTCGGTGATGTCGACCGGCACGTGATCGTCGGACGTCGACAGCTCGCCCTGGGCCAGGCGCTCGAGGGCGGTCAGCGTGGCCTCGATGCGCGACTGCGTGCGGATGACGTCGCCCAGCACCTCTTTGCGTTGTTCGTCCGGCATGTCCAGGGTGGAGAGCACTTCGAGGTTGGTGCGCATCGCGGTCAGGGGGGTGCGCAGCTCGTGCGAGGACACGGCGGCGAAGTCGCGCGCAGACGCGAGCGCATCCTTGGTCCGGTCCTGCTCGGTCCAGATGCGCTGCAGCATGCCCCGCATGGCCTCGGCGATCTCGACCGCCTCGGTGGCACCGCGCACCGCCACTTGCGGCCGTTCGTCGGCGTCGATCGAACGGGCTTGCTGGGCCAGGCGTTTGAACGGCCGCACCGCGAAAGCCGCCAGGAGCCAAGCGAACACCGCCGCCGCGCCGATCGACAGCGCACAGATCAGGATCACCCGGCGATGCAGGTTGTTGGTCTGGGCGATCGTGTCGTAGTACGTCGCGCCCACTGCCACCGTCGCCGGCTGCGGCGTGGCGACCTCCAAGGTTCGGACGCGATAGCGCACCCCGTTGATGTAGGTGTCTGCATACCCCACCTCCAGCGGCGGCAGTGTGACGTCCGAGTTGGACTTGACCTGGCCGTCGCGCCGGACGGTGATCACGGTGTCCTGGTCGTGGGGTGCGCGCGGGATGTCGTCGAGGCCCCGGGGCAGGAAGGGGATGGCGAAACCGGCCGCCTCGTCCAGGCGGCGGTCCAGCCGCTCCTTCCAGGCGCTGGTGATGCCGAACCACACGACCGCCCCCGCGATCACCACCACGATCGCGGTGCCGATCGCCGTCGCGACCGCGACCCGGGCCCGTAGCGACGGCGTACGGGTCAGGATCCGGGACAGGAAGTTCATGGCCGCTCGACCGGGTTACTGCATGCGCAGCACGAATCCCACTCCGCGCACGGTGTGCAGCAGCCGGGGCCCGCCGTGGGCCTCGAGCTTGCGGCGCAGGTATCCGATGAAGACGTCGACGACGTTGGTGTCGGCGGCAAAGTCATAGCCCCATACCAGCTCGAGTAGCTGCGCACGGGACAGGACCGCGGTCTTGTGTTCGGCCAGCACCGCCAGCAGGTCGAATTCCCGCTTGGTCAGGTCGACGTCGACGCCGTTGACGCGAGCCCGCCGGCCGGGGATGTCGACTTCCAGCGGTCCCACCGTGATGGTCTCCGACGAGGAGGTGGCGGTGGCGCCGCGGCGGCGCAGCAGCGCTTTGACCCGCGCGACCAGCTCGGCCAGCACGAACGGTTTGACCAGGTAATCGTCGGCGCCGGCCTCCAGGCCCGCCACCCGGTCGTCGACCGAGCTGCGGGCGGAGAGCACGCAGACCGGGACGTCGTTGTCCATGGCGCGCAGCGCGGTGACGACGCTGACCCCGTCCAGCACCGGCATGTTGATGTCGAGCACGATCGCGTCCGGCCGCGTTTCGGTGGCGCTGCGCAACGCCTCGGCGCCGTCGACCGCGGTCGACACCTCGAACCCGGACAGGCGCAGGCCACGTTCCAGCGACGCGAGCACATCGGAGTCGTCGTCGACGACCAAGACCCGAGGTGAGCTAGCTCCTGTGTCCATGCCGCCCATCTTGCCTGATTGCCGCCTATGGATGCGGGAGGCACCACCGTCGCGGGGCTAGGCGCGCTTCGCCTCGGCCGGTCCGCGTCACGGCCAGACATAAACCAGGCACGCGCGCGTCGGCGATTCTGGTGTCTGAGTTACGTGTCGCGGTATCCGCGGCGGTGCAGCGCCTCGCGAATTTTTCCGATAACGGCTTCTGGTCGGTCCTCGACAATGACCCTGATAACGATCCACCCGCAATCCTGCAACGCGCTGAGTCGCCGGAGATCCCGCACATATTGGCGCCGCATGGTGCGGTGTTGGTCCCCGTCGTATTCGACCGCTACCTTGAACCGCTCCCAGCCCATGTCGAGCAGTGCCACGGTCCGGTAATGCATGACCACCGGTATCTGAGTCTCGGGAGTGGGCAGCCCCGCGTTGACGATCAGCAAGCGCAGCCAGGTTTCCTTGGGCGATGCCGCGCCTGGATCGACCAAGGGAAGTGCCTCCCGTAGCCGCCGAAGGCCGCGAGCACGCGGGTGTCCCTTGGTCACCAGCAAAACATCCTCGACGGAAAAGGGCGTGGCGCGCATCAGCGCGTCGAGGCGGGCCACCGCTTCTCCGGTGGGGAGACGACAGCTCAAGTCAAATGCCGTCCGCGCAACCGTGGTCACCGGAAGCCCTGCGACACACGTGATTTCATTGTCTCGCAACCGCTGATTGCGGGTCACTATGCCCATAGGGGCGTGTTGATTACTCCAGATCAATTCGACCGGTTCGTCCTCGTCGATCCAATTCGCGCCGTGCAGCGCCGCCGCGGCCAGCCCAGCGAGCACACCGCGTCGCCGCGTCCATAGCCACGCCGCTTCCGACCGCATTCGGAGCGAGGGCGCCACGTGACGCGCCAGGTAGATGTCGGGATAGATCGCGCGAAACTCGGTCCTCAGCTGATACCGGGTCAGTTTGCGCTGTCGCAGGGCCTCGCTGCCGACGATGGGTCCGTCCATGCGCGTAAGACGCGACGTGTCGCTGTTGGGTTGGCCAGACATAAACCACGCACGCGCGCGTCGGCGATTCTTGTGTCTGAGTTACGTGTCGCGGCGAAGGCGCCAGCGTTTCAGGGCAGACCGATGTTGCGGTAGCGCTGCAGCCGGGCGGCCAGCCGCTCGGAGGCGGGTATCCCGCGCAGCGCCTGCACCTCGGCCGCGATGGCGCGTGACAGTCGCCGCGAGAACTCGACGGGCTCGTCGGCGGCATCGGGATGTTCCGCGACGACGACGTCGACGATCCCGGACGCCAACAGGTCGGTCGACCGAATGCCTTGTGCGGCGGCAAGTTCGGCGGCGTGATCGGTGTCGCGGAAGACGATCGCGCTCGCGCCTTCCGGCGGTAGCGGCGCCAGCCAGCCGTGCAGCGCGGCCAACACCCGATCGGCCGGCACCATCGCCAGCGCCGGCCCGCCGCTGCCCTGGCCCAGCAGCACGGAGACCGTCGGGGTGTCCAGGGTCACCAGCTCGGCCAGGCACTGGGCGATCTGCCCGGCGAGCCCGCCCTGTTCGGCGTCGGCCGACAGCGCCGGCCCCGCCGTGTCGATCACCAGCACCAGCGGCAGGCGCAACTCGGCGGCCAGCGCCATGCCGCGCCGGGCCTCGCGCAACGACGCGGGGCCCACGGTGCTCGCCCTGCCGCCCGCTATCCGCCGCTGGCCGAGCACCACCACCGGCTGACCGGCGAATCGGGCCAGCGCCAACAGCGTCGTCGCCGCCTCTCCCCGGCCGGTCCCCGACAACAGCACCTGGTCGGTTGCGCCGTGCCGCAACAGAAGTCCGACGCCCGGCCGGTCCGGACGCCGCGATGCCACCACCGAATCCCACGCCGCGACGTCGGGTGCCGGTTCGGGTGGTGGCGGCGTGGGCAGCGGCCCGGGCGGGTCGGCGATGACGGTCATCGCGCGGTCCAGCGTCGGGCGCAGCTCGTCGAGCGGGATGACGTCGTCGATCACGCCGTGCCGCTGCAGGTTCTCCGCGGTCTGGACGCCCTCGGGGAACGGTTCGCCGTAGAGCAGCTGGTACACGCGAGGTCCGAGGAAGCCGATCAACGCGCCCGGTTCGGCGAGCGTGACGTGGCCCAGCGAGCCCCACGACGCGAAGACCCCACCGGTGGTCGGATTGCGCAGATAGACCAGGTAGGGCAGGTGAGCCCGGGTGTGCAGCCGGACGGCCGCGGCGATCTTCACCATCTGCAGGAACGCGACCGTGCCCTCTTGCATGCGGGTGCCGCCGGAGCTCGGCGAGGCCAGTAGCGGCAGCCCCTCGGCGGTCGCCCGCTGCACCGCCGTGGTGATCCGTTCGGCGGCGGCCACCCCGATCGAGCCACCCAGAAAGCCGAATTCGCAGACCACCACCGCGACCCGGCGCCCGAAGATGCGCCCTTCGCCGGTCAGCACCGATTCGTCCAGGCCCGTCGCGGCGCGGGCATCGGCCAGCTCTCGCGCATAGGCGGCGCTGGCCGGCACGGCGAGCGGCTCGCTGTCCCAGCGGATGAAGGAATTCTCGTCCAGGACCGCGTCGCGTAGTTGACCAGCCGTGATACGACTCACGTGACGAGGCTATATGAGGCTATATAGGGTGGCTGCCATGATCGGTGTCAGCCAGGCCGAAGCGGTTTTGACCATCGAGTTGCAGCGCCCCGAGCGCCGCAACGCCTTGAATTCCCAGCTCGTCGAGGAGCTGCGCGAGGCGGTGCTGAAGGCGGGCGACGGCTCCACCCGGGCGATCGTGCTGACCGGGCAGGGCGCGGTGTTCTGCGCCGGCGCGGACCTGAGCGGTGACGCCTTCGCCGCCGACTATCCCGACCGCCTCATCGAGCTGCACAGGGTCTTGGACGCCACCCTCATCCCGGTGATCGGCGCCATCAACGGCCCCGCCATCGGCGCGGGCCTGCAGCTGGCCATGCAATGCGATCTCCGGGTCGTCGCGCCGGACGCCTTCTTCCAATTCCCCACATCGAAATATGGTCTGGCCCTTGACAACTGGAGCATCCGGCGCCTGGCTTCACTGGTCGGTCACGGCCGGGCCCGCGCGATGCTGCTGGCCGCCGAAAAGCTGACGGCCGACGTGGCCCTGCAGACCGGGATGGCCAACCGCATCGGGACGCTGTCCGACGCCCAGGCCTGGGCCGCCGAGATCGCCGGCCTGGCCCCGCTGGCGATCCAGCACGCCAAGCGGGTGCTCAATGACGACGGCGCCATCGAGGAGGCCGGCCCGGTGCACAAGGAGCTTTTCGACAAGGCGTGGGGCAGCCAGGACGTCATCGAGGCCCAGGTCGCGCGCATCGAGAAGCGGCCACCGAAGTTCCAGGGGGCCTGACGAGCCATGCGGGGGACGCTACGGCTGATCGCCGGCACGGCGTCGCTGGCGGGCGGGGGTTGGCTGCTGCGCGCGCTGCACGGCGCGCCGGACGCCCTCGGCGCCCACCCCGCATCGATCGCCGCGGCGACCGCGGGGTCCCCGAACTGTCGCGACGGCGTCTTCGTCAACCTCGAGCCCGCCTCGGAAACCAAGATGGACCGCGAGCAACTGCGGCTCATCGCGTGGGAGCTGGTGGGCAACCGAGGTGGAAGCCGGCCGCGCGGGCCGATCCCGCTGACGGCCCCCGGGGTCTTCCGCGCGGATCCGAGCGGGCTGGCCGTCAGCTGGTTCGGCCACTCCACGGCGCTGGTGGAAATCGACGGCTACCGGGTGCTCACCGATCCGGTGTGGAGCGACCGGTGTTCGCCGTCGGACGTCGTCGGGCCGCAGCGGCTGCACCCGCCGCCGATTCAACTCGAGGGGTTGCCCGCCGTCGACGCGGTGGTGATCAGCCACGATCACTACGACCACCTCGACATCGACACGATTCGGGCGTTGGCCCGCACGCAGCGGTCCCCGTTCTTCGTTCCGCTCGGTGTCGGCGCCCACCTGCGCAGGTGGGGGATACCCGAGCACCGCGTCGTCGAGCTCGATTGGCACCAGAGCGCGACGGTCGACGAGCTCACCGTGGTGTGCGTGCCGGCGCGGCATTTTTCGGGGCGCTTCCTGGATCGCAACACGACGCTGTGGGCGTCGTGGGTCTTTCGCGGGCCGACCCATCGCGCGTACTTCGGCGGCGACACCGGGTACACGAAGAGCTTCGCGCAGATCGGCGCCGACCACGGACCGTTCGACCTGACCCTGCTGCCCATCGGGGCGTACAACACGGCGTGGCCCGACGTGCACATGAACCCCGAGGAGGCGCTGCGGGCGCACCTGGACGTCACCGACGGGGGGCTGTTGGTGCCGATCCACTGGGGCACCTTCCGGTTGGCCCCGCACCCGTGGGCCGAACCGGTCGAGCGGCTGCTCGCCGCCGCGGAGCCCGAGCAGGTGAACGTGGCGGTTCCGGTGCCGGGCCAGCGCATTGATCTCGCGGCCCCGGTGAAATCGAACCCGTGGTGGCAGCTCTGATTCCGGAGTCCGGCAACCCCACCGCGTTAGAGTGCGCCATGACCAAACGCGCAGTCGCTGCCATCTCGGTGCTGCTCGGATTGACGGGATGCGGCTCCGCGCAGCCGACCGCCGGGGCCCCGTCCACACTGTCTGACGTCCCGCCCAACCAAGTGGCCGGCGTGGCGATTCCTGCCGGCCGCATCGACGATGCCGTCGCCAAGATCGACGGCCTGGTCGGCGACCTGATGAAGAACACCGGCGTGCCGGGAATGGCGGTCGCCGTTGTCCACGGCGGGAAAGTGTTGTACGCCAAGGGCTTCGGTGTCAAGGATGTGAGCAAGGGCGAGGGGCAAGGTAACAAGGTGGACGCCGACACCGTCTTCCAGCTGGCCTCGGTGTCCAAATCGGTTGGCGCGACGGTGATCGCGCACGAGGTCAGCGATCACGTCGTCGCCTGGGACACCCCAGTGGCCGCCAAGTTGCCCTGGTTCACGCTCGGCGATCCCTATGTCAGTAGCCATGTGACCGTCGCCGACGTGTATTCGCATCGCTCCGGGCTGCCCGATCACGCGGGCGACAAACTCGAAGACCTGGGCTACGACCGTCGTCAGACCCTCGAGCGACTCAGGTATCTGCCGCTGGCACCCTTCCGGATCAGCTACGCCTACACCAACTATGGGATCACCGCCGGCGCGGAGGCCGTGGCGGCCGCGGCCGGCAAGTCATGGGAGGACCTGTCCGACGAGGCGCTCTACCGCCCGCTAAAAATGACGTCGACGAGCTCACGCTTCGCCGACTTCCTCGCCCGGCCCAACCACGCGGTCAACCACGTCAAGGTCGCCGACAAGTGGGAGGCCCGCTTCCAGCGTGATCCCGATCCCCAGTCACCCGCGGGCGGCGTCAGCTCATCGGTCAACGACATGGCCCGTTGGCTGATGATGTTGCTGGGCAACGGGACTCACGACGGGCGGCGGATCGCCGCGCCTGAAGACCTGTTGCCGGCCATCAGTCCGCAGACGGTGTCGACACCCGCGACGACGCCCAAGGCGCGCACCGGGTTCTACGGATACGGCTTCAACGCGTCGGTCGATTCCTCGGGCCGCACCGAATACAGCCATTCCGGCGCTTTCGCTTTGGGGGCGGCGACGAACTTCGTGGTGATGCCCTCGGAAGACGTGGGCATCATCGCGCTGACCAACGGCGCGCCCTACGGCATCCCGGAAACCCTGACCGCCGAATTCATGGACCTCGTCCAATACGGCCAGATCCGCGAGGACTGGGGTCCCTTGTACCAGAAGGCGATCGGCTGGCTGAACAATCCGGTGGGCTCGCTGGTCGGCAAGCAGCCCCCACCCAATCCCGCCCCGGCCAAGCCGCTTCGCGACTATGCAGGCGTGTACGCCAGCGACTACTGGGGCCCGGCCGTCGTGACCGAACACGACGGCGCCCTGCACTTGGCGATGGGCCCGAAAAACCACACGGTCGCCCTCACCCATTGGGACGGCGACACCTTCACCTTCCCGCTGACCGACGAAAACGCCCCACCCGGAACGATTTCCAAAGCGGTCTTCTCCAACGACACCCTGAATCTGGAGTACTACGACACCGAGAAGCTGGGGACCTTCACCCGATGAGCTCCTCACTGATCACCGGCCTGACCGACGCCGAGGTGGCGCAGCGGGTCTCCGACGGCCAGAGCAACGCCGTGCGGAAACGGGCGACGCGCAGCATCACCGATATCGTGCGGGCCAACGTGTTCACCCGGATCAACGCGATCCTGGGAGTGTTGCTGCTGATCGTGCTGGCGACCGGCTCGCTGATCAACGGGATGTTCGGACTGTTGATCATCGCCAACAGCGTCGTCGGCATGGTCCAGGAGATCCGGGCCAAGCAGACGCTGGACAAGCTCGCGATCGTGGGTCAGGCGAAACCCGTGGTGCGCAGGCGATCCGGGACGCGTGCGGTCCCGCCCGAGGAGGTGGTGCTCGACGACATCATCGAGCTCGGGCCCGGCGATCAGGTCGTCGTCGACGGAGAGATCATCGAAGAGGCGAACCTGGAGGTCGACGAGTCGCTGCTGACCGGTGAGGCCGACCCGATCGCCAAGGCCGTCGGCGACGCGGTGATGTCGGGCAGTTTCGTCGTTGCGGGCGCCGGCGCCTACCGGGCCACCAAGGTCGGCCCGGACGCCTACGCGGCCAAACTCGCCGAGGAAGCCAGCAAGTTCACGTTGGTGAAATCCGAACTGCGCAACGGCATCAACCGCATCCTGCAGTTCATCACCTACCTTCTGGTGCCGGCCGGCCTGCTGACGATCTACACCCAGCTGTTCACCACGCACGCGGGCTGGCAGGAGTCCGTGCTGCGGACGGTGGGCGCCCTGGTGCCGATGGTGCCCGAAGGGCTGGTGCTGCTGACGTCGGTCGCGTTCGCGGTCGGGGTGGTCCGGCTGGGCCAGCGCCGCTGCCTGGTGCAGGAGCTGCCCGCCATCGAGGGGCTCGCGCGGGTCGACGTGGTCTGCGCCGACAAGACGGGCACCCTGACCGAAAGCGGCATGCGGGTCGCCCGGGTGGACGAGCTCGACGAGGACGCGCACCGCGATCGGATCGGCGACGTGCTGGCGGCGTTGGCCGCCGCCGACCCGCGACCCAACGCGAGCGTGCGCGCGATCGCCGAGACCTATCACGAGTCGCCGGGCTGGACCGCCACGGCGACAGCACCTTTCAAGTCCGCCACCAAGTGGAGCGGGGTGTCCTTCGAAGGGCACGGCGACTGGGTGATGGGGGCGCCCGACGTGTTGCTCGAGCCGGCGTCGGCGGCGGCCGAACAGGCCGAGCGGATCGGGTCGCAGGGCTTGCGGGTCCTGCTGGTGGGCGCCGCCGACGTGGCCGTCGACCACCCCAGCGCACCGGGGGACGTCACCCCGGTCGCGCTGGTGGTGCTCGAACAGAAGGTCCGACCTGACGCCCACGAGACGCTGGAATACTTTGCCGATCAGGGTGTTTCGGTCAAGGTGTTGTCCGGGGACAACGCCGTTTCTGTCGGCGCCGTCGCCGACAAGCTCGGGTTGCGCGGCGAGACGATGGATGCGCGCCAACTCCCCTCGGACCCCGCGCAATTGGCCGACGCGCTGGACACCCACACCACCTTCGGCCGGGTGCGTCCCGATCAGAAGCGCGCCGTCGTACACGCCCTGCAATCGCGCGGGCACACGGTCGCGATGACCGGCGACGGCGTCAACGACGTCCTGGCCCTCAAGGACGCCGATATCGGCGTCGCGATGGGGGCCGGCAGCCCGGCTTCCCGTGCCGTCGCACAGATCGTCCTGCTGGACAACAGGTTTGCCACGCTACCGTACGTGGTCGGCGAGGGCCGACGCGTGATCGGCAACATCGAGCGGGTCGCCAACCTGTTCCTGACCAAGACGGTGTACTCGGTGCTGCTGGCGTTGTTGGTGGGCATCGAATGCCTGTTTTCCAAAGCGTTGAAAGCCGATCCGTTGCTGTATCCGTTCCAGCCGATCCACGTCACCATCGCGGCGTGGTTCACCATCGGAATACCGTCGTTCATCCTGTCCCTGGCGCCCAACATCGAGCGCGCCGAGCCCGGTTTCGTGCGCCGGGTGCTGAGCTCGGCGCTGCCGTCCGGGCTGATCGTCGGCACCGCGACCTTCGCGTCGTACCTGGCCGCCTACCCTGGCCGGCACGCCGGCTTCCAGCAACAGGATCAGGCGTCGACCGCGGCCCTGATCACCTTGCTCATGACGGCCCTGTGGGTGCTCGCGGTGGTCGCACGGCCCTACCAGTGGTGGCGGGTGGCGCTCGTAATCGTCTCGGGCCTGGCGTATGTGGTGATCTTCAGCCTCCCCCTGGCCCGCAAGCAGTTCCTGCTGGATCCGTCCAATGTCACGGTGACCGCGACCGCGCTGGGGATCGGTCTGCTGGGCGTAGCCGCGGTCGAGGCCATGTGGTGGATCCGCGCCAGGATGCTGGGCGTGCAGCCGCGGCTGTGGCGCTGAGCACAGCGAACTCGGCGCCGGCCGGTTTCACCGGGCAAGTACGATGCCGGAAAAAGGGAGGGCACATGGGATTCCTGGACAAGGCCAAGGATCTGTTGTGGCAGAACGCCGACAAGGTCGAGACGGCCATCGACAAGGCAGGCGAGTTCGTCGACGAAAAGACGCAGGGCAAATACTCCGACACCATTCACCAGGTGCAGGAGCAGGCGAAGAAGGCGGCCGGCGCCGCGGACACGGGCGACCAGCAGAACTGAGCCATGGCCAAGCTTTCCGGATCCATCGATGTCCCGCTGCCGCCCGAGGTGGCCTGGCAGCACGCCTCCGACCTGTCCCGGTACAAGGATTGGCTGACCATCCACCGGGTGTGGCGCAGCGCATTGCCCGACGAGATCGAGAAGGGCTCGGTCGTCGAGTCGATTGTCGAGGTCAAGGGCATGCCCAACCGGATCAAATGGACGGTCGTGCGCTACAAGCCACCCGAGGGCATGACGCTCAACGGCGACGGAGTCGGCGGGGTCAAGGTCAAGCTGATGGCCAAGATCCAGCCCAAAGGGGACGGCTCCCTCGTCAGTTTCGACGTGCACCTCGGTGGCCCCGCACTGTTCGGCCCCATCGGCATGATCGTCGCCGCCGCACTGCGCGGCGATATCGACCAGTCGCTGGAGAACTTCGTGACGGTGTTCACCCGGCCCGATCCGAGCAGCAACGGGCATCGCTGATCGCCCGCCGATGAGTTTTCGCCTCGGGCGCGGTCGATAGTGTGAACCCCCTTTCTTCCGGGGACACATCATCAGGAGGTCACCATGCCTATTCGTGACAGCGCCCCGCTGGGCGCCCCATGCTGGATCGATCTGACCACGTCCGACGTCGCCCGCGCCCAGGATTTCTACGGCACGGTCTTCGGCTGGACGTTCGAATCCGCCGGGCCCGAGTACGGCGGATATGTCAACGCAGCCAAGGGCGGCCACCCCGTCGCCGGGATCATGGCCAACCGGGCCGGGGCCGAGGCGCCGGACCGCTGGGTTACCTATTTCCACACCGCCGACATCCAGACCACGCTGGCCGCGGTGACCGGGGCGGGCGGTTCGGTCTGCATGGCGATGGAGGTGCCCGCCAAGGGCCATATGGGCCTGGCGACCGACCCCGCCGGCGCGACGTTCGGTTTGTGGCAGCCGCTGCAGCACCGCGGTTTCGAGATCATCGGAGCGGCCGGCGCCCCCGTCTGGCATCAGCTGACCACCCGCGACTACGGTGCGGCCCTCGACTTCTACCGCGACGTCCTCGGCTGGCGTACCGAATCCGAGTCCGATACCGACGAATTCCGCTACACCACAGCGTGGTTCGGCGACGAGCAATTGCTCGGCGTGATGGACGGCGCCTCGCTGCTACCCGAGGCCGTCCCGTCGAACTGGGTGACCTTCTTCGGCGCCGAGGACGTCGACAAGACCCTGCGAGTGATCGTCGACAACGGCGGCGCTGTGGTGCGCGACGCCGAGGACACCCCGTATGGACGGCTGGCCGCCGCGACCGATCCGACGGGCGCCCCGTTCAACCTGTCATCGCTGCAGGCCTAGCCGACGAGCGCCGCCACGCTAGGACGACGCTCGGTGCCGCGGACCGGCGGCGGAGTCGGTTAACCTCGCTACCATGACTCGCCGACTGCGCCCCGGTTGGCTGGTGGCGTTTTTCGCCGTGGTGGTTTCGGCCAGCGCGTGGCTGCCGTGGCTGAGGACGGCGGTCAACGGCGGGGGCTGGGCCAACGCCATCGGAGGCGCCCACGGCAACTTGGAACTGCCCCCGGGGTTCGGCGCCGGCCAGCTCATCGTGCTGCTGGCCTCGACCCTGCTGGTGGCCGGCGCAATGATGGGCCGAGGATTGTCGGTGAAGCTCGCTTCGGTTGCGGCGCTGCTGATTTCGCTGTTGATCGTGGCGCTGACGGTGTGGTACTACAAGCTCAACGTCAACCCGCCGGTGTCGGCCGAATACGGCCTCTACGTCGGTGCGGGCGGCGCGGTGTGCGCCGCAGCGTGCTCGATCGTGGCGGTGATCTCGGCGTTGGCCTCGGGACGGCCGCGGCGCTGAGCCCTCACGCCGACGGGAACTCGTGCTTCCCCGAAGCGGCGCTGGTGTCGGGCTCGTTGACGCCGAACACGAAGGGCGCGAATACGATCTCGCGCCCGTCGGGATCCCGATAGGTGATCGCGCCCGTGGCCGCCCAGTACGGGTGCTGGTCGACGGGTTCGACGCCCGCGTCGTGCAGGCGCGCGAGTGCGGCTCGTTGTGCTTGGGGGTTCGGAAAATAAAGACAGAGCTGTTCATGGGGGTCCACCGCGACGTCGTCGGCGGCCTGCACGATCTCCATGGTGAGGTTCCAGCTGGGGAGCCCGAAGATCGCGCCGTTGCTGCCGTAGCTGTCCTCGAACGTCTCGTAGAGCGGCAGGCCGACGAGGTCGCGGTAGAACCGCACCGTTTCCGCGAAGTGCGAGGAGCGGCGCGCGAAGCGGATGCCGCCGATGGGGGCCAACTGCGGCGGCCAGTGCGTCGTGCGGTGGTGCTTGTGCTGGTCGGTGCTCATCACAGTCCGATCGCGTCCGCGGCGGACTCGGCGGTGTCCCAGCGGCGCAGCTCGGAGCCGGGCGCCCAGGTCGAGTGGGTGCCGCTGGAAATCCGTTCCGGCAGTGGGAGTTTGCACACCGGCCCGTCGCCGGGGCGGGTGGCGTCGAACACGAGGCAATACGAGGCGTCGGTATTCATATCGGTGGTGAGCGTGATCAGGTAGCCGTCGTCTTCGCCGGTGCCGCCGACGCGCGGTGCCATCGCGGTCTCGCTGCCGTAGACGCCGTCCCCGAACGAGAACCGCTCCTCGGTTCCGGTGCGCAGGTCGTGTTTGACCAGGCCGTCGAACAGGAACCAACCCGGCTTGCCCGTGGCCGCATAGACGTAGCGGTAGTCGGCGGCCGCGTAGCCGGGGTTGATGGTGCCGAACTCGGTGACGGATTCGAAGAGCCGCTCTTCGCGCACCTCGCCGGTGACCAGGTTGAAACGCCACCGGTGCAGGCGTGCCTGCAGGCGATCCAGGGCTAAGAAGCGGAACAGTTTGTCCCACTTGGTTCCACCGGTATCGAGCGGGGACGGGTCGCCTTCGAAGAAGCCGTCGAGCACGATCTCGTCGCCATCCTCGTAGGCGTTGGTGAAGTGCAGCACGAACGTGGGGTCGGCCTCGAACCAGCGAATGTCCTCGGTCCCGCCGCGGCGCGGGATCACCGCGAACCGCGACGGGATGTCGGGGTGGAAGCGCGGCAGGTGCACGTCGTGCTCGAGCAGCTGAGGATCCCAGAACAACGGGAAATCGTTGAGAATGGCGTAGTTTTCGGTGAACGCCATGTCGTGGGGGAGGCGCGGACCGGGCAGCGGGATGTCGACGTAGTGAGTCAGTTCGTTGCGCTCGTCGACGACACCGTAATGCATGTACGGGTCTTGCTTGCTGTAGTTGAAGAACAGCAGTTCACCGGTTGCGTTGTCTACCTTGGGGTGTGCGGACACGCCCCACGCGGTCGGGAAGCGCCCGTTCCAGGACTCCTTGCCGAGCGTGTCACCCGAATACGGGTCGATTCGGTACAGGTCGCCGCACTGGTAGAAACTGCTCAGCGCGACGCCGCGATGCACGATGACGTCGGTGCTCGACGCGTCCTTCATCCGCGTTCGCGCGCCCCAGCCTTGCTGCGCCAGTTGCACGGGCTCGGCCAGCCCCGGCCACAGCGGCCCGCCGGCCTCGTTCTCGGCCAGGAATCCGTCGGTGCGGATAAAACGGTTGCGGTAGAAGGCCTTTCCGTCGCGGAAGCCGACCACGTGCAGCATGCCGTCGCCGTCGAAGGGGTGATAGGTCTTGAACGCGGGGTGCAGCGGGTTCTCGGTGTTGCGCAGATAGACGCCGTCCAGGTCGCCCGGGATCTCACCCTCGACCGCGGCCAGGTCGTCGGCGTCCCACTCGGTGGTCTGGGGACGCCACGGGCCCGTCCGGTAGGGGTGGTCGTCGTCCTCGGGAAGGGTGGACAGGAACTTGCCGACGATCGCTATATCTTTTGGCAAGTCCATCTCAACCGCCTTTGCTGACAACGAAACTCACGGTGGTGGCGGTGCTGCCGCCGAAATTGAGGGTCCCGAAGGTTTGCGCACCGTCGACCTGATAGTCGCCGGCGGCGCCGCTGACCTGCTTGGCCGCGTCGAGCAGCATCCGCACCCCGGAGGCGCCCACCGGATGCCCGCCACCGATCAACCCGCCGCTGGGATTGATCGGCAGCCTCCCCCCGATCTCGATCTCGCCGTTTTCGATCGCCTTCCATGACTCGCCCGGGCCGGTCAACCCGATGTGGTCGATGGCCAAGTACTCGCTGGGAGTGAAGCAGTCGTGCACCTCGAACCCGTCGATGTCGTCGAGGCCGCGCCCCGCCCGGCGCAGCGCGTCGAGCACCGCCGCCCGCACATGCGGCAACACGTAGAGATCGTCGCCGGCACGGTCCAGTTTCTGCTGCAGCCCCAGCCCGACGGTGCGATGACCCCAGCCCTCGATCCGGCCGATCGGGCGCGCGTCGGGGTGGTTGCGCAGGTAGGCGTCGTTGACGAGCACCAATCCCGCGCCGCCGTCGGTCATTTGGCTGCAGTCGAAGCGTCGCAGCCGGCCCTCGGTGATCGGGTTGGCGTCGTCGTCGTCGGTGATGGGATCGGGGACGGTCCACCCGCGGGTCTGGGCGTTGGGGTTGCGGCGGGCGTTGGCGAAGTTGAGCTGGGCGATGGCCCGCAGGTGCGCGTCGTCCAGTCCGTACCGGCGGTCGTACTCGTCGGCCACCCGGGCGAACATGGACGGCCACAGGTAGCGCGCGTCGGCCCCCTCGTGACCGGTCCATGCCGCGGCCCCCAGATGCTGCGCGGCGGTGTCGCCCGGGACCGTTTTCTCGAGCTCGATGCCCACCACCAGCGCGGTGTCGTAGGCGCCCGACCGTAGATCGGCCATCGCCGCCAGCGCCGCCACGCTGCCGGAGGCGCAGGCGGCTTCGTGGCGCGACGCCGGGGTGTCCCAGAGGCCGTCGCAGACCGTGGCGGGCATCGCCCCGAGGTGGCCCTGCCGGGCGAACATCTCGCCGAAGGCGTTGCCGACGTGCACCACTTCGATGCCGGCCGCGTCCAGCTTGGCCGTTGCCAGCGTCGCGTCGACGACCTCGGCGGTCAGCGCGGCGAAGTCGTGGCCTTCCCTGGTGAGGTTGCGAGCAAAATCGCTTTGGTAACCGCCGAGAATCCACACACCGGAGGAGCGATCCATACGCCGACGGTACTCCCGGGCGGGGCGGTTGTTGAGGCCTATCGGCGGGCCGGCGCGGGTCCCTGGCTGGTCCAAAGAGGGCGGCCCCGTCGGCTCTCGGGCTGAACCGACGGGACCTAGGCGGGCGCGAAGGCCGGCCGACGCACTCGCCTACTGTTGGATCATTGCCCCCCAGCGGTGCCGACAAACATGCGGCCTCAATCTATTTGACGTCTCGTTGATGCCGGGCCGCCGACGGCGCCGGGTCCGGTTAACGTCGATTCACCTTTTCCGGGTGCGCGCGGGGCACTCGGGCAGGCGGTCGGCCGGAAGTCTGAGCTGCGGCGATGTGGTGGGGTTGCGCCGTCGTGCGGCCAGTCCCACCGCGAAGCGGCCACCCCGCATCGTGGCGTCGCACGAGGCTGCGGTGTAAGCCGATATGCGCACCCGTCGGCCGTTCGTTTTGCGGCCGTCCCAGCAAAGTAGCCGCGACGTCAACCCCCGGCCGGCGACGACCCCGCGGGGGCCGGCGGCCACTTGTGCGGACGCGACCGGCTCTTGGCGACCGGGTGAAAGGCCCGGGGCGGGCTCACCCCCCGGGGCGGGTCGGTCTGCGGTCCATCGTGACATCTTCCGGGTCGACACCCGACCCAGCCAGTGGCAGCGTTGGCAAAATCAGAAACGCCGATTAACAGCTTGCATGTTGCTTCCAGCTAATGCCACGCGAGGGAAGTCGGGGCGGCGACTGCCGCGTTGCGACACGGTCACGGATGCATACCTATCGGCTCATCGTTGGTCACATATGCCCCGCAGATCACTATCGTCACATGAGCCAACTACGGACGTCAGCGCGGTGTCCTACCCCTCGAAAGGTGTTACATGTCGGCGATTCTTCGAAGTGTGTCGCTATCGATGGCGTCGGCGGCCGCTGTCGGATTCGTCCTCGTGGTGGGGCCCGCGCCTACCGCCCACGCCACGCCGTGTGGTGCCCCCGAGGCAAACGTCGACCCTCCCGCCGCGCAGCCGGCGATGCCCGCGCCTCAGCCGGTCGTGCAGCCGCCGACTGGGCGCAGGCCCAGTCACACGAATGACCAGGCGCCGCTGCCGAGGCTGGGTCCGCTGATCTCGTCGTTGCTCAAGCCGGCGACGCCGGGGCAGCGCTACTCCGCGCCGGTCCATCCGCGAGCCGAGGGGCCGACGCCGGGACCCGGACCCTCCGCGCCGCTGCAACAGCAAGCCGAGGTCCTGCCGCCGGCTCCCAACCCGCCCGCGCCCGCGGTCCCGCAAATGCCGAACGCCAATCCGCTACGGCCGAACGCCGCCCCGGTGCCGCAGCCGCAACCCGAGCCGGGCCCGCCGCCTCCGTCGATCGCGGGCGCCCCGACGTCCCTCGTCGACTGGGTCACCGGGCCGGACGGCCCCAACAAAACGCTGCAACGTTTCGGCATCTCCGGCACCGACCTCGGGATTGCCTGGGACAACGGCGATCCCGTCAACCGCCAGGTGCTGATGGCCTTCGGTGACACCTTCGGCTACTGCAAGGTGCACGGCCAGCAGTGGCGCTACAACACCCTGTTCCGCAGCAACGATCGCGATCTGTCCAAGGGAATCCACATCGCCGACGGCGTGCCGAACGACAAGTATTCCGGCTCGCCGGTGTGGGCGCCCGGGCTCTCCAAACAGGTCGTCAACACCATCCACAAGGCCGCGCACGAGACGGGAATCATTCCGACCGGGGCGATGTCGATGGGCAGAACCCAGTACATGAGCTACATGTCCATCCGCCAGTGGGGCCGTGACGGCGAATGGACAACGAACTATTCGGCGATCGCGCGGTCCAACGACAACGGCCAGAACTGGGGGATCTTCCCCACCACGATCCGCACGGCGTCCGCGGATGCCATTCCGGGAGCCGGGTTTACGCCTGGAAACGAGAACTTCCAGATGGGCGCCTTCTTGAAGGGCAAGGACGGCTACATCTACCAGTTCGGGACGCCGTCGGGTCGCGGCGGCGCGGCCTTCCTGTCGCGGGTTCCACCGAACCAGTTGCCCGACCTGACCAAGTACCAGTACTGGAACGGCGACGAGGGCGGTCGTTGGGTCCCGAACAATCCGGGTGCGGCGACGCCGATCTTCCCGGCGCCGGTGGGCGAAATGTCGGCCCAGTACAACAGTTACCTCAAGCAGTACCTGGTGCTCTACACCGACGGCGGCAGCAACGACGTCATCGCACGGACCGCGCCGGCGCCGCAGGGGCCGTGGAGTCCCCCGCAACCGCTGGTGTCCTCGTTCCAGATGCCCGGCGGCATCTATGCGCCGATGATCCATCCCTGGTCGTCGGGACGGGACCTGTACTTCAACCTGTCGCTGTGGTCGGCGTACGACGTGATGCTGATGCACACCGTGTTGCCGTAGGAAACGTCGCCGTCGAAGATACGATGGTCTAGTGAGAGGAGGGCGATGATGATCGCCTTGGAGTATCACGACAACTGTTGCGGTCTTGCTGATCCGCTCACTCCTCTCGCCGCGGCCGCGTTACCCGACGACGTGCCTGCCTCATCGGCGGGCGAACTGCGGGACAACGGTGACGGCGCGGACGATCACACGGTGTTCGACGGCCACCGCCCGGACTACTGGACCGTGGGCAGGCCGGGGCTCCGAGACATCGAGGTGTGCATCGAAAGCGCCCGCGCGGACGGCGCCATCAGTCTGGGCCTGGTGGTCAACGGTTTGGATTGCAGCGGGCTCCCGATTGACCAGGCGCTTTCGCTCGCAGACGCCCGGGGGGATGCGGGCGTCTGCGGCGTTAGCTGCCGGGGAGGCGGACACCTCAAGGCCAGTTAGTCAGCGGCTGAGGGGATTTCGCGGGGCGAGGTCACGCGGTATCGGCTACGGAGGCAGCGGAATCCACCGCTTGCCATCCGTTGTCCATCCGCACGGCAGGTAGTTCCAGTGCGCCGGCGGATTGGGGTCGAAACTCAGGCACTTCGGTGCGTAGAACGAAGGGGCCGGAGGAGGCGGTGGCGGCTGGTCCTCAGCGTGGGCGATCGCCCCGCTGAGCATTAAAGCCCCAACGGCCATCTGTGTGGCGACTAGCTTCCGCATCGCAGGCCCGGCAAGTGCTATGCCCCAACGAAGCGACGGTCGCTACGTGTCTTCCCTTACGCGCACGGTATCGATGGTAGTCCGCATTCCGGCGGTTTGTGGGACTTGATTGCATTTGCTCTGGGCATTTCGGGGTGCCGCTCCGGTGGGGGATCGTGAGCGGGTTTGCGGAGGTGCGGACGGGCGCCGACCTGCTGGTATGGCGTGAACTCAAACTGGACACGGCCTGACCGGGATAAGTACGATCGTGGTCTGTCATTTATCTGATACGCAGCAGGAGCACCGCGATGAGATCTGTCGATGAGGGTTCGCCGTCATCGACGGCGGTGAGCGCTTGTCCGATCGCCCCGCGCAGTTTTACCCCCTTGGCTGGCCGCCCGCTCGGGCGGGTGCGGCTGTGCCTCGCCTCGATCGCCCGTGAGCAAACACGCCAAGACAGCTGGCGCGCAATTGAAATCATCGCCAATACGCACAACCGCCGCGTCGAGTCCTATCTGCAGCGTCGGCGGCACCGCCCGTGGCGCAACCGGGGTTCCTAGCCTTCGGCTTTGACCGTCATGTCGACGACGGTCGGCGTCGCTTCGTCACGCCGATGATGCGCACACCGGTGTCCAGCTAGCAAGTTCACACCGCGGCAACGTATCTGGTCGCGGCATCGGTACTAGGCATGTCAGCTCTGCCGTGGGATGCATGTTCCCGTCGTTGAATCACCCTGCGCTACAACGATAACGGCACATCGCCGGGGCCGCAGCGGATAACCGCTCTCACGATCCGGCCGAGTCGTGCGTCGATAGGGCGCGGTTACAGAAGTTCATCAAATCATTCAGGCGATGCAGCGGTCGACTCACGTCGCCCTCGGGTGTCGCGCACCGAGTTATGAGGTATAGCAATGGATTTCGGAGTGATGCCGCCGGAGGTCAACTCCGGTCGAATGTACTCTGGCCCCGGGGCGGGGCCGATGCTGGCCGCCGCCGCGGCCTGGGACGGAATCGCAGCCCAGTTGCACGCCGCCGCAGCGTCTTACGAGTCGGTGATCTCGAACCTGACCGCCGGGTGGCGCGGTCCTTCGTCGAGCATGATGGCCGCCGCGGCGGCACCGTATGCGGCATGGATGAGTGCGACCGCCGCCCAGGCCGAGCAGACCGCCAACCAGGCGAGGGCGGCGGTGGTCGGGTACGAGGCGGCGTTCCTCGCGACGGTGCCGCCACCGGTCATCGCGGCCAATCGGGCGCAGTTGATGGCGCTGATCGCGACCAATTTTCTGGGTCAGAACACCCCGGCGATCATGGCCACCGAGGCCCAGTACGCCGAGATGTGGGCCCAGGATGCCGCGGCGATGTACGGCTACGCCGGTGCCTCGGCGGCCGCCGCGCAGGTGACGCCATTCGCCCCGCCGCCGCGTAGCACCAATCCGGCCGGGGCCGCGGGACAGGCCGCCGCCGTCGCGCAGGCCACCGGCGGCTCGGTCGCGATGAACACGGAATCGACTCTCCCGCAGCTGATGTCGGCCGCGCCCCAATCGTTGCAGACCCTGACAACGCCTGCCGCCGCCGATCCACCATCGCTGCTGTCGGCATTCGACTCGGCGCTTACGGGCCCGTTGGGTCCGGTGTCATTGTTCGGCATCGGGGGCAGCCCGTATCTGCTGGGCGTCGAAAACTACCTGGTGCCCCAAAACGTGGCGAATGTGAACAGTGCCCGGCAAAGGCTGGACCGGGACCGGTCGGCGCTGGGGCGGTTGGGCGGCGAGGTCAATTCGGGGACGCAAATGGTGAGCTCGCCGAGAGGAGCCGCTGGAACCGGAATGTCGCCGGGCATCGGTCGTGCCGGCGTCGTCGGGCGCTTGTCGGTGCCGCCGGGATGGGCGGCGGCCGCCCCGGAGATCCGGCCGGTCGCCACGGTGATTCCACAAACCGCCTTTGCCGGCGCTCCTTCGGCCCTCGCGGCCGAGGGAGAGGGATCGCTGTTCTCCAGCATGGCCGCGTCGGGTCTGGCCGGGCGCGCCATGGCCGCCACCGGCGGTGGCTCCGCGCGGGCAACGGGCATCGGCGGCGGTTTCGGGCGCGTCGCGACCACGGCCACGATCATCGTCATCAACGCGGACGACCCGCAGGAATAGCACGCACTACTTATCGCGAAGAGCAAGGAGTGACAATGGATTTCGGAGCATTTCCGCCGGAGATCAACTCTGGTCGAATGTACGCCGGTGAAGGCGCAGGCTCAATGTTGGCCGCGGCGTCGGCATGGGATGGGTTGGCCGCCCAACTGCACTCTGCGGCGACGTCGTATGAGTCGGTGATCTCGAACTTGACCAGCGGTTGGCAGGGGCCGTCCTCGCTGACCATGGCCGGTGCGGCCGCGCCGTATGCGGCGTGGATGAGCACGACCGCCGCTCAAGCCGAACAGGCCGCCTCGCGAGCCAGAGCGGCCGCGGCGGCGTACGAGGCCGCATTCACCGCGACGGTGCCCCCGGTGGCGATCGCGGAGAACCGCGGCCGGCTGGCGTCGCTGGTGGCGACGAACCTTCTCGGGCAGAACACCGCCGCGATCGCGGCCACCGAGGCGGAGTACGCACAGATGTGGGCGCAAGACGCCGCCGCGATGTACGGCTACGCCGGATCTTCGGCGATCGCTGCGCAATTGAAGCCCTTCAACGCGCCACCGCAAACCACCAACCCAGCGGGAGGAGCCGGCCAATCAGGCGCGGTCGCCCAAGCCGCCGGTACGGCGCCTGCCAACGCGCAGTCGGCCTTGGCGCAGCTGATGTCGTCGACCCCGCGAACGCTGCAAAGCTTCGCATCGCCTTCCGCACTGCCGGCGGCCGATCCGTCGTCATTGGCGACATGGTTGAACAACCTGAATTCCACGCCGTTGGCGAAGATCGCCGCGAACATCGAGTTCGTCACCAAAGGCATCCGCCCGGTCAACGACACGTTGCTGAGCCTCAGTTTGGGCCTGGTGGCAACGGCACGGACGTGGGGTGACACCGCCGTCGAACTCGAAGGGCCGCTGTTCGCTTCGCTGGGTTCGAGCACCCCGGCCGTAGGAGCCGTTGGCGCGTCTGCGGTGACCGCAGGTCTCGGCAATGCGGGTCTGGCGGGGGCGTTGTCGGTACCGCCGAGCTGGGCCGTCGCCAGTCCCGCGGTCAAGCTGGCCGCCACCGTGTTGGAGTACACCAGCGCGGGTGCCGCGCCGACGGTCGAGGCCGGCGCCGGTGCCCTCGGTCAGATGGGCCTGGCGGGCCTGGCCGGTGGAGCGCTGGGTGGCGCTGTGCCCCGCGCGGTCGCCGCAAGCCCCACCCGGGGGCTGGGCCGCCGCTCGTCGGACAACGACGACAAGACCCCGGACAAACTGAAGACGGTCCTGGCGGAACTGCAGGAGGCGCCGGAGTCGGTTCAGCACTGGCACACCGACAAGGCGCACCTGGAAAGCCTTTTGGATCAGCTGTCGAAGAAGCCGGGTGTCCACGCGGTGCACTTGTCCTCGGCCGACAAGTCCAAGGTCACACCGCCGCGGGCAACGTGGGGCTAGGGAGAAGGAGCTTATGAACGGGGTGGTCGAGAGATGAACGCCAAGTCCGTCGACCGACATTGCGCCGTAGCGTTATTGCATGGTTCATGCGGCGCTTGCGGGACCAGGTCCGGTAGGCGTTGTAGCCCATTACCGCGGCGAGACCTCCTGTACTGATCAGACCCAGCGTTGTGCCGTGGGTGGAGGCGCTCAGCACGAAAAGGGTTAGGAAAAGAACGGTCAGACCTGTGTAGAACGTCGGGCCGTAAACGGGGTTAATTCTCACGCGCGGGATGACCCGCTGCGGTCGTCTGCTCGGTGTTCGAGCCAGTTCACCATGAGCACGAGGACCGCCCAGCACGCCGCATAGCCAAGTGTGTAAATCGGCACAAGCACCCACCAGGGATGACCGCCCAGGAGCAGCCACGCGACACCTTTGAGCGCATCATCTACGAAGCCCGACACGACGATTGCGACGAGCAAGGCAGTGTAGACGTGCTGGCGCTGCTGTGGCACCTTGCCGGCTGCGCGTCTGGACAAGTACCAAAGCACCAAGCCGGCCACGACGACGGCCGACACGATGAAGCCAACTGTCATCCATGCTGGTACAGACTTGCTACTGGCGGGGCTGGCCCTATCGAACAGGACATCGATGGTAACCGCCCACACGAGGTACAGCGGCAGGTAAAGCAGGATCCGCTTTGCGTTGATCATGGCTTCAGCCAACCAGGTACGGCTTCGCTGCACTCCAGCGCGCCTTTGGCGGTCGCCTCTACAGGGGCTTCCAGCAAGCCCTGCGCGAAGCCGCCGACGAAGCCGAGCACCGCGCCAGGCAGTGCACCAGCGCCGGCGAGTTCGGGAGTGAGACCCGCCCCGAACGCTGCTCCGATACCGGCCTTGATGGCGCCGCTCTTGAACCCGTCTTTGATCATGTCCTTACCGACGTTGGCTTTCACCTGCCCTCCTACGCATTGGCCGAAGCTTGGTCCCGCCACACTAGGTGCGGGTGCGGGTACGGATGGTGTGGCGGGCGCCGGTGTCTTCGGTGCGGCAGCGGCCACTTGTGGCGGCACGGGGAATGGCCCGATCTGCGGCTGTCCTTGAGATGGGGTGGGTTGCGGCACCGGAGACGGTTCCGGGCTGCCGTCCTGCTTGAAGTCCACAAGATGAACCCCGCCGTGCTGGCCATTGGCAACGGCTAGGGCACCGCGTCCGTTCTGGCCGTCGCCATTAGTGGGCGACTGCTGCCCGCCGTTGTAGCTCGAGGATTGAGCGAAGCCAACGTCCCCAACAGTTCCGGCAGCAGCAGTGAGTTGGCCCGCGACCTTAACCTCCGCGCCCTCGAGTTGTTCGGCCCGCGAACGGATGTCAACGGCGAATGCTTGGGCTTTAGCATGGCGCGTGGCCCGTTCTGCTGGGGGAGTGCTGCGAGTGTCGGTGACCGACAAGTCTTCTCCGACAGTGAACCCCGCATTCTGCGCATCTTCGACGCCATACAGGACTCGTCGCTGGGCGGCGCTAATGTCACTGGCGCCATTGCGGGCTATTCCAGCCGCTTGCCGTAGTTGGTCAGCTTTGTCGCTGACGACGGATAGATCGGATCCGGTGCGTTCCCGCAGCGCGTCGCCGCCAGCGCCGTGCCAGGTGATGGAATGTGCCTGGTTGCGCATCGTCAGAAATGCGTCTTCCCAGCGGTCGGCGGTTTGTGTCCAGTAGGCGGCCGCGTCGATGAGGTGCTCGGTGCTCCACGCCTGGATTTGTGACAGGGTTGCTGGCATCTAGACCACCGTCACCCCCGTGATGGCATCCATGTCGCCCGCCGACGTGGCCTCTTGGCTGATGTATTTACCGGTGGCGGTGGTCATCCCGCCCACTGTCGCCTGCGTCCGCACTGAAAAGGCCGCTGCGGCAACACCGATCGCCGCGTTGAGACTATTCACGGCCGCCGTGGTGGCCTGGAATGGTTGCCCTGGCGCCGGTGGCGCGCCAACGAGTTGCGAGCTGACCGCTTCCCATTTGCCGGCTGTGGCTTCTAGCTCGGCGGGGACGACCTGCAATGCATCTTGCCCCATAACCGCAACAGTTTATTTGGATGAACTGCGAATAGCGATTCACCCGACTTTTTGTCATATCCGCAGCGGGGGCAGAATTGCCCACCGTCTACTGAAACAACACGGCCTGATACCGCTGCTCAGCCACACTCAACTCAGTGTCAAGGATCAGCCGAAGTAGCTGTCAAGCATCAGCCGAAACACCGTCAAGCATCACCCGAAGGCGAAACGACATGCATCAACCGACGTCATACAACAAAAGTGCCCCCGGCAGGATTCGAACCTGCGACACCGGCTTTAGGAGAGCCGTGCTCTATCCCCTGAGCTACGAGGGCGGACGGCCTGAGCTTACCGGGCTGGATCAAAAGCCGAGGGCCACGGCGTCAGCGCAGTTCGGCGATCACCTTCGAGAAGTTCTCGATGTTGTTGTCCTGCACGGTGAAGGATGAGACACCGTACTTGTCGCGGTACGCGATCAACGTCTCGGCGATTTCGCGGGGGGAACCGCTGAGCACCGAGGGCTGGGACAGGATCTCCTCATCGGACAGGTCCGGCGCGTAGCTGCGGGTCAGCTTCAGGTCCGGCTCGGTCTCGCCGACCCGCGGCATCGCCGTGATCGCCAGATTCAGCTCCAGGGCGTCGAAGCGATCCCCCGCGGCGTTGCGGACGAAATCGACACGTTCGGCGAACGGGTCCTCGACCGCGCGCACCTTGGAGCCGGTCAGGCCGATGATGTCGGCGTTGCGGGCGGCGATGGTCAGCACCCGGTCGCCGTTGCCGGCGATGATGAGCGGCGTCGACGGGTGGTGTTCCTTCAGGTACTTCGTCATGTGTTCGAGGTAGTCGACGCGGGCACCGGCGCTGGGATAGGGGATCTCGGCGGCTTCGAACTCTTCGCGGACGTAGCCGGTGCCCAGCCCGATTTCGAGGCGGCCGTCGCTGAGCAGATCGAGGGCCTGCATGTCCCGGCTGAGCAGGGCCGGCTTGTAGAAGGCGGAGTTGAGCACATACATGCTCAGCTTCAGCGTGGTGGTGACCATCGCGACCGCGGTCAGCGTCGGGAAGGGCGCCGCCGCGCCCAAATGGTCCGGCACACAAAGAATGTCGAAACCGGCGTCTTCAGCCCGCTTGGCCTTGTCGAGCAGCGCCTCGCGGGACTTAAAGAACCGCATGCTCATTCCGAAGCGAAAATCCTTGGCCACCAACAACCTCCGTTTTAGCGATCCGACGACATAGACCAACGACGAGCGGCCTCGGCCAGCCCTTGGATCAGCACGCTGGTGACCGACGACAAACCGTCATCGCCGGGCAGCGGGCTGCGCGGGCTGATCCCGCGGACCCGCGCCGAGAGCTCCAGCTGGGTTCCGCCCTGACGCACCCGGTTCACCGGGTTCCGCGGGTGCAGCCCGCGCAATTCCGGTGGCACGTCGTCGAGGTCGGTGATGACCTGATAGCCGGTCAGCCGGATGTGGCGGGCCAAATGGGCAGCCAGCTCCCGGTTGCGACCACCGGCCAGCAGCTGTGTGCTGCGCCCGTCGCGGCCATAGCCGTGCAGCGACACCGCGACGTCGACATGGTCGAGGAAAGCGGCGAGCCGTGGCGACTCGGCCGGATCGAACAGGGCCGACGGCAGGTGATGCGGGTAGTGGTCGGGATGACGCACCACATAGACGGACGCACCGGCGGCCTCGGCGGCGCGCTCGGCGATCACGTCGGTCATCTCTTCCAGTCCGCCGCCGTGGATCGCCAAAAATCCGAAACGCGAACGCAATTGGCAGCTCTCGGCCACCCCGGGCTCGCTCAGCAACGCCGAAAACGACTGCGGCCCAGGCCCGCACGCCGCCGACGATTTCGGGCGCGGCCAGCCGGCCGGATCCCAGCGGCGCAAGAACTCGAGCCAGCGTGGGGGCAGCCCGTGCTGCGCGGCACCGTCGATGATGGTGGGCAGGTAGCCCGGGCGGGGAGGGCCCGGCGTCACCCGGTGGTCGATGTAGACCCAGGCCGGTGACGGCCCGTCGTCGGTGTGCACGGTCAGCCGGTCGCGCCGGTAGCGCACCGGCACACCCTCGGCGCTGTCCAAGGTCGCCAGGTCGCCGTCGGAGATCTGCCAGAGCACCCCATGCACCTGGTTTCCGGCCAACGGCTCGACGGTGGCCACGCCTCGCTGGTTGATCAGCCAGTCGTGGTCGGCGAGGACCGCGGGGCGCGGATCGGCGGCGTCGGGACAGCGGCGCGCCATCTGCCGTACGCATAGGTTCGAGCCGTATGCGAAGTACAGATGACGCAGGGCCGGCATTCAGCCGGTCACCGTCAGCCAGACGAGCACCATGTTAAGCAGACTAATCAATATGCCGACGCCCCAGCCAAGAATCGTCGTGATGCGGTGGTTGGCGTCGTCGCCCATCAGCTCGCGGTTGCTCGTCAGCTTGATCAGAGGCAGCACCGCAAACGGAATGCCGAACGACAGCACCACCTGGGACAGCACCAACGCGCGGGTGGGGTCGAACCCGACCGCCAGGATCACCAGGGCGGGGCACAGGGTGATCAGGCGGCGCGCCACCATCGGGATCGACCGGTGCAGCAGCCCCTGCATGATCATGGCGCCGGCGTAGGCGCCCACCGACGAGGACGCCAGCCCGGACGCGAGGAGACCGATCGCGAACAGCACCGCGATGGTCGCCCCCAGCGTGTTGTGGATGGCGGAATAGGCGCCCTCGATGGAGGCGCTCACGTTGCGGTCCTGCAGGTTGATCGCGGCGACCAGCAGCATGGCGGCGTTCACCGTGCCGGCCACCGCCATCGCCAGGACGACGTCCCAGCGGGTGATCCGCAGCAGCAGGCGGCGATGCGACCCATGGTCGGGATGCCCGTGCCGGTCTAGCACCAGACCCGAATGCATGTACACCGCATGCGGCATCACGGTGGCCCCCAGGATCGCGGCGGCCAGCAGCACACTCTCGGTGCCGCGGAACCTCGGCACCAGGCCGCCCAGCACGTCGTGGGGCGGCGCGGTCTTGACGAAGAAGCTCGCCGCGAACCCGATCGCGATGACCAGCAGCAAGCCGGTGATGACCCGCTCGAAGATGATCTGTCCGCGCCGATCCTGAATGCCCAGCAACAGCAAGGCCACCACGCCGGTGATGAGCCCGCCGACCATCAGCGGCAAGCCGAACAGGATGTGTAGGGCGATGGCCCCGCCGACGACTTCGGCGGCGTCGGTGGCGATCGCCACGAGTTCGGCCTGCGCCCAATACACCAGCCGCAGTGGGCTGCTCATCCGCTTGCCCAGAGCGGCCGGCAACGATCGCCCGGTGACCAGCCCGAGCTTGGCCGACAGGTACTGCACCAGGCCCGCGAGGACGTTGGCCGCGACGATCACCCACAACAGCAGGTAGCCGTACTGTGAGCCGGCGCTGACGTTGGCCGCGACGTTTCCGGGGTCGACGTAGGCGATCGCGGCGACGAACGCGGGCCCGAGCAGATACCAGTTGCCCTTGAGCGAGCCCTGGGTGCGCTGCGCCAACGTGACCTCGATTCACTTCACCGAATAAGAAAGTGAGGTTAGTCGAACATCCCGTCGGGCTGCCCAGCGGCCGCGGTGTTTCGTGCCGTCCAGGCTCAGGCCGGACGGTAGAGCCCCTTGCCGGTGATCAGCGGCAAGTCGAGCGTGGTGACGATTCCCGGATCGGCGGCCACCACCGCGGGAATCGCGTTGACGACTCGCATCGCGGTGGCCACCAGCCCGGCGTGGTTGTGATCGCCCTTGCGGCTGCTCAGGCAGATGTCCATGGCGTACGACGGCTCGCCGGTGACCTCGATGCGGTAGGAGCCACCCTCCTGTGCGGGTTGCGGCCAGTCCGGGCACAGGTCCTCGCGCAGCCGGGTGACGTGTTCGAGGACGACGACGGGATCGCCGTTGACCATGCCGAACACCTCGAAGCGCAGCGCCGCGGCGGTGCCCTTGGCGATATGGCCCGAGGCGATGTCGAAGTCCTCCGGGGCGGGTACGCGCACGTGCGACTGGGTGACCTCGTCGAGCGAAATGCCAAGGCCCGCCGCCATTTGCCGGATCACCGAGCCCCACGCCAGGCTGAGCACACCGGGCTGCAGCAACATGGGAATTTCGTCGAGTGGCTTGCCGAATCCCACGACGTCGAACATGACCGCCGCACTGTCATAGGTGGCGTAGTCGACGATCTCCATGCACCGGATCTGCTGGATGCTCTGGCAGGTGCCGGCCAGCGCCAGGGGCAGCAGGTCGTTGGCGAAGCCCGGGTCGATGCCGTTGACGTAGAGGCTTGAATTGCCTTCGCGCGCTGCGTCTTCCAGCGGCTTGATCAGCTCCTCGGGGATCACCTGCCACGGATACTGCAAGAAGACGGGGCCGCTGCCGACGATATTGATCCCGGCCGCCAGCACGCGCCGGTAATCCTCGAGCGCCTCGGGCAACCGGTTGTCGGCCAGCGCGTTGTACACCGCGCACTGCGGCCCGGTGGCGAGCACGGCGTCCAGGTCGGTGCTGGCGAGCACCCCCGTCGCCTCCGCAAGCCCGGCGAGCTCGGCGGCGTCCTTGCCCGCCTTGGCGTCGGACGACACCCACACGCCTTTCAGGTCGAACTCCGGATTGGTGATGAGCGCGCGCAGCGCGTGGATACCGACGTTGCCGGTGCCCAGTTGGACGACGGGGATGGGCATGACGTGCTCCTTAGCGGTCGTGGGTCACAGGTCCGGGACGGGGATGTCGAGATTGGGGAAGGTGAGGCCGCCGTCGACCTCGAGGGTCTTGCCGGTCAGGAAGTTGCCGGCGGGAGACGCCAAATAGACTGCCGCAGCGGCAATGTCGACCGGATCGCCCAGCCGGCGCATCGGGGTGGCCTTCTCCATCGGCGACCGCAGCTCGTCGTTGGAGGCAACCACGTCCAGCGCGGAGGTGAGGATCGATCCCGGCGCGATCGCGTTGACCCGAATCCGTGGGCACAGGTCCAGGGCGGTCAGCCGGGTGTAATGGGACAGCGCGGCCTTGGCGGTGCCGTAGGCCGCGAAGCCACGTCCGGCCAGCCGGCCCATGGTCGAGGTGATGTTGATGATGCTGCCGCCGCCGGAGTGCTCGAGCATCAACGGCACCGCAGCCAGTGTGAGCGCGTGGGCGGTGCCGACGTTGAAGGTGAAGGCGTCTTTGAGATCCTTCGTCGAGGTCGTCAACAACGTGTTGGGCATGGATCCCCCGACGTTGTTGACGACGATGTCTAGTTTCCCGAATGCCTCGACGGCCTGGCCGGCCAGCTCGGCGGTGGATTCCGGATGCGCCAGGTCGGCGGCCACGACGTGGGCGCGGCGCCCGGCGGCGCGGACCTGTTCGGCGACGGCCTCTAGTCGGGATTCAGTTCGCGAGGCGATGAGGACGTCGGCGCCTGCCTCGGCGAACGCCAGCGCGATGGCCGCCCCGAGGCCACGGCCTGCACCGGTGATGACGGCGACTTTGTCGTCGAGACGGAACCTGTCAAGGATCATGGCGGCCTCTCTTCGTTTCGGTGTCAGGCGACACGGTAGCAAGCCGCGGCGGCGCGGATAAGGCATTTCTAGAACAAGTTCTATTTTTCTATCCGGGGGGCTTCCGATGCGGCCGTCGGGGCGGCGGCCCGGTGTCGGTGACGTTGCGCGCGTTGCCAGACCATTTGCCCGTCGTTCACCTTGGTGCGGTTAGCTCGGTGACGCCGATCTTTGTGGTCCTTACTGTGAGGAAGAGACTTGGGACGCAACCGTTTTGGTGCTGTGCTGGGCGTCCTGACAGCCGCTGCGCTGGTGTTGTCGGGATGCGGATTCCACGACAGCACGGCCCGGGGAAGCGGGGCGGGCGTGTCGGGCGTGGTCAATTGCGGCGGCAAGCAGGCCCTGACGGCGGCGGGCTCGAGCGCCCAGGCCAACGCGATGACCCGATTCTCCGGCGCCTTCGAGCACGCTTGCCCCGGTCAGACGCTGAATTACACACCCAATGGCTCCGGCGCGGGAATCGGCCAATTCACCGGAAACCAAATCGATTTCGCGGGTTCGGATTCACCGTTGGCCCCGATCGAATACTTCGCGGCGCGGACCCGATGCGGTTCGCCGGCGTGGAATCTGCCCGTGGTCTTCGGCCCGATCGCGATCACCTACAACGTCAGGGGCGTCAGCTCGCTGATCCTCGACGGGCCCACCGCCGCCAAAATCTTCAAGGGCGCCATCACTGCCTGGGACGACCCGGCGATCGCAGCGCTGAACCCGGGTACCGCGCTGCCCGCCGAGCCCATCCGTGTCGTGTTCCGCGGCGACGAGTCCGGCACCACCGACAATTTCCAGAAATACCTGGACTCCGCGTCCGACGGCGTGTGGGACAAGGGCATCGGCAAGACGTTCCACGGTGGGGTCGGGCAGGGCGCCGACGGCAACGGCGGTACGTCGGCGGCCGTCCGGGCGACCGAAGGATCGGTCACCTACAACGAATGGTCGTTCGGTCTGGCGCAGAAGCTGACGATGGCCAGGATCGTCACCTCGGCCGGGCCCGAGGCGGTGGGCATCAGCGCCGGATCGGTCGGGAAAACGATCTCCGGTGCCACCCTCACCGGGCAGGGCAACGACTT
Organism: Mycobacterium sp. H4Y; assembly: GCF_000364405.1. Classification (NCBI taxonomy): domain Bacteria; kingdom Bacillati; phylum Actinomycetota; class Actinomycetes; order Mycobacteriales; family Mycobacteriaceae; genus Mycobacterium; species Mycobacterium sp. H4Y. The sequence continues at coordinate 237,939 of NZ_AKIG01000001.1, forward strand.
GGTGGTGGACACCTTCTCGTTCTACAAGCCGACCCGGCCCGGTTCCTACCCGATCGTGTTGGCGACCTACGAGATTGTGTGTTCGAAGTATCCCGACCCGCAGGTCGGCGCGGCCGTAAAGGCGTTCCTGCAAAGCACCATCGGTGCCGGCCAGAATGGCTTGGTGGACAACGGGTATATCCCGGTGCCGGAGTCGTTCAAGTCCCGGCTGTCGGATGCGATCAACGCCATCGCGTGATGTCAGCAACCAGTCGGCGGCCCCTCGGAGGGCCGGGTGGGGCCTTTGCTGACGAACACCGGCCAGGCGACGTCGCGGTGTGCTGCGGCCGACGTCGCGACCCCCCGCCGACGCGTTCAGCGGTGATCGCCGAAAAGTTTGCTCAACGTTCAATTGTTACTGTTACGTTCGTGGCCGCGATACCGGCTGGTCGGCGCGCTACGGTTAACTGACCGGCCGCGACCATGTTTCATCCCTACCGTGAGGAAGCGAATTGAAACTCAACCGATTTGGCGCCGTGCTGAGTGCCTTGAGCGTTACTGCGCTGGCGTTGTCGGGGTGCGGCAGCGACAACAACGGGTCCGGCGCCAGTGCGCCGACCGGCTCGTCGTCGGGCAAGGTGAATTGTGGCGGGAAGAAGGCCCTCAAGGCCAGCGGGTCGACGGCCCAGGCCAACGCGATGACCCGCTTTGTCAACGCGTTCGAGCAGGCCTGCCCCGGCCAGACGCTGAACTACACGGCCAACGGATCCGGTGCGGGAATCAGCGAATTTAACGGCAACCAAACGGATTTCGGTGGTTCTGACTCGCCGCTGGCGACCAACGAATACGCCGCCGCGCAGCAGCGGTGCGGTTCGCCGGCCTGGAATCTGCCGGTCGTTTTCGGCCCGATCGCCATCACCTACAACGTGACGGGCCTGAACTCGCTCAGCCTCGACGGCCCCACGGCCGCCAAAATCTTCAACGGCTCGATCACAACGTGGAACGACCCCGCGATTCAGGCCCTCAACCCCGGTGCCACATTGCCCGACGTGCCGATTCACGTCGTCTTCCGCAACGACGAGTCCGGCACCACCGACAATTTCCAGAAATATCTCGACGCCGCCGCGGACGGAGCATGGGGCAAGGGCGCCGGAAAGACCTTCAAGGGCGGCGTCGGTGAGGGAGCCAAGGGCAACGACGGCACGTCGGCGGCGATCAAGGCCACCGAAGGATCCATCACCTATAACGAATGGTCGTTTGCCCAGGCACAGAAACTGAACATGGCCAAGATCATCACCTCGGCCGGCCCGGACGCGGTGTCGATCAGCGCCGAATCGGTGGGCAAGACGATTGCTGGGGCCAAAATCTCCGGCCAGGGCAACGACCTGGTGCTCGACACGCTGTCGTTCTACAAACCCAAGCAGGCCGGTTCCTACCCGATCGTGCTGGCGACCTACGAGATCGTGTGCTCGAAGTACCCCGACTCCGGGGTCGGTGCGGCGGTGAAGGGATTCCTGCAAAGCACCATCGGCGCCGGGCAAAATGGCCTGGCCGACAATGGCTACATTCCGATCCCCGACGCGTTCAAGGCGAGGCTGTCTTCTTCGATCAACGCCATCACATAACCTGAGGTGGTCGTGACACGAGGAACAGCAACCAGCCCGTCGACCGCGGAAAAACCGGCATCAACGGCGCTGAATGCACGCGTGTCGCGGCGGGGCGACCGGATCTTCAAGCTGGTCGCCGCGGCCGCTGGTTCCACGATCGTGGTCGCCATCCTGTTGATCGCGGTGTTCCTGTTGCTGCGCGCCCTGCCGTCGTTGCGCGTCAATCACGCAAACTTCTTCACCAGCGCCGAGTTCAGCACCAGCAACCCCCACAACCTGGCCTTCGGCATCCGTGACCTGCTCATGGTCACGGTGCTCAGTTCGCTCACCGCGCTGGTGCTGTCCGTGCCCATCGCGGTCGGTATCGCCGTGTTCCTCACCCAATACGCGCCGAAGCGGCTGGGGCGCCCGTTCGGCGCGGTGGTGGACCTGCTGGCCGCGGTGCCGTCGATCATCTTCGGGCTCTGGGGAATCTTCGTCCTGGCCCCCCGGCTCGAGCCGGTCGCGGCGTTTCTCAATCGGCACCTCGGATGGTTTTTCCTGTTCAAACAGGGCAACGTGTCGTTGGCCGGCGGCGGCACCATCTTCACCGCCGGCGTCGTGCTCTCGGTGATGATCCTGCCGATCGTCACGTCGGTCTCGCGCGAGGTGTTTCGGCAGACCCCCCACATCCAGATGGAAGCGGCGCAGGCGCTGGGCGCCACCAAGTGGGAGGTGGTGCGGATGACCGTGCTGCCGTTCGGCCGCAGCGGCGTCATCGCCGCCTCGATGCTGGGGTTGGGACGCGCGCTGGGCGAGACCGTGGCTGTGCTGATCATTCTGCGTTCGGCCGCCCGCCCGGGGAATTGGTCGCTGTTCGACGGTGGCTACACGTTTGCCTCCAAGATCGCGTCGGCGGCCGCGGAGTTCAGCGCACCGCTGCCCACCGGGGCGTACATTTCGGCGGGATTCGCCCTGTTCGTGCTGACGTTTATCGTCAACGCGCTGGCCCGCGCGATCGCTGGCGGCAAGGTCAACGGATGACGCGCGCCGCGACGATGCAGAGCGAAGCGATGAGGAGAAGCGGCGCTCATGACTCGCGCCGCGACGATGCAGAGCGACGCGATGAGGAGGAGCGGCGCTCGTGACAGTTGACGCGCTCGACCGGCCGGTCAAGGCCGAGGTGTTCAGGCCGCTCAGCTTCCGGCGGCGGATCACCAACGGCGCCGCGACGATCTTCTTTCTCACCTCGTTCCTCATCGCGCTGGTGCCGCTGTTCTGGGTGCTGTCGATCGTGGTCGCACGGGGCTGGTACGCCGTGACCCGGTCGGGGTGGTGGACCCACTCGCTGCGCGGCGTGCTGCCCGAACAGTTCCTCGGCGGCGTCTATCACGCGCTGTACGGGACGCTGGTGCAGGCCGGGGTGGCCGCCGTGCTGGCCGTGCCGCTGGGCCTGATGACCGCGGTCTTCCTCGTCGAATACGGTTCTGGCCGCCTGGTGCGGCTGACCACCTTCATGGTCGACGTGCTGGCCGGGGTCCCCTCGATCGTCGCGGCCCTGTTCATCTTCAGCCTCTGGATCGCCACCCTGGGCTTCCAGCAGAGCTCTTTTGCGGTGTCGCTCGCGCTGGTCTTGCTGATGCTGCCGGTGGTGGTGCGCTCCGCCGAGGAAATGCTGCGGCTGGTGCCCGACGACCTGCGCGAGGCCAGCTACGCGCTGGGTGTGCCGAAATGGAAGACCATCGTTTCGATCGTCTTTCCGATCGCGATGCCCGGCATCGTCTCGGGCATCTTGTTGTCCATCGCGCGGGTGATCGGCGAAACCGCGCCGGTGCTGGTGCTGGTCGGCTACAGCAGGTCGATCAACTTCGACATCTTCCACGGCAACATGGCCTCGCTGCCGCTGCTGATCTACACCGAGCTCACCAACCCCGAACACGCCGGATTCCTGCGGATCTGGGGTGCGGCGCTGACGCTCATCATCATGGTCGCCGTGATCAACGTCGTCGCCGCGGCCACCCGATTTCTGGCGACCCGCAAACGCTGACCGAGGCGCGTCGGGTCAGGACTTCGAGGCCGCTTTCTTGGCCGGAGTCTTCTTGGCGGCGGTCTTTTTCGCGGGTGCCTTCTTGGCGGCGGTCTTCTTCGCTGCGCTCTTTTTCGCGAGCGCCTTTTTCTCCGCTGCCTTGCCGTTGCCTCCACCGGAGCGCGCCTTCACGCTGGCCTCCAGCTTGGCCAGCAGATCGGAGACGTCTTCGGTCTCATCCAGCTCCTTGGGCTGCTCCTCGGTGGTAAACGCCTCTCCGCCTTCGAGTTTGGCTTGGACCAGCTCGTGCAGCTGCTCCTGGTAGTCGTCGTGGTAGCGGTCGGGGTTGAACTCCTCGGCCATCGAATCAACCACCTGCCCCGCCATTTTGAGCTCGGCGGGTTTGACCTCAACCTTCTTGTCGAGGATCGGGAAGTCCGGATCACGAATCTCGTCGGGCCACAACAACGTATGGATGACCATCACGTCGCGCTTGCCGAAGTCCTTGACCCGCAACGCCGCCAGCCGGGTCTTGTTGCGCAGCGTGAAGTGCACGATCGCCATCCGGTCCGTCTCCGCAAGCGTCTTGGCCAGCAGCACATAGGATTTCGACGATTTGGAGTCGGGCTCCAAAAAATAGCTGCGGTCGAACAGCATCGGATCCACATCGCTGGCCGGCACGAACTCCAGCACTTCGATCTCGCGGCTGCGTTCCTCGGGCAGCGTGGCGATGTCGTCGTCGGTGATGATGACCATCTGGCCGTCATCGGATTCGTAGGCCCGGGCGATGTCACGGTATTCGACGACTTCGCCGTCCACCTCGCACACGCGCTGGTATCGGATGCGGCCGTTGTCCTTGGCGTGCACCTGGTGGAACTTGATGTCGTGGTCCTGGGTGGCGCTGTACACCTTGACCGGGACGTTCACCAGCCCGAACGCGATGGAACCCTTCCAGATGGAGCGCATGTAAGTCAGTATGCCCACACTGTTCGCTGCCTAACAGCACCCCCGCCGCCGCGCCGCTGTTCAAAAGCCCGCGCCCGTAACGCCACGGCGAGATTGTCCTCGGCAGATTCATACGGTCAATGCAATTTCCACGTTTGAGGAGGTTGCAGGTGTCAGTTGCTTATCCGCGTTCGATGCGGCGAGAGTTCTTTGATCGGGTGTGTGCAGGGGAATCATTGCGTGAAGCCGGCCGTCAGGTCGGTGTGTCGATCCAGACCGGATGGAGCTGGTGGCATGACGCTGGATCAATGCAATTACGAAGTGGTACGGGCTCTGATACCGGCCTTGCCGAACCAGGTGATCTGACCCGGCCGGGCGCGCGGGGACACCGGCTCAGTTTCGATGAACGCCTGGTGATTATGCGGGGTCTGGACAAGGGCCTCACCCAGGTCGAGATCGCCGACGAGCTCGACCGCGACGCCAGCGTCATCTCCCGTGAGCTCAAACGCAATCGCAATCCCGACGGGGATTACCACGCTGGTCTTGCCCATGCCCGCGCCGCCAAGAAAGCCAAGCGTCCCAAAGCATTCAAACTCCAAGACCGCGCGCTATGCGAGGCCATAGAGGACTGGATGGATCAGGGATGGAGTCCCAAACTGATCGCCGATGTCTTGGCGCGCGATCACCCCGATGACAGGCTGGCACGGGTGAGCCACGAAACCATCTACCAGTGCCTCTACGTCCAAACTCGTGGTCAACTGCGCGCCGACCTGAGTAAGCGTTTGTCGACGAAACGCGCGGCCCGCAAATCCCGGGACCACACCGAACGGCGGGGGAAATTCCACGATGTGTTCACCATCAGCGACCGGCCCGCCGAGGCCGCCGACCGCGCGGTGCCCGGCCACTGGGAAGGTGATCTGATCGTCGGCCCCAACAGCGCCATCGGCACCCTGGTCGAGCGGTCCACCCGCTTTACGATGCTGCTGCATTTGCCCGGCGATCACACCGCCGAGACGGTGGCCGGCGCGATGATCGAAGCGATGCGCCAGTTACCCGAACACCTTCGTCGATCAATCACCTGGGACCGTGGCAGCGAAATGGCCCGCTGGCGCGACATTCACCTGCAACTCAACACCCCGGTCTATTTCTGCAATCCGCACTCGCCCTGGCAACGCGGCACCAACGAAAACACCAACCGCCTCCTGCGCTTCTGGTTCGAAAAGGGCAGCGACCTCAGCGGTTACACCCCAGCAGACCTCAAACGCATCCAAGACACCCTCAACCGACGACCGCGCCCAACCCTTGACCTCGACACCCCCGCCCAACGCCTGGCCGCCCTCCTCGACCAAGCCGCCTAACAAAAATGCATTAGCCACTTGACTTTGAGCCTCGAATTTTCGCCGTGGCGTTACATCCGCGAGCGAAAGGGCCGCGCTCGAAGACACTAGCGGCGACGGTTTGCTTGGGCCCGCAGCGCGGCGCGATCGGGGAGGTCGGCGCCGGACCGCGAGACCGTCACCGCCGACGCCAGGCTGGCGGCTTGTAGTGCCGCCGTGAGCGCGTCGAGCCCGACCCGGCTCAGGGCGGCGCGGCGGTCGGCGCCCAACAGACCCAATTCCCACAGCGCATCGAGCAAACCGGCCATGAAGGCGTCGCCGGCACCGACGGTGTCGACCACCCGGACCGGCCTGGCCGCCACCCGGACATCGCCGGCCGCGCAGAACGCCACGGCGCCCCGGGCGCCCAGCGTCAGGACGACGATCGCGGGTCCCGACGCCAGCCACCCCGGGCCGTGCGCTGCGGCTCGCGGTCGGGATCGATCCACTTCAAGTCCTCGTCACTGACCTTGCTTGTTGCCTCATGTCAAGATGCGCGCGAAAGGGTGGTTCGTTGCCTCACGTGAGCGTGCGCGCTTGGTGATGGGAGCGGGGGTGCCGGCTGGGGCTTTGCTGGTGGCCAGGGTGAAGAGCTGGGCGGTCAACGCCTGAATCTGGCGTTGGGTGGCGGCCGGATTGATCAGCGAGTGGGTCCGCTTGAGCGCGACAATGCGTTCCACAGCCATGCTCGGGTGATTGATCGCGCGGTGAAACGGGGTCTGGGCCTTGTCGTGTTTGCGGGACACCTTGGCTCCTGTGCGGACTTTGGAGATCAGTTTCTGCTGGGGGTGGAAGTAGTTGGTCAGCTTCGTCTGCAGATGCCAGATTTCGTTGAGTAGCAACAGTTCTGATGCGGTGTCGTAGCGGTAGTAGCCGACCACTGTGCGTACCACTGCCCAGTTTTTCNGCTCGACGTGGCAGCCGTCGTTCTTGTTGCCCGGTCGTGACCGGGTGAAAGTGATGCAGCGGTTTTGACACCATGTCAGCAGGTCGTCGTTGATGAATTCCGAGCCGTTGTCGCAGTCCACGCCGACGATCGGGAACGGCATCGCGGCGGCGATGTGATTGAGGGCGGCCAGTACGTGTTTGGCCGCCCTGTCGGGCAGTGAGCGGCTCTCGGTCCAGCCGGTGGCGATGTCGGTGACCGTCAGTGTGAAGGCATGGCCTCCACCGCGGTTGCCGCCGTCGTGGAAGACCGTGTCGATCTCGACGAAGCCGGGCACAGCGTCGTCCCATTCGGCCCAGGTGCGCACCGGGATCTGGCTTTTGAGCAGCGATCCCGGCTTGGTGCCCACACGTCCTTTGATCGTGTATTTGGCTCGCTCATCGGCCAGGCGGCGATCGATGGTGGCCGCCGACATCGAGACCAACAACGCCGCGGTCTCATCACTGATGACCAGCTCCCGGAAGTGACGCAACACGGCCACCAGCTCTGCGAGCATGGGGGCGAGCCGTTTGCCGGCGGGCATTCCGAGTACGGTCCAGCAGACCGTCAATGCGGCGATGACCTCAGGTCCATACGTCACCGGCCGGACAGGACGCGCGGCGACGATCGTGGGCACCAGCGCGGCTTTAAGCGCCTTACGGGCATGGTTGCGATGCCAGCCGGTGTTGGCACACAACTCATCGAGAATCCGGCTCTTCCCGCGCTTACCGGCCTGCTGGTAACGGATCGCCGCTGCCTGCGTCACTGCTCTGCGCTCGCCCAATGTCAGCCCCATCACCTGGGCCTACCGAAGTCATTGCTGACCGATCAGGCAGGCGCGCCGTCCACGCGCGCATTTCTGATGAGTCAACGAAGCACCCATTCGCGCGCATTTCTGATGAGTCAACGCGCTTGACGATGTCGCTGCGCTCGACCAGGTGTGCGATGCGGGCCTGCGCGGCGTCACGGTCGGGAATCAGCGACGGTCGCACGTTGGGATCGAAGCTCACGGTGGCCGAGACGCGGTAAGCCTCGAGCAGCGCGGCGACCGCCAGGCACCCCGGTTCGCGCACGGCGGCGATCGACCCGGTGTGCACCAGCAGCGGCGGTGCCACCTCGGGCGTACCGGAAAGCCGCCATTGCAGATCGAATGTGTAAGCGGCCGAGCCGTCGTCGGCGATCGTCGCGACCGCGGCCGGCGTGCGTTCGGCCGAGACACTTCCCGGAACGAGTTGCACACCAGAGGATTTCAGGTCCGCGGCGATGCGCTGGCCGGATTCGTCGTCCGCGATATGGGTCAAGAAGTCGACGTGACGACCCAGCCGGGCCAGCCCGACCGCGACGTTGAGGGGGCTGCCGCCGACGTGCTCGACGGCGCCGCGCCGTTCGACCCTGTCGATCAGCGCTTCACCGATGACCAGCGCGCCGCCCATAGACTCAGAGTATGAGTCCGACGGCGGGGCCACGGGTCAAGCTGACCAACGCCGAAAAAGTGCTGTATCCCGCCACCGGAACCACCAAGAGCGACATCTTCGACTACTACACGCGGATCGCCGAGGTGATGATCCCGCACATCGCCGGGCGTCCGGCCACGCGCAAACGCTGGCCCAACGGCGTCGAACAGGAATCCTTCTTCGAGAAGCAACTCGCCGCGTCGGCACCCGACTGGCTGCCGCGCGCCAGCGTGACCCATCGATCCGGAACGACGACCTATCCGATCATCGACGACCCCACCGGCCTGGCCTGGATCGCCCAACAGGCGGCGTTGGAGGTTCACGTTCCGCAGTGGCGGTTCGTCGCCGAGTGGACCCGCAGCCGGGCCGAAGAACTCAAGCCCGGGCCGGCGACGCGATTGGTGTTCGACCTCGACCCCGGCGAAGGCGTGACGATGGCGCAGATGTCCAAGGTGGCGCGCGCCGTGCGCGACCTGATCGCCGGGATCGGGCTGAGAACCTTCCCGCTCACCAGCGGCAGCAAGGGACTGCATCTGTATGCGCCGCTCGACGAGCCGGTGAGCAGCAAAGGCGCCACGGTGTTAGCCAAACGCGTTGCGCAACAGCTGGAAAAGACGATGCCCAAGCTTGTCACGTCGACCATGACCAAGAGCCTGCGGGCGGGGAAGATCTTTTTGGACTGGAGCCAGAACAACGGCTCCAAGACGACCATCGCACCGTATTCCCTGCGCGGACGCGAACATCCCACCGTCGCGGCGCCGCGCACCTGGGACGAACTCGACGACCCGTCGCTGCGCCAGCTGCGGTATGACGAAGTGCTGTCCCGGGTCGCGCGCGACGGCGACCTGCTTGCAGAGCTGGACGAGGACGCTCCGGTGCCGGATCGGTTGACCAAGTACCGCAGCATGCGCGACGCGTCGAAAACCCCCGAGCCGGTTCCGGCGGCGAAACCCGCTGTCGGCCAAGGAAATACCTTCGTCATCCAGGAACACCACGCGCGACGCCTGCACTACGACTTCCGGCTGGAGCGCGACGGCGTGCTGGTGTCCTGGGCGGTGCCCAAAAACCTGCCCGAAACCACGTCGGTGAACCACCTGGCGGTCCACACCGAGGACCATCCGCTGGAATACGGCGGGTTCGAAGGCGTCATCCCCAAGGGCGAATACGGCGCGGGCAAGGTGATCATCTGGGACTCCGGAACCTACGACGCCGAAAAGTTCCTTGACGACGAGGTCATCGTCAACCTGCACGGCAGCAAGATCTCCGGACGCTACGCGCTGATTCAAACCAATGGCGACCAGTGGTTGGCACATCGGATGAAGGACCAGAAGGTCTTCGAGTTCGACACCATCGCACCCATGCTGGCCACCCACGGTTCGGTGACGGCCCTGAAGGCAGGTCAGTGGGCGTTCGAGGGCAAATGGGACGGTTACCGGCTTCTGATCGAGGCCGACCACGGTGCCTTTCGGGTGCGGTCGCGACGCGGTCGCGAAGTCACCCAGGAATACCGCGAACTGCGTTGGCTGGCAGACGATCTCGCCGACCATCACGTGGTGCTCGACGGGGAGGCCGTCGTCCTGGACTCCTCCGGGGTGCCCAACTTTCACGAGATGCAAAACCGTGGACGGGGCTCACGGGTCGAATTCTGGGCGTTCGACCTGCTCTACCTCGACGGCCGCTCGTTGCTGCGGGCCCGCTACCGGGATCGGCGAAAACTGCTGGAAATGTTGGCCGCCGGCAGCAGGCTCATCGTCCCCGACCTACTGCCCGGCGACGGCAGGGAGGCGCTGGAGCACTCCGCGGAGCGCGGTTGGGAGGGGGTGATCGCCAAGAAGCGCGACTCCACCTATCAGCCGGGCCGCCGCTCGTCGTCGTGGATCAAGGACAAGCACTGGAACACCCAGGAAGTCGTCATCGGCGGTTGGAAAGCCGGGGAAGGCGGACGCAGCAGCGGCATCGGCTCACTGCTGATGGGTATCCCAACCGCGGGCGGACTGCACTTCGCCGGGCGCGTCGGCACCGGGTTCACCGACCGCGACCTGGCAAACTTGAAGAAGACGCTGGCACCGCTGCACACCGACGAATCCCCCTTTGACCCACCGCTTCCCAGGAGCGAAGCGCGCGGCGTGACGTATGTGCGGCCGGAGCTGGTCGGGGAGGTGCGCTACAGCGAGTGGACCCCGGATGACCGGTTACGCCAATCGAGTTGGCGCGGACTACGACCGGACAAGGAGGCGAGTGAGGTGGTGCGCGAGTGAAATGGGTTACCTATCAAGATGTTTCGGGCGCAGAACACGTCGGCGTGGTCTCGGGCGACACGATCTATGCGATGCCACCGGGCGTGACGCTGCTCGATCTCGTCGCCCGCGGTTCCGAGGGATTGCGGCAGGCGGGGCAGGATGCGCAGCGATCCCCGGCGGCGGTGGCACCGCTGGCGGAGGTGCGATTGCTGGCGCCGATTCCACGCCCGCCGTCCATCCGTGATTCCCTGTGCTTCCTCGACCACATGCGCAACTGCCAGGCCGCGCTGGGCGCCGGGCGCACCCTCGGCGACTCCTGGTACCGCATACCGGCCTTCTACTTCGCCTGCCCGGCAACCGTTTTGGGTCCGTACGACGACGCCCCCACGGCGCCCGGAAGCGCGTGGCAGGACTTCGAATTGGAGATCGCTGCCGTGATCGGGACCGGGGGCAAAGATCTCACGGTCGAAGAGGCGGAGCAGGCGATCATCGGCTACACCATCTTCAACGACTGGTCCGCCCGCGATCTGCAGCAGATGGAGAGCCAACTGGGGATCGGGCAAGGCAAGGGCAAAGACAGCGGGGTCACGTTGGGCCCGTACCTGGTGACCCCCGACGAGCTCGAACCGTATCGCCACCCCTCCTATCCGGGCAGATTGGACCTGCGGGTCACCGCCCTGGTCAACGACGTCGTCATCGGTTCCGGGTCGACCGCCCAGATGGACTGGACCTTCGGCGAGGTCATCTCCTATGCCTCGCGCGGCGTCACCCTCTCGCCCGGCGACGTCATCGGCTCCGGGACCGTGCCGACCTGCACGCTGGTCGAGCACCTCAATCCGGCGGCCCTGGAATCGTTTCCGGGCTGGCTGCACGACGGCGACATCGTCACGCTCCAGGTCGAAGGGCTGGGAGAGACCCGGCAAACCGTGCGGGCCAGCGGTGCCCCGCACCCGCTGGCGGTGCGGCCGAATCCGGACGCCGCTCCCGCCCCGCCGCGAGTCAACCCGGCCCGCGCGCGGGTGCCCTACACCCGCGGGCTGCACGAGGTCGGCGGCCGGGTGTGGGCCTGGACCCTGCCCGACGGCGGCTACGGATGGAGCAACGCCGGGCTGATCGCCGGCGACGGGGCGTCGCTGCTGGTGGACACCTTGTTCGACCTGGCGTTGACCCGCGAAATGCTCACCGCGATGCGGCCGCTCACCGCGTCCGCGCCGATCACCGACGCGGTGATCACGCACTCCAACGGGGACCACACACACGGCAACCAACTGCTCGATCCCTCGGTGCGCATCATCGCCGCGCGCGGCACCGCCGAGGAAATCGAACATGGGATGGCCCCGGAGATGCTCGCCATGGCGCAGACCGCCAACCTCGGGCCGGTCGCCACGCCGTACACACGAGAACGCTTCGGGCACTTCGACTTCAGCAACATCAAGCTGCGCAATGCGGATCAGACGTTCGAGCGCAACCTTGCCGTCGAGGTAGGTGGGCGGCGCATCGATGTGCTGAATCTGGGTCCCGCGCACACCGCCGCCGACTCGGTGGTGCATGTACCGGACGCGGGGGTGTTGTTCGGCGGCGACCTGTTGTTCATCGGCTGCACGCCCATCGTGTGGGCCGGCCCGATCGCCAACTGGGTCGCCGCCTGTGACGCGATGATCGCGCTGGACGCGCCGACGGTGGTACCCGGCCACGGCCCGGTCACCGATCCGGATGGGATCCGTGCTGTGCGTGGCTATCTCATGCATGTCGCCGAACAGGCCGAGGCCGCCTACCACAAGGGGCTGTCGTGGGCGGAGGCCGCCGACACCATTGATCTCGGTGAGTACGCGTCCTGGCTGGACGCCGAGCGCGTCGTCGTCAACGTCTATCAGCGCTACCGCGAACTCGACCCGCAGACACCGCAATTGGAGGTCATGGGCCTGCTCGTGATGCAGGCTGAGTGGCTGGCCAAACGGGCTGTGTGACGCTTCAGGTCCGCACCGCGCGGACCAAGCTGATCGTGGCGGCGGGCGCCTGGTGCTCGGCTTCCCCCAAGTCCGGCAGGCCCGCCGCCGAAAACAGGTCGGAGAGCCGGAATTCGGTGGTCTCCCATCCGTTGGCCCGCAGATGCGCGGCCACGTCGGTGTGCTCCCCCGGATAGGTCAACGCGGTGATGTCCAGGTCGAGCCCCTGCCGTCGCCACCCCTCGGCCATGAGCCGGGATTTCTCCAGCGCCTCCGGCGACGTGCCGGCCACGGCCCCGAAATCGGCGGCGAACCGGCTGCCCTCGCTGGACAGCGGAATGATGGCATCCAGCAGCCGCACCTCGGCGTCGGGCGGAAGGAATCCGATCAGCACTCCCTCGGCCAGCCACGCCGTCGGCTTGCTCGGGTCAAAGCCCGACGCCTGCAGGGCCGCCGGCCAATCCTCGCGCAGATCGACACCCACGGTGCGCAGCTCGGCGGTTGGGGCCGCGCCGATCTCGGCCAGCGTGGCGGTCTTGAACGCGATCACCTCCGGCTGATCGATCTCGTACACCGTGGTCCCCGCGGGCCACGGCAGCCGGTAGGCGCGGGAATCCAGCCCCGACGCCACGATCACGACCTGGCGCAGGCCGGCCTGCCCGGCCGCGGCGAAATAGTCGTCGTAAAACAGCGCCCGGGCGGCGAAGGTGTCGACGAACCGCGAAAACCCGACCCCCTCTTCGATGTCGGAGGAATCGAGTTCGCCGGTCGCCAGCTTGGTGAACAGGTCCAGGCCGGCGGCGCGCACCAGCGGCTCGGCGAATTCATCGGTGATGACCGGTTGCGGCCGCCTGGTGGCGGCCGCCCGGGCCGCGGCCACCATGGTGGCGGTGGCGCCCACGCTGTTGGCCAGGTCCCAGGTGTCGCCCTCGCTTCGTGCCATGGCTGCTCCTTCGATGTGTGGCCCAACCACGGTATGCCCGATCGGTCGCCTACGGTCTCGGTATGCCTTCAGTGAACCTGGAAACCCTCGAGGACAACATCGCCTGCATCACCCTGAACCGGCCCGAACGCCTCAACGCGATCGATGGGTCGTTGATCGACGGCGTCGACGACGCGTTGGACGCGCTCAGCGCGGGCGAGTTCAGGGTGGCGATCCTGACGGGTGCCGGGCGGGGATTTTGCGCCGGTGCGGATTTGAGCGGCACCGGGCAGCCGTGGACGCAGAACAAGCCGACCACCCCGGCGTTCAAGGTCACCTACGACGCTCAGGTCCGGCTGGCCAACCTGTACACCCGGATCTACGAGCTGGACATCCCGGTGATCGCGGCGGTCAACGGTGTCGCCGTCGGGGGCGGCCTGGCGTTCACGTTGGTCAGCGACATCCGGGTCGCCTCGGATCAGGCCCGGTTCGGTTCGGTGTTCATCAAGGCCGGCTTCTCGTCGATGGACATGGGCACCAGCTACCTGCTGCCGAAGATCGTCGGCGCCGGCGTGGCACGCGAACTCATGCTCACCGGCCGCATCATCGACGCGGCCGAGGCCTATCGCATCAAGCTGGTGCATGAGGTGGTCGCGCCCGACGACCTGATGCCCGCCGCGCTGAGGCTAGCCCGCTCGATCGCCGAGAACAACGCTTATGGCGTGTGGCAGACCAAGATTGGGCTCAATGCCGCGCTGGACGCGCCCAGCCTCCGCCATGCCATCGAGATCGAGAACCGCACCCAGGTCCTCAGCGGTTTCACCAACAACCCGGTTGAGGCCGCTAAGGCTCACCAGGAGAAGCGCGCGCCCAGGTGGGATCCGCTGTGAGAGTCAGGTCTTCGCGATCACGTTCTCGGCGAACATCTCCAGGTTGCGGATCTTGTTCTCCAGCGGCTCGGTGTCCTTGCCCTTGATGTAGGGGATGCGGAAGCCGACGATGACGTCGGTGACGCCCTTGTCCTCAAGCCGCTTGATGCCGTCGGGGGTGTAGGCGTCGGCGGAGATGACGTGGATCTCGAAAGGCCCGGTCTTGCCGGCTTCTTCGCGGAAACGCTTGAGCTTGGCGAGCAGCTGGTCGAGTTCTTCGGGGTCACCGCCGCCGTGCATCCAGCCGTCCAGGCGGGCCGCGCGCCGCAGCGCCGCGTCGGCGTGACCGCCGATCAGGATCGGGACGGGCTTGGTGGGCGCGGGCGTCATCTTGGTCTTGGGAATGTCGTAGAACTCGCCGTGAAATTCGAAGTACTCACCGGAGGTGAGACCCTGGATGATCTCGATGCATTCGTCCATCCGCTTGCCGCGCTTGGCGAACGGGACTCCCAGCAGTTCGTAGTCCTCGGGCCACGGGCTGGTGCCCACACCGAAACCCACCCGATTGTCGGTCATCGCGGCGAGCGACCCAATTTGCTTGGCCACCAACGCCGGTGGCCGGATGGGCAGCTTGAGGACGAAGAAATTGAACCGCAGCTTCGAGGTGACCGCCCCCAATGCCGATGTCAGCACGAAGGTTTCGATGAACTCCTTACCGTCCAGGAACTCGCGGTTGCCGTCCGGGGTGTAGGGGTACTTCGAGTCGGATTCGAACGGGTAGGCGATGCTGTCGGCGATCGTCATGGCGTCGTAGCCGGCCGCCTCGGCCGCCTTGGCCAGCGGGACGTAGAACCGAAAGTCAGTCATCGCCTCTGCGTAGGTAAACCGCACGTCATCTGCCTTCCTGAAGGGGTCGTCCCACGACATTAGAACGTGTTCTAGTTTCAGCACAACCGCCAGATGGGTGTGGCTAGAACTGGTTGGAACGAGTCAGAGCTGGTTCTCGGGGCCGATGACCGCCCACACCGTCTTGCCGGACCCCGTCGGCGTGCTGCCCCACGTGCGGGACAACGCGTCGACGATCGCCAGGCCGGAGACGTCGATGCCCTTCGCCGGCGACGGAAGCCGCACGGCGGGCGTGTTGCTGGCATCGGAGACCGCGATGGTCGCCGTGGTGCCCTGCGCCTCGAGCCGCATCACCGGGACGCCGGCGGTGTGTTCCAGCACGTTCTCCACGAACACGTTGACGACCACCAACGCGACGGGGATGAGCTTGGCCTGCGACCACGTGGTGAGCCACTCGCGGACCAGCCGCCGCGACTCGCGCAGGCTGGTCAGGTCGGCGGGCAGCTGCGCGTCGGCGCGCCGCACGGCACGACGGCCGTTCTGCCCGAGTGACTTCATCGCCGCCTTCTGGCTCGAATACACCGGCATGAAGTGCGCGATCCCGCTGCGCGTAATCGCCTCGCGGGTCGCCCGATTGCTGCAGACGAAGACGATCGGAACGTGGGCCGCGCTGCCGATCTGCCAGTAGGCGCCCATAAAGGTCGACCATGCCGGTTCGGCGTTCAGCTTGAGGCCGGAGACGTCGAGGATGACGGCGGAAGCCGCGTCGGATGTCGCCTTGATGAGGCGGTCGCGCAGTGCGGTGGAATTGGCGGCGTCAAGCACGCCGTCGACGGTCAGAACGGCGATCGAATCATCCGTTCGCGTCGCGACGGCCAGTGAGCTGGCCGACTCAGCCACCGGGCTCATCCCAGCTCGATCGGGACGTCCGGTTTCATTTCCCGCTCCTTGTGTGTTCTGCCGGGCCGACTGCTTGAGTATCCGCCCTCAGCGGCAAAAGTCTAGTTCGCGGCGAGCTCGCTTCGTTGCACCGAAAAGCGGCAGGCCGCGATCCCGATCCCCCCGGACTCATGCCGCAGCCCCGCATCGAATGAATCATGCGCCCCCCTCCGTGCCCGTCGCGGCGTCGATCCGCACCGCCCCGCACGCACAATGGAGTTCATTGCCCAACACGCGCTGTTCCACGGGATTACCACATAGGGGGCGCGGCCAAACTTTCTGGTATGGCCTGAAAACAGGTCGTTTCCTGCAGAAATGCGCTGGCCTCCGTCAGCAGCCGCGGTGCCCGTTCACCCAATGCTCAGCGCGTAGGGGGGAGCGCCCACGCCCGCAACCGAGTGCGTGCCCCAGGGTGTCCGTTCGACGATGCGCGCCGGCGCACTGCGCTCACCCACCGTCAGCGTGGCCGTCCGCGCCTGCTTGAGGTCGTCGGACGGCGAACCGAACACGGTTCCCTGCCAGTGGTAGCGACCGTCGATCGGGTCCAGATGGCCGGTGAGCCGGACCCGTACCGGATGACGGCTTCCGGCGATCTCCAGCATGGCGGTGCCGTCGTAGGCGTCGTCGCCGGCAGGCGCGCTGGCCGATAGGTCGAAGGCGGACGCCGCCGGTGGCGGCTCGATCGGTCGCAGCTGGGCGCGTTCGTTGAAGACATGCTGGCTGCTGGCGCGCACCTCGATGCGGCGGCTGCCGGTGCGCTGCATGAGCTTCAGGCA
Organism: Mycobacterium sp. H4Y; assembly: GCF_000364405.1. Lineage (NCBI taxonomy): Bacteria > Bacillati > Actinomycetota > Actinomycetes > Mycobacteriales > Mycobacteriaceae > Mycobacterium > Mycobacterium sp. H4Y. The sequence continues at coordinate 254,768 of NZ_AKIG01000001.1, forward strand.
CTCCACGATGTAGCGGGCTTGCGCGTCCGGGTCGGGACCGGTGATGAAGAAGTAGTTGGGGAACCCGCGCACCGCCACCCCGCAAAACGGCTCCATGCCGTCGTGCCAGGCCTCTCGGATCCGCAGCCCTCCCGCGCCGGTCAGCGTCTCGTCGGCGACGTGATCGGCGATCGAGAATCCGGTGCCGTAGACGATGGCGTCGACGCTGTGGTGGACACCATCGCCGGTGCGCACCCCCAACGGGGTCACCGTCTCGACCGCCGACGAAGCGATCACCACCGACGGCCGCGACGCGCTCGGGCGGGTGTGGCGGCGCAGCCAGCGCGCGACGCGGGTAGACCACAGCGGTACCTCGGTGACCACACGGCGGGGTGCGCGGGCAAAGACGGTGACGGATGCCGCGGCTTCGACCAGCCGGCCGAGGTGGTAGCCGGCAGCGGCATCGGTGCCGATGACCGCGATGCGCTTGCCGGACGGGTCAAACGCCGGCTCCCACGCCGCCGCGTGAAACGACTCGCCGCGAAACTCGTCACGCCCGGCAAGGTGCGGCACCCAGGGAACGTAGACGTCTTCACCCGCGGCGACGACGACATCGGCCCGCACGATCTCGCCACGGGCCGTGGTCAACAGCCAAGTGTCGGAGGCGTCGTCGAACCGCGACCGGAGGACGCCCTGGCCGGGCCGGTCGAGCAGGACCAGGTCGGTGAAGCCGGCGCCCGACAACGCATCACAGGCGCTCTGACCGCCGACCCCCGCGCCGACAATGGCCGTGTGGCAACGTGATTCGCCGCCGGGACGCGAAGCCGTCACAGAAACCTGCTGCGCTTCCAGCCGCGGCGCGCGAAGCGGCCCATCAGGCCTACCTCGGTGAGAAACGCCGCCAGTGGAGCGAAGCCGGCGACCTGAACGTCACGGCGATGCGGGCTGGTGCGCGCGGTCTTTCGGGCCCGCTGCGGGTCGAGACCCGTTCGCGCATAAGGGACCGGGTTGCTGAACAGATAGTTGAAGAAGTAGCCGCCCAGCCCGTTGATGTTGGCCATGAACCAGCGGTTGAACCGGGGCATTTCGGCGACGCGTTTGCGCGCGCCATCGCGCGCGAATTGGATGTGACGCGCCTCTTCGGTCACGTGAATACGCATGAGCCGCTGAATGATTGGCTGCAGCTCGGGGTCGTCCATCATCTGTCGCTGCAGCGAGTCGAAGATCTCCTCGCCGATCAGGGCGGCCACCCACAGCATCGACCCGCGCTGAAACGCCAGCGGAAGCATGTTGATGATCATCCGGTGAAACATCCGGGGGCGCACCGGTTTTGCGCCGACGCGCTCGATGGCCTTGCCGAACATGACCATGTGACGTGTCTCGTCGCCCAGTTCGGTCAGCTTGTAATGCGTCGAGTTACTGGTCGGGTCTTCGTGCAGGATCGTGCGCAGCAACGACTGGTTGAGCATGTTCTCGAACCAGATCCCGGCCGAGAGGGTGTTGACCAGTTCCTGGCGGGACAACTCGATCTGCTGTTCGCGGGTCATCTCGTCCCACATCGGGGTGCCGTACAGCGACACCAACCGCGGCGGCAGATAGAACTTGTCCGGGTCGAGCGGAGCGTCCCAGTCGATGTCGACGACGGGCTCATAGGACTTTTTGACCGAGCCCTTCAGCAAGCGCTCGGAGAACTCTTCACGGCTCGGCCCACCTGGCTTCAGCGACGTGGTCATCCCTGGCGTCCCTCCATTGGGTGCTTAGACGGTACCCATGGTACTGGGTACTTCAGGTCCCGACTAGGCCTATTCGGTATCGATTCGGCAATGTGGTTGAGCAGCGACGCGAGTCAGGAGGGTTCATTGGGCCGGCACATCCACGTCATCGGCATTGGCGCCGGCGATCCCGACTATGTGACCGTGCAAGCGATCGAGGCGCTCAACGACACGCAGGTGTTTTTCGCGATGGACAAGGGCGACCAGAAAAGCGACCTGGTGGCGCTGCGACGCGAGATCTGCGCCCGGTTCATCCGCGAACCGGGCTACCGGTTCGTCGAGCTGGCCGACCCCAGGCGCGCAGATCACGCCGAGTACCGCGACGCCGTCGCGGAGTGGCATGCCGCGCGCGCGCAGATCTGGGCCGACGCCATCTCGGCCGAGCTGGGTCCGCACGGCGTCGGCGCATTCTTGGCCTGGGGCGACCCGTCGCTCTACGACAGCACCTTGCGCATCCTCGACGCTGTTGCCGCGCAGGTCGATTTCACGTTCGACGTGATCCCCGGCATCACCGCCATCCAGGCGCTGACCGCCCGGCATCGCATCCCGCTCAACGGGGTCGGCGAACCCGTCCTGATCACCACCGGCCGGCAGCTGCGCGCGCACGGATTGGCCGGCGATGCGGTCGTGATGCTCGACGCGGACTGCTCGTTCCAGACGTGCCCGCCTAACACCCGCATCTGGTGGGGCGCCTACCTGGGCACCGACGACGAACTGCTCATCGCCGGCACGGTCGGCGAAGTGGGACCCCGCATCGTTTCGCAGCGGGCCGAGGCGCGCGCCCGGCACGGCTGGATCATGGACACCTATTTGCTCCGACCGGCAGACTGAAACCGTGCCCGAACTGCCCGAGATCGAAGCGCTGGCCGATCATCTACGGCGCAACGCCGTGGGCCTGACGGTCGGCCGTGTCGACATCGCCGCCCTGTCCGTCCTGAAGACCTTCGACCCGCCGATCAACGCGCTGCACGGCCAGACCGTGGTCGGCGCCGACCGCTGGGGCAAATACCTGGGGCTGCGGACGGACGACCTCTACCTGGTCGCCCACTTGTCCCGGGCGGGCTGGTTGCGGTGGTCCGACAAGCTGGCCGCGGCGCCGCTGCGCCCCGGCAAGGGCCCGATCGCGCTGCGCGTGCACCTGGGCACGCCCGGTGAGGCGCCCGGCTTCGACCTCACCGAGGCCGGCACCCAGAAGCGGCTGGCGGTGTGGCTGGTAAGCGACCCGCAGCAGATCCCACAGATCGCCTCCCTCGGGCCGGACGCGCTGGACCTCGGCCCCGACGACCTGGCCCGCATTCTGGCGGGCAACACCGGGCGGATCAAGACCGTCATCACCGACCAGAAGGTGATCGCCGGTATCGGCAACGCCTACAGCGACGAGATCTTGCACGTCGCGAAGATCTCGCCGTTCGCCACCGCCGGCAAGCTGTCCGAGAAGCAGCTCGCCGCGCTGCACGACGCCATGATCACCGTGCTCACCGACGCGGTGAGCCGATCCGTCGGCCAGGGCGCGGCCACGCTCAAGGGCGAGAAGCGCTCCGGATTGCGCGTGCACGCCCGCACGGGCCTGCCCTGCCCGGTGTGCGGGGACACCGTGCGTGAAGTGTCGTTCGCGGACAAGTCTTTTCAATATTGTCCGACGTGTCAGACCGGAGGCAAGGTCCTGGCCGACCGGCGGATGTCGCGTTTGCTGAAGTAGTCGCCCGTCCGGGACTTGACACCTGTCGATATGCTGCCCCGATGACTCGCCAGAAGATCCTCATCACCGGCGCCAGCTCCGGGCTGGGCGCCGGCATGGCGCGCGCCTTCGCCGCCAAGGGCCGCGACCTCGCCCTGTGCGCGCGTCGCACCGACCGGCTCGAGGAGCTCAAAGCCGAGCTGACGCAGAAGTATCCGGGCGTGACGATCGCCGTCGCCGCGCTGGACGTCAACGACCACGAGGCCGTCCCCAAAGTGTTCGCCGAACTCAGCGACGAGCTGGGCGGCATCGACCGCATCATCGTCAACGCCGGCATCGGCAAGGGCGCCAAACTCGGCTCCGGCAAGCTGTGGGCCAACAAGGCGACCCTCGAGACCAACCTGGTGGCCGCGCTGGTGCAGATCGAGACCGCGCTGGAGATGTTCAACAAGAACGGTTCGGGCCACCTGGTGCTGATTTCGTCGGTGCTCGGCAACAAGGGCGTGCCGGGCGTCAAGGCCGCGTACGCGGCCAGCAAGGCCGGCCTGAGCTCGCTGGGCGAATCGTTGCGCGCCGAATACGCCAAGGGGCCCGTCAAGGTGTCGGTCATCGAACCCGGCTACATCGAGTCGGAGATGACGGCCAAGTCGAACAGCACAATGTTGATGGTGGACAACGAAACTGGCGTCAACGCGCTCGTCGCCGCCATGGAGCGGGAGCCCGGGCGGGCGGCGGTGCCGTGGTGGCCGTGGGCGCCGCTGGTGCAGCTGATGCGGGTGCTGCCGCCTCAGCTGACCAAGATGTTCGCCTGAGGACCGATCAGCTGGTCCGGCCTCGTTCGCTGCGGTAGCGGCGGACCAGGGCATCGGTCGAGCTGTCCGATTGCGGCGCCGGGGAGGCGTCCGCGGTGAGCACCGGCAGCAGGGCTTTGGCCTGAGTTTTGCCCAGCTCCACGCCCCACTGGTCGAACGAGTCGATTCCCCAGATGACGCCCTCGGTGAAAACCTGATGCTCGTAGAGCGCGATCAGCTGGCCCAGCACCGACGGGGTGAGCCGGTCGGCCAGGATCGAGGTCGACGGCCGGTTCCCCGGCATCACCTTGTGCGGCACGATATCGGCGGGCGTGCCTTCGGCGGCGATCTCCTCGGCGGTCTTGCCGAAGGCCAGCACCTGGGTCTGCGCGAAGAAGTTGCTCATCAACAGGTCGTGCATGCTGCCGTCGCCCTCGGCGGTGGGCAGGTCGTCGATGGGTTGGCTGAAACCGATGAAGTCGGCCGGCACCAACCGGGTGCCCTGATGCAGCAACTGATAGAAAGCGTGCTGGCCGTTGGTTCCCGGTTCGCCCCAAAAGATTTCACCGGTGTCGGTGGTGACCGGGCTGCCGTCCGCGCGGGTCGACTTGCCGTTGGACTCCATGGTCAGCTGCTGCAGGTAGGCCGCGAACCGCGCCAAGTCGTTGGAGTACGGCAGCACCGCGCGCGACTGCGCGCCCATGAAGTTGGAATACCACAGGCCGATAAGGCCAAGTAGCACAGGAGCATTGGACTCCAGCGGGGCGGTCTTGAAATGCCGGTCGACGATGTGGAATCCGGACAGGAAGTCCGCGAACGCTTCCCGGCCGATGGCGGCCATCACCGACAGGCCGATCGCCGAATCCACCGAGTAGCGGCCGCCGACCCAATCCCAGAACCCGAACATGTTGTCGGTGTTGATCCCGAAGTCGTCGACGAGGCGCTTGTTGGTGGAGACGGCCACAAAGTGCTGGGCCACCGCGGCGTCGCCGAGGGCGTCGGTGACCCAGCGGCGCGCTGCGGTGGCGTTGGTCAGGGTTTCCAGAGTCGAGAACGTCTTCGATGCCACAATGAAAAGCGTTGTGGCGGGGTCCAAGTCGGCCAGGGTGGCGATCAGGTCGGCGGGGTCGACGTTGGAGACGAAGCGCGCCGAGATGCCCGCATCCGCGTAGTGGCGCAGGGCCTGGTAGACCATCACCGGGCCGAGGTCCGATCCGCCGATGCCGATGTTGACCACGGTGCTGATCCGTTTGCCGGTCGCTCCGGTCCATTCACCGCTGCGCAACCGGTCGGTGAAGTCGCCCATCCGGTCCAGCACGGCATGCACGTCCTCGACGACGTTTTGACCGTCGACGGTCAGTTCGGCGTCCCGGGGTAGCCGCAGCGCGGTGTGCAGCACCGCCCGATCCTCCGAGGTGTTGATGTGGACACCGGCGAACATCTGGTCGCGGCGCTGTTCGAGGTTGGCGGTGCGGGCCAGATCGACCAAGAGCCGCAGCGTTTCTCGCGTGATCCGATGCTTGCTGTAGTCGATGTAGAGGTCGCCGACCGAGACGGTCAGCTCGCGGCCGCGGTCGGGGTCCTCGTCGAAGAACTGGCGCAGATGGGTGGCGCCGATGCGTTCATGGTGCCTGCGGAGGGCGTCCCACACGGGGGTGGCGGTGATGTCGGGGAGGGTGTGCAGGGAAGTCATTGGCGTCGCTCCTCTTCATCGCTTCGCTCTGCATCGTCGCCGACGCGGGTCAATGGCGTCGCTCCTCTTCATCGCTTCGCTCTGCATCGTCGCCGACGCGGGCCGTCATGCTTCGACCCTATGGGCTCTGACGTGAAGGAGCCAGATGTGGGGGCGAGCGCCGGGCTCAGTGACCGAGCCGGCCCCTGCCCAGCCGCAGCAACAGTATCGCCAGGTCCTTGCCGTCGGGGCCGAGCTCGCTGTAGCGCTCGATGACCTTCATCTCGCGGCTGTGGACAAGTCGCGTCCCGCCGGAGGCCATCCGGGCCTTGCCGATCGCTTGTGATACCTCGGTGCGCCGTTTGACCGCGGCGAGGATCTCGGCGTCCAGCCGATCGATCTCGAGACGTAGGTCGTCGATGTCGGTGGCCCCTTGGGTCTCCACCGTCTCGATGTTCATCCCTGTTGCCTCCGCGCCTTCGTCGTGATGTGTGGGTTCTGGACTCATGCAGCATCGGGCCTCACTGAAGACGAGCCCCGGGCGCCGAAGGCGGGTCCGGGGCTCTGCGGAAGCAGTTAGACCACGGGCACCGCGGACCGGCACCCGTAGGGAAATCGGCGGCGCCACTCCGGGGTCGAGGAGCGTCGTCGACACTGCACATTGAGCACGAAATGAGTGTGCCATTAAAAACGGTGGGCGCGCAAAAAAACATGTTTAAGCTGCGCTTTTTGGACTTGGGTGCAATTACGGCACCGGCACGAGAACGGGGTCGAAGAATGCGTTCCGACACGCCCATTCTCCGGTGGCCCGCGGGGCGCGATCCAGGCCGGCCGAGCCACTAGCCTGGTTTGATGCCTGGGCGCTTTGTGTCACTGGGCGGCGGTAAGTTTGGACTGACATGAGTGTGCACGCAACAGATACCAAGCCGGCCTCGGAAGCCGATCAACTGCTCGAGGGGCTCAACCCGCAACAGCGCCAGGCGGTGGTGCACGAGGGCTCCCCGCTGCTGATCGTCGCCGGGGCGGGTTCGGGCAAGACCGCGGTGTTGACGCGTCGCATCGCCTACCTGATCGCGGCCCGCGGCGTGGGGGTCGGCCAGGTGCTGGCGATCACCTTCACCAACAAGGCCGCGGCCGAGATGCGGGAGCGGGTGGTGCGGCTGGTCGGTAACCGGGCCCGCGCCATGTGGGTGTCCACCTTTCACTCGACCTGCGTGCGCATCCTGCGCAACCAGGCGTCCCTGATCGAAGGCCTCAACTCCAACTTTTCGATCTACGACGCCGACGATTCGCGGCGGCTGTTGCAGATGATCGGGCGCGACATGGGCCTCGACATCAAGCGCTACTCGCCGCGGCTGTTGGCCAACGCCATCTCCAACCTGAAGAACGAGCTGATCGACCCCGCCGACGCGGTCTCCAAGCTGACCGACGATTCCGACGAGTTGTCGCGCACGGTGGCGAGCGTCTACGGCGAGTATCAGCGCCGGCTGCGGGCGGCGAACGCGCTGGACTTCGACGACCTGATCGGGGAAACCGTGGCGGTGTTGCGGGCTTTCCCGCAGATCGCCCAGCATTACCGGCGGCGGTTCCGGCATGTGCTCGTCGACGAGTACCAGGACACCAACCACGCCCAGTACGTGCTGGTGCGGGAACTGGTGGGCCGCGGCGGCACAGAAGCACCGGCATCGTCCGACGATGTGCCGCCCGCCGAGTTGTGCGTGGTCGGCGACGCCGACCAGTCGATCTATGCGTTCCGCGGCGCCACCATCCGCAACATCGAGGACTTCGAACGCGACTACCCCGACGCGACAACCATTCTGCTGGAACAGAATTACCGGTCGACGCAGAACATTTTGTCGGCGGCCAACTCCGTGATCGCCCGCAATTCCGGGCGCCGGGACAAACGCCTGTGGACCGCCGAAGGCGCCGGCGAATTGATCGTCGGCTACGTCGCCGACAACGAGCACGACGAGGCCAGATTCGTCGCCGAGGAGATCGACGCACTCGCCGACAAGGGCGAGATCACCTACAACGACGTCGCCGTCTTCTATCGCACCAACAACTCGTCGCGGTCGTTGGAAGAGGTCTTCATCCGCGCCGGGATTCCGTACAAAGTCGTTGGGGGAGTGCGGTTTTACGAGCGCAAGGAGATTCGCGACATTGTCGCCTATCTGCGGGTGCTGGACAACCCCGGGGATGCGGTCAGCATGCGGCGCATCCTCAATACCCCGCGACGGGGCATCGGAGATCGCGCCGAGGCTTGCGTGGCGGTGTACGCCGAGAACACCGGGGCCAGCTTCGCCGACGCACTCGTCGCCGCGGCCGAAGGCAAAGTGCCGATGCTGAATTCCCGCGCGGAGAAGGCGATCGCGGGTTTCGTCGAGCTTCTCGACGAGCTGCGCGGCCGCCTGGATGACGATCTCGGGGATCTCGTCGAGTCTGTGCTCGAACGCACCGGGTACCGCAGGGAGCTGGAATCCTCCAGCGATCCCCAGGAACTGGCGCGGTTGGACAACCTCAACGAACTCGTCAGTGTCGCACACGAATTCAGTACCGACCGGGCGAACGCCGACGCGCTGGACGAGTCGCTGCACACGCCCGAAGACGAGGACGTGCCGGATACCGGTGTGCTGGCGGAGTTCTTGGAAAGGGTGTCGCTGGTTTCCGACAGCGACGAAATCCCCGAGGACGGCGCCGGCATGGTCACGCTGATGACCCTGCACACCGCGAAAGGCCTCGAGTTTCCGGTGGTGTTCGTCACCGGGTGGGAGGACGGGATGTTCCCCCACATGCGGTCATTGGACGACCCGACCGAACTGTCCGAGGAGCGGCGGCTGGCCTACGTGGGCATCACCCGGGCCCGCCGGCGGCTGTACCTGAGCAGGGCCATCGTCCGCTCCTCCTGGGGGCAGCCCATGCTCAACCCGGAATCCCGTTTCTTGCGGGAGATTCCGCAAGAACTGATCGATTGGCGCCGCACCGCGCCGGCGCCGTCGTTCAGCGCGCCGGTGAGCGGCGCCGGACGATTCGGCCCGCCGCGCGCGGCGCCCACTCGTTCCGGGATGAGCAAACGACCGCTGCTGGTGCTCGAACCCGGCGACCGGGTGACCCACGACAAGTATGGCCTCGGGCGGGTCGAAGAAGTTTCCGGCGTCGGCGAATCGGCGATGTCGCTGATCGACTTCGGCAGCTCGGGACGGGTCAAGCTGATGCACAACCACGCCCCGATCAGCAAGCTCTAACCGGGCGAGACTACGGCGCGTCGAACGTGCACCCAGGGCGAGAAATCAGCGAAATCTTCGCCGCCAGAACACGTTCGGCGAAGGTCAGGCGTCCAGCCAGCGTTTGGTTTGCGGCAGCATCACCAGCACCGCCGTGGAGATCGGCAACAGCGGCAGCAGGTGCACGACCCACGCCACACGGGCGCCGGCGATGAACACGCCGATATAGGTGAGGAACGCGACGAGCGCGCCGGCCAACAGGAGGTAGCGGCTGACCGGTCGGCGCTGCAGCAGCGCGATCACACCCGTCACCGTGGTGGCGCCGAACACCAGGGCGAGAAACGCCACCGCGATGCAGAACAGGCGATCGGTGCGCCACCAGCCGGCGATCAGATCGGTGGCCACCACCGACGTGGCCCATCCGCTGAGAATGCTGACCGCGCAGGCGGCGACAGCCGTGCGATCGCTGGGTTCCAGGGCCGGCACTCCCGCATAACCCGTCCGTCCCGCACGCGGGCCGCGGTACGTCGGGGGCGGCGGAACGAACTGACTGGTCGGGGAGTCCGGCGTGGTGGGGATCGGTCCGGTCGGCGCGCGGCGGATGATCCGCGTCCGTGAATCGGAGGGAGATGAGGGCTCCGCAGTGGGCTCGGACGGAGGCGGACCGGAAGGTTGTTCGTTCGGCGCGGTCACCTCAACCAGCGTAGTTGCCGACCATAAGACCACGCTTAGCCAGCCACGGCACCGGATCGATCCGCTCGGTGCCGCCCTGCAGGACCTCGAAATGCAGGTGCGGGCCGGTCGAATTGCCCCGGTTGCCCATGGTGGCGATCTGATCGCCGGCCATCACGCGTTCGCCGACGCTGACGAGGGCGGTGTTGATGTGACCGTAGAGCGTGACCGTGCCGTCGGCGTGCCGCAGCTTGACCAGCATCCCGTAACCGCCGGCCGGGCCGGCTTCGATGACGACGCCGTCGGACACGGCCAGGATCGGCGTACCGATCGAGTTGGCCAGGTCGATGCCGGCGTGCAGCACGCCCCAGCGGTAACCGAAGTTGGAGGTGAAGATGCCCTTGGTCGGCATCACGTAGAGCGGTTGCTGCAAGCGCGCCTCGCGGTGAGCGCGGTCGTTGGCGAAGGCCACACCCCGGGCGAGTTCCTGGTTGTGCAGTGCCGCGGTGGCCGCGGGCTCCACCGCGATCACCTGGGGGCCGCGGACGGTGTTGCTGCCCGACCCGCCGGTGAGCGCGGACGCGTTGGCGGTCAGCACCGCCTCGGTCTTGGGGGTGTCGGCGTGGCTGGTGGCCGTGTGGGCGGCCGCGGCGGCGGCGCCGGCGGCCATCGCCGAGATCAGCAGGCGACCGCGGGCCGCGCTGGTGGGTTGCTTGCGGTGCTGCCCCCCGCGGCGGGCGGCGCCGACGACGTCGGTGGCGCGCGCGTGATCGATGCGGCGCTCGGTGTGGGGCTCGACGGGGACCCGCGGCAACACCTCGGTGGCGGGCGCGGCCAGCCACCGAGGCCTCAGGTCGTCGACCTCGTGAAGGTCGTCGAGCTCCGGCGCCAGCAGGACCTGCGCTTCGTTGTCGAACGTCGAGTCGTTGCTGAAGTCCAGTCCGGCGTGATCGCCGACGTCGTCATAGGAATCGCTGAAATCAAGGTCATCGAAGTCGAAGCCGTCGAGCGGAAGGATCTCCGTGACTTCGGTGCGATGGGGCTCCGCCGACCGGGCGCCTGCCGCGCGACTCACCCTCAAGATGCCTGTTGTTACGGCAGCGGGCGTGGCAAAACGGTGCTGGGGCAACCTGAAATGTCCTCGTATCGTGACCATAACGTTATCTGGACCCTAGGAAGGTATCCGCTGACGCGCGGGACTGGCAACCTCGTCGCACAATCCGGCCGGAATTGTGATTTGGATCACGCGGACCGTCTATCCATGTCCCGTGAGCTGTGCCACATCGGCGGACGCGGCGGTCAAAGCCATTTCGAGGGTGGATACAGTTCGTCCGTGCGAGTTGCCGGCTGCGGCACCGCCCACCAAGAGGCCTAGCAGTTGAGTCGAGCGAAGACAGAGAGTCCATGGACCTTTTCGAGTATCAAGCAAAAGAATTGTTCGCCAAGCACAACGTACCGACTACGCCGGGACGCGTGACCGACACCGCCGAGGGCGCCCGCGAGATCGCCACCGAGATCGGCCGTCCGGTGATGGTCAAGGCGCAGGTGAAGGTCGGCGGGCGCGGCAAGGCCGGCGGCGTCAAGTACGCGGCGACGCCCGACGACGCCTACGAGCACGCGAAGAACATCCTCGGTCTCGACATCAAGGGACACGTCGTCAAGAAGCTGCTGGTCGCCGAGGCCAGCGACATCGCCGAGGAGTACTACATCTCCTTCCTGCTCGACCGCGCCAACCGCACCTACCTGGCCATGTGCTCGGTCGAGGGCGGCATGGAAATCGAGGAGGTCGCCGCGACCAAGCCCGAGCGGCTGGCCAAGGTTCCGGTGGACGCCGTCAAGGGCGTCGACCTGGCGACCGCGCGCTCCATCGCCGAGCAGGGCCACCTGCCCGCCGAGGTGCTGGACGCCGCCGCCGTCACCATCAACAAGCTGTGGGAGGTCTTCGTCGCCGAGGACGCCACCCTGGTCGAGGTCAACCCGCTGGTGCGCGACCCCAAAGACCAGATCCTGGCGCTGGACGGCAAGGTCACCCTCGACGCCAACGCCGACTTCCGTCAGCCCGGCCACGCCGAGTTCGAGGACCGCGACGCCACGGACCCGCTGGAGCTCAAGGCCAAGGAGCACGACCTCAACTACGTCAAGCTGGACGGCTCGGTCGGCATCATCGGAAACGGCGCGGGCCTGGTGATGTCCACGCTGGACGTCGTCGCCTACGCGGGCGAGAAGCACGGCGGGGTCAAGCCGGCCAACTTCCTGGACATCGGTGGTGGCGCGTCGGCAGAGGTGATGGCCGCCGGCCTGGACGTCATCCTGAACGACAAGCAGGTCAAGAGCGTCTTCGTGAACGTGTTCGGTGGCATCACCTCCTGCGACGCCGTTGCCAACGGGATCGTGACCGCGCTGAATATGCTCGGCGACGAGGCGAACAAGCCGCTCGTGGTCCGGCTCGACGGCAACAACGTCGACGAAGGCCGGCGCATCCTGGCCCAAGCCAACCACCCGCTGGTGATCCAGGCCGAGACCATGGACGCCGGTGCCGACAAAGCCGCCGAGCTGGCGCACAAGTAAGGGACCCAAGCCATGTCGATCTTTTTGAACAAAGACTCCAAGGTCATCGTCCAGGGCATCACCGGTGGCGAGGGCACCAAGCACACCGCGCTGATGATGAAGGCCGGCACCCAGGTGGTGGGCGGCGTGAACGCCCGCAAGGCCGGCACCACCGTCTCGCACGTGGACCCCGTCGGCAGGGACGTCGAGCTGCCGGTGTTCGGCACCGTCGCCGAAGCGATGAAGGAGACCGGCGCCAACGTGTCGGTCGTCTTCGTCCCGCCGAAATTCGCCAAGGACGCGATCATCGAGGCCATCGACGCCGAGATCCCGCTGCTGGTCGTCATCACCGAGGGAATTCCGGTGCAGGACAGCGCCTATGCGTGGGCCTACAACGTCGACAAGGGGCAGAAGACCCGCATCATCGGGCCGAACTGCCCCGGCATCATCACCCCGGGCGAGGCGCTGGCCGGCATCACCCCCGCCAACATCAGCGGCCCCGGTCCGGTCGGCCTGGTGTCCAAGTCGGGCACCCTGACCTACCAGATGATGTACGAGCTGCGCGATTTCGGCTTTTCCACCTCGATCGGCATCGGTGGTGACCCGGTGATCGGCACCACCCACATCGACGCCATCGAGGCGTTCGAGAAGGACCCCGACACCAAGGTCATCGTGATGATCGGCGAGATCGGCGGCGATGCCGAGGAGCGCGCCGCCGACTACATCAAGGCGAACGTGTCCAAGCCGGTCGTCGGCTACGTCGCGGGATTCACTGCGCCGGAAGGCAAGACGATGGGCCACGCGGGCGCCATTGTGTCCGGCTCGTCGGGCACCGCGGCCGCCAAGAAGGAAGCGCTGGAGGCCGCCGGCGTCAAGGTCGGCAAGACCCCGTCGGAGACCGCGGCGCTCGCCCGGGAGATCCTGCAGAACCTGTAGGGGGCCGTGCCTGGCCGATGCCGCGAGGGGGCCCCGGATTTGGCCGGGGCCCGGCACACGGTAGATAGTGGGTCTATGAATCTCGACCCGAACACGCCCGTCATCGTCGGCGTGGGGCAGTTCACCGAGCGCATCGAGGACTCCGGCTACCGCGGAATGTCGTCGGTGGAGTTGGCGACGGCAGCGGCGCAGGCCGCACTACATGACACCGGGGCCGACGTCACCGCCGTCGCCGCGGCCATCGACACCGTCGCCGCCCTCCGGCAGTTCGAGATCTCCGGGCGCACCCCCGCGCCGATGGGCAAGTCCAACAACTACCCGCGGTCGGTGGCCCAGCGCATCGGCGCCGCGCCGGCACGCGCGATCCTCGAGCCCATCGGCGGCCAGGGCCCCCAGCATCTGGTCACCGAGTTCGCCGGTGTCATCGCCTCGGGGGAGGCGCAGGTCGTGATGATCTTCGGCTCCGAAAACACGTCCAGCATCCGGTATTTCGCCGACCGGGATAAGCCGGATCATTCCGACACGGTCGAGGGTTCCCTCGAGGACCGCGGGTTCGGATACGACGGCCTGTTCGACGACTACACCGTCGCGCATGGGCTGATCGGAGCGCCGGCCCAGTACGGACTGCTGGAGAACGCGCGCCGCGCCCGGCTGGGATTGAGCGTCGCCGACTACCGGCGCGAAATGGGCGAGCTGTTCGCCCCGTTCACCAAGGTGGCGGCAAAGAACCCGTTCGCGTCTTCCCCGGTGGAGCGCAGCGTCGACGAGCTCATCACCGTCACCGAGTCCAACCGGATGATCTGCGATCCGTACCCGCGGCTGCTGGTGGCCCGCGATCAGGTCAATCAGGGCGCCGCCGCGCTGCTGATGTCGGTGGCCGCCGCCCGCCGGCTCGGCGTGCCCGAGGAGCGCTGGGTGTTCCTGCACGGCCACGCCGACATGGTGGACCAGCCACTGCTCGACCGCCTCGATCTGACCTACAACTCGGCCTCGGTGCTGGCGGTCCAGGAAGCGCTCGCCGTGGCCGGTGTCGGCATCGACGACGTCTCGACCTTCGACCTCTACAGCTGCTTCCCGGTGCCGGTGTTCAACTTCTGCGACGGGACTCAGCTGGCCACCGACGATCCGCGGGGGCTCACACTCACCGGCGGCCTGCCGTACTTCGGCGGACCGGGCAACAACTACTCACTGCACGGCATCGCCGAAACGGTCAGCGAAATGCGGGATCTGCCAGGGCAATTCGGCCTGGTCGCCGCCAACGGCGGGATCATGAGCAAGTACTCCGTCGGGGTGTACTCGACCACGCCGGTGAATTGGAAGCCCGACAACAGCGCCGCACCGCGCGCCGAGGTCGCGGCCCGCCCCAAGATGGCGGTGACCATCAAGGCCGACGGTCGCGCGACCATCGAGACCTACACCGTGCGCTACGACTGGCCGGTGCGCACCGGCCTCATCATCGGCCGCCTCGACGACGACGGCAGCCGCTTCCTGGCCCTGAGCGAGGACCCCGATCTGGTCGGGTTACTCAGCGACGGCGAGCCGCTGGGGGCTTCGATCGTGGTGCGGTCGACGGACAAGGACAACCGGGCCACGCTGGCCTGACCGCAGCTACACGAGAGCCGCTAGTTTGCCGGCGAGCCGTTCGACGTAGGCGGCGACCTCGGCCTCGGGCTTGTCCGGCAGCCCGAACAGCACCTCGGTCACGCCCAGCTCGCTCCACTTGGCGAGCTTTTCGGGGACGGGCTTGAAGTCCAGTGCCACGATCTGCGGGGCGCCGTCGCGGCCCGCGGCCGCCCAGGTGTCCTGTAGCAGCTTGACCGGTTCGTCGATGTCGAAGTCGCGTGGGGTGGTGATCCAGCCGTCGGCGCTGCGCGCGATCCACTTGAAGTTCTTTTCGGTGCCCGCGGCGCCCACCAGCACGGGGATGTGCGACTGCACCGGCTTGGGCCAGGCCCAGCTGGGCCCGAACTTGACGAATTCGCCGTCGTAGGAGGCTTCCTCCTCGGTCCACAGCGCCCGCATCGCTTCGAGGTACTCGCGCAGCATGGTGCGCCGGCGCCCGGGCGGCACGTTGTGGTCGGCGAGTTCGTCGGTGTTCCAACCGAATCCGACGCCTAGGCTGACCCGTCCGCCGGAGAGATGGTCAAGGGTGGCAATGCTTTTCGCCAGCGTGATCGGGTCGTGTTCGACCGGCAGCGCCACCGCGGTCGACAGTCGCACCCGCGACGTGACGGCACAGGCGGCGCCCAGGCTCACCCATGGGTCCAGCGTGCGCATGTAGCGGTCGTCGGGCAGCGACGCGTCGCCGGTCGTCGGGTGCGCGGCCTCTCGCTTGATCGGGATATGAGTGTGTTCTGGCACGTAGAAGGTTTGAAAGCCGTGGTCATCGGCAAGCTTCGCGGCCGTCGCCGGAGAGATGCCGCGGTCGCTGGTAAAAAGCACAAGCCCGTAATCCATGCAGAGAATTAGAACGTGTTCTACCTGTGCTGAGCAAGCTCCGGTGATACCGACCGTCTCGCCGGAGGGCCGCCGGGGGCCTCGCCGCCCAAGACAGTGGCGGCGCCACCGGTTCCCGCACGTGCGCTAGCGTGGGTGATCGACCGCGTCGCAATGCGGTGACGCGCCTGCAAGCACAGCGTCGCATCGCCACCGCGGCGCCCGCTCGGCACTTAAAGGCACTGGTAGCAACAGGAGGAGCAATGACCTACTCTCCCGGTAGCCCCGGATACCCACCGCCGCAGTCCGGCGGCACGTATGCAGGCGCCACACCCTCGTTCGCCAAAGAAGACGACGGCAAGAGCAAGCTGCCGCTGTATCTGAACATTGCGGTGGTGGTGCTCGGCTTGGTGGCTTACCTCCTGAACTTCGGGCCCACGTTCACCATCAGCGCCGACCTCGGGCCGGGCATCGGTGGCCGGGCCGGCGATGCCGGTACCGCGGTCGTGGTTGCCCTGCTGGCCGCGCTGCTCGCCGGCCTGAGCCTGCTCCCGAAAGCCAAGAGCTACGTGGGCGTTGTCGCGGTCATCGCGGTGCTGGGAGCGCTGCTGGCCATCACCGAGACGATCAACCTGCCCGCCGGTTTCGCCATCGGCTGGGCGATGTGGCCCCTGGTGGCGGCCATCGTGCTGCAGGCGATCGCCGCAGTCGTCGTCGTGTTGCTGGACTCCGGCGTGATCACGGCGCCGACGCCGCGCCCCAAGTACGACCCCTACTCGCAGTACGGCCAGTACGGGCAATACGGGCAGTACGGCCAGCAGCCCTACTACGGTCAGCCGGGCGGCCAGCAGCACGGCGGCCAGCAGGGATACGGATCGCAATACGGCGGTTATGGGGCCAGCGGTGCGCCGACCCAGGGCGGCGCACCGACCGGCGGTTTCGGCGCCCAGCCTTCGCCGCAGTCGGGCTCGCAGCCGTCCGCGCAGCACCAGGGCTCGTCGACGCCCCCCACCGGCTTCCCCAGCTTCAGCCCGCCGCCGAACGTCGGCGGCGGATCGGACGCCGGTTCACCCACCAACTACTCCGAGCAATCCGGCGGTCAATCCTTCGGCCAGGAGCAGCAGTCGCCGTCCTCACCGTCTGGCCCAGCGCCCGCTTAACCGTGCGCTGTCGCGCCTAGTCGGGGACGTGCCCAAGAGTGACACGGCTAGAGGACAACCGGGCAGCGGGCGCTCGCCAGGCGCGTGACCTCGTCAGGGTCGCGTTCGCCCCGGCCGTGGTGGCGTTGGTCATCATCGCCGCGGTCACGCTCATCCAACTGCTGATCGCCAACAGCGACATGACCGGCGCCCTGGGTGCCATCGCCAGCATGTGGCTCGGCGTGCACCAGGTGCCGATCTCCATCGGTGGCCGCGAACTCGGTGTGATGCCGCTGCTGCCGGTGCTGCTCATGGTCTGGGCCACCGCGCGCAGCACGGCGCGGGCCACCTCGCCGCACTCGTCGTGGCTGGTCGTTCGCTGGGTGGTGGGGTCGGCGCTGGGCGGACCCTTGCTGATGACGGCCATCGCCCTCGCCGTCATCCACGACGCGTCGTCGGTGATCACCGAGCTGCAAACCCCGAGCGCGCTGCGGGCGTTCCTCAGCGTGCTCGTGGTCCACGCAGCCGGCGCGGGAATCGGGGTGTGGTCCCGGGTCGGGCCACGCGTGCTGGCGGTGTCGTCGTTGCCCTATTGGCTGGGCGATTCGCTGCGCGCCGCGTCCGCCGGCCTGCTGGCGTTGCTCGGGCTCTCCGGGTTCGTGACGGCCGGGTCGCTCGTCGTGCACTGGGCGACCATGCAGGAGCTCTACGGCATCACCGATTCGATCTTCGGCGAGTTCAGCCTCACCCTGCTGTCAATGCTGTACGCGCCCAACGTGATTGTGGGCACCGCGGCGGTCGCCGTCGGCTCCAGCGCCCACATCGGTTTCGCGACGTTCAGCTCGTTCACCGTGTTCGGTGGCGATATTCCGGCCTTGCCGGTGTTGGCGGCGGTGCCCAGGCCGCCGCTGGGGCCGGTATGGGTTGCGCTGCTCATCATCGGTGCGTCGTCGGGCGTGGCGGTGGGACAGCAGTGCGCCCGGCGTGCGCTGCCGCCGGCCGCGGCGATGGTCAAGCTGTTGGTCGCCTCGGCCGCCGGGGCTTTGGTGATGTCGCTGCTCGCGTACGCCGGGAGCGGCCAGCTGGGTAACTTCGGCCATGTCGGCGTCGACCAGGGCGCGTTGCTGCTCGGTGTCTTCTTCTGGTTCACGGTGATCGGCGGGATCACCGTGGTGCTGAGTGGGGGGATCAGGCCCCGACCCAGGCGGTTGCGGGCCAAACCCGCGTCCGCCGCACCGGCCGAAGAGCCGGCCGATTTCACCGATGTTTTCGACGATCGGGTGGCGGAGGAGGACGTCTTCGAGGGTCCCGCGGGTGATCCGGGGGAGGGTGAGCCGGGGACTCCGGCGGTGGAGGGCGATGCCGGGGAAGGCGAGCCGGGGTCTCCCGCGGTGGAGGGCGATGCCGCGGAGGGCGAGCCGGGGTCTCCCGCCGCGGAGGGCGAGGCGGGGTCTCCCGCGGCGGAGGGCGAGCCGGGACCTACCGCTGCCGAACGCGATCCGGAGCAATAGGCAAATTGCCCACCTCCGAGCGACAACGGCCGTGGGAAATCGCGGGCGTCGGACGGTTGTCGCTCGGAGGTGGGCAATTGCCCTATTGGCCAGCTTGATCGTCAAACGCATGCCGCCGCCATCGGGCTCCTGAGCGCGCCCGTGAGGGCGCGCATCGTCGCCCGCTGTGCCGATCGTCGGGCTCCTCAGCGCGCCCGTAAGGGCGCGCATCGTCGCCCGCTGTGCCGATCGTCGGGCTCCTCAGCGCGCCCGTAAGGGCGCGCATCGTCGCCCGACTAGGCTCGCCGATGTGGTCGAAGCCCTCCATGTGCCCCCCAACGCGTCGGCGCGGGTAGTGGTACTGGCCTCGGGCACCGGATCGCTGCTGAACTCCCTGATCGCCGCCGCGGTCGCGGACTATCCTGCCCGGATCGTCGCCGTCGGCGCCGACCGCGACTGCCTGGCCACCGAGATCGCCGCGGCCGCGTCCCTGCCCACCTTCACCGTCCGGCTCGGCGACCACCCCGACCGCGACGCCTGGGACACCGCTATCACCGAGGCCACCGCCGCTCACTCGCCCGACCTAGTGGTGTCCGCGGGATTCATGAAAATCCTTGGACCACAATTCCTTTCACGGTTCTACGGACGCGTCATCAACACGCATCCGGCGCTGCTGCCGGCGTTCCCGGGCGCGCATGGGGTGGCCGACGCGTTGGCCTACGGCGTGAAAATCACAGGCTGTACGGTGCACCTGGTGGACGCCGGGACGGACACCGGGCCGATCCTGGCGCAGCAATCCGTTCCCGTGCTCGACGGCGACAACGAAGAGACTTTGCATGAACGCATCAAGGTCACCGAACGCAAGCTGCTCGCGGACGTGGTGGCCGCGATCGCAACCGGCGGGCTGACCCTGGTCGGGAGAAAAGCGACGATCGGATGAAAGGCGACAACGGATGAGCACCGACGACTGGCGGGAGAACGCCAAAAGGCCGATCCGCCGCGCCTTGATCAGCGTGTACGACAAGACCGGGCTCATCGACCTGGCCCGGGGGCTGGCCGCGGCGGGCGTCGAGATCGTCTCCACGGGATCCACCGCGAAGAACATTGCCGAAAAAGGCATTCCGGTGACCCGGGTCGAGGAACTGACCGGGTTCCCCGAAGTGCTCGACGGCCGCGTCAAGACCCTGCACCCGCGCGTGCACGCGGGCCTGCTGGCGGATCTGCGCAAACCCGAGCACGCCGAGGCGCTCGAACAGCTCGGCATCGCGGCCTTCGAACTCGTCGTCGTCAACCTGTACCCGTTCAGCGAGACGGTGGACTCCGGCGCGAGCATCGACGATTGCGTCGAACAGATCGACATCGGGGGACCGTCGATGGTGCGGGC
Organism: Mycobacterium sp. H4Y; assembly: GCF_000364405.1. NCBI lineage: Bacteria > Bacillati > Actinomycetota > Actinomycetes > Mycobacteriales > Mycobacteriaceae > Mycobacterium > Mycobacterium sp. H4Y. The sequence continues at coordinate 274,485 of NZ_AKIG01000001.1, forward strand.
CGCCGCGAAGAACCATCCCAGCGTGGCGGTGATCACCGACCCGCAGGGCTATGACGGCGTGCTGGCCGCGGTCCGGCAGGGCGGGTTTACGCTCGCCGAGCGCAAAAGACTGGCGGCGCTGGCGTTTCAGCACACCGCCGAATACGACATCGCGGTGGCGAGTTGGATGGAGTCGACGCTGGCCCCCGAACATCCAGCGACCGCCTTCCCGAAGTGGCTGGGCCGCAGCTGGCGCCGCTCGGCGATGCTGCGCTACGGCGAGAACCCGCACCAGCAGGCCGCGCTCTACAACGACCCGAGCGCGTGGCCCGGGCTGGCCCAGGCCGAGCAGCTGCACGGAAAAGAGATGTCCTACAACAACTTCACCGACGCGGACGCGGCATGGCGGGCCGCCTTCGACCACGAAGAGACATGCGTGGCAATCATCAAGCACGCCAACCCATGTGGAATCGCGATTTCGTCGGCCTCGGTGGCGGACGCCCATCGCAAGGCCCACGAATGCGATCCGCTGAGCGCATTCGGCGGGGTCATCGCGGCCAACACCGAAGTCAGCGTCGAGATGGCCGAATACGTCAGCACGATTTTCACCGAAGTCATCATCGCGCCCGCCTACGATCCGGCCGCCCTGGACATCCTGACCCGCAAGAAGAACATCCGGGTGCTGGTCGCCTCCGAGCCGCTCACCGGCGGCACCGAACTGCGGCCCGTCAGTGGCGGGCTGTTGGTGCAGCAGCGCGACGAACTCGACGCCCACGGGGACAACCCGGCGAATTGGACCCTTGCGACGGGGGACCCCGCCGACCCGGAAACGCTGGCGGACCTGGCTTTTGCCTGGCGGGTATGCCGCGCCGTCAAATCGAATGCGATCGTGATCGCCGCCGGTGGCGCCACCATCGGCGTCGGCATGGGTCAGGTGAACCGCGTCGACGCCGCGCGGCTGGCCGTCGAACGCGGCGGGGATCGGGTGCGCGGCGCGGTCGCGGCCTCGGACGCGTTCTTCCCCTTCCCCGACGGACTCGAGACGCTGACCGCTGCCGGGGTGAAGGCCATCGTGCATCCGGGCGGATCGGTGCGCGACGACGAGGTGACCGCGGCCGCGGCCAACGCCGGCATCACGCTGTATCTCACTGGGGCGCGCCACTTCGCCCACTGAAGATCGGCAATTGTCGATCCCAGTCCTTGCTCTATGGTCGCGAATGGAAATAGCATCACTTTGGGTCGGCAATAGCGGGGCGAACACAATTCGAGAGGAATTGATATGCGCGCGAACGCAATACGAACGGCCACAATTTCCGTCGCGATTGCGAGTGTCGCACTCGTCGGCGCAGGATGCTCGGCAAATAAATCGGGTGAAGCCGGCAGTTCAACAACTACACCCGCTTCGTCGGCCGCAACCTCGAGCTCAGCCGCCGCGGGAACATCAGCAGCAACGACTCCGAGTGCGCCAGGCAGCACGACGCAGATTCCGGGCGCAAACGGCACGCCGTACACCGTTCAGGGACCAATTTTGGCGAAGTACCAGTCCCTCGACGACAAGGCGCGCAAGGACTTAGGGGCCCCGAAGGATAATCAGCAAACGAATCCCGACGGTGGCACCTACCAGCAATTCGATGGCGGCGTCATCGTCAACAAGACGCAGGCCTACGTGGTGTGGGGCTTGATCCGCGACAAGTGGAATGAGCTCGGCGGTTCGCAGGGCAAGCTCGGGTATCCGACCAGTGACGAGGTCGACACCCCCGATGGCATGAAGAAGTCGACTTTCGAGCACGGCACGATCACGTGGAAGCCGGGTGACGCGCAGGCCGTCGTCAGCTACAGCTGAGCGGTGTTCGGGTGCAGCATCGCGCTGCGCTCGGGATCTCCGACCGGGTGCCGGGCAGTCGATCAGCCTGCCCGGCACCCGCGTACTTGGGGGAGGGCATAGTGTCCCATCGGCGGCATCGTCGTAGCGTGGAGTGGTGACGTCACCGAGCAACCTGCCCCGCACCGTCGGCGAACTGCGCGCCGCCGGTCACCGTGAACGGGGAGTCAAGCAGGAAATCCGCGAAAATCTGCTGACCGCACTGGCCGACGGGCCGGACAGCGCAGCCATCTGGCCTGGCATTCTGGGATTCGACGACACCGTCTTGCCCCAGCTCGAGCGGGCTTTGATCGCGGGTCACGACTTCGTGCTGCTCGGCGAGCGCGGCCAGGGCAAAACCCGGCTGCTGCGTGCGCTGGTCGGGTTGCTCGATGAGTGGACGCCGGTGATCGCCGGGGCCGAACTGGGGGAGCATCCGTTCTCGCCGATCACGCCGGAGTCGATCCGCAAGGCCGCCACCCTGGGCGACGACCTGCCGGTGGAGTGGAAGCACCGCAGCGAGCGCTACACCGAAAAGCTCGCCACGCCCGACACCAGCGTCGCCGACCTGGTTGGCGACATCGACCCGATCAAGGTCGCCGAGGGCCGCAGCCTGGGGGACCCCGAGACCATCGCCTACGGGCTGATTCCGCGCGCGCACCGCGGCATCGTCGCGGTCAACGAACTTCCCGACCTCGCCGAGCGCATCCAGGTGTCGATGCTCAACGTGATGGAGGAGCGCGACATCCAGGTCCGCGGCTACACGCTGCGCCTGCCGCTGGACGTGTTGGTGGTCGCCAGCGCCAACCCCGAGGACTACACCAACCGCGGGCGCATCATCACCCCGCTCAAGGACCGCTTCGGCGCGGAGATCCGGACCCACTATCCGCTCGAGCTCGACGCGGAAGTCGGGGTGATCGCGCAGGAGGCGCACCTGTCGGCGCAGGTGCCCGACTACCTCATGCAGATCATCGCCCGGTTCGCCCGCTACCTGCGGGAGTCGAATTCCGTCGACCAACGCTCGGGGGTGTCGGCGCGGTTCGCCATCGCCGCCGCCGAGACCGTCGCGGCCGCCGCCCGCCATCGCGGCGCGATCCTGGGGGAGACGGACCCGGTGGCACGGGTGGTCGATCTGGGCACCGTGATCGACGTCCTGCGCGGCAAGCTGGAATTCGAGTCCGGCGAGGAAGGCCGCGAACAGGCGGTGCTCGAACACCTGCTGCGCCGCGCGACCGCGGACACCGCGTCGCGGGTGCTGGGCGGCATCGACGTCGGATCGCTGGTGTCGGCGGTCGAGGGCGGGTCCGCGGTGACGACGGGCGAGCGGGTGTCGGCAAAGGACGTGCTGGCCGCCGTCCCGCGCCTGCCGGTGGTGGACAAGATCGCGGACAAGCTGGGCGCGCGGTCGGAGGGCGAACGCGCCGCCGCGCTCGAGCTGGCGCTCGAGGCTTTGTATCTGGCCAAGCGCATCGACAAGGTGTCCGAGGAGGGGCAAACCGTCTATGGCTAATAGAGGGCACTCATCGCGGTACTCGGCGTACACCGGCGGGCCCGACCCGCTGGCTCCGCCGGTGGATCTGCGCGAGGCGCTCGAACAGATCGGCCAGGACGTCATGGCCGGTACCTCGCCGCGACGCGCGCTCTCCGAGCTGCTGCGCCGCGGCACCAAGAACATGCCGGGCGCGGACCGGCTGGCGGCCGAGGCCAACCGACGGCGACGGGAGTTGTTGCGGCGCAACAACTTGGACGGCACGCTGCAGGAGATCAAGAAACTGCTGGACGAGGCGGTGCTGGCCGAACGCAAGGAGCTGGCCCGCGCGCTCGACGACGACGCCCGCTTCGGCGAACTCCAACTGGACGCGCTACCGGCGTCGCCGGCCAAGGCCGTCCAGGAGCTTTCCGAGTACAACTGGCGCAGCGGCGAGGCGCGCGAAAAGTACGACCAGATCAAGGATCTGCTCGGCCGCGAGATGCTCGACCAGCGCTTCGCGGGCATGAAGCAGGCGCTTCAGGGGGCCACCGACGAGGACCGCCAGCGCGTCAACGACATGCTGAACGACCTCAACGACCTGCTGGACAAGCACGCGCGCGGCGAGGACACCCAGGAAGACTTCGAAAACTTCATGGACTCCCACGGCGAGTTCTTCCCGGAGAACCCGCGCAACGTCGACGAGCTGCTGGACTCGCTGGCCAAGCGGGCCGCCGCCGCGCAGCGCTTCCGCAACAGCCTCAGCGCCGAGCAGCGCGCGGAGCTGGATGCCTTGGCGCAGCAGGCATTCGGCTCACCGGCCCTGATGGAGTCGCTGAGTCGGCTCGATGCGCACCTGCAGGCGGCGCGGCCCGGGGAGGACTGGACCGGATCCGAACAGTTCTCCGGTGACAACCCGTTCGGGATGGGTGAGGGCACCCAGGCGCTGTCCGACATCGCCGAGCTCGAGCAACTGGCCGAGCAGCTCTCGCAAAGCTATCCCGGCGCCACCATGGATGACGTCGACCTCGACGCGCTGGCACGCCAGCTCGGCGACGAGGCGGCCGTCGATGCCCGCACGCTCGCCGAATTGGAACGTGCGCTGGTGAATCAGGGCTTCCTGGACCGCGGTTCCGACGGCCAGTGGCGGCTGTCGCCGAAGGCGATGCGCAGGCTCGGCGAGACGGCGCTACGCGATGTGGCGCAACAACTTTCCGGGCGGCGCGGTGAGCGTGATCATCGGCGGGCGGGTGCGGCCGGCGAGCTCACGGGCGCCACCCGGCCCTGGCAGTTCGGTGACACCGAACCGTGGAACATTTCGCGCACGCTGACCAATGCCGTGCTGCGGCAGGCGGGAACGGCCACCCTCGATGGGCCGGACGCGCGGTTGAAGATCTCCGTCGACGACGTCGAGGTCTCCGAGACCGAGACCCGCACGCAGGCCGCGGTCGCGCTGCTGGTCGACACGTCGTTTTCCATGGTGATGGAGAACCGCTGGCTGCCGATGAAGCAGACAGCGCTGGCGCTCAACCACTTGGTGTGCACGCGTTTTCGCTCGGATGCCTTGCAGATCATCGCCTTTGGCCGCTACGCCCGGACGGTGACCGCCGCCGAACTCACCGGCCTGGAAGGTGTCTACGAGCAGGGGACCAACCTGCATCACGCGTTGGCGCTGGCGGGGCGTCATCTGCGCCGCCACCCCAATGCCCAGCCCGTCGTGCTGGTGGTGACCGACGGCGAGCCGACCGCCCACCTGGAGGACTTCGACGGTGATGGCACGACGGTCTTCTTCGACTACCCGCCGCACCCGCGGACCATCGCCCACACCGTGCGCGGCTTCGATGAAATGGCGCGCCTCGGTGCGCAAATCACGATCTTCCGGCTGGGCAGCGATCCCGGCCTGGCGCGCTTCATTGACCAGGTCGCCCGGCGCGTCGAGGGACGCGTCGTGGTGCCCGATCTCGACGGGCTGGGAGCGGCGGTGGTCGGCGACTACCTACGTTCCCGCCGCCGTCGATAGACCATAAAAGGAGAAATCCCGTGAGCAAGGTTCCCACGATCGAACTCAACGACGGTGTCGAGATCCCGCAGCTCGGTTTCGGGGTGTTCCAGATCAAGCCCGACGAGACGGCCGCGGCGGTCAAGACGGCGCTCGACATCGGATACCGGCACATCGACACCGCCGAAATGTACGGAAATGAAAAGGAAGTCCGCCAAGGCATCCGCGACGCCGGCCTTGAGCGCGGCGAGGTCTTCATCACCAGCAAGCTCAACAACGGCTTTCACAAGCCCGATGACGCGCGCCGCGCCTTCGACCAAACGCTGAAGGCGCTCGATTCGGACTACGTCGACCTGTTTCTCATCCACTGGCCGCTGCCCACGCTCTACGACGGCGACTTCGTCTCGACGTGGAAGGTCTTCGAAGAGTTCGCGCGGGACGGACGCGCGCGCAGCATCGGCGTGTCGAATTTCCAAGTCGCACATTTGAATCGGCTCGCCGACGAAACCGACACCGTGCCGTCGGTCAACCAGATCGAGGTTCATCCATACTTCGGCAACGACGAGGTGAGGGCGTACGGACGCGAGCACGGCATCGCCACGGAGGCGTGGGCACCCATCGCCCAGGGCAAGGTGCTCGACGATCCGGTGATCAACCGCATCGCCGGGTCCCGCGACAAAACGCCCGCACAGGTCGTGTTGCGCTGGCACATTCAGCGCGGCGACATCGTCTTCCCCAAATCGGTGACACCGGCACGGGTCAAATCCAACTTCGAGCTGTTCGACTTCGAACTGGACGATTCCGACATGGACGCGATCTCAGCGCTGAACAAGGGTGAGTCGGGACGCAACGGACCCAACCCTGACACCTTCGACTACGTGCCCCGCTGAGGCTCCGTCGCTGGGAAGCGGCTACCCGCCGCGGGGCCTGCGGGCCTTACGCGCGATCCCGACGGCTCCCCACAGCGAGAAGCCGCGAATGTGGACCGTCGGTGCCCCGGGAGTGCCCTGGCCGTGGACGCCGCGGTCGAAGTTTCCCATCACCCCGCGGCCGTGCACCTCCACGTTGACTTCGGGCGGCAGCAAAATGTTCTGCACGCCCATAATCGACATCGCGTGGATGTCAACCTCGGTCGAGGTGAAGTCGGCGTAGCGCAGATCGACCACCCCGCTGCCCCACAGGGTGAAGGTGGTCAGCTTCTTCGGCACGTTCCATCGGCCGCGCCGCTCGAAGCCACTCATCAACGCCAGCAGTAGCGTCGACGGCGCCGGATTGGGTTTGCCGCCGCGGCGCGGGCTGATCGGGGCGCCGGGCAGATCGGCCCTCAACCGGTCCAGTTCCTCATACGTCGTCGCGGCATAGGCCCTGGTCAAACGGTCTTCGTAGTCGTTGAGCTGCAGGCGGCCCTGCTCGGCCGCGTACGCCAGCAACTGCGCAGTCTGTATGCGATCGGTATCGGCCGCGCGCGACGGCTGGTCGCGCGTGTCCTCCGCATCCCGTTGCGTTGAGTTGCTCATCACCCACGAGCCTACGACGTCCAGGTTTTGCTGCAAGAGGATTGGCTAAACTGCAACCTTGCATCGGCTCGGGCCGGACCGCCGGCCGATTTGGCCGGACCACTCTTAGACATCTGGCTAACTTGTCGTTGGCTAACTCGTCCAGCGGGGTGGCCGCTTCTCCAGGAACGCCAACATGCCTTCGCGGGCCTCGTCGGACACGAAGAGCCGCGCCGATTCCTCGGCGAGCCGTTCGGCGTCACGGTCGAACCCTTCCAACACAGCGGCCGTCGTCAGCGCCTTGGAAGCCGCGAGCCCCTGCGGTGACCCACGGCCCACATCGGCGACCAGTTTCTCGGCCGCGGCGTCGACGTCCTCGGCGGCCATGGTGATCAGCCCGATTTCCGCCGCCGCGTCGGCGTCGAATGTTTCGCCGGTCAGGTAGTAGCGCGCCGCGGCGCGCGGCGACAATTTCGGCAGCAGAGTCAACGAGATGATCGCCGGGGCGACGCCGATGCGCGCCTCGGTCAGCGCGAACGTGCTGCGCGGCCCGGCGACCGCGATATCGCAGGCACCCACGAGGCCGAAGCCGCCGGCCCGGACATGGCCGTTGATGGCGGCGATCACCGGCAGTGGCGAGGCGACGATGGCCCGCATCAAAGCGGTCATCTCCCGGGCCCGGGCGACGGCCATGTCATAGGCAGGGGGTGGCGACCCGCTTCGCCCGGCTGCGCCGCCGCCCTCGCTCAGGTCCGCGCCGGCGCAGAAGGTGCCCCCGGCGTGGCCCAGCACCACCGCGCGCACGGCCGGATCCGACGAGGCGTCGCGCAGCCCCTGGTGCAACTGGGCGACCAGCGTGGTCGACAGCGCGTTGCGGTTGTGCGGTGAGTTCAGCGTCAGCCGCGCGTACGGCCCGCCCGTGTCGGCGGGTCCGGCGTATTCGACGAGGGTGTCCATTTAGTAGCTTCGCGGCAGGCCCAGTGACGTCTGCGCGACGAAGTTCAGCACCATCTCGCGGCTGACCGGGGCGATGCGGCCAAGCCGGGCCGAAGTCAGCATGGCGCCCACACCGTATTCCTTGGTGAGCCCGTTGCCGCCCATCGACTGCACGGCCTGGTCCACCGACCGGGTAGCAGCTTCGGCCGCAGCGTATTTGGCCATGTTCGCGGCCTCGGCCGCAGCCATGTCGTTGCCGGAGTCATACAGGGTCGCGGCCTTCTGCATCATCAGCTTGGCGAGTTCGACCTCGATGTGGCACTGCGCCAACGGATGTGACAGCCCTTGGTGCGAGCCGATCGGGGTTCCCCACACCTGGCGGGTCTTGACGTACTCGGCGGCCCGGTCCAGCGCGAACCGCCCCATCCCGACCGAGCTGGCCGCGCCCATGATGCGTTCGGGGTTCAGGCCGGCGAAAAGCTGTGCGATGGCGGCATCTTCGGCGCCGACGAGTGCGTCGCTGGGCAACCGGACATCGTCGAGGAAGACCTGGAATTGGCGTTCGGGGCTGATCAATTCCATTTCGATGGGCGTGTAGGTGAAGCCGGGCGCATCGGTGGGCACCACGAACAGCGCGGGGCGCAGCTTGCCCGTTTTGGCCTCCTCGGTGCGGGCCACCACGAGCACGGCCTGCGCCTGGTCGATGCCGGAGATGAACACCTTCTGGCCCTTGAGGACCCAGTCGCTGCCGTCGCGGCGGGCCGTGGTGGTGATCTTGTGCGAGTTGGATCCGGCGTCGGGCTCGGTGATGGCGAACGCCATGGTCAGTGTCCCGTCGGCGATACCGGGGAGCCAGCGCTTCTTCTGCTCCTCGGTGCCGAACTTGCTGATGATGGTGCCGTTGATGGCGGGCGAGACCACCATGAGCAGCAACGCGCTACCGGCGGCGGCCATCTCCTCCATCACCAGCGACAGCTCGTACATTCCGGCGCCGCCACCGCCGTACTCCTCGGGCAGATTCACGCCCAGGAAGCCGAGTTTTCCTGCCTCCGACCATAATTCGTCGGTGTGCTCGTGGGCGCGCGCCTTCTTCAGGTAGTACTCGCTGCCGTAGTTGGACGCCCATTCAGCCACCGCCTTGCGCAGGGCCTGACGCTCCTCGTTCTCGATGAAGCTGCTGTCGGTCACTGGGGATCTCCTTCTGATTGCGGCGCTTCGACTCTTGCCAGTACGGCGCCCACTTCGACTTGCTGACCGGTCTTGACGTCGAGTTCGGCGAGAACGCCGTCGACCGGTGCTGTGATGGTGTGTTCCATCTTCATGGCTTCCAACCAGATCAGTGGTTGACCGGCGGTGACGGTGTCGCCGATCGCAGCGCCGAGTCGGATGACGTTGCCGGGCATGGGGGCGACCAGCGATCCCTTTTCGACGGTCGAACCGGGCTCGGGGAAGCGCGGCAGCGCGATCAGGTGCACCGGTCCGCGCGCGGAGTCGACGTAGACGTCGGAATCGCTGGGGTCGTAGCGCCGCACCGAGAAGTGGTGGTCGACGCCGTCCGTCCTCAATACCACAGCTTTCGCCGTGGCCGACACCAATTGCACCGAAGGATCGTCGGGCAGGACCAACCGGGTTCTGTCGAACCGGTATTGAATGCGGTGTTCGTTGCCGTCATCGTCACCGTAGGTCTTGACCTGATAACCCGACCGCAGGTTTCGCCAGCCGCTGGGGATGGCACCCAACACCGGGGCGAGCGCTCGGTTGCGCGCGGCGTCGGCGAGGGCGGCGGCGATCGCCGACAGACGAACCGCTGCGGCGTCACCCAGCGGCGCCGATAGTTCGGCCAGGCCGTGCGTGTCGAAAAACGCTGTGTCGGTGGCGCCGTCGAGGAACGCTGGATGCCGTAACACATTCACCAGCAGGTCGCGGTTGGTGCGCAGCCCGTGCACCCGGGCGCGCGTCAGCGCGTCGGCGAGAACCAGCGCCGCCTGGCGGCGTGTCGGGGCGTAGGAGATGACCTTGGCCAGCATCGGGTCGTAGTGGATCGACACCGTGAATCCGTCGGCGATCCCCGAATCCAGCCGGATGCCGGTCCGTTGTCCCAGCGAGCCGAACTCGGCTCGCACGGAGGGCACCTCGAACGCGCGCACCACACCGGCCTGGGGCTGCCACTCGCGTGCGGGATCCTCCGCGTAGAGCCTGGCCTCGATCGAATGACCCTGGGCGGCAGGAGGTTCGGCGTCGAGGCGGGCTCCGTCGGCCACCGCGAGCTGCAGCTCCACCAGGTCGAGCCCGGTCGTCTCTTCGGTGACCGGGTGCTCGACCTGCAGCCGGGTGTTCATCTCCAGGAAGTAGAACTCGCCATCGTCGTCGGCCAGGAACTCCACCGTCCCAGCCCCGGTGTAGCCGATCGCGCCGGCGGCCAGTCGCGCCGCGTCGAACAGCTTGGCGCGCATGCCCGGGGTGCGCTCCACCAGCGGGGAGGGGGCCTCCTCGATGATCTTCTGGTGGCGGCGCTGAATCGAGCACTCGCGTTCCCCGACGGCCCACACCGTGCCGTGGGTGTCGGCCATGACCTGAACCTCGATGTGGTGGCCGGTGGGCAGGTAGCGCTCGCAGAACACCGTCGGATCGCCGAACGCGGACTGCGCTTCGCGGCGCGCCGCCTCGACTTCTGCTGGCAGGGCGGACAATTCGCGTACCACCCGCATGCCCCGCCCGCCCCCGCCCGCGGAGGCCTTGACCAGCACCGGCAGCTGCGCCTGGGTGACTGTGTCGGGATCGAGCTCGTCGAGAACGGGCACGCCGGCGGAGGCCATCAGCTTCTTGGCCTCGATCTTGGAGCCCATTGCCCGCACCGCGTCCACCGGCGGGCCGATCCAGGTCAGTCCGGCGTGCTGGACGGCGGCCGCGAAATCGGTGTTCTCCGAGAGGAACCCGTAGCCGGGGTGGATCGCGTCGGCGCCGGCGGCGCGGGCCGCGGCGATGATGGCCTCGGCGTTGAGATAGTCGTTGGTCTTGGGCAGCCGCACCCGGGCGTCGGCCTCGGCGACGTGCGGCGCGCCGGCGTCCGGGTCGGTGTAGACGGCGACGGTGCCCAGGCCCAGCCGGCGGCACGTGGCGAACACCCGGCGCGCGATCTCGCCGCGGTTGGCAACCAGAACTCGAGTAATCATGGGGCTCACATCCGGAAGACGCCGAAGTTCGACGTCCCCTTGATCGGGCCATTGGCGATGGCGGACAAACAGATTCCCAGCACGGTCCGGGTGTCCCGTGGGTCGATCACCCCGTCGTCGTAGAGCATCCCGGACAGCACCAGCGGCAGCGACTCCGCCTCGATCTGGCCCTCGACCGCGGCCCGCATCGCCGCGTCGGCCTTCTCGTCGACCTGCTGGCCGCGGGCTTCCGCGGCCGCGCGGGCCACGATCGACAGCACCCCCGAGAGCTGGGCGCCGCCCATCACCGCGGACTTCGACGTCGGCCAGGCGAACAGGAACCGCGGATCGTACGCGCGGCCGCACATACCGTAGTGGCCCGCGCCGTAGGACGCGCCGATCAGCAACGAGATGTGCGGGACGGTCGAATTGGACACGGCGTTGATCATCATCGAGCCGTGCTTGATCATCCCGCCCTCCTCGTAGTCCTTGCCCACCATGTAGCCGGTGGTGTTGTGCAGGAACAGCAGTGGCGTGTTGGAGCGGTTGGCCAGCTGGATGAACTGCGTGGCCTTTTGCGACTCCTCACTGAACAGCACGCCGCGCGCGTTGGCCAGGATCCCGATCGGGTAGCCGTGCAACTGGGCCCAGCCCGTCACCAGTGAGGAGCCGTACAGCGGTTTGAATTCGTCGAATTCGGATCCGTCGACGATCCGGGCGATCACTTCGCGGGGATCGAATGGGATGCGCAGATCCGCGGGGACGATGCCGATGAGCTCCTCGGTGTCGAACAACGGCTCGGTGATCGGCTTGGGTTTCGGGCCCTGCTTGGTCCAATTCAGCCGGGCGACGATGCGGCGGCCGATGCGGATGGCGTCGAGTTCGTCGACCGCGAAGTAGTCGGCCAAACCCGAGATCCGGGCGTGCATTTCGGCGCCGCCCAGCGATTCGTCGTCGGACTCCTCGCCGGTGGCCATCTTCACCAGTGGGGGACCGGCGAGGAACACCTTGGAGCGTTCCTTGATCATCACCACGTGATCGGACATCCCCGGGACGTAGGCGCCGCCCGCGGTGGAGTTACCGAATACCAAAGCGATGGTGGGGATCCCGGCCGCCGAAAGCCTGGTCAGGTCGCGGAACATCCGCCCGCCGGGGATGAAGATCTCCTTCTGGGTGGGCAGGTCCGCGCCGCCGGATTCCACCAGCGAAATCACCGGAAGTCGGTTCTCGAAGGCGATCTGGTTGGCCCGCAGGATCTTCTTCAGGGTCCATGGGTTGCTGGTGCCGCCTTTGACCGTCGGGTCGTTGGCGACGATCATGCATTCGACGCCCTCGACCACACCGATGCCGGTGACGGTACTGGCGCCGACCTTGAAGGCGCTGCCCCAGGCGGCCAGTGGGCTGAGCTCCAGGAACGGCGAATCCGCGTCGACGAGCAACTCGATGCGCTCACGCGCAGTCAGTTTGCCACGTTCGTGGTGCCGCTCAACGTATTTGGGTCCGCCGCCCGCCAGCGCATTGGCCAGCTCGGCGTCGATCTCGTCGAGTTTCGCGATCGCCGCCGACGCGGCCTCGGTGAACACGGCGTCGTCGTGGTTGAGTGTGGATTGCAGCGTGCTCATCTGGCGCCACTCCTCCTCATCGCTGCGATCATGACTGGAACCCCAGGAGTTTGGCGGACAGTGCGGTCAGGATTTCGGTGGTGCCGCCGCCGATCCCCAGGATCCTCATGTCCCGGTATTGGCGCTCGACCTCGGATTCGGCCATATAGCCCATGCCGCCGAACAGCTGGACGGCCTGGTTTGCCACCCATTCGCCGGCCTCGACGGCGGTGTTTTTGGCGAAACACACCTGCGGGATCAGATTCGTCTCGCCGGCGAGCTGGCGTTCCACCACGTGGCGCGAGTAGACGCGGGCCACGTCGATGCGGCGGGCCATCTCGGCCAGCGTGTTCTGCACCGACTGCCGCGAGATCAGCGGGCGGCCGAACGTCTCGCGGTCGCGGCACCATTGCACGGTCAGGTCCAGGCACCGCTGGGCGCTCGAATATGCTTGTGCGGCAAGGCCGATTCGCTCGGCGACGAAGGCCTGCGCGATCTGGGCGAACCCGCTGTTCTCGGCGCCGACCAGGTTGGCCGCCGGCACCCGGACGTCGGTGTAGGACAGCTCGGCGGTGTCCGAGGATCGCCAGCCCATCTTGTCAAGCTTGCGGCTCACCTCGAAGCCGGGCGTGCCTTTTTCGACCACCAGCAACGAAACCCCCGCCGCGCCAGGGCCTCCGGTGCGCACCGCGGTGACGACGTAGTCGGCGCGCACGCCGGAGGTGATGTAGGTCTTGGCGCCGTTGACGATGTAGTGATCACCGTCGCGCTCGGCGGAGGTCCGCAGGTGGCCGACGTCGGAACCGCCGCCCGGTTCGGTGATGGCCAGCGAACCGATCTTCTCGCCCGCCAGCGTCGGCCGGACGAACTCCTCGATGAGCCGCTCGTCGCCGGAGGCGATCATGTGCGGCACCGCGATGCCACAGGTGAACAGCGACGCGAACACGCCCCCCGGGGCTCCGGCCTGATGCATCTCTTCGCAGATGACGACCGCGTCGGCGCCGTCGCCTCCCCCGCCGCCGACCGATTCGGGGAAGCCCGCGCCCAGCAGCCCGGCGGCCCCGGCGCTGCGGTGCAATTCGCGCGGCAGCTCGCCGCTGCGTTCCCACTCGTCGACGTGGGGCAGGATCTCGCGTTCCGCGAAGGAGCGCACCGTCTTTCGTAGCTGCTCACGCTCGGGTGTGGTCCAAAGATTCATGACAACAGACTCTCCGGGATGTCGAGGTGGCGGCCGCGCAGCCATTCGCCCAACCCCTTGGCTTGAGGATCGAATCGGGCTTGGTAGGCGACGCCCTGGCCGAGGATGCCGTCGATGACGAAGTTGACCGCCCGCAGATTCGGCAACACGTGGCGGGTGACATCGAAGTCCGCCGCCTCGGGGAGTAGCTCCTTGAGCCGTTCGACGGTCAACGTGTGGGCCAGCCACCGCCATTGCTCGTCGGTGCGGACCCACACACCGACGTTGGCGGAGCCGCCCTTGTCGCCGCTGCGGGCACCGGCGATGCGGCCGAGTGGCGCCCTGCGCAGCAGGCCATCCGGAAGCGGCTCGGGCAGCGGCGGGGGATCGGCCGGAGCCAACACCAAAGTATCGGTGGCGCAGGGGATATCGATGCGCGTCCCGTCGGCGTGCACCGCGACGTGCGGCACCTGGTCGGCGTCGACGTAGCCGGGGGTGAACACGCCGTAGACCTGGCCGTCGCCCGGCGGTGCGGTCACGTGGAAGCCCGGATAGCTGGCTAGCGCCAACTCCACTGCGGCCGAAGAGAATTGGCGTCCGACATTAACGGGATCGGGGTCGCGCACGACGCAGTGCAGCAGCGCGCTGGCGGCCTCCTCGGTGTCGGCGTCGGCGTGGTCGGTGCGGGCCAGGGTCCACTGCAGTTCGGCGGGCTTGACGGTGAGCGCGGCGTCGAGTTGCCGGCGCACCAGCTCCGCCTTGGCCTCGATGTCCAGGCCGGTGAGCACGAAGGTCATCGAGTTGCGAAACCCGCCGATGCTGTTCAGCGACACCTTGTAGGTGGGCGGCGGGGCTTCGCCGCGCACGCCGCTGATGCGCACCCGGTCCGGACCGTCGGGCGCGAGCTCAACGGTGTCCATCCGGGCGGTGACGTCGGGGTTGGCGTAGCGCGCCCCGGTGATCTCGTACAGCAGCTGGGCGGTGACGGTGTCGACGCTGACCAAACCGCCGCTGCCGGGGTGCTTGGTGATCACCGAGGATCCGTCGGCATAGACCTCGGCCAGGGGAAAACCGGCGTGGGTGAGGTCGGCGATTTCGGTGAAGAACGCGTAGTTGCCGCCGGTGGCCTGGACCCCGCATTCGATGACGTGGCCGGCGACCATGGCGCCGGCGAGCTGGTCGTAGTCGGTGCGATGCCAGCCGAAATGCGCGGCGGCCGCCCCGACGATCACCGACGCGTCGGTGACCCGGCCGGTGACGACGACGTCGGCGCCGCCGGCCAGGCAGTCGACGATGCCCCAGGCGCCCAGGTAGGCGTTCGCGGTCAGCGGGCTGCCCAGGCCCAGTTCGGCGGCGCGGGGCAACAGGTCGTCGCCTTCCACGTGCGCGATCCGGGCGTCGATACCCAGGCGCTCGGCCAGCGCGCGGATCGCGTCGGCAAGCCCGGCCGGGTTGAGGCCGCCTGCGTTGGCCACGATGCGGACCCCGCGGTCGCGGGCCTCGCCCAGGCAGTCCTCGAGTTGCGTCAGGAAGGTCTTGGCGTAGCCGCGCTCGGGGTGCTTCATCCGGTCCCGGCCCAGGATGAGCATGGTGAGTTCGGCCAGGTAGTCGCCGGTGAGGTAGTCGACCTCGCCACCGGTGAGCATTTCGCGCATGGCCGACAGCCGGTCGCCGTAGAACCCGGAGCAGTTCGCGATCCGGACGCAAGCGCCGGAAGCAGAGGCCATGCCCGTCCTCCATTCAGGGATTCACCGGTGAGACCCAACCAACCAACCGGTAGGTTATCGGGTACCGCGGGTGTCACGTCAAGGATCCCACTTCGGGGCGGGTGCGCCAGGGCCGTGCTAGCGCAGGGTGCGATCCGGGGCGGCGGGCGTCGGTTTTGGCGACGAGCGGACCAGCGACTATCCTGATACCCGATCGTCGCCCGTTCGGCCTCCCGGCCCACGCCGCGCGACATGCCGAACCGCAAGCCACATTGAGGAGTCAGGCCCGACCATGGCCGTACCCAAGCGCAGAATGTCGCGCGCGAACACCCGTAGCCGGCGCGCGCAGTGGAAGGCCGAGAAGACCGAACTCGTCGGTGTCACGGTCGCAGGTCAGCGGCACAGAGTGCCGCGCAGGCTGCTCAAGGCCGCCCGCCTCGGCCTGATCGACCTCGACCGCCGCTGACCCGATGGCGGCGGCCCGCCGCTGACCTGATGGCGGCGGCCCGCTGCGCCCGGCTTCGCCGCACTTGCGACCGCCGCTAGAACCTCACCGGCGCGCCTCTCAGGTCAGTCTCAGGCGGTGGGACGAAACTAGGGGCCGTGCGAATACTGGTCGTCGACGACGATCGCGCCGTGCGCGAGTCGCTGCGTAGGTCGTTGTCCTTCAACGGCTACTCGGTCGAGTTGGCCCATGACGGGGTCGAAGCTCTCGAACTGATCGCAAGCGATCGCCCCGATGCGCTCGTCCTGGATGTGATGATGCCGAGGCTGGATGGCCTCGAGGTGTGCCGACAGCTCCGCAGCACCGGGGATGACCTGCCGATCCTGGTGCTCACGGCGCGCGATTCGGTCTCCGAGCGGGTCGCCGGCCTGGACGCCGGCGCCGACGACTACCTGCCCAAGCCGTTCGCCCTGGAAGAACTGTTGGCCCGGATGCGTGCGCTGCTGCGCCGGACCAAGCCGGAGGACGAGGCCGAATCGGTGGCGATGAAGTTCTCCGACCTCACCCTGGACCCGGTGACCCGCGAGGTCACCCGCGGGGAGCGCCGGATCAGCCTGACGCGCACCGAATTCGCGTTGCTCGAAATGCTGATCGCCAATCCCCGCCGCGTGCTCACCCGCAGCCGCATCCTCGAGGAGGTATGGGGGTTCGACTTCCCCACCTCGGGCAATGCGCTGGAGGTCTACGTGGGCTATCTGCGCCGCAAAACCGAAGCCGACGGTGAGTCCCGGCTGATCCACACCGTGCGCGGGGTGGGTTACGTCCTGCGGGAGACACCGCCGTGACGATGCAATCCCCACGATGATCAAGTTCCCCCGGCCTCCGCGCCCACCCATGCGCCCACCGCTGCGCGCGACCCCGTCGCTGTCGTTGCGGTGGCGGGTCATGCTGCTGGCGATGTCGATGGTCGCCATGGTCGTGGTGCTGATGGCGTTCGCCGTCTACGCCGTGATTTCGGCCGCGCTCTACAGCGACATCGACAACCAACTGCAAAGCCGGGCCCAGCTGCTGATCGCCAGCGGTTCCCTGGCCGCCGACCCCGGCAAGGCGATCGAAGGCACCGCCTATTCGGACGTCAACGCGATTTTGGTGAACCCGGGCCACGCCATCTACACCGCCCAGCAGCCCGGTCAGACCCTGCCGGTTGGTCCGGCGGAGAAGGCGGTCATCCACGGCGATCTGTTCATGTCGCGGCGCACCGCCGGCGATCAGCGGATCCTCGCCGTCCATCTGCAGAACGGCACCTCGCTGCTGATCTCCAAGAGCCTCAAGCCGACCGAGGCGGTGATGAACAAACTGCGCTGGGTGCTGCTGATCGTCGGCGGGGTCGGGGTGGCCGTCGCCGCGGTCGCGGGCGGCATGGTCACCCGGGCCGGCCTGCGCCCGGTGGGCCGCCTGACCGAAGCGGCCGAACGCGTCGCGCGCACCGACGACCTGCGACCCATCCCCGTGTTCGGCAGCGACGAATTGGCCCGGCTCACCGAGTCGTTCAACCTGATGCTGCGGGCGTTGGCCGAATCGCGGGAACGGCAGGCGCGGCTGGTCACCGACGCCGGGCATGAACTGCGCACCCCGCTGACGTCGCTGCGGACCAACGTCGAGCTGCTGATGGCGTCGATGGAACCCGGAGCGCCGCGGCTACCCGAACAGGAGATGGTCGACCTGCGCGCCGACGTGGTCGCTCAGATCGAGGAATTGTCCACGCTGGTAGGCGATTTGGTGGACCTCACCCGCGACGACGCCGGCCAGGTGGTGCACGAGCCGGTCGACATGTCCGACGTGGTCGACCGCAGCCTGGAGCGAGTCAGGCGGCGCCGCAACGACATTCACTTCGACGTCGACGTGACGCCGTGGCAGATGTACGGCGACGCCGCCGGCCTGTCGCGCGCGGTCCTGAACCTGTTGGACAACGCGGCCAAGTGGAGCCCGCCGGGCGGTCACGTCGGCGTCACCATGCGGCAACTCGACCCGTCGCACGCCGAGCTGGTGGTCGCCGACCACGGACCCGGGATTCCACCGCAAGAGCGCCGGCTGGTGTTCGAGCGGTTCTATCGTTCGACGACGGCACGGGCCATGCCCGGCTCCGGCCTCGGTCTGGCGATCGTCAAGAAGGTCGTGCTCAACCACGGCGGCTTGCTGCGCGTCGAGGACACCGTCCCGGGCGGCCAGCCCCCGGGTACCTCCTTCTATGTGCTGCTGCCCGGACGGCCACTGCTGCCGGCGACATACTCCGCGACCGAGCCGGAGGCCGGCCAGGTAGACGCCGCGACCGAGGCGGGCGGGCCGGCGGCCGGCGACGAGGCGAACTCTGGGGAATCGGCGAACGTTATCTCAGTGGACTCTCAGTCCGCGCGGGCAAGGTAGGTCTGCGGCTACTGTTGAACCCAGCCGTCGACTTGCCGAAACACTGAGATAGAGGAAGAGCGACTTAGCGACATGACGAATGACCCGAGGTATTCGCCACCGCCGCAGCAGCCGGGATACCCTCCCGCGCCGAATCAGACTGCGTCCGTCCCGAGCCACGCGGGGTCCTCGGGCTATGCCCAGGGACAGCAGCAGCCGTACAACCAGCAGTTCGACTGGCGCTATCGGTCGCAGCCGTCGCAGACGAGCCAGTTCCGTCCGCCCTACGAACCGTTCGGCAACACCGGCCCTGGCCGGATCCCCGGCACGGGTCCGATGCCCGGCATGCTGCCCGGTATGCCGGCCGCACCGGAACCGCGAAAGCGTTCTCGCGCAGGGCTTTTGACCGCCGGGGCGTTGGCCATCGCGGTGGTGTCGGCCGGTATCGGCGGCGCGGCGGCGACGGCGATCGAGCTCGGCGACCACGCCTCGGGCAACGGCGGCGGGCGGGTCGTGGGGGCGGCGCCCAGCGTCCCGGCCGCGAACATGCCACCGGGCAGCGTCGAACAGGTGGCCTCCAAGGTCGTGCCCAGCGTCGTGATGCTCGAGACCGATATCGGAAGGCAGTCCGAAGAAGGCTCCGGGATCGTCCTGTCGACCGACGGGCTGATCCTCACCAACAACCACGTCGTCGCGGCCGCGGCGGGATCGCCCAAGCCTCCTGCGGGTCTCCCCGGGGCCCCGGTGCCTCCCGTCGCGCCGGGCGGACCCGGCGGACCCACACCGAAAACCACGGTGACCTTCTCCGACGGTCGTACCGCCCCGTTCACCGTCGTCGGCACCGATCCCACCAGCGACATCGCCGTGATTCGCGTGCAGGGCATGTCCGGACTCACGCCCATCTCCCTGGGCTCCTCGTCGGATCTGCACGTCGGTCAGCCGGTGGTGGCGATCGGGTCGCCGTTGGGTCTGTCGGGCACGGTGACCACCGGGATCGTCAGCGCGCTCAACCGGCCGGTGTCCACGACGGGTGAGTCGGGCAACCAAAACACCGTGCTGGACGCCATTCAGACCGATGCCGCGATCAACCCCGGTAACTCCGGCGGCGCGTTGGTCAACATGAGCGGCCAGCTGGTGGGCGTCAACTCCGCGATCGCCACCCTCGGCGGCGAATCGCCGGACGCCCAGAGCGGCTCGATCGGGCTGGGCTTCGCGATCCCCGTCGACCAGGCCAAACGCATCGCCGACGAGTTGATCGCCACGGGCAAGGCGTCGCACGCCTCGCTCGGCGTCCAGGTGACCAGCGACAAGGGCACCCCGGGCGCCAAGGTCGTCGACGTCGTCGCGGGCGGCGCCGCCGCCGCCGCGGGCGTGCCGAAGAACGTGGTCGTCACCAAGGTCGACGACCGCCCGATCAACAGCGCAGACGCGTTGGTGGCCGCGGTGCGCTCCAAGGCGCCCGGCGACAAGATTTCGCTGACGTTCTCCGACCCCGCCGGCGGCGGGAGCCGGACTTTGCCGGTGACTCTCGGGAAGGCGGACCAGTAGTGAGAGTGGACGAACCCTCGACGACGGGGTTGTCGGAGCTCGGATATACGGTTGCACCCATGGAAACGGGGGCGGAATTGGTAGTTGGCCGGGCTCTGGTCGTGGTGGTCGACGACCGCACCGCGCACGGAGACGAGGACCACAGCGGCCCGTTGGTCACCGAGCTGCTGACCGAGGCGGGATTCGTCGTCGACGGTGTGGTGGCGGTCGCCGCCGACGAGGTCGAGATCCGCAATGCGCTGAACACCGCCGTGATCGGCGGGGTGGATCTGGTCGTCTCGGTCGGCGGCACGGGTGTCACCCCACGCGACGTCACCCCGGAGGCCACCCGCGAGATCCTCGATCGCGAGATCCTCGGTATCGCGGAGGCGATCCGCGGCTCGGGGCTGTCGGCGGGCATCATCGACGCCGGTTTGTCCCGCGGTCTGGCCGGGGTCTCCGGCAGTACGTTGGTGGTCAACCTGGCCGGCTCCCGCTATGCGGTGCGCGACGGAATGGCGACTCTTAATCCGTTGGCGGCCCAGATCATTGGGCAGCTGTCGAGCCTCGAGATCTGATTCGCGGTCCTGGGGTCGGTCCGGCGGTGACAAGACCTTCCGGTTTCGAGGCCGAATTCGTTTCACGAACCCAGGAGTCAACGGACGGGCTCGATTCCAACGCGTACGAGCACGAGCAGTGGTTGCGGGAGAACGTGCCCCCGCACCACCGTTGAGCAGCGGCTCGCGTGTAAAGACATCACGACGCGGTCAACCTTTGGTGACTAATCGTTCGGGAAATGTGTGATAGCGCACAACCTGGCATAGCGTTTTCTCCGGGCGGCAGCGCGCTGCCCCGATAGTCGGCGCTACGGGAGGTGTGCGCATGATAAAGGGATTCAAGAGTTTCGTGATGCGCGGTGACGTGATCACCGTGGCCATCGGTCTGGTCGTAGCCCTGGCCTTCTCCAACCTCGTCAAGGCCTTCACCGACAGCGTGATCAACCCGCTGGTCGCCGCCGTGCAGCCCGGTACGAAATTCGGATTGGGTTGGCAGCTCGGCGATGCGGGGAACAAGGCGACCTTCCTCGACATCGGATCGTTCATCTCGGCGATCATCTACTTCGTCGTCTTCATGACGGCCGTGTACTTCATGATCGTGGTGCCGTACAAGCACATCCAGGCCCGCCGCGGCGTCACCGTGTTCGTGGAGGAGCCGGCCACCAAGGCATGCGCGGAGTGCAAGTCCGACATCCCGGAGGCCGCGCGCAAGTGCAAGTACTGTGCCAGCCTCCAGACGGCCTGATCCAGCGAATACGGATGCGAGGCTGGGGCGACCCGCTCAGTGCAAGGTAAGCGTCACCGTCTGGCCCAACGCCGAGCCCGCCACCGTGTTCGCCACACGAGCCGGCAGCGCAACCAACACTACGCGGTCGGCATCGGCGGACTGGAGCTTTTCCTTGGCCGACACGAGGACCACGACGGCGTCGGTCGCCACCACCCTGGGGGCGGCATGGGCGGTTTCCGGCGCGCCGGTCGCCGGCGCCGCCAACACGTCGACCACATCCCCGGCGCGGACGAGGTCGATCAACGCGCCGTCCGCCAGATGCAGCGGCACGATGCGGGCCCCCGGTCCCGCCTTCGACCCGATCGCCGCCTCGGCCAGCCGGTTGCCCAGTAACCGGACGTCGGTGAGCACCTCGCCACGCCTGGCCGGGCCGGCCAGCGTCGAACCCACCACCGCGCCCACGTCGGCGCGAGCCCCGTCGGGAACTGTTGAGGCCAAACGCTTTTCGATTCGGACGTCGGCGGCGGTCAACGCGTTGCCGGGGCGCAGGTCGTGGTCGGCGACCACCACCTGCGTGTAGTCACCGGCGGGATTGGAGCGCAGCGTCGCGATGCCGGCCAGCACGACCAGCCCGCCCGCCGCGACGCGGCGCGCCAGCACGGTGCGGGTCCAGTCCGGTCGCAACCACAGCGACAGCCGGCTCAATACGCTTGGGTTCAGCGATGATTCGCCCACGGGGCAACGGTAGGCGCAACGCGGTGCCCGGGTCGCCGGTCAGCGACGCGCGTGTGGATAACGCTCAGTTGGTGGCCGCGGCGGCGGGGGAGGGTGTGGAGCTGCTGCTCGACTTCTCGCTCGAGGCGGACTTGTCATTGGAACCGGACTTCTCGCTGGAACCCGAGCTCGAACCCGAGTCGCTCGACGAGGAGCCGTTGGTGGAGGCGCTCGACTTCTTGCCGGACTCGCGGCTGTCGGTGCGGTAGAAGCCGCTGCCCTTGAACACCACTCCGACGGAGTTGAAGCGCTTGCGAAGCCGACCGGAGCAGCGTTTGCACGTGGTCAGCGCATCGTCGGTGAAGGCCTGCACGATGTCGAAGCGATCGTCGCACTCGGTGCATTGATAGCTGTAAGTCGGCACGAAAACCTCCGGATGATTGCAAACCTGGTTAGCACTCTAGCGTCTCAAGTGCTAGAACCGCCACGTGACATGTCTCATTCCCGACATGTCAGTGCGAATCGAGGGCGATCAGCCCTCGTTGCGGCGTGAGCGCGTGGGTCATCGGGACGTCGTGCGGACCGGCCGGGATCTCGTCCAGCAATTCCGCGTCGCGGACGAGCGCCACCAGCGGCGCGTGGGGGTCACGGCCGCCCAGCGAGCGGTCGTAGAACCCCCGCCCCCGGCCCAGCCGCACGCCGGCGCGGTCGACGGCCAGCGCCGGCACCAGCACCAGGGCGGCCTCCGCCAGGGCCGCCGCCGGCAGCCACGGCTGCGGGGGCTCGAGCAATCCCCACCGGCCGGTGGTCAGGGTGCCGGGCCGGTATTCGCCCCACGACAGCGGCAGCGGCGTGTTGTCGGCGGTGGTACGCGCAACCGGCAGCAGCACCCGGCCGGCGCGGCGCAGCAACATGTCCAGCAGCTCAATCGACCCCGGCTCGGTGCCCACCGGCACATAGGCGCAGACCGTGCTGTCGCTGGCCACAATGCTTTCCGGGGCTTCCAACTTTTCCCGCAGTAGGTCCGCCTCGGCGGCCCGAACGTCGTCGGCAACGCGGCGCCGGGCCGCGAGTAGCTGTTCGCGCAACGCGGCCTTGCCCGTGGTTGCCATGCGTCAACCATGACAGCCAGGACTTTGCCCGCGCCACATCGACTCGGCAAAGCGGATGCGGGTTATCGTGTGAACGATGTCATGCCCAAACGTGGTGGTGCCACGCACGGCTGTTGTGCCCGCCGCCGGTCTCGGTACCCGCTTCTTGCCGGCAACCAAAACGGTTCCCAAGGAACTGCTACCGGTGGTCGATACCCCGGGCATAGAGCTGGTGGCCGCCGAGGCGGCCGAAGCCGGTGCCGAGCGGCTGGTGATCATCACCTCCGAGGGCAAGGACGGCGTCGTCGCGCATTTCGTCGAAGACCTCGTACTGGAAAGCACGCTGGAGGAGCGCGGCAAAACCGCGATGCTCGACAAGGTCCGCCGCGCGCCGCGACTGATCAAGGTCGAGTCCGTGGTGCAGAGCGAACCGCTGGGGCTCGGCCACGCGATCGGGTGCGTGGAATCGCGGCTGTCCGACGACGAGGACGCGATCGCTGTGCTGCTGCCGGACGACCTGGTGTTGCCGACCGGCGTGCTGGGCACGATGTCGAAGGTGCGTGCCCACCACGGCGGCACCGTGTTGTGCGCGATCGAGGTCACCCCCGAAGAGATCAGCGCCTACGGCGTTTTCGACGTCGAGCCGGTGCCCGACGATGAGAACCCCGACGTGCTCCGGGTCAAGAGCATGGTCGAGAAGCCCAAGGCCGAGGACGCGCCGTCGCTGTTCGCCGCGGCGGGCCGATATGTGCTCGACCGCGCCATCTTTGACGCGTTGCGCCGCACCGAGCGCGGGGCCGGTGGCGAAGTGCAACTCACCGACGGCATCGCCCTGCTGATCGCGGAGGGCCACCCGGTGCATGTGGTCGTGCACCGCGGATCTCGACACGACTTGGGAAATCCTGGCGGCTACCTCAAGGCTGCGGTTGACTTTGCATTGGATCGTGACGACTACGGCCCGGATTTGCGGCAATGGTTGGTGGCGCGATTGGGCCTGGCCGAGCAGTAGCCCGGCGGTAACCCGGCCGGCGGGCCGCCCGTCAGGCAGCGAGGGCAGAGAGGCGCGCTGTGCGTTCGGTGGAAGAGCAGCAGGCTCGGATCACGGCTGCCGCGGTGGCCCCGCGGCCGATACGTGTGGCGATCGCCGAGGCGCAGGGATTGATGTGCGCCGAGGAGGTGGTGACCGAACGCCCGATGCCCGGTTTCGATCAGGCCGCGATCGACGGCTACGCGGTGCGCAGCGTCGACGTCCTCGGCGTCGGCGAGGTGGGCCACGACAGCCTGCCCGAGCCCGTCGACGACTCACCTGAGAGCGACGGGCGCGACGGGCTGGTGCTGCCGGTGATGGGCACGGTCGAGGCGGGTACGCGCACGCCCAGCCGCTTGCAGCCACGCCAGGCCGTCCGCGTGCAGACCGGGGCCCCGCTGCCCACCCTGGCCGACGCGGTCCTGCCGATGCGGTGGACCGACGGCGGGACGTCGCGCGTGCGGATCTACCGCGGGGCGCCGTCGGGCGCCTACGTGCGCCGCGCCGGCGACGACGTCCAGCCCGGTGACGTTGCGGTGCGCGCCGGAACGGTCATCGGCGCGGCCCAGGTCGGGCTGCTGGCCGCGGTCGGCCGCGAACGGGTGCTGGTTCATCCCCGGCCGCGGGTCACGATCATGGCGCTGGGTGGGGAACTGGTCGACATTTCCCGCACCCCGGGGAACGGCCAGGTTTACGACGTCAACTCCTACGCGCTTGCGGCCGCGGCCCGCGACGCCGGTGCCGAGGTCAACCGCGTCGGGATCGTCGGCGGCGGCGCCAAGGAGCTTCGCGACATCGTCGAGGGGCAGATCAATCGCGCCGAGGTCATCGTCATCGCCGGGGGCGTTGGCGGTGCGGCGGCCGAAGTGGTGCGTTCGGTGCTCTCCGAGCTCGGCGAGCTCGAGGTCGTCCGGGTCGCGATGCATCCCGGCTCCGTCCAGGGCTTTGGTCAGCTGGGCCGCGAGGGCGTCCCGACGTTCCTGTTGCCGGCCAATCCGGTGAGCGCGCTGGTGGTTTTCGAGGTGATGGTGCGCCCGCTGATCCGGCTGTCGCTGGGCAAGCGCCAGCCGATGCGCCGCATCGTGCAGGCTCGCACGCTGTCGCCCATCACGTCGGTGGCCGGGCGCAAGGGTTACCTGCGCGGCCAGCTGATGCGCGACCAGGAGAGTGGGGAGTATCTGGTGCAGGCGCTCGGCGGCGCCCCGGGCGCGTCGTCGCACCTGCTGGCCACCCTCGCCGAAGCCAACTGTCTGGTGGTGGTGCCCAGCGGCGCCGAGCAGATTCGGACCGGCGAGATCGTCGACGTCGCCTTCTTGGCTCAGCGCGGCTGAGCGGAACGACTGCGTCCACGGTGAACCTCTTGCGCTCCAATTCCCGTCATCCGGGTTGGCCCATGAGCGTTGGGCCGCTTCGGGTTCCGGCGGGCGTGGTCCGCCTGCGGGCGGTGCGGCTGCGCGATGGCGCGCAGTGGAGCCGGATCCGGCTGAGCGATCGCGCGCATCTGGAGCCGTGGGAGCCCAGCGCCGAGGGTGATTGGACGGCCCGGCATGCCGTGGCCGCGTGGCCGGCGCTGTGCTCCGGCCTGCGGGCGGAGGCGCGCCAGGGACGGATGCTGCCCTACGTCATCGAACTCGACGGGCAGTTCTGCGGCCAGCTGACCATCGGCAACGTCACCCACGGCGCGTTGCGGTCGGCGTGGATCGGCTACTGGGTGCCGCGGTCGGCCACCGGCGGCGGGGTGGCGACCGCGGCCCTGGCTCTGGGGCTCGATCACTGCTTCGGGCCGGTGATGCTGCACCGGGTGGAGGCCACCGTCCGCCCGGAAAACGCCGCGAGCCGGGCCGTGCTGGCAAAGGTGGGGTTCCGCCAGGAGGGCGTGTTGCAGCGCTACCTGGAAGTCGACAAGGCGTGGCGCGATCACCTGTTGATGGCCATCACCGTCGAAGAGGTCACCGGATCGGTGGCATCGGCGCTGGTCCGCGCCGGTAACGCCAGCTGGGTCTGACCGCCACCTATTAATTGGGACGGCCGGCGACGCTCCGACCGTGACCGGATTTTCGCCGATTTGGGACTGGCGCGACACGAGTGACTCGTGGTGCTTGTGGGAAGCAAATTACAGGTGTGTAATTGTCCTGGTCGTCATGACCCGGCCGCGGTGGCCACCGATGGGCTTCGCGGGGGATGAGAACCACAGAGAGCAGGTCATCATGCCAAGCATCCCGCAGTCATTGTTGTGGATATCGCTCGTGGTGCTGTGGCTGTTTGTCTTGGTGCCGATGCTCGTCAGCAAACGCGACGCGGTGCGCCGCACCAGCGACGTGGCGTTGGCGACGCGAGTCCTCAACGGCGGGGCCAACTCCCGGCTGATCAAGCGCAGCGGTCCGGCCGCCGGTCACCGCAGCGATCCCGACTGGCAACCGCCGGAAGACTCGGCCGACACCGACCTCGACGAGGAGCACGACCTTGCCGAGGACGACGACCACGACCGCGAAACGGACGACGACGCCGACACCGACGAGCTGAGCCGCCGGCGCCCGGTGGTCATGAAGATGGCCCTGGCCGAGCCCGCCGAGCCCGACTACCTCGACGTCGATGTCGTCGAGGATTCGGCCGCGCTTCCGGTGGGGGCCAGCGATTCTGCGGCCGAGGACCTCGGCGAGGAACCGGCCGAGGACGACGTCGACACCGAGGCCGTCGCCAAGCACGACGACGAGGACCGCTACGAGTACGTCGAGGACTCGTCCGGATTGGAGCCCCCCGCCGAAGACGCCGACGACGACGACGTTCCGGCCCCGACGCCGCGCAGCGCTGCCCGCCGGCGCCGGCTCGACGCCAAGACGGCCGCCGCGGTCAGCGCCCGCAAGTACGCGTTCCGCAAGAAGGTCTTGATGGTGCTGGCCCTCGTCCTGATCGGCTCGGCCACCGCGGCGTTCAAGATCTCGCCGAGCGCCTGGTGGGTGTGCGGCAGCGCGATCGGCATCACCCTGCTGTACCTGGGTTATCTGCGCCGCCAGACGCGCATCGAGGAGAAGGTGCGCCGCCGCCGGGCGCAGCGGATGGCGCGGGCGCGCCTCGGCGTCGAGAACGCCTACGACCGGGAGTACGACGTGGTCCCGTCGCGGCTGCGCCGCCCGGGCGCGGTGGTGCTGGAAATCGACGACGAGGACCCGGTCTTCGAGCACCTGGACTACGCGATGGCGATGCGGACCTACGGGTGGCCCCGGGACTTGCCGCGCGCCGTCGGCGAGTAGTGCTCGCGTTTCGGCGGTTGGTGCCGCGGCTGGTAGCCTGCTAGCGGTCAGGGGCTATGGCGCAGTTGGTAGCGCGACTCGTTCGCATCGAGTAGGTCAGGGGTTCGATTCCCCTTAGCTCCACAAAGTTTGAGCACGTAACAGCGCATTTCCCGGTTATTTGCGTTCACCGAACGGTGTCCGGCGCGCAGTGAGTACGCAGCGGATTCGATCGCGGCACCAAGTATGCGACGCCGCCGTCTCACCTACGAGGGCTCGTCGTCAGCTGGAGAGTCGTCTTTGGTCAGGTGGCGCAGGACTCGTTCGTTGAGGGCGGCGAGCATGTCGAGCTCAGCAGGGGTAAGCAGTTCGATGAAGTTCCGGCGGACGTCCTCCACGTGCCGGGGCGCCGCCTTCTCGATCGCGGCGCGGCCAGCCGGCAGCAGGCAGACCATGGTGCTCCGGGCGTCGTCGGGGTTGGGCTCACGACAGATCAGCCCGCCCTTCTCCATGCGTCGCACCTGGTGGGAGACACGGCTCTTTTCCCAGCCCAGTGTGTTGCACAGGTCGCGGGCGGGCATGCGGTCCCGGTCGTGCTCCGAGAGCACCGCCAAGATCTGGTAGTCGGCCCCCGACAGGCCCATTTCCTGCAGCCCCCGGTTCAGGTGCACGTCGAGCTGATGATGCGCGTGCTGGAACGCCCGCCAGGCGCGGTCTTCACGGGGGTTCAGCCAGTTCGCATCCATTAGCCACTCATGCTACCCCGATTTGGTTGACGCGTCATCAAACCTCCCTTAAGGTAGACACATCAACCTTTTCGTTCATCTATTCGAGACAGGACTCACCTCATGAGCAGCATCAGCATCATCGGCACCGGGAACATGGCCCGAGCCATCGGCGAGCTGGCGGTAGCCGGTGGCAACACCGTCGAGGTCATCGGCCGCGATCAGTCCAAGGCAGCTGACCTGGCCAAGACGCTCGGCCGCAACGCCACGACCGGCGAGTTCGGCGCCGTTCCGGCCGGGGACATCGTCATCGTCGCCCTCTTGTACGCCCATGTCGTTCCGGTCGTCGCCCAATACGGAGACGCCCTCGCTGGCAAGGTCATCGTCGACATCAGCAACCCCTTCAATGCCGCGGCCGACGGGCTGGCCATCCCCGATGGCACCTCGGTCGCGCAGCAAGTTGCCAAGGCCGCGCCGGCCAGCGCCAGCGTGGTGAAGGCGTTCAACACCATCTTCGGCGTTGTCCTGGGCCAGGGCCGGCCGCTCGACGTCTTCCTCGCCGGCGACGACGTGCGCGCCAAGGCGGACGTGGCGGCGTTCATCGAGAGCCTCGACCTGCGCCCGCTGGACGTCGGCGCGTTGCACATGGCGCACTGGCTGGAAGGAATGGGCCTGGTCGTGATGGGCCTCGCCCGCCACGGCGTGGGGAATTTCAACTTTGCCCTCGGCGCCACCGTTCCCGCCTGAGGCGCACCGCCCCGGTCCGAGCCGTGGACGGACCGGGGCGCCGGGAGCCCAAACAATGGTTGATGGATCACCGAAAGGAATCCCAATGAAACTTGGTTTCGCACTTCCCATCGTCGGGCCCGCTGTCAGCAGCGCCGTTGGCTTGAGCGCGTTCTGCCGCGGACTCGAGGACCTTGGCTACGACACGCTGTGGGTCGGCGATCGCCTGGTCACGCCGGTCGATATGCACAGCACCTACCCGGGCAAAGAGCAGCCGTACCCGCCCCAGATGACCCGGTACCTCGATCCGGTGCTGCTGTGGACCGTTGCCGCGACGGCGACCAGCCGGGTGCGGCTGAACTCCAGCACGCTCAGCACGTTCTACTACGAGCCGGTGCACCTGGCCCGACTGCTGACCACGCTCGACGTGCTCAGCGACGGCCGTCTTGACGTAGGCGTGGGGGTCGGGTGGATGAAGGACGAACACGACATCGCCCGCGGCGCGGACTGGCACCGGCGCGGGCGGATGCTCGATGATCTGCTGGCGTTTCTGCACCAATGGTGGACGACCACCCCGGTGTCCTGGGAAAGCGAGTTCTTCTCGCTTCCGCCGGTCCATGCCGAACTGCGCCCGGTCCAGGCCGGCGGTCCACCCATCTGGATCGGCGGTGCCAGCGAGGCCGCGATGCGCCGGGTCGGCCGCAGCGGCACCGGCTGGCTCGGGGTCGAGGGGCTGCAGGACGAGGTCACCGACCACCTGTGGTCGATCGCGCGCGGCGCGGCCCAGGACGCCGGCCGCGATCCTGACGCGCTGAAGACGGCCATGCGGATCAACCTCGAACCGGGCACGCCCGTTGACTTCGTTGCCGACAAGCTCGAGCGCCTCGCCGAGTCAGGCGCCGACGAGGCGATCGTGGATGCCTTCGCAATGTTCCCCACCCTTGAGGAGTTGCTTGACTTCGCCGGTCAGGTAATTGCACGCACCACGCGAAAACTTGACGACAAGGTAGCGGTATCACGCGTGATCAACCGGTAGCGCCCTTGCGCAGGTGAAGCCCACGAAAGACGATGCAGCACATTGAAATTCAGACTACGTCCGACCGGGGCAAAGTGGGCCCGGGTTCAATGCTGCCAGTCCGATTAAGACAGAACTAGGTCAGAGGGGCGCGTGCAGTCGTTTTGACCACCGTCCGGTACACAGTGGTTGATCAGTAGATTCAGCAATAGTTTTCGTTATCGAGGTACAAACCGTCCGGATGCCGCAGCGTTGGTCGAGCTCGCACTCACACCGTGCAGATTCTTGGCTGTCGGGGAGGTCGGTACCGTCGACTGGTCCGGGTACGTGCCGAGCAGCCGGTCGGCGGTTCCGGTGGTGGTGACGGTGAACCAGTAGTGTTCGTTTTTGAAGTGATGCCGTCGATGGTTACGCCAAACCGACCGATACACACTGCTTTTGGGCTTGTAGTCGGTGTGGATGAGGTAATGCGTCCACTCGTAGGCCAGCCCGACGGCGGTCAAGACGACCAGGTACGTCAGCCCGAGGCCGAGCCGAGGAAAGGCCACGAACGCTACGGCGACGGCCGTCGGGATCACCCAGGGCAACGTCTGCCACGGGATGAAGATGAGCTCGACTTTCCGCGGCTCGCAGTGATGTTCGCGATGTTTGCGCGCCAGCAAGGGGTCCACGACGAAGCGACCGACACTGCGCGGCCGCCAGTGCAGGATGGCGACGTGGATGATCCACTCGAAGACCGGGAAGGCCGCGATCATGAGCGCCGGCAGCACGACGTCGGTGAGCCGCCAGTCACCGACGACGATCCGGGCCGTCAGCGCCCCGGCGAACGTCAGTGCGAGGCCCCAGGGAGAAGGGTGGCGCCAAAACTCCCGGCCCGCCGCGGACAGGGTGAGGTTGCTGCGTACGGGTGTTCTCATTGCTCGTCATCCAGGCTGGATAGGGCGGTGAGCAGGCCGCGGGTGGCCGGCTCGAGGAGTTCGGTCGCGGCACGTTTGGCCCCGACCGGATCGCCGGCGGTGATCGCCTGTGCCACTTGGCGGTACAGCTCCGGGCGATTGACCTCGGCGGCCATCGCGGTGTCGAGCGCCGGGAGTGCGGGTTCGTAGGTGGCCCGCAGGGTGTTGAACATCAGCCGGAACACGATGGAGTCCGCGGCGTCGACGACGTGGTCCCAGAACGTCAGCGCCGCGCGTTGACGTTCCGTCGGATCCTCTTCGGCGGCGAGCGCGTCCACGGCGGCCTCGAGCACGCCGGCCGCCTGCGGGCCGCCCCGTTCGGCGGCCAGTTCGGCGACTTTGGGACCGTTGTGCAGCCGGGTCTCCAGAATGCTGCGCACGACCGCCACGTCCAGCTCGTCGCCACGATCCCCACCGCGAAGCAGCAACTGGGGCAACAGGTCCAGGCCCGCGTGACGCTTGTAGTCCCGCACGGTGGTGGCGTCACCCTGCCGAACCTCGACCAGGCCGGCAGCGGTGAGGCGCTTGAGCGCCTCGCGAACCACCGGCCGGGACACCCCCAGCACCTCCGCGAGTCTTCGCTCACTGGGCAGCAGCTCCCCGGGCGCGAGTTCGCCACTGAGCACGTCGGACATGATCTGCTCGAAGACGTGGTCGGGTATCGACTGTCGGGTCACGGGGCGCAGGGCCATGCCCCCACCATGCCGGAGCCATTGGCCAGACGTCAAGTGGTCAGACCAGTGCGATAGGCGTATTACGCGTTTCGAGGCGCCGCTCGCGCCGCAGAGGCATGCCGTCGGCGAGTCTCTGGTGGCCGGCAGCCTCAGCACATAAAGTTGCCCAAGCTACCTAGCACGCGCCGTCCCCGTCGGGGGTGATCGATGGCTGCCGACACGCTGCCACCCGGTCCTCGAGCACCGGTGGCAGTACAAACTGCTGAATGGATCGCTCGTCCATGGGAGTTCATGGACCGCGCCGCCGCCCGATACGGCGACACGTTCACCATGAAGCTGGTCGGCGAGGGACCGATCGTGATGGTCTCGCATCCCGATGCGGTGCGGCAGATCTTCACCTCGCCTCCCGAATTGGTGCTCGCCGGGGAAGCAAACCGCATCCTGCAGCCCGTGGTGGGCCAGAACTCGGTGCTACTGCTCGACCGCGACGCACACAGAGAACAGCGTCGACTCCTCATGCCCGCGTTTCGCGGCAATCAGTTGCAGAGCTACATGAGCACGATGAGCGCCATTGCCGAGGCCGAGATTGCCCGCTGGCCCCGCGGTGTGCCGGTGCGGCTGCATCCCCGGATGCAAGCGTTGACGCTCGAAGTCATCCTGCACCTTGTGTTCGGACTCGAGCGCGGGCAGAGCATGGACCGGTTGCGCCAGGCGCTACAGCGGACGCTCGTTCTCACAACCAACGGCGCGGCGCAATTTTTCCTCTTGCTCGTAGGGCCCCAGAAGATGAGGACTGCGCTCACTCACAAGTTGCTGGCCGACGTAGATCGCCTGCTTCATGAAGAGATCGCCACGCGCCGTCGGCAAGCCGACCTCGATACCCGCACCGACGTCCTCTCGATGCTGTTGAAGGCCAGGCACGAAGACGGTAATCCGATGAGCGATCAAGAGATTCGCGACGAACTCATCACGTTGCTATTGGCAGGCCACGAAACAACGGCATCGGGACTGGCGTGGGCGGTCGAGCGGATCATCCGTCACCCGGACGCGCATTCGCGCCTTATCGAAGAGGCGCACGCCGACGACGGCCAGAGGTACGTCGATGCCGTGGTGAAGGAGACACTCCGGATGCGGCCCGTGCTCGCCCTGGTGAGCAGACGACTCACCGAACCCATGGAGGTCGACGGGTTTTCACTGCCCGCCGGCGTCAAGGTCGCGCCCTCGATCTATCTCATGCACCGCCGTCCCGACATCTACCCCGACCCGAAACAGTTTCGTCCCGAGCGGTTTCTCGACAACCGCGCGGGAACGTACACGTGGATTCCATTCGGAGGAGGCGTGCGCCGTTGCCTTGGAGCGACTTTCGCCGAATGCGAGATGCGGATTGTGCTCGGCGCGATGTTCACCACCATGCGGGTGCGCCCCGTCGACGCTAAATCCGAGCCGATACACCGCCGGTCGATCACCCAGGTGCCGGGTCGCGGAACCACCGTAGTGCTCGAATAACTCAGTCAAACGCATGTCCACGAAACCGCCACTCGGCACGCTTCGGCGTGTCGCGGTTTCACCGCCAGCCGGGTCTGAGACCGTTGGACGTACTCGCGGTGGAAGCAAGGGGGCGGGGTGAGTCCGGCTCAGATTTTTTTCGTGTCAGCTCTCGTCGTCATGCTGGTAGTCGGGATCGTGACGATCAAGTTCTCCGGGAAGCTGTTCCGCCCTGAAGCGACCCTGGCGGTTGTGTTGACGGTGGTTACCGTGGCGGGCTGGATCTGGCGGATGCCACGGGGGTGGTTCACGATTTCGCAAATCGCTTGGCGCTACCGGCTGAAGACTTGTCAGGTCCGGGAGGTCGCGGACAAGCTTGGTATGAGGCCCTTCAACCGCGGTGCGCTGGTCCCTCCCGCACAGCGGAAGAAGATGCATCCCGAGCTGATGCGTTTGAAGAAGCGCAAGGCGGTGCGCGAGCCGAGCGTAGCGAAAGGCGCGGGATTGGTCTACGAATCCTCGGCCGCACAGTCTGCTTTCCTGGATGAGGCCGAGCGCATGCAGTTCTCCGGTGAGGAGCTGTTGCGACATCTGCATCCGAGCGTCACCCATTTCGTGTCCGACGCCCAGGACGAGGCGGTATGACGAAATCGGCTGGGGGCCCGTGGTTTTCAGCGGGCCCCGCCTCGGACGAAGTCAGAGGCCGCGGGACTGTTTATGGCAATGACAAGCTGGGGTCACGGGTGGAATCGGCGATCTGTCAGCGCGAGTCGCCGGTCGCCGCCTGCGAGCGCCTTGCGAAATCAGTGGCCGATCCGCATCGCGAGGCCGCCGAAACCGTTAGGCGTCGAAGGCAATCGGCGGGGTCGCTGGACCGCTGCGTCCGACGACCGGCGGAAGCGGCCGCGCCATCGTGACACCCCCTCAGTTCCGCTGAGGACGGTGCTCTAAATTCGCTGATGATTCGCGGCGATGGCGCCGCGGGGCCTCAGGGGGAGCTCTACCGATGGTGAGATCAAGGACGACTCTGCGATCCAGGCGCAAACCTGCGCGACGCGTCCGCAAGACCAGTCCATCGCCGTTCGCGCCGGAGTGGACGCCGCCCCCGGCGACCTACGGCGTGGGCGTGCGACACAACGTCGCCGTGCCGATGAGCGACGGCGTCGAACTGCGCGCCGACATCCACTACCCGACGGTGCCCGAGACGGGGCAGGCCGCCGAAGGCCCGTTTCCCGTCTTGCTGTCGATCACGCCCTACGGCAAGAAAGCCCCGCCGCCGGCCGCACAAATCGGCGGCGGCGCGGCGCCCTACCTCATCAAGCGCGGCTACATCGAGGTGATGGTCGACGTCCGCGGCACCGGTTCGTCGGGCGGTTCGTTCGAGATGTGCGGCGACCGGCAGACGCAGGACGGCGTGGAGTTGGTGCAGTGGGCGACCACGCTGCCCAACGCCGACGGCCGCGTCGGCATGGTGGGGCTGTCCTACCTGGCGATCAACCAACTCTTCACCGCGGCCGCCGTCGGCCCGGACTCGCCCCTGAAGGCGATCTTCCCGGTGATGGCGGCCCGCGATTTCTATCGCGACGCCGCCACCATGGGCGGCGTGCCGCACCTGCACGCGGTCCGCGGATACGGGTCGGTCTACACGCTGCTCAACGTGGTCAATCCGACGCTGGAGTGGCTCGCCCGCGGCGGTCACGAGCGGCCGCGCTCGGGCGGTCTCGCCGCGGTTCGCCAGCGCGGACGCGATCAGCGGCGCTACTTCCGGCCACTGATCGCCGAGGTTGTCGCCGGCGGCGAGACCGCCTATGACGGCCCGTTTTGGGACGCGATGAGTCCGGGGCTGGTCCTGTCCAAGATCGCCGCCAACGGCGTCGCGACCTTCCTCGTCGGCGGATGGCACGACGCGTTTCAGCGCGGGGCGCCCCTGAACTACGCCGCGCTGCAGAACGCGGCCGCCGGCCGGCCCGACGACGCACCGATGGAACCCGGCCAACCCGTCTCGGACCGGATCCGATTGATGATGGGCCCGTGGTATCACGTGTCGGACCACGGCGGGCTGCACCTTCAGGCGCTGCAGTTGCGCTGGTTCGAGCACTGGCTCAAAGACGATGCGCGCGCGGCGATTGCGGGGAAGCCGCTGACGTTCCAGGCGATCGGAAGCTCGAACTGGTATCGCGCCGACGACTATCCGCTCGCCGAGGCGACGCCCACTCGTTTCTACCTGTCCGACGCGGGCCGGCTGAGTTCGGATGCCTCGCCCCACACCACTGTTGCGCCGCTGACCTATGTCCCGCGCGGACCCCTGTCGGGCCGCAGCCTGGAGCAGTGGTCGCTGGGGCTGAGCAGCTTTCTGTTCTCCCAACGCGGCCGCACCATCCGCTACGACCAGGACAACCGGCGCCTGCAGCGCGGCGCGCTGTCCTACACCACCGAGCCATTCGGGCACGCGAAGCTGGTGGCCGGACCGATCGCGCTGACCATCCACGCGACGGCCACCACCACCGAGACGGTGTGGGTCGCCCACCTTGATGCCGTCGCCCCCGACGGTGCCAGCCGTCCGCTGACCCAGGGCGCGCTACTCGGTTCGCACCGGAAGCTGGATCCCGACCGCACCTGGTACCTGCCCGACGGCACCGTTCTGCGCCCGCAGCACCTCAGCACCCGAGCGGCCGCGCAGCCCGTCGTGCCCGGCGAGCTCACCCGCTACGACATCGAAATCTTTCCGACGGCCGCGCTGATCGCCGCGGGCCACCGGCTGCGCCTGACGATCACCACCTATGACTTTCCGCATCTGGTGCCCAGCAAGCCGGCTCGCCGAGCCTTGGCCGGCGGGCGCTACCAACTGCATCAGGGCGGGCCGACGCCGTCGCACCTCCTTGTTTCGTTGGCAGACCCGGACGCCGTGAGCTGAACCAGGCATCGGAACCCCTGACGGCGTTGGCGTAGCCGCAGGACATCGCGGGTACTGGTCCTCTGAACCCGATGACGGAAGAGGATCCCATGGCGCACCCCGACCGCGATGCCACCGACCACCTGCTGCAAGAACTCCTGTGGACCTATGGGCCGTGCGGGCAGGAGGACGAGGTCCGCGCCGTCATCGCCCGCGAACTGCAACCCCTCGTCGACGACATGTGGACCGACGACGCCGGAAACCTGATCGGCTACGTCGCCGCCAATGCGTCGGCCAATAACACCGGGGCGCCCGACCACCGCCAGCGCACACAGGCCATCCCCGGCACCGCGACCCGGGTGATGGCACACATGGACGAGCTGTCGATGATCGTCAAACGCGTGGAATCCGACGGCACGCTGCATTTGACGCAGCTGGGAACGATGTACCCGGGCAACTTCGGACTCGGCCCGGTCGCGGTGCTCGGCGACAACGAAACCCTCACCGCCGTACTGGCTCTCGGCTCCGAGCACACCACCCAGGAAAGCTCGCGGATCTGGGAGACCAAGCCCGACAAGGGCGACCGCGCACTGGACTGGCATCACGTGTACGTCTTCACCGGCCGCAGCACCGAGGAGCTGGCCGCGGCGGGCGTGCACGCCGGCACCCGGGTGTGCGTCGACCGCAGCAAGCGATCCGTGGTCGAGATCGGAGACTACGTCGGCGCCTACTTCCTCGACGACCGCGCCGCGGTGACCGCGCTGCTGAACGCCGCCCGCCTGTTGCGCGAGCGCGACCAACGCCCGGCCGACGACGTCTACCTGGTCTTCACCACCAACGAGGAGATCGGCGGGGTGGGGGGCACCTACGCCAGCGCGACGCTGCCCGGCCACCTCACGCTCGCCCTGGAAGTCGGCCCCACCGAAGTCGAATACAACACCACGGTCAGTGGCGGCCCGATCGTCGGCTACAGCGACGCGTTGTGCATTTACGACAAGGAGGTCGCCGACCGGCTGCTGAAAATCGCCACCGACCAGGGGTTGTCCCCACAGCCGGCCGCGCTGGGCGCATTCGAATCCGACGCGTCGCACGCCAAGGCCACCGGGCAGACTGCGCGCGCCGGCCTGCTGTGCCTGCCCACGCTGAGCACCCACGGCTATGAGGTCATCCCGCGCCGCGCCATCGACGATATGGCCGCCATCATCGTCGATTTCGTGCTGCAGCCAAGCCAGCAGATCGCCTGAGCCGGGCTTAGAGCAGTCGGGCGAAAACCCGACAATCGTGCTGGTCAGCCTGTTAGTCTGGCGGCGCTTCCGGACGCAGAACGATGGGGTTGGCACGTGGCACGCGTGGTCTCGCAGCTGGGCGATCCGCTCGACAGAGAATCCCCATGACGCGTCCACGAATCCGCGCGCGAGCGCCGTTGCGGATCTCGTTCGCCGGCGGCGGCACCGACGTGCCCCCGTTCCCGACGACCGAAGGCGGCTGCGTCCTGTCGGCGACCATCGACCGCTACGCCCAGGGATCCCTTACCCCGCGCACCGACCGCCGGGTCAGCATCGAGTCGGTGGACTTCAAGACCACGCACGAGATGACGCTCGACAGCGAGATTCTCTACGACGGCAGCCTCGATCTGATCAAGGCCGCGGTGCGCCGGTTCGGCCGCGACGGCACGGACGGCTACGACCTGGTACTGCGCTCCAGCGCCCCGCCGGGATCGGGGCTGGGCTCGTCGTCGACGATGATGGTCGCGCTCACCGGCCTGCTCGCCGAGCACTACCGGGTGCCCATGGGCGAATACGAGACGGCCCAACTGGCGTGTGCCATCGAACGCGACGACCTGGGCATCGCGGGCGGCATGCAGGACATGTACGCCGCGACGTTCGGCGGCTTCAACTTCATCGAGTTCACCGACCGCGTGATCGTCAATCCGCTGCGAATCCGCGACGAGACCGCCTTCGAGCTCGAGCTCAGCCTGCTGCTGTGCTACACGGGCATCACCCGCGACTCGGCGCGGGTGATCGAGGACCAAACCCGCCGCGCCACAACAGGTTCGGATGACACGCTGGAGGGCCTGCGGGCCCAGAAGGACTTGGCGGTCGCGATGAAAGCGGCGTTGCTGACAGGCAAGCTGAACGACTTCGGTGTGCTGCTGGGCGAGGCGTGGACCCAGAAGAAGCGCATGTCGCCCTACATCACCAACGAGCGTATCGACGACCTATACGAGCTGGCCCTGAAGAACGGGGCGCTGGGCGGCAAGCTCACCGGGGCCGGCGGTGGGGGATACATCCTGTTGTTCTGTGACTTCGCCAAGAAGCACCGGCTCATCGAAGCGCTCGAGGGCGCGGAGGCCAACGTCACCGAATTCGCGTTCGAGAGCAAGGGATTGACGACATGGCTGGCATGAGCGGCTCGGACGCGGTCTCGCCGAGCGTGCGGCTGGTTCAGCAGCGCTTGGCCGACACGATCGCGGTCAAGCAACAGATGCAGCAGGGCGATGTCGCCGCGCAGACCGTCGAGGTCGCGCGCGCGATCATCGACTCGCTGCGCGCCGGGGGGAAGGTGATCTTCTTCGGCAACGGGGGATCGGCGCAAGACGCTGGGCACCTGGCGGCAGAACTCATGGGGCGCTACGCCTTTGACCGTCCCGGTCTGGCGGCGATCAGCCTACCCGACGCGACGGCCGCGATCACGGCGATCTCCAACGACTACTCCTACGACGAGGTGTTCGCCCGCCAGGTTCTCGCCACCGGGCGCTCCGGGGACGTGGTGATCGGGCTGACCACGTCGGGCAACTCTCCCAACGTCGTTCGCGCGCTCGAGGTCGCCGGCCAGGCGGGAATGACGACCGTCACGCTCACGGGCGCACTCGGCGGCAAGGTGGCCGATGTGGCGAAAATCTGCATCCGGGTTCCCAGCGAGGACACGGCCCGGGTTCAGGAGGCATGCCTGCACCTGGGCCATTCCATTTGCGAAATGGTCGAGGCGGCACTGTTTCCCGGGCCGTCCTGACGTCGACGATGGCGGTAGCCGATCTGCGCAATGTGCGCACCGTCTTTCTGGACCGAGACGGCACCATCAACGTCAAGGCGGCCGAGGGTGAGTACATCCGGTCACCCGGGGACCTGGTGCTGCTGCCGGGCGCCGCCGCGGCGCTGGCCGCCCTGAACGCCGCGGGACTGCGGACCGTGCTGGTGACCAACCAGCGGTGGCTCTCCGAACCCGCTTCCGTTCCAACACATTTCACTGCCGTCCAGAACCGTCTGCAACAACTGCTCGCGGACGAAGGCGCCCGGATCGACGCCGCCTATCATTGCCCGCACGCGGCGAACAGTTGCGACTGCCGCAAACCCGGCACCGGCATGTTGTTGCGCGCCGCGGCCGAACACGGCATCGATCTGACCGCATCGGTGATGATCGGCGACAGCGACATCGACATGAGGGCGGGCCGGGCGGCGGGAGCGGCGACCATCCTGCTCCGCTCCGGCGGCGAGCCGTCCCCTGACGCCGACATCGTGGTGGACGACCTCGCCGCCGCGGTCGAGCTCATCCTGGCCGCCCGGGCCGCGCACTAGTTTCGGCTCATGAGACGCCGGCATCCTTGCCGCGGCCGCAACCTGCTCATAACCTGGGCAACATCCGACCGCGTCCAGGAGGCTCGGGCCTGGCGCACCAGACGACGGCAAGCAGGCGGGGCAGGTCATGGCACCATCGCGACGCGCACAGCGGTGTCGCGATGCTGCGGGCGGCGGTCGGTAGCGGTGGCCGGACTGACCGGCGCCCGGGTGGACGAGCTGGCGACGATGGACATCTTCAAGGGATGTCCCCCCGAAGACCTTGCGCCGTTGGCGGGCCGCCTGCAGCCCCTGCGCGCCACGGCCGGCGAGGTGCTGATGCGCCAGGGGGAGCAAGCCGTGTCGTTCCTGCTGATCTCCTCGGGTACCGCCGAGATCAAACACGTCGGTGACGACGGCGTGGTGATCGTCGAGCATGCGTCCCCCGGCATGATCGTCGGCGAGATCGCCCTGCTGCGCGACATTCCCCGGACCGCGACGGTCAGCGCCGCCGAACCGCTGACCGGATGGGTCGGTGACACCAGATCCTTCGCCAGCATGGTGCACATCCCGGGCATCACGCCGCGGCTGTTGCGCACCGCGCGCCAGCGGCTCGCCGCATTCATCACGCCGATCCCGATTCGCGTGCGCGACGGCACGCTCCTGTTGCTGCGCCCGGTGCTGCCCGGCGACAGCGAGCGCACCGTGCACGGACACATCTACTTCTCCGGTGACACGCTGTATCGGCGCTTCATGACCCCGCGTCTTCCCACGCCTGCGTTGATGCACTACCTGTCGGAGGTCGACTACGTCGACCACTTCGTGTGGGTGGTCACCGACGGCAGCGACCCGGTGGCCGACGCGCGGTTCGTCCGCGACGAAAACGACCCGACGGTCGCCGAGATCGCGTTCACCGTCGCCGACGCCTATCAGGGCCGGGGCATCGGCACCTATTTGATCAGCGCACTGTCCATCGCCGCCGACGTCGACGGTGTCGAAAGGTTTTCCGCGCGAATGCTTTCCGACAATGGGCCGATGCGCGCGATCATGGACCGCTACAGCGCCGTGTGGCAGCGTGAAGACATCGGTGTGATCACCACCGTGATCGACGTGCCGCACCCGCGTCACCTGCCGTTCGGCCCCGACGAGGCCGAGCAGATCAGGCGCGTGGCCCGGCAGGTGATCGAGGCGGTCGGCTGAGACCGGCGCTGGCGTGGGGGCGCCGCTACGGCGGCGTCCTGTGCTATCAACGCCTCATGCGGCCGTTCGGGATTGGCCCGGCGCTGACTACCGCGCTCACGCTGGCCGTCGCCGGGTGCGCTCATCAACCCGCGCCCAAACCGCCGGCGGTTCCGGCGAAATCGCCGCCGAGCAACACCGCCGCCGTCAACCCCGCCAACATCAAACGGATCATTCGCGACATGCCGCCCGGTTACGAGGTGAGCACCGGAATCCCCAGCGCCGCCTCGCCGAGGGTGATCTGGGGCCTGGGCGACGACCCACACCCCAAGCCCGCCAAATGCGGGACGCTCGCCGACCCAGGGAACGGGCGCGACCAATCGGCGCAGGGCGTGTCGGGCTCGGGGAGCGGCGGCATCGTCAACGCGGTGGTGGTGGCTTTGCCGGGACCGGTGGATTTCCCGGAGGACCTGCTCACCGCGTGTGCCCACTGGTCGGAGACCGCCGGGAACACCGGGGCACACGTCCACCTCACCGATGCGCCGCACGTCGATGGTGTCCAGACCATCGGCATGGTCGCCGACGTCAGGTCATCGGTCGAGTCGGGCACCGAAATAGATTCCCGCGTCTACACATTCACCGCGTATCTGGGCGACTTTTACGCGTTCACCACGCTGACCACCGATCCAGGTTCAGCGCTTCCGGTCCTGCCACCGCGATTCGCCGCGGATCTGCTCGCCAAAACGGTGTCCACGTTGCGCAGCTGAACTATCCGCTTGGGTAGATTGGCCACGATGTCCAAGATGTTGCTCGCGCTCGCGGCCGCCTGCGTCCTGGCCGGGTGCTCATCGGTCACTCCCGAGGCGAAGGTCGACATCAACAAGGTCGCCGACGTCAAGTCCAGCTTCGGACCCGATTTCAAGGTCAGCGACATCAGCGAACGGGGAATCGATCCCAAGCTGCTGGCCGGCCGAAAACTGCCCGACGGATTGACGTTCGACCCGGCGAACTGCGCGAAAGTGGCGGCCGGGCCGGACATGCCGGCGGACCTGCAGGGCAACATGTCCGCGGTCACCGCCGAGGGCCGCGGCAACCGGTTCGTGGTGATCGCGCTGGAGACCTCAAAAGCGTTGCCCCTCAACGATCCCGGGAAAGACTGCCAAAAGGTGACCTTCGCCGGCCCGCAGCTGCGCGGGGGCGTCCAGGTGGTCGAGGCACCGCAGATCGACAGCACCCGCACGCTGGGCGTGCATCGCGTCATGCAGGCGCTGACCCCGGGCGGGCCACGCACCGGCGAGTTGTTCGACTATTCGGCCTCATTCGGCGACTACCAGGTGATCGTCATCGCCAACCCGCTGGTGATTCCCGATCAGCCCGTCGCGCCGGTCGACACCCAACGCGCGCGCGACCTGCTCGTCAAAGCGGTGGCGTCGGTGCGTGCCTAAACCTTCAACGCACGCCGCGCGGCCGGAACTGGATGCTCACCCGAGGACCGACCGGTGCCGCCGTCTTGGGCACGGCGTGCTCCCACGTCCGCTGGCATGACCCGCCCATCACCAGCAGATCTCCGTGCGCCTGCGGCAGCCGCAGCGACGGGCCCCCGCCGCGGCGCCGCATCGCGAACGCGCGGGTGGCGCCCAGGCTGACGATCGCCACCATGGTGTCCTCGGAACTGCTCCGGCCGATCGTGTCGCCGTGCCAGGCCACGCTGTCGGAGCCGTCGCGGTAGCAGCACAGCCCCACCGTGGTGAACGGCTCACCGAGCTCGCCGGCGTAGATGTCGTTGAGCCGCCGCCGCAGCCGCGTCAGCATCGGGTGCGGCGGATCGTCGACCGTGAGGTCGTGGAAGCTGACCAGCCGAGGGACGTCGACCACCCGGTCGTACATCTGGCGGCGTTC
Organism: Mycobacterium sp. H4Y; assembly: GCF_000364405.1. NCBI lineage: Bacteria > Bacillati > Actinomycetota > Actinomycetes > Mycobacteriales > Mycobacteriaceae > Mycobacterium > Mycobacterium sp. H4Y. Next base: position 316,687 of record NZ_AKIG01000001.1, read on the forward strand.
CTCGCGCCACGGCACCGTCGACAACAAGGCGTCCAGCAGGTCGTCCGCGTCGGTCAGCCAGCCGGCGCGGATTTCGATGAACGCGCCGTCACCGAGCTGTCGGCGCTCGGTGTGCTGGAACAGGGAGCCTTGAACCGCAACCTCCACGCGACCCAGTTTATCGCACATCCGTTCGATGGCGGGTGGGCCGCGCGACGGGCGTGTGACGCGCCCGTCCGGCCCCCGCCGCCGCTACGGTTGAGTCGTGGGTGAGGTTGAGCTGGGCACCAAGTCCGAGGTCGGCGCGCTGCGCACGGTCATCGTGCACCGCCCGGGCGCCGAGTTGCTCCGCCTCAACCCGCGCAACGTCGACCAGCTGCTGTTCGACGGCCTCCCGTGGGTGGCCCGCGCGCAGGACGAGCACGACCAGTTCGCCGAGGTGCTGCGTTCCCGCGGGGTCGAAGTGCTGTTGCTGTCGGACCTGCTCACCGAAGCGCTGACGCACAGCGGGGCCGCGCGGATGCAGGGCGTGGCGGCCGCCGTGGACGCGCGGAGGCTCGGAGTGCCACTGGCGCAAGAGCTTTCGGCGTACCTGCGGGGACTGGAGCCCGCCCGACTGGCGCAGGTCCTGATGGCGGGCATGACGTTCAACGAGTTGCCCGCGGACACCCGCACCGACGTGTCGTTGGTGCTGCGCATGCACCACGGCGGCGATTTCGTCATCGAACCGCTGCCCAACCTGGTGTTCACCCGGGACTCGTCGATCTGGATCGGCCCGCGGGTGGTGATCCCGACGCTGGCGCTGCGGGCCCGGGTCCGCGAGGCGTCGTTGACCGATCTCATCTATGCCCATCACCCGCGGTTCACCGGGGTGCGACGCGCCTACGAGTCGCGTACCGCGCCCGTCGAGGGTGGTGACGTGCTGCTGCTCGCGCCCGGCGTGGTCGCGGTCGGCGTGGGGGAGCGCACCACCCCCGCCGGCGCGGAAGCGTTGGCCCGCAGCCTGTTTGACGACGATCTCGCGCACACGGTGCTCGCAGTGCCGATTGCGCAGCGGCGCGCGCAGATGCATCTGGACACGGTGTGCACGATGGTCGACACGGACACGGTGGTGATGTACGCCAACATCGTCGACACGCTGTCGGCGTTCACCATCCAGCGCACCCCCGACGGGGTCGCCATCAGCGACGAGGTTCCCTTCCTGGAGGGCGCGGCCAAGGCGATGGAGATCGACAAGCTGCGGGTCATCGACACCGGTCTGGATCCCGTCATCGCCGAACGCGAGCAATGGGATGACGGCAACAACACGCTGGCCCTGGCGCCCGGCGTCGTCGTCGCCTACGAACGCAACGCGCAGACCAACATTCGCCTGCAGGACGCCGGCATCGAAGTGCTGACCATCGCGGGATCCGAATTGGGCACCGGCCGCGGCGGGCCGCGCTGCATGTCGTGCCCCGTGAGCCGCGATGCGGTCTGAAGCGCAACACCGCGAGCAGACACAAAAGCACCCGACACGCCGGAATTTTAGGTGCTTTTGCGTCTGCTCGCGGTACTAACGCCAGCTGGGCAGCCAGATCTCCATGTTCCACGTCTGCTGCGAAATCGGCAGACCGGTGAGCACCGGGAACAGCCAGGCGAAGTTGGTCACCACCAACGCCACATAGGCGCAGACGGCGATCAACCCCAGCGTGCGTCGCTCCGAGTTCACCCCGGGCCCCCGGGCGGGCGCCCCCGGGGTGTAGAGGATGTCGCCGCAAATCAGCGCGATGGCCATCACCAAAAACGGCGCCATCGTCGCCGCGTAGAAGAAGTACATCTGCCGATCGATGTTGGCGAACCACGGCAGCCAGCCCGCGCAATAGCCCACCAGCACAGCGGCGTAACGCCAATCGCGGCGCACCAGCATGCGCCACAGCGCGAAAATCAACACCGGCACCGCCACCCACCACATGGCCGGCGTACCCACCAGCATCTCGGCCTTGACGCAGGACTGCGCGCCACAGCCCGGCACGTTCTGCTCGTCGATCGCATAGAGCACCGGCCGCAACGACATCGGCCAGCTCCACGGTTTCGATTCCCACGGGTGATAGTTGCCCGCCGCATTCGTCAGGCTCGCGTGGAATTGAAAAGCCTTGGCCGAGTAGTGCCACAGCGACCGGATCGCATCGGGTAGCGGGATCAACGAATGCGGGCCGATCGTCTGGCCCACCTCGTGCCGATCGATGGCCGTCTCGGAGGCGAACCACGGGGCGTAGCTGGCCAGGTACACCAGCACCGGAATCAGGCCCAGCGCATAGCCGGTGGGGATGAGGTCGCGTGGCAGCGTCCCCATCCAGGGCCGGTCGACCTGGTACTGGCGGCGCGCGGCCACGTCGAACGCGAGCGACATCACGCCGAAAAACACCACGAAGTACAGGCCCGACCACTTTGTGCCGCATGCCAATCCGAGCAGCACCCCGGCGCCGAAGCGCCACCACCGCACACCCAGGCGTGGGCCCCACACCGTGTCGGCATTGCGGCCCTGCAGCAGCGCGACGTGCATTCGTTGCCGCACCTCGTCGCGGTCGACGATCAACGCGCCGAACGCGGCGACCACGAAAAACGTCAGAATGCCGTCGAGCAGCGCGGTCCGCGAGGCGACGAAGCTGACGCCGTCGCAGATGACCAGCACCCCGGCGATCGCGCCGACCAGCGTCGACCGGCTGATCCGCCGGACGATCCGCATCACCAGCGCGACCATGACCACGCCGAGCAATGCGCCGGTGAACCGCCAGCCGACGCCGCTGTAGCCGAAGATCGCCTCGCCGATCGCGATGAGCTGCTTGCCCACCGGCGGGTGGACAACCAGACCGAACCCCGGATTGTCCTCCACCCCGTGGTTGTGCAGCGCCTGCCAAGCCTGCGGGGCGTAGTGCTTCTCGTCGAAGACCGGCGTGCCGGCATCGGTGGGCGAGCCCAGGTTCAGGAAGCGGGTCACCGCGGCCGCCACGGTGATCACGCCGGTCACCACCCAGCCGCGGACGTGATCGGTCGGACCGAAATCGGCCACCGGAACCCGCGGGCCCGGGCTGACGACCGGGACCACGCGCTCCTTTTCGACACCCTGGGCGTTCAAGGGGGATTCGCGGGGCGGGGCAGTCATCGGTGTCGATCGTAGGCTGTCGACCATGACCACCGGCCGCCTGTTGCTGGGCGCGACCCCCTTGGGTCAGCCCTCGGACGCCTCGCCCCGCCTCCTGGACGCGCTGGCCACGGCCGACGTGGTGGCCGCCGAGGACACCCGCAGGGTCCGGACGTTGGCCGCCGCCCTCGAGGTGAAGATCACCGGCCGGGTGATCAGCATGTTCGACCGGGTCGAGGCCACCCGGGTGGACCCGGTGCTCGAGGCGATCAGGGCGGGCGCGACCGTGCTGGTGGTCAGCGACGCCGGGATGCCGCTGATCAACGACCCCGGCTTCCGGCTGGTGACGGCGTGCGTGGAAGCCGGCCTGCCGGTGGGATGCCTGCCGGGACCCTCGGCGGTGACCACCGCGCTGGCCGTGTCCGGCCTGCCGGCGGACAAATTCTGCTTCGAGGGGTTCGCGCCGCGCAAGAAGGCGGCCCGACGCACCTGGCTGGATTCGCTGGCCGACGAGCGACGCACCTGTGTGTTCTTCGAGTCGCCGCGCCGGTTGTCCGCCTGTTTGCAGGACGCGGTCGAGCGGCTCGGCGGCGCGCGGCGGGCCGCGGTCTGCCGGGAACTGACCAAGGTGCACGAAGAGGTGGTGCGCGGATCGCTCGACGAGTTGGCGAAGTGGGCGGCCGACGGTGTGCTCGGCGAGATCACCGTGGTGCTGGCCGGCGCGACGCCGCGCGCCGATCTGCCGTCGCTGGTCGTCGAGGTCGAGGAGCTGGTCGCGGGCGGTGCTCGCGTCAAGGACGCCTGCGGCGAGGTGGCGGCCGCGTATCCCGAGGTGCGGTCCCGCCAGCTCTACGACGCGGTGCTGCGGGCTCGCCGGGTTTAGCGGCCGTGGCGGTCGCAAGCGCGGCGAAGCCGGGCGCAGCGGGTCGCCGCCATCAGGACAAGCCGGCGGGGCCGGCGGCCGCGATCGACGGCAGCCCTACGATGGGCGAGGCCTTGTGCAGGCATTCGGCCCACTCGGCGTCGGGGTCGGAATCGGCGGTGATCCCGCCACCCACACCCAGCACGGCCCCTCCCGCGGCGTCGAATTCGACGGTGCGGATCGCGACGTTGAGTTCGCAGCCGGCTACGGGGGAGGCCAACCCGATTGTTCCGCAATAGATTCCGCGGCGGTGCGGTTCCCATTGCGAAAGCAGTTGGCGGGCACGCTGTTTGGGTGTCCCGGTGACCGAGGCCGGCGGAAAGGTGGCGTCCAGCAGCGCCGACGTCGGCAATTCGACCGGAACCTGGGCGGCCACCGTGGACACCAGGTGCCACACGCCCGGCGCGCGCCGCACCACCAACAGCTCCGGGACCGTCACCGAGCCGACGACCGCCACGCGGCCGAGATCGTTGCGGACCAGGTCGACGATCATGATGTTTTCGGCCACCTCCTTGGCAGAGGCGCGCAGCGCCGACGGCCAGGCGTCCAGCGGCAAGGTGCCCTTGATCGGGCTGGACATGACGGCCGTCCCGCGCCGGCGTAGGAAGAGCTCCGGCGACAGCGACGCCACCGCGCCCCACGCACCCGCGACGTAGGCCGCCCGGGCCGGGGAGGTGCGGGCGACGCCATCGACGAAGAAGTCCAGCGGGAAACCGGCGACCGTGCCGGTGAATTGGGTGCACACGCACGCCTGGTAGACCTCGCCGGCGCGGATGGCTTCCAGGCAGGCGAGCACCCCGTCGCGGTGCGCGGACCGGTCGGCGATGCCCCAGTCGATCCGGCTCTCGCGCGGCGGTGGCGCAGGCGCGGCCAGCGCGGCGGCGAGCCAGCCCGGCATCGGCGCGCCGGAGAGGCTTTCGTACCACCAGCGCCCGTCGCGGTCGCGGCGCAGCACGCAGTCCGTCCAGCCGCCCGCGGCCTCGGGGATCCGGTTCGGATGCGCGTCGGCGCCGGGGTCGGGGTACGACAGGTACCCGATCCACCCGCCGCCCACCGCGTGCTGCTCGGGAGTCCGCGGGGCGTCGACGGCGAACACGCCGTCGACAGCCACCGGCCCCAGCGACACGCTCGGCGCGATCACCGCCAGGGCCCCGAACCACTCGCCGGTCAGCGCGGCCGGGGGCGGGAGACCCAATCGGGTCGTGGCGTCACCGAGGGCGCGCAGCACCTGGGGTGCGGCGCCGAGATCGCCGAGCCGGTCGATGCGCACCGACCCAGTGTGCCGCTCAGCCGCGGCTGATGTCGCGAGCGGTGGCCAGCGCCGCCAGTTTGCGCGGGTTGCGCATGACGTAGAAGTTCGTGATCTTGTCGTCGGCGATCTCCACCGTGATCACCCCTTCGAGCTGATCGCCCAGGTAGAGCAGCACCGCCGGCGCGCCGTTGCATGTCACCGTCTCCACCCGCAGCGCGGCCATCTCCGCGGCCCGACGCATCAGCCCGGCGATCGCCCGGGCCACCTTGTCGGCGCCGACCACCGGCCGTCGGGCGGCGCTCACCACGCCGCCGCTGTCGGCTGTCCAGGTGGCGTCCGGGGCCAGCATGGTCATCAGCGCTTCCACGTCGCCCCCCGCCGCCGCGGCCAGGAACTGGGCGGTGATCTCCGCGGTGCGCTCCGGGTCGGCCGCCTCGAACCGCTTGCGCCGGGCCCGCACGTGTTCACGGGCCCGGTGCGCCACCTGTCGCACCGTGGGCGCCGGCTTGCCCACCGCCTGGGCGATCTCGCCGTAGTCGAAGCCGAACACCTCGCGCAGCACGAACACGGCCCGCTCGTCGGGACTCAGCGTCTCCAACAGGACCAGCATCGCCATCGAAATCGACTCTGCGAGAACGACATCCGCGGACGGATCCTGGTCTTCGAGGAGCAGCGGCTCGGGCAGCCACGGGCCCACGTACTCCTCGCGCCGGCGGGCGTCGGCCCGCAGCGCGTTGAGCGCCTGCCGGGTGACCAGCTGGGCCAGGTAGGACTTGGTGTCGCGCACCGTCGCCAAGTCGACGGCCGACCACCGCAGATAACTGTCCTGCAGCACGTCGTCGGCCTCGGTCGCCGAGCCCAGCATCTCGTAGGCGATGGTGAACAGCAGCGGCCGCAGCAGGGTGAAGCGTTCGGCGTGCTCGCTGCCGGTCGGTGCGCGTGTCATCGCAGCGCGACCCGCTCGCCGGTCGGTGACTGCGCGGGCCGCTTGCCGCCCTTGAGCCAGAAATACGAGCCGGGTTTGGCGGCCTCGCGGCGGATCGCCCACAGCGTGGCCTTGCAGATCGTCTCCTTGAGCGAAGCCGCGGCCCGGCCACCGAGGTACAGGTTCACCGGGGTGTCGTCGGTGCGCGCCAGCTGGAAGGTGGCGTGCGCGCGACCGAGGCTGATGCACTGTCCGACGAACGCCTGGTTCAGCGCCGCGGGCGCGTCCCCGGCGATGCGGCTGAGCACGGTGTTGGCGGCCTGGGCGCCCATGGGTCCGGCGGCCTGGCAACTCATCCGCAACGGCTGACCGGACGGCGCGGCTGCGTCACCGGCGGCGACGATGCGGTCGTCGTCGATGCTGGTCAGCGTTTCGTCGGTGAGCAGCCGGCCCATCGGGTCGGTGCGCAGCCCGCTGCGCGCGGCCAGATCGGGCACGGTGAATCCGGCCGTCCACACGGTGGCCGCGCTGGGCAACACGGTGCCGTCGTTGAGCACCACCTCATCCCAGCGCACCTCGGCCACGGCGACGGATTCCAGCACGGTGACACCGAGGCGGCGCAGCCGCTTGGCCACCGAGCGCCGGCCCCGCTTGCTCAGCGACGGGCCGAGAACGGGGGCGCAGACCAGGGTGACCGGGCGTCGTCGCTCGGCGAGCTCGGAGGCCACCTCGATGCCCGTGAGCCCGCCGCCGACCACGGTGACGGGTGCGGGCAGCGGCAGGTCGGTGAGCGCGTAGTGCAGTCGCTGCGCGCTCTCCAGGTCGGCGACCGAGTGGGCGAACTCGGCGAAGCCCGGCACCGTCGAAGGCGTCGCGCCGGTGCTGCCGACGGCGTAGACCAGGTAGTCGTAGTCCAGCTCGAATCCCGAGCCCAGCAGCAGGCGCCGGCCCGGGGCGTCGATGCCGTCGACCGTGTCGACGATCAGCTCTATCCCGTCGCCCAGCAGCGTCGCGTAATCGGCGGTCGCGGCGCCGGTGTCGGCGACCAGCTGATGCAACCGGATGCGCTCCACGAAGACCGGCCGGGGGTTCACCAGCGTGATGTCGATGTCCGGGCGCTGCCGCAAATGGTTGGCCGCGAGCGTCCCGGCGTATCCGCCGCCGACGACGACGACATGAGTTCTCTGAGGCGCCACCTCGGTCATGGCTATCTCCTACCTGTTCGTGAGGACCTGTGCCCTTGAGACACCGCAGACCGGCCGAGCGTGACATCGACACCGCTATTGTGACCCGTCTCACTGCGCGCCGGCGGGCGGAAGGGCGCCGCCAACGGACCGCACCCCCGCTGAACTGCGGCGGAGCGTCGCCGGAACGCGCGTGATACGCTGCGCTACGCCAATTCGTGGCCCGCCCCGGTCGGATACACGCACCAGACAAACCGCGAAATATGGGGCCACTTGCACGCGCCATCGGTGTGTATTGGGAGAAGCAACCTTGACGACGACCATCTGCGCGAGCGGCCGCGGGCCCTCGCCGTCGGACGTGTCGTCGGGTGCGATCTGACGCGGTGACGATGTTGTACTCATGGAGGACGCGCGCGCTTGCCGCTGTCGTGTGCGCGGCGCTGGTGTTGAGCGCGTGCGGCGGTAAAAGCGACCCCGGGCCGCTGTCCGCGATGGTCAGCCCGGCCATCCCACCCAGCGCGCAGGAGATCCCGAACCCGCTGCGCGGCCAGTACGAGGAAATGCTGAATCCGCTTTTCCCGCAAGGCAATTCGGCGCAGCAGCGGTACTCCTCCTGGCCCGCGTCGTATGACGCCAGCCTGCGTGTCTCGTGGCGGCAGTTGCAGCCGGTCGATCCGCGCACACTGCCCCCCGACGCGCCCGACGACCGCAAGTTCGATTTCAGCGCGATCGACGACGCGCTGAACAAGCTCGGGGCCCGGAACATGCGCCTGGTCCTTGGCGTATTCGTCTACAAATCCTGTTGCAACGACACCTCTTCCGACAACACGAACATCGCGATCCCGGACTGGGTGCGGCCGTACGCCGCCAGTTATCCCGCGCCGGCGAAGAGTTCGGCCGCGGGGGTCACCCAGGTGGTGCCGAATTTCAACGACCCCGACTACCTCAACGGGATCAGTCAACTGCTGGCCGCCCTCGGCCGTCGCTATGACGGCGACGAGCGCCTGTCCGTGTTCGAATTCTCCGGTTACGGCGACTTCGGCGAGAACCACGTCGCGTATCTGCGCGATTCGCTGAGCGCGCCTGGGCCCGCGCCGGACGACAGCGTGGCAAAGCTGGGCTATTACAGCCAGTTCCGCGACCAGAGCATCACCAAGGCCTCCATCGCGCAGTTGGTCGCGGCGAACACGAATGCCTTCCCGCACACGCAATTGGTGGTGGCCCCCCAGAATCCGGAGATCGTCCGCGAATTGTTCGCCGACGACGTGACGAAGAAACTGGCCGCGCCCGTCGGCATCCGCGCGGACTGCCTGGGGGTGCAGGCGCCGTTGCCGGAATGGGCCGACGCCAGCGACTCGCACTACGTGCGCTCCAACGACGCCGTCGTCAACGCGATCAAGCAGCGGCTCACCTCGGCCCTGGTGATCAGCCAGTGGTGCCGGTTGCCCAGCGGCGCCGACCCCCGGTCGTACTACGAGAAGGGGCTGCACGACGTCATCAGGTACCACGTGTCGATGACCTCGAGTGCCGACTTCCCCGACCGGGATGCTGCCTCGGCGATGGATCCCAAGCTGTTTTTGCTGTGGGGCAAGGCCAATACCTCCGCGGGATACCGGTACTCGGTCGAGGCGCAGCCGGGATCGCAGTCGATCCAGGGCAAGGTGGCGACGATCTCGGTGGCCTGGACCAACTACGGTTCGGCGGCGGCCACCGAGCACTGGGAGCCCGGTTACAAGCTGGTCGACTTCTCGGGGGCGGTGGTTCGCAGCCTGCCGGCGACGGTGAACCTGGCGAAGCTGGTCCATGACGAGACCAGCCAATCGCGCGAGGAGCCGGTTCCCGAATCGTCGAGCGAGTCGGTCCACGTCGACGTGACGGGCCTGGCGCCCGGCCACTACACGCTGCGGGCGTCCGTCGAATGGCGGCAACACAAGCCGGGCGCCTCGCACGTCGTCAATTACGCACCCATGGCCCTGGCCCGGGACGGCCGCGACGGCTCGGGGCTGTACCCGATTGCCACGCTTGACATCCCGAGCGACTCGGCCTCGGCAAACGGCCAGTGACATCGTCCGGCCGCGGCGCTGCTTCGTTGGCTGCGAGCTTTTCGTAACCCCGGATGGGCGGGGCCGTGCGTGATACCGTTCTCGGACATATTTTGACTTCGGGACCCAGACGGGATAGTGCCCCGTATCGGAGGATTCCGTGCCGCGCAGCCTGAACCTGGTGGTCACCTCCGTCGCCACCGCGCTGATGGAGGCCACGGCGCCCACCGCGACCTCGGTCAGCGAAAAGGTACTCGCGCGGCTCGTCGAGCAGTTCGATGTGGACGCCAGCTTCCTGCGCCACCACGACAACGATGCCGCGGCGTCGACGTTGGTCGCCGAATGGCCGCGACGAACCGACAGCCCGGATCCGGATCTGGTGGCGGCGTTGCAGTTGGACGGCGTCGAGTCGGTGCTCGCTCAGTGTGAGCGCGACCGCAAGCCGGTGGTGACCCGTCCGGATCGGTCCGCCGGGTGGGTCCGCCGCGCGCTGAGGCCGGGCAAGGCGACGGCGTCGCCGTCGGTGGCGGCCGCGCCGCTGATGTCCAGCGACGCGTGCACCGGCGTGCTCGGCTTCGTGAAGTTCGGTGCCCGCAGGTGGAAGCAGGAGGAGATCAACACGCTCGAGGCGGTCGCCGCGCTGTTTGCCCAGCTTCAAGCGCGCATCGCCGCCGAAGAGCGGCTCCGCTACCTCGCCGAGCACGACGACCTGACCGGTGTGTACAACCGGCGGGCGCTGGTCGCGCACCTGTCCGGACGCCTCGCGCCCGGCAGCCCCGGACCCGTCGCGGTGTTCTACCTCGATCTCGACCGGCTCAAGCCGATCAACGACTACCTCGGCCACAGCGCGGGCGACTGGTTCATCCGCGTCTTCGCGCAGCGCATCGAGGAGTGCGCGGGAACGCCGAGCATGATCGCCCGGCTCGGCGGCGACGAGTTCGTCGTCATCCCGGACGAGCCGATGTCGCCGGAGGTCGCCGAGGCGTTCGCGCGTCGCCTGTCGACGATGCTGTGCGATCGCCTGACCATCGGTGGCCACGTGGTCAGCCGGACCGTCAGCATCGGGCTGGCGGTGGGCACGCCCGGGGCGGACAACTGCGCCGATCTGCTCCGCCGGGCGGACGAGGCGGTGCTGACGGCCAAGCGTGCCGGCGGCAATCAGACGGCGGTGTCCACCGACGACATGTCGCTCAAGCGGGCCTTCCGCAACGACATCGAGTTGCACCTGCAGGGCGACATCGACAGCGAAGGCCTGCTCCTGCATTACCTGCCCGAGGTCGACTTGTGGACCGGGGCCATCGTGGGCGCGGAGGCCCTGGTGCGCTGGCGGCACCCGGTCTGGGGTCTGCTGCTGCCCGACTCGTTCATCGGGGTGGCCGAATCCACCAACCTCGCCGCGGAGCTGGGCGGGTGGGTGATGCGCAGCGCCTGCGCCGAGTTCAGCCAGTGGCGCGCCAATGGGGTCGGGCACGGCGCCATGCTGCGCATCAACGTGTCGCCCATCCAGCTGATCAGTCGCGGCTTCGTCGAAAGCGTCGCCGACACGATCGGCGAGTTCGGAATCGATGCCGCATCGGTGTGCCTCGAGATCACCGAACGCGCCGTGGTGCACGACATCGACACCACGCGAAAAACCTTGTCGGAGCTCAAGGAAGTCGGCGTGCAGGTCGCCATCGACGACTTCGGCACCGGCTATGCCGTTCTGTCCCACCTGAAATCCCTGCCGGTCGACATGCTCAAGATCGACGCCGGGTTCGTGCGCGATGTCGGCACCGACGCCGGCGACCTGGCCATCGTCCGCGCCATCATCGGGCTCGCCGAGGCGTTCGGGCTGGAAGTGGTCGCCGAAGGCGTCGAAACCCCCGCTGCCGCACTGACTTTGATGCAACACGGCTGCCACCGCGCGCAAGGCTTCCTGCTGTCGCGTCCCCTGCCCGGCGACGCGATGGAAGCGCTGCTGTCCGCGCGCTGGATGCCGATGCCGTTTCTCGCCGACCGCGAGTCATCGTCGCTGGGCTCGACGTAGCGGCGACGATCGCGGAGGCCGCTCAGCCTTCGGTGGGCAAGAAGACGAAGTTGTTGACGTAGGTGCCGTGGGCGGCCCAGCCGTCCTCCCGCCTGCCGACGTTGGCCGGGTCCTGATGCTGTGCCGGATCGAACTCGGCGATGGGCCGACGAGCGCCACCGAGATCGAAGTGACCCGCGTAACCGAGACCGGCCAGCAACGCCGTGATCTCGGCGACGGCGTCGGCGTGATGGCGTTCCTCGGCTTCCACCACAATCGCCGGCCGATTGCGGGTGAGCGTCTGCGTGGCGCCCCGTAACACTGCGAGTTCGTGGCCCTCGACGTCGATCTTGATCAGGCCGATGTCGTCAAGATGCAGGTCGTCGAGCCGCTTGACCGGCACGTCGATGCGGCGAATGTCATCCCCATTGACGTCGGTGAGTTCGTTGTCGGTGTCGATTGTGCTTCGGCCCGGCTCGGATTCGACCACCCGCATGGCGATCGTGCCGGGCCGGTCGGACAGCGCCACCGCCTCCACCCGGACGGGGGCGCCGACGGCGGCGAACATCGCTGCCAGATCGCGGGCCTGCGCCGGCCGGGGCTCGAACGCGGTCACCGAGCGCGAGGACGCCGCCATCGCAATCGTGAATTCGCCGAGGTCCGCTCCGATGTCCAGGGAGATCCGGTTCGGATCGCACAATGACGCCACCAGCTGGATGTCCGCGCGGCTCTGCCCCAAGCGGTGCAGGATTCGAAACTTCCGCCGCCAGAACAGGCGCGGTGCGAGTTTTTTTGCCGCCGGCGCGAGCCAAGTTTTGGCCGAGCGTGCGACCGACATCTGCTGTGACTCCTGTCCGATTTGCGGAGCCCCAGCTTAGTCGACGCGGCGATTTGACAATGGCCAAAGCGCGCCGGGAGGCCCCGCCAAGCCGGCGGGCTTTTCACCGGGCGCCCCGATTTCAGCCATCTGTCACGGGCCCGGGCTGTACCCTGTTGTCACCCTTGATATCCCGCGCATGTGACTAGTCGCGACCGCCAGAGAGGTAGCAGTAGATGCATTTGTCGGACACGGTTTAGCGCGAGCAATCATGGTCCGGACAATTAGGAACATTCTCCTTGTCGTCACCGTGTGCGTGACGTTGGTGCTCGACGGATGTGACGGCCGCAGCGACCTTGATCCGCTCGCCCTGATCAGCAGTCCGGCCATACCGTTGTCCGTGCAGGACGTGCCGAACCCCCTGCGCGGCCAGTACGAAGATCTCCTGCAACCGCTGTTCCCGCAGGGCAATCCGGCGCAGCGGCGCTACCCGGCGTGGCCGGCGTCCTACGACGCCAGTTTGCGTGTCCCCTGGCGCCAGTTGCAGCCCACCGATCCGAGCACACTGCCGCCGGACGCTCCCGACGATCGCAAATTCGATTTCACCGTGATCGATGACGCCCTGACGAAATTGGCCGGTCGAAACATGCGCCTGACGCTTCGCGTGGTCGCCTACAACTCGTGTTGCGACACCGTCTATCCGAACAACACCAACATCGCGATGCCCGACTGGATGCGCGCCGCGGCCACCAACTACTCCGGTCCGCAACGATATTGGTGGATGCCCGGCGTCACGCAGGTCGTTCCGAACTGGAATGATCCGAACTACCTGAACGCGTTCGGCCAGCTGTTGGCCGCGTTGGGCCGCCGTTACGACGGCGACGAGCGGCTGAGCGTCTTCGAATTCTCCGGCTACGGCGATTTCAGCGAGAACCACATCTCGTATCTGCGTGACACACTCGGCGCGCCGGGCCCCGCACCCGACGAGAGCGTCGCGAAGCTGGGGTATTACAGCCAGTTTCGTGACCAGAACATCACCGCCGAGTCCATTCGGCAGCTGGTCGCGGCGACCGTAAACGCTTTTCCCCACACGCAATTGGTGACAACCGCACTGAACCCGGAGATCGTGCGCCAGTTGATCGCCGACGACGTGACGAAGAAACTGTCCGCGCCGGTGGGCATCCGCGCGGACTGCCTGGGCGTACAGGATCCGCTGCCCGCGTGGGCGGAAAGGGATGGTTCCCACTATGTGCAGTCCAAGGACCCGCTGGTCGGAGCGCTGAGGAACCGGCTGGCGTCGGCGCCGATGATCACCGAATGGTGCCAGCTGCCCGAGAAAACCGATCCGCGGACCTACTACGAAAAAGGCCTGCAGGACGTCGTCAAGTACCACGTGTCGATGACATCGAGTTTCAACTTCCCGGCTGTGGATTCGTCGACACCGATGGACCCGGCGCTGTACTTGCTGTGGGCGCGGGCAAACGTCGCCGCAGGCTACCGGTATTCGGTGGAGGCGCGGCAGGAATCGCAATCGGTGAAAGACGGCAAGGCGACCCTGGCTGTCGCGTGGACCAATTACGGCGCGGCCGCCGCGACCGAAAACTGGGTCCCGGGCTACCGGCTCGTCGATTTCTCGGGGGCCGTGGTCCGCACGCTTCCCGCGACCGTGGCGCTGAAAACCCTGGTCCAAAGCCCATCCGGGGACGGCTCCAGCAAGGAGCCGTTGCCGGCGTCGACGACGGAGTCCATTCACATCGACTTGGCGGGCTTGGCGCCAGGGCACTACACGTTGTGTGCCTCGGTCGATTGGCAACAGCACAAGCCGGGCGCGAACCACGTGGTGAACTATCCGCCCATGCGGCTCGCGCGCGACGGGCGCGACGGCACCGGATGCTATCCGATCGCGACGTTGAATCTGTCCCGCGACGCGTTGACTCACGCCGCGTGACGATGACGGCGGGCGCCGCGTCGCCAATTACGCGGTAAATCAACCGGGGCAGCGGGACCGCGATTCCGCCAATGCCCGCCTGATGATGCTGCATAATCTGCAGTGGTATGCGCGGCTGGTAGGACGAAACCGCAGAGTTTTCTTCCCGCCGAAGGCTTTTAGAAAGGTTAATAGCCGATGGATTTCCGTACCTTCGTCCGGATTCTCGGCGCGCACTGGAAACTCGCCTTGACCGCGCTGCTGGCGTGTACCGTCGGCGCCGCGTTCGTGACCGCATTGCAGACCAAGCACTACCAGTCGTCGGCCACGGTCCTCATCTCGTTTTCCGGTGCGACCGACCTCAACGAGGTGTACAGCGGCACGCAGGCCGCCCAGGAACGGCTGTCGTCGTACGCGCAAATCGCCGGTGGACACATCGTGGCCGAGCGCGCCATCCGTCAGCTCCAACTTCCCATGCGCGCCGATGATCTGCTGAGCCAAACCCAAGTGAAATACACCCCGAAATCGGTGCTGTTCACGATCAGCGTCAAAGACACCGACCCGGCGCGCGCCGCCGCGCTGGCGGGCGCCATGGCCGGTCAGTTCAGCGCGATGCTGCCGACGCTTGCCCCGAACCCGGCGTCGAACGGCGTGGCCACGCCGGTCACCGCGGGACCGCGACCCGAGGTGGTCGAGACGACGCCGCCGCCATCGGGTCAACCGTCCGACGTGCCGGCATCGGCGGGACCGACTGGCAAGCCGTGGCCCTTGGCGCGGGCGACGATGGTCGAGCCGCCCCGCGTTCCGAAGATTCCGGTGTCGCCGGTGCCGCTGCGAAACATGGCGATCGGCTTCATCGCCGGTGTGCTGTTGGCCATCGCGGTGGCACTGACCCGCGAGGCCGGCGACCGCACCGTGCGCACCCGCGCCAAGCTCGAGGAACTCTCGGGCCTGCCGACCTTGGCGGAACTGCCGGGAAAGCGCGGCGGGACTCCGCGGTTCGGCACCGACACCGCATTCGACGACGCGGTGCGCGGCATGCGCACCCGGCTGCTCAGGGCGATGGGACCCAACGCCCGTCAGGTGTTGGTGGCGGGCCCGTTCGGTGGCGAGGGAACGACGACGACGGCGATGAACCTGGCGCTCGCGCTCGCCGAGATGGGCGAAGACGCGTTGCTGGTCGAGGGCGACAGCCGCCGGCACGTGATCGCCGGTCTGCTCAGGGTCGAATCGGGGGAGGGGCTGGCCAACGCGCTCGCCGACCCCGCCGCGGCCGCCCAGGTGGTGAAGCCGACGCCGATTTCGAAGCTGCACATCCTCGCGTCGCGGTCCGCCCGGCGCGAGAGTCTGCCCCCCAGCGCGTACCTGCCGGAAGTGATCGACCGGGTGGTGCAGGAATTGTCCTCACGGTTTGACCGCATCGTCATCGACGGTCCGCCGGTGCTGGCGACCGCCGACACCGGCCTGCTGGCCGGTGCCGTCCCCGCCACCGTGCTGGTGGTTCGGGCGAAGCGCACGACCGCGGACGAACTCAAGGACGCGTTGACCGCCCTGCGCGCGGCCGGCGCACAGGTGGTCGGCACGGTGTTGACCGACGCCCGCCAGTCGCTGCACATCAGGGCCGCCGACCGCGCCTACCGGTCAAAGGTCAGCAGGCCGGCGTGATCCCGTACCTGCGGGCCCGTCACCGCCTGGCCGTGGATGGAGCCCTGCTGGCGATCTTCGTGTTCGGATGCTTCGCGTTCGGCGTGCTCTCGGTTCGCCGGACCACCGAGGGTGTGCTGCTGACCGCCGCGTTGTTCTGCGTGGTCGTGTACTGGGTGAAACCCGAAGGGATGGTGGGGGTTACGCTGTTCGGTGCGTTCGCGGCACTGCCCGAAGGCTTACACGTGGGGAAAGTCTTTGGCCCGCTGACGATTTACGCGTACCACCTGGCGGCCATCCTCGCGATCTGCTACCTGATCCCCACCGCGAAACCGCGGTCGTCCGACTTCGTGCTGCCCGGGATCCTGGTGGCGGCGGTGCTGTGGTCCACGGCCACCGGATTCGCCACGGGAAACCCCGACCTCACGGTGACCCGTGAAGCGACCACCATGATCGAGATGGCGATCGGCTTCGTCCTTGCGATGTTCGTCGTCTACAGCGGACACGTCCGATGGTCGATCCGGGTGATGATCGTGATCCTGTGGTTTTCGGCGGCGATGGCGATCATCAGCTCGCTGTACGCCATCCGGTTGGCCGGTCGGGCGGAAAGCCTGGAGGGGACGACGGGTGCCGGTCAGGCCGTGCGCATCATCCTGTCCACCCAGACGCCGGCCACCGCGGTGCTGAGCGCACTGGTCGCCGCCCCGATCGTCGGACGTGTCAGGCCCAGGGCGTATCTCGCGTTGGGCCTTCCGGCGCTGAGCATTTCGCTGCTGTCCTTCTCCCGCAACACGCTGATCTCCATGGGGGTGGCGGCCGCGGTCGCATTGCTGGGCAGCCTGAGTTGGGCGGCCGTGCGGCGGGCGGTCGTGGCCGCCACGGTCGGCCTGGCCGTCGTCGCGGTGGCCGTGCCCGGGTCGCTGTTCTTGCTGCAGCGTTCGAAGACCGGGGCGTGGCTGGCCGATCAGTACGTTGCGTTCAATCAGCGGGTGCTGGGCGGGGTTACGTCGAGCGCGCTCGCGGTCGACGATTCGGCGCTGGAACGACTGCGGGAAATCAACCTCCTCAAGGAGACCATCGCCCAGGCCCCGTTGTTCGGGCACGGCCTGGGCTACGTGTACCAGCCGCCGACCGGCGACGACGAATTCCATCGGTACCTCTATCCCGCCTACTCCCACAACTTCTACCTGTGGTGGCTGGCCAAGGCCGGGGCGGTGGGGATGGCCGCGTTCGTGCTGTTCGCGCTCACGCCGGTGATCCTCGCGCTGCGGTGCGCCCCGGCGCCCGCGAAAATCAGTGCGGCGGTCGCCGCGGGCCTGTTGGCGATATCCGCCGTGTGGCCGTTGCCGGAGATGCCGATGGACGCCTTGGGCCTGGGCATGGCGCTGGGGGCGGCGATGGGCTACGCCGGGTTGCGGCGCCGGGGCGCGGAGGGCAGCCGGACCGAGGACAATCCGGCGCCGGCCGCCACGCCCGACCCGCCCCTCGATGCCACTGTCGGCGCGGTTACTTTCCCGTAGACGAGCCAGGCCGACATGATCTCAGTGACACACGTGGGGCCCGACATGTACAGCATCGGCGGGACCCAGTCCGTGATCCGGGTGTTGCGCGACAACAAGATCGGCGCCGACGACATCCGGGTCCTGTCGACGTGGAACGGGGACCGCCATCTGAGGAACCTGTTTCTCACCGCACGCGCGGGGATTTCACTGGCCCGGTCCCCTCGTGGCACCATCGTGCACTTCCATATCTCCAACGGCGGGGCCTGGCTGCGCGAAGGACCGTTGATCCGCTTGGCCAGGGCCAAGGGTTTCCGGGTGATCGTCACCCTCCATGGCCCCGACTTTCCCGAGTTCGCCAGGTCGCGCCCCCGCTTCGTGGGTGCGACGTTGAAGCGGGCGGACCATGTGATCCTGTTGTCGGAGGAAGCGCGCGCCGCGGTCGCCGAGGTGGCGCCGACGGTGCGGACCGCCGTGGTGCCGAACCCGATCGTGGTCGACCGTGATGCGCCCGGGGCGGCCTCCACGCCGCCCGTGGCGCTGTTCGCGGGCACCGTTGGGCTTCGAAAAGGTGTCGACAGACTTGTGGCGGCCTGGCGGCTTCTTCTCGCCGAGGGCATCGAAGGCCGTTGTCGGATAATCGGTCCCATCGACGACTATGCCCCGCCGGAGACGGAGCGGCTGACCGTCGAAGGTTCGATGCACCCCGACGCGGTCCGTGGGCTGCTCCGCTCGGTCCGGGTGGTGGTGCTCCCGTCGTTTGCGGAGGGCATGCCGATGATCCTGACCGAGGCCCTGGCCGGCGCGCGGCCGTTCGTGGCGACGCCCGTCGGTGGGACGGCGGAGATCGCCCCCGACCCGGGCATGCTGGTCCCGGTCGGCGATGTGCCCGCGTTGGCCAACGCGATCGGCCGGTACCTGCGCGACCCCGAGCTGGCCGAGCGTGACGGGCTGCGGGGTCAAGCGCACGTCGCGGCGACACGGAGCCCCGACGTCATCGACGCCGAACTCCGCCGTATCTACCTGGGCTGCGACATTGCGACGGGTTGAACTTCAGGGACCGCGATTGGTGGTCAGCGCAATCGGTTTCGGATGCGGCGCACTGATGCAGTCGCCGTCGAAGAAGGAACGGATGGCCGTGCTCGCCGGCGCCGTGGACAGCGGCATCACCCACTTCGACACCGCGCGGATGTACGGGCTGGGAATGGCGGAGGCGGAGCTCGGGGCCTTTTTGCGCACGGTCGACCGCGACAGCGTGACCATCGCCACCAAGTTCGGCATCGATGTCGGGGGCGCGGCGCGGCGGCTCGGCCGATTCCAGGCCCCGACCCGGGCGCTGCTGAAAAAGGCTCCCGCGCTGCGCCGTATCGTCAAGCGGCAGCAGGCCCCGTCGGCGGGCGGCCGGGTGTACGACGCGGCCGTCGCGAGACGCAGCCTCGACGAGAGCCTGGCGGCGCTCGGCGTCGACCATGTCGACATCCTCTTCGTCCACGCGCCGAGGCCTCAGGACACCGTTGCGGGCGACGAACTTCGCGAATTCTTTGAGCGGGCGCGCCAACAGGGAAAGATTCGCGCCTGGGGCGTCTCGCAGGACGAGGGGCTCGAGCTGGACTTCGTCCGCGCATTCGGGCCGCGGGCAGTCAGCCAACTCCGCAGCGACGTGCTCGATCCTTCGCCGAGACCGGCCGATATCGCATTCGGCGTACTCGAGCGGCCGCACCGCAAGCTCTCGGGCGCCTTGCTTGCCGACCCCGGAATGGCAAGCCGCTGGCGCGAAGCCCTGCAGGCCGACCCGCTGGCCCCCGGAGTGCTGGCCCGGCTGATTCTCGCCTCGTCGATCACCGCAACGGGCTGCCGCGCAATCCTTTACAGCACCACCAGGCCGCAGCGGGTCACCGAAGCCGCCGACGCGGTCTCGTCGCCACCCGACGCAGAGACCGTGGCGCGGTTCCTCGCTCTCGTCAAGGAGTTCCGAGAGGGTGCGGCCGCGTGATTCGCGACATGGAGGACTTCGCCCACGGCATGACGATCGAAACGGATGTGGTGGTCGTCGGGGCCGGCCCGATCGGCATCGCGACCGCGCTGGAACTCGCCGGGGCGGGCGTGCAGGTGGTCCTCGTCGAAAGCGGCCTCGAACGCAACGACCGTGCGGCCCAAGCGCTGTCGAGGTTCGATTCCCGGCACGACGACTACTTCCATTCGCGTAGCGAGCTGACGGTCCGCCGGCAGGTCGGTGGAACCTCGGCGCTCTGGGGGGGACGCTGCCTCGAGTTCGACCCCATCGATTTCGAGGACCGGCCCATCACAGCGCAGGCGCCGTGGCCCATCGGATACGACGACGTCGAGCCCTACCTTCAACGCGCCTGCGACTGGGCGGTATGCGGCCGGGCGGCGTTCAATGCGCGCGAGATCCCCGAGATCGCGGAGCGCGACTTGGTCGCGGGGCTCCCCGACGGCGACGTGCGCACGACCGACCTCGAGCGCTGGGCGCTACCAACCCGTTTCGGGCGCCGCTACCGGGCGGCGTTGCGAGACTCGCCCCATCTCACGCTGTGGACCGGCCTCACCTGCACCGAGATCGTGACGACGGCGGCCGGCGACACCGTCGACCACCTGGTCGTCAAGTCCTTGAACGGCGGTGCGGGGCGAGTGGTCGCGACGGACTACGTCATCGCGACCGGCGGTTTGGAGGCCACCCGCCTGCTGCTGGCGTCGGATCGCCATCACCCCGGGGGGCTGGGGAACGCGGGCGGGCACCTGGGACGCTGGTACATGGCGCACGTCGAGGCCCGGGTCGCGCGCGTGCAATTCACCACCGATGAGGTCATCCACGGATACGAGCGGGACGGGGAGGGGGTGTATGTTCGCCGGCGCTTCACCTTCGACCCGCAGCTGCTGCACCAGAACGAAATGCCAAACGCCGCAATCTTCTTGGTGAATCCGCCGATCAGCGACCCGAGTCACGGAAGCGGGATCCTGTCCGGGGTGTACCTGACACTGATCTCGCCGATCGGACGATTCCTGCTCGCCGAGGCGATCCGTGAGGCCCACACCAAGACCGACGGTTCGCCACGAATCCTTGCGCATCTGGGCAACGTCGCGCGAGACCTGTTCGGTACCCTCCGGTTCGCCGTCGCCTTCTGCTACGCACGGTTCCTCCGCCGGGGCCGCAAGGCGCCCGGCTTCTTCGTGAAGAGCGCCGACAATCGCTACCTGCTGCAGTACCACGGCGAGCACCTTCCGCACTGGGAGAGCCGGGTCGAGCTGATTGACGAACGAGACGCCCTCGGCATGAGGAGGATTCGCACCAGCATGCACTTCTCCGACGCCGATTACGCAAGCGTGCGCAAGGCCGTCGCCGCCATCGATGACCACCTTCGCCGCCACGGCGTGGGATACGTGGAGTGGCTGACCGACGATGTCGAGGCCGCGGTCCGTGCGTACATGAAGAAGCGGACCGGCTACCACCAGGCGGGAACCACCCGGATGTCGACATCGCCGGAAGGCGGCGTCGTAGATCCACACCTGCAAGTCCATGGGGTTCGCGGACTCTACGTCGCGAGCACCTCGGTGTTGCCGACATCGAGCCAGGCCAACCCGACGCTTCTCGGGATCGCGCTGGGCGTGCGGCTCGCGGAGCGTCTGGCGAAAGCCCGAATCACCTGCTCTTCAACGGATTCGAGCTAACCGGGGTCCGGGGATCACGTCGGGACCTGCCACAGCTCGTCGATCAGCGACTTCGTCTGCCGAATGTTCGCACGGCTGGATGCGCCGAAGACGATCGAATGGATCTGCGGCTGGCCGCAGACGTAATCGATGGCCTCGCGGGGCGGGATCGCGCCCGAGGCGAGCACCGACATCGCGATCAGACGGCAGCGGCGCTCGCGGATTGTCCTCTCGTAGAGCTCGATTCCGCCACACATCCGGAAGCCGATCTTGTTGAAATTGGCGCACACGATGGGATTCTCGATTCCCTGGCCGTCGAGGGCGTCGAGGAGGCGCGGGAGATTCATGGTGATGAAGCCCGGCTCGGCGCCATACTTGAGCCTGACGTGGTCGGAGAAAAACCGGAACCCCTCGTCCATGCCCAGGCCGAGAAGCAAGTCGGTGACGACGTTTTGAATGAAGATGACGGGCGTGGACAGTTCGGCGAACATCTTCATCTCCGCGTCGACCAATAGCTGCATGATCGGCTCGATGTCCTTGCCCGCGAGGGCGACACCGCCCTTGAACATCGACTTGACGGCCCCATCGTCGGGCAGGAACCTGCGCAGCGCCTCCAGCATCCCGAACTCGGTCACGGCGTTGGCGTACTTGTGCGCGTACGGCATGCACGGGTAGAAGACGTAGTCGGGGTATCGGGTCCGGTTGGCGCGGAAATGATCGCAGATTTCGCCGACCCGGTCGTGCGTCGTGCACACGAACGTACGGATGCCTTCCTGGTACGCGGCGTCCAGCGTCGCCAGCACGGGCGGTAGGTGCTGAAAGCGTATCGCCTGGGCGCGCGCTTTCTCCTCGGACATGTGGTTGACGCCGAAGAACTGGTTGTCGCCGAACAGCACACGGTCCATGGTCATGATGCCCTCGGCGACGTGAGTTTTCTGATGCGCGCGACGATCTCGCGGCGCCGCGAGCCGCGCGGGGAGCCATTCGCGGCCGCCTGGGGCAGGGGGGCCGCGCCGGCTCCGGCGCCGGTGATCATGTCGACCACACGATCGACGTCGAGCGCCGAGCGAAAAGTGTTCTCGCCGTTCAACCGGTTGTTCTTGATGCTCTGCGCGAAATAGTCGATCTGCGCCGAATACTCTTCACCCCGAAGGTAATACCAGACCTCGTCGGTGAGATCGGTCGTGTACCGGATCGTCCATCCCGCCCCCAGGTCGGGGACCTCGGGGTGCGTCTCGCGGAGATAGATCTGGCATTCCTGCCGATCGGCGACGACGCGGCCGTTGGTTCCCCACACCGAAACCTTCGTCGACATCTTGCGAAAGCTCTCGTCGCTCCAGTTCACGCACAGTTGGCCGCTGGCGCCGTTGCCGTAGCGCATCGTGCAGTAGACCTCGTCGTCGACGTCGCGCGAGAAAACGCTGTGGCGGACGACTCCGTCGACCGCTAGGGGCACGCCGGCGATGAAGTTCATCAAATCGATGGCGTGGCAGGCGTAGTCGTAGAGGGCGCCACCGCCTTCGGCTTTGACGCCGCGCCACGTGCTTCCCTTCTGTCGAAGGACGACGGGGCCGTATGCCTCGGCACGCACGTGGTGTACCTGCCCGAGAGCCCCCGCCGCGACGATTCGTGCCGCCTCTTGGAAGGCGCCGATGAAGCGGCAGTGATAGCCGACCTGCGTGACGAGCCGATTGCTCTCGGCGAGCGCCACCAGGCGCTCGCCGTCGCGGACATCGAGGACGAACGGTTTCTCGCAGAAGACGTGTGTGCCTCGGGCAAGGGCCTTTTCGACCATCGGCGCGTGCAGCCGCGACGGAACGGCGACGACAACCGCGTCCGCCTTCGTCTGCGCCAGCATCCGATCGAAATCGTCGTAGCAGTCCAGACCGGTGTATTTGGCCAGGATGTCGCGTAGATAGCCGGCGGAGTCACACACGCCGACCACGTCGAGGTCCGGGTGCGTGCGAAGGATCGCGAGGTGCGAAAGACCCATCTTGCCCAGGCCGACTATGGCCGTTCGAATCATGGTCCGCGCCTCTACTCACTCCGAGTGCCGCATCGGCAACGTGTACGGCCCGCCAACAAGGTGGACGTTAGCACCCGGTCAACGCATCATCGCGAAATCCGCTCGATCTGTTTGCCGTCGCAACCCGGCCGCGGCCACGACGGGAGTTAGTCTTTGACATCGGGATCGCCGCGCCGCCGCCAGAAGATCGGTGCGCCTCAACCGAGGGGAGACATGGGTCGGCTGCTCCTCATCGCGTCCTCCGGTGGGCACATCTACGAGATGTTCTGCCTGCGCGAGTTCTGGCAGGACAAGGATCGGTTTTGGGTGAGTTTCGGGACCGCCGACGCCCGTTACCTGTTGCGCGACGAGCGCGAGGTGTACTGGGCCGCGCACCCGACGGTCCGTAACGTGCCCAACCTGCTGCGCAATCTGGTGCTGGCCCTACGCCTTTTGATCCGCCACCGCCCCGCCATGATCTTGACGACCGGATCGGGCGTGGCCGCACCCTTCCTGTGGCTGGCCTGGCTGCTGCGGATTCCCACCGTGTTCGTCGAATCCATCACCCGCATCACCGAACTCTCGCTCACCGCCCGCATGGTGAAGCCGTTCGCCTCCCGCTTTCTGGTGCAGTGGCCCGAGTTGGCCGACCGGATTCCCCGCACCGAGTATCACGGGAGGATCGTGTGATCTTCGTGATCATGGGGATGGAGGTCCATCCCTTCGACCGGCTGGCGCGCGCGGTGGACGAGCTGGCGAGCACCGACGCGGTGGGGGAGGACTTTTTCGTACAGCTCGGCACCTGCAAATTCGAGCCGCGCCACGCCGCGTTCGAGCGCTTCCTGTCCTTCGGGGACGTCTGCACGCACATCCGGCGGGCCTCTGTCGCCGTGACCCACGCGGGCGCCGGATCGACGCTGCTGTGCGTCGAGCAAGGGAAACATCCCGTGCTGGTGCCGCGTCGCTCGTCGCGCGGGGAGCACGTCGATGAGCACCAGTTGCCGTTCGCCGAGAAGATGGCGGGTGCCGGGCTGGCGACCGTGGTCCGGGAAACAGAGGAGCTCCCGGCGGCCATCGCGGCGACGCGGTCCCGATCGGCGCCACCCGATGCGCTGGGCCGGGCCCGCGAACTCACCGGGTGGCTGGAGACGTTCTGGCGGGGCCTGGCCTGAGCCTCACGTCACCGCCGGCGATCCAGCACCTGGGCGATGACGTCCAAAATGCGCACGGCGACAAGGTCAACCGCGCATCGGTGCGCGTAGTGGCGCGCCGCGTCGGCCCCCAGGCGGGCCGCGGTCACCGGATCGGCCAGGAGGTCGAAAGCGGCGGCGAGCCCGGCGACGTCGTCGACCCCGATCGGGGCCACACCCGGCGGCTGGTATTCGGGCAACGCGCCGGCGGTCGACACGATCGGCATGACGCCCAGCTGCATCGAGAGCGACTGCACGCCACTCTGTGAGGCGCGCCGATAGTGGGCGAGCGACCCTTTGGCGGCGGCCAGCGTGGGGATGACATCGGCGTAGCGGAAGCTGCCGTTGCGCCAGAGCGTGTGTTTGGGCAGCGCTTCGGCGTCCAGCGGCCCGTCGCCGACGAGCACCAGGTTGTCGCCTCGCCAGCCGCCGCCGACCACATGCCGCTGCCAGGCCGCCAGCACGACATCGACGTTCTTGTACGGGTTGAGCCGGCCGAACATGACGAAATCGCGGCGCCGTTCGGGCCCCACGAACGGCGGAACGCGGTCGAGATCGAGGTCGCTGGCCAGCGGCACGACATGCACCGGCGTACCGGCGACATCGCGGCGCGCGGACACCGCGGCCGCGACATAGTCGCTGTAGGTGATGGTGGCTGCCGAGCGCGCGGCCCAGCGGTCGAACACGGCGCGCTCGTAGGCCGGCGTCAGTTCGTCGGGGCCGTGCGGCCGATCGTCGTGTACCACCTGAATGCGCGGGGCTCGCCCGGCCAACGCGATCCAGCGCGGATCCCGCACCAGTTCGGCGATCACGATGTCGGGCCGGAAGCGGCGGACGCGGCGCCAGGCTTTCAGGGTCGGCAGCCAGGTCGCGGCCGTGCGAAAGCGCGGATCGAGCACCAACTCGTAATCGCGCGCGGCGTCCGACTCCGGATGCTGATCGGAGGTGACCAACAGCACGTCGGCACCGTGGCGCAGCAGCGCCTCGGCTTGCACCCGAACCGCCGGTCGCGTCCACGGCGAAAGCCACAGCACCCGAGGCGAATTCACAGCACAGCCCCGATCGCGCCCAGGTACGCGTCGGCCATCGCCTCCACCGTGTAATGCTTGCGCATGCGCTCATAGCCGCGTCGTCCGACCGACGGCAGCGCGTCGGGCTCCGCCATGATCCGGGCCAGGTGTTCTCGCCACCCCGACGCGGAGACGGGCTCGACCAGGAACCCCGCCCCTCCGAAATCCAACATTTCCGGGACAGCGCAAACCGCCGACGCCGCGACCGGCACCGCCCTGGCCATCGCCTCGAGGATCACCACCGGGAAGGCCTCGGAGCGGCTGGGAACACACAGCAGGTCCGCGTCGGCCAGCCCGGGGCCCGGCCCGGCCGACCATCCCCGCCACTCGACGCGATCGCCCAACCCGGCGGGTGTGCGTGCCTGCAGCCTCTCTCGATCGGGCCCGTCGCCGAAAATCGACAATCGCCAGGGCATCTCAGCGAGGCCGCTCAGCGCCTCGATCAGCAGATGCGGGTTCTTGTGCTCGACGATGCGCGAGAGCATGACCAGGTGTAGCGGTCGGCCGGCGCCGCGCTGCCGGGGGCTCGGCTCCCCGAGGTCGGCGACGCCGTTGGGCGCGACGAAGTACCGTCCCCGAAGCCGATGCTGTTTGGCCAGCATGTCCCAATGGCGTTGTGCCAAAACGATGAATCCGTCCGCGCGGCACATCGCCGCGGTCAGTGGCCGCGAGTAGATCGGCCGGTCCTCCTCGGGAGGGACGTGCGGTGCGACCAGCCATCGACGGCTCCGGCCGGCCGCGCGCCACAACGTGCCGAATCCCACCTCGGTATTGGTGTCGCCGGTGATCAGCACCGCCGGGCCCTCGGCCATGTCGACCATCGGCGCCCACCACGGCTGGCGGATCACCCGCACCGTGTCCGGAATTTCGGCGATCAGCGGGCCGAACCGCTGCACGCAGACGACAGTGACCGCGTAACCGCGGCGGTCCAATTCCGTTGCCAAGAGCGCCTTTTGCCGCTCGGCGCCCCCGTAGACCAGGCGGTTGGTGACGATGACTATCGACGGCAGGCCGGTTTGCCGGCGCGCGCGTTTGCCCCGCCGTAACCGCTGCAAGGCGGCTGTGCCGGCCAGGTATACGTCCGCGCGGTGAACGCTGTTGTGATGTTCGAGCAACAGCGCGGTGTTGGTTCGCGCCAGGTCCCGATCGCGGCGCTGTCGGGGGCCCTCGTCGACCTCGTCGCTCACCGGGTCGCGGCGCTCGACGCCGAGCTCGTCGGCGAGCAGGATGCGCCAGCCGGCGGCGCGGGCCCGGGCCTGCCAGTCGGCCGCCTCGCCGTAGCCGAAGTACTCCTCGTCGAAGGAGCCGACGGTGTTCCAGGCCGCTCTGCTGATCGCCAGGCAGACCGGAGCCAAATCGCCGTCGATGGTTCGCGATTCGGGAGGCTGGCAAGAGTACCGCCGTGCGGGCGTCGTGCGACGGTGCGGGCCGGGACGCCCGCCCGCCGCGCGCAGCTCGCGGCTGACGGTGTGGCGTCGGGCGGCGACGTCCCACGGCGCCCGGTCCGGCGCGGCGGCGTCGCGTGCGAGCGGCGAAACCGCCGCCACCCTGGGCCGACGAAGTAACTCCCGGGTCCGATTCAGCGGCCCCAGCAGGCGGGCATGGGGGTCCAGCAGCAGGAGGTCCGTATCGGCGGGCATGTGCTCCACCAGCGTGTTGCAGGCCGCGGCGAAACCGACGTTCGCCTGGCCCGAAAACCACCGGACCGCAGGGTATTTCGCGGCGAGTTCCGCATGCCCCGAGCCGCTGCGGTCGTAGACGTGAACCGGCAGCTCGGGTAAATGCTCGGCGACGCTGTCGAGGCAGACCTCGAGGGGCTGCCGGCCGGATTCGCTCACGATCAGCACGGCCAGCGAGCGCGTGGGCGGCAGGCCGGCGGTGTCGCCGACTGGGCGCTTCAGATATGCCCGGTCCGTTTCACGGGTCATGCCGTCGGCTGCTCCTCGCGCAGCGTGGCCCGTAGAGAGGTCAGGGTCGACCAGCTGATCGGGCCGAAGGTCGCGCTGGTGGCCAGGTAGGCGGCGGCTGCGGCGGTCAGTACCAGGATTACGTGGTGACCCGAAAGCAGCAGTGTCACAACCACGCTCGTCCCCGTCGGAATCAGCAAGCGCAGCACGAACGTCACGGGGGTGCGGTAGCCGCAGCGTCGGCGCAGCCACCAGCTGGAGATCGTCATGTTGAACAGTTCCGTGCACACCAGCGCCACGCCGGGTCCGACGGCGCCGAAGCGCCCCGCCAGGGCGAGGTTGAGCGCGACGTTGAGCGCGAGGGTCGCCACCGTCAGCCACAGCAGGACCTGTTGATGATGGGAAGCCACCAACCCCTGGCCCAGGGTGCCCCCGACGAACCGCAGGGCCGCGGCGACGAACAGCAACGCCAGTGTGGGCGTCCCGCGTTCGATGAACGCGCTCTTGCCGAACAACCCGATCAGCGGCCCGGCCAGCAGCACGCCCACAACGGCGATCGGAATCGCCACGAAGTACATCAATTCGACGCTGCGGCGCAGAAATCGGGCGAACGCCGCGACGTCGCGCGAGAACAGCTCGGTGGCCGTCGCCAGCGTCGACTTGTGGAAGATCAGCGAGACCACGATCGTGTTGAACGAGATCGTCAGGGCCAGCCCGTACACGCCCACCTCGGAGTGGGTGCTCAGCAGGGACAGGATCACGCCATCGGCGCGGCAGTACAGGAGCCCGACGATCATAAATCCGATCAGCGGCAAGCTTTCCCGTAACAGGTCGGCGGCTTCCCGCGGGGCGAACAGTGGCCGTACCGAGATGTGCCGCATCGCGGCGGCGCCCTGGATCAGTAGCTGCACCGCCGGTGGGATCAGCTGTGCGACCGCGAACCAGATGACGTCCGAGTGCGCCGCGACCAGCCCGGCGACCATGGCCAGCGTGCTCACCCGGGCGGCGACGTCGGAGATGGCCACCGCGGAGAACCGGACGGTGGCAAGGAATACCGGTTCGAACCGTGTCGTCATGGTCTGCAGCAGCAGCCCGCCCGCCAGCACGACGAGCATCACCCGCACCTGGGTGTCGTGATAGATGAGCAGCCCCGACCCGGCCGCCAGCACCGCGAGGGGACCGCAGTAGAGAAGGGCCAGGCCGCTGTTGATGCGCACCAGGCGTTCGAGTTCGCCGCGCCCGGAGGTCACCCGCCGCACGATGACGGTGGCGATGCCCAGATCGGCGAAGCTGGTCCACATCGCGACGAACGCCACCGCGATGGTGAGCTGGCCGTAGCGTCCGGGACCCAGATAGCGGGCGGTCATCGCCACCGAAACCACGGACGCGAGCATCCCCAGCGCCCGGCAGATCAGCTGGATCGAGAACGCGTGAGCCATCCGCGCGAGCGGCACCGTGGGCACCACCGCGGCGGGTGCCGTCGGCTCGGTCATGGCTCGCGAGCCTAGTAGGCTCCGTGGCTTGTCAGGACTGCTTTCACCGTCTTGGCGACGATCATCAGATCACCCGACATCGACCAGTTGTCGACGTAGGACAGATCCAGGCGCACCGACTCGTCCCAGGACAGGTCCGACCGGCCGCTCACCTGCCACAGCCCGCTGACGCCCGGCTTCACCAGCAAGCGCCTCTTGACCTCGCCGTCGTAGTTGTCGACTTCGCGGCGCAACGGGGGCCGGGGCCCGACGACGCTCATGTCCCCCCTGAGGACGTTGATGAATTGCGGGAGCTCATCGATGCTGTACCGGCGGAGAATTCTGCCAATGGGGGTGACCCGGGGGTCCTGGCGCATCTTGAACAGCATGCCGCCGGCGCCCTCGTTGACGGCCAGCAGGTGCTCGAGCTGAGTGTCCGCCCCGTCGACCATCGTGCGGAACTTCAGCATCGTAAAGGGCTTTCCGTCGGTGCCGATGCGTTCCGACGGGTAGAAGACGGGGCCCTTGCTGGTCAGTTTGATGGCGATGGCAGCGGCGACGAGCACCGGTGCTGTGGCGACCAGCGCCGCCAGCGAGAACACGAAGTCGAAGGCCTGCTTCTGAAAGCGGTGCGCCCCTTCGTATTGCGGCTTGTCGACATGCAGCAGCGGCAGCCCGCCGGTCAGGCGCAGGGTCAACCGAGCCTCGGTGACGTCCATGACGCCGGGCGACACCACCAGGTCGACGTCGCGGGTCTCCAGCTGCCACAGCAGTTCCCTGATCCCGTGCATCCCAAAGTGATCCGTTTGGGTCACCGCGACGGTGTCCGCGCCGCAGCTGTCGATCGCCGTCGCCACCTGGGTTTGGTCGCCCAGGATCGGGACCTGGCGGCCGCCGATCGTCAGGGTGTTGCCGCGCGCCGGCCCGTAACCGGGGATGCAGACGCCGACCACGACGCACCCGGCCACCGGGTTACGGTCCAGTTCGTGCGCGAGGTGCGTGACCGATTGCCGGTCTCCGATCGCCAAGACGCGGGTCTGGCACTCGCCCTGGACGCGCTTGTGGCAGATGTGCTTTCGCCACACGCTGCGGCTGGCCAGCAATCCCACGGTGCCGACGGGAAGCGCGATCGCCAGATAGCCGCGGGCCAGATCGACCTTGGCGAGCAACGTCACCATGGCGATGATCCCGAACGTCCAGAAGGACGCGGTGCCGATCCGGCGGTACTCCTCGATCCCCGCGCCGATGATTCGCGTTGAGCGCGTTTGGAATACCGCGAGGGCCGACAGCCACAGCGCCGCGAACAGGAAGGAGAACAGCGTCATGGTCGGGTCCGAGTAACCCGAGGTGTTCGCGATCTCCCCGAAGCGGACGTACTGGGCGAGCAGCACCGACGCGAAGACGATCACCGAGTCACTGATGCGCAGACCCTGCGAGTAGCGGTCCTGCCAGCGCTGTGCGGTATTCGCAGCAGCCGGAGCCGCGGCGGGGGCGATCACGGGCGGACCCGCGGCCTCGCCGAGGTGCGACGCCGTCGTGCCCGCCGGCCAGGCCTTGAGCTGCCGCCAGCTGGGCGCCACGACATCCACCGTGTTGGGAACGATCACCGACTGACGCATGATGCCACCTGTTCGACTGGTGCCAATCTGGATTTGCGCGAGGGCCAGCTCGCGTCTTGCTCGGAGATGACGGTGACCGGTATCGGCCACGAGATTCCGAATTCGGGGTCGTCCCAGCGGATCCCCTGCTCGTCGGCCATCGCGTACTGGCCGCTGACGTGAAAGGTGACCTCGGTGTCGTCGACCTGCGTCTGGAAGCCATAAGCGACATACGGGGGCAAGAACAGCGTGCGTTGGTCGTCGGCGCTCAACTGCACCATCACGTGGTCGCCGTAGGTCAGCGAGTCGGGGCGGACGTCGACCGCGACGGCGGCGATGGCACCGCGCGTGCAACGGACCAGTTTCGCCTCGGCGTGCGGCGGCACCCGGCGGTACAGGCCACGCACGGTGCCGCGGGTGTAGTTGAAGTAGATATTCGTCTGCGCGACTTCGAAATCCAGCCCATGGTTGGCGAAGTCGCGGGCGGAGAACGAACGTGAGGAGAACCCGCGATGGTCGTGGTTGAGTTCGAAGTCGATGATTGTCACCCCGGCGACCTTGGTGGGCGTGTACTTCACTTACCGCTCCTTCTCCTGCACCGGGCCTTTTAAAAAAACCTGTCCGCTCATGACATGGCCTACGCGTATCCGGCGGACAGCGGGCGGGTCATCACGGTCGGGATCACGCCGTATCGGGGCCCGAGGTTCTTGCCCGAGGCGGCCGCGAGGCGGGGCAGCGAGCCCATCACGCTGGGCGGCACGTTGGCGCCCGCGAGGTTGATCGCGGGCAGCGCCGACACGGCGCTGTGGGCGGCGGGAATCACGCTGGTCCAGCTCGCCGGCACCGCCAACGGACCCAGCATGGCCGCCTTGCCGAGGCTGCCGAAGATGCCGGATCCGAGCGATCCGATCGATCCGAGCGCTCCGGCACCCGAACTGGCCGCACTCGCCGCTCCCGAGGCAGCGGCCATGACGCCGTCGCCGGCGGCTTTTGCCAAGCCCTGCGCGGTCTGGGCGATGCCGAGGATGGAGGACATGCCGTACAGGGGGGTCGCCGCCGCCGAGAATGCGCTGGGGATGGCGCCGGGGATGCCCGACGCGAGGCCCGTCATGATCGACGAATTGGCCGCGTCGCCCGCGCCGGCCCCAGCGCCGGTAATGGCATCCCCGGCGCCAGAACTGGTATCGGTGGCGACGTCGCTGAGGAGGGTGGTCCCGGTTTTCATCGGCGAGGACAGCTGGTGCAGCGAGTTGGGCACCTTGGACACCACATTCGCCAGGTTCGCCTGCTCCGTCTCCGAGGTGGCCTTCCCGACCGCGGCGGCCTGCTGGGCCACCCCACTCTCGTTGGTCACGTTCGGCGCCGGGGTGAACGGTGTCACCTCGCACGCGGCCGCCGAACCCGCGGCGTACGCATACATCGCCGCGGCGTCCTGCGCCCACATCTCGCCGTATTCGGCCTCGGTGGCCGCGATGGCCGCGGTGTTCTGCCCGAAGAAGTTGGTCGCGACAAGCGTCGCGAGCTGCGCCCGGTTGGCCGCGACCGCGGGCGGCGGGACGGTCATCGCGAAGGCGGCCTCGAAAACCTCCACGGCGAGCCTGGCTTGACCGGCCGTCTCCGCGGCTCGCGCTCCGGCGCCGGCCATCCACGCCATGTATGGCGCGTACGCCGACGCCATGGTCAGCGACGACGGGCCCAGCCAGCGCCCGGTGGTCAACCCGGCGATCACCGAGCGGTAGCAACTCGCCGCGGCGTGCAGTTCGGCGGCCAAAGCGTCCCAGGCCACCGCCGCGGTCATCAGCGAGAAGGGGCCGGGACCGGCGTACATCCGCGCGGAGTTGACCTCCGGGGGAAGCGCTCCGAAATCGATCACTTGACGGCCCTCCCGTCAGCGGATCGCGTCGCGGATCCGGCGAAAGCGCTCACGTCGCATGCTCTGAGACCAATAAAGCCGCCAAGTACATACCTCAAGTATGGAAATAGGCCCGTTCGAGGGCTATGGGTCATTGGTCCCTCGCTAAAGGCCGTAAGTCCCCGGTCGCGCACGCTGTTGGGGCCCAGGGCCGACGAGGGCGTGGGCGCGGCGTCCATGCCCCCTCCCACCACGCGGCCCGAATAAGGCGTGGTGAGAGGGGGCATGTGCGTTCTCCTTCGTGCGATACGGACGGTCGAGACGGTCCGCGGGTCAAATCAGACTGACGTACGCACAATAGCGTATAAAACATACTATAGGTTTGACAACACGCTGTGACATAAACCTCAAGTATTTACAGGAGCGTCAACCGGGACAGCCGTATGACTGCTAACCTCAGAAGTGGGCTAGAAATCTTGAGCGACGCGGGCGCGTGTTGGCTCCCAATCTGTGAAGAACCGAGGTGTGTGTGCCCTGCTTGAGCAAGGCGTCGGTCGACGCAAGGGCGGGCGATGCCGCCCGCGGCGTCAGCCTCGGTGCCACGGCTTGCCGCGCGATCCTGGCCTCGAAGAACTGATTTCTCGATTGCGATGACGACACATTCGACTGACGGACGCGCCGACGCGACCCGGCAACAGATTCTGCGGGCCGCGTCGCACCAGTTCGCCCGTAGGCCCTACCACGACGTCGGGCTCGACGACATTCTCGCCGAGGCCGAACTGACCAAGGGCGCAATGTATTTCCACTTCAAGTCGAAGCACGCGTTGGCGGTCGCCATCATCGAAAGCCAGGTCGAGGACGGCGCGGCCGGCGTGCGTGACCTGCTGACGCGCGGGCTCTCGGGCCTCGAGACGCTCATCGACTTCTCGTATCTGATCGCCGTCCGCGACATCAAGATGGACCTCGTCAGGTCGGGACTGAACCTGATGGAGTCGGTCGGCCTGCCCGACGGGATGCAGGAAAAGCTGTTCGACCGCTGGATCAGAAACCTGGGCAAAGTCGCCGAACAGGCCATGGCCGAGGGCGACATCCATGAACATTGCGACCCGCAGGACATCGGCCGCATGATGGTGTCCCTGCACATGGGACTGCGAAAGACCAGCAACCTGGACGACCCGGAACGGTTCCTGGGCGACTTGGAAAAGTGCTGGTCCTTGCTGCTCACCGGGATACTTCAACCGGACCGAATCGATTACTTCCGCCAATTCCTCAGGCGGCGTGCGACGCTCGCCATCAACACCAGTTCCACCGATGACGACGCGCAGTAAAAACGACGGCGAGCGATCTGCGGATCCGGCGAGACTGCGGAGGTGCAGCGGCGATGCCGCGCCAGGTTCGGTCTGAAGCCACTCGGCAAAAAATCCTCGACGCCGCGATCGAAGTGTTCGGCGAGGTCGGGTATGCGGCCGCCGGATGGAGCACGATCATCGAGCGGACGGGCATGACCAAAGGCGCCCTCTATCACCACTTTGATTCGAAAGAATCGTTGGCGTCGAACATCATCGAGGAAGGGTCCGACGCGATCCTCAGCGCGTACCGAAATGTCTGCAAGTCGTCGTCGCCGGGGCTGGAAAACATTGTGCACGGCTCATTCACGATCGTCGACGTGTTGGGCTCCGACAAAATGGCCCGGGCGGCCGCGCAATTGGCCACGGCGTTAAGCGGATTCAACGGGGCCGCCTCGCGCTTCTACGCCAACTTGGTGCTGGAGACGGCCCAGGAGGCGCGCCGCGCGGCCAAGGAAGGCGACCTTCGGAGCGACATCGACCCCGACGTGCTCAGCGCGTCGATCGTGGGCGCCATATCCGGGACGCGGTTGATCGCGACCGCGATATCCAGCCACGGCAGGATCGGGGACGTCACCGGTGACCCCTTCGCGCGGTTGCATCAGCTCTGGGAACTCTTGCTGCCCGGCGTTGTCGCGGACGCGTCGCTGCCCTATTTCCAGCAATTTCTGCGTCGCGAAGTGATGCGCCATACCGCCGCCGGCGCTTCGGACGACGACGCCGCCGGGGCAACCGAAGCCGATTAGCTTTAGGCGAGAGCCGTTGCGGGACATGTTTTCGCGTTCGCCGAAACGGCGTTTCCGTTATTGGGGTTGAAGCGCTTTCAACAATGCATACTGTTCCGGTGATGTTCCGGAAAGCTCTCGGCCGTGCAATTGCACTCGCCGGTGTCGTCGGTTTCCTGGTGATAAATGCTCCGGCGGCGTCGTGGGGTACACCCGCCGATCCGGTCACCGCCACGGACTCGACGACGACGCTGACGCTGGCGGACCTTGGGTCTTCCTCCACCCTGGAGTTCTGGGGCCTGACCAACAACGTGCCGCTGACTCTGCCGGTGCTGCACGGGCTGACCCCGACAGCTCTGAACGCGACCGTCGAACTGCCGATCAACCTGCGGTCGGGGTTGATCACCGTGACGCAAGGCGATCGCACCATCGCTCGGGTGAACCTACCGACCACCGATCAAGCGCCGATCGTCATTCCGCTCACCGGAGCGGAGGTCATCGACAACTTTCTGAGCGTGACGGTGCGTACGTACCTGGTGCCGCTGGACGGATTTTGCTTGTACCCGGAGAGCCCGCTTCGGCTCGCCAACGGAACGGTCACCTACACCGGGGCCGAGCTGCCGCCCACCACCGTGGCTCATTTCTTGCCGCCGGTGCTGCGAAAGCTGACCATCTATCTGCCGCAATCGCCGTCAACTGCCGAGTCCGACACGGCAATCCGACTGGCCACCTCCACGGCGTCGCATTACGGCAAACAGGCTCCCGAGATCGTCGTGGTCCCGCTACAGGAAGGACAGGCGGCTCCGCCGACGCCGCCGGCGCCGCTGGAACGCCAGGTCGTCGTCAAAGAGGGCCCGGATAACGGCCTTTCGCTGCAGGGCGCGACCGGTGTGCCGTGGCTTCTCGTCTCCGGGCCGCTGGGCCAAACGGACGAATCGAACACGGCCGTGCTGTTCAGCGACCTATCGGAGCTGGCGTTTTCCTCCAGGGCCGCGGTGGAATCGCTGAAGCCCAAGGTGCAACTACCCGCGGACGCCGCCACGCTCCGCGAACTGGGGCGCCCCTTCATCAACGCGACTTCCCTGCAGCCGCGGGTGTCGATCGGAGTGGACCAGACCCGATTTGGCAGGTCGATCCGCGGGGTGCGCGTGCATCTGCTGGGTTCCTATACGCCGACGCCGAACAACATCGCCGGCCGGATTGCGGTCACGATCGGTCCCGAGACCATCGATCACTGGCCCACCGATGGGCAGGGCAGCATCGACCGCTGGATCGACGTGCCGGATCGGCTGTTGCAGCGCTACACCAACATCGAATTGGTGCTCGACGTCGCGAGCAACGTCGGGCATTGCGGCGACTTTTACACCGCCGGGCCGGGCAACCAGTTATTGACGTTGAACATCAACGGCGACAGCACCATTCAGAGCAGTGGCGCCGCGCCGCCGACCCCGGACGGCCTTCAGTCGGTGCCGCAGACACTGATGCCCCGCGTGCAGGTGGGCATCGCGGAGCACTCGTTGATCGACACGGTGCGCGCGCTCGACATCCTGGTGGGTCTGCAGCGAATAAGCGCGTTACCGATCGACACCACCGTCACCGGCGTCAAGCAAGCGGTGGATTCCTCGAATCCCGCCTTGCTGATTTCCGCCGACGGCTGGAATCAGTCCGACGTGACGCTCCCCGTGGCCGCCGGGCCCAGCGGGCCGATCACCGTCAACGCGGTCGGGTCCGGCGACAAGCCCACCAAGCTCACGCTGGACCCGATGCTGCGATTCGCCTCTCTCCAAACGGTTTTCAACCGCGGGCGCACACTGCTGATCGCGACGTCCAACGGGGCGCCCGGACAGCTTGACGAGCTGATCCGGTGGCTCAAGGGCGACGACAACAAGCACTGGCAGCGACTCAAAGGCGTTGCGGTGGTGTCGGTACCCGGACAAGACCCGGTGACCGTCGATCATCCGCCATTGCCCGCCGGCGCGGCCGCCGCGGGATCCGGAAGCCATTCGGATCTCGACTGGCTATGGTGGTTCGGCGCGGGTTGGGTCGCCGTGGCCATCGTCGGGGCAGGGGTGATCCTGTGGCGCGTCAGGCGCGAATCATGGCGGCGCCGATAGCGTTTGACTCTGCCGCGCCGATAGCGATTGACTCCGCTTCGCGCCGCTGAGGGCACCCGCTAGCGCGCTTCCTCCCAGAGCTGCTCGGTGAGGTCCTGGAACGCGGCGAGGGCGAACTGGTCATCCACCCGTCGCACCGCGGACTTGCTCATCATGGCGCGCACGACCGAGCCGTCCTTGTGTGCCAGCTCGACGACCATGTTCGCGAGAGCATGGACGGTCGCCAGCAGCGATTCCGACGCCGGGGCCTGATGGAAGATCTGTTCGAAACGCAGCGACAGCGTTTCCTCCGGCTCGTAACCCATCATGTCGGCAAACGCGGTGTTGGCGAACAAGATACTGCCGTCGTCGCCGATGGCCAGCACCGGAACCGGGATCCGCTCCAGCACCACCAGTGCGGGCAGCTCCTTCAAGGTCGTCATCGGCGATTGGCTCTGTTGCCGGTTCTGGCGTCGTTCCACAGCCCGATTATGGGCTATAGCAGAGGATATGTTGGGGGCTTTCCCCGAAAGGGATTCGGCGGCGTGGTTGAAGTCGCTTGATCCGCAACCGAATTGTTCGGCTCTTTGAACGCTCACGTCGCCGGGGAGGCGGCGTCGCAGAACCCGCTGATCAGGATCTCGAGTCGGGCGCCGTGGTGGTTCGGACGTAACCGGCCGCTGCGGTCGAGGGTGACCAGCCCGTGCAGGGCCGCCCACAGCACCTCCGTCAGCGTGTCGGCGTCCCGGGTGCCCGCGACCATGTCCACCGCGGTGCGCAGCTCGGCGAAGGCCGCCGTCAGCTCGGCGGGCGTTTCCGCGGCGGCGAACGGCAGCGTTGTCGCGCGGGTGAACATCGCATCGAAGAGCGCGGGGTTGTCACGAGCGAACGCGACGAAGGCCTGGGCGACCCGCGCCAGGGCGTCCCGGCCGTCGGTGGCGCCGCGGCGCGCGGTGCGCAGCGCGTCCGCGAGTTCGCCGAAACCCTCGACCGCCACCGATGCGGTGATGTCCTCCATGCCCGAGAAGTGTTTGTAGAGCACCGGCTGGCTGTATTCGATCTCGGCGGACAGCCGCCGGGTGGTGACGGCGTCCCAACCCTCTTCCTCGGCCAGCTTGCGCGCGGTGGCGGTGATCAGCCGGCGCCGGGCGGCGCGTTCGCGTGCCCGGCGGTCTTCGATGGCCATCCACTAATGCTAGCGCCGATATGGAAGTTAGCGCCGCTATTGACACGATCCCCTCATAGGGTTAGCATCGCTAACACCTGCAGACGAGGAGTGCGCATCATGATCGCCACGCTGTTCGCGGTCATCGCGGTGCTGGGTACCGCGGTGGTCTACGGCACCGACGTGTTCTGCGCGGTGGTGCAGCGGCCCGCGCTGGCCCGCGTCGACGACCGAGCCATGCTCGCGGTGATGGGCAACATCCATCGCTATGGAGACCGCCGGATGCCGGTGCCCGGGGTCCTCGGCCTGGTGGCCGCGGCGCTCAGTGCGGTATTCGCCGCGGTGTCCGGCCACTGGACGCAAGCCGGTGCCGCCGGCGCCTCCGTCGGCATGCTGCTGGTTTGGCTGTTGCTCTACCTACGAGTGAGCGCGCCGATCAACCACCAACTCATCGCCGCGGTCGATCGGCCCGAGCTGTCGACGAATGTTCGAGCGCTGCAACGTAACTGGGACAAGCTGATCACAATCAGGGCCACCCTGCAGGGCCTGGCGGTCGCCGGATTGTGCCTGGCGCTAGTGATCTGAACTCCGAAGGGATATCGAGACAATGACGATGGGCAAGAACATCGGACGGCTGTTGATGCGCGCGGCACCAGTGTTGAACAAACCGGTCGCGGCCATGGCGGCCTCGCCGCGCTTCGGCGCCGGCCTCAGGCGCAGCATCACGCTCGTCACCTACACGGGTCGACGTTCCGGGCGCACGTTTTCGATTCCGGTGGCCTACCGCCGCCGCGGCGACGATATCGAGATCGCCGCCAACATGCCCGAAGCCAAGACGTGGTGGCGCAACTTTGTCGGCGACGGCGCCCCGATGTCGCTGACGCTCGACGGCGCCGAACGGGCCGGACATGCGATCGCACACCGGGACGCCAAGGGGCGCGTCACCGTTCGCGTTCGCCTCGCCTAGTCGTTCTGGTAGCGGGGGAACACGCCCGTCGGGGGCGGCAGCGCCGTGCCGGGAGTCAGCCGCGCGTCGAGGGCGGCAAACGTTCGCTGGTCTGGCGCCTGCCCCAGCAGATCCAGCAGCGTGCCGGCCGATTCGGGCATGACGGGCTGAACCAGCAGCGCCGCGATGCGAACCGCCTCGCAGGTGACGTACAAGACCGTGCGGAACCGCTGCTGATCGGCCTCCGACTCGCTCTTGCGCAAGACCCACGGCTGCTGCGCCGAAAAGTATCTGTTGGCCTCGCCGAGCATCAGCCAGATCGCTTCCAGCGCCAGGTGCATCGCCTGTGATTCGAAGCTGGCCCGCAGCCGCTCCAACAGGCCGTCGGCCGTCGCCAGCAGTTCGGTGTCGGCGGCGGTGAACTCACCGGGTTCGGGCAGCACGCCGCCCAGGTTCTTGGCGATCATCGACAGCGACCGCTGGGCCAGGTTGCCCAGTTCGTTGGCCAGGTCGGTGTTGATCCGGGTGATGATGGCCTCTTCGCTGAAGCTGCCGTCCTGGCCGAACGGGACCTCCCGCAACAGGAAATAACGCACCTGGTCCACGCCGAACTCCTCGATCAGGGCGACCGGGTCGACGACGTTGCCCACCGACTTGCTCATCTTCTCGCCGCGGTTGAGCAGGAAGCCGTGCGCGAAAACCCTTCGCGGCAACTCGATTCCGGCCGACATCAGAAACGCCGGCCAGTACACGGTGTGAAACCGGATGATGTCCTTGCCGATCATGTGCAGGTCGGCCGGCCAGTAGCGGCGGAACATCTCCGAGTCGGTGTCCGGGTAGCCCACCCCGGTCAGGTAGTTGGTCAGCGCGTCGACCCAGACGTACATCACGTGGTCGGGATGCTCGGGCACCTGCACGCCCCAGTCGAACGAGGTGCGCGAGATGGACAGGTCGCGCAAGCCGCCCGCCACGAAACTGACGACCTCGTTGCGGCGCACCTCGGGCGCGATGAAGTCCGGGTTCGCCTCGTAGTGGGCCAGCAGCTTGTCGGCATACGCCGAGAGCCGGAAGAAGTAGGTCTGTTCCTCGGTCCAGGTCACCGGGGCGCCGGTTTCCACCGCCACCCGGGTCCCGTCGTCGAGGAGTCTGGTTTCCGATTCGACGAAAAACCGTTCGTCGCGCACCGAGTACCAGCCCGAGTAGGTGTCCAGGTAGATGTCGCCGGCGGCGGCCATCCGGCGCCAGATCTCTTTGGACGCCTCGTGGTGGTCGGGGTCGGTGGTCCGAATGAAGCGGTCGAAGGAGATGTTCAACCGCTCCTGCAGGCGCTGGAACATATCCGAATTGCGGCGGGCCAGCTCGGCCGTGCCGATGCCCTCGGCGGCCGCCGTCTCCACCATCTTGAGGCCGTGCTCGTCGGTGCCGGTCAGAAACCGCACGTCGAACCCGTCAAGCCGCTTGAACCGGGCGATCGCGTCGGTCGCGACGTATTCGTACGCGTGCCCGATGTGCGGATCGCCGTTCGGATAGGTGATTGCGGTGGTGACGTAATACGGCCTCATCGCAGTTCACCCTATTGTGTGCGCGTGAGTTCCAAACGCCAGCCGCCCCCGGCTCCCGAGCCCTTGAGCCCGCTCGTGGATGCGCACACCCACCTCGACGCGTGCGGCGCCACCGACGCCGAGGGAGTGCGGGCCATCGTCGACCGCGCGGCGGCGGTCGGGGTCGGTGCGGTCGTCACCATCGCCGACGACCTGGAGTCGGCGGGCTGGGTCACCCGCGCCGCCGAATGGGACCGGCGGGTTTATGCCGCAGCGGCCTTGCACCCGACCCGCGCCGACGCGCTCACCGAGGCCGCCCGCGCCGAGATCGAGCGCCTGGTGGCCCACCCCCGGGTGGTGGCGGTCGGCGAGACCGGCATGGACATGTATTGGCCCGGGCGGCTGGACGGCTGTGCCGAGCCCGCCGTGCAGCGGGAGGCCTTCGCCTGGCACATCGATCTGGCGAAGCGGTGCGGCAAACCGCTGATGATCCACAATCGGGAGGCCGACGCCGAGGTGCTCGACGTGCTCGCCGCCGAGGGCGCCCCGGACGTCGTGATCTTCCACTGCTTTTCCTCGGACGCCGCCATGGCGCGGCGCTGCGTGGACGCCGGATGGCTGCTGAGTCTGTCGGGCACCGCCAGCTTCCGCAACGCGCGCGCCCTGCGCGAGGCCGTCCCGTTGATTCCGCCGGAGCAGCTGCTGGTGGAAACCGATGCCCCTTTTTTGACACCGCATCCTTACCGAGGGGCGGCCAATGAGCCGTATTGCCTTCCTTATACTGTTCGGGCGATCGCCGAACTGGTGGATCGTCGCCCCGAGGAGCTGGCTCACGTCACGACGAGTAACGCTCGACGGGTGTACGGATTGGCCGCCGATTGAGGCGACTGACCTGGCGATTCCGTTGACACGCCGTGTCGCAGCCGCGCCAGAGTTGCCCAACATTGGCCAGTTCGTTACCGTCTTGTGATCGAACGGTATGGGCCTGCGGGCCCTTAATTTATGACCTGCTGCTAAATGAGTGGTTGCTGAGGGTTGGGTAGCGCGCGTTGAGTGTATTGACAAAACTTCATCAGAATCCTTCGCCGATGTTGCGTCTCGTGGTCGGAGGGCTGCTGGTAGTCCTGGCATTCGCGGGCGGATATGCGATCTCGGTGTGCAAGACGGTGACGTTGACCGTCGACGGTGTCGCCATGCAGGTGAAGACCATGAAGTCGCGGGTCATCGACGTCGTCGAGGAGAACGGCTTCGTCATCGACGACCGTGACGATTTGTACCCCGCCGCCGATGTCGCGGTTCACGACGCCGGCAAGATCGTGCTCCGGCGCAGCCGCCCGTTGCAGATCTCGCTGGACGGCCATGACACCAAGCAGGTGTGGACCACGGCGTCCACCGTCGACGAGGCGCTGGCCCAGTTGGCGATGACCGACACCGCCCCCGCCGCGGCCAACCGCGGTAGCCGCGTCCCGCTGGCCGGGATGGCGCTGCCTGTCGTCAGCGCGAAGACGGTCCGCATCAACGACGGCGGCGCCGTGCGCACGGTACATCTGGCGGCCCCGAACGTCGCCGGTCTGCTCAGCGCCGCCGGCGCGCCGCTGCTCGAGAGCGACCAGGTGGTGCCCGCCGCGACGACGCCGATCGTCGACGGAATGGAAGTCCAGGTGACCCGCAACCGGATCCAGCAGGTCACCGAGCGGATCCCGTTGCCGCCCAACGCGCGCCGGATCGAAGATCCGGAAATGAACATGAGCCGCCAGGTGGTCGAGGACCCGGGCAGCCCCGGCACTCAGGACGTCACCTTCTCGGTGGCCACCGTCAACGGGGTCGAGACCGGCCGCCTGCCGATCGCCAACACGGTGATCACGCCCGCCCGCGAATCGGTGGTGCGAGTCGGCACCAAGCCCGGCACCGAGGTGCCGCCGATCAGCGACGGCTCCATCTGGGATGCGATCGCCGGTTGTGAGGCCGGCGGAAACTGGGCGATCAACACCGGCAACGGGTATTACGGCGGTGTGCAGTTCGACCAGGGCACGTGGGAGCGCAACGGCGGGTTGCGGTTCGCCGCCCGCGCCGACCTCGCCACCCGCGAGGAGCAGATCACCGTCGCCGAGGTGACCCGAGAGCGCCAGGGTTGGGGTGCGTGGCCAGTGTGCAGCGGAAGAGCTGGTGCGCGCTGACCATCCGGCTACTCGGGCGCACGGAGATCAGGCGGCTGGCCAAAGAACTTGAGTTTCGGCCACGGAAATCGCTCGGCCAGAATTTCGTCCACGACGCCAACACGGTGCGCCGAGTGGTATCGACCTCCGGGATCGGTCGGTCCGACCACGTCCTGGAAGTGGGCCCCGGCCTCGGTTCGTTGACGCTCGCACTGCTGGACCGGGGCGCCCCCGTCACCGCCGTCGAAATCGATCCGGTGCTGGCCGAACGATTGCCGGACACCGTCGCCGAACACTCGCACAGCGAAATCCAGCGCCTGAGCGTGCTCAACCGCGATGTCTTGACCCTTCGCCGTGACGAACTGGACGTCCAGCCGACCGCCGTGGTCGCGAACCTGCCCTACAACGTCGCGGTCCCGGCGCTGTTGCACCTGCTCGCCGAGTTCCCGTCCATTCGGGTCGTAACGGTCATGGTGCAGGCCGAGGTCGCCGAACGCCTTGCCGCCGAACCCGGCGGCAAGGAGTACGGCGTGCCCAGCGTGAAGGTTCGCTTCTTCGGCACGGTTCGCCGTTGCGGCACGGTCTCGCCGACCGTGTTCTGGCCGATTCCCCGCGTCTACTCCGGACTGGTTCGCATCGACCGGTACGCGACCTCGCCGTGGCCCACCGCCGACGCGGTCCGGCGTCAGGTGTTCGAGCTGGTGGACATCGCCTTCGCTCAGCGCCGCAAGACCTGTCGCAACGCGTTCCTGGACTGGGCCGGCTCGGGCAACGAGTCGGCGGATCGGTTGCTGGCCGCCAGCATCGATCCCGCGCGCCGCGGCGAGACGCTCTCCATCGACGACTTCGTGCGGTTGTTGCAGCGCTCCGCCGATCGCTCCCACAGCGCCGCCGCGACGAGCCCCCACACCACCTCGGCCGGCTGAACGCCGAAAGTCCGGGCGCCGCTACGTGGTCGGCCGGTCGCAGCGATAGTCTGCTGCGGTGTCCGCGTCTGACGGCAATACCGCTGCGGCTTGGGTGCCCACCGGGTCGGTCACCGTTCGGGTGCCCGGAAAAGTCAACCTCTACCTGGCGGTCGGTGACCGCCGCGAGGACGGCTATCACGAGCTGACGACGATATTCCAGGCCGTCTCGCTGCTCGACGAGGTGACCGTGCGCAATGCCGATGTGCTCTCACTCCAGATCGTCGGCGAGGGCGCCGACAAACTACCCACCGATGAACGCAACCTCGCCTGGCAGGCGGCGGAACTGATGGCCGAACACGTCGGCCGGGCACCGGACGTGTCGATCATGATCGACAAGTCGATACCGGTGGCCGGCGGCATGGCCGGCGGCAGCGCCGACGCGGCGGCGGTGCTGGTCGCCATGAACTCCCTGTGGGAACTCAACGTGCCCCGCCGCGACCTGCGCATGCTCGCCGCGCGGCTGGGCAGCGACGTGCCGTTCGCGCTGCACGGCGGCACCGCGTTGGGCACCGGGCGGGGTGAGGAGCTGGCGACGGTGTTGTCGCGCAACACCTTCCACTGGGTTTTGGCGTTCGCCGACAGCGAGCTGCTCACGCCGGCGGTCTTCACCGAACTGGACCGGCTCCGGGAGGCGGGGGATCCGCCGCGGCTGCCCGCGCCCGGGCCGGTGCTGGCCGCCCTGGCCGCCGGCGATGCCGAGCAGCTCGCCCCGCTGCTGGGCAACGAGATGCAGGCGGCCGCGGTGAGCCTGAATCCCGGTCTGCGGCGCACGTTGCGGGCCGGCGTGGACGCCGGCGCGCTGGCGGGCATCGTCTCCGGCTCGGGCCCGACGTGTGCCTTCTTGTGCCCCTCGGCCGCCGCGGCGGTCGATGTCGGCACCGAGGTGTCCGGAGCGGGGGTGTGCCGCACGGTGCGGGTCGCCAGCGGGCCGGTGGTCGGGGCGCGGGTGGTCCCCGCGCCCACCGAGGTGTGAATATTTTCCCATTTTGCGCATTGGTTTTGCGCTTCCCTAAGAGGAGCTTAAGATAATGCGCGGTGACGGGAAGCGTTGAGCAAGATCACTT
This sequence comes from Mycobacterium sp. H4Y, assembly GCF_000364405.1. Lineage (NCBI taxonomy): Bacteria > Bacillati > Actinomycetota > Actinomycetes > Mycobacteriales > Mycobacteriaceae > Mycobacterium > Mycobacterium sp. H4Y. The sequence goes on from NZ_AKIG01000001.1 coordinate 360,768, forward strand.
AATTCCATCGTCCGCCGGGCGCGCCGGCGGGCGATTAATGCATACGGCCCGACAAGGTTTGTCGGGCCTGTTTCACGCTTGCCGGGCGACCGCCCGTCGCCCTGGTGCGGCGGGCGGGGGCGCATCACCGATCCGAGACCTAACCGCCGCCCAACCGTGTTTGCGTGCTTGCGGCGAAGTGTTACCCAGCGGGCGGAATATGAGATTTCGGGCGTTGGGACGAGGGCTGGAACCGAGGAGGTTTTTGTGAGCAGGTTTACCGAGAAGATGTACCGCAATGCCCGGTCCGTGACGACGGGCATGGTTACCGGTGAACCTCACGAACCGGTCCGCCACACCTGGGGCGAGGTCCACGAGCGCGCGCGTCGTATCGCGGGCGGCCTGGCCGCCGCGGGCATCGGGCCCGGCGACGCGGTCGGCGTGCTCGCCGGCTTCCCGGTGGAGATCGCGCCGACGGCTCAGGGCCTGTGGATGCGCGGCGCCAGCCTGACCATGCTGCACCAGCCCACACCGCGCACCGACCTGGCCGTGTGGGCTGAGGACACCATGAACGTCATCGGCATGATCGAGGCGAAGGCCGTCGTCGTGTCGGAGCCGTTCCTGGTGGCCATCCCGGTGCTCGAGGAGAAGGGCATCAAGGTCGTCACGGTGGCCGACCTGCTCACCGCGGAGCCGATCGACCCCGTCGAGGTCGGCGAGGACGCGCTGGCGCTGATGCAGCTGACGTCCGGCTCGACCGGTTCCCCCAAGGCGGTGCAGATCACCCACCGCAACATCTACTCCAACGCCGAGGCGATGTTCATCGGCGCCCAGTACGACGTCGACAAGGACGTCATGGTGAGCTGGCTGCCCTGCTTCCACGACATGGGCATGGTCGGCTTCCTCACCATCCCGATGTACTTCGGCGCCGAGCTGGTCAAGGTCACCCCGATGGACTTCCTGCGCGACACGCTGCTGTGGGCCAAGCTCATCGACAAGTACAAGGGCACCATGACCGCGGCGCCCAACTTCGCCTACGCGCTGCTGGCCAAGCGGCTGCGCCGGCAGGCCAAGCCCGGCGATTTCGACCTGTCGACGCTGCGCTTCGCGCTGTCCGGCGCCGAGCCCGTCGAACCCGCCGACGTCGAGGACCTGCTCGATGCCGGCAAGCCGTTCGGCCTGAATGCGTCGGCGATCCTGCCGGCCTACGGCATGGCCGAAACCACGCTGGCCGTGTCGTTCTCGGAGTGCAACGCCGGTCTGGTCGTCGACGAGGTCGACGCCGACCTGCTGGCCGCCCTGCGTCGTGCCGTGCCCGCCACCAAGGGCAACACCCGCAGGCTGGCCACGCTCGGCCCGCTGCTGCAGGATCTCGAGGCGCGCATCATCGACGAGAACGGCGATGTGATGCCGCCCCGCGGGGTCGGCGTGATCGAGCTGCGCGGCGAGTCGCTGACGCCCGGCTACCTGACCATGGGCGGCTTCATCTCGGCCCAGGACGAGAACGGCTGGTATGACACCGGCGACCTCGGCTACCTGACCGAAGAGGGCCACGTGGTGGTGTGCGGCCGCGTCAAGGACGTCATCATCATGGCCGGCCGCAACATCTATCCGACCGACATCGAGCGCGCCGCCTGCCGCGTCGAGGGGGTGCGGCCCGGCTGCGCCGTCGCGGTGCGCCTGGACGCCGGCCACTCCCGCGAGACGTTCGCCGTGGCCGTGGAGTCCAACGCTTTTCAGGACCAGGCCGAGGTGCGTCGCATCGAGCACCAGGTCGCCCGCGAGGTGGTGGCGGAGGTCGACGTGCGGCCGCGCAACGTGGTGGTGCTCGGTCCCGGGACCATTCCGAAGACGCCGTCGGGCAAGTTGCGCCGATCCAACTCGGTCACCCTGGTCACCTAGGGTTTTGCCCTTACCAGGCGTGGACGCGGTTCTGCGCGGGCTCTAACCCCAGTTCGATCAGCAATTCGGTTGCGTCCGCGGCCTGTTCGCAGATCGTGGGGACTTCGGTGCGCTCGGCGGCATTGAAGTTTTCCAGCACGAACGCCGCCGGGTCTTTGCGTCCCGGCGGACGGCCGATGCCGATGCGGACCCGTTGAAAGTCTTTGCTGCCCAGGGCGTTAGCCAACGAACGCAGCCCGTTGTGGCCGCCTTCGCCGCCGCCGATCTTGAGCCGGATGCGGCCAAAGTCCAAGTCGAGATCGTCGTGGATGACGATGATGTCGCCCGGCGTCACCGAGTAGAACTTCGCCAGCGGGCCGACCTGGCGGCCGGATTCGTTCATGTAGCAGCGCGGCTTGGCCACGACCACCGAGTGCCCGACGAGGCGGCCGCTGACGATTTCGGCGCCGGAACGCTTGTGCGCCTTGAACTTCGAACCCATCCGCGCCGCGAGCAGGTCGGCAACCATGAACCCGACATTGTGTCGGGTGCGGGCGTAGTTGTCTCCGGGATTGCCCAGGCCGACGACCAGCAACGGCTCGGCCATGTTGCGATCCGCCTACTCGGACTCGGCTTCGGAGGCCTCTTCTTCGCCGGCCTCTTCGGCTTCGCCCTCGGCCGGCGCGGCCTCCTCGGTGACCTCGCCCGCGCCCTCTTCGGCCAGCTCCTCGGCCGTCGGCGCGTTAACCACGTTGACCACAAGCATTTCCGGGTCGGAGATCAGGTTGACACCCTTGGGCAGGGAGATCTGTCCGGCGGTGAACTGGGTGCCGGGCTCGGTGTCCTCGACCGACACCGTCAGCTGCTCGGGGATCGACATGGCGTCGGCCTCGACCTCGATGGTGCTGGTTTCCTGGGTCACCAGCGTGCCGGGCGCGGCGTCGCCCTCGATGACGACGCGGACCTCGACGACGACCTTCTCGCCGCGCCGCACGACCAACAGGTCGGCGTGCTGAATGGTGCGGCGGATGGGGTGAATGTCGAGCGACTTGGTCAGCGCCAGCTGCTCCTTGCCCTCGATGTCGAGGGTCAGCACCGCGTTCGTGCCGGCGTGCCGCAACACGGCCGCAAAGTCATGGCCGGGCAGTTCTAGGTGCTGAGGGTCGGCGCCGTGGCCGTAGAGGACGGCCGGGATCTTGCCGTCGCGGCGTGCTCGCCGGGACGCACCCTTGCCGGTCTCGGCGCGCACCGTGACCTTGAGCTGGTTGAGGGTTTTGGCAGCCATCGTGTCGCTCCTGTGTGTGCTCTGTGGTTCGGGGCACGGCCAGGGTCACGACAGATCGTCGGTCTCCGTCGATAACGGTGCTGGCCAGCCAGCCACCCTCGCCGTGACGCCCGGTCAGGTTAGCGCATGTGCACCTCAGAGGGGAAATTCGGCGCGGGCGTGGTCTCGGCGCCCGGCGCGGAGCGCGTGGTCGGGCCGCGGACGCCACGCTTGTCACTTCTGTCACTCCCGTCGCTCTTCCGGGAGATGTTGCAAGTGCCCACCTCCGAGCGACAAAGGGGCGCCGCGCGGAAGGCGAGGCGAGGTGCGGCGGGCGCCCGCGGTTGTCGCTCGGAGGTGGGCAAAAGGCCCACCCCCTCGGCCAGGACACCTGGGGCCAGCGTGGCCCATGTGACTGCAGGGGGGGACTTCAGAGGGGGAACTGCGTCTTCGTGAGCTGCTCGGACAGCGCCCACAGTTCGGCGGCGGTGGCCGCGTCCTTGGCCCGCCGGCTACGCCCCACCGGTTGGGTGCGGCCCAGATAGCCGAATCGCGGGCCGACGAAGGTGTCACCGGGCAAATCCTGTGACGCCGCGTACAGCGTTTGCCGCGCGCCAAAATCGGCGTCGGTGGCGACCACCCGGGTCGCGGCCGACATCAGCGCGTCACCCAACTTGCGGCCGGAGGCGCCCTGCAGGTTGGTGTGCGAGTAGCCGGGATGGACCGCGATCGCGCGCAGCGGGGATCCGGCCGCGGCCAGGCGTCGCTGCAACTCACTGGTGAACAGCAGGTTGGCGAGCTTGGACTGGCTGTAGGCCAGCCACGGCGAGTACCGGCGCGCCTGCCAGTTCAGGTCGTCGAGCCTGATGCGTCCCGGCCAGTGCGCCATCGACGACACGGTCACCACCCGGTCGCTCAGCTTGGGCAGCAGCAGGTTCGTGAGCGCGAAATGGCCCAGGTGGTTGGTGCCGATCTGGCTCTCGAAGCCGTCGACGGTCAAGGAGAACGGGGCCGCCATGATGCCGGCGTTGTTGATCAGCACGTCGGCCGTGCCCACCCCGTCGGCGAACCGGCGCACCGACGACAGGTCCTGCAGGTCGAGTTCACGCACCTCGACCCGGCCGGCCATGGTCCGGGCGGCGGTCTCGCCCTTGCGGATGTCGCGCACGGCCATGACGATCGTGGCCCCGCGGCGCGCCAGTTCGCGTGCGGTCACGGCGCCCAACCCGCTGTTGGCGCCGGTGATGATGACGGTTCGTTCGGCGAACGACGGAAGGTCTGCGGCGGTCCAGTTCGTCATGGCTGAACAGTACCGACATCGGAGGCCAGCGGCAGGGTCGTCGGTCCGGTGATGCCGCTGATGGCTTTCCACGGTGCGGGTCCGGTGCGGCGGGGGGTGGGCATGCGTCGGGTGATCACCCGCAGCGCCTCGGTCAATTCGAGGCGCGCGAGGTGGGCGCCGAGGCAAAAGTGCACGCCGCCACCGAAGGTGAGCATCGCCGGCGGGTCTTCACGCGTGATGTCGACGCGGTCGGGCCGGTCGTACACGCTCGCGTCGCGATTGGCCGCGGCGGTATTGGCGAGCACCAGGGTGCCGGCGGGAATGCACACCCCGGCCAGCTCGACGCCTTCGACGGTTTCCCGGATGGTGCCGAAAACGATTGGGTAGTAACGCATCAGCTCGTGAACCGCGTTGGCGGCCAGCTCGGGGTGCTGGGCGAGCAGCGCCCACTGGTCGGGCTGGTCGGCCAACACCTGCACCGCCGCGGCGAGCTGGTTGCGGGTGGTGTCGGTACCGGCGCCGAGCAGCGTCGCGCACAGCATGAGCAGTTCGTCGTGGGTGAGCCGGTCTCCATCATCTTCGGTCCGGATGAGCTCCGAGATCAGGTCGTCGGACAGCGACGCGCGCCGCCGCGCGATCAACTCCTCGAGGTAGGCGTCGAGTTGATCCCATGCGGCCAGGATCGCCGGACCGTCTTCGGCGACGTTCCAATCGAAGATCTTCTTGATGTCATCGGTCCAGTCGCTGAACAGGTGCCAATCCTCCGGCGGCGCACCCAGCAACGCGCAGATGACCGGCGTCGGGTAGCGGCGAGCGATGTCGGCGACGACGTCGCAGTGCCCCGCGTTGGTGAGCGGGTCGACCAGGCCGTCGATGATCTCGATGACGAGGGCGCGCAGCCGCTCCGCGCCCCGCGGTGCGAAGGCCTTCGACACCAGGCGGCGCAGCCGGTGATGCGCGGCGCCGTCGAGTCCGAGGATGTTGCTGATGGCCCTGTCCCACAGCGGGCCGGAGGTAACGCCTTGCAGGCCGAGCCCGAGGCCGTGCGCGGTGACGAATCGGCTGTCACGCAACACCGTCCGGACCAGCTCGTAACTCAACACCTCCGGTCCGTGGGGGCCGACCGCGATCGGGGAGAGCTCGCGGGCGTCGTCGATGACGCGGTGCGCCGCGTCGGGGTCGGTGAGGTGGTCGTAGGCGATGACGGGAAGGCCGGCGTCGAAAACGTTCGGGCATCCGCTGATGAGAGTGGTCATGGCAGTCGACTATCCGGCGCCGCGCGGCCGAGACCATCCGCCCTGGCGCGTAGATCTACGGCCCGAGGGTCGTAGATCCGCGCGCCGCGCGAAGGCGATCTGCGCGTATTGGCCGATGTTTTGCCTAGTCGGCGGAGGCGATGCTGACTAACATGAGCCAACATGCGGAAATACCGTCGCTAACCTGGGACGATTTGGGCGTGGTCGAGTTGCTGCCGACCGGAACGGTGACGTTGCTGCTGGCCGATGTCGAGGGCTCGACGCGGCTGTGGGAAACGCGGCCCGAGGAGATGACGGCCGCGCTGGTCCAGCTGAACAAGACGGTGAACGAGGCGATCGCCTCGCACGACGGGGTGCGCCCGCTCGAACAGGGTGAGGGCGACAGCTTTGTGGCCGCCTTCGCGCGGGCGTCCGACGCGGTGGCCTGTGCGGTGGAGTTGCAGCGGGCCCCGCTGGCCCCGATCCGGCTGCGCATCGGAATCCACACCGGCGAGATCCAGCTGCGCGACGACGCCAACTACGCCGGCCCGACGATCAATCGCACCGCGCGGCTACGCGACTTGGCGCATGGTGGTCAGACGGTGTTGTCGGGGGTGACCGAATCGCTGGTCGTCGACCGCCTTCCCGAGGACGTCTGGCTGGCCGATCTGGGCAGCCATCCCTTGCGAGACCTCCCGCGTCCCGAACGGGTCGTGCAGGTGTGTCATCCCGATCTGCGCAACGAGTTCCCGCCGCTGCGCGTCCGCACAGCTGTTGTGGCGCAGAACCTTCCCGCCCAGTTGACGAGCTTTGTCGGCCGCCAAGCGCAACTGGGCGAGTTGCGGGACATCGTCACCGCCAACCGGCTGGTGACGCTGACCGGAGCCGGCGGCGCGGGAAAGACCAGGCTGGCCGTCGAAAGCGGCGCACGAGTGGCCGCGGACTTCTCCGATGGGGTCTGGTACGTCGACCTCGCGCCGATCACCATCCCCGAAGTGGCGCCGGTGACCGTGGCCCGCACGCTCGGACTGCCCGATCAACCGGGCCGCTCCACCATGGATCTGCTCGTTCGGTTCTTCGGCGACAAGAAGGTATTGCTGTTGCTCGACAATTGTGAGCACCTGCTTGACGCGTGCGGCGCGATGGTCGTCGAATTGCTGGCGGCCTGCCCACGATTGACGATCCTGGCCACCAGCCGCGAGCCGCTGGGCTTGCCCGGGGAGTTGAGCTGGCGGGTTCCGTCGTTGTCCCTTGCCGACGAGGCCATCGAATTGTTCATCGACCGGGCGCGGCGTGCTCGCCCCGAATTCGTTGTGACAGAGGAAAACCGGGCACTGCTCGAGCAGATCTGCGAGCGTCTGGACGGCATGCCATTGGCGATCGAGCTCGCCGCCGCGCGGGTTCGGGCGCTGTCGTTGCATCAGATCGTGGACAGCCTGCATGACCGGTTCCGGTTGCTCACCGGGGGTGCGCGCACCGCGGTGCGCCGCCAGCAGACGCTGCGAGCCTCGGTGGATTGGTCGCACGCGCTACTGACGGAACCGGAGCAGGTGCTGTTTCGGCGGCTGGCCGCGTTCGCCGGCGGTTTCGACCTGGATGCTGCCCAAGCCGTCGGCGCCGACAGCGATGTCGAAAGCTACCAGCTGCTGGATCAATTGAGCTTGCTGGTCGACAAATCTCTCGTCGTCGCCGACGACACCGCCGACGGGATGCGCTACCGCTTGCTGGAGACGGTGCGCCAGTACGCCCAGGAAAAGCTTGGTGAGTCCGGTGAGGCCGACGAGGTTCGCACGCGCCACCGCGACTACTACACGGCCAGGGCCATTGACTTAGAGTCACATGGGTTGAGCGGCCTTGAGGCGCTGTTGAATTGGGCGCAAAGCGAAATCGACAACCTGCGAGCCGCCTACAGCTGGAGCCTGGAGAAATCCGAGCCGGAGATTGCGCTGGAGCTGGTGTCCGCGGTACAGCAGGTCTGGATCCGCTGCGGGCGGTTCCGGGAAGGACTGGCGGGGTTCGACGCGCTATTGACCGACGAAACGCGATCGCACGTCACGCCCGCGGCCTGGGTGCGCGGGGTCGCCTATCACGGTGTGCTGTGCGCGTGGGCGGGGGCCCGCGGGGATGTGGACCGTTCCCGCGAGGCGTTGGCGATCGCTCGTGAGCTCGACGTCCCGGCGTTGCTCGCCCTGGCCCTGGTGGGGCGGGGCGCGTTGGCACTCTACGAGGTCGACAAACTCGAATCCTACGTTGACGAGGCCATCGACCTGGTTCGTGCGATCGATGATCGGTGGAGTCTGTGTCAGACTCTTGCCTATCTGGCGGTGACGAATTGCTATGCAGGTGAACCTATTCCGATGCGGGCGGCGGCGGAAGAAGGACGTGACCTTGCTGACGCGCTCGGCGATCGGTTCTTCTCCCGGAACTGTCGGACGTGGTTGGGCCTGGCGCTGTGCATGCAGGGCAATCTCACCGAGGCGCAAGAGGTCCTGCATGCGTTGGCCGAGGAAGCAGAGGCTGCCCGCGATCTCCCGATGACGGTCTTCGGTCAAGTGGGCTATGGACAGGTGCTCGCCTTCCAGGGGCGGGCGGCCACCCTGCTAACGTCTGCGCAATCCGCACTCAATGCCGCCGAGGCCATGGGTGGACTCTACGGAGACACCATGTATGCGATGTTTGCGTATGCGGCCCTGATTACCGGCGATGCCGCGGGCGCACGGCAGGCCGCCGAAGAGGCGTGGCGGCATACGGTTCCGGCGCGCGAGCTCTACGCGAGGTGTTTCAATCCGATGGCTGAGGCCGCGCTGGCATGCGGTGACGTCGCCGCCGCCCGCCGTTGGGTCGATGACACCGTCGCGGTGGTCCCGGGTTGGCACCAAATGGGTGCGCGAACGGTGCGGGCGCACATCGCGTTAGCCCAGGGCGATCTCGACCAGGCCGAGCGCGACGCACACGAAGCCCTCGTGATCGCCGCCCGCACCCAGGGATATCTGCGGGTGGCCGACGCGTTGGAATGCCTCGTCCGATTGGCGGCCGACGTCGGCACCCATTCATACGGGGCCCGCCTGCTCGGCGCGTCCGCCGCGATCCGCGAGCGCATGGGTCATGCCCGCTTTGCGTTGTATCAGGAGGGCTACGACTCGGCGGTAGCGGCCATACGAGAAGGATTGGGGCAGAATGTCTTTGACGCCGCATGGGACGAGGGCGCCGCACTGTCCACCAAAGAGGCGATCGCCTACGCGCAACGCGGGCATGGCGAACGCAAACGCCCGAGTAGCGGCTGGGAATCGCTGACGCCCATGGAAAACGATGTTGTACGCCTGGTCCGTGAAGGACTGGGCAACAAGGACATCGGCGCGCGGCTTTTCATCTCGCCGCGCACCGTTCAGACGCACCTCACCCACGTCTACTCGAAGCTCGGCCTGACATCCCGGGTCCAGTTGGTGCAGGAAGCGGGCCGTCGCTCCTGAATCTATTTCGCCGCGACGACGAATCCGCGGATGATCGCGTCGATGTCCGTCGACTCCGCGGCGGCCTGGTTGGCCATGCTGGTGATGGTCAGCTGCACCAGGTAGCGCTTGCGGTCCGGCGGCGGCCCGGTGGGGATGACGATTCGGTTCCAGCTGTGTAGCCGCATACCGTCGAGGTCGTAGCTGCCCTGGATCATCGACGACGGGAAGCCGTTGTACGGCGCGCCCGAGGCGTCCAGCTGCTTGAAGTTCTCGAATAGGTGCGCATCGTCGTTGCCGTGCTTGATGACTTCGGCCGGGTCGAAATCCCCGTTCAGCTGGAAGACCACCAGCCGCGCCGTCGGAAATTTACCGCCCTTGGAGATGATCAAGGTTTGCGGTGTGATGTTGGGACTGGTGAACGGCGCCCAGCCCTGCGGCGTCGGGATCGAGATCGTCAGGCCGGGAACGGATCCCGGTGCCACGGGTTGGCCGGTAACCCCGATGCTTTGCAGATACTGCGACAGGGGGACCGGCTTTGCCGTCGGGGTGGTGGTAGAGGTCGTCGGCGTCTTCGACAAGATCGATTGATAGTCAGGAGCTTTCGGGGCGCACCCGGCGGCCGACACGGCCAGTGCAACTATCGCGGCACCGGCCGCGCAGCTGCCGAACCGATTCACAGAATCTCGCGGACCGCGTCGATCGGGCGGGCCAGCCGAGTGCCCTTCGTCGTGACGACGAAGGGCCGTTCGATCAGGATCGGGTGTTCGACCATGGCGTCGAGCAATTGTTCATCGGTCGCGTCGGCGAGATTGAGCTCCTCATACAGCGATTCACGCTTGCGCACCGCCGTACGCACGTCGATGCCGGCGTCGCGAATCATCTTCACCAGCTCGGCACGCGACGGTGGGTTCTTCAGGTACTCGACGACTTCGGGCTCAAGGCCGCTGTCGCGCAACAGGTCCAGTGTCTTGCGGGAGGTGCTGCAGCGGGGGTTGTGGTAGATGACGGTGTCGGCCATTTAGGCGTCCCCGTCGAACAGCCCTGTGACCGAGCCGTTTTCGAACACAGCACGGATGGTGCTGGCCAGCAGTGGCGCGATGGACAGGACCGTCAGCTGCGGGAAACGCTTCTCCTCACCGATCGGCAAGGTGTTCGTCACGATCACCTCCCGGGCGCCGCAGCCGGCCAGCCGCTCGGCCGCCGGGTCGGAGAGCACACCGTGCGTCGCGGCGATCACCACGTCGGCCGCGCCGTCGTCGTGCAGCAGCTTGACCGCGCCGGCGATGGTGCCACCCGTGTCGATCATGTCGTCGATCAAAACGCAGGTGCGTCCCGCCACCTCACCGACGACGCGGTTGGACACCACCTGGTTGGGCACCCGCGGGTCGCGGGTCTTGTGGATGAACGCCAGCGGGACACCGCCCAGGGCGTCGGCCCATTTTTCGGCGATGCGCACCCGGCCGGAGTCGGGGGAGACGACCACCATGTTGCCGTCGGGGTAGTTGTCCCGGATGTAGCCGGTGAGCAGGTTCTGCCCGCGCATGTGATCGACGGGCCCGTCGAAGAAGCCCTGGATCTGATCGGTGTGCAGGTCGACGGTCACGATCCGGTCGGCGCCGGCGGTCTTGAGCAGGTCGGCGACCAGGCGCGCCGAGATCGGTTCGCGGCCGCGGTGCTTCTTGTCTTGGCGGGCGTAGGGGTAGAACGGCATGACGGCGGTGATCCGCTTGGCGCTGCCCCGCTTGAGCGCGTCGATCATGATGAGCTGTTCCATCAGCCAGTTGTTCACCGGCGCCGGCGCCGACTGCAACACGAAGGCGTCGCACCCGCGGACCGATTCGTGGAACCGGACGAAGATCTCGCCGTTGGCGAACTCGCGCGCGGTCTGCGCGGTGACGTGGACGTCGAGCTCCTTGGCCACCTGCTCGGCCAGCTCGGGGTGCGCCCGACCGGAGAAGAGCATCAAATTTTTGCGGTTATCGGTCCAGTCGTGGCTCACCGTGCTGCCCTTGCCGTTCGGATCCCAATGGAAGTGCCCATCGTACGAAGCGAATCGTACGGAAATGTGGCCGGGTTGCCAGCTACCGACGTCACGATGTCTGTTCGGTTTCTGCGGCGGGCGGCTGGCCGGTGGCCTTTTCGGCGGCCTCGGCCGCTTGCGCGGCGGCGCTGCCGGGGCGCTTGCGGTGCACCCAGCCCTCGATGTTGCGTTGCGGACCTGCGGAGACCGCCAGCGTTCCCGGCGGGACGTCGTTGCGCACCACGGTGCCCGCGCCGGTGTAGGCGCCGTCGCCGACCGTCACCGGAGCCACGAACATGGTGTCCGACCCGGTGCGGACGTGCGAACCGATGGTGGTCCGCCGCTTGGATTCGCCGTCGTAGTTGACGAACACGCTGGACGCGCCGATGTTGCTGTGCTCGCCGATGTCGGCGTCCCCGACATAGGTCAGGTGCGGCACTTTGGAGCCGGTGCCGATGGTGGAGTTCTTGGTCTCGACGAACGCGCCCAGCTTGCCGTCGTCGCCCAGCACGGTGCCGGGCCGCAGGTAGGTGAACGGGCCGACGGTGGCCCCGGCGCCGATGGACGACGAGGTGCCGTGGGTCCGCACCACCGAGGCGCCGTCGCCGACGCTGACGTCGGTCAGGGTGGTGTCCGGGCCAACGACGCAGTGCCCGCCGACCTGGGTGCGGCCCAGCAGCTGAGTCCCGGGGTGGATCACGGTGTCGCGGCCGATCGTCACGTCGACGTCGATCCAGGTGGTGGCCGGGTCGACGATGGTGACGCCGGCCATCTGGTGGGCGGCGACGATGCGCCGGTTGAGCTCGGCGCCCAGCTGCGCGAGCTGGACCCGGTTGTTGACGCCGGCCACCAGCGCGCTGTCGTCGACGTGGCGGGCGTGGATCGCCAGGCCGTCGCCGCGCAGGATGGCGATGACGTCGGTCAGATACAGCTCCTGCTGGGCGTTGTTGGAGCTCAACCGGTTCAGCGCCGAGCGCAACGCCGCGATGTCGAAGGCGTAGACGCCGGCGTTGACCTCGCGGATCTCGCGCTGGGATTCGGTGGCGTCGGCGTGCTCCACGATCGCCGTGACCTGGTTGTCCTGGGTGCGCAGGATGCGGCCGTAGCCGCTGGGGTCGCTCAACGTCGTGGTCAGCACCGTGGCCGCGGCCGGCGCCGCGCTATGGGCGGCGATGAGGTCGGCGAGGGTGTCGGCGTCCAGCAGCGGGGTGTCGCCCGAGGTGACGACGACCACCCCGGCGTAGTCCTCGGGCAGCGCGGACAGGCCGCACAGGACGGCGTCGCCGGTGCCCCGCGGCCGGTCCTGCAGGGCCACGTCGATGGGGCGTCCGAGGGCGTCGGCCCAGTCGGCGACGAGCGGGGCGATGCGCTCGTGATCGTGGCCCAGCACCACGGCCAGGTGCTGCGGCGCCACCTTGGCGATCGCGTGCAGGAGGTGGGACAGCATGCTGCGCCCGCCGATGGTGTGCAGCACCTTCGGGGTGTCCGACCGCATCCGGGTGCCGGGCCCGGCCGCGAGCACCACGACCGCGGTATCACCAGGAGACGACATCAACCCTCCTTTTCGGGTTCGTCCCGCGCGGGCTGCGCGCGGAAGCGCCGACACGCCGTCAAGCGTGTCACCTCATCTGCGGTGAAGGCAAAAAATCGAGCCGCGGGAGACCCGCGCCCGATTCGGAGGAAGCTCCGTCGCCAGGACTCGAACCTGAACTATCTGAACCAAAATCAGAGGTGCTGCCGATTACACCACGACGGATCGCCAAGAAGACTTTAGTCGGCTTAGTCGGATGACGATGCGGGGCGCTTGCGGCCCACCGAACCGCCCACCGCCCGATACGCTGATTGACGTGGCCGTGCTGGACCCCCAAACGCAAAAAGGACCCGACAAAGAGGTGCGGGCGCCGCGCGCGCGGATGACCGGCACCGAACGCCGCCAACAACTCATCGGCATCGCGCGTTCGCTGTTCGCCGAGCGCGGGTATGAAGGCACCTCGATCGAGGAGATCGCGCTGCGGGCCAACGTGTCCAAGCCGGTCGTCTACGAGCATTTCGGGGGCAAAGAGGGCCTCTATGCCGTGGTCGTCGACCGGGAGATGTCGGCGCTGCTGGACGGCATCACCTCGTCGCTGACCAACAACCGCTCCCGGGTGCGGGTCGAGCGGGTCGCCCTTGCCCTGCTCACCTACGTCGAAGAGCGCACCGACGGCTTCCGGATCATGATCCGCGACTCGCCGGCCGCGATCAGCTCGGGCACCTACTCGAGCCTGCTCAACGACGCCGTCAACCAGGTCAGCTCCATCCTGGCCGGTGATTTCTCCCGTCGCGGCCTGGATCCGGGCCTGGCTCCTCTCTACGCCCAGGCGCTGGTGGGCTCGGTGTCCATGACCGCGCAGTGGTGGCTCGACACCCGCGAGCCCAAGAAGGAAGTGGTGGCCGCGCACCTGGTCAACCTCATGTGGAACGGGCTGATCGGGCTGGAGGCCGACCCCCGCCTGCAGGACGAGTAGACCGCTTCGCGCGCGTAACGGCACGGCGATAATCGGTCGGAATTTTCGCCGTGGCGTTACGCCCGACGAGTAGACCGCGACGGGCTACCCGCAGTCACGCGCCATCAGGTCGGCGACGGTCTCGCGGCGAACCAGTTCGCGGGCCCGGCCATCCTTGACGGCCACCAGCGACGGCCTGCCGACCATGTTGTAGTTGGACGCCATGCTGTGGTGGTAGGCGCCGGTGCACGCCACGGCCAGCAGGTCGCCGGGGCGCAGATCCGCCGGCAACTCGATGTCGCGGGCGATCTCGTCGCCCGATTCACAGTGCCGGCCGGCCACGGTGACGGTTTGCTTGAGCCCCAGCGGATGCCGGTTGGCCAGCGCGACGGCGTACTGCGCGCCGTACAGCGCCACCCGCGGGTTGTCGCTCATGCCGCCGTCGACGGCGACGAAGGTGCGACCGCCGCATTGCGTCTTCACCGAGCGCACCCGATACAGGGTCACGCCGGCGCGGCCGCTGATGGCCCGGCCCGGTTCCACCACGATCTGCGGGCGGGGGAACTGCTCGGCGGCGCAGGCCTCGTCGAGGGCGTCCTCGATCGCCGCGGCCAGCTCGTCGAGATCCAGCTCGCGGTCGCCGGGGACGTATGGGATCGCATGTCCGCCACCGATGTTCAGCTCGGTGAGGATGACGCCGTGCCGGGCCCGGATGTCGGCCATTGCGGCGATCATCCGCCGAATGGCCTCGCCGTACAGGGCGGCGTCGCTGACCTGCGAGCCGATGTGGCAGTGCAGGCCGACCAGGTCGAGCATGGGGTGCGCCAGCACGCGGGCCACGGCGTCGGCGGCGTGGTCGCCGGCGAGCGTGAAGCCGAACTTCTGGTCGCTGACGCCGGTGGTGACGGCGCGGTGCCCGTGGATGTCTATGTCGGGCGTCACCCGGATGAGCACCCGCTGGCGCCGCCGCGCCAGCCCGGCGAGGTAGGCGATCTCCATGCAGGAGTCCACCACGATGCGCCCCACCCCGGCGCCCACGGCGTCGCGCAGCTCGTCGGGCGATTTCGCGTTGCCGTGCATGACGATGCGGGCCGGGTCCACGCCGCCGGCCAGGGCCGTGGCCAGTTCACCGGCCGAGCAGACGTCGACGCCGAGGCCCTCGTCGCGGGCCCAGCGGGCCACCGCGGTGGTCAGCAGCGACTTGCCGGCGTAGACGACCACTGTGTTCCCAGCGCCGCCTAGCGTCTTGCGATAGCGGCGGGCGCGATGCCGGAAGTCGGCTTCGTCGATCACGTAGGCCGGGGTGTTGAATTCGTCGGCGATATCGGCCAGCGCCACACCGCCGACGCACAGCCTGCCCTCCTCGTCGGGATGGGCGGTCAGCGGCCAGATCGCCGGGTCGAAGCGCGGCGGAGCCGCGTGGCCGAGCGACGGCAGAATGTCCAGCAATGTCATGAATCCAACGTGCGCCCGCGGGCGCACGCGTAGAGCTTTCTTGACGATCCCTTGACGACGCCGAGCCCGATATTGACGCGGATCGGCGTGTCCGGCGGTCCCCCCGCCCGGCGACGGCGAGCGCCGCGTCGGCGGGAGGAAGGAGCCGGGCAAGCCGCCCTAGAATGGAATCCATCATGACCGCACCGGGGGCTGCTCGCCCAGAAACCCCGATCGCGGGGCTCGTTGAATTGGCGCTCACCGCGCCGACCTTCCAGCAGCTGATCGACAGCGCGGCCGCGTCGCCGGCCGAGCTGCACCTGGTGGGTCCAGCCAGCGCACGGTTGTTCGTGGCCAGCGCGCTGGCGCGGTTGGGTCCTTTGCTGGTAGTCACCGCGACCGGGCGCGAAGCCGACGACCTGACCGCTGAACTGCGCGGCGTCTTCGGCGATGCCGTCGCGGTCTTCCCGTCCTGGGAGACGCTGCCGCACGAGCGCCTCTCGCCGGGCGTCGACACCGTCGGCGCCCGGCTGACCGTGCTGCGCCGCCTGGCCCACCCCGACGACGCGCGGCTGGGCCCTCCCCTTCAGGTCGTGGTCACCGCGGCCCGCTCGCTGCTGCAGCCGATGACACCGCAGCTCGGCCTGATCGAGCCGGTCACGTTGAGCGTCGGTGCGGAAGTCGAATTCGAGGACGTGATCGCCCGGCTGGTCGAGCTGGCCTACACCCGGGTCGACATGGTGGGCCGGCGCGGCGAGTTCGCCGTGCGCGGCGGGATTCTCGACGTCTTCCCGCCGACGGCCGAGCACCCGGTGCGCATCGAGTTCTGGGGTGACGAGGTCAGCGAGATGCGGATGTTCTCCGTCGCCGATCAGCGTTCGATCCCGGAGATCGAGGTCGACACCCTGATCGCGGTGCCCTGCCGCGAGCTGCTGCTCACGGTGGAGGTGCGGCAACGGGCCGCCGAGCTGTCCGCGCGGCACCCGGCGACCGAGCCCGCGATCACCGGCAGCGTCACCGACATGCTGGCCAAGCTCGCCGAGGGCATCGCGGTCGACGGCATGGAGGCCCTGCTGCCCGTGCTGCGGCCCGGCGAGCACGTGCTGCTGACCGACCAACTGGCGCAGGGCACCCCGATCCTGTTGTGCGACCCCGAGAAGATCCGCACCCGCGCCGCCGACCTGATCAAGACCGGCAGCGAATTCCTCGAAGCCTCGTGGTCGGCGGCCGCCATGGGCACGGACGCCCCCGTCGACGTCGCGCAATTCGGCGGATCGGGATTCGCCGAGCTGGACGACGTGCGGGCCGCGGCCGCCAAGGGCGGGCATCCGTGGTGGACGTTGAGCCAGTTGTCCGACGAGTCGGCCGTCGAGCTGGACATCCGGGCGGCGCCCTCGGCGCGCGGCCATCAGCACGACATCGACGGCATCTTCGCGATGCTGCGCGCGCACGTCAGCACCGGCGGCTACGCCGTCGTCGTCGCCCCGGGCGCCGGCACCGCGCACCGCGTGGTGGAACGGCTGGCCGAATGCGACACGCCCGCCGCCATGCTGGAATCCGGGGCCGCAGGCCAAGTTCGGCCGAAAAAGGGGATAGTCGGCGTGCTCAAGGGCCCGCTGCACGACGGCGTCATCATCCCCGGCGCCACGCTGGTGGTGATCACCGAGACCGACCTCACCGGCAGCCGGGTCGCCGCCGTCGAGGGCAAGCGCCTGGCGGCCAAGCGGCGCAACACCGTTGACCCGTTGGCGCTGACCGCCGGTGATCTCGTCGTGCACGATCAGCACGGCATCGGCCGGTTCGTGGAGATGGTCGAGCGCACCGTCGGCGGCGCCCGGCGCGAGTATTTGGTGCTGGAGTACGCGTCCAGCAAGAACCGTGGTGGCGCGGCCAAAAATACAGACAAGCTTTATGTCCCAATGGATTCGCTGGATCAGCTGTCGCGGTACGTCGGCGGGCAGGCGCCGGCGCTGAGCAAGCTCGGGGGCAGCGACTGGGTCAACACCAAGACCAAGGCGCGCCGCGCGGTGCGCGAGATCGCCGGCGAGCTGGTGTCCCTGTACGCCAAGCGACAGGCCAGCCCCGGGCACGCGTTCGGCCCGGACACCCCGTGGCAGGCCGAGATGGAAGACGCGTTCGGGTACACCGAGACGGTCGACCAGCTGACCGCGATCACCGAGGTCAAGGGGGACATGGAAAAGCCGATCCCCATGGACCGGGTGATCTGTGGCGACGTGGGCTACGGCAAGACCGAGATCGCGGTGCGGGCGGCGTTCAAGGCGGTCCAGGACGGCAAGCAGGTGGCCGTGCTGGTGCCCACCACGCTGCTGGCAGACCAGCACCTGCAGACCTTCACCGACCGGATGACCGGGTTCCCGGTGACCGTCAAGGGCCTGTCCCGGTTCACCGACCCCGCCGAGTCCAAGGCCGTGATCGAGGGCCTGGCCGACGGGTCGGTGGACGTGGTGATCGGCACGCACCGGCTGTTGCAGACGGGGGTGCGCTGGAAGGACCTCGGCCTCGTGGTCGTCGACGAGGAGCAGCGGTTCGGCGTCGAGCACAAGGAGCACATCAAGTCGCTGCGCACCCACGTCGACGTGCTGACCATGAGCGCCACCCCGATCCCGCGCACGCTGGAGATGAGCCTGGCCGGGATCCGCGAGATGTCGACGATCCTGACCCCGCCCGAGGAGCGCTACCCGGTGCTGACCTACGTCGGCCCGCACGACGACAAGCAGGTCGCGGCCGCCTTGCGGCGCGAGCTGCTGCGCGACGGGCAGGTCTTCTACGTGCACAACCGGGTCAGCTCCATCGACCGGACGGCGGCGAAGATCCGGGAGCTGGTGCCCGAGGCGCGGGTGGTCGTCGCGCACGGGCAGATGCCCGAAGAACGGCTGGAACGCACGGTGCAGGGGTTCTGGAACCGCGAATACGACATCCTGGTGTGCACCACGATCGTGGAGACCGGGCTGGACATCTCCAACGCCAACACGCTGATTGTCGAGCGCGCCGACACCTTCGGCCTGTCGCAGCTGCACCAGCTGCGCGGCCGGGTCGGCCGCAGCCGGGAGCGCGGCTACGCCTACTTCCTGTATCCGCCGCATGCGCCGCTGACGGAGACCGCCTACGACCGGCTGGCCACCATCGCGCAGAACAACGAGCTCGGCGCTGGCATGGCGGTCGCGATGAAGGACCTCGAGATCCGCGGCGCCGGAAACGTGTTGGGCGTCGAGCAGTCCGGGCACGTCGCCGGCGTCGGCTTCGACCTGTACGTCCGCCTGGTGGGCGAGGCCGTGGAGGCCTACCGCGCGGCCGCCGACGGCCACACCGTCACGACGGCCGAGGAGCCGAAGGACGTGCGCATCGACCTGCCGGTCGATGCGCACCTGCCGCCGGACTACATCGCCAGCGACCGGCTGCGGCTCGAGGCGTACCGCCGGCTGGCCGCGGCGGCCTCCGACGGCGAGATCGACGCGGTCGTGGAGGAACTCGTCGACCGTTACGGAGCGCTGCCCGAGCCGGCCCTGCGGCTGGTGGCGGTGGCCCGGCTGCGGCTGCTGTGCCGCGCCGCGGGCATCACCGAGGTGTCGGCGCCGTCGGCGGCCACCGTGCGGCTCTCGCCGATGACGCTGCCGGATTCGGCGCAGGTGCGGCTCAAGCGGATGTATCCGGCGGCGAGTTACCGCGCCACGACCTCCACCGTGCAGGTCCCCATCCCGCGCGCCGGCGGGGTGGGCGCGCCGCGGCTGCGCGACGTCGAGCTGGTGCAGATGGTGGCAAACCTGGTGACCGCACTGCAGGGCAAAGCTCAGACGGATATTGGTATAACGAGTGAACTGCCTGCATCGATGACGAGTGAGGGGCGGTAATGATCGTCGTGTTGTTCGACCCCCGCCGCCCGTCGCTGGTCCCCATCGAAGCCATCGAGCATCTCGCCGGTGAGGTGCAGTACACCGAGGAGATGCCCGTCGCGGTGCCCTGGTCGTTGTCGGCGGCGCGTCCGGTGCACTCCGGTGCGGACGCGCCGGTGCTGCTGTCGTCCGACCCCGACCACCCGGCCGTGACCGCCCGCCTGGCGGCCGGGGCCCGGCTGATCTCGGCGCCCGAGACGCCGCGCGGCGAACGGCTGGTCGACGCCGTGGCCATGATGGACAAACTGCGCACCGCCGGGCCCTGGGAGAGTGAGCAAACCCACGATTCGCTGCGCAGGTTTTTGTTGGAGGAAACCTACGAGCTGCTGGACGCGGTGGGCAGCGGCAACGCCGATGCGCTGCGCGACGAGCTCGGCGACGTGCTGCTGCAAGTCCTCTTCCACGCCCGCATCGCCGAGGAGGCGCCGCAGTCCGCCTTCACCATCGATGACGTCGCCGGCGCCCTGATGCGCAAACTGGGCAATCGGGTCCCGGGAGTGCTTGCCGGGCAATCGATTTCGCTCGAAGAGCAGTTGGCCCAGTGGGAAGAGCGCAAGGCGTCCGAAAAGCCGCGCAAATCGGTGATGGACGATGTGCACACGGGGCAGCCCGCGCTGGCGCTCGCCCAGAAGGTGATTCAGCGCGCCGGCAAAGCCGGTGTGCCCGCCGACCTGATCCCCGACGAAATCACCTCGATCCGCGTGTCGGCCGATGTCGATGCCGAAAGCGCTCTGCGCACAGCGGTTCTGGACTTCGTCGACACGGTTCGTGGTGCGGAACGGGCGATCGCCACGGCGCGCCGCGGGGGAGACGTCCCCGACGAGTTCGACGTGGCCCCGCTCGGTGAAGTCTCCGAAAAGGAGTGGCGCGAGCACTGGCCGACGGGTGACTCGGCCCCCAAGGAGGCCGCCACCGACGCCGTTGCCGACGAGGCCTGAGCGCGCGACGACGCCTCGCGGGCGGGCGCGCCACGGATATTTCCCGCCCGCCGTCATCGGAGAGAGCGATCGCCGCGGTGTTTGCCGGATTTGTCCTCGGCCCGTCGGTAATATCGCGGATGAGGTTGCGAATCCCCGTGGTCGGCGTTGGTCTGACCGCGCTAGCCAAGGCGGCCAGCAGCTAATCGGTAATTAGCTGAACCCGGCACGACGCCGGTGCGCCGAGGCCCGACGCGACCGAGCAGTCCCCGAACGCATGGGACGATGGTGTGGCGGAAGTTGGTGCAGGCGAGTTTAGGGGAGCTCAGGAAAGCATGGTGTCGCCGAGGCGTTGGATGCGCGCGGCCGCCGTGATCGGCGCGACCGCGATCGTTCTGGCCTCCAGTTGCACGTGGCAACTCAGCCTGTTCATCCCCGACGGCGTGCCGCCCCCCGCGGGCGACCCGGTGCCGCCGGTGGACACGCACGCCAGCGGTCGGCCCGCGGAACAGTTGCGCGACTGGGCCCAACCACGGTCGGCGGCCTTGGAGATCCCGCTGATCGCGCTCGAGGCCTACGCGTACGCGGCCCGGGTCGCCGAAGTCGAGAACCCGAAGTGCCACATCGCCTGGACCACGCTGGCGGGCATCGGACAGGTCGAGAGCCACCACGGCACCTACCGCGGCGCCACGCTGGCCCCCAACGGGGACGTCAGCCCGCCGATCCGCGGTGTCCGGCTCGACGGCAGCGGCGGGACGCTGCGCATCGTCGACACCGACGAGGACCTCACCGACGGCGACGGCGTGACGCGTGCCATGGGGCCGATGCAGTTCATCCCCGAGACGTGGCGGCTCTATGGTGTCGACGCTCACAACGACGGCCGCGTCAGCCCCGACAACATCGACGACGCGGCGCTCGCCGCGGCGGGCTACCTGTGTTGGCGCGGAAAGGATCTCGCGACGCCGCGGGGCTGGATCACCGCGCTGCGGGCCTACAACAATTCCGGGGTCTACGCCCGGGCGGTCCGGGATTGGGCGACCGCTTACGCGAAAGGTCACCCGCTATAGCAGGATGTATCGCTGACCCAGGCCTTACGCGAACAAGGAGAACCCCAGTGCCGATTATCGAGCAGGTCGGGGCCCGCGAGATCCTCGATTCCCGCGGCAACCCGACAGTCGAGGTCGAGATTGCCCTGATCGACGGGACCTTTGCCCGCGCGGCGGTGCCGTCGGGCGCGTCGACGGGTGAGCACGAGGCCGTCGAGTTGCGCGACGGTGGCGAGCGCTACGCCGGCAAGGGTGTGCAGAAGGCCGTGCAGGCCGTGCTGGACGAGATCGGCCCGGCGGTGATCGGCCTCAACGCCGACGATCAGCGGCTGGTCGACCAGGCGCTGCTGGACCTGGACGGCACGCCCGACAAGTCGAGGCTGGGCGGCAACGCGATCCTGGGTGTGTCGCTGGCCGTGGCCAAGGCGGCCGCCGATTCCGCCGAGTTGCCGCTTTTCCGCTACCTCGGCGGCCCGAACGCGCACATCCTGCCGGTGCCGATGATGAACATTCTCAACGGCGGCGCGCACGCCGACACCGCCGTCGACATCCAGGAGTTCATGGTGGCGCCGATCGGCGCGCCCAGCTTCGCCGAGGCGCTGCGCTGGGGCGCCGAGGTGTATCACTCGCTGAAATCGGTGCTCAAGAAGGAGGGCTTGAGCACGGGCCTGGGCGACGAGGGCGGCTTCGCCCCCGACGTGGCGGGCACCACCGCGGCACTGGACCTGATCAGCCGGGCCATCGACTCGGCCGGCTTCAAACTCGGCGCCGACGTGGCGCTGGCCCTCGACGCGGCGGCCACCGAGTTCTTCACCGACGGGACGGGTTACAAATTCGAGGGCAGCACCCGCACCGCGGAGCAGATGACGGAGTTCTACGCCGGGCTGCTCGGGTCTTATCCGCTGGTGTCCATCGAAGACCCACTGTCGGAAGACGATTGGGATGGCTGGGCGACCCTGACCGCGGCCATCGGTGACCGGCTGCAGATCGTCGGCGACGACATCTTCGTCACCAATCCCGAACGCCTGGAAGAGGGTATCGACAAGGGTGTGGCAAACGCGTTGCTGGTCAAGGTGAATCAGATCGGCACGCTGACCGAGACGCTCGACGCCGTCGCGCTGGCCCATCACAGCGGCTACCGCACGATGATGAGCCATCGCAGCGGCGAGACCGAGGACACCACGATCGCCGACCTGGCGGTGGCCGTCGGCAGCGGGCAGATCAAGACCGGTGCGCCCGCCCGCAGCGAGCGCGTCGCCAAATACAACCAGCTGCTGCGGATCGAGGAGGCGCTCGGCGATGCCGCCCGCTACGCCGGCGATCTCGCCTTCCCGCGGTATACGCCGCCGGAGGCCAAATAGCTTGCCCAGCAAGCCGGATCCGAAGCGGCGTTCCCCGGCATCGCGTCCGGGGAAGGCCGGCGCTTCGGTTCGGCGCCCTCGGTCGGCCAAGCCGTCGTCGAAGCCGTCCGCGCGGACATCGCCCACGGCCAACCACGGCGGCCGCAACACCGCGCAGCAAGAGCATGTCGTCGAACCCATCGCCCGGCAGGCCGCCGAATCGGTTGAGCAGCGCTCCGAGCAACGGCTCGGTTTCACCGCGCGACGCGCGGCGGTGCTGGCCGCGGTGATCTGCGTGCTGACGCTGACGATCGCCGGACCGGTGCGCACCTATTTCGCGCAGCGCACCGAGATGAATCAGCTGGCCGCCAGCGAGGCGGCGCTGCGCCGTCAGATCGCGGATTTGGAGCAGCGAAAGACCAAACTCGGTGACCCGGCCTACATTGCGGCGCAGGCCCGCGAGCGGCTCGGCTTCGTAAAGCCCGGCGACATCCCGTTCCAGGTTCAGCTTCCCCCGTCGGCGGCCGAGCCGACCCAGCCGGGGTCCCCGTCGGCGAAACCGGTCAACAACGACCCGTGGTACACGTCGCTGTGGCACACCATCGCCGACGCCCCGCACCTGCCGCCGGCCGCGCCGCCTCCCGCGCCGCCGCCCGCCGAAGCCCCGGCCCCGCCGGCCGAACCGGGTCCGTCCGCGCCGAATTCCCCCGGTCCCGGTGGTTGATCGTGCCGACCTGGACGCGGTGGCCCGCCAGCTCGGGCGGGAGCCGCGCGGGGTGCTCGAAATCGCCTACCGGTGTCCCAACGGCGAACCCGGCGTGGTGAAGACCGCGCCGAAATTGCCTGACGGAACGCCGTTTCCGACGCTGTACTACCTGACACATCCGGCGCTGACGGCGGCGGCGAGCAGGCTCGAGACGACGGGATTGATGCGCGAGATGACCGAGCGGCTGGGCCGCGACGAGGACCTGGCGGCCGCGTACCGGCGCGCGCACGAGTCCTATCTGGCCGAGCGTGACGCGATCGAATCGTTGGGGACGACCTTCACCGGCGGCGGGATGCCCGACCGGGTCAAGTGTCTGCACGTGCTGATCGCGCATTCGCTGGCCAAGGGGCCGGGCGTGAATCCGTTCGGCGACGAGGCGCTGGCGATGCTGGCCGGCGAGCCCGCGATGGCGGGCATCTTGGTGGAGGGCCAATGGTGAACGGCAGGCTCGCGGGAATCGACTGCGGTACCAACTCAATTCGCTTGTTGATCGCCGATGTTGAAGGGTCGGGGCGGCTGCGTGACGTGCATCGGGAGACGCGGATCGTGCGGCTCGGCCAGGGTGTCGACGCGACCGGCGAGTTCGCGGCCGAGGCCATAGCCCGCACCCGGGCCGCGTTGGCGGACTACGCCGCGCTGCTGAAAACGCATGGGGTGGAGCGCGTGCGGATGGTGGCGACCTCGGCGGCCCGCGATGTCGCCAACCGCGACGACTTCTTCGCGATGACGGCCGACGTGTTGGGCGCGGTGCTGCCCGGTGCGGTGGCCGAGGTCATCAGCGGCGCCGAGGAGGCCGAGCTGTCGTTCCGCGGCGCGGTCGGCGAATTGGACGGTGGGGCCGGACCTTTCGTCGTCGTCGACCTCGGTGGGGGCTCCACCGAAATCGTCGGGGGGGGCGAGGCGGTGGTGGCCAGCTACTCGGCCGACATCGGCTGCGTCCGGCTGACCGAGCGTTGCCTGCATTCGGACCCGCCGACGCCCGCGGAAGTGGCGGCGGCCCGGCAGGTGGTGCGCGAGCGGCTCGAGGTCGCGCTGGGCGTGGTGCCCGTCGAGGGCGCGCGGACGTGGGTCGGATTGGCCGGGACGATGACCACCCTGTCCGCGCTGGCGCACGACTTGCCGGCGTATGACTCTGCGGCCATTCATCTTTCACGCGTCGCCGGTGCGGATCTGTTGGCGGTGTGTGAACGGCTGATCGGGATGACGCGCTCCGAGCGCGCTGCGCTGCCGCCGATGCACGAGGGGCGGGCCGACGTGATCGGCGGTGGTGCGATTGTGGTGGAGGAGTTGGCCCGCGAGTTGCGCGCCCGTGCGGGTATCGAGGAGTTGACGGTGAGCGAGCACGACATTTTGGACGGCATCGTGCTGTCGATCGCCGAATAGGCCGGGTTTAGTCACACCCGCCACATGCGCCCCTCCGGAGGAGGACATGTCAATTGCCCACCTCCGAGCGACAACTTCGGCGGTGTCGTACCCCTGTGCGACCGTCCCGGAATGAACCATGCACTCAAAGGCATCGAGCTGCGTTACGTGCTCACGATGCAGCTGGCCGTTCACGGGCCGGCAACCATCGACGAATTGATCGAAGCCTTGAACTGGCACCGCTTCTCGGTGCACGGCAGGCCGTCGAAGGCGATTTCGGACGCGCTGCGGTGGGAGATCGGTCGTGGGCGGGTACGGCGACTAGGGCGAGGAAGGTACGGCCCCGGCTACCTGCCGCGCAGCACCGAGCATCGAATTCATCAGCGCGTGCTGGCGTTGCGCGAGGCCGCGGGTTGTCGCTCGGAGGTGGGCAATTGACATGTCCTGCTCCGGAGGGACGCGTGTGGCGGATGGGACTATGTCGACGACCGCGGGCGTCATACCTCGAAGCGGTAGCCCATGCCCGACTCGGTCAGCAGGTGTTTGGGGTTCGACGGGTCGTCTTCGAGCTTGCGGCGCAGCTGCGCGAGATACACCCGTAGGTAATGGGTTTCGGTGGCATACGCCGGGCCCCACACCTCCTTGAGGAGCTCCTCGCGGCCGACCAACTTGCCGCGATTGCGCACGAGTACCTCGAGCATTCCCCACTCGGTGGGGGTGAGGTGGACCTCGCCGCCGTTCTTGCTGACCTTCTTGGCGGCCAAATCGACCGTGAACGACTCTGTTTCGATCACCGGCTGCTCGACTTCGGATGCTGCGGTGTTACGGCGGACCGCCGCGCGCAGCCGGGCCAGGAACTCGTCCATCCCAAAGGGTTTGGTGACATAGTCGTCGGCGCCGGCGTCGAGCGCCTCCACTTTGTCCGACGAGTCGGTGCGCGCGGACAACACGATCACCGGTGCGGTGAGCCACCCGCGCAGACCCGCCAGGACGTCGATCCCGGAGATGTCGGGCAGGCCGAGGTCGAGGATCACTACGTCGGGCTTGTGCTCGGCGGCGGCGCGCAGCGCGCCCGCGCCGCTCGACGCGGTGACCACCTCATAGCCCCGCACGGACAGGTTGATGCGCAGCGCGCGCAGGATATGCGGCTCGTCGTCGATCACCAATACGCGGGTCATATGCGCCGCTCCTCCTCATCGCTGCGCTCTGCATCGTCGCCGGCGCGCGTCACGGCGCAGCCATTTCCACGATCACGGTCAGCCCGCCTCCCGGAGTGTCGGTGGCCGTTATGGTCCCGCCCATCGCCTCGACGAAGCCCCGCGCCACCGACATCCCCAGACCGACGCCGGTGGTGTTGTCGTGATCGCCGAGCCGCTGAAACGCTTCGAAGATCTGTTCCTCGGCCCCGTGGGGGATTCCGGGGCCCTCGTCGATGACGTTGATCAGCACCCGATCGCCCACCCGCCCGGCGTTGACCCGGACCAGGCAGTGGGGCGCGTAGCGCAGCGCGTTGTCGATCAGGTTGGCCAGCACGCGCTCCAGCAGCCCGGCGTCGGCCATCACCATGGCGTCGCCCACGTCCACCTTGACGCGGTCGATGGCGGACCGGAAATAGCCGGTGGCGCCCTTGCCGATGCTGACCAGCGCGCGTTGCACGGTTTCCTCGAGGTACACCCGGCTCAGCTCGGGGTGGATCACCCCAGCGGCCAGCCGCGAGGAATCGAGCAGGTTGCCGACCAGCGCGGTGAGTTGGTCGATGGACTCCTCGATCGTCGCCAGCAACTCCGCGGTGTCGGTGGCGGAGAAGGCGACGTCCTCGGCGCGCAGGCTGGACACCGCGACCTTGGCCGCCGCCAGCGGCGTGCGCAGGTCATGGCTGACCGCGGACAGCAGCGAGCGCCGCAGTTCGTCGGCCCGCACGACCGCCTCGGTTCGGCTGGCCTCCTCGGCGAGTTCGCGCTGCCTGATCAAACCGGCCGCCTGCCTGGCCACCGCGGACAGCACCCGCCGGTCCCGCGCCGAGAGCTTTCGGCCCGCCAGCAGCATCCAGAATTCGTCGTCACCGACCTCGATCGCGGTGTCCGCGGAATCGACGGTGACGCAGGGATCCCTGCCCACACAGGCGACGACGTCGCTCGTGGTGCCGCCGCGCGCTTCCTCGCCGGCCCCGCGCAACATCGCGACCGCGCGCTGGGCGTACGTCTCACGCACCCGTTCGAGCAGCGTTTCGAGGTCGGCGCCGCGCAGCACCGAACCGGCGAACAGGGTCAGCAGCTCGGCCTCCTGCGACGCGCGGCGGGCTTCCCGGGTGCGTTTGGCCGCGAAATCGACCAGCACCGCCACCGCGACCGCGATCAGCAGCAGCACCAATTCGGTGATGGCGCTGTTGGGTTCGGCGATGGTGAAGCTGTGCCGCGGGGCAATCAAAAAGTAGTTGAGCAGCAGCCCGGACAGCATCGCCGAAAGCGCCGCGGGCGCAACGCCTCCGAACAACCCGACCAGCAGCACCCCCACAAAGAACAAGGCGCTCTCGCCGCCGGTGTCCAGGTAGGGATCCAGCGCCGTGACGGTGATCGCGCAGATGATCGACGGCACGATGAGCGCCGCCAGCCACGACGTCACCCTTCGTTCGCGCGGCGCGAGCGAGGCCGTGCGAAATCCGCGCTTGGCCTCCTCGTGGGTGACCAGATGCACGTCGATCTTGCCGGACAGCTCGACGATCCTCGGGCCGATGCCCTCCTCGAACAGGCGCGCCCAGCGCGACCGCCGCGAGGTGCCGATCACCAGCTGCGTGGCGTTCATCTCGCGCGCGAACTCGAGTAGGGCGGTGGGCACGTCGTCGCCGACGACGGTGTGCAGCGAAGCGTCCAGGCTGGTCGCCAACTCGCGGATCTTGGCCATCCGGGATTCCGACAGGCCGGCCAGGCCGTCGCCGCGGACGACGTGGACCACCATGAGCTCGGCGGTGGACTTCGACGCGATCCGGGACGCCCGTCGCACCAACGTCTCGGATTCGGGCCCACCGGTGACCGCGACGACAACCCGCTCGCGGGCCTCCCACATGTCGGTGATCTTGTTCTCGGCCCGGTATTTTGCCAGCGCCGTATCGACCTGGTCGGCGAGCCATAGCAGCGCCAGTTCCCTTAGCGCGGTGAGGTTTCCGCGACGAAAGTAGTTCGACAACGCCGCATCGATGCGATCGGGAGCGTAAACATTTCCATGAGACAACCTGCGCCGCAACGCCTCTGGCGTGATATCGATGAGTTCGACCTGTGCGGCCTGCCGCACGATCAGGTCCGGGACGGTCTCCTTCTGCTCGATCCCGGTGATCTGGGCGACGACGTCGTTGAGGCTTTCCAGGTGCTGCACGTTGACCGTGGAGATCACCGTGATCCCGGCGTCGAGCAACTCCTCGACGTCCTGCCATCGCTTGGGGTTCTTGCTGCCCGGCGCGTTGGTGTGCGCGAGTTCGTCGACGAGGACGACCTGCGGGCGGCGCGCCAGCACGGCCGGCACGTCAAGCTCGGGGAAGCGGCCGCCGCGATACTCGATATAGCGCGGCGGAATGATCTCGATGCCCTCAAGCAGCTCAGCGGTTTTCGCACGCCCATGGGTTTCCACCACGCCCGCCACCAGATCGGTGCCCCGCTCCAGCCGCCGATGCGCCTCGCCCAGCATCGAATACGTCTTACCCACGCCCGGAGCGGCACCGAGGTAGATGCGTAGCTCCCCCCGCCTGGGTTGGCGGCCGTGGAGGTTGACGTCACTCACGCCAACCATCATCCCCCTTGGCGCTAACTCGTGACGGGATACCGGTGGTCGAGTTGCAGGTTGAGTTGCAGCACATTGACGCACGGCTCACCGAAAAACCCCAGCGCGCGGCCGCTCCGGTTCTCCGCCACCACCGCACGGATCTGTTCCGGGCTGACACGGCGGGCGTGGGCGACCCGCGCCACTTGGATGTCGGCGTAGGCCGTCGAGATGTTCGGATCGAGGCCGCTGCCGCCGGCGGTGACCGCGTCGGCCGGCACGGCCGGGCTGGCGGGCGCGGCGCCGCGAACGGGCACGGTCTGTCCGATCGAGTAGTCCTCTCCGGTTTGGGCGCATTCGACGCGCACCTCCTGGTAGAGGGTCAGGAACGGCGCCGGCGTCGAGCCGCACGGCTCGTTGACGCTGACCACCCGGGTCGGGTGCATGACGTTTCCACGCGCGTCGCGCGGGCCGATCACCGACAGCACCGCACCCACACCGCCGCCGGTGCAGAACGGCCGCGACCCGTCGACACCCTCCAGCCTGCCCAGCGCGGCACTGCGCGCACACACCTGCGTCAGCAGGCTCGGCTTGCCGGGCGCGTCGACGATGCTTTCCGGCCCCAGGTTGCTGCCGCCCGACGAGGTCGGGTCGTAACCGGCGCCGGCCGCCGAGGGTCGGCTCTGGAAGTATTGCGGCAACGGGTTGCCGCCGGAGTCGGTGAAGGACTGGCCGATCAACCTGCTGCCCACCGGCTTACCGTCCGCGGTGAGGATGGACCCCTCGGCGTGCTCCCGCAATCCCGGAAGCTGCGCGACGGCCCAGACGAACAGGGGATAGGCCAGACCGGTGATCGCGGTCAGCACCAGCAGCGCACGCAGTGCCGCCCAGTGCAGGCGGACGAAATTCGTCATATCAGGACATCCCGGGGATGAATTGGACGATCAGGTCGATCGCCTTGATTCCGGCGAACGGGGCGACGATGCCGCCCAGACCGTAGACATACAGGTTGCGGCTCAACAGTTTTGACGCGCTGCTCGGCGTGTACCGCACACCGCGCAGCGAGAGCGGGATCAGCAACACGATGACGATCGCGTTGAAGACGACCGCGGACAGGATCGCCGATTGCGGGCTGTGCAGCCGCATCACGTTGATCAGGTCCAGGCCGGGGAACAGCGCGACGAACATCGCCGGGATGATCGCGAAGTACTTCGCGATGTCGTTGGCGATCGAAAAGGTCGTCAGCGCCCCGCGGGTGATCAGCAGCTGCTTGCCGATCTCCACGATCTCGATGAGCTTGGTGGGATCGGAGTCGAGGTCGACCATGTTGCCGGCCTCTTTGGCGGCCGACGTGCCGGTGTTCATCGCCACGCCCACGTCGGCCTGCGCCAAGGCGGGCGCGTCGTTGGTGCCGTCGCCGGTCATCGCCACCAGTTTGCCGCCGGCCTGCTCGCGCTTGATCAACGCGAGCTTGTCCTCCGGGGTGGCCTCGGCCAGGAAGTCGTCGACCCCGGCCTCGTCGGCAATCGCCTTGGCGGTCAACGGGTTATCGCCGGTGATCATCACCGTCCGGATGCCCATCCGGCGCATCTCGTCGAACCGATCCCGCATGCCCTGCTTGACGACGTCTTTGAGGTGGATGACACCGAGCACCCTCGCGTGCCCGTCGACGCATTCCCCGACGACCAACGGCGTGCCACCGCCGGCGGAGACGCCGTCGACGATCTCGCCGAGCTGCGCGGGGACGTCGCCCCCGTGGCCGCGCACCCATTCCGCGACCGAGCTGGCGGCGCCCTTGCGCAGCTGGGTGCCGTCGACCCCATCGAGATCGGCGCCCGACATCCGGGTGGTGGCGGAGAAGGCGACCCAGTGGGCCTGTGCCAGCTCGCCCGGTGTGCGGGCACGCAGTCCGAAGTGCTGCTTGGCGAACACGACAACCGAACGGCCCTCGGGTGTTTCGTCGGCGAGGCTGGACAATTGCGCGGCGTCGGCCAGTTGTTCGGGCGACACTCCGTCGAGGGGGATGAAGGCGGCGGCCTGCCGGTTGCCCAGCGTGATGGTGCCCGTCTTGTCCAGCAGCAGGGTGTTGACGTCGCCGGCGGCCTCCACCGCCCGCCCGGACATGGCGAGCACGTTGCGCTGCACCAGCCGGTCCATGCCGGCGATGCCGATGGCCGACAGCAGCGCGCCGATGGTGGTCGGGATCAGGCACACCAGCAGCGACACCATCACGATCCCGGTCACGCCGCCGGCGTCCAGCGCCTGGCTATCCGGGACGCCGGGGTTGTTCGCCTTGGAGTAGATGGCCAGCGGCTGCAAGGTCACGACGGCGAAGACGAAGATGATCGTCAACGCGGCCAGCAGGATGTTCAGCGCGATCTCGTTCGGGGTCTTCTGCCGGTTGGCGCCCTCGACGAGCGCGATCATCCGGTCGATGAAGCTCTCGCCGGGCTTCTGGGTGATCTTGACGACGATCCGGTCGCTCAGCACGGTGGTGCCGCCGGTGACCGCCGATCGGTCGCCGCCGGACTCCCGGATCACCGGCGCCGACTCGCCCGTGATGGCCGATTCGTCCACGGAGGCAATGCCTTCCACCACGTCACCGTCGCCGGGGATCGCCTGGCCGGCCTCGACCACGACGATGTCGCCCTGCCGCAGTTGCGCCGCGGCGACGGCTTCCTCGACCGCGGCGGCCCCCGGTACCCAGTCCTTGAGCCGCCGGGCGACGGTTTGCGTTTTGGCTCGGCGCAGCGTTTCGGCCTGGGCCTTGCCCCGCCCCTCGGCGACCGCTTCGGCGAGATTGGCGAACAGCACGGTCAGCCACAACCAGATCACGGCCAGCCACGCGAACCAGCTCGGCGCGGCGACCGCCAGGACGGTGCTCCAGGCGGCGCCGATTTCGACGATGAACATCACCGGGTTGCGCCACAGGGTGCGGGGGTTGAGTTTTCGCAGCGCGTCCGGGGTCGAGCGCCACAGCATCCTCGGGTCGAGCAGGCCGCCCTGCACCCGTTTTCTGCCGGTGGACGCCGCCGGTCGCGTCTGCTCGGCCGGCTGGATCGCGGTGGCGGTCATCAGTGAATCCCTTCGGCGAGGGGCCCGAGCGCGAGCATGGGCAAGAACGTCAGGGCAACGATGATCAACGTGACGCCCGCGACCATGCCCACGAACTGCGGCCGGTGCGTGGGCAAGGTGCCCGCCGAGACCGGTGTGCTGCCTTGCCGGGCCAGCGATCCGGCCAGCGCCAGCACGAGCACGATGGGCAGGAACCGGCCGAAGGCCATGGCCAGGCCGAGAGCGGTGTTGTACCAGTCGGTGTTGGCGCTCAGCCCGGCGAAGGCCGACCCGTTGTTGTTGGCCGCCGAGGTGAACGCGTAGAGGATTTCGGAGAGTCCGTGCGGTCCGCTATTGAGCATGCCGGCGCGTTGGCCGGGCAACGCCATCGCGATCGCGGTGCCGGTCAGGACAATCAGCGGAGTGACGAGGAAATAGCTTGCGGCAAGCTTGATCTCGCGCGGGGTGATCTTCTTGCCGAGGTATTCGGGGGTGCGTCCGACCATCAGGCCGGCGACGAACACCGTGATCACCGCCAGCACCAGAATGCCGTACAGGCCGGAGCCGGTGCCGCCGGGCGCGACCTCACCCAGCTGCATGTTGAACATCGTGATCATGCCGCCCAGGCTGGTCAGCGAGTCGTGCGCGGAATCGACTGCGCCGGTGGACGTGAGCGTTGTCGCAGCGGCGAACACCCCCGAGTCGGCGACGCCGAAGCGCTGCTCGACCCCCTCCGTCGCCGCGCCGACGGCCGTCGGCACCGTGCCGTGGTGCTGCGTCTGGAACCACAGCATGAAGGTGGTGCTGATCATGTACAGCGTCGCCATCACGGCCGCAATCGCGTAGCCCTGCTTGGTGTTACCGACCATGCGCCCGAACGTGCGGGGCAGTGAGAACCCGATCACCAGGATGAGGAAGATCTCCAGCCAGTTGGTCCAGCCGGTCGGGTTCTCAAACGGGTGCGCGGAATTCGCGTTGTAGAAGCCGCCACCGTTGGTGCCGAGTTCCTTGATGACCTCCTGGCTGGCCACCGGTCCGCCGGTGATGGTCTGCTGGGCGCCGCCGACGGTGGTGACCACCTGGTCGTGCAGGTGGAAGTTCTGGATCGCCCCACCGGCGATCAGCAGGATCGCGCTGACGATGGCGACGGGCAACAGGATCCGCAGCGTCCCGCGCACCAGGTCGACCCAGAAGTTGCCGAGCTCGCCGGTGCGGGTGCGGGCGAACCCGCGCACCAGCGCCACGGCGACCGCCATCCCGACGGCGGCGGACACGAAGTTCTGCACCGCCAGGCCGGCCATCTGCACGAGATGTCCCTGTGTCGTCTCGCCGGAGTAGGCCTGCCAGTTGGTGTTGGTGACGAAGCTGACCGCGGTGTTCCACGCCAGCGAGGGCGTCAGCTTGGTGGCCGGGTCATGCAGGTGCAGCGGCAACTTGCCCTGGACGAGTTGGAAGACGAACAAGAACAGAATGCTGATCGACGAGAACGCCAGTACGCTTCGGGCATAGGCCCCCCAGGTCTGTTCCGAGCGCGCGTCGACGCCGATCAGCCGATAGATCATCCGCTCGACAGACGAATCCTTCTCCGCGGCGTACACGCGAAACATGTAGTCCCCGAAGGGCACGTGGACAACCGCCACCGCCGCGACGAGGACAACGAGGAAAACGATCCCGGCCGTTGTCGTGCTCACTCAGAACCTCTCGGGGAACAGCAGGGCGCCCCCGACGTAGAGCGCAACGAGGACGGAAAGCACCAAGCCGACCGTGTTTTGGTAGTTCATAGCCGCTCGACCAGCTTCTGAGCCACGCCGAGTGCGGCGAACACCGCCACGGTCAGCACGACGTACACCGCCACGCCCATCTCGTCTCCGTTCCGCGCCAATCACGCGCATACGCAAGGGACCCCGAGTAGCCCCACCGTCGCGCGACAGCCGCGGGCCAACGTCCGATTGAAACTAACCGGGTGGCGTGCGGTGAGGGTGTGTGGTTGACGGTTTCCTAACGGGGCTACCGTGCACCTTTACGGTTTATTAACGCCCCGTGGCGGCCCGTCGATCAGGGGGAGCTTTACCCGGAAAACCGTCTCGTCCTCCGTGGATTCGACGGTGACCGAACCATGATGGGCCTTGACGATCGAACTGACGATCGGCAGGCCCAGTCCGTGACCCGAGCCGTCGGATCTCGATTTGTCTGCGCGGACGAACCGTTCGAACAGCCTGGGCAGCAGCTCTTCATCGATGCCGGGCCCGTCGTCGGTGACGGTCAATTCCACGAACGGCGGTTCGGGACCGTCACGGTGGCAGGTGATTCCGGTCGTCACCGTCACCCCGGGCGGTGTGTGCACCCGGGCGTTGCCCAGCAGGTTGCTGACCAACTGGTGCAGCCGGGCGTGGTCGCCCCGCACCCAGACCGGATGGTCGGGCAGGTCTTTGACCCAGTGGCGGGTCAGCGCTGCCACCGTCGCGTCGTTGACCGCGTTGTTGGCCACCGCGGCCAGGTCGACGTCCTCGGACTGCAGATCTTGCCCTTCACCCAGCCGGGAAAGCAGCAGCAACTCGTCGACGAGCAACGCCATCCGCCGGGCCTCGGATTCGATGCGGGCCAGCGCGTATTCGGTGGTCGGCGGCAGCTCCGAACTGTCCTGGCGGGTGAGTTCGGCGTAGCCCTGAATCGCCGCCAAAGGTGTGCGCAGCTCGTGGCTGGCGTCGCTGATGAATTGCCGCATCCGCAAATCGGATTCGACCCGATGCGCCAGCGCGCCGTCGACGTTGTCCAGCAAGCGGTTCAGCGTGTGGCCGACGATCCCGACCTCGTTTTGCGGGTCGGTGTCCTGCGGTTGGACCCGGATGCTGATGCGGTGGTCGTCGTCGGCGAGCGGCATGGCGGCGACGTTGGCCGCGATCGCGCCGAGCCGGCGCAGCGGGCGAAGCGTGTACCCGACGACCCACCCGGTCAGAGCCGCGGTAAGGGCCAGCGCCCCGGCGGTCAGCGCGATCGTGGTGATCTGCTTGCGCGCGATGATCCGGTCGGCGAGGTTCTGCGACATCCCGACCACGAGCACGTCGGAGCCGTCCACGGTGCTGTCGAGGCGATAAGACCCGAGCCTGCCCAGTATTTCGGTCCGGGGTGGGCCGCCGGACCACGTCTGCCCTTCCAGCGCGCTGATGACGTCGGCGGGCGCGGGTTTCGGTTCGCCTTCGGAGAAGACCGCCGACCCGATCACCACGCCGTTGCGCAGCACGGCGATCAGGTTGCCCGGCGTCTGTCCGGTGAATTCCAGCATCGCCTGTCCGATCGGCGGTGTGCCCGGATGCGTCGAAGTGTGTTCGCCGTTGCGGTATTTCGTGTACTGGTGGCTGAACGCGTCAAGGGACTCGGCGATGTCGGCGTCGCTCATGGCGTTGACATAGCCGCGCAGGCTGAGCACGGAAACGATGCCGACGGTCACCAGCACCACGCTGACCACGGCCAGCACGCCCAACAGCAGCTGGCGGCGCAGCGACGAGGGAAACCACCGGGGAAAGATCCCGGATGTCGCGGCCTTGTCTTCGGTCATTCCGCCGGCCGGAGCATGTACCCCACGCCGCGGACCGTGTGAATCATCGGCTCCCGGCCGGAGTCGATCTTTTTCCTCAGGTACGAGATGTAGAGATCCACGATGCTGGTGCGCCCCGCGAAGTCGTAGTTCCACACCCGGTCCAGGATCTCGGTGCGGCTCAGCGCGCGCCGCGGGTTGCGCATGAGGAAGCGCAGCAACTCGAACTCGGTGGAGGAAAGCGACACCGCGGTGTCACCGCGGGTGACTTCCCGGCTGGCGGTGTCGACCCGCAGGTCGCCGACGATGAGGGTTTCGGCCGTCGGCGTGGGCGGCTGGCCGGAGCGGCGGAGCAACCCGCGCAGCCGGGCGACCAATTCCTCCAGGCTGAACGGTTTGGTCATGTAGTCGTCGGCGCCCGCGGTCAGGCCGGTCACCCGGTCCATGACCGAGTCGCGCGCGGTCAGGAAAAGCGTCGGGGTGTAGACGTCGGATTGGCGCACCCGTTCGAGGATCCGCAACCCGTCGACGTCGGGAAGCATGATGTCGAGGACGAGCACGTCGGGGCTGACCCTCTCGAACTTGGCCATGGCCTCGCGCCCGTTGTGGGCGATATCGACCACCCAGCCCTCGTAGTGCAGGGCCATCTTCACCAGATTGGTCAGCGCCGGCTCGTCGTCGACCAGCAAAACCCTGATCGGTGAGCCATCGGCACGGTTGATCCGCGGCAGCTGCCCCAGGATGGCTTGGCGGGGCCGCTGCGAGCCTGAGTATCCGGCCGTTGCGGTCATATTCCTTCAATTCTGGCCGGTCACACACCGGATTGTCACGGAGTTCATAGAATTCTCAAATGTAGGCGCGCCTTACGACGCTTTCGAAAGGCGCTGTGCATTGCGGCGTTACGGGCGTTGGTCTTCCAAAACGACGGCGCCCGAGCGGGTTTCGTCGAGTGGACGGAAGACGCGAAACGGGGCCGCGCACCGGTCGGTGCGCGGCCCCGTTTTCAAGAGACGAGGCGTCAGGCCCAGCTGGACCCGACGGCGCTGTCGGTGCTGGCCATGTTGTTGCCCGCGGACTGAACCTTCTGTCCGTGGGAGTTGGCCTGCTCGTAGATCACCTGGAAGTTACGACCCAACTGGGTGATGAACTCCTGGCACGCGACCGAACCGGCACCGCCCCAAAAGTCGCCGGCAGCAAGCACATCGCGAATGATGGCCTGGTGCTCGGCCTCCAAGGACGCGGCCTGGGCGCGGATCAGGGCGCCGTGGGCGTCTACGTCGCCGAACTGGTAGTTAATGCTCATTACATGGCTCCTTAAAAGTGTTGGGCAGCAGCAGTTCTGGGCTAGCTGCTGAGGATCTGCTGCGAGGCCTGCTCTTGCTGCTCGTAGTTGTTCGCGTCGCGGATCAGCCCGTCGCGCACTCCGTGGAGCATGTTGACGATGTTGCGGAAGGCCTGGTTGACCTGGCCCATGGTGTCATACGACGTCGCCTGCGCCTGGCCGCTCCAGCCCGCGCCCGCGATGTTCATCGACGACGCCCACATCTTGCGAGCCTCGTCCTCGACGGTCTGGGCGTGGACCTCGAAACGGCCCGCCATCGCCCGCATCTCGTGCGGGTCGGTCATAAAACGTGTTGCCATCTCGGCTGTCTCCTATCTTGATAGCTTCAGTCGGCCGAAGTCTTAACAATGGAAATTGATGCGGCGGTGGCCGCGGTTCAACTAGATTACGGCCTGCCGGTTAATTGTTCGCCTCAAACGGGCGACATGTACCCCCTTGATTCCCGTATCAGCGTCCCTCCTCAGACGACAACCTGCTTGGGCATGACGATCGGCTTGAAGCCGTACCGGGGTCCGGTGCCGTAGGCGCCGGCGCCCTTGGCCGCCGCCGCCATGCCCGGCATGCCGGGCATCGCGGTGACGCCCTCCGCTTCGGCCGCGGCCGTCCAGCCCGAACCCTCGAGCGGAGCGGTGGCCGACGCCAACGACGACGCCGGGGCGGCCGCGTTCCAGCCGGCCGGCACCGAGAGGCGGCCCACGGTGGAGGCCTCGCCCAGCGCCGCCGATGCGCCCGCGCCCGACACCGAGCCCACCGTCGTGCCGGGCGTGATGGCGGCCGCCCCCGCCGCCGGCGCGACGGAGTCGGCCAGCGAGAACGGAATCGACGGCACCGATCCCAGCGTGTGCCCCAGCGACACCGCGTTCGGGATCGTGGCACACACCCACCAGGCCGCGGTGTTGACGGCGCCGTTGGTGGCGTTGAGGAAGGACGGGGTGCCCATCAAGTTGTCGATGGACTGCAGCAGGCCGCCACTGCTCGTTGGCGACGTGATGAGCGACGACAGGTCCAGGCCGGCCGTCTGCGACGTGCTGTTCGCCGCGTCGAAGGCGACCGCGCCGTTGTCCACGGCCGCGGCTCGCGCCGGGTCGGTGGTCGACGTCAGCGGCGTCACCGGGGTGAGGACCCCGGCTGCCGCCGAGGCGGCCTGATAGGTGGCCATCATGGTGGCGTCTTGCACCCACATCTCGGCGTACTGCGCTTCGGTCGCGGCGATCGCGGCCGAATTGACGCCCAGGAAGTTCGTCGCGACGAGTGTGGCCAGCAACGTCCGATTGGCCGCGATCACCGGCGGGGGCACCGTCGCGGCGAACGCCGCCTCGTAGGCAGCCGCCGACGCGGTGGCCTGCGCGCTCGCCTGCTCGAGGGTGGTCGCCGTCTCCGTCAGGTAGGACACGATGGGCTGGGCGGCGGCCGCCGCCGCGGCCGACCCACCGCCGGTCCACTGTTCGGTGGTCAAAAGCGAGATGATCGACTCCCACTGCGTGGCGGTGGCGCTCACCTCGGCGGCCAGGTTGGCGTACGCCGTCGCGGCGGCCATGAGCGGAGCCGAGCCCGCACCCGCGTACATGAGCGAGGAGGTGATCTCCGGGGGCATCGCTGAAAAGTCAAGAACCATCTGGGTTTCCCGCTCCTTGTCTGTTCGGATTCGATGTCTGACGAGTGGCCGTGATCGCCTAGACGGCCGCCGGTTTCGGCATGACGATCGGCTTGACGCCGTAGCGCGGCGCGCCGAAGCCGGCGCTGTTGCGCCCCATCGCACCCACTCCGGGCATGCCGGGCACCACCGTGCCGGCACCGGTCTGCGGCGCGGCGGCGGTCCAGCCGACGGTCTGCAGCGGCGCGGCGCTCGAGCCGGCCACCGGGGTGGAACCGGCCCAGCTCGGCGGCACCGAGAGCTTGTTGACCATGGTCGCCTGGCCCATCGCGGCGGCGGGCATCGCGCCCACGCCCGCCACGCCGCTCACCCCGGCGCCGGCCGGCGTGGTCGAGGTGGCCAGGTCCGCCGCGGCGGCCGCACCGGCGGCGTCGCCGGACGTGTCCAGCAGGCCGCCACCGGCGAGGCCGAGGAGGTTCGACGTGGCCGACGCCCAGTTTCCGAAGCCGATGTTTCCGATGTTGGCGCCGTTGCTCGACAGGCCGAACATGCCGCCGAGGCCGCCGCTGGACTGGCCGTTGAAGCCCAGGAGCCAGGCAAGGATGTCGATCGGGTTGGAACCCGTGGCAGCGCCGGTGCCGGAATCCGCGGCGTCCAAAGCCTGAACGGCGGCCTGGCTGGCGTTGACCGCCTCGGTGTCGCCGTAACTGTTGGAGCTGATGCCCAGGGTCTGCGAGTACTTTTCCAGCTGCGCCTGCGCCTCGGCGGCGATCGCCTGGTACTGGGTGCCGTACGCCGAGAAGATCGCCGCCTGCTGGGCCGACACCGGGTCGGCGGCGGCGGGAGCGATGACGGTCGTCGCCGACGCGGCGCCCGCGTTTTGCGCCGCCAGGTTGCTGTTGATTCCGGACAGCAACGTCTCCGCGGCTAGCATTTCCTCGGTCTGTGTTGTCAGAAACGACATCTGTTGCTCCTATGCTGAACGAGCCGACCCCCGGTGTGGATCGCTGTGTGTTCACGTAACGGCCGCTGTGCGTTGGCGTAACGCTAGCGAGCCACAACTCCACATTCCCCACCCAATGAGCTGGGGTTACAGTCGTTTACGGCTTCTTAACGACAAGGGCGGCAGTTTTAACAAGACCCTGTCGGACGACATCGGGACGTCATCTGATCGCGGGCGCGAAAAGGGAGAAATCGCGCGCGGCGCGCGGATCCTAATCGATGGACACGGCCCCCGCATGTTGGACGTCTGGCAAATACCGGCCGGGATGCGATGCCCCGTGTTCGGGTTTCACGCGCTAGATTCGCCGCCGGGCCCCCATAGCCCAATTGGCAGAGGCAGCGGACTTAAAATCCGTCAAGTGTCGGTTCGAGTCCGACTGGGGGCACCGCGAAACGCGTCCGAACACGCACGCGCGTGTGGACGCCACGCCCGCATTCACCGCCTCGCGGCGCCGGTGCGGGTTTACCGCTAGTGTCCAGGGATGGATGGACAGCCGGCGGTATTGCTCAGACCAACGATTCGTACGGCTTTCGATCCGGGCTCCCGGCAAGACGTTGACGCACTGCGCAGTGAGCTGGCCAGCGAAGGGCGCAACGTCACCCTCCGAATGCCCGATCCCGGCAAGTTCGCCGTTCACACGCCGGAGTCGGTCAGCATTTACATCCTCGCCGGCGTCACAACCCAATTCCTGTCGCTGTTGCTGGCCGATATCTCCGACAGCATCAAACGGTGGCTGGTCAGTCGCTTCAACAAGGACGACAAGGCCAGCGCGCAGGCCGTGACGATCTACGTGCACGGCAAGGCCGTCAAAAGCATTCTCGGCAGAAGCGCCGACGACATCGAGGACGTGTCCACGTACCTCGAGGGCTGGGACGCAACGGCGACCCGCCCCTGAACAGCCCACTCGCGGTAAGTTGCTCGAGACCGTTGTGCGAGCCGCCACCGCGAAGGAGCCAGCGCGAAGGTGTCCGAGGATCCGCGGGCTGACGGCGTCTCCCGCCAATACGATCGGTGGGAATATCCGCCCCCGGTAACCGATCTCGAGGCGTGGACCAAGAACCATTGGGATTGGTTCGATCCCTTCTATGCGCATCGCGTGTTGTGGCCGAACCGCGCATACAAGCCGGACCTCGACATCCTCATCGCGGGTTGCGGCACGTTCCAGGCGGCCGTTTTCGCCTTCATGAACCGCGCCGCCAGGGTCGTCGCGATCGACGTCAGCCGGGCCGCGTTGGATCACCAGCGGTACCTGAAGGACAAGCATCAGCTGACCAACCTGGAACTGCATTTGCTGGCCATCGAAGAGGTCTCGGCGCTGTCCCGCGACTTCGACCTCATCGTCTCCACCGGCGTCTTGCACCACCTGGCGGATCCGTTGGCCGGGCTCAGCGCGCTCGGTGGATGCCTGCGCAGAGACGGCGCCCTGGGGGTCATGCTCTACGCCAAATACGGCCGGTTCGGCGTGGAGCTGCTCGAATCGGCGTTTCGCGACCTCGGCCTGTCGCAGGACGACGCGTCGGTTCAGCTGGTCAAGGAGGCGGTTGCGGCGCTGCCGCCCGACCATCCCGTCCGTCCCTACCTGCACGGCGCGCGTGACCTGATGTCCGACGGCGCGCTGGTCGACACCTTCTTGCACGCCCGCCAACGCAGCTACACCGTCGAGGAATGCCTGGAGTTGGTCGGCGCCGCCGGGCTGACGTTCCAGGGTTGGCTGCGCAATTCGCCGTATTACCCCCACGACGGCCTCTCTGCGCAGACGGGTCCGTTTCAGTCGCTGTTGAACCGGTTGCCCGACGCCACGCTGTGGTCGGTGATGGAACGCCTGCAGCCGGCCAATGCCACCCACTTCTTCCTCGCCTGCCGCCCCGAACGTTCGACACGGGACTATGCGATCGACTTCTCGACGGCGTCGTCCCTCGATTACGTCCCCCTGCCGCGGACGGCATGCCTGCTGTCTGGCGACGAGATTCACCTACCCGGCGCGAAGCTGACACTCACCGCGGCCCAGTTGCCCTTTGTCCGGCACGTCGACGGGCGGCGCACCATACGGGAAATCGTCGATGCGGTGGCCCAGGGCAGCCGGGAGGACGGCACGCGGGTGCGCGAGTTCGGGCACCAGCTGTTCCAGTCGCTGTGGCGCCTCGATTTCCTGGCGATGGCGCTGCACACGTCGTCGGATTAGCACCCGGTCGACGTGGTTCAGCGTCGGACCAACGTTTTGGGCCTGCCCACGCCGGAGCGAACCGTCACTCATACACTGACCCAGCATGGGCATGCTGTTCG
This sequence comes from Mycobacterium sp. H4Y, assembly GCF_000364405.1. Lineage (NCBI taxonomy): Bacteria > Bacillati > Actinomycetota > Actinomycetes > Mycobacteriales > Mycobacteriaceae > Mycobacterium > Mycobacterium sp. H4Y. Next base: position 401,704 of record NZ_AKIG01000001.1, read on the forward strand.
GTCTCGCGCCGTGGATCGTGTATTGGGTCCTTGTCGGAAACGTTCCCTTCGCCGCTGCGGTACTGGTCGCGCTGGCGGTCGCCGCCGCCGGCCTGGGCCTGGGCGGCGCGACGGGCAGGCGGTGGCAGTTCTTTGACTTCGCTTCTGTCGCAGCGCTTTTGATCCTCGCCGTGCTGACTTTCACGCTTAGTCAGTCGTTCCTCGAGCGGTGGCTACTGACGCTGAGCAACGCCGGGATCTTGGTGGTGACGCTGGTCGGGATGCTGGTCGGCAAGCCGTTCGTGGCCGAGTTCGCCGCCGCGGAGCACGCGCCCGACGTCGCCAAAACCGAGCTGTTCGGCCGCGTCGTCCAGGTCCTCGGCTGGGTCTGGGTCGCGACGTTCGCCGCCATGACGGTGTCCTCGGCGATCCCGTCGATCGTGCAACGACCCGCGACGAACGCCCTGATCCTGGACACCAAGACCCCGCTGTCCTTCCTCTGCTACTGGATCATCCCCTTCGGGCTGCTGGGCCTGGCCGCGGTGGCCTCGCGGCTGCTGCCCGACCGGATGCTGGTCGGGATCGACGATGTGGCGCGGGAAACCTCCTTCGTCGCCTACGACGAGGCCACGATCGACGAGCTGTACTTCCTCGCCCAGGAACACGCCAACCGAGAGGTGGGCCCGGGCAAGGAGGCCTACGCCGTCAAGGTCGGCGGGATGGGAACCCCGTTGACCGGAGACGAGTCCCGCAAGTCGTGGCCGTCGACGTACAAGGTGCGCGACAAGCGGCACTGAACCCCACAAGGAGTCGTGATGAACGCGCCCAGCCCGACGGAGGGCATCGTGTGGATTCACCACACGCCCGGATACGACCGACCATGACCGACTATCCGCAAATGGCCGCCGCCCGGGGCAGGATCGAGCCCGCACCCCGGCGGGTCCGTGGCTTTCTCGGCGACGCGCTGGTCTTCGACACCACCGCCGCCCGCTACGTGTGGGAGGTCCCCTATTACCCGCAGTACTACATTCCGCTGGCCGACGTCCGCACCGAGTTCCTGCGCGACGAGAACCACGCGCAGACAGTGCAATTCGGCCCATCGCGGCTGCACACCCTGGTGGCCGGCGGCCAGACGCATGCGTCCGCCGCGCGGGTATTCGACGCCGACAGCGACAGCCCGCTGGCGGGCACCGTGCGGTTCGAATGGAATCCATTGCGGTGGTTCGAAGAGGACGAGCCGATCTACGGTCACCCGCGCAACCCCTATTCGCGTGTCGACGCCCTGCGCTCGCACCGCCATGTCCGGGTGGAGCTCGACGGAATCACCTTGGCGGACACCAAATGTCCCGTGTTGCTGTTCGAAACAGGCTTGCCCACAAGGTATTACATCGACCCCACCGACGTCGTCTTCGAGCATCTGCAACCCAGCATCACGCAGACGTTGTGCCCGTACAAGGGAACGACGTCGGGATATTGGTCGGTGCGAGTGGGTGACATCGTGCACGAGGACCTGGCGTGGACCTACCACTATCCGCTGCCTGCGGTCGGTCAGATCGCCGGCCTGATCGCCTTCTACAACGAAAAGGTCGACATCGTCGTCGACGGGGCCCCATTGGCGCGGCCGCAGACGCAGTTCAGCTAGCGGCGGCGGCCGAATGGCGGCGATGTGATATTCGCCTCGCTGACGGCAAATCCTGAGAATTCCTTACTAAAGCCTCGGTCGAGCGGAAACGCGAATCGTTAGCGGTGTAGGCAAAATCCGCCGGAAGAGGGTTTGCATGCGTTTCGCTACGGGTAAGCGATTGCGATACAGCGTGATTGAAAGTCTGAGCAGAACCTGAGTGCGCGGAGTGACGTAGCTAACGTCGAGCATTTTGAACTGCTTTAAGGCGAATTTTGGTCAGTAGACTACCGAAAACCAGTCTCGTCAGCGCCTTTCGGTGCTGAAAGCCGGTGGATCCGGAGGCCAAATCGTCGCGTGTGTGCGGCGGCGCCACTTGGCCACCAGGGCCGACGAACACAGCAAAGGCGGTACCAGCGTGAGTGATGCATACGACCCAACGGCGGCCGGGTTCTCGGTCGACGACACCGCGGTGGTTCGAGTCCCGGTGCACCACGGCCCGATCAGCGACATGGACCTCAGCGGCGACGGTCGCCGGCTGCTCGTCACGAACTATGCCCGCGACGCGGTAACGGTCATCGACGCCCACACCCTTCGGGTCTCGAGCACCCTCGCCGGCCTCAGCGAACCGTCCGCCGTCGCCATGAGCAGCGCGGACGCGAACTACGCCTACGTCAGCACCGCCACCGCCGCCTACGACGCCATCGAAGTCATCGACGTCGTCACGAACTGGCGGATCGCGACGCACCCGATCGCGCACAGCGTGAGCGACCTGACGGTGAGCGCCGACGGAAAGCACCTGTACGCGAGCCGAAACGCCGTTCGCGGCGCCGACGTGACGGTCCTGGACACCACCACGGGCGAACTCGAGGTGATCGAACTGGCCACCGCACCCGGCACGACCACCGCATGCGTGCGGGCCAGCGCCGACGGCCGGCGCCTCTACGTCGGGGTCAACGGGCCGAACGGCGGCAGCCTTGCCGTCGTCGAAACCCGCACCCGATCCGATGGCGGCCGGGTGGGCGGCCGCTCGCGCGTGGTCGGCACGATCGAGCTCGGTCTGCCCGTCCGCGATGTGGCGCTGAGCAGCGACGGCGCCACGGCATACGTCGCCAGTTGCGGCCCGGTCGTGGGCTCGGTGCTCGACGTCATCGACACCCGCGCGAACAAACTCGTCAAGACGCACAAGATCAACGAGATCACCGGGCCGCTGGCGCGGATGACGCTTAGCCGCGACGGCGAGCGGGCCTACCTGGTCAGCGACGACCGCGTCACGGTGCTGGGCATGCGCGCGCTCGACGTCCTCGGCGAGGTCACGGTGACCAAGAACCCGTCCTGCGTGCTGGAAAGCCCCGACGGCAGCCACCTGTACGTCGCCGACTACTCCGGAGTGCTCACCGCGGCGCGCATCGACTCGGGCCAGACGCCACACAGCGGCGACGCGGATCACCCGGACGCGACCGCGGGCTGGCTGTTCGATGTGCCCCAGTGGGAGCCGGCGCTGGCCTAGCCGGCTGCATTGCGGGACGGCGCGGCGCCCGGAGTGTGTGAATCCTCGCCCTCGAGTGTGAATCCTGGGCCGGGGATCGTCGGCGTGTCGCCGCCCAGCGTTCACCCTCAAATCCCGGGACGCACACTCAATGGAGGCGGGCGTCGGAAACCGCCCAGGACGCGGAAGGAGCCACCCCAAAGCCGTACCGGCCGAACGGGATCCACGTCCCCGGCCACCGGCTCGGGTGATGTCTGCCACGATCGCCGAATTCGGGCTTAGGGTGGGAAGCGGTCGGCGGCTTGGCACGGACGGTGCCGCGCGGAGAGTGAGGCGGTACATCGATGGACGGCACGATGCAGGACTATCCGTTGACGATCACCGCGATCATGCGCCATGGCTGCCGCGTTCACGGGGATCGCACCGTCACCACCGCCACCGGGGACGGCTACCGCACGACGAGCTATCGGGAACTGGGCTGCCGGGCCGCCCAGCTGGCGAATGCGTTGCGCCGGCTCGGGGTGACCGGTGACCAACGGGTCGCGACGTTCATGTGGAACAACTCCGAGCACCTGACGGCGTACCTGGCGGTGCCCTCGATGGGCGCCGTACTGCACACCCTCAACATCCGCCTGTTCCCCGAACAGATCGCCTACGTCGCCAACGAAGCCGAAGACCAGGTGGTGCTGGTCGACGCCTCCCTGATCAACGTGCTCGCCCCGGTGCTGCCCCGCCTCGAGACCGTGCACACCGTGATCGCCGTCGGCGAGGGCGACACCGAACCGCTGCGGGAATCGGGCAAGACCGTGCTGGACTACGCCGACGCCATCGCCGCGGAGCCGACCGAATTCGACTGGCCGCACATCGACGAGAAATCCGCGGCGGCGATGTGCTACACCAGCGGGACCACCGGCAACCCGAAAGGCGTGGTGTACAGCCATCGTTCGAGTTACCTGCACACCATGGCGGCGTGCACCACGAACGGCATCGGCGTCGGGGCCGTCGACAGCGTGCTGGCGATCGTGCCGATGTTCCACGCCAACGCCTGGGGACTGCCGTACGCGGCGCTGATGGCCGGCGCCGACTTGGTGCTGCCGGATCGCCACCTCGACCCGGCATCGGTGGTCGGCATGGTAGAAGACCTGCGCCCCACCGTGACCGGCGCGGTGCCGACGATCTGGAACGCCGTCCTGCACCACCTCGAGGACGACCCCGACCACGACCTGTCGTCGCTGCGGCTGGTGGTCTGCGGCGGCTCGGCCGTCCCGGTCTCGCTGATGCGCACCTTCGAGGAAAAGCACGACGTGCAGATCCGGCAGCTGTGGGGCATGACGGAGACGTCGCCGCTGGCGACCATGGCCTGGCCACCGCCGGGCACCCCCGAGGACCAGCACTGGGCCTTCCGCGGAACCCAGGGCCAACCGGTCTGCGGGGTGGAGATGCGGATCGTCGACGACGACGGCCAGGTGCTGCCCAACGACGGCGTCGCCGTGGGGGAGGTGGAGGTCCGCGGCCCGTGGATCGCCGGCTCCTACTACCTGGGCCACGACGAGTCGAAGTTCGACTCCGGCTGGCTGCGCACCGGCGACGTGGGCCGCATCGACGGCCGCGGTTTCGTCACGCTGACCGACCGGGCCAAGGACGTCATCAAATCCGGCGGGGAATGGATCTCCTCGGTGGAGCTGGAGAACGTCCTCATCGGCCACCCCGAGGTGGTCGAGGCCGCGGTGGTCGGCGTCCCCGACGAACGCTGGGAGGAACGCCCACTCGCGGTGATCGTGGCCAAGGAGGGCGCGTCGGTCAGCCCGGGGCAGCTGCGAAACTTCCTCGCGGACAAGGTCGCTCGGTGGTGGCTGCCCGAACGGTGGACGTTCGTCGACGAGATCCCCCGCACCAGCGTCGGCAAGTACGACAAGAAAGCCATTCGCTCGCGCTACGCCGAAGACGGCTACCAGGTGGCCGAAGCCCGCGACTGATCGACGCCGCAACGAGACCGGAAAGGCTTGAGGCAGTGACACATTCACTCGTCGTCGACCAATCCGTCGTCACACCGGTCGCGGTGCACGACGCGTTCGGCCGGACGCTGCCGATGCCACTGCCCACGCTGTTCAACCGCTGGTACGGCCCGTTCCCGCCGATCCGCGACGTGCGCGAGCAGACCGGCGCCTGGGACGCGGCGGGGCAGACCCGCATCGTGCACCTGGCCGGCGGCGCCACCATGCGCGAGGAGCTGACCAGTGTCGACCCGCCGCGCTCGTTCGGCTATCGGCTCTGCGAGGTCACCGGCCCGATGGCGTTGCTGGTCGATCACGTTGTGGGCGAATGGATTTTCACACCGGCGGCCGCCGGAACCGAGATCACCTGGCGCTGGGACATCCACCCGAAGTCGCCGCGCACGGCCTGGGCGGTCCCGCTGCTGGGCAGGATGTGGAAGGGCTACGCGCGGCGCGCGCTGGCCAACCTGTCGGGCTTGCTGACGAAGTGAGAGCCGCGAACCGTTACGGTGTGAAGGCATGTGCCGACTCTTTGGCCTGCACGCCGGGACGCACGCGTGCACCGCGACCTTCTGGCTGCTGGACGCGCCGGACAGCCTGTCCGAACAGAGCCGGCGAAACCCGGACGGCACCGGCCTGGGCATCTTCGACGAGCACGCCGCGCCGCACCTCTACAAGGAGCCGATAGCGGCCTGGCAGGACGCCGCATTCGCGACCGAGGCGCACCGGTTGACCGGCACCACCGTCATCGCCCACGTCCGCTACGCCACCACCGGCTCGCTCGACATCCGCAACACCCACCCGTTTATGCAGGACGACCGGATCTTCGCGCACAACGGCGTCCTCGAAGGGCTGGACATCATCGACGAGCGGCTGCGCGAGATCGGTACCGCCGATTTGGTATTGGGCGACACCGACTCCGAGCGCGTGTTCGGCTTGATCACCGGCTCGATCCGGGCCCGCGGCGGCGACATCACCGCGGGGCTCGTCGACGCCATGCGATGGCTCGCCGAGCACGTTCCGATCTACGCGGTCAACGTGCTGCTGAGCACGGCCACCGACATGTGGGCGCTGCGTTACCCGCAAACCCACGAGCTCTACGTCTTGGATCGATCCGACGGTGTGGCGTCCCAAGACCCCGAATTCGACTTGCACACCATACGAATTCACGCGCGCTCCGAGCACCTGTGCACGCGGCCGTCGGTGGTGTTCGCCACCGAACGCATGGACGCCGACCCGCGCTGGCGCCTTCTCGAGCCCGGCGAGCTGATTCACGTCGACGCCGGGTTGCGCTTCACCCGCAGCCTGGTGCTGCCCGACCCGCCCAACCAGCTGTTGCGCCGCGAGGACCTGCGCACGCCGGTGGAGGACTCGCAACACGCCCTGCCGAGCACCCGGCGGCTGGTCTGAGGACGTTTGGCAGAGTTGGTGAGCGTGACGAACAAACGCGCCCTGGTGCTGGCGGGTGGCGGGATCGCGGGAATCGCCTGGGAGACAGGTGTTCTGCGGGGCATCGCCGACGAGTCGCCGGCCGCGGCCCGGCTGTTGATCGAATCGGACGTGCTGGTGGGGACGTCGGCGGGCTCGGCCGTCGCCGCGCAGCTCGGCAGCGGCCACACGCTGGACGAGCTGTTCGACCGGCAAGTCTCCGAGTCGTCGGCCGAAATCGACTCCGGCGTCGACGTCGACACCATCACCGAACTGTTCCTGACCGCCCTGGCCGCGCCGTACGAGGAGCCGCTGGACAAGACCCGCCAACAAATGCAGCGGATCGGGGCCGTGGCCCTGGCGACCGAAACCGTTCCCGCGCCGGTGCGCCGCCAGGTGATCGCGCAGCGCCTGCCGTCGCACGAGTGGCCCGAGCGCGCGGTGCGGCTCACCGCCATCGACGTCGCCACCGGAGAACTGACCGTCTTCGACCGCGAATCGGGCGTCGACCTCGTCGATGCCGTGGCGGCCAGCTGCGCGGTGCCCGGGGCGTGGCCGCCGGTGGCGATCGCGGACCGCCACTACATGGACGGCGGGGTGGCCAGCTCGGTCAACCTCGTGGTGGCCGCCGACTGTGACGTCGCGGTGGTGCTGGTGCCCTCGGGCATCGACGTGCCGTCGCCGTTCGGCGCCGGGCCCGCCGCCGAGGTCTCATCGTTTCCCGGCGCGGCGTTCGCGGTGTTCGCCGACGCCGATTCGCTGGCCGCCTTCGGGCCCAACGCCTTGGATCCGGGCTGCCGCATCCCCTCGGCCCTGGCCGGGCGCGAGCAGGGTCGCCGCGAAGCCGCGGCCCTCGCCCGGTTCCTGGGCTTGTGACGGATTTGGTTGCCGCACAAAACCTTTAGCGATCGATCGCGGGCGGGGCGGCGTCGTCGCGCCCGGCTTCCAGCGTGTCCAGGGCGTCATCCGCGAGCGCTCGGCCGGTGGCGATCACCTCCACCGCCCGGTGAAATTCCAGGGCCCGACACGTCGACCGCGGAACCTCGATGAGCAGGTCGGGCGGGTAGACCGCCAGCGTGTGACGCGCCAGGGCGGCCTGCGCGATGTCGATCGTCCGGTTCATCACCTCGAAGCTGCCCAACTTCGGCACGTCGGACACCGCGGCGGCCAGCTCGCCGGCGACAGCGTCGGCCGGTGACGGCTCTTCGTCGGGGTTGTCCGACCAGTCATCCGGCTCGCCGCCCGGCCCGCCCAGCCTGCTCAGTACCGCCCGGGCGGTCGGCCGGTCGAGCAACGAGCGGGCGGCGGCCGTGTCGAGCAGCGCGGAGGTGCTGCGCAGCATGCGGGTCAACCATTCGGCGGTGGCCCCCGGCTCCGCTTCCCGGGTGGTGATCGCCTCGCTGCCGGACAGGTTCACCGCGATGGTCAGGTCGGCGTTGACGGCCGACAGCGGGGCCATCGGCAGCGGGTCCAGGATGCCGCCGTCGGCCAACAGCCTCCCGTCGACCGCGTGCGGCGCGATCACCCCCGGGATGGCGATCGACGCCCGGATCGCCTCGTCGAGGGGGCCGCGCTGAAACCACACCGACTTTCCCGCCAGCAGGTCGGTCGCCACCGCGGTGTACGGGATCCGCAGGTCTTCGATGGCGACCGGGCCCAGGATGTCGCGCACCGCGTCCAGGATCTTTCCGGCTCGCATCACGCCGGCCGCGCTGATCGACGGGTCCAGCAGCCGCAGGATGGTGCGCTGGGTCAGGGACTTCGCCCACTCGGAGAACTCGTCGAGCCGCCCGGCCGCGTGCAGGCCGCCGACCAGCGCGCCCATCGACGAGCCGGAGACGCCGACGACGTCATAACCGCGTTCGCGCAGCGCCTCGATCACCCCGATGTGCGCGTAGCCGCGGGCGCCACCGCTGCCGAGCGCCAGTGCCACCCGAGTCGGTGCCGAGCGACGCGAAAGTTCGTCAGGCACCCCACCATTTTGCGCGGGGGGGGGTCCTCAGCGGGCCGCGCGCGGACTTTTTTCAGCCGTGATCGTAATTACTCCGCGGGGGAGGGCGCCCGCGCGCGGCGCTACCCGCACTCGTCGTTGGCCGCCGCCCGCGCGGCGACGATCACGGCGGCCTGCCGGGCCGGGGTCAGCTTCGACCAGGGGGCGTTCCAGCTGCCCGCGGTGCCCGACGGCGACGCCTGCAGCATGGCCAGATAGGGCTCGAACAGCGACGCGCCGGTCCTGGGCTGGCCATCCATCCACACTTTTGCGGCGTGACAGGCCTGGTAGTACTCCTCCTCGGTCGAGTGTGCGGGGACGTCGACCCTGGTGGTCACGCCGCCGGGGGACACGCCGATGGCGCCCGCCGGCACCGAGCCCGGGCCGCCGGCGCTGTCCGATTGCGGCGCCGACGAGGGGGCCGGTGGGCCGTGCTGGCCGCCCTGCGAGCAGCCCGCGACCGCCAGCAGGACGCCCACTACAGGGGCCGCGGCAACCGCCGCGCCCCGCCGCCGGGGTCGACCACCGCGCCAGCGCACGGTCTCAATCTATGCAACACTGGCTGCCGTGATGGAGCGCTTCGGATTTTGCGAGTGTTGTCGGCCGTAACACGCCGCCGCCCGTTCGATCCTCTTTCGCTCTGGAGTTCCCCCCATGACTTTGTCCCTTGCCGGGGCAGCGCCCGTCACCGCCGCGGTCACGCGCCCACGAACCCTCTCGTCCCCGTCCGCGGGCCCGACCCCGCTGCGGGTGCCCGACCTGTTGCACGCGACCGACCAGGCCGCCGACGACGTGCTCAGCGGGCGCTGCGACCACCTGCTGCCCGAGGGCGGCATCCCGGAGTCGCAGCGCTGGTTCACCCGCATCCACGGCGACGAGGAACTCGACGTCTGGCTGATCAGCTGGGTGCCCGGCCATCCGACCGAGCTGCACGACCACGGCGGCTCGCTGGGTGCGTTGACCGTCGTTTCCGGCTCGCTCAATGAATACCGTTGGGACGGAAGGGCTTTGCGGCGCCGTCGGCTCGACGCCGGCGACCAGGCCGGGTTCCCGCTGGGCTGGGTGCACGACGTGGTCTGGGCGCCGCGGCCGGTCACCGTGCCGGTCACGGGGTTGCCGGGTGCGAGCGCCGGGCCGGCGCAGCCGACCCTGAGCGTGCACGCGTACTCGCCGCCCCTGACCGCCATGTCGTACTACGACATCACCGACCGCAACACGTTGCGCCGGCAACGCACCGAACTGACCGACCAGCCGGAAGGATCGCCGTGAGCCGCATCGACGTCGTCTTGAGGTCCGCCCGGCGCCGGTATCGCCGCCTGCCCGCCACCGAAGTGCCCGACGCGCTGCGGCGCGGCGCGGTGCTCGTCGACATCCGGCCCCAGGCCCAGCGGTTCCGCGAGGGGGAGGTGCCCGGGGCGCTGGTGATCGAACGCAACGTCCTGGAGTGGCGCTGCGACCCCACCAGCGACGCCAAACTGCCCGAAGCCGTCGGTGACGACGTCGAATGGGTGATCCTGTGCTCGGAGGGCTACACGTCCAGCCTGGCTGCGGCCGCGCTGCTGGACATCGGCCTGCACCGCGCCACCGACGTCATCGGCGGGTATCACGCGTTGGCCGGCGCGGGCGTGCTCACCCAGCTGGCCGGCGGTGCGTCCGACGCCCCGTTGGCCGACACGGCCGCCGGCGCCCGCCGCTGGATCTAGCCGCTAGTTAACTGCAACCCCGACGGGTGATTCGGCACTGGGAACGCACGCGGCCGCGGTGACGGCGGTGAGTGCGAGGACCGCCGCAACGACGAGTTTCGCGGCTAGACGTGACATGAGGACTCCGTTCGTCGGCCCCCCGGCGCAGAACTCTAGCGGGCCTACGAGCAAATTTCAATAACGATTGAATTAATCGCTAACCGTCGGCTGATTGCGACGTCGGGTCCAGCCCCAGCTCGTCGGCGGGTGCGGTCAAGAACCGATGCACCGCCGGCCCCACCAACCCGACCACCTCGTCGACCCCGAGCGACGACAGCGGAGGCACCCGCATGACGTAGCGCAGCATTCCGGTGCCGACGAGGTTGGTCGCGGCCAGCGTTGCGCGCAGCCGCGCCTCATCTCCACCGCCCAAAGCGCTGGACACCGCGGTGAGCAGGTAGTCGTGCAGGAATCCGCGAAACGCGTCGTTGGCGTCGCCGTTCGACGTCGCCGACCGCACCATCGACGCCATGCTCGAGGCCGTGTCGGGCTGCTCCCAGATACCCAGGTAGGCCCGCACTACGCGGCAGCCCAGATCGTCGTCGTTGCGTGCGATCTCGGTCGTCAGCAGGTCAGCGGGCAGCACCAGCTTCAGCGATTCGCGAAACAATGCCGCCTTCGAGCCGAAGAGATAGAGAACCATCGAAGGATCAACTCGCGCATCGTCGGCGATCGCGCGCAGCGTCGTCTTGTCGTAGCCATGGGCGGCGAACTGCCGCTTCGCCGCGCGAAGGACCGCGTCGCGCGATACCGGCTCGCCCTGGCGTCTACCGCGCCGCTTCTGAATCCCGGACACCGGTTCCCGGCCCACCCGGCTAGCCTTCGGCGTGCAGGAGCGGCCGCAGCCGGGCCGTCTTCTCCGGTGTCCACCCGGGCGGCGACATCACCGCCGCCCAGCCGTCGGCGACGTCGGCGACGTAACGGTGACCGTGCCCGTCGGGGACGTCCACCGCGACGGCCATGTCCGCCGACACCTGAAGGAAGGTGACGACCGGGATCCAGCGCGTCTGCGGCAACACGTCATAGCCGCGCCGCTCCCGCAACCAGTCGGGCTTGCTGAACACCAGGTCCGGGGTCCACCAGGCGATCGGGTCCGAGGCGTGCTGCAGATAGACCACCCGCGGGTGATCCCACGGATCCTTCGGGCGCGCCAGGTTGCCCGCGCGGGCCACGAAGCGGACGTAGCGGCCGTCGTCGTAGATCGGCAGCCATTCGGGGGACCCGGGGTCGCGTGTCGTGGTGAGGTCGGTCCAGATGGTGTTCTGGAACGTCGGCCCGCTGAACAGGGCGCCGTCGGTGCGGGCGAGCACGTTGTTCAGGCTCATGAACGACGCCTCGCCGCCGAACGAGCCGAGGCTCTCACCGAACACGACCAGCTTGGGGCGTTGGGCTTCCGGCATCTGGCGGATCAGCCGGTCGACGGCCTCGAACAGCGCCTGGCCGGCGTGCCGGGCGTTCTCCTTGTCCACCAAAAACGACAGCCAGCTCGGCAGGAACGAATACTGCATGCTGACGATCGCGGTGTTGCCGTTGTACATGTACTCGAGCGCGGTGGCCTCCGCCTCGTTGATCCAGCCGGTGCCGGTGGTGGTCGCGACCGCGACGACCGCGCGCCGCAGCCCGCCCGTGCGCTGCAGCTCGCGCGCGGCGAGTTCGGCGGTCGCGGTGATGCCGTCGGCGGAGTTCAGGCCCGCATACGCCCGGATCGGTTCGGTCGCCGGGGCGTCGTTGAACGCGGTCAGATCGCCGACCTTGGGACCGCCCTCGACGAAGACGCGCCCTTGGTGGCCAAGGGATTCCCACGACACCAGCGACTCCGGTCCGCCGGAGCGCAGCGCGGTCTTCGGCGGCGCGCTGTCGGGGTTCATCTCGTTGTTGGCCGAGGCGAAGGTGTCGTTCATGGTGCGCATGGCGAACTTGAGCACGACGCCGTTGAGCACGGTGACGGTCAGGACCGCCAGCGTGACGACCACGATGGTCGCCGAGAGCCGAAACGGCACGAACCGGTCGACCTGACCGACCAGGAAGCGGACCAACCAGCGGGTGAACTGGCCGATTTCGACCACCGTGAACAGCACCACCAGCGAGAGGACTCCCGACAGCGGGTAGTCGTACCACTCCAAATGTGGCACGCCCATCAGGTCGCGCACGTCGTCCTGCCACACGTGGAACCAGATCGCCATCAGTACCTGGCCGACCACACCGATCGGGATCAGCACCTTCCAGGCCCAGCGTGCCGGCGGCGGGCTGTGATCCTTTTCCCGCATGAACCGCACCAACCAGACCGAAAAGACGCCCAGCCCATAGCCGATGGCGCCGGAGAGCCCGCTGACGAGTCCCTGGAACAACGGGCCGCGCGGCAGCAGCGAGGGCGTCAGCGAAAGCCAGATGAAGACCAGGCCGACCGTGGTACCGGTGAATGTGTAATGCCGCACCCACCAAGGCTTTTCGGTCCACGGCAGGGTGGGGGCGGCGCGCCCGGCCCGCGGGGCGGGCGGGGCCTGTGAAACGGCGACCGCGGATTCCTCGACGTCGTCCGCCGGCTTGTCGCCGGTGTCGACGTTGGTCGCGGAGCCGGGTTCGCTCATGGTGCGTCCTAGCGGTGGGTGAAGTTCGGCGCGCGCTTCTCGACGAAGGCCGCCATCCCCTCGGATTGGTCCTCGGTCGCGAAAGTGGAGTGAAACAGTCGGCGTTCGTAGAGCAGCCCCTCGGCCAGCGTGGATTCGAACGCGCGGTTGACGGCCTCTTTGGCCATCCGCGACGCCGACCGCGACATCTGCGAAATGGTGGTCGCGACTTTCTTCGCCTCGGTCAGTAGGTCGTCGGCGGGCACCACGCGCGAAACCAGCCCGCTCCGTTCGGCCTCCGCGGCGTCGATGGTGCGCCCGGTCAGGATGAGGTCCATTGCCTTGGCCTTGCCGATGGCGCGGGTCAGGCGCTGCGAGCCGCCCATGCCGGGCAGCACACCGAGTTTGATCTCGGGCTGGCCGAATTTCGCTGTGTCGGCGGCGATCAGCACGTCGCACATCATGGCCAGCTCGCAGCCGCCACCGAGCGCGTGCCCGGCCACCGCGGCGATCGTCGGGGTGCGGACCTCGGCGAGTCTGCCCCAGGGGGCGAAGAAGTCGGCGCCGAAGGCGTCGGCGAACGTCAGCTCGGCCATCTCCTTGATGTCGGCGCCGGCGGCGAACGCTTTGGCCGAGCCGGTGATGATGATCGCGCCGATGCCGGGGTCGTCGTCGAAATCCGCTGCCGCACTGGTGACCTCGTTCATCACCTGGGTGTTCAGCGCGTTGAGGGCCTTCGGCCGGTTCAGCGTGATGATGCCGACGCGCTCCTCGCGCTCGACGAGGATGGTCTCGTACTGCGTGTCTGTCATCTGGGCCGCCTTTCTAGAAACTCAGGTCGTCGTCGACCGGGGTGAAATACGCCTCGACATCGGCCGCCGTGACGGCGGCCAGCTGCGCCGGCGACCACTTGGGATCGCGATCCTTGTCGATCAGCTGCGCGCGAATTCCCTCGACCAGGTCGTGTGAGCGCAGCGACGCCGAGGACACCCGATAGTCCTGAACGAGAACGTCTTTGAGCGTTTCCAGTTCGGCCGCGCGGCGTACCGCCTCCAGCGTCACCGATAACGCGATGGGGGAGCGGGTGGCGATCAGGTTGGCGGCGTCGTTCGCCGGGCCCGCGCCGTGGCCCGCGAGGGCCGCGACGATGTCCTCGACCGTGTCGCGCGCGAAGCAGTCGTCGATCCAATCGCGTTGTGCGGCAAGTTCACTCGGTGGCGGTTCGACGGTGTATTTGGCGAGCGCGTTCTCGACGCCGTCCCCGACGATCGCCCGACGGAACGCCTCGATGTCGGCGTGCGGCACGTAGTGGTCGGCGAAGCCCATGGCGATGGCGTCGGCTCCCGAGAACGGCGCCCCGGTCAGCGCGGCGTGCAGGCCCAGGCCGCCGGGCGCGCGCGACAGCAGGTAAACCCCGCCGACGTCGGGGATGAAGCCGATTCCGACCTCGGGCATGGCGATCTTGGAGGTGTCGGTCACCACCCGGGTGTTCGCGTGCGCGCTGACGCCCACACCGCCACCCATCACGATGCCGTCCATCACCGCGACGTATGGCTTGGCGAAGTCGGCGATCTGGGCGTTGAGCAGATATTCGTCGCGCCAGAAGCGTCGCGCCTCCGCCCCGTCCTTGCGCGCGCTGTGGTAGATCGAGACCACGTCGCCGCCCGCGCACAGTCCGCGTTCACCGGCGCCGGAGAGCACCACCGCGCGCACCGCCACGTCGCCGGCCCAGCGGGTGAGGATGGCGGTCAGATCGTCCACCATCCGTTGGTTCAGCGAGTTGATCGCCTTGGGCCGGTTGAGCGTGATCAAGCCGACGCTTCCGTCAACCTCGGTGAGAACCTCATCGGATCCGTCGGTCACGCCTTAGCCTCCCTCGCGCCGGTCCAGCCTCGAGGAAGAAATCTAGATCGTCACGACCGGCGCGGTATGCGCGGGTAAGGGTTATGTTTAACGCGACGACAACGGCTTAAGCCTTCCAAGGCTCGAGAACTCCGCAAAATGCCCAGCTCGGCTGGGAACCTGGGTGGACCGCTGATCGTTGAGATGGTGTTCGCACAGCTCGAAGCCAATAAGAGAGGATCCGACGGTGCGGGAGACAAGCAACCCGGTATTTCGTTCGCTGCCTAAGCAGAGGGGCGGATACGCGCAATTCGGCACTGGCGCGGCCCCGATGCAGGGCTACCAGGCCGACCCCTATGCGGCTCCCTACCAGGCCCCGTACCAGGAGGCCCGGCCTTCGCGCCCCCTGACCATCGACGACGTCGTCACCAAGACCGGCATCACGCTGGCCGTGCTGGCGGCCTCCGCCGTCGTCTCCTACTTCTTGGTGGTCTCGAACCTCGCGCTGGCGATGCCGCTGACCCTGATCGGCGCGCTCGGCGGCCTGGGCCTGGTGCTGGTCGCGACCTTCGGTCGCAAGCAGGACAGCCCGGCGATCGTGCTCAGCTACGCCGTACTCGAGGGTCTGTTCCTGGGAGCGCTTTCGTTCGTCTTCGCCCACTTCTCGGTGTCGAACGCCAACGCCGGCGTGTTGATCGGGGAGGCCGTCATGGGCACCTTCGGGGTGTTCTTCGGCATGCTGGTCGTCTACAAGACCGGCGCCATCCGGGTCACGCCCAAGTTCACCCGCATGGTGGTCGCCGCCCTGTTCGGCGTGCTGGCCCTGATGCTCGGCAACTTCGTGCTGGCCATGTTCGGTGTCGGCGGCGGCGCGGGCCTGGGCCTGCGCAGCGGCGGCCCACTCGCGATCATCTTCTCGCTGGTGTGCATCGGCATCGCGGCGTTCAGCTTCCTGATCGACTTCGACGCGGCCGACCAGATGGTCCGCGCCGGTGCGCCGGAGAAGGCGGCATGGGGCATCGCGCTGGGCCTGACCGTGACGCTGGTCTGGCTGTACATCGAGATCCTGCGCCTGCTCAGCTATCTACAAAACGATTAGCTCTGCCACACGAAAACCGGCACGCCGATGGGCGTGCCGGTTTTTTGTCTGCGGTCCTCGTGCACTGCCGTTGAGTGTGAAGCGCCGGCGTCGAGAGTGAACCAGCGGTGCGCTGGCTCGGCGTGTCGCCGCCCAGGCTTCACACTCAAAGCCCGGGTTTCACACGCAAAGCCGGGACGCACCCAACGACGAGCGGCTCAGCTGAGCCGCTCGATCACCATCGCCATGCCCTGCCCGCCGCCGACGCACATGGTCTCCAGGCCGAACGTCTTGTCGTGCGTCTGCAGGTTGTTGAGCAGCGTGGTGGCGATGCGGGCACCGGTCATGCCGAACGGGTGGCCCAGCGCGATCGCCCCGCCGGACACGTTCAGCTTGTCCTCGTCGATGCCCAGCTCGCGGGCCGAGCCCAGCACCTGGACGGCGAACGCCTCGTTGATCTCGAACAGGTCGATGTCGCTGACCGACAGCTTGGCCCGCGCCAGCGCCTTCTTGGTCGCCTCGATCGGGCCCAGGCCCATGATCTCCGGGGAGAGGCCGCTGACCCCGGTGGACACGATCCGCGCCAGCGGCGTCAGGCCGAGCTCCTTGGCCTTGGTGTCGCTGGTGATCACCACCGCGGCCGCGCCGTCGTTCAGCGGGCAGGCGTTGCCCGCGGTCACCGTGCCGTTGGGCCGGAACACCGGCTTGAGCTGGCTGATCTTCTCGTAGGTGGTGCCGGGGCGGGGGCCATCGTCGGTGCTCACCGTGGTGCCGTCGGGCAGGGTCACCGGGGTGATCTCCCGCTCGAAGAACCCGCTCTTGATCGCCTCCTCGGCGCGGTTCTGGCTGCGCACTCCCCAGTGGTCCTGGTCTTCGCGGCTGATGCCGGTCAGCAAGGCGACGTTCTCGGCGGTCTGCCCCATCGCGATGTACACGTCGGGCAGGTTGCCGTCGGCGCGGGGATCGTGCCACTCCTCGGCACCTTCGGCCGCGGCGGCCGAGCGCTCCTGGGCCTCGGCGAACAGCGAGTTCTTGGTGTCCGGCCACGAGTCGGCGCTGCCCTTGGCGAACCGCGACACGGTTTCCACACCCGCCGAGATGAACGCGTCGCCCTCACCGGCCTTGATCGCGTGGAACGCCATCCGGGAGGTCTGCAGCGACGACGAGCAGTACCGGTTGACGGTGGTGCCCGGCAGGAAGTCGAAGCCGAGCTCGACGGCGATGACTCGCGCCAGGTTGTATCCGGATTCACCGGCGGGCTGCCCGCAGCCCAGGATCAGGTCGTCGATCTGGTGCGGGTTCAGGGCGGGGACCTTGTCCAGCGCGGCCTTCACGATCTGGACGGTCAGGTCGTCGGGGCGCATGTTGACCAACGACCCCTTCATCGCGCGGCCGATCGGCGAGCGAGCAGTTGAGACAATGACGGCTTCAGGCATGGTGGTTCCCTTCAGATCCCTGCAGATCCCACAGATGGGGCTGGCTCGCTTCATCATCGGGCGGTGGGCCCACGCCGACGGGCGAAGACAAATCTAGTCGCTGCCGACCTCGGGGCACGAAGACGGGGCAGGTCCGGGTGCCGGGCGCCGCCACAGCCGCGACATCACGCTCGCCCGCGTGTGGCGCTGCCCCAGGACCGGCTCCGCCGGCGGCACCGGCGGACTCAGCGGCGGGCGCTCCACCTTCTCGCCGAGCGCGTCGCACAGGGCCAGCAGCAGCGCGTCGGCGGCCAGCGCATAGGCGGGCGCCGACGGGTGGTAGCCGTCGGCGGAGAACATCGCGTCGGGCGTGGCCCGGAACTGCGGCGCCATCAGCTGCGCCAGCGGCACCGGCACGCCGCTGGCCGAGCGGACCGCCGCGGTCTGGGCGCGGGCGAGTTGCAGGCAACGCTCGTGCGCGAGCGACCGCAGCGGCTGCGGAATCGCGCTGATGAAGCCCAGATCCGGGCAGGTGCCGACGATCACCACGGCGCCCCGGGCGCGCAGCTTGCGGACGACCAACCCCAGCCGTTGCGCCGACTGGCTCACCCCGTTGAGCGCGGTGACGTCGTTGGCGCCGACCATGATCACCGCCACGTCCGGCGGGGGGCCGGCCACGAACATGGCGTCGACTTGGCCGCACAAGCCCTTCGAGGTGGCGCCCACAATGGCCTTGGTGCTCAGCCGGATTCGCCTGCCGGTCTGCTCGGCCAGGCCGCGCGCGATCCGCACCCCCGGCACCTCGTCGGCACTCATGCATCCGTATCCGGCGGCGGTCGAATCGCCGAAGATCATCAGGTGCAGGTCGGCCGCCATCCCGCGGCGCCACCGCTCCACGGGCCCACCGCCGCGCGTGTACACGCCGTCGGCGCGGGGCGGGATGTCCCACGCCTTGGGGATGACGGTGCGCGCGTGGGACGCCTGGCCGACCAACAGACTGCGTGCCCCCAGGTAGGCGGTTCCTGTCGAGGCCAGCGCGCCCGCTGTGGCCAGGGCGATCGCCGACCGGCGTGGCACCCGAATGGTCACGCACTCAAGTTTAGGGCCGCTGCGGAGTTTGCGCGGCCGGTGCGAAAAAACGAACTGATCACGGTGCGAAGCAAAACTGGTATCAACTCAGAGATTTCATACGTTGCACTAAGCGATGGCTGTCAAGCTGAGAACAAGGGGATGGCTGAGCGCTTTGGCAAACGGTCGAACCAGACGCTCAACAGCCTCGTCACATGCTGTATCGCACTACAACGGCGTAGGAAGTGTTGAGCATGACCGCACCTAGCAAGGTATCGGGGTCGCCTCAGGCCACCGTTCGTGCCCATGATGTCCTCAAAGCCCGTCGCGCCCGGACGCGCAAGTTCGCGATCAGCGACGGCGCGCCCGTCGAGGTCCTCGAATCCGGCCCCAGCGTTGCTGCGCGATTGGCCAACCTGACGTCACGGCTGACGATCCGACCGATTCTGACCGTCGGCAGCCACGTCCCCAACCTGCCGTGGCCGTGGGGCCTCATCGACCTCACCGCCCGGGTGCTGATCCCGGCGTCGGCCACCGTCCGCGAGACGGTGAAGTTGCCGCACGCCTCGGCGCAACTGGTGCGCGCGCCCGGCGTGCTTCCCGCCGACGGCAGCCGCCGCGTGGTCGTCTACCTCCACGGCGGCGCGTTTTTGACCTGCGGGGCAAACTCGCACGGCCGGCTCGTCGAAGCCCTCTCCAAGTTCGCCGACGCGCCCATCTTGGTGGTCAATTACCGTCTGCTGCCCAAGAATTCGGTGGGCATGGCGATCGAGGATTGCCACGACGCCTACCGATGGCTGCGGCTGCGCGGCTACCAAGCCGACCAGATCGTGCTGGCGGGCGATTCCGCGGGCGGGTACCTGGCGCTCACGCTCGCACAACGCCTGCAGGAGGAAGGCGAGGAGCCCGCGGCGCTGGTGGCGATCTCGCCGCTGCTGCAGCTGGCGAAGGAACCCAAGCAGGCCCACCCCAACATCGACACCGACGCGATGTTCTCCGCCGGGGCCTTCGATGCCCTCGCCGAGCTCGTTGCCGCCGCGGCCGGAAAGAACAAGGTCGACGGCAAAGCCGAGGAGATCTACGAGCCGCTGGACCACATCAAGCCGGGCCTGCCGCGCACGCTGATTCACGTCTCGGGCTCCGAGGTGTTGCTGCACGACGCGCGGTTGGCGGCGAGCCGGCTGGCCGCCGTCGGCACCCCGGCCGAGGTGCGGGTGTGGCCCGGCCAGATCCACGACTTCCAGCTGGCCGCGCCGATGGTGCCGGAGGCCGTGCGCTCGCTGCGCCAGATCGGCGACTACATCCGCGAGGCCACCGAGTAGCGCGCCGCGCGAAACCGCCTGAGACGATGTGACGCATGCGGATCGCGCAGCACATCAGTGACCTCATCGGCGGCACGCCGCTGGTGCGCCTGAACTCCGTCGTTCCCGACGGTGCCGGCATCGTGGCGGCCAAGGTCGAATACCTCAACCCCGGCGGCAGCTCGAAGGACCGGATCGCGGTCAAGATGATCGACGCCGCCGAAGCCAGCGGAGCGCTGCGGCCCGGCGGCACGATCGTCGAACCCACGTCGGGCAACACCGGCGTCGGGCTGGCGTTGGTCGCCCAGCACCGCGGGTACAAGTGTGTGTTCGTCTGCCCGGACAAGGTCAGCGAGGACAAGCGCAACGTGCTGATCGCGTACGGCGCCGAGGTGGTCGTGTGCCCGACGGCCGTGCCCCCCGACCACCCGGACAGCTACTACAGCGTCTCCGACCGGCTGGTCACCGAAATCGAGGGCGCGTGGAAACCGGACCAGTACGCCAACCCGGAAGGCCCGGCCAGCCACTACGCCACCACCGGCCCGGAAATCTGGGCCGACACCGACGGCAAGGTCACCCACTTCGTCGCCGGCATCGGCACCGGCGGCACGATCACCGGCGCGGGCCGCTACCTCAAGCAGATATCGAACGGGGCCGTGCGCATCATCGGCGCCGACCCCGAGGGCTCGGTGTATTCGGGCGGCACCGGCCGGCCCTATCTGGTGGAGGGCGTCGGCGAGGACTTCTGGCCGCAGGCCTATGACCGCACGGTGCCCGACGAGATCATCGCGGTGTCCGACTCCGACTCGTTCGACATGACCCGGCGCCTGGCCCGCGAGGAGGCGATGCTGGTCGGCGGGTCGTGCGGGATGGCGGTGGTCGCCGCGCTGCGCGTCGCCGAGCAAGCCGGACCCGACGCGCTCGTCGTGGTCCTGCTGCCCGACGGGGGCCGGGGCTACATGTCGAAGATCTTCAACGACGCCTGGATGTCGTCGTACGGGTTCCTGCGCGGCCGGCTCGACGGGTCCACCGAGCAGTCCAGGGTCGGCGACGTGTTGCGCCGCAAGTCCGGTGCGCTGCCCGACCTGGTGCACACCCACCCGTCGGAGACGGTGCGCGACGCCATCGGCATCCTGCGCGAGTACGGGGTGTCCCAGATGCCGGTGGTCGGCGCCGAGCCGCCGGTGATGGCGGGGGAGGTCGCCGGCAGCGTCTCCGAACGCGAATTGCTGTCGGCGGTGTTCGAGGGCCGGGCGAAACTGGCCGACGCGGTCGCCCAGCACATGAGCCCGCCGCTGCCGATGATCGGCGCGGGCGAGCTGATCAGCGCGGCGGGCACGGCGTTGCGGGACTGGGACGCGTTGATGGTGGTCGAAGAGGGCAAACCGGTCGGCGTGATCACCCGTTATGACCTGCTGGGCTTCCTCTCCGAGGCGCCCCGTGGACTGAGCGGACGCCGGTAGTTCGCCGCGCTCGGCGGGTGATGCGCGTCTCGCCCGTCCGTGAAACGCTCAGGTACGGTAATTCGGCTAATCCAGCGAGATGTCCGGCTGTTCCGCAGTGGAAGGTTGCCCATGACCGATCAACCGCCGCCCGGCGGCGCCTACCCGCCGCCCCCCTCGTCGCCCGGCCCATCCGGTGGGCAACAGCCGCCGTCCGGCGGTCAGGAGTTCCCGCCGCCTCCGTCGGCGCCCGGCGGCGGTTCCTACCCCCCGCCGCCACCGCCGCCCGGCGGGTCCTACCCGCCACCGCCGCCGTCGTCCGGGGGCTACGCGCCGCCGCCGCCGGGACCGGCGATCCGGACCCTGCCGACGCAGGAGTACACGCCGTGGCTCACCCGCGCGCTGGCGTTCGTCATCGACATCCTCCCGTACGTCGTCGTGCACGGCATCGGCACCGCGATCCTGCTCGCCACGCAGCAGACGGCCTGCATCACCGACGTCACCCAGTACGCCGTCAACCAGTACTGCGCCACCCAGAATTCGACCCTGGGCATGGTGGCGCAGTGGTTGGCGTCGATCGTCGGGCTGTTCTACCTGATCTGGAATTACGGCTACCAGCAGGGCACGACCGGGTCGAGCGTCGGCAAATCGGTGATGAAATTCAAAGTGGTCAGCGAGGTCACCGGCCAACCCCTGGGCTTCGGCCTGTCCGTGGTGCGGGCGCTGGCGCACTTCGTCGACGCGATCATCTGCTTCATCGGTTTCCTTTTCCCGCTGTGGGATTCGAAGCGTCAGACGCTGGCGGACAAGATCATGACGACCGTGTGCCTGCCGATCGACGGGACCGAAAGGCCGCCGGTCACCTAGGCTGATCGTCGATGAGCGACGACGGCAACCCACACCCCGAGTTCACCGGGCTGGCCACCAAAGCGATTCACGCCGGCTACCGGCCGGACCCGGCGACCGGAGCGGTCAACGCCCCGATCTACGCCAGCAGCACCTTCGCCCAGGACGGCGTCGGCGCATTGCGGGGCGGATTCGAATACGCGCGCACCGGCAACCCGACCCGCGCCGCGCTGGAGGCCGCGCTGGCCGCCGTCGAGGAGGGCAGCTACGGGCGGGCCTTCGCCTCGGGAATGGCCGCCACCGACTGCGCCCTGCGCGCGGTGCTGCGGCCGGGTGATCACGTCGTGATCCCGAATGACGCCTACGGCGGCACGTTCCGGCTGATCGACAAGGTCTTCACCCAGTGGAACGTCGACTACACGCCCGTCGCGCTGCACGAGGTGGACGCCGTCGCCGCCGCGATCACGCCGCGCACCCGGATGATCTGGGTGGAAACCCCGACCAACCCGTTGCTGTCGGTCGCCGATATCGCCGCCATTGCCGAGCTAGCGGCCGGGCAGGCCGCAAAAAATCGAGCGAAAGTGTTGGTGGACAACACCTTTGCCTCACCCGCGCTTCAGCAGCCGCTGACGCTGGGGGCGGACATCGTGCTGCACTCCACCACCAAATACATCGGCGGCCATTCCGACGTGGTGGGCGGCGCGCTGGTCACCAACGACCAGGAACTCGACGACGCGTTCGGCTTCCTGCAGAACGGGGCCGGCGCGGTCCCCGGCCCGTTCGACGCCTACCTGACGATGCGCGGACTGAAGACCCTGGTTCTGCGCATGCAGCGGCACAGCGAAAACGCCATGGCCGTAGCGGAATTCCTCGCGGGCCATCGCGCGGTGAGCGCGGTGCTGTACCCCGGGCTGCCCAGCCACCCCGGGCACGAGGTCGCCGCGCGGCAGATGCGCGGGTTCGGCGGCATGGTCTCGGTGCGCATGAAAGGCGGACGGGACGCCGCCCGGGATCTGTGCGCCAACACCAAGGTGTTCATCCTGGCCGAATCGCTCGGCGGGGTCGAGTCGCTGATCGAGCACCCCAGCGCGATGACGCATGCGTCGACGGCCGGGTCGCAATTGGAAGTCCCCGACGATCTGGTGCGCCTGTCGGTCGGCATCGAGGACGTCGCCGACCTGCTGGCCGATCTGGAGCAGGCCCTGGGCTAGTGGCGATCGCGAGCGCGAATGCCCTGCTAGCCGGGCGCACGTGCTATCGCGCCCGGCTGGCCGGGCGCTCGCCTAAACGCGGCTGGCTAGGAGTGGTACGGCTCCGCGCTGACCAGGGTGACCTCGACGGTGTTGCCGTTGGGCACCACGTAGCTGCGGGTCTCGCCCACCTTGGCGTCGATCAGGGCGCCGCCCAGCGGTGAATTCGGCGAGTACACCTCGAGCTTGCCGTCGTTGACGCCCTCCTGGCGGGTGGCGATGAGGAACGTCTCGGTGTCGGACTTGTCGCCGTTGTAGTAGACCTTCACCACCGAACCGGGCAGCGCGACGCCGGACTGCTTGGGCGCTTCGCCGACCTTGGCGTTGTTGAGCAGATCCTGCAGCTGGCGAATCCGGGCCTCCTGCTGGCCCTGCTCTTCGCGGGCGGCGTGGTAGCCGCCGTTTTCGCGCAGGTCGCCCTCCTCGCGGCGGTCGTTGATCTCCGCGGCGATGACCGGACGATTCGCGATCAACTGGTCGAGCTCGGCCTTGAGTCGGTCATGCGACTCCTGGGTCAGCCAGGTCACCGAAGTGTCCGTCATCTCGTCGTGCTCCTCGTATGTTGTTCCGCGAGTTCGCGTAAGTCCTGTTAACTCCGCCGTCGAAAGCGTGCGGCTCCATCCCCGTGTGCTGCGGCGCCGATCTGCTGACGGCCGCTAATGCAGCAACACGGTCCCAATCGGAACCGTGCATTCACCCATGTTACCACCGCGCGAACAACTGATGACTCCATCTTCGCTGTTCGGCGTCGATGGCGACGGTCAGGACGGGCGCAGGTAGGCGGGCACGTCGGTGCCGCAGCCATAGATGTCGGCCACCGCCGGCGGCTGAGAGGATTTGACCGTCGTCGTCACCTGCACCGTGGCCGCGTCGGATGGCGGGACCAGCAGCTCACGTCGTCCCGTCTCGCTCCCGTCGGCGGAGCGGACCCGCACGATGCAGTCCACCGGGCGCGACGGATCCGATCGGGTCACGTTGATCGTTATCGACGCCGTCTGCTCGTCGATCACCCGGTACCCGGCCAGCGTCCCCTTGACGTCACTGGTGCCGAAGCGGTGGTAGCCGACGGCGGCCACGGCCAGGCCGGCCGCGACGACCAGCACACCCAGCGCGACGATCACCCATCGCCGGGGGATGCGCGACAGCCGGGAACGCCCGTAGCGGGCCTCAGGACGCGGAGTGGGGGTATCGGTCATGGCTGGTTATGCCTGGTTGTCGGCTGCCGGGCACCTGCCGACAGCATGCAACGATGTGGAACTGGAATTATAGGGTCAGACCGGGTGACCACCCGAGGTGACAAGGGAGCACGTGAGCGAATTGCGGTTGATGGCGGTGCACGCCCACCCCGACGACGAGTCCAGCAAGGGCGCGGCCACCCTGGCCCGCTACGCCGACGAGGGGCATCGGGTGCTGGTGGTGACGTTGACCGGCGGTGAGCGCGGCGACATCCTCAACCCCGCGATGGATCTGCCCGAGGTGCACGGGCACATCGCCGAAATCCGCCGCGACGAGATGGCCAAGGCCGCCGAGATCCTCGGGGTGGAGCACACCTGGCTCGGCTTCGTCGACTCCGGACTGCCCAAGGGCGACCCGCCGCCCCCGCTGCCCGAGGGGTGTTTCGCGCTGGTGCCGCTGGAGGAGTCGATCGAGGCGCTGGTGCGCGTCGTACGCGAGTTCCGCCCGCACGTGATGACGACGTACGACGAGAACGGCGGCTATCCCCATCCCGATCACATTCGCTGCCACCAGGTTTCGGTCGGCGCCTTCGAGGCGGCCGGGGATTATCGGCGCTTCCCGGACGCCGGCGAACCGTGGACGGTGTCCAAGCTGTACTACAACCACGGCTTCCTGCGGGCCCGGATGCAGTTGTTGCACGACGAGGCCCTCAAGCACGGTCACGAACCGCCGTTCAAGAAGTGGCTCGAGCACTGGGACGCCGCGCACGACCCGTTCGAATCCCGGGTGACGACGCGCGTCGAGTGCTCGGCCTATTTCAGCCAGCGCGACGACGCGCTGCGGGCGCACACCACGCAGATCGACCCCGACCACGACTTCTTCGCGGCCCCCATCGAATGGCAGCAACGGCTTTGGCCCACAGAGGAATTCGAGTTGGCCCGCTCGCGGGTCCCGGCCCGGCTGCCCGAGGACGACCTGTTCGCCGGGATCGAGACGGACGCGTGAATCACCTCGTCCTCCTCGCGAGCGCCCCCGGCTGGCAGGCCGACAACGCGCCGCAGCACACCGGGCCCGACTTCGGCAAGGCCAGCCCGGTCGGGCTGCTGATCGTCGTGTTGTTGTTGATCAGCACGCTGTTTTTGCTGCGCTCGATGAACCGGCAGCTGAAGAAGGTGCCGGAGTCGTTCGACCCCAAGCATCCCGAGCCGGACCAGGCCGCGGACGAGGGCACCGACGCGGTCGACCCGGGCGCCGGCCAGGCCCCGGATCAGGCGGACGGGTCGCCGCGACCCCCGGGATCCGGCGATGAGCCAGGCTGACTCGTCCGCCGCGAACACCCTGGGGCTGGCGACCAGCCCGTATCTGCGTCAGCACGCCGACAATCCGGTGCACTGGCAGCAGTGGACACCGGAGGCGCTGGCCGACGCCGCCGCCCGCGACGTGCCGATCCTGCTGTCGGTCGGCTACGCGGCCTGTCACTGGTGTCACGTCATGGCGCACGAGTCGTTCGAGGACGCCGACGTCGCCGCCGCGATGAACGCGGGATTCGTCTGCATCAAGGTCGACCGCGAGGAACGGCCCGACATCGACGCGGTGTACATGAACGCCACGGTGGCCCTCACCGGGCAGGGCGGCTGGCCGATGACCTGTTTCCTCACGCCGGACGGACGGCCCTTCTTCTGCGGCACCTACTATCCGAAAAATAGCTTCCTGCAACTTCTTTCGGCCGTCTCGGCCACATGGCGGGAGCGTCGCGGCGAGGTGGAGGAGGCGTCCGACCACATCGCCGGCGAGCTGCGCAAGATGGCTTCCGGTGTAGCGCGTGGCGGCCCCGCGGTGGCGGCCGACCTGTGTGACCACGCCGTCGCCGCGCTGCTCGCCGACGAGGACACCGTGCACGGCGGGTTCGGCGGTGCGCCCAAATTCCCGCCCTCGGCGCTGCTCGAGGCGCTGCTGCGCAACTACGAGCGCACGGGATCGCCGGCGGCGCTCGACGCGGTGTCGCGCGCGGGCAGCGCGATGGCCCGCGGCGGCATCTACGATCAGCTCGGCGGCGGCTTCGCCCGGTACAGCGTCGACAACGCTTGGGTGGTACCGCATTTCGAGAAGATGCTGTACGACAACGCGCTGCTGCTGCGCGCCTACGCGCACTGGGCCCGGCGTACCGGCGATCCGCTGGCGCGCCGAATCGCCGACCAGACCGCCCGGTTCCTGCTCGACGACCTCGCCGACGGTGCCATGTTCACCTCATCGCTGGACGCCGACGCCGACGGCCGCGAGGGATCGACCTATGTGTGGACGCCGGAACAGCTGAACGACGCGCTCGGGCCCGACGACGGTCCTTGGGCCGCACAGGTTTTCGCGGTCACCCCGGCCGGCACCTTCGAGCACGGCGCCTCGGTGCTGCAGCTCCCCGCCGATCCGGAGGATGCGCAGCGGGCCGAACGCGTGCGGGTCGCGTTGTTGAACGCCCGGCGCGCCCGGGTCCAGCCCGGCCGCGACGACAAGATCGTCACGTCCTGGAACGGGCTGGCGATCACCGCCTTGGCCGAGGCCGGCGTGGCGTTGGACGAGCCCGAGTTCGTCCACGCCGCAAGCCGCTGCGCGCGGGCGCTGCTCGACCTGCACGTGGTCGACGGCAGGCTGCGGCGCGCCAGTCTCGGCGGCGTGGTCGGTGACAGCGCCGCCATCCTCGAGGACCACGCGATGCTGTCCACCGGGCTGCTGGCGCTCTACCAGCTGACGGGCGAGGCGGCCTGGCTGACAAGGGCGACCGATCTGTTGGACACCGCGTTGGCGCACTTCGCCGATCGTGAGCAGCCCGGCCGCTGGTTCGACACCGCCGACGATGCCGAGCGGTTGATGCTGCGGCCCGCCGACCCGCTGGACGGGGCGACCCCGTCGGGAGCGTCGTCGATCACCGAGGCCCTGCTGACCGCGGCGCACGTGGTCGACGGGGAGCGCGCCGAGCGGTACCTGCGGGCGGCGGACGACGCGCTGCGCGCGCACTCGGTGCTGCTGGAGCGCGCGCCGCGCTCGGCCGGGCATTGGCTGGCCGTCGCGGAGGCCGCGGTCCGCGGGCCGCTGCAGATCGCGGTGGCCTGCGACCCGTCGTGGTCGCCGCTGCTGGCCGAGGCGCGACGGCTGGCGCCCGGCGGGGCGGTCGTCGTGGGCGGGGACGTGGATTCCTCTGCGCTGCTGGCGGGCCGCGACCGAGTGGCCGGCGCCGACGCCGCCTACGTGTGTCGCGGCCAAGTCTGCGACCTGCCGGTGACCACCGCGGCCGAACTGGCCGCCGCCCTGGCTGTTTCCAGCCGCTGAGCCTTCCAGCCGCTGGGTCGATGGTGGTGACCCGCTGCGCCCGGCTGCGCCGCGCTGGCGATCACCACTGAGCCGATGGTGGTGACCCGCTGCGCCCGGCTGCGCCGCGCTGGCGATCACCACTGAGCCGATGGTGGTGACCCGCTGCGCCCGGCTGCGCCGCGCTGGCGATCACCACTGAGCCGATGGTGGTGACCCGCTGCGCCCGGCTGCGCCGCGCTGGCGATCACCACTGAAGCCGATGGTGGTGACCCGCTGCGCCCGGCTGCGCCGCGCTGGCGATCACCACTGAAGCCGGGTTACCCTGCCTCCCATGCCGAATGCCGCCAAGACCGAAGCGATCAGAAGCACGGTCCACCGCTACATCGAGCTGGTCGCCAAGGGCAGCGCCGACGACTTGGTCGAGCTGTACGCCGACGACGCCACGGTCGAGGACCCCGTCGGCGGCGAGGTGCACATCGGGCGCCAAGCGATCCACGGCTTCTACTCCGCGGTCGACAACCTGCAGCGCGAATGCGAACTGAAGACGCTGCGCGTGGCCGGCAACGAGGCGGCCTTCCAGTTCCGGTTGACCGTGACCGCCGGCGAGCACCGGATGGTGATCGAGCCGATCGATGTCATGGTCTTCGACGGCAGCGGGAAGATCGCGGCGATGAAGGCGTACTGGTCACCCGACGACGACGTCGACCAGGGTTAGCCGGGCCATCAGGCTCCCAGCAGCCACGCGTGTTCTTCCGTGTAGAACACGGCGAACCACATGGCGATGTAATGCAGGATCGCCGCGATCGCGGTGAAGGCGTGGAAGAACTCGTGATAGCCGAACGTCCGCGGCCACAGGTCGGGCCAGCGTAGACCGTAGAAAATGCCACCGACGCTGTAGAACACACCGCCGACGGCCAGCAGCACCATCGCGGCCACCCCGGCCTGGTGCAGGATCGTCGGCGCGTACCAGATCGCTACCCAGCCCAACAGCAGATAGAGCGGTACGCCCAGCCAGCGCGGCGCCGTCGGCCAGCACACCTTCAGCGCGATGCCCGCGAGCGCGCCGCCCCACACGATGCACAGCACCACCACGCCGGTGTCCTGCGGCATGACCAGCCGCGCGAACGGCGTGTAGCTGCCGGCGATGAAGATGAAGATCATCGAATGATCGAGCCGCTTCATGCGAATCCGGGCCAGGTCCGACTTCCAGTGCACCCGGTGATAGGTCGCGCTGACCGCGAACAACGCCACCGTGCACGCGGCGTAGATCAGCGTCGAATGCCCGGCGCGGGGCGAGGACGCCGCCCACGACACCGACACCAGCGTGGCGCCGGCGATGATCGCCAGCCACGCCGAGTAGAAGTGGATCCAGCCGCGCATCCGGGGTTTGCCCAAAACATTGGCGGCCCCTTCGGCGAGTCGCTCGACGGTGTTGCCCGGGGCGATCGGCTCGGGTTCGCGCTCAGGATGCGGGACGGTGCTGGTCTGGCTGCTCATGTCTCCTGTGGAATGTCGCTGCAACGGGGGACGCCGGTGGCCACGGTGCCATGGGCGGGTGTAAGAGCCAGAGTAGCCAGAGATGGTTACGGCGCAGTGTCGACTTCTCGGCCGGCTGCTCGGATGACCGGCCGAAATCGCAACCCGGAATCCATTGCGCCTGGCAGTAGGGTGTGTGTTCGTGGAAATCATCCCGCGGCGACTCAAAGAGCCGCTGTATCGGATCTACGAGATGCGGCTGCGGCAGGGCCTGACCGCTTCCAAGTCGGAACTGCCCCGCCACATCGCGGTGCTGTGCGACGGGAACCGCCGGTGGGCGCGCGACGCGGGATACGACGACGTGAGCTACGGCTACCGGATGGGCGCGGCCAAGATCGCGGAGATGCTGCGCTGGTGTCAGGAAGCCGGCATCGAGATGACCACCGTGTACCTGCTTTCCACGGAGAACCTGCAGCGCGATCCCGACGAGCTGGCCGGGCTCATCGAGATCATCACCGACGTCGTCGAGGAGATCTGCGCGCCGGCCAACCGCTGGAGCGTGCGCACCGTCGGCGACCTCGAGCTGCTCGGCGAGCAACCGGCCCGCCGGCTGCGCGGGGCGGTGGAGTCCACCCCGGTCGTGGCGCCCTTCCACGTCAACGTCGCCGTCGGCTACGGCGGTCGCCGCGAGATCGTCGACGCGGTGCGTTCGCTGCTGAGCAAGGAACTCGCCAACGGCGCGACCGCCGAAGAGCTGATCGACACCGTCACCGTCGATGCGATCTCGGAAAATCTCTACACCTCCGGTCAGCCCGATCCCGACCTGGTGATCCGCACCTCGGGCGAGCAACGGCTCTCCGGCTTCCTGCTGTGGCAAAGCGCGTACTCGGAGATGTGGTTCACCGAGGCGCACTGGCCCGCCTTCCGCCGCGTCGACTTCCTGCGCGCGCTGCGCGACTACAGCCAGCGCCATCGCCGCTACGGGAAGTAAATCCGCTGCGCCTGTGACTCGTGGGGCGGCTGATCCCGCCCGACTGGCGCGTGTCAAATATTTACCCGATAACGGGAATAGCCGGGTGAACCTCCTCGTCGTTGTATCCGTGGCAATAGCCAACACCGCCATCGCGAGGAGTAATCACATGTTGCTTGTTTCTGGTGTATCCGGCCTCACCACGCGGCCGCTCTACGACGCGACCGACTCGCTGTTGCGCTTCGCCGTGCGCGCCGACGCCACCCTGACGGGACTCTTCGGCTTGGTCATCGCCTTCCTCGCCGACCCGCTCTCGTCGCTGACCGGCCTGACGTCCTTCGAGAATTACGCCATGGGGGCCTTCTTCGTGATCTACGGCCTCGTGGTGTTCAGCCTCGGGGCGATGCCGGACGTGCGCGGTGTCGGCATCGGCGTGATCGTGGCCAACATCTTTTTCACGCTGTCCTCGATCGTGGCAACCGAAGCATTGCCGCTGACCGTCACCGGGGCCGCGCTGACGCTGGCCAGCGGCGCCTACGCGGCCGCGTTCGCCGCGCTCCAATACCTGGGAGTGCGGCGCCTCGAGACGGCATAGTGGCGCCTAGAGCTTGCGCAGCCGCAGCCGATTGATCGAGTGGTCGGCGTCCTTGCGCAGCACCAGCGTGGCGCGCGGCCGGGTGGGCAGGATGTTCTCGACCAGGTTGGGCCGGTTGATGGAGCGCCAGATCTCGCGGGCGGCGGCGACGGCCTTGGTGTCGTTGAGCGCCGCGTAGTGGTGGAAGTGCGACTCGGGATCGGCGAAGGCCGTGCTGCGCATGGCCAAAAACCGCGAGATGTACCACTGCTCGATGTCCTCGATCCGCGCGTCCACATAGACGCCGAAGTCGAACAGGTCCGACACCATCAGGGTCGGACCGGTCTGCAAAACGTTGAGGCCCTCGAGGATCAGGATGTCGGGATGCCGCACCACGTGCTTGGCCCCGGGGATCACATCGTATTTCAAATGCGAATACACCGGCGCGCACGCGTAGTCCGAGCCCGACTTGACCGACGTAACGAACCGCATCAGCGCCCGACGGTTGTAGCTTTCCGGAAACCCCTTGCGATGCATCAGGTTTCGCCGGTCCAGCTCGGCATTGGGGTACAGGAATCCGTCGGTGGTCACCAGGTCCACCCGGGGATGATGGTCCCAGCGCGCCAAGAGCGCCTGCAGCACACGGGCGGTCGTCGACTTGCCGACCGCCACGCTGCCGGCGACCCCGATGATGAACGGCACCGGCCGGTCCGGGTTTTGCTGAGGTTCACCCAGGAACTCGGCGGTGGCGGCGAACAACCGCTGGCGCGCCGCGACCTGCAGGTGAATCAGCCGGGCCAGCGGCAGGTAAACCTCTTCGACTTCGAGCAAGTCGATCTGTTCACCCAGACCGCGCAGGCCGACCAGTTCCTCCTCGGTGAGGGCCAGCGGCGTCGACATACGAAGCGCACGCCATTGCTTTCGGTCGAACTCCACATAAGGGCTCGGCTCGCTAAGCCGCGGCATAGTGCAAGTGTTGCAGGAGCGCCGAAAAGCCCGACGGCTGGGCTGGCGAAAAGTCGGCGCTGGATAGACTGGCGCCGTGACTGCTGCACCTGACGCCCGCGCCACGACCTCCGTGATGTCCGCCCCGCTCGCCGAGGTCGATCCCGACATCGCCGGGCTGCTGGGCCAGGAGCTGGGCCGCCAGCGCGACATGCTGGAGATGATCGCGTCGGAGAACTTCGTCCCGCGCGCGGTGCTGCAGGCCCAGGGCAGCGTGCTGACCAACAAGTACGCCGAGGGCTTGCCGGGGCGCCGCTACTACGGCGGCTGCGAGTACGTCGACGTCGTGGAGAACATCGCCCGCGACCGGGCCAAGGCCCTCTTCGGCGCCGACTTCGCCAATGTGCAGCCGCATTCGGGCGCCCAGGCCAACGCCGCCGTCCTGCACGCGCTGATGACGCCGGGGGAGCGGCTGCTGGGTCTGGACCTGGCCAACGGCGGCCACCTGACGCACGGCATGAAGCTGAACTTCTCCGGCAAGCTCTACGAGAACGGTTTCTACGGTGTCGACCCGACGACGCATCTCGTCGACATGGACGCGGTGCGCGCCAAGGCGCTGGAATTTCGCCCCAAGGTCATCATCGCCGGTTGGTCGGCCTACCCGCGGATCCTCGACTTCGCGGCGTTCGCCTCGATCGCCGACGAGGTGGACGCCAAGCTCTGGGTGGACATGGCGCACTTCGCGGGCTTGGTCGCGGCCGGCCTGCACCCCTCGCCGGTGCCGCACGCCGACATCGTGTCGACGACCATTCACAAGACGCTCGGCGGCGGCCGCTCGGGCATGATCCTCGGCAAGCAGGAGTACGCCAAGGCGATCAACTCGGCGGTGTTCCCCGGCCAGCAGGGCGGACCGCTCATGCACGTCATCGCGGGCAAGGCCGTCGCGCTGAAGATCGCGAGCACCCCCGAATTCGTCGAGCGGCAGCAGCGCACCCTGTCGGGCGCGCGCATCCTCGCCGACCGGCTGTTGGCCGCCGACGTCGCCAAGGCCGGCGTATCGGTGGTCAGCGGCGGCACCGACGTGCACCTGGTGCTGGTGGATCTGCGCAACTCCCCGCTCGACGGCCAAGCCGCCGAGGACCTGCTGCACGAGGTCGGCATCACCGTCAACCGCAACGCCGTGCCCAACGACCCGCGGCCGCCGATGGTCACGTCGGGGCTGCGGATCGGCACGCCCGCCCTGGCCACCCGCGGCTTCGGCGACGCCGAGTTCAGCGAGGTCGCCGACGTCATCGCCACCGCCCTGGCCGCGGGCAGCTCGGCCGACGTGGCGGGGCTGCGCCAGCGCGTGACACGGCTGGCGCAGGAGTTCCCGCTGTACGACGGCCTCGAAGACTGGGCGCTGGTCGGCCGCTGACGCCCGTCTGGTCGGGCTCGAGGACCAAAATCACCACTTGCTCCGACACGACCCCGCCGATTTCATGAACCTGTGTACGCGGGTTACAGTTATCTCATGGCCGAAAGACCCGTCGCTAACGCGCTGACCCTGGAACTCGAGCCGGTCGTCGAAGCGAACGTCGACCGCCACCTGTCCACCGAAGAGCTCTGGTTCGCCCACGATTACGTGCCGTTCGATCGGGGCGAGAACTTCGCATTCCTCGGTGGGCGCGACTGGGACCCGTCGTCAATGACGTTGCCGAGACCGCTGACCGACGCCTGCGAGATCATGCTGCTGCTCAAGGACAACCTGGCCGCGCACCACCGCGAGCT
This sequence comes from Mycobacterium sp. H4Y, assembly GCF_000364405.1. NCBI lineage: Bacteria > Bacillati > Actinomycetota > Actinomycetes > Mycobacteriales > Mycobacteriaceae > Mycobacterium > Mycobacterium sp. H4Y. The sequence continues at coordinate 434,970 of NZ_AKIG01000001.1, forward strand.
GGTCGAGCACTTCATCCTCGAGGACTACTGGGGCCGCTGGCTGGGCCGGTGGACCGCCGAGGAGCACCTGCACGCCATCGCGTTGCGCGAGTACCTGGTGGTGACCCGTGAGGTCGACCCGACCGCCAACGAAGAGGCCCGCGTCCAGTACGTCATGAAGGGCTACCGCGCCGACACCTACTCGCAGGTGGAGACCCTGGTGCACATGGCGTTCGTCGAACGCACCCACGCCGTGTTCTGCGAGAACCTGGCCGCCAAGCTCGAGGAGCCCATCCTGGCCGGCCTGATCGACCGGATCGCCCGCGACGAGCGGCGGCACGAACTGTTCTTCTCCAACCTCGTCGAGCACTGCCTGGGATACACCCGCGACGAGACGATCGCGGCGATCGCCGCCCGTGCCGCCGACCTGGATGTGCCCGGCGCCGACATCGACGCGTACCGCGACAAGGTGCAGAACGTCGAAAAGGCAGGCATTTTCGGTCCGGAGCAGCTGCGTCAGGCGATCTCCGACCGCATCGCCGCATGGGGGCTCGCGGACGAGCCCGCGCTGCGGCAATTCATCGTCGGCTGAGCCGCGGCCCCCTCCGCGCCGATCCCTTTGGGGCGTCGTCGCGGCTCGTCATGTCGGCGCGCCTGCACAGCGGGCACGCGGCCACGGGAGTAGCGTCGTTCCCGATGGTCAGCGTCATGCTCTGCTGCCAGGGCGGCACCTCCCGTCATCACAACGGAAGGACCGGCCCCGGTCCTGGTGCTGCGGTTCCCGTCGACATGCCTGTGCGGGTCCGCGCGGGCTCATCCCGCTCGAGGAGCGCTACGTGACCGATATCCGGACCTACGTGATCGACACTTCCGTGCTGCTGTCCGACCCGTGGGCGTGCAGCCGGTTCGCCGAACACGAGGTGGTTGTTCCGTTGGTGGTGATCAGCGAGCTGGAGGCCAAACGCCACCATCACGAGCTGGGATGGTTCGCCCGCCAGGCGTTGCGCCTGTTCGACGATCTTCGGCTTGTGCACGGGCGCCTGGATCAACCCATTCCCGTTGGGACACAAGGCGGTACGCTCCACGTCGAACTCAACCACACCGACCCGGCGGTGCTGCCCGCCGGCTTCCGCAACGACAACAACGACTGCCGGATCCTGAGTTGCGCCGCCAACCTGGCCGCCGAAGGCAAACGAGTCACGTTGGTCAGCAAGGACATTCCGCTTCGGGTCAAGGCCGCCGCGGTAGGGCTGGCCGCCGACGAATACCACGCCCAAGACGTCGTGGCCTCCGGCTGGTCGGGCATGCGCGAGATCGAAACCGCCACCGAGGATATCGACGCCCTGTTCAGCGACGGCGAGATCGATCTGGCGGAAGCCCGAGACCTGCCCTGCCACACCGGCATTCGGCTGCTCGGTGGCAGCTCTCACGCGCTGGGCAGGGTCAACGCGGACAAGCGCGTTCAGCTGGTCCGCGGTGATCGCGAGGTGTTCGGATTGCGTGGGCGGTCCGCCGAACAGCGGGTCGCGCTGGACTTGCTGCTCGACGAGTCGGTCGGCATCGTGTCGCTGGGCGGCAAGGCCGGCACCGGCAAGTCGGCGCTGGCGCTGTGCGCCGGGCTGGAGGCCGTGCTGGAGCGGCGGACCCAGCGCAAGGTGGTGGTCTTCCGTCCGCTGTACGCCGTCGGCGGCCAGGAGCTGGGATACCTGCCCGGCAGCGAGAGCGAAAAGATGGGCCCGTGGGCGCAGGCAGTGTTCGACACCCTCGAGGGGCTGGCCAGCCCGGCGGTGCTCGAGGAAGTGCTGTCCCGCGGCATGCTCGAAGTGCTGCCGCTGACCCACATCCGGGGACGTTCGCTGCACGACTCGTTCGTCATCGTCGACGAGGCGCAGTCGCTGGAGCGCAACGTGTTGCTGACCGTGCTGTCCAGGCTGGGCACCGGGTCGCGGGTGGTCCTGACCCACGACATCGCCCAGCGCGACAACCTGCGGGTGGGCCGCCACGACGGGGTCGCGGCGGTGATCGAGAAGCTCAAGGGCCACCCGCTGTTCGCCCACATCACCCTGTTGCGCAGCGAGCGCTCGCCGATCGCCGCGCTGGTCACCGAGATGCTCGAGGAGATCGCCGGGCCGCACTGAGCGGTTTCGCCGCGAAGCTGTATTCCACGACAGCTCCACTCGCGATATGTGTCGCTGGTTGCAGTCTCGCGGTGAGTACGCTTTTACCGTGGCGAAACGACCCGACACCTTGGCCTGGCGCTACGGGCGCACGCTGGCCGGTGTCGTCGCCGCCGTCGCGGTGCTGGTGATCGGCGGGCTGACCGGTCACGTGACGCGCGCCGACGACCTGTCCTGCTCGGTCGTCAAATGCGTCGCGTTGACCTTCGATGACGGCCCCGGTCCCTTCGACGAGCGGCTGCTGCAGATCCTCAAGGGCAACGACGCGAAGGCCACCTTCTTTCTGATCGGCAACAAGGTGGCCGCCAACCCGGCGGGGGCCAAACGCATCGCCGACGCGGGGATGGAAATCGGCAGCCACACCTGGGAACACCCCAACATGACCACCATCCCGCGGGAGGACATCGCCGCGCAGTTCTCCAAGGCGAATGACGCGATCACCGCCGCGACCGGCCACACGCCGACGTTGTACCGGCCCGCGGGCGGCTTGTCCGACCCGGTGGTGCGCCAGACCGCCGGTCAATTCGGGCTGGCCGAAATCCTGTGGGACGTCATCCCTTTCGATTGGGCCAACGACTCGAACACGGCGGCGACGCGATCGATGCTGATGACCTACATCAAACCGGGCTCGGTGGTGCTGTTCCATAACACCTACTCGAGCACCGTCGATCTGGTCTATCAGTTCATCCCGGTGCTCAAGGCTAACGGCTACCGGATGGTGACGGTCAGCGAACTGCTGGGACCACGCGCGCCCGGCAGCAGTTATGGTGGCCGGGAGAACGGGCCACCCGTCAACGGTCTGCGCGACATTCCCGCCAGTGACATCCCCACGCTGCCCAACACGCCCTCACCCAAGCCGATGCCCAACTTCCCGATCACCGACATCCCCGGGCAGAATTCCGGCGGGCCGAACAACGGTGCCTAGCGCGACGAGCGGGCCCGCGACGAAAGGACGAAAGTCCGCTCGACGGTGGATGTTTCACTACGGCCTCGACTTGAGTCTGTCGTATGTGCTGGCGGTCGTCGAAGCGGCCGCCATCTTGATCCCGTTGCGCGGCCACACGTCCGTCGGGGCCAACGCCGACTTCGCGCGGCACAGCACGGGGCCGGTGGCGCTGCTCGTCGTGCTGGGCATCATCGGCGTCTCGGTGGCCGGCGCCTTGAGCCTGGCGCCCACACTGCGCTGGTTCGTGCCGGGCGACGAACCGACACCACAGCAACGCGAGGCCGTGATGAAGCTCGCCGGGCGCCAGTCGGCGATCCTGGTGACGGCCTGGGCGCTGAGCGGCGGGACCTTCATCCTGCTGAATCTTGGTGGCGGGGCCCGGCTTCTGCTACCCATCGTGCTCGGCGTGCTGCTCGGCGGGTCGGCCGCCGCCGGCACGGGGATGCTGCTCGCGCAACGCACCCTGCGCCCCATCATGCGTGCCGCCACACTGGGCGCCGAGCCACGGCTGGCCGTGCCGAGCGTGTACGCGCGACTGGTTCTGCTGTGGTTCCTCTGCAGCGCGTTTCCCATCGCGGTCATCGCGTCCCTGGTCGTTCTGCGCTCCTACGGGTGGCTGATCGAGAAGTCGGCATCGTTGGACGTGCCGATCCTGGTGGTGTCGTTGGCGGCGCTGGTGTTGGGACTGCCGACGATGATCCTGACCTCGCGGTCCATCTCGGACCCGATCGGGGAGGTCGTCGACGCCATGGCGGAGGTTGAACATGGCCGCATGGAAACCTACGTCGGCGCCTACGAACGTTCCCAGATCGGGCGGCTGCAAACGGGTTTCAACCGTATGGTGGCCGGGCTCGCCGAGCGCGACCGGCTGCGTGACCTGTTCGGTCGCCACGTCGGCGCCGACGTCGCGCAGCGCGCCGTCGAAGAGGGAGCCTCCCTGTCCGGCGACGTGGTCGAAGCGGCGGTGCTCTTCATCGACCTGGTGGGTTCCACGCAGCTCGCGGAAAGCCGCCCGCCGCAAGAAGTCGCCGAGGTGCTCAACGACTTCTTCCGGATCGTCGTCAACGCCGTCGACGAACACCACGGATTGATCAACAAATTCGCCGGAGACGCCGCGCTGGCCGTCTTCGGGGTGCCATTGCCGACCAGCGAGCCGGCGTCCGCAGCGCTGGCGACGGCCCGGGCGCTGGCCACTCAACTGCGCCGGCTGCCAGTCGATTTCGGCGTCGGCGTCTCCGCGGGGCGCGTGTTCGCCGGCAACGTCGGCGCCGAGAACCGGTACGAATACACCGTGATCGGCGACGCCGTCAACGAGGCCGCGCGGCTGGCCGACCTCGCCAAGACGTCCGATCGGCGAATCCTGTGTTCGGCGGCCGCCATCGATGCGGCCGGTGAGGCCGAACGCGGGCACTGGGCCGAATGCTATTCCACCGTATTGCGTGGGCGATCCGAGACGACCCACGTCTCGGCGCCGACCACCTAGGACCAGGGCCGCGTCAGGATTTCGCGACCTTCAGCGCGGCGATGATCTTGCCGACGAGGTCCGCCGACGCGGTGTCACCGATGGGTGTGCTGCCGATGAACACGGTGACCGGCTTGGTGTCGACCGCGATGATGCTGACCGAGTCGCCCTTGACGTTGCGGGTGGGATCGGCGATCGTGACGTCGGCGTCGGCCCGCACCGCCTTGGTCCCGTCCACGGTGATCGACGACGTCTTGACCGGTCCCAGCGTGGGTGTCGCGTTGGCATAGCCGGGCCCGTTGACCACGCACTGCATCAGTTTGGTGGCTTGCGCCGTGAGGTCCATGCTGGCAACGAAATTGGTGACGCCGACCTCGGCCGTCATCATCCACTGATTGGCCCCGGGCACGTCCTGGGCGACGCCGAGTCCGCCGATCAGGTTGGGGCCCTGGTCATCGGAGAACACCGTCCACCCGGACGGCGCCGCACTGGCCGGGAACGACAGCTTTCCGGCGGTGATCGAGTCGCCCCGGGGCATCTCACCGCCGGACACGTTCGGGGTGCAATCCGTGGCGTTCTGTGCCGAATTCTTCGGTTGCGAGACCGACGTGCTCGTCGACGGCGGCGCGGCGCTCGATCGCTTGTTGCCGTGGCCGCCCTTCATCACCACGAGGGTGGCCACCAGCGCGATCACGGCCAGCGCGACCAGGCCGGCGACGATCAGCCAGGGCAGCTTCGAGCCGCCTGGGGGAGGGCCGGGCGGGTAGGGCCCGCCGGGCGGAAATGGTTGTCCCGGCGGGGGATACTGCGGTGCCTGGTACGGATTGACGGCGGGACCACCCGGCGGCGGATACGGGTACTGACCGCCCGGCGGGTAGCCGTACGGACCCCCCTGCGGGTAAGGACCCTGCGGGTAAGCGCCGCCGGCCGGCGGCTGGCCACCCCAATTCGGTTCCTGCCCATAGGGGTTGCTTCCGTAAGGCCCAGGGCCGTAGGGGCCGCCGCCGGGAGGAGCCGTCATGGAAAAACCACCCTTACACTCATCGACACCGTCGCCGCGTGACGGTCGGGCCTAGTCTTCCGGCTTGACCTTCGCCATGGCCAGCACGTCGAGCCGGCGGTCGAGCTCCTCGATCGACAGCTTGTCGCCGATCAGGCCGCGGTCGATCACGGTCTGGCGAATCGTCTTGCGCTCCTTGAGGGCCTGCTTGGCGACCGCGGCGGCCTCCTCGTATCCGATCGCCGAGTTCAGCGGCGTCACGATGGACGGCGACGACTCGGCGAGCTCGCGCAGGTGCTCGACGTTGGCCGCCAGGCCGGTGATGCAGCGCTCCGCGAACAGCTTCGAGACGTTGGTCAGCAGCTTGAACGACTCGAGGATGTTGCGGGCCATCATCGGGATGTACACGTTGAGCTCGAACGCACCGTTGCCGCCGCCCCACGCGACCGCGGCGTCGTTGCCGATCACCTGCGCGGCCACCTGCGTAACTGCTTCGGGGAGAACGGGATTCACCTTGCCGGGCATGATCGAGCTACCCGGTTGCAGGTCGGGCAGCTGAATCTCGGCCAGGCCGGTCAGCGGGCCCGAGCCCATCCAGCGGACGTCGTTGGCGATCTTGGTCAGCGACACGGCGATGGTGCGCAGCGCACCGGACGCCTCGACGAGGCCGTCGCGCGCGGCCTGGGCCTCGAAGGAGTTTGCCGCCGTGCGCAATTCGCTCAGGCCGGTGGAGGCAACCAACGTTTCGACGACCTTGGCGCCGAAGCCGTCGGGAGCGTTGAGGCCGGTGCCCACCGCGGTGCCGCCGATCGCCAACTCACCGAGCCGCGGCAGCGTGGCGCGCACCCGCTCGATGCCGGCCTCGATCTGGCGGGCGTACCCGCTGAATTCCTGGCCGAGCGTCACGGGCACGGCGTCCATCAGGTGGGTGCGGCCCGACTTGACCACAGTGTGCCATTCGCGGGCCTTGCTCGCCAGCGCGTCATGCAGCACCTCGAGCGCCGGGATGAGGTGGCGCACGGCGGCTTCGGTGGCCGCGATGTGGGTCGCGGTGGGGAAGGTGTCATTCGACGACTGCGACATGTTGACGTCGTCGTTCGGGTGCACCGTGACGCCGTTGGCCGCGGCGATGCTGGCGATCACCTCGTTGGTGTTCATGTTGGAGCTGGTGCCCGAACCGGTCTGGAAGACGTCGATCGGAAACTGGTCGTCGTGGCGGCCGTCGGCGATTTCGGCGGCCGCGGCGATGATCGCGTCGGCCTTCTCCGGGGCCAGCAGCCCGAGGTCCTTGTTGACCTGCGCGCACGCGCCCTTCAGCAGGCCCAGGGCGCGGATCTGGGTGCGCTCCAGCCCGCGGCCCGAGATCGGAAAGTTCTCGACCGCGCGCTGGGTTTGCGCGCGCCACAACGCTTTTGCGGGGACGCGGACCTCGCCCATGGTGTCGTGCTCGATGCGGTACTCGGTGTCATCCGTGGCCATAGAGTGCTGGCTTCCTCGTTCTTCGATCTGGCGGTCAGGGCAGGGGATAGGCGGCAGAACTGTCGCCGGTGAAGTCGATGGCGGAGTATTCGTTGAGCTTCGAAAGCCGGTGGTAGGCCTCGATCATGCGGACGGTGCCCGATTTCGACCGCATGACGATCGACTGGGTGGTGCAGCCGCCGGGGTAGTACTGCACGCCCTTGAGCAGGTCGCCGTTGGTGACCCCGGTGGCGCAGAAGAAGACGTTCTCGCCGGACACGAGGTCCTCGGTGGTCAAGATCTGATCGAGGTCATAGCCGGCGTCGATGGCCTTTTGGCGTTCCTCGTCGTCGGTGGGGGCCAGCTGCGCCTGGATGGCGCCACCCATGCACCGGATCGCGGCGGCCGCGATGATGCCTTCCGGCGTACCGCCGATCCCGGCCAGCATGTCGGTGCCCGAGTGCGGCCGGCAGGCCGAGATCGCGCCCGCGACGTCGCCGTCGGTGATCAGCCGGATGCGGGCCCCGGTGGCCCGGACGTCCTCGATCAGCTGGGCGTGCCGCGGCCGGTCGAGAATGCATACGGTCATGTCGCGCACCGACAACGCCTTCACCTTCGCGACGGCCTTGATGTTCTCGGCGATCGGCGCGGTGATGTCGAGCACGTGCGCCGCCTCGGGGCCGACGGCGATCTTGTTCATGTAGAAGACCGCCGACGGGTCGAACATCGCGCCGCGGTCGGCCACCGCCAGCACGGAGATGGCGTTGGGCATGCCCTTACTCATCAGTGTGGTGCCGTCGATCGGATCGACGGCGAAGTCGCACTCCGCGCCGTCCCCGTTGCCGACCTCTTCGCCGTTGTAGAGCATCGGCGCGTGGTCCTTCTCACCCTCGCCGATCACGACCACGCCGCGCATCGACACCGAGTTGACCAGCTCGCGCATCGCGTCGACGGCCGCGCCGTCACCGCCCTCTTTGTCGCCGCGGCCTACCCAGCGTCCGGCCGCCATGGCGCCGGCCTCGGTGACCCGGACCAGTTCCAAGGCCAGGTTGCGGTCTGGAGCCTCACCGCGCGGCCGCGCTTGCGCTGGAGCTCGGCCATTGGCGGTGGACGAGCGGTCGCCCTCAACTGTCATGGTTGCTGATTGTCCCAGAAGCGGATCGGTCCGCTGGAACTGGGATACTCGGGGGATGACCGAGAAGCCGCCGCTGAATGCCAGCTCGGACGGCTCTGTGGCCGACGAGCCGGCCCCGGCCGCCGGGCCCGCGCCCAGGCCGGCGAAGCCTCGGCTGCTGCAGGACGGCCGGGACATGTTCTGGTCCCTGATTCCGCTGGTCATTGGCTGCGTGGTGCTGGCCGGGCTGCTGGGCATGTGTTCGTTTCAGCTCGACAGCCGCAGGGGCCCCATCCCGTCCTATGACGCCGCGGCGGCCCTGCGGGCGGACGCGGCGACGCTCGGCTTTCCCATCCGCCAACCGCAGTTGCCCGGCGGCTGGCAGGCCAACTCCGGGCACCGCGGCGGCATCCCCAACGGGCGATCCGACCCCGCGACGGGTCAACGCGTGAACGCGCCCATCTCGGTGGTCGGATACATCAGCCCGAGCGGCATGTATCTGAGCCTGACCCAGAGCAACGCCGACGAGGACAAGCTGATCAACTCGATCCATCCGTCGGCGTATCCCACCGGGGCGGTCGACGTCAGCGGGACCAACTGGGTCGTCTATCAGGGGTCCGGCGAAAGCGGCGCGGACGCCGAAGCCGTGTGGACGACCCGGCTAAGCGGCCCGGGCGGCGCGACGCAGATCGCGATAACCGGCGCCGGAAGCAGCGATCAGTTTCGTACGCTGGCCTCGGCGACGCAATCGCAGCCGCCGCTGCCGACGAGCCGATAGAAGGGGACTCGCATGGGTGCACCGGAGGCCGATCTGTCCGGGTGGTCGGCGGCGCCGTTCAGCGGTGGCGGCTACACTCACGACGTCTACCGCAAGGGCGCCGGCCCCGGTGTGGTGCTGATCCCTGAGCTGCCCGGAATACATCCCGGCGTGCTGGGCTTGGGTAATCACCTGGTGGACAACGGTTTCACCGTCGCCATCCCGTCGCTGTTCGGCGAGCCGGGCCGTGCCAAGACGGCCGGTTACCTCGTCGGCGCCATCGGGCGAGCCTGTGTGGCAAGGGAATTCGCGGCGTTGGCGCTGAACAAGCAGCGGCCGGTGTCGGCGTTCCTGCGCGCGCTGGCGCGCGACCTCAACGCTTCGACTCCCGGCAAGGGCGTCGGCGTGATCGGCCAATGTTTCACCGGGGGATTCGCATTGGCCGCCGCGGTCGACGACAGCGTGCTGGCCCCGGTACTGTCGCAGCCGTCGGTGCCGTTCCCGCTCGGCGCCGCTCGGCGCCGCGACCCCGGCCTGAGCGAGTCCGAGCTGACCACCGTGGCCGACCGCTGCGCCACCGACGGCTTGTGCGCCATGGGATTACGATTCAGCGAGGACAAACTGTCGCCGGGCGAGCGGTTCGCGACGCTCAAGGAGCGCCTCGGGGACGCGTTCGAGGTGATCGACATCGATTCGGGCCCGACCAACCAGCACGGCTTCGGCAAGGCGGCGCATTCGGTGCTGACCGATGAGGTCCGTGAAATCGACGGACACCCCGCCTACGAGGCCCGTAAACGCGTGGTCCAATTCCTCACCGAGCGGCTCACCTAGCGGTCCGCTAGGCCGACCGCCTCGAACTGGCGAAATTCTCGGCGAGATCTGCTGCCTTGGCGACGCTTTCGGCGGGTGTCGTCATCCGGGCGGCAAGGTCGCGAGCTCGGATTGCGTACTCCGGCGCCAAGATTCGGCGCAGGTCTGCGACGAGCGATTCCCGGGTGGTGGCGGATAGGCGGCGGTGGGTGCCCACCTTGAGGCGGCGTTTCACCTGGGCTCCCCAGATGATCTGATTGCCGTCCACGGACAGGACCAGGGTGGGAATTCCGGCACGCAGACTTGCGGCGGTGGTGCCCGATCCGCCGTGGTGCACGGCGGCCCGGCACAGGGGAAAGATGGACGCGTAATTCAGCGCGCCGACCACCTTGACGTGATCGGAATGCGGGACGTCGTCGAAGTCGCTCCAGCCGGCGCAAATCAACGCCCGCTCGCCCAACTGCGCGCACGCCCCGCTGATCATCTCGATCGTGTCGGACGGAGATTCCACCGGCATGCTGCCGAAGCCGAAGAAAATCGGCGGTGTTCCCGCGGCAATCCACGATGCGGCCTCGTCGTCGGCGCCCGTCGCCAACTCCATCGTCAGCGCGCCCACGAAGGGCCGTTGGCGCCGCCATTTCGCCCATTCGGCCGCCAATCCCGGGAAGGCAACCTCGTCGTATGCCTGAATTTCCAAGGCTCTCAATGCGGCAATTCGTCGCGGTGAGGAAGACGTTGTCTTCGGCAGGCCGAGTTCGCCGCGCTGCGCGTCCTCGAGCTTTTTGCTCAGGCGCCACGTCAGCCAGTCGAACGCCCGCACCGCGAAGCGAGAGGCCGGTGCCGGCAAGATCGCCACAACCTGGCCGTTGGGACGCATCGGAACATGGTGCAGGGTAACCAACGGAAGACCATGGTATTCAGCCACATTGGCGGCGATTTCCTGATAGGTCTGCCCGGCGAGTACCACGTCGGCCCCCTCCGCCAACGACTTCAATGTCTCGTTCATGTGCGCCCAAGACTGGTCGGTGACCTTCTTGATTTCGAGCCCAGACCGCGATATGTCCCGAACCCTCCAGAACCTGCTGAACAGCGTCGTGGTGAAGGTGCGAAACGCGTCCATCCAGGCGTTCGTCTCCGCCCCGTAGGGCACCGCGGACAGGCCGGCCGATTGCGCGAAGCCGACCAAATCGGGCGGGACTGCGATGCACACATCATGCCCTCTGCGCTGCAGTTCGCGGCCGATAACAACAGCAGGCTCGATATCGCCTCGAGTTCCATAGCTTGCCAGCGCAAATCTCATGACGGATCTCAAACTTTCAATCGAGTGAAACCGGGACGGGTCACGTTATCTCTGAGTACAATTCGGACCATTTCACGATGTCGTCCAGGGGGCTGAGGAAATCAGTGTGCCTAATATCGCTGCACTCTATGGCAGCTCTCTCGGCGTGTGAACGGTAAAAATGGAATCTGATGGCGGCGCGTTACCGGCGGCCGCGGCGGCCGAACCGGCCAAGAGGTTATTGTCGATCGACCTACTCGATGCCGATGAACACAGCCAGCTCGACGAATGGGGCAACCGAGCGGTGCTCGCACAGCCGGCCCGCACGCCGGTCTCGATTCCGCAATTGTTCGCGGCGCAGGTGGCCCGCGACGCGGAGGCGGTAGCGATCACGTGCGGGAGCCGCTCGATGACCTACGGCGAGCTGAACGCGGCATCTAATCGATTGGCGCACCTGCTCGTTGACCGCGGCGCCGCCCCCGGCGAGCGTGTGGCGATGCTGCTGCCGCGCTGCGCCGAGGCGATCGTGGCGGTCCTGGCCGTGATCAAGACCAGGGCGGCCTACGTGCCGATGGATCCGGCGCACCCCGACGCGCGCCTCGGGATGGTCCTCGGTGACGCTGCCCCGATCGCCGTGATCACCACCGCGGACCTGCGTCTGCGGGTGGACACCTCGGACGTGCCCGTCATCGACATCAACGACCCCGCGATCGACGCCGGAGTTGCTGCCGCGTTGCCGGCCCCCACCGCCGACAACCTCGCCTACATCGTCTACACCTCGGGCACCACCGGCATGCCCAAGGGCGTGGCCGTCACGCACCGCAATGTGACCCGGCTCCTCGAGTCACTCGACGCCGAACTGGCGCGGGGACAGGTGTGGACGCAATGCCATTCCCTGGCCTTCGACTACTCCGTCTGGGAAATCTGGGCTCCGCTTCTGTACGGCGCTCGGCTGCTGATCGTGCCCGACGGTGTCGTGCGTTCGTCGGAAGAATTCCACGCACTGCTCGTGCGCGAACAGGTCAGCGTCTTGAGCCAGACCCCGTCGGCGTTCCACGCGCTGCAGACCGCCGACGCGCTGCACTCCGAGATGGGGCAGCTGAACCTCCAGACGGTGGTCTTCGGCGGCGAAGCGCTTGAACCGCAACGCCTTGCGTCGTGGTTCCGTAATCATCCGGGGTCGCCACGGATGATCAACATGTACGGCATCACCGAGACGACGGTGCACGCCTCGTTCCGGGAGCTCGCCGTCCGCGACGTCGAGAACAGCGTCAGCCCGATCGGCGTGCCATTGGAGCATCTCGCCTTCTTCGTGCTCGATAAGTTCCTGCGTCGGGTGTCGGCGGGCGCCGTCGGTGAGCTGTATGTGGCCGGTGCGGGAGTGGCCTCCGGATACTGGGGCCGGTCCGGGTTGACGGCGTCGCGGTTCGTGGCGTGCCCGTTCGGCGATGCCCAGGCGCCCGGTCAACGTATGTATCGCACGGGCGATCTGGTGCGCTGGGACGCTGACGGTGAGCTGCAGTATGTGGGCCGCGCGGATGAGCAGGTGAAAATCCGCGGATATCGCATCGAGCTGGGCGAGGTCAGGGCGGCACTCGGCGCGCTGGACGGCGTCGAGCAGGCGGCCGTGATCGCCCGTGAGGACCGTCCCGGCGACAAGCGCCTGGTCGGCTACGTCACCGGGACCGCCGATCCGGTCAAGGTGCGCGCGCAACTGGCGGATCGATTGCCGGAATATATGGTGCCGGCCGCGGTCGTGGGGCTGCAGGCTCTGCCGCTGACGGTCAACGGCAAACTCGACACACGCGCCCTGCCGGCACCGGAGTACCGGGACGCCGACCGTTACCGCGCGCCGGGAGACGCGGTCGAGCAGGTCCTGGCCGACATCTATGCCCAGGTCCTCGGTGTCGATCGGGTCGGCGTGGACGACTCGTTCTTCGACCTGGGCGGGGACAGCGTGTTGTCGATGCAGGTGGTGGCCCGGGCGCGCGCGGCCGGTGTGGCGTGTCGACAGCGCGATGTCTTCGTCGAGCAGACGGTGGCCCGGCTTGCGCAGGTGGCCGTCTTGCTCGATGGCGAGGCGGCGGAGGTCGACGAGGGCGTCGGTGCGGTGGTGGCCACCCCAATCATGCGCTGGCTACACGATTTTGACGGTCCGGTCGATGAGTACAACCAGACGGTGGTGCTGCAAGCTCCCGCCGGAGTGACCGAGGCCGACGTCGTCGTCGTGCTGCAAGCCCTGCTGGACCGCCACGCCATGCTGCGGCTGCGCGCCGCGGACACCGGGAACGGGGATTGGTCGCTGTGGGTACCCGAGGTAGGGGCCGTGGACGCCCGCGCCTGCCTGCAGTCGGTGGATGCGCTGTCCGACGAGGCGCTCGTGGCCGCGCGGTCACGGTTGAATCCGGCGACCGGGGCGATGTTCACCGCGTTGTGGGTGCCGAACACGGGCCAGTTGGCGTTGATGATTCACCACCTGTCCGTGGATGTGCCGTCGTGGCGAATCCTGTTCGAAGACTTGAACATTGCATGGGCGCAACATCACCACGGGCAGCCGGTCGAATTGCCCACTGGTGGAACATCGTTCGCGCGGTGGGCGGCGATACTGAGTGAGCACGCGCGCAGCCCGGCGGTCGTGGATCTGGCCGACGCATGGCGCCAATTGCTGGCGACGCCCGCCGCGTTGCCCGCGGTGCGACCGGCGGTCGACACCTACGCCCGCGCTGGTCACCTGTTGGCGACGCTGGATATCGAGACCACTCACCAGTTGCTGGGCGAGGTGTCGGTCGCGTTTCACGCTGGGGTGCAAGACGTTCTGTTGATCGCGTTCGGGTTGGCCTGGAACGAATTCCTCGGCGCCGCCGGCGCACCGATCGGTATCAGCGTCAAAGGTCACGGCCGCGCCGAAGAACTGCGGCGCGACGTCGACCTGTCGCGCACCGTGGGATGGTTCACCAGTAAGTACCCGGTGGCGCTGACGGTGGGTGAATTGCCGTGGGCGCACGTAGCCGCCGGCGGGGCCGCGCTGGGGCCGTTGATCGCGGCCGCTTTGCAACGGCTTCGCGCCATGCCTGACGGTCTGACCTACGGTCTCCTGCGCTATTTGAATCCCGAAGTGGGACTGGCTGGTTCGGAGCCGACCATCGAATTCAACTACCTCGGGCGGTTTGACGCCGATGCGGCCGTTCTGTCCGAACATCTCTGGCGGGTCGACGAGGACGCCATGGCGACCATCCCCGCGGCGTCGGCGATACCCACGCCGCTCGGCCACACCGTGGAATTCAACGCCGCCCTCCTGGATACCGGTACCGGCCAGCGCCTGCACACGACATGGACGTGGGCACCCTCGGCACTGGACGAGGAACAGATCCAGCGGCTGAACCGGCTGTTGTTCGAGGCACTGACCGGCATCTGCGCGCATGTGCGGCACGGTGGCGGCGGTGAGCCGGCACCGTCGGCCTGATCGTCGACGATAATGGCGAACGACCCTGTTGAGCTCACTCGGGAGATTGTGCACGCGCATGGCGATCGACGACCTGGTGGTCGAAACCAGCAACGGCCCGGTCCGCGGCGTCGACGACGGCCGCGTCAAGGCGTGGAAGGGCATCCGCTACGCGGCGGCGCCGGTGGGCGACTTACGTTTTCGGGCGCCGCAACCGCCCGAGCGCTGGACCGAGATCGCCGACGCCACCGTGTTCGGGCCGGCCTGCCCGCAGCCGGTCTTTCCCAACATGCCGCTGGATCTGGGCGCACCGCAGGGCGAGGACTGCCTGCGGCTCAACGTCTGGGCATCCTCTGAGACCCGGCCCGGGGACGCCAAACCGGTCCTGGTGTGGCTGCACGGCGGCGCCTACGTCCTGGGATCGAGCAGCCAGACGCTCTATGACGGCAGCAGGTTGGTCAGCCACGGCGACGTCGTCGTGGTGACGGTCAACTATCGGCTCGGCGTGCTCGGCTTCCTCGACCTGACGTCGTTGGACACCGCGGGGCGACGGTTCGACTCGAACGTCGGGCTGCGCGACGCGCTCGCGGCGCTGGAGTGGGTGCGCGACAACGTCGCCGCCTTCGGCGGCGATCCGCACCGGGTCACGCTGTTCGGTGAATCCGCCGGGGCGGGCATCGTCACGACGCTGCTGGCCAGCCCGGCAGCCGACGGCCTGTTCGCCGGCGCGATCGCGCAAAGCTCGCCGGCCACCTCGGTGTACGACCGCGACCGCGCGCACCGGGTCACCCAAGCCTTCCTCGGCAAACTGGGCATCGCCCCGTCGGAGGTGCAGCGGTTGGTCGACATGCCGATGGCGGCGATCCTGGCCGCGTCGCAAGAGGTGTTCGACGAAGTGCCGGCGCGCAACCCGGGAACGCTGGCGTTCGTGCCGATCGTCGATGGCGACGTGCTGGGCGATTACCCGGTCAAGCTGGCGCAGGAGGGCCGCACCCACCCGGTCCCGCTGATCATCGGCACCAACAAACACGAGGCGGCACTCTTCCGGCTGATGCGCTCGCCGCTGATGCCGATCACCCCGAGCGCGATCACCTCGATGTTCAACCAGATCGCCGCCGAGCAACCCGATTTGCAGTTGCCCACCGAGGAGGAGATCGGCTCGGCGTATTCGCGATTGCGGCGCAAGGCGCGGAGTTTGAGCATCGCCACCGACGTCGGCTTCAGGATGCCCTCGGTGTGGCTGGCCGAGGGACACGCCCACGCGGCACCGGTCTACCTGTACCGGTTCGACTACTCCACCCCGTTGTTGAAGCTGCTGACGGTCAGGGCCGCGCACGCCACCGAATTGCCTTACGTCTGGGGGACTCTCGGTGCGCCCAAGGATCCCACGCTGAAGCTCGGCGGCACCAGAACCGCCAAGGCGGTCTCCAAGAGGGTGCGCACCCGATGGATCAACTTCGCCGCGCACGGCGCGCCCGCGGGAACCGCCGGTGAGCCGGAATGGCCGCGCTACCGGGCGACCGATCGTGCCTGCCTGCTCATCGGCAAGAAGGACACCCTCGCCCATGACGTCGACGCGAACATCCGCGCCGCCTGGGGCAGCGAGATGGTGAGCTTTCGCTAACCGGATGCCTTGGCCGTCAACGCGTCTCGCTTCATCTGCTCGAACATGCCCACGTAGTATGGCAGGCATTCCGACAGCGCCTGCTCCGTGGTGAACAGCGGTTGATAGCCGAGGTCGCGAGACGCTTTGGCGATCGAGAAGAAGTTGTCCAGGTACAGCCGCTCGACGGCCAGTGGCTCGAGCAGCGGCGCGGGTATCCCAAACCGGAAATGCAGCCGTTGCCAACCCGTCATCGCCGCGCGCACCACGAGGCCGTTCACCCGGACGCGGGGCCAATTCTCGCCGCAGGCCTCGATCACCGGCCGCGCGAACTCGAACATGTTGATCGGCTCGGCGTCGTTGATGAAGTACGCCTGACCGGGTGCGGTGCCGCCGGGTACCAGATGCTGGGCCGCCAGGATGAAACCGTGAATCAGGTTGTGCACGTAGGAGTTGTCCAACCGGGCCGATTTGCGGCCGATCAACACCTTGACGTGACCGGCGATCACGCTCTCGAACAGCTTGCGGAACATGGTCTGGTCGCCGCGGCCCCAGATGCCGCTGGGCCGAATCGCACACGTCAGGAGGCCGTCAACGTTGTTCTGGCCCAATACAAATCGCTCGGCGATCACTTTGGTCTCGGTGTACAGATCGTTGAACCGGTCGGTGTAGGGCAGCGTCTCGTCGCCGCCCGCGATGTTCTGGCCACCCATCACGACGCTGTTCGACGAGGTGTAGACGAAGCGCTGCACCCCGGCGGCCTGCCCGGCGCGGACCAGGTTCTCGGTGCCCCCGACGTTGACCCCGAAGCTGCGCTGGCGGTACTCCTCGGTCACCGACACGCCGCCCATCAGGTCGATGATCGCCGCGGTGTGAAACACCGTGTCGATGCCGTCGACCGCTCGGGCGCACACGGCCGTGTCGGTGATGTCTCCCTGCAGCACCTCCAACTGGGGATGCTCCGGTAGCGGCGAAGGGGCGCGGTCAAACGAGCGGACCTGATGCCCGCGGTCGAGCAGGGTGGTCACCAGGTTGGCGCCGACGAATCCGGACCCCCCGGTGACCAGGACGCGGCCGAGCTCGGCCGTCAGAGATGCATCACCCATGCGCGAAATCATAACTGAAACGTGTTCCAGTTCGGAAAAAATCTTTCAACGCAGCCCTCCGATGTTGCGGGTCTCAGGCGTCGTCGGCGTCGCCGGAGGCGAGCGCGTCCTCGATCCGCTTGCGGGCGCCAGCTAAATGTTCCTCGCAGCGTTTGGCCAGCTGTTCGCCTCGTTCCCATAGCTGCAGCGACGCATCGAGGTCCAGCCCGCCCTGCTCCAGCAGCCGCACGACCTCGATCAGTTCGTCCCGGCACGCTTCGTAGCCCAGCTGACTAATAGGTGTAATGGATTCGGTCCCCTCCGGCTCGGCGGGGCCCTCCCCGGCGTCATTCTTACGGGCCATCGGCCGGCCCCTCGCTGACGGCGGCCACGGCGCCGTCGGCCACCCGCACCCGCAAGCGGGTGCCCGCCGGCGCGTCGTCGACCGAACGCAGCACCCGGCTCTCGGCGGGACCGACCGATTGCACGACCGCATAGCCGCGCGCCAATGTGGCCGCCGGGCCCAGCGTCGCCAGCCGCGCGCTCAGATGGCCGATCCGTTCGGTTTCAGTGGCGGCCAGCCGGGTGATGTCGCGGCGAATCGCCGACCGGGCGCGGTGAATCTCCTCCGCGCGTGCCTTCAGCGCCGTCAGTGGCTCGGCGAGCACCGGGCGGCTGCGTATCTGGGCCAGGTCACGTTGCTCGCGAGATACCCAGTTGCGCAACGCCTGTGCGCTGCGCCGGCGCAGGTCGTCGATCAGCCGCTGTTCGGCCGCGGTGTCGGGAACCACCTTTTTGGCCGCGTCTGTCGGGGTGGCCGCACGCAGATCGGCGACCAGATCGCACAGCGGGTTGTCGGGTTCGTGGCCGACGGCGCTGATCACCGGGGTGCGGCACGCCGCGATCGCGCGGCACAGCGTCTCGTCGGAAAACGGCAACAGGTCCTCGACGCTGCCGCCGCCGCGGGCGAGGACGATGACGTCGACGTCGGCGTCGCGGTCGAGCTCACGTAGGGCGTCGACGATCTGCGCAACCGCGCTGGGCCCCTGGACCGCCGTGTTGCGCACCGCGAAACGCACCGCAGGCCAGCGGGCCGCCGCCACCGTTCTCACGTCGCGCTCGGCCGCGCTCGCCCGGCCGGTGATCAGGCCGATCATGTTGGGCAGGAAGGGGATTGGGCGCTTGAGCCGCGGATCGAAGAGCCCTTCGGCGTCCAACAGCCTGCGCAGCCGATCGATGCGTGCCAGCAGCTCTCCGACCCCCACCGCGCGAATCTCGCTGAGCCGCAACGAAAATGTGCCGCGACCGGTGTAGAACGAGGGCTTGCCGCACACCACCACCTGCGTACCCTCGGCCAATTTCACCGGCGCATTCAGCACCAGGTCGCGCGGGCACGTCACGCTCAGCGACATGTCGGCGGCGGGGTCACGCAGCACCATGAACACGGTCTTGGAATCGGGCCGCATCGAGACCTGGGCGAGCTGACCCTCCACCCAGACGGTGCCCAGCTTGTCGATCCAGCCGGCCACCCGGATCGCCACCGCGCGCACCGGAAAAGGGTTTTCCGCGGAATTCGGTTCGGACGTATTGGCTCGGGTCACTTCGCGTTCGCGCGGGTGATCCTGTTGGCGAGCAACGTCTGGAACGGGGCGCGGCCCTTGGTCGCCTGCTCGTAGGCCAGCAGGTCTTCGAGTTCATCCACGCTCAGCGATTGCAGACGGGCCCGCAGCTGGGCCAACGTCAGCGCCGAGTAGTCCAGCTCGGTGGCCACCGCCGGCTGCGAGACCGACGCGCCGGCCGCCGGCTTCTTCGATGGGCGGGCGGGTTTGGTCAGCGCGCTGGCATCTTCGTGCGCGTCGGCCACCGAGTACAGCGCGAACCGTCCCTCGGCCCGGCGTTCGCCCTCGCCGCCGTCGGTCACCGTGGCATAAGCCCCGTCGATCGCGTCGGCCACGTCCTCGTCGAACGTCGCCCATTCCGGCTTCTCGTCCTTGGGCGGGAAAATCGACTCGAGGGTGCTGTCCCCCTTGATCACCAGCTCGGCGAGGTTTTGCTGGAAGCGCATCACGATGTGCGCCGCCTGACTGGCCAGTGTCATCGGGTACATCAGGATGGTTTTCGGCAGCCTGATGGTCTCCTCAACGGCGACCGTCGCCGCGCCGACCAGCAGCCGAACCCCATACGGTGCAGTAGCCATGGGTCCAAGATTGCCTTAAGCGGCGGCTAACTCCAAGCCCGCCGCCGCGAGCTGGCAGCCCCGTGTCGGCAGAACGTACCCTGGGGGACATGCCCTCGACCGTCGACATGGGGATTCCCGGCGCAGCCAGCTCGGTCGCCGTCCCCCCGACCCGCAAGCGCGTGCTCCTGGCGGAGCCGCGCGGTTACTGCGCGGGCGTGGACAGGGCCGTCGAGACCGTGGAGCGTGCGCTGGAAAAGCACGGGCCGCCGGTCTATGTGCGTCACGAGATCGTGCACAACCGGCACGTGGTCAGCACGCTGGAAAAGGCCGGTGCGGTGTTCGTCGAGGAGACCGACGAGGTGCCCGAAGGCGCCATCGTGGTGTTCTCCGCGCACGGCGTCGCCCCCTCGGTGCACTCGGCGGCCGCCGAACGCAACCTGCACACCATCGACGCCACCTGCCCCCTGGTCACCAAGGTGCACAACGAGGCCCGGCGATTCGCCCGCAACGACTACGACATCCTGCTCATCGGCCACGAGGGCCACGAGGAGGTCGTCGGCACCGCCGGGGAGGCGCCCGACCATGTGCAGCTGGTCGACGGGGTCGCCGCCGTGGACAACGTGACGGTCCGCGACGAGGACAAGGTGGTGTGGCTCTCCCAGACCACGCTGTCGGTCGACGAGACCATGGAAATCGTCGAACGGCTGCGGCAACGATTCCCCAAGCTGCAGGACCCGCCGAGCGACGACATCTGCTATGCCACCCAAAACCGGCAGGTTGCGGTCAAGGCGATGGCGCCGGAGTGCGAGCTGGTGATCGTCGTCGGGTCGCGCAATTCGTCGAACTCGGTGCGCCTGGTGGAAGTGGCGTTGGGCGGCGGGGCCGCCGCGGCCCACCTGGTCGACTGGGCCGACGACATCGACCCGGCCTGGCTCGAGGGCGTCACCACCGTCGGCGTCACGTCCGGGGCGTCCGTTCCCGAGGTCTTGGTGCAAGGGGTGCTCGAGCGGCTCGCCGAGTGCGGCTTTGACCTGGTGCAACCGGTCACCACCGCGCAGGAGACCCTCGTGTTCGCGCTGCCGCGCGAGATCCGCTCAGCCCGCTGACGGGGCTTGGACCGCTGGCGGTGACCCGCTACGCCGGGCCGCGCCGTTAGACGTCGTACTCCCAGGATTCCGCCGCGGGCCGTCCGTGCGCGCGACCCGGTGTGCGTGAGCGACTCCGGCGCTCGGTGTGCGGCTCCCGCGGTTGGTCCTGGGTGCCGCCACGGTAGCGGACCTGCGAGATGGGGTGATGCGTGCCGCCGCTCCCGGTCGACGGCGGCCGCCGGCGCCGCGGCTCGTAGGGCTCGCGGCTCTCCTCGTACCTGTCGCCGTAGGGCTCAAAGCCGTCGAAACGGCTGCCGCGGGGCGCGGGCCGGTCGTAGGGGCGCTCGTAGGGATTGCGGCGGGTGCGCGGCTCGCGGCGCGGCTCCCGGGGGGCTTGGCCGCGCAAGTCCGGGTCGCCCTCCGGCCTGGGCCGGCGCCGTGACCGACGGGGCGGTTCGGCGTCGTAGTCGCGGGCCGACCGACGGGTGCTGCGCCTTGGGCGCTCGGGCCGCTCGACCGATTCGTCGTCGAGGGGCGGTCGCGCATGGCGGGAGCGGGCGCGCGTGGAACGCGTGGCGGAGCGACCGTCACGCGCCGTTCGGCGGGTCCTGGCCGACGAGCCCGACGTGCGGCCGCGGCGCGACTCGGTGGCCTCGTTGGTGTCGTCGGCATCGGGCTGCAGCGCCGACTGCAGTTTGGCGCCGATGCTGTTGAAGAAGGACTTGACGTCGACGCCGGTGGCGCCGGCGGAATCGGCCGCGGTGCTCGCCGCCTTCGCGCCCTGGGCGTTTCCGAAATACCAGCGGGCCAGCCCGATCGCCAGGACGGCGCCGGCGGTGCCCAGCATGAGCGGGAAGCGCTCGATGAGTGGATAGCCGCAATTGATCAGCAGGTCTTTGAGGCGGCCGACCTTGGCGTCGTGGAAAAGCCAGTAGGCACCGGGCACCGCGCAGAACAGGATCAGCGGCGGCTGGATGATGGTGGTGAAAATGCCGTCTTGGCGCACCGCGAGCACCGCCGCCACGCAACCCGCTATATAGAAGCCCGCGAAGACGTGGGTCAGTTCCTTGTGACCAGCGTCGATTCCGTAGCCGATAGCCGTCGCGGTCACGGCGATAAGCAGGGCCGCATACCAGGGAGCGCCTGGGATGTTGGGGTGGACCGAACGGTGAGCACTATCCACCGTCGCACTAGCCCGCTGTGCTGACACATGTAGACCGTACCGGGAATGGACCGAAAGGCTCGTAAATACCTCGTAGCGATCCTGTGGCGTGCCCCATTCTCGCGCACCATCGGCCGCGTGAGGCCCGCGCCGCCGTGCCCCTAGACTTGGCTCCCTGTGAGCCTGAGCCTGGGAATAGTCGGCCTGCCGAACGTCGGCAAGTCCACTTTGTTCAATGCGCTGACCCGGAACAACGTGGTGGCGGCCAACTACCCGTTCGCGACGATCGAACCCAACGAGGGCGTCGTTCCGTTGCCCGATCCGCGGCTGGACAAGCTGGCGGAGATGTTCGATTCCGAGAAAATCGTGCCGGCGCCGGTCACATTCGTCGACATCGCCGGGATTGTGAAGGGCGCGTCCGAGGGCGCCGGGCTGGGCAACAAGTTCCTGGCCAACATCCGCGAGTGTGACGCGATCTGTCAGGTGGTGCGGGTGTTCGCCGACGACGACGTCGTACACGTCGACGGCAAGGTCGATCCGCGCTCCGACATCGAGGTGATCGAGACCGAGCTGATCCTCGCCGACATGCAGACCCTGGAAAAGGCCGTGCCGCGGCTGGAAAAGGAAGCCCGCAACAACAAGGAGCGCAAGCCCGTGCACGAGGCGGCCGTCGCCGCGGAGGCGGTGCTGAACTCGGGCAAGACGCTGTTCGCGGCCGGCGTCGACGCGTCCCTGCTGCGCGAGCTGAACCTGATGACCACCAAGCCGTTTCTGTACGTGTTCAACGCCGACGAGTCGGTGCTGACCGACGATGCCCGCAAGGCCGAGCTGTCCGCGATGGTCGCCCCCGCCGACGCGGTGTTTCTGGACGCGAAGATCGAGGCCGAGCTGCAGGAGCTCGACGACGAGTCCGCCGCCGAGCTGCTCGAGTCCATCGGGCAAACCGAGCGGGGGCTGGATGCGTTGGCGCGGGCCGGTTTTCACACACTCAAGCTGCAGACCTACCTGACGGCGGGCCCAAAAGAGGCGCGCGCCTGGGTGATTCACCAGGGCGACACCGCTCCCAAGGCCGCCGGGGTGATCCATACCGACTTCGAAAAAGGCTTCATCAAGGCCGAGATCGTGTCCTACGACGACCTGATCGCCGCGGGTTCGATGGCGGCGGCCAAGGCGGCCGGCAAGGTCCGCATGGAGGGCAAGGACTACGTCATGGCCGACGGTGACGTGGTGGAGTTCCGGTTCAACGTGTAGCGGCAAGCGAACCAGTAGCCAAGGCGGCCGTCAGCCCTGTCTCAGCGCCCACGCGTCGATATGGGAAGGGAGCTTGGACTGATGTCAGCCGTTGTAGGACTCGCGATAGAACGGCAGTGATCATCTAGGAACGCTAGAATTCTGTACATGGAGACTCTTCCGTTGGCGGAAGTTCGAGCCAACCTCTCAAAGTTGGTCGACGAGGCCGTGCGCACGCATCAGCGGGTCGAAGTCACCCGGCAAGGACGTCGAGCGGCAGTTCTTCTGAGTGCCGACGACTACGACTCGATCATGGAGACGTTGGACATCCTCGGCGACGCGGCTGCCATGGCTGCACTGCGGGAGGCGGACGCCGACATCGCCGCTGGGCGGCTCTACCCCGCCGACCAGGTTGAGGCGGAACTCCGCGCGAAGGGGATCGTGAAATAGCGGCGTACCGGATCGAGCTGACTCGCCGCGCTCGCAGAAGCCTGTCTGAGGAACTGCCCGAAGAGGTAGCGGCTGCCTGTTGGGAATTCATCACGAACGTACTGGCGCACAATCCGTTACGGGTTGGAAAGGCGCTGCGGGCTGACCTCGCGGGCAGGTTCTCCGCCCGGCGCGGGGATTTCAGGGTGATCTACGAAATCCACGACGACAAGGTCGTGATTCGGATTGTCGACGTGCGTCACAGGCGAGACGTTTATCGGTGAGTCATTTGGTGGAGTTCCGGTTCAACGTCTAGGCGCAACCTAAAATGAGATCCCAGCCGGAGCGACTCCTTGTGTCACGGGTTATTAGCTCGATTGCGCCCCGAGGCGCGGTTGAATTGGGGCCGCATTGCACGCATCGAATGATGCGCAGGGAGGTGCTCGATGAGGACAACAGTGACCCTTGACGATGCCTTGCTAGCCCGGGCGGCCGAACTGACCGGCGTGACGGAGAGCGTGGCGCTCCTGCATCACGGATTGGAGACGCTGATTCGTGTCGAGAGCGCTCGGCGGCTGGCAGCGCTCGGCGGAACTGACTCGAAGGCATCGGCCGCCCCTCGTCCGTGGCATCCACGTCGCGCATCACCGTGACGTTTGTCGGTAAGGCGACTTCGTCGAGTTCCCCTTGAACGGCAACCACGAGGAGGCACTATGCGGTGGCGAGGCGTCTGTCACGTCGAGTTCGCGGTGTTGGACTATGACGATTCGATCGCGTTCTACGACGCGTTGTTCGGCTGGCTCGGCTACAGCAGCTTCTCGTCGCTCAACATGGAATACGAGTCGACGTATTACATGACGCGTAATGTCAACCCGCACAGCTACATCGGCATCCAGCCCGCCCGCACCGGTGGAAAGTTGACGCACTCCGACCAGGCGGTCGGCATCAACCACATCGCGTTGTGGGCGCGCAGTCGAGCAGAGGTCGACCGCTTCCATCGGGAATTTTTGGTCGAACGTGCCATCCCCGTCACCGACGAGCCGAAGGAGTACCCGCAGTACTGGCCCGGCTACTACGCGGTGTTCTTCGACGACCCGATCAATGGGATTCACTGGGAGTTGGCCTGGGTGCCGAAAGTTCCTACGCCGCGCCAACTCTGGTCGTTCTACTGGGCAATTCGTGCATTCTCAAAGAGTCGACCGGACCTGGCGAACACGGTGCCAGGCGTTTCATTGCAGGCGAGGAGAACCCTGCCGACCCGATGATCGCCGTCGTTGTCGGGGGCGGCGATTAGCATCCTTCGCGCACGACACCCACACGCTATGGGCCCGCAGGAGGACCGCATGAAGTTCGTATCGACCCGCATCATCACCGCCGACGTCAAGCGGCTGGTGGGTTTCTACGAGATGGTCACCCAGATCGCGGCCGTGTGGGTCAACGAGTTATTCGCGGAGATTCCGACCCCGGCCGGCACGCTGGCCATCGGTAGCGACAAGACGGTGCCGCTGTTCGGGGCGGGATCGGCCGAGCCGGCGGCGAACCGGAGCGCCATCGTGGAATTCCTCGTCGAGAACGTCGACGCCGAATACGAGCGGCTGCGCGAGCGAGTCACCGAGATCGTGACGGTCCCGACGACCATGCCCTGGGGCAACCGCGCACTGCTGTTCCGAGATCCCGACGGAAACCTCGTCAACTTGTTCACGCCGGTCACCGACCAGGCACGCGCCAAGTTCGGGGTTTGATCGAGTTCCAAGACTTCAGCCAATCCGACCAATCGCTTGCCCGGATCCCGGTCCAGGGAAATCCTGGGGAGATGACGACTGTCAAGCGAACGGGACCGTGGCCGCGGCGGGCTGCGCGCGTGCTGGTGAGCAGCGGGTTGGCATTGTCCGCGTTGGGGCTGGCCGGCGGCCCGGCCGCGCAGGCGGCACCGGCGCCCACCGACCACTGGTGCCCGGGCGAGCCATGGAACCCGGCCTGGGGCAACGTCTTGGACTGGGACTGGAATCGCTGCCACGAGTGGCAACATCCGGGCGGCCCGACCGCCCCGTCGGGCTGGGGCCCCTGGGGCCCCCCGCCGGCGTGGGCGCCGCCGCAGCCACCTCAACCCGCGTGGGCGCCGGGGGCTCAACTGATGTGGAACCCGACTGACGCCGATTGGGGCCTGTGGAACAACGGGATATGGACGCCCATCTGAGCAGGCACCGTCGCGGGCCAGGCCCGCTTTGATCAGGCGCGTTTGGCGGCGCCAACGGTCGGCACTCCCGGCGTTAGGGTGAACTGTGGCCGCAGACGACCGCGCCGATCCGCCCGAGGAGCCGGAATGCGGGGCCGACGCGCTCGAGGAGCGCGAAAGGGCCCTGGTCCGGCGGGAGGCTGAGCTCCGAAAGCGCGAATTTCTGGCCGGCAGAAGGGACCGGGTCGCCGATCAGCGCGACCAGATTGCCGACGAGCGCGAGCGGGTGGCGGACGAACGTGAGCAGCGCGCGGACGAACGCGAGGGCACGAGCGAAGAGCAGGAACGCGCGCGATTGCGGCGCGCCGATGAAGGGGTGCAGCGCGCACAGGCGCGCGCGAAGCGGGACCAGGCCGACGTTGACCGCGAGATTGCGCAAAGCGAACGGGGCCCCGACCCCGCCTGATGGGCGACGCGACCGCGGGTATCGCCCTGAACAGAATCGCCTTAATGCGGGCAATTTGCCGCCAAAAATATACCCGTGTGTAATAAATGTGCTTTAGCTGCGGCACAGGTCATTGTTGGTTTAGCGAATGACGTGCGCCACAAATTTTGGTTGGCAATATATGTTATTGCTAGCCTCGCTGCCCATGGTCGTTATTGCTACATTGATGTCGTTGATCAATCAGGTCTCCGGCACGCCGTATATCGCGGGCGGAGATTCTCCCGCCGGGACCGATTGTTCGGGACTCGCTTCGTGGATTGCGAATGCCGCAACCGATAGGCCAGTTTTTGGGGATCGATTTAATACCGGAAACGAAGAAGCCGCGTTGCTGGCGCGTGGGTTCCAATACGGGACCGCGCCCAACGCCTTGGTCATCGGATGGAACGGTGGCCACACCGCGGTGACGCTGCCCGACGGGACGTCGGTGGCCAGCGGTGAGCGCGGCGGCGTCCACGTGGGCGGGCCCGGCGCCTACCAGGCCGGATTCACGCACCACATGTTCCTTCCGATGGAGTTGGAGGACGCGTTGCCGCCGCCGGACGCCCCTCCGCCGGCGGACGCTTTGCCGCCTCCGCCCGACGCCCCTCCGCCGGCGGACGCGCCCGCGCCCCCGCCCGAACAGCCCGCCGTTTTGATCGACGCTCCGGCGCCGCCGATGGACGCCCCGCCGGCACTTTAATTGTATTTGTCCGACAGCGCGGTAATTGCGGATTCATAACAAATGAAATAGGTGCCGTCGGCCTTTTATCGGTTCTTTCCGACGATTGGCGGCGGCCATCCCGGCGGGCCGGCACAATAGTGAAATGACACGATCACCGAGTCGTGTGTGAGCTACGACACTGCCTTCGGAAAAGTGGCGGAAGTGCGCGCCGCGGCGAAAGTTTCTCATGGGTTGCCTGTGACTCGTGAGAACACTTTGCTGCCGCCTTCGCTGACCGGAAACGCGCCCGACACCCCGCCGCGGCAGTGCCCGCCGCCAGATATGCTGGCGCTGCCCGCGGTGCGGGCACACCGAAATCGGCGAACCGAGGCGGGGGCCGCAATGATCTTCATCGTCGTCAAGTTCGAAACCAAACCCGACTGGACCGACCGGTGGCCTGAACTCGTCGCCGCGTTCACGGCGGCGACTCGCGCCGAGGAAGGCAACCTGTGGTTCGAGTGGTCGCGCAGCCTGGACAACCCGGCGGAGTACGTCCTGGTGGAGGCGTTCCGCGACGATGAGGCGGGCGGTGTCCACGTCAACAGCGATCACTTCAAACGGGCCATGCACGAACTTCCGCAGGCGTTGAAGTCGACGCCGAAGATCATCAACCAGACGCTCGATGCCACCGGCTGGTCCGAGATGGGCGAGATGGCGATCGGCTAGCCGCCGGCCACGGACGTCGGCGGCCGGCCTTGGACCATCAACGTCGCCGCGCCGCGATAGTGCCGACCCGAGAATCAGCGACGGTGACGTCCCGGTCGAACGGCGCGACCTGATCGTTCCAGCTGCGGAACTCGGTGTCCCACCCGAGGCCGTTGAGCCAACGCTCGGTGTCGAACTCAGCTCCGCCGACCGGGTTGGTCGCCGTCGCGGGGACGGTTGCCTCCCCGGCAACGAGGGTTCGCAGATCCCGGTACCGGGCATCATCGGGGTCGCTGATAAAACGGCCGACACCGAAGAGACTGCCTCGCGCGGACAATCCCGTCAGAGTCCGCACAACGTGCTGGTTCCACTCTTGCGTCAGGAAACCGAGCGTGCCTTCGTCAACCCAATATGTCGGTTCGTCCTCACGAAAGCCGTTCTCGCACAGTGGCGTAATCCAGTCGCCGCGCAGATCGGCGGCTACGACATGTCGCTGGCAATCGGGCACCGCCCCGGCCTCCTGCAAAACCGGCTCTTTGAACGCAAACAGCTCGGCTAAGTCGATCTCGAAGACCGCGACTCGCCGGTGCCATCCCATCCGGAATGCCCGCGTGTCCAATCCCGCGCCCAACAACACGATTTGATTGATGCCTGCCTCCACCGCTTCGCGAAGGCGATCATCGACCAACCGCACCCCAACGGTGCGGCCGTCGAAGAACTGGTCCGCCAGCGATTCCAGTTGTGCCCAACGCTCTGCGGTGAAGCCCGGGCGCGCCGCACCGACGAAATGATGCGCGAGCGGGTCGTCATATAGCCGATCGGGCCGCCTGGACTCGCGAGCGCGAATGACGGCGACGCCGATGGCCGTCAGTGCGACACCGTCAACGGGCACACGTGGTACGTGGTCAGACACCCTTCCCCCCAAGCTAGCCGGCCACTACGATCTCGATTTCGTCGCCCAGCGCGTATCCCGGTGTGAGCGGCAGGCTGTCACCGCTCCAGAACGAGCCGGGGTCAAACCAGTTCGAGTACTTCTCCGTGGCCATCAAACCCATTTCCTCGTAGGTGATGGCCACCGTTTCCGCGCAGTAGGCGGCCTCCAGGCCGAGGCGCTGGCGCTCCTTGCGCCGCAGCGTCGACTCTCGAACCTTCCTGTCCACGAACGGGATTCCGCGCGCCCAGTCGTACGCGTTCGGCAGGCGGCCGCGCAACCACCGGCCGGTCAGGCGCATGGTGGTCGGAAACGCGGTGCCGTCCATGCGGGCGATGACGCGCAGCAGCTTGTTCTCTTGCTCGCGGTTGGCCGGCGGCGTCAGCTGGCGCAGCCAGCACCGCTGGTGGTAGCGCTGGGTCCACTGCAAGACGGACTGCTGCAGATCGTTGAGTTGCACGCCCCGGTGGTTCGTCCCGGTCCACAGGTCGGCGAGCTTGTCGCCCAGTTCGGCGTGCCAGATCAGCGGCGGCAAGTCGTCGATGGCCACCGTCATGCCTACGTGGTTCACCGGGGCGTTCGTCAAGGTCTGGATGGCACGGTCGGGTCCCGAACCGCCGCGAAACAGCCAAAGATCGCCCGTGCGGGTTTCCTCGAGCGCTTGGTTCAAGGTGAGCATGGTTGTGTAAGCCCGTTCGCCGCTGCGGCTTTCGCCGATCTCCTCGTCTCCTGAGCCCGCCTGCGCGTCGCGGTGCCGTGCCTCGCGGGCACACCAGTCAATCACAACCAGCGCGCGACGACGGGGACTACGCATAGCCTGGTCTCATGCGCAGTGTGTGGAAGTGGCTGGGACTGGCCGGTGCCGCCGGCGTCGTCGCCGGGGGCGTGCTGGTGGCTCGCGATCAGCGCAAGCGACGCGCCTACACCGCCGACGAGGTCCGCAATCGGCTGCATCAGCGGTTGGCCGACTACGAAGGGGGAGGCCTTCAGTCCGGGCCGGGATCGGAGGAGGGCTCAACGGCGAACAACCGATAGCTGCCCGAAAAACCCTTCAGCTCGACGTCGCGGCCGCCGTCGAAACGGATGCCCTCGGACTCCGAAAGCGCGTCCCGCACCGGCTGACTCACCAAGATCTCGCCACCGGCGGCTTGTGCCGCGACCCGCGCCGCCATGGCGACATTGCGGCCGAACAAGTCATCGCCGCGGCGCACCGACCGTCCCATATGGATGCCGATCCGAACGCGAATCTCCTCGTGCCGCTTGCGGTTTGCGTCCCTGCGCAACGCGCGTTGCAGGTCGATCCCGCAGCGCACCGCCTCTTCGGCGCGCGCGAAGGCGATCATGAATCCGTCGCCCTGACTCTTCACCACGTGCCCGGACCGCCGCTGCACCAGATCCGAGACCAGCTTGTCGTGCGAGCTGATCAGTTTGACCCACGCCCGGTCCCCGATGCGCTCGTTCAGCGCGGTGGACTCCTCGATGTCGGAGAACAGGATCACCACCCGGCCGTCCGGCGTGACCCGCGCGAGGTCGGGCCGTTCGACCTCGGCCCAGTCCGCGAGGTCTTCGATCGAGCTGCGCACTGCCGCCCCGAAGCCCTCCTTGCGCACCAGGTTGGCGGTGTTCCACACCGTCTTCACGGCTTCGCGGCCGCCCGACAGCAACCAGCTGCGGGCGTCGTTTCGCTGGCGCAGCTCGTCGAGCTCGCGCTGACTGCGCGCCAGCAGCTGCCACAGCACCACCAACCCGATGGCCTCGATCGCAGCAAACCCGGCCAGAATGTAGACCGAGACATGCAGCGCGTCACCCATGCCGGTCATCCTTGCAAGGCCGCGGTCCGGCTAGGTTGTCGGCCCTGTGAGCAGTGTCTAGGGTTGAGTCCGCCGGCCGCGGGTAGTGATCTCAGGGGCGTCCCATCAGGTGACTTTCGGGAGGAGCGGTTTTGGCCGACGGCGACGGTGATTCATCCGACCTGCTGGTGATCTTCGGAATCACCGGCGACCTGGCGCGCAAGATGACGTTTCGCGCCCTGTATCGCCTCGAGCGCCGCGACGAGCTGCACCACCCGATCATCGGCGTGGCCAGCGACGACATCACCACCGAGCAGCTGCTGGACCGCGCGCGCGACGCCATCGAGAAATCGGGCGAGAAGTTTGACGACGCGGTGTTCGACCGGCTGGCCGGCCGGATCTCCTACTTGCACGGCGACGTCACCGATGCCGATCTCTACAAGCAGCTCGCCAAGAAGATCGATTCGGACGCGCATCCGCTCTACTACCTCGAGATGCCGCCGGCGCTGTTCGCGCCCATCGTGGAGAACCTGGCGAAGGCCGACCTGCTGGAGCGGGCGCGGGTGGCGATCGAGAAGCCGTTCGGCCACGACCTGGAATCGGCGCGCGACCTCAACGCCCGGCTGCGCGCGGTGCTCGACGAAGACCAAATCCTGCGCGTGGACCACTTTTTGGGCAAACAACCCGTCGAAGAACTGCAGTACCTGCGCTTCGCCAACAACGGCCTGGCGAAGCTGTGGGACCGCGAGAGCATCTCCGAGATCCACATCACCATGGCCGAGGACTTCGGGATCGAGGACCGCGGCAAGTTCTACGACGCGGTGGGAGCGCTGCGCGACGTCGTGCAAAACCATCTGCTGCAGGTGCTCGCGCTGGTCGCCATGGAGCCTCCGGTGGGCGCCGGCGACGACGACCTCAACGACAAGAAGGCCGAGGTTTTCCGGGCCATGCCCGCGCTGGACCCGGAGCGCTGCGTGCGTGGGCAGTACCGCGGTTATACCGAAGTCGCCGGCGTGGCAAAGGATTCCACCACCGAGACCTACGTCGCGCTGCGCACCGAGATCGACAACTGGCGCTGGGCCGGCGTGCCGATCTTCCTGCGCGCCGGCAAGGCGCTGCCGGAAAAGGTCACCGAGGTCCGGATGTTCCTGCACCATGTTCCCGGGTTTTCGTTCCTGCCCAACCGTCGCCCACCCGATCCCAACCAGATCGTGCTGCGCATCGACCCCGACCCCGGGATGCGGCTGCAGCTGTCCGCTCAGGTCGGCGATTCGTGGCACGACGTTCACCTGGACTCGTCGTTCGCCGAGGATCTCGGCGAGCCGGTACGCCCCTACGAACGGCTGCTCTACGCCGCGTTCAACGGAGATCGCCAGCTGTTCGCCCGCGAGGACGCCATCGAAGAGACGTGGCGGATCGTGCAGCCGTTGCTGGACAAGCCGGGTCGAATCCACCACTACGACCAAGGCTCCTGGGGGCCGGAGGCCGCCGAAGCGCTGGTGCGTGGCCACCACGCCTGGCAGGAGCCGTGGCTGCCGCGCAGCACGGCCACGAAACAGTAAGGAGACCAGGGACAGCATGCAGCTTGGGATGATCGGCCTCGGCCGGATGGGCGCCAACATCGTCCGACGCGTGGTCGCGGGAGGACATGAATGCGTGGTGTACGACCACAACCCCGACGCGGTGGAGGCGATGGCGGGGGAGGACAAGACCACCGGGGTGTCCTCGCTGCAAGAGCTCGCCGAGAAGATGACCGCGCCGCGCGTCGTATGGGTGATGGTGCCGGCCGGGACGATCACCACCGGAGTGATCGACGAACTGGCCAAGACCCTCGAGTCCGGCGACATCGTCATCGACGGCGGGAACTCCTACTACCGCGACGACATCAGCCACGCAAAGACGCTGTCGGAGAAGGGCATTCACTTCCTGGACTGCGGCACCAGCGGCGGGGTGTGGGGCCGCGAACGTGGGTACTGCCTGATGGTCGGCGGCGACGACGAAGCGTTCGCGCGCGCCGAGCCGATCTTCGCCACCGTCGCGCCGGGCGTCGACGCGGCCCCGCGCACACCGGGCCGCGACGGCGAGGTCGCGACGTCGGAGCAGGGGTACTTGCATTGCGGGCCGGCCGGCGCCGGGCACTTCGTGAAGATGGTGCACAACGGCATCGAGTACGGCATGATGGCCTCGCTCGCCGAGGGGCTGAACATTTTGCGCAACGCCGACATCGGCAAGCACGTCCAGGAAGGTGACGCGGAAACGGCGCCGCTGTCGAACCCGGAGTTCTACCAGTACGACTTCGACATCCCCGAGGTCGCCGAGGTGTGGCGGCGCGGCAGCGTCATCGGGTCCTGGCTCTTGGACCTGACGGCGATCGCCCTGCACGAATCCCCGGAGCTGAAGGAATTCTCCGGGCGCGTCTCGGACTCCGGAGAGGGACGGTGGACGTCCATCGCCGCGATCGACGAGGGAGTCCCCTCGCCGGTGCTGACTACCGCGTTGCAGTCGCGCTTCGCGTCGCGTTCGCTCGACGACTTCGCCAACAAGGCGCTTTCGGCGATGCGTAAGCAATTCGGCGGGCACGCGGAGAAGCCGGCGAACTGACCGAACCGGTCAGTGGCGTTGGACGAATTTCACCACGGCGTCGCTGAACGCGTCGTTGTCGTCGCCGGCCGCGGTGTGCCCGGCGTTGGACAGCTCGACGAACTCCGCGCGCGGCACGGTGGCCAGGAAGTGCCGAACGCCCTCGGGGCTCACCACGTCGGAGAGCTTGCCACGGATCAGCAGGACGGGAATCCTCAGGTTCTTGGCGGCCTGTTCGAAGCTCTCGGTGCGCAGTTCGGGATCGTCGCCGGGCTTGGTCATGAACGCCGGGTCCCAGTGCCAGTACCAGCGGCCGTCGCGCAGGCGCAGGTTCTTCTTCAGCCCCTCGGGGCTGCGGGGCTTGCTGCGGTAGGGCAGGTAGGCGGCGACGGCGTCGGCCGCTTCCTCCAGCGACTCGAACCCCTCGAGGCCGCTGAACATGAAATCGCGGATGCGGGCGCTGCCGCCCTTCTCGAAGCGGGGTACGACGTCGACCAGCACCAGGCGGGTCACCTTCGCCGGGCCGGCCCGGTGCGCGGCGAGGATGCCGGTCAACCCGCCCATGCTCGCCCCGATGATGGTCACCGGCCGCCCGATCGCGTCCAGCACCCGCAGGACGTCGGTCGTCAACGTCTCGATCTCGTAGTCGGCATCGGGTGAGCGATCGCTGTCACCGTGCCCGCGGGAGTCCAGGGCCACCACATGCAAACCCTCGTCGGCCAGCCGCTGGCCGGTGTTCTTCCAGGAAAACCGGTTCTGGCCGCCCCCGTGCAGCATCAGAATGCTCGGCCGGCCGGCGGCATCGGTGCCCCGATTCCATTCGTCGGCGATCAGGGTGATGCCTTTGGCGCCGGCAAACTCAACCGTCTGGGGGCTGCTGCTGACGGTGCTCATGCGTCCTGACGTTACATAGGTCGCATAAGCACTCTTGCGCGGGTCGACGACGCGATGACTTTCCGTGTTCGCGGGGGTCTGTCTGTCGAACCCCCACGAGCGACCCAGGAGGCCATGCACATGCCATCGATCACCCCGTCGTTATGGTTCGACGACAACCTGGAGGAAGCCGCCGGCTTCTACACCTCGGTGTTCCCGAACTCCCACATCGAGGGGCTCAACCGGACCACCGACGCCGGACCGGGGCAGCCCGGCACCGTCCTGTCCGGCAGCTTCGTGCTCGACGGCGCCCGGTTCATCGGGATCAACGGCGGTCCGCACTTCCAGTACAGCGAGGCGGTCTCCTTCACGGTCGGATGCAAGGACCAGGACGAGGTCGACTACTACTGGGACCGGTTGACCGACGGCGGCGAGGAATCGCAATGCGGCTGGCTCAAGGACCGCTTCGGCCTGAGCTGGCAAATCGTCCCCGATCGGCTCTACGAATTGATCGGCGATCCCGATCGCGCCCGGGCGGCGGCCGCCACCCGGGCGATGTACGGCATGCGCAAGATCATCATCGCCGAGCTGGAACGGGCCGCGGAGGCGTCCGGCGACCCCGCGCGGTGATGACTCACTCTGACCGCGAAACCCCCTGAGGCGGGCCATATTTGACGAATATCCCGCGCCGGTCGGTGCATCGCGGAGTCCCACGGGTTAGGTTTGTCCGTGCGGACGCGCCGAACAGGAGTGGATATGGCGGACAACGCGAGATGACCGAGCCGCGGTGGATCGACGTGCCGGGGCCGCCCGGGGATCTCAAGGCGCTGACCTGGGGACCCGCCGACGGTCCGATCGCCCTATGCCTGCACGGCTTTCCCGACACGGCCTACGGCTGGCGCAAGATGGCCCCGCTCCTCGCGGCGGCGGGCTGGCGGGTCATCGCGCCGTTCATGCGCGGATACGCGCCCTCGTCGATTCCCGAGGACGGCAGCTATCACGTCGGGGCGATCATGGACGACGCCCTGCGCGTGCGGGCGGCCGCGGGAGGAACCGACCGCGACGTGGTGATCGGTCACGACTGGGGTGCGCTGGCGGCCACCGGCCTGGCCGCGATGCCCAACAGCCCGTTCACCAAAGCCGTGATCATGTCGGTGCCGGTCTCGGCCGCGTTCCGGGGGCAGGTGAGCGAGCGGGGCCGGCTGGCCCGTCAGCTGCCGCGCCAGTTGTTGCGCAGCTGGTACATGTTTTATTTCCAATTGCCTT
This sequence comes from Mycobacterium sp. H4Y, assembly GCF_000364405.1. Classification (NCBI taxonomy): domain Bacteria; kingdom Bacillati; phylum Actinomycetota; class Actinomycetes; order Mycobacteriales; family Mycobacteriaceae; genus Mycobacterium; species Mycobacterium sp. H4Y. The sequence continues at coordinate 469,636 of NZ_AKIG01000001.1, forward strand.
TGCTGCCAGAGCGTTCCGCGCGCTGGATCTTGCCGCTGCTGTGGCGGCGATGGTCGCCGGGCTATCGCGGTGCCGACGAGGATCTGCGGCACGTCGACGCCGCGATCGGCACACCGGAAAGTTGGCGCGCGGCCCTGGGGACCTACCGGGCCACCCTGCGCAACACCAAGCCCCCGCAGCGGTACGCCGAGCTGAACGAGCGCTGGACCGAGGCGCCCATCCTGCCGAGCTTGTATCTGCACGGCCTCGACGACGGTTGCATGACTCCGGCTTTCGCGCACTGGACGGAAAAAGTGCTGCCACCCGGAAGCGACGTGGCCATCATCGATCACGCCGGGCATTTCCTGCAGCTCGAACAGCCCGAGAAGGTGGCCGAGCGGGTGCTTGCGTTCGTTGGCCCACCCGGCTGACGCGATGACTGCGCGCCGGATGGCGGCCGTCGATGCGCAGTTCTACTGGATGTCGGCGAAAATCCCCAGCGACGAGTTCCTGCTGTACGCCTTCGCCGGCGAGCCCGCCGACCTCGGCCGTGCCGTCGAACAGGTTCGCCGCCGGGCGAATGGTTGCCCCGCCCTGTCGGTGCGGGTCCACGACCGGTCCTTACTGAGGTATCCGCAGTGGGTTCCCGCTCGGGTGGTGTCGGAGCAGATCGTGCGCCACGAGCTCGTCGAGCGCGGCTGGGGTGCGTGCCTGGCGGCGGTCGCCGGCCTCGCCGACAGCCAGCTGGACGTTCGCCGGATGCCGTGGCGGGTGCACCTGTTCACGCCGGTGGACGGCATCCCGGGCGTCGACGGCCCGGGCGCGGTCGCGGTCGTGCAGCTCGCGCATGCGCTGGCAGACGGGGGTCGCGGTGCGGCGATGGCGGCCTGGCTGTTCGGCCGGGACGTTCCGGTGCCCGAGGTGCGACGGTTGCCGGCGGGGTTCCTGCCGTGGCGGGCCGTGCAGGCGGCCCGCGCCGACCGCCGCCGGGTCCGCGATATCCGCGCGGGCGTGCTGACGCCTGGTGCCGGGCCCCGCCCGCTGTTGCCGACGAATGCCCGCCCGAACGGCGCGCGCTCGGTGCGCACGCTGGTGCGTCCCCGCGCGCAGCTTCGCGGGCCCACGGTGACCGTCGGGGCTCTCGCCGCCGTGTCGACCGCGCTGTATCGACTGCTGGGACCGGGATCCGAGACGTTAGGGGCCGAAGTCCCGATGGCCAAACCCGGTGTGCCTCATGCCAATAACCACTTCGGGAACGTGGTCGTCGGGCTGTACCCACAGCTTGATCTGGATGCGCGGCTGCGGCGGATCGCGGCCGAGTTGGCCGATGGCCGGCGCCGGTTCGAGCATCCGGCCACGCGGACCGCCGACCGGGCCTTCGCCGCGGTGCCCGCACCGCTGTTGCGTTGGGGGATCAACCAGTTCGACCTCGACCAGCGTCCGACGCAGGTGGCCGGCAACACCGTGGTGTCCAGCGTTTACCGCGGCGCCGCCGACCTGAGTTTCGGCGGCGCCCCGGTGGTGCTGACGGCCGGATATCCGGCGCTGTCGCCGATGATGGGTCTGACGCACGGCGTGCACGGCATCGGCGACACCATCGCGATCAGCGTGCACGCGGCGGCCTCGGCCATTCCCGATATCGACGCCTACACGGCGCTGCTCGACGAGGCCCTTTAGCTATTGCGCGTCGCCGGATCTGGCCGCTTCCTCGCGGGTCAGGCCGACGGCGACGATGAGTTCTTCGTGCAGCTCGAACCACACCGTGTGGTAGGAGTCGACCAGCGGCCTGGCCAGCCAGGAGGTCTCCCCGGCCTTGATTTTGTCCAATGCCGCAGCAAGTTTCGTCGCGTAGGCATTGAGCCGGGGCAGTTGGGCCGCGGCGGCCTCGACGATCGGCACGGCGCGGGCGTGCACGTCGTCGAGGCGGGCGAGCACGGCGGCGTCGTACTCGGCGTCGTCGTGGGTGTTGGGAACGCCGCCGGGGCCTCCCCTGAGCTGCCAATCCGTCACGAGGCGCTTGAAGTCGGCGTTGACGGCGCGAAAGTCGTGGTACACGGCGGCCATCGCGCCCGCATCGATGCCCTCGCGCTCCTCGGCCAGCAGCGTCGCCAACCGGTCGCTGCCGGCGCGGGTGATCTGCACGGTTGCGCCCTCGGCCAGCAGGCCCGCCGCGGTCAGTTGCTCGACGATGGTAGTGATGTCGCCGGGATCGGCCCCCAATGTCGCGGCCAGATCGGTTCTGCTCACCCGGCCCTTGAGCCGGACCCCTTGCAGCACATCCAGTTCGGTCATGGCGCCGCCCCCGCGGCCAGCCGCAGCGCGGTCAGCATGACGATCAACGGGGTGGCCGAGACCACGTCGGTGTGTCCGCGGTCGATGGCGGCACGCACGGCGGCCTCGGAGTTGTCGTCCAGCCGCGGATGGTCTCCGGTGACGTGGGCGCGCAGCGGGCTGACGCGTCGCGCGATGTCGGCCAGCTCGCGCAGCTCCGGCGAATCGTCTTCCGACCACGCGGACAAGGCCAAAAGGCCTTCGCGCACTTCACCTTCGGCGCCATCGACGGTGATCTGTCTGCCTGCCAGCGACGCCGCCACGCCCTGGCCGCAGCCCACCACCGCCACCCGGCCCAATTCGCGGCTGACCACCGCCGCATGACTGGCGGCGCCACCCACCTCGGTGACGACGCCCTGCGCCGCCAGCATCCCCGACACGTCTTCGGGCCGGGTGTGATCGCGCACCAGGATCACTCGTTCGCCACGGTCGGCGGCACGCAGCGCCTCGTCGACGTCGGTGTATGCCGTGCCCGACGCCACGCCCGGGCAGGCCGGCAGCCCCTTGGCCAAAAGCGGCGCCGCCAAGCGTATTTCGGGCTGAAGCGCGGGAAGCAGTAGGGTCTGCACGTGGGCCGGGGTCACCCGCCGCAGTGTTTCCGCGTCGTCGATGAGTCCCTCGTGCCGCAGCTGCAGCGCCGTGCGCACCGCGGCCTGCGCCGACCGCTCCGCCGCCCGGGTCTGCAGCAACCACAGTTTGCCGCTTTCGACGGTGAACTCGATCTCTTGGACGTCGGCATCCAGCCGCTCGAGGGTGCCGGCGGCGGCGACCAGCTCGTCGTAGACGGCCGCCTGCTCGTCGCGCAGCGCGGTGATCGGTTGCACCTCAACCGATCCCGACACCACGTCGTCGCCCTGGCCGCCGGGGAGCCACTCGCCGAACGGCTCGTTGTCGCCGGTTATCGGATTGCGTGAAATGAATGCCCCGGCACCGGAATTGGGGCCGTAATTCCCGAACACCATGGCCTGGACGACCACGGCGGTGCCGTGCTGATCACCGAAACCGTAGTGGGTGCGGTAGGCGACCGCGCGGGGCGAGTTCCACGAGGCGAACACGGCCTCCACGCCGGCGCGCAATTGAGCGTACGGGTCGGACGGAACGTCGTGCTGCTCACCGCCGCCCACGATGCGGCGGTACATGTCGCAGAACCGCCGGCGGGTGTCGCGGGCGAACGTCGGGTCGCCCGCCGCCAACGCCTGCTCGACGTCGTCGTTGATGCCCAGGTCCAAGATGGTGTCCATCATGCCCGGCATGGACTGGGTGGCGCCCGAGCGCACGCTGACCAGCAGGGGATTCGGTCCCCGTCCGAACGTGCGCGAGGTCTGGGTCTCCAGCCAGCCCATCCGGTCGAGCACGTCGTCCCAGATGGCGTCCATCGTCGCCGCGGGGTCGGCGAGGTACCGCAGCCCCACCGCGGTGGTGATGCAGAAGGCGGGCGGCACCGGCAGCTGGTGGCGGCGCATCGTCTGGATGCCGTGGCCCTTGTTGCCCAGCAGTTCGCGCGGGTGGTTCGATGCGCCGTCCAGTAACACCACGGGATGCTCGGCACGCGTGGCCCCGCTCGACGCATGGCGGTGGGCGCCGCTACCTGATGCGGTGCGAGCCGTGGTGCACCCCCTTTGTGGACTTAGCTACCGATGCCGACGTCGGAACGCCCGCTATGTTCCCACACGTACCAGCGGATAAAGCGCCGTAGCTGCTCGGCGGCTCTTGTCTTGCCACCCGCCCCATGATCTAGGTTTACAGTTATGACTTCATATGACACGTTCCATGACGTCGGAGTACTGATCCTGCGGCTGGTGTTGGGCGTGACGTTGGCCGCGCATGGCTACAACAAGTTCTTCGGCGGCGGCCGCATCCCGGGCACCGCACGGTGGTTCGAGAGCATCGGCATGAAACCCGGAAAGTTTCACGCCACGGTGGCGGCGACCACGGAAATGGCCGCTGGCCTGGGCCTGGCGGCGGGTTTGCTCACCCCCATCCCGGCCGCGGGCTTCGTCTCGCTGATGCTGGTCGCGGCCTGGACCGTGCACCGCGCCAACGGCTTCTTCATCGTCAAGGAGGGCTGGGAATACAACCTGGTGCTCGCCGTCAGCGCGGTCGTCGTGGCCACGCTGGGCGCCGGGAAGTACAGCCTGGACTACCTGGTCTTCGGGAAGAACTGGATGGACGGCTGGCACGGCCTGCTGATCTCGGTGGTGCTCGGCCTGGCCGGTGCCATCGGCCAGCTGGTCATCTTCTATCGGCCGCCGGCCAAGCAAGCCGGCTAGCCACGGCGCCCCCCGCGCCGAACGTCGAGTTGTCGGGCCGACACGCCGGCGACGCGCGCAACTAGTCGACGCTCGAGGCCGCCACGGTCGCCGTGTCGGCCGCGGTCACCTCGGCCGCGGCGCGCTCCCCGGAGCGGATCGCGCCGTCGACCCACCCGCACATGACGGCCGAGCTCTCGGTGCCGGCCCAGTGGATGCGGCCGCAGGGTTCGCGCAGGGTGTAACCGAATTCGGTCAGCACGCCGGTGGGCGCGTGGCTGATCATGCCGCCGCCGGAATAGCGCTCCACCGTCCAGTTCTGTTCGTGGAATTCGCGGTAATCGTTCGCCTTGCTCCCGAAGCGGTCGACCAGCTCGCCGATGATGACCGCTTGGCGTTCCGCCGCGCCGAGCCTGCCGAGCCGTCGCGCCGCGGGCCCCTCGCTGATGACGCACATGACCCCCGGGTTGCCCGTGTCGGTGCAGGCGTCGATGGTCAGCGTCGCCGGGCATCCCGGCGCGGCCGACTGGCCGGACAGCCCGTCGGCCCGCCAGAAGGGCTCGTCGTAGACGACCGAGATCTTGACGACCGCGCCGCTCGGCATGCGCTGGTGCAGAAACGCCCGATCCACCGGCAGGGCCGGTTCGTAGGCGATCGACGTGGCGATCGCCAGCGGGATCGCCACGATCACCCGCCGCGCCCGCACCGTCATGCCCTCCGCGCTGACGGTGACGCCGTCGGCGTCCTGCGCGACCTGCCGGACCGGCCGCGACAGGTGCACCGCATCACCGAGCTCGGCGGCGATCCGTCGGTAGATGGCGCCCATGCCGCCGACCGGGCGGGCGTCCTGGGAGCCGCCCTTGCCGGAAATGGCGAACGTCGGGCCGCCGGCCGATCCCGTCTGCAGCAGCGCCCACAGCAACGACGTCTCGGATCCCGCCGAGGTGTACAGGCCGGACAGGGCCATGTCCAGCATTTCCCGGGCCGCCTTGGACAGCGTGTGCTTCTCGATCCACTCGCCCAGGCTGATCCGGTCCCACGCGACGGCTTGCGTTGCCTCCCAAGGGGCTTCGCGCGGGAGCGCTTTGCACATTCTCTCGAACGACATCAGGGCGAGGCCCAGGTTGGTGACGGCCCACGGGCTCATCGTCCAGGGGATGGTGCCGCCGTAGCGGTGCTTCTTGCCGCCGACGATCATCATCGCGTCGCCGTCGTTGTGCTGCTTGTACTCCGGCACGCCGAACTCGTTCATCAGCGCGTAGATCCGGTCCTGGCCCGGGCCGATCCACGCGCCGCCGCGGTCGATCCACGTCCCGTCCGGGCGGGTCTCGGTGAAGGTGCGCCCACCGACCCGGTCGCGCGCCTCCAGCAAGGCCACCGATCGGCCGGCCCGCTTGAGCCGCAAGGCGGCCGTCAGGCCCGCGAATCCCGCTCCGACCACGCAATAATCGACGTCGGACATGACCGGCTCCTCACCGTAGTCCCGCCCCAGCAGCAAACTACACCGACGGCGGCGTCCGCGACAGCGAGTTCACCCGGATTTCTGAGCCGACGGTGCGGTCGGCGGCTCACGGAACCACGGGCACATGGCGGTCGTCGGCGGGACCGTTGTTGCCGAACTCGCCCGGCGGCGGGGGCGGAGGTACCACCCGTGGCGACCGCTGCCGTCCACACTTGCCTTGACGAGGGAAGCAACCGCAGTTGAGGCCGATGATGCAGCCAGTGAATCCCGCACCGCCAGCGCGGCTTTCGGGCGAAGCCGGAAGCGGTTGCGCCGGCACCCCGCCGAACGAAGCCGCCGTCATGGTGATCGGCGGGCTCGCTGACCTCGCGACGACGCCGTCGTCGCATCCGACCGCCGAGACAAGCAGCGCGGCACCACCGAGAATTGTGAGGGTCTTCGCGACCAAGAATGTAGACAAAATTTCTCCCTGAAATAGAAGGTCCCGCGCGGACACCCGCCGATTGAGACAGGTGTGCGGTGGCGCGTGAGCAGCAGGAGTTAACGTCGATGCGCCTGAGCGGCCATCGGGCATGGCATGACGGCCGGTCCTGGCCGATCAGCGTCTGGAGACGCAGAGCCGGGTCAAAAGATCTTGGGCGCCAAGGGAAGTGCCGGGTGCACACGAGTTGACGGCGTCGGCTCGCCAACTCGACATGGATGAGGCCGGCGACGGTGACCACGGCGGCGCCGGCGTCCAGCGCGGCGAATTCGCCTGCCGGCCATGAGGTCCGGCCACGGTCGCGGGAGGCTTGTGGTACTCGGCGGACAAACCCTGGTCAGGAGCCGGGTGGTCGTCGTGGCCAATAGCGGCGACCACCGGATGCGGGGCCGCGGACGCGGGAGGCCCGGACCCCGCTGACTCCGAGCGCGACGGGCTGGATCCGACGACCGCGGCTAACAACACCACCATGGCGGCGATCGCAATGACCGGGCGCGACCGTCGCGGTCTGGTTCCGTCGTTGAACCACACAATGATTCAATTCTAGCGACGGCGCGCTGGGCGCTGGGCGAAACTCTGGCCGATCTCATATGTGCCGACCGTGGCCATACAGGCGGCAGATCAGTCCGGTTCGCCGTACTCGTCGAACCAGTACGCCAGTTTGCCGCGGCGACTCACCGCGCGGAGCCTGCGCTCGGTGGGGGCGCGCGTCTTGGGTGTCGTGACGATCAGCAGCTCATCGCCGGCCTGGATGCGGGTATGGGGCTGGGGGACGAAGGTGCGGCCCTTACGGATGATGAGCGTGATGACGGCCGGGTCCGGTAGCCGCAACTCGAGCACCGAGACGTTGTGCAGCCGCGACGGTGGCGACACCGTCATCGTCAACAGTTCGGCCTCCAACACGTCCAGCGGCGCCGCTTCCACCTGGATCTCCCTCGTGGCTTCACGCGAGATCAGCCCGATCCTGTGCGCCAGCAGGCTCAATCCGGGGCCCTGGATCAGGGTGAACACCACGACCAAAATGAACACGATGTTGAGCAGCCGGTAGCTGTCCCCGACCCCTTCGACGATGGGAAACGTCGCCAGCACAATGGGGACCGCGCCGCGCAACCCGGCCCACGAGAGGAACACCTGCTCGCGCCACGGCACCCGAAACGGGGCCAGGGAGATCAAGACCGAGAGCGGCCGACCGAGCAACAGCAACACCCCGCCCACGACGATCGCCGGGATCAGTTCGCTGCCCAATTGGCTCGGGCTCACCAACAGGCCGAGGAGCACGAACAGCCCGATCTGGGCCAGCCAGCCGAGCCCCTCCGCGAAGGACCGGGTGGCCGAGCGATGGGGCAACCCGGAGTTCGCCAATATCACCGCCGACAGATACGCGGCGATGAACCCGCTGGCGTGGGCGCTGGCGGCCGCGGCGAACGCCACCATGCCCAGCGCGAATGTCGCCAACGGATAGAGGCCGGAGGCCGGCAGCGCCGCCCGTCGCATCGCGAAGGCGCCCAGCACGCCGCTGAACAGGCCGACCGCGACGCCCACGACCAGCTCGTACACCACGCCAGTCGCGGCGGTTCCCGGCGCCAGCGTCAGGGGGCTCGTGCTGAACATGAGCACGAGAATCGCGGCGGGCGCGTCGTTGAATCCGGACTCGGCCTCAAGAAGACCGGCGAGGCGCCTGGGCAGCGGTAGGACGCGCAGGACCGAGAACACCGCGGCGGCATCGGTGGGCGAAACGATCGCCCCGAGCAACAACGAGAGCTGCCAGTTGATGCCGAGCAGCAGGTGCGCGCCCGCGGCGGTGATCACCATGCTGATGCCCACCCCGAGGGTGGCCAGCACACCCGCGGGTGCCAGCAGCTTGCGGATGTCGGCGAACCGCGTCGTCAATCCGCCTTCGACCAGAATGACGGCCAGCGCCGTCGTGCCGAGGTCGCTGGCGAGCTGGACGTCGTTGAATTCCAGCCCCAGCCCGTCGTTGCCGAGGGCGACACCGACCGCGAGGAACAGCAGTAGGCTGGGCAACCCCACTTTGGCGGCCGCCCGGGTGGCGACGATGCTGGCCAGCAGCACGAGGCCCCCGACCAGCAGCGTCACGTATAGCTGCTGCAAGGTCATGTTGTTCATCGCCGTTCGGTCGCGGCTCAGGCCAGCGAAGTCGGGTTGTGTGCAAGTGAATCACTAGTAACACTAATGACTAGCTGGGGTACACGCCGACCAGCCGTCAGGAGAGTGGATAGTGCGCATCGGGATCGCCGGCGCGGGCGCGGTCGGTCGTTCGGTCGCACTCGAGCTACTCGAGGCCGGTCACCGGGTCTTGCTGATCGAGCGCAACGTCGACCATTACGTACCGCAGACGGTGCCCGACGCGGAGTGGTTACTCGCCGACGCGTGCGAGCTGGCGTCGCTCCAAGAGTCGGGACTGCAGCTGTGCGATGTCGTCATCGCGGCAACCGGCGACGACAAGGTGAACCTCGCGGCGGCGTTGTTGGCCAAGGCCGAGTTCGGGGTCGCTCGAGTGGTGGCGCGCGTCAACGATTTGAGAAACGAGTGGCTGTTCACCGAGGCGTGGGGCATCGACGTGGCGGTCTCCACGCCCCGCGCCATGGTGGCCGGGGTCGAGGGGGCCATCGACGTCGGCCACCTCGTGCAGCTGATGGGGCTCGCGCGCGGTCAGGTCGGCCTGTCGAAACTGACACTGCCGGTGGACAACCCGCTTGTCGGCCGCCGGATTAGTGACCTGCCGCTGCCCGACAACGCCGCGTTGATCACCGTGCTGCGCGCCGGCAGCGTCATCTTGCCGCAGCCCGACGACGTGCTCGAGGCCGGCGACGAAATGTTGTTCGTCGCAGGCAGTGCCGCCGAGAATCAGGTCCGCGCCCTCATCGTCCAGGGCGCCCCGGCCCGGGCGGCGCGCCGGCGTGAAATACGGGCCGACCCGGTGAGAAACTTGCCCGCCTAGTTCGGGCCCAACGCGTGCCACCTACCTAGAACACGTTCTAGTCTGTGGAACCATGGGATTTCTGAAGCCCGAGCTACCGCAGCTCGACATGGCCGAATGGAACAAGGGCAGCCGCAGCGACAAGATCCGCCCGATGGCCAAGCACTGGGCCGAAGTCGGCTTCGGCACGCCGGTCGCGCTGCACCTGTTCTACGTCGTCAAAATCCTGCTCTACATCCTCGGCGCGTGGGTGTTCGCCTCGGCCACCCGCGGCCTCGGCGGGTTCACACAGGTCGCGTCGTGGTGGTCGGAGCCGATCGTGTTCGAGAAGGTCGTGCTCTACACGATGCTGTTCGAGGTGATCGGATTGGGCTGCGGCTTCGGCCCGCTGAACAACCGGTTCTTCCCGCCGATGGGTTCGGTCCTGTACTGGATGCGCTTCGGCACCATCCGGCTGCCACCCTGGCCGGACCGCGTGCCACTGACCAAGGGCACGAAGCGCAAACCGATCGACGTGGCCCTGTATGCGCTGTTCCTTCTGGTGACGTTCGCGGCGCTGTTCGCCGACGGCACCGGGCCGATCCCCGAACTGGGCACGACCATCGGGCTGCTGCCCGCATGGAAGGTCGTGCTGATCCTGCTGCTGCTCGCGGTGCTCGGCCTGCGCGACAAGGTGATCTTCCTGGCCGCGCGTGGCGAGGTCTACGCGACGATGGCGGTGACGTTCCTGTTCGCCGCGCCCGACATGATCATCGGCTCCAAGGTGGTGTTCCTGGTGATCTGGATGGGCGCCGCGACATCCAAACTCAACAAACACTTTCCGTTCGTGATCTCCACGATGATGTCGAACAATCCGCTGGTGCGGCCGCGCTGGCTGAAAAGGCGCTTCTTCGAGAAGTTCCCGGACGACCTGCGGCCGGGGTGGCTGTCGCGGTGGCTGGCGCACCTGAGCACCGCCATCGAGATGCTGGTGCCGCTGCCGCTGTTCTTCTGTCACGGCGGCTGGCCCGTCACGGTGGCCGCCGTCGTCATGGTGTGCTTCCACCTCGGCATCCTGGTCTCGATCCCGATGGGCGTGCCACTGGAGTGGAATGTCTTCATGATCTTCGGGGTGCTGTCGCTGTTCGTCGCCCACACCCAGCTCGGTCTCGCGGACCTCAAGCACCCGGTGGTGGTGGCGATCCTGTTTGTCGTGATCGCGGGAATCGTTCTGCTGGGCAACATGTTTCCGCGCAAGATCTCGTTTCTGCCCGGGATGCGGTACTACGCGGGCAACTGGGACACCACGCTGTGGTGCATCAAGCCGTCCGCCAACGACAAGATCGGCAGGGGCATCGTGGCGATCGCCAGCATGCCGCAGGCCCAGCTGGAACGGTTCTACGGCAGCCCGGAGGCGGCGCAGATCCCGCTCTACATGGGATATGCGTTCCGCGGCTTCAACACTCACGGCCGGGCGCTGTTCACGCTGGCGCACCGCGCCATGGCCGGCCAGAACGAGGACGACTACGTCCTCACCGACGGCGAGCGGATCTGCAGCACCGCGATCGGCTGGAACTTCGGCGACGGCCACATGCACAACGAGCAGCTGATCAGCGCGCTGCAGGAGCGCTGCCACTTCGAACCGGGTGAGGTCCGCGTGGTTCTGCTTGACGCGCAACCGATTCACAAGCAGACGCAGGCGTATCGGTTGGTCGACGCCGCGACCGGTGAGTTCGAGCGCGGCATCGTCCGGGTCGCCGACATGGTCACCCGCCAGCCCTGGGCCGACGACGTTCCCGTCGAGGTGGTGTCGGGGTAGGCGCGGTTGTAACGCCACGGCGACATTTCCCGCCGGAAACCGCCGTGGCGTTACGCCCGCGAGGCCTCAGACCCCCGCGCGCACTTCCTGCGCGGCGGCGACCATGTTCTTCAGCGACGCGGTCACCTCGTCGGAGTTGCGGGTCTTCAGTCCGCAGTCCGGGTTGACCCAAAGCCGTTCGGCCGGAACGGCTCGCAGCGCCGCGCGCAGCGACTCCGCCATCTCCTCGGTGCTCGGCACCCGGGGCGAGTGGATGTCGTAGACGCCCGGTCCGACGCTGTTGGAGAAGCCGATCGCGTTGAGGTCGTCGAGCACCTCCATGTGTGAGCGTGCCGCCTCGATCGACGTCACGTCGGCATCCAGATCGGCGATCGCGCCGATCACATCACCGAATTCCGAGTAGCACAGGTGGGTGTGGATCTGCGTGGAGTCCGCGACACCCGACGTGGCCAACCGGAAAGCCCCTACGGCCCAACGCAAGTAGTCGTCCTGGTCGACGCGACGCAGCGGCAGCAGCTCACGCAGCGCCGGCTCGTCGACCTGGATCACCGCGATACCGGCGGACTGCAGGTCCACGGTCTCGTCGCGAATCGCGAGCGCCACCTGGTTGGCGGTGTCGGCCAGCGGCTGGTCGTCGCGCACGAACGACCACGCCAGGATCGTGACCGGACCCGTCAGCATGCCCTTCACCGGCTTGTCTGTCAGCGACTGCGCGTACTTGGCCCACTCCACCGTCATCGGGTGCTGGCGGATCACGTCGCCGTAGAGGATCGGCGGGCGCACGCAGCGGCTGCCGTAGGACTGCACCCAGCCGTTCTTGGTGGCGAAAAAGCCCTCCAGCTGCTCGGCGAAGTACTGCACCATGTCGTTGCGCTCGGGCTCGCCGTGCACCAGCACGTCGATCCCGAGGTTCTCCTGCAGCTTGATGACGTCGGCGATCTCCTGCTTCATCCGCTTTTCGTACTCGGCCGCGTCGATCTCGCCGGCGACCAGCGCCGCGCGGGCCTTGCGGATCTGAGCGGTCTGCGGAAACGATCCGATCGTCGTCGTCGGCAGCGGCGGCAGCTGCAGCCGCTCGTCCTGGCTGGCCCGGCGCCTCGCCGCGTCACCGCGGTGTGTGCCGGAGGCCACGATCGAGTCGATGCGGGCACGGATGCGGTCGTTGTGCAGGCGCGGATCGCTCTTGCGGGAGGCCACCGCGGCGTTCGACGCCGCGATCTCGTCGGCGACCGCCTCGCGCCCCTCGCGCAGTGCGCGGGCGAGCGCCACCACCTCGCCGACCTTCTCCTGTCCGAAGGCCAGCCAGCTGCGCAGCGCCTCGTCGAGTCCGGTTTCCGGCTCCAACGAATACGGGACGTGCAGCGTCGAGCAGGACGTCGAGACGGCAACCGCGGCAGCCGAACCCAGCAGGCTCGCCAGTTTGTCCAGCGCCGCCTGCAGGTCGGTGCGCCAGATGTTGCGTCCGTCGACGACGCCGGCCACCAGTACCTTGTCGGCTAGTTCGGGTACCGCAGCGACGGCCGTGTCGGGACCGTAGACCAGATCGACGCCGATCGCCTCGACGGGCGTGCGGGCCAGACCGGCCAACGCCGCGCCGGGGTCGCCGAAGTAGGTGGCGACGTAGATCGACGGCCGGTTGCTCACCGCGCCGAGCTTGTTGTAGACGGCCTCGGCCAACGCGGGCGCGTCGGGGGAGGCGTCGGTCACCAGCGCCGGCTCGTCGAGCTGCACCCACTGCGCGCCGTTGTCGGCGAGCAGCGACAGCAGTTCGGAATAGATTCCCACCAGTTCCTCGAGTCGTTCGATGGGTGCGCCCGCGCCGTCGATGCCTTTGCTGAGCAGCAGGAAGGTGATCGGCCCGATGACGACCGGCCGCGCGGGAATGCCCTGTGCCAAAGCCTCTTTCAGCTCCGAGAGCACCTTGTCGGGGTTCAGCGCGAACTTCGTGGTGGGGGCGATCTCGGGAACGATGTAGTGGTAGTTGGTGTCGAACCACTTGGTCATTTCCAGCGGCGCGACGTCGGAATTGCCGCGCGCGGCGGCGAAGTAGCGGTCGAGGTCGTCGGAGACCTGCGTGGCCCGGGCCGGCAGCGCGTCGAGCATCACCGCGGTGTCCAGCATCTGGTCGTAGTAGGAGAAGGTGTTCACGGGCACCGAGTCCAGGCCCGCGGCCGCCAGGCTCGCCCAGGTGTCGCGGCGCAGTGTCGCGGCGACGGATTCCAGTTCCGATCTGCTGGTGCGGCCGGCCCAGTAGCCCTCGGTGGCGCGCTTGAGTTCGCGTTTCGGGCCGATGCGCGGCGAGCCGGTAACCGTGGCGGTGAATGGTTGAGTGGTCACGTTTTTCGTCCTTTTATCAACGGTCTGGTCACCGCCGGCGGACGCGAGGCCGAACCGTCTCGCGGTGCGTGCCCGATTTTCTTTCAGGCACTTACCACTAACGGTTACGGTCAAACGCCCATTCCACGAGGCGATGAGCCCGCCGGACGCGGCGCGTCCGGCACAGCTGGCAGGTCTTCGGACTCGCAGGCGCGCACCGGGGGGTGCTCACGCCCGGCCGCTGAGGAGCCGGGCAGTTCCTAATGGCCGTCGCTTCCCAGTCTTTTCGCCAGACCAGTGCTCGTGACGGCGGTCGTTCCTGCATACCGCTGCGGGACAGTCCCGGACTCCCACCGGGTTCCCTCTTGCGAAGCATGTCTAACATGTCTCGCTCGATGCCGACGCCGCGTTGTGCGGTGACGGCAGACCAGCTGCGTAGCGCAGCTTACTCCGCTGGTGACAGGGTCAGCGAGCCAGTGCCTGGGCGATCGGGACGTCGCCGTTGTTGAACTCGATGGTGCGACCGATCGTGGAGTCGTCCGCCAGCGCGGCGGCGGCCACCTGCGCGACGTCGGCGCGCGAAACCGAGCCCTTGCCCTTGTCCAGCGCGATGCGCCCGGTCGCCGGCTCGAGGGTGAGCCGGCCCGGCCCAGGACCGTCCAGTCCAAGTCGCTGGCGCGCAGGTGGGCGTCCGCGGCCGCCTTGGCCTCCGCGTAGGCGAAGAACGGGTCGTCTTGTGGCACACCATGATCCGGGCCGGCGCCGAAGTAGGACACCATCACGAACCGCGTGACGCCCGCCTGGGCCGCGGCGTCGATCACCCGGATGGCCGCGTCGCGGTCGACGGCATAGGTCCGTGCCGGGTTGCCGCCGCCGGCCCCGGCGGAGAACACCACCGCGTCATGCCCGGCCAGCAGGCCGGCCAGGGCGTCGGTGTCGAGCCGCTCGATGTCGGCCGTCACGGGTTTGGCGCCGGTGGCGGCGACATCGCTGGCGTGGTCCGGGTTGCGGAAGACCGAGCTCACATCGTCGCCGCGTTCGGTCAGGATCTGGGCCAGTTGCAGGGCGACCTTGCCGTGGCCGCCGATGAGGGCGATGCGAGCCATGCCCCCACGCTACTTCCCGCGAGTCTGGAACTCCCGACGCGAACGCCGGGTAGAGCGGTAGGCGGTTCGGTCTCGCGGGAGAAAGGTTAGAGCTTCACCTTGCCCATGATGATGTCGATGATCGGCTTGCCCGGCGCGTAGGCACCGGTCATCGAGGCCATGGTGTGGCCCGAGTCCACCAGCAGGGTGATCCCGCTGACGCCGCAGGCCGCCTCGCTGTTGAGGAAGGCCATCACGTCGCCCATCTGCTCGGGGGTGTGCACCTTGGAGCCGGTCTCGTCGCGGTAGTCCTGGGCGAAGGACAGCCACAGGTCGGCGTTGGCCTGGGCCAGCGGGGTGTCGGTCGGGCCGGGGCAGATCGCGTTGATGCGAATGCCCTTCTTCGCCAACGGGTAGCCCTGGGTCGCCACGTAGGTGTTGATCACCTTTTTGCTGGTGCCGTAGTGGTTGATCCCTTCGGCCTCGTGCGCCTGGCACCACGCCTCGGCCGCCGCGAAGTCCGGGGTGGCCAGGAATTCCAGCATCAGGTCCAGGTCGTTCTCCCAGCCCATGCCCGCGACCGAGGAGATGAAGCAGATGGCCGAGCCGTTGGGCAGTTGGTCCTTTTCCAGCAGGCGGTCGATCAGGTGGCGGTGGCCGATGAAGTTGATCTTCATCAGGTCGATCGTTCCGTCGGCGACGCCGGCGGCGGAGAACACCGCGTGGATGGGGCCGTCGACCTGCTCGAGGGCGGAATCGATGGACGCGGGGTCGCGCAGGTCCACCTGGACGGACTGGGCGACCTTGTAGTCCACCGGCGCGTAGTCCATCACGATCACTTCGGCGCCCAGTTCGGCCGCTGACTTGGCCGCGGCGGCGCCCATGCCAGTCGCGCCGCCGACCACCAGAGCGCGCTTGCCGTCGTAGCGCAACCGATCGACAATGGTCATGGAAATCCCCTTCTCGGATAATGCCAACGCGGTTCTAACTGCTCAACTGTATGGGTAACAGTTATTTGGTTCAATACCGGGTCGGGTTATTGCGGTTTACTTGCCGCGCACGGCGACGCCGCGCAGCACGGTGTCGCGGGCGTGCACCAGTCCCGCGCGTTTGCCGACGTCTCGGAGGATGTTCTCCGGTATCCACTGCAGGCCGACCACGCAGCGTGCCAACATCGCGGTGGACGGCGCGTCGACGCCGATCTCCCCGGACCGGATCCCCTCGGAAAGCAGCGTTTTCATTTGCCGCAGCCGCGTGGCGTACAGCCAGCCCGGGTTGGGCGTGTCCGGGGGTGATTGACGCATCCAGGCGAGTTGGATCCTGAACTCGTCGGAAAACCGGTCGAGCGCGTTGACGTTGACCCAACTCAGCGCGTCCAGCTTTTCGATCGGGGTGGCATCCGAGCGCAGGACGTTGACCCAGCCCGCCTCCACCTTCTTGCCGAAGGACTCCATGATCGAGGCGAGCAGCTCGTCCTTGGATCCGATCACCCGGTACACGGTCCCGGTGCCAAGCCCGGCGGCCGACGCGATGTCCCTGATGGTGGTGACCTCATAACCCCTGCGTCCGAATTCCGTTCGCGCCACCGCACGCACGAGTGCCGCCTTGTCGCTGGGGTCGGCGTCGCTGTCGTCGGACCAGGTGGCGATGACGTCGTCGGCGGCGGCGAAGGCCTTCGAGCGGTCCAGCGCGGCGTCGGCCGGGGAGCGAGTTGCCAACCCCTGCAGGATGATTCGGCACAGCAGGCCGGCCACCTGATCCCCGGGAGATTTGTGGCGCATGACGTCGAGGCCGACCTGCAGCATGGTTTGGCAGATGCGGTCGGCCAGCGTGGGCAGGTCGATGTCGGGTTTGATGTAGCCGCTCCAGCGGCCGGCGCGCAGCGTTTGCAGCATCGCCTCCTGAATCGCGACGGGCCGCTGCTGCGTCAGCTTGATCAGCTCAGGATCCGTGCTCGGCCCCTCGTAGAAGGACATTTGCAGGGCGGCGCGGTGTTCGACGGCGCAGTTGGCGATCGCCGCTCCGAGTTCGATGATCTGTTCGGCGACCGGACGGGAGTCCGGTTCGTCCAGCTTCGCCTGCGCGGACCGGCCGATCCGTTCCAGATCGTCTTGATAGCGCCGGATCAGCTCGACGAGGATCGCCTCTTTGGACTCGAAGTGGTGATACAGGCTGCCGGGAAGAATGCCTGCGGCATCGGCGATTTCCTGTAGCGAGGTCCGCAATCCGGAGGACGCGATCAGTGATGCCGCCGTGGCAAGGATCTCGGCGCGGCGCGTCGGGGAATCGGTGGTTCCGCCGGACCGCAGTGACTCGGCTTTCGCCATGATCAGCGGTGTGGGAGCCGGGACGAGTGCGGGGTGGCGAGCATGCGCATTCGTCCTCTCGTGCCGAACCAAATCTTTGTTAGAGGCTATCAGACGGGCCCCGATGAATGCGCTGCACAAGCGGCGAAAACCCCATTCTAGAGCGCCGGGCCATCCCAGCGGTCGCGCGCGACCACGTCCTCGACCGGGCGCCGCGGGGCCGGCCGGAAGGTGCGGCCCGCGCGCAGGCGGCCCACCGGCAGCAGGCAGCCCTGAACGTAGGTTTGCGGAATCCCGAGCAACTTTCGGACTTCCTCCTCGTGGTGCAGGTGCAGGGTCGTGATGCAGGTGCCGTATCCGCGGGTGTGCAGGGCCAGCTGAAAATTCCACACCGGCGGGAAGATCGAACCGTACAGCGTTGCCAGGTGGAACGATTCGTCACCATCGATGCGCGGCACGTAGGCCTCATAGCAGGGGATCACCAGCAGCGGCACGCGCGCCATGTTCTCCACGAGCCACTCCGTGGACGACATGACCCGGCTCTCGGGTGTTCCCGCCGGCATGAGATCGGCAAGCAGCTGCCCGCCGACCCGCCGCAGGTAGGCCTCGCGATACAGCTCGGCGATCTTGGCGCGCAGCGCCGGGTCGGCGATCACCAGCCAGCGCCATGACTGCGCGTTGGACCCGTTCGCGGCCTGAAGGCCGATCCGCAGGCACTCGCGGATGTCGCCGAGATCGACGTCGGCGTCCAGGTCGAGCGACTTTCGCGCCGACGGGGTTGCGGTGAGCAGATAGTCGATCTCCATCAGTGACGTCCTCTCTTCGCAAGGCGCGCACCGATTTCGGTGAGGTACCGGTCGGGCCCGCCAAGAAACGCGCTCCAGCCCAGCAAGCGCTTGAGATAGAGGTGAGCGTCGTGTTCCCAGGTGTAGCCGATCCCGCCGAACACCTGGATGGCGGTGTCGGCCACGGTCGCCAGCCGCCCGGCGAACGCCTTGGCCCGCAGCGCGGCAAGATGCCGCTCGCCGCCGTCGGCGCCGGGGTGCGTGTCGCTGGCCCACAGGGCGTGGATCACCCCGCTGCGGGCCAGCTCGACGGTCTCGTACATGTCGACGCACAGGTGCTGGATCGCCTGGAACGAGCCGATCGGTTGACCGAATTGCGTTCGGGCTTTTGCGTATCCGACGGCGAGGTCCATGACTGCGCGCGCGGCGCCGAGCGCGTCGGCGGCGGACGCGATCAGCACGTCGTCGATCACCGCGGCGATCTGGTGCGCAGACACCGGGGCCAGGCGCCGGGCGGGGGCGGCGTCGAACGAGACGCGAAACTGCTTGCGGGTCGGGTCGATGCCGGGCTGGGCCGCAATTGACACCCCGGGCGAGCCGTTTCGCACCGCGAAAAGCCCGGTGTCGCCGGCAGCGTCGGCGAGCACGAGCAGCTCGTCGGCGGCGGCGGCATCGGGTACGCCGGTGGCCTCGCCGCGGAGGGCCACACCGTCGTCGCGGCGGCTGGCGGTGACGGACGCGTTGCCGAGGTCCAGGAAGCAGACGGCGGTGATCGTGGTGCCGTCCGCGATACCGCGCAGCAGTTCTGCGGCGGTGTCGTTGGCGCCCAACAGGTTCAGCGCCCGTGGGGCGGCCACCGCGGTCGACAACCACGGTCCCGGATGCAGTGCGGCCCCCAGCTCTTCGGCGACGATGCCGGCCTCGACCATCGTCATGCCGGAGCCGCCGCAGTCCTCCGGCACCAGCAGACCGGTGACGCCGAGACCGGCCAGGCCGCGCCACACCGACTCATCGGTGCCGGTCGGGTCGTCGAGTAGCGGGCGCACGTGGTCGGAGACGGAGGCCTTTTCGGCGAGGAAGTGCCGCGTGGTGTCGCGCAGCGCTGCCTGCTCGTCGCTGAGTTCGAGGTTCATTTTCGCGGCAGCCCCAGTACCCGTTGGGCGGTGATGTTCTTGTTGATCTGGCTGGTGCCGCCCGCGATGGTCAGCGCGCGCGACGTCAGGCGGTAGTCCCCCCACGGGGCACCGGCGTCGCGGCCGCCCAGTGTGTCATAGGCCAGGGCGGCCAGGTCCTGTCCGATCTCGCCCCACACGGTCTTGGCGAGGCTGGCCGACCCCAATGCTGTTTTTTCCGAACCGCCGTGCATCGTGGCCGAGATCGATCGTTGACACAGGACTTCGAGATACTTGATGCGGACGGCGATTTCGCCGAGGCGCCGCAGTGTGACCGGGTCGTCCAGCGCGCCGGTGTCCGCCGCGGCGAGATCGTCCACCAGCTCTTCGAGCCGCACCTGCATTTCGGCGTACAACCGGGCGGCCCCGGCACGCTCGTGGCTGAGCGTGGTGGTGGCCACCTGCCAGCCCGCGTTGAGTGGCCCGAGCAAGGCGTCCGCCGGCACCCGCACGTCGTGAAAGAACACCTCGGCGAAGTCGGCGTCGCCGTTGAGCGTGACCAGCGGGCGTGCCTCGATGCCGGGCAGGGTCATGTCGACGATCAGGCAGGAGATCCCCTTGTGCTTGGGAGCGTCGGCATCGGTGCGCACGTAGAGCTGGCACCAGTCGGCCCGATGTCCCAGCGACGTCCAGATCTTCTGGCCGTTGACGATGAAGTCGTCGCCGTCACGCACGGCGCGGGTGCGCAACGCCGCGAGGTCCGAGCCCGCCTCGGGTTCCGACATGCCCTGACACCAGATGTCGTCGGCGCGCATCATGCGCGGGAGCAGGGTGCGCTTCTGGGACTCGGTGCCGTATTGCATGATCGCCGGCGCGATGTTGTTCAGCCCAATGACGTTGAGCGGCACGGGCGCTCGGGCGCGGGTGGTTTCCTCGGTGTAGACCAGTTGCTCGAGCACCGTCGCGCCGCGCCCGCCGTACTCACGCGGCCACGACACCGCGGCCCATCCCGCGTCGGCCATCGTCGCGTTCCACACGCGCAGCTTCTCGAACGCGGCGTCGTCGCGCCCGGTGGGCCGGCGCGCGGCCACCAGCTCGTCGGTCAGGTTTTCCGCCAGCCAGCCACGCAGCTCGAGG
Source organism: Mycobacterium sp. H4Y (assembly GCF_000364405.1). NCBI lineage: Bacteria > Bacillati > Actinomycetota > Actinomycetes > Mycobacteriales > Mycobacteriaceae > Mycobacterium > Mycobacterium sp. H4Y. The sequence continues at coordinate 489,618 of NZ_AKIG01000001.1, forward strand.
CGGAACCGTTCCACATCCGCCGGGTATGAAAAGTCCACGTTGCCTTTTTCTTTGGCCTCTTATGCGTCCCTTGCGACCAAGCCGGACTCTACGGTTGAGCCGATGCTTGGTCAATGACGACGTCCGGCGCGCGCGACGCGGCCAGCGGGCGATCGTAGGAGGCATCGCTCGCGTCGTGGCGGGGCGTGCGCGCACCCGGGACCATCGCGATGGCTGCGTCGGTGAGCAGCGACTGCGATTCGTCGATGAACTCCACCAGACAGACCCGATCGACGATGGCCCACCGCCCGTCGCGCCGCTGCAGCCGGTCGACATAACGACCGCCGGAGACCGTCATGTGGTTTGCCGGTTCGCGGTCGGTCCCGACGAACAGGTAGTAGGTCTCGGCGTGGGCTTCGTCGCCGTCGATGTCGGCGGTGTGGTTGAGCAGATAGTGCTGGTACCGCGTCTGGCTACCGTGATAGGCCAGCGCCCAGTCGATGAAATCGTCCACCTCGCCCACGAATCCGACGTGGTCGTCGACGGCGCCGTCGTGGTAGGCCGACCGCAGCAGCCCACGATCCTGCCGGTCGATCCCGCGGGCGTAGCGCTGCATGCAGTCGTAGATCGCCGCGCGGTCGGCCAGCCACCGGACCTGTTGGCGCAATTCGTCCTCCACGATCAGCTCCCGTGCTGTTGGGGTGCGGGGAATTCGATGTCGGTCCCGCCCGGCATCGGGCTGACGCCGCGCCGCTCGCACACTTCGAGCACCTCGTCGACGATCGAGGCGGGCACGCTGAACTTCTCCGTCGACGAGATCTGCGCGAGATGTTGCTCGATGTCCTCGGCGGTGGGGCGGCCGCCGGCGTCGGCGAGCCATCCCTCGGCAAGGCCGACGAACACCCGCGCGTAGCGGCCGGCGGAGGCCGAGTAGTTGCGGTGGGTGAAGGTGCAGGCGGTGCTGGCGAGAAACGTCACCAGGGGCACGACGAGTTCGGGCCTGATGGCCTGCATGAAGCCGGATTCGGCGAGGAATTTCTCGTCGCCGACGGTTTCGGTGACCATGCGCGAGAAGCCGGTCGGCAGCACGGAATTGGCGAGGATCCCGTGCGCCTCGCCTTCGATCGCGATGACGTTCGTCAACCCCACCAGCCCGGCCTTGGCCGCGGCGTAGTGCGCCTCCATCGGCTGCCCGAAGAGCCCGGCGGACGACGAGATGAACACGAAGCGGCCGCCCCTGTTCTTCTTCATCACGCGATACGCGGGCTGGGACAGATGAAAGCCGCCGTCGAGATGCACGCGCAGCATGCGCGTCCAGTCGTCGTGCGACAGATCCTCAAAGGGCACGCTGCCGAAGATGCCGGCGTTGCTGATCACCGCGTCCAGGCGCCCGAAGGCATCCACGGCCGCGTCGACGATCGCCTGGCCGCCGGCGGGGGTGTCCACGGAATCGTACGAGGCGATCGCCCGGCCCCCCGCTGTCGTGATCTCGTCGACCACCTCGTCGGCCACGCTCGAGTCTGCGGCTTCGTGTGCAAGGCCGCGCATTCCGCCGCCCAGGTCGTTGACCACCACCGCGGCGCCGCGGCGGGCCAGGTCGAGCGCGTACAGCCGACCGAGCCCGCGGCCGGCGCCGGTGACCACCGCTACCTGGCCGGTGAAGTCAATCATGATGTGCTCCCGACTAACTCGTGTCCGCGCGCGTGACGCGATTGACTGCGCCCACGGCGGACTTTACGGTGGAACAGATATTTGGTCAACGATCGGTTCGGAGGTCGGGCGTGGCGGACGACGGGCGTGGCGACCGGGTGCACGGGCTCGGCATGCTCGCCTCGGCGCTGGCGGGGCGGGCGGTGGCCGTCGCCGAATTGCAGCCGGGTGAATCGCCGTGGACGGACGGCCAGACGATCTACGTCGACCCGGTCGCGCCAGACCGCGCGCGGCTCGCATCGGTTGCGGTGCAGGCCTCGATGATCGCGGCCGGCAGTCTGGATCCCGACGTGGTGCGGCCCCTGGTACGCCACCCGCGACTGGCCAGACGCTATCTGGCGGTGGAGGGTCATCGCGCACTGATGAGTAACGCCGACGTGCTGCCGGGCGTCCTGGCGTCGGTAGGTGATCGCGGCGTCGCCGGCCGCAGTGACTCGCCCGCCGCGTCGCTGCGCATCGCCTCCGCGCGGGGAGCCATTCAGGACCCGGCACCGGAATTCGGCGTGATCCGTGCGGGGAAGGTGGTGGCGGCCTCAAGGGTGGCCACGCAACAGAATCAGGCTGAGCCCCAACACGTTCCGCGAAGTTCGCGCAGCCAGAAGCCGGAACTCGAGGAGCTCGACGACGGTGAGGTCGACGATTCCGACGACCCGGACTTGTTCACCAGCCCGGTGGGCGGGGGCGGCTTCATCGGCAAATGGCTGAAAAAGATGCTCTCCTCGGCGCGCAAGACCGGGAGCGGCGGGGGTCCGCCCGGCGCGGACAGCCCGACGCATCGCACCAACTCCACCAAGCGCGGCGCCTACGCCGTGGCGTCGCTGGCCTCGGCCCCCGGCGACGAGGGGAACGAGCAGGACCCCGTCGCGGACGGCGTGCGGTATCCGGAATGGGATGTGGCGCGCAAGAGCTACCGGCACGCGTGGTGCACCGTGCGTGAGGTCGAGCCGACGATCAAAGCGTCCGCGACACAGGCCATCGACGACGCAATCGGTGTGCGCCGGCCACTTTCGCGGCTCGGCATGGGGTTGCACCGCCGGCACCGGCAGTCGCAAGGCGACGACATCGACATCGATGCCGCCGTCGAAGCCCGGGTCGAAGTGCGGGCCGGCGCGGTGCCCGACGAGGCGGTGTACCTGGACAGCCTGCGGCGCCGGCGTGACCTGTCGGTGCTGCTGCTGCTCGACGTGTCGGGGTCGGCGGGCGAACCGGGAACGGTCGGGCGGACGGTCCACGAGCAACAGCGCGCCGCGGTCGCCAACCTCACCGTGGCCCTGCACGACCTGGGCGACCGCGTCTCGCTCTACGCCTACTACTCGCAGGGCCGGCGGGCGGTGAGCATGGTGCCCGTGAAGCGGTTCGACGACCAGCTGAACGCCCTGGTTCTCCGGCGGCTCAACGGCCTGGAACCCGGCGCGTACTCGCGGCTCGGCGCGGCGATCCGGCACGGTTCGGCGGTCCTGGAGGGTCGCGGGGGGACGTCGCGCCGGCTGCTGGTGGTGGTGTCCGACGGCCTCGCCTACGACCACGGATACGAGCGCGCCTACGGCGCCGCGGACGCGCGCCGTGCGCTGACCGAGGCGCGCCGGCGGGGGACCGGCTGCGTGTGCCTGACCGTCGGCGCGGGGACCGACGTGCCATCGCTGCGCCGGGTGTTCGGCAGCGCTGCGCACGCGACGATCGCGCGCCCCGATCAGCTGGCCGGTGTCGTCGGACCGTTGTTCCGGTCCGCGCTGCGCTCGGCCGAGGTGCGTCGCCGGGTGTCGGTGATGTCAAGTCCCAGAACACAGTTGGTGCGACAGCGCACCGGCGCCGCTAGCCACGACACTTGAAAACAAACATCTGTTCCGGTTAGGCTGCAATCGCCGGACGATCTGAAGGGAAGCTATGGCCAACGAGTCCGGGCTTGCGTACTTCAACCGCGGTCCGTCCGAGGGGGACGAAAAGGGAGAAGTGCGGCCCTATTACCAGGCGGTCGGCAGCGAAGAGGCCGTCTTCAAGGCGGCGTACCGCCAGGGCCTCTCGCTGGTCCTCAAGGGGCCGACGGGCTGCGGAAAGACGCGATTCGTCGAGGCGATGGCCTATGACCTGGGCCGGCCGCTGATCACCGTGGCCTGTCACGACGACCTGACGACCGCGGACCTGGTCGGCCGGTATCTGCTGCGCGGTGACGAGACCGTCTGGGTGGACGGCCCGCTGACCCGGGCCGTGCGTGAGGGTGCGATCTGCTACCTCGACGAGGTGGTGGAGGCCCGGCAGGACACCACCGTGGTGCTGCACCCGCTCGCCGACCATCGGCGACAGCTGCCCATCGAGCGACTCGGCGTCACACTGGACGCCGCCCCCGGATTCGGCCTGGTGGTGTCGTACAACCCCGGGTATCAGAGCGTACTCAAGGACCTCAAGGATTCGACACGCCAGCGCATGGTCGCGATCGAATTCGACTTCCCCGCAGCCGATGTCGAACAGGGGATCGTCGCGCACGAGGCCGGCGTGGACGCCGCCACCGCGGCCGAACTGGTCCGGTTCGGTCAGGCGATTCGCCGGCTGGAGACGGGCGGGCTGCGTGAGGTCGCGTCGACGCGCGTGCTGATCGCCGCGGGCCGGTTGGTGGCGGAGGGGCTGAGCATGAAAGAGGCGGCCCGGGCCGCCATCGCGGGGCCGCTCACCGACGACGTCGCGGTGGGCAAGGCCCTGGGCGAGATGATCGACATCTACCTCTGCGCGCCCGACGGACCCGATGATTGACGCTACCTACCGCCCCCGCTAGGGTCTGAACAAATATTAGGTTTTCGGTGTTGGGGCGCGCGCGAGTTCGTCACCCGGGAGGTCAGATGTCCTACGAAAGCAGCGCTGAGCCGATCAAGGTCGGCTACCTGATGGATTTCACGCTGCCACCGGGGTTTCCCGAGGATCTGTTCGCGTCGTTCACCCAGACCTTCGACCTCATCTTCGAGGAGGCCGTCGCCCAGGGCCTGATGGACCGTCCGGTGCAGATGATCTATCGCGAGGTCGAGGGCCTGCCCAAGGGTTCGGTCAAGGCGGTGATCGATGCCTACGGGGAACTGGTCGACGAGGGCTGCCTGGTGGTCTTCGGCCCCAACATCACCGACAACTGTGTGCCGTTGCGCGAAGCGATCGAGGAGCGGTTCAAGGTGCCCGCGATCAGCGTGACCGGCACCGACGACTGGCTAGGCGAGTGGACCTTCGCGTTCCCCCAGGGATCGATGACCGACGAACCCATCTTCCTGGCCGACCTGATCGCCAAACGCGGTCTCGCCGAGGTCGGCGTGCTGGTCGAGCAGAGCCTCATCGGGGAGAGCTACCTGAAGAACCTGCGAAGTGCCTGTCGGCGCAAGGGGATTCGGATCGTGGCGGAAGTCGCGATCGCCCAGACGGCCCAGGACATCAACGCTGCGGTGCAGACGCTGCACGAGGCGAAGGCCGAGGCGATCGTGCACCTGGGATTCGGATTCGGCATCGTCTTCATCAACCCGGCGCTCGAGGCCCTTAACTGGGACCCACCCCGTTTCACCACCACCGCGTGGCAGAACGCCTGGGTGAACCCGATCATGTGGAACGCGTTCATGGGCTGGATCGGTGTCGACCAATACGACGAGGCGAACCGGATCGGCCAGGAGTTCCTCGACAGCTACGCGAGGAAGTACAACGGCAGCCGCCCGGAGTTCTGCGTGACCGTGGTGAATCGCGACGTCGCCGCGACCCTGGTGCGCGCGTTCACCGACGCGCACCCGCTCAGCCCGCGCGGGGTCAAGGAGGCGCTGGAGCGGGTGAAGATGATGCCCGCCGCCTCCGGGGCGCCGGGAACCCGGGTCTCCTTCGGCAAGTGGACGCGGCGGGCGTGGATGGGCGCCGGGTATCTGGTGGCCCGGACGCTCGACGCCGACGGCGTCAACTCGCATCTGGTTGATCGCTTCGGCGAGGAAGGCTGACGACGATGTCGACCGAGCAGACCACACCGCCTGCCGCCCAGCAGGAACCGGCCTCCCCGCCGCGAACCGGCAAGCGCGGCTGGGGCGGGTGGATCTCCGGCGCCGCGCTGGCCGCCTTCGTGCTGGTGTTCATCGCGAACTGCCGCGTGGCGCTCGACCCGCGGGTCGCTAACCCCAACGTGCAGGGGCGGCCGCGCCCGGTGAAGTTCATCTTCGGGCTGGACTACATCGCGTTCCTGCAGATCTCCACCGTGATCATGCTGATCGTGCTGCTGGTGGTGTTCATCCGGGGGTGGCGCCGCAATCCGGGCAGCCCCGCGATGCTGATGTTCTTGTGCACCACGCTGATCGTCTGGCAGGACCCGATCATGAACTGGGCGCCGTTCGCGGTGTACAACCCCGACCTCATCCATTGGCCGGAGTCGTGGCCCCTGGTGTCGTTGTCGCCGACCGTCGAGCCGTTCGTCGTATTCGGTTACGTTACTTTCTATTTCGGCCCCTACTTCCCAGCGGTCTGGATCCTGCGCAAGCTGCAGGCCAAGTACGGTCCCCAGTCGTTCGTCTCCCGGCACCCGTTGGTCAGCCTGGGCGCGTTGACCTGTGTGATCGGCTTCATCTTCGACGCGTGGCTGGAGATCCAGCTGGTCCACACCGGCATGTACATCTACTCGCAGGTGATCCCGTGGGGATCGGTGTTCACCGGCACGACATTCCAGTTCCCGCTGATCTGGGAGTCGTTCTCGGTGACCTTCGTGATGGTGCCCGCGGCGATCCTCTGCTATCGCGACGACACCGGAAAATCGGTGGCGGAGAAGCTGTCCGCGAAGGCCAGGCTGTTTCCCACGCGCCCAGTGCTCGGCACCTTCCTGGTGATGTTCGTCATCATCAACATTTCCTACTTCGCCTACGGGGGGTGGTTCGCCGTCATCAAGGCCTCCAAGGCGGCCACCGCCGTCGCCTGCCCATGGCCGTATCCGGAAGCCAAAGTGTATGACCCGCAAGGCTTCTACGAGAAGGCGGGCGCGCGCGGACCGTACTCCGTCGGCATCTGGTCGACCTGGATGAGCGGTCAACCCCACGGCCGGCCCGATGTGCAGCCCCCGCCACCGGGCGAAGGCCCGTGCGCGACACCGGCGCCGAGCAACCATGGCTGAGCGGCGCACGGTCGTCATCACCGGCGCGTCGCGCGGGTTGGGGTTCGCCTCGGCGGTGCGGTTGTATCGGGAGGGGTGGCGCGTCGTCGCGGCCATGCGCACACCCGATGAGGGAATGCCGCTGCTGCGTCGTGTCACCGGCGCCACCGAGGACGAGCGGTTGATCGGTGTGCAGCTCGACCTGACGGACAACGCGTCGATCGCCGCGGCGGCCAAGGCCATCGAAGAGGCTGTGGGTGCACCGTATGCGCTGGTGCACAACGCGGGCATCTCCGCCGCCGGAATGGTGGAGGAGACCGACATGGCGTTGTGGCAGCGCATGTTCGCCACCAGCGTCCTGGGGCCCGTCGCGCTCACCCAGGCCCTGCTGCCGAAGATGCGAGCGGCCGGTACGGGTCGAATTGTGTTGATTTCCAGCGCCGCTGGAGTGCGCGGCCAGCCCGCCACCGCACCGTACTCGGCGGCCAAGGGGGCGCTGGAGCGGTGGGGGGAATCGATGGCGTGCGAGATCGCGCCCTTCGGACTCGGGGTCACCGTGGTGGTCGCCGGCACGTATGACACCGAGATCATCACCGACGCCGGCACCACCGACGATCGCAACTTCGAAGGCCCGTACGCCCGGCTGCACAACACCATGAACAGTCGCGGTCGCTTCGCGATGAAAATGGCCCGGCCACCGGAGCGCTTCACCGACGGCCTGCTCAAGGCGCTCGAGGACCGCGCGCCGTTTCGCCGCCGCGGCATCGGCCCGGACGCGTCGATCCTGCTGGCGGCCAACAGGATCCTGCCCGCCTCGGGCATGCACCACATGTCGCGGACCGTGCTGGGCATACCGAGACAGGGGTCGATGCGGGGCGGGGCGTGGCCGCTGACGTGGGCCCAAAAGGCGATGGTGCTCGCCGCACGCGTTCTTCCGCAGCCCGTGCTGCAGCGCCTCGCGGCGCTGGCGGGGCGGCGTCAACAGGGGAGTGAGGGGAACTGATGGAGCAACTTTTCGACGACCTGGAAGACTTCGGCGCGTTCGACGACGCGGTGTCGGGCGACGTGCGTGACCCGTACACCGAATTGGCCCGGCTGCGCCGCGAGGAACCCATTCAACGCCTCGACGCGTCGGGCATGCCGCATGAGGAATCCAAGCCCGTCTTCATCGTCTACCGCCACGAGGAAGCCCAGCAGATGCTGCGCGACAACGAGACGTTCTCCTCGTCGGCCGTCATCGCCGCGTTCGGCCCCGTGCTGGGGGAGCGGGTCATGCTCGGCATGGACGAGCCGGTGCACGGCCGGCTGCGATCGCTGGTGTCAAAGGCCTTCTCGCAGAAGGCCTTGGCGCGGTGGGAAGACGAACTGGTCGGGCGCGTGGGCAACAGCCTGATCGACAAGTTCGCGGCCAACGGCAAGGCCGACCTGGTCAAGGAATTCACCTTCGACTATCCCAGTCAGATCATCGCCGGCCTGCTGGGCCTGCCGCAGGAGGACTACCCGCAGTTTCAGCGCTGGTCCATCTCGCTGCTGAGCTGGATCCTGAATCCGGAACGCGGACTCGCCGCATCGGCGGCGCTGTGCGACTACTTCGCGCCGATCCTCGCGTCCCGCCGCGCCGAGCCCAAGGACGATCTGATCAGCGGGCTGGCCCAGGCGGAGATCGACGGCGAGAAACTCGAGGACGAGGAGATCTATTCGTTCCTGCGCCTGCTGCTGCCCGCTGGCGTCGAGACGACCTACCGGTCGCTCGGCAGCCTGCTGTTGGCGCTGCTGTCCGACCCCGCGCAGCTCGATGCCATCCGCGCCGACCGGTCGCTGCTGCCGCAGGCCATCGAGGAAGGCGTGCGGTGGGAACCGCCCCTGCTGACCATCACCCGGGTGGCCACCCGCGACACCGAACTCGGCGGGGTGCCGATACCGGCCGGCTCGACGGTGATGCCGATGCTGGGCGCGGCCAATCGGCAGGAAGACCGCTACCCCGAACCGGACACGTTCGACATCTTCCGCTCACCGAAGAGCCACCTGGGCTGGGGGCACGGCGTGCACGTCTGCCTCGGCATGCACCTGGCCCGGCTGGAGATGCGCACCGCCATCAACCTTTTGCTCGACCGGCTGCCGAACCTTCGGCTGGACCCCGACGCGGACGACCCCCATATCCGTGGACAGGTCTTCCGGTCGCCGACGTCGGTGCCGGTGCTGTTCGACCCGCAATAAGCGGCCCCGCGACCGGTTGCACCTTGCCAATCGGCTAGTTTCCGGTAAGGCTCTCCGTAGCCCCTCAACGACCCAGAAGAGAGTGACAGATATGACTGAGGCTGTAAAGGTCCGCTTCGAGCCGAAGATGATGATCGACGGCAAGCTCGTCGACGGGCAGGCCGGCACCTTCACCAACATCAACCCGGCGACCGAGGAGTCGCTCGGCGAGGTCGCGGACGCTTCCAAGGAGGACATGCACCGGGCGATCGACGCCGCCCGCCGCGCCTTCGACGAGACCGACTGGTCGACCAACCGCGAACTGCGCAAGCGCTGCCTGTTGCAGCTGCACGAGGCGATCGAATCGGAGAAGGAAGAACTGCGCGAGGAGCTCATCCTCGAGGTCGGCTCGCCCCGGGCCATCACGTTCGGCCCCCAGCTGGACGCCCCGCTGGAAGACGGGCTGAAGTATCCCGCCCGGTTGATCGACGAGTATGCGTGGGAGACCGACCTGGGCGACAAGGTCATCAGCCTCACCGGCACGCTGACCACCCGCAAGGTCTGGCGGGAGCCGGTGGGTGTGGTCGGTGCGATCGTGCCGTGGAACTTCCCGTTCGAAGTCACCCTCAACAAGCTCGGCCAGGCGCTGGGCACCGGCAACACGGTGGTGCTCAAGCCGGCGCCGAACACGCCGTTCAACGCCACCCGGCTCGGCCGGTTGATCGCCGAGAAGACCGACATCCCCGCCGGTGTGGTCAACGTCGTCACCGCGTCCGACCACTTCGTGGGCGAGGAACTCACGCTGTCACCGAAGGTCGACCTGATCTCCTTCACCGGTTCGACGGTCGTCGGCAAGCGGATCATGGAAAAGGGTGCCGCCACCATGAAGCGGCTGTTCCTCGAGCTCGGCGGCAAGTCGGCCACCATCGTGCTGGAGGACGCCGACTTCGGGACGGCCTGCATGGTCGGCATCGCGCCGTGCATGCACGCCGGTCAGGGTTGCGCCAACCCGACCCGGCTGCTGCTGCCGCGGTCCCGCTACGACGAGGGCGTGGAGATCCTCAAGAACATCTACGAGAACGTCACCTGCGGCGATCCGCAGGACCCCGGAACCCTTTGCGGGCCCGTGATCTCGCAGCGGCAGCTCGACCGGGTGACGGGCTACATCAAGAAGGGTGTGGAAGAAGGTGCCACCGCGCTGGTCGGCGGTCCCGACGCCCCGACCGGATTCGACAAGGGATATTTCGTCCGCCCAACGCTTTTCACCAACGTCGACAACTCCATGACGATCGCGCAGGAGGAGATCTTCGGCCCGGTGCTCTCCGTCATCCCGTTCGACGACGAGGAGGACGCGATCCGCATCGCCAACGACAGCGTGTACGGGTTGGCCGGCAACGTGTTTGCGGGCTCCCTCGAGCGTGCGCTGTCGGTGACCCGCCGCATCAAGGCCGGCTTCATGGGCGTCAACGGCGGCGCCCCGTACGGCGCCGACACCCCGTTCGGTGGCTACAAGGAAAGCGGCGTGGGACGCCAGAACGGTGTCGCCGGGTTCGACCAGTACACCGAGATCAAGTCGGTCGCCTACCCCGCCGGCTGAGGGCGGCGCGACTCGGTCGCGCCAACCAAAGCGGCTGTGACAGCGTCCATTACGTGACTGCCGAATGCGCCGGCACCCGTGCTGGCGCATTCGGCCACGCAATCGGTCACCTCGGCTCGATACGCGTGAGAAGCACCCCGGCCCTCGCCCTCCCAACCCCTTGGTTGACAATCGAGGCAAGACTCACTCGTTTTTCGAAGTCCACGTGTCAAAGGAGACAAGACCATGGCTGAAGCCGTCATCGTCGAGGCAGTGCGTTCACCGATCGGGAAGCGCAACGGCGGATTGTCCGGGGTGCACCCGGCGGATCTGTCCGCGCAGGTGCTCAACGGCCTGGTGGACAAGGCCGGCGTCGACCCCGGCATCGTCGACGACGTCATCTGGGGCTGCGTCATGCAGGCCGGGGAGCAGGCCCTCGACATCGGCCGCACCGCGCTGCTGACCGCCGGTTGGCCCGAGACCGTCCCCGGCGTGACCGTCGACCGTCAGTGCGGGTCGAGCCAGCAGTCGATCCACTTCGCGGCCGCCGGGGTGATCGCCGGACACTACGACGTCGTCGTCGCCGGCGGCGTCGAGTCGATGTCGCGCACCCCGATGGGGGCGTCGCTGGCCAACGGCGGGCGGCCGTACTCGCAGGCCTTCCTGGACCGCTACCAGGGCCAGATCCCCAACCAGGGCATCGGGGCGGAAATGATCGCCGAGAAGTGGGGCTTCGACCGCACGGCGCTCGACGAATTCTCGTTGGCCTCGCACGAAAAGGCCGCGGCCGCACAGGATTCCGGTGCCTTCGATGACCAGATCGTGGGCATCAAGGATCAGGACGGCAATGTGGTCCTCAAGGACGAGGGCATCCGCCGCGGCACGCCGATGGAGAAGATGGCCTCGCTGAAGCCGGCGTTCAAGGAAGACGGCGTGATCCACGCCGGCAACTCGTCGCAGATCTCCGACGGTTCGGCGGCGCTGCTGTTCATGTCCGCCGAGAAGGCCAAGGAGCTGGGGCTCAAGCCGATCGCCAAGGTGCACACCGCGTCGCTCGCCGGGGCCGACCCGGTGATCATGCTGACCGCCCCCATCCCGGCGACGCAGAAGGTGCTGAAGAAATCCGGCCTGTCCATCGACGACATCGGCGCCTACGAGGTCAACGAGGCGTTCGCGCCCGTCCCGCTGGCGTGGCTCAAGGACATCGGCGCCGACGAGAAGAAGCTCAACCCCAACGGCGGCGCCATCGCGCTGGGTCACCCGCTCGGCGGATCCGGCGCCCGGATCATGACCACCCTGCTGTATCACATGCGGGACAAGGGAATTCGCTACGGTCTGCAGACCATGTGCGAGGGTGGCGGCCAGGCCAACGCCACCATCGTGGAACTGTTGTGACCCAGGAGCCGGGCGCCCTGGCCGAACGCCGGGGCAACGTGATGGTGATAACCATCAACCGGCCGGAGGCCCGCAACGCGGTCAACGCCGCGGTCAGCATCGGCGTCGGGGACGCACTGGAAGCGGCGCAACACGATCCCGAGGTGCGGGCGGTGGTGCTCACCGGCGCGGGCGACAAGTCGTTCTGCGCCGGTGCCGACCTCAAGGCGATCGCCCGCCGCGAAAACCTCTATCACCCCGATCATCCCGAGTGGGGCTTCGCCGGCTACGTCCATCACTTCATCGACAAGCCCACCATCGCGGCGGTGAACGGGACCGCCCTGGGTGGCGGCACCGAACTGGCGTTGGCCAGTGACCTGGTGGTGGCCGACGAGCGGGCCCAGTTCGGGCTCCCGGAGGTCAAGCGTGGGCTGATCGCCGCCGCCGGTGGCGTGTTCCGCATCGCGCAGCAGCTGCCGCGCAAGGTGGCGATGCAGCTGCTGCTGACCGGCGAGCCGCTGAGCGCGGCCGCCGCCTGCGAGTGGGGGCTGATCAACGAGGTCGCCGCGGCGGGCTCGGTGCTGGACGCCGCGCTGGCGCTGGCCGCGCGGGTCACCGTCAACGCGCCGCTGTCGGTGCAGGCCAGCAAGCGCGTCGCCTACGGCGTCGACGACGGGGTCGTCGTCGGCGACGAGCCGGGTTGGGACCGCACCGTGCGCGAGATGCGGGTTTTGCTCAAGTCCGAGGACGCCAAGGAGGGGCCGCTGGCGTTCGCCGAGAAGCGGGAGCCGGTCTGGAAGGCGCGCTAACGACTGGCGAGCAGACGCAAAAGCACGCGAAAAGCACCCGAAATCAGCCATTTTGGGTGCTTTTGCGTCTGCTCGCGCTCATACGCGCGCCCACGCGCGTTAGTGCGCGTTAGTGCGCCAGGACGTTCACCCCGCGGCGAAATACCCCCGGTAGCAGCGTGCACGCCGGCACGACGGCGCGGCGCACCGCGGGCGGCGTGCTGGCCAGCACCAGCCCGCGGGTGAGCAGCCGGTAGTCGCGGGTGATCCGGTGCCAGGCCTTCTCGTAGGACGCTGGCGCTTCGGCGGCGATGGCCTCGACGGCCGCGGCGGCTTGCTTGAGGGCGAGACTGATGCCCTCGCCGGTCAGGGCGTCCTCGTAACCGGCGGCGTCGCCCACCAGCAGGACGCGGCCCGCGACGCGCCGCGAGACCACCTGGCGCAGCGGGCCGCAACCGCGCGGCTGCCCGCGGCTCGCGCCCTCCAACTGCCGGGCCAGCCGCGGAAACCAGGCCAGGTCGGGCCGCCCACGGGACAGGATCGCCACGCCGACCAGGTCGGGCTCGACCGGCGTCACGTACGCCTCGCCCCAGCGCGACCAGTGCACCTCGACGAAGTCGGTCCACGCCGGCACCCGGTAGTGCCAACGCACGCCGTAGCGTCGCGGCGTTCCCGCCGTCGCCGCGATGCCGACGTCGCGCCGGACCTGTGAATGCAGGCCGTCGGCCGCCACCAACCATTTCGCGCGCACCCCGGCGGCCGAGACGCCGTGCGCGTCCTGCCGGACACCGGTCACCCGCGCTCGGATCCAGTCGGTGTCTTGCTCTTTGGCGCGCGCGGCCAGCGCCGCGTGCAGCGTGGTGCGTCGCACGCCGCGCCCCGGCCCGCCGCGAAACCGCGCCTGGGCCCGCCGTCGTTCGCTCACGTAGGCGATGCCGTGGAACGGCATGCCGGCCGGGTCGACGCCCAGCGCGGTGAGCTCGGCCAGGCCGCCGGGCATCAGCCCCTCGCCGCACGCCTTGTCGATGGGGGTCTCGCGCGGCTCGGCCACGATCACCGAAAGTCCAAGGCGTCGAGCGTGTAACGCCGTGGCCAGGCCGCCGGGGCCGCCGCCGACGATCAGCAGGTCCGCGTCGTAATCGCTCATGTGTAACCCAGAGCCGAGTTCTCCACCCGCAGCCGCACCCCGAGCAGCCCGGCGTTGGCCAGCGTGAAGATGGCCGCGGTCAGCCACGCCGTGTGCACCAGCGGCAACGCCAACCCCTCAGCCACCACTGCAACATAGTTCGGATGGTGCAGCCAGCGGTAGGGACCCCGTCGCACCAGCGGGGCCTGCGGCAGCACGATCACCCGGGTGTTCCACCGCCGCCCCAGCGTCGTGATGCACCACCAGCGCAGCGCCTGGCTTCCCGCCACCACGGCCAGCATCGGCCAGCCCAGCCACGGAATGAACGGCCGGTGCAGCGCCCACGGTTCGACGAGGCAACCGACCAGCAGCCCGGTGTGGATGACCACCATCACCGGATAGTGCGATCGGCCAAACTCTTTGGCGCCCTGGGTAAACGACCATCGCGCGTTGCGGGTGGACACCACCAGCTCGGCGACGCGCTCGACCCCGACGGCCAGCACCAGCAGGTAATACATGGCTACAGTCTTTACCAGCGCTACCAGGCCAGCAGCACCAGTTCGGAGCAGAACGCCGGCCCCATCGCGATCATCAGGCCGATCGAGCCCGGCGCCGGTGGATCGGCCATGTTGGCCGCGAGCACGTCGAGCACCGAGACCGATGACAGATTGCCGTTCTCGCGCAACGACTTTCGGGTGCGGTCCAGGGCGTCCGCGGGCAGGTCCAACACGTGCTCGACGGCTTCGATCACCCGGGGGCCGCCCGGGTGGCAGACCCAGGTCGTCACGTCGCGGGGGCGCAAACCGTGGTCGGCGAGGAAATCGCGGACGTCGTCGCCCAGGTATTTCTCGGCGATGGTGGCGATGTCGGCGGACAGCACGATGCGGAATCCGTCGCCGCCGATCTTCCAGCCCATGACGTCTTCGGTGTCGGGATAGATCCGGCTGCGGGTGGCCAGCACCCGGGGGCCGGTGTGTTCGGCGCCGGTGCGTTGGGCGCCCTCGCTGATCACCACGGCCGCGCCGTCGCCGAAGAGGCTGGTGGCGACCAGGTTGGCGACGGACGTGTCGTCGCGCTGGATGGTCAGCGAGCACAGTTCGACCGCGAGCAGCGCGGCCGTGTGGTCGGGGAAGGCGCGCAGATAGTCGTGCATGCGCGCCACCCCCGCCGCGCCGGCCACGCAGCCCAGCCCGAACAGCGGGACGCGTTTGACGTCGGGCCGCAGCCCGACCCGCGTCGCCAAGCGCGCCTCCAGCGTCGGCACGGCGAGCCCGGTGACCGTCGTGGAAAACACGATGTCGAGCTCCGACGGCTTGACCTTGGCCTCGTCCAGGGCCGCCACCAGCGCCTGCTCGCCGAGGTCGAGCGCGACGTCGAGGTAGGCGTCGTTGGCCTCGGTGAAGCCGCTCAGCTCGCGGTAGTGCGGCAGCCGCAAAGCGGTGTTGCGGAACTCGACCCCGCTGCTGCCGCCGAAACGGCGGAAATCGGGGCCGGCGATGTCGGTCAGCGCGCGGATGGCCTCGTGTTGGGTGTAGCGATTGGGCGGGAATCTGACCGCCACGCCGGCGATGGACGGATATTTCACCGCGGTATCCGCGGCGCCCCCAGTGAACTTCTTCATGCCCCCGGTCACGGTGCCGGTGCCGCACCGGTTCAAATTCGTCTTTGCGTCGCGCGGGCCACGGGCCAGCTCGTCGGGCTAGGGTCGGGGTATGCGGGTTCTGGTCACCGGTGCCACCGGCTATGTGGGATCACGGCTGGTCACGGCGCTGCTGGAAAACCAGCACCAGGTGGTGGCCGCGTCGCGAAACCCGGTGCGGCTCAAGCGTTTCGGCTGGTTCGACGACATCGCCCCGGTCACCCTCGACGCCGCCGACCCGGAGTCGCTGCGAGCGGCCTTCGCCGGGTGCGACCCCATCGACGTGGTGTATTACCTGGTGCACGCCATCGGTCAGCCCGGATTTCGCGACGCGGACAAATCCGCGGCCGGCAACCTCGCGACCGCGGCCCGCGACGCGGGGGTGCGCCGCATCGTCTACCTGGGCGGCTTCGTGCCCGCCGACGAGGCGTTATCCGAGCACCTGACCAGCCGGGCCGAGGTGGCCGAGGCGCTCACCGTCGCGGGTGGCCCGGAGCTGGTGTGGCTGGGCGCGGCGATGATCATCGGCGCCGGATCGACGTCGTTCGAGATGATGCGCTACGTGGGGGACCGTTTTCCGGTCATCCCGATCCCGAGCTGGATGGACAACCCGATCGACCCGATCTCCATCCGCGACGTCCTGCACTATCTCGTCGCCGCGGCCGATCGTGACCGGGTGCCCGCGGGGGCCTACGACATCTCGGGGCCCGAGACCACCTCCTACCGGCGGCTGCTGAAGACCTACGCCCGCATCTCGGGGCGCTGGCACACCGGCTTGCCGGTCGGCAGGGTCGACACCGGGCTGGCCTCGCTGATCACCGGCGTCGCCCTGCCGGTGCCCCCGGGCCTGGCCGGGGACCTGGTCGAGTCGCTGGACCACCCGATGGTGGCGTCGGTCAGCGACCTGCGCGACCGGGTACCCGATCCGCCCGGCGGCCTGCTCGGGATCGACGACGCCATCGCGCTGGCGCTGCGCGGCCTCTCCAATCAGCGGCCGCGCCCGGTCAACGCCCTGGCCGACCCGCACGACCTCGCCAACACCGACGCCGCCTGGGCCGGTGGCGACGCGCGGCGCCTCCGCCAACTCGCCCAGCGCGTCACACCGTCCATCGCGCGGCCGACCCTGGGGCTGGTGAACAGGGTCCCCGGTCCGGTTGCCGGAGCGCTTCGCACCGGCCTCGACATTTTGATCGCCCTGACCCCGAAGGTGCGTCCCGCATGAGCCAGTCAACGGCCCCCTACCACAGCAGCGTCTTCGCCGAGTTGCGGCGCGCGATCACCAATGTTGCTGTGCCCCATCATGAATCGCCGTCCGTCGTGCGGCGGCGCCGCGTCGTCGTCGCGATCACGCTGGTGGTCGGCGCGGCGGTGCTGGGGTACTCGTTGCGGCGCCATCCGGGGGAGGCCAGCTTCTACTGGCTGACGCTGGCGCTCGCGGCGGTGTGGACCGCGGGCGCGTTGGTCTCCGGCCCGCTGCACCTGGGCGGCATCTGCTGGCGGGGCCGCAACCAGCGGCCGGTCATCACCGGGACGACCGTCGGCCTGCTCGTCGGTGGCGCGTTCGTGGTGGGTGGGCTGATCGCCCGAGAGATCCCCGCCGTCTCCGACCTGATCACCCGGGTGCTGCTCTTCGCCCATCAGGGGTCCTTCCTGCTGGTCGTGCTGATCACCGTCATCAACGGCGTCGCCGAGGAGCTGTTCTTCCGCGGCGCGCTCTACACCGCGCTGGGCCGCTATCACCCGGTGCTGATCTCCACGCTGCTCTACACCGCCGCCACCATGGCCAGCGGCAACCCCATGCTGGGATTCGCCGCGATCATCCTGGGCACGGTGTGCGCGCTGGAGCGCCGGGCCAGCGGCGGCGTGCTGGCGCCGGTGCTGACCCACGTCGGCTGGGGGCTGATCATGGTGCTGGTCCTGCCGCCGATGTTCGGGGTCTGAGTCACCCCGGCGTGACGACGTCGCGCGCCAGGCCCCGCAGCGCCGCGACGCGCAACGGCCACACCGTGAGCCGGTACATCCGGCCGAGGACGCCGCGCGGCACGAAGATCAGCCGTTGCGTGTACCGGCTGCCACGGTCGTCGTGCGGCCGCGTCGTGATCTCCAGCCAGGCCCGGCCCACTCGACTCGGCGTGGAGTGCAGCCGCAGGCCGACGCCGGGATCGCTTTCCTCGACCGTCCAGCCGTTAAGCGGTAGGCGTCGGTGCCACCGGGGGGCGGTTGCCGCGGCGCGGGCCGCCGACCATGCGTCGCCGGGGGCAGCGTCGGCGGTCGCGGTCCGCACGTCGGTGTAGACGATCTCGCCGGCCCAGTCGGGGTCGCTGGGCAACGGCTCGGCCGGCTCGGACCGCAGCGAGGACCAGCTGGCGTCGGGGAGGCCGCGGGCGGCCCGTCGCAGCGCCAACTCGACCGCGCGGCGGTATCCGGTGAGCCCGTCCGGTGGCGGGGCGATGATGTCGTCGATATCGGAATCACGGGTCACCGCATCGCATTCCAGCGACTCGACCAGCGGCCGGGCCAGGCCGGACGGGATCGGGGTCACCAGACCCACCCACAGGCTGGCGATCGCCGGGGTCAGAAACGGCAGCACGAACAGGTAGCGGTTGCCCAGCCCGGCGACCTCGGCGTAGACGCGCATCATGTCGCCGTACTCCAACACGTCGGGGCCACCGATGTCCCAGGTCCGCGACTTCGGGACCGGGGTGGTCGCCGCGGCGGCCAGGTAGTGCAGCACGTCGCGCACCGCGATCGGCTGGGTCCGGTTGTGCACCCACTTCGGTGTGGTCATCACCGGCAACCGGTCGGTGAGGTGCCGGATCATCTCGAACGACGCCGACCCCGACCCGATGACCACCCCGGCCTGCAGCACCACGGTCTCGACGCCGGAGTCGATGAGGGCCTCGCCGACGGCCTTGCGCGACGCGAGATGCGGTGAGAGATCAGCGTTTTCGGGATGCAAGCCACTGAGGTAGACGATCCGGCGCACCCCGGTGCGCCGCGCGGCCGTCACGACATTGCGGGCGGCGCGGGTCTCCTCGGCGGCGAAGTCCTTCGACGTTCCCATCGAGTGGACCAGGTAGTACACCACGTCGATCCCGTCGCAGGCGGCGATCAGCGAATCGACGTCACCGAGGTCGCCGCGCGCGACCTCCGCCCCTTGCCGCCACGGCACCTCGCTCAGCTTGTCCGGGTTGCGCGCCAAGGCCCGAACGTGATGTCCCCCGTCCAGCAGCCGGGGCACCAGGCGCCCGCCGATGTAGCCGGTCGCTCCGGTCACCAGGCACCGCACCTGTTCGGGCATCGATTCTCCGCTCGTCAGCCGTCGTTCTCCTGACGAGGGGGATTACCGCATCGGCGCGGGCTCAAGCGTCGCGCCGGGTGGGCGCGACGGCCGTCAGCGGTCGGTGAAGTTGGGCGTGCGGCGCTGTTGGAAGGCCGTGGCGCCCTCGACGAAGTCGGGGGACTTCAGCAGCACCGACTGCCCGTCGAACTCCCGCTGCAGCGCCGGATCCAGTTCGGTGAGCGTGGCCGCGTTGATCGCCAGCTTGGTCTTGGCGAAGGCGACGGCCGGCCCGCCCAACAACCGCGCGATCACCTTGTCCACCTCGGCCTCGAAGTCGTCGGCCGGATAGACCGCGCTGACCAGCCCCCAGGACAGCGCGTCGGCGGCGGTCAACCGTTCGGGCAGCAAGGCCATCTGCATGGCCCGGATCCGCCCGATCGCGGCCGCGATCAACGCCGACGCGCCGCCGTCGGGCATCAATCCGATCTTGGTGAAGGCGAGCATGAAAAACGCGCTCTCCGAAGCCAATACGACGTCACAGGCCAGGGCGATGGAAACGCCCACCCCGGCGGCGGGGCCCTGGACGACCGCGACCACCGGGTGGGGCAGCGCGGCGATCGCGCGCACCAGCCGGTTGATCTCGAGGATGATCTCGTCCGGCGGGACGCCGCCCCCGTCGGACACGTCGTCGGCGCTGATGCCCGCACCGGAGCTGAAGCCGCGTCCGGCGCCGCCGAGCCGCACCACCTTGACCTCGGGGTCGGTCGCCGCATACTCCATCGCGTCGGCGATCCCGGTGATCACCGGAATGGTCAGGGAATTCAGGCTGTCGGGCCGGTTGATGGTCACCGAGAACACGCCGCCGGACAGCGTGACGTCGAGGCCGGCGACGGGGGCGAGGGTGGCGATCGCGGATGAAGGCATGGGCTCACCATAAGTGACCGGGCTGCGCGGGCCACGGGCACGGCTGCGAAGATGTCGAACGACCGGTTGTTTGAGCACGAACGGTCGGAGTCGTCAGAGCGGACGAAAGGTCGGTGGATCATGGCTGGACCGTTGAAAGGGTTGCGAGTCGTCGAGTTGGCCGGCATCGGGCCGGGCCCACACGCCGCGATGATCCTGGGGGATCTGGGTGCCGACGTGGTGCGCATCGATCGTCCCTCCTCGGGCCCCGGGGGTGTCGCCAAGGACGCCATGATGCGCAACCGCCGCGTGGTGACCGCCGATCTGAAGTCCGACGAAGGCCGCGGTCACGTCCTCAAACTGATCGCCAAGGCCGACGTCCTGATCGAGGGCTACCGCCCGGGCGTCACCGAACGGCTCGGCCTGGGCCCCGAAGACTGCGCGAAGGTCAACGACCGCCTGGTCTACGCCCGGATGACCGGCTGGGGACAGACCGGCCCGCGTAGCCAGCAGGCCGGCCACGACATCAACTACATCTCGCTCAACGGCATCCTGCACTCCATCGGCCGGGTGAACGAACGGCCCGTCCCGCCGCTGAACCTCGTCGGTGACTTCGGCGGCGGCTCGATGTTCCTGCTGCTGGGCATCCTGTCGGCGCTGTGGGAGCGGCAGAGCTCCGGCAAGGGTCAGGTCGTCGACGCGGCGATGGTGGACGGCTCGAGCGTGCTGGTCCAGATGATGTGGCAGATGCGCTCGTCGGGCATGTGGACCGACGCGCGCGGCACCAACCTGCTCGACGGCGGCGCCCCCTACTACGACACCTACGAATGCGCCGACGGCCGCTACGTCGCGGTCGGCGCCATCGAGCCGCAGTTCTACGCCGCGATGCTCGCCGGGCTGGGGCTGGACGGCGCGGACCTGCCCGGGCAGAACGACGTCGGCCGCTGGCCGGAACTGCGGGCGGTGCTGACCGAGAAATTCGCCAGCCAGGACCGCGACCACTGGGCCAAGGTGTTCGCCGACTCCGACGCGTGCGTGACGCCGGTGCTGGCCTTCGGCGAGGTGCAGACCGAGCCGCACATCACCGAGCGGGACACCTTCTACGAGGTCGACGGCGGCCTGCAGCCGCGGCCGGCGCCAAGGTTCTCCCGCACGGCGCCCGAGACACCGCGCCCCGCGACGCCGGTGGCCGACGCCGAAGCGGTACTCAACGACTGGGTATAGTCCCAACCAACCAGTTGGCTGGAATCCAGGAAATCAGGGAAGGACTCGCATGGAGATCAAAGACGCCGTCGCCGTCGTCACCGGGGGCGCCTCAGGGCTGGGCCTGGCCACCACCAAGCGGCTGCTCGACCGCGGCGCCCAGGTGGTGGTGATCGACCTGCGTGGCGAGGACGCCGTCCGCGAGCTGGGCGAGCGCGCCCGCTTCGTCGAGGCCGACGTCACCGACGAGGCCGCCGTCGGCAAGGCCTTGGACGCCGCGGAGTCGATGGGCGCGCTGCGCATCAACGTCAACTGCGCCGGCATCGGCAACGCCATCAAGACGCTGTCCAAGGACGGCCCGTTCCCGCTGGACGGGTTCAAGAAGGTCATCGGCGTCAACCTGATCGGCACCTTCAACGTGCTGCGACTGGCCGCCGAGCGCATCGCCAAGACCGAACCCATTGGGCCCGAAACGAGCCCAGAGCGCGGCGTCATCATCAACACCGCCTCCGTCGCGGCGTTCGAGGGCCAGATCGGCCAGGCCGCCTACTCGGCATCCAAGGGCGGCGTGGTCGGCATGACGCTGCCGATCGCCCGCGACCTCTCGCGCGAGCTCATCCGCGTGGTGACCATCGCGCCCGGGCTCTTCAAGACCCCGCTTTTGGGTTCGCTGCCCGAGGAGGCGCAGAAATCGCTGGGCAAGCAGGTGCCGCACCCGGCCCGGCTGGGCGACCCCGACGAGTACGGCGCGCTGGCCGTGCACATCGTCGAGAACCCGATGCTCAACGGCGAGGTCATCCGCCTGGATGGCGCCATTCGCATGGCGCCCCGCTAGGGACGTAAGGACAAAACGAAAGCCCCCCGCGTCGGCGGGGGGCTTTCGTGATGACCACGATCGATGGTTACTTGCGGAACCACCGACTGACGGAGGGTTCGGCCATTAACAGCCGTGCGAGCATGCTCATGGTCTGCCTCAGCTCGCCGCTTGCAGTTCGTCGAACTGCTCCGAGGTCTCGCCTTCCACCAGCACGTCGCCGTGGTAGAGGGCCTCGAAGTCGACCTTGATGACGTCGGCACTTGTGTCGTCGATCCACATGACACTGAGCGTATGGGCCACCCTTAAGGAAACTTTGAGTCACGATTCGGAAAATGGTGGCAATTTACCCGCGGGTAGGGTGGCCGCCATTTCCGCAGGGATTTGCGCCCTGAGCTGCTTATTTGCGACACATTTTTCTGGCCGGACTCTTACCGTTCTACCGGTTTAAAAAATGCGGCATTGAACGGTCCACCCGCCCGCCTGCGTGCTTAAGGACAACACTGTTCGACGCGTGGACATTAGCGTTTGTTACGTTGTCGCGGACTAGCCAGCCGCCAGCGCAACGGGGCACCGGCAGCGGAAGGGCTCACAATGCTGCAGAAAATCGCCCGAGTCGCTATCGCGGCGCCGCGCCGGATCATCGCGATCGGGGTGCTGGTTTTCATCGCCGCGGCCGTCTTCGGCGTTCCCGTCGCCAAGAGCTTGTCTCCCGGCGGCTTCCAGGATCCGGACTCGGAGTCCGCCCGCGCCATCGCCGTGTTGACCGACAAGTTCGGGCAGAGCGGTCAGCAGATGCTGATCCTGGTGACGGCCCCCGGCGGCACCAACAGCGAACAGGCCCGCACGGTTGGCACCGACCTCGTCCACGAACTCCAAGGGTCCCCGCTGGTCTACAACGTGTCCTCGCCGTGGACCGGCGCGGCCCCAGCCGATCTCGTGAGCCGCGACGGCAAGTCGGGCCTCATCGTGGTCAACCTCAAAGGCGGCGAAAACTTCGTCCAGAACAACGCGCAGACCCTGTCGGACCAGTTCGTCCACGACCGCGACGGGGTGACCGTCCGCGCCGGCGGCGCGGCCATGCAGTACGCCCAGATCAACAAGCAGAACCAGGACGACCTGCTGGTGATGGAGATGATCGCGCTGCCGCTGAGCTTCGTGGTGCTGATCTGGGTGTTCGGTGGGCTGCTGGCCGCCGCGTTGCCGATGGCGTTGGGTGCGCTGGCCGTCGTCGGCTCGATGTCGGTGTTGCGCCTGATCACCTTCACCACCGAGGTGTCGATCTTCGCCCTCAACCTCAGCACCGCCCTGGGCCTGGCGCTGGCCATCGACTACACGCTGCTCATCGTCAGCCGCTACCGCGACGAACTGGCCGAGGGCCACGACCGCGACCAGGCGCTGATCCGAACGATGGCCACCTCCGGCCGCACGGTGCTGTTCTCCGCGGTCACCGTGGCGCTGTCGATGTCGGCGACGGTGGCCTTCCCGATGTACTTCCTCAAGTCGTTCGCCTACGCCGGGGTGGCCACGGTCGCCTTCGTCGCCACCGCCTCGATCGTGATCACCCCCGCCGCGATGGTGCTGTTGGGCGACCGGCTGGACGCGTTCAATGTGCGCCGGTTCTTGCGGCGGATGCTGCGGCGACCCGAGCCGGCGCCAAAGCCCGTCGAGCAACTGTTCTGGTATCGGTCGAGCAAGTTCGTGATGCGCCGCTGGGCGCCGGTCGGCCTGGCCGTCGTCGGCCTGCTCCTGCTGCTCGGGCTGCCGTTCTTCTCGGTGAAGTGGGGGTTCCCCGACGACCGGGTGCTGCCGCGCTCGGCGTCGGCGCACCAGGTCGGCGACCGGTTGCGCAACGACTTCGCCGACGATTCCGCGACGTCGGTGCCCGTCGTCGTCCCCGATGCCTCCGGCCTGAATCCCGGGGATTTCGACAGCTACGCCGCCGCGCTCTCGCGCGTGCCCGACGTGGCGGCCGTGTCCGCGCCCGGGGGCACCTTCACGGGCGGAAACCGGGTGGGGCCACCCGCCGGGGCGACCGGGCTGGCCCAGGGCAGCGCCTTCCTGACCGTCAGCAGCACGGCGCCGCTGTTCTCCGCGGCGAACGACGCCCAGCTCGCACGGTTGCACGACGTCCCCGGACCGGCCGGGCGGGCCGTCGAGATGGGCGGGGTGGCGCAGGTCAACCGCGACAGCGTCGACGCCGTGACCGAACGGCTTCCGCTCGTCCTCGGGCTGATGGCCGCGATCACATTCGTGCTGCTGTTCCTGCTCACCGGCAGCGTGCTGCTGCCGATCAAGGCGCTCGCGTGCAACTTCCTGTCGTTGACCGCGGCGTTCGGCGCGCTGGTGTGGATCTTCCAGGACGGCCATCTCGGTGCGCTCGGCACCACGCCGAGCGGGACGCTGGTCGCCAACATGCCGGTGCTGCTGTTCTGCATCGCCTTCGGGCTGTCGATGGATTACGAGGTCTTCCTGCTCTCCCGGATCCGCGAATACTGGCTGGCGTCCGGCGCCGCCCGGCCCGCCCGGCCCACCCCGAAGCAGGCCCACGCCGCCAACGACGAGAGCGTGGCCCTCGGCGTCGCCCGTACCGGTCGGGTCATCACCGCGGCCGCGTTGGTGATGTCGATGTCGTTCGCCGCGCTGATCGCCGCGCACGTCTCGTTCATGCGGATGTTCGGCCTGGGCCTGGTGCTGGCCGTCTTCGCCGACGCCACCCTGGTGCGGATGGTGGTCGTCCCGGCCTTCATGCACGTGATGGGCCGCTGGAACTGGTGGGCGCCCCGGCCCCTGGCGTGGCTGCACGATCGGTTCGGGATCAGCGAAGGCGTCGACCTCGCGCCCCGCCCGCCCACGCCCGAGCCCGTCGCCGGGGCGGCGCTCGCGGAGCCGGTGCCCAATATCGGTTAACGTCCGGCCTGTCCCGGCGCCGAACCCTATTCTGGGCGTCATCCGAGTCGGAAGGTTCACACACGTATGACAACGGCGGTCGACAATCCCTTCTTCGCGCGCGTCTGGCCTTTCGTCGCCAACCATGAAGCCGAGGCGATCCGGGTCCTGCGGCGGGAGAACCTGGCCGGGTTGTCCGGCCGGGTGTTGGAAGTCGGCGCGGGGATCGGGACGAACTTTCCGCACTATCCGGCGTCGGTCGACGAGGTCATCGCGGTGGAGCCCGAACCGCGGCTGGCGGCGCGGGCCCGCGCCGCCGCCGACGCGGCGCCCGCCCGGGTGATCGTTTCCGGCGAGACGGCCGAAAGCCTCAGCGCCGGTGAGCCGTTCGACGCGGTGGTGTGCTCGCTGGTGTTGTGCTCGGTGCGTGACCCGGGCGCCGTGCTGCGGCGCCTGTACTCGTTGCTGCGACCCGGTGGGGAACTGCGCTACCTCGAGCACATCGCCAGTGCCGGCGCGCGGGGCCGCTTTCAGCGTTTCGTCGATGCGACGTTGTGGCCCCGGCTGTTTGGCAACTGCCACACCCATCGCGACACCGAACGCTCGATCCTCGACGCGGGATTCGAAGTCGACACCTCGCGGCGGGAGTGGACCCTGCCGGCCTGGGCGCCGATGCCGGTGTCCGAACTCCTGCTGGGCCGCGCGCGCCGGCCCGCCTAGTTCAGCAGGGCGGGCAGCCGCTGCAGCAGTCCCGGCAACGCCTGGCTCGCCGACTCGCGGATGCTGAGGGTGGCGTTGGCCGACAGCGGCGTGACTTCGGGATTGACCTCGATGACGGCGGCGCCGCGCGCCAGCGCCAGCTCCGCGAGCCCGGCCGCCGGATAGACGATCGCCGACGTCCCGACCACCACCATCACGTCGGCGGACTCGGTCGCCTCGACGGCGCGCTGCCACGGCTCGTCGGGCAACTGTTCACCGAACCACACGATGTCGGGCCGGATCAGGCCGCCGCACTGACACACCGGGGGCTCCACCTCGAGCGCCGGTTCGGGCATGTGCGGGAGCGCGCCGCTGTATGGCTCAGCGCAACGCGCACAACGGAATTCGAACAGGCTCCCGTGCAGGTGGTGGACGGAACCGCTGCCGGCGCGCTCGTGCAGGTCGTCGACGTTCTGGGTGATGACGGTGACCCGGGCGTCGTCCTGCCAGGCGGCGATGGCGCGATGGCCCGCATTGGGTTGCACGTCGGCGACCAGGTAATGCCGCCACAGGTACCAGCCCCAGACGCGCTGGGGGTTGTCGCGCCACCCTTGCGTGCTGGACAGCTCGTAGGGATCGAAGCGGGCCCACAACCCGTTCTTGTCGTCGCGGAACGTCGGCACACCGCTTTCCGCGGAGATCCCCGCGCCGCTGAGCACCGCTACGCGCATCCCACCAAGATAGCCGGAGGTGGGGGATACTGAACGGGTGGAGCTGGGTGACTGGTTGCGGGTCGACGTGAAGGCGGGCAAGCCGTTGTTCGACCAGCTCAGGACGCAGGTGATCGACGGGGTCCGCGAGGGCGCGCTGCCGCCGGGCACGCGCCTGCCCACCGTGCGGGACCTGGCCGGCCAGCTCGGGGTCGCGGTCAACACCGTGGCTCGCGCCTACCGCGAGCTGGAGACCGCCGCCATCATCGAAACCCGCGGCCGCTTCGGCACATTCGTCGCCCGCTACGACCCGACCGACGCCGCTATGGCCGCCGCCGCACGCGAGTACGTCCGGGTAGCCCGCGGACTCGGGTTGGACAAAGCCGATGCCCTGCGCTACATCGAATCGGTGCCCGACGAGTAAGCGGTAAAGCTTCGAAAAGCGTTGGCGCGCAGCCCATGCGGTAGTACCGCTCAGCGCAGCACCTTGACGAGCGTGCGCAGGTTGCGCGTCGTGGTCGACGACTTGTAGCGCGCCTTGCCCATCGTCTTGCCGATGGTGCTGTCCAGGGTGCCGCCCTTGGGGACCTGCCAGTAGAGGACGCCGTCACCGCGGCTGATCCGCTCGGCCGGGCCGGCCTCCTGACCCAGCGCGGCGAGCTCGTCGAGCACCGCCTTATCGGCGACGAACGTGACGTAGGACTGGTAGCCGTCGGCGTCGCGCTCGAACGGATAGGCGTCGACCACCTCGCGCACGGTGCCGATGTCATAGGCGAGCACCCAGGCGTCGTAGCCGAACCGTTCGCGCAACGCCGCCTCGGCCTTCCTGCGCACCGCTGCCACGCCGGCCGACGACTCCAGCACGACGTTGCCGCTGGCCAACACGGTTCGCACCTCGGTGAAGCCCGCGTCGGTGAGCGCGGCCGCCACCTCGGCCATCTTCAGATTGACGCCCCCGACGTTCACGCCACGCAGAAACGCCGCGTACTTGGTCATGCCCCGATTCCACCAGCCCGGCCGGGGGACGACCATCCCGGGCCGCCCGGGCGGCGCGCGACGTAGGCTTTCGTCATGGGACGCCAAGTCTTCGACGACAAGCTGCTGGCCTTGATAAGCGGACATTCCCTCGGGGTGCTGGCCACCATCAAGCGCGACGGGCGACCGCAGCTGTCGAACGTGAGCTACCACTTCGACCCGCGCAGCATGGCGATCCAGGTGTCGATCACCGAGCCGCGCGCCAAAACGCGCAACCTGCGCCGGGACCCGCGGGCGTCGATCCTGGTCGACGCCGACGACGGCTGGTCGTACGCCGTCGCCGAGGGCACCGCCGAACTGACCCCCCCGGCGGCCGCGCCCGGCGACAGCACCGTGGAGGCGTTGATTGCCTTGTACCGCAACATCGCCGGCGAACATCCGGATTGGGACGAATACCGGCAGGCGATGGTCACCGATCGGCGGGTGCTGCTGACGTTGCCGATCTCGCACCTGTACGGCATGCCGCCCGGCATGCGGTAGCCGCGCCGCCTGCGCGCCCGCCCGTCAAACCGGGGCTAAGCTGCCCGTATGGCCGCATCGAATGCTCGGCAGGGTTCACAGTCGTCCAAGTCTTCGGGGGCTTCTGAATCGCCCGGGTCGGACGAGGACACCAAGCGCAAGTTCCGCGAAGCGCTCGACCGCAAGATGGCGAAATCCTCGACCGGATCCGACCACAAGGACGGCGCCGGCAAGCAGTCCCGGGCGCACGGCGCGGCGGGTAACCGGCGCGAGTTCCGCCGCAAGAGCGGCTGATCCCCGAGACTCGTTGGGAGACGGCCCGATTCGCCTAGCCGCTGGGCGGGCAGAACAGGCCGATCGAGGGGTCGTCTCGCCCCGGTTTGCCGCGCAGGCTTCCTCGGGTGCTGGGATGTCCGAAGTCCAGTCGGGACGGGTCGTTCTGGTAGGCCCAGTCCGCCACGATGGTGCGGCGGCTGAACTTCCAACGGCCGTCGTGCCTGGTGTACTCGTCCAGGTACCGGCCGCCGATGATGACGTCGACGTCGTGGTCGGGACCGGCGAAGGTGTGAAACACCAGGCAGTAGACCTCACCGTGGGCCTTTTCACCCGCGACCACGAAGTTCGTCGTGGTGATGTTGTGTTGGGAGACACGCACATACGGCTGCGCGGCCTGCAACTGCGCGATGAACTGTTCGACGCCCCCGGTCGAGAACTCCCCGTGCGAGTCGGTCGCGTCGGGGTGATACATCTCCCGCAGGCCTTCGTAGTCGGCGCGGTCGACGGCGCGGCAGTAGGACGTGACGAGCGCGTGCAGTTCGTCGCGGGCCAGCATCAGCTCCAATCGGGCCTCATCCACCACCACGTCACGATAACTCGACGGTTAGGGTGCTGATCGTAGGCGCGGTTTCGGTGGTTGCTGTCGCACCAACCGGTCTCGGTCGTAGGGTGTTCACCGAAAGGAAGGTCGTTGACGGTGAAACTTTGGCTGGCTCAAGATCCCGAGGCCGACGCGCTGCTGGACGAGGATCCGTTGGCCCTGCTCATCGGGATGGTCCTCGATCAGCAGGTGCCGTTCGAGACCGCCTTTTCGGGACCGAAGAAGATCGCGGACCGCATGGGCAGTTTCGGCGCTCACGAGATCGCCGAGTACGACCCGGACAAGTTCGCCGCGCTGTGCTCGGAACGACCTGCGATACACCGTTTTCCGGGATCGATGGCCAAACGTATCCAGACCCTGGCCCAGATCATCGTGGACCGCTACGACGGTGACGCCGCGGGCTTGTGGACCTCGGGTGACCCCGACGGCGAGGAGCTGCTGCGGCGCATCAAGGGGCTGCCCGGTTTCGGTGCGGCCAAGGCGCAGATCTTTCTGGCGCTGCTGGGCAAGCAGTACGGCGTGACGCCGAAGGGCTGGCGCGCGGCCGCCGGCGAGTTCGGCAAGGCGGGCACGCACATCTCCGTCGCCGATATCGTCGACGCCGAGTCGATGGGCGCGGTGCGTGCCTACAAGAAGCAGATGAAGGCGGCAGCCAAAGCGGCGAAGTAGTCGGTGCACAGAAGGGAAGGGCAGCAACGTGAAGACACACATAACGTGTCCGTGCGGCGAGGCCATTGTCGGCAAGGACGAGGACGAGCTGGTCGAACTGACCCAGGCTCATCTCGCCAGCGTTCATCCCGGCCTCGAGTACGACCGCGACGCGATCCTGTTCATGGCGTACTAAAGCGAACGCGCGTGACCCCGGTGCGGGGACACGCGCGTTCGCAGGTGGCGAAACGGTGACGGCGCTGGTGTGTTACGGCACCACCGTCGAGCCGATCGTCGGCATGAACTGGCACTGCTTTTCCTTGGTCGTGACCTGACCGAAGATCGTCGACATGATGCTGCCCGAGCCCGTGTCGGCGATCGCGCTCAGCGTCGTCGGCCCGTCCGGGTTGATGTCCGGTCGCGGCGTGAGGGCGACGGTGCCGGACTTGCCGGTGGTCAGGTTCACCCAGGTGACGTTCAACGGCAGCTTCTGCACCTCGGCGGGTCCGGGCGTGCCGACCGCGGTGAACACGTAGGCGGTCTGGCCGGGCCCCGGGCCGGGAAGCGGAATCTTGGCCGGTCCCGCGACCGACAGCGCGGTGGCGATGGCGCTGCTGCCATCGGCCAGGCAGTTGGTGCCGATCGACGGATACATGAAGTCCTGCGTGGGCGGCGTGTCGGCGCCGAATCCCGGGGCGGCCGCGGTCGGGGCGGCGTCCGGCGCGGGTGCAGGCGCCGGGGCGGCCTCCGGTGCCGGGGGCGCGGCGGCGGGCGCGGGTGGCGCCGGAATCGGCGCCGCGACGGGCACATTCGCGGGCTGAGCGGGCGCGGGCGCCGGCGCGGCGGCGGGTGCGGGCCCGGCCGCGTGCGCCGGGTCGACGCCGGCCGGCAGGTGCGCCTCGGGTGCCGGCTGGGGCGCGGGACCCGCCGCGTGCACCGGGTTGATCCCCGCCGGCAGGTGCGCCTGCACACCGGGTTCCACCCCGGTCGCCGGAACGTGTTGCACCGGGGCGGTGGGCTCTTGGACGAACTGATTCACCGCCGCCGCCACGTTTTTGGACTCGCTGGGAGCGGTCGGGCTGTGGGCGAAGGCTTGCGCCGCGGCCATGAGCAGCTGTGTAGCCTGCTGCGGGTCGCCGGCCGCCTGCTGGATGAGCGGGCTGAGCTGCGACAGGGCAGGCAGCCCCGGCAGCTGTTGGGCCGCGCTGGATTGTGGTGTCGGCTGCGGCGCCGCCGGGTCGGCTGCCGCGCTCGGGCAAAGCCCGAGCGCGGCAACCGATGCCGTGACGACAGCGGCCAAACCTTTGGACAGATTCCAAGTGGTTGCCACGGTGTCCTCCGGTTCTCAGTGGTGGGTTAGGCCGATGACGACGCTGCTCAAGGCAGGGCGGCGAGCAGCGGCGCTGCCGGTCCGGCCGGGCTGGCGGCCGGCGCGGGTGCGGCCGGAGCGGCTGGTGCCGCCGGGGTCTGGCCCGAGGCCAGCGCCGGCAGATCCTGCGGAAGCCGCACCTGCGGGGGGACGTTGACCGGAAGGCCCGCGGGCATCGCCGGCATGTTGACCTGCGCCTGCGGGATTTGCGGTGCGGGCGGCGTGGCCGGCGCGCTCGGCGCCGACAGCCCCGGGATCGCGGGCAGGCCCGGGATCGACGAGGAGGCCGGCGCGGCCGGACTCGCGGCCGCCGGCTGCGCGCCGGTCAAGCCCTGAATCATCCCCGGAATGCCGCTCGCCGCAGAGGGCGACGCCGGCGCGGCGGGCGTCGCCGACTGCGCCAGCCCCGGAATGGACGGCACCGCCGCCGGAGATGACGCGGGAGCGGCGGGGGCCGCCGGCGTCAGGCCGGGGATCGACGGGATGCCCGCCGTGGTCGCCGATGCCGGCGAGGCGGCCGCGGGAACACCCGGGAAGCTGATGCCCGGTGTGGCGGGCGCCGCGGGCGGCGTGGCGCCGAGTGCGGTCGCGAGGTTCTGCAGGATTTGCGGTGCGTTGGCCGCCGAGCTGATCAGCTGCTGCGGAATGTTCGGCACCGCCGGAGCCGGCACGGGGTCGGCGTGGGCGATACCGCCCGTCAATAGTGCTGCGGACGAACCGGCCAGGACGGCGGCTGCACGCAAGTAAGTCCAGATGGTTGGCATGACTCTCCCTGATTGATCGATTACAGGTCCCGGCGCTGAAGCTACTTTGATGCAGATGGGACTCAAGTGACACGTGTGGCATTTATTTATTCGTTACGGATACGAGTGGGAGCGGTGACCGAACGCGCGAAATGGCGCGCACTGCATAGATGTGCATGGATCTCGGGGACCGAGGGGGCAGCGCCGCATGGTCCGATCGCTAGAGTCGGGCGGATAGACACCATCTCGGCCGCCCGGGCGGCGCCCATCACCCAGCGGTTGGCGAATCGCCTTGTCGTGGCCGCGCCGATCCTGCTCATCGCGAGCGTCGCGGCGCGGCTGGCCTGGACGTACCTGGCCCCCAACGGCGCGAACTTCGTCGACCTGCACGTCTACCTCGGCGGAGCCGCCGCGATCGACCATCCCGGCACCCTGTACGGCTACGTCTACGCCGACCAGACACCGGACTTCCCGCTGCCGTTCACCTACCCACCCTTCGCGGCCGTCGTCTTCTATCCGCTGCACCTGCTGCCGTTCGGGCTCGTCGCATTCCTGTGGCAGATCGCGACCATGGCCGCCCTGTACGGCGCGATCCGGATCAGCCAGCGCCTGACGGCCACGCCAGCCGGTCCCCGCGGCCACCGACTGGCGATGGCGTGGACGGCGATCACGATCTGGATTGAGCCGCTGCGCAGCACATTCGACTACGGCCAGGTCAATGTTCTGCTCATGACCGCGGTGCTGTGGGCGGTCTACACCACGCGATGGTGGCTGTCGGGATTGTTGGTCGGAGCGGCCGCCGGAATCAAGTTGACCCCCGCCATCTCCGGGGTCTATCTGGCCGGCGCCCGGCGGTGGGGCGCGGCGGTGTTCTCGGCGGTCGTTTTCGTTGCCACCGTTGGGATTTCGGTCGTGGTCGTCGGCGACCAGACCCGCTACTACTTCACCGAACTACTGGGCGACGCTCACCGGGTGGGTCCCATCGCCACCTCGTTCAATCAATCGTGGCGCGGCGCCATCTCACGGATCCTGGGCCACGACGTCGGATTCGGGCCGCCGCTGGTGGTCGCGCTCGTCGTCACCGCGGTGCTGGCCGTCCTGGCCTGGCGCGCGCTGGACGCCGCCGATCAGCTGGGCAGGCTGATCGTGGTCGAACTGTTCGGGCTGCTGCTGTCGCCGATCTCCTGGACCCACCACTGGGTGTGGCTGTTGCCGTTGATGATCTGGGCGATCCACGGCGCGGGGCGCACGCTGCGCGGGGCGCGAATCGCCGGCTGGGGGTGGTTGGCGCTCACCCTGATCGGCGTGCCGTGGTTGCTGAGCTTCGCTCAACCGACCATCTGGCAGATCGGCCGCCCGTGGTATCTGGCCTGGGCCGGGCTGATCTACACCGTGGCGGCGGTGGCGACGCTGATCTGGATCGCGGCCACCGGCAACCGCGGCCGAGACGCCGCGCCCGGGGTACGGCCCGCCGGCTAGCTGTCGACGATCCCGTTGATGTCGCGGGCCATGTCGACATCGTTTTGGGTGATGCCACCCTCGGAGTGGGTGACGAGAGCGAAAGTCACTGTCCGCCAGCGAATATCGATGTCCGGGTGGTGGTCCTTGCTTTCCGCGTGCTCGGCGACGCGGCGCACCGCATCGATGCCGGCCAGGAAGCTTCCGAATTTGATCGAGCGGCGCAGGGCGCCGTCGGCACGCTCCCATCCGTCCAGATCGGGCAATGCGGCGTCTACTTGCTCATCCGTTAACACAGCCATGACTCGTCACCGTTCTGTTGTCCAAAATCCTTGCTACCGAGAATGTTACGGAGATCCGGGACGTCAGGACCTAGACTCCCCGCCACTGGTCGGGCTTCTGTTTGTCGCTGAGATGGCGGACGCGGGCGACGAGGGGTGAATGGCCCTGCTGCTTCGCCCAGTCGATGGCCTCCTGCTGGGTTTGGCTCTGGTGGAGCTCGCTGTCGCCGTGGTCCTCGACGACGTAGTGCGTGATCGGGTCTCCGTCGCGGCCCTTTGGTCGCGGTTCGATGAACACGTTGGGCATGGCGCTTCTCCTCACTGAGTGCGATCGGCCGACCTAGTGCATACCCAGACAACGCCGGCCTTCACAGCGCGCCGGGAATGAGTGCGCCAACCTCGGTGCCCGCCGTGGTGGCCGCGCGATAACACAGCCAGGACGCGACGGTATACCGTCACTGGCCATGCCGACCCAGATCGTCGTCGCGGGCGCCCTCATCCGCGACGCGCGCGTCTTGGTGGCACAGCGGGTACGCCCGCCGGAGCTGGCCGGGCGCTGGGAGCTGCCCGGGGGCAAGGTCGCGCCCGGTGAGACCGAGCGCGACGCGCTGGCCCGCGAGCTGGCCGAGGAGCTCGGCTTGGCGGCGGGCGACGTCGCGGTGGGCGAGCGGCTCGGCGCGGACATCGCGGTGGACGGCGGGATCACACTGCGCGCCTACCGGGTGCATTTGCTCGGCGGCCGTCCGGACGCGCGTGAGCACCGGGCCCTGCGCTGGATCACCGCCGCTGAGCTGCACGATCTCGACTGGGTGCCGGCCGACCGGGGCTGGCTTCCGGCCCTGGCCGGCGCCCTGTGAACGGCCCTGGCAACAAGTCCACAGACTTCCCGCAGCTGATGTACAGCCGCGTTGCAGGTCGCCACAGTGAACTGAAGGCAACAAAATGACTTGTAATAACGCCACACGAATCTGCCCTGGATGTGCGTGCCGATAACTAGCCAGATGGCTGTCCAGACCTTTGCCGTCCCGGCTCGGTGCCCGACCGGGAGGCCTTCGCGTGCGCGAAAACCGATGCTCATGACCCTGTTTCTCGCAGACTCAGCGCGCGCGGCGAAGGTGATCGCCCCGCGCACATCGACCTATGCTGGTGCGGTATCGCCGCCCAGCCCGCGGGCCCGAAATGTCGATGGCTGAGCCGATCCGAGCTGGTGCGGACGGGCGGCTCACGGGGCTGATCGCCGAACACAACTCAACTGGGGCCACGCACAGGGCCGGGCTACGCGGCGCGACGCTACCGACGAGGAGGAGTACTTCTTGACTGCCACACCGCACATTGGTGGAGTGCTCGAAGAGCTCTTGGAGCGCAGCGGGCGGTTCTTCACGCCGGGCGAGATCTCGGCCGACCTGCGCACCGTGACGCGGCGGGGCGGCCGCGAGGCCGACGTGTTCTACCGCGACCGGTGGAGCCACGACAAGGTGGTTCGCTCCACGCACGGCGTGAACTGCACCGGGTCCTGCTCCTGGAAGATCTACGTCAAAGACGGGATCATCACCTGGGAAACCCAGCAGACCGACTATCCGTCGGTGGGTCCGGACCGCCCCGAGTACGAGCCGCGCGGTTGCCCCCGCGGTGCGTCGTTCTCCTGGTACAGCTACTCGCCCACCCGGGTGCGCTATCCCTACGCCCGCGGCGTGCTGGTCGAGATGTACCGGGAGGCCAAGGCGCGCCTGGGTGATCCCGTGCTGGCGTGGGCCGACATCCAGGCCGACCCCGAACGCCGCCGGCGCTATCAGCGGGCGCGCGGAAAGGGCGGACTGGTCCGCGTCACCTGGGCCGAGGCCACCGAGCTGATCGCCGCCGCCCACGTGCACACCATCAAGACCTACGGCCCGGATCGGGTCGCCGGATTTTCCCCGATCCCGGCGATGTCGATGGTGTCGTATGCCGCCGGCTCGCGATTCTTCGAGCTGATCGGCGCTCCCATGACGTCGTTCTACGACTGGTACGCCGACCTCCCGGTGGCCTCACCGCAGGTGTTCGGCGACCAGACCGACGTCCCCGAATCCGGAGATTGGTGGGACGCAGCGTATTTGATGATGTGGGGCTCCAACGTGCCGATCACCCGGACCCCCGACGCGCACTGGATGGCCGAGGCGCGTTACCGCGGCACCAAGGTCGTCACCGTCAGCCCCGACTACGCCGACAACACCAAGTTCGCCGACGAGTGGATGCCGTGCGCGGCCGGCACCGACGGGGCGCTGGCCATGGCGATGGGGCACGTCATTCTCTCGGAATGCTATGTGCGAAAGCAGGTTCCGTTCTTCGTCGACTATTCGCGTCGCTACACCGATCTGCCGTTCCTGATCAAGCTGGAAGAACGCGGCGACATGCTGGTGCCGGGCAAGAACCTGACGGCGGCGGACCTGGGCGAGGCGGTTGAGAACGCGGCACTCAAGCCCGCGGTGCTGGACGAAACGACCAATTCCGTTGTGGTGCCACACGGTTCGCTGGGATTTCGGTACGGCGAATCCGGTGTCGGCAAGTGGAACCTGGACCTCGGTGACCTGGTGCCGGCGCTCAGCGTGCGCGACGCGCACCGCTCCAACGGGGAGGGCAGCACCGCGCTGGTGCACATGCCCAGCTTCGACACCGTCGACGGCGAGGGCACCACCGTGGCGCGCGGCGTCCCGGTGCGCCGCATCGGCAAGCACATGGTGTGCACCGTCTTCGACCTGATGCTCGCGCAGTATGGCGTCGCCCGCGCGGGGTTGCCCGGCGAATGGCCCACCGGCTATGACGACGCGACGCAGCAGAACACCCCGGCATGGCAGGAAGCGATCACCGGTGTGTCGGCCGCCCAAGCCATCCGCGTCGCGCGGGAATTCGCCCACAGCGCCGAGGAATCCGGCGGCCGCTCCATGATCATCATGGGCGGGGGCATCTGCCACTGGTTCCACGCCGACGCGATCTACCGCGCGGTGCTGGCGCTGCTGATGCTGACCGGGTCGATGGGCCGCAACGGGGGCGGCTGGGCCCATTATGTGGGCCAGGAAAAAGTGCGCCCGCTCACCGGATTCCACACGATGGCGATGGCCACCGACTGGGTGCGCCCGCCGCGCCAGGTGCCCGGCGCCTCGTACTGGTACGCGCACACCGACCAATGGCGCTATGACGGTTACGGCGCGGACAAGCTGTCCAGCCCGGTGGGCCGGGGCCGCTTCGCGGGCAAGCACACCATGGACCTGCTGGCGTCGTCGGTGGCCATGGGATGGAGCCCGTACTACCCGCAGTTCGACCGGTCCAGTCTGGACGTCGCCGACGAGGCGCGCGCCGCGGGTCGCGACGTCGCCGACTACGTCGCCGAGCAGCTCGGCCAGCGCGAACTCAAACTCGCGGTGACCGATCCCGACAACCCCGTCAACTGGCCCCGGGTGCTCACCGTGTGGCGCGCCAACCTGATCGGGTCGTCGGGCAAGGGGGGCGAATACTTCCTGCGCCACCTGCTGGGAACCGACTCCAACGCATCGGCGCTGCCGCCCGAGGACGGGGCGCGGCCCGTCGACGTGACGTGCGAGGGGGACATCCCCGAGGGCAAGCTCGACCTGATGATGTCGATCGACTTCCGGATGACGTCGACGACCCTGGTTTCGGATGTCGTGCTGCCGGCGGCGACCTGGTACGAAAAGTCCGACATCTCCAGCACCGACATGCACCCCTACGTGCACGCGTTCAGCGCCGCGACCGACCCGCCCTGGGAAACACGTTCGGACTTCGACGCTTTCGGCGCCATCGCCCGCGCGTTCAGCGCCATGGCCAAGGAGCATCTGGGCACCCGCACCGACGTGGTGCTCAGCGCGCTGCAGCACGACACACCCGACGCGATGGCCTATCCCGATGGCACCGAATCCGACTGGCTGCACACCGGTGCGACGCCGGTGCCGGGCCGCACCATGGGCAAGCTCACCGTGGTGGAACGTGACTACGGTGCCATCTACGACAAGTGGCTGACGCTGGGTCCGCTGGTCGACAAGTTCGGGCTGACTACCAAGGGCATCACCGTGCACCCGTTCCGGGAGGTCGAGGAGCTCGCCGCCAAGTTCGGGGTGCTCAAATCCGGTGTGGCAGCGGGCCGTCCGGCCGTGACCACCGCCGCCCGGATGGCCGACGTGCTGCTGCTGCTGTCGGGGACGACCAACGGGCGCCTGGCGGTCGAGGGTTTCCACGAGCTGGAAAAGCGCACGGGACAGCGGCTGGTGCACCTGGCCGAGGGCAGCGAGGACAAGCGCATCAGTTACGCCGACACCCAGGCGCGGCCCGTGCCCGTGGTCACCAGCCCGGAATGGTCGGGCAGCGAAACGGGCGGTCGCCGCTACGCACCGTTCACCATCAACATCGAAAACCTCAAGCCGTTCCACACCCTGACCGGGCGGATGCATTTCTATCTCGCCCACGACTGGGTCGAGGAACTCGGCGAGCACCTGCCGGTCTTCCGCCCGCCGCTGGACATGGCGCGCTTGTTCGGCGCACCGACACTCGGGCCGACCGAGGACGGAATCGGGCTCACGGTGCGATACCTGACGCCGCACTCGAAGTGGTCCTTCCACTCCACCTACCAGGACAACCTCTACATGCTCTCGTTGTCCCGCGGCGGCCCGACAATGTGGATGAGCCCCGGCGACGCAGCGAAAATCCAAGTGCGCGATAACGATTGGGTCGAGGCGGTGAACGTCAACGGCATCTACGTGTGCCGGGCGATCGTCTCGCACCGGATGCCCGACGGGGTGGTGTACGTCTACCACGTCCAGGAGCGCACCGTCGACACCCCGCGCACCGAAACCAACAACAAGCGGGGCGGCAACCACAACGCGCTCACCCGGGTGCGGATCAAGCCCAGCCACCTGGCCGGCGGCTACGGCCAGCACGCCTTCGCGTTCAACTACCTGGGACCGACCGGCAACCAGCGCGACGAGGTGACCGTCGTGCGGCGCCGCAGCCAGGAGGTGGCGTATTGATAGCCCGAGCGAAGCGAGACATCTGATGAAGGTCATGGCGCAGTTGGCGATGGTGATGAACCTCGACAAGTGCATCGGTTGCCACACCTGCTCGGTGACCTGCAAGCAGGCGTGGACCAACCGGTCCGGCACCGAATACGTGTGGTTCAACAACGTCGAAACCCGTCCCGGCCAAGGCTATCCGCGCACCTACGAGGACCAGGAGCGCTGGCGGGGCGGCTGGATTCGCGACAAGAAGGGCCGGCTGCGGCTGCGCGACGGCGGCCGCATCCAGAAGCTGCTGCGCATCTTCGCCAACCCGAAGCTGCCCGTCATCGGCGACTACTACGAACCGTGGACCTACGACTACGAGAACCTGACCACGGCTCCCGCGGGTGACACGTTCCCGACCGCCGCGCCCCGAAGCGCGATCAGCGGTGAGCCGATGAAGGTTTCGTGGGGGCCGAACTGGGATGACAACCTGGCCGGCTCGTCGGAGATCCTGGCCGGGGACCCGATCCTGAAGAAGGTCAACGAGGAGATCAAGCTCAAGCTCGAAGAGACCTTCATGTTCTACCTGCCCCGGATCTGCGAGCACTGCCTCAACCCCTCCTGTGTGGCGTCGTGCCCGTCGGGCGCGATGTACAAGCGCAGCGAGGACGGCATCGTGCTGGTGGACCAGGACCGCTGCCGCGGCTGGCGGATGTGCGTGTCCGGATGTCCTTACAAGAAGGTCTATTTCAACCACAAGACGGGCAAAGCCGAGAAGTGCACGCTGTGCTATCCGCGCATGGAGGTCGGCCTGCCGACGATCTGCTCGGAGACCTGCGTGGGCCGGCTGCGCTACCTCGGGGTGGTGCTCTACGACGCCGACCGGGTGCTGGAAGCGGCGTCGGTGGAAAAAGACACCGATCTCTATCGGGCGCAGTGCGAGATCCTGCTGGACCCTAACGATCCGAACGTCATCGCCGGTGCCCGGGCCGAGGGCATCCCCGACGAGTGGATCGAGGCCGCGCAGCGTTCCCCGATCTACGCGCTGATCCACACCTACCAGGTGGCGTTGCCGCTGCACCCGGAATACCGCACCATGCCGATGGTTTGGTACATCCCGCCGCTGTCGCCGGTGGTCGACGCGGTCAGCCGTGACGGGCACGACGGGGAGGACATCGGCAACCTGTTCGGCGCGCTGGACGCGCTGCGCATCCCGATGCAATATCTCGCCGAACTGTTCACCGCCGGCGACACCGCCGTCGTGGAAGGGGTGCTGCGGCGGCTGGCGGCGATGCGCTCCTACATGCGCGACATCAACCTCGGCCGCGACACCCAGCCGCACATCCCGCATTCGGTCGGCATGACCGAAGAGCAGATCTACGAGATGTACCGGCTGCTCGCCATCGCGAAATACGAAGAGCGCTACGTGATTCCGACGGCGTTCGCCCCGCAGGCCCGCGAGCTCGAGGAGATGGGCTGTTCGTTGACGGGCGAGGGCGGCCCGGGCATGTACGAATCCGAACCGATACCGGTGTCGGTGGAAACCTTCCACGCGCTCCAGCGCGGCGGCTCCGCGGAAGCAGAACCCGCTCACGCCCGGCCGCGGGTGAACCTGCTCAATTGGGACGGCGGCCAGGTGCCCGCGGGAATGTTCCCCGAGGAGCAGAAGCGGTGAGGTTGCTGTCCGCGCTCCGGGAGCGTTCCACCGGCCGGGCGATGCAGGACCGCCTGGTGTGGCAGGCGGCGTCGCTGCTGCTGGCCTATCCGGACGACGGGTTCACCGAACGCCTGGACGCCGTCGACGAAATCCTCGGCCACATCAGCGGTCCCGCGGCGACGCTCCTCGGGCAGACGGTCGCGGCGCTGCGTGCCCGTGAGCCGATGGCCGCGGCGATGGACTACGTCGCGACGTTCGATATGCGCCGGCGCGCCACCATGTATCTGACGTACTGGACCGCGGGGGACACCCGCAACCGCGGACGGGAGATGCTGGCGTTCGCCACCGCCTACCGCGAGGCGGGTGCGCAGCCACCGAGCGGCGAGGCGCCCGATCATCTGGCCGTGGTGCTCGAATTCGCCGCCACCGTCGACCCGGAGGCCGGACGGCGGCTGCTGACCCAGCACCGCGTGCCGATCGACGTGCTGCGCGGCGCCCTGGCCGACGCCGAGTCACCGTACGAGCCGGTCGTGGCGGCGATCTGCGAGACCCTGCCGGCGGCCACCGATCAGGAGGTGCGCCGCGCCGAGCGACTGGCGCAGGCCGGCCCGCCCGCCGAAGCCGTTGGGCTGCAACCGTTTACCTTGACCGTGCCACCCCGCAAAGGAACGCCAGGTGTTTAGCAACGTCCTGTTCTGGGATATCGCCCCGTACGTCACGCTGTCGGTCCTGATCGTCGGGACCTGGTGGCGCTACCGCTACGACAAGTTCGGCTGGACCTCACGGTCCTCGCAGATCTACGAGTCGCGACTGCTCAGCATCGCCAGCCCCATCTTCCATTTCGGCATCCTGGCGGTCTTCGCCGGACACGTGGTGGGGCTGTTCATCCCGCCGAAGGTCACGCAGCTGATGAAGATGAGCGACCACGTCTACCACATGCAGGCGGTCATCGCCGGCTCGATCGCCGGCGTCGCGACGCTCGTCGGGATCGGGCTACTCGTCTACCGGCGGTTCACCCGCCCCGCCGTGTCCATGGCCACCACCCGCAGCGACAAGGTGATGTATCTGGTGCTGGTGCTGGCGATCGTGGTGGGCCTGTACTGCGACCTGATCGGCACCGGCCCGCACGGCGGCGAATTCCACTACCGCTACACGGTCGGTTTGTGGTTCCGCCGGATCTGGATACTGCAGCCGCACGGCGAGGTGATGATCAACGCGCCGCTGGACTACCAGCTGCACGCGTTGATCGGCATGGTGCTGTTCACGCTGTGGCCGTTCACCCGGCTGGTGCACGTGTTCAGTGCCCCGGTCGTCTACCTGTTCCGGCCCTACATCGTCTATCGCAGCCGCGAGGCGACCGGCAAGGGCCAACAACTGGTGGGCACGGCGCCGCGCCGCCGGGGCTGGTAGCCGACGGCCAAGGCGCGCGCAGGCCCCGCCTCGCCGTTCGGTGTGCAACGTCGGCGCTGGTTGTGAAGCCACGCCGGCGACACGCCGATCCGTCGCGCCGCAAGCGCACACTCAACGCCGCTGACGCACACTCAAACGCCGCCGGCCGGCGACCTGCCAGTTCGCTTTGAAAGGCCCCCGCTGCCACAATCTCCGACGTGTCATTTCGCAACGTCGCCATCGTCGCCCACGTCGACCACGGCAAGACCACCCTGGTTGACGCGATGCTGCGGCAGTCGGGCGCGCTGCACCACCGCGGTGACGACACCCAGGAACGCATCATGGACAGCGGTGACCTCGAGAAGGAAAAGGGCATCACCATCCTGGCCAAGAACACCGCGGTACACCGTCATCACCCGGACGGCAGCGTCACGGTGATCAACGTGATCGACACCCCCGGCCACGCCGATTTCGGCGGGGAAGTCGAGCGCGGGCTGTCTATGGTGGACGGGGTGTTGCTGCTCGTCGACGCGTCCGAGGGCCCGTTGCCGCAGACGCGGTTCGTGCTGCGCAAGGCGTTGGCCGCCCACCTGCCGGTGATCCTGGTCGTCAACAAGACCGACCGGCCCGACGCGCGCATCGCCGAGGTCGTCGACGCCAGCCACGACCTGCTGCTCGACGTCGCGTCGGACCTGGACGACGAGGCCGCCGCGGCGGCCGAGCACGCCCTGGGCCTGCCGACGCTGTACGCGTCGGGGCGCGCGGGCATCGCCAGCACCGAGCAGCCCGCCGACGGCGAGGTGCCCGCCGGCGAGAACCTCGACCCGCTCTTCGACGTGCTGATGGAACACATCCCGGCGCCGTCGGGCGACCCCGAGGCCCCGCTGCAGGCGCTGGTCACCAACCTCGACGCGTCGGCGTTCCTCGGCCGGCTCGCCCTGATCCGCATCTACAACGGCAAGCTGCGCAAGGGCCAGCAGGTCGCCTGGATGCGCGAGGTCGACGGGCTGCCCGTCATCACCAGCGCCAAGATCACCGAGCTGCTGGCGACCGAAGGCGTCGAGCGCAGCGCCACCGACGAGGCCGTCGCCGGCGACATCGTCGCGGTGGCCGGGATTCCCGAGATCATGATCGGCGACACCCTGGCCGATCCCGACCACGCCCACGCGCTGCCGCGCATCACCGTCGACGAGCCCGCGATCTCGGTGACGATCGGCACCAACACCTCGCCGCTGGCGGGCAAGGTCTCCGGCCACAAGCTGACCGCGCGCATGGTCCGCGGCCGGCTGGACGCCGAGCTGGTCGGCAACGTGTCGATCCGCGTCGTCGACATCGACCGGCCCGACGCCTGGGAGGTGCAGGGCCGCGGCGAGCTCGCCCTGGCCGTGCTGGTCGAGCAGATGCGCCGGGAGGGCTTCGAACTCACGGTCGGCAAGCCGCAGGTGGTGACGCGCACGATCGACGGCAAGCTGCACGAGCCCTTCGAGGCGATGACGATCGACTGCCCCGACGAGTTCGTCGGCGCCATCACCCAGCTGATGGCCGCCCGCAAGGGCCGCATGGAGGAGATGACCAACCACGCGGCGGGCTGGGTCCGGATGGACTTCATCGTGCCCAGCCGCGGGCTGATCGGCTTCCGCACCGACTTCCTCACGCTGACCCGCGGCACCGGCATCGCCAACGCCGTGTTCGACGGGTACCGCCCCTGGGCGGGGGAGATCCGGGCCCGCCACACCGGGTCGCTGGTGTCCGACCGCGCGGGCACCATCACGCCGTTCGCGATGATCCAGCTCGCCGACCGGGGCCAGTTCTTCGTCGAGCCCGGCCAGGACACCTACGAGGGCATGGTCGTCGGAATCAATCCGCGCGCAGAGGATCTCGACATCAACGTCACCCGCGAGAAGAAGCTGACCAACATGCGGTCGTCCACCGCCGATGTCATCGAGACGTTGGCCAAGCCGCTCGAGCTCGACCTCGAACAGGCCATGGAATTCTGCGCGCAAGACGAATGCGTCGAGGTGACCCCGGAGATCGTGCGGGTGCGCAAGGTCGAGCTGGACGCCACCGCCCGAGCGCGCAGCCGGTCGCGCGCCAAGGCCCGGAGCTGACCTTCGGTGGTCGGCCGGGCCGCCGCGCGGCTGCTCGCTACCCTGATCAGCGTGCCGAGACGCGTCCGCCGCTTGATCATGGTGCTCGGCGGCCTCGTCTCGTTGGTCGGGCTGGTGGTTTCGGCGTGCACGGTCAATCCGCCGCCGGCGCCGCAGAGCACCGACACGCCGCACAACTCGGTGCCGCCGCCGCCCCGGGTCAGCGAGATCATCATGGGCATCGACTCGATCGGCGCGGGCTTCAATCCGCACCTGCTGTCCGACCTGTCCCCGGTGAACGCGGCGATCAGCGCGTTGGTGTTGCCCAGCGCCTTTCGGCCGGTTCCGGACACCGCCGCGCCCACGGGCTCGCGCTGGGAGATGGACCCGACGCTGTTGGTGTCCGCCGACGTGACCAGCCAGAACCCGTTCACGGTGACCTACAAGATCCGGCCGGAGGCGCAGTGGACCGACAACGCCCCGATTGCCGCCGACGACTTCTGGTACCTGTGGCGCCAGATGGTCAGCCAGCCCGGGGTCGTCGACCCGGCCGGGTATGACCTCATCACCGGCGTGCAGTCGCTGGAGGGCGGCAAGCAGGCGGTGGTGACCTTCGCCCAGCCGTATCCGGCGTGGAAGGAGTTGTTCAGCAACATCCTTCCGGCGCACATCGTCAAGGACGTGCCCGGCGGATTCGCGGCCGGGCTGGCCCGGGCCCTTCCGGTCACGGGCGGGCAGTTCCGGGTGGAGAGCATCGACCCGCAGCGCGACGAGATCCTGGTCGCCCGCAACGACCGTTACTGGGGGCCGCCGGCCAAACCCGCGCTCATCCTCTTCCGGCGCGCGGGGGCGCCCGCCGCCCTGGCCGACTCCGTGCGCAACGGCGACACCCAGGTGGCCCAGGTCCATGGCGGCTCGGCGGCCTTCGCGCAGCTGTCCGCCATTCCCGACGTCCGCACGGCCCGGATCGTGACGCCGCGGGTCATGCAGCTCACGCTGCGGGCCAACGAGCCCAAACTG
The DNA here is from genome assembly GCF_000364405.1 of Mycobacterium sp. H4Y. NCBI lineage: Bacteria > Bacillati > Actinomycetota > Actinomycetes > Mycobacteriales > Mycobacteriaceae > Mycobacterium > Mycobacterium sp. H4Y. Next base: position 533,595 of record NZ_AKIG01000001.1, read on the forward strand.
TCTGACACGCAAGTCCGTAAGGCGATCCTGGGGTTGCTCGACGTCGACCTGCTCGCCGCCGTCGGCGCGGGCAGCGACAACACGGTCACGCTGGATCAGGCCCAGATCCGCGCGCCGAGCGACCCCGGCTACGAGCCGACCGCGCCGCCGGCGATGACGACGGCGGCCGCGCTGAGCCTGCTGCAGGGGGCCGGATACCGGGTCGAACCCAACACGTCGGCTTCCCCCGCGCCGACCCCGGCGAACACCGGGCCGCCCGAGGTCATCCGCGGCCGGATCAGCAAGGACGGCCAACAGCTGTCGCTGGCGATCGGGGTGGCGGCCAACGACCCGACCTCGGTGGCGGTCGCCAACACCGCCGCCGACCAGTTGCGCAACGTCGGCATCGCCGCGACCGTGCTGGCGCTGGACCCCGTCACCCTCTACCGCGACGCGCTGAACGACGGCCGCGTGGACGCGATCGTCGGCTGGCATCAGGCCGGCGGCAACCTGGCCACCCGGCTCGCCTCCCGCTACGGCTGTCCCGCGCTGCAATCGACCCAGGTCCCGTCCACCGGCGAGACGACGCCGGTCTCGTCCGCTCCCGCCGGGCCCCCGCCGTCGACCGGGCCAGGCACCACGACCGCGACACCGACGTCGGCGCCCCCACCCAGCCGCCCCGCGGATCCCAACGCCCTGGTGCAGGCGCCGTCGAACCTCACCGGCATCTGCGATCGCAGCGTCCAGTCGAACATCGACGCCGCCCTCAACGGCACCAAGAGCATCAACGACGTCATCACCGCCGTCGAACCGCGGCTGTGGAACATGTCCACGGTGCTGCCGATCCTGCAGGACACCACGATCGTCGCGGCCGGACCGAGCGTGCAGAACGTCAGCCTGTCCGGAGCGGTTCCGGTCGGCATCGTCGGCGACGCCGGCCAGTGGATCAAGACCGGGCCGTAACCGCCCTCAGTCGGCGGGCGGGCGCGACGCCCGCGGCGGGATCACGGTGTCGACGATGAGGGCCAGCTCGCGCCGGTTCGGCGGCGACCCGTTCAGCAGGAAGTGCTGGTTGATCAGCGCCGAGCCGATCCGGGCGGTCAGCGGCGTGATGGCCGTCGGATCGAGGTCGCCGTCGTCCACGGCGGCCTGCAGGATCGATTCGACGATTTGCAGGCGCGGGCGCACCACGGCATCGGCGAAGATGGCCCGCATCTCGGGTTCGTGCAGGAGCTGATGGATGACGTCCAAACTGGGGAAGGCGGTCTTTCCGGCCAGCAGGTCACGCTGGGCGGTGAACATCGCCAGCAGGTTCTCCCGGGCCGAGCGGCCGGACCGCAGCTCGGGCACCGGTGGCAGCGCGAAAACCAAAGCGGCGTGCACCAGCTCGCACTTGGTGTCCCAGCGCCGGTAGAGCGCGGCCTTGCCGGTGTGGGCGCGCGCCGCGATCCCCTCCATGGTCAGGCTCCCGTACCCGACTTCGGTCAGTTCGGCCAGGGTGGCCTCGTAGAGGGCGCGTTCGAGGACCTCGCCTCGCCGGCGGCTCCGGCTGCCGGTCCGGTCTGCGTCCGTGAGCTGAGGCATTTCTTGATAGTAGCCGTGCGCGTTCCTATCTGCTGCTTGTCGGTAGGGTGCCGACCATGCCTGAGACGCCGCGGCTGCTGTTCGTCCACGCACATCCCGACGACGAAAGCCTCGGCACCGGCGCCACCATCGCCCACTACGCCGCCCGCGGCGCCGACGTCCGCGTGGTCACCTGCACGCTCGGCGAGGAGGGCGAGGTGATCGGCGATCGGTGGGCCGAACTCGCCGTCGATCGCGCCGACCAGCTCGGCGGCTACCGGATTGGCGAATTGACCGCCGCGTTGCGGGCGCTCGGGGTCGGTGGACCCCGCTATCTCGGCGGCGCGGGCCGGTGGCGCGATTCGGGCATGCGCGGCACCCCCACGCGGCACCGGCAACGATTCATCGACGCCGACGAGCGCGAGACCGTCGGCGCGCTGGTGGCCCTGATCCGCGAGCAGCGCCCCCACGTCGTCGTCACCTACGACCCGGCCGGCGGCTATGGCCATCCCGATCACGTGCACGCGCACACGGTGACGACGGCGGCCGTAGCGGCGGCCGGCTCGTCGGGCGGCGCTGCCACGTTTCCCGGCGAGCCGTGGGCCGTGCCGAAGTTCTACTGGTCGGTCTTTTCCACCCGGGCGTTCGAGGCCGGCCTGGCCGCGCTGACGCCCGAGGATCTGCGGCCGGAGTGGTCGCTCCCGTCCGAAGAGGAGTTCACGTTCGGATACGACGACGGCGACATCGACGCCGTCGTCGAGACCGATGAGGATGCGCTGGCCGCCAAGCGGGCGGCGCTCGCGGCGCACGCCACCCAAGTGGTGGTCGGGCCCACCGGTCGCGCCTGCGCCCTGTCCAACAACGTGGCCCTGCCGATCGTGGGGGAGGAGCACTACGTCCTGGCCGCCGGCGACGCGGGGGAGCGCGACGGGCGTGGCTGGGAGACGGATCTGCTCGCAGGGCTCGATCTGACCGCGACCCGTACGCGGTAGGCTGCCAAACAGGCAGCCACGGAAGGAATTCGCATGGACCCCGACCTGGACCCTAATCAGCAGCACTGGCAGGACCGGCTCGACAGCCTGCAGTGGGTTATCGGCTCGATACTCTCCAACATCGACAGCGTTCCGACCTGACCGACACCCAGCCTCGCGTCGCGTCCGTCGAGGACGGCGGCGCCACAGACCCCGCGATCCGTTTCGTTGTCCTGTCCCTCCTGGCGGTCGATGGGGTTCTGTCCGCACTAGCCGGGGCCCTGCTGCTGCCTTTCTATATCGGGACGGTTCCGTTTCCCCTCAGCGGATTGATTTCCGGGCTGGTCAACGCGGCCCTGGTGTGGGCCGCGGGGCGGTGGACCCGGTCACCCCGGTTGGCGGCGCTGCCGCTGTGGACGTGGTTGCTGACGGTGGCGGTGATCAGCATGGGCGGACCGGCCGACGACGTCATCCTGGGTGGTCGCGGCCTGATGGCCTACGGGGCCCTGCTGCTGTTGGTGCTCGGCGTCGTGCCGCCGGTCTGGGTGCTGTGGCGGCGCGGCCGCGGCGGTTGATCTCGGCCTGTGGCGAGTGGACATTTCGGCCGGGATGTCGCCCGCTTGCGCCTACGGGCGTGGGTCTACTGTTGACTGTTGCCCATACGGGACCCGCCATGGGTGTCACGAATTCACATGTTGGGACGCACGGATGAAAATCGATCGTGGGGAAGTTACACCAAGGTGCTGTTGACTCCGGGCGAGGAGCCTACCGCTTTGCCTGATCCACCGATTCCGGCGAAGGCCAGTGCGTCGAGGGCCGACGCGTCGGCGCTGCGACGGGTATTGCGGCGGGCCCGAGATGGCGTTGCACTCAACGTCGACGAGGCGGCGCTCGCGATGACCGCGCGCGGCGCGGATCTGGCCGACCTGTGCGCGAGTGCGGCGCGGGTGCGCGACGCGGGCCTGGAGTCGGCCGGACGGCGCGGCCCCGGCGGCGGGCTGCCGATCACGTACTCCCGCAAGGTCTTTATCCCGGTCACCCATCTGTGCCGCGACACCTGTCATTACTGCACCTTCGTCACCGTGCCCGGCAAGCTGCGCGCCCAGGGCGCCGGCATGTACCTCGAACCCGACGAGATCCTCGACATCGCCCGCCGCGGCGGCGAACTCGGTTGCAAGGAAGCGCTATTCACGCTGGGGGATCGGCCGGAGGATCGGTGGCCGGAGGCGCGTGAGTGGCTCGGTCAACGGGGCTACGATTCGACGCTGTCCTACGTGCGGGCGATGGCGATCCGGGTGCTCGAGGAAACCGGGTTGTTGCCGCACTTGAACCCCGGCGTGATGAGTTGGTCGGAAATGGCCCGCCTCAAGCCGGTGGCGCCGTCGATGGGCATGATGCTCGAGACGACCTCGCGGCGGCTGTTCGAGACGAAAGGGCTTGCGCACTACGGCAGCCCGGACAAAGATCCGGCGGTCCGGTTGCGCGCCTTGACCGATGCGGGCCGGCTGTCGATTCCGTTCACCACCGGCCTGCTGGTCGGCATCGGCGAGACACTCGCCGAACGCGCCGACACCTTGCACGCGATCCGCAAGTCGCACAAGGAGTTCGGCCATGTGCAAGAGGTGATCGTGCAGAACTTCCGGGCCAAGGAACACACCGCCATGGCCGCGGTCCCCGACGCCGGCATCGAGGATTACCTGGCGACGGTGGCGGTGGCGCGGCTGGTGCTCGGCCCGGGGATGCGTATCCAGGCGCCGCCGAACCTGGTCTCGCGCGAGGAGTGCCTGGCGCTGGTCGGCGCCGGAGTCGACGACTGGGGCGGTGTCTCGCCGCTGACGCCCGACCACGTCAACCCGGAGCGGCCGTGGCCGGCCCTGGACGAATTGGCCGCCGTCACCGCCGAAGCCGGTTACGAGCTGGTCCAGCGGCTGACCGCGCAACCCAAATACGTGCAGGGCGGCGCGGCCTGGATCGACCCGCGGGTGTCCGGACACGTGGCGGCGCTGGCCGACCCGGCGACCGGCCTGGCCCGTGACGTCAACCCGGTCGGGTTGCCGTGGCAGGAGCCCGACGACGTCGGTTCGGTGGGCCGGGTCGACCTCAACGCGGCGATCGACAGCGAGGGCCGCAACACCGAAACCCGCAGCGATATCGACAGCGCGTTCGGCGACTGGGAATCGATCCGGGCGCACGTCCACGAGCTGGCCGCGCAGGGCGCCACAGCGCCAGAACGCCTGGACACCGACGTGCTTGCCGCGCTGCGCTCCGCGGAACGCGACCCCGCCGGGTGCAGCGACAACGAATACCTGTCACTGGCCACCGCCGACGGTCCCGCGCTGGAAGCGGTTGCCGCACTGGCGGATTCGTTACGCCGCGACACCGTCGGTGACGACGTGACGTTCGTGGTCAACCGCAACATCAACTTCACCAACATCTGCTACACCGGCTGCCGGTTCTGCGCGTTCGCGCAGCGCAAGGGCGACGCCGACGCGTATTCGCTGTCCACCGACGAGGTCGCCGACCGCGCCTGGGAGGCGCACGTCGAGGGCGCCACCGAGGTGTGCATGCAGGGCGGCATCGACCCCGAGCTGCCGGTCACCGGCTACGCCGACCTGGTCCGGGCCGTCAAGGCGCGGGTGCCGTCGATGCACGTGCACGCGTTCTCTCCGATGGAGATCGCCAACGGTGTGACCAAGAGCGGGTTGAGCGTTCGCGACTGGCTGACCAGCCTGCGCGAGGCGGGCCTGGACACCATCCCGGGCACCGCCGCCGAAATCCTGGACGACGAGGTGCGCTGGGTGCTGACCAAGGGCAAGTTGCCGACGTCGATGTGGATCGAGATCGTCACCACCGCGCACGAGGTCGGGCTGCGGTCGTCATCGACGATGATGTACGGCCACGTCGACAGCCCGCGCCACTGGGTGGGCCATCTCAACGTGCTGCGCGACATCCAGGACCGCACCGGCGGTTTCACCGAGTTCGTGCCGCTACCGTTCGTGCACCAGAGTTCGCCGCTGTATCTGGCCGGCGCGGCCCGGCCCGGACCCACCCATCGCGACAACCGAGCCGTACACGCGCTGGCGCGAATCATGTTGCACGGCCGCATCTCCCAGATCCAGACCAGCTGGGTCAAGCTCGGTGTCGAGCGCACGCAGGTGATGCTCAACGGCGGCGCCAACGACCTGGGCGGCACGCTGATGGAGGAAACCATCTCGCGCATGGCCGGTTCGGAACACGGGTCGGCCAAGACGGTCGCCGAGCTGACCGCGATCGCCGAGGGCATCGGGCGACCGGCGCGCCAGCGCACCACCGACTACACACCGTTGGCCGCCTGACCGCTTGCCGGGCGGGCGCGACGGGTATACCCGACACCGTGACGCGACGAGTTGACGACGACCGGTTCCCGGAGTGGCGGCCATTCGCGGATGCCGTGCAACGGCACGGCCCGGACGCCGGAACCTGGTGTGAGGCCTGGACGGTGCGCGACATCGTCGTCCATCAGGCCGGAAACGCCGAGGAACTCGCCCGGGTGCTCGGCGGCCACCTCGCCGGCCAGCCGGTGGCCACCCGCGGGTTCGAGGAGCGCGAGGGCCCGTTGCGCGCCTTGAACGACGCGGACCTGTGGGACGCGCTGCTGGACCGGATGGCCGCCCTCGGTGACGTCGCGGAGGCGGCCGAAGGGGTGCCCGCCGACACCGACGTCGCCTGGACCGGCCGCACCATGAAGGTGCCGTGGTTCGCCGAGCACATGCGCGAAGAGCTCGTCCTGCACAGCTGGGACATCACCGGCGACGAGCCCGCGGCCCAGGCGAGGCTGGCCGAACCGTGGATGACGACGCACAGCGTGCTCGCCGTTGGCAAGCCGCTGCTGGCCAAAGGCGCCAGACAGCTGGAGGTCGGCGAGCGGATCGACGCCCGGCTGCGGGCCGAGGGCACCGACGACATCGTTCTGACGGCCGGCGCGGATCAGGTCACCATCGGGTTCGCCGAGCCGGACGGCCCGGCGACCCTGGATACCGATGCGGCCGCGCGGGTGCTGCTGCTGTGGGGGCGCAGGCCCGCCGACCCGTCACGCATTCGCAGCCGCGTCGGACCGGAAACATTGGGACGCGTGCGCCGCCTGCTCGGCGGCTACTGAACCGCTTCGTGCGAAGCGATCGGCTCAGTAGTTGTTACAGGTGACCGCGACCTGGTTGATCGTGTTGTAGTACTTCTGCGCCGCCGGCATGGCCTGGATCTGCTGGGCCATCTGCTCGCGCTTGGGCGGCGGCGCTGCCAGGAAGTTGCGGATGTAGGACTGCGCCACGGGCGACGAGTTCAACTGCTGGGCAGCTGCCGGGTCGGTCGCGTTGAGCGCCGCAATCACCTGTCCGTAGTTACAGGTGGTGTTGATGATCGCGTCCGTGGGGTCGGCGGAAGCGATCCCGGCCGCGGCGGTCAACGCCACTGCCGCGCTGCCAACCGCAACGCCCAATTTGCTCAACGACACCCTCATGTGTGGACACCTTCCCCAGTTAATGCACCGCTCTTACGGCGAGAAAATCTGCCCAGCGGTTGCCGTCCTTCCGATGAGATTACCAGGCCCCGCGAGCGTGCTTGCAACGCAACAGATACCGAAGCCTACCCCGGGGCCGAGACTCTGCGCAGGTCAGCGCGTTGGTCGTAGTGTTCGCCCTTGGCGAAACGGGGGCCGCGTGCGGGCCCCGAGACTGTCAGTCTTAAATCGGTATTCCGACAGGCGCGCCAAATGGTTGACCTGTATCTGCAACGTCTAGTATCAGTAACCGAAAGCTTCACCGGAAGAGGACGGACGCGCCGGTGCGAGCTGAACAGCAGCCCACATTGAGTAGTACATGGAGGAGACGTCTGTGACGTACACGATCGCCGAACCCTGTGTCGACATCAAGGACAAGGCCTGTATCGAGGAGTGCCCGGTCGACTGCATCTACGAAGGCGCCCGGATGCTCTACATCCACCCCGACGAATGCGTCGACTGCGGCGCGTGCGAGCCGGTCTGCCCCGTCGAAGCGATCTACTACGAAGACGACGTGCCGGACCAGTGGAGCCAGTACACGCAGATCAACGCCGACTTCTTCGCCGAGCTGGGATCGCCCGGCGGCGCCGCCAAGGTCGGCATGACCGAGAACGACCCGCAGGTGGTCAAGGACCTGCCACCGCAGGGCGAAGGCGACTGAGCGACCCGGTGCCACACCAGCTCAAAAAGCGGCGGCCCGCCGTGTCGGCGTCCCTGCCGGAATTCCCCTGGGACACGCTGGCCGACGCGAAAGCGCGGGCCAGCGCCCACCCCGACGGGATCGTCGACCTCTCCGTCGGCACCCCGGTCGACCCGGTCGCCCCGGTCATCCAGGAGGCGCTGGCCGGGGCCGGCGCGGCGTCGGGGTATCCGGCCACCGCGGGCACCGCCCGGCTGCGCGAAGCGGCGGTCGCAGCCCTGGCCCGGCGGTTCGGTGTGACCGGGCTGGCCGAGGCCGACGTGCTGCCCGTGATCGGCAGCAAGGAGCTCATCGCCTGGCTGCCGACCTTGTTGGGCCTGGGCTCCGCGGACATGATCGTGGTGCCCGAGCTGGCATACCCGACCTATGACGTCGGTGCGCGGCTGGCCGGGGCGCGGGTGCTGCGCGCGGATTCGCTCACCCAGCTGGGCCCGCAATCGCCGGCGCTGTACTACCTGAACTCGCCGAGCAACCCGACCGGGCGGGTCCTGGGCGTCGACCACCTGCGCAAAGTCGTCGGATGGGCCCGCGACCGGGGTTGCCTGGTGGCCTCCGACGAGTGCTACCTCGGCTTGGGCTGGGACGCCCAACCGCTGTCGATCCTGCATCCGTCGGTCTGCGACGGCGACCACACCGGGCTGCTGGCGATCCATTCCCTGTCGAAGAGCTCGTCGCTGGCCGGGTACCGCGCCGGCTTCGTCGCCGGTGATTCCGACCTCGTCGCCGAGCTGCTCACCGTGCGCAAGCACGCCGGGATGATGGTGCCGAGGCCGGTGCAGGCCGCCATGGTGGCCGCCCTGCAGGACGACGGGCACGAGCTGCAACAGCGGCAGCGCTACGAGCGGCGCCGGGCCGCCCTGTTGCCGGCCCTGCGCGCGGCCGGCTTCGCGGTCGACTATTCCGAAGCCGGCCTCTATCTCTGGGTCACCCGCGGCGAGTCCTGTCACGACAGCGTCGCCTGGCTGGCGCAGCGCGGCATCTTGGTGGCCCCCGGGGAGTTCTACGGCCCGCGCGGCGCACAGCATGTGCGCGTTGCGCTGACGGCCAGCGACGAGCGGATCGCTGCCGCGGTGCGCCGACTCGCCTGACCGTCCGCCGTGCGCGCGCCGCCGCGGGCGGTCCGAACGTGCACAATGCTTCGGAGGCGTTTCACGTTCTTGAACCTCGGGTAAGGACGGTGCTTGTGAGCAGTTCGACCGGCAAGCTGCGCATCCCGCTCTCGGTCGGGGACGTCGCCAGGCGTGTGTTCCTGGGAAAGCCACTGATCACCGAGGACATCGCGTCGGAGAAGTTGTCCAATGGCGTTGCGCTGGGGGCGCTTTCGCCCGACGCGGTGTCATCGGTCGCCTACGGTCCCGAGCAGATCCTGATCGAACTGTTGCCGCAAGCCGGGTTGGCGGCGTTCCTCCTGTTGCTTCCGATCACCGGCGTCATCCTGCTCATCCTCGTGCTGGTGGCCGCCTCGTACCGGCAGGTGGTGATGGCCTACACCCGGGCCGGCGGCTCCTACATCGTGGCGCGCGACAACTTCGGCCCCCGCGTCGCTCAGATCGCCGCGGCGGCCCTGCTGATCGACTACGTGGTGACCGTCGCGGTGCAATCGGCGGCGGGGACGGTCGCGGTGGTCTCGGCGATCCCCGCGTTGGGTCCCTACAGCCTGGCGATCACGGTCGGCGTGGTGCTCATCATCTGCTACGCGAACCTGCGTGGATTGCGGGAAGCGGGAATGCCGTTCGCGGTGGCGACCTACTCGTTCATCGCCATGGTCGCGCTGACCATCCTGGTCGGAGTCGTCCGCGTAATCGGCGGGGGTTTACCGGTCTACGACCCGGCGCACACGGCAGGGGCCGTGCCGGTTCATCAGGGCAACGGCTTGGTGCTGGGCGCGACGATTCTGGTGTTGTTGCGCGCATTCGCCAACGGGGGTTCGTCGCTGACCGGCGTCGAGGCCATCTCTAACACGGTCGACTACTTCCGAAAGCCCCAGGGCCGCAACGCCCGTCGGGTGCTCACCGCGATGGCCTGCATACTGGGCTTCCTGCTCGCCGGGGTCGCCTACCTGGCCCACGTCACCCACGCCACCCCGTATTTGACCGAATATCCGTCGGTGTTGTCGCAAATCGGTCGTGCCGTCTACGGCAACGGCATGGTCGGTGACGTGTTCTACGTCCTGGTCCAGGCCTCGACGGCGGCCATCTTGTTCACCGGCGCGAACACCAGCTTCAACGGCTTCCCGGCCCTGGCCAGCTTCGTCGCCGAAGACCGTTTCCTGCCACGGCAGCTGACGAAACGCGGTCACCGCCTGGTGTTTTCGAACGGGATCATCACGCTCACGACGCTGTCGGTGGCGCTGCTGGTGGTGACCGGCGGCTCGGTCAACGCGCTGGTGCCCTTCTACGCGATCGGCGTGTTCACCGGATTCTCGATGGCCGGCTACGGCATGACCAAACACCACATGACGCATCGCGAACCGGGATGGCGGCACCGGCTGGCGATCAACCTGTCCGCGGCGATCCTGTCGACGATCGTGGTGGGCATCTTCGCGGTGGCGAAGTTCACCGAGGGCGCCTGGCTGGTGGTCGTCGTGTTTCCGCTGCTGGTGTTCGTCCTGACGCGGCTGAACCGCGAATACCGCGCCGAGGCCGCCATTCTCGAGATGTTCCGCACCGATCGCCCGGAACTGGTGAAGTACGCGCGGCACAAGGTGCTGGTGTTCGTCGACTCGGTCGACCTGGCGGTGATCGAAGCGTTGCGCTACGGCCGGGGACTGCGGGCCGACGAACTGGTTGCCGTGCACTTCATGGTCGACCCCGCCCACGCCACGCAACTGCGAAACCGTTGGGACCACTTCGGTCTCGACACTCCACTGCGGATCGTGGACTGCCCCGACCGGCGGATCAGCAGGTCGGCGCAGCTGCTGGTCGCCAAGGCGCGCGACGAGCATCCGGACACCAACGTGACGGTCCTCCTGCCGCGCCGGACATTCGCGCCGCTGCTGGGGCGGCTGTTGCACGACCGGACCGCGGACAAGGTCGCCCAGGCCGTCAGCCTCATCCCCGACGCCGCGGCGACGATCGTGCCTTATGACGTGGAATCGCGGATCAGGGAGGCCTACCCGGACTCGTTCGAACAGCGTATCGCGCAGGAGATCGACAAGATCCAGGCCTGGGTCTCTCAGGACGAGGACGAGAAGGTCGACGCCTACGAACACCCCGAACGGCCGTCGTCGGTGATCATGGTGGCCGGCCTGATCTCCGGGCAGCGCGCCACCATCGAAGGACGCGTCAGCGAGGTCGAAGACGTCGCCGAACGCGGGCGAACCCGGCGAGAGATCGTCGTCGGGGACAGCAGCGGGGAGATCACCGTGACCTTCCGCCCCGGGCGCGGGGGCGCCGACATCCAGCCCGGTCAACTGTTGCGGATCAGCGGCAAGGCCCGGCAGGCCGGCCAGCGTTCCCTGTCGATGGTCGATCCGACCTATCAGGTCATCGAGGATCCGGCGAAGGAGGCCGAGTCCGGGGCCCCCGAACAAGCCGACCAGTCTTAGCGCCGGTGTGAAACGCACTGCACAGCAAGGTATTTCGAACGTTCTGTCCCGACGCTCCCGCCCGCCGCGGCGGCCCCCTGGCGCCGCGGACGAAATTGTTTAATCCCGCTAACTGACGTGGCTCCGGTGGGTAAACTGACGCCTGCACAATTACGCCCGACCGCGTGAGAAGCGATGGTGCGCCCGATGCTCACGGGTGGTCGGATGGGAAGAGGGGACTGCGCTTTGCGTGCCGCGAACGCCACACCGGTGGCCGTCATCGGGATGGCCTGCCGACTTCCCGGCGGGATCGATTCCCCGCAGGGCCTTTGGGAAGCGTTGCTGCGCGGTGACGATTTCGTCGGCGAGATCCCCGCCGACCGGTGGGACGCGGACCGCTACTACGACCCCGAGCCCGGTGTGCCCGGCCGCTCGGTGACCCGGTGGGGGGCGTTCCTCGACGACGTCGGGGGCTTCGACTGCGACTTCTTCGGGATGACCGAGCGTGAGGCCATCGCGGTCGACCCGCAACACCGCCTGCTGCTGGAAACGTCGTGGGATGCCGTCGAGCACGCCGGCCTCGCCCCGGGGTCCCTGGCCCAGACGCAGACCGGCGTGTTCGTCGGCCTGACACACGGCGACTACGAACTCCTGTCCGCCGATTGCGGCGCCGCCGAAGGACCATACGGGTTCACCGGCACCAGCAACAGCTTCGCGTCCGGACGGGTCGCCTACGCGCTGGGGTTGCACGGTCCGGCGGTCACGGTGGACACGGCGTGCTCGTCGGGGTTGATGGCCGTCCACCAGGCATGCGGCAGCCTGGCCGGCGGCGAAAGTGACCTCGCCCTGGCCGGTGGCGTGGTGGTGACCCTGGAACCACGCAAGTCCGTTTCGGGTTCGCTGCAAGGCATGCTCTCCCCGACCGGCCGTTGCCACGCCTTCGACGTGCGGGCCGACGGCTTCGTCTCCGGCGAGGGCTGCGTCATGCTGCTACTCAAGCCGCTCGACGACGCGCAACGCGACGGCGACCGCATCCTGGCGGTGCTGCGCGGCACGGCCGCCAACCAGGACGGCCGCACCGTGAACATCGCGGCGCCCTCGGAAACGGCCCAGATCGCCGTTTACCGAAAGGCGTTGGGCGTCGCGGACATCGACCCGAGGACAATCGGCTACGTCGAGGCGCACGGCACCGGCACCCCGGTCGGCGACCCGATCGAATTCTCCAGCCTGGCAGCCGTGTACGGAACCGACGGGCCCTGTGTGCTGGGGTCGGTGAAGACCAACTTCGGCCACATGCAGTCGACGTCCGGGCCACTGGGGTTGATGAAGGCGATTCTCGCGCTGCAGCACGGCGTGGTGCCGCGGAATCTGCACTTCACCCGGCTTCCCGATGAGATGGCCGGGATCGAGACGGACCTGTTTGTGCCGCAGTCGAATACGCCGTGGCCCACCGGCTCCGCTCACCCGCGCCGCGCCGCGGTGTCGTCCTATGGAATGTCGGGCACCAACGTGCACGCCATCGTGGAGCAGGCGCCAGCCGGCGCCCCGACAGGGGCACCCGATGATCCGGACACGCCCGGATCCGTTGGGCCACAGCTGTTTGCGCTGTCGTCCACGTCGGCCGAGCAGCTGCGCGTCACGGCCGCCCGGCTCGCGAGTTGGGTCGACGAGCAGCGCAGCGCCGGTCCCGACCGCGACAGCGGCGCCGCCCTGCGGGATCTGGGCTACACGCTGTCGCGCCGCCGCGCGCACCGGCCGGTACGGACGGTGGTGTGCGCGAACACCTTTGACGAGTTGAGCGCGAGGTTACGCGCGGTCGCCGGCAACGATTTTCCGTACGAACCGGCCGTGGGCCACGACGACCGCGGGCCGGTCTGGGTGTTCTCCGGGCAGGGCTCGCAATGGCCGCGGATGGGCGTCGAACTGCTGGCCACCGAACCGGTGTTCGCCGCCACGATCGCCGCCATCGAGCCGTTGATCGCCGGCGAATCGGGGTTTTCGGTCACCCAGGCCATGACGGCGCCGCAGGCGGTGACCGGCATCGACAGGGTCCAGCCGACGATCTTCGCCATGCAGGTCGCGCTCGCCGAGACGATGAAGTCCTACGGGGTGCGCCCCGGCGCCGTCATCGGCCATTCGCTCGGCGAAGCCGCGGCGGCCGTGGTCGCCGGCGGGTTATCGCTCGACGACGGCGTCAAGGTGATCTGCCGCCGCTCGCGGCTGATGGGGCGGGTCGCCGGCAGCGGCGCCATGGCATTGGTGGAACTGCCGGGCCAGCAAGTGCTTTCGGAACTGTCCATCCGCGGAATCTCCGACGTCGTGCTCTCGGTGGTCGCCTCGCCGACGTCGACCGTCGTCGGCGGCGAGGCCCAGGCCATCCGCGACCTGGTCGCGGCATGGCAGGAGCAGGATGTGCTGGCACGCGAGGTGGCGGTGGACGTCGCCTCGCATTCACCGCAGGTGGAGCCGATCCTCGACGAGCTGGTCGAGGCGCTCGCGGACCTGCGGCCGGCGGCCCCCGAGGTCGCGTACTACTCCGCCACCCTGTGGGACCCACGCGAACGGCCGTCCTTCAGCGCCGGCTACTGGGCCGAAAACCTGAGGCACACCGTGCGATTCGCGGCCGCCGTGCAAGCCGCCCTCAAAGACGGCTTCCGCGTCTTTGGTGAGCTGTCGCCGCATCCGCTGCTCACCCACGCTGTCGAGCAGAACGCCGCCAGCCTGGACATGCCCATCGCCGCGCTCGCGGCCATGCGCAGAAGCGAGCCGGAGGCACCACCCGCTTGCGGGGGACAGCTCCCAGTTGGCTTGCGCGGTTTGGTCGCCAACGTGCACAGCGCCGGCGCGCTGGTGGACTTCTCCGTCCAATACCCCAGTGGGCGTTTGGTGGACGCACCGCTGCCGACGTGGACGCATCGCCGGCTGTTGCTGAGCCGCGAGTCGGTGGAGCGGGCGCACGGAGCCTCGCTGCGGGCCGTCCACCCGCTGCTCGGTGCGCACGTGCATCTGCGCGAGGAGCCCGAGCGCCACGTGTGGCAAGGGGAGGTCGGCACCGACGCCCACCCGTGGCTCGCCGACCACCAAATCCACGGAGTGGCAGCGTTTCCCGGCGCTGCCTACTGCGAAATGGCGCTCGCGGCCGCCGCCGCGGCGCTCGGCGAACGCGCCGAGGTGCGCGACGTCACGTTCGAGCGGACGCTGTTGCTGGCCGACCACACGTGGGCTTCTTCAACCGCCACGATCTCCGCGCCCGGGGCCCTCGACTTCACGGTGGACACGCACGAAGAAGGCGAACGCCTCCGCCGCGCCACCGCCGTCCTGCGCGTCGCCGCCGACGATGCGGGACCCGAGCCGCCCCCACACGACCTGGACACGCTGATCGCCAATCACCCGACCCGCATGGAGGGCGCCGAGTTGCGGAAGGCCTTCGACGCCATCGGCATTCAGTACGGGCCCGCGTTCTCGGGTCTGTCCGCGGTGCTGGTCGGCGACGCGGACACCACGACGGTGCTCGCGGAAGTCGCGCTGCCGGGGGCGATCCGCTCGCAGCAGTCGGCCTACTGCTCGCACCCGGCGCTGCTCGACGCCTGCTTCCAGTCCGTGGTCGTCGCACCGGAGGTGCAACAGGCCGGCGACGGCGCTCTGCTGTTGCCGGTGGGGGTGCGCCGGCTGCGCAACCACCACTCGACGCGCAACGCGCAATACTGCCTCACCCGGGTCACCTCCTCGCGCCCCGGCGAGTGCGAGGCCGACATCGACGTGCTGGACCAATCCGGGACGGTGCTGCTGACCGTCGAGGGGCTACGGCTGGCCGGCGGCACGTCGGAACGCGAACACGCCCACCGGCTGCTCAACGAGCGGTTGTTGACCATCGAATGGGAGCCCCGCGAACTGCCCGAGCCGGCGCACAGCGAGCGCGGATCCTGGCTGCTGCTCAGCACGTCCGACGCCGCCGAAGGCCACGACCGCCTGGCCGCACAACTCGCCGAAGCCCTGAATACCGATGGGGCGCAATGCGCGACGGCACCCGTCGGATCGGTGGACACCGCACAGTTGCGTTCGCTGCTGACCGGTGGCGGCCGGACCGCCCCCGACGGCCACGGGCCCCTCAAGGGGCTGGCCGGCGTCGTCGTGGTGACCGCGGCCCCCGGCGACCACCCGGACGACCCCCAGGGCCGCCGGCGCGGCCGCGACTACGTGTCGCACCTGGTGACCATCGCCCGCGAACTCTCGGATCTTCCCGGGGAATCGCCGCGGTTGTTCGTGGTGACCCGTAACGCGGCGAGCGTCACAGCCGGCGACGCGCCGAACCTGGCGCAGGGCGGCCTGCGCGGACTGATGCGGGTGATCGATTCGGAGCACCCGCATCTGAGCGCCACCCAGATCGACGTCGACGACGCCACCGGCCCGGAAAAGCTTGTGCTGCAACTGAAGAGCGGCTCCGAAGAGGACGAGACCGCCTGGCGCGACGGTCACTGGTACACCGCCCGGCTGCGGCCCGGTCCGCTGCGTGCGGCCGAACGGCGCACCACCGTCGTCGACCACGAGCGTGACGGCATGCGGCTAGAGATCCGCACCCCCGGCGACCTGGAATCGCTGGAATTCACCGCGTTCGACCGGGTTCCGCCCGGACCCGGCGAGATCGAGGTGGCGGTCACCTCGTCGACCATCAACTTCGCCGACGTGCTCGTGGCGTTCGGGCGCTATCCGACGTTCGAGGGCTACCGGCAGCAATTAGGCGGCGACTTCGCCGGCGTGGTCACCGCCGTCGGGCCGGGCGTCACCGAGCACGAGGTCGGCGACCGCGTCGGCGGGGTGTCCCGGCACGGCTGCTGGGGCACCTTCGTCATCGCCGACGCGCGGCACGCGGTGACACTGCCCGCCGGGGTGCCGCTGGAAGACGCCGCCGCGGTGGCGACCGCGTCGGCGACCGCGTGGTACGGCCTGCACGACCTGGCCCGGATCGCCCCGACGGACAAGGTGCTGATCCACTCCGGCACCGGCGGCGTCGGGCAGGCGGCCATCGCGATCGCCCGGGCCGTCGGTTGTGAGATCTTCGCGACCGCGGGCAGCCCGCAGCGGCGAGAACTGTTGCGCACCATGGGCATCGAACACGTCTACGACTCGCGCAGCACGGAATTCGCCGACCAGATTCGCCGCGACACCGACGGATACGGGGTCGACGTGGTGCTCAATTCGCTGCCCGGCGCCGCGCAGCGGGCGGGCATCGAACTGCTGGCCTTGGGTGGCCGCTTCATCGAACTGGGCAAGCGCGACATCTACGGCGACAGCCGTCTGGGGCTGTTCCCGTTCCGCCGCAACCTCTCGCTGTTCGCCGTCGACCTGGCGCTGCTGACCGTCAGCCACCCGCACACCGTTCGGCGCCTGCTGACCACGGTGTACCAGCGCACCGCGGCCGGCGAATTGCCGTTGCCGCGCTGCACCCGCTATCCGATCCACGACACCGCCGCCGCGGTGCGCCTGGTCGCCTCCGCCGGGCACACCGGCAAGGTGGTGCTCGACGTGCCGCGCGCGGGCACCAGCGTGGCGACGGTGCCCCCGGAAAGGGTCCGGCCGTTCCGCACCGACGGCGCCTACATCATCACGGGCGGGATCGGTGGCCTGGGCCTGTTCCTGGCCGGGGAGATGGCTTCGCGCGGCGGCGCAGCGGGCTGCGGCCGGATCGTGCTCAACTCCCGCTCCCAACCCAACGAGCAAGCGCGCCAAGCCATCGAGCGCCTCCGCGCCGCCGGGGCGGATATCGCGGTGGAGTGCGGTGACATCGCCGAGCCGCGGACCGCCGAACGGCTGGTGGCGTGCGCGACGGCCACCGGGCTACCGGTGCGCGGGCTGCTGCACGCGGCGGCCGTCGTCGAGGACGCCACGCTGACGAACGTCACCGATGAGCTCATCGACCGGTGCTGGGCGCCAAAGGTGCACGGCGCGTGGAACCTTCATCAAGCGACCGCGGGCGAACCGCTGGATTGGTTCTGTTCCTTCTCGTCGGCCGCCGCGCTGGTGGGTTCGCCGGGGCAGGGCGCCTACGCCGCGGCCAACAGCTGGCTGGACGCGTTCGCCTATTGGCGCCGCGCTCAGGGCCTGCCGAGCACCGCGATCGCGTGGGGGGCATGGTCAGAGGTCGGCCGCGCGACGTCCCTCGCCGACGGCGCCGGGATGGCGATCAAGCCGGCCGAGGGCTTTCGCGCATTCGAGACGCTGCTGCGCTACGACCGCCCCTACTCGGGCTACGCGCCGATCATGGGCACGCCGTGGCTGACCTCCTTCGCGCAACGAAGCCGCTTCGCCGAGGCGTTCGGGTCGGTGGGGCAGGGCAATCCGGACACGGGCAAGTTCCTCGCCGAGCTGCAGGCGTTGCCGCGCGAGGAATGGCCGTCCGCGATCCGGCGGCTGGTATCCGGCCAAATCAGCCTCTTGCTGCGGCGCACAATCGATCCGGATCGCCCGCTATCCGACTACGGCCTGGATTCGCTGGGAAATCTCGAGCTGCGGACCCGCATCGAAACCGAGACGGGCGTGCGCATCAGCCCCACCAAGATCACCACCGTCCGCGGTTTGGCGGACCACCTGTGCGAGGAGCTGGCGGGTCTGGAAGCGGCGCCGTCGGCGTCCTGACTCGCGGTGTCGCTACCCGCCGTACGCCGGGCGCGGCATCTTGAAGATGCGACGTCCGTTGCGCAACACCGGGACACCGGCCTGCCCCGCGGTGCGTGTCGCGGGCAGGGGTCCCGGGACGTTGGAAGGGTTCGCCGCGGACGCCGACGCTGCTCGAAACATGGTGTCCGGCAACGGTTTGAGTCCGATACCGGCGGTGGGCGGGGGATTCACGACCGTCCAGGTCTGCGGGACGGATAGCTTGCCCACCAGTGCCGCCCGGCCCAGGCCACCCAGCACGGGACCGCGGACGCCCGCGATTTGCGGCACCGCGGGCGCGGGGATGTCCGGCACGATGGGCACCCCGCCCTCGGCGGCCTTGGCGGCCTGGATATCGGAAAGGTCTAGCCCGTAACCCAATTGCCCCCATCCCAGCAGTGTGCGGGCCCCGGCCAGAAACGTCTGTCCCGGTGTGGTGATGAGTGTGTTGAAGTCGTCGACCGAACCGATAAGGGACAGACCGGATCCGGCCGCGGGCGCCTCGCCAAGGCCGGCCGAGGAAGCGTTCGTGACCACGCCCGACGCCAGCGCCGCGCGGGCCTGACCCGCGGCCGTGCCCGCGGCTTCGTTGACCGCGGCGGCCTGGGCCGATTGGCCGTGCGCATTTGTGGTGCGGGGCGGCTCGGTGAACGGCGTGAAAGCGGTGGCTGCCGACGACGTTGCGGCGTAGCCGTACATGGCGGTGGCATCCTGCGCCCACATCTCGGCGTAGGCGGTCTCGGTGGCCGCGATCGCCGCGGCATTCTGTCCGAAGAAGTTGGTCGCGATCAGGGTGAGGAGCGCAAATCGGTTGGCGGCCACCACATGTGGCGGCACCGTTGCGGCGAAGGCCGCCTCATAGGCGGCGGCGGCTGCGCGTGCCTGCGCGGCGGTCTGGCCGGCCTGGGCCGCCGTGGTGGACGCCCACGCCACATACGGTTCGACCGCGGCGGCCATTGCCGTGGCAGCATCGCCGGACCACGCGCGTCCACGCAGTTCCGAAAGCGTGGCGGAGTAGCCGGCGGCGTGGGACTCCAGTTGCGCCGCCAGCGCGTCCCACGCCGAGGCGGCGGCCGACATCGGGGCCGAGCCCGGTCCGGCATACATTCTGGCCGAATTGATCTCGGGCGGCAGCGCCCCGAAATCAAGCATCGGCGATCCTTTCTGAACGAGCGCACACACGGTCGCTGCGGGTGGTGCCCGCACTGAAGGGTGGGAGTGGGTGGCTATCCGCCCGCGGAAGGACGCGGCATCTTGAATTGGCGTGGGGCCACCCGTAAGACGTTGTTGACCGAGGGCCGCGACAGCAGCGCCGAGGAGGCGCCCGCGCCCGCCGCCGGAGCCCCGCCCCACATGTTGGTCGCCGGCCCTTCGTGCCATGACGGCCCACCGTCGAGCTCGGCATCCGACAGCCAATGCGACTCGGCGACGGTGGCGATCGTCGGGTTCGTCGCCGCCCAGCTCTGCGGGACCGACAGCCGGCCCACCGCGCTCGCGCTGCCCGTGCTCGCGAGGGTCGGCCCGGCGACGCCCGCCGTGCCGGTCGAGACGCTCGCCGCCGCGGCGGGGGCGACGGCGGCTTTGGCGGCTTCGCTCGCCGCCTGCAGGTTGGCGCGGAAGGCCCCGGTGCCGAAGGTGCCCGCCGACGTGACGGTGCGGCTCATGGCGTCGCCGAGGTTCACCGGCGCCGTCAGCGTGTTGAAATCGTCGACGGCGTCGAGCGCGGAGCCGGTCGAAGTGCCGCCAGAAGGTGGCGTTTCGGAGAGGTTTTGCAACTTCTGCGGCACGGTCGACATCGTCCGGGACAACGCGGCATGAGATTGCGACGCGGCCGAGCCGTTCGTGGCCTGGGCGACCGCTGCGGCTTGCCCGGGCTGGCCGTCGGCGTTGGTGGTCCGCGGGGGCTCGTGGAACTGCGTCAGCGTCGTCGCGCCCGACGACGAGGCGGCGTAGCCGTACATGGCGGCGGCATCCTGGGCCCACATCTGTTCGTAGGCGCCCTCGGTCGCCCCGATCATCGCGGTGTTCTGTCCCAGGAGGTTGCTCGCGACCAGTTGCGCCAGGAGGGTGCGGTTGGCCGTGACCAGCGCGGGCGGCACCGTCGCGCCGAAGGCCGCCTCGTAGGCGGCCGCCGCGGCCCGCGCCTGGCTGGCCGCCTGTTCGGCCTGGGCCCCCGCGGCCGCCAGCCATGCCACGTACGGGGCCGCCGCGGTGGCCATCGCGGCCGCGGCGCTGCCGGTCCAGCTCTCACCTTCCAGCTGGGCGATCACCGCGGAGTACCCGCGCGACGCGGTCTCCAGCCCGTTGGCCAGCACGTCCCAGGCGGCCGCCGCGGCGACCATCGGCGCCGAGCCGGGGCCGGCATACATTCTGGTCGAGTTGATTTCTGGTGGCAGGGCCCCGAAATCGAGCATTGGTACTTCCTCTTCGTCGGTCGGCCCCGGGAGCATTCCGCCACCAGGCGGCAGAGCCGACTGGCGGTGAACCCGGGACCGTCGCTAGCTCTCGCGGGCGACGACGGCCTCGTGCGTTGCGGCCCAGGCGCGTCGACGAGCAGGCAATGGCAAGCGAGTCAAGGGACTTGATCATCGGAATGTTAAATGAAATTTACTTGGTGTTTACGGCCGCCTCGGCGTCGCCTCGTCTGCTGCAAATTTGCCGGCGACGTTGCGGCATGTTCGCCGGATTGTCGACGATCGAGGCTCACGCGCGGTTATGACGGGCTTGCGCGTCTGGCGTCCTGGCCCTTTGGCGCCCGGGGCGGCGTGAAAGCAAATTTTTCTCTGCTTGAGTAAAACCCAACGACCCGCATTCGACGGCCAGAAGCGGTTGACGCACAAGCGATCGACAGCCGGGGTCACCAGCGGGCCGAGTGTCGACGCGCTCGTCAGTTAATTGCGTCCCGGGCCGGCGTTGTAGCAAACACGGGTCACCTCCCGGCGTCACGGCGAAGACCGCGCCGGCCGGCGTCGCTCGAACCCTGGGGATTTCGTTTGCTGGCCGAACCCCGTGCGGGGACCGCGGGGGCGCGATCCCCGCCGCCAAAAACTCCGTAAGTTGACCATCTTTACTTGTAGGCTGGTTCTGATCGGGTTTGGTTGATAAGCAATATGGTGAAGGTGTGTGGCGGCGGCGCCGTAGCTGCGCATCGACTTCGTTGCGAACAGGATCGAGAAATGCCGAACAACATCACCTGGCACGAACACAAGATCAGCCGCGGCGAGCGCGAGGAACTCAACGGCCACCAGGGTTGCGTCATCTGGTTCACCGGGCTGAGCGGCAGCGGCAAGAGCACGGTCGCCAACATCGTCGAACAAAAGCTCTACGAGCGGGGCATCCGGAGCTATCTCCTGGACGGCGACAACGTCCGCTACGGGCTCAACGCCGGTCCGGAGCTGCTCGAGGAACGCCATGGGCCCGAGTTCGCCAAGCGGTTCGGGCTGGGATTTACCGCCGAGGACCGTGAGGAGAACATCCGCCGCATCGGCGCGGTCGCCAAGCTGTTCTGCGAGGCCGGCGTCATCGCTTTGACGGCCTTCATCAGCCCTTACGTGCGTGATCGGGACGCGATCCGGGCCACGCTGGGTGACGGCGATTTCCAGGAGATCTTCATCGACACCCCGATCGAGGTGTGCGAGCAGCGCGATCCCAAGGGTCTCTACAAGAAGGCCCGGGCCGGTGAAATCAAGGGATTCACCGGGATCGACGACCCCTACGAAGCCCCGGCGCGCCCGGAGCTGCGCCTCGAGGGCGGAACGAAGGACGCGGACACGCTGGCCGACGAGGTGATCGCCCACCTCGAGAGGGCGGGCATCATCCGGGCCTTGCACCGAGTTCACGACGACCTGGAGAGCAGCGAGGTCACGGCATGAGCTACACGGGTCACAACGGGAAGCCGATCGTGGAGCGGGTGGCCACGGACGACGCGAGCGGCCGGATCGAGGGGTTGGCGCGCGTGCCGATCTCGAAGGCCACCGCGCACGAAGTCATCAGCCTTTCCTACGGTTTCTTCACCCCACTGACCGGCTTCATGGGCCGCCAAGAGGTCGACGGGACCCTGGACAACTTCGCGCTGCCGGACGGAACGTTGTGGAGCATTCCGATCGTCTTCGACATGTCCGCCGACGACATCGCGGAATTCGATATCAAGGAAGGCGCCAGCGTCGTTCTCGACTATCTCGGGGCCCCCATGGCCGTCTTCGACGTCACCGAGATCTACGAATACGACCTCGAGCGCATGGCCGAAAAAACCTACGGCACAACCGATCCCCGACACCCCGGGGTGAAGAAGACCATGGGCTACGAAAACCGGTTCATCGGCGGGGATGTCACGCTGATCAACGAACCCGTTTTCAACGAGCCCTTCGCAGGCTTCTGGCTCACCCCCAAGCAGCACCAGGACGCGTTGGCCGAGCGGCATTGGCAGCGGGTGGTCGCCCACCAGACCAGGAACGTTCCGCACACCGGGCACGAGGCGTTGATGAAACAGGCGTGGCTGGCCGCGAACGAGGATCAGCCCGTCGACAATCTGAACACCGGCGTGCTGGTGAACGCGATCATCGGCCAGAAGCGGGTGGGCGATTACATCGACGAGGCAATACTGTTGGCGCAGAACGCCCTACGCACCAGCGGATATTTTCGCGAGAACGTGCACATGGTGTCCTTCACCCTCTGGGACATGCGGTATGCGGGGCCACGCGAGGCGATATTCCACGCGATCCTGCGGACGAACCTGGGCTGCACGCATCACATGTTCGGGCGAGACCACGCGGGTGTGGGCGATTTCTACCACCCGTACGATTCCCAGAACATCCTCAAGCAGTACCGCGACCAGCTGGGCATCAAGCCGGTGTTCCTGCGGGAGAACTGGTATTGCCCGGTGTGCCTGGAGGTCACCAACTCCGCCCTGTGCGGCCATGATTCACAAGCGCAAAGCTTCAGCGGCAGCCTGATCCGAAGCATCCTGACCGACGAAGTCAAGCCGACGCAGAAGGTGATGCGCCACGAGGTGTTCGAGGTCGTGATGGAGTGCGCCGCAAAGCACGGTCAGGGTTCGCCGTTCGTCACCGAGGAGTACTTGCGGGACAGGCTGCCGGTCTTCACGCTCAACCAATTGGAGGGTTCGTGAGCAGCGACGACAAACACTTCAAGGTCAACGTCTGGATCAACGAGGAGCGGCTGGAGGCGCTGGCGAACGCCGGGATGGCCGACCTGGCCAACGAGGCTTTCGCAGGCATGAAGCTGCT
The DNA here is from genome assembly GCF_000364405.1 of Mycobacterium sp. H4Y. Lineage (NCBI taxonomy): Bacteria > Bacillati > Actinomycetota > Actinomycetes > Mycobacteriales > Mycobacteriaceae > Mycobacterium > Mycobacterium sp. H4Y. The sequence continues at coordinate 556,765 of NZ_AKIG01000001.1, forward strand.
GGAGATATACACCACCGAAGAGCAGAAAAATATTGTCCTGCAACGCTATCCGGGATCCAAGTACGATTCCGCCACCACCCGCTCCATTGAGCTGCTGCCCAAGCAGGCCAAGGACAGGCTGTTGGAGCTGTCGATCGCGATGCATTCCACCGGTCCGGATGTGATGGGCCGCTTCCTCGAGGAAACGAAGCCCTGAGCCGACGGTAGTGCCGCCGCCGCTGTCAGAGATCGGCCAAGCCCGCCGCCAGCAGGACGAGCCCGACCGCGACGAGCAGCGCGGCGACCTCGATGCGACGCCGCGACCGTATCCAGTCCTGCAGCGCGGTCATCGCCGCGCGCGTCGCCGTCGGCGCCAACAGGTAAGCGACCAATGGAATCTCGACAAGTGAGAACGCGATGACGTTGAACATCAGCAGCGCACCCAATTGCGTCATGACCGGCGCTCCGGACGCCAGGATGACCGCCAGGGCGGCCAGGTAATCCACCGACGGCAGCGCGATGCCGAGGCCCGCGGCGGCGGCGACCCACAGGGAACGTCCGTCGAGCAGTCGTCGGAGCCGAGTCGTCAGCCAGGCGGGCCCGGCGCGGTCGCGGTCGGGAGGAACGCCCCGGGATCCCCGCCGCCGGTCCGCGACGATCTTCACCGCCAGTCCCGCGGCGGCCGCCAATGCCAGTGCGCCGATGAGGATCTGCACGCGGGGCAAGGTGAAGTATGTCGAGCGCAGCAGTACGCGCCGGAGGACGAACAAGACGGTCGCACCCACCGTCAACCCCATCGCGAACCCGCCGGCCACAAATGCGAGCAATTGCAGCAGCGGCTTGGGGCGATTGAGCATCAGCACCGTCATGCCGATCCGGAACGGCTCCAGGCTCACGGCAAGGGCCATCACACCGATGGTGAACAACATCGCAGATACCGGACCGGTCAGGCGTCCAGCCGGGTGAACTGTTGCCGTCGGTACCGCTCGACGCACGCGGCCCGCCGGATCTTGCCGCTCGTCGTGGTGGGAATCGATCCGGGCGCCACCAGCACCAGGTCGGCCACGTTGAGCCCGTGCGAGTCCGAAATCGCCGCGGTCACATCGTTCTTGAGGGCGTCGAGGCCGCGCTGCCCGCGCTCGCCGGACTCGCCGCGGTTCTTCAGTTCGATGATGGTCACCAATTTCTCGGTCTCGTCCACCGGCACCGCGATCGCCGCGACGCGGCCGCCGGTGATCGCCTGCACGGTCGACTCGATGTCCTCCGGATAGTGGTTGCGCCCGTAGACGATCAGCAAATCCTTCATCCTGCCCACGATGAACAACTCGCCGTCGCAGAGAAAGCCGAGATCACCGGTGCGCAGCCACGGGCCCTCGGGGGTGCCCGGCGACGGGTCGGCCAGGACGGCGCCGAAGGTGCGCTGCGTTTCCTCCGGCTTTTGCCAATAGCCGTCGGCCACGTTGTCGCCGTGGACCCAGATTTCGCCGACCGTTCCGTGCGGGCACAGCGTGCCGGTGTCGGGGTCCACGATTCGTACCGTCGGTGATTGTGGCACGCCGTAGCTCAGCAGCGGCGAGCCGGTCCGTGTGGAGGACGGCTGGGCGTTGCCCTGCGCCAGCTTCTCCGGGTCGAAGTGAACGACTTTCGGGGCGCCGGCCTGCGCACGGCTGGCCACGTAGACGGTCGCCTCCGCCAGGCCGTAGGAGGGTTGCATCATGTCTTCGCGAAAGTTGTACGGGGCGAACCGTTTACAGAACCGGTCGAGCGTGGCGGGATGAATTCGTTCGGCGCCGCTGACGATGCTGATGATGTTGCCCAGGTCGAGCCCGGCCAGGTCCGCGTCCGTCGACTTGCGCGCCGCGAGTTCGAAGGCGAAGTTCGGTGCGGCCGAGAAGACCGGAACGGCCTGGGCCATCGCCTGGATCCACCGTGCGGGCCGCTGCAGGAACGCGACCGGGCTCGTCAGCACACCGGGGTAACCGCCGAGGATCGGAGCGATGACGCCTTGCATCAGGCCCATGTCGTGGTAGAAGGGCAGCCACGACACGCACACGCTGTCGCGGGGGGCCACGCCGTTGAAATCCGGGAAGTAGGCGGCCATCAGCTGCTGGAAATTCACGTGCAGGTTCCGGTGCGAGACCATGACTCCGGCCGGAAGGCGGGTGGAGCCCGACGTGTACTGCAGGTACGCGATGCTCGGGGCGTCGCTGACGCGGATGCCCGGCGGATTCGGATCGTCGAGGCTCAGGGAGTCGACCTCGATGACGGCCGGGGTCGCACCGTGCGGCCGCTGCAGATATTCGTCCACGGCCGCGGCGGCCGTGGAGGTGGTGAGAACGACGGCCGGCCCGGTGTCGGCCAGGACGGCACTGACCCGCTCGTCGTGCGTGCCCGGCTGCGGAACCATCAGCGGTACCGCGATCAGCCCGGCCTGTATCGCGCCGAGGAACGCCACGATGTAGGGGAGGCCTTGGGGGGCAAGGATCACGGCCCGCTCCCCGCTGCTGGCGGTCCGCGTGACCTCGTGCGCAACGTGCAGGGTCCGCCGATACAGCTGCGCCCACGTCAGCGATTCGGTGACGCCCGCCCAGTCCTGCTCGTAATCGGTATAGAGAAAGGCTAACTCGTCGGGCTGCAGACCGGCGCGTTCCCGCAACAGGGAGACGACGGACGTATGTTGCATGCGGGCCAGGTTACCGCCTCGGCCCTTTCGCGTATGACGGTCGTGCGAGGCCCGGGCCGCGAGAAACCGTGGCGGGCCAAACGGCCTATGCGCCTTACGTTTTCGAACCCGTCGCGCCAGTGTCCCAGGTTCCCGGCATCATCGGCGTGCGGGGGCCGTCGTCGAACTCGTCGACGACGAGTGCGCTCAATCCCGCCGGCGCGGCGGCGGTCTTCGTGGGGACGGTTCCGGCGAACCCCATCGTCGGCGCGGGCCGGTCCGAGGCCGTCGTCGCCGGCTCGGGCTCGAGATCCATGTATTCGTAGCCCCGGCCGAGCTGGGAGACCTTGACCCGTTGCCGGCGCTTCTTCGTCGCGTCTTCCTCCGGCAGGGCCACGGCTTCGGCCTCGGCGGCGTCGGCCGCCGCCGCCCTTCGGGCGCGGGCGCTGGTGCTCGCGGCCCGGCGCGCGTCCGCGGCCAGGCCACCGACCATGTAGCCCAGGCCTTGCATCGCCGCGACCGGCGGTCCCGCCGGTGTGGGCGGCGGGGCGCCGGGCGCGGGCGACGCGGGAGCCGCGGCGGGTGTGGAGGCCGGCGTGGGCGCCGGAGATGGCGCCGGGGTCGGCGTGGGCGGCGGGGTGGGTGCCAGTGCCACGGGGACGAGTGCCGGGGCCGGGATGATCGGCACGATCGGGATGGCGTGCAGCCCGGCCAGGCCCGTCAGGCCCGCCAAGCCTCCGATCAGGGTGGGGACGACCAGCGGGACCACGGCGACGGTCAGCAGCGGCACGATGAGCGGAATCAGCACGATCATCTGCTCGAGCAACGTCTTGATCAGCGCGATGGTGTCGGTGATGACCGTGCCGATCACTTCGATGGTGGTGAACAGGATGGTCCACGCGATCGTCGCGGGGTTGCCCGAGGCGAATGCCGCCGCCAGGTCCGCCGCGACGAAGCTGAACATCTGCCCGAGATAGGCGAAGTACGAACCGAAGTCCATCGGGTAGCCCAGCGCGAACGCGATGTTGAACGGGTTCAAAAAGCTCAACGGGTTGCCCAGTGAAGGCAGCCACGGGTCGAAACCGGAGAACATGGACTGGAAGAACGGATTGTTCATCAGCTGGTCGATCAACGGCTGGATGAACCGGTTGTAGAAGTCGACGAACCCGGTCTTCTCCAGCCAGTCCATCCACTGGTCCTGCGTGTCGGGGGGATACGACGACGACTGCTCCGCCGTGGCGGCCGGCGCGGTGGCCTTCATGACCTCGGGAGCCGGCTCGGCCGGCGGCGCGGTGGCCACCGCGGCGGTCGCCACGCCCTCGTACGTGCTCATCACCGTGGCCGCCTGAACCCACATCCGCGCGTAGTCGGCTTCGTTCACCGCGATCGGAATCGTGTTGATGCCAAAGAAATTCGTCGCCGTCAAGACGGCGTGGGCGGCGTGATTGGCGGCCAGCTCGGGCATCGTCGGCATGGCCGCGAGGGCCACGGTGTAGGCGGTGGCGGCGAGGTCCTGCTGGGCGGCCATGGTCGCGCTGTCGGCGCTGGCCTGCGCCAGCCAGGCGAGATACGGCGCGTGCGCGGCCGCGTACTCCGCGGCGCTCGGACCGTCCCAGCTGCCGGCCTGCACGGCGTCCAGCAGCGCGGTCAGCTCGTTGGCCGTTTCGGCATATTCCACGCTCAGCGAGCTCCAGGTCGCCGCGGACGCCAGCAGCGGGCCCGGCCCCGGTCCGCTGCTGAGCAGCGTCGAATGCACCTCGGGAGGGGAGGCCATCCAGATCGGGGCGGTCATCGCTCGCCGCCGCGCGGATCGGTGTGACGGGAGTGGGCGCGGCGGCACCGCGCCGCTGTGACGGCGGCATTGAAGGCCACCCATGCCGGACGAAACATGGACGTTGACAGCTCTCTCGGGGTACACCCGCCCCGGGTCGCAGTACGCGATGACGCGAGTGTCCTGGCTCTCGGATCGCCGCTCGCCTCGCCTTCCAGCTTTTCAGCCGTGGCCGTTGAGGTTCGCTCCCCGATGACAGTGGCGGGACCGCGCCGGATTCGCACCGGCTTCCTGCGTCGTCATCACCTTACGGGGTGACATTCTTGCATCCCCTCCGAGCAAATGTCGTCAAATCGTCCCAAGGCGGTCGGCGCGGACCGGCGTGCCCGTGTGTCGGCGCCGTTCCAGGATCCGCAGTCCCAGCGAGAACAGCAGCCGGACCTCGGGGTCGGCCAGCGAGGTCGACAGCAGCTTCTCGATTCGCCGCACGCGGTAGCGAACCGTATTCGGATGCACCCGCAATGCCTGTGCGGCCGCGGCGATGTCGCCGAAGGCGTCCAGGTAGGTCCGCAGCGTTTCCGCGAGCACCGGATCGTCTTCGCCCAGCTGCACGATCCGCGGATCGATCAGGCGCTCGTCGCTGCCGACCAGGGTCACGATCTCGTCGACCAGGACGGTGGTGCGCGCTTCGGCCAGCGAAGTCACCTGCCCGAACGAAATGGGATGGCGCTCAGCGCTGTCCAGCACGCGATCCACCTCGACGCGCGCCGCGGCGGCCCCGGCCAGGCCCGCGACCGGAGCCGCGATGGCCGCCCGCAGCTGCACCCCGAGCTCGGCGCGCATGGCGCCGATGGTGCCCCGCACCCAGGAGATGACCGACCGATGCTGCGTCTGGGTCCGGGCCACGGGAAGCAGCACGTACGTTCGTGAACCGTTCGAGGCCACCTGGGCGTCGCGGCGGAATGCGCTGGCGCTCAGCGCAATTATGTCGGCGAGCCGCGCCTGGCCGGCCGAAGCGTCGGCGGCGTCCCACCCGATCAGGGCTGCGGTGGTGTCGGCGGCCAGTCCGAGTTCGCCGGCGATGATCGCGGCGTCGACGGGTTCGTCGGCCAGGCCCAGCAATTGCTGGACCCGCCGGGCGTGGGTGGAGGGCCGGGCCGCCAGCCGCCACATGATGCGGGCGGCCAGCACGGCGGCGCCGCGCAACATCTCCTCGGCGTCGTCGGCCAGCGGTTGTGAGCCCTGCTGCACCCAGATGGTTCCGGCGAATTCGCGCGGGCGCCGCGCGTCGGTCGCGGGCTGGTGGATCCCGAGGGCCAGCCGCGGGCGCAGGCCCAGCTCGGGCCGCTCGTCGACGCGCACCACCTCGGTGCCCGATCGCAGGGCATCGAAGATGCCCCATTGGCCGATCCACTCCAGATGTTCGGGCGGGCCGGCCCTGCCCAGGATGGAAAGGCGCCGCAACTCGTCGGCTTCGTCGTTGGACGCCGAGTAGGCCAAGACATGGGATTGCGCGTCCTCGATGCTGACCATGCCGTGGATGCGGTCGGCGAGCGACTGCGCCAGCCCGAACAAGTCGGTGCCCGAGTCGTCCATCGCGTCGGCGCGGTCGCCGTGATGCTCGAGGACGTGATTGACCAATTGGTAGAGGCGTTCCCACCGGGCGCGCGGCTCGACGGCCACCACCGCCGCGCCCGCCGCGACGGCCGTGCTCACCAGCGCGGGGGAGGGCTCTTTGACGAAGATGGCCACCGGCACGCGCGCGCGCGACTGCCTGCCCATCCATCGCATCGCCTCGTCGTCGGCGACCCCCAACAGGAAGAAGACGTCGGCGGCGCCCGCCGCGGCCGCGAGACCCAGGCGCACGTCGTCGGAGTCGATCAGCGCGGCCGAACCCACCGGCAGGTCCAGGCCACGGGGGGCATCGGCGAGGCTGACCAGGGTCGCGTCCAGCGCGAGCAACAGCTGACCCAGCCCCACACCGGCCATGTTGTCCGATTCTACTATGAATCCAGTCGTGTATTGTTCGATCAGCTAACTCCATGCGCGATCGCCGCGAGGATCCTGGCGTCATGGACGCCGTCACTCAGGTCCCGATGCCGGCCAACGAGCCGGTCCACGACTACGCGCCGCGTTCCCCGGAACGCACCCGACTGCGCGCCGAACTGACCGCGCTGGCCGAGCATCCGATCGACCTGCCGCACGTCATCGGCGGCGATCACCGGATGGGCGAGGGTGAGCGCATCGATGTCGTCCAGCCGCACCGGCACGCCGCGAAGCTGGGCACCCTGACCAACGCCGTGCACGCCGACGCGACGGCGGCGATCGACGCCGCGATGGCCGCCAAAAGCGGCTGGGCGGCAATGCCGTTCGACGAGCGGGCGGCGGTGTTCCTGCGCGCCGCCGACCTGCTGGCCGGGCCGTGGCGGGAGAAAATCGCCGCCGCGACGATGCTCGGCCAATCCAAGTCCGCCTATCAGGCCGAGATCGACTCGCCGTGCGAGCAGATCGACTTCTGGCGCTTCAACGTGGCGTTCGCGCAACAGATTCTGGCGCAGCAACCGATCAGCGGGCCGGGGGAGTGGAACCGCAGCGAGTACCGCCCGCTCGACGGCTTCGTGTACGCGATCACGCCGTTCAACTTCACCTCCATCGCGGGTAACCTGCCGACCGCCCCGGCGCTGATGGGTAACACCGTGATCTGGAAACCCTCGATCACCCAGACGTTGTCGGCCTATCTGACCATGCAGCTGCTCGAGGCCGCCGGCCTGCCGCCCGGGGTGATCAATCTGGTGGCCGGCGACGGCTTCGCGGTCTCCGATGTGGCGCTGGCCGATCGGCGGCTGGCCGGCATCCACTTCACCGGGTCGACGGCCACCTTCCAGCGGCTGTGGTATCAGGTCGGCACGAATATCGGCCACTACCACAGCTATCCGCGCCTGGTCGGCGAGACCGGCGGCAAGGACTTCGTGGTCGCGCACGCGTCCGCGCGCCCGGATGTGTTGTGCACGGCCCTGATTCGCGGGGCCTTCGACTACCAGGGGCAGAAATGCTCGGCGGCATCGCGGGCCTTCATCCCGCAGTCGGTGTGGCGCCGCATGGGTGACGACTTTTTGGGGGAGACGGCCGCGCTGCGCTACGGCGACGTCACCGATCTCGCCAACTTCGGCGGCGCGCTGATCGACCGGCGCGCCTTCATCAAGAACGTCGACGCCATCGAGCGGGCGAAGGGCGCGCCACACGTGACCATCGCCGTCGGCGGCGAATATGACGACCGCGAAGGCTATTTCGTACGCCCCACCGTCTTGCTGTCCGATGATCCGACCGATGAGTCGTTTTCCACCGAATACTTCGGGCCGCTGCTGTCGGTGCACGTCTATCCCGACGACGATTACGACAGGATCCTCGACGTCGTCGACCGCGGTTCCCGGTACGCGCTGACCGGCGCGGTGATCGCCGACGACCGGGACGCCGTGCTGACGGCCCAGCACCGGCTGCGGTTTGCCGCCGGCAACTTCTACATCAACGACAAGCCGACGGGCGCGGTCGTCGGGCGCCAGCCGTTCGGGGGCTCGCGCGGCTCGGGCACCAACGACAAGGCCGGATCGATGCTGAACCTGTTGCGCTGGACGTCGGCCCGCACCATCAAGGAGACGTTCGTCCCCGCCACCCGGCACACCTACCCGCACATGGGCGCCGAGTGATGCCCGGAGTCTTCGCGAGCACCCTGCGCCCGGCGATCCTGGCGGCGGCACGAGGCGACGTGGTGCGCCGCGCCGCCCAGCGGTTGCCGGTCACCCGTCGTGTGGTGCGCCGCTTCGTTCCCGGGGAGACGATCGGATCCGCGCTGAATGGCGTTGCGGCGCTGCGCTCGTCGGGCCGGCTCGTCAGCGTCGACTATCTGGGCGAGGACGTCCTGAGCACCGACGACGCCGACGCGGCGGTGCAGGTCTACCTGGAGCTGATCGACGGTCTGGGCGACCTCGATGCCGGGGGCGACGTGGTGCGGCCGCTGGAGGTCTCGATCAAGTTGTCCGCGCTGGGACAGACGCTGGGGCGCGACGGGCACAAGATCGCGCGGGAGAACGCGTGGTCGATCTGCGATGCGGCCCGGCGCGCGGGTGTGTGGGTGACGGTGGACGCGGAGAACCACACCACCACCGAGTCGACGCTGTCCATCGTGCGCGATCTGCGGGCCGAGTTCGCTTGGCTGGGCGTGGCTTTGCAGGCATATCTGCGGCGCACGCCGGGCGACTGCGAGGAGTTCGCGGCGTCCGGGGCCCGGGTCCGGCTGTGCAAGGGCGCCTACGACGAGCCCGCGTCGGTGGCGTATCGCGGGCGGGCCGAGGTGACGGAGGCGTACCTGGCCTGCCTGCGGGTGCTGATGACCGGGACTGGCTACCCGATGGTGGCCTCCCACGACCCGGCTGTGATCAACGCGGCCAGCGCCATTGCCCGCGAATCGGGCCGTGGCGCCGGCGAATTCGAATACCAGATGCTGTACGGCATCCGCGACGACGAGCAGCGCCGCCTCACCGGGGCCGGTAACCACGTGCGCGTGTATCTGCCGTTCGGCACGCAGTGGTACGGGTACTTCATGCGGCGACTGGCCGAGCGGCCCGCCAACCTGACGTTCTTCTTGCGGGCTTTGGTCGGGCGCTGAGCCGGTCGCGTTGAGTGTGCGCTCACGGCTTCGAGTGTGAGCCTACGGCGGCGACACGCCGATGATCCCAACCCAGGATTCACACGCAAAGCCGACGATTGACACGCAAAGCCGCTTCACTGAGCGCGGCGGGGCCGCGGCCGGTCGCTGGCGAAGCCGCGCACCACGTGGGCGCGCACGAACTCCGCGGCCACGTCGGGATCGTCCATGTCCAGGGTCGACGACGGAGTGCTGAAGAGCGAGAACAGGATCCGTGCGAACCACTCGCCGGCCGCCTCGACGTCGAGATCCTTGCGCACCTCGCCCGTGAGCCTGGCGGCCGACAGGTACGGGGCGAAGAACTCGACGCATTCGCGCAGCAGCACGCGGGCGTCCTTGGTCAGCAACAGGCTGATCGCATCCTCGTCAAAATACTTCTCGGAGGCAATGGTCCGCCGCGCCTGGGTGACGAATACCGCTGCGCGACTGAGCTTGTCCTCCAGCGTGCTGCCGCGGCTCATCGCCTTGGTCATCTCGCGGTAGAACTGCTGCGACGCGTGCTCGGCGCACGCCTCGACAATCGCGGCCTTGTCGCTGAAGTACTCATAGATGGTGCTGCGGGATACCCTCGCTTGCTTGGCGATGTCGACGATCGTCGCCTTGTCCAATCCCTGCTTGCCGAAACACGTGAACGCCGATTCGACGATGAGCTCGCGGGTGTCTGCGGCCTGGGCCGGTTGAGTCGTCACAAGACCAACGTCCCCTCAGCCCGCCGGCGCGAGGATCAGCCCACTGGTGGGCACGCCGGTTCCGGAGGTGACCAGAACGTGTTCGACGTTGTCGACCTGGTTGTGCGAGGTGCCGCGGACCTGGCGCACCCCTTCGGTGATGCCGTTCATCCCGTGGATGTACGCCTCACCCAACAGGCCGCCGTTGGTGTTGATCGGAAGATCGCCGCCTAACGACAGTCGCTCGACGGTGGCGAAGTCCTTGGCCTCGCCGCGCCCGCAGAAGCCCAGTTCCTCGAGCTGGGTGAACACGAACGGCGTGAAGTGGTCGTAGATGAAGGCGGTTTGGATGTCTTGCGGCTTGAGGCCCGAATCGCGCCACAGCTGGCGGGCCACCACCCCCATCTCGGGCAGACCGGTGATGTCGTCGCGGTAGTAGCTCGTCATCATCTCGCCGTTGTAGGCCGCGCCCTGCGCGGCCGCGGTGATGATGGCCGGGGGCTGCCGCAGGTCGCGGGCGCGTTCGGCGCTGGTGACGACGAGCGCGACACCGCCGTCGCTCTCCTGGCAGCAGTCCAGCAACCGCAGCACCGGTTCGACGATCCAGCGCGAATTCTGATGATCTTCCAACGTGATCGGGCGCTGGTAGAACCAGGCGTCGGGGTTTGTCGCCGCATGCTTTCGGTCGACGACGGCGATCCGGCCGAAGTCGGAGTTGGTGACGCCGTACGTCGACATGTACCGCTGGGCGTGCATCGCGACCCAGGCCGCGGGAGTGAGCAGCCCGAACGGCGCGTAATGCGCCATGAACAACGGGGTTTCGGCCATGCTGCGCCCACTGCCGCCGAACCGGAACCCGGAGCGTTCGTTGAAGGCACGCCAGCACACCACGACATCGGCCACGCCCGTGGCGACCGCCATCGCCGCGTGCACCACGGTGCCGGCGGCGGCGCCCCCGCCGTGGTGCACGCGGGAGAAGAAGCTCAGATCGCCGATGCCCACGTTGCGTGCGATGTCGATCTCGTCGCTGGAATCCATGGTGAACGTGACCATGCCGTCGACGTCGCCGGGGGTCAGGCCGGCGTCATCCAGCGCGGCGCTGACGGCCTCGCACGCCAATTGCAGTTCGCTGCGCCCGGATTCCTTGGAGAACTCCGTCTGACCGATCCCCACGATGGCGCAGCTTCCGGGAAGGCTGCCCGGACGCGTCCGGCTCATGCGCCCGGCCCGTCGAGCAGGCTGAGCACCGCGGTGCCGGAGACGTGGTCGCCCAGGCTGTTGGCCCCCGCGAAGGTCACCTCGACAAAGTTCTCGCCCCCCGAGCCTTCACGCTTTCCGGTGACGCTGCCGGTGAACCGCAGCGGATCGTCCGGAAAGCACGGCACGCCCAGGCGAATCGACAGGTTCTTGACCATCGCCTCGGGCCCCGCCCAATCGGTGAGGAAGCGTACGCAATAGCCGTTGGTGGTCAGGATGTTCATGAACAAGTTCGGCGAACCCCGCTGCTTGGCGTAGTCACGGTCGTGATGCACGGGCATGAAGTCACGGGTGGCGATCGCGCCGGCAACGATCATCGTGGTGGTGATCGGGATTTCCAGGGGCGTGACCTCGTCACCGACCGAAATGTCCCGCCACTGCAAAGTGCGGTTCGCGGTGGTCGTCATGCCTGTCCTTCCGAATCGATTGCGCGGCACCGGAATTGGTGCAACACGAGGCCGTCGTCGAACGTCTGGTAGTAGACTTCCACCGCCAAACCGGTTGTCACGTCGGACGGATCGATGCCGGTCAGGTTGGACACCAGCCGCACCCCTTCCTCGAGTTCCACCAGCGCGACGACGTAGGGATAGTCGAAGAACGGGAACTTGGGTTCGTGTGGCATCACGTAGCTGTACACCGTGCCGAGGCCGCAGGCCTCGATCGTGTCCCACTCGAGAGAACGGCAGTGCGGGCACATTGGCCTGGGCGGGTGGCGGAGCTGCCCGCAGCCGCCGCACCGCTGAATCAGGAGTTTGTTCTCCCGCAATCCATTCCAGAAGAATTCGGTGTCCGGGGTGATCGCCGGCGCCAGACGGGCCGCCATCAGTTCGCCGGCCTGAATCGCAGCACCCGGAATCGCTGCCGCCCCAACACTTCGCCGTTCTGGTCGGTGTAGGTGGTCAGCCACGTCAGAAAGAAACCGGTGCCCAGCGCCGTCTTCTTCTCGTCGGAGACCGATTCGTAGACCGTCGTCGCGCTGATCACATCGCCCAGCCGAGGGTAACGCTCGATCTCGAACTCCGAATTGGTCGCCACCGTGCTGGTGTAGCCGGCCTCGTCGAGGAATTCCGTTGGGTTGCTTTTGATCTCGATCGGTGCCCCGCCACGCTCGCCGATTCCCTCCAGTATCGGCGATGGCATCGTCCACGTCTGCAGCATCACCGGTGGCGACACGATGCCGCCGAACCGGGACGAGGCCGCGAACTCCGGGTCGAGGTACACCGGGTTCATGTCGGCCATCGCGTACGCCCAGTGCCGGATCATCGGCTGGTTCACCGGGTCCGGCGCCACCGACGGCTTCCCGGTGCCGCCGGTCGGCTGCCCGACGAGGGCCCGCACCCTGGCGCTGACGGATTCTGGGTCGGTCACGTAGCAAGCCCCTCTCGCAGAACACCTTGATCCGACAGATTGATGCGATCTGTCTCGCGAGATGTGTGTACTCTGCGCCGTCGCATGCTGTCAATACAACAGCAAAGTGCACGAGGAGCTCCGGAATTCGTGCAAGTGACGATTGACGGCGGCCGCTGGGACGGGTACACCAAGTGATCAGATGACCGGAGGAAGCACATGGCCGATTCGCCCGCCCTTGTTCAGTCCTATCCGCTCTACATCGATGGCGACTGGGTCGAGCCGCAGGACGGCCGCTATGACGACATCTCTCCGTCGACTGAGGACGTGATCGCCACCGCGCCCGACGCCAGCGTCGCCCAGGTCGGTGAGGCGATCGCCGCCGCGCGCCGCGCGTTCGACAGCGGACCCTGGCGCACCGTGAGCGCCGAGGAGCGCGCCGGGTGCCTCAACCAGTTGGGCGAGGCGCTGAGCAAACAGGCCGACGACTTCTTCGCGCTGTCCCAGGTGGAGTGGGGCTGCGTTGCCAACGAACGCATCATGCAGATCGACGGCGCCGGCTTCATGTCGATGCACGCCGCCCAGCTGGCCACCCAGTTGAAGGACGAAGAGGTCACCGGGATGGGCGCCGGCACCACGTTGCTGCGCCATGAACCCCTGGGTGTCGTGTCGGTGCTGACCCCGTGGAACTTCCCGCACTGCCTCAACGTGATGAAGCTGAATCATGCTCTGGCCGCAGGCAATACCGTCGTGCTCAAGCCCTCGCCGCTGACCCCGCTGGCCGGGCTGGCGCTCGCGCGGATCATCGACGAACACACCGACATCCCGCCGGGCGTGGTCAACGTCGTCACCCCCTCCGGGGTCGAGGCGGCCAGGTTGCTGACCAGCGATCCGCGGATCGACATGGTGAGCTTCACCGGCAGCTCGGTGGTCGGCCGCCAGGTCATGTCCGCCGCCGGCGACACGATGAAGCGGATCCTGCTCGAGCTCGGCGGCAAGTCCGCGAGCATCGTCCTGGACGACGCGCAGGTCACCGACGAGATGCTGCAGCAGATGCTGTTCGACTGCTGCTCGCTGCACGCCGGGCAGGCCTGCATCCTGCACAGCCGGCTGCTGCTGCCCGATTCGCTGCACGACGACGTCGTCGACCGGCTCGCCGCGCTGGCGCGTGAGGTCAAGGTGGGCGATCCCGCCGATCCCGACGTGCAGATGGGCCCCCTGATCAGCGCGGCGCAGCGGGACCGGGTCGAGGCCCACGTCGCCGGTGCTCTCGACGACGGGGCGAAGCTGGTGACCGGCGGCGGCCGTCCGGCCGGCTTGGACGTCGGGTTCTACTTCGAACCGACGATTCTGTCCGACGTCGAGCCGAATTCGACCATCGCGCAAGAGGAAGTGTTCGGTCCGGTGTTGACGGTGCTGCGCTACCGCGACGACGACGACGCCGTCGCCATCGCGAACAATTCGCAATACGGCCTCTCCGGGGCGGTATGGGGCGGCGACGTCGACCGCGCCGTCGGCGTCGCACGCCGCATCCGTACCGGACAGATCGCGGTCAACGGCTGCGGCCCGGGCGGCGCGCCATTCGGCGGCTTCAAACTCAGCGGGCTGGGCCGCGAGGGCGGCGGAATCGGCGGGCTACACCAGTACATGGAGCCGATGGCCATCGGCGTCCCCGCGTGACGGGCTCCGCTCCACGAAATGCCCTGCGCCAGAGGGGAATCCGACGCCGACCTGGCGCCTTAGCGCTGAGCCCGTCGGGCACCGGCCCGGTCCACCTTTGGTAAACCGTGCGTCCCATGCCAAGCTGCTGACATGGCCATCGAGATCGCCCGCCCCAAACTCGAAGGAAACGTCGCCGTCGGCGAAGACCGCCAGATCGGCTTCGCCGAATTCGGTGATCCGCAGGGCCGCGCGGTCTTCTGGCTGCACGGCACTCCCGGCGCGCGCCGCCAGATCCCCACCGAGGCCCGCCTGTACGCCGAGAACCACAAGATCCGGCTGATCGGCCTGGACCGCCCCGGGATCGGCTCGTCGACACCACATCGGTACGAGAACATCCGCGCGTTCGCCGAGGACCTGCGGACCATCGCGGACACGCTCGGCATCGACAAGATGGCCGTCATCGGCCTGTCCGGCGGCGGCCCGTACGCGCTCGCCTCGGGCGCGGTGCTGTCCGAGCGCGTCGTCGCCGCCGGCATCCTCGGCGGCGTCGCGCCCTTCCTCGGCGACGAGGGGATCACCAGCGGCCTGATGAACTTGGGCAAGCGGGTGGCGCCCCTGCTGCGGCTGGGCGGTGACCCGCTGAGGATCGGTGCGAGCCTGGTGGTCCGGGCGATCCGCCCGGTCGCGAACCCCGCGCTGTATTTGTATGCCGCGATATCGCCCGAGGGCGACCGGCGCCTGCTGACCCGGCCCGAGTTCGGGGCCATGTTCCTCGACGACCTGCTCAACGGCAGCCGCAAGCAGCTGGCGGCCCCCTTCAACGACATCATCCTGTTCACCGGGGACTGGGGATTTCGGCTCGACGAGGTCAAGGTCCCGGTGCGCTGGTGGCACGGCGACAGCGACCACATCGTGCCGTTCGCCCACGGCCAGCACGTCGTGGCCAGGCTGCCCGACTGCGAGCTGATCGTGCTCCCGGGCGAAAGCCACCTCGGCGGGCTGGGGCGCGGCGAGGAGATCCTGTCCACCCTGATGAAGATCTGGGACGAGCGGGGCTGACCTCGTCCGGCGCCGGGTAGCCTGCTGACGTGCTGCTGGCGTCCCTTGATCCCTCGGTCCTGACCGCCACCGATGTCGCCGACGCGGTGCGCATCGACGGCACCGTGCTCAGCCGCAGCGACCTCGCCGGAGCCGCGACGTCGGTGGCCGAACGGGTGGGCGGCGCGGGCCGCGTCGCCATCCTGGCCGCCCCGACCGCCGCGACGGTGCTGGCCGTCACCGGCTGCCTGATCGCGGGTGTGCCCTTCGTCCCGGTGCCCGCCGACGTCGGCGCCGCCGAACGCCGCCACATGCTCACGGACTCGGGAGCCCAAGCCTGGCTCGGGGCGGCGCCCGACGAGACCGGGGGACTGCCGCACATCCCGGTGCGGCTGCACGCCCGCTCCTGGCACCGCTATCCCGAGCCCTCGCCGGACGCCACCGCGATGATCATCTACACCTCGGGCACCACCGGGTTGCCCAAAGGGGTGGTGCTGAGCCGGCGCGCGATCGCTGCCGACCTCGACGCGCTGGCGCAAGCCTGGCAATGGACGGCCGACGACATCCTGGTGCACGGTTTGCCGCTCTTTCACGTGCACGGCCTGGTGCTGGGACTGCTCGGCTCGTTGCGGATCGGGAATCGCTTCATCCACACCGGGAAACCGACGCCGGAGGGCTACGCCGCGGCCCGCACCGACTTCGGCGGCACGCTGTTTTTCGGCGTGCCCACCGTGTGGTCGCGGGTCGGGGCCGACGAGGCGGCCGCCCGGGCGCTGGGCCCGGCGCGGCTGCTGGTCTCCGGAAGCGCACCGCTGCCGGTTCCGGTGTTCGACCGGTTGGCCGCCCGCACCGGACACCAGCCCGTCGAACGCTACGGCGCCTCGGA
Organism: Mycobacterium sp. H4Y; assembly: GCF_000364405.1. Lineage (NCBI taxonomy): Bacteria > Bacillati > Actinomycetota > Actinomycetes > Mycobacteriales > Mycobacteriaceae > Mycobacterium > Mycobacterium sp. H4Y. Next base: position 572,737 of record NZ_AKIG01000001.1, read on the forward strand.
ATCGCTGATCACCATTTCGACGCGGGCCGACGGCGAGCGGCGCCCGGGGTGGGTCGGCCTGCCGCTGGCCGGGGTGCAGACGCGGGTGCTCGACGACGACGGCGGCGCGGTGCCGCACGACGGCGAAACCGTGGGAAAGCTCCACGTTCGCGGTCCGATGATGTTCGACGGCTACCTGAACCGGCCGGACGCCACCGCCGAGGCGTTCGACGCCGACGGCTGGTATCGCACCGGTGACGTCGCCGTCATCGACGGCGGGGGGATGCACCGCATCGTGGGACGCGAGTCGGTCGACCTGATCAAGTCCGGCGGCTACCGCATCGGTGCGGGCGAGATCGAGACGGTGTTGCTCGGCCATCCGGGCGTGCAGGAGGCCGCGGTGGTCGGGATGCCCGACGCGGACCTGGGTCAGCGCATCATCGCCTACATCGTCGGATCCGCCAACGGCGACGAACTGATCGACTATGTCGCGCAACAACTTTCGGTACACAAGCGGCCACGCGAGGTGCGCGTCGTCGACGCACTGCCCCGCAACGCCATGGGCAAGGTCCTCAAAAAGGAGCTGCTGTCCGACGGCTGAGCGCCTTGCGCGCGAGCCTACCCACACCGCGAATTTCAGCGCGATTCTTCGCAGTCCCGTTACGCCCGCGGTCCGAGCGGCGGCAGGTACCGTCGTAACGGTGCAAGGACGGAACGTACCCCCCGCCGGCGCCGCCGCGACCGTCGTAACGGCGCCCACGCCGATGCGGCGGATCGCCATCGCCTGCCTCGTGGGCTCGGCGATCGAGTTCTACGACTTCATGATCTACGGGACCGCCGCGGCACTGGTGTTCCCGATGGTGTTCTTCCCGCACCTCAGCCCCTCCGGCGCCACGATCGCCTCGATGGGGACGTTCGCGACGGCTTTTTTGTCCCGGCCCCTCGGTGCGGCGGTGTTCGGATACTTCGGGGATCGGCTGGGGCGCAAGAAGACCCTGGTCGCCACGCTGCTGATCATGGGCGTGTCAACGGTGTGCGTGGGCCTGGTCCCCAGCTCCGGGGTGATCGGTGCCGCCGCGCCGCTGATCTTGGTCGCGCTTCGGCTGCTGCAAGGATTCGCCGTAGGCGGCGAATGGGCGGGGTCGGCGTTGCTGAGTGCCGAATACGCCCCGGCCGACCGGCGCGGCCGATACGGCGTGTTCACCTTGATGGGCGGCGGCATCGCGGCCGTGCTGAGCAGTGCGACCTTTCTCGCGGTCAACCTCACCATCGGCGAGGGCAGTGCGGCGTTCCTGCAGTGGGGATGGCGGGTGCCGTTTTTGCTCAGCGCGGTGTTGGTCGGGCTCGCGCTGTATGTGCGCCTGAACATCGAGGAGACCCCGGTGTTCGCGGAGGAAAAGGCGCGGCAGCTGATCCCCAAAACCCCGCTCGCGGAGCTGCTGCGCTTGCAGCGCCGTGAGATCGCGCTGGCCGCGGGCAGCATCCTCGGCGCGTTGGGGTTCATCTACATGGCCCACACCTATCTGGCCATGTACGCGCACTCCCACCTGGGGTATTCGCGCAACTTCATCTGGTTCGTCGGCGCGCTGTGCGGGGTCGCGAGCATGGCGTTCATGGCGCTCTCGGCCACTCTGTGCGACCGGCTCGGGCGCCGTCGCATCATGCTGGTGGGGTGGAGCTGTTGTCTGCTGTGGTCGTTTCTGGTGATGCCGCTGCTGAACACCGGCAAACCCCTGGGGTACGCGGTGGCGATCGTCGGCATGTGCACGGCCGCGGCGATCGGCTCCGGCCCGACGGCGGCGTTCATCCCCGAACTGTTCGCCACCCGCTACCGCTACAGCGGAACGGCGCTGGCGCAAAACCTCGCCGGCATCGTCGGTAGCGCGTCGCCGCCGCTGATCGCCGGGACCCTGCAGGCGACATACGGCAGCTGGGCGATCGGATTCATGCTGGCCGCCCTCACAGCGGTCAGCCTGGCGTGCACCTACCTGCTGCCCGAAACCAACGGCACGGCGCTCGGCGTCGGTTAGTTGGCGTGCAGGTCCTCGTTGAGGGCGATGCCCTGGCCGCCGCGGGCCACCACCTCCACGGCCCCGCTCAGCGAATTGCGCCGGAACAACAGGTTATTGCCGCCGGAGAACTCCCGCGCCTTCATCTGTTTGCCCTCGGGTGTGATGACCTTGGTGCCCGCCGTGACATAGAGGCCGGCTTCCACGACGCAGTCGTCGCCCAGTGAGATGCCCAGGCCGGCGTTGGCGCCGAGCAGGCACCGCTTGCCGATCGAAATGACCTCGGTGCCACCGCCGGACAGCGTGCCCATGATCGAGGCCCCACCGCCGACATCGGAGCCGTCGCCCACCACCACGCCGGCCGAGATGCGGCCCTCCACCATCGACGCTCCCAGCGTGCCGGCGTTGTAGTTGACGAAGCCTTCGTGCATCACCGTCGTCCCCGGGGCCAGGTGGGCGCCGAGGCGCACCCGGTCGGCGTCGGCGATGCGCACCCCGGTCGGCAACACGTAGTCGACCATCCGCGGGAACTTGTCGACGCCGTAGACCGTCACCGGTCCGTGGCGGCGCAAGCGGGCCCGCACGGCCTCGAACCTGTCGACGGCGCAGGGCCCGCGATTAGTCCAGACCACATTCGTCAATACCCCGAACAAGCCGCCGGCGTTCAGCCCGTGCGGCGCCACCAGCCGGTGCGACAGCAGATGCAGCCGCAGGTAGGCGTCGTAGGCGTCGGCGGCCGCCTCGTCGAGCGAGCCGATCACCGTGCGCACGGCGACGGTCTCGGTGCCGCGGTCGTCGTCCCGGCCGATCAATGCGGTCAGTTCGGGGGGAACGTCGGACAGCGCGAGTCGCGACGTGGCACCCGTGCCCGATCCGCTCAGTTCCGGTGCGGGAAACCATGTGTCGAGGATCGATCCGTCGGCGGCCAGCGTTGCCAGCCCGATACCTGCAGCTCCAGTCACGGCGGTCAGGTTACTTCCTGGGTGGTTGCGTAGGTCCGTCCACCCTGCACGGCAACGCGGAACCGGACGCCGCGAAATACACGGAGTGCACCGCCGCCTGTGAAACGCTGGCCCGCGCAACGTGATTCGGAGGCCCTGGCCGCGCGGCCGCTGCGCTGTGCGTGTCGAGGCCCACCGTCTTGCCAGGTCAACCGCGTGAACTCGGCCGTTTCGGGGTACCTCGGTCCCGGGGATCGGCTGGTCACGTCCTGAGCCTGGTGGGGAGCCACCGGCGCGGGTCCGCAAGGGGCCGGCTCGTTTAGAGAAGGAGAACACCATGTCCTTTGTCACCACACGGCCCGAGGCGCTGATGGCCGCGGCGAGCATGCTCGAAGCGCTCGGCTCCTCGATGGACGCCCAAAACGCCGCCGCCGCGGCGCCCACCACGAGCATCGCCCCGGCGGCGGCCGACGAAGTGTCCGCGCTGCAGGCCGCGCAGTTTTCCGCCTACGGCGCCTGGTATCAGCAGGTCAGCGCCCAGGCGAAGGCGATCCACCAGACGATGGTCAACAACCTGGACACCAGCGCCGGTTCCTATGGCGAGACCGAAACCGCGAATCGGGTGACGACCGCCGCCTCGTCGCTGTCGCCGTTTGCCGCCGGACCGACTGCGGCCGCCGACCCCCCGCCCCCGGGGAGCACCACCCTCGGGACCGGGATCGGGTGGGGCCAGAACGTCGGTGCCGCCGCGTCGGACTTCATCACCCTGGGGGAGGGGCAATTCGCTCCCGTCGTCGGCGCCTCGGGGATTCCCAACTTCACTCCCGGGCTCACCTCGGCGTCAGCGCCCGCGCCGGCGGCCCCCGCCGCCGTGGGTGCCGCGCCGGTGCTGGCGAGCATGGGCCGCGGGCCCGCGATCGGCGCGTTGTCGGTGCCGCCCAGTTGGGCGGCCGGCGGTGTCCCGTCGGTGAACGCCACCCCGACGCAATTGGTCGGTGCGGGCTTTACCAGCGCCGCGCCCCACGCCGCGCCGGTGACGACCGTGCCGGGCGGCCTGCCGTCGATGGCCACGAGCGGACGCGGCGGATATGGCCTCGGCGCGCCGCGCTACGGGGTCAAGCCGACCGTCATGCCCAAGCCAGCCATCTAGCACCCCACGAACCACAACCGAGAATAGGAGCGACGCAATGTCTTTCGACTTTGGAGCACTTCCCCCCGAGATCAACTCCCTCCGCATGTACACCGGGGCGGGGGCGGCGCCGATGATGGCCGCCGCGGCGGCCTTCAGCAGCCTCGCCGACGAATTGAGTACGACGGCCTCGGCCAGCCAGTCGGCGATCTCTAACCTGACCGGCGAGGAGTGGATCGGGCCCTCCTCGTCCGCAATGGCCACCGCGGTCGAGCCATACATCACGTGGATGCACACCACCGCCGCCCAGCTGCAACAGGCGGCCTCCCAGGCCATGGCGTCGGCCGCGGCCTACGAGGCGGCATTTGCGATGACGGTCCCGCCCCCGCTGATCGCGGCGAACAGGGCCCAACTCGCGGCCCTGATCGCAACGAACGTCTTGGGTCAGAACACCGCGGCCATCGCGGCCACCGAGGCGCAGTACGGCGAAATGTGGTCCCAGGATGCCGCCGCGATGTATGGCTACGCGGCGGCGTCGGCGGCCGCGGCCAAGTTGAGCCCCCTGACCTCGCCGGCGCCGACGAACAACCCGGGCGGACTTGGGGCGCAGGCCGCGGCCGTTTCCCAGGCCGCGGCCACGGGCGCGCAGACGAGCGGCCTCCAGCAGACCGTCACCAACGCGCCCAACGCGGTTCGGGCACTGGCGGCCCCGCTGGCCGACCCGCCGTCGGCACTGAGCGGGCTGGACAGCTTCTTGGGCAACCCGGTGGTGAACAACGTCGGCAACGCCGGTTTCGACGTGGTGGCCTGGAACGTGTTCAACACCATGGTGTCCAACATCCTTTACAACCACACCCTCGACGTGGCGGCGGCCACCGGCACGGCCAGCGATGTGGGGGGTGCAATCGGCGGCGGCATGTTGGTGGGCGCGGCGGCCCCGGCGAGCACCGCGGGCGTCGGCGCCGCGCCGGTGCTGGCGAGCATGGCGTCGGCCTCACCGGTCGGCGGCTTGTCGACGCCCGCCGCGTGGTCCGCGGCCACGCCTGCGCCTGCCGCCGCGACGGCCGTGGGTTCGGGGTGGACCGCGCCGGTCGAAGAGCCGCACACGACGTGGGCGACGGGCATGCCGGCGGTGGCCTCGGCCGGGCGCGGCGGCTACGGCATGGGCCCGCGTTACGGGGTCAAGCCGACGGTGATGCCCACGCGGTTGCTCGTGTAGCCGCTACGCCCGGCTCCGCCGCGCTTGCGATCGCCACTGGGTCAGATGGTGGCGACCCGCCGCGCCCGGCTCCGCCGCGCTTGCGATCGCCACTGGGTCAGATGGTGGCGACCCGCCGCGCCCGGCTCCGCCGCGCTTGCGATCGCCACTACCCTGAGACCGTGCTGGACTTACGCGGGGATCCGATCGCGCTGACCGCGGCGCTGGTCGACATCCCCAGCGAATCGAGGAACGAGGCGCGCCTGGCCGACGAGGTCGAGGCCGCGCTGCGCGCTCAGACCTCCGGCTTCGAGATCGTCCGCAACGGCAACGCCGTGTTGGCGCGAACCCGACACCAGCGGCCGTCGCGGGTGCTGCTGGCCGGCCACCTGGACACCGTCCCGGTGGCCGGAAACCTGCCCAGCCGTCACGAGGGCGGCGAGCTGCACGGCTGCGGCACCGCCGACATGAAATCCGGGGACGCCGTGTTCCTCCATCTCGCCGCCACCGTCGCCGAACCCGTGCACGATCTGACGCTGGTGATGTACGACTGCGAGGAAATCGATGCGGCGGCAAACGGTTTGGGCCGCATCGAACGCGAACTGCCGGACTGGCTGGCCGCGGACGTGGCCATCCTGGGCGAACCGACGGGCGGCTACATCGAAGCCGGTTGCCAGGGCACCCTGCGCGTGGTCGTCAGCGCCACCGGGACCCGCGCCCACTCGGCGCGATCCTGGTTGGGGGACAACGCCATTCACAAACTGGGTGCCGTGCTCGAACGGCTGGCCGCATACCAGGCGCGCAGCGTGGACATCGACGGCTGCACGTACCGCGAGGGCTTGTCGGCCGTGCGCATCGACGGCGGGGTGGCGGGCAACGTCATTCCCGATGCGGCCGCGGTGACGGTCAACTTCCGCTTTGCCCCGGACCGGTCGGCGCCCGACGCGCTGCAACACGTGCACGACGTGCTCGCCGGACTGGACGTGCACATCGAACAGACCGACGCCGCGGCCGGGGCGATGCCCGGGCTGTCCCAGCCCGCCGCCAAGGCGTTGGTCGAGGCGGCGGGCGGCAACGTGCGGGCCAAGTACGGCTGGACCGACGTCGCGCGGTTCGCCGCGCTGGGTATACCGGCGGTCAACTTCGGCCCCGGCGACCCGAATTTGGCGCACCGGCGCGACGAACGCGTGGCGGTCGCCAACATCACCGCGGCGGTGGACATGCTGCGCCGCTACCTGGCCGGCTAGCCGCCGCAGCGTCGAGCCTGCGCGGCAGCGTCGGCGGCGGCCGCGTGCATCCCGATCGAGGTCAGCTCGTCCGACACCGCCCGCAACGCCTCGGCATCGCCCGCAGTGAGCGCGCGGGCGTGGGCCAACGCGATTCTGCCCACGACACAATCGATCTCGTCGCAGAGCCGGGCCAACGGATCGCCGGCCCGGCTGTCGCCCAACCGCACGGCCTCGTGCCAGACGCGCACCGCCACGGCGCGCTGACCGCCGCGCTCGGCCGCGCGGGCGGCCTCGCGCGCGGCGGCCACCGCGCCGTGCGAGTCGCGCAGCAACGCCAGCCGCCACGCGCGCGCCACCCCGAGCTCGGGGGCGAACAATGCCGACTTGGTTCCGTGCCGGGATTCGGCCCTGCTCAACGCTTTTGCCGCGGCGGCGGTATCTCCGAGCTGGGACAGCGCGGTGGCCAGCAGCGTCAGCGACAGCGGCCCCCACGAATAGCCGGTGCGTTCCAGGGTGGCGGTCGCCGGGATCAAAATATCTGCCGCGGAAGCGAATTCGCCGCCGGCAAGCAGCACATGCGCCAGCAGCACCTCGCCGATCGCGCGGCCCGGCTGCTGCAGTTCGGCGAAATCGGTGAACTGCCGGGCCAATTGGCGGGCCTCGTCGAGCCTGCCCGCCATCAACAACGTGGTCGTCTGGCCCAGCCCGATGGTGAAGCGCAGCAGCCCGGGATGTTCGGCTCCCAGGGCGCGCTGCGCCAACGGCTCGACGTCACCGAACCGGCCCCGCCGCGCCGCGCACAACGCGGCCGCGCTGCCGGCCCAGGCCACCGCCTGGTCGTCGGCCGACGCCGAGGCCAGCACCTCCTCGGCGACCTTGACCGCGTGCCCGACGTTGCCCGCGTTCATCGCGAAGGTCGCGCTCAGCGCGTCCAGCGTGGTCCGCGGCCCGGCATCCGCGACGCGATTGCGAACGGTCCGCAAGAACGCCGTCGCACGCTCCGGCTCGCTCAGCATCCAGAACTGGTTCGCCGCCCGCAGCAACGCCCACTCCATCAGGGCGGCTTCGGTCAATCCGGCGGAGTCGACGTCGGCCAACAGCGCATCGGCCTCGCGGCCGCGGCCCTGCCATCCCAGCGCGTGCGCGAGCGCGAGCCGCGCCGCCAGCCCGCCGGAGCGCTCGAGCGCCGAGCGGGCCAGCCGCTCGCCCAGCGCCATGTCACCCAGCCTCAGCGCCTGCTGCGCGGCGGCGACGACGTCGGCGGGCCGTCGGCGCGCGTCGCTGTCCAGCGCCAACGACATCACCCGCAGCCGGTCGCTGAGATGCTCGGATGGACGCTGCGACAGCAACGTGACCAGCTCGGTGCGTCGTTGTCGCGCGTCGTCGGGGTCGAGCGCGGCCAGCGTCCGCTCGGCGAACAGCGGGTGGGCCGTGTAGACGACGGGGTCCTCGGAGGCCCCGCCCCGCACCCGGGTCTCGGCGGCGCCCCACTTGACCGCCTCGGCCACCGCGCCGTCGCCGGCCAGCACGGTCAGGTCGGCGAGCGACAGCGGCTCGCACACGGCGAGATACTCCAGCACCGACCGGGCCGGCGCGGGCAGCTCGGCGAGGAAGGCGTCCACCTCCGCGGGCGGCGTCGTCCCGCCGGGCGGCTCGATATCGATCCGGTCGAGCAGGCCGTCGCTCCACAGCGCGGCGATCGCATCGGGGGAGGCGTCGGCGCGGGCGGTGACGATCAGCCGCACCGCCCCGGCCCGCGCCAGCTGGTAGACGAGCGTGGCCGACAGCACGTCCAGGTGGTGGGCATCGTCGACGACGAGCAGCAGGTCGTCGCCGCCCAGCGAGGCGCGCGCGGCCCGCAGCAGCGCGGCCGGCTTGCCGATGTCGGCGATCTGCACCAGGTGGCTGAAGGCCCCGAAGGGCACCGCGCGTTCGGTCGGGGTGCCGGTGACCCAGCGGACGAGCGTGTCGGGATGTTGACCGGCGAAGTGCTCGGCGGCCACGCGGGCCAAGGTGGATTTGCCGACGCCGTCGGGCCCCAACACCGCCGCTCCCCGGCCCCCCGCGGCCAACGCCGCATCCAGCCGCTCTGAGGCCGTCGCATGTTGGGGGACGTTCCATCGAATCGGCACTGCCGGATTTTATGGCGCGCGGGCCCGCCGGCACGGCGAAAGCCCCACATATGAGCGGTGATCGCAATTGGTCTACCTTTGGCGGATATGCCCGGGGAACGCGATTCAGCCCGCGAGTGGGCGGTGTGTGTGTACTGCGCGTCCGGTCCGCAGCATCCCGAATTGCTCGGTGTCGCTGCAGAACTCGGCGAGTCGATCGCGGAGCGCGGCTGGACGCTGGTGTGGGGCGGTGGCCGCGTTTCGGCGATGGGCGCGGTGGCGAGCGCGGCGCGGGCCCGCGGGGGCCGGACCGTCGGCGTCATCCCCCAGGTCTTGATGCGGCGCGAGATCGCCGACGCGGACGCCGACGAGCTGATCGTCAGCGACACCCTGCACGAGCGCAAGCAGATCATGGAAGACCGCGCCGACGCGTTCATCGCGCTGCCGGGCGGCATCGGCACCCTCGACGAGTTGCTCGACACCTGGACGACGGCCTACCTCGGTCTCCACGACAAACCCATCGTGCTGCTGGACCCCGTCGGCCACTACGAGGGGCTGTGGACGTGGTTGTGCGGCTTGCTCGACACCGGTTACGTCTCCCAGGTGGCGATGGACCGATTGGTGCTGGTCGACAAGGTGGGCGCGGCGCTGGACGCGTGCGCGCCCGGCTGAGCCCGCCGGCCGGTCCCAGCCCCTACTAGGCTTTCCGCCGAGCTTGACTTTTTCCAAACGAATCGAGGGGATCACGTGTCCGATCGTGACGGGGGAGCGCGCACGGCGGTCAAACTGACCGACATCGCATCTCGGGTGCCGGCCGTGCTGGCCGACCTGCCGGTGATCGCGCGCGGCGTGCTGACCGGGCTGGCGGCCCAGCCGGGGTCCAAGAAATCGATCGGCACGGTGTTCGCCGACCGGGCCGCCCGCTACGGCGACCGGATCTTCTTGCGCTTCGGCGACCAGCAACTGACCTACCGCGACGCCAACGCGGCCGCCAACCGGTACGCCGCGGTGCTGGCCGCCCGCGGCGTCGGCCACGGCGACGTCGTCGCCATCATGCTGCGCAACTCGCCCAACGCCGTGCTGGCCATGCTGGCCGCGGTCAAGTGCGGTGCGGTCGCCGGCATGCTCAACTACCACCAGCGCGGCGAGGTCCTCGCGCACAGCCTCGGCCTGCTGGAGGCCAAGGTGCTCATCGCCGAGACCGATCTGGTCAGCGCCGTGGCGGACTGCGGGGGCTCGGGCGGCACCCAGACGCTGACCGTCGAAGACCTCGAACGGTTCGCGGCGAGCGCCCCGGCCACCAACCCGGCGTCGGCGTCGGCCGTGCACGCCCGGGACACCGCGTTCTACATCTTCACCTCGGGCACAACCGGTTTCCCCAAGGCCAGCGTCATGACGCACCTGCGCTGGCTGAAGGCGCTCGCGGCGTTCGGCGGCATCGGGTTGCGGCTCAAGAGCTCGGACACCCTCTACTGCTGCCTGCCGCTGTACCACAACAACGCGCTGACGGTCGCGTTGTCGTCGGTGATCACGTCGGGAGCGACGCTGGCGCTCGGCAAGTCGTTCTCGGCGTCGAAGTTCTGGGACGAGGTCATCGCCAACGACGCGACGGCGTTCATCTACATCGGCGAGGTGTGCCGGTATCTGCTCAACCAACCGGCCAAGCCGACGGACCGAGCGCACAAGGTCAGGGTGATCGCCGGGAACGGCCTGCGCCCGGAGATCTGGGACGAGTTCACGAAACGGTTCGGCATCGCGCGCGTCTGCGAGTTCTACGCCTCCAGCGAGGGCAACGCCGCGTTCATCAACGTCTTCAACGTGCCCCGCTCCACCGGTGTCTTCCCGATGCCGTTGGCCTACGTCGAGTACGACCCCGACACCGGTGCCCCGCTGCGCGGCGACGACGGGCGCGTGCGCCGGGTGCCGGCCGGGGAGCCGGGCCTGTTGCTCAGCCCGGTCAACCGGCTGCAGCCGTTCGACGGCTACACCGATCCGGAGTCCAGCGAAAAAAAGTTGGTGCGCAACGCTTTTCGTGAGGGCGACTGTTGGTTCAACACGGGCGACGTGATGAGCCCGCAGGGCATGGGACACGCCGCGTTCGTCGACCGGCTGGGCGACACCTTCCGCTGGAAGGGCGAAAACGTGGCCACCACCCAGGTCGAGGCCGCACTGGCATCCGATGACTCCGTCGAGGACTGCACGGTCTTCGGGGTCGAGGTGCCGCGCACCGGCGGTCGCGCCGGGATGGCCGCGGTCAAGCTGCGCGACGGCGCCGAGTTCGACGGGCAGTCGTTGGCCCGCGCCGTCTACGAGCAGCTGCCCGGCTACGCGCTGCCGCTGTTCGTGCGCGTGGTCGAGTCGATCGAGCAGACCACGACCTTCAAAAGCCGCAAGGTGGAGTTGCGCGAGCAGGCCTACGGTCCCGACGTCGAGGACCCGCTCTACGTGCTGGCCGGACGCGACGAGGGCTACGTGCCGTTCTACGACGAGTACCCCGACGAGGTGGCCGAGGGTAAACGCCCGTAGGGCCGGCCGCGCCGATCGGTCGGTCGCGAGCGTAACCACACTGCGAGAGGGCGAGTCGGATTTCGCAGTGCCGTCACGCTCGCGACCTGGCACTGCACGCTGTTCAGCGACCAGGCACCATAGACGCGTGCAATCGTCGTTCTGCGGCCGTCCCGTGTCAGCCGATCGCGCGCTGATCATGGCGATCGTCAACCGCACCCCGGACTCGTTCTACGACAGGGGCGCGACCTTCAGCGACGAGGCCGCCCGGGCGGCCGTGCACCGGGCCGTGGCCGACGGCGCCGACGTCATCGACGTGGGTGGCGTCAAGGCCGGCCCGGGCCAAGAGGTCGACGCCGACACCGAGATCGCCCGGCTGGTGCCGTTCATCGAATGGTTGCGCGACGCCTATCCCGACCACGTGATCAGCGCCGATACCTGGCGCTCGGAGGTCGCCAAGGTGGCCTGCGCGGCCGGGGCGGACCTGATCAACGACACCTGGGCAGGCGTCGACCCCGCCCTACCGGAGGTGGCCGCGGAGTTCGGGGCGGGTCTGGTCTGTTCGCACACCGGCAACGCGCAGCCGCGCACGCGCCCGTTCCGGGTGAACTACGGAACCGCCACGCGCGGCGTCGTCGACGACGTGATCGCCCAGGTCACCGCCGCCGCCGAGCGGGCGGTCGCGTGCGGGGTGGCCCGCGACCGGGTGCTCATCGACCCGACGCACGACTTCGGCAAAAACACCTTCCACGGGCTGCTGCTGTTGCGGCACGTCGGCGATCTCGTCGATACCGGGTGGCCGGTGCTGATGGCTTTGAGTAACAAGGACTTCGTCGGGGAGACTCTGGGTGTGGAATTGACCGAGCGGCTCGAGGGAACGTTGGCGGCCACCGCGCTGGCCGCGGCCGCCGGTGCGCGGATGTTTCGCGTGCACGAGGTCGCCGCCACCCGCCGGGTGCTGGAAATGGTGGCCTCGATCCAGGGGACGCGCCGGCCGGCCCGCACGGTGAGGGGGCTCGCATGACGATGTCGGACCTGGTCGCGGGCGATCTGGCCAGCGACGGGTTGCTCGCCGCGAGGCCGGGGGACACCTGGCTGGCCGACCGCAGCTGGAACCGTCCGAGCTGGACCGTCGCCGAGCTGGAGGCGGCCAAGGCCGGGCGGACCATTTCGGTGGTGCTGCCGGCCCTCGACGAGGAAGACACCATCGAGTCGGTGATCGACAGCATCTCACCGCTGGTCGACGGGCTGGTCGACGAGCTGATCGTGTTGGACTCCGGCTCCACCGACGACACCGAGATCCGGGCGGTCGCCGCCGGCGCCCGCGTGGTCAGTCGCGAGCAGGCGCTGCCCGAGGTGCCGATACGGCCCGGCAAGGGCGAGGCGTTGTGGCGGTCGCTGGCGGCCACCCGCGGCGACATCGTGGTGTTCGTCGACTCCGACCTGATCAACCCGCACCCGATGTTCGTGCCGTGGCTGGTCGGCCCGCTGCTCACCTGCCCACCCTCCCGCGGCATTCACCTGGTCAAGAGCTTCTACCGGCGGCCCCTCAACGTCGCCGACGTGGGCGGCAGCGCGGGCGCGACCGGCGGCGGGCGGGTCACCGAGCTGGTGGCCCGGCCGTTGCTCGCGGCGCTGCGCCCCGAGCTGGGCGCTGTGCTGCAGCCGCTGGGTGGCGAATACGCGGCCACCCGCGAATTGCTGACGTCGGTGCCGTTCGCCCCGGGCTACGGCGTGGAGATCGGACTGCTGGTGGACACCTTCGACCGGCTGGGGCTGGACGCGATCGCCCAGGTCAACCTGGGCGTGCGGGAGCACCGCAACCGACCGCTGGCCGAGCTGGGCGCGATGAGCCGCCAGGTCATCGCGACCCTGCTGTCGCGCTGCGGGATCCCCGACTCCGGGGTCGGCCTGACCCAGTTCGTGGCCCACGGGCCCGACGGCGAGGGCTACACCCAGCACACCTCGCCGGTGTCGCTGGCGGACCGGCCGCCGATGCAGGCGATCAGGCCCCGATAGCCGCCGACGCCGTCACGCTGCGCATCGCCGTGTCGGCGGCATAGGGCAGTATCGATCCCGTGGCGTTGGTGTTGCTGTACCTGGTGGTCCTGGTGCTGGTGGCGATCGTCCTGTTCGGCGCGGCCAGCCTGTTGTTCGGTCGCGGCGAGCAGCTGCCGCCCCTGCCCCGGGGGACGACGGCGACCGTGCTGCCGGCCTACGGGGTGACCGGCTCCGACGTCGACGCCGTCAAGTTCACCCAGACGCTGCGCGGATACAAGACCAGCGAGGTGGACTGGGTGCTGGACCGCCTCGCCCGCGAGCTGGAGGCCCTGCGCGGCCAGCTGGCCTCGGTCGTGGAGGCGCACGCCGCGCCCGCCGCCGACCAGGACACCGAGGACGATTCGGCGGAACCCGGCGAGGGCGAGGATCGTCAGGACTGAATGTGAGTGAAGACGAGCTGGTTCGGTGCAGCTGGGCGGCCATTCGGCCCGGGCCGGACTTCGAGATGTACCGCGATTACCACGACCAGGAATGGGGCCGCCCGCTGCACGACGGGGTGGCCCTGTTCGAACGGATGAGCCTGGAGGCCTTTCAGAGCGGCCTGTCGTGGCTGATCATCCTGCGCAAGCGGGAGAATTTCCGGCGCGCGTTCTCCGGGTTCGACATCACGACGGTCGCCGAGTACGGCGACGGCGACGTGCAGCGGCTGATGGCCGATCAGGGAATCGTGCGCAACCGCGCCAAGATTGACGCGACGATCGCCAACGCGCGCGCGGCCGCGGAGCTGGGTACTCCGGCGGACCTGGCGGAGCTGCTGTGGTCGTTTGCGCCGTCGCCGCGGTCACGCCCGGCCGACGCATCCGAAATTCCCTCGGCCACTGACGAATCGAAGGCCATGGCCCGTGAACTCAAGAGGCGCGGGTTCCGCTTCGTCGGTCCGACCACCGCCTACGCGTTGATGCAGGCAACCGGCATGGTCGACGACCATATCCGGGGTTGCTGGGTGCCCGCGACCGCCCGCTGAGCACACAGTTGTGGGTCTTTGTACGAGCGGTGACCTGGATAGGGAACAATGGAGGGGTGATAAGTCAGTTCGTGGCCGGGCATGGCTTGAAGTTCGCTGGCCGGGCGTGCTCGGTGCCGACCAGGTCCGCGCGGGCGGGCCAGCTCGAACCTGGAGGGAGCACTCGATGGCGGCGATGAAGCCCCGGACCGGAGACGGTCCTCTTGAAGCAACGAAGGAGGGGCGCGGCATCGTGATGCGGGTACCACTTGAAGGTGGAGGTCGACTGGTCGTCGAGCTGACGCCCGACGAAGCCGCTGCCCTCGGTGACGAACTCAAGGGCGTCACAAGCTCCAGCTAGGGCTTGCCGCCGAACGATTCGGCGGTGCTACGCACACACCTTCCGATAGATCTCCAGGGTCTGCTCGGCGACGTGGGCCCACGAGAACTCCTCGACGCAGCGTTGGCGTCCTGCCTTGCCGTAGCGCTGCGCTTTTCCGCGGTCGGCGACGAGCTCGTTGACCGCCTCGGCCAGTCCGGCCCGATAGCCCGCCACATCGCCGGGGTCGTAATGCACCAAAGTCCCGGTGACCCCGTCGGCGACCACCTCCGGGATCCCGCCCACATCCGAGGCCACCACCGCGGCCCCGCAGGCCATCGCCTCCAGATTCACGATGCCCAACGGCTCATACACCGACGGGCACACGAAAACCGCTGCGGCCGATAAGATTTCGCGCAACTCGCCGATGGGAAGCATTTCCCGGATCCAGAAGACGCCGGTGCGTGCGCGGGCCAGGCCGGCGACCGCATCCCGAATCTCCTCGGCGATCTCCGGGGTGTCGGGCGCCCCGGCGCACAGCAGCACCTGCGCCTCCGGGCTGAACCGGTGGGCGGCCGCCACCAGGTGCGCGACGCCCTTCTGCCGGGTGATGCGGCCCACGAACACCACCAGGGGACGGTCCGGATCGACACCCAGTGCGGCCAGCATCGACTCGCCCTGCGATGGGGCCGCCGGGCACCACACGTCGGTGTCGACGCCGTTGCGGATGACGTGCACGGCTCCGGGATCCAGCGCGGGGTAGACGCGCAGGATGTCCTCGCGCATCGCTGAGCTCACCGCGATGACCGCGTCGGCGGCCAGCACCGCGGTGTGTTCGACCCAGGTCGAGATCCGGTAGCCCCCGCCGAGTTGTTCGGCCTTCCACGGGCGCAGCGGCTCGAGCGAATGCGCGGTCAACACGTGCGGGACGTCATAGAGCAGCGCGGTCAGGTGCCCGGCCATGCCGGTGTACCAGGTGTGTGAATGCACTACGGTGGCCGCCGACGCCGCGTTGGCCATCAGCAGGTCGGCGGACAGCGTCGTCATCGCCGCGTTGGCGCCCTGCAACCGCGGGTCGGGCTGGTGCACCTGCACGCCCTGGGCGCCCGCCCGGGGTGCCCCCATGCAATGCACGTCCACCGCGCACAGCCGGCGCAATTGGCTGACGAGTTCGGTGACGTGTACGCCCGCCCCTCCGTAGACCTCTGGGGGGTATTCCCGAGTCATCATCGCCACCCGCATACCCGCACGGTAGTTCCGCGACGGGGAGGGCCGCGAGCCGGGCGGCGCCCTCGGTGCGCCCGCAGCCAAATACCTTGACGGACAGCCCCACAGAACGCGGGCAATAGCCCCTTCCCCCTGGCAGCGTTTCGCGGCGGCCGATAGGTTTGACACCATGAGGGAAGCACCACACGTGCTGGGCATCGTCCTGGCCGGCGGTGAGGGCAAGCGGCTGTATCCGCTGACCGCGGATCGCGCCAAGCCCGCGGTTCCCTTCGGGGGCGCCTATCGGCTGATCGACTTCGTGCTGTCCAACCTCGTCAACGCCCGCTATTTGCGGATCTGCGTTCTGACGCAGTACAAGTCGCATTCACTGGACCGTCACATTTCACAGAACTGGCGGTTGTCCGGCTTGGCCGGTGAGTACATCACCCCGGTGCCCGCGCAGCAGCGGCTCGGTCCGCGCTGGTACACCGGTTCGGCCGACGCGATCTACCAGTCGCTCAATCTGATCTACGACGAAGACCCCGACTACATAGTGGTTTTCGGCGCCGACCACGTGTACCGGATGGATCCCGAGCAGATGGTCCGGTTCCACATCGACAGCGGGGCGGGCGCGACCGTCGCCGGCATCCGGGTGCCGCGCAGCGAGGCCACCGCGTTCGGGTGTATCGACTCCGACGAGTCCGGGCGCATCCGCCAATTCGTGGAGAAGCCGCTGGATCCGCCCGGCACCCCGGACGACCCCGAGACGACGTTCGTGTCGATGGGCAATTACATCTTCACCACCAAGGTGCTCATCGACGCGATCCGCGCGGACGCCGACGACGACCATTCCGATCACGACATGGGTGGTGACATCATCCCGCGACTGGTCGACGACGGGATGGCCGCGGTGTACGACTTCAGCGACAACGAGGTGCCCGGCGCGACCGACCGTGACCGGGCCTACTGGCGTGACGTCGGAACGCTCGACGCGTTCTACGACGCACACATGGACCTGGTGTCGGTGCATCCGGTGTTCAACCTCTACAACAAGCGCTGGCCGATCCGCGGCGAGTCGGAGAACCTGGCGCCGGCCAAGTTCGTCAACGGCGGTTCCGCGCAGGAGTCGGTGGTGGGCGCCGGCAGCATCATCTCGGCGGCCTCGGTGCGCAACTCGGTGCTTTCGTCCAACGTTGTGGTCGACGACGGCGCGATCGTGGAGGGCAGCGTGATCATGCCCGGCGCTCGCGTCGGCCGTGGCGCGGTGGTGCGCCACGCGATCCTGGACAAGAACGTCGTCGTGGGGCCGGGCGAGATGGTCGGGGTGGACCTGGAGAAGGACCGCGAGCGCTTCGCGATCAGCGCCGGCGGTGTGGTCGCGGTGGGCAAGGGCGTCTGGATCTAGCTCGGTCAAGCACCGCGAACCGTGCCTCGGCGCCGACGCGACGAAAGTCGTTGATCCGCAACACCGTTCGTCGCGCCTGGTGGCGGCGACGCCGGGCCAATACCGTCGGTGCGCCGGCTACCAGAGGTAGGGAACCAACCGATAGCGCACGCGCTCGGCGTATTCGCGGTACCCGGGCAATTCGTCGAAGAGGAGCTTCTCTTCGTCGAAGATGCGCAGCGCGAGCACGATGGTGCCGGGGATGACGAAGAGCAGCCCCCAATACGAGTCGAGCGCCAGGGGGATGCCGATCATCATGATCACGTTTCCGACGTACATCGGATGGCGCACGAATCGATACAGGCCGCCGGACACCAAGGTCTGGTCCGCTTCCACCGTGACCGTGGCACCGGCATAACTGTTCTGGACGATCACCAGCATGGCGATGCCGAGCCCGGTCGCCACCAGCAGATCGCCGAGCAGCGACAGCCAGACCGGTACCGACGACCAGCCGAACCGATGATCGAGCGCGCTGAACACCATCGTGGCGAAGAGACCCAGGAACGAGGCGGTGATGATGAACTTCTGCGAGGTTCGGGGTT
Source organism: Mycobacterium sp. H4Y (assembly GCF_000364405.1). Lineage (NCBI taxonomy): Bacteria > Bacillati > Actinomycetota > Actinomycetes > Mycobacteriales > Mycobacteriaceae > Mycobacterium > Mycobacterium sp. H4Y. Next base: position 590,353 of record NZ_AKIG01000001.1, read on the forward strand.
CGGCCCGCGGGCCGGCACGCATGCGCCGCTGCAGGGCCGCGGGGTTGGCCCTGCTGAGGTAGACCGTGGGCACGATGGTCGCCACCGTGAACACGGCGATGAAAACCCACGCCTGCCAGTAGTGCAGCGTGCCCGCCGGCAAGAGCAGGATCAACACCCACGAGAGAATGCCTCCGAGGGATGTCGTCGTCACGCGGATCCCGGTTTTCATCTCGCTCCTAGCAGCGTAGATCGCGGCGCCGAAAAGCCAGGGCGCCCAGAATTACCAACCCTACGTCGATGGCCAGTAGCCATAGCAAGGGCACGGCGGTGAAATCGGCGCCAATTCTCGGGATGTGCCCGAACGGTTCGAGGTCGAGCAACCACTGCGGGAACCGGGCCAACGATCCGATCAGGTACAAAGCGATGAAACCGATCAGCACGCCCCAGGCCACCGGTGTGAACCGCGGCGCGACGCCGAATACACAGAGCGTCACGGCCGACAACAGCCAGACCGCCGGGAGTTGGACCGCCGCGCTTGCGACGACCATCGCGAGTTTGCCGCCCACATCGCCGGCCGCGATGCCGTAGACCACTCCGGCGGTTACCCCGCAGGCCAGCATCGCGAGCGCGGATCCACCCAGCGCGGTCACCAAATGGCTCGCGAGCCAACGAGTTCGCGACACCGCGCCGGCCAGCACCGTTTCGGCTCGCTGGCTGGATTCTTCCTGGTGCAACCGCAACGTGAGCGAAACGGCGAACGCGGCGGCCACCATGCCCATCATGGCGAAAGCCACGGCGATGAAGGCCTGCTCGAGGGCGCTGGTGCCGCCCATCCGCGCGACGATGTCGCGGGCCGGACCGCTGTCGCCCAGCTCGTCACCGATGCCGTGCACCACGCTGCCCACCAGCAATCCGTACAGGCACAGTCCGACCGTCCACAACAGCAGCGCGGCCCGGTCGAGACGCCACGTCAGCCCGAACGCGTTGCTCAGCGCCGGCGCGGCGGTCGCGGGACCGGGCCGCTCCGCGATGAGCCCCGCGCCGACGTCACGGCCGGCGAGCAGCCAATACGCCACCATGGTCAACGCGGACGCGGTGACCAGGTGCAGCAGCAGCACCCACCAGCGATCACCCGCATACGGTTTGACCAGTAGCGACCACCCCAGCGGAGACAGCCACGACAGTGTGCCCGACCCGGCGTCGCCGACGGCGCGCAGCGTGAACGCGGTTCCCAGGACGGCGAACGCGGCACCGCGGGCGAGCCTGGCGCTGGGCGACAACTGCGCGGTCACCGCGGCGACCGCGGTGAACACCAGGCCGGAGCAGGCCAGCGCCGCACCGAACGCCAGCGACCCGGCCGCCGGGACGTCGGTGCTCAGCAGCCCGGCTGCGCCGATCGCGCCCGTGCCGAGCGAGGCCCCGAAAGACAGCAGCAGCGCCGCGCTCAGGCTGGCGTAGCGGCCGATCGCGGTCGAGTCCACCAACTCGGTCCGTCCGTTCTCCTCGTCGGCGCGGGTGTGCCGGATCATGGTGAGGATGACGGCCACCGCGATCAGCACGTGGAACATTCCGGCCTTCCAAATCCCCACGGCGCCAAGGCTGTCGCTGTAGACCTGGCCATACAGCGCACGCTGGGCCGGGCTGGCCATGATGGAGGCGGCGAACCCGGCACGGGCGGCCTCGGTGGGGTAGATCTTTTCGATGCTGCCGACGTACACCGTCGCCAGCGGCACCGACAGCAGAAACACCCACAGCGGCAACGAGAACCGGTCCCGGCGCAGGTAGAGCCGCAACATCGCAAGCGTTCCGGAGAAGTTCGAACTGCGCTGGGGGGCAGGCGATGCCGACGCGTAACGCCGGTCCAGTGTGGTCGCGCTCATGACAACGACACCTTTTGCGCATCGCGCCCGTGCCGGCCGTCGCCGCCGGACGCGTCTCCGGACGTGTCATAGTGGCGCAAGAAGAGCTCTTCGAGCGTCGGCGGCTGGCTGACGAGACTGCTCACGCCGGCGTCACCGAGCACGCGGATGAGCTCACCCAGGCTTTCGCTATCGACCTGGGCGCGCAGCGTATTACCCTCGACGCTGATGTCCTCGACGCCCTTGATCCGCCTGAGATCGCCCGGATCGCCGGTCATTTCGGCCCTGATCGAGGTGCGGCTCAGATGCCGCATGGAGCTCAGCGAACCACTTTCGATGGTCTTGCCCGCCCGGATGATCGTCACGCGTTCGCACAACGCTTCCGTTTCGGCCAGGATGTGGCTGGACAACAACACCGTCGTGCCCCGGTCGCGGGCCTGCGCCACGCACTGTTGAAACACGTTCTCCATCAGCGGGTCCAGTCCACTGCTGGGCTCGTCCAGGAGCAGCAGCCTGGCATGGGACGAGAACGCCGAGATGAGGGAGACCTTCTGGCGGTTGCCCTTCGAATACGTGCGGGCCTTCTTGTGCGGGTCCAAATCGAAGCGCTCGATCAGCTCCGCGCGGCGCCGCTTGTCGATGCCGCCGCGCATGCGGGCCAGCAGGTCGATGGTCTCTCCACCTGTCAGCGACGGCCACAGCGTCACATCACCAGGAACGTAAGCGATTTGACGATGCAGCGCAACGGATTGGGTCCAGGGATCACCGCCCAGCAACCGCACGCTACCGCTGTCGGCCTTCACCAGGCCCAGCAGGATGCGGATGGTGGTGGACTTCCCGGCGCCGTTAGGGCCGAGGAATCCGTGGACCTCCCCCTCCCGCACAGTGAGATCGAGGCCGTCCAGCGCCCGCACCGCGCCGAATTTCTTGGTGAGGCCCCGGATTTCGATAGGGGCGGAGCCGACTGAATTTTCAGGTGCCATGGGATTCTCCTTGATCTTCGGCAGCCAGGAACGCGTCGTACATGGTTCGGTCGGTCAGCAGCCCTTCGGTATAGACCTCGAGGGCGGGCAGGATCATGTCGCGCGAGTAGTCGCGCAGCACCGCGCGCAGATCCGTTGGTGTTTCGTGCATTTGGATGTAGAGCAGGAATCCGCCGCCTCCGGTGATCGCCAGATACCTGGCCCGGGCCTGGGGATCGCGGCTGGGTTTGATCGTCCCGGCGCGCACGCCCTCTTCCATGTACCCTTCCGTGTTGTCAATCATCCTGCGCCACATCATGTTCGCCAGATCGCCGCCGGTCTGCATGCTGCGCACCAGGTATGCCATCAGTGGTGCGTAGTCCTCGATCTCTGCCAACTGGGCGAACCAGGTGGCCGGGTCGTTGGACTGGATAGCCTCGGACTTGGTGTTGCGGATCTTTTCGGCGATGTAGTCCTCGCAGGCCTTGCGCAGGCCCTCCTTGGAGCCGAAGTGGTGGATCACCAGCGCGGCACTCACGCCCGCCGCTTCGGCGATGGCGCGAAGCCCGACACCGAACCCGTGCTCGCCGAACTGCTCGATGGCCGCATCGCGGATCCGGGCGGCGGCCGTCAGGTCGGCTGAACGCATGTTCAGTACACTAAACACGCGTTCAGCCCGCGGTCAAGGACGACCCGCGTCAAGAATTCGTAAAAGTGCGAATCAGTCGCGAACGGCGGCCAGGATGCCGTCGCCGAGCGGCACCAGCGCCGGGGTGAGCCGCTCGTCCTCGGCGATGAGGCGGGCCGCCTCGCGCACCGCCACCACCTCGGCGTCGCGGGCGGCCGGATCGCCGGCCCGCCCGCCCAGCGCGGCCCGGTGCACCACGATCACGCCGCCCGGGCGCAGCAACCGGACGCCCTCGACGACGTAGTCCGGCTGATCGATCGGGTCGGCGTCGATGAACACCAGGTCATAGGACTCGTCGGCGAGCCGGGTGAGCACCTCTTGGGCGCGGCCGCCGATCAGCCGGCTGCGCGACGGTCCGATGCCCGCCTCGGTGAACGCCTGCTTGGCCAGCCGCAGGTATTCGGGCTCGATGTCGATCGTGGTCAAGACGCCGTCGTCGCTCATGCCCGACAGCAACCACAAGCCGCTGACACCCGCGCCGGTGCCCACCTCGGCGACGGCCTTGCCACCGCTCAGCTTCGTCAGCATGCTCAACAACGCCCCGACGGCCGGCGTCACCGCGCCCGCCCCGATGTCGACGGCCCGCTCCCGGGCGGCGGCCAGCAGCGCGTCCTCCGATATCGATCCCTCGGCGTGGGCAAACAGCGATTCGGCCCGGCTGGGCGCCGTGTGGCCAGGGGCTTCTGCGTCGGTGCCGTCCATGCCCGCAGCGTATTCCAATTCATCGCACGAACGGACAGGCGCGCCTGAACCGCACGCTGGCGACACGCCCAAGAGGCCAGGCGCGTTTAAGGTCACCGCGCGGTGGATATCTCCTGCACAACGCAGGGCACGAAACGGTTTCTCAGGCGCAGCTCAGATTGTTCATATACCGCACATACGCCGATACGCGACGGTGTCCGTATGGATCGCGGAGCGCGTTGGACTGGGAATACCGAATGGCAGCTGCCTGTTGCCGTCAATGACGAAGTGCCACTGGGTGGCGCACCCGATTCGGAGGAATTGATCATCACCACTCTTCTCAGTCCGTCCAGCATGTCGCACGCGCAAGAGCGCCCCACCGACGAGTGGGTGGAGCCCTCGGATGCCCCGCAGGGGACCGCGGTTTTCGACGCGACCGGGGACAAGGCGGCGATGCCGTCGTGGGACGAGCTGGTACGCCAGCACGCCGACCGGGTGTACCGGCTGGCCTACCGGCTTTCCGGCAATCAGCACGACGCCGAGGACCTCACGCAGGAGACCTTCATCAGGGTCTTCCGGTCCGTGCAGAACTATCAGCCGGGAACGTTCGAAGGGTGGCTGCACCGCATCACCACCAACCTCTTCCTCGACATGGTGCGCCGACGCGCGCGCATCCGGATGGAGGCGCTGCCCGAGGATTACGAGCGGGTGCCCGCCGACGAGCCCAACCCCGAGCAGATCTATCACGATTCACGGCTGGGGCCCGATTTGCAGGCCGCACTCGATTCGCTGCCGCCGGAATTTCGCGCGGCCGTCGTCCTGTGCGACATCGAAGGCCTGTCCTACGAGGAGATCGGTGCCACCCTGGGCGTGAAGCTCGGGACCGTCCGCAGCCGCATCCACCGCGGACGCCAAGCCTTGCGGGACTACCTGGCCGCCCACTCCGGTCGGCAGGAACTGCGCGCCCAGTCGGCGTAGGCAGCGTCGCCCCGCCTGTCTCGGCAGCGGAGCGATCAGGTAGATATTCAGCGGCTTTGCGCCCGTAGCTGCGGTATTGCGCACCGGCTCGCGCTACATTCGAGAGGAGGCGGCAATGAGAATGAGTGGCAAGGAGCTGGTAATGCCCGATCGAGGACATGTGTTCCGCCGCGCGTTCTCCTGGCTTCCCGCTCAGTTCGCCTCCCAGAGCGACGCGCCCGTGGGCGCACCCCGCCAGTTCGGTTCCACCGAGCACCTGTCCGTCGAGGCAATCGCCGCGTTCGTCGACGGCGAGTTGCGGATGAACGCTCACCTGCGGGCCGCGCATCACCTGTCGATGTGCCCCCAGTGCGCGGCCGAGGTCGACGATCAGAGTCGGACGCGCGCGGCGCTGCGCGACTCCCACCCCATCCGCATCCCCAGCACGCTGCTCGGCATGCTGGCCGACATTCCCTACGACTCGCGCGACGACTCGACCGCGCAGGCCTCCGACCCCTTCGCCGACCGCGAGGCCCGCGAGCGGCGCAGGCGCCGATAGTCGGACCCGCTGCGTACTGGCCCCACACGCTCGTTCATGTCGCCCTACGGCGCGCCGTGGATACTAGGGTGGACACGGACAACGCCGGCGCCGCGTATATAGGCCGGTAAAGGCCCGTCTCGAGCGCTCAAGTAGAGGATCCAAAAGGGATAACGTGACGTCCGACCAAGGCTTCGACCGAAGCAATGACAGCGGCAATCGCCTGGCGCCGCGCCCCGTCTCGCGTCCGCCGGTCGACCCCGCATCGCGTCGGGAGTTCAGTCGTCCCGACGGGTTGCGCGGGTCGTTCGTGGCCGAGCGCGTCCGCCCGCAGAAGTACCGGGACCAGGCCGAATTCCGGCCGAGCGATCGTCCGGCCGACCCCGTCCTCGAGGAGGCGTTCCACCGGCCGGAGGGTAGCCCCGATTCGCTGCAACGCCACCCCGTGGACGTGGGCGCGCTGGCCGCCGAGAAAAACGGCGGGGAGCCCGACGAGTTGGACGACCCCTGGCGCGACCCGGGGGCCGCGGCGGCCCTGGGAACGCCGGCGGTCGCGCCATCGACGTCGCGCTCCGCCCTGGGCTACGGCGGCAAACTGGGCGTGCGCGACGTGCTGTTCGGCGGCCGGGTGTCCTACCTCGCGCTGCTCGTGTTGGCGCTCATCGCGTTGGTCATCGGCCTCGTCGGCGGGGTGGTGGGCCGCAAGACGGCCGAGGTCGCCGAGGCGTTCACCACCTCCAAGGTGACCCTGTCGACCAACGGCAACGGGGAAGGCCCGGCCGGGCGCTTCGCCAAGGTGGCATCCGCGACCGCGAACTCCGTGGTGACCATCGAGTCCAAGAGTGACCAGGAGGGCATGCAGGGCTCCGGCGTCGTCATCGACGGGCGCGGCTACATCGTCACCAACAACCACGTCATCTCCGAGGCGGCGAACAACCCCAGCCAGTTCAAGACCACCGTGGTGTTCAACGACGGCAAGGAAGTACCGGCCAACCTCGTCGGGCGCGACCCCAAGACCGACCTGGCGGTGATCAAGGTCGACAACGTCGACAACCTGAGCGTGGCGCGCCTGGGCGATTCCGACAAGGTGCGGGTGGGTGACGAGGTCCTCGCCGCGGGTGCGCCGCTGGGGCTGCGCAGCACCGTGACGCACGGCATCATCAGCGCGCTGCACCGGCCGGTTCCGCTGTCCGGGGAGGGCTCGGACACCGACACGGTGATCGACGCCCTGCAGACCGACGCGTCGATCAACCACGGCAACTCGGGTGGCCCGCTGATCGACATGGATTCCCAGGTGATCGGCATCGACACCGCGGGTAAGTCGTTGTCGGACAGCGCAAGTGGGCTCGGCTTCGCGATCCCGATCAACGAGGCCAAGGAAGTCGCCCAGACCTTGATCCGGGACGGAAAGATCGTGCACCCGACGCTGGGCGTCAGCACCCGCTCGGTGAGCAACGCGATCGCGTCCGGCGCCCAGGTCGCCAACGTGAAGGCGGGAAGCCCGGCGCAGAAGGGCGGCGTCCTGGAAAACGACGTCGTCGTCAAGGTGGGTAACCGCAAGGTGGCCGACGCCGACGAGTTCGTGGTCGCGGTGCGGCAGCTGACCATCGGACAGGATTCCCCGATCGAGGTGGTCCGCGATGGCCGCCACGTCACCCTGACGGTGAAACCGGACCCGGATAGCGGCTAAATGTTCGCCAACGTCGGCTGGGGAGAGATGCTCGTCCTCGTCGTGGTCGGGTTGGTGGTCCTCGGCCCCGAACGGCTCCCGGGCGCCATCCGGTGGTCGGCCAACGCGCTGCGTCAGGCGCGCGATTACCTCAGCGGTGTGACCAGTCAGCTGCGCGAGGACCTCGGGCCCGAGTTCGACGACCTGCGCGGCCCGCTCAGCGAATTGCAGAAGCTGCGCGGCATGACCCCCCGCGCCGCGCTCACCAAGCACCTGTTGGACGGCGACGACTCGTTTCTGACCGGAAACTTCGACAAGCCGGTGAACGGCGCCCCGCCGGAGACGCCGCCTCCCGCGCCTGCCGCGCCGGCGAACGGCCAGACGCTTGGGGCGGAGCAGCAGACGGGCGACCGCACGCCGTTCGACACCGACGCGACCTGAACCGGTTTCAGCGGCCTTTGGGATCGAGCCCGAGCGATACGCCGGCCAGTCCGCGCCGACGTGAGGACAGACTGTCGGCCACCCCGCGCAGCGCCTTGCCCACCGGCGAATCGGGCGCGCTGAGCACCAGCGGAACGCCGGAATCGCCCGCGGCCACCAGCTCGGGATCCAGCGGGATCTGGCCCAGCAGTGGCACGTCGGCGCCGACCGCGCGCGACAACCGCTCGGCCACCTGCTCGCCGCCGCCCTCACCGAACACCTTCAGCGTGGAGCCGTCCGGCAGCGTGAGCCCGGACATGTTCTCCACGACGCCGGCGAGGCGTTGGCGCGTCTGCAGCGCGATGCTGCCGGCCCGCTCGGCGACCTCGGCCGCCGCCAGCTGCGGCGTCGTCACCACCAGGATCTCGGCGTTGGGGATCAGCTGGGCCACCGAGATGGCGATGTCGCCGGTCCCCGGCGGCAGATCGAGCAGCAGCACGTCCAGGTCGCCCCAATAGACGTCGGCCAGGAACTGCTGTAGCGCGCGGTGCAGCATCGGTCCGCGCCACACCACCGGAGTGTTGCCCTCGGTGAACTGAGCGATCGAGATGACCCGCACCTCGTGCGCGATGGGCGGCAGGATCATCGACTCGACCTGGGTGGGCCGGTCGGTGGTGCCCATCATCCGGGGGATGGAATGGCCGTGGATGTCGGCGTCCAGCAGCCCGACGGACAGGCCGCGGGCCGCCATCGCCGCGGCCAGGTTGACCGTGACGGTGGACTTGCCGACCCCGCCCTTCCCGGACGCCACCGCATAGACCCGCGTCAGCGAATTCGGTTGTGCGAACGGGATAATCGGCTCGCGGGCGTCACCGCGCAGCTGCTTGCGCAGCTCGGTGCGCTGTTCGTCGCTCATCACGTCCAGGGTGACCTTCACCGCGCCGGTGCCCGGGACGTCGGAGACCGCCTGGCTGACCCGGTCGCTGATCTCGTTCTTCTTCGGACAGCTGGCGGTGGTCAGATAGATCGCGACGTGAACCGAGCCGTCGGGTTCGGTGTCGATGCTTTTGACCATCCCGAGATCGGTGATGGGGCGCCGCAGTTCGGGGTCGATCACCTTCCCCAGTGCGGTGCGAATCGCCGCGCTCAGGTCGGCTGCGTCAGAAGAGTCGTGGCTGGACATCACCGCCGAGTGTAGGCGTGCGCGACGGAGCGGTTGGGCGGCGACCCGCTCAGGATCGTTTGGCGGCGACCCGCTGCGCCCGGCTTCGCCGCGCTTGCGATCGCCGCGGGGTCAGTTGGCCGGGCCCGGCGTGGGCTTAAGCGGCGCTGACGCGTTCGGCGCCGCCGGGGGAGCGGCCGGCTTGGGCGACGGTGCGGCTTGCGGCGCAACCGGGGGTGCCGGCGGCGCGATCGGTGCCGGGGGCGTGACGACATCCGGGGGCGGCGGAGCGAACGGCGGCGGCGGCGCGAAGGGCGCAGGCGGCGCGAACGGTGGCGGGGGCCCCGCGGGCGCCGCGCTTTGGGTGCCGATGCAGATCACGGTGCACCCGGGAAGTTGGGTCGGCGCCTGCTGAGGCGTGGGAGACATCCAGGGGAACATCGGCGGCGGACTGACCATCGCCGGGCTGCTCAGGTCGATCAGCGGCACGCGCGCCAGCGGGTCGTCCATCGGCAGGCCGTTGATGTTCATCGGCAGGTTGGGTCCGAGCCCCTCGGGATGCTCGAGGTGCGCGTCGCCCAGCGGCGGCGGCGGTCCGGTCATCGGCGGCAGGTCGACCGGGACGACGCCCGTGGCGTAGGCCGCCGCCCAGCCCAGCACGTTCTGCGCGTAGGGCATCGAGTTGTTGTAGCGCAGAATCGCGGCCAGCACCTGCGACTGATCACGCAGGTTCAGCCCGCCGCTGCACAAGTACCGGGCGGCCGCGAGCGTCGAGTCGAACAGGTTCTGCGGGTCGGCCACGCCGTCGCCCTTGCCGTCGGAGGCGTAGCGCGCCCAGGTCCCCGGCAAGAACTGCATCGGTCCCATCGCGCGGGCGTAGGTGACGCGATTGCCGGCGCTGCTCTGGATGATGACCTCGTTGCCGGGCAGCGTGCCGTCCAGCGACGGGCCGTAGATCGGGTTGATCGCGGTCCCGCGTGCATCCACCGCACCGCCGCCCGCGTGGCCCGATTCGATGCGCCCGATGCCGGCCAGCAAATTCCAGCTGACGCCGCAACCCGGGGCGGCGACGGCCATCTTCTGCTCCGCATTGCGGTAGGCGGCCAATGCGATGCTCGGAATGCCCAGTGCGCCACGCGCATTGACGATCATCGCCGGCGGCGGCGCGGACAGCGCGGGCTCGGCGACGTGAAAGGCGGTGGGGCTGCGGTCGATTGGGACGACGGCGGGCCCGGAGAGGTCCGGGAAGGAGGGCGAGACCGCGGCCACCGGAGTGACGGCGGCGTGGACCGGCGGCATGTGCGCCGGAAGTTCAGGAGCCGCCCCGCTGACGGCGCCCGCGAAGACCAATGGAGTAATCATGGCGACGCCGAATATCGGCTTGCGCGTGTTCCGAAGTGCTCGCTGCCGCACAGTCGCGGCGGCCGGGCTCGCACCCCGGCTTCCCCCTATGCGCACTCGACCGTCCTAGTGTGAGCTGGGCGTACTTTCTGTTAGCTCGGTGAACCAGATCACCATACATAACTCTTGTGACACGAGTGGCGCAATGGTTGAAGAGGTTCTCACCTGGATTTCTTAGCCGCGCGCTCCAAGTTGTCGCCCTGCCGCGGAGGCCCCGAGTCCGGGGTCCCGGGCTGCAGATTGGCCAGCCTTTCGCGCAGGTCATCCAGCTCGTGGCGCAGGTATTCACGCGTCACCACCTCGCCGACGGCCAGGCGTAACGCGGCCAGTTCGCGGGCCAGGTACTCGGTGTCGGCCTTGGTCTGGGCGGCGCGACGGCGGTCCTCTTCGAGCGTGACGCGGTCGCGGTTCTCCTGCCGGTTCTGCGCCAGCAGGATCAGCGGGGCCGCGTAGGCGGCCTGGGTTGAGAACGCCAGGTTCAGCAGGATGAACGGGTAGGGGTCCCAGCGCACCGTCACCGCGAACAGGTTCAATGCGATCCACACGAACACCACGACCGTCTGCAGCAAAAGGTAGCGGCCGGTGCCGAAGAACCGCGCGATGGACTCGGTGAATTGCCCGACGGTCTCGGGGTCCAGCCGCGGCGAGTATCTGCGCGATGTCCGCGGGGTGTACAGCCCTCGCGGAGCCGTGGATTTGCTCACGAGGATCCTCCCAGTCCTTCGAACCGGCCGGCGGTGTCGAGTTCCTGCATGTCCACGCGCCAGTCGTGCGGCAGCAGGTGATCGAGCAGGTCGTCCACCGTGACCGCGCCCAACAGGTGGTTCTGGTCGTCGACGACGGGACCGCACACCAGGTTGTACGCGGCGAGGTAGCGGGTCACGGCGACCAGCGGAGTCTCCGGTGTCAGCGTGAGCAACTCGCTGTCGACGATCCCGCCGACCAGCTCGGCCGGCGCCTCGCGCAGCAGCCGCTGCAAGTGCACGCAGCCCAGATAGCGGCCCGTCGGCGTCGCCGTTGGCGGCCGCGCGACAAAAACCATCGACGACAGGGCGGTGCTCAGGTCCGGATCGCGGACCCGTGCCAGCGCCTCCGCGACCGACGTGTCGGGGGTGAGCACCACCGGATTGGAGGTCATCAGGCCGCCCGCGGTGTCCGGCGAATGCGTCAGCAGCCGGCGCACGGGGGCGGACTCGTCGGGGTCCATCCGGGTCAGCAGCATCTCGGCGTCGGTGGGGTTCAGCATGCCGAGCAGGTCGGCGGCGTCGTCGGGATCCATCTCCTCGAGCACGTCGGCCGATCGCTCGGTGCCCAGCTGCGAGAGCACCTCGGCCTGATCCTGCTCCGGCAGCTCCTGCAGGATGTCGGCCAGCCGGTCGTCGTTGAGCGCCCTGAGCACCTCGTAGCGGCGCTTGGCCGGCAGCCCGCGGATCGCGTCGGCCACATCGACCGGCTTGCGCCCTTCGAACTGGCCCAGCAGCTGCGCCACGCCCTGCCCCGGCAAGGCCAGGGCCGACGGGGTCAAACCCTGCACGCTCTGCCAGTCCACGACGTGCACGGGACCGCGCCGTCCGAGCCGCCGGTGGGTGCGCACGGCGACCCGGCTCACCATCCAGTCGCGCGTCCGGTTCTGTTCGATGCCCAGGTCGGTGACCACCACGTCGAGGCCGGCCAGCTCCGGCAGTTCGGGGTCGTTGACCTTGACCTGAGTGTCCAGCACCTGGCCGATCGCCAGCACCTCCCCGGGTCGCTGCACGAAGTGGCGTAGGGACACGTTGCCGGTGCTCAGCGTCACGGCGTTGGGCTCGATGGACGCGACCCGCAGGATCGGGATGAAGATGCTGCGCCGGGTCGCGAGGTCGACGACCAGTCCCAGGACCCGCGGCTGCTGGCGGACGATGCTGATGCTGATCACCACGTCGCGGATCCGACCGACGGATTCCCCGAGCGGACCCAACACCAACATTCGCGCGAGCCGCGCGATGTACACCCTGTTGACCGATCCCATGGAAGTAGAGCCTAGGCAGCCGCCGGCCCGATGGCAGACCGGCCGGGGGCGGTCAGGCCGTTAATGCGTGCGCAGTGTGAAGAGCACGACCACCAAAATCACCACCAGCGTGGCGATCCCGATGACGATGCCGGCGACCGCCAGGCCGAAGCCCTCCTGCCGGGTCCGCTTGATCTGATCCAGGGCGATCGCGCCCAGCACTATGGCGACGATTGAGCCCAGCCCGCACAACAGGCCGGTGAACGACGCGATGAGCGAGGCGATCGCCAGCGCGTTGGTGCCGGGCACAGCGGCTTGAGTGGGATAGCCGCCCTGGTAGTCCGGCGGCGGGTAATAGCCCGGATATCCGTGCGCCCCGTAGGGGGGCGGGCCGCCGTACGGCGGCGGCGCCATCGGGTAGGGCGGTCCGAAGTAGCCGGGCGGTTGTTCGTACCCAGGGGGCGGGGGGACGGGCGGGGGATACGACGGCGGGTACCCGGGCGGGTGGTCGGTGGGACCCGGCGGCGGGTACGCCGGGGGCGCCGACTCGGCGGCGGGGGACTCCCAGGGGGCGGGCTCGGAGGCTTCGCCGCCGGTGGGGGGCGAGTCGGTGTTGTCGTCGTGGCCGCCCTCGCCGAAGCCGCCGCCGGGAGCTGTCATGGTGTTCAACCTAACCCATCCGCCGCCGGTGGCCGTGGGTGCGAAACGTCAGCGCGCCACGGGCGCCCGGGACGGTTCCCGCCACCCCGTGCGCCGTGTTTTCGCAGGTGGCGGAAGGCCGGTGGTTAGGCTGGGGAGGGCCTGAGATGAAACCATCCCCAAGGCGGAGGACAATGAACGGCGATGACTAATCCTTACCAGCCTGGGCAGGTTCCCGGGGCGACACCAGGAAACGCGACGGGGCGTGGACGAGGCGCGCCCGGACTGCCGACACCGCCCAGGGGCTGGCCGGTCGGCTCCTATCCCACCTACGCCGAGGCGCAGCGCGCCGTCGACTATCTGTCCGAGCAGCAGTTCCCGGTCCAGCAGGTGACGATCGTCGGGGTCGACCTGATGCAGGTGGAGCGGGTCACCGGCCGGTTGACGTGGCCCAAGGTGCTCGGCGGAGGCGTGCTGAGCGGGGCGTGGCTGGGCCTGTTCATCGGCTTGGTGCTGGGTTTCTTCAGTCCCAATCCGTGGGGTGCGCTGATCACGGGCCTGGTCGCGGGTGTCTTCTTTGGGCTGATCACTTCGGCCGTTCCGTACTCAATGGCCCGTGGCACAAGGGATTTCAGCTCGACCATGCAGTTGGTGGCCGGGCGTTACGACGTGCTGTGTGACCCGCAAAACGCAGAGAAGGCGCGGGACCTGTTGGCGCGCTTGGCGATTTGAGGCGCCCGCGAGAGGTGTGAGCGGTGGTGAGTCGTCGTGGGCGCGTACGCCGGGCAGGCGCGATCGCGCTGGCGACGCTCACCATCGCCGCGACGGTACCCGCGTGCGCTTCGGGAACCCACGGGCTGGTAATCAGCTTCTACACCACGGCCGCCGACGGCGCGACGTTCACCGCGGTCGCTCAGGATTGCACGAAGCAGTTCGATGGCCGCTTCGCCATTCAACAGATCAGTCTGCCCAGAGCCCCCGGCGAGCAGCGTTTGCAGCTGGCGCGGCGGCTGACCGGTCGCGACCGCACGCTGGACGTGATGTCGCTCGATGTGGTGTGGACGGCCGAGTTCGCCGAGGCGGGCTGGGCGCTACCGCTGTCCGACGATCCCGCGGGGCGCGCCGAACCCGACGCGACGGCCGACGTCCTGCCGGGCCCGCTGTCGACGGCGCGCTGGGAAGGCAAGTTGTTCGCGGCCCCCGTCACGACGAACACCCAATTGCTTTGGTATCGGCCCGATTTGGTGCGTCAGCCGCCGAGAACCTGGGATGGGATGGTGCGCGAGGCCACCAGATTGCACGCCGCGGGGCAGCCCAGCTGGATCGCCGTGCAGGCCAATGAGGGCGAAGGCCTGGTGGTCTGGTTCAACACGCTGCTGGCCAGTGGGGGCGGCCAGGTCCTCTCGGAGGACGGCCGCCGCGTCACGTTGACCGACACGCCGGCGCACCGGGCCGCCACCGTCGATGCGCTGCGGACCCTCAAATCCGTGGCGACCGCGCCCGGGGCCGATCCGTCGATCACCCGCACCGACGAGGGCACCGCGCGGTTGGCGGTCGAACAGGGCCGGGCCGCACTCGCGGTCAACTGGCCGTATGCGCTGGCATCCATGCTGGAGAACGCGGTGAAAGGCGGTGTGCCCGTTCTGCCGCTCAACCAGGATCCGCGGCTGGCCGGGAGCATCAACGACGTCGGGACGTTCGTGCCCAGCGACGAGCAATTCCGCATCGCCTATCAGGCCAGCCAGAAGGTCTTCGGCTTCGCGCCGTATCCCGGTGTGGCGCCGGGTCATCCGGCCAAGGTGACCATCGGCGGGGCGAACCTGGCGGTGGCCAGCACCACCCGCCACCGCGCCGAGGCGTTCGAGGCCATCCGCTGTCTGCGCAGCCTGCAACATCAGAAGTACGTGTCGATCGCAGGCGGCCTACCCCCGGTGCGCACGTCGCTGTATTCCGATCCGCAGTTCCAGGCCAAGTATCCGATGTACACGATCATCCGGCGGCAACTCACCGACGCCGCGGTGCGTCCGGCCACGCCGGTCTACCAGGCGGTGGCCATCCGATTGGCCGCGACGCTGAGCCCGATCACCGAGATCGACCCGGAGCGAACCGCCGACGAACTCAGCGCCGAGGTGCAGAAGGCGATCGACGGGAAGGGGCTGTTGCCGTGACGGCCACCGCCCCCGCAACGCGCGCCCGGCCGTCTTCCGTCGCACCGCGTTTGCGGACCCGAAACCGGCTCTCCGAACAGCGCTTGGCCTTGTTGCTCGTCGCCCCGGCGGCGCTTCTGATGCTGACGGTGACGGCCTATCCGATCGGTTACGCCGTGTGGTTGAGCCTGCAGCGCAACAACCTTGCCGTCCCCGACGACACCGCGTTCATCGGGCTGGGCAATTACGTGACGATCCTGACCGATCGGTATTGGTGGACCGCGCTGGCGGTCACGCTGGGCATCACCGTCGTGTCGGTGACCGTCGAATTCGTCCTGGGCCTGACACTGGCGCTGGTGATGCACCGCACCCTCGTCGGAAAAGGCTTGGTGCGCACCGCGATCCTGATCCCGTACGGCATCGTCACCGTGGTCGCGTCGTACAGCTGGTACTACGCCTGGACGCCCGGGACGGGCTACCTGGCCAACCTGCTGCCGCATGGCAGCGCACCGCTGACTTCGCAGATCCCGTCGCTGGCGATCGTCGTGGTCGCCGAGGTCTGGAAGACGACGCCGTTCATGTCGCTGCTGCTGTTGGCCGGGCTGGCACTGGTGCCAGAGGAGCTGCTGAAGGCCGCCCAGGTCGACGGCGCCGGCCCCTGGCGCCGGCTGACCGGCGTCATCCTGCCGATCATCAAGCCGGCCGTGGTGGTCGCCCTGCTGTTCCGAACCCTGGACGCGTTCCGCATTTTCGACAACATCTACGTCTTGACCAACGGCGCCAACAACACCGATTCGGTGTCGATCCTGGGCTACGACAACCTGTTCAAGGGGTTCAACGTCGGGCTCGGCTCGGCGATCAGCGTGCTGATCTTCGTGTGCGTGGGCCTCATCGCCCTACTGTTCATCAAGGTCTTCGGGGCGGCGGCGCCCGGTGGTGACGTCGATGGCCGCTGACCGGCAGGACGCGCGGCGCACCACGATCTGGGCCGTCATCGACACGGTGGTCGTGGTGTACGCGCTGCTGCCGGTGTTGTGGATCTTCAGCCTCTCGCTGAAGCCGACGTCAACGGTCAAGGACGGCAAGCTGATTCCGTCGTCGGTATCCCTGGACAACTATCGCGGCATCTTTCGCGGCGACATCTTCAGCTCGGCGCTGATCAACTCCGTCGGGATCGGGTTGATCACCACCGCGATCGCGGTGACGCTCGGGGCGATGGCCGGCTACGCGATCGCGCGCCTGAATTTTCCGGGCAAGCGGGCGCTGGTCGGCGCCACGCTGCTGATCACGATGTTTCCCGCGATCTCGTTGGTCACACCGCTGTTCAACATCGAACGCTTCGTCGGCCTGTTCGACACCTGGCCGGGCCTGATCCTGCCCTACATCACGTTCGCGCTGCCGCTCGCGATCTACACGTTGTCGGCGTTTTTCCGCGAGATCCCCTGGGATTTGGAGAAGGCGGCGAAAATGGACGGCGCTTCCCCGGCGCAGGCGTTCCGCAAGGTGATCGTCCCCCTGGCGGCGCCGGGCGTGGTGACCGCCGCGATCCTGGTGTTCATCTTCGCCTGGAACGATCTGCTGCTGGCGCTGACCCTGACCGCTACCAAGGCGGCGATCACCGCGCCGGTGGCGATCGTGAACTTCAGTGGCAGTTCACAGTTCGAGGAGCCGACCGGATCGATCGCGGCCGGCGCCGTGGTGATCACCGTTCCCATCATCGCTTTTGTTCTAATCTTCCAACGACGAATCGTCGCCGGGTTGACCTCCGGCGCCGTGAAGGGATGACGCGATGGCCGAGATTGTGCTGGACCATGTCAGCAAGAGTTATCCCGACGGCGCCGTGGCGGTGCACGACCTGAACATCACCATCGCCGACGGCGAATTTCTGATCCTGGTCGGCCCGTCGGGCTGCGGTAAGACCACGACGCTGAACATGATTGCCGGGCTTGAAGATATCTCCTCGGGTGAGCTGCGCATCGGCGGCGAACGGGTGAACGAGAAGGCGCCCAAAGACCGCGACATCGCGATGGTGTTCCAGTCCTATGCGCTGTACCCGCACATGACGGTGCGGCAGAACATCGCGTTCCCGTTGACGCTGGCGAAGATGCCGAAGCCCGAGATCGCGCAAAAGGTCGCCGAGACCGCCAAAACCCTTGACCTGACCGACTTTCTGGACCGCAAGCCCTCCCAGCTGTCCGGGGGACAGCGGCAGCGGGTGGCGATGGGCCGCGCGATCGTGCGCCATCCCAAGGCGTTTCTGATGGACGAGCCCCTGTCCAACCTGGATGCCAAACTGCGCGTCCAGATGCGTGGCGAGATCGCCAGGCTGCAAAAGCGGCTGGGCACGACGACCGTTTACGTCACCCACGATCAGACCGAGGCCATGACGCTGGGCGACCGGGTGGTGGTGATGCATTCGGGCGTCGCACAGCAAATCGGCACCCCCGATGAGCTTTACGAGCACCCGGCCAACCTGTTCGTCGCGGGCTTCATCGGCTCGCCGGCGATGAATTTCTTCCCGGCCACGTTGACGCCGATCGGGCTGACGCTGCCCTTCGGGGAGGTGATGCTGACACCGGACGTCCAAGAGGTGATCGCCCAGCACCCCACGCCGGGCAACGTCATCGTGGGCGTGCGGCCCGAGCATCTGTCCGACGCCGCGTTGATCGACGGTTACCAGCGCATCAGGGCGTTGACCTTCGAGGTGAAGGTCGACCTGGTCGAATCGCTGGGCGCCGACAAGTACGTGTACTTCTCCACCGCGGCATGGGCCGCGCACTCGGCGCAACTGGACGATCTGGCCGCCGAGGGAGACGCGCACGAAAACCAGTTCGTGGCACGGGTTCCCGCCGAATCCAAGGCGGTCATCGGGCAGTCGATCGAGTTGGCGTTCGACACGACACGGCTCGTGGTCTTCGACGCCGACTCCGGGGCCAACCTGACCATCGCGCCGTCGGACGCGCGGTGACGCAGCCGTTGGACCAGGTCCGTGCGCATGTACGCGCCCACTTCGGCGACCTCGAACCCGATTCGGCGAGCGTGACATTCCTCGGCACCGAAACCATCGACGTGCTGCGATTCCGCGAGACAAGCGGGCTGGTGCACTACGTCTCCCTGGGCTGCTCGCGCCACCCCATGACCGAACCGACCCTCGATATCGCCGACCCGGTGCGCGGGCCGCGGGCCGAAATCGTCCTGCAGTTGCGCGATCCCGGCCCGATCACCGGCATCGCCCGCAGCATCGCGATACTGGCGGCAACTCCCGCCGTCGAGGGCGCCGTGCTGAGTGCCGATGCGCTGATCGACCTCGGCTCGCCGCTGTGGGCGTCGCCGTCGCGGAAGGTGCCGTTCACCGCGGTGTTGCTGGGCCGCAGCGAGATCGCGGATCTGCCGCTGGAACCGCCCCGCGACCCGGTGCGCTTCCTGTTGGCGACCCCCATCACCGCGACCGAGGCGGCGTGGGTGCGGTTGAAAGGCGCCGAGGCGATGCGGCAAGCGTGGGATAACGACGGCGTCGATGTGCTGAACACGAATCGCCCCGCCGCACAACCCAACTGATTCTTGCCGAGCAGACGCAAAAGCACCCGACACGCCGAATAATTGGGTGTTTTTGTGTCTGCTCGCGAGGGTTTGCGTGGGCTCAGCCCGCCATGCGGGGCGTCGTCAGATGACTGTTGATCCGCGCAATCAGGCCGACCGGATCTCGTCGGATGTCGTCAACTGTCATCGGAATACATGTCCAGCCGCACTCCTGTAGTCGCGCCGTTTTCAGTCGGTCGTGCAATAGGGCGTCGCGACCTACGTGCCATTCCACGCTGTCGTATTCGACGACGACCATGGCGTCTGGCCAGGCAAAGTCGGCGCGCCATAGTTTGCCGTGGCGGTCCAGGATGTTGTATTGCAGCTCTGGCGCGGGCAGTCCGCTGTCGATGAAAAGGAGCCGCGCTTCACTTTCCATGGGCGATTCGGCGCGGCCGTCGGCGTAGTCGACTAACTTGCGAACCTTCACGATCCCACGACGGCCCCGCTGCTTGCGGCATGCCGCGGTCAATTCCACTGCGGTGCAAGCGCCTGTGTGCAGGGCGGCATCAAGCGTCGCCAAAGCGCGCGACGGCCGTAGCGCTCGCGCTATTTCGATTGCCGTCCATGCGGGTGCCGTCGCAAGGCGACCGTTGACGTGTCGCAGCGGCGCACCGATTCGCTGATGCACCATGACCCCCGGCGACGGACGCATCCTGACGCCCGGATCGAGGACATGGAGCCGATAGGTGCTTTCGGTGTCGAAGCCGTACAGCCCGGCGGCGGTACCCAGACAGGCCACGACCGGCTGCCCAACCGCCAGGTCAAGCGCGGACAGCATGCCAGCTGTATCGGGCTCATGGCCGGAATAGACGCCGTGACATACCCGAATAAGCTTGCCGGACTTGATAAGTCCGGCCAAGCGTGTGCGAGACACCACAGTCAAAAGCTGGGCGGTCGTCGCCAGCCCGCCACCGTCGAAGAGCACGCGTTCGATGTCCACAGCTGTAAACATGCGGCAAAGCGCGCCATCCAAGTAGTCAGGCGCCCACGAGATGTAGACAGCTCTGCGACTGTGGATACGACCACCAGACGCAAAAGCACCCAACACGCCCAAGAACTAGGTGCTTTTGTGTCTGCTCGGCGAACCGTCAGAGCCAGTTGCGGTTGCGGAACTGGAAATACAGGACCAGGCAGACGACGACCATCACCGCCATCACCCCCGGGTAGCCCCACGTCCAAGTCAGCTCGGGCATGAAACGGAAGTTCATCCCGTAGATGGCGGCGACCATGGTGGGCACCGCCAGGATGCCGGCCCAGGCCGCCATCTTGCGCATGTCGTTGTTCTGCTGCATCCCGACGCGAGCCAACGCGGCCTGGATCAACGAGTTGAGGGTGTCGTCGTAGCTGGCGATCTGGTCGGCGGCCTCGGAGTGGTGGTCGGCGACGTCGCGCAGATAGCGCCGCAACTCCTTGGAGATCACGTCCTTGTTCTCCACCTGGATCCGGTGGAACGCGGCCGACAGCGGGTTGACGCACCGGCGGAGCTCGACGACCTCGCGTTTGAGCAGATAGATCGGCTCGACGTCGATCTTGCTGCCCGGCGCGAAGGCCAAACCCTCGATGCTGTCGATGTCGGACAACATCAAACTGCTCACCTCGAGGTAGTGGTCCACCACGTGGTCGGCGATCGCGTGCATCACCGCGAAGGGGCCCAGCCGCATCTGCTCGGGGTCGCCGTCCATCCGCTTGCGCACCTCGGACAGTCCGCCGTGTTCACCGTGGCGGACCGTGACCACGAAGTCGCGGCCGACGAAGACCATGATCTCGCCCGTCTCGACGATCTCACGGGCCAGCACAACCGATTCGTGCCGGACGTAATTGACGGTCTTGAGGACGAGGAACAGGGTGTCGTCGTACCGCTCCACCTTGGGCCGCTGATGGGCGCACACCGCGTCTTCCACGGCCAGCGGGTGCAGGCCGAAGACGTCGGCCACCTCCTGCATCTGGGCCTGGCTGGGTTCGCGCAGGCCCACCCAGACGAACCCTTCGTGCCCCTGCGCTTCGATCTCGCGCACCTTGTCCAGGGAGGCGGCGTAACCGATCTTGCCGGGCAGCCGGTGGCCGTCGGCGTAGACGGCGCAGTCGACGAGCGTCTCCTTGGCCGGTCGCGCGCCCGGCTGCGGTTCGGGTTCCTGCGCGAGGGGCCGAAGCGCTTCGGGCAGTGCGTCGAATCCTTGGAACACATCCACCTCCCTCGCAGCGCAGGTCCCGACCAGGCGGTGCTCCATGCTACGCGTCCCGGCTGTTCAAAGCCTGACGATCAGCCCTGGTAGCGGACCGGAGAATGCGATCGAAAAAGGGTGCGCTAGTTTCGAGCCGAAACCTCAAATCCGCACGACCTTCTCCACAAGGAGTACATCGACGTGAGCGCAAGTCCTCTCAAGGTCGCCGTCACCGGCGCCGCCGGCCAGATCGGCTACAGCCTCTTGTTCCGCCTGGCCAGTGGCTCGCTGCTGGGCCCCGACCGCCCGATCGAGCTGCGTCTCCTGGAGATCGAGCCCGCGCTCAAGGCGCTCGAGGGCGTCGTGATGGAGCTCGACGACTGCGCCTTCCCGCTGCTGTCCGGCGTCGAGATCGGCGCGGACGCGAACAAGATCTTCGACGGCGTCAACCTGGCCCTGCTGGTCGGGGCGCGGCCGCGCGGCCCGGGCATGGAGCGCAGCGACCTGCTGGAGGCCAACGGCGCGATCTTCACCGCCCAGGGCAAGGCGCTCAACGAGGTTGCCGCCGACGACGTCCGCATCGGCGTGACCGGCAACCCGGCGAACACCAACGCGCTGATCGCGCTGAGCAACGCCCCCGACATCCCCAAGGAGCGGTTCTCGGCGCTGACCCGGCTGGACCACAACCGGGCTATCTCGCAGCTGGCCCGAAAGACCGGCGCCAAGGTCACCGACATCAAGAAGATGACGATCTGGGGCAACCACTCCGCGACCCAGTACCCCGACATCTTCCACGCCGAGATCGGCGGCAAGAATGCCGCCGAGGTGGTCAACGACCAGGCCTGGATCGAGAACGACTTCATCCCGACCGTCGCCAAGCGCGGCGCGGCCATCATCGACGCCCGCGGCGCGTCCTCGGCCGCGTCGGCCGCCTCGGCCACCGTCGACGCCGCCCGCTCCTGGCTGCTCGGCAGCCCGGAGGGCGACTGGGTGTCGATGGCCGTCTACTCCGACGGCTCCTACGGCGTGCCCGAAGGCATCGTGTCGTCGTTCCCGGTGACCACCAAGGACGGCAACTGGTCGATCGTGCAGGGCCTGGAGATCGACGAGTTCTCCCAGGGGCGCATCGACAAGACCACCGCCGAGCTGGTGGAGGAGCGCACCGCGGTCACCGAGCTCAAGCTGATCTAACGCCGGAGTATGACCCAGATCACCAATTAGGCCTACTAATGGGTAGGCCTTACCCTGAACCCCGTGTCCGAATTGCTTGAATCGATACAGACGCAGGCCGAGCATGGTGCGATCACCGATGCCGAGATCTTCGAGGCACACGTAGGCGGCAAGCTTTCGGTGAGCCTGACGTCCCCGCTGGACACCCAGCGCGCGCTGTCGATCGCCTACACCCCCGGCGTGGCGCAGGTCAGCCGCGCGATCGCCGCCGACCACGCTCAGGCGGCCCGCTACACCTGGGCGAACCGGCTGGTGGCCGTCGTCAGCGACGGCAGCGCGGTGCTCGGCCTGGGCGACATCGGGCCCGCGGCGTCGCTGCCGGTCATGGAGGGCAAGTGCGCCCTGTTTCAGGCGTACGGCGGGCTGAACGCCATCCCGATCGTGCTCGACACCAAGGATCCCGACGAGATCGTCGAAACCCTGGTGCGCCTGCGCCCGACGTTCGGCGCCGTCAACCTCGAGGACATCTCCGCGCCGCGCTGCTTCGAGATCGAACGCCGGGCCATCGAGGCCCTGGACTGCCCGGTGATGCACGACGACCAGCACGGCACGGCCATCGTGGTGCTGGCCGCGCTCATGGGCGCCAGCAAGCTGCTCGGCCGGGACATGAACTCGCTGAAGGTGGTGGTGTCCGGGGCCGGGGCCGCCGGTGTCGCGTGCACCAATCTCCTTATGGTGATGGGTGTTTCGGACATCACCGTCCTCGACTCGCGCGGAATCCTGCACACCGCTCGGGACGACATGAACGACGTCAAGGCGGCCCTGGCGCGGCGCACCAATCCCGACGGCCTGACCGGCAGCGCGGCGGAAGCCCTCCGCGGCGCGGACGTGTTCCTCGGCCTGTCGGGCGGCGTGGTCCCCGAAGAGATGATCGCCACGATGGCACCCAACGGAATCGTGTTCGCACTGTCCAACCCCGATCCGGAGATCCACCCCCAGATCGCGGCCAAGTACGCCTCGGTGGTGGCCACCGGCCGCAGCGACTTCCCGAACCAGATCAACAACGTGCTGGCATTCCCAGGGGTGTTCCGCGGCGCGCTAGAGGCGGGTGCCCGCCGGATCACCGAGAAGATGATGGTCGCCGCGGCCGAGGCGATCTTCTCCGTCGTCAGCGACGACCTTGCCCCCGACCGGATCGTCCCCAGCCCGCTGGACCTGCGCGTCGGGGAGGCGGTTGCCGCGGCCGTGGCGATCGCCGCCGACATTTCCGTCTCCGGGGGGTGAAAATCGGCAGGCTGGCGGCACCGCTGCTCGCCGCCATACTCGCCGTTTCCGGTTGCGCGACCGACACCGGCGGCGATCCTCGCGCCCGCGCGGAGGTCGTGGTCGGGTCCCGGTCTGATGCCGAATCGGCGCTGCTGGCCGGCATCTACGTGGCCGCCTTGCGGTCCTACGGATTCGGCGCGCGGTTCCAGCCGACCACCGACCCGAAGGCCGAATTGGATTCGGGCGCAATCACCGTCGTTCCCGCCTTCACCGGCCGGGTGTTGCAACGCCTGCAGCCAAGCGCCACAGCGATGTCCGACAAAGACGTCTACCGAGCGATGATCGCCGCCCTACCCGAGGGCATCGTGGCGGGCGACTACACGACGGCCGCCGAGGACAAACCCGTGCTGTTGGTGAGCCGGGCCACCGCCAAGTCATGGGGCGGCAGCGACGTCAGCGCGGACTTGAGCACGCTGCCGCGGCACTGCGCCGATCTCGTCCTCGGGACCGTCGCCGGCCACCGGGCGCCGTCGGCCATCGGCCCCTGCCGCCTTCCGGATCCGCGTGAATTCCCGGATGGCACAACGATGTTCGCGGCGGTCGCGTCCGGACGGCTGACCGCGGCATGGACGACCACCGCCGACCCGGGTGTCCCCGCCGACCTGGTCGCGCTGGCCGACACCAAGCCCACGCTGATCCGGGCCGAAAACGTGGTGCCGCTGTATCGGCGCAACGCGCTCAGCGAACGGCAAGTGTTGGCGATCAACGAAGTGGCCGGCGTGCTCGACACCGCGGCCCTGGTCGACATGCGCCGGCAAGTGCGTGCCGGCGCCGACCCGCAGGCGGTGGCGGCCGGCTGGTTAGCCGAGCACCCGCTGGGCCGCTGAACAAATCAGCGCTTGGGCAGCAGCCGGTGCACGACCTGCTGAAGCCGGCTCATCACCGGCCCGCCCAGCAGCAGCTCCGGCCGCGAACCCGTCAGCCGCACGACCAGGTCCATCGCCTTGACGTCCGGCCCAACCAGCACCCGGGCCTTGTTCTTGCGCACCCCTTCGAGGATGAGCTGAGCCGCACGCTGCGGGGTGGTCTTGGCCTGCTGTTCCTCGAACAGGTTGGCCAACTCGGCGTGGTCGAGCCCCTCGACGCCGGTGGCGTTGCGGGCGAACGCGGTTTTGATGCCGCCCGGATGCACTGTCGTCACCCGCACCGGGTGACCGGCGCGCGCCATCTCCTGGTGCAGCGCCTCGGTGAAGCCGCGGACGGCGAACTTGGCCGAGACGTACGCCGCCTGGCCGGGCGCGGAAAACAGGCCGAGCGCGCTCGAGATGTTGATGACGTGTCCGTCCCCGGAGGCGATCAGGTGCGGAAGGAACGCCTTGGTGCCGTTGACGACGCCCCAGTAGTCGACGTCGATGACGCGCTCGATGTCCTTGAACCGGCTGTCCTCGATGGATCCGATGAACGTGATGCCGGCGTTGTTGTAGACCTGGTTGACCGCGCCGAAGTGCTCGTTGACCGCGTCGGCGTAAGCGAGGAAGGCGCTGCGCTCGGTCACGTCGAGCTGGTCGGATTTGACCGGTGCGCCGATCGCCGCCAGTTGCTCTGCGGCCTGCGCCAGCCCTGCGGTGTCCACGTCGCTGATCGCGACCTTGGCGCCGGCGCGACCGAGCTCGACCGCCAGCGCCTGGCCGATGCCCGAGCCCGCGCCCGTGACCACGGCGACCTTGCCGGCGAACCCATCCATGCAACACTCCCTCGACCAGGCTTGACCGCGTTGAGGCTAATCGTTACCAGTGATGGTGGCTAGCGCAGGGCGAAACGGTGAACGCGCGCGCCCGTCACACTGAGAGATCGATCACTGCTTGGGCAGCAGCCGGCCCATGACGGGGCCGAACAGCTGCTGATACCCCGAACCCGTCAGGCGCACCAAGATGTCCAACACCTTGGCGTCCGCGCCGACGAGCACCCGCGCCTTCTTCTTGCGCACCGCGTCGAGGATGATCTGGGCCGCGCGCTGCGGGGTGGTCTTGGCCAGCCGCTTGTCGAATAACTTGGCCAGCTCGGCCTGATCGAGGCCCTCGGCGGTGGTGGCGTTGCGGGCGATCGCGGTCTTGATGCCGCCCGGGTGCACCGTGGTCACCGCGACCGGGTGGCCGGCGGCCACCATCTCCTGGCGCAGCGCCTCGGTGAAGCCGCGGACGGCGAACTTCGCCGAGTTGTAGGCCGCCTGCCCCGGCACCGAGAAGAGCCCGAACACGCTGGAGACGTTGATGACGTGCCCGTCGCCGGACGCGATCAGGTGCGGGAGGAACGCCTTGGTGCCGTTGACCACGCCCCAGAAGTCGACGTCCATCACGCGTTCGATGTCCTTGAACTGGCTGACTTCGACGTCGCCGGTGAAGGCGATCCCGGCGTTGTTGTAGATCTGGTTGACCGTGCCGAAGTGCTCTTTGACCGCGTCGGCGTAGGCCAGGAACGCTTCGCGTTCGGTCACGTCGAGGCGATCCGCCTTGACCTGGGCGCCGATCGCCTTCAGCTGCTCCTCGGTCTGGGCCAGCCCTTCGAGGTCGACGTCGCTGATGGCCAGCTTGGCCCCCGAGCGCCCCAACTCGACGGCCAGCGCCTGCCCGATACCCGAACCCGCGCCCGTCACCACCGCGACCTTGCCGGCGAATCCTTGCATGAGCACCCTTCCTAGTCGGCCCGTTTGCGTCGAGGCTAGCCGGTACCGGCGGTCCCACTTTCTTCGGGTGTGAACGGCGAATCAGCCGAAGGCCGTGTCGATGATCTCCTGCTGCTCGACGGCGTGCACCTTCGACGAGCCCGACGACGGGGCCGACATCGCCCGGCGGGAAATCCGCTTGAGCCCGGTCAGCTTGTCGGGCAGCAGCTCGGGCAATTCCAGGCCGAAGCGCGGCCACGCGCCCTGGTTGGCCGGCTCTTCCTGAACCCAGAAGTACTCCTGGACGCTCGGGTAGCGGTCCAGCGTTTCGCCCAGCCGGCGTTTCGGCAGCGGGGCGAGCTGCTCGATCCGCACGATCGCCACGTCGTCCCGGTTGTCCTTGGCCTTGCGGGCCACCAACTCGTAGTAGAGCTTGCCGCTGGTCAGCAGGACCCTGCTGACCTTGCCGCGATCGCCGATGCCGTCCTCGTAGGTCGGCTCTTCGAGCACCGAGCGGAACTTGATCTCGGTGAAGTCCTTGACGTCGCTGACCACCGCCTTGTTGCGCAGCATCGACTTGGGCGTGAACACGATCAGCGGGCGCTGCACCCCGTCGAGGGCGTGCCGGCGCAACAAGTGGAAATAGTTGGACGGCGTGGAGGGCATCGCGATCGTCATCGAACCCTCTGCCCACAGCTGCAGGAAGCGCTCGATGCGGCCGGAGGTGTGGTCGGGGCCCTGGCCTTCGTGGCCGTGCGGCAGCAGCAGCACCACGTTGGACAGCTGGCCCCACTTGGCCTCGCCGGAGCTGATGAACTCGTCGATGATCGACTGCGCGCCGTTGACGAAGTCCCCGAATTGGGCTTCCCACAGGACGAGCGCGTCCGGGTTGCCCACGGTGTAGCCGTACTCGAAGCCGACGGCCGCGTATTCCGACAGCGGGGAGTCGTAGACCAGGAACTTGCCGCCGGTGGGGGTGCCGTCGGGGTTGGTCGCCAGCAGCTGCAGCGGCGTGAACTCCTCGCCGGTGTTGCGGTCGATGATCACCGAGTGGCGCTGCGAGAAGGTGCCGCGCCGGGTGTCTTGCCCCGATAGGCGCACCAGCTTGCCCTCGGCCACCAGCGAGCCGAGCGCCAGCAGTTCGGCGAAGGCCCAGTCGATCTTGCCCTCGTAGGCCATCTCCCGGCGCTTCTCCAGGACCGGCTGCACCCGCGGGTGCGCCGTGAAGCCCTCGGGTAGCGCCAGGAACGCGTCACCGATGCGGGCCAGCAACGCCTTGTCCACCGCGGTGGACAGGCCCGCGGGCAGCATCTGGTCGGCCTCCACCGATTCGCTGGGCAGCGCGCCGTGCTTCTCCAGCTCGCGGACCTCGTTGAACACCCGCTCGAGCTGGCCCTGGTAGTCGCGCAGGGCGTCCTCGGCTTCCTTCATCGAGATGTCGCCGCGGCCGATCAGGGCCTCGGTGTAGCTCTTCCGGACCCCGCGCTTGATGTCGACGACGTCGTACATGGCGGGGTTGGTCATCGACGGGTCATCGCCTTCGTTGTGCCCGCGCTTGCGGTAGCACAGCATGTCGATGACGACGTCCTTCTTGAACTCCTGCCGGAAGTCGACTGCCAGCTTGGCCACCCACGCGCACGCCTCCGGGTCGTCGCCGTTGACGTGGAAGATCGGCGCCCCGATCATCTTCGCGACGTCGGTGCAGTACTCGCTGGACCGTGAGTACTCCGGCGCGGTGGTGAAGCCAATCTGGTTGTTGGCGATGATGTGGATGGTGCCGCCGACGCGGTAACCGGGCAGGTGGGTCAGGTTGAGGGTCTCGGCGACCACGCCCTGACCGGCGAACGCCGCGTCGCCGTGCAGCATCATCGGCACCACCGAGAAGGCCTTGTCGTCCCCCTGGTCCTCGGCGCGCCGGTCCAGCAGGTCCTGCTTGGCGCGCACCAGGCCCTCCAGCACCGGGTCGACGGCTTCCAGGTGCGACGGGTTGGCGGTCAGCGACACCTGAATGTCGTTGTCGCCGAACATCTGTAGGTAAACGCCGGTGGCGCCCAGGTGGTATTTGACGTCGCCGGAGCCGTGCGCCTGCGCGGGGTTGAGGTTGCCCTCGAACTCCGAAAAGATCTGCGAGTACGGCTTGCCGACGATGTTGGCCAGCACGTTGAGCCGGCCACGGTGCGGCATCCCGATGACCACCTCGTCGAGCCCGTGCTCGGCGCACTGGTCGATCGCCGCGTCCATCATCGGAATGATGCTTTCCGCCCCCTCGAGTGAAAACCGTTTCTGCCCAACGTATTTGGTCTGCAGGAAGGTCTCGAAGGCCTCGGCCGCGTTCAGTTTGCTCAGGATGAACTTCTGCTCGGCCACCGTCGGTTTGACGTGCTTGGTCTCGACGCGCTGTTGCAGCCACTCCTGCTGCTCGGGATCGAGGATGTGGGTGTACTCCACGCCGATGTGCCGGCAGTAGGCATCGCGCAGCAGGCCCAGCACATCGCGCAGCTTCTTGTACTCGGAACCGGCGAAGCCGTTGACTTTGAACACCCGATCGAGATCCCACAGCGTCAGGCCGTGGTTGAGGATCTCGAGGTCGGGGTGGCTGCGGAACCGGCTGCCGTCCAAGCGCAGTGGGTCGATGTCGGCCATCAGGTGGCCGCGATTGCGGTAGGCCGCAATCAATTCCATAACCCGGGCGGTCTTGTCGACGATCGAGTCCGGGTTGTCGGTGCTCCAGCGCACCGGCAGATACGGGTTGCCCAGCTCGCGGAAGATCTCGTCCCAGAACGCATCCGAGAGCAGCATCTCGTGGATCGTGCGCAAGAAGTCGCCGGATTCCGCGCCCTGGATGATGCGGTGGTCATAGGTCGAGGTCAGCGTGATCAGCTTGCCGATCCCCAGCTCGGCGATGCGTTCCTCGCTGGCGCCCTGGAACTCGGCGGGGTACTCCATGGCGCCGACGCCGATGATGGCGCCCTGGCCGTTCATCAGCCGCGGCACCGAGTGCACGGTGCCGATGGTGCCCGGGTTGGTCAGCGAAATCGTCACGCCGGCAAAGTCTTCGGCGGTCAGCTTGCCGTCGCGGGCCCGCCGCACGATGTCTTCGTAGGCGGTGACGAACTGCGCGAACCGCATGGTCTCGCAGCCCTTGATGCCGGCCACCACCAAGGAACGCTTGCCGTCCTTGCCCTGCAGGTCGATCGCCAGGCCCAGGTTGGTGTGCGCCGGGGTGACGGCGGTGGGTTTGCCGTCGACCTCGGCGTAGTGCCGATTCATGTTCGGGAACTTCTTGATCGCCTGCACCAGCGCGTACCCGAGCAGGTGGGTGAACGAGATCTTGCCGCCGCGCGTGCGCTTGAGTTGGTTGTTGATGACGATCCGGTTGTCGATCAGCAGCTTGGCGGGAACGGCGCGCACGCTGGTCGCCGTCGGCACCTCCAGCGACGCCGACATGTTCTTGACGACGGCCGCCGCGGCGCCGCGCAGCGTCTGCAACTCGTCGCCTTCGGCCGGCGGGGGGGCGGCGGCCTTCGCGGGGCGCGCCGGGACCCCGTTGCCGGCGGCCGTGCTGACGGGGGGCGCCGTGCTGGCGGGGGGCGCGGGCTTGGGGCTTTCGGGGGCCGCCGGGGCCGGCTTGGCGGGGGCCGCGGCCGGCCGGCCATCGCCGCTGGTCGGGGTGGCCGTCGCCGCCTCGCCCGTCGGCTCGGGGTTGTAGTCGACGAGGAACTCGTGCCAGCTCGGATCCACCGACGAGGGGTCATCGCGGAACTTGCGGTACATCTCCTCGACCAGCCATTCGTTTTGACCGAATGGTGAACTTATGTTGCTCACGACCGCAGTTCGCCTCAATCCCTTTGTCCTACAGGGCCACCGCAGCTATCGCGCGGTGCCTGCACCCTCGTCTGCCCGGCGCGCCGAGCACCTCATATCCATGGCGGTACCCATTGCTGCCGCCCTATAAAGGCTAACCTCTCGCCACCAATCCGCCAGGGCGACCGGGGGCCTCGGGGCGGGGGCTAGCCCGACGGCGGCGACCCGCCGCGCCCGGCTGGGACTATGCGGCGACCCGCTGCGCCCGGCTACGCCGCGCTGGCGATCGCCCCGGCCGCGCTTGCGATCGCCGCTAGCCGGCTTCGTGGATCGGGGGCACCAGATGCAGCGCGCGGGGCCAGCGCCCGGGTGGGGGGCCGAACGCCCGGTTGGCGTTGCGGACCATCTTCTTGCCGGCGAGGTAATTGCCGACCGCTCCCACCACGACCCCGATCCCGACCGGCAGCAGTTTGCCGAACAACAGGGCGCCCCTCCGCACCGTGTACTTCCTGACCCACGACTTGAGCAGCCGCGAGTTCAGTCCCGACATCGACGACAGCGGAAGCGCGGCCAGGCTCTCGGAGATCCAGCCGCCGTTGGTGCGCCGCGGACCGATCAACTGCGTGACGGCTTGCTCGCTGTTGTCACCGACGAGCACCGCCAGCACCAGGGCGCGGCGCCGTTCCCGGTGATCGGCCGGAATGTCGTGGACCACCGCGACCGCCAACACGAAGAACGCGGTGGCCTCGAGGAACGTCACCGTTTCCGCCGCCGCCGCGGACAGGGCACTCAACGTGCCGATTCCGGGGACGGTCGCCGCGGCTCCCACCGCAACACCGCCGGCCGTCACCATGGCCACGTAGCGCTTCTGCAGCTTGGCCAGGATCTCGGCCGGGCTGGCATCGGGATCGGCGTTGCGCAGCCGGGTCACATAGGCCTCGGCGGCGGGGCCCTGTATCCGCGAGCTGCGCTCGATGACCTGCGCCAACGCCCGCGCGGACATCTTGGGCCGACCGTTCTTGCCGGTCGGCGCCTCTCCCGCGTTGGCCATGGTGAATAACCGCTTCGGCGACCTGTTCCGTCGGGCCCGCATAGTGTCTCTCCTGCAAATGGGGTTCTTTCAGGCTAACGTGCCCGCGGCAAATCCTGACGCCGTTATCGACGCCCACCGGATCCGTGGCTGCCGGCCCTCTTGCGCCGCCGGGAATAATGCAGGCTGGATGTCTGCGACGGCCGTGCCGCCGGCCGGTCGTCGTGGTGAACGGTTCGCCGCGCGCGCGGTCGATGACCTGGGAGTTCAGGCCGATCGACCGGACGGGCCGATGCGGCGTAACGGCATCGTCGGGAGCGAAACGAGGTGGGGTGGATGACCACGGCTGCGCCCCGCATGCCCGGGGGTGAGCGGCGTGCGGGTTCCGGGCCGACGCGGGCCGCCCATCGTTGGGATTTCATCACCCGCAGCTCGCCGCACTCGCAGAATCCCTGGAACCCGCTTTGGGCGATGATGATCGGCTTCTTCATGATCATGGTCGACTCGACCATCGTCGCGATCGCAAACCCGACCATCATGGCCAACCTGCACATCGGCTACGACACCGTGGTCTGGGTGACCAGCGCCTACCTGCTGGGTTACGCCGTCGTGCTGCTCGTGGCGGGCCGCCTCGGCGACCGGTTCGGCCCCAAGAACCTGTACCTGATCGGCCTGGTGGTCTTCACCGTCTCCTCGGTGTGGTGCGGGCTGTCGGGCAGCGCCGCCATGCTGATCGCGGCCCGCGTCGCGCAAGGTGTCGGAGCCGGCGTGCTCACCCCGCAAACCCTGTCGACGATCACCCGGATCTTCCCGCCGCAGCGGCGCGGCATCGCGGTGAGCCTGTGGGGGGCCACCGCGGGAGCCGCCAGCCTGGTGGGCCCGCTGGCCGGCGGTGTGCTGGTCGACGGGCTGGGCTGGCAGTGGATCTTCTTCGTCAACGTCCCGGTCGGCGTGATCGGGCTGGCGTTGGCGTACTGGCTGATCCCGGTGCTGCCCACCCAGTCACACCGGTTCGATCTGATCGGGGTCGGGCTGTCCGGGGTGGGCATGTTCTTGATCGTGTTCGGGCTGCAACAGGGGCAGGCCGCGCATTGGGAGCCGTGGATCTGGGCGTTGATCGTCGCGGGCTTCGGGTTCATGACGGTGTTCGTGTTCTGGCAGTCGGTGAACCCCCACGAGCCGCTGATCCCGTTGGTGATCTTCGGTGACCGCGACTTCAGCCTGTGCAACGTCGGGGTGGCCATCGTCTCGTTCGCCGCGACGGCCATGATGCTGCCGCTGACGTTCTACGCCCAAGCCGTCTGCGGGCTGTCGCCGACGCGCTCGGCCTTGCTGATCGCGCCGATGGCGATCGCCAACGGGGTGTTCGCGCCGTTCGTCGGCAAGATCGTCGACAACTACCATCCCCGGCCGGTGCTCGGCTTCGGCTTTTCGGTGCTGGCGATCGCGCTGACCTGGCTGACCTTCGACATGTCGCCGACGACCCCGATCTGGCGGCTGGTCTTGCCGTTCTTCGCGATGGGCGTCGGCATGGCGTTCGTGTGGTCGCCGCTGACGGCGACCGCGACGCGCAACCTGCCGGCGCACCTGGCCGGTGCGGGCTCTGCGGTGTACAACTCCGTGCGCCAGCTCGGCGCGGTGCTCGGCAGCGCCGGCATGGCCGCGTTCATGACCTGGCGGATCACCGCCGAGATGCCGCGGCGGCCCGCCGGTGGGGGCATCGACGAGGACGCCGTCACGTTGCAGCTGCCGCGGTTTCTGCGCGAACCGTTCGCCGCCGCGATGTCGCAGTCGGTGCTGCTGCCGGCGTTCATCGCGTTGTTCGGGATCATTGCCGCCCTGTTCTTGGTGGGCTTCGCGCCCTGGTCCCGCACCGGCCGGGGCGGCGACCCCTTCGGGCCCGACGAGGATGACATCGTCGACGACGACTACGACGACGACGAATACGTCGAGTTCGTCCTCGTGCGCGAACCCGATGTCGGGCGCGGCAACCGGCCGTCAGGGGAGCGTGCTCATGCGGCGGCCCCGCCACCCGCCGCGGTGCGGCATCGGGGCCCGGACGATTCGTGGCACCGTGTGTTCGACGAGCCGGTTGCGCGGGCACAGCCAATTGGATTTGCCCACAACGGGTCTCATCTGGACAGCGGAAAGCGCCTCCGTCAGGTGCCGGTGCGGCGCTCGGTCAAGCCCAGCCCGCCGGTCGACCGGCTCACCCGACCGCCGCGCCGCCCCCACCGGGGTCCGTCGGGCCACCACTTCACCGACGGCGACCCGCTGCGGGGCCAGCACCACCGCCCCGATCCCGACGACGATCCCACCGGTCACGGCCGGCACTCGTCGGGCAATTAGGCGCCTCAGCGCAGATCGGGTTGGGTGAGCGCCAAGAACGCGCCCAGATCGATCAGCCCCGCGGGTGTGGCGGGCAGGTACTCCGTCAACGACGGCGACCGCGCGATCACCGCTGCATATTGGGCCCGGCTGACCGCCACGTTGAGTCGATTCCTGTTGAGCAGGAAGGAGATTCCGCGCGGTACCACGTCCATGGAGGACACCGTCATCGAGATGAACACCATGGGCGCCTGTCCGCCCTGGAACTTGTCGACGGTCCCCACCCGCACCCCGCCGAGCCCGGCGGAGCTCAACCGGCGACGCAGCAGTGCCACCTGGGCGTTGTAGGGCGCCAGCACCAGCACATCGGCGGCCGTCAACGCCCGGCGGCCGTGCTCATCGGTCCACGACGCGCCGAGCAGTCGCCCGATCTCGGCGGCGATCGCGTCGGCCTCCTCGGGACTTTCGGTCGAATTGCCCTGGTGCTCAACCGAAAGCAGCTGCACGCCCGGCCGATGCCCGTCCAGGCGGCGGGCGGCGGTGCATTCGTGGGAGCGCAGCCTGCCCTCGTAGGACAGCGCCGAGACCGCGGCGCAGACGGCCGGGTGCATCCGGTAGGAGAGGTCCAGGAAGTAGCCACGTTCGTCGGGCAGGGTGCGCCGTCCGTCGACCAGCCAGTCCAGCGCCGAGGTGTCCACCGGCTCGGGATGGGTGCCCTGGCTGACTTGCGGCAACTGCTGAGGGTCTCCGAGCAGCAGCAGGTTCGCGGCGGCCGGGGCCACGGCGATGGTATTGGCCAGACAGAATTGGCCGGCCTCGTCGATCACCAGAAGATCCAAACTCCCCGGCGGTATCCGGTTGGCGTTGGCGAAATCCCATGCGGTGCCGCCGATCACACAGCCCGGCGTATCGGCGAGGAAGGCCGCGTACGCGCCGCCGTCGATCTCCTGCCAGCGCGGAGCCTGGTGGTCGTAACGCTTCTTCGCGACGCGGTGCGGATCCAGGCCGGCATCGATCACGCAGTCCAACAGGTTTTCCACCGTGGCGTGCGATTGCGCGACGACACCGACGCGCCAGCGGTGCTGGGTGACCAGGTGCTGGATCACCCGCGCGGCCGTATGCGTCTTGCCGGTGCCGGGCGGCCCGTGCACCGCCAGGTACGACGAATCCAGATCGAGCAGCGCGGCGGTGATGTCGGCTGTGATGTTCGAGGTGCCGCCGCCGCGCGGCAGCGCAGCGCCGCTGCGCGTGCGGGGCGCGCGGCGCAGCAGGACGTCGACGATGGCGCTGTCGGGCAGGCGCGGCAACCCGGCGCCGACCGCGGCCGCGGTCGCCTGGATCGACTCCCGCAGGGCCGTGGTCGGAATGGGCGGGCCCGGCGTCAGCGCGAAGGGCAGCTGGTGAAATGGCTTGCCGTCGCCGCCGACTCGTTCGAGGACGACCACCGTGGTGGGCACCGCCGGGTCGTCGGCCTCGACGACCGTGGCCCGTCCGGCCGCCCGCCGGTCCGGGCTGTCGGTCATGCCGGGCGGCGCCGGCGGTTTGTACAGCGCAAAGACGTCGCTCTTGAGATCGCCGCGCGCCAACTCGCCGCGCAGCTCGAGCCGTCGCTGAGGTTTGCGCGCGCGGGGCGGCGTGTGCCAGTCGACGCTGACGGACGCCTCGTGGGCGACGAAAACGTCGGTGTTGTCCGCCCATTCGTCGACCGGGAAGTTCAACCGGTCGAAATGCGCCCACCAGAAGGGCTTGTCCTCGCGACGGTGATAGCCGTGCGCGGCGGCCACCAGCGCCACCGCCGTCTGCTCCGGGGTGCGCTCGTCGATGCCGGCGGCCCCGGTGAACGCCGCCAGGGTCACCGCCAGTTCGTCGCGGTCCTCGACGGTGTTGCCGTCGCCGACGGGCTGGGCGCCGATCGGTACGACACCGGATTCATAGGCGCGCAACATCAGCCAGTTACGCAGTTCCTGTGTCGACCGGCAGTCGTAGTGGTTGTAGTCCTCGATCTCCTTGAGCACGGAGGCGGCCTCGTCGCCGCGGCCCTCCGCGCGCAGTTCGCAATAGCGCGCGTAGGAGGTGATCGAACCGGTCGCCGTGGTCACGTCGCCCGCGCGCAGTCGGGACCCCATGTAGAGCGGTTCGAGCGCCTTGAGGCTGAATGACTCCGCGCCCACGCGAATGCTCCTGCGCACCAACGGATAAAGGTCGACCAGCGTGCCGCTGCGCAGCAGTTCGTCGACCTCGTCCTCGCCGACGCCGTAGCGCCCGGCGAGCCGCAGCAACGCGGTCTTCTCGTAGGGCGCGTAGTGGTAGATGTGCATGTTGGGGCGGCGCCTGCGGCGCTTGGCCACCATCGTCAAGAAATCGGTCAGCGCCTTGCGTTCGTCTGCCCGGTTGTGCGCCCACAGCGGGCGAAACCGGCCCGTAGGCCCGGCCTCCAAGACGCCGAACAGATATTCCAGGCCCCACTCGCGGCCGTCGGCGGTCCACAGCGGGTCGCCTTCGAAGTCGAAGAACAAATCACCGGGGTCCGGCTCGGGGAGCAGCGCCAGCGGCTGCGTGTCGATGACCTGGACCTGCGGAACGCCCGTATCGCGTTGGCGCACTTGCAGTTTCGCCTGGGTGGTCAAGGCGGTGACGACACCCGCGGCCAGCTCGGGAACCGGCCCGCTGTGGGCGGCAAGTTCGGTGACGGTGGTGATGCCGGCCTTGAACAGCTTGTCCCGCTGGCTTACCCGCAGGCCGGCGACCAACAGCACGTCGTCGGCGGCGCGCAGCTGCTCGATGCACGACGGGCAATGAAAACAGGCGGCCACGCTTTCGTCGTCCCACCGCACCGCGGCGCCGCTCGCATGGTGGTCGTCGAGCAGCCGCTGCAGCCGCACCCGCTGCAATCGGTAGACCGGGACCAGGTCGCTGACGCGGTGCCGCACGGCCGTCCCGTCGCCGAGCCGCAGTTCGGCCTCGGGCGCGACGGGCACACCCGAGGCCGCCAGCACGTCGGCGTAGGCGGCCAGTTGCAACAGCGCGGTCACCTTTTCGGAGTGGGCCAGCTTGGTGTCGACAACCCGATACTGCTCGCCGTCGCGGACCAGAAAGTCGGCGAATCCGAGGAAGCGGCCGTCGAACATCGCGGCCTGATACACCGCGGGGGCGTGGTCGGCGACGGCGCGCAGCGTCGCGTCGGTGGCCGCCGCCAGCCCGGCGGGTGTGTAGGC
Organism: Mycobacterium sp. H4Y; assembly: GCF_000364405.1. NCBI lineage: Bacteria > Bacillati > Actinomycetota > Actinomycetes > Mycobacteriales > Mycobacteriaceae > Mycobacterium > Mycobacterium sp. H4Y. The sequence continues at coordinate 626,664 of NZ_AKIG01000001.1, forward strand.
CGGGCGGCCGATGACCGCGACGGCATCGCCGAATCGCTCGCGCAATCGGGCGAGCTCGCGCCGCTCATGCTCGTCGCCGAGGGTGGCTGTCCGCGTGAGCAGTTCGTCCTCGATCGCGGTCGCCGGCCCGCGGCCGAGTTTGGCGTCGAAGTCCCGCAGCAGCGCGAATTCGCAGCGGGCGGCGGCGGCAAGGTCCGACGCGCTGTAAACGATGCTGTCGCCGGTCACGAACACTGGAGCCACTGTAGGACAGGGCTCCGACACGATGGTCGCGCCGGGCGGGCGTGCCCGGGATCAATGCGCGGGCGTATTGCCGATCAGTTCGACGGCGTTGCCGTTCCAATGAAACTTCACGTGGGTGTTGAGGCCCTGGATCCCGCCCGGATAGGTCAGCGCCACCGTGTCGCCCGTGGTTTGCGCCGGGTCGATGCCGCTGAAGCCGTAGGTGTCGGGGACGCCCTGCGGGATGAATTGGCCGAGGTGGAACAGCACCGCGCGGGTGGTGGGGCTGACCGCATTGGTGTTGGCCTTGATGATCACCGCCGACAGCTGCGCGCACTGGTTGTAGTTGCCGGCCAGCGGCTCGGGATTCCACGGCTGCTGGCTGCGCGGGTCGCGTGGCAGTTCGGACACCACCTTCGCGATGGTGGGCGAGGCGAGGTTGACCGCGCATGGATCGGCCGGTGGCGCGTTGCCGGGCTGGGCGGCCGGCAATGGCGTGGCCGGGGCCGTGATCGACGGGGTCTCAGAAGTCCTTGCCTGCGGTGTCTTTGCGACTGTGGAATCTCCTGAACCGCAGCCGGTCAACGTGGCGGCGATCAATGCAACAGCGGCCGAGCAGGTCAGTGGCTCGGTACGACACGGTAGCGACCACACATCGACGCACCGTACCGTCATCGGCGCCGCGGGTGTGGCAGGCGTGGCCGAGGCCCGCTCGGCTGTGCTGATGATCACGCGGACCGCCGGACAGCCGGTCACCACTAGACTTCTTGGGCGATGACCCTCTCAGACAGCTCGACCGGGGCTGCCTCTACGACGTTTGCCGACCTGCAGATCCACCCCTCGGTGCTGCGGGCGGTTGCCGACGTCGGCTACGAATCACCCACCGGCATCCAGGCCGCGACGATCCCGGCGCTGATGGCGGGCTCCGACGTGGTCGGGCTGGCGCAGACCGGCACCGGCAAGACCGCCGCGTTCGCCATCCCCATCCTTTCCAAGATCGACGTCACCAGCACCGCCACCCAAGCCCTGGTGCTCGCCCCGACCCGGGAACTGGCCCTGCAGGTCGCCGAGGCGTTCAGCCGGTACGGTGCCCACCTGCCCAAGATCAACGTGCTGCCGATCTACGGCGGCTCGTCCTACAGCGTGCAGTTGGCCGGGCTGCGGCGCGGGGCGCACGTGGTGGTCGGCACGCCCGGCCGGGTGATCGACCACCTCGAACGGGGGACGCTGGACCTGTCCCACGTCGACTACCTGGTGCTCGACGAGGCCGACGAGATGCTCACCATGGGCTTCGCCGAAGAGGTCGATCGCATCCTGTCGGAGACCCCGGAATACAAGCAGGTGGCACTGTTCTCCGCGACGATGCCGCCCGCGATCCGCAAGCTCACCACCAAGTACCTGCACGACCCGCTCGAGGTCAGTACCAAGGCGAAAACCGCGACCGCCGAGAACATTTCGCAGCGCTACATCCAGGTCGCCGGTCCCCGCAAGATGGACGCGCTGACCCGGGTCCTCGAGGTCGAGCCGTTCGAGGCGATGATCGTCTTCGTCAGAACCAAACAGGCCACCGAGGAAGTCGCCGAAAAGCTAAGGGCGCGAGGTTTCTCCGCCGCAGCCATCAACGGGGACATCCCGCAGGGCCAGCGCGAGCGGACCGTCGCCGCCTTGAAGGACGGCAGCATCGACATCCTGGTCGCCACCGACGTGGCCGCGCGCGGACTCGACGTGGAGCGGATCTCGCACGTGCTCAACTACGACATCCCGCACGACACCGAGTCGTACGTGCACCGGATCGGGCGCACCGGCAGGGCCGGACGTTCGGGCACCGCGCTGCTCTTCGTGTCGCCGCGAGAGCGCCACCTGCTCAAGGCGATCGAAAAGGCCACGCGGCAAACGCTCACCGAAACCGCCTTGCCCACCGTCGAGGACGTCAACGCGCAACGGGTGGCCAAGTTCGCCGATTCAATCACCACCGCGCTCGGGGCCCCCGGCATCGACCTGTTCCGCAAGCTGGTCCAGGACTACGAACGCGAGCACGACACCCCGATGGCCGATATCGCCGCCGCGCTGGCCCTGCAATCCCGCGACGGCGAGGAATTCCTGATGGCGCCCGAACCTCCGCCCGAGCGTCGCGAGCGGCGCACCGAACGCCGCGATCGCCCCGAAAAGCCAAGGTCTACACGGCCGTTCGCCACCTATCGCATCGCGGTGGGCAAGCGCCACAAGATCGGTCCGGGCGCCATCGTGGGCGCCATCGCCAACGAGGGAGGGCTGCATCGCAGCGACTTCGGCCACATCGCGATCGGCCCGGACTTCTCGTTGGTGGAACTGCCGGCCAAGTTGCCCAAGTCGACGTTCAAAAGGCTTGAGCAGACCCGCATCTCGGGGGTGTTGATCAACCTTCAGCCGGACAGGTCCTCAGCCAAGGCCCGCGGCGGCCGGGACGGCGGGAAACCGCGCAGGAAACACGGCGAATGACGCTGTCCGAAGAACAGGACGCCCAGGGCGGGCTCGAGCAGACCTCGCGCGTCGACCGCGTCGCCTCGCTGACGGGCGTCCGCGCCGTCGCCGCGCTGCTCGTCGTCGGCACCCACGCGGCCTACACCACCGGCAAATACACCCACGGCTATTGGGGCCTGGTCGGTTCCCGGATGGAGATCGGGGTGCCGATCTTCTTCGTGCTCTCCGGTTACCTGCTGTTCCGTCCGTGGGTGAAGTCCGCCGCAACCGGCGGCCCGCCGCCGTCGCTGAGTCGCTATGCGTGGCACCGGGTTCGGCGCATCATGCCCGCGTACGTCGTCACGGTGTTGTTCGCCTACGTGCTGTACCACTTCCGCGAGGCGGGGCCCAACCCCGGGCACTCGTGGCTGGGGTTGGCGCGCAACCTGACGCTGACCCAGATCTACTGCAACGGCTACCTGGGCAAGTATCTGCACCAGGGGCTGACCCAGATGTGGAGCCTGGCCGTGGAGGCCTCGTTCTACGTCATCCTCCCGCTGCTGGCCTACCTGCTGCTGGTGTTGATATGCCGGCGGCAATGGCAGCCGAAGCTGGTGCTGGGCGCCCTGGCGGGGATGGCGTTGATCAGCCCGGCGTGGTTGGTTCTCGTGCACACCGATCACTGGTTTCCCGACGGCGCCCGGCTGTGGCTGCCCACCTACCTGGCCTGGTTCCTCGCCGGCATGATGCTCACGGTGTTGCAGGAGATGGGTGTGCGCGCGTACGGGTTTGTGGCCATCCCGCTGGCGATCATCAGCTATTTCATCGCGTCCACGCCCATCGCCGGCGCGCCCACCACCTCCCCGGCGACGCTGAGCGAGGCGTTGTTCAAGACCTGTTTTTACGCGGTGATCGCCGCACTGGCGGTGGCGCCATTGGCGCTGGGTGATCACGGATGGTATTCGCGGCTGTTGGCCAGCCGCCCCATGGTATGGCTGGGGGAGATCTCCTACGAGATCTTCCTGATCCACCTGATCACCATGGAATTCGCGATGGACTACGTGGTGGGCGCGCGCGTGTACACCGGTCCGATGCTGTATCTGTTCGTCGCGACGCTGGCGCTGACGATCCCGTTGGCGTGGCTGCTGCACCGATTCACGCGCGTGCGCGACTAGCGCCTTTGCCCGCCTCCCAGCGACAAGCGCATTGCTCAGCGCGCCGAGCCGACGTTGCTTGGAGGCGGGCGCTGAGGACATTGCTTCCGGCCCGGGAGCGCGACGAATCCGGCGGCCCTAGCCGCGGGCGGACACCGGCGCCACGATCGGCACGACGAATTCCTCGATCATCGCCCGCTCGTCGGCTTCGTCGTGGCCCGGGAACAGCAGCATCGACACGATCACCCGGACCACCCAGCGCGCCCGGCGCTCCACCACCGCGGGATCATCGGCTCCCAACGAGTTCAGGAACGCCGCCGCCAGGGCCGCGATCACGTCGGACTGGCCCGCCAACTCGCCGCCGACTGGCGGGCGCGTCGTGGCGAACCACGACGCCAGCGCGGGACTCTCGCGCACCATTTGCAAGGTGACCAGGATGCTCGCGACCAGTCTTTCGTGCGGGTCCTCGATGCCGCCGGTGCGCGCGAGGATGGCGCGGCCGAGCCGGTGGGTCTCGCGGTGCACGTACGCGGTGCGCAATGCCTCGCGATTCTCGAAATACCGGTACAGCGTCGCTCGGGAACACCCTGCGGCCCTGGCGATTTCGTTCATGCCGATCGAATCCGAGTCGCGCTGGGTATAGAGTTCCTCGGCCGCGTCGAGTATCCGGTCGGCGGCCGCTTCGCTGCGCCGCGCGGAAAGCCAGTCGTTTCCCGGCATCAGGACCCCACTCGAATCGGCACCGACAGCGGCCGCCGCACGTAATTGCCCCCGGCCCAGGCGATCCCTGATTCGTCGACCTCGAAGTCGGGGCATCGGGCCAGCAGCTCGGTGAGCGCCACCCGGGACTGCATCCGGGCCGCGGCGGCGCCCAGGCAGTGGTGCGCGCCGTGGCTGAACGTCAAAATGTTGCGCGGGCACCGGGTCACGTCGAGTTCGGCCGCGTCGGGCCCGTATTGGCGTTCGTCGCGGTTGGCCGACCCGTACAGCAGCAGCGCCCTGCGCCCGGCGGGAATGGTGGTGTCGCCGATCGTCACCTCGCGGGTGGTCGTGCGCGCCAACCCCTGGACCGGTGAGGTCATCCGCAGCAGCTCCTCGACAGCGTCGGTGATCAATTCGGGGTTGTCCACCAACAACTTTCGCTGATCGGGACGCTCGTGCAGCAGCGGCATCGAGCCGCCGAGCATGCCGGTGACGGTGTCGTTGCCGCCGGTCACCATCGTGAATGTGAACGCCAGGATCGACAGCGTGCCGGCGACGTCACCGTCGGCGCCCACCCCCGCGGTCACCAGGTGGGAGATCGTGTCGTCCTCGGGGTCGGTGCGACGACGTTCGATCAGGCCGGTGAAGTAGGCCATCATCGACCCGACCGCGTCGCCGACGGTCTCCAGTGCCCCCGCGACGCCGCCCTCGGCGGTGTTGGCCGCGACGATCGCCTGGGTCCAGCCGTCGAACTGCACCCAGTCCTCTTCGGGCACACCGAGATAATGCGCGACCACCATCGACGGCAGCGGTTTGAACAGCTCGGTGACGATGTCACCGCCGCCGGCCGCGCGCAACCCCTCGATGCGCTCGACGACGAATTCCCGCACCTTGGGTTCCACCGCCTCGACCTGCCGCGGCGTGAACCCGCGCGACACCAGCTTGCGGAACTGGGTGTGCACCGGTGGATCCTGCATCACGAACGGTGGATTGTCTTGCAGGCCAATCAGTTCCAGATCGTCATAGTTGACGGTCAGGCCCTTTGCCGAGGAGAAGGTTTCGTGGTCGCGGGCCGCCGCCCACACGTCGGCGTGCCGCGACAACACGTAGTAGTCATGCTCGGGAGAATTCGCCGGAACGACGTGGTGCACGGGGTCGTGGTCGCGCAGCGCGCGGTACATCGGCCACGGGTTCGACCAGGTGGCGGCGGTCGCGAGCTGGAAGGCGACCGGTGCGTTCTGAGACATAACAGCAGCCATGTCTTATTCGTACGACAGCAGCCGAGATATGTCAACCGCCCGGCGACGCCAGTGCTCGGCCAGCCGGGCAGTCGACATCGATTTCCCGGCCAGCCGGGCGCTCAGCAGCCAGAACTAAATGCCCGACCCGGGGTTGAGGATGCCCTTCGGATCCAACGCCTGCTTGATGCGCCGGTTGAGGTCCATCACCTCGGGCCCGAGATAGCCAGCCAGCCAGGGCCGCTTCAACCGGCCCACCCCGTGCTCGCCGGTGATCGTGCCGCCGAGACCGACGGCCAGGTCCATGATCTCGCCGAATGCCAGGTGGGCGCGTTCGGTCATGTCGGCATCGGCGGGGTCGTAGACGATCAACGGGTGGGTGTTGCCGTCGCCGGCGTGGGCGATCACCGAGATCATCAGGTCGCGTTCGGCGGCGATGCCGGCGATCCCGGTGACCAGCCGGCCCAGCGCCGGAAGCGGCACGCCGACGTCCTCGAGCAACAGCGATCCCTTGGCTTCGACGGCCGGGATGCAAAACCGCCGCGCGACGACGAATGCTTCGCCCTCGTCGGGATCGTCGGTCGAAAATACTTCCGTCGCAGCGTTTTCCGCCAAGACCTTGGCCATGATCTCGGCGTCCTCGCTACCGGCGCGGCCGCGCTCGTCGGACCCGGCCACCAGCATGGCCGCCGCCCCGCGGTCCAGGTCCATGCGCAGGGTGTCCTCGACGGCGTTGATCGCCACCGAGTCCATGAACTCCAGCATCGAGGGGCGAAGCCGGGCGGTGACCCCGAGCACCGCGTCGACCGCGTCCTGCACCGAGGCGAAGGTGGCGACGACGACGCTGGACGCGTTCTGCTTGGGTACCAGCCGCAGCGTCACCTCCGTGACGACGCCCAGCGTGCCTTCGCTGCCGACGAAGAGTTTGGTCAGCGACAGGCCCGCGACGTCCTTGAGCCGCGGCCCGCCCAGCCGGACCGCGGTCCCGTCGGCCAGCACCACCTGCATGCCCAGCACATAGTCGGTGGTGACGCCGTACTTCACGCAGCACAGCCCCCCGGCGTTGGTGGCGATGTTGCCGCCGATGCTGCAGATCTCGAACGAGGACGGATCCGGCGGATACCACAGGCCGTGTTCGGCTGCGGCCTTTTTCACCTCGGCGTTGAACAGCCCGGGCTGGCATACGGCGGTCCGCGTCACCGGGTCGACCGAGATGTCTCGCATCTTCTCGGTCGAGAGCACGATGCAGTTGTCCAGGGCGGTCGCCCCGCCGGACAGGCCGCTCCCGGCGCCCCGGGGCACGACGGGCACCCGATTAGCGGTGGCCCAGCGCAGCACGGTCTGCACCTCTTCGGTGCGCCGCGGTCGCACCACGGCCAGCGGTTTGCCGGCCGACGGGTCGAACGCGCGGTCTTGGCGATAGCCCTCGGTCACGGTGGGATCGGTGACGACCATCCCGTCGGGCAGGTCGGCGATCAGGCTGGCCAGGGCGTCAGAGCTCACGGCCCGATAGTAAGCCCGTGTCGCGGCCCCGGACGGTGCCCGGGTCTGCACGACGTGGCCACTGAATGCAGGATGTTCATGTGCTCGACCACCCGCGTACCGGCCAGCCGTTCGACTCTCCGGTTGGCGCGGGCACCGGATGGCCGGGTGACCCGGCCACGCCGCAGACCCCGGTGGCGGCCGATGCCGCTCGGGTCGTCGCCCTCGCGGAACAGGCCACCTCGATCCCCGAGCTCGACGCCCTGGTCAGCGTGTGCCGGGCCTGTCCGCGGCTGGTCGACTGGCGCGAGGAGGTGGCGAGGGTCAAACGGCGGGCCTTCGCCGACCAACCGTATTGGGGCCGGCCCGTACCCAGCTGGGGAGCGGCGCGGCCGCGGCTGCTCATCGTCGGGCTGGCGCCCGCCGCCCACGGCGCCAACCGCACCGGCCGGATGTTCACCGGCGACCGCTCGGGCGACCAGTTGTACGCGGCGCTGTACCGGGCCGGCCTGGTGAACCAACCGACCAGCGTCGACGCCGCGGATGGGTTGCGGACCAACCAGATTCGCATCGTCGCGCCGGTGCGGTGTGCGCCTCCGGCCAACGCCCCGACCCCCGCCGAGCGGGACACCTGCTGGCCCTGGCTGCAGGCCGAATGGCAGCTGGTGGCCGACCACGTCCGCGTGGTCGTGGCCCTCGGCGGATTCGGCTGGCAGATCGCGCTGCGACTGCCGGGCACCTCCGGTAGAGCCGCGAGACCCAAGCCCCGGTTCGGCCACGGCGCCGTTGCCGACCTCGCCCCCGGGGTGCGGTTGCTCGGCTGCTACCACCCGAGCCAGCAAAACATGTTCACCGGTAGGTTGACACCGGCAATGCTCGACGACATCTTCCGCGACGCGAAAGAACTGGCAGGGATCAAGTGAGCGAGATTCTCGTTTCCGGCGCCAGCGTGGCGGGCACGGCGGCCGCGTTTTGGCTTGGGCGGCACGGCCATTCGGTGACCGTGGTGGAGCGCCATACCGGGCCGCGGCCGGGCGGCCAGGCGATCGACGTTCGCGGCCCGGCGCTGACCGTGCTCGACCGCATGGGGCTGCTGGCCGCCGCCGAGAAGCGCAAGACGCAAATCCGCGGCTCCTCCGTGGTCGACCGTGACGGCAATGAACTGTCGCGCGACACCGAATCGACACCCACCGGCGGGCGCATCGACAGCCCCGACATCGAACTGCTGCGCGACGACTTGGTCGAATTGCTTTACGGCGCAAGCCAATGGACGACCGATTACCTATTCGACGACACCATCACCGCGTTGGAGGCCGATGGTGCGGCCGTTCGCGTCACCTTCGAGCGTGCCGCACCACGGGAATTCGACCTCGTCGTCGGCGCCGACGGATTGCATTCCAACGTGCGGCGATTGGTGTTCGGGCCGGAGGAGGATTTCATCGAACGGCTGGGCACGCACGCGGCGATCTTCACCGTGCCCAATTTCTTGGACCTGGACCACTGGCAGATGTGGCACTACGGCGACTCCACCATGGCGGGGATCTACAGCGCGCGTCACAACGCCGAGGCCCGGGCCATGTTGGGTTTCATGGACCCGGAGCTGCGGATCGACTACCGCGACACCGAAGCCCAGTTCGCCGAGCTGGAGCGGCGGATGGCCGGGGAAGGATGGGTTCGCCCCCAACTGCTGGAGTACATGCGGACCGCACCGGACTTCTACTTCGACGAGATGTCGCAGATCAAGATGGACCGCTGGTCGCACGGCCGCGTGGTACTGGTCGGGGACGCCGGGTACTGCTGCTCGCCGCTGTCAGGACAGGGCACCAGCGTCGCGCTGCTGGGCGCCTACATCCTCGCCGGCGAGCTTAAGTCCGCCACCTCGGACGGGACCGCCGACCACGAGCGCGGATTCGCCAACTACCACCGCGAATTCGCCGACTACGTGCAGCGCAATCAATGGCTGGTCGTGGACAACATTCCCGGCGGCGCACCGATACCGCAGGAGGTGTTCGACCGCATCGTCTCCTCGATCACCCTCAAGGACTACTAGGGCCGGGGTTCGGGAACGTTTGCCGGCCCGCGCACGTTGACGCCATCGTGCGTCTTTCCGTCCTTGATCTCATCCCGGTGCGCACCGACCAGACGACCGGCGACGCCCTGGCGGCCACCGTGCAGCTGGCGCAGGCCGCGGATCGGTTGGGTTTTACCCGCTACTGGGTCGCCGAGCACCACAACATGCCTTCCGTCGGTGCCACCAGCCCGCCGGTGGTCCTCGCCTATCTGGCACCACAGACCTCGCAGCTACGGCTCGGCTCGGGTGGGGTGATGCTGCCCAACCACGCGCCGCTCGCGGTGGCCGAACAGTTCGCGCTGCTGGAAGCGGCCGCCCCCGGACGCATCGACCTCGGCATCGGCCGGGCGCCGGGATCCGACCCCGTGACCTCCTACGCGCTGCGGGGCGGGCAGGACGGCCGGGACATCGAGAACTTCCCCGAATACCTCGACGACGTGGCGGCGCTGATGAGCGCGCGCGGCGTGCGGGTTCCGCTGCGCTCGGGCGACTACACGCTCAAAGCCACCCCGGCCGCCGCGACCGAACCGCGGCTGTGGCTGCTGGGTTCGTCGATGTATTCGGCGCATTTGGCCGCCGCCAAGGGGCTGCCGTACGTGTTCGCACATCACTTCTCCGGCAAGGGAACCGAAGAGGCGCTCGAGGTGTACCGCGCCCGATTCACGCCCAGCGCGTTTGCCGCTGAGCCGCGGACGTTTCTGACGGTCAACGCCGCGGTGGCCGAAACCCAGCAGGAGGCAACGGCGTTGATGCTGCCCAACCTGCAGATGATGGCCAGGCTGCGGACCGGGCAGCCGCTCGGGCCGGTGCCGCTGGTGGAGGATGCGGCGGTGGCCGCGTTGACCGGACAGCAGCAGGCGATCGTCGACAGTGGTCTGCGACGCGCCGTCCTGGGGACGCCGGCGGAGGCCGCCGAGCAGATCCGCGCGCTCGCCGAACACTTCGGCGTCGACGAGGTGATGGTGAACCCGGTGGCCTCGGCCCGCCGCGGCACCGACCCCGCCGCCGCACCGGCGCGCGTCGCGACGCTGGAGTTGTTGGCCAAAGAGCTGTTCTGAGTCCCGCTCACGCCCGCCGGTGGGACTGGCTGGTGTGGGGTTCGGGTGTGTGGTTGGCGATCCAATTCCGCAACTCGTCCGGCGGCAACGGCGCGGTGTGCACGTAACCCTGGGTGATCATGCAGCCGTACCGGTGCAGCGCGTCCAGGGTGGCCTCGTTCTCGACACCCTCGGCGACGAGGTCGGCGCCCAGGTTGTGGGCGAGCGCCACCGTGGACCGCACGATCGCGACCGATCGTGCGTCGTGATCCAGGCGGGTTACGAAAATCCGGTCGAGTTTGAGCTCGTCGACCGAAACCTCTTGCAGCCGGGCCAATGACGACCAGCCGGTGCCGTAGTCGTCGAGCGATATGCGAATTCCCAAGCGTTGCAAGGCCGCGACGGTGTTGCGGGATCGCGCGGAATCCACCAGCGCGCTCTCGGTGATCTCGAGGATGAGCGCGTCCGCGGGCAGGTCATGATTCGCGAGCAGCCGCTCGACGGTGCCGACGAGCTCGATGTCGAGCAGGTTGGTCGTCGACAGGTTCACCGCGACGGTGAGCGTGATGCCCTGTTCACGCCAGCACCGGACCTGTTTCAGCGCCATGCTCAGGGTGCGGTTGGAGATCTTGCGCATCAGTCCGGCGCGCTCGGCGACGGGCAAGACCTCTTCCGGCAGCAGCGTTCCGCGGGTGGGGTGCTGCCAGCGCAGCACCGCCTCGACGCTGTGAACGCTGCCGTCGCGCCCGTCGATCTTGGGTTGGTAGTGCAATTTCAGTTCGTCGGTGTCGAACAGTGCGGTACGCAGGTCCTCGATGAGGTTGGGGTCGTTGTTCCGATAAACCTCGAAAGACGAGTCGTAGACCGCGATCTTGCTGCGGGCGGATTCGGCGTGCGCCATCGCGGTTTCGGCGCGGCCCAGCAGCTCTTGCGGGTGGTCGCAGTGGTCGGGACACAGCGCGATGGCGATGCGGCCTTCGACCTGAACGGTGATCGGATCCAACGCGATCGGCTCACTCAACGCTTCCAGCAGCCGGCCCGCCTGGGCGCTGGCGGCGGTCAGGTTGGCCCCGTCCGCGAGCAGCACGGCGAATTGGTCATCACCGACCCGCGCCAGCATGTCGTCGCGACGGACGCTGCCGGACAAGCGGTTTGCGATGTGGCACAGCAACTCATCGCCGAAGTGGCGACCGATCGAGTCGGTGATCTCGTGAAAATCGCTCAGGCTCAACAGCAACAGCGCCCGCCGCGCGCGCGCTCTGCCCGGAATCGACGTCGGCCCCGGCGCCGTAGCGGGCAACGCGGTCAGGGCGCTGGCCAGCGAGTGCCGGTTGGGCAGCGCGGTCAACTCGTCGGTCATGGCGTGCTTGGCGTTCGTGTGCAACAGGCTCACGTCCCGGAAGGTGAGCGAGAATCGCGCGGTCGCCACGACCAGGCTCAACGCCGCCAGGGTCGCCGCCGGCCGCGAATGATGCGCCAGGACGATGACTCCCAGCGCGACAACCGATGTCGTCACCGGGGTGACATACGGGCTGAATCGGTGTCTGGGCACTGGCGCCGTCGGCGACGAGGGGGACCAGCTGGCCATCGCGATGAGCAACGACGACGCCGGCCAGCAGGCATCCAGCAAGGTGCCGACCCGATAGGAGCCCGCGGTCGTCTGGAACAGGTACGCCACGTCCGCCACCGCAAACACGACCAGTCCGGTCATCAGCAGCACCCAGCGAAAGTCGTTGCGCCAGCCGAGTATTGGCAGCATGCCAGCGGCCAGGGCCAGGAGCACCAGGTCAATCCAGGGGTAGACCAATCCCATCCACACCGTCGCGGGCGTGCGTAACGTCGCCGCCCGCATGGGGCCCTCCGTCACGGCCGCCGCCACCGCCGCCAGCGTCAGGGCGCACACCAGCGAGTCGAGCTGAATCGGGATCGGCAACCGCTTGAACCGTGCCCGCATGAGCAGCAGCAGCCCGGCGTACACCAGCGGGTAGTACGCCAGGTACACCGGGTCGGCCACCGACGGGGAGCGACCGTTGGGCACGAACAACGCGTAGACGATGTCGCCCGCGGCCGAGAACGCCATCCCGGCGGCGATCAGTGACCACGCCAACCGGTCCGCCGAGACGCGGTACGCGCGAAGGACAACCAGACCGGCGGCCAACACGGTCAGCGCCGAATACAGCGTCGTGGCGGAGAACACGCCGTGTCCCGCGTCCGGATGCGCGACGCTGGACGCGGCGAAGGCGATCACACCGATTGCCAGCACCGCGAAGCCCACCCGGATACCCCTCGGTGGCCGAGGGGCATCGTCGGCGACATCGCCGGAGGGCGAGTTCGTGGTCGGTGTCGCGACGCCGGAAACGGGCGGTGACGCCTGCGGCGTCGCGGCGGCGCCGCCGCCATCGACCGGTGACGCCACGGCGGATTCCCCCGAATCGGGAGACGCCGGGAACGCGTACGGCAACGGCAGGTCGGGCATGAAGCTGCGGATGCATTGCCCGCCTTCGCGTTTGGCGGCGTACATGGCGAGGTCGGCGTGCCTCAGCAGCTGGTCGACCGTGCAGGCCGATGCGCCGGTGCACACCGTGAATCCGATGCTGGGCCGGACCATGATCGGGATGCCGTCGATCAGAATCGCCCCGGTGAACGCGTCGAGGATCCGGTGCGCGGCCGCCTGCGATTCTTGGACGGAAGCCTCGATGACCGCCGCGAATTCGTCGCCGCCGAGCCGGGCGATGGTCCCGCTTTCCCCCAACGCCGCGGTGAGCCGCCCGGCCACCCTGACCAAAAGCTCGTCGCCGGCCGGATGGCCCAGGGCGTCGTTGACCGACTTGAAGTTGTCGAGGTCCAGGCACAGCACCGCGATGGGCATGCCGTTGGGATGCCGGCGCGCGACGGCCTGTTCCAGGCGCTGCAGGAACAGGGCGCGATTGGCCAGACCGGTCAGATTGTCGCGAAACGCCTCGCGCGCGACCTCCGACAACAGATTCTGGTTGTCGACCAGGACGACGAATTGCCGGGCCAGGACGGCGGCCACCAGGATGCCGAGCGCGGCGAGCATGGGGTCGTGTATCGAATGGCCCGCCGCGTGCGCCCAGCCCGCCGCGGCGGCGAGGATCAGCGGCAAGTAGGGCAGCCACAGCCGGGCCCGGAACTCGGTCTCATCCGGCGGCGCGGGTGCGGGACGCTCGTGCGCGGCGGCCAGGGCCGCGAGCGCCAGTAACGCCAGGCCCGCCACTCGGACCAGGTCGCCGACTCCGCCCGTGTGATAGCTGGCGATGCCGGTATAGAAGACCAGCGCCATGTCGGCGATGCAGATGGTCGCGACGCCGGCGGCGAGCAGGCTGCGGCTCGGCCGGTCGCCGGGACGAGCCCGGGACAGCATCAGGATCGCCGTCGTCACCTGGACGATGTCGGCGAAGACCTCCGCCGAGGTCACCAGCCGCGCGCCGGAATGCTCCTGCAGCTGCGCTTCGACCACGAACACCCAGGCGATGACGAACAGCGACGTCGCCACGATGAGACCGTCGAGCAGCAGACGCCGGGGGCTCTTGCGAGACAACTGGGACAGCAGCACCAACGACGTCATCGCGCCGACCGGCCACAGCAGGAGGACGAACTCGGTTGCCGCAGGGTGGGTGGCGTGATCGAATTCCGGGCGGACGTCGTAGAACGCCCAGATGACCTCGCCGGCCGCCCAGCCGAGCAGGGCCGTCACCAGCGCCAGCCATCCGTATCGTTGCCGCGGGGGCTTGAAGCGGGCCGCGCGCCCGGCGTATGCCGCCGCGATGGCAAGGCACATCGCGATGACGAACCCGTTGATGGGGTGGGTCCCGTACGGGCCGCGCCATCCCCAGAACGACGACAGCACGATCAGCACGCCGGCTACGCCGTACACGGAGACGAGGACCCACCCGGCGGGCGCGGGCACCCCCGACCGCCGCCACGGATTCACCGCCCGCCGTTTCGTCACCGCTTGAGCTCCCCTGTTGTGTGGTGAAGAAACAACAGCATCACCACGAGTTACAGGGCATTAAACCGCTGCAGACGCGCGCTAAGTGTGGCTTTTGCCAGGTTGGTGCCGTTTCTGGTGCCGCCACAGGACGGCCGCCACGGGCCTAATCCGGTTGACTTGCGTCGATACGGGCCAGTGCGTCGCGCAGAATCTGGCCGGTGGCGTCGCGGTCGGGGTCGCGGCGCAGCAGCATTCCTTTGGCCACCGACAGCTTGTCGCCGTTGCGGCGCGGCAAGACGTGCAGGTGGATGTGGAACACCGTCTGGAAGGCGGCGCTGCCGTCGTTGATGGCGATGTTGGTCGCGTCGGCCAATTCCGTCGTGCGCGCGGCCCGGGCGATGCGTTGGCCCAGGGTGACCATTCCGGCCAGCGTCTCCGGCGTGGTGTCGGTGAGGTCGACGCTGTGCCGCTTGGGCAGCACCAGCGTGTGGCCACGAGTGAACGGCCGGATGTCGAGGATCGCCAGGTAGTCGTCGTCTTCGTAGATCCGGATGGCCGGAGCTTCCCCGGCGACGACCGCACAGAACACGCAGGACATGTCGCCCACGGTACTTGTTGCCGCCCCGCGGCCCCGCCGACTCCAGCCAGGGCCCGGCCCAATTACGGGGTTACGCTGCCGCAGTGAACGACGATCTCGCCTTCGCCGGCGCGGCGGCGCAAGCGCGCATGCTGGCCGACGGTGAACTGACCGCGCCGGAGTTGCTCGAGGTCTACCTGGAGCGGATCGCGCAGCTCGACAGCCAGCTGCGGTGCTACCGCGTGGTGCTCGCCGACAAAGCTCGCTACGAGGCCGCCGTGGCGCAGGACCGCCTGGACGCGGGCGAACGGCTGTCGCTGCTCGGCGTGCCGGTCGCGATCAAGGACGACGTCGATGTCGCCGGGGAGGTGACGACCTTCGGCAGCGGCGGGCACCGGCCCGCGGTGAGCTCCGACGCGGAGGTGGTGCGCCGGTTGCGCGCCGCGGGCGCCGTCATCGTCGGCAAGACCAATGTGCCCGAGCTGATGATGCTGCCGTACACCGAGTCGCTGACCTTCGGAGCTACCCGCAATCCCTGGGATCCCAGGCGCACGCCGGGCGGCAGCAGCGGCGGCAGCGCCGCCGCGGTCGCGGCCGGGCTGGCCCCGCTGGCGTTGGGCTCCGACGGGGGCGGGTCGATCCGCATCCCGGCGACCTGGTGCGGCGTGTTCGGCCTGAAGCCGCAGCGCGATCGGGTATCGCTGGAACCCCACGACGACGCCTGGTACGGGTTGAGCGTCAACGGCCCGATCACCCGCACGGTGATCGACGCGGCCGTGTTCCTGGACGCGACCTCGACGGTGCCCGGGCCCGAGGGGGAGTTCGTGACCGCGGCGACCCGCAGCCCCGGCCGGCTACGAATTGCGTTGAGCACCAAGGTCCCAACCCCGCTGCCGGTTCGGGTCGGCAAGCGGGAGTTGGCCGCGGTCGACCAGGCCGGCGCGTTGCTTCGCGACCTCGGGCATGACGTCATCACGGCCGACCCGGAATATCCGGCCTCGGCGATCCTCACCAACTACCTGCCCCGCTACCTGCGCGGCATCTGCGACGACGCCGACGCCCTGGCCCATCCGGAACGCCTGGAACCGCGCACCCGCAACATGGCCCGCTTGGGTTCTTTCTTCTCGGACCGCCGGATGGAGTCCCTGCGGGCGGCCGAGGGGGCCGTGGTGTCGCGGATCCAGGCGATCTTCGACGATGTCGACGTCGTCGTCACGCCCGGAACGGCAACGGGCCCATCCCGTATCGGCGCCTACCAACGGCGCGGCGCCGTGTCGACCCTGCTGAGGGTGGGGCAATACGTTCCGTACCAACAGGTCTGGAACCTGACCGGGCAGCCCGCCGCGGTGGTTCCCTGGGACCTCGACGCAGACGGGATGCCGATGTCGGTCCAACTCGTCGGCCGGCCTTATGACGAAGCGACGTTGTTGTCGCTGTCGGCGCAGATCGAAGCCGCTCGACCGTGGGCCCTTCGCCGGCCGCCGGTGTCATGAGAGCGGACGGGCCTCCGCAACCACTGCCCAAGCCGCGAGCTTGGCGCCCGGCGGCGCCGCGCTCGCGATCGGCTTGATCTACGCGCGCCGACCCGCTTCGCCCGGCGGCGCCGCGCTCGCGATCGGCGCCCACGCCGCGAGCTTGGCGCCCGGCCGCATCACGTGGGCCGGGCTGGTCGACGGCAGCCGGTGGCACTGGATCTCGTCGGGCGACACCACCCGCCGGCGGTAGAGCTCGGCGGCCTTGGCGCCGTTGAAGTACACCGCCGTGATGGCGGGGTAGTCGGCGAAGAACGCGCCAAAATCGTTGACCGTCAGGCTGGTTGGATCGATGGCCGAGTCGGAACTGCCGCGGCGGCGGCACGTGTGAAGAACATCCCAAAGCGCAATTCCGTGGGATTGCAGTCCCGCCAGGCGCCTGTCGTAGGGCGCGGCGGCGTCGAAGCCGAAAAGCTCACCGGTGATCGACCAGAACGCGTTGCGTGGATTGGCGTAGTACTGGTCCGCCACCAGTGATTGCGCACTGGGAAACGACCCCAGAATCAGCGTCCTGGCGCGCTCGTCGACGACCGGCGGGAATCCCCGCAGCAACGGTGTGCTCATCACCTCACATCATGCCGCGCCCGCGTTGTACGTTGGCGACGTGCACGACGGGGACGACCACACCATCGACGACCTGCTCGAAGGGCTCGAGGGAACCGCGCGCACGGAACGGGCCGAACTGGTGCGGTGGCTCTTCGAGCAGGGCATCACCGCCGAGGAGATCCGGGCGACCAACCCGCCTCTGTTGCTGGCCACCCGCCACATCATCGGCGACGACGGCACGTACGTGTCGACGCGGGAGATCAGCGAGACCCACGGCATCGACCTGGGACTGCTGCAGCGTGTGCAACGCGCCATCGGTCTGGTCCGCGTCGACGACCCCGACGCGGCCGTTCACATGCGCGCCGACGGCGAGGCCGCCGCCTTCACCCAGCGGTTCGTCGAGCTGGGCCTGGACCCCGAGCACGTGATTCTCGTGGTCCGGGTGCTCGCCGAAGGTCTGTCGCGGACCGCCGAGGTCATGCGGTACTCGGCGCTTTCGGCGATCATGCGCCCGGGCGCCAGCGAGCTCGAAATCGCCCAAGCCTCAAAGGCTTTGGTGACCAAAATCGCGCCCATGCTGGGCCCGATGATCCAGCACATGCTGTTCATGCAGCTGCGCCACATGATGGAGACCGAAGCGGTCAACGCCGCCGAGCGCGCCGCTGGCAAGCCGCTGCCGGGCGCGCGCCAAATCAGCGTCGCCTTCGCCGACCTGGTCGGCTTCACCCGGATCGGTGAGGCGGTCACGCCCGAAGAGCTGGGGCATCTGGCCAACCGGCTGGCCATCCTCGCCCGCGACATGACCGTTCCTCCGGTGCGTTTCATCAAGACCATCGGCGACGCGGTGATGTTCGTCTGCCCCGAGCCGCAACCGTTGCTCGACGTCGTCCTGAAACTGGTCGAAGCCGTCGACTCTGACAACGACTTCCCTCGGCTGCGGGCGGGCGTGGCCTCCGGCATGGCGGTGAGCCGTGCCGGCGATTGGTTCGGCAGTCCGGTCAACGTGGCGAGCCGTGTCACGAGCGTGGCGCGCCCGGGCACGGTCCTGGCGGCGGATTCGGTGTGGGAGGTCATCGGGGAGCGCGGTGAGTTTTCGGCATCGTTCGCGGGCTCCCGCCACCTCAAGGGCATCAAGGGCGAGGTCAAACTGTTCCGCATCCGGCGCGGCGATGCCGAGGACTGACGGCCGCCGGCCGCGGTGACATCAATATGGGCAGGCCCGGTGCGACTCCAGGGGGCGTCTGACTCCGTCTTACGCGTGTCCTACGCGGCCGGATTCCTACCCCGTGTTCCGGCGCTTCGAATTGGTCGCTTCCCGGGCCTGCTTCGCTACCCAAAATACGCCGCACAACAGCCCGGATCAATGGGTTTTCAGGCGTGGAGATGTGTTCGGCGACCGGCCCGTCTTTCGCCCCCGGCGAACGCTGTTCCGTTATACGTGCAACGGTGTAATCATGTAATCATGAAAGCGCATCACACCCATGGGCGGCGGTACGGTCGCCCCGGAGGCTGGCAGCAAGCCCAGCAACCCGACGCCGGCGACGCCGCGGAATGGTTCGCCGGACGCCTTCCCGAGAAGTGGTTCGACGGCGACCCCACGGTGATCGTCGACCGCGAAGAGATCACCGTCATGGGACGGCTCCCGGACACGGCGAGCGCCGAGAGCGGGGAGAGTGAGGCCCGCGCGGCGGGACGGGCGTCGCGATTCCGCGAGGAGACGCGATCCGAGAGAATGCACATCGCCGACGAAGCCCAGGATCGCTACGGACGCAAGGTTTCCTGGGGGGTCGAGGTCGGCTCGGAGCGAATCCTGTTCACCCACATCGCAGTACCTGTGATGACCCGGCTGAAGCAGCCCGAACGCCAGGTGCTCGACACGTTGGTGGATGCCGGCGTCGCGCGGTCGCGCGCCGACGCCCTGGCGTGGTCGGTGAAGCTGGTCGGCGAACATGCCGAGGAATGGCTGGCCAAATTGCGCGACGCGATGACGGCGGTCGACGACCTGCGTGCGCAGGGTCCCGATCTGCAGTCGTAGCAATGCCGTGACGCCCTAACGGCGTTGGCGCGTAACCGTCCGGCTACTCGTCGGCGATTCTGGCGGCGATCTTGTCCGCGATCTGGGCGCCCTGGTCGCTGATGTGATACCCGCACGCGTTGATGTCGACGATCACGTTGTTGGCCACGGTCAGTGCGCGCTGGCACTCCCAACCGTCGGCGCCTTCCTGGGTGTCCATCAGCGTGATCTTCGGCGGGCTCCCTTGAACCTGAGCGAACGTCCACCGATAGGTCTTGCTCTTGTTCGTGACCGTGACCGTCTTGCCGGCGCAGCCCTTCCACTTCTCCGCAGAGTTCTCCAGGAAGCTCTTGGCCTTGTCGGCGGACGGAAACAGCACCACCGCTTGGTTCACCCAGTGGTCGTAGTTGTCGCCCGGCTCCGAGGACACCAGTCCACTCACCGAGGTGTAACCGGTGCCCGCATATACCGGGTCTTGGGTCGTGTAGAGCGCGCCCTGGCAGTCGGGCGTCGACACCGTCACCGCCGAATGGTCCGTCGACGTAATGGGTTTGCCCGGCTGCATCGTCGACGAGCCCATCACGGTGTTGATATCGGACGGGCCGAGCAGCAGGGCGCTGAGACGGTCGGCCTCCAGCGGCGCGGGGGGTGGCGGTTCGGGATCGGGCCGCGTGACCAGCCAGATGCCCAACCCGCTCCCGAGGAGAACGAACACCACGGCGACGGCCGCGACGATGAGCCAGACGTTGCGGCGGGGCCTGGGCGGGGGCTGACCCCACGGCGTCGCATTGGCGAACTGCGGCGGCGGGCCGCCCCAATTGGCGCTGGCGCCTTGGTAATACGGCGCCGCGGACGGCGACGGCGGCGGGGTGTTGAACGCGGGCTGGTACGGCCGGGGAGGCGGCGCGGTGCTCAGCCGGGGATCTGGGTTGACGGCCGTGGGCAGTGCGGCTTCCTGGCTGCGGCGCAAGATGGTGGCGGCGCGGTCTTGGTCGGGGTGGCTCAGCGCCTGCTTGGCGGCCAGCGCGAGGTCGCCCGCGCTCGCGTAGCGGTCCTCGGGCCTTTTGGCCATGCCGCGGGCGATCACCGCATCGAAGGCCTTGGGGATGTCCGGGCGCCGCTGACTGGGCGCGGGTATGGGGTCCATCATATGGGCGGAGACCAGCATGCCGGCGCTGTCGGCCCGGTAGGGCGGCGCCCCGGTCAGGCACTCGAACAACACGCACGCCAACGCGTAGATGTCGGCGCGGTAGGTGACCTCGGCGTCGGAAAACCGTTCGGGCGCCATGTATTTCCAGGTGCCGACCGCGGTGCCCAGTTGGGTGAGTTTCTCGTCGGTGGTGGCGCTGGCGATGCCGAAGTCGACGAGGTAGGCGAAGTCGTCGGCGGTGACCAGGATGTTTTGCGGTTTGACGTCGCGGTGCATGACGCCGGCGGCGTGGGCGGCATCGAGCGCGGAGGCGATCTGGGTGATGACGGCGACCGCGCGTGGCGGGGTCAGCGGCCCGAAGCGTTTCAGCACGCTGTCCAGGTCGGTGCCCTCGACCAAGCGCATCTCCAAAAAGATCTGGCCGTCGATTTCGCCGTAGTCGTGCACGGGCACCACATGGGGTTCCTGCAAACGTCCGGCGGTGCGGGCCTCGCGTTTCATCCGCTCGCGGAAGACGGGGTCTCTGCTGAAGCTTTCGGAGAGAAGTTTGACCGCCACGGTCCACTCTTTGACGGTGTGTTCGGCCTCGTAGACCTCACCCATCCCACCGCGGCCCAGCAGCCGTTTCAGGTGGTAGGGGCCGAACATCGACCCCGCCCGTGAGGCCTGTTCGTCGCTCATTGCTCATCCTTCCAACCCGACCCCCGGCCCGCCGTCCCGTGGCAACGTTGCGGACGCACGCCCGATCGTCGACCCGTGACCGAGCAATCATGACGGTAAGCGCCCACCCGTCGCGCCGCATGATAACGCCGACAATCGGCGGGCCAGCCTTTCGTGGCCGCGGCGCCGGCTGCGGTTGTCATGCGCGGGTCATGGCGTAGTAGGCGCCGCGCCGGGCCAGCAGTTCCGCGTGGTTGCCTTGTTCGACGATCCGGCCCCCCTCGATCACCAGGATCCGATCGGCGTCGCGGATCGTCGAAAGACGATGCGCGATAATGAAACTCGTCCGATCCCGGCGCAGATCGCACATGGCGCGCTGGATGAGGGCCTCGGTGCGGGTATCGACCGAGCTGGTCGCCTCATCCAGGATCAGCAGCTGCGGGCGGGCAAGGAACGCGCGCGCGATGGTGATGAGTTGCTTTTCGCCGGCGCTGATGTTGGCGCCGTCGCCGCTGACCCGGGTTTGGTAGCCGGCCGGCAGCGACCGCACGAACGGGTCGACGTGCGCTGCCTCGGCGGCCGCCACCACCTCGTCGTCGCCGGCCTCGGGGCGCCCGTAGGCGATGTTCTCCGCGATCGTCCCGTCAAAGAGCCAGGTGTCCTGCAGCACCATGCCGATCCGCGACCGCAGCGAATGCCGGTCCAGCGTGGTGATGTCCACCCCGTCGAGGAGGATCTGGCCGGAATCGACCTCATAGAACCGCATCAACAGGTTCACCAGCGTGGTCTTGCCCGCCCCGGTCGGTCCGACGATCGCCACCGTGCTACCCGGTTCGGCCACCAGCGACAGGTCGTCGATCACCGGGACGCCCGGCCGGTAGGCGAAGCTGACATGCGCGAATTCCACGCGGCCGCTCGAGCGTGGGGCGCCATCGGCGGGCGGGGGCGACGCGGGCTGGGGATCCGGCGATTCTTCGGGCTCGTCGAGCAGGGCGAAGACGCGTTCGGCGCTGGCCACCCCCGACTGCAGGGTGTTGTACATCCCGGCCAGTTGGCTCAGGGGCGAATTGAATTGCCGCACATACTGAATGAACGCCTGGATGTTGCCCAGGGTGATGTGCCCGGTGGCCACCCGCAGGCCACCCACCACGGCGACGGCCACGTAGCCGACGTTGCCGATGAACGTGGTCGCGGGTGCCACCAGCCCGGAGAAGAACTGGGCGCCGAAACTGGACCGGTAGACGTCGCCGTTGAGGGCCCGAAACTGCTCGCGGGCCGCGGCCTGGTGGCCGAACGTCTTGACCACCGTGAATCCGCTGTAGGTCTCCTCGATGTGGGCGTTGAGGCGCCCGATGCTCGCCCATTGGGCGAGGAACAGCCGCTGGGAACGCCGTGCGATCGCCCGTGTCGCCAGCAGCGACAGCGGCACCGTCAGCACGGTGATCCCCACCAGCAGCGGCGAAATGGACAGCATCATCGCCAACACCGCCACCACCGTCAGGACCGAAGTCAGCAGCTGGCTGATCGTCATCGACAGGGACGACTGGACGTTGTCGATGTCGTTGGTCACCCGGCTGAGCAGCTCGCCGCGCTGGCGCCCGTCGAAGTACGACAACGGCAACCGGTGGATCTTGTCCTCGACGTCGGAACGCAACGCCACCATGGTGCGCTGCACGGTGAGGTTGAGCAGCCGGGCCTGCGCCCAAATCAGCACCG
The DNA here is from genome assembly GCF_000364405.1 of Mycobacterium sp. H4Y. NCBI lineage: Bacteria > Bacillati > Actinomycetota > Actinomycetes > Mycobacteriales > Mycobacteriaceae > Mycobacterium > Mycobacterium sp. H4Y. The sequence goes on from NZ_AKIG01000001.1 coordinate 649,156, forward strand.
AGGAAACGAGATAGAGGGCCAGCGCCAGCGTCAGCGTCCGCGTGACCGCCCCGAAGTCCACGCCGTGGCCCGGCACCACGTTCATTCCGGACAGCAAGTCCGCGAAGGTGTTCTCGCCCCGGCCGCGAGCGGCCGAGACGGCCTGTGCCTTGCTGATGCCGGCGGGAAGCTGCCGCCCGATGACGCCGTTGAACAGCAAATCGGTGGCATGGCCGAGGATCCGCGGGACGATCACGCCGATCACCGTGCCCGCGAGGCCCAGTGTGATCACCGCGATGCTCAGTCCGCGTTGCGGCGCAAGTCGTTTCACCAAACGGGCGGCCGAACCCCAGAAATCGCGGGATCGCCCGGCCGGCGGCGGGGCCACGGCGCGGGCCGCGGTGCTGGTCGACGAGGTCATTGCGCGCCCCCGACGTGCCCTGACGGCAAGGCGCCCACGGCTTGTGAGTCGGCGAATTCCGCGTAGGTGGCGCTGTCGGCGAGCAGCGACTCATGCGTGCCGGCGCCGACCAGTCTTCCGCCGTCGACGACGATCACCTGGTCGGCCTGGGCGGCAGTCGAAACCCGTTGGGTGACAACGATGACGGTGGCTTCCTTCGATATCGGCTTGAGGGCGGCGCGCACCCGCGCGTCGGTGTGCACGTCGAGGGCGCCGAAGGAGTCGTCGAACAGATAGACGGCGGGGCGGCGGATGACCGCCCGGGCGATGGCGAGTCGTTGCCGCTGCCCGCCGGAAAAGTTGATGCCGCCCTGGGCCACCCGCATCTGCAGCCCGTCTGGGTGCGCGCGCACGAACCCGTCGGCGTCGGCCACCCGCAACGCTTCCCACATCTCGTCGCCGGTGATGTCGTGCCCCGGGGCGGCGCCGTAACGCAGGTTGTCGGTGATCGTTCCGGAAAAGAGGTAGCCGCGCTGGGGGACCAGACCGATCGCCGACCACAGCCGCTCGGTGTGGTAATCGCGGACGTCGATGTCGTCGACCAGGACGGTTCCGCCGGTCACGTCGTAGAGCCGGCAGATCAAGGAGATCAGTGTCGACTTTCCCGATCCCGTGCTGCCGACGATCGCGGTGGTGGTCCCGGGCCGGGCGATGAATGAAATATCTTGTAGCACTGGGCGATCGGCACCGGGATAGGTGAATGTTGCGCCGTCCAGGCGGACCACACCGGTGATTTTGCCCGGGGGAGACGCCGGGCCGGGCGGGTCGGTGACGGCGGGACGGGTGGTGAGCACCTCGGTGATCCGTTCGGCGCACACCGACGCCCGCGGCAACACCACCAGCGTCATCGTCGCCATCAGCACGGCCATCAGGATCTGCGTGAAGTACGCCAGGAAGGCGGTCAACGAGCCGACCTGCATCTGGCCGCGATCGATGCGCAGCCCCCCGAACCAGATCAGCGCGACGCTGGACACGTTGATGGTCAGCGTGGTCACCGGCAGCATCAACGCCTGCCAGTTGCCCGCGGTCAATGCGGTGTTCGACAGCGCGGCGTTGGCGCGCGCGAAGCGGTCGCGCTCGAAACCTTCCCGGGCGAACGCGCGGACCACCCGCACGCCGGCCAGCTGGTCGCGCATCACGCGGTTGATGCCGTCGATCAGGCCCTGCATCCTGCGGAACAGCGGCAGCATGTGCGACATCACCCAGTAGTTGGTCACCGCCATGACCGGCACGCTGACCAGCAACAGCCACGTCAGCGCCGCCTCCTGGCGCAGGGCCATGACGATTCCGCCGAGGCACATGATCGGGGCCGTCACCAGCACAGTGGCCGTGATCTGCACCAGGTACTGGATTTGCCGCACGTCGTTGGTGCTGCGCGTCAGCAAGGTCGGCGCGCCGAATCGGGCGCTCTCGCGCTCGGAAAAGGTGAGGACGTGTTCGAACACCGCCGCGCGCAGGTCGCGGCCGAAGCCCATGCCGGTCCGGGAGCCGAAATAGACCGCGCCGACCGAGCACAACACCTGCAAGCCGGTGGCCCCGAGCATCACGATGCCCAGCCGGACGATCGCGGCGGTGTCGCCCTTGGCGACGCCCTCGTCGATGATGGCCGCGTTGACGGTCGGCAGGTACAGCGACGCGAGGTTGCTGATCAGCTGCAGCACCATCAGCACCGCGACCAGCCGGCGGTACGGCTGGATGTACTGGCGCAGCAGGGCCAGGAGCATGGGGTAACTGTCGCACACCGGCGGCCCGGGCGTCCCCGCCAACCGGCGACGGTCAACGCGCGCAGGGCACTCGTCGGCGACATTGAAATACCTGCTCAGGCGCGTCGGTGGTTGACCCGCTGGGCTGCCGCTACAGTGCATCGTGTGGACGAGCAGCGGGCGGAACGGAAGCAGGGTAGCGGTGCGGCGTAGCGCGAGGGCGCTGGCTCTTGTGGCGTCAGCATTGACGATCCTGATTCCCGCCGTTGCCGCCTGCTCCGATTCCGGCGGCAACAAACCCGGGGCGACGGCGTCGTCGACGCCGCAGAAGGGGCAAGGCAACCACGGGCCGATGTTCCCGCAGTGCGGCGGCATCAGCGACCAGACGGTGGCCGAGCTGACCCGGGTGACCGGGTTGATCAACACCGCCCGCAACTCCGTCGGCTGTCAATGGCTCGCCGGGGGCGGCATCCTCGGGCCGCACTTCTCCTTCTCCTGGTATCGCGGCAGCCCGATCGGACGCGAACGCAAGACCGAGGAGCTCTCACGTGCCAGCGTCGACGACATCAACATCAACGGCCACGGCGGTTTCATCGCCGTCGGCAACGAGCCCAACCTGGGTGACTCGCTGTGCGAAGTAGGCATTCAGTTCCAGGACGACTTCATCGAGTGGTCGATCAGTTTCAGTCAGAAGCCGTTCCCGCCGCCGTGCGATATCGCGAAAGAGCTGGCTCGTCAGTCGATTGCGAACTCGAAATGAGGGCCTCGATGCGCGCCGCCGCAGTGCTTTTGCTGGCCGCGCTGCTGGTGCTGACGGGCTGCTCCAGGTCGATCGGCGGCAACGCGGTCAAGGCGGGCGGCAACGTGCCCCGCAACAACAACTCCCAGCAGCAGTACCCGAACCTGCTCAAGGAATGTGAGGTGTTGACCAGCGACATCCTGGCCAAGACCGTGGGGGCCGACCCGCTCGACATTCAGAGCACGTTCGTCGGCGCGATCTGCCGGTGGCAGGCGGCCAACCCGGCCGGCCTGATCGACATCACCCGGTTCTGGTTCGAGCAGGGCAGCCTGAGCAACGAGCGCAAGGTCGCGGAGTTCTTGAAGTACAAGATCGAGTCGCGGCCCATCGCCGGGATCGACTCGATCGTGATGCGTCCCGACGACCCCAACGGCGCGTGCGGCGTGGCCAGCGACGCGGCCGGGGTGGTCGGTTGGTGGGTCAACCCGCAGGCGCCGGGAATCGATGCGTGCGGGCAGGCCATCAAGCTGATGGAACTGACGCTGGCCACCAACTCCTAGCCGGAGGTTGCGCCACCACGCCGAACGTCGACTTGTTGTCGTCGATTTCGCGTTTTGAGCCCAACAAGTCGACGTTCGCCGCAGCGTTGTGGGCTCAGCGCGGAACGACGAAGTCGATCAGCGACGCACCCCCGAGTTCCAGTTCCTTCCACGCGCACGGCACCGCGAGGACCGCGATCGCCGACGTCGGGAACTTGGCCGAAATGCGTTCGCCCGCAGCGGCGTCGGTGCCGCCGGCGCGGCCCAGCCCCAGCGCAAGCGCCGACATCGTCGGCTCGTGTCCGATGACGAGCAGCGTGCCGATGCCGTCGTCCACCGTGTTGATCTCGTCGATCAGCGTGCCCGGGGTGCTGGCGTAGAGACGTTCGCTGTATCGCACCGGCGCAGCGATGCGGGTGTTCCGCAGTGTCTCGCGGGTCCTGGTCGCCGTGGAACACAGCACCCCGTCGACGGGGGGCACGTGGGCGCGCAGCCAGTCGCCGGCGAGCCCGGCTTGCCTGACGCCGCGGGGCGCCAACGGCCGATCGTGGTCGGCGACCCCGGCCGGGTAGTCGGACTTCGCATGCCGCATCAACAGCAGGGTGCGCTCGGCAGTCACGAAGGATCAGATTAATCAGTGTGGCGCCCCGCCGGCCACGCCCGCTGCGCCGGAATTTGCGCAGTGCCAAGACCTGCCGATCGAGGTCCCGCGTCTTGTCGGTGCGCAGACCTAAACTCGCGATGCCCGGAGTAAACACGCAGTTCGAAAGGGGGTCGCCCACATGCGATTCCTGCACACCGCCGACTGGCAACTGGGCATGACCCGGCACTTCCTCGCCGGCGACGCCCAGCCACGCTACTCGGCGGCCCGCCGCGACGCGGTTGCCGGTCTGGGGGCGCTCGCCGCGGAGGTGGGCGCCGAGTTCGTCGTCGTGTCGGGCGACGTCTTCGAGCACAACCAGCTCCCGCCGACGGTCATCGGACAGTCCCTGGAAGCCATGCGCGCCATCGGAATTCCGGTGTATCTGCTTCCGGGCAACCACGACCCCCTGGACGCCTCATCGGTGTACACCAGCGCGCTGTTCGCCGCCGAGCGTCCCGACAACGTCGTGGTGCTCGACCGTGCCGGCGTGCATCAGGTGCGCCCCGGCCTGGAGATCGTCGCCGCGCCGTGGCGGTCGAAGGTGCCGACCACCGACCTGGTCGCCGACGTCCTCGACGGCCTGCCCGCGGCCGCGGGCACCCGAATCCTCGTCGCGCACGGCGGGGTCGACGTCCTGGACCCCGACAAGGACAAGCCCTCGCTGATCCGGCTCGCCACCCTCGACGACGCGCTGTCCCGCGGCGCGGTGCACTATGTGGCGCTGGGGGACAAGCACTCTCTGACCCAGGTCGGCGACAGCGGCCGGGTCTGGTATTCCGGATCGCCGGAAGTCACCAACTTCGATGACGTGGAATCCGACCCGGGCCACGTCCTGGTCGTGGACGTCGACGAAACCGACCCGCGGGGCGCGGTCTCGGTGACCGCACGAGACGTCGGACGCTGGCGCTTCGTCACGCTGCACCGTCAGGTCGACACGAGCCGCGACATCGCCGACCTCGACGTGAACCTGGACCTGATGACCGACAAGGACCGAACCGTGGTGCGCCTGGCGCTCACCGGGTCGTTGACGGTCACCGACCGCGCCGCCCTGGACGCCTGCCTGGACAAATACGCGCGGTTGTTCGCCTGGCTGGGCCTGTGGGAACGGCGCACCGACCTGGCGGTGATCCCCGCCGACGGCGAGTTCAGCGATCTCGGGATCGGGGGATTCGCCGCCGCGGCGGTCGAGGAGCTGATGGCGACGGCGCGCGAGGAGGATTCCGCCACCGCCGGCGACGCCCAGGCGGCGCTGGCGCTGCTGCTGCGCCTCGCTGATCGGGGCGCGGCGTGAAGCTGCACCGGTTGATCCTGACGAACTACCGCGGCATCTCGCACCGGGAGATCGAATTCCCCGACCACGGCGTCGTGGTGGTGTGCGGCGCCAACGAGATCGGCAAGTCGTCGATGATCGAGGCGCTGGACCTGCTCCTGGAGTCCCGGGATCGGTCGACGAAGAAGGAAGTCAAGCAGGTCAAACCCACCCACAGCGACGTGGGCTCCGAGGTCTCCGCCGAAATCAGTTGCGGCCCCTACCGTTTCGTCTATCGCAAGCGGTTTCACAAGAAGTGCGAGACGGAGCTGACGATCATCACGCCGTGCCGCGAACAGCTGACCGGCGACGAAGCCCACGAACGGGTGCGGGCGATGCTGGCCGAGACGGTGGACAGCGACCTCTGGCATGCCCAGCGTGTGCTGCAGTCGGCGTCGACCGCCGCGGTGGACTTGTCCGGGTGCGACGCGCTGTCACGCGCGCTCGATGTGGCCGCCGGCGACAGCGGCGGGCTCTGTGGCACCGAGCCGTTGCTGATCGAGCGGATCGACACCGAATACGCGCGGTACTTCACCCCGACCGGGCGTCCGACGGGGCCGTGGGCCGCCGCGATCGCCCGGCTCGCCGACGCCGAGGCCGCGGTCGCCGAGTGCGCGGCCGCCGTCGCCGAGGTCGACGACCGGGTCGCTCGCCACGCCGTTTTGACCGAGCAGGTGGCCGACTTCTCCCAGCGGCGCATCGCCGCCGGCCCGCGCGTGGCGGCCGCCCGGGAAGCCGCCGACCGGATCGCCGAGCTCACCGCGCAGCAGCGCGAAGCCCAGTTGGTCGCCGAGGCCGCGGACGCCACCAGCGCCGCGGCGACCGCCGCCCACACCAGCCGTTTGCAGCTGCTCGCCGAAATCGACGCCCGCGCCGCCGCTGTCGCCGAAACGGAAGCCCAGGCGGACCAAGCCGCGTCCGCGCACGCGTCGGCGCGCGCCGAGGCCGAGGCGTGCGACGCCACGCTCCAGCGGGCCACGCAGGTCCTGGCCGACCTGCAGTGCCGGGTCGACGCCGCGCGCCGCGGCGTCGACCGGCTCGCCGACCTCGAGGAGGCCGACCGGTTGAGCACCCGGCTGGCCAAGGTCGACGCCATCGAGCGGGATCGTGAGCGAATCTGCGCCGAGCTCAGCACGATCGCCGTCACCGAGGAACTGCTGCGACGAATCGAGGACGCCTGCGCCGCGGTCGATCGCATCGGGGACCAGTTGGCGTCGACGTCGGCGGCGATCGAATTCACCGCCGCCGCGGACATTCACCTGGTGGTCGGCGGTGAGCGAATCTCGTTGTCGGCGGGGCAGAGCTGGTCGATCACCGCCGCCGGGTCCACCGTGGTCGAGGTGTCCGACGTCCTGACCGCCCGGGTCACCCCCGGCGCGACCACGCTGGATATCCACACGAAACATGCTGCGGCACAACAAGAAATGGCGGCGGCGCTGGCCGCCGCCGAGGTGGCCGATCTCGCCGCCGCGCGCTCGGCCGACCAGCGGCGCCGCGAGCTGGTGAGCGCCCGCGATCAGCTCGGCGCCACGCTGGCCGGTCTGTGCGGCGACGAGCAGATCGACGAGATGCGCTCGCGCCTGGCGCAGCTGCGGGCCCAGCACCCGGCCGAGCCGGCGCCCGGTGCCACGGACATCGGCGCCGCCCGCGCCGAACTCGACGCGGCCCAGCAGGGTCACGCGGCGGCGTCGACCGACTGCGAGGCTCACCGCCAGGCCGCCACCACCGCCGCCGCGGCGCTGGCCGAGTTATCCACCCGGGCAACCGTTCTGCAGAACACGTTGGAAGCCCAGCGGGCCGAGCTGCAGGCGACCGCGGGCCGGCTGGCCGCCGAGCGCGCCTCGGTCAGCGACGAGGAACTCGCGGCGTCGGCGGACTCGGCGTTGCGGGCCGCGCAGGCCGCGGACCAACGAGTCGGCGAGCTCGCCGCCGCCTTGGCCGCCGCGTCCCCCGATGCCGTTGCCGCCGAATTGGCCGAGGCCACAAAGGAAGCCGAGTCGCTGCGGGAGCGCTACGAAGAAGCCGCCCGCGCGTTGCGTGAGATCACCATCGAACTCTCGGTGTTCGGCAGTGAGGGGCGCCAGGGCAAGCTGGACGCCGCGGAAACGGAGCGCGAGCACGCCGCCACGGAGCACAGTCAGATCGGCGCGCGGGCCCGGGCCGCGAAACTGCTGCGCTCGGTCATGACGCGTCACCGCGACACCACGCGCAGACGCTACGTCGAGCCTTATCGCGCGGAGCTGCAGCGGCTCGGACGTCCCGTGTTCGGGCCGAGTTTCGAGGTCGACATCGACAGCGACCTGTGCATCCGTAGCCGCACGCTCAACGGCATCACGGTGCCCTATGAATCCTTGTCGGGCGGCGCCAAGGAGCAACTGGGCATCCTGGCCCGGCTCGCCGGTGCCGCCCTGGTCGCCAAGGAGGACGCCGTGCCGGTGGTCGTCGACGACGCACTGGGTTTCACCGACCCCGACCGGCTGGCCAAAATGGGTCAGTTGTTCGACAGCGTCGGCACTCACGGGCAGGTGATCGTGCTCACCTGCAGTCCCGACCGTTACGACGGTGTCCGGGGCGCGCATCGCATCGACCTCACCGCCTGAGGGCCGCTGACCTCAGCCGATACCGCCGGGTGTGACGACTCGGCGCGTGCCGGGATGCGCTGCCTGCAGAATGGGACCATGGCGGTCCGACACGAATGACGATGAACGCGAAGCGGAGCCGGGTGCAGCAGAAGCTGGCGGAATTGCCCGGTGTGCGCGCCGTGCGCCGGCCGATCTCGCCGCACAGCGCCGACGAGTTCGATCTGTACTACGTGCGCACGGGCCGCAAGTCCCGCCACCCGCTGGTCATCATCCCCGGCGGGCCGGGCGTGGCGTCGGTGCAGATGTACAAGGGACTGCGCAGGCGCGCGGCGGCGGCCGGTCTCGACGTCATCATGATCGAACACCGCGGGGTGGGGATGTCGCGCCACGACGATTCGGGTGCCGACCTGCCGCCGCAGTCCATGACCGTGAATCAGGTCGTCGACGACGTGGCGGCGGTGCTCGACGACGCCCACGCCGACTCGGCCGACATCTATGGCGCGTCCTACGGCACCTATATCGCGGCCGGAGTGGGTGTGCGCCATCCCGACCGCGTGCACGCGATGGTGCTCGATTCGCCGCTGCTGTCGCGGCACGACATCGTCATCGTGCGCCGGGCGATTCGCCGGCTGCTGCTTCGGGGCGACAGCCCCGAAACCGCCGCCTTGGCACCGAAAATGCGCAAACTGGTCGACGCCGGCGTCATGACCCCGGCGGCGACACACGTCGTCGCGACCATTTACGGCTACGGCGGCGCCGACCTGCTCGAGCGTCAACTCGATCTGTTACTGCAGCGCCGGAAACTCTTGTGGTGGACGCTATCCCGGTTCACCACCCTGAGCAATCTGCCGTTCCGCTACGAGGAAGATCTGGTGAGCCGCATCGCGTTTCGCGAGCTGGACTACGCCGCCGAACCCGACGGCCTGCCGCTGGACCCCGCAGTGGCCGAAAGCGAAGCGCGCACGCAGCGAGTGACTTTCGAGGACGAGCCCTATGACCTGCCCACGGAAATGCCGAACTTCAACTGGCCCACCGCGGTGATTTCCGGCGGCCGTGACCTCATCACCCCGCCGGCGGTGGCCGAGCGCGTCGCGTCGCTGCTGCCCGATGCGGTGCTCTTGAGCCTGCCGAGCATGGCGCACAGCGCGCTGGATTTCCGCGAGCCCGTCGCGCTCGCCGCCGCCGAGGCGGTGGGGCGCGGCGACCTGAAAGGGCTTGCCGCCCAAGCGTCGGCGCTGGACGCGCTGCCGCCGCGCCCCGAGGTGCGGCTGCTGTGGAAGTTGATCGAAACGGCGGCCGCCGCCGAAGGCGCGCTGCCGGTCCCCACGCGGCTGTTGCGCCGGCTCAGCTGCGCGTGAATCCGATTGCGGTGTAGTCCAGGTCGCCGAGGCCGGCCGCGCCGAAGTTGGCCAGCGTGCTGTGCACCGCGACGTCCCCGGGCGACTGGGTGAGCGGCAGGCTGAACCCCTCCGCCCAGATCAGCCGGTCGAGGTCGTTGGCCAGCGCCCGCGCCCTGTCGGGGTCGAGTTCTTCCAGGGTCCGCTCGATGGCGGCGTCGATCTGCGGGCTGCCGATCTTGCCGAAGTTGCTTTCCCCGTCGGACTTATAGATCTGGGTCAACGATGAGAGCGGGAAAGCGTCCCCGAGCCAACCGAATTGGGCGAGGTCGAAGTCTCCGACGTTGATGTAGTTGGTGAAAAAGCCGCTGCCCGCGCGGGCGACAAGCTCGAGCTTGACGCCGATTTGGGCGAGGCTGTGCTGGGTGATCTGGGCGAACTGTCGGCTGCCCTGGGCGTCGTAGAACAGGTCACGAATGACCAGCGGGCGACCGTCCTTCTCCCGGAACTGGCCGACCTGCTTCCAGCCCAGGGCGTCGAGCTCGCGCTTGGCCGCGGCCGGGTCGTAGGGAACCACGGCGCTGTTGTCCTGGTAGCCCTTCTGGCCCGCGACGTAGATGTGATTGCCCAGCGCCACCGGGTCGCTGGTGAGGCCGTACTGGACGACCTTGGCGATGGTCTGGCGGTCGATGCCCTTGGACACCGCGACCCGCAACGCCTTGTCGGCCAGGATCGACCCCGGGGCGCCGTTGAAGGTGATGTGCGACCAGGCCGGGGCGGGGGCGCGCCGGATGGTGATTCCCTTGGTGCGCTGCGCGATGGTCAGTTGATCGATGGTGCCGACCCCGGTGGCGTCGATCGTGTTGTTCTGCAGGGCCGGCAGCCGCGCGGCGTCGTCGAGCACCAAGTAGGTGATGTTGTCCAGGCGCGGTCGCGGGCCCCACCATTTCGGGTTGCGGCTCAACACGATCCGCTGGGTCGTCCGATCCAACGAGGTGGCGATGAATGGGCCGGCCGACGGGCCCGGCCCGTCCAGCTGGCCCTTGTTGAACGCCTCGGGGGTAGCCGTCATGCTCTTGGGCAGCAGCATCCCGTTGCCGGCGAACATGCCGCGCCACTCGGCGTACGGCTTGGCGAAGGTCATGACGGCCTGCCGGTCGTCGACGCCGCGGGTCACCGAGGCGACGCGCTCGGCGCCGCTGGGCCCGGCGATCTCGAAATTCTTGTCGGCGCCACTCAGCGCGTGGACCTGGCTGGCGATGTCCTCCCAGGTGATCGGGGTGCCGTCCGACCACACCGCCTTGGGGTTGATCGTGTAGGTCACCACTTGCGGTGCGGTTCCGGTCAGTTCGATGCTGGTGAAGTAGTTGGTGTCGACCGTCGTCGAGCCGTCCGGCCCGATGACGAAGGCTCGCGGCAAGGTGGCCTTCATCATCGCGGCGACCTCGGCGGAATTGCCGTCGATGTGCAAAATGTTGAAGTTCGGCGGGAAGGCGGTGAGCGCGAGTCGCAGGTCACCGCCGTCTCGCAGGGTGGCCGGATCGCGCGGGTTGATGTCGCTGGACGTCCCGATCCGCGCGTTTTGCCCCGTTTCCGGAATCAGGTTGATGGCCGGCGAGCAGCCCGACAGCGCCAGCGCCATCGCGAAAAGCGCCGCCGCCAACCGGATGCCGACGCTAGCCACCTGCGCCCGGATCGGGTCGCGGCACCGCGTCCAGCAGCTGCCGGGTGTATTCGTGTTGCGGGTTGTCGAAGACCTGCCGGCTGTCGCCCCGCTCGACGACCGTTCCGGAACGCATCACGACCACCTCGTGGGCGAGGTGCTTGATCACCGAAAGATCGTGGGAGACGAACAGATAGGACAAGCCGAAGAGCGCTTGCAGGTCGAGCAGCAGGTTGATGATCCCGGCCTGGATGGAGACGTCGAGCGCGGAGACGGGTTCGTCGAGCGCCAGGATCTTCGGTTGCAGAGCCAGCGCACGGGCGATGCCGATGCGCTGCTTCTGCCCGCCGGAGAACTCGGCGGGGTAGCGGACCGCGTCGGCGCGGCGCAGGCCCACGATCTCGAGCAGCTCGGCGACGCGCGCGTTGGTGCCGCCCTTGTCGACCCCGTTGGCGCGCAGCGGTTCGGCGAGAAGCTCGAACACCGGCAGTCGCGGGTCCAGCGAGGCGACCGGGTCTTGGAACACGACCTGAATGTCGCGTCGCAGCGACCGCCTGCTCGCCGGGCTCAGCGTCGTGACATCGGTGCCCAGCACTTCGATCGATCCCGATTGGGGCCCGGTGAGTTCCAGGATCTCGTGCAACGTGGTCGATTTCCCCGAACCGGACTCGCCGACGATGCCGAGGGTACGGCCCTGCCGCAGCTCGAAACTGACGCCGTCGACCGCGCGCACCTCGCCGGCGCGGCGGCGCAGCACGCCCTTGGTCAGCCGGTAGGTCTTGGTCAGGTCACGCACCCGGACGACGACCGACGAGTCATCGGGTCTCACCGACTGTGCCGTGGTGCTGACGCCGTAGATGTCCGCGGCGCTGCGGCCGCCCACCTGATCGGTGCGGATGCAGGCCGCCCGATGGTCGGCACCGACGGGAAGCAGTTCCGGCTCCTCGAGCCGACATTCGTCGATGGCCAGCGGGCAGCGCGGGGCGAACGGACAGCCGGGATCCAGACCGGCCAACGACGGCGGTGCGCCGGGGATCGGCACCAACCGGGTGCCCTGTGCGGCGTCCAGCCGCGGAACCGAGCCCAACAGCCCGACGGTGTAGGGCATTCGGCGGTCCCGGTAAAGGTCGTGCACCTCGGCGGATTCGACGACCCGCCCCGCGTACATCACCAGCGCCCGGTCGGCGAACTCGGCGACCACACCGAGGTCGTGCGTGATGATCAGCACCCCGGCCCCGGTGACGTCGCGGGCGGTTTTGAGGACCTCGAGGATCTGCGCCTGCACGGTGACATCGAGTGCGGTGGTGGGCTCGTCGCAGATCAACAAGTCGGGGTCGTTGGCGATCGCGATCGCGATGACGACCCGTTGCCGTTCACCGCCGGAGAGCTCGTGCGGAAACGCGCGGGCGCGTCGCTCCGGCTGGGCGATGCCCACCAATTCGAGCAGTTCGACCGCGCGATGACGGGCCGCCCGCCGTCCCACCCGCGGCTGGTGGATCTCGATCGCCTCGGCGATCTGGTCGCCGACGGTGTACACCGGTGTCAGCGCCGACATCGGATCCTGGAACACCATGCCGACCGTCTTGCCGCGGAACCGCGACATCGCGTCGTCGTCCAGGCCCAGCAGCTCGGTGTCGTGCAGCCGGACCGAGCCGCGCACCCGCGCGTACTCGGGCAACAGGCCCACGACCGCCATCGCCGAAACGGACTTGCCCGAACCGGATTCGCCGACCATGGCGACGACTTCGCCCGGTTCGACGCGGTAGCTGACGCCGCGGACCGCGGTCACCGGATCGCCGCCGGTCGCGAAGGTCACGGCCAGGTCGGTCACCTCGAGCAGGGGGCTCATCGCGCACCGCCCCGCACCGGGGTGCTGCCCGGGTCGAGCGCGTCCCGCAGGCCGTCGCCGGTCAGGTTGGCGCACACCAGGATCAGCACCAGCACCCCGGCGGGAAAGAGGAACACCCACGGGAACGTGGTCGCCGACTGGGTGCCATTGGCGATCAAGGTGCCCAGCGACACATCCGGTGGCTGGATGCCGAAACCCAGGAAGCTCAAGCCGGTTTCGGCCAGAATGGCCGAGGCGACGTTGAGCGCTGCGTCGATGATCAGGATGGACGCCACGTTGGGCACCACATGCCCGACAATGATGCGGCGGCTGGATACGCCCATATACCGTGCGGCACGGATGAATTCGCGCTCGCGCAAACTCATGGTCATGCCCCGCACCATGCGGGAACTGACCATCCAGCCGAATCCCGCCAGCAGCAGAACGAGCATCACGATGTTCGCCGAGTCCTTGGTGCGCGGCGTCACGATGGCGATGAGGATGAAGCTGGGCACCACCAACAGCAGGTCGACCAGCCACATCAGCACACGGTCGCGCCAACCGCCGAAATAGCCCGAGACCGAACCGACGGTGGCGGCGATGCCGGTGGAGATGACCGCCACGCACACACCGATCAGCATCGACTTCTGCATCCCCCGCAGGATCTGCGCCAGCAGATCTTGTCCCAGCGCGTTGGTGCCCAGCCAGTGGCGCGCGCTGGGCGGCTGCAGCAGCGCGGTGAAATCGAGGTCCTCGTAGGAATAGGGAAGCACCGCGGGCAGGGTGTAACAGCCCACGAACAGCAGCACCAACAAGATCAGCGACGCCACCGCGAACCGATTGCGCGCAAACCTGCGTAGCACCAGCGTGCGGCGCGAGGTGAAGTCCGCCACGTCGTGACTCGAAAACCCGTGGGCGCCATCGATATCCGCCGCGGAGGTCCATGAACGCCCCGCCGCCTCATCGCTTCGCTCTGCATCGTCGGCGGCGCGGGTCATGACACCCTGACCCTCGGGTCGAGAGCCGCGTAAAACACGTCGGAGAGCAGGCCGGCCAGCAACACCACCGCGCCGGAGAACACGGTGATGGCCGCGACGATGTTGGTGTCTTGCGTCGCGATGCCCTGCACCAGCCATTCGCCCATGCCGTGCCAGCCGAAGATCTTCTCCACGAACACCGCTCCGGTGACCAGCCCGGCCACCCCGTAGGCGAACAGGGTGGCCAACGGGATCAGCGCGGTGCGCAACCCGTGCTTGACCAACGCGCGCCGGCGGGTCAGCCCCTTGGCCCGCGCGGTGCGGATGAAGTCCTGGCCCAGGACGTCGAGCATCGCGTTGCGCTGATAGCGGCTGTATCCCGCCGCGGCCGCCAGCGCCAGGGTCAACGACGGCAACACCAAATGCCGCAACCGGTCGAAGAAGTGCGCGCCGGCCCCGCCGGACACCCCCGGCGATGTCTCCCCGGTGTAGTCGAAAATCTGCAGACCCACGGCCCAGTTCACCCGCAGCGCGGCCAGGATCAGCAGGTTGGCGATGACGAACGTCGGGGTGCTCAACACGAGCAGGGCCATCATGGTGACGACGCGATCGCTGAGCCGATACTGCCGAATCGCGCCCCACGCCCCGGCCGCGATGCCCGCGACGGTGCCCACCAGCGACCCGATGACCAGCAGGCGCAGCGTCACTCCGACTCGGCGCCACAGTGACTCCCCGACGGACTGCCCGGTGACGGTCTTGCCGAAGTCACCGCGGACGGCGTGTGAAGCCCAGTGCGCGTAGCGGATCGGGATCGCCTCGTCGAGACCGAGCGCGTGGGCCTTGGCGTCGATGACGGCTTGTGGTGGTCGCGGGTTGCGCTGCAACAGGCTGTCCAGCGGTTTGAAGGCCACCGACGTCAGGCAGAACGTCAGAAACGATGCCAGCGCCAGCAGCACGACGTAGTTGAGCAAGCGGCGGGCGAGAAACCGGGTCATACCCGTCCGCACAGCACGCGTCGCATTGGGACAGGTTATCGAGCCGGCGGCACGGCGTCGCGCGTGCAGCGCCGGGCGCGTTCGGTGAGCTTCAGATCTGCTTGATTCTCATGCGTGAATCGCGTGTGATCGGTTGTTAACATGCACCGCGGTACCGAGCCGTGCGGCGATTGCGGCACGCCTCAGACCGCGACACTGTCGAGGAGGCTTGCGTGACGGTTACCGATGACTTGCTGGGCAACAACGCCGAATATGCGAAGACCTTCAACGGGCCGCTGCCGATGCCGCCGGGCAAGCATGTGGCGGTCGTCGCGTGCATGGATGCGCGGCTCGACGTGTACCGCCTCCTCGGCCTCAACGAGGGGGAGGCCCACGTCATCCGCAACGCCGGAGGGGTCGTCACCGACGACGTCATCCGCTCGCTGGCCATCAGCCAACGACTACTGGGGACGCGAGAGATCATCCTGATTCACCACACCGATTGCGGGATGCTCACGTTCACCGACGACGACTTCAAGCGCACCATCCAGGAGGAGACCGGGGTCAAACCGCCGTGGGCGGCCGAGGCGTTCCCGGATGTCGCCGAGGACGTCCGGCAGTCGCTGCGGCGCATCGAGGGCAGTCCGTTCGTCACCAAGCACGTCTCCGCGCGTGGCTTCTTCTTCGACGTCGCCACCGGCAAGCTCAACGAGGTCACGCTCTAGAAGCGCGCGCCGAGCGTGTAGCCACGGCGAAAAATCGGCCCGATCCCCGCCATCAGTGCACGTTCGGTGGCCCTTCAGCCGACCTTGTAGGTCGCCAAGGCCTTGGCCACCAGCGTGCCCCCCGAGTCGACGATCTCGGCCTCGCAATTGACCAGCGATCGGCCGCGTCGCAGCACCCGGCCGATGCCGATCACGTCGGTGGCCCGAGCCGGGGCCATGTAGTCCAGCGCCATCGACACCGTCACGCCGCGTAGTTCCGGCGGGGCTGGGACGCCGCACCACGCCGCCGCCATGACGGTGAGGTCGGCGAGGGTGGCGATGGCCCCACCGTGAACCATGTCGCCGAGCGTCACGTTGGACGGGTCCCAGGGCAGCCGCAGCCGCACCTCGTCCTCCTCGAGCCGGTCGGCGACGATGCCCAGCTTGACGACGAACGGGGACTGGGGGATGAACTGCGCGATGACGTCGCGGCCGCTGGGCGCGGGCGGGCGAGAAGGTCCGGGGTGAGAAGTCATTCGTCCATGTTTTCGCACCCCAGGTTGACAGGTCCAGCGCCAGCTGGTCTCATATATCGCTAAGATGCCAAATATGGTCAGTTCTGCCAGGTTTTAGCGAGTGAAGGAAGCTATGACCAGTGATCTGAAGGCGGCCCCCGCCGTCGGACAGTACGAATTGAGCCACCTGCGCTCGCTGGAGGCAGAGGCGATCCACATCATTCGGGAGGTGGCCGCCGAGTTCGAGCGGCCGGTGCTGCTGTTCTCGGGCGGCAAGGACTCCATCGTCATGCTGCATCTGGCGCTGCGGGCGTTCCGTCCGGGCCGGTTGCCGTTCCCGGTGATGCACGTCGACACCGGACACAACTTCGACGAGGTGATCGCGACCCGCGACGAGCTGGTCAACGAGCACGGAGTGCGCTTGGTCGTCGCCTCGGTCCAGGAAGACATCGACGCCGGGCGGGTGGTCGAGCCACGTCAGGGGCGCAACCCCATCCAGACCGTGACCCTGCTTCGCGCCATCCGGGAGAACAAGTTCGACGCGGCGTTCGGCGGGGCGCGCCGCGACGAGGAGAAGGCCCGCGCCAAGGAGCGTGTGTTCAGCTTCCGCGACGAGTTCGGTCAATGGGATCCGAAGGCGCAGCGGCCCGAGCTGTGGAACCTGTACAACGGCCGGCATCA
Organism: Mycobacterium sp. H4Y; assembly: GCF_000364405.1. NCBI lineage: Bacteria > Bacillati > Actinomycetota > Actinomycetes > Mycobacteriales > Mycobacteriaceae > Mycobacterium > Mycobacterium sp. H4Y. The sequence continues at coordinate 665,789 of NZ_AKIG01000001.1, forward strand.
CAAGGGTGAGCACATCCGGGTCTTCCCGCTGTCCAACTGGACCGAGTTCGACATCTGGTCCTACATCGGCGCCGAGAACATCGCCCTTCCGTCGATCTATTACGCGCACCGGCGCAAGGTCTTTCGCCGTGACGGCATGTTGTTGGCGGTCGATAAGAACATGCAGCCCAACGCCGACGAGCCGGTGTTCGAGGCGACGGTGCGCTTCCGCACCGTCGGGGACGTCACGTGCACCGGATGCGTGGAATCGCAAGCCGCCACCGTCGACGAGGTCATCGCCGAGACCGCGGTGTCCCGGCTCACCGAACGCGGGGCGACCAGGGCCGACGACCGGATCTCGGAGGCCGGCATGGAAGACCGCAAACGACAGGGATACTTCTGATGGCCACCTTGCTGAGGCTCGCAACCGCGGGTTCCGTCGACGACGGCAAGTCCACCCTGATCGGCCGCCTGCTGTATGACTCCAAGGCCGTCATGGAGGACCAGTGGGCCGCGGTGGAGCAGACGTCCAAGGACCGCGGCCACGACTACACCGACCTGGCGCTGGTGACCGACGGCTTGCGGGCCGAACGCGAGCAGGGCATCACGATCGACGTCGCCTACCGCTACTTCGCCACTCCCAAGCGGAAATTCATCATCGCCGACACCCCCGGCCACATCCAGTACACCCGCAACATGGTGACCGGGGCCTCGACCGCCCAGCTCGTGATCGTGCTCGTCGACGCGCGGCACGGCCTGTTGGAGCAGTCACGCCGGCACGCTTTCCTGGCGTCCCTGCTGGGCATCCAGCACATCGTGCTCGCGGTCAACAAGATGGACCTGATCGGTTGGGACAAAGAGAAATTCGAGGCGATCCGCGACGAGTTCCACGCCTTCGCCGCTCGGTTGGACGTGCACGACGTGGCCACCATCCCGATCTCCGCGCTGCACGGCGACAACGTGGTGACGAAGTCGGACCAGACGCCGTGGTATGAAGGGCCGGCCTTGTTGTCGCACCTCGAAGAGGTGTACATCGCCGGCGATCGCAATATGGTTGACGTGCGGTTCCCGGTGCAGTACGTCATCCGGCCGCACACCCGCGAACATCAGGACCACCGCAGCTACGCCGGCACCGTCGCCAGCGGCGTCATGCGCGCCGGGGACGAGGTCGTGGTGCTGCCCGTCGGCAAGCACACCCGCATCACCGCGATCGAGGGCCCGAATGGTCCGGTGGAAGAAGCGTTCCCGCCGATGGCCGTGTCCGTCACCCTCGCCGACGAGATCGACATCTCGCGGGGAGATCTGATCGCCCGCACCCACAACCAGCCCCGGGTCGCGCAGGAGTTCGACGCGACGGTGTGCTGGATGGCCGACGGCGCGGCGCTCGAGCCCGGCCGCGATTACGTCATCAAGCACACCACCCGCACCACGCACGCCAAGGTGACCGCGCTCGACTACCGCCTCGACGTCAACACGCTGCACCGCGACAAGTCCGCGACGGCGTTGAAGCTCAACGAGCTTGGCCGCATTTCGCTGCGCACCCAGGTTCCGCTGCTCCTCGACGAGTACACCCGGAACCCGAGCACCGGGTCGTTCATCCTCATCGACCCGCACACCAACGGCACCGTGGCCGCCGGCATGGTGTTGCGCGACGCGTCGGCGCAGGCGGCGAGCCCAAACACGGTGCGGCACAAGCCTTCGGCGATCGCGCAGGCCCGGCCCCGCGGCAAGACGGTGTGGTTCACCGGTCTGTCCGGCTCCGGCAAGTCGTCGGTGGCCATGCTGGTCGAGCAAAAGCTGCTCGAAAAGGGGTCTCTGGCTTACGTTCTCGATGGGGACAACCTGCGGCACGGTTTGAACGCCGACCTGGGCTTTTCCATGGCCGACCGCGCCGAGAACCTGCGCCGGCTCGCGCATGTGGCGGCGCTGCTCGCCGACTGCGGCAACGTCGTGCTGGTGCCGGCGATCAGCCCGCTGGCCGAACAACGCGAATTGGCCCGCAAGGTGCACGCCGACGCCGGGTTCGAGTTCATCGAGGTCTTCTGCGACACCCCCATCGACGAATGCGAAAAGCGTGACCCCAAGGGGCTGTACGCGAAGGCGCGCGCCGGTGAGATCACCCAGTTCACCGGGATCGACAGTCCGTATCAGCCGCCGGCGAATCCCGATCTGCGGCTCACCCCGGACGGCACCATCGAGGAGCAGGCGCAGCGGGTCCTCGACCTGCTCGAATCGCGCGGGTAGCACGCCGGTGCCGCCCGGCTGCGCCGAAATGCCCGCACCGGATGGCACAATCCTGAGAGTGCGCATGTCAGCGAAGGCGGAGTACGCCGTGCGGGCGATGATCCAGCTCGCCACGGTGTCCGACGGGACGCTGGTGAAGACCGACGACTTGGCCCAGGCCCAGGGCATCCCGCCGCAATTTCTCGTCGACATCCTGACCAACCTGCGCACCGACCGGCTCGTGCGCAGCCATCGTGGCCGTGAGGGCGGCTACGAATTGGCCCGCTCCGGCAGCGACATCAGCATCGCCGACGTCCTGCGCTGCATCGATGGGCCACTGGCCAGCGTCCGCGACATCGGACTCGGGGACCTGCCGTATTCGGGACCGACCGCCGCGCTCACCGACGTCTGGCGGGCGCTGCGCGCCAGCATGCGGTCCGTGCTGGAACAAACCACCCTGGCCGACGTCGCGACCGGCGGCCTGCCCAAGCATGTGGCGCAACTGGCCGACGACTATCGGAAACAGGAGAGCCAGCGGCACGGCTCGGCGCGCACCGGCGACTAGGCAACGTGCACAACGGCTCAGCCGCCCGACCCGTAGGGGCGGGTGAGGATCTCCATGGCATGACCGGAGGGGTCGGTGAAATACACCCCGCGTCCGCCGTCATTGTGGTTGATCTCGCCGGGACGCGTGGCGCCCGGATCGGCCCAGTGCTGCATGCCACGAGCCCGGATCTTGTCGTAGATCGTGTCGAACTCCTGCTCGGACACCAAGAAGGCGTAGTGCTGACGCGGGATGTCCGCGCCGTCGGGGGCATCCGCGTAGTCCAGGGTGGCACCGTGCTCTAGTTCGACAACCATGAAGTGGCCGAACGGCTTTGGGCTGGGCAGCCCGAACAGCTCGGTGAGAAACTCGGCGGATTCTCGTTTGTCGCGCGACGCGACGATGGTGTGGTTGAAACTGATGCTCATAGTTCTGTCCAGTCAACCACCGCACGCCCCGCGCGACAACGCGCTACTTCGGCGCGGTCAGCTCCAGGGCGATGTTGTCGGGGTCGCGGAACTCCAGTATGTAAGACGGCCCGATGTCCTTGATCGGCTCGTGAGTGACGCCAAGGTCATCGAGATGCGCTGCCGCCGAATCCAATTCGTCCCTAGTGGTGAGCCGGAACGCGATGTGGTCCAGCCCGACGCGATTCTCGTCGAAGCGGCCCGCGGCGACGGGCCGCAGGCCGAGCAGCGTGCCGCCGAGGTCGTAGATGACACCGCCGAACAAAAAGCTCAACTGATTGCGGGTGGCTTCGTCGGCGTTGTCGGGGACCTCCAGCAACACCGGCCAGCCGAACACGCTCTCGTAGAACTGCCGGGATCGCTCGATATCGGTCACGGTCAGTCGGACATGCGCGATGGAAGTGCTGGTGAAGTCCATTCGGTCCATGGTTCCACTGATGGGTCGCATGTTAAACATGCCAGAATCGCCGTCGTGCAGATAGCGATGACGATGCCGGTGATGGAACCGGATCTGGATGCGACGGTGCTCGAGACCTGGGCGCGCACCATTGACGAGGGGCCGTTCTCGTCACTGTGCTGGGGTGAGCGCATCGCGTTCGACAATCCGGACAACCTGACGCTGCTGGGCGCGCTGGCCGCCTGGACCGATCGGGTGCGGCTGCTGACGACGGTGATCGTGCCGCAACTGCACGACCCGGTCATGCTCGCCAAGGGTCTGGCGACCGGCGACATGCTCAGCGGCGGCCGGTTGACCGTCGGCATCGGGGTGGGCGGCCGGCACGAGGATTACCACGCCGTCGGCGCCGACCCCGCCACACAGACCATGCGCGGCATGGCCGAACGGGTGGCGGTGATGAAGCGCGTCTGGGCGGGGGAGAAGACCACCGACTCGGTGCGGCCCGTCGGTCCGGCGCCGGTGCAGCCCGGCGGTCCACCGCTGTTCGTCGGCAGTATCGGTCCGAAGACCATCCGCAGCGCCGCGGCGTGGGCCGACGGGCTGGCGGGCACCACCCTGGACCTCGACGTCGCCAAGCAGAACGAGCTGTTCGACGTCACGCGAGACGCCTGGGCGCGGGCCGGCAAGCCCAAACCCCACCTCATCACCTCGTTTTGGTTCGCTTTCGGGTCCCCCGAGGAGTCCCGCGCCCAGGTGCACCGCCATCTACGTCGCTACATGAACTGGATACCGGCCGAATACGTCGACGCCATGGCGCCGATGACCGGGTGGGCCGGCAGCGAAGACGAGCTGCTGGACGTGCTGCGCCGGTTCGAGGAGATCGGCACCGACGAGGTTCAGCTCATCCCGACGAGCTCGGATGTCGATCAGCTGCGCCGCGCCGCGGAGGTCGCCGGGCGGCTGTAGTCCAGCTCGGGCCGAGCGGCGGCACAGGGTGAATTGCCGCATCGGCGCCGCGGGGTTTTCATTAGCGACATGACGCAGCAGGAGTTGCCCGCCCCGCTGGCCGAAATGACCGGGCTGATGGCGCAGTGCGCGAACAACGGCGATTTCGCCGGGGCCGCGCTGCAGGCGAACGAGCTGGTGACCCTGTGCCGGGCAACGCTGGGGGAGCGCGATCCCAACGTCCTCGAGCTCAAGGTGGCGCTGGCCACCGTGCAGCTGCGGGCGGGCGAGGACGCCGCCGTCTACGCCGACCTAAAGGAGTTGATACCCGATCTCGTCGAGGTGCTCGGTCGCGATCACCTGAGCACCTTGACCGCGCGCCACCTGCTGGCCGGTCGCCAACAAGCGCCGGTGTCGTCGCTGTCCGAATGGTCGCAGCTCGTCGCCGACGAACAGCGGATTCTGGGGCCCGACCACGAGAGCACGCTGATGGCCCGCGAGAGGGTCGCCGAGAAGCGTTGGGAGACCGGTGATTTCGCCGGAGCTATGACCGAGGGCCAACATGTGCTCGCCGCGCGGCGGCGGGTGCTCGGCGACGACCACGCCGACACCCTCGGGACGCGGTTGATGCTGGCGATCTGGCGAGGGCGGGCCGGTGACATCCCCGCGGCGATCACCGAACTCGAGTGGCTGATCGGCGAGCTGCGCGACAAGCTGGGCAGCGACCACGTTCATCTGCTCATGGCGCGGCACATGTTCACGCTGTGGGCCCCGAACCGGGCCGGCGTGACGGACGGGGTCACCGCATGGGAGGCGCTGGTCGAGGAGGAATCCCGCGTCCTCGGCGACGAGCATCCGGTGACAATCGCGGCCCGCCAGGAATTGGCCGGCTGGTGTGCCCGGCACCGCGCCCGCGCGGGCGAACCCGACACCCCGGTGGACTGGTCCGCCTCCTGACCTGGATGTGCGGGCGTCAGGTCGCCGCTTTGTCCGCCGGGCGCTCGTCGTCGACGGCAGGCTCCTGCGGTGGCTGCCCCTTGCGCAGCGTCTCCAGCAGCTCCCGGTACGGCCCGACCAGGTAGACGGTGTCGCCGCCGCGAAGCCAGGCGTCGCGGCGCGGGTGTAGCTCGACCGGGGCGTCCCGACGGGTGATGGCGATGACCCGGGTCTGGGTGGACATTTCGAACATCCGCAGCCCGTCGAGTTCGCTGCCGGCCGCCACGTGCATGGCGCCGACCATGAAGGATCGCTGCCCGACCGAGAACGTGCCCAGCACCTGCAAACCCATCGCGGCACCGATGAACCACGGGGCGGCCAGGTCGACCGTCGACCGGACGTTCTCGAACCCGAACCGCTTGGCCACCGCGTCGCCGAGGGTGCGGTCGTAGATGCGCAGCACGATCGGCACGTCGGGCCGGTTGACCTCGGGCATCACCCGGGGACCCAGCATCTCGCGCAGCACGATGCCGATCTCGATGTTGACCATGTCGTCCTGAGTCAGCACGGCCACGGCGCGGGCGCGGTCGACGCGGGCCGACTCCAGCGTCTGGCGCAGCGTGGCGTCCCCGAAGATCACCGGCACGTCGAGTTCGGCCGCGGTCGACAGGAACCGGTTGTTCTCGTCGCGTTCGATCACCGCGACGTCGTATCCGGCCGCGGTCAGATCGCCGACGACGCGGCTGCCGAAGGACCCCAGCCCCACCACGATGATGTGGTCGCGCAGGTGGCGCGCCCGCCGGACGCCGGCCGATTGCAGGACGCGGCGCGACAACAGCAAGTCCGCCACGAAGGCGACGAGCAGCGCGGTGGTGGTCACGCCGGCGAACATCAGGCCGACGGCGAAGATGCGTAGCCACGCGGATTGTTGGGCGAAGGTGAATTCGCCGTATCCCACAGTGGTGATGGTCTCCGCGGTGAAATACATTGCGTCAAGCCAGGACAGGCGCGGCTTCGTGTAGGAGAAGTGCACGACGATCGTCGACGCGAGCAGCAGGGTGAGCGCGAGCAGCATGGCGGGGAAGAGCAGGGGGTTGACGTCGTCGCGCATTGCGCGTGCGGCGTCCGAGGCCCGCCGCACCCACGAGCGGCGCGAGCGCGTCGCGGTCGGCCGGGGCGTCTTGATGCCGCGGGCGGCCAGTTCGTCGGCGCTGCCGATCATGGCGGTCCAATCACCGGCGCGCACCCGATGGTCGCGGCCCGGACAGGGCACCACCTCGCCGGGGGTGGCGGCGTCCTGGCCGTGGATCACGGCCACCGGTGCCAGGTCGCCGTAGATCTCTCGAAGGGTCGCGTCGCGTGGCGCCTCGGCGCCCGACACGACGAAGTTGATGCCGGCCGCCTCGACCGGGTGGGTGTTGCTCGCCAGGCACGCCTCGACGACCGACGGCGCCGCGAGGTCGGCGACATCGAGGATGGCCCCGGGGCCGTTGTCGGCGGCCACCGCTCCCCGCAGCACGTCGTTGCCCAACCGGGCGACCACGCGCAGATTCGGATTCGTTTTCCTTGCCAATAAAGCGTTTTCGAGATTCTTGGCGTCGTCACGCCCGGCGCAGACGATGGCGCTTGCTTGGGTGAGGTCCGCGCCGGTGAGGTCCTCGCTCGGCAGCTTGACGACTGTGGCGCCCGCGCGGTTCAGTTCCGTGGCGATCGTGGTCGCGAGCACGTCGTCGCCGCTGACGATGATGCCACCCATAAACCCCACCTCTGATGACATTGGCGCTCACGTGTTGCTATGACTATCGGGCACCGTGCCGGTTGACGCCAGTGCGACATGTGCTCAAGCGCGAATTGATTGGGCGGGCGGGCGGGCGGTGGGCCGCGGCCAAAGGCACTGCGATCGTGGGTGCGAATCCGAGTTAAGCCATATGCCAACGGGATTGGCGACCGGGCTACAACACCTGGACGTCAGCCGGTGACCAGAAGGCGCGCATCGACGTGATTTTGGCGTCCGCGTCGAACGACATCGTCGAGATGGGGGAGATTCGGGTGCGGCTGTCACCGGCGTCGAGCGTGAGGTGCCAGAAGAAGGCGGCTTCGCTGCCGGAGACCCGCAATTCGGCGAGTTCGGTGTCCTTCTTGGCGTCTTGGAATCCCGCATAGAACGCGCGGATGGCGTCATGCCCGCGGCGAATGTCGGCGCCGATCGGATCCTCGATGGTGGCATCGGCGGCGTAGAGGGTCACGATGTCGTCGGCGGTGCCCGTGGCGACGAGCGCGAGGTAGCGATTGACGGTCTCGGTGATGGCTTGCGGGGACGGCATGGATTCGGACGCTACTCCCTCGCCATCGCCACCGCTTCGGGTGCGGTGTGCACGGCAATACTGGCGGCGTGACGTTCATCGAATGCCTCGCGAGCCGCGAGATCTACCGGAATCCGTGGATGGTGCTGCGCGAGGATGACATCCGCCGCCCGGACGGCAGCACCGGCCTCTACGGCGTCGTCGACAAGCCGGGCTACGCGCTCGTGATGCCCTATGACGGGCGACGCTTCCGGTTGGTCGAGCAGTTTCGCTACCCCATCGGGGAGCGGCGTTGGGAGTTTCCCCAAGGCACCGCCCCGGACCTGGCCGACGCCGACCCGGCCGAGTTGGCCTCGCGTGAGCTGCGCGAGGAAACCGGATTGCGCGCAACGACGTTCGAGGCGCTCGGCGAGCTCGACGCGGCCCCGGGGATGACCAGTCAGCGCGGCTGGGTGTTTCTGGCCACGGGCATCATCGAGGGCGAAGCCGACCGCGAACACGAGGAACAGGACATGCGCAGCGCGTGGTTCGCCCGCGACGAGGTGGAGCGGATGATCCGCGAGGGCGTCATCGCCGACGCGCAGTCGATCGCCGCCTACGGACTGTTCCTGTTGCGCTGAAAACCGTGATCGTGTCCTCGCCGAGATCACACCGCGTCATCGGACGCTCACCATTGACCGATGCGACCGAGGCTTCGGGTAGTTGCGGTCCTCGCAGCCGTGACTGCCTCGGTCGCCGGCGCCCCCGCCGTCTGCGCCCATGCGGTGTCGCCGTCGTGGAACGGCAAATACTCACTGGTGCGGTATGCGGCCGGCAAAACCGGCACCAGCGTCGCCGCGACGCAGGCCGAAGCCACGTTCAGCGCCGACTACGTCTTCACCACCGCATGCTCGTCGGGCCGGTGTGTGGCCACCGCCACCGACGGGCCCACGCCCAAGAATCCGACCCTGCCCCAGCCGTCGCGCTACACCTGGGACGGGGCGAAATGGGTGGAGCGCTTCGACTTTCAGTGGGATTGCTATATGGGCGAGGGCGCGCCGAAGGTGTGGGCGCCCGCGCGGTCGTGGGCCTTCTACACGCCGCAGGCGGACGGATCGTTGCGCGGTGTCTGGCACACCGACATCAACGGCGGCCCGTGCCGCGGAACGGTCGAAATGCCGGTGGCGGCGTTTGCCGCCGGGACGGCCTGACGAAGGCGACGCCGATCAATCCGGCGCGCTGGTCATGGAGGCGATGTAATACACCTCGTGACCGGTCGGATAGCCGCCACCGTCGGTGGCGATGTGGACGTGGTCGTAATGGTTGGCGGTCTCCGAGCCCAGGTCGGCCGTCCAGTTGCCCCCGCCGACGCCCGGGTAGATCTTCTGGCGCCAGATCACGTGATTGATGCCCCAGCGCTTGGCGTTCGCCAGCGCATACCCGGCGATCTGGTTGCCGAGGTCGATGCCCTCGGGGGTGTGGAAGTTCGGGATCATCACGTCGATCGCCAACCCCTTGGGATGCCACGGCAGCGGGTCCTCCCGATACCCGTAGATCGTCTTGATCTGCGGAAAGAGCACTCCGATCGCGCGGGCCGCCCAGATGGTCTTGACCTGTAGCCGATCCTCGGACGCGACGCCGCGGGGCAACGCGAGCTGGAACTGCTGGCCGGCGGAGGGGGCGGGTGGTGCCAGGGCGGTGAGCGCCTCCACCTCCGCGGGACTGGCGGTGTGCGGTGGGCTGGGTGGCGGGGCCGCCGCCGCGGTGGCGCTGGTGGGGGCCGCCGCCGGCGTCTCGGCGCAACACCGCGGCTTGGTGCCCTGGGCGTGGATCATGGCGGCCGAGACGACGAGCGACGCCGCGACCGCCAGCCATCGGCCAGCGCCCTTGGCGAACACTCTCACGCCCACGGCCAGCAGCTTAATGTCGCCTGTGACCTGTGTGGCGGTGTTTTCAGAAGACGGGCGTGCGACGCGTCGTTCGAGCGAATGTGACCGTCTGGCCTACAGCAGAAGTGGGTAAACAACGCACTAGCGCGCGGCGCAGAAGTTCGAGAGCGAGTCACCGGTCGAAAGGCGGCAGCACATGGTTCGTCACGAGGGGGGCCGATGGGACGTCGGAATCAAGGCCGCCGCGGTCTACGTCGAGCGCATCTCGGACAGCGACGAGCGCCTTTTCGAGGATTCGTTGGCCGCCGAGGAGGCGCGCGACCTGGCGGGGCTGCTGACGAAGTATGCGGACAAGCTCGACGAGGCGACGTATTCCGATAAGGCCAAGGAGTCCGGCGAGGGCGAGGAGTCTGCCAAGGCCGAGGAGTCCGACGAGTCCGACGAGTCCGAAAAGGCGGAGAAGTCAGAGGACTCCGACGGGCCAGAGGACTCCGATGAGTCGGACAAGTCGTCGGATTAAGCGCAAAAGTACCATCTGACCTGCGGTAACACCGGTGCCCCCGGCAGGATTCGAACCTGCGGCCTTCTGCTCCGGAGGCAGACGCTCTATCCCCTGAGCTACGGGGGCGCTACAACTTTGTTGTTGCACCATTGGGCTCCGACAGACTAGCGCATCCAGGCGGCCGCCCCGCCACCGCAACGGATTCGGGGCGCGGGCATGCGAGCCAATAGGATGGACGCTCGTGACCCCCGCTGACCTCGCTGAGCTGCTCAAAAACACCGCCGCCGCGGTGCTGGCCGAGCGCGGGCTGGACGCTGCCATGCTGCCGGCGACGGTGACCGTCGAGCGGCCCCGCAATCCCGAGCACGGCGATTACGCCAGCAACCTGGCGATGCAGCTGGGCAAAAAGGTCGGTGCCAACCCCCGCGAGCTCGCCGGATGGCTCGCCGAGGCACTCGCGCAGGCCGACGGCGTCGCTTCCGCGGAGGTGGCCGGACCGGGCTTCATCAACCTGCGCCTCGAGGCGTCGGCGCAGGCGGTCGTGGTCAACAACGTCATCGACGGCGGCGCTCGCTACGGCCATTCCGACGCGCTGGCCGGTCACCACATCAACCTGGAGTTCGTCTCGGCCAACCCGACCGGGCCGATCCACATCGGCGGAACCCGCTGGGCCGCGGTCGGCGACGCGCTGGGCCGGCTGCTGTCCACCCAGGGCGCCGACGTGGTGCGCGAATACTATTTCAACGACCACGGCGCCCAGATCGACCGCTTCGCCAGCTCGCTGATCGCCGCGGCCAAGGGCGAACCCACCCCGGAAGACGGCTACGCGGGCGCCTACATCAACGACATCGCCGCCCAGATCGTGCAGAAGGCCCCCGACGCGCTGAGCCTGCCCGCCCCCGAGATGCACGAGACCTTCCGCGCCATCGGCGTCGACCTGATGTTCACCCACATCAAGGAGTCGTTGCACGAATTCGGCACCGACTTCGACGTCTACACCCACGAAGACGCGATGCACACCAGCGGACGGGTCGACGAGGCCCTCGCCAAGCTGCGCGAGACCGGCAACATCTACGAGAAGGACGGCGCAACATGGTTGCGCGCCAGTGCCTTTGGTGATGACAAGGATCGCGTCGTGATCAAGAGCGACGGGAAGCCCGCCTACATCGCCGGGGACATCGCCTACTACCTGGACAAGCGGCAACGCGGCTTCGACCTGTGCATCTACATGCTCGGCGCCGACCACCACGGGTACATCGCCCGCCTCAAGGCGGTCGCCGCCGCCCTCGGCGAGGACCCGGCCACCGTCGAGGTGCTCATCGGCCAGATGGTCAACTTGGTCCGCGACGGCCAGCCGGTCCGGATGAGCAAGCGCGCCGGAACCGTGCTCACCCTCGACGATCTCGTCGAGGCGATCGGCGTCGACGCCGCCCGCTACAGCCTGATCCGGTCCTCGGTGGACACCCCGATCGACATCGACCTCGCGCTGTGGTCGTCGGCGTCCAACGAAAACCCGGTCTATTACGTGCAATACGCGCACGCCCGGCTCTCGGCGCTGGCCCGCAACGCCGCCGAACTCGGTCTCATCCCCGACACCGGGAACCTCGGGCTGCTCGACCACGACAAGGAGGGGACGCTGTTGCGCACCCTCGGCGAATTCCCGCGGGTGCTCACGACGGCGTCGTCGCTGCGCGAACCGCACCGGATCTGCCGCTACCTGGAAGACCTCGCCGGCGACTACCACCGGTTCTACGACTCCTGCCGGGTGCTGCCGCAGGGCGACGAGCAGCCCACCGATCTGCACACCGCGCGCCTGGCGCTGTGCCAGGCGACCCGCCAGGTGATCGCCAACGGCTTGGCGATACTCGGCGTCACTGCCCCGGAGCGAATGTGAACGTTCATCCCGCCGGTCCTCGGCACGCCGAAGAGACCCGCCACGCCGACAGCCCGCCGCGGCCGCAATCCGCCGAGGAGCTGCTGCTGTTGGCGCCAAACGTGTGGCCCCGCAACACGACTCGCGATGAAGGCGGAGTCGCCAGCATCGCGGGGGTAGCGGTGACCGACCTCGCCCAGGAGTACGGCACCCCGCTGTTCGTCGTCGACGAGGACGATTTCCGGTCCCGCTGCCGCGAGATCGCGTCGGCGTTCGGTGGGGGCAAGAACGTGCACTATGCCGCGAAAGCCTTTCTGTGCAGCGAGATCGCGCGCTGGATCGACGAGGAAGGCCTGTCGCTCGACGTGTGCACCGGCGGCGAGCTGGCCGTTGCGCTGCACGCCAACTTCCCGCCGGAGCGGATCACCTTCCACGGCAACAACAAGTCAGTCGCGGAATTGACCGCGGCGGTCAAAGCCGGTGTCGGCCACGTCGTTTTGGACTCGATGACCGAGATCGAGCGTCTGAATACCATTGCGGGCGAGGCGGGTATCGTCCAGGACGTCTTCGTCCGTCTCACGGTCGGTGTCGAAGCACACACCCATGAGTTCATCTCGACCGCACACGAGGACCAGAAGTTCGGACTGTCCGTGGCCAGCGGCGCGGCGTTGGCCGCCGTCGGCCGGGTATTCGAAGCCGAACACCTGCGGGTGGTCGGTCTGCACAGCCACATCGGTTCGCAGATCTTCGACGTCGCCGGCTTCGAACTCGCCGCGCGCCGTGTCCTCGGCCTGCTGCACGAGGCCGTCGAGCAGTTCGGCGTCGACAAGACCGCGCAGATCTCGACCGTGGATCTCGGTGGCGGACTTGGTATCTCGTATCTGGCCGCGGACGACCCGCCGCCGATGGGCGAACTGGCCGCCAAGTTGAGCGCGATCGTGAAGAACGAGTCGGAGGCTGTCGGGCTGCCGACACCGCGGCTGGTCGTCGAGCCCGGACGAGCCATCGCCGGACCGGGCACCATCACCCTCTACGAGGTGGGCACCGTCAAGGACGTGGACGTCAGTGCCACGGCACACCGGCGCTATGTCAGCGTCGACGGCGGCATGAGCGACAACATCCGCACCGCCCTGTATGACGCCCAATACGACGCCAGGCTGGTCTCCCGGCTCAGCGATGCGCCCGCGGAGCTGGCGCGTGTTGTCGGAAAGCATTGCGAGAGCGGCGATATCGTCGTGCGCGACACGTGGGTGCCCGGCGACCTGCATCCCGGCGACCTGATCGGGGTGGCCGCCACCGGCGCCTACTGCTATTCGTTGTCGAGTCGGTACAACATGGTCTGCCGTCCCGCCGTCGTCGCGGTGCGTGACGGGCGCGCGCGCCTGCTCCTGCGCCGCGAGACGGTCGACGATCTGCTGAGTCTGGAAGTGAGGTGAACTGGTGCCGCGTGAGGAAAAGCCGGTCGGTGTAGCGGTACTCGGGTTGGGCAACGTCGGCAGCGAAGTCGTCCGAATCATCGAGGAAAGCGCCGATGACCTCGCGGCCCGCGTCGGCGCGCCCCTGGTGCTGCGCGGCGTCGGAGTGCGCCGCGTCGCCGACGACCGTGGCGTTCCCGCCGAGCTGCTCACCGACGACATCGAAGGGCTCGCCGCGCGCGATGACGTCGACATCGTCGTGGAGCTCATGGGACCGGTCGAGCCGTCCCGCAAGGCCATCCTGTGCGCCCTCGAACACGGCAAATCGGTCGTCACGGCGAACAAGGCGCTGCTGTCCATCTCCACCGGCGAGCTGGCGCAGGCGGCCGAAAGCGCGCATGTCGACCTGTATTTCGAGGCGGCGGTGGCGGGCGCGATTCCCGTCATCCGGCCGCTCACCCAGTCGCTTGCGGGCGACACGGTGTTGCGGGTCGCGGGCATCGTCAACGGCACCACGAACTACATCCTGTCCGCGATGGACAGCACCGGCGCCGACTACGACACCGCGCTGGCCGAGGCCAGCGCGCTCGGCTACGCCGAGGCCGACCCCACCGCCGACGTCGAGGGATACGACGCCGCCGCCAAGGCCGCGATCCTGGCGTCCATCGCGTTCCACACGCGGGTGATCGCCGACGACGTCTATCGCGAGGGCATCACCAAGGTCACGCCGGCCGACTTCGAGTCCGCCCGTGCGCTGGGCTGCACCATCAAGCTGCTGTCCATCTGCGAGCGCATCACGGACGGCGATGGCCAGGAGCGGGTCTCGGCCCGCGTCTATCCGGCTTTGGTGCCGCTGTCGCATCCTCTGGCCACGGTCAACGGGGCGTTCAACGCGGTCGTGGTCGAGGCCAAGGCCTCCGGAAGGCTGATGTTCTACGGCCAGGGCGCCGGCGGCGCGCCGACCGCGTCCGCCGTGGCCGGGGACCTGGTGATGGCCGCGCGCAACCGCGTGCTGGGCAGCCGCGGGCCGCGGGAATCCAAGTACGCCCAACTCCCCGTAGCCCCAATGGGTTTGATCTCCACGCGCTACTACGTCAGCATGAACGTGGCGGACAAGCCCGGCGTGTTGTCCTCGGTGGCAGCCGAATTCGCCAAACGCGAGGTCAGCATCGCCGAGGTGCGGCAGGAGGGCGTCGCGGACGAGGGCGGACGACGGGTGGGGGCACGGATCGTCGTGGTCACCCACCGCGCCACGGACGCCGCGCTGTCCGAAACCGTCGACGCGCTCGCCGACCTCGATGCCGTGCAGAGCGTGACGAGCGTGCTGCGACTGGAAGGGACCACCCTATGAGCGCGCCGCGCACCGCCGTCCACCAGCCCTGGCCCGGGCTCATCGAGGCCTACCGGGACCGGTTGCCGGTGGGCGACGACTGGACCCCGGTCACCCTGCTCGAGGGCGGCACCCCGCTGATCGCGGCGACCCGCCTGTCGGAAAAGACCGGCTGCACAGTCCATCTCAAGGTCGAGGGCCTCAATCCCACCGGCTCCTTCAAAGACCGGGGGATGACGATGGCGGTCACCGATGCGGTGGCGCGCGGCCAACAGGCCGTGTTGTGCGCCTCGACCGGCAACACCTCGGCGTCGGCGGCGGCCTATGCCGCCCGCGCCGGGATCACCTGCGCGGTGCTGATCCCGCAGGGCAAGATCGCGATGGGCAAGCTGGCGCAGGCGGTGATGCACGGCGCCAAGATCATCCAGATCGACGGCAACTTCGACGACTGCCTGGAACTGGCCCGAAAGATGGCCGCCGACTTCCCGACGATCTCCTTGGTCAATTCGGTCAACCCGGTGCGCATCGAGGGCCAGAAGACGGCCGCGTTCGAGATCGTCGACGCGCTCGGCGCAGCGCCGGACGTGCACGCCCTTCCGGTCGGCAACGCGGGCAACATCACCGCGTACTGGAAGGGATACACCGAGTATCACCACGAGGGCCTGATCGAAAAGCTGCCGCGGATGCTGGGCACCCAGGCGGCCGGCGCGGCCCCCCTGGTGAACGGTGCGCCGGTCAAGAACCCGGAAACGATTGCGACCGCGATCCGCATCGGCGCGCCCGCGTCGTGGACGGCCGCGGTCGACGCGCAGCGCCAATCCAACGGCCGCTTCCTGGCGGCCACCGACGAGGAGATCCTGGCCGCCTACCACCTGGTGGCCGAGTCCGAAGGTGTCTTCGTCGAACCCGCCTCGGCGGCCAGCATCGCGGGTCTGCTCAAGGCCGTCGACGACGGCTGGGTGGCCCGCGGGTCGACGGTCGTGTGCACGGTGACGGGCAACGGGCTCAAGGATCCCGACACGGCACTACGGGATATGCCCACCGTGACCGCGCTGCCGGTTGATCCGGTCCTGGTCGTCGAAAAACTGGGGCTGGCGTAGTGCGGTCACCGAGCGTGGGGCCTATGGACGAATTCCAGGCAGGCCACGTACATAGCGCCCACACTCGGCGGTCACGTTGGTGACCTCGATGCTGCCCGCCGGGCTGGTAGCCACCGCCGTGGTTTCGGCCTCCAGCGCAAACCTCGGGCCGGGCTTCGACAGCATCGGTCTGGCGTTGAGTCTGTGCGACGAAATCACCGTGGAGACAACTTCTTCCGGCTTGGTCGTCACGGTAGAGGGGGAAGGTGCCGGCCAACTGCCGGTGGACGCCGACCATCTGGTGGTGCGCGCCCTCGAGCGCGGCCTGCAAGCTGTCGGGGTCCGCGCCCCCGGGCTGGTGGTGCGGTGCCGCAACGCCATCCCCCATTCCCGCGGCCTGGGCTCGTCAGCGGCGGCGGTGGTGGGCGGGCTTGCGGCCGCGAACGGCCTTGTCGCGCAGACGGATTGGCAGACGCTCGACGACACCCAGCTGATTCAATTGTCCTCGGACTTCGAGGGTCATCCCGACAACGCGGCGGCGGCCGTGCTGGGCGGTGCGGTCGTGTCGTGGGTCGACCGCAGCGGTGATCACCCGCGGTACGCGGCGGTGCCGCTGCGGCTTCACCCCGACATCCACCTGTACTGCGCCGTTCCCGAGGAACGCTCCCTGACGGCCGAGACCCGCGTGCTGCTGCCGGCGCAGGTCAGCCATGACGACGCACGCTTCAACGTCAGCCGCACCGCGTTGCTGGTGGTCGCGCTGACCGAACGCCCGGACCTGCTCATGGCGGCCACCGAAGATGTGCTCCACCAGCCGCAGCGCGCACCGGCCATGCCCGCCTCGGCGGAATATTTGCGGCTGCTGCGGCGTCATAACGTGGCAGCGACGCTGTCCGGGGCCGGTCCATCGGTGATCGCGATGACCACGGCGGCGGGGTTGCCCCCGGAGGCGGTGGAGTACGCCGCCACAAGCGGATTTGCCCTCATCAAGATGGCCACCGGCGAACGAGTTCGCTGGAGTCCGGGAGTCACCGTCGCGGGTTGATCAACAGCGTGGCCGGAGGGTTTGCTTGCTTCCAGCAGGGATGGGGGCTATCCTCGGAGCCGTCCAGCAATCGCAGCATCTGCATCTGCATCCATACTGCCTTGCCGCTAGGACAACACCAATTCTTCTTGTGGACGAGGTTCGCCGTTTACTCCGCCGATCCAGGCGATCACCGTTGCAGAGTCGATGATTGGGCGCACTCGGCAATTTGGCTGAATGCAACGAACCCCCCGTATGACGTGATCATTGGGGGAAGAAAGGAACTCCGTGACTGATACGGACCTGTTCACGGCTGGCGAAAACACTGACGCCAATCAACTGTCTAATGCCGTGACCACCGACACTCCCGACGCGAAGACGAACGCTTCGGCCGGCGCCCTGTCCACCATGGTGCTGCCCGAGCTACGCGCGCTGGCTAACCAGGTCGGCGTCAAAGGGACGTCGGGAATGCGTAAGAACGAACTGATCGCCGCGATCAAAGAAGTCAGGGGACAGGCCAACGGCGTGCCCGCCAACGGCACGAAGTCCACTGAGGACAGCGGCAAGCCGGACACCAAAGACGACGACACCAAAGACACCAAGGACGACAACGGCGCTGACGCACCGGCGGCCAAGGAAGGCCAGAACGGCGCGGCCCCCACCGAGGCGCCCCGCCGCGAACGACGCGGCGCTTCCCGCGACGCGGGATCGACCGACCGCGCCAACGAGGATGCCGATCGCGAGCGCGCCGGCGGCCGAGATGGCGGCGCCACCGGCGAGACCGACGGCCGCGAAGGCAAGCAGGACAAAGACAACCAGAACGAGAACCGCGGCCAGGGTGGCGGGAGCGAGGATCAACAGGGCTCCGGCGGCCAGCAGGGCCGTGGCGGGTCGAACCAGCAGGACGACGACGGCGAAGGACGCGGCGGCCGGCGGGGACGCCGCTTCCGCGACCGCCGGCGCCGGGGCGAGCGCTCCGGAGAGGGCGGCGACGCCGAACTGCGCGAGGACGACGTCGTCCAGCCGGTAGCCGGCATTCTTGACGTCCTCGACAATTACGCGTTCGTGCGCACCTCCGGCTACCTGGCCGGGCCCCATGACGTTTACGTGTCGATGAACATGGTGCGCAAGAACGGCCTGCGCCGCGGTGACGCCGTCACCGGCGCGGTGCGCGTGCCGAAGGAAGGCGAGCAGCCCAACCAGCGGCAGAAGTTCAACCCGCTGGTACGCCTGGACAGCGTCAACGGCGGCTCGGTCGAGGACGCCAAGAAGCGCCCCGATTTCTCCAAGCTGACGCCGCTGTATCCCAACCAGCGTCTTCGCCTGGAAACCACGCCCGACCGGCTGACCACGCGGGTCATCGACCTGATCATGCCGATCGGGAAGGGCCAGCGTGCGCTGATCGTGTCGCCGCCCAAGGCGGGTAAGACGACGATCCTGCAGGACATCGCCAACGCGATCACCAAGAACAACCCGGAATGCCACCTCATGGTCGTGCTCGTCGACGAGCGGCCCGAGGAGGTCACCGACATGCAGCGTTCGGTCAAGGGTGAGGTCATCTCCTCGACCTTCGACCGGCCGCCGTCCGATCACACCCAGGCCGCCGAGCTGGCCATCGAGCGGGCCAAGCGGCTCGTCGAGCAGGGCAAGGACGTCGTCGTGCTGCTGGACTCGATCACACGCCTCGGGCGCGCCTACAACAACGCCTCGCCGGCGTCGGGCCGCATCCTGTCCGGTGGTGTCGACTCCACCGCGCTGTACCCGCCCAAGCGCTTCCTGGGCGCCGCGCGCAACATCGAGGAGGGCGGCTCGCTGACCATCATCGCCACCGCGATGGTCGAGACGGGGTCCACCGGTGACACGGTCATCTTCGAGGAGTTCAAGGGCACCGGTAACGCCGAGCTCAAGCTGGACCGCAAGATCTCCGAACGCCGGGTCTTCCCGGCGGTCGACGTGAACCCCTCCGGCACCCGTAAGGACGAACTGCTGCTGTCGCCGGACGAGTTCGGCATCGTGCACAAGCTGCGCCGCGTGCTGTCGGGCCTGGATTCCCACCAGGCCATCGACCTGCTGATGTCGCAGCTGCGCAAGACGAAGACCAACTACGAGTTCCTGGTCCAGGTGTCCAAGACGACGCCCGGGATGGACAACGACTAGGGGGACCGTCGCTCCCGCTAAACCACGCACAAGACACGCCGGGCGCCAGCGCCGTGATTTAAGTTCGCGGCGACCGCCCCGGGAATGGCGAAGCCCATCCCGCTGTTTTGGGGCATGACGGTTGACCCGGCATAATCGGACGCTGAAACGATCGAAGAGGACACCATGAAAGCTGACATTCACCCCGCCTACGCGGAGACCACCGTGCTCTGCGGATGCGGCAACACCTTCCAGACGCGCAGCACCAAAGAGGGTGGCCACATCACCGTCGAGGTCTGCTCGCAGTGCCACCCCTTCTACACCGGCAAGCAGAAGATCCTGGACAGCGGTGGCCGGGTCGCCCGCTTCGAGAAGCGCTACGGCAAGCGCAAGGCCGGAGCCGCTGCCGACAAATAGCTCGGTTACCGACGCCCGAACTGTGCGTGCAGTCGCACAGGCCGGGCGTCGGTTTGCGTTTGCGGCAGTGACGGGCGACAACGGGGCAGGAGGTGTGGCATGACGAAGCCGGTACAGACCATTGACGTGCTGCTGGCCGAGCACGCCGACCTCGAGCGACGGCTGGCCGACCCCGAACTGCACAGCAACCCCGACGAGGCCCGCAAGGCCGGACGGCGCTTCGCGCGGCTGGCCCCGATCGTCGGCACCTACCGCAAGCTGATGGCCGCCCGTGACGACCTCGAGGCCGCGCGCGAACTGGCCGCCGACGACGATTCCTTCGCCGCCGAGGCGAGCGATCTGGAATCCCGGGTGGCCGAGTTGGACACCCAGCTCACCGACATGCTGGCCCCGCGCGACCCGCACGACGCCGACGACATCGTGCTCGAGGTCAAATCCGGTGAGGGCGGGGAAGAGTCGGCGCTGTTCGCCGCCGACCTGGCCCGGATGTACATTCGCTACGCCGAGCGGCACGGCTGGACCGTCACCGTGCTGGACGAAACCACCTCGGACCTCGGCGGTTACAAGGACGCGACGCTGTCCATCGCCAGCAAGGGCGATTCGGCCGACGGGGTCTGGTCGCGGATGAAGTTCGAGGGCGGGGTGCACCGGGTTCAACGCGTCCCGGTGACGGAATCCCAAGGCCGCGTTCACACTTCGGCGGCGGGTGTGCTCGTGTATCCCGAACCCGAAGAAATCGGCGAGGTGCAGATCGACGAGTCGGACCTGCGCATCGACGTCTACCGTTCGTCGGGCAAGGGCGGCCAGGGTGTCAACACCACCGACTCCGCGGTGCGGATCACGCACTTGCCCACCGGAATCGTGGTCACCTGTCAAAACGAGCGCTCGCAGCTACAGAACAAGGCGCGGGCGCTGCAGGTTCTGGCGGCGCGCCTGCAGTCCTTGGCCGAAGAACAGGCGCTGGCGGACGCGTCGGCGGACCGGGCCAGCCAGATCCGCACGGTGGACCGCAGCGAGCGCATCCGCACCTACAACTTCCCGGAGAACCGGATCGCCGACCACCGCATCAACTTCAAGTCGCACAATCTCGATCAAGTGCTCGACGGCGACCTGGATGCGTTGTTCGATGCCCTGGCCGCGGCCGACAAGCAAAGCCGGCTGCAACAAGCATGACGTCCCAGCGGCGACGCGGAGCGAAGCGATGAGGAGCGGGACACGCCAGCTCAGCCTGCGGCGCGCGATCGACGATGCGACGGCCACCCTCGCCGAAGCGGGAATCGACTCCGCGCGTTGGGATGCCGAGCAGCTGGCCGCGCACCTGGCGGGCATCGACCGCGGTCGCCTGGCGTTGCTCGAATCGCCCGGCGAGGACTTTCTCGGACGGTACCGCGACGCGGTGGCCGTCCGTTCGCGACGCGTGCCGCTGCAGCATCTGCTGGGGACGGCGGCATTCGGTCCGGTGCAGCTGCGCGTCGGCCCCGGCGTGTTCATACCCCGCCCCGAAACCGAGGCCCTGCTGGAATGGGCCCGCGCGCAACGACTTGCGCCCCGGCCGGTCATCGTCGACCTGTGCACCGGGTCCGGCGCTTTGGCGGTGGCGCTGGCCCACCACCGGGCCGAATTGGGGCAGGAGGCACGAATCGTCGCTCTCGACAACTCCGACGCCGCCCTCGAGTACGCGCGCGGTAACGCTGAGGGCACGGCGGTCGAGATCGTGCGGGCCGACGTCACCGAACCCGGTCTGCTTCCGCAACTGGACGGAAGGGTCGACCTGATCGTGGCCAACCCGCCCTATGTTCCCGAAGGCGCCGTGCTGGACCCTGAAGTCGCCCAACATGATCCCTACCAGGCGGTGTTCGGCGGGCCGGACGGTCTGGCGGTGATTGCTCCGATAGTGCGCCTCGCCGGCCGTTGGCTGCGTCCCGGGGGGCTGATCGGCATCGAGCATGACGACACCACCTCGCGCGAGACCATGGAATTGTTCGTTCGCACCGGGCTTTTCGAGGACGTCCAGGCGCGTCAGGACTTGACCGGCCGGCCGCGGTTCGTGACGGCGAGGAGGAGTGGCGCCAATGACGCGCGTCGCGACGATGCAGAGCGCAGCGATGAGGAGGAGTGGCGCCGATGACGCGCGTCGCGACGATGCAGAGCGCAGCGATGAGGAGGAGTGGCGTCAATGACCGACGTCTTTGACTGCGCCGATCCCGAGCAGCGCGCGCTCGGAATCGCCGCGGCGGCAGGAGCTCTCAAGGGCGGGCGGCTCGTGGTCATGCCGACCGACACGGTGTACGGCATCGGTGCCGACGCGTTCAACAGCGCCGCGGTCTCGGCGCTGCTCTCGGCGAAGGGGCGTGGGCGCGACATGCCGGTGGGCGTGCTGGTCGGCTCCTGGCACACCATCGAGGGGCTCGTCTACACCATGCCGGACGGCGCCCGCGACCTGATCCGCGCGTTCTGGCCGGGCGCGCTCAGCCTGGTGGTCACACAGGCGCCGTCGTTGCAGTGGGACCTCGGCGATGCCCGCGGCACCGTGATGCTGCGGATGCCGCTGCACCCGGTCGCCATCGAACTCCTGCGTGAAGTGGGACCGCTGGCGGTCTCGAGCGCCAACATCTCCGGCCGTACGGCCGCCGTGGACGCCGGTGAGGCGCGAGATCAACTCGGCGATCTCGTCGACGTCTACCTGGAAGCGGGTCCGTCCGAGCAGGGCGCCGCCTCCACGATCGTGGACCTGACCGGACCCACGCCACGCATCCTGCGGCCGGGCCCGGTCAGCGCGGAGCGCATCGCCGAAGTCCTCGGTGTCGATCCTGAGGGCCTGACCGCCGAGGCCTGACTGGAGCGGTTGTCGCGAGCTCCCAGGTTTGTGCACTACGGTCTCGTTGGTGTCCAGCGACATGACCAACCTTGCCGGTGGTTTGCTCGCCCTTTCTGACCGCGGCGCCGGTGTTCCGCTACGCGAGCTGGCGCTGGTGGGACTCACCGCGGCGATCATCACCTATTTCGCCACCGGACCGGTCCGCGTGCTGGCGACCCGGCTGGGCGCCGTCGCCTACCCTCGGGAGCGCGACGTACATGTCACACCCACCCCGCGCATGGGCGGGCTGGCGATGTTTCTCGGCGTCGTCACCGCGGTGTTCCTGGCCTCCCAGCTTCCCGCGCTCACCCGCGGGTTCGTCTACTCCACGGGCATGCCAGCGGTCCTGGTGGCCGGCGCGGTCATCATGGGGATCGGGCTGATCGACGACCGGTGGGGCCTGGACGCCCTGACCAAGTTCGCCGGCCAGATCACCGCGGCCAGCGTGCTGGTCACCATGGGTGTGGCCTGGAGCGTCCTGTACATCCCCATGGGCGGGGTCGGCACCATCGTGCTCGACCAGGCGTCGTCGATCCTGCTGACGCTGGCGCTCACCGTATCGGTGGTCAACGCGATGAACTTCGTCGACGGGCTCGACGGTCTGGCCGCCGGGCTGGGCCTGATCACCGCGTTGGCGATCTGCATGTTCTCGGTCGGGCTGCTCCGCGACCACGGCGGCGACGTCCTCTTCTATCCGCCGGCGGTGATCTCGGTGGTGCTCGCGGGGGCGTGTCTGGGCTTTCTGCCGCACAACTTTCATCGCGCCAAGATCTTCATGGGCGACTCCGGCTCGATGCTGATCGGCTTGATGCTGGCCGCCGCCTCCACGACGGCGGCCGGCCCCGTTTCGCAAAACGCCTACGGCGCCCGCGACGTGTTCGCCCTGCTGTCACCGTTCCTGCTGGTCGCGGCCGTCATCTTCGTGCCGATGCTCGATTTGCTGCTGGCGATCGTGCGCCGCACCCGCGCGGGCCGCAGCGCGTTCAGCCCCGACAAGATGCATCTGCATCACCGGTTGCTGCAGATCGGCCATTCCCACCGCCGCGTGGTGTTGCTGATTTATCTGTGGGTCGGCATCGTCGCGTTCGGCGCGGCGAGCACGATCTTTTTCCGCCCCCGCGACACCGCCGCGGTGATGCTGGGCGCCATCGTGGTCGCCGGCGTCGCGACGGCGATCCCGCTCTTGCGCCGGGGTGACGACTACTACGACGAGGGGTAGTAGTAGGGGCGTGTTGTGTGGTACGGTCCAGGTAGAACCCCAAAAAGCCGCACAGGCGACCGGCCCCTCGGAGGCTCATCCGATCGGGCTGGTTCAAGACCGGCCTCGGGAGATACCCCTTGGGTGATTCAACTGTGACGTGCGATACGCTCGGCGGACCACCGATCAGTCGGTCGAGGGGTTCCCGTTTCACCAACCTGGGATTGAGGTGCTGCAGTGACGACACCAGCGCAGGACGCGCCGTTGGTGTTTCCCTCTGTTGCTTTCCGTCCGGTTCGGCTCTTCGCGATCAGCATTGCCATCACGGCGGTGGCGGTGCTCGCAGCCGGGCTGTCCGGTCACCTGATGGTTGGCGTCTTCTTCGGGATCGGGCTGCTGCTGGGTTTGCTCAATGCGGTACTGGTGCGTCGCTCCGTTGAGTCGATCACCGCGAAGGATCACCCGCTGAAAAGGTCGATGGCCGTCAACTCGGCGTCTCGGCTGGCCATCATCACCGTCATCGGGCTGATCATCGCCTACGTCTTCCGGCCCGCCGGCCTGGGCGTGGTGTTCGGATTGGCGCTTTTCCAGATCCTCTTGGTGGCATCGACGGCGCTGCCGGTGTGGAAGAAGCTGCGCGCCGGCGACTGGGTGGAATCCGCGGACGGTGCCGGAGGCGGCGTCAACGCAGGATCGGAAGGTACGGAAGGAAGGAACACCACCGATGCCTGAGACGACGTTCCTGGCCGAAGGTGCGATCGAGGTCGGCGAACACAACCACGCCACCTGGCTCGGCATGACCGTCAACACCGACACCATCATGTCGACGGGGATCGCCGCGCTGATCGTGCTCGCGCTGGCCTTCTTCCTGCGGGCGAAGATCACCTCGACCGGTGTCCCCAGCGGTGTTCAGTTGTTCTGGGAAGCCATCACGGTCCAGATGCGCGACCAGATCGAGAGCGCGGTCGGCATGCGGATCGCGCCGTTCGTGTTGCCGCTGGCCGTCACCATCTTTGTGTTCATCCTGATCTCCAACTGGCTGTCGGTGCTCCCGCTGCAGTACACCGACGCCTCCGGGCACACCACCGAGCTGCTGAAGTCGGCGGCGGCGGACATCAATTACGTTCTGGCGCTGGCCCTTTTCGTCTTTGTCTGCTACCACGTGGCCGGCATCTGGCGCCGCGGCGTCGTCGGACACCCCCTCGCC
This sequence comes from Mycobacterium sp. H4Y, assembly GCF_000364405.1. Taxonomy (NCBI): domain Bacteria; kingdom Bacillati; phylum Actinomycetota; class Actinomycetes; order Mycobacteriales; family Mycobacteriaceae; genus Mycobacterium; species Mycobacterium sp. H4Y. The sequence goes on from NZ_AKIG01000001.1 coordinate 690,489, forward strand.
GTGCTCAAGGGCCACGTGGCGTTCCTGGCGCCGATCAACGTCGTCGAGGAGCTGGCCAAGCCAATCTCGTTGTCGCTGCGACTTTTCGGCAACATCTTCGCCGGCGGCATCCTGGTCGCGCTGATCGCGCTGTTCCCGCCGTACATCATGTGGGCGCCCAACGCGATCTGGAAGGCCTTCGACCTGTTCGTCGGGGCGATCCAGGCCTTCATCTTCTCGATTCTGACCATCTTGTACTTCAGTCAAGCCATGGAGATCGAGGATCACCATGACTAAAGCCACCATGAATTGTTTTGTCCCACGCACCATTACAGAGGCCTGGTAGACCCCTACCAGATATCAAGGAGGATAAGAATGGCTCTGGACCCCCAAGTCGCTGCCGCTGCACTCATCGGCGGTGGACTCATCATGGGCGGCGGCGCGATCGGTGCCGGTATCGGTGACGGTATCGCCGGTAACGCGCTGGTTTCCGGGATCGCCCGGCAGCCCGAGGCGCAAGGTCGGCTGTTCACGCCGTTCTTCATCACCGTCGGTCTGGTTGAGGCGGCCTACTTCATCAACCTGGCCTTCATGGCGCTGTTCGTCTTCGCAACACCCGTCGGCACCTAGTTCGCTGTGATGGGTGACGCGAGCCTGAGCGTTCTGGCGTCCGGCCAGGTGGTGGCAGAGGGAGGCAACAACTTCCTCGTTCCCAACGGCACCTTCTTCTTCGTGCTGGCCATCTTCCTGATCGTGCTGGCCGTCATCGGCACGTTCGTCGTGCCGCCGGTCATGAAGGTGTTGCGCGAACGCGACGCCATGGTTGCCAAGACGGCCGCCGACACCAAGAAGGCGGCCGAGCAGTTCGAGGCCGCCCAGGCCGATTACGAAGAAGCCATGACCGAAGCCCGAGTGCAGGCGTCGTCGTTACGCGACAACGCGCGCGCCGAGGGCCGTAAGGTCGTGGAAGAGGCGCGGGCCCGGGCCGAGCAAGAGGTGTCCTCGACGTTGCAGCTGGCCGCCCAGCAACTGAAGCGGGAAAGGGACGCCGTGGAACTGGATCTGCGTGCCAACGTGGCGTCCATGGCGGCGACGTTGGCCAGTCGCATCCTCGGCGTCGACGTCGCCCCCGCTGCAGCGACCACATCCGCAACCAAGACATCCGGACGGTAATCGAAGTATGTCGACTTTCATCGGCCAGTTGGTGGGCTTTGCGGCCATCGTGTTCCTGGTGGTGCGTTATGTCGTGCCGCCGGTGCGTCGGTTGATGGCCGCGCGGCAGGCCACGGTGCGCCAGCAATTGAAGGACGCGGCCGCGGCGAGCGATCGGTTGACCGAGTCGACCACCGCCCACAGCAAGGCCGTGGAGGACGCCAAGGCAGAGTCGAAACGCGTTGTCGAAGAGGCGGAGTCGGACTCCAAGCGCATCACCGAGCAGTTGTCGGCCCAGGCCGGTGTCGAGGCGGAACGCATCAAGTCGCAGGGCGGCCGCCAGGTCGACCTGCTGCGTACCCAGCTGAGTCGTCAGCTGCGCCTGGAACTCGGTCACGAAGCGGTGCGCCAGGCCGGCGAGCTGGTGCGTAACTTCGTCGCCGACTCCGCACAGCAATCGGCCACCGTGGATCGATTCCTCGACGACCTCGACGCGATGGCGCCCGCCTCGGCGGATGTCCAGTATCCGCTGATGACCAAGATGCGCTCGTCGAGCCGTGTCGCGCTGACCAACCTCTCGGAGTGGTTCAGCACCATCACCAAAGACCTTGACAACAAGGGACTTTCCACCCTGTCCGGCGAACTCGTCTCCGTGGCGCAGATGCTGGACCGCGAAATCGTTGTCACCCGGTACCTCACCGTGCCCGCCGAGGACGCGGAACCCAGGACCCGGTTGATCGAGCGGTTGCTCGCCGGCCAGGTCGGCGACGCTACCCTCGACGTTCTGCGCTCGGCCGTATCGGAGCGCTGGTCGGCCAGTTCCGACCTCATCGACGCCCTCGAGCATGTCTCGCGGCAGGCGCTGCTCGAAGTCGCCGAACGTGAGGACAAGGTCGACGAGATCGAGGAACAACTGTTCCGGTTCTCGCGCATCCTGGACGCGCAACCACGACTGGCGATCTTGTTGGGCGACTACGCCGTTCCGGTGGAAGGCCGAGTTGCGTTGCTGCGCAAGGTGCTCGACAGCGCGAGCACCAAGGTTCATCCGATCGCGGCCGCGCTGCTGACCCAGACGGTCGAGTTGCTCAGGGGCCAGCCGGCCGAGGAGGCCATCCAGTTCCTCGCAGAGGTCGCGGTGGCGCGCCGCGGCGAAGTCGTCGCGCAGGTCAGCGCCGCGGCCGACCTGAGCGACGCCCAGCGCACCCGCCTGACCGAGGTGCTCAGCCGCATCTATGGTCACCCGGTGGCGGTGCAGCTGCAGATCGACAGCGAACTGCTGGGCGGGCTGCTCATCTCGGTGGCCGACGAAGTGATCGACGGAACGCTCGCGTCCCGGCTGACCGCGGCCGAGGCGCAGTTGCCCGACTGACCACCCCAGACCAACCACAAATCCATCCCGACGCACGCGTTACGAAGATCAAGTAGGAAGACGAAAAGCCATGGCCGAGTTGACAATCTCCGCTGGTGACATTCAGAGCGCCATCGAGGAGTACGTAGGCTCTTTCACCTCCGACACCGCCCGCGAAGAGGTCGGTACCGTCGTCGACGCCGGTGACGGCATCGCCCACGTCGAAGGCCTGCCGTCCGTGATGACCCAGGAACTTCTCGAGTTCCCCGGCGGCGTGCTCGGCGTCGCGCTCAACCTCGACGAGCACAACGTCGGCGCGGTGATCCTGGGTGACTTCGAGAAGATCGAAGAGGGCCAGCAGGTCAAGCGCACCGGCGAGGTCCTCTCGGTCCCCGTCGGCGACGCGTTCCTGGGCCGCGTGGTCAACCCGCTGGGCCAGCCGATCGACGGTCAGGGCGACATCGAAACCGACGTCCGGCGCGCCCTGGAGATCCAGGCGCCCTCGGTGGTTCAGCGGCAAAGCGTGAAAGAGCCCCTGCAGACCGGGATCAAGGCCATCGACGCGATGACGCCGATCGGCCGCGGCCAGCGCCAGCTGATCATCGGCGACCGCAAGACCGGCAAGACCGCCGTCTGCGTCGACACCATCCTCAACCAACGGCAGAACTGGGAGTCCGGCGACGAGCGCAAGCAGGTGCGCTGCGTCTACGTGGCCATCGGCCAGAAGGGCACCACGATCGCCTCGGTCCGGCGCGCGCTCGAAGAGGGTGGTGCGATGGACTACACCACCATCGTCGCGGCGCCGGCGTCCGACTCGGCCGGGTTCAAATGGCTTGCGCCCTACACCGGTTCGGCGATCGCCCAGCACTGGATGTACGACGGCAAGCACGTGCTGATCGTCTTCGACGACCTGAGCAAGCAGGCCGAGGCATACCGCGCGATCTCGCTGCTGCTGCGCCGCCCGCCCGGCCGCGAGGCCTACCCGGGTGACGTGTTCTACCTGCACTCAAGGCTTTTGGAGCGTTGCGCCAAGCTTTCCGACGAACTCGGTGGCGGCTCGCTGACCGGTCTGCCGATCATCGAGACCAAGGCCAACGACATTTCGGCCTACATCCCCACCAACGTCATCTCGATCACCGACGGGCAGTGCTTCCTCGAGTCCGACCTGTTCAACCAGGGTGTGCGGCCGGCCATCAACGTCGGTGTCTCGGTGTCCCGCGTGGGCGGCGCCGCCCAGATCAAGGCGATGAAGGAAGTGGCGGGCTCGCTGCGTTTGGACCTCTCGCAATTCCGCGAATTGGAATCGTTCGCGGCCTTCGCCTCCGACCTCGACGCGACGTCGAAGGCCCAGCTGGACCGTGGCGCGCGGCTGGTGGAGCTGCTCAAGCAGCCCCAGTACCAGCCCATGCCCGTCGAGGAGCAGGTGATCTCGATCTTCCTCGGCACCGGTGGCCACCTGGACTCGGTGCCCGTTGAGGACGTCCGGCGCTTCGAAACCGAATTGCTGGACCACATCCGGGCCTCCGAAGAGAAACTCCTGTCGGGGATCCGCGACACCCAGAAGCTCTCCGACGAGGCGGCCGAAGAACTCGAGAAGGTCATCAACAACTTCAAGAAGGGCTTCGCCGCCACCGGTGGTGGATCGGTGGTGCCCGACGAGCACGTCGAGGCGCTCGATGAGGGCGAGCTCGAAAAGGAATCGGTGAAGGTCACCAAGCCCGCACCCAAGAAGAAGGCAAAGAAGTAGCAACCTATGGCTGCCACACTTCGTGAATTGCGCGGACGCATCCGCTCGGCCGGGTCGATCAAAAAGATCACCAAGGCCCAGGAGCTGATCGCGACGTCGCGGATCGGTCGCGCTCAGGCGCGGCTGGACGCCGCCAGACCGTACGCCTTCCAGATCACCGCGATGCTCACCACGCTGGCCGCCGAGGCCGCCCTCGACCACCCGTTGCTCGTCGAGCGGCCCGAACCGAAGCGGGCGGGCGTGCTGGTGGTGACGTCGGACCGAGGTCTGTGCGGTGCCTACAACGCGAGCATCTTCCGCCGCGCCGAGGAGCTCTTCTCCTTGCTGCGGGAACAAGGCAAGACGCCGGTGCTGTACGCCGTCGGCCGTAAAGCGCTGAATTACTACAAGTTCCGCAACTGGGACATCAGCGGCTCCTGGACCGGCTTCTCCGAGCAGCCGCAGTACGAGAACGCCGCCGAGATCGGCGAGACGCTGGTCAACGCGTTCATGCTGGGCACCGGCGACGAGGACGAAGGCCAGTCCGACGTCGAGGGCGTCGACGAGTTGCACATCGTCTACAGCGAGTTCAAGTCGATGTTGTCGCAGGCGGCGGTCGCACACCGGATCGCCCCCATGGTGGTCGAATATGTCGAGGAACCGCCCGAAGTGCGAACGTTGTATTCGTTCGAGCCGGATGCGACAACGCTTTTCGAGTCGCTGTTGCCGCGGTACCTGACCACCCGTGTTTACGAGGCGCTGCTCGAATCGGCGGCATCGGAGCTGGCCTCGCGCCAACGCGCGATGAAGTCGGCCACCGACAACGCAGACGACCTCATCAAGGCCCTGACGCTGATGGCGAACCGCGAGCGGCAGGCCCAGATCACCCAGGAGATTAGCGAAATCGTCGGTGGCGCAAACGCGCTCGCCGACGCCCGCTAGGTAGCACCACTAGGAAGCGAAAGAAATTATGCCTGCTACGACAGCAACCGACGAGAAGTCCACGAAGTCGGCCAAGAGCGACACCAGCGGCCGGGTGGTACGGGTCACCGGGCCCGTCGTCGACGTCGAGTTCCCCCGCGGTTCCGTGCCGGAACTGTTCAACGCGCTCAACGCGGAGATCACGTTCGAGGAACTGGCGAAGACCCTCACGCTCGAGGTCGCCCAGCACCTCGGGGACAACCTGGTGCGCACCATCTCGCTGCAGCCCACCGACGGCCTGGTGCGTGGGGTCGAGGTGACCGACACGGGTCGTTCCATCTCGGTGCCCGTCGGCCAGGAGGTCAAGGGCCACGTCTTCAACGCCCTGGGGCACTGCCTCGACAAGCCGGGCTACGGAGAAGACCTCGAGCACTGGTCGATTCACCGCAAGCCGCCGCCGTTCGAAGAGCTCGAGCCTCGCACCGAGATGCTCGAAACCGGCCTCAAGGTCGTCGACCTGCTCACCCCGTACGTGCGTGGTGGCAAGATCGCGCTGTTCGGTGGTGCGGGTGTCGGCAAGACGGTGCTCATCCAGGAGATGATCAACCGCATCGCCCGTAACTTCGGTGGTACGTCGGTGTTCGCCGGGGTGGGGGAGCGCACCCGCGAGGGCAACGACCTCTGGGTCGAACTGCAAGAGGCCGACGTGCTCAAGGACACCGCGCTGGTGTTCGGTCAGATGGACGAGCCGCCCGGTACCCGTATGCGAGTGGCGCTTTCCGCGCTGACCATGGCCGAGTGGTTCCGTGACGAGGCCGGCCAGGACGTGTTGTTGTTCATCGACAACATCTTCCGGTTCACCCAGGCCGGTTCGGAGGTGTCGACGCTGCTCGGTCGTATGCCCTCGGCGGTCGGCTACCAGCCCACGCTGGCCGACGAGATGGGCGAACTGCAGGAGCGCATCACCTCGACGCGAGGCAAGTCGATTACGTCCATGCAGGCGGTCTACGTGCCCGCCGACGACTACACCGACCCGGCGCCGGCGACGACCTTCGCGCACCTGGATGCCACCACCGAGCTGTCGCGTTCGGTGTTCTCCAAGGGCATCTTCCCCGCGGTGGACCCGCTGGCCTCTAGCTCGACCATCCTCGACCCGAGCGTCGTCGGTGACGAGCACTACCGCGTGGCCCAGGAAGTCATCCGAATCCTGCAGCGGTACAAGGACCTTCAGGACATCATCGCGATCCTCGGTATCGACGAGCTGTCCGAAGAGGACAAGCAGCTGGTGCAGCGGGCGCGGCGCATCGAGAGGTTCCTGTCGCAGAACATGATGGCGGCCGAGCAGTTCACCGGTCAGCCGGGTTCGACGGTTCCGCTGAAGGAGACCATCGAGGCGTTCGACCGCGTGACCAAGGGCGAGTTCGACCACGTGCCCGAGCAGGCCTTCTTCTTGATCGGCGGTCTGGACGACCTGGCCAAGAAGGCAGAGAGCCTTGGCGCCAAGCTCTAACTTGCACCCGGGCCGAAACGGGCTCGCACGCTATCGAAGGGGTCTGTGGCATGGCCGAATTGAACGTTGAGATCGTCGCCGTCGACCGAAAGATCTGGTCGGGTGCGGCAACGTTTCTGTTCACCCGCACCACCGTCGGTGAGATCGGCATCATGCCGCGGCACATCCCGTTGGTCGCGCAATTGGTCGACGACGCAATGGTGCGCGTCGAACGAGAGGGCGACGACGATCTCCGGGTCGCGGTGGATGGCGGATTCTTGTCGGTCACCGAGGAGACGGTGACCATCCTGGCCGAATCCGCCGAGTTCGAGTCGGAGATCGACGAGAGCGCCGCGAGAGAGGCTTCTGAGTCGGACGATCCGCGTATCGCCGCCAGGGGGCGCGCCAGATTGCGCGCCGTCGGCGCGATCGACTAAGCGCCGATGAGCGCGCCCATGACCGCCATGGTCGTGCTCGTCGTCGTGCTGGCGGCCGCCGTCGTTGCGTTGAGTTATCGGCTGTGGAAGCTGCGCCAGGGCGGCACGGCGGGGATCATGCGCGACGTTCCCGCGGTGGGCGGTCACGGCTGGCGGCATGGTGTAATCCGTTACCGCGGCGGCGAAGCCGCGTTCTACCGGCTCTCCAGCCTGCGACTGTGGCCGGACCGGCGGCTGAGCCGGCGAGGCGTTGAGATCGTGGCCCGGCGCGCGCCGCGTGGCGACGAATTCGACATCATGACCGACGAGATCGTCGTCATCGAACTGCGCGACACGACCCAGGACCGCAGGTCTGGCTACGAGATCGCCTTCGACAAGGGTGCGCTGACCGCGTTCCTGTCGTGGCTGGAGTCGCGCCCGTCGCCGCGTTCCCGCCGGCGCAGCATCTAGGCCACACCAAACACCTTGCCGCTTCGGCTAACTCGTGACGGCTTCCCCACCGCCCGGCTTCCAGAGCACATCGCCATCGGGATTGGCCACGCGCGACAGGATGAACAGTAGGTCCGAAAGGCGGTTCAGGTACCGCGCGGGCAGGACGTTGACCTGCTGCGGCGCGGCGTTGATCGCGGTCCAGGCCGAACGTTCCGCGCGGCGCACCACGGTGCGGGCGACGTGCAACTGCGCCGACAGTGGCGAACCACCCGGCAATATAAAGGAATTCAGCTTCGGCAACGACTCGTTGTATGTGTCGCACCATTTTTCGAGCCGATCGATGTAGGGCTGGGTGACCCGCAAGGGCGGGTACTCGGGGTTTTCCACCACCGGGGTGGACAGGTCCGCGCCGGCGTCGAAGAGGTCATTTTGGATCTGGCGTAACACGGCCTTGAGCTCGTCGTCGGGCTGACCGACGGCGACGGCGACGCCGATCGCCGAGTTGGCCTCATCGCAGTCGGCGTAGGCCACCAGGCGGGGGTCGGTTTTCGGGACCCGGGAGAAGTCACTCAATCCCGTGGTGCCGTCGTCGCCGGTCCGCGTGTAGATGCGGGTCAGGTGCACTGCCATGAGCAAAACGGTACTGCGGCGCGTGTAGGGGCCGGGACTTGGCTCGATCGCCGGCCGACTGACAAGCCGATACCGCTTCACTAGACTGACCCGGGTGGCTGAGCGATTCGTGGTGACCGGCGGCAACCGGTTGTCCGGCGAAGTCGCGGTGGGAGGCGCAAAGAACAGCGTGCTCAAGCTGATGGCCGCGGCGTTGTTGGCCGAGGGCACCAGCACCATCACCAATTGCCCCGACATCCTCGACGTGCCGCTGATGGCCGAGGTGCTGCGCGGCCTCGGGGCAACCGTCGAACTCGACGGTGACGTCGCCCGGATCACCTCGCCCGACGAGCCGAAATACGATGCCGACTTCGCGGCGGTGCGCCAGTTCCGGGCTTCGGTGTGCGTACTGGGCCCCCTGGTCGGTCGGTGTAAGCGGGCCCGCGTCGCCCTTCCCGGCGGAGACGCGATCGGCTCGCGGCCGCTGGACATGCACCAGGCCGGCCTGCGCCAGCTGGGCGCGCAATGCAACATCGAACACGGATGCGTCGTGGCGCAGGCTGATACGTTGCGCGGCGCGGAGATTCAGTTGGAGTTTCCGTCGGTGGGGGCCACCGAGAACATCCTGATGGCGGCGGTCGTGGCCGAAGGTGTGACCACGATCCACAACGCCGCGCGCGAACCCGACGTCGTCGACCTCTGCACGATGTTGAACCAGATGGGCGCGCAGGTCGAAGGCGCCGGTTCGCCGACGATGACCATCACCGGCGTCCCGCGGCTGCACCCGACCGAACACCGCGTCATCGGGGATCGCATCGTCGCCGCCACGTGGGGCATCGCCGCCGCGATGACCCGCGGAGACATCTCGGTCACCGGCGTCGACCCGGCGCACCTGCAGGTGGTGCTGCACAAGCTGCACGACGCCGGCGCCACCGTCACCCAAACGGAAAGCAGCTTCCGGGTGGCCCAGTACGAGCGCCCGAAGGCCGTCAATGTCGCGACCCTGCCGTTTCCCGGGTTTCCCACCGACCTGCAGCCCATGGCGATCGCGCTGGCGTCGATCGCCGATGGCACGTCGATGATCACCGAGAACGTATTCGAGGCACGCTTTCGTTTCGTCGAGGAAATGATCCGGCTGGGCGCCGACGCCCGCACCGACGGGCACCACGCCGTCGTGCGTGGGCTGCCGCAATTGTCGAGCGCGCCGGTGTGGTGTTCGGACATCCGGGCCGGCGCCGGCCTGGTGTTGGCGGGGCTCGTCGCCGACGGCGACACCGAGGTTCACGACGTCTTTCACATCGATCGCGGCTACCCGTTGTTCGTGGAAAACCTGGCGATTTTGGGAGCGGAGATCGAGCGGGTAGAGTAACCAAAGTCAGTGCCCCACAAGCGCGATCACCGACGCGAAGGTGGACGAGAGCGGGGCCTTGACTCCCTCGCTGGATTGGTACTAGCCTGGCACGGCTGCTCCCGACTCGGTCTCTGGAAGACCAAAACTGGGAGTTGACTCCACTGCCGGACTTGTATTAAGCTGGCAGGGTTGCCCCAAAACGGGCGAAACAAGTGTTGTTTGAGAACTCAATAGTGTGTTTGGTCTTTTTATTTGTTGTTGTTTTTTGGCCATACCTAGCACTCCCCGTGTGTGGGTATGGCAATTTTTGATGCCAGTTATTTGGTGTCTTGTCAGGTATCTCTGATTTGAAATTCACCTCGCTGCGCGAGGAGTTTTTGTTTGGAGAGTTTGATCCTGGCTCAGGACGAACGCTGGCGGCGTGCTTAACACATGCAAGTCGAACGGAAAGGCCCCTTCGGGGGTACTCGAGTGGCGAACGGGTGAGTAACACGTGGGCAATCTGCCCTGCACTTCGGGATAAGCCTGGGAAACTGGGTCTAATACCGGATAGGACCTTTAGGCGCATGTCTTTAGGTGGAAAGCTTTTGCGGTGTGGGATGGGCCCGCGGCCTATCAGCTTGTTGGTGGGGTGATGGCCTACCAAGGCGACGACGGGTAGCCGGCCTGAGAGGGTGTCCGGCCACACTGGGACTGAGATACGGCCCAGACTCCTACGGGAGGCAGCAGTGGGGAATATTGCACAATGGGCGCAAGCCTGATGCAGCGACGCCGCGTGGGGGATGACGGCCTTCGGGTTGTAAACCTCTTTCACCATCGACGAAGGTCCGGGTTTTCTCGGATTGACGGTAGGTGGAGAAGAAGCACCGGCCAACTACGTGCCAGCAGCCGCGGTAATACGTAGGGTGCGAGCGTTGTCCGGAATTACTGGGCGTAAAGAGCTCGTAGGTGGTTTGTCGCGTTGTTCGTGAAATCTCACGGCTTAACTGTGAGCGTGCGGGCGATACGGGCAGACTAGAGTACTGCAGGGGAGACTGGAATTCCTGGTGTAGCGGTGGAATGCGCAGATATCAGGAGGAACACCGGTGGCGAAGGCGGGTCTCTGGGCAGTAACTGACGCTGAGGAGCGAAAGCGTGGGGAGCGAACAGGATTAGATACCCTGGTAGTCCACGCCGTAAACGGTGGGTACTAGGTGTGGGTTTCCTTCCTTGGGATCCGTGCCGTAGCTAACGCATTAAGTACCCCGCCTGGGGAGTACGGCCGCAAGGCTAAAACTCAAAGGAATTGACGGGGGCCCGCACAAGCGGCGGAGCATGTGGATTAATTCGATGCAACGCGAAGAACCTTACCTGGGTTTGACATGCACAGGACGCGTCTAGAGATAGGCGTTCCCTTGTGGCCTGTGTGCAGGTGGTGCATGGCTGTCGTCAGCTCGTGTCGTGAGATGTTGGGTTAAGTCCCGCAACGAGCGCAACCCTTGTCTCATGTTGCCAGCGGGTAATGCCGGGGACTCGTGAGAGACTGCCGGGGTCAACTCGGAGGAAGGTGGGGATGACGTCAAGTCATCATGCCCCTTATGTCCAGGGCTTCACACATGCTACAATGGCCGGTACAAAGGGCTGCGATGCCGCAAGGTTAAGCGAATCCTTTTAAAGCCGGTCTCAGTTCGGATTGGGGTCTGCAACTCGACCCCATGAAGTCGGAGTCGCTAGTAATCGCAGATCAGCAACGCTGCGGTGAATACGTTCCCGGGCCTTGTACACACCGCCCGTCACGTCATGAAAGTCGGTAACACCCGAAGCCAGTGGCCTAACCCTTGGGAGGGAGCTGTCGAAGGTGGGATCGGCGATTGGGACGAAGTCGTAACAAGGTAGCCGTACCGGAAGGTGCGGCTGGATCACCTCCTTTCTAAGGAGCACCACGAAAAGCACTCCAATTGGTGGGGTGCGAGCCGTGAGGGGTTCCCGTCTGTAGTGGACGGGGGCCGGGTGCACAACAGCAAATGATTGCCAGACACACTATTGGGCCCTGAGACAACACTCGGTCGATCCGTGTGGAGTCCCTCCATCTTGGTGGTGGGGTGTGGTGTTTGAGTATTGGATAGTGGTTGCGAGCATCTAGATGAGCGCATAGTCCTTAGGGCTGATGCGTTCGTCGAAATGTGTAATTTCTTCTTTGGTTTTTGTGTGTAAGTAAGTGTTTAAGGGCGCATGGTGGATGCCTTGGCATCGAGAGCCGATGAAGGACGTGGGAGGCTGCGATATGCCTCGGGGAGCTGTCAACCGAGCATTGATCCGAGGATTTCCGAATGGGGAAACCCAGCACGAGTGATGTCGTGTTACCCGCATCTGAATATATAGGGTGCGGGAGGGAACGCGGGGAAGTGAAACATCTCAGTACCCGTAGGAGAAGAAAACAATTGTGATTCCGTAAGTAGTGGCGAGCGAACGCGGAACAGGCTAAACCGCACGCATGTGATACCGGGTAGGGGTTGTGTGTGCGGGGTTGTGGGAGGATACATCTCAGCTCTACCTGGCTGAGGGGTAGTCAGAAAGTGTCGTGGTTAGCGGAAGTGGCCTGGGATGGTCTGCCGTAGACGGTGAGAGCCCGGTACGCGAAAACCCGTCACCTACCTTGTATCAATTCCCGAGTAGCAGCGGGCCCGTGGAATCTGCTGTGAATCTGCCGGGACCACCCGGTAAGCCTAAATACTTCTCGATGACCGATAGCGGATTAGTACCGTGAGGGAATGGTGAAAAGTACCCCGGGAGGGGAGTGAAATAGTACCTGAAACCGTGTGCCTACAATCCGTCAGAGCCTCCTTGTGGGGTGATGGCGTGCCTTTTGAAGAATGAGCCTGCGAGTCAGGGACACGTCGCGAGGTTAACCCGTGCGGGGTAGCCGCAGCGAAAGCGAGTCTGAATAGGGCGCATCCCCTTTGGGGTGTAGTGGCGTGTTCTGGACCCGAAGCGGAGTGATCTACCCATGGCCAGGGTGAAGCGCGGGTAAGACCGCGTGGAGGCCCGAACCCACTTAGGTTGAAGACTGAGGGGATGAGCTGTGGGTAGGGGTGAAAGGCCAATCAAACTCCGTGATAGCTGGTTCTCCCCGAAATGCATTTAGGTGCAGCGTTGCGTGGTTCACCACGGAGGTAGAGCTACTGGATGGCCGATGGGCCCTACTAGGTTACTGACGTCAGCCAAACTCCGAATGCCGTGGTGTAAAGCGTGGCAGTGAGACGGCGGGGGATAAGCTCCGTACGTCGAAAGGGAAACAGCCCAGATCGCCGGCTAAGGCCCCTAAGCGTGTGCTAAGTGGAAAAGGATGTGTAGTCGCAGAGACAACCAGGAGGTTGGCTTAGAAGCAGCCACCCTTGAAAGAGTGCGTAATAGCTCACTGGTCAAGTGATTATGCGCCGATAATGTAGCGGGGCTCAAGCACACCGCCGAAGCCGCGGCACATTCACGTTTACGTGGATGTGGGTAGGGGAGCGTCCCTCATTCAGCGAAGCCTCCGGGTGACCGGTGGTGGAGGGTGGGGGAGTGAGAATGCAGGCATGAGTAGCGATAAGGCAAGTGAGAACCTTGCCCGCCGTAAGACCAAGGGTTCCTGGGCCAGGCCAGTCCGCCCAGGGTGAGTCGGGACCTAAGGCGAGGCCGACAGGCGTAGTCGATGGACAACGGGTTGATATTCCCGTACCCGTGTATGGGCGTCCCTGATGAATCAGCGGTACTAACCACCCAAAACCGGATCGACCATTCCCCTTCGGGGGCATGGAGTTTCGGGGCTGCGTGGGACCTTCGCTGGTAGTAGTCAAGCGATGGGGTGACGCAGGAAGGTAGCCGTACCAGTCAGTGGTAATACTGGGGCAAGCCTGTAGGGAGAGCGATAGGCAAATCCGTCGCTCATTAATCCTGAGAGGTGATGCATAGCCGATTGAGGTGAATTCGGTGATCCTCTGCTGCCAAGAAAAGCCTCTAGCGAGCACATACACGGCCCGTACCCCAAACCAACACAGGTGGTCAGGTAGAGAATACCAAGGCGTACGAGATAACTATGGTTAAGGAACTCGGCAAAATGCCCCCGTAACTTCGGGAGAAGGGGGGCCGGAATACCGTGAACACCCTTGCGGTGGGAGCGGGATCCGGCCGCAGAAACCAGTGGGTAGCGACTGTTTACTAAAAACACAGGTCCGTGCGAAGTCGCAAGACGATGTATACGGACTGACGCCTGCCCGGTGCTGGAAGGTTAAGAGGACCCGTTAACCGTAAGGTGAAGCGGAGAATTTAAGCCCCAGTAAACGGCGGTGGTAACTATAACCATCCTAAGGTAGCGAAATTCCTTGTCGGGTAAGTTCCGACCTGCACGAATGGCGTAACGACTTCCCAACTGTCTCAACCATAGACTCGGCGAAATTGCACTACGAGTAAAGATGCTCGTTACGCGCGGCAGGACGAAAAGACCCCGGGACCTTCACTACAACTTGGTATTGGTGTTCGGTACGGTTTGTGTAGGATAGGTGGGAGACTGTGAAATACAGACGCCAGTTTGTATGGAGTCGTTGTTGAAATACCACTCTGATCGTATTGGACACCTAACGTCGAACCCTTACCGGGTTCACGGACAGTGCCTGGCGGGTAGTTTAACTGGGGCGGTTGCCTCCTAAAATGTAACGGAGGCGCCCAAAGGTTCCCTCAACCTGGACGGCAATCAGGTGACGAGTGTAAGTGCACAAGGGAGCTTGACTGCGAGACTTACAAGTCAAGCAGGGACGAAAGTCGGGACTAGTGATCCGGCACCCCCGAGTGGAAGGGGTGTCGCTCAACGGATAAAAGGTACCCCGGGGATAACAGGCTGATCTTCCCCAAGAGTCCATATCGACGGGATGGTTTGGCACCTCGATGTCGGCTCGTCGCATCCTGGGGCTGGAGCAGGTCCCAAGGGTTGGGCTGTTCGCCCATTAAAGCGGCACGCGAGCTGGGTTTAGAACGTCGTGAGACAGTTCGGTCTCTATCCGCCGCGCGCGTCAGAAACTTGAGGAAACCTGTCCCTAGTACGAGAGGACCGGGACGGACGAACCTCTGGTATACCAGTTGTTCCACCAGGAGCACGGCTGGATAGCCACGTTCGGACAGGATAACCGCTGAAAGCATCTAAGCGGGAAACCTTCTCCAAGATCAGGTTTCTCACCCTTTTAGAGGGATAAGGCCCCCCGCAGACCACGGGTTCGATAGGCCAGACCTGGAAGCTCAGCAATGAGTGCAGGGAACTGGCACTAACCGGCCGAAAACTTACCAACACACAATCGCAACCACAGTCCATTTCGGCGGCATTTTGCCGCTGGAAGCTTGAACACCGCACCCCCCACCAAACAAATTTAAATAGAGTTACGGCGGCCACAGCGACAGGGAAACGCCCGGTCCCATTCCGAACCCGGAAGCTAAGCCTGTCAGCGCCGATGATACTGCCCATACGGGTGGAAAAGTAGGACACCGCCGAACATACACAAAAACACCCCCGGCAACGGGGGTGTTTTTGCATTCGTAGCCAAAACCACTGGCGCACAGGGATTTACACCGGCATGCGGGATCGCAGCGTCCCGTGTCCGTAAGCCGGCGACGCGGTACGCGCGGTCGACGGGCCACGGTGGAGCCGGGGGTGCAGCGCCCTCCGCGATGCCAACGGCGGTGCGCTGAGCCGGATCTCGACCCGATTGCTCGGGACGTTGTTGCTCGGCTAGCCGGCAAACGGCGGGCGGGCCATCACCGTCGGGCGGATCCCGTAGCGCGGGCCGGCGCCGGTCGAACCCCCGCCGACACCAGCCAGCGGCATACCGCCCAATAGGTTTCCGGGTCCCGATGTCTCGGGAGTGGTGATGAAGCGGCTGACCGGAATCGACGAGGCTCCGGAGGCGACCGCCGGGCCCGCCGCGGAGGTCCAGGCGGGGGGCACGGAGAGGCCGCCGACCGGCGCCGCAGAAGCCAAAGTCGCCGATATGGCGCCGCCGCCACCGGCCAGCCCGCGCAGCGATGCGCCCACGGCGGGCAGGCTCGCGGCGGCCTTCGCTCCCTCACTGGCGGCCTTGGCTGCGGGAGCCAAACCCTTTGAGAGCGATAGGAAGTGGGTCGACATCCCGGTAACGCGATACATCATCGCGAGGGTGTTCTGGGCAGGGCTGGCGTATTCGGCCCACATGTCGAACACGGGGTTCTGTTCCAGCACGTCGGTGATCGGCGGCAGTTCCGTGTTCGCCGCCGCGGGCGACGACAGTGCCTGCAGTGTGGGCGGTACCGAGGACAGCAACTGTGACTGTGCCGACTCCGCCCCGGCCGAGGTGCCGGCCGCCTGAGCGACGGAGGCTGCCTGCATGGCCTCGCCGGCCGGATTGGTGGTCTCCGCCGGCCGGGTGAACGGTGTCACCTGGGTGACCGGCGCGGCCTGACCCGCGTAGCCGTACATCGCCGTAGCGTCTTGCGCCCACATTTCGGCGTATTGCGTCTCGAGCTGGACGATCAGCGGCGTGTTTTGGCCCAGGACATTGGTCGACACCGCCTGGACGAGTTGGGCGCGGTTGGCTTCGATCAGCGGTGGGGGAACCGTGGCGGCAAACGCCGCTTCGTAGGCGCCCGCCGCGGCCCTGGCCGAAACGGCGGCCTGTTCGGCCTGTACGGAGGTGGTGCGCATCCACGCCACATAGGGTTTGGCGGCCTCGGCCATCTGGGCCGAGGCCGGGCCCATCCACTCTTCGCTCACCAGTTGCGTGATGATCCTGTCGTAGTCGTTGGCCGCGGAATCCAACTCCGCGGCCAGCAGATTCCAGGCCCACGCCGCGGCCATCATCGAGGCCGAGCCCGGGCCGGAATACATGCGCTCCGAATGGATCTCCGGGGGTAACGCTCCGAAATCCAGCACGTCGCACCCGCCTCAGCTGGACGCGGCGGCGTTGATGGCTTCGGTTGCCGCATATGAGCCGGCGCCGAAGTGCAGCATTCTCACGAAGCTGTCGTGAATCACCGTGGCCTGGGCGCAGACGGTCTGATACATCTGGGCGTGCGTGGCGAACTGCGCGGCAACCAGCACGGAGACCTCGTCGGTTGCCGCGGGTACCACTCCCATCGTCGGCGCCGATGCCGCTGCATTCTGTGCGGCCAGCGCCGAGCCGATGGCAGCCAAGTTCTGGGCTGCGGCGGTTAACGCTTCGGGCTGGGTGGTCACGAACGACACGGTGATTCTCTCCTCGCTGGTTCCGATTCAACGGTGCTGAACGGCCGCTGAAAGCCGCTCCACCGCGAGGTTAAGGGCTGCGCGCCCAATAGTGTATTGCTAAAGACAAGTGTTCATCTTCAGCTAGATTCAGTTCTTATCTGTGAACTCATATGTACATATATGTTCTTACGATCACATATGTGTACAAACGTCCACTCATAAGAGATGACCGCCGTGCCCGAGGATCGGCATCGCGTTCGTGATTCGACGGCCGACGCCGGCGGCTGCGCTGGACGGTACCCGCGCACAAGTATCTGACCACAGTTTCGGGGGGCGTCGGCGCGCGTGCGACAGCCGTCGCCGACAAGACGAGGGGACCACTTAGTGGATTACGGGGCGCTTCCGCCGGAGGTCAACTCCGGGCGGATGTACGTCGGTGCGGGTTCGGGGCCGATGCTGGCGGCCGCCGCGGCCTGGGACGGGTTGGCCATCGAGCTGTACACCACCGCAGCCTCCTACGGTTCGTTGATCGCCGAACTCACCGGCGCGTGGCTGGGCCCGGCGTCGGCGACGATGGCCGCCGCCTCGGCCCCCTACGTGGCGTGGCTCACCGCGACCGCCGCACAGGCCGAACAGACGGCGGTCCAGGCGAAGGCCGCCGCGGGGGCCTACGAGGCGGCGTTCGCGATGACGGTTCCGCCACCGGTGATCGCGGCCAACCGCGCCCAATTGATGATGCTGATCGCGACGAACTTCTTCGGCCAGAACCTGCCCGCGATCGCGGCCACCGAGGCCCACTACGCCGAGATGTGGGCCCAGGACGCGGCCGCGATGTATGGCTATGCCGCGGCGTCGGCCGGCGCCTCGGCGTTGCCCCCGTTCGACCAGCCGCCCTCCACCACCAACCCGGCGGGGGAGGGCGGTCAAGCGGCCGCGGTCGCCCATGCCGCCGACACGGCGGCCGAAACAAGCACGCAACCCGGTGCCTCCACCTCGGGGTTAGCAAACCCAACGTTGGTCTCCAGCGCAGTGGTGGAAGGCTCGTCAGGGGCATCCGAATCGTCGGCATCGGAGTCCTGGAAAAAGTTGACCTCGTTGTATACCAACCACCTTGGTATGGCCTACAACCACGCGGGCGACTGGGAGCACATGATGAAGATCTGGGAAGGCGTGATGCCGGCCGCCGGTGACGGCAAAGGCGCGACGGCCGCGGCAAGCTTGCGCGGTGTGGGTGGAACGCTCGGCGGTGGCCCGGTGTCCTCGGGTGCGTCCTCGCCCGTGTCGGCGGGTCTGGGCAGGGCGGCCACGGTGGGTCACTTGTCGGTGCCGCAGAGTTGGGCCGCCGCGGCTCCGGCGGCAAGCGCGGACACAGCCGCGCCGGCGGTGAGCACCGTCGGCGCCGGCGCCGAAGCCAAGGGAAGCGGGTTGCTCCGCGGCATCCCGCTGTCGGGCACGGGCCGGGGGGCCGGGGGCAAGATCGTCGGGCAGCGGTACGGGTTCCGCCCGATGGTGGTAGCGCGGCACGTGGTGGGCGGATAAACGCTCAGGTCGCCGAAGGCGCGGGATGGCCTACTTGCCGGACGTGAACCAGGCCACCTTGGCCTGCCACGATCGCGCGGATCCGTAGGCGAAGCCGATGGCGCTCAGGCAGGCGCACAACCAGACGGGCAAGGCGATGTCCGTGCCCGCCCAGGCGGTGCCGATTTGAATCACGCTCGCCGCCACCCCGAATCCCGCCGAGATCAGGTAGAGGTCGACGGTCGTCGTTGAGCGGGGATCCGTCCGCAGGATCAGCAGCACTCGCCCGGCGTAGGAGAGCAGGTAGATCATCAGGGCGCCCAGGACCAGCCAGTAAGCCAGCAGCCAGAAGTCGGCGGGGGCCGCGAAGAAGTCGAGGTGATGGCCCTCGTCGGCGATGACGAACAGAACCACCAGCAGCGGAACCGCGATGCGTAGCGGGCGCGTGACGTGCTTGCGCAACAGCTCGCTCTCGTGGGCTTCGTCGACCAGGCGGATGAGCCCATGGCGGATGATCGCCGTCACCGCGAAGATCCAGCAGATGTGTCCGAGCAGGTGTTGCACGTTCCACAGCCCGAAGACGCGGTGTAGCGGGGGTCCGAGCGCGGCCGCGGCCCAGTGCGACATCAGCAGCACCGCGCAGCCATGCAGTGCGATGTTGCGGGTGGCGCCGGCCTCCCATCGGGAGCGCCAGGTGTAACGCCGGATCCACAGGCTGCACAGAAGGGCGGCCAAGGTGACGACGATGAGTGCGGTTTTGATCATCCAAACGGTCCGGCAGTGCCGCTCAGACGGGCGGACTGTTGGGATCGGGGCGAAGGTCGCGCAGCCTGGGCGGGCCGGTCTGGGACTCCAGGTACTCGGTGACCGAGTCGGGGTCGATCAGACCGTAGCGGACCTGCAGGTCGACCGGGTTCAACCCCAAATACTTGGCCGCCCTGATCAGGTTGTCGGCGGTGATCAGCCTGCCCTCGCGAGCCGCCTTGTAGTACGCGGACTTGCGGTAGCCGAACGCTTCGTAGACCTCGGTGGCCGCCAGGGGTCTACCGACCAGATACGGCAGCACCACCGCCGGATCCTTCGCACTGTCGTCCACAAATATGGACGATAGCGTCGTACGACGGACCTCGCAAAAGAAACGCGACCACCGCCGGCGGTCAGTCGAACAGCGTTGCGCAACTGTGGGTCTTTTCCAGATCCAGCAGGGCGCGCTTGCGCTGCAGGCCGCCGCCGTAGCCGGTGAGGCTGCCGTTCGAGCCGATCACCCGGTGGCAGGGCACCACGATCGCGATCGGATTGTGCCCGTTGGCCAATCCCACGGCGCGCGCGGACCCCGGAGCGCCGATCTGCTCGGCGATCCATCCGTATGACCTCGTCTCCCCATAGGGAATCGTCAGCAACGCCTTCCACACGCGCCGCTGGAACTCGGAGCCGTGCAGGTCGAACTCGAAATCGAAGTCGGTGCGCTCGCCGGCGAAATAGGCGGCCAGCTGCTCGACGGCGGCGCCGAACGCCCGCGGGTTCGGCGACCAGCCGGCGCGGCTCGGCTCATAGGTCTGGTCGACCATCCGTAGGTTCGTCAATACGGAGCCGCGACCGGCCAGGGTGAGCAATCCGATGGGGCTGTCGATGGTGCGGTACTCGATCATGTGCGCCACTCCTCCTCATCGCTTCGCTCTGCATCGTCGCCGGCGCGGATCATGCGACCTCCTGTGGCGGCCAATGGTTTACGGGATGCTCGAGAGTGGTCCAAAGATATTGGGTGGCATAGGAACGCCAGGGGCGCCAACGGGCGCCGCGTTCCACGAGGGAGCGTTCGTCGGACGGCAATCCCAGCTGTTTGGCGGCCAGGCGCAGCCCGAGGTCGCTGGCGGGGAAGGCGTCGGGGTCGCCAAGGCCGCGCATCGCGATCACTTCCGCGGTCCAGGGGCCCACCCCGGGCAGCGCGAGCAACTGTCTGCGGGCACTGTCCCAGTCGCATCCGGTGTCCAGCACGATGCTGCCGTCGGCGAGGCCGGCAACCAATGCGCTCAGCGTGCGGCGGCGGGCCTTGGGCACCGCCAGATGGACGGGATCGATCTCGGCGAGCTCCTCGACCGAGGGGAAGGTGTGGGTCAACGTTCCCTCGGCGTCGTTGACCGGCCGTCCGTACGCGGCGACCAGCCGGCCGGCATGGGTGCTCGCGGCCCTGGTCGACACCTGCTGCCCGAGCACTGCGCGCACCGCGAGTTCGGCTTCGTCGACGGTGCGCGGAATGCGCTGCCCGGGCGCCTTGGCCACGACGGGTCGCAGACCGGCGTCCGCGCCCAGCGCTTCGTCGACCGCCTCCGGGTCCGCGTCGAGGTCCAGCAGCCGCCGGCAGCGGGCGATCGCCGTGGTCAGATCGCGGAAATCGTCGAGCACGAGGACGCAACGGACATGGTCGACGGCGGGCGTCAGGGTCACGATGGCGTTGCCGAACGGAAGGCGCAAGCTGCGTCGGTACCCGCCATCGCGGACCTCCTCGCAACCGGGAACGGCGCCGGCCGCGAGATGGCCGAAGACGCCCTCGTAGGCGAAGGGTGTGCGCACCGGGAGCCGAAGGCACACGGTGCCAGGCGAATTGGCCTCGGACGCGGTACGGGCGGCCGCGCGCCGGCGCAGGGCGCTCGGTGTGCCTTCGAACACCGATCGCACGGTGTCGTTGAACTGACGGATGCTGGAAAAGCCCGCGGCGAATGCGACGTCGCCGAACGGCAGGTCCGTCGTCTCGATCAACACGCGGGCGGTCTGGGCGCGCTGCGCCCGGGCCAGTGCCAGCGGGCCGGCGCCGACCTCGGCCTGCAGGAGCCGTTCGAGCTGGCGAGTGGTGTAACCGAGGTGGGCGGCCAGACCACCCACACCGTCGCGGTCCACGGTGCCGTCGGCGATCAGCCGCATCGTGCGCGCCACCACGTCACCGCGCACGTTCCATTCGGGGGAACCCGGAGAGGCATCGGGACGGCACCGTTTGCAGGCCCGAAAGCCGGCCCGCTGGGCGGCCGCCGCGGTGGGGTAGAACCGCACGTTGCGGGCGAACGGCGGCCGCACGGGGCAGCTGGGCCGGCAGTAGATCCGGGTGGTCAGCACCGCGGTGACGAACCAGCCGTCGAACCGGGCGTCCTTGGACTGGACGGCGCGGTAGCAGCGGTCGAAATCGTCGTGCACGCTTCCAGACTTACACCCGGGCACCGACAAAACTAGCGGGAAAGCGACATCGTGGTGGGCGGTGTCGGTTGGCCTCACGTCGGAGCGGCTTTCTTGTCGATTCGAGGTACTTCCCGCACGCGATGGTATTTACTGTGACCCAACTCGCCGGCTCTGACGGCGTGACCCGACGGGGTGAGTGAGTTCGGGGAAAGGCGAACCGATGAAGCGGCTGGCGACGTGGTGGGGGCAGGACGACCACTTCGATTGGCTGACAGGTTATTTGCAAGCGCACGGGCTGAGCACCAACACCCGCAGGGTGTTGGCTGTCGTGGCGTCCTCGTTGGTGCTGGTGCCCGTCAATGTGTACTGGGGTCCCGAGCCGTTGTATCCCCATGTGGCGCTGACGGTTTCGGTCGTGTCCGCCGTGATCGGACTGGGCATGGCGGTGCTGTGGTTGAGCGGATGGCCCACCCGGCGCCAGTCGATCTTCTACATCATGACCGGCTGCGTATCCATTGGCGGCGGCTGTCTGTGGCAGCCCCAGCCGCTCGTCGGGCTGATGTCCTGCTCGGCGCTCTCGGTGACCGGCGGCTACATCGCGTTCTTCCACACCACCAGGCTCATGGCGCTGAACCTCGGCGTGGCCAGCGCGATCGGGGCCTGGCAGGCGGTGCGTCTGGCCGCCGAGGGGCAAGCAGTGTTGGCCTTCACCGGCTACTTCCTGGTTCTGGAACTCAACGTGGTCGTTCCGCTCGCCATCCAGGTCGTGGTGCGCGCCCTGTGGGTTGATCTCTCGCGTGCCAACCGCGATCCGCTGACCGGCCTGCTGAACCGGCGAGCCTGCGACAGGGAGATAGTCGGCCGGATGCTCGCGGGCGCGCATCACATGTTCTTGGCGGTGGCCATGGTCGATCTGGACCGCTTCAAAGAGCTCAACGACACCCGCGGGCACGCCGCCGGCGATGAGGCGCTCATCGAGGTGGCCGGCACCCTGACGACCGCCTGCGGAGAGACCGCGATCGTCGGCCGCGTCGGCGGGGAGGAGTTCCTGGTCGCCGACATTGTCACCGCGGACCAGCTGCCGGAGTGGGGCCGACAGCTCTGTGACGCGATAGCCGCGATGAACGCATCGGTGACCGCCAGCGTCGGAATCGCCACCCTCGCGTTGCGCAGCGTCGTCTCGGACTATGCCGAGCACGCGTTCCACCAATTGGTCGCCCAGGCCGACACCGCGATGTATGAAGCCAAACGGTGCGGCGGCAACCAGAGTCGCCACCGCCAGGTGGCGGTCTGAGCCCGCCGAAGCCCTACTGAGCGGATGAAGGGGCGTCGACGAGCGACGCCAACCGGGTGGGGCGCTCGTGCCCGCGCAGGGTGACCGTTTCGCCCAATGACCAACGGGCCCGCTCGTTTTCGCTTGCGCCCTCGATGGCGTCGGCCGTCGCGAGCAGACGGTTGGTGTGTGACTTGGCGAGCTCGCACAGCCGCGCCGCCTCGTTGACCGGCTCCCCGATGACGGTGTATTCGAATCGTTCTTTGGCGCCGACATTTCCGGCGACGACCTGGCCCGCGGCCACGCCGATCCCGGCCTCGAGGTCGGACATCTCGTCCGCCAGGCGCTCGGCGATACACCGCGCGGCGGCCAGCGCCGCATCTTCGGGACTGTCCAGGCGGTTGGGCGCGCCGAAGATGGCCAGCGTCGCGTCGCCTTCGAATTTGTTGACCAGCCCGCAGTAGCGGTCGACCTCCTCGACGACGATCGCGAAGAAACGGTTCAGCACCGCAACGACTTCGGCCGGCGGCTGGCTCGTCACCAGCTGCGTCGACCCGACGATGTCGATGAAGACGACCGCGACGTGGCGTTCTTCGCCGCCCAGCTTCGGCCGTTCGCGTTCCGCGGCCAGCGCCACCTCACGCCCGACGTGGCGGCCGAAGAGGTCGCGGACGCGTTCCCGCTCCCGCAGGCCGTCGACCATCGTGTTGAAGCCGCGTTGCAGCTCACCGAGTTCGGTACCGTCGAACACCACGAGGTCCCCCCGCAGATCGCCGCGCTCGACGCGCGCCAGGGCCGCACGGACCACCCGCACCGGTGTCGCGGTGAGCCAGGCCAGGATCCACATCAGGACGCACCCGAAGATCAACGGGGCCATCGACACGATGAACACGGCCACCGCGAACTGCGTCTGGGTCAGATTGCGCAGCACGAGCTCGAACAGAGCGAGCATCATGATCCCGATGACGGGCACGGCCGAACCGAGGAACCAGACGACCATCGTGCGGCCCATGATGCCCGCCGCGAACCGTCGTGGCGGTGGCCCGGCCTCGAGCGCCTGGGCGGCGACGGGCCGCAGCGCGAACTCCGCGAGCAGGTAACTAGCGGTGGCGACCACCACCCCGCCAAAGCTCACGACGAGCAGGAATCGCGGAATGAAGAGCGTGTTGACCATGCCGTACAGCGTCGTCAGCAGTATCGTCCCGACGCCCCACAAGACGAGGTCGACGAGGGCGATGCGCCACGGCGCGACAAAGGTGTTGCGCTCGTCCTCTGGAGTCGGCTCGCGCTCTTCAATCGCCCAGCGCAGGGCGATCACGGTCCGGCGGGTGATCCAGTACGTGCCCCACGCCGAGGCCGCCACGATGTAGGCCGGGGAGGCACCGAACGTGATCCACGCCGGCGCGTCGTCGAACACGCTCGGCACCGGGATGGCGACCGTCACCAAAAACAGCGCGACGGCGATGCCGATCAGGTTCGCGCCCAGCACCAGCACCGTCATGATGATCTGGATGCGCACCCGGCGGCGGCCCTGGCTTTCCGACACCCGACCGAGCAGCAGGGAGCCGTACGCCGGCGTCTCTGGCAGACGGCCGCTCTGACGGGTGACGCGCTCGAGCACCCGGCCTATTCGTTGTGCCAAGGACGTGTTGGCCGACATGGTGGCGTCAGCCTAATTTGTCGGCCACGCTCTAAGGTGAGTCGGGTGCGTCTAGTGATCGCTCAATGCACCGTGGACTACGTCGGCCGGCTCACCGCGCACCTGCCCTCCGCGCGCAGGCTGTTGCTGTTCAAGGCCGACGGATCGGTCAGTGTGCACGCCGACGACCGCGCCTACAAACCGCTGAATTGGATGAGCCCGCCGTGCTGGCTGAGCGAGCAGGCCGGTGACCCCCCGGTGTGGGTTGTCGAAAACAAGGCGGGCGAACAACTGCGCATCACCGTCGAGGAGATCGAACACGACTCCAGCCACGATCTCGGCGTGGACCCGGGGCTGGTCAAGGACGGCGTCGAAGCGCACCTGCAGGCGCTGCTCGCCGAGCACGTCCAGCTGCTCGGCGAGGGGTACACGCTGGTGCGTCGCGAGTACATGACCGCCATCGGCCCCGTCGATCTGCTGTGCCGCGACGAACGCGGCGGCTCGGTGGCGGTGGAGATCAAGCGGCGCGGCGAGATCGACGGCGTCGAGCAGCTCACCCGCTACCTCGAGCTGCTCAACCGGGACAGCCTGCTGGCGCCGGTGCAAGGGGTCTTCGCGGCGCAGCAGATCAAGCCGCAGGCGCGCACCCTGGCCGTCGATCGCGGGATCCGTTGTGTGACATTGGATTACGACAAGATGCGGGGCATGGACAACGACGAGTACCGGCTGTTCTGAAGCCCGTCACTAGACTGATCGCATGCCTCGGCGCCGCCCACCGCCACGCAGGCAGCGGCCGTCGGCGCCGCTGTTGCGCCGGGTGGAGGTCGGGCCCGACGGACACGAGTACGAGGTCCGTCCCGTTGCAGCGGCCCGAGCGGTCAAGACCTATCGCTGCCCGGGCTGTGATCACGAAATCCGCTCCGGCTCAGCTCATTTGGTGGTGTGGCCGATCGATTCGGTGTCCGGGACAGGCGCGGGTCACGTCGAGGACCGCCGGCATTGGCACACGCCGTGCTGGGCGCACCGCGCCACCCGCGGTCCCACCAGGAAGTGGTCTTGACTACCGGCTTTCAGGCGGCCGGTTCGACGAGCTCGATCAGCACTCCGCCGCCGTCCTTGGGGTGGATGAAGTTGATCCGGGAGTTTGCCGTGCCGCGCCGGGGCGCGTCGTAGATCAACCGCACGCCTTGCTCGCGGAGCCGCTCGACCATGGCGTCGAGGTCGCTGACCCGAACGGCCATCTGCTGAATGCCCGGCCCGCGCTTGTCGAGGAACTTCGCGATCGTCGAGGACTCGTCGATCGGGGCCATCAACTGGATCTGCGCGGTGCCCGCCGGGGCGCCCCGCACCGCCAGCATGGCTTCGCGGATTCCCTGCTCCTCGTTGACTTCCTCGTGCACCAGGATCATGCCGAGGTGGTCGTGGTACCAGTCGATGGCGGAGTCCAGGTCGGCGACTGCGATGCCGACGTGATCGATCGCCGTCACCAGTGAGGTGGCCAGGATCTGACGGGCGTCAACTTGATCGGTCGTCATCACATAACGGTAACCTGGCGGCAAAGATTGCGCTTCTCCGGGAGTCCGAATCGGCCGTCGGGGGAGCGCCCAGCAGGCCTTAGGAGAGAGTCATGACGACGTCGGTGATCGTTGCTGGAGCGCGCACACCCATCGGCAAGCTGATGGGTTCGCTGAAGGATTTCTCGGGCAGCGATCTGGGCGCCATCGCGATCGCCGGCGCGCTGGAGAAGGCCTTCCCAAATGTTCAAGAGCCGGGTTCGCTGGTCGACTACGTGATCATGGGCCAGGTGTTGACGGCCGGGGCGGGCCAGATGCCCGCACGCCAGGCGGCCGTGGCCGCCGGCATCGGCTGGGACGTTCCGGCGCTGACCATCAACAAGATGTGCCTGTCCGGAATCGACTCCATCGCGCTGGCCGACCAGCTCATTCGCGCCGGGGAGTTCGACGTGGTGGTCGCCGGCGGCCAGGAGTCCATGTCCAAGGCGCCGCACCTGCTGATGGACAGCCGCTCGGGCTACAAGTACGGCGACGTCACGGTCCTCGACCACATGGCCTACGACGGCCTGCATGACGTGTTCACCGACCAGCCCATGGGCGCGCTCACCGAACAGCGCAACGACGTCGACAAGTTCACCCGCCAGGAGCAGGACGAGTTCGCTGCCGGGTCGCATCAGAAGGCGGCCGCGGCGTGGAAGGACGGCGTCTTCACCGACGAGGTGGTGCCGGTCAACATCCCGCAACGCAAGGGTGATCCGCTGCAGTTCACCGAGGACGAAGGCATCCGCGCCAACACCACGGCCGAGTCGCTGGCCGGCCTCAAGCCGGCGTTTCGCCGCGATGGCACCATCACCGCCGGTTCGGCCTCCCAGATCTCCGATGGCGCCGCCGCGGTGGTGGTGATGAGCAAGGCCAAAGCGCAGGAGCTGGGGCTGAGCTGGCTGGCCGAGATCGGCGCGCACGGGGTGGTGGCCGGTCCGGACTCCACCCTGCAGTCGCAGCCGGCCAACGCGATCAAGAAGGCCATCAGCCGCGAGGGCATCTCCGTCGACCAGCTCGATGTCGTGGAGATCAACGAGGCGTTTGCCGCGGTCGCGCTGGCCTCGACCCGCGAACTCGGCGTGAATCCCGACATCGTCAACGTCAACGGCGGCGCGATCGCGGTCGGGCATCCGATCGGCATGTCGGGGGCGCGCATCACGCTGCATGCGGCCCTGGAATTGGCGCGGCGGGGGTCCGGATACGCCGTCGCGGCGCTCTGCGGGGCCGGAGGGCAGGGCGACGCCCTGGTTCTGCGGGCGGGTTAGCCAGGGATCGACGCTCCCCGCGACGTTGCTGGCGCCGTGCGGCGGCAAGAATTTTGTGATCTTCGTCATACGGGCCGATCACGCCCCTTTTTGAGGGGATTTTCGGCCCCGTCCCGGCCGTGCCCGAGCGGCGCCGCCACCGGGTGGATCGGTAGCCCGCGCGCATGACAAACTTGACGGCGTGACGCGTCCGCGACCTTCCATCGGCCCCGCACTGACCGGTGCTGTCGATCTGTCCGGTCTCAAGCAGCGCGCCCAGTCGCCCGGCGCCGCTCCGGGAGGGCCCACGCCCCCGACCACCGAGGGGGGTGGCATCACCGCGGTCACCGAGGCCAACTTCGAGGCCGAGGTTCTGCTGCGGTCCGAGGAAGTGCCGGTCGTCGTGTTGCTGTGGTCGCCGCGCAGCGACGCGTGCGTCCAGCTCCTCGACACGCTGTCCGGGCTGTCCGGCCAGGACAACGGCAAATGGTCGCTGACCTCCGTCAATGTCGATGTCGCGCCCAGGGTCGCCCAGATCTTCGGCGTCGACGCCGTCCCCACCGTGGTGGCCTTGGCGGCCGGGCAGCCGATCTCGAGTTTCCAAGGCGTGCAGCCGGCCGAGCAACTGCGCGGCTGGCTGGACCAAATCCTCTCCGCGACCGCCGGGAAGCTTAGGGGCGCAACGGGTTCCGCGGAACCCGACGTCGTCGACCCCGAGCTGGCCGCGGCGCGCCAGCAGCTGGAGGACGGTGACTTTGAGGCCGCCAAGGCGTCCTATCAGTCGATCCTGGATGCCAACCCGGCCAGCGCGGAGGCCAAGGGCGCGATCCGCCAGATCGAGTTCCTGACGCGCGCGACCGCCCAGCGCCCGGACGCCGTCGCGGTCGCCGACGCGGCGCCGACCGACATCGAAGCCGCCCTCGCGGCCGCCGACGTGCAGATCCTCAACCAAGAGGTCGCCGCCGCGTTCGAGCGACTGATCGCCTTGGTGCGCAGCACATCCGGCGATGATCGCGCGTTGGTGCGCACCCGCCTGGTGGAGCTGTTCGAACTGTTCGACCCGGCCGATCCCGAGGTCGTCGTCGGGCGACGCAACCTCGCCAACGCGCTGTACTGACGCGAAATCGGCTACGAAGGTCGAGTTGTTGGCGCCAACAGCGCCGAAATCGCGCAACTAGTCCACGTTCGGCGATGGGTTCAGGGGCCCTACTCCGGTTCCAGCCACAGCGCCGACGTGGGCGGCAACACCAGCACCGCCGAGGCCGGGCGCCCGTGCCACGGGTCTTCGGTGGCATCGACACCGCCCATGTTCCCGACCCCCGAACCGTTGTAGACGGTGGCGTCGGTGTTGAGCACCTCGCGCCACCGCCCCGCCGACGGCAGGCCCAGCCGGTAGCCGCCGTGCTCGGCACCGGCGAAATTGAACACGCACGCCATCACCGAGCCGTCCTTGCCGTAACGCAGGAAGCTCAAGACGTTGTTGCCCGAGTCGTTGGCGTCGATCCAGGAGTAGCCGTCGGGCACGGTGTCTTGGCTCCACAGCGCCGGGTGGCTGCGGTAGATGTCGTTGATGTCGCGCACCATGCGCAGGACGCCGTTGGAGAATCCCTGCTCGTCGAGCTGCCACCAATCCAGACCGCGCTCTTCGGACCACTCGGCGCGCTGGCCGAATTCCTGGCCCATGAACAGCAATTGCTTGCCCGGGTGCGCCCACTGGTAGGCGAGCAGGCTGCGCAGGCCGGCGGCCTTGACGTGATTGTTGCCCGGCATGCGTCCCCATAGCGTTCCCTTGCCGTGGACCACCTCGTCATGGCTGATCGGCAGCACGTAGTTCTCGCTGAACGCATAAAGCATCGAGAACGTCATCTCGTGGTGGTGATAGCTCCGATAGATCGGATCGCGGCTGATGTAGTCGAGCGTGTCATGCATCCAGCCCATGTTCCACTTCATTGAAAAGCCCAGGCCGCCAAGGTTTGTCGGCCGGGTGACCCCGGGCCAGGAGGTCGACTCCTCGGCGATGGTGACGATGCCCGGGGCGCTCTTGTGCGCCGTGGCGTTCATCTCCTGCAGGAACTGGACCGCCTCCAAGTTCTCCCGCCCGCCGTAGATGTTCGGCGTCCAGCCGCCTTCGGGGCGGGAGTAATCCAGGTACAGCATCGACGCGACCGCGTCCACACGTAGTCCATCGATGTGAAATTCTTCGAGCCAGAACAAGGCGTTGGCCACCAGGAAGTTGCGTACCTCACGGCGACCGAAGTCGAAAACGTAGGTGCCCCAGTCGAGTTGCTCACCGCGTTGCGGGTCGGAATGTTCGTAAAGCGGGGTGCCGTCGAAGCGGGCCAGCGCCCACGCGTCCTTCGGGAAGTGTGCCGGCACCCAGTCCACCAGCACGCCGATACCGGCCTGGTGCAGGGCGTCGACCAGGGCCCGGAATTCGTCCGGGGTGCCGAACCGGGACGTCGGGGCGTAGTACGACGTCACCTGGTATCCCCAGGATCCGGCGAAGGGATGTTCGGCGACCGGGAGCAGCTCGACGTGGGTGAATCCGTGCTCCACAACGTAATCCGTCAGCTCGCGGGCCAACTGGCGGTAGTTGAGCCCGGGTCGCCATGAACCCAGGTGAACCTCGTAGGTGCTCATCGGCTCGAACACCGGGTTGCGCCCGGCGCGCTGCGTCATCCAGTCCGCGTCTTCCCAGGTGTACTTGCTGCGCGTCACCCGGGAGGCCGTGTGCGGCGGCACCTCGGTGGCGAAGGCCATGGGGTCGGCGCGTTCGGTGACCACTCCGTCGGCGCCATGAACGCGAAACTTGTACAGCCCCTCCAGCGGGAAGCCGGGCCAGAACAGCTCCCACACGCCCGAGGAGCCCAACACCCGCATCGGGGCGTCGTTGCCGGTCCAGCCGTTGAACTCGCCGACCAGGCTGACGCCCTTGGCGTTGGGCGCCCACACCGCGAACGACACCCCGTTGACCACGCCGTCGGCCGTGGTGAACGAGCGAGGATGCGCGCCAAGGACTTCCCAGAGGCGCTCGTGGCGCCCTTCGGCGAACAGATGAAGGTCGACCTCGCCGAGGGTGGGCAGGAAACGGTAGGCGTCGGCGACGACGTAGGGGTCGGCGCCCTCGTAGGTGATCTGGAGCCGATAGTCGATCAGGTTGGTGAACGGCAGCGCCACGGCGAACAGCCCGGACTCGACGTGCTGCATCGGGAATCGGTCGTCGCCGACGATCGCGACGACCTCGACCGCGTGGGGCCGGTACGCCCGAATGACGGTGTGGTCGCCGTATTCGTGGGCCCCCAGCACGCCGTGCGGGTTGTGGTGCGTGCCGGCGACCAGGCGCGACAGGTCGGCGGGGTCGGGCGCCAGGTGCGTCCGAGCGAGTTGGTCGGCTTGGCTCATGTCCCTTTCGCCTCCGGTCCGTTTCATGTCTGGTGTCAATGCCTGCGCAGCAGCGTCATTCGAGCGTCATGCGGTACGCGCGGCATGTTGATGATGTGCGCGACCGCCTGCCCGGGATCGATGCGAACGTAATTGGCTTGTCCCCATTGGAATTCCTGGCCGGTGATCTCGTCGCGCACCCAAAAGCGCTCGTAGGGCTCCATACCCAGTGCGGCCATATCCAAAAACAGGGTCGCTTCCTCGGGGCCGAAGGCGTTGAGCGTCACCACCACCAACACGCAGTCGCCGGTGGCCGGGTCGAACTTGCTGTAGGCGAGCAGCGCGTCGTTGTCCACGCTGTGGAAATGGATGGTGCGCAGCTGCTCGAGGGCGGGGTGGAGTCGGCGAATCGCGTTGAGCTGCGTGATGAATGGCTCAAGCGAGCGTCCCTCGGCGAGCGCACCCGCGAAATCGCGAGGCCGCAACTCGTACTTCTCGGAGTCCAGGTACTCCTCGCTGCCTTCGCGCACCGCGCGATGCTCGAACAGCTCGTATCCCGAATACACGCCCCAGGCCGGTCCCATCGTCGCGGCCAGCACCGCACGGATGGCGAACATCCCGGGCCCGTTGTGCTGCAAGATGGCGTGCAGGATGTCGGGGGTGTTGACGAACAGGTTGGGCCGGCGGAAGTCGGCCAAAGCGGCGATCTCGTTACCGAATTCGGTCAGCTCCCACTTCGCCGTGCGCCAGGTGAAGTAGCTGTACGACTGCGTGAAGCCCAGTTTGGCCAGCCCGTACTGGCGGGCCGGCGGCGTGAAGGCCTCGGAGAGAAACAGCACGTCGGGGTCGATGGCCTTGACCGCGGCGATCAACCACGCCCAGAAGTCCGGCGGCTTGGTGTGCGGGTTGTCGACGCGAAAAACCTTGACGCCGTGGTCCATCCAGTGCCGGACCACGCGCAGCACCTCGTCGTAGAGGCCGGCCGGGTCGTTGTCGAAGTTGATCGGATAGATGTCCTGGTACTTCTTGGGCGGGTTCTCCGCGTAGGCGATGGTGCCGTCGGGCAATTCGGTGAACCAGTTGCGGTGGTTACGCGCCCAGGGATGGTCCGGCGCGCATTGCAGCGCCAGATCCAGCGCCACCTCCATGCCCAATTCGCGTGTCGCGGCGACGAACGCGTCGAAGTCCTCGATGGTGCCCAAATCCGGGTGGACGGCGTCGTGGCCGCCCTCGTCGCTGCCGATCGCCCAGGGAGAACCCACATCTGTCGGAGCGGCGGTGGGGGAGTTGTTGCGCCCCTTGCGATGTACCTTGCCGATCGGATGGATCGGCGGCAGGTAGACGACGTCGAACCCCATCGCCGCGATGCGCCCGAGCGCGGCGGTTGCGGTGGCGAATGTGCCGTGCACGGGGTTGCCGTCGGCGTCCCATCCGCCGGTCGAGCGGGGAAACATCTCATACCAGGAGCCGAACCGGGCCAACGGCCGGTCCACCCAGACGCTGTACTGCTCGCCGCGCGTGACGAAGTCGCGAAGCGGGTGGTCCGCCAGGATTTCCTCGATCTCCGGCCCCAGCGCCAGCGCCGTTCGGGTGACCGGGTCCCCGGGGGTGCGCAGCGCGGCGGCGGCGGCCAGCAGCGGTTCGCGCCGGGCGCGCGGCACCTCGCTCGCGGCGCGTTCGAACAACCCGGCGCCTACCAGAAGATCGTTGGACAGTTCCTTCTCGCCCTGACCGGCGTCCAGTTTGGCGACCAGCCCGTGCCGCCAGGTGTGGATCGGGTCGCCCCACCCCTCGACGCGGAAGGTCCACAGCCCCACCTGGTCGGGGGTGAATTGGCCGTGGAACACATAGGGTTCCAGACCCATCGTCATCGGCAGCGCCAGCGGCTTAACCTTTTGCTGGTCGACCTTGCCGTCGCGATCGGTCACCGGCTTTGCCGGAGCCTGAACCGCTTTGACCCGCCGGGTCTCGGTGACTTGCGGATAGCCCGGCCCGAGGTAGCGCACGACCAGGGTTGCGGCCACGGCCTCGTGGCCTTCCCGCCACACCGCGGCGCTGACCGGCACGACCTCGCCGACCACGGCTTTCGCGGGAAACGCGCCACAGGAAACGACCGGCTGGACGTTATCGATCTCGACACGACCGGGCACCACCACTCCGTTCCGATTTTCCCGCTTCCTCCGCGCCCCGCGCCGCGGGCCGCATCGTCACCGGGAGCGATCCAGATTGTGTGCGGCCAGTCCGGGGTGTGCTCCGCGCGGAACGCCGCTCGTCGGGAAACTTCCTGTCGTGGGGAACTTTCTGTGCGGGGAAGCATCGTTGCGACCCCGATAACTAACCGATACCCACCCTAGTCTTCGGTCACACCCCGCCACGGAAAGCGAACGAAAAGCGGTCTTTCGCGCCGCCGTGCGCGGGCCGGAATCCTCAGTAAGGTAGGGACGCGTGAAAGCCCTCCGCCGGTTTACCGTCCGTGCTCACCTTCCCGAGCGTTTGACCGCGCTGGACCAGCTCTCGACCAACTTGCGATGGTCATGGGACACGCCGACCCAGGACCTTTTCGCGAGCATCGACCCGGACCTGTGGCAGCGATGCGGCTGCGATCCGGTGGCGTTGCTGGGGGCGGTCAAGCCGGCGCGACTCGACGAATTGGCGATCGACGAGACCTTCCTTCGCCGGCTCGACGAGCTGACCGCCGAATTGAACGATTACCTCAACCGCCCGCTGTGGTACCAGCAACAGCAGGACCACGGCGCCGAGATGCCGGCCGCCATCGCCTACTTCTCGATGGAGTTCGGCATCGCCGAGGTGCTGCCCAACTACTCCGGCGGCTTGGGCATCCTCGCCGGTGACCACCTGAAGTCTGCATCCGATCTGGGTGTGCCGTTGGTCGCGGTGGGGCTCTACTACCGGTCCGGCTACTTCCGGCAGTCGCTGACCGCCGACGGGTGGCAGCACGAGAACTACCCGTCGCTGGACCCGCAGGGGCTGCCGTTGCGGTTGCTGACCGATGCCACCGGCGACCCCGCCCTGGTTGAGCTGATGCTGCCGGACTCCGCGCAGTTGCACGCCCGGATCTGGGTCGCGCAGGTGGGCAGGGTCCCGCTGCTCCTGCTCGATTCCGACGTCCCCGAGAACGAGCACGATCTGCGGGGTGTCACCGACCGCCTGTACGGGGGCGATCAGGAACACCGGATGAGGCAGGAGATCCTGGCCGGCATCGGCGGCGTGCGGGCGATCCGCGCCTACACCGCCATCCACGGCCTGCCCGCGCCCGAGGTGTTCCACATGAACGAGGGGCACGCCGGGTTCCTGGGCGCGGAACGCATTCGCGAGCTGATGACGGGCTCCGCGTTGGACTTCGACACCGCGCTGGCGGTCGTGCGCTCGAGCACCGTGTTCACCACCCACACCCCGGTGCCCGCCGGCATCGACCGTTTCCCCATCGACATGGTGCGGCTGTACTTCGACGACCATCTTGCCGACGAATCGGAATCCGGCGCCGACGGCGCGGCGGCCGACGCGACGAGCGCGC
This sequence comes from Mycobacterium sp. H4Y, assembly GCF_000364405.1. NCBI lineage: Bacteria > Bacillati > Actinomycetota > Actinomycetes > Mycobacteriales > Mycobacteriaceae > Mycobacterium > Mycobacterium sp. H4Y. The sequence continues at coordinate 724,454 of NZ_AKIG01000001.1, forward strand.
CCGTGTTGCTGCCGGGGGTCCCGACGGCGCGCATCCTGGCGCTCGGCGCCGAGGACGACCCGACGAAATTCAACATGGCGCACATGGGTCTGCGCCTGGCCCAGCGGGCCAACGGGGTCTCGTCGCTGCACGGCCGGGTGAGCCGGGCGATGTTCAACGAGCTGTGGCCCGGATTCGACCCCGGCGAGGTGCCGATCGGGTCGATCACCAACGGGGTGCACGCGCGAACCTGGGCGGCGCCGCAGTGGCTGCAGCTGGGCTACGAGCTGGCCGGGTCGGATTCGTTCAGCGACCCGGGCGTGTGGTTGCGCCTGCAGCAGGTCGATGCGGGTCACCTGTGGTGGATTCGTTCGCAACTGAGGTCTCTGCTGGTCGACGACGTGCGGCGCCGGCTGCGGCGCTCGTGGTTGGAACGCGGCGCCTCGGACGCCGAATTGGGTTGGATAGCAACAGCCTTCGATCCGGAAGTGCTGACCATCGGGTTCGCCCGGCGGGTGCCGACGTACAAGCGGTTGACGCTGATGCTGCACGATCCGGATCGGCTGGAGCAGCTGCTTCTGGACAGCGAACGGCCGATCCAGCTGATCGTCGCCGGTAAGTCGCACCCGGCGGACGACGGCGGCAAGGCGTTGATCCAGCAGGTGGTGCGTTTTGCCGACCGGCCGCAGGTGCGCCACCGCATCGCGTTCTTGCCCGACTACGACATGTCCATGGCCCGGCTGCTCTACTGGGGCTGCGACGTCTGGTTGAACAACCCGCTGCGCCCGTTGGAGGCCTGCGGCACCTCGGGAATGAAGAGCGCACTCAACGGCGGGCTGAACCTGTCCATCCGCGATGGCTGGTGGGATGAATGGTACGACGGCGAAAACGGTTGGGAGATACCGTCTGCCGACGGCGTGGCCGACGCGGAGCGCCGCGACGACCTGGAATCCAGCGCGCTGTATCGGCTGCTGGAAGAAGCCGTGGCACCGAAGTTCTACGAGCGTGACCAGCACGGGGTACCGCCGCGCTGGATCGAAATGGTGCGCCACACCCTGCAGACGCTCGGCCCGAAGGTCCTGGCTTCCCGCATGGTGCGCGACTACGTCGAGCAGTACTACACGCCCGCGGCGCAATCGCTGCGCAAGACCCTCGCGCCCGCCGGCGGCGGCGGCGAGTTCGGCGCCGCCCGCGAGCTGGCCGCCTATCGCCGGCGCGCCTACGAGGCCTGGCCGAAGATCGTGATCACCGACGTCGACAGCACCGGCCTGCCGGACAGCCCGGTGCTCGGCTCGAAGCTGACCCTGACCGCCACCGTGCAGCTGGCCGGGCTGGCGCCCGACGAGGTCACGGTCCAGGCGGTGGTCGGCCGCGTCGACGCCGGCGATGCGCTGCTGGAGCCGATCACCGTCGAGATGTCGTACACCGGCACCGCCGAGGGCGGCAACCAGGTGTTCTCGACGACCACCCCGCTGCCGCTGGCGGGATCGGTGGGATACACCGTGCGCGTGCTGCCCCGCCATCCGATGCTGGCCGCCAGCAACGAGCTCGGTCTGGTCACCCTGGCCCGCTAGCCGGAACCCTCAGGCGGACAGGCCTTCTTGCGAGTCCTCCGCTGTCCGCAGCCGCTGCAGCGCCTCGCGCACCTGCGCCCCGTTGGTGGTCTGCCAGAACGGCGGCAGCGAGGCCCGCAGGTAGCCGCCGTAGCCGGCGGTGACCATGCGCGAGTCGAGCACCGCGACCACCCCGCGATCGGTCACGCGGCGCAACAGCCGGCCGGAGCCCTGCGCCAGCAGCAGCGCCGCGTGGCTGGCCGCGACGGCCATGAAGCCGTTGCCGCCGCGCGCCGCGACCGCCCGCTGGCGCGCCCCCAGCAGGGGGTCGTCGGGGCGGGGGAACGGGATGCGGTCGATCAGCACCAGCGACAGCGACGGCCCGGGCACGTCGACGCCCTGCCACAGCGACAGGGTGCCGAACAGCGAGGTTAGCGGGTCGGCGCTGAACCGCTCGACCAGCGCCGACGTGCTGTCGTCGCCCTGGCACAACACCGGTGTCGACAGCCGTTCGCGCATGGCCTCGGCGGCCGCGCGGGCCGCCCGCATCGACGAGAACAGGCCCAGGGTGCGCCCGTCGGCGGCGGTGATGAGCTCGGCGATCTCGGTCAGCTGCTCGGCCGAGCCGACGCCGTCGCGCCCGGGCGGCGGCAGGTGCGCGGCCACGTACAGGATGCCGGCCTTGGCGTGCTGAAACGGCGAGCCGACGTCGAGGCCGCGCCATCGTGCGTCGCCGCCGTCGTCGCTCGTGGGAGCGGTCAGGCCCCACGCCGCGGCCATGGCGTCGAAGGAGCCGCCGATCGTCAGCGTCGCCGACGTCAACACCACGGTCGAACGCGAGAACACGCGTTGGCGCAGTAGCCCGGCGACCGAGAGCGGGGCCACCCGCAACACCGGGCGCGGTGCACCCCGGTTCTCCTCGTGTTCCAGCCACACCACGTCGGTGCGGTCGGGGATGGCCGGCCCGAACGAGGCGAGCACTCGCGACGCCGTCTCCGAAATCTCGCTGAGCGCGGCGACCGCTTCGGCGCGGGCCGCCGCCGCCTTGGCGTCGTTCGTGGTGTCGATCGCCGAGCGCGCCGCGGTGGCGACGTCGCGCAGCGCGGTCAGGTACGTCGCCAGGTCCTCGTCGAGGCGGTCGATGCGCCCCGGCGTGCCGTCGTGGATCGCCGCCGCGAAGTTGGCGGTGGTCGCGTCGAGGCGCTGGACCAGTTCCGGGCTCACCAACCGGCTGATCCGCCGCGAGGCGACCCCGAGCGCGGCCGACGTCAACTCCGCGGTGGCCACGGACGTCACCCGGTCCACCAACTCGTGCGCCTCGTCGACCACCAGCAGCGCGTGCTCGGGCAGCACCGCGGATTCGGCGACCGCGTCGATGGCCAGCAGCGCGTGGTTGGTGACCACGACGTCGGCACGGCCGGCCAGGCCCCTGGCCCGCTCGGAGAAGCACTCGGTGCCGAACGGGCAGCGGGCCACCCCGAGGCATTCCCGCGCGGAAACGCTGACCTGAGACCAGGACCGGTCGGGCACGCCCGGCTTCAAATCGTCGCGGTCACCGGATTCGGTGGTCGACGCCCACTCGGTGAGCCGTTGCACGTCGCGGCCCAGGGCGCTGACCGCCATGGGGTTGAAGAGTTCCTCTTGCGGCCGCCCGTCGACGTCGTCACCGTCGGCCGCCCCGCCGTTGTGAATCTTGTTGAGACACAGATAGTTTCGTCGGCCTTTGAGCAGCGCGAACTGCGGGCGGCGCGGCAGCGCGTCGGCCAGCGCATCGATGAGCCGGGGCAGATCGCGATCGACGAGCTGGCGTTGCAGCGCGATGGTGGCCGTCGACACGACGACGGGGGAGTCGTCGTCCAGGGCGTGCACGATCGCGGGCACCAGATAGGCGAGCGACTTGCCGGTGCCGGTGCCGGCCTGTACGACGAGGTGTTCGTCGGTGGCGAAGGCCCGCGCCACCGCAGCGGCCATCTCCTGTTGGCCGCTGCGTTCACTGCCGCCGAGCGCGGCCACGGCGGTGGCCAGCAGCTCGTGCACGGACACGTCGGACGTGGTCACTCCCTTGCTCAGGCGCGGATCTGCGTCGTCGTGACCGCGGGTTCGCCGTGCGACAGGTTCAGCCCCTCCCACGGCAGACTGCGCAGCCCGGAAGCTACCAGCTCGCGCGCCGCGGCGAGGTTCGGTTTGGACACCAGCTCCCCGCCGCGGACCAGCGGGACTGTCAACACCCGGGCCGGTTCATCGACGTCGGGCTGACGGCCGGCCGGATACAGGATCTCCTCGGTGATGGTGCCGGAGCTGCGCGCGGTGCGCAGTGCCTCTTTGTGTCCGCCGTGGGATTCCTTGTGGCTGCTGCGCTTCTGCACCGGCAGGCCGTCCACTTCGACGAGCTTGTACACCATGTTTGCGGTGGGTGCGCCCGAGCCGGTCACCAGCGACGTGCCGACGCCGTAACTGTCCACCGGCTCGGCTGCCAATGCGGCGATGGAGAACTCGTCGAGGTCACCGGAGACCACGATGCGGGTCCGCGTGGCGCCCAGGTCATCGAGCTGCTGGCGCACCTGGCGGGCCAGCACGCCCAGCTCGCCGGAGTCGATGCGCACGGCACCGAGCCCGGTGCCGGCGGCGGCCACCGCGTTGGCCACGCCGGCCGTCACGTCGTAGGTGTCCACCAGCAGGGTGGTGTCGACGCCGAGCGCCTCGACCTGCGCCCGAAAGGCCGCCAATTCGGTCGACTCCGCGAGGGTGTCGGCGCGCGCGTGCAGCATGGTGAACGCGTGCGCGGAGGTGCCCTCGGCCGGTATTCCGTAGCAGCGCTCAGCCTCCAGATTGGAGGACGCGGCGAAGCCGGCGATGTAGGCGGCGCGGGCCGCGGCGACCGCCGCCTGTTCGTGGGTTCGCCGTGACCCCATCTCGATCAGCGGTCGTCCCCTGGCCGCACTCACCATCCGCGCGGCGGCCGACGCGACCGCGGTGTCGTGATTGAAAATCGACAGCGCCAGCGTTTCGAGCACCACACACTCGGCGAACGTCCCGCTCACCGACAGCACCGGGGATCCGGGGAAGTACAGCTCGCCCTCGGCGTAGCCGTCGATATCGCCGCCGAACCGAAAATCGCGCAAGTACCGCAACGTATCTGGATCGAGGAATTGCCCGAGTGACCGGCAGGCCTCGTCATCGAAGGTGAACTGCGGCAGCGCCTCGAGCAGCCGGCCGGTTCCGGCGACCACGCCGTAACGGCGTCCCTCGGGAAGACGGCGTGCAAAAAGCTCGAAGGTGGTGCGGCGATTGGCGCTGCCGTCCCGCAGCGCCGCCGCCAGCATCGTCAACTCGTACTTGTCGGTCAGCAGCCCGGTGACGACCGAGTCGTTCATTCCATAACGGTATCGGCTGCCCCGCGGGCTCGGAAACGTCGTGCATCCCTCGGTATCGTGTAGGCCATGGTTGTTATGTCAGCGCCCACTGAGCCGAAATCGAGGCCGGGCACTACAGGACAACGCGAGTCCGCGCCGGTCGAGGTCACGGCGAGTCCCTGGGTCACGATCGTCTGGGATGACCCGGTCAACTTGATGACGTACGTGACATACGTGTTCCAGAAGTTGTTCGGCTACAGCGAGCCGCATGCCACCAAACTGATGCTGCAGGTGCACAACGAAGGAAAGGCCGTGGTGTCCGCCGGTAGCCGGGAGTCCATGGAAGCCGATGTGTCCAAGCTGCACGCCGCCGGTTTGTGGGCGACGCTGCAGCAGGACCGCTGACGATCGAGGCGCTGGCGATTCCCTGTGCGCAAATGGAAGCGCGTCGAGACCGCGGACGGTCCCCGTTTCCGGTCGGCCCTGGCGTCCCATGAGGCGGCACTGCTGATGAACCTGGCCACCGCGATGATCGGTTTACTCGACGAGCGTGAATCCTCTTCGCCGGCAGACGAACTCGAAGAAATCACCGGCATCAAGACCGGCAACGCCGAACCGCCCAAAGACCCCACCCTGCGCCGGCTGCTGCCGGACTTCTACCGAAGCGACGACCAGGACACCGCGCCTGCAGATTCCGCGGACAGCCTGAACGCCGCGCTGCGCAGCCTGCACGAGCCGGGCATCGTCGACGCCAAACGCGTTGCGGCACAGCGGTTGCTGAGCACGGTCCCCGAGGACGGCGGCCGGTTCGAGCTGAGCGAGGAAGACGCGAACTGTTGGATCGGGGCGGTCAACGACATCCGGCTGACGTTGGGAGTCATGCTCGAGGTCGGACCCGAGGGCCCCGAGCGGCTGCCGGCCGATCATCCGCTGGCCGTGCACTTCGACGTCTACCAGTGGCTGACGGTCCTGCAGGAGTACCTGGTGTTGGTGCTGATGGGGTCCCGGTGACCGCGATGGGCGCGATCACCGACGTCGCTGGGATCCGCGTCGGCCACTACCACCGATTGGACCCCGACGCCTCGTTGGGCGCGGGCTGGGCCTGCGGCGTCACCGTGGTGCTCCCGCCCCCGGGGACCGTCGGCGCGGTCGATTGCCGCGGCGGGGCCCCCGGGACGCGCGAGACCGATCTGCTCGACCCCGCCAACACGGTGCGGTTCGTGGACGCGGTGCTGCTCGCCGGGGGCAGCGCCTACGGCCTGGCGGCCGCCGACGGCGTCATGCGCTGGCTGGAAGAACAGGAACGCGGCGTGGCGATGGGTGGGGGCGTGGTGCCCATCGTGCCGGCAGCGGTGATCTTCGATCTGCCGGTCGGCGGCTGGCAGTGCCGCCCGACGGACGAGTTCGGCTACCTGGCCTGCGCCGCCGCCGTGCAAGAAGGTGCGGCGATGGGCGTGGGCAACGTCGGCGCCGGGGTGGGGGCCCGGGCCGGGGCGCTCAAGGGCGGCGTCGGGACCGCCTCGACGGGGCTGCCGAGCGGTGTGACCGTCGGCGCGCTGGCCGTGGTGAACGCCGCGGGCGAGGTCGCCGACCGGGCGACCGGGTTGCCGTGGATGGCCGACTTGGCCCACCAGTTCGGACTCTCTCCGCCGCCGCCCGAGCAGATCGACGCCTTCGCCCGGCTGCCGTCCCCGTCGGACCCGCTGGAGGAGCCCCTCAACACCGTCATCGCGGTGGTGGCCACCGACGCCGCCCTGAGCCCGGCGGCGTGCCGTCGGGTGGCCATCTCGGCCCACGACGGCCTGGCCCGCAGCATCCGGCCGGCCCACACGCCGGTCGACGGGGACGCGGTGTTCGTCCTGGCCACCGGGGCGGTCGAGGTCGACCCCCCGTCGCCCAGTTCAAAACCGGTGCCGGCCGCGTTCTCCCCCGAGACGCGCCTGGTCACCGAGGTCGGCATCGCGGCGGCCGATTGCCTGGCGCGAGCGGTGCTGGGCGGGGTGCTGGCCGCCGAAACGATCGCCGGGATACCGAGCTACCGCGACGTGCTGCCCGGCGCACTCGGCCGATGAGGAATCCGCCCGCCGCGCCGGTAGCCTGGACGATGCCGGAAACGCGCTGGAAGGGCAGCTATGGGTAAGACCGCTCCGAGGGCACCCGCCGCCCAGGAGAAGAAGCGGTCCACGCCGATGGTGGGCGCCGCCACGATCCTCACCTTCGTCGTGTTGCTCTACTTCGTCGAGCTGATCGACCAGATGACCCGGCACTCGCTGGACGCCAACGGCATCCGGCCGCTGGAGCTCGACGGCCTGTGGGGCATCGTCTTCTCCCCGCTCTTGCACGCGAGCTGGGAGCACCTGATGGCCAACACGGTGCCGCTGCTCGTGCTGGGTTTCCTCATGACGCTGGCGGGGCTGTCCCGGTTCGTGTGGGCGACCGCAATCGTGTGGATCCTCGGTGGTTTGGGCACCTGGCTCATCGGCGACGTCGGCAGCAGCTGCGGCCCCACCGACCACATCGGGGCTTCCGGCCTGATTTTCGGCTGGCTGGCCTTCTTGCTGGTGTTCGGGATCTTCGTGCGCCGGGTGTCCAACATCGTCATCGGGCTGGTCGTGATGTTCGCCTACGGCGGCGTCCTGCTCGGCGCCATGCCGGTGCTCGGACTCTGCGGGGGCGTGTCCTGGCAAGCGCATCTGTGCGGGGCGATCGCCGGCGTCGTGGCCGCCTATCGGTTGTCAGCCCCGGAACGCAAGGCCCGGACGAAAAGGACGGCCGGCACCGCGTCGCCGCGCCGGAAGACATGAGCGGACCACTAGCGCCCGTCGGGGTCTTCGACTCCGGCGTCGGGGGGCTCACCGTCGCGCGGGCGATCATCGATCAGCTGCCCGACGAGGACATCATCTACGTCGGCGACACCGGCCACGGGCCGTACGGCCCGCTGACCATCCCCGACGTTCGGGCGCACGCGTTGGCCATCGCCGACGACCTCGTGGGCCGCGGCGTCAAGGCGTTGGTCATCGCCTGCAACACGGCATCCGCAGCCTGCCTGCGCGACGCCCGCGAACGCTACGACGTGCCCGTCGTCGAGGTGATCCTGCCCGCGGTGCGCCGCGCGGTCGCGACCACCCGCAACGGACGCATCGGCGTCATCGGCACCCAGGCGACCATCAACTCGCACGCCTACCAGGACGCGTTCGCGGCCGCCCGCGACACCGAGATCACCGCGGTGGCCTGCCCGCGGTTCGTCGACTTCGTCGAGCGCGGCGTGACGAGCGGGCGTCAGGTGCTCGGGCTGGCCGAGGGCTACCTGGAGCCGCTGCAGCGCGCGCAGGTGGACACGCTGGTGCTCGGATGCACGCACTACCCGTTGTTGTCGGGACTCATTCAACTGGCCATGGGTGAGCACGTGACGCTGGTGTCCAGCGCGGAGGAGACCGCCAAAGAGGTGCTCCGGGTGCTCACCGAGCGAGACCTGCTTCGCCCGCATGATGCGCCGCCCGCGACTCGCGTCTTCGAAGCCACCGGCGACCCCGACGCATTCACCAGATTGGCGGCGCGATTCCTCGGTCCCGCCGTGTCCGGAGTTCAGCCCGTTCATCAGGTGCGCGTTGATTGACGACCGGGCGAGATTCTCGTCACACCAAAGCGGCCATGTTTTCGTCATGGCCCTGTCGGGCATGGCACAGTAGTGTCCGTGCGAATAACCGTGCTCGGCTGCTCGGGCAGCGTGGTGGGTCCGGATTCGCCTGCGTCGGGTTATCTGCTCCGGGCACCGGACACTCCGCCATTGGTCATCGACTTCGGCGGGGGTGTTCTCGGCGCACTGCAGCGCTATGCCGACCCCGGTTCCGTGCACGTGCTGTTGTCGCACTTACACGCCGACCACTGTCTGGATTTGCCCGGACTGTTCGTATGGCGGCGCTATCACCCGACGCGCCCGCTCGGTAAGGCGTTGCTGTACGGCCCCGGCGACACCTGGTCGCGGCTGGGCGCGGCGTCCTCACCCTACGGCGGCGAGATCGACGACTGCTCGGACATCTTCGACGTTCGTCACTGGGTCGACGGCGAGCCGGTGACGATCGGCGAGCTGACGGTGACGCCGCGGGTGGTGGCCCACCCGACCGAGTCCTACGGCTTGCGGATCACCGATTCCTCCGGCGCGTCGTTTGTCTACAGCGGTGACACCGGAGTCTGCGATCAGCTCGTCGAGCTGGCCCGCGGCGCCGACGTTTTTCTCTGCGAGGCGTCCTGGACGCATTCGGCGGACCGGCCGCCCGCGCTGCATCTGTCGGGGACCGAGGCCGGCCGGGCCGCGGCCGAGGCCGGCGTTCACGAATTGCTGCTGACGCACATCCCGCCGTGGACCTCACGGGAGGACGTGATCAGTGAGGCCAAGGCCGAGTTCGATGGTCCCGTGCATGCGGTGGTGTGCGGTGAGACGTTCGATATCCGCCGCTCCGAGAGGGTCTGACACTCCACGTTAGGGTTGCGTCGTGACGAGACGAGAAGACGGCCGCCTTGACGACGAGCTCCGGCCCGTCGTCATCACCCGCGGTTTCACTGACCACCCCGCCGGTTCGGTGCTGATCGAATTCGGCCACACCAAGGTCATGTGCACCGCCAGCGTGACCGAGGGTGTGCCGCGCTGGCGCAAGGGTTCGGGTCTGGGGTGGCTGACGGCGGAGTACGCGATGTTGCCGTCGGCGACCCACACGCGCTCCGACCGCGAATCGGTGAAGGGGCGGCTGTCGGGGCGCACCCAGGAGATCAGCCGGCTGATCGGACGCTCGCTGCGGGCGTGCATCGACCTGGCGGCGTTGGGGGAGAACACAATTGCCGTCGATTGTGACGTTTTGCAGGCCGATGGGGGAACCCGCACCGCGGCCATCACGGGCGCATTCGTGGCGCTCGCCGATGCGGTGACGTATCTCGGGGCGGCGGGCAAGCTGTCGGATCCGCGCCCGTTGTCGTGCGCCATCGCGGCGGTCAGCGTCGGAGTGGTCGACGGCAGGGTCCGGGTGGACCTGCCCTATGAGGAGGACGCCCGCGCCGAGGTAGACATGAACGTCGTCGCCACCGACACCGGCACCCTCGTCGAGGTTCAGGGAACCGGTGAGGGCGCGACCTTCCCGCGTTCGACGCTGGACAAGCTGCTCGACGTGGCGCTGGCCGCCTGCGACAAGTTGTTCGCCGCCCAGCGCGAGGCATTGGCGCAGCCATACCCCGGTGAGCTCCCCGAGGGGGCTCCGGCGCCGAAGGCGTTCGGCAGCTGACCGTGCGCCGGCTGCTGGTCGCCAGCCGCAACCCCAAGAAGCTGGCCGAGCTGCGCCGAGTGCTCGACGCCGCCGGTCTGACGGGCTTGACGTTGGTGTCGCTCGACGACGTCGCCCCGTTCGAGGAAGCGCCGGAGACTGGCGCGATCTTCGAGGAGAACGCGTTGGCCAAGGCGCGCGACGCGTTCACCGCGAGCGGGTTGCCAAGCGTGGCAGACGATTCCGGACTGGAGGTGGCCGCGCTCAACGGCATGCCGGGGGTGCTGTCGGCGCGCTGGTCGGGCAACCACGGCGACGACGCCGGCAACACCGCCCTGCTGCTGGCGCAAATGCGCGACGTGCCCGACGAACGGCGCGGCGCGGCGTTCGTGTCCGCCTGCGCGCTGGTGTCGGGGGCGGGCGAGGTCGTCGTCCGGGGCGAATGGCCCGGCAACATCGCCCGGGAACCGCGCGGCGATGGTGGATTCGGGTATGACCCCGTGTTCGTGCCCGACGGGTGCGAGCGCACGGCGGCCGAGCTCAGCCCGAGCGAGAAAGACGCGGTCTCGCATCGCGGTCGCGCGCTGCAACTGCTGTTGCCGTCGCTTGAAACGCTGGCCCGGTCCGGGGGGTGAAGCCCCGGCGTGCGGGGCATTGGCAACAGGGGTCACATCCGTCGCGGCGCGGGGTGACAGGTGAAATGCCCACCTCCTAGCGACAACCCGTCGTGCGCGCGCGTTGTCGCTAGGAGGTGGGCATTGCGGGTCCCTTCCCCGGCAGGGACGGGTGTGGCCTATGTGACCTACAAGCTGAATCGGGCTTTGACGTCCCGGGTTTGGAAGTGCTCGACGATGATCCCCAACAGCGGGATCGTCCCGGACAACAGCACACCGACCGTCTTGCCGATCGGCCAGCGCACCTTGATCGCCAGGTTGAACGCGGTCAACACGTAGACGAAATACACCCAGCCGTGGACCACTTCGATCCACCGGATCTCGTGGTCGAACGCCAGGTGCGAGACGATCTCGTAGCACAGCGCGATGAGCCACAGACCCGTCGTCCAGGCCATGATCCGGTAGCCGAGCAAGGCGGTGCGGATCTTGTCGACGGGCACGGCGGGCACTGCACCGCCCGGGGTCTCCGGTGTGGTCATGCGGTTGTCCTCTTTTGTTTTTCGGCGTCCTGCGCGGCCAGCTCGGCCAAGTATTTGTTGTACTCCCGCAGCGCCGGGTCATCGGGTGCCTGCGGCGGGGGAGCGGGTCGGTCGGGCAGCAGACCGGCGGGGATCTCCGTCACGGCCTCGGTGCTGCGCGGCGGGGGTGGCTCCTCTTCGTAGCGCACGAATTTGCGGTAGGCGTACACGCAGAACCACGCGAACAGCGGCCACTGCAACGCATAGCCGAGGTTCTGAAACGAGCCGGAGACCGATTGGAACCTGGTCCACTGCCACCAGCCCAAGGCCAGGCAGCCGCACGCCGCGATGATCACCAAAGCGATCAGCGCGGGTCTGCGACGGTGTGTAGTGGACACCCCTTGACCGTACCGCGCGTCAATGCGCCCCCGTCGCGGACAAGTTGGACATATCGCAGGCGATACGATTGCCGGGCGCGCGGGCGTGGCGAAATTGGCAGACGCGATGGTTTTAGGTGCCATTGCTCGAAAGAGCTTGAGGGTTCGAGTCCCTCCGCCCGCACTGGTCAACATTCGAAATGAAATCTTCAGCGGGCTAAGCGTCAAACCCGTCCGGCGGGGTACATCGAACTCACAGGACACAAGGGAGACGCCATGCCCACCGGACGCGAGCCGGCACCACCCGGCGAAAACGCTTTCACCGCACAAGATGTCGAACTCGCCGAACGCAGAGTGGCCATGGCGCGCGAGCGCGCGGCTCGCGCGGGGCTGTCCGCGGCACGAAGCTTCGAGGAATCCGCGATCCAGCATGAGCGAGTCGCCAAAAGCCAAGACTGGGTCGTCCGACAAGGGGTGCCACACCGCGACGTGCACCGCGAATCCGCGCTCAAGCACCGCGAAGCCGCGGCCGAGGACCGCAAGCTGGCCGAGCTCAAGCGCAGGGAATCCGAGGCGGACCTGGCGGCCGGCGCCGCCACGGACTGACGCGTTCTCAGTCCTCTACGAAGCGGGCGCGAACCTCCGGAGACGGCAGCGGACAGCTGTCGTACTTGCCGAAGACCCGATAGCGGATGGCGGCGAACCTGTCGTAGAGCCAGTCGCGCACGGGGGTCGGAACGAGACGGGCGACCGCGAGCGCCTTCCACGGCCCGCCGAGATAATCCGCGACGCGCAATGCGGCGGCTGAGCGGACGGCCACGCGTTCCGAGGGCTGTCCGGGGTCGTCGACGAACACCACCGAGTCGACGTTCCCGATCTCCGGGTGCCGCTCGATGATCGCCTTGGCGAAGACGCTCTGCAGGGCCGCAAAGCGCAGCGGACCTGCGGGGTCGAAGCGAAGGATCGTGCGCACCGCCCGGTTGCACACCCCGCAGACACCGTCGTACAGCAGGACGGGCGCCGCCGACTCACCGCTCATGTCTCCCAGGTTACTGACCGCCGCGGCAGGTGAGCGGCACCGAGGTTGACCTATGGTAAGGCAACCCTTAGTTTGTGGGGGTAACGTACCAAGTCGTGACCGGGTGGCCGGTGATCCGCGGCGGGGTGCCGCCCGCGCGGGATCGTGGCAGGTGTCGAATTCACAGTTTGTGCGGCCCTCGCCGGCCGCACCGATCCGTGGCCTCGTGGCGGTGACCTCGCCCGATCGTCAGCTCCGTGCCGGCGCGGAGCGCCGCGAGAAAGGACCGCTAATGGCACGCGGATTCCAAGGTGTGATGTTGCGCAGCTTCGGCGCGCGCGATCACACCGCGACGGTCATCGAAACCGTCCGGATCGCACCGCACTTCGTGCGCGTGCGCATGACGTCGCCGACGCTGTTCGAAGACGTGGACGCCGAACCGGCCGCATGGTTGCGGTTCTGGTTCCCGGATCCGGACGGATCGAAGACAGAGTTTCAGCGCGCGTACACGATCTCGGAAGCCGACGTCGCGGCCGGGCGCTTCGCGGTCGACATCGTGCTGCACGATCCGGCCGGTCCGGCGTCGCAGTGGGCGCGTACCGTGCAGCCCGGCGCCACCATCGCCGTCATGGCGCTGATGGGTTCGTCGCGGTTCGACATGCCCGACGAGCCGCCGGCCGGATATCTGCTCATCGGCGATTCGGCGTCCATCCCGGGGATGAACGGGATCATCGGCGTCGTCCCGGACGACGTCCCGATCGAGATGTACCTCGAACAGCACGACGACAACGACACGCTGATCCCGATCGCACAGCATCCGCGGCTTCGGCTGCACTGGGTCGCCCGCCGCGACGAGAAATCGCTTGCGGCGGCGATCGAGAGCCGAGATTGGTCCGACTGGTATGCGTGGGCGACGCCGGAGGCCACGACGCTCAAGCAGGTGCGGACCCGCCTGCGCGACGAGTTCGGCTTTCCCAAATCCGAGGTGCACGCCCAGGCGTACTGGAGCGCCGGGCGGGCGATGGGCACCCGCCGCGGTGACGAGCCCGAGGGCTCCGAAAGCGTGGCGCCCACCGTCGCCCCGGAAGAGGTTGCGGCGCAACTGGAGTCGGCTCAGCTGGTTCCCGAGACGGCGCCCGCCCCGGTGTCGCGCGGAAACTGGCGCGCCCAGGCCGCGGGCCGATTGCTCGCGCCGCTGCGCTCGGCGCTGATCCTGTCGGGCCTGTTGCAGGCGGTCATCACGCTGGTGCAGCTGGCGCCGTTCGTGCTGCTGGTCGAACTCGCCCGCCTGCTGGTGTCCGGGGCGCCCGCGTCCCGGCTGTGGAACGTCGGCATCGCCGCGGTGTCGCTGCTGGGCCTGGGGGCGTTGCTGGGCGCCGCCCTCACCCTCTGGCTCCACGTCGTCGACGCGCGATTCGCCCGCGATTTGCGTACGGGATTGTTGCGCAAGCTGTCTCGGCTGCCGCTGGGCTGGTTCACCGCACGCGGATCGGGTTCCATCAAGCAACTGCTCCAGGACGACACGCTGTCCCTGCACTACCTGGTCACCCATGCCATCCCGGACGCGGTGGCCGCGGCCGTCGCGCCGGTGGCGGTGCTCGTCTATCTGTTCGTGGTCGACTGGCGGGTGGCGCTGGTGTTGTTCGCGCCCGTCCTGGTCTACCTGGTGCTGACCTCGTCCCTGACGATTCAATCGGGCCCGCGCATTCCGCAGTCGCAGCGCTGGGCGGAGACGATGAGCGGCGAGGCCGGCGCCTACCTGGAGGGCCAGCCGGTGATCCGCGTCTTCGGTGGTGCCGCCGCGTCGAGTTTCCGGCGCCGCCTGGACGAATACGTCGGCTTCCTGGTCGCCTGGCAGCGGCCACTGGCCGGCAAGAAGACCTTCATGGATCTGGTCACCCGGCCGTCGACGTTCCTGTGGCTCATCGCGACCACCGGCACCCTGCTGGTGGTCGGGGGGCGGATGGATCCGGTCAACCTGTTGCCATTCTTGTTGCTGGGAACCACCTTCGGCGCACGCCTGCTCGGGATCGCCTACGGCCTCGGCGGCATCCGCGCCGGCATGTTGGCCGCCCGGCGCCTGCAGAACACGCTCGACGAAGCCGAACTCGCCGTGCGCGATCACGGCCAAGTCCAGGGGGAGCCGACGAAGGCGGTGGTGTTCGACCACGTCAGTTTCGGCTACCGTCCGGGCGTTCCCGTGATCCACGACGTGTCGCTGACCCTGCGCCCCGGCACGGTCACCGCGCTGGTGGGGCCGTCGGGATCCGGCAAGTCGACGCTGGCCGCGTTGCTCGCACGGTTCCACGATGTCGATCAGGGCTCGATACGCGTTGGGGGACAAGATATTCGGTCGATGACCGCCGACGAGCTGTACGCCCAGGTCGGATTCGTGCTGCAGGAGACGCAGTTGGTGCACGGCACCGTGGCGGAAAACATCGCGCTGGCCGCTCCCGATGCCACCCCGGCGCAGATCGAACAGGCGGCGCGCGAGGCGCAGATCCACGACCGGATCATGCGGCTGTCGGACGGCTACGACACCATGCTGGGCGCCGGGAGCGGCCTGTCCGGCGGGGAGCGCCAGCGCCTCACCATCGCCCGCGCGATCCTGGCCGACACCGGCGTTCTCATCCTCGACGAGGCCACCGCGTTCGCCGATCCGGAGTCGGAATACCTTGTGCAGCAAGCGCTCAACCGGTTGACACAGGACCGCACCGTGCTCGTGATCGCGCACCGGCTGCACACCATCACCCGGGCCCACCAGATCGTCGTGCTCGACCACGGCCGTGTCGTCGAGCGCGGCACCCACGACGAGTTGCTGGCCGCCGACGGCCGGTATCGGAGCCTGTGGGAGGGCGGCCGGCGCGATGAGGTGGCCGCCGGCGTGGCCGGGGAGGGTGCCCGATGATCCGCACGTGGTTGAGCCTGGTGCCGGCGGATCGGCGCACCCGGGTCGTCGCCTACACGGTGCTGGCGTTGATCTCCGTGGTGGTGCGGGCGGTGGCCACCGTGCTGCTGGTTCCCCTGGTGGGCGCGTTGTTCAGTGAGGCCCCACACCGCGCGATGATGTGGCTGGGGTGGCTGACCGCCGCCACCGCGCTCGGCTGGGTGATCGACACCGCGACGGCGCGCATCGGCTTCAACCTGGGCTTCGCGGTGCTGGACCACAGCCAGCATGACGTGGCCGACCGACTGCCCGGTGTGCGGCTGGATTGGTTCACCGCCGAGCACACCGCGACGGCCCGGCAGGCGATCGCGGCGACGGGCCCCGAACTCGTCGGCCTCGTCGTCAACCTGCTCACACCGTTGATCTCGGCCGTGCTGCTGCCGGCCGCCATCGCGGTCGTCCTGCTGCCGGTCTCCTGGCAACTCGGCCTGGCCGCGCTGGGCGGGCTGCCGCTGATGCTGGGCGCGCTGTGGGCGTCGGCGCGCCTGGCGCGTCGCGCCGATTCCACTGCGGCGGAGGCCAATAGCGCGCTCACCGAGCGGATCATCGAGTTCGCCCGGACCCAGCAGGCATTGCGCGCCGCGCGGCGCGTCGAACCGGCCCGGAGCATGGTCGGCGACGCGCTGGCCGCCCAACACGGCGCGACCATGCGGCTGCTCTCCATGCAGGTGCCGGGTCAGCTGCTGTTCAGCCTGGCCAGCCAGCTGGCCCTGATCCTGCTGGCCGGGGCGACCACCGCGCTGACGGTGAACGGAACGCTGTCGGTGGCCGAGGCCATCGCACTGATCGTCGTCATCGTGCGCTACCTCGAGCCGTTCACCACGATCAGCGAGTTGGCGCCGGCGCTGGAGAGCACCCGCGCCACGCTCGACAACATTCGCTCGGTGCTCACCGCGCCGCTGATGAACGCGGGCGCCGCGACGCTGCCGGGCGCCACGGCCCCGCGTATCGAGTTCGACGACGTGACGTTCGGGTACGACAGTGCCGGCGCGCCGGTGCTCGACGGGGTGAGTTTCTCATTGGAGCCGGGAAGCACGACGGCGATCGTCGGACCGTCCGGGTCGGGCAAGAGCACCATCCTGGCGCTGATCGCGGGGTTGCACGAGCCCACGCGCGGCCGGGTGCTGATCGATGGTGTCGACGCGGCGACGCTGGACGCGGAAGACCGGCGGGCGGCGAGCAGCGTCGTGTTCCAGCATCCCTACCTGTTCCACGGGTCCATCCGCGACAACGTTTTCGCCGGGGACCCCGGCGCCGACGACGACCGGTTCGCGCGCGCGGTGGCGCTCGCCCGCGTCGACGAGCTCGTCGCACGGCTGCCCGACGGCGCCGACAGCGTCGTCGGCGAGGCCGGTTCGGCGCTCTCGGGCGGTGAACGCCAGCGGGTCAGCATCGCCCGCGCGTTGCTCAAACCCGCGCCGATACTGCTGGTAGACGAGGCGACCAGCGCTCTGGACACCGAGAACGAGGCCGCCGTGGTCGACGCGCTGACCGCCGACCCGCAATCGCGCACCCAGGTGATCGTCGCGCACCGGTTGGCGAGCATCAGCCACGCCGACCGCGTCCTGTTTCTCGACAGCGGCCAGGTGGTCGAGGATGGCACGGTCGACGAATTACTCGCTGCCGGGGGTCGTTTCGACGAATTCTGGCGCCAGCAGCACGAGGCCGCCGAATGGCGCATTCTGGCCGATTAGATCACCACTGTTGACCGCAACTCTTGCGGTATGCCTTACAGTTGGTCAGTCGGATCGAGCTGTCCGCGGGCAGGAGGCGTGCTGGGAATGAGTGCTGTGCTGTCGTCGATACCGCGTTACCCCGGCGACGTGACCCCGGCATGGCTGTCGGCCGCGCTCAGTGGCCGCGGCGCGCCCGTCGAGGTCGCCGAGGTGGACGTGGTCGCGATCGGCACGGGACAGACCGGGGCGACCTACCGGGTGAGCGCCCGCTACGCGACGGATCCCGGTGACCTTCCGCAGACCTTCGTGATCAAGCTGCCCGCCCAGGACGACACCGTGCGCGACCGGGTGGTGATCGGCTACCGCAGCGAATGCGCGTTCTACTCCTCGGTGGTGGACCGGGTGCAGGTGCCGACCCCGCGGTGCTTCTACTCCGAGATCACCGATGACGCAATGGATTTCGCCCTGCTGCTCGCGGATCAGGCGCCGGCGGTGCAGGGCGATCAGCTCATCGGTTGCGGTGAAGCCGAAGCGCGCCTGGCGGTTAACGCCCTGGCCGGCCTGCACGCGCCGACCTGGTGCGACCCCGCCTGGCTCGATTTCCCCGGCATCGCGTTCGGGCGCCCGGATGAGGCCGGCGCGGCCGGCATGGGCGAAGTGGCGAAGATGAGCGCCGATATCACGCTGGAGAAGCTGGGCGATCGGATGAGCGCAGAAGACCGCGACACCTTCAGCGCGGCAATGGGTGTGATCACACCGTGGCTGTTGTCCGAGTACGACCGGTTCGCCCTGCTGCACGGCGATTACCGGCTGGACAACCTGCTGTTCGACCCGGACCGGACGAGGGTCAGCGTGGTCGACTGGCAGACGCTCGGGGTGGGCCTGCCGACCCGGGATCTCGCGTACTTCACAGCAACCAGCCTCAATTCGCAGCTGCGCGCCGGCATCGAGGAGGCGCTGGTCGCCGACTACCATCGGGCGCTGCAGGCCGGCGGTGTCAGCGACTACGATCGCGAAACATGTTGGCGCGATTACCGGCTCGGGGTGCTGCAGGCGCCGCTGATCTCGGCGCTGGGGTTCGCGTTCGCCGCCGCGACCGAACGCGGCGACGACATGGTGCTGGCTATGCTCAGCCGCGGCTGCCAGGCGATCCGCGAGCTGGGCACGCTGGAGCTAGTCGGCTGAGACCTTATAGATCGCCGGTGAAGTCGGCGCTCAGCCAGCGGTCGGGCCGGATGGTGAACAGCACCTCCTCGACGCCCTCCATGCTGCGGACGAACGCGCGCCCGCCTTCCTCGCCGAGGTAGCGAATGGCGATGGCTTCCTGCAAGTCGGCCGGGGCCGGCTTCGTGGCTTCGACGACCCTGCCCTCGACCACCACGTACTGGTACGGCGGCTCCTCGCGCTGGACGACGAGCGTCACCACCCCGGCCCGCTCGATGAGCCGCGCCTTGCGGCTGGACGCGCCGGTCATGATCCGGACGTTGCCGCCCGGCGTGTAGTCGTACCAGATCGGGACGCTGGCCGGCGGGCGGCCGTCGGTGGCCGCGACGGACAGGACGCCGACGTGCTTGGCGGCCAGGAACTCTTGGCGTTCGGTCTCGGTGAAGGCTTTCATGTGGCCTGAAAGCGCGGACGTCGGCGATCTATTCCCGCCGCGCTGAGGTCAATACTGCGTCGAGCCCTGATCGACCGGGATCTGCGCGGCGGTGACCTTGCGGGACTCGTCGCTGGCCAGCCAGCACACGGTGTCGGCGATCTCCTCGGGTTCGGCAATCCAGTCGGGCAGGAACGGCGTGAGGACGTGCGACAACTGCGGGTTGGTTTCCATCGTCTTGCCCACCGCCGTGACCATGTCGCCCGAACCCATCGGGGTGTTCACCGGACCCGGGTGGACGCTGTTGACCCGGATCGAATGCTTACCCAACTCGGCGGCGAAGGCCCGCGCCAGACCGGTGACGGCGTGCTTGCTGGCGGTGTAGTGAATCATGAACGGCTGCATCTTCATACCGGCCGCGGAACTGATCAGGATGATGGAGCCGCCGCGGCCGCCCTCGATGATCTTGTCCGCCCCGGCCATCACGGTGTTCCACGTGCCCGTGACGTTGATGTCCATGACGTCGCGGAAGTCTTCCGGCGTGATGGTGTCCCAGGCCTGCGGCGCCGCGACCCCGGCGTTGGCGACGATGATGTCCAGGCGCCCCAGCGCGGCGACACCGTCCGCGACGACCCTTCGCAGTCCGTCGAAGTCACGCGTGTCCACCACCGAGGCGATGATGCGGCTATTCGCCTCTTCGACCAGGCGCACGGTTTCGCTCAGGTCGTCCGGGCTCGCCGGGTCGTAGGGAACGCACGACGGAAGCTTGCCGGCGATGTCGACGGCGATAATGTCCGCGCCTTCGGAGGCCATCCGTACCGCGTGCGCCCGGCCCTGGCCGCGCGCCGCCCCGGTAATCAATGCCACTTTTCCGGCAAGCTTGCCTGCCATTAACGCTCCTTCGTTGTGGTGGCCCGCCCGGCCGCCTTGACCAGATTCGAACCGATGATCAGACGCTGAATCTCGCTGGTGCCCTCGTAGAGCCGCAGCAGGCGCACGTCACGGTAAATGCGTTCGACCGCAACGCCTCGCATGTAGCCGCTGCCGCCGTGGATCTGCACCGCGAGATCCGCGACATTGCCCGCCATTTCGGTGCAGAACAGCTTGGCCGCCGACGGCGCGATCCTGCGGTCCTGATCGGTGACCCACAGCCGCGCGGCGTCCCGCACCAGCGCGCGGCCGGCCATCACACCGGCCTGCTGGTCGGCGAGCATCGCCTGCACCAACTGGAAGCTTCCGATCTCCGCCCCGCCCTGCGTCGCCGTGGCGGCATACGCGACGGATTCGTCGAGCGCGCGTTGGGCGGCACCCACGGCGAGTGCGGCGATGTGCACCCGGCCGCGGGCCAGCGAGGTCATGGCCGCGCGGTACCCGATGTCTTCGCTGCCGCCGATCAGTGCGGCGTCGTCCACCCGGACGTCGTCGAAGGCGACGTCGGCGGTCCACGCGCCTTCCTGGCCCATCTTGGCGTCCTTGGCGCCCACCTGCACGCCGGCGGCATCGGCCGGAACCAAAAAGACCGCGATCCCGGGTCCCTTGTCGTCGGCCGGCCGGGTGCGGGCGAACACCACGAAAAGGTTGGCGACGGGCGCGTTGGTGATGAACCGCTTCTGCCCGGAGATCACCCAATTGTCGCCATCGCGAACGGCTTTGGTGCGCAGGCCGGCGGGGTTGGATCCGGCGCCGGGTTCGGTCAACGCGAAGGAGGCGACGACGTCGCCGGACGCGATGGACTCCAACCAGCGCGATTTCTGTTCGTCGGTGCCGAACCCGACCAGAACCTGTCCGGCGATGCCGTTGTTGGTGCCGAACATCGACCGCAGTGCCAGCGACGTGTAGCCCAGCTCCATCGCCAACTCGACGTCTTGCATCAGGTTGAGGCCGAGGCCGCCCCACTCCTGGGGGATCGCGTAGCCGAACAGGCCCATCCGCTTGGCCTCGTCGCGCAGGTCGTCGGGGACGCGATCGTCGTCGAGGATCTCCTGCTCGCGGGGGACCACCGCGCTGCGCACGAATTGCCTTGTCTGAGCCAGGATCTCGCGGAAGTCCTCGTCGGAGACTTCGGCGATTTCGGCGGTGGCCATCGGCTCCACGCTCCTCTCCCGATCCGGGGCACCCCGGTTCAGGGGAGGATCCTATATCAAATATGATATTTGGCTGATGGGTGCCCGATGGCGGCGATAACAGAGAAGGATGTGTGATCCAGGTGGCGTTGTTGGCAGGTCAGACCGCAGTAATCACCGGCGGAGCGCAAGGACTCGGTCTGGCCATCGCGGAGCGCTTCGTCGCCGAGGGTGCGCGGGTCGTGCTCGGTGACGTCAATCTCGAGGAAACCCAGGTGGTGGCCAAGCAGCTGGGCGGTGACGACGTCGCGATCGCGGTCCGTTGCGATGTCACGCAGTCATCCGACGTCGAGACGCTGATCCAGACCGCGGTCGAGCGGTTCGGCGGCCTGGACATCATGGTCAACAACGCCGGGATCACCCGGGACGCGACGATGCGCAAGATGACCGAGGAGCAGTTCGATCAGGTCATCAACGTCCACCTGAAGGGAACCTGGAACGGCACCCGGCTGGCCGCCGCCATCATGCGGGAAAACAAGCGCGGCGCCATCATCAACATGTCCTCGGTGTCGGGGAAGGTCGGCATGGTCGGCCAGACCAACTACTCGGCGGCCAAGGCCGGCATCGTCGGCATGACCAAGGCGGCCGCCAAAGAGCTGGCGTATCTGGGCGTCCGGGTCAACGCGATCGCGCCCGGTTTGATCCGGTCGGCGATGACGGAGGCCATGCCGCAGCGCATTTGGGATTCGAAGGTGGCCGAGGTGCCGATGGGCCGGGCCGGCGAGCCCAGCGAAGTCGCCAGCGTGGCACTGTTCCTGGCTTCCGACCTGTCGTCGTATATGACCGGCACCGTCATGGAAATCACCGGCGGCCGACACCTGTGAGAACTCGCGCGAGCAGACGCAGAATCTCACAATCCGCACGGCATCAATGCGATTCTGCGTCTGCTCGGCATCAAGACAGGAGTCACAATGCGTGAAACCGTCATCTGTGAGCCGGTGCGGACGCCGATCGGCCGCTACGGCGGAATGTTCAAGGCGCTCAGCGCCGTCGACCTCGGTGTCACCGCCCTGAAGGGTCTGCTCGGGCGAACCGGGCTGGCGGCCGACGCCGTACAAGACGTCATCCTCGGCCACTGCTATCCCAACAGCGATGCGCCGGCGATCGGGCGCGTGGTGGCGCTGGATTCCGGGCTGCCGGTGACGGTTCCGGGCATGCAGGTCGACCGGCGTTGCGGGTCGGGCCTGCAGGCGGTGATCCAGGCGTGCCTGCAGGTCGGCCATGGCGACCACGATCTCGTCGTCGCCGGGGGTTGCGAAAGCATGAGCAACGTCGCCTTCTATTCCACCGATATGCGCTGGGGCGGGGCTCGCGGCGGCGTGCGGGTGCACGACGGGCTGGCGCGGGGACGCACGACCGCCGGCGGACGGCACTACCCGGTGCCGGGTGGAATGCTGGAGACGGCCGAGAATCTGCGCCGCCAGTACGGGATTTCACGCGAGGAACAAGACGAGCTGGCGGTGCGGTCGCATCAGCGCGCGGTGGCCGCGCAGAAAGACGGCGTCCTCGCCGAGGAGATCGTTCCGGTTGCCGTCCCCACGCGCAGCGGCGAGGAAGTCATCGACACCGACGAACACCCGCGCGCGGACACGTCGGTGGAGTCGCTGGGCAAGCTCAAACCCGTTCTGCTGAAAGACGACCCGGGGGCCACGGTCACGGCCGGCAACTCCAGCGGGCAGAACGACGCTGCGTCCATGTGCGTGGTGACCACGCCGGAAAGGGCCGACGCGTACGGCCTGAAGCCGTTGGTGCGCCTGGTGTCCTGGGGGGTGGCGGGGGTGGCGCCCAACGTCATGGGCATCGGGCCGGTCCCCGCGACGCAGGTGGCGCTGTCCAAGGCGGGCCTGCAGCTGTCCGACATCGACCTCATCGAGCTCAACGAAGCCTTTGCCGCGCAAGCGCTTGCGGTGATGCGGGAATGGAATTTCGGTGCGGCCGACCATGAGCGGACCAATGTGCACGGTTCGGGAATCTCGCTGGGCCACCCGGTGGGGGCGACGGGCGGACGGATGCTGGCCACGCTGGCGCGCGAGCTCAATCGGCGGCAGGCGCGCTACGGGCTGGAGACCATGTGCATCGGCGGCGGGCAGGGGCTTGCCGCCGTCTTCGAACGGGTCGCATCGAGATGACCGACCCCGGGCTGCCTCTGGACGGCCTCACCGTTGTCGAGGTGTCCAGCTTCGTCGCCGCGCCGCTGTGCGGCATGACCCTGAATCAGCTTGGCGCAGAGGTGATCCGGGTCGACCCGATCGGTGGTGCGTCCGACGTGCAACGCTGGCCGCTGTCGGCGGACGGTACGTCGATCTATTGGACGGGCCTGAACAAGGGAAAGCGTTCGGCCACCATCGATCTGCGCTCCGAAGACGGCCAGGCACTGGTCCAGCGCCTGATCGTCGAGGGTGACGGCATCGTCGTGACCAACGCCGCCGGGCTGTCCTGGCTGAGTCACGACGTCCTGGCGGCCAAGCGCGCCGACGTCATCCACGTCCAGTTACTCGGGCGCGGTGACGGTTCCACCGGCGTGGATTACACGGTCAATGCCGGCCTGGGCTATCCACTTGTCACGGGCCCGGCCGATCATGCCGGTCCGATCAATCACGTCCTGCCGGCCTGGGACGTGTGCTGCGGACTGTACGCCGCGCTGTCCGTCGTCACCGCCGTCCATCGCCGCGACAAGTCCGGGGCGGGGACGCGGATCAGCTTGGCGTTGGAGGACGTCGCGCTGGCCACCGCCGCCAACCTGGGGTTGCTCACCGAACCTCAGGTCAACGGGACGCAACGCGAACGGCTGGGCAACGCCATCTACGGCCAGTACGGGCAGGACTTCACCAGTCGCGACGGCGGCCGGTTCATGGTCGTCGCCCTGACCAAGCGGCACTTCCGCGATCTGGTCGAGGTCACCGGCACCCAGGACGCTGTGTCGGCACTCGCGGAGGCGCTCGGGGTGGACTTCGGGTCCGAAGGCGACCGGTACCGGTACCAGGACGTGCTGTCCGGGTTGTTCGCCACCTGGTTCAACGATCACAGCGCTGACGAGGTCACCGCCGCGCTGTCGAATACCACGGTGCTGTTCGAACGCTACCGCACCTTCGCCGAGGTCGCGGCGGGACCGAAAGTCACTGACAATCCGCTGTTTTCGCGGTTGCGGCAACCGGGCCTCGGCGACTACTTCGCGCCGGGCCTACCGGCCGCGTTCGACGGGGTCCATCCCGCCAGCGCGCCGGCGCCCGCCTTGGGACAAGACACCGCCGAGATCCTTCAGCGGTTGCTGGGGCTGACCACCGCTGACGTCGAGCGCCTGACGGACGCCAAGACCATCGCGGGCTGAGCAGCCGGAAGGAAACACAGCACATGACCAAACTCGCCCAGACGCTCGGGCTGACCGAAGTCCAGACCGAAATCATCGCCACCGTCCGGCAATTCGTCGAAAAGGAAGTCATCCCCAACGCGGTTGAACTCGAACGCGCCGACACCTACCCGCAGGCCATCGTCGACCAGCTGCGCGACATGGGTCTGTTCGGGCTGATGATCCCCGAGGAATATGGCGGCCTGGGCGAATCGCTGCTGACCTACGCCCTGTGCGTCGAAGAGCTTGCGCGCGGGTGGATGAGCGTGTCCGGGGTGCTCAACACCCATTTCATCGTGGCGTACATGCTGCGCCAGCACGGCACCGACGAGCAGAAGCAACGCTTCCTGTCGCGCATGGCGACCGGCGAGACGCGCGGCGCCTTCTCGATGTCGGAACCCGAGCTGGGCTCGGACGTCGCGGCGATCCGGACCCGGGCCCGACGCAACGACGACGGCACCTACACGATCGACGGCCAGAAAATGTGGCTGACCAACGGCGCCACCGCGACACTGGTGGCGACGCTGGTGCGCACCGACGAGGGCTCGGACAAGGCGCACCGCAACCTGACCGCCTTCCTGGTCGAGAAGCCGGTCGGCTTCGGCGAAGTCGTTCCGGGCCTGCGCATTCCGGGCAAGATCGACAAGCTGGGCTACAAGGGCATCGAAACCACCGAGATGATCTTCGACGGCTACCAGGCCGGCGCCGACGACGTCCTCGGCGGGGTCACGGGGCAGGGCTTTTTCCAGATGATGGACGGCATCGAGGTCGGCCGGGTCAACGTGTCGGCCCGCGCCTGCGGCGTCGGGCTTCGCGCTTTCGAACTCGCGGTGCGCTACGCACAACAACGCGAGACCTTCGGCAAGCCGATCGCCGAGCACCAGGCCATCGCGTTCCAGCTGGCCGAGATGGCGACCAAAGTCGAAGCCGCACACCTGATGATGGTAAATGCGGCGCGGCTGAAGGACTCGGGGGAGCGCAACGACGTCGCCGCCGGGATGGCCAAGTACCTGTGCAGTGAGTACTGCGCCGAGGTCACCCAGCAGAGCTTCCGGATCCACGGCGGCTACGGCTATTCCAAGGAATACGAGATCGAGCGGCTGATGCGTGACGCGCCGTTCCTGCTCATCGGCGAGGGAACCAGCGAAATCCAGAAGAACATCATCAGCAAGCGACTGCTCGCCGAATACCAGGTGTGAAACGATGAGCGTTCCGGATTTCGCTGCGCGGCCTCAACTTTCCGAGGACGTTGCACGCTTGATCCGCAGCAGGATCTTCGATGGCAGCTATGCCGCTGGGTCGTATATTCGGCTCGACCAGCTGGCCGCGGAGCTGGGCATCAGTGTCACACCGGTGCGCGAGGCGCTGTTCGCGTTGCGCGCCGAGGGCTTGATCGCCCAGCAGCCCCGCCGGGGCTTCGTGGTGTTGCCGGTCACCGGCCGCGACGTCACCGACGTGGCGAATGTGCAGGCGCATGTGGGCGGCGAGCTGGCCGCGCGGGCCGCGCTCAACATCACCGACGACCAGCTACGCGAACTCAAACAGATCCAGGCGCAGTTGGAGGATGCCTATGCCGGTGATGAGCACGAGCACACCGTGGGCCTGAACCACGAATTCCACCGGGCCATCAACATTGCCGCCGATTCGCCGAAGCTCGCGCAGCTGATGTCCCAGATCACCCGCTACGCGCCGGAATCGGTGTTTCCGGCCATCGAGGGCTGGCCCGAGCAGTCGATGAGGGACCATCGGCGGATCTTGTCCGCCCTGAAAAAACGCGACGGCGAGCTCGCGCGCGCGGCGATGTCGGAACATCTCGCCGCCGGCGCGGTTCCCCTGATCGATCACCTCATCGCGCACGGCGTGGTGGTGGAGGAATAGCCGCCGCCAGCTCTTGTCGCCCAGCCGGGCCGGGCCTACGCTGCGATCAGGGTGGGCGACGGACGGAGAGAACAAGATGCCCGCAACGCTTCGCGCATCGGCCCTATTCGTTGCAACGCTGACAGGCCTCACCCTCGCCGCGCCGGCCCGCGCCGACCAAATCGACCCGATCCCCGGCAACGGCGTGTTTGTCGTCGGGCCCGATATCGCGCCGGGCCTCTACCACACCGGCGGCTCGGGTTCGGCCTTCGGCGTGTGGATAAACAATGTGCCGACCCAGGACTCGATGTGTTCGTGGTTCACCTACAGCACGCCGGATGCGAACAAGGACCATGTGCTGCAGACGAATACCTCCATCGGGCCGATGTACGCGAACATCAATTCCGCGGTCAAGGCCTTCGAGTCGCAGAATTGTCAACCCTGGACGCGGGTCCCCTAAGGCTGATTCGCGTCGATCAACATCTGCCGCAGCCGGCGGACGTCGACCTTCCCGGTGCCGCCGCGCGGAACGTCGTCGTCGGAGTCCAGCAACAGCCACACCGTGGGTACCTTGAAGGCGCTCAGCAACTTTCGCGCCGACGCATGAAGTTGGTCGCGGGTGAGCGCGTCGTCGCATACCACCGCCGCGCCGACCCGTTCGCCCGCGGCGCCGGGCACGCTGGTGACAAAGGCGTGGTCGACCCCGTCAATGGTGCGCAGCGCGCGCTCGACCTCGCTGGGATAGACGGTCGCTCCGCTGACCTTGAACATGTCGTCGGATCGCCCGTGGTAGAACAGGAATCCCTGCTCGTCGAGGTGGCCGAGGTCACCGGTCGAATAGAAGCCGTCGGGGGTGAAGAGCTCTTCGCGCCGGCGCCCGCAGATGCCCCGCAGCGTGTGCGGTCCACGGATCTGGATCATGCCGGCGGTTCCCGTCGCGACGGGCATACCGCTTTCGGGGTCCACGATGCGGACTTCCATGCCGGGAAACGGCTTTCCGCAGCTGCCCCACGCCGTGGCGGGCATGTCCGTGTCGGCGGGGTAGCCGCAATACGGCCCGAATGCCTCGGTCATGCCGAACAGCGTCGCGCGCGCCCCGGGCCGAGCGCGCTGCTCGGGCGGCAACAGGGCTTCCAGGCTGCCGGGTCGCAGCGCCGAGAGATCCACGCCGACCGAGCCGGCGTGCCGCGCAAGCGCCTCGGCCTGATCGGGCCAGCCACGAAACAGGGTGACCCGTTCGCGCTCCAGCAGTCTCAGCGTGGTTTCGGGCCGGGGCATCTCTTCGGTCACCAGGGTGGCGCCGGCCAGCAGGACGGACAAGATTCCGCTGCCGAACCCGCCCACCCAGAAGAACGGCATCGGCAGATACAGGCGCGTTTCGCCGGTGATGCAGCGCGCGGCCAGCCCCGATTGCACGGCGCCCAGCGCGTTGCCGTGGGAGTGCAGGACGCCCTTGGGAGATCCGCTGCTGCCCGAGGTGAACATGATGACCAGCGCGTCGGCGGGGGTGACCGTTTCGGTCATGGCATCGATGATCCGGCGGGCCCGGTCACTCGCGGGGGCGCTGTCGAGCTGATCGGTCGACCAAACCTGTTGCAACGCCGGAATTTCGGACTCGGGCACCGCCTTGAGGTCGTCGAGGTAGCGGTGGCCGCGGAACTCCTCGACGCTCACCAGGAACTGGACGGCGGCGACCCGCAATTGCGCGACGAGTTCGCCGGCCTGCAGCAGCGTGCTCAGCGGCACCAGGACGGCGCCGATGCGTGTCAGGGCGACGGCGATCTGTACCCAGCGGGTGCCGTTGGGCATGATCAACCCGACCCGGGAGCCCTTGCGCACGCCCGCTTCCACAAACACGGCCGCCAGTTCCCTTGTGGTGGAGTCGAGTTCGCGGTAGCTGAGCCGCGACGTGGGATCGATCACCATCGGTGTATCCGCGTCGTGCCGGGCCCGAAACCGCACCAGTTGGTCGATGGTGCTAGGCATCGAAAAGCTTTCTCAGGCGCCGCGTGTCGACCTTGCCGCTGGACAACAGCGGGACATCGGCGCGGGACAGGGAGAGAAACCGTTTGGGAATCTTGTACGACGACAGCTCCGCCTTGAGCCGTTCCCGCACGGCCGACTCGTCGAAATCCGGCTGCACGACCACCGCCGCGACCAGCTCTCCCCGTTGGGTATCGGGGACGCCCACCACGTAAGCCTCGGCGCCGGTGACCCGGGTGATCGCCTGCTCGACCTCGGCCGCCGAGACGTTGGCGCCCGCCGTCTTGACCATCGCGCTGAGCCTGCCGACGAAGTAGACGAATCCGTCGTCGTCGGTGCGCACCAGATCGCCGGTGTGAAACCAGCCGTCGGCGTCGAAGCACTCCTCGCGAGAGCGCTTGTAGTAGCCCTGCATCACGTACGGTCCGCGGATGCAGAGTTCACCGACTCCGGTGGCGTCCTGATCGACGATCATCGTCTCGAAGCCGGGCGCGGGCTTGCCGAATGATCCCCGCCGCGTCTCGGGTTGGTCGGATTCGTCCTCGCTGATCAGGACGACACTACCGGCCTCGGTCATCCCGAGCATGTTGTGCCGCAGCTCCGGGTCGGCGGGTCGGGTGTCGGGGGCCATGATCGGGTAGAGGTTGCCGCGCCGCATCGACGACAGATCACGCGCGTTGTGGCTGGGGTGCTCGGCGAGGTGAGCGATGCCGGCCGCGAACCCGTTGGTCATGGTGGGTCTTTCGGCCTCCAACAGGTCGAGCGTGGCCCCGGCGTCGATGGCGTTGGAGCAGACCAGGGTTGATCCGGCCACCAGGGTGGCCAACAGGCCGAACGCGAACCCGCCGATCCAGAAGAACGGCGAATTGCAGAACAGCTTGTCCGAAGCGGTCAGGCCGCGGATCGCGTTGAGGTTCCGCTGATGTCCGAGCAGTGCGCCATGCGTATGCACCACCCCTTTGGGGGCACTGGTTGACCCGGACGTGTAGACGATCGCCAGCGGATCGCAGTCGTAGACAACGTCTTCGCTCGCCCGCAGCAGCGCCGCGTCGACGCTGCCGGCCAGCGCGCGCACCGCGTCGTGCGCAAACGCCACGTGGCGCAGCTGCGGCACCGCGGCGCAAAACAAGCGGTCGCCGAAATCGAGGTCGGCCCGCGGAATCACCTCGGACAGTCGCTGCACATAGTCGTGAGATCGAAAAGACCCGGCGCTCAGCAGAATTTGGACGTCGCTGTCGACCAGCTGCTCGCGCAGTTCCCGGGCGGTGACGAACGTGGAGAACGGGACCACCACGGCACCGATTCGCGCCGCCGCCAGCATGCCGACGACGAAGTCGGTTCCGTTCGGGTGCAGGAGACCCACATGGGTTCCCTTACCGGCGCCGAGGGCCATCAGCCCGCGGGCGAGCTCCGCCGACCGGTGATCGGCTTCGGCGTATCCGATGCGGTCGCCGTCGCAGACCAGCAGCGGGTGATCCCCGCGCGCCCGGGCCTGGTGTCGCAACGTCGCGGCGACCGTCACAGGATCAGCGCGCATGGTTGCGCGGCGCCGCGAGCTCGCGGAAGTGTTCCTGGATCGCGCCGAGATCGGGTTTGCCCGACGGCGTTCGCGGAATGGCGTCGACGATCGCGATCTCAGTAGGAATCTCGTAGCGCGCCAAGCGCTCTCGCAGATGCACCACCAGCGCGTCGGCGTCGGCCGCACCCGGCTCGCGCAGTTCGACCATGGCGACCGGCGTCTCTCCGAGCCGCTCGTCGGGCCGGGCGATGACCGCCGCGCCGGCCACCGCGGGGTGGCTCTCCAGCGCGGCGCGAACGTCGTCGGGCATCACTTTGAAGCCGCCGCGGATGATCGCCTGGTCGGCGCGGCCGACAATCCAGAGGAACCCGTCGGCGTCGATGCGTGCCATGTCCGTGGTTCGCATCCATTGCGCGGCCGGTCCCAGCTGGCCCGGCTTGACCTCCAGCAGGCCGACTTCGTCTGGGCCGAGCGGTGTTCCGTCGTCGGCTACCACCCTGAGCTGAGCGCCCGGATTGGCCCGTCCGACGCTGCCTCGTTTGGCTCGCCAGTACCGCTGATGGTCGGGAAGGGTCCAGCCCGCCACGCCGCCCCCGAACTCGGTTGCGGCATAGGAGGTCAGCACCGGGATGCCGTACTTATCGGTGAAGGCATCGGCATCGTCGGCCGACAGCGGCGCCGTGCCGCAGGTGACGGCCCGGACGCTGTCCAGGTCGGCCGGCGACACGTCCGAGTGCAAGACCGTGCGCAGGGCCGCCGGTACCAGCGATACGGCGCGGGGCCGGTGGGTGCGCACCGCCTCGACCCATGCGTTCAGCTCAAATCGCTCCAACAGCACGAACGGCCTGGCCTCGGCGATGCATTGCAGCACGCGGAATACCCCGCCGATGTGCACCAGCGGCGAGTTCACGATGGCGACGCCGCGCCGCAGCTCGGTGGGTGCCGGCGCGCGGTCGGGTTCGGAGCCCATCACGCTGCGCGCCAACATGTCGTAGGTCAGGTCGATTCGCTTGGGCGGGCCCGTCGTGCCGCTGGTCAACATTCGCACCGCGACACCGGTCGACGGGCCCGGCTCGGCGCCAGGTTGCCCGGACACGTCGACGTCGTCGGCCGGTCCCGAGATCGCGACCGTCGGGGTGCCCGGCGTCACCAGCGCCGTCAGATCGTCGCGCTCGCCGACGATCAACCGAAGCTGCAGCCTCGCGACATCGGCCTTGGTGCGCTCGTCGCCGCGCGACGGGTTGACGACCACCACGGTTCCGCCGCCCAGCAGCACACCGAGAAACGCAGCCACGTGCCCCGGCCGGTTGCGCAGCAGCATCCCGACCTCGGCGCCGGCGGTCAGGCCAGCGATGCGCTTCGCCAGGGTGCCGACCTGCTCCCACGAGATCCATTGGCCGCCATACTCGATGGCGCGTGAGTCTGGTTCGAGGTCGAGCACATCGGCGATGCGTTGGATGAGCGGGTGACGCGGCATCAGCGGATCTTCGGTGTGCGTTTGGTGGCCCCGTCGCCGGGAGTCTTCTGCGCGGCCAGCTCCGCGGTGCCCAGCGGGTTTCCCAGCCGGGTGTAGATGAGGCCCTGTTCCAGCGCGGCGCGATACGGCTTGTCCAGCGACTCCCAAATCGCTTTGACCGTGCCCTGAGTCGCCGTTGGCGGCTTGGCGGCGATGGTCGCCGCGATCTCGTGGGCGCGGTCCCAGAGCTGGCCGGAAGCGACGACCTCGGAGACCAATCCGATGCGCAGCGCGGTGTCGGCGCTGACCCGCTCGTCGTTGCCCATCAGGGCGATGCGCAGCGTCTCGCCGAGGCCAACGCGGCGCATCAGGCCGATCGGCTCCAGCGCGCAAACCAGGCCGGCCGACACGTGGGAGTCGAAGAACGTGGCGTCTTCCGAGCAGATGACCACGTCGGATTCGTTGATGAAGTAGAACGCGCCGGCGGTGCACATCCCCTGGACCGCGCAGACCACCGGCTTCCACATTTTCTGCCATTTAGGACTCAGGGATTCGCCGGGATCTTCGTGATTCCAGATGTTTTCGGGCTGCCCGTAGGGCGTCTTGATGTCCAGTCCCGCGCTGAACGCCCGGTCGCCGGCGGCGCGCAGCACCACCGCGTGCACGGACTCGTCGAGTTTGACCGCGTGCCAGGCGCGGGCCATCTCCTCACACATGGTGCGGTTGAACGCGTTCAGCTGCTCGGGCCGGTTCAGTGTGATGGTGGCGACGTGATCGGTGGCGTCGACCTCGAGCAGGATGGTTTCGAAACTCATCGGCTTGTTCACCGGCATTGCCAATTCGGCTTGCGCTTCTCGACGAAAGCCTTGGGCCCTTCGGCCGCGTCCTCGGTCCGCAGCACCCGCTCACGGAATGTTTCGGCGAGTATCTCCGCCTCGTGCAGCGGCACATTCAGGCCCTTGATGATCGCCAGGCGGGTACCCCGGACGGCCAGGGGCGCATTGGAATTGACGATGTCGGCGATCTCGTGGGCCCGGTCCAGCAGGCGGTCGTGCTCGACGACCTCGCTGATCAGTCCCAGCTCATAGGCGCGCTCCGCGCTCATCCGCTCGTGCTTGCCCATCAGGGCCATTCGCAGGGCGATCGAGCGGGGTAGCACGCGGGATACCCGAACCAGTTCGCGGCCGGCCACCAGTCCGATGCTGACGTGCGGATCGAAAAAGGTTGCCTGCTCGGAGGCGATGACGATGTCTGTCGTGGTGACCCAATCCATACCGGCGCCACAACAGATTCCGTTCACCGCGGTCAGCACCGGCTTGGCCGTGGTGCGAAAGGGCGGCGTGCCCTCCTGCGGAGCCTCCCACTGGTCATACGTAGACAGGTACGGCCGCTCGTAGATCACCTTGCCGTCTTCGGGGATCTCCTTGACGTCGGCGCCGGTGCAGAACGCCCGGCCGGTGCCCGTGACGATGGTCAGCCAGACGTTGTCGTCGTTTTCGGCCTCGTCGTAGGCGGCCCGCAGTTCGGTGATCATGTGCGGGCTGAGCGCATTGAGGGCGTCCGGGCGATTGAGGGTGATCGTCGCGGTGTGCCCGTCGACCTCGTACTTGATGGTGTCGAACGAATCAGTGGGCATCGGTCATCCCTTCGCTTTGCAGAGAACGTCGAGTGTGGGGCGTATGGACGAATTCGAGGCGGTTCCCGTGCGTAGGTCCCACGCTCGACGCCCGAGAGCTAGCGTCCACGAAAGTCCGGATCCCGCCGCTGCCGGAAGGCCTCCAAGCCCTCTTTGAAATCACCTGTCCGGCAAGATAACTCCAGATTGAACAACTCCTGGTTCAGCGACTGGCCCAGCGTCGCATGCTGTCCGAAGTTCATGGCCTGCTTGGCCAGCCCGATCGCCGCCGTCGGACCGGAGGCCAGCCGGGCAACCAGTTCCTCGGCGGCGCGGTCGAGGTCGGAACCGCTCACCGACTGGTGAATGAGCCCCCAGTCGGCCGCGTCGTTCCCGCTCACCTTCTCACCGAGCAGCAGCATCCGCCGGGCCCGTGCAAGGCCGACGAGCCGCGGCACCAGCCAGGTGGACCCCGAGTCCGGGCTGAACCCGCGGTCGAGGAACGGCTCCCAGAACACCGCGTCGTCGGCGGCCACGGTGAAGTCAGCGGCCAAGGCGAGATTGCAACCGAATCCCACGGCCCACCCGCGCACGCTACACACCACCGGCAGCTGAATGCCGGCGACGAGTTCGATCACGCGGTGAGCGGCATGGGGAACCCGGCGCACCAGATCACCGGTGCGGGGACGTTGGCCGCCGGGATCGTTGGCGGCCACCCAGTCGGAGCCGGCGCAGAAATCGTCTCCGGCTCCGCGGATGTGCACGGCGCGCAGCGAGTCGTCGGACGCGGCAGCCGTCAGCGACTCGACCAGAGTCCCGATCATCAACTGCGTCAACGAATTACGCCGGGATGGGCGATCAAGCGTCACCCGTAACACCGCACCGTCTCGGTGCACTGTTACCGGCCCCTCGGCTCCGGCCGCGCCGGCCCCTTGACTCACCGTCGATCCGGCCTTTCTCCGCCGATACGGTTACCCATACAGTAGGCAATACGATTGATACGCTGTATAAGTTAGCAAGGATACGCTGCCTGCGAAACTACCCAGGTGAAAGAGAGAATCATGGCCCGCGCCGACGACGATGCAGAGCGTAAGCGATGAGGAGGAGTGGCGCCGATGGTCGCGCCGACGACGATGCCAGATTCGGCGAGGCGCCGCTTGACCAGACCGTGGCCGCCGCCTCCGCCATGCGCCGCCTGAGCTCACTCCTGGTGTCGCTGGAACATCCGCACCCGGCGGTGGATGCCATGTTGGAGAAGTTCACCGAGTGGGAGCGCGAGTTGTCGGCCGCCGCGCCGGCGGACAACTCACCGCGCATCGGCGAACTGCCCGACGATCCCCGGCGCGTCTACCTCAATCACGCCACCGACATCGGCGCCTACAACCCGTGTTTCCCCGAGTACCGGTTCACCGAATTCGATGCCGAGAAGGCAACGGGAGGAGTCGAATTCCCGGTGATCTACGAAGGGCCACCGGGACTGGTGCACGGCGGATTCCTGGGCGTCTTCTTCGACTGCGTGATCCAGCACCACAATTGCGTCACCGGCCTTTCCGGCAAGACCCGGTCCTTGGCCGTGACGTTCCGCAGACCGACACCGGTGTTGACCGAGCTGCGATTCGACATCGCGCGCTCGGAAAGCGAACGGGGTATCACGTCGACCGCGCGACTGTGGCTCGACGACGAAGTGCTGTGTACGGGCGAGGTCAACACGTTGGCGTCACGGCCCGAGAAGCTTGCCGGATCGCGGTTCGGCAGGCGCCGAAAGGAGTCCGACAAATGACCGCTTCGAGCACCTCTGACGATCGCGTGCTCTTCGACATCGATCAAGGCCGGCGCATCGCGACGGTCACGCTGAACAATCCCCAACAGCGGAACTCGTATGACGCCAGCATGCGCGAGGCCGTCGCCCGTTGCCTGGACCGGGTGGCCGATGACGACGACCTCACGGTGGTGTTGTTGCGCGGAGCCGAGGGCGTCTTCTCCACCGGGGCCGACATGAACAATGCGTACGGCTGGTACGGCGACAAGGCCAAGGCGTCCGACGATGCGGCAGCCAAGCGTCGCCCGAGTCAGCGTCGCCGACTTGCCGTGGACCGCAAGTCTTTTGGCTTCTATCACAATTTCATGGGTTTCCCCAAGGTCACGGTGGGGGAGATCGCCGGCTACGCGCTGGGTGGCGGCTTCGAGATGGCCCTGATGACCGATATCTCCGTCATCGCGCGGGACACCAAGATCGGCATGCCGGCAACCCGCTTCCTGGGCCCAGCGCTGGGCAGTTTGCACATGTTCTTCCACCGGCTCGGGCCGGTGCTGGCGCGGCGCCTGCTGTTGACCGGTGACATCATCGAGGCGGGCGCGATCGAACATCTCGGAATCTTCACGGACACCTGCGATCCCGGCGCGGTGACCGCCCGGGCGCGCTACTGGGCCGAGAAGGCGGCGAAGATGCCGGCCGACGGGGTCGTCATCGCCAAGGAGGCGTTCCGGCTTGTCGAGCAGAGCCAGGCGTATCAGGGCGAGGAGGTCGCCAGCTACCTGTTCCACGCCTTCGGCACCAACCTGCAGTTCGGGCCGGGCGAATTCAACTTCGTCAAGACCCGCGCCCAGCACGGCGCCAGGGAGGCCTTCCGGCTACGCGACGAGCACTTCCACGTGCCCGAACCCGAGGCGTGACAAGCGGTTTCGGTTAGGTCAGCGATTCGCCGGCGCCTTGGACCGACCTCGCGCGGTCGACGACTTGCGCTGGCGGCTCGCCCCCGCCTTGCCTTTGGCTGCGTTGCTCTCGTCGATCAGCCTGCTGGCGTGATCGAGGATGCAGGTGAGGCCGTACTCGAAATTGGTCTCGTCCGGGGCGCCGATGCGGTGCCCGATTCGGGTGACTTGGGAAAGGAGCGGGGTCTTTTCGGGGTCGATGGCAACGGCGTCCTCGATGGCGCGGGGTCCGATATCCGACGACTGGTTTTTTTCGTACAGCCGTTGCAGCACCACTGATCCGCGGACGTGAACCGAAACCGCCGAATAGGTGTCGAACGCGTCCTCCGGCGACAAGCCGGCCTCCACCAGATTGGAAACTGCCTTCTCCATCTCCTGTGCGCCCATCCGTGCCGCTTTCGGAGACAGTGCCGCGCGAATCAGAATCAGGTCGCACAGAATTGGGTTGCCCATGAACGTCTTACGCATCAAGCGCGCGTGGTTGCGCAGGGTTTCACGCCAGTCGCTGGCTTCGACATAG
Organism: Mycobacterium sp. H4Y; assembly: GCF_000364405.1. Lineage (NCBI taxonomy): Bacteria > Bacillati > Actinomycetota > Actinomycetes > Mycobacteriales > Mycobacteriaceae > Mycobacterium > Mycobacterium sp. H4Y. Next base: position 760,469 of record NZ_AKIG01000001.1, read on the forward strand.
GGAGTGGCGAACACATACTTGCTCAGGGCGCGGTCAGTCATCGCGTTGAGCAGGTCGTCCTTCTTGCGGAAGTACCAGTAGATGCTCGTCACACCCACGCCGAGATGTTTGCCGAGCAGCGGCATGCTCAGGTTGTCGATCGACACCTCCTCGGCGAGTTCGAATGCGCCGCTGATGATGTCGTCGGGATTGATGGACCCGCGCTCGCGTCGCTGACGCTTATCGGCGGTTGCCTGTTTTGCCACTACGGGCACCTCCATCAAAATCTGTTTCGTGCATGAGGTCTGCCGGCCGTGTTGCCGGTAAAATCGAATTTACCGGCTCTTCGGTACTGACCTGCGTATACGCTTTCGTGTCGTAATTTCCCTCTGCTACTGTAATACCTATCGTAGGCTTTTTGGTAAATCGGCTGGACAGGCGAAAATGGCCAGGTTAGAGCTGCGGGTCAAGCAATGGATCTAGGGCTGGCAAACGCCGCCGCGGTGGTGGTCGGCGGTAGCCGCGGCATGGGTTTGGCCACCGCGCGCTGCCTTGCCGACGAGGGGGCCCGGGTAGCGGTCGTCGGGCGCAGCCGTGACGCGCTGGATTCCGCGGTGACCGATCTCACGCAACGGGGTAGCCCGGACGCCCTCGGGCTCGTCGCCGACATCGGCGACGACGCCGCCGTCGGCACGGCTTTCGGTGAGCTTTCCCAGCGCTGGGGCGGCGAACTCAACGCTCTGGTCATCACGGTGGGGCCGGGCGCCGCGGGTACCTTCGAGGATTTGACCGACGACCAATGGCGTCAGTCGGTAGAAGACGGGGTGCTGGGCATGGTGCGCTGTGTGCGGGCGGCGCTACCGCTGCTGCGTAAGGCGCAGTGGGCGCGGATCGTGAACTTCTCGGCGCACTCGACTCAGCGACAAAGTGTCATGCTGCCCGCGTACACGGCGGCGAAATCGATGCTGACGAGCGTGTCGAAGAACCTGTCCCTGCTGCTGGCCAAGGACGAGATCTTGGTCAACGTGGTATCGCCGGGCAGCATCGCATCGGAATCACTGGTCGGCTGGGCGAATTCGGTCGGCGTCGACGGCCATGATCCCTATGCCCTGATGGAGGCCATCGGCAAGCATTTCGGTCATCCCGCGCACATGCCACGGGCGGGCCTCCCCGAAGAAATCGGCCCGGTCGCAGCGTTTCTAGCCTCGCGCCGCAACTCCTACATGACCGGAGCCAACATCAACGTCGACGGCGGTTCGGACTTCACCTGACTTCCCTGACCGTGGGTCGAAGAAATCGATTGGCAGACAGAAGGAGTCGACTGTGGCTACGGCAGCAGAGGCACGCGCGTGGGCGCCCGGCGCATTGCGGGGGATCGGTGACTCCCTCTACACCCCGTTCTGCGGGACCGACGGCGACGACATCGACTGGGACGCCTACCGGACACTGGTGCGCTACTGCGTCGGTGATCTCGGGCACCCGATGTTGTGGTGCACCAGCGGCATTGCCGAATTCTGGTCGCTGACCCTCGACGAGCGGAAACGCCTGCTGGAGGTTGCGGTAGAGGAGGCGCGCAGCATCAATCCCGGTGTGGTGGTGCAGGCCTGCACGGCGGCGATATCGGCGAAGGACTGTTTGGATCTGACTCTGCACGCCCAGGAAGCGGGCGCCGACATCGTCTACATCCAGACGCCGATGATGGAGGCTCACGGCGGCGAAGGCGTGCTCCGCTTTTTCCAATACGTGGCTGAGCGCACGAATATCGCTCTGGGCATGTTCAATTCGCCGTCCTCGGGCTACGTGTTGACGCCCGCCGAGAGCGCACGCATCTACCACGAGGTGCCCGCGGTGTGCGCCACCAAGGAGGGCGCCTTCCGGCCGGCGGCCAGCCGCATGCTTCATCAGCTGGCGCCCGGTCTGGCCGTGTGGGAATGCGACAAAACGGTGTACCGGGCGGGGTGGCTGCGCGACGGGATCGTGTGCCCGGCGCAGCTGGGTACCTCGGGCTACCTGTTCGAGACGCCCGAGCGGCGATTGTTCTCCGAGTATTGGGATTTGGTGCAGGGCGACAAGCTCGTCGAGGCCATGGACTACGCCCGCGAATCCGGGTTGGATCAGTTCGACCTCGACGTCGGATCGTGGTGGACGTGCTATCCGGGTCGGGCGGACTACTTCACCCACTGGGGCGGCGCGTTCAAGTACGCCGCGTCGCTGCTGGGGTTGCCCATCGGCGCGTATCCACATTCCCGCCCGCCGCAGGCCAAATTACCCGCGGAGGCGAAGGCCCAGATCGAGCACGCCTACCAGCGCCTGGGTTTGATCCAAACGATGTTGCAGTAGAAGGGATTACCACGCGAAGCGGGCCCGGTGAAGAACCGGGCCCGCTCGCTCAGACCGACCGTTTACTGCTGTTCGGCCCGCTCACGCTGCTCGTACGCCTTGGCCTTGCCGCGGGCCTTCTCGGCGGCGGCTTCCTTTTTCCCGGCGCTGCGCTGCGCATCCGCCTTGTCCTGTTGGGCCTTGCCCTCTTCGATCAGGTCGTTGTGGCCGATGATGATGCCGATGACCTGCTTGGTCCTCCCGAGGACGTCTTCCACGATGCCCCGGACGAGTTCGACCGGTCCGCTCTGGGTGTCAACCATTGCCTCTCCTTCCCCCATGTGATGATCGGCTCCTCTACGCGTTCCCGATCCCGGGGTCGACGCAAACATGGGTCAGCGTGTCGATCGCCACATCCCGTCGCCGCCCCTCGGCCTAGGGTTGATCACGGCGCCAAGCGAGCGCCCAAAATCGCTGTTTAGTCGCCGTTCACGGGGGTGTGGGCGCAGTTGTGGAATGCGGTACCGATAGGTATACAGTATGGGTACAAACTCGCCAGTTGGTCAGCTATGAGGGGACGGTCATATGGGCGCCGCCGACCGTGTGGTCACCGATGAGGCGGTGCTGTATGAAACCACCGAAACCGGTGTTGCGGTCGTGACCTTCAACCGTCCCGAGCGCCTCAACGCCTGGGGCCCCGACATCTCGAGGGGCTTCTACGCAAGCATCGACCGCGCCGAAGCCGACCCCGCGGTGCGGGTGATCGTGTTGACCGGTGCCGGCACGGGATTCTGCGCCGGCGCGGACCTGGGTGGCGCGGGATCCATCGACGAAAAACTCGGCGACGGCGACACCGACGTCACCAAGCTGGTCGGCGACCGCCACCCGCATTTCCTCACCGAGCTGCGCAAGCCGATCATCGCCGCGGTCAACGGCGCCTGCGTCGGGATCGGCCTGACGCACGCGCTGATGTGTGACGTCCGGTTCGCGGCCGCCGGAGCCAAATTCGCCACCGCGTTCACCCGGCGGGGCTTGATCGCCGAGTACGGCATCTCCTGGATCCTGCCGCGGCTCGCCGGCTGGGGCGCGGCGATGGACTTGCTGTTGAGCGGGCGCACGTTCTTCGCCGAGGAGGCCGCGGAACTCGGACTGGTCAAGGACGTCGTCGCGCCCGAACAACTGATGTCGCGCGCCCTGGCATACGCCGACGACATCGCGCGCAATTGTTCACCGGCGTCGCTGGCGGTCATCAAGCGGCAGGCCTACGGCGACGCGCTGCGCGACGTCGCCGATGTCAGCGCCCGCGCCGAAACACTCATGCACGAGTCGCTGCTGCGGCCCGACGTTGTCGAAGGCATCACCAGCTTCCTGGAGAAGCGGCCACCGCGGTTCCCGCCATTGGCCACCTAACCAGCCGGAAAGGAACATCATGACCACCCTGAACTATCGAGCGATCGACGTCGACAATCACTACTACGAACCGTTGGATTCGTTTACCCGCCATTTGGACAAGCGGTTCAAACGGCGCGGTGTCCAGATCGTCAGCGACGGCAAACGCAGCTGGGCCTTGATGGGCGACCGCATCAACCACTTCATCCCGAACGTCACCTTCGACCCGATCATCGTGCCGGGCTGCCTCGACCTGTTGTTCCGCGGCGAGATCCCGGAAGGCGTCGACCCGGCCTCGTTGATGAAGGTCGAGCGGCTCGCCGAGCACCCGGAGTACCAGAACCGCGACGCCCGGATCGCGGTGATGGACACCCAGGACATCGAGACGGTGTTCATGCTGCCGACGTTTGCGTGCGGGGTCGAGGAGGCGCTCAAACACGACATCGAGGCGACGATGGCCTCGGTGCACGCATTCAACCTGTGGCTCGACGAGGACTGGGGCTTCGACCGTCCGGACCATCGCATCATCTCCGCCCCGATCATCTCGCTGGCCGATCCGGTCAAAGCCGTCGAAGAGGTCGAGTTCGTGTTGGCGCGCGGCGCCAAGCTGGTCCTGGTGCGGCCCGCGCCGGTGCCCGGGCTGGTCAAGCCGCGGTCGCTGGGCGATCCCAGCCACGATCCGGTGTGGGCCAGGCTGGCCGAAGCGGGAGTGCCGGTGGGATTCCACCTCTCCGACAGCGGTTACCTGGCGATCGCCGCGCTGTGGGGCGGGAAATCGACCTTCGAGGGCTTTGGCGCGAAGGATCCGCTGGATCAGGTGCTGCTGGACGACCGGGCCATTCACGACACCATGGCCTCGATGATCGTGCACGGCGTGTTCACCCGCCACCCGAAACTCAAGGCGGTCAGCATCGAAAACGGGTCCTACTTCGTGCATCGGCTGATCAAGCGCCTCAAGAAGGCGGCCAACACCCAGCCGCAGTATTTCCCCGAGGACCCGGTGGAGCAGCTGCGCAACAACGTGTGGATCGCCCCCTACTACGAGGACGATCTGCCGGAGCTGGCCGAGGTCATCGGCGTCGACAAGATCCTGTTCGGTTCCGACTGGCCGCACGGGGAAGGACTCGCATCGCCGGTGTCGTTCGCCGAGGAGCTGAAGGGCTTCAGCGAGTCCGATGTTCGAAAGATCATGCGAGACAACGCCCTAGACCTCCTAGGCGTCCAAGTCGGTTCGGCTGCTTGATTACCGGGGCGCGGTTACTTCCGTGAGCGAATGGACCATCGGGGCGGTGCTCGACGAGATCGCCGACGTCATTGGCGACCGGACGATGACGGTGTGCGGCGACCGTCGAAGCACCTTCGCCGAGTCGGCGGACCGCACCCGCCGGCTGGCGAACTTCCTGGCGAGCAAGGGATTCGGCGCGCACCGGGAGCGGGCGGAACTGCAGAACTGGGAATGCGGGCAGGACCGGGTCGCGCTGGTGATGCACAACGATCTGTACCCCGACATGGTCATCGGGTGCCTCAAGGCCCGGACCGTCCCGGTGAACATCAACTACTACTACACCCCGCGCGAGGTCGGTGAACTTCTCGATTACGTACAGCCCCGGGCGGTCATCTACCACCGCGCGCTGGGCGCCCAGTTCGCCGACGTCCTCGCCCGCGAGGGCGCGGACTTGCTGATCGCGGTCGACGACGGCAGCGAGGCCCCGCACCTACCGGGTGCGGTGTCGCTGGAAGACGCCCTGGCGCAAGGGGATACCGACCAGCGCGTCGTCGGGTCGCCGGACGACCTGCTGATGATCTGCACAGGCGGCACGACCGGCCGGCCCAAGGGTGTGCTGTGGCGGCAGTCCGACATCTATGTGTCGTCGATGGTGGGGGCAGACCACGCCTGCGCTGAGGAGATTCACGACAAGGTGCGCGGGGCGGCCGGGGCGCCGTGGTTCGCGGTGTCGCCGCTGATGCACGCCGCCGGCATGTGGACGGCGTTCTCGGCGATCATGGCCGGCACGCCCGTGGTGATGTACGACACCGGCAAAAAGCTCGACCCCCGAACGGTTCTCGAAACGGCGCAGCGCGAGAAGGTCGGCTTGATGACCATGGTCGGCGACGCCTACGCGGCGCCGCTGGTGACCGAACTGCGCCGCGGCTCCTATGACCTGTCGTCGCTGTACGCGATCGGCACCGGCGGCGCCGCAACGAACCCGAAATACCAACGCGCCCTTGTGGAGTTGATCCCCCAGGTCACGGTGATCAACGGGTACGGCTCGTCGGAGACCGGGAACATGGGATTCGGTCACAGCAGGCGCGACACGCAAACCGACACGTTCACCCTGCGGGAGGGTGGACTGGTCCTCTCCGAGGACTACACCCGCTTTCTCCGTCCAGGCGAGGCCGAGGTGGGCTGGGTCGCCAGGGAGGGACGAATCCCGTTGGGGTACTTCAACGATCCCGACGCAACCCGCAAGACCTTTCCCGAGATCGACGGCAAGCGGGTGGTGATATCGGGCGACCGCGCCGCGCTGGAGCCCGACGGCACCCTGCGGCTGTTCGGCCGGGACTCGCTGGTGGTCAACACCGGCGGTGAGAAGGTCTTCGTCGAGGAAGTCGAAGAGGTGCTGCGCGCGCACCCGGCGATCGCCGACGCGCTGGTAGTCGGGCGCCCCAGCGAGCGCTGGGGAGAAGAACTCGTCGCCCTCGTCGAACTCCGGTCGGAAGCCGCCGCGACGGCAGACGAGCTGCACACGCTGTGCACCACGCAACTGGCACGGTTCAAGGCGCCCAAGGAATTCCTCTTCGTCGAGCACGTCCAACGCTTGGGCAACGGCAAGGCCGATTACCGTTGGGCGAAACGTCACGCAACAGCAAAGGCGCCGATGTCCACGTGAAAGCAATCGATTGCCTGGTCAACGTGCACTTCGGCGAGACCGAGAAGCAACCGACCTGGATGCTCAAGGTGCGTGACGACTACTTCAAGGGGCCGGAGTCCATGTTCGCGCCCGTCGAGCTGACCGAGTTGCTCGACGAAATGGACGCGCACGGCGTGCGCAAGGCCATCCTGATGGACAACCTCGCCAAGCCGTCGGTGACGGCGCGCAAATTCGTCGAGGACAAGCCCGAGCGGTTCGCCCTGGCCATGGGCGGGGTGAACCTGCTGCGGCCGATGCCCTCCCTGCGGGAACTTACTGCCGTCGTCAACGACCTGCCCGTGGCGTATGCGGCTGTGGGGCCGAGCTTTTGGGGGGACGGCCAATACCCGCCCAGCGACGCCGTCTACTACCCGCTCTACACCAAATGCGCCGAGCTCGAGCTTCCGCTGTGCATCAACACCGGCATCCCCGGGCCGCCCATCCCCGGGGAGGTGCAAAATCCGATCCACCTCGACCGGGTGTGCGTGCGGTTCCCGGAACTGAAACTGTGCATGATCCACGGCGCGGATCCCTGGTGGGACATCGCGATCAGGCTGCTGATCAAATACGCCAACCTGCGCCTGATGACGTCGGCGTGGTCGCCGAAACGGTTACCGGAGAGCCTGCTGCACTACATGCGGACGCGCGGTAAGGGCAAGGTGATCTTCGGTTCCGACTGGCCCGTCCTGAAAATGCACCGCGTCGTGCCCGAGGCCGCCGCGCTGGACTTGCCCGCCGACGTCCTCGAAAACTATCTCTACAACAACGCCCAGGAATTCTTCTTCAGTGGCCAGGAGGAACGCTGAGTATGGACCGTTACGAACTACGTAGGCTCGACTACAGCCTGACGTCGGATCACGAGGCGTTGCAGGCCGCGTACCGCGATTTCTTCAAGACGCATTGCCCGATCGAGACCGTGCGCGCCGCGGAGGAGACCGGCTTCGACAAGAACCTCTGGGAGCGGTTGTGCGCCATGGGCGCAACCACGATGGCCGTGCCGGAATCCGCGGGCGGAGACGGTGCGACGCTCGTCGACCTGAGTTTGGTGGCCGAGGAGATCGGCCGGTCGCTGGCGCCGGTGCCGTGGATCGACCAGGTCTGCGCCGCGCGCCTGCTGGCCCGACTCGGCGCGGCCGAACCCGATGTGGTCCAGGGCACGCGACTGGCCGCGTTCGATCCCCAGCACGACAGCGCCTCCGGGGCGCGGCTGCTGCCCACCGGGTCGATCGCCGACCAGATCGTCGTGCGCGACGGCGAGGACGTCGTCGCGCTGAGCTTCGGCACCCGTCCGGCGAAGGTGGACAACATCGGTCGGCTGCCGATGGCCTGGGTGGATCCGGCCACCGCCGACACCCGAACCGTCCTGGCCAGCGGCCCCGGCGCGGCGGCGGAATATCAACGCGCGCTGGATGAGTGGCGGGTGCTGTCGGCGGCCGCGTTGGTGGGCTTGGTGGAAGAGACCATGACCATCGCCGCCGAGTTCGCCAAGACCCGCTACACGCTGGGCGTGCCGATCTCGACGCTGCAGGGCATCTCCCATCCACTGGCCAACATCGCCATCACCGTGCAGGCCGGCCGCAATCTGGCGCGGCGCGCGGCCTGGTTCCTCGACAACGAGCCCGACGAACGCCCCGAGTTGGCGCCCTCGGCGTTCGTGTTCATGGCGGAAGAGGCGCCCAAGGCCGCGACCATGGCGGTGCATGTGCAAGGCGGTCTTGGTGTTTCGGCGGAGGCGGCCGCGACGGCCTATCTTGTGCGTGCCCGCGGCTGGGCACTGGCCGGCGGGGATCCCGGGGCCAGCGCGAAGTACATCGGCGAACTCGTCGCGGCGCGCGAAGGCAACTCGAGGAAGGGCGCATAGTGGATTTCTCACGTGTCACGCTGTCCGACGACGATCGGCGTTTCCTCGACGAAGCGCGCGAATTCCTGCGCACCCATGTGACCGAGGACGTCAAGCGCCGGGACCGCGAGACCGGCGACAACTTCGACGAAGGGGTGCACCTGGCGCTGGGCGCCGCCGGATACCTGGAACGCGAATGGAAGCCGGAAGCCGAAGGCGGCTTCAGCCGCGTGCATCGCCGCATCTGGGAACTCGAGAAGCGGCGTGCCCACGTGCCCTGGGTGACCTGGGGCACCACCGCCATGGTGGCGCGTTCGGTCGCGCGGTTCGGGTCGAGCGAATTGCGGGACGAGGTGCTGCCGGGCGTCTTCAGCGGGCACGTTCGGCTGTGCCTGGGCTACACCGAACCCGAAGGCGGATCCGACATCGCCACCTGTAAGACCCGCGCGGTGCGGGACGGGAACGGCTGGATTATCAATGGCTCCAAGATGTTTACCACCGGTGCCCACAACTGCCGGTACGTTTTCCTCATCACCAACACGGACCCGGCTGCCCCCAAGCACAAGAGCCTTACCATGTTCCTGGTCCCGCTGGACTCCCCGGGCATCGAGATCCAGGGCATCCGCACCGTCGATGGCGATCGCACCAACATCGTCTACTACAGCGACGTGCGCGTCGACGACAAGTACCGGCTAGGCGACGTGAACGCGGGCTGGACGGTGCTGCGCGAGCCGCTCAACGTCGAGCACGGCGCGGTGGCGGCCGCCCCCGACGGGCTGCAGGACGTGTCGATCATGATGCACCAGGCCGGGTTCATGGCCGACGCGCTGGACAAGGCCGCGGGTAAGGTGTCAGAGCGGGATCCGAACGGGCGCAGGCTCATTGACGATGCGGCGGTGGCGTACCGGTTGGGGCGCAGCGCCGCGCGCATGGAAGCGGCGCTCAGTGCGCCCAGCATTTTCGGCCGTGTCGCCCTCGCGCAGACGATGCGTGACATCTCCCCGGACCTGATGGACATCCTCGGCACGGCGTCCGCGCTGCCGATCGGCACCGACGGCGCGGCCGACGACGGCGCCGCGGAGTACGTGTTCAGGTTCGCGCCGCTGGTCGGGATCTACGGCGGCACCCTCGAGGTGTTCCGCAACATGATCGCGCAGTACGTGCTGGGCCTGGGCAAGCCGGCCTACGCGCCGGTCGCGCAGAAGGCTTCCTAGCGCTCGGCGGGCTTAACCTGTGCCGGCGAGGGCGGGCGGGTTGACGGCGTCCGGGTCGGGGTTGGCGATCGGCAGGCCCATGAACCGGCGCGCGTTGTCGCCCATGAAGTCATAGGTGCGCCGCTCGTCCATGTTGTCGGCGTATTTCCAGAAGCCCTTGGGTTCGGCGAGGCCTTCGGGGTGCGGGTAGTCGGAGCCGAACAGCACTCGGTCCCATCCCACCGTGTCGACGACGTCGGCCACGCAACCCTCCCAGAACGGGCTCACCCAGATGTTGCGGCGGAACACGTCGTGGGGATGCTCCGGGAAGTTCTGTGGCATCTTCTTGTATAGGTCTTCAAAGTCGTTGAACAACGGGAAGATCCACGAACTGCCGTTCTCGACGCTGGCGATGCGCAGCTTCGGGAACCGGGTCAGGGTCCCGTGGCAGATCAGGCTGGTGATCATGTCGGCAATTTCGCGGTGCCCCAGCACCATCCAGCGAAATGCGCTCATGGCCATGAAATTCTGGGTGTGGGGCGGTTCCCACGTGCCGACGTAATCGTCCAGCGGAGGGTAGCTGGCATGCAGCACGATCGGCAGGCCCGCGGCCTCGACGTCGCGCCAGAACGGGTCGAATTCGGGCAGCGCCGGCGACCGCCAGCCGTGGACGCCGTTCACGGGACCCGGTTTGATCAGCGCGGCGCGGACGCCGTTGGCCAGAAGGTAGTCCAGTTCGCGCTGCGCGGCGTCGACCTCAGACAAGTTGGTTGATGATGGGTGTGGAGAAGACGCGGTCGCCGTAGTTGTAGGTCCAGTGTTCGGCCATCCACTGGTTCAACGCGTGGATGATCGCCAGTGTGAGCTCGGGGTCGTCGGCCGAGGAGTGCTCGACCAGGCTGGCCAGCGTGGGGTAGTTCAGCGCCTCGACGACACCCTGGCGGTCGAGTTCGGCCACCCGATCGACCGGGTTACGGGTCGCGGCCGGCGCCGCGATGGCCGGTCCCTGCATCTCGCGCAACGTGAGGCCCTCGGTGTTTTCCCCGGCGAAGAACTTCTCGTGCGCGCCGGGGGCCGCGACGCGTTCGAACGTCGGGTTGGGGATGAAGTCACTGACCTTGTTGTTGATCACGATGCGGGTTTGCCGCCCGATCTGGGCGAATTGGACGGCCCGCGAATACCTTTCCGGAAGGTATTTCGTCAGCGCTTCGGGCGTTTCGTACATGTGCTGGTCGGCGTCGAAGATCGGCGCTCCGGTGAATTGAGCCATCGGAAAAGGTGCCCTTTCGTTGCGCGAGCAGACGCAGAATCGCACGTTCGAGACGCGAATCGTGCGATTCTGCGTCTGCTCGCGCTAGGTGGTCAGGATGGTGGCCGCGGCGGTGCCGGGCGCACCGTAGAGCTGAGCGAATCCGACGCGTGGTTCACCGGCCACCTGACGATCGCCGGCTTCGCCGCGGAGTTGGCGCACCAGCTCGTGAATTTGCCGCAGGCCCGACGCCCCGATCGGTTCGCCGTTGGCGATCAGCCCGCCGTCGGTGTTGACCGGCATCGAGCCGGTGATCTCGGTGGCGCCGTCGGCCAGCAGCTTCTCCTGCTCGCCGTCGGCGCAGAAACCGCATTCGGCCATGTGGATGATCTCGGCCCCGGCGTCGGTGTCCTGCAGCTGAATAACGTCGACGTCTTCCGGTGCCACACCGGCCTTTTCGAACGCGGCCTTCGCGGCATACACGGTCGGCGCCACGTCCTCGTCGACCGGGGCGAAGGTAGTGTTCACCTCGTAGGCGCCGTAGCGACGGGTGCGTACCTCGACCGCCCGCAGGAAGATCGGCTTGGCGGTGTAGCGGTGTGCGATGTCGGCGCGGCACATGACCACGGCGGCGGCGCCCTCGTCGGGCGCACAGAACATGTACTGGGTGAGCGGGTAATTCAGCATCGTCGAGTTGAGGATCTCGTCTTCGGGAATCGGTTTGCGCCGAAACGCGTTGGGGTTCCGCGCGCCGTTGCGGAAGTTCTTGGCCGCCACCTTGGCCAGCGTCTGCTGGGAGATGCCATGCTCGTGCAGGTAGCGGTTGGCTTTCATGCCGAAGAACTGGGTGGTGAGGTACTGACCGTTCTCGGCGTACCAGCGTGGCATCCCGACCAGGGCCGGGTCCTCGGTGAACGCCCCGCGTGGATGCTTGTCCAGGCCGACGGCAATTCCGATGTCGTAGTCGCCCAACCGGATTCCGTCGGCGCAGGCCTTGGCGGCGCTGGCAGCAGTTGCGCAGGCGTTGAACACGTTGGTGAAGGGGATGCCCGAGAGCCCGACCATGCCGACGATGGCATCGGGGTTGGCGACGGTCCAGCTGCCCCCGGTGGCGGCCTGGATGTCCTTCCACTGCACGCCCGCGTCGTCGACCGCGAGCCGAATCGCGTCGACGCCCATCTCCATCGCGGACTTGCCCTCGAAGCGACCGAAGGGGTGCAGGGCCACGCCGATGATCGCGACGTCATTCATGGCGCCACTCCTCCTCATCACTTCGTTCTGCATCGTCGTCGGCGCGATTCATGCGCGCCACTGCTCCTCATTCATGCGATGGCTCCTGAGTCTTTGAGTTCGGCGATGCGGTCCCAGTCCATCCCGAGTTCCATCAGGACGATTTCGGTGTGCTCGGATGCTTGCGGGGCCCGGGTGGTGACGAGCGGTTCGTGGTTGAACTGCACCGGCCCGCGGACGACCTTGAATGGTGCACCGCCGTCGTTGGACTCGACTTCGACGATCATGTCGTTGGCGACGGCTTGCTCGTCGTCGGCCAGATCGAGGAGGCTCTGGAACGGCGCCCACTGGCCTTTCATCGTTTTCAGGTGCTGTCGCCAGTAGTCGAAGGGCTTGCCGGCGAAGGCCTTTGCGATCAGCTCGGCGGCAGCGTCGGCGTTTTGGATCAACGGCAGCACGTCGCAGAAACGGGGATCGTCGGCCGCCTCGGGGATGCCGAGGTGCTCGAAGGTGTCGCGAATGTAGCCCGTCGGGCTGACGATGCACAGGTTGATCGTGCCACCATCGGAGGTTAAGTAGTTGCCCAGGAAGGGATTCACCGATGCGGCCGCGGATCCGGGCATCGGGGTGCGCATGACCTCGCCGGTTTCCATGCCCTGCGTCACGCTCGCGCCCGCCGCCCACCACGCCGTGCTCAGCAACGACACGTCCAGCTCGAGCGCTTCGCCGGTCCGCTCGCGGTGTAGCAGCGCGGCCGAGATGCCGCCGGCGATGAACATGCCGCCAATGGAGTCCCCGAACGCGGGAATGCCCTGTCCCAGTGCACCGCCCAACTCCTCGGGGGTCAGCGCGTACCCCACCCCGCTGCGCGTCCAGAACGCCGTCCCGTCATAGCCCCCGACGTCACGCTCGGCGCCCTTGTCGCCGTAGGCCGAGCCGCGCGCATACACGATGTTCGGGTTCACCGCGCGGATGTGCTCCACGTCGAACTTGTGCTTCTGCCGCTGCGCGGGCATGTAGTTGGTCAGGAACACATCGGCGGACTTGGCCAGTTCGTAGATCACATCCTGACCGCCCGGCGTGGAGACGTCGATCCCGACGCTGCGCTTGCCCCGATTGGGATGCTCTATCAGCGGATGCCGGTCGGGATTGAGCTGGAAGCCACCCATGTTGACGAAGCCACGCTGAGTATCGCCGCGCGCCGGATGCTCGACCTTGATGACGTCGGCACCCCAGTCGGCGAGGATCGCGCCGGCGGCGGGGACGAACGTGAACTGCGCAACCTCGAGGACCCGAAAGCCCTGCATTACCTTGACCATTCCCGGGACCCTACTTCGCGTCGAACGTAACCGGAAGCGCGGTCGGCGAACGGAACGGCTGACCGTGGACATGCGGATCGTCATCGGTGAGCAGCTTGATGTTGGTCACCCGATCCAGCAGGCATTCGAGCGCGACCCGGGTCTCCATGCGCGCGAGGTGCAGACCCAAGCAGGTGTGCTCCCCGGCGGCGAACGAGATGTGCGGCACGTGCGCACGGAAGATGTCGAACTCTTCCGGGCGCTCCCAGCGGTGTCCGTCGCGATTCGCCGAGCCGATGCAGAGGTCGACCACCGAGCGGGCCGGGATCGTGACCCCTTCCAGTTCGGTGTCTTCGGAGGTGAACCGCTGCACCGTGGTCAACGGCGTCTCGAAGCGCAGGCCCTCCTCGATCGCCGGTGCGATCAGGGTGCGATCGGCCTGCACCGCGGCGAGCTGCTCGGGGTGGGTGAGCAACAGGAACAGCAGGTTGCCCGAGGACCGATAGGTGGTTTCCAGCCCGGCGGGCAGCAGCAGGCGCAGGAACGAGTAGATGGCTTCGTCGCTGAGTTTTTCGCCGTCGATCTCGGCGGTGACCAGGTCGCCGATGATGTCCTCGGTCGGCTCGGCCCTGCGCGCTTCGATCTGCTCGAGGAAGTAGTCCTTCAACGCCGCCGACGCTTCGAAGGCGCGTTCGTATTTGACGGCGTAGCTGATCAGTTCGACCGCGCGTCGGTGAAACATGGGCAGGTCGTCTGCCGGCAGACCCAACAGGGTGGCGATGACCCGGGTGGGAAACTCGAAGGTGAATTGGCGGACCAGATCGGCCCGGCCGGAGTCGATGAACTCGTCGATGAGGGCGTTGCAGATCGGCCGGACGACGGTGGGTTCCCAGCGGGCCAGGGCCTTGGACTTGAACGCCGCGGACACCAGGTTGCGGTGGTCGCGGTGTTTTTTGCCCTCCATCGCCAGGATGGTCGGCCCCATGAACAGGCCGATGGTGGTGTCGTACATCGCCGAACTGAACACCCGGCCGTCACGAAACGCCTTGTTCACCGCGTCGAAGGACACCGCCGCGAAGGACCGCTTGGGTCGCAGCGACTCGGGGGTCTTGGAGTAGTCCATGACGGTGCCGTGGAAAACCCCGCCCTCGCTGCGCTTCCGCGCGAAGTAGGGGTACGGGTCGCGCAGGTAGTCGCCCGGCTTGTCGCCGGTGACGGCATCCTGAAGCTGACTTTCCACGGCTGCTCTCCGGCTCGGGTACACGGTCGTACTGTAAAGATTACAGTAGACTATATCGACGCGGCTACGGCTGCCGTAAGCTGTGCAGCCATGGGTTCAGTTGGCCAACAGGTTGACGGTCCGGCGGGGCGGCGGCAAGCCGATTTACGGGCGATGCTGGACCGGCAACGGCGCTCCTTTGTGGCCGAGGGGCCGCCCACCGCCGCGGTCCGGCGCAACCGTATCGATCGGCTGATGGCGCTGCTGCTGGACAACAGCGACGCGTTCATCGATGCCATGGCCGCCGACTACGGCACCCGGTCCAAGGCGGCCTCGTTGTTCACCGAGATCATCGGGATCACTTCTGTGGTCGAGCACACCAGATCCCATGTGGCGCAATGGATGCGTCCGGCCAAACTGATGCCCGCCGCGCGGCTGTGTGGCCTGCGGGCCGAAGTCGAGCCCACCCCGCTCGGCGTCGTCGGCGTGATCGGTCCGTGGAATTTCCCGGTCAACCTCGTGGTGCTGCCCGCGTCGGCGGCGTTCGCCGCCGGCAACCGGGTGATGATCAAGATGTCGGAGATCACCGCGCATACCGCGGATCTGATGGCGGCGACCGCGCCCAAGTACTTCGACCCGGCCGAGCTCGACGTGGTCACCGGTGGCGCCGACGTCGCGGCCGCCTTCGCGGCGTTGCCGTTCGATCATCTGTTCTTCACCGGCTCGCCGTCGGTGGGTGCGTTGGTCCAACGCGCGGCCGCCCAGAACCTCGTTCCGGTGACCCTGGAACTGGGCGGCAAGAACCCCGTGGTGGTTGCGCCGGGCGCCGACATTGCGCGATCGGCGGCGCGCATCGCGCGGGCCCGGATGGTCAACGGCGGACAGGTATGCGTCTGCCCCGATTACGTCATGGTGCCCGACGACCACCTCGACAGCTTCGTCGACACCGCCCGCGAAACGTTGCGCGGGATGTTCCCGACGGTGATCGCCAACGCCGACTACTGCTCCAGCGTCAACCAGGCCAATTTCGACCGAGTGGTACGACTGATCGACGACGCGCGGGCACACGGCGCCCGCGTGGAAACGATTGGCCCGGAGGGCGAGTCGCTGCCCGACCGCGCCAGCCGCAAAATTGCGCCCACCATTGTCCGCGACATCGACGACCGGATGCGGATCGCCGACGAAGAGGTCTTCGGCCCGGTGTTGACCGTCATGGGCTACTCCCGTCTGAACGAGGCGATCGACTACATCAACGGGCGGCCGGCGCCGCTGGTGGCGTACTGGTACGGTCCCGACGACGAGAATTTCCGCAGCTTTGTCCGCAACACCCGCAGCGGCGGCGTCGCCCGCAACGACTTTGCGGCGCAGATGATCCCATCCGCGGCGCCGTTCGGGGGAGTGGGGCGCAGCGGGATGGGCGCCTATCACGGCAAGGCCGGGTTCGACACCTTCAGCCATTACCGCACCGTGGTCGGCAATGACCTGCCGTTCAGCATCACCGGAACCGCGGCGCCGCCGTTCGGCAGTTCGTTGCGGTTCTACGCCAACACCGCCCTGCGAATCGCGCGGGCCCGCACGCACCGCCGCCTCAAGAAAGTTGCGAAATGACCGTCGCCTTGGAATTCGACCCGTTCTCGGAGGACTTCTTCAACGGGGCGTACGAAACCTACCGACGGATGCGTGAGGAAGCCCCGGTCTACTACAGCGAACGGTACGACTTCTACGCGCTGAGCCGCCACGTGGACGTCGCCGCGGCGTACAAGAACTTCGAGACGTACTCGTCGGCGCGCGGCGTGGACCTCGCGGCGGTGCGCTCCGAGGAACCGATGGGGCACAAGTCGATCATCATGGTGGACCCGCCCGAGCACCGGCACATGCGCGGCCTGGTCAACAAGGTGTTCACGCCGCGCGCGATCGAAGCGATGCGCCCGCTGGTGACCGGACTGGTCGACCGCTATCTCGACGCCACCGACCCCGCGGGATTCGATGTCGTCCAGGATTTCTCGGCGTTGTTCCCCGTCGAGGTCATCACGACGATGCTCGGGGTGCCGGAAGAGGACCGTCAGCAGATCCGGCTGTGGCTCGACACGTTCCTGCACCGCGAGCCGGGCGAGGTCGAGATGTCGGAGGCCGGCGTGCAGGCCGCGACGCAGATGGCGATCGCCTACTACCAGTTGGTGAAGGAGCGCAGGGCCGCCCCGCGCGACGACATGATCAGCGCCCTGGTGGCGGCCCGCGTCGAGCGCGAGAACGGTGAGCTCACGGCCTTGGACAATATCGAAATCGCCCAGTTCGCCGTGCTATTGGGTGGGGCCGGCGCCGAGACGGTGACCAAGCTGGTGGCCAACGCGGTGGTGCTGTTTGCGCGCCATCCCGAGCAATGGCAGAAACTGCTCGACGACCGCAGCAAGGTCCCCGCGGCCGTCGAAGAGGTGCTGCGCTACGAATCCCCGAACCAGTACAACGTGCGCTGCTCGCGCGAAGACGTCACCCTGCACGGCGTCACCATCCCCGCCGGCAAGCCGGTGTTTTTGCTGCTGGGTTCGGCCAACCGTGATCCCGACGCGTGGACGAAGCCAGAGGTCTTCGACATCGAGCGTGACCGCACCGAGGCGCAGAACCTCGGATTCGGGTACGGGATCCACAGCTGCCTCGGGGCGGCGCTGGCACGCATGGAAAGCTCTGTCGCACTGCAGAAGCTGCTCGATCACATGCCCCACTATGAGGTGGACTGGGCGGGCTGCCGTCGTGTCAACATGCAAAACGTCGCGGGCTGGAACAACGTCCCGGTGCGGGTATTGCCGTAGTCAGGCGCCGGCGCGCCCCGAACGCGAATTCGTCACCCTCGCGGCATAGGCCTGCACCGCGGCGTAGTGCGCGCCTAGCAGCCGGGGCATCGCCGCCATCACGCGCCCGTCGGGGCCGATGAGGATCCTCGCCCGGTTCTTCTCGGCCCCACGCAGAATGAGGCGGGCGGCCTTCTCGGGGGAGGTGATTGCCGCGCGCGCAAAGAGTTTGGCCGCCTGGTCCGGGTCCTCCGTCTCGGCGGCGCGCATGTTGGCCCCGAAGTTGGTTTTGACCACCCCGGGGTGCACGCAGTGGACGGTCACCGGGTGACGTTCGATGATCATCTCTTGGCGCAGCGCCTCGGTGAAACCGCGCACCGCGAACTTCGCGGTGCTGTAGGCGCCTTGGTAGGGCACCGCGATCAATCCGAAGGCACTGGACAGGTTCACCAACCGCGACGGGTGCTGGGCGGAACCGGCCTCGACGAGTTGCGGCAGGAAGGCCTTGGTGCCGTTGACGACCCCACCGATGTTGATGCCGATGAGCCAGTCGAAATCTTTCCACGACATGTCCGCCACGCTCGCGAACAGGTCGACTCCGGCGTTGTTGAACAACATCGAGGCGGGCCCGAGTTGCCGGTGCACGTCTTCGGCGAAGCCCAGCACCGCGTCCCGGTCCGCCACGTCGACCCGGTACGGCGTGACCTGGCCCGGCGGGCTCGTTGCTTGCGTCTCGCTGAGGCCCTTTTCGTCGATGTCGGCGGCCGCGACATGCGCCCCGCCGCGGGTGAGAGCCTGCGTCAGTGCGCGGCCGATGCCGGAGCCGGCGCCCGTGACGACAGCGATACGCCCGTGATAGTTCATGGATTCCCTGCCTCGACAATCGTGCGGATCCGGTCCACCGAAAGTTCGAGGTTCGCTTGAAGATCTTTACGTCGATCCCGGATGAACAAGAAGAGGCGCTCGAACGCCACTGCAGCCCATGGCAATGGGACACACATCCGGACGACTTCGGTGAGGCGCGATGTGCCGGCGGTGGAGCCGGGTTCGATGAGATATGTCCACTGCGTCCAGTCCCCGCCCATGGCCTGAACGACGAACGAGAACCGTTGTCCCGGTGCGGCTTCGGCGACGACCGCTTCGGTCCGCCACCGCCCCAGCCGCCTTCGGTTCCAGGCCCGAAAACGGTCCGGAGCCAGCCACTGGGCACGCACGGTCTCCGGGCTCCACTCCGGGATCCGCGTGACGTCGGAGACGACGGCGTACACCTGTTCCGCGGAGGCTCGCACCTCGGTCGATGCCGTCAGCGTCTCGTCCTTCTGCAGCAGTGACATCGCTCAGCCATTCACCGCCTGCTCACGCGCCCACCGATAGTCGGCCTTGCCCGACGGGCTGCGCTCGATGACCGGACGGAACACGATCGCCTTGGGCAGTTTGTAGCGCGCCAAAGTGTTTGAGGCGTGGGCCACCAGCTCGTCGGCCTCGGCGCGGGCGCCCTGGGCCAGCGCCACGACGGCGACGACCTCCTGGCCCCACCGTTCGCTCGGCCGCCCGGCGACCACCACGTCGGCCACGGCGGGATGCGACGCGATGGCCGTTTCGACCTCCTCGACGAAGATCTTCTCGCCGCCGGAGTTGATGGTCACCGAGTCGCGGCCGAGCAGTTCGACGGAGCCGTCGGCGCCGTGGCGCGCGCGATCACCGGGGACGGCGTAGCGAACGCCGTCGATCACCGGAAAAGTCTTGGCGGTCTTGGCCGCATCGCCCTTGTAGCCGAGCGGAACATACCCGCGTTGGGCCAGCCAGCCCATCCCCTCGTGCCCGGGTTCCAGGATCGCCGTCAGATCCTCGGCGGCCACGAACGTGTCCGGCCCGGCGTTGAACGTGCCGGTCGCGACCGCCCCCGAGGTCGACATGTGGTGCATCTGCGCCCCGGTCTCCGACGACCCGACGCCGTCGACGACGACGGCGTTCGGCAGCACTTCGATCAAGCGCTGCTTGACGTACGGGGTCAGCAGGGCGCCGCCGTTGGCGACGACCGCCAACGACGACACGTCGGCGATCCCCTTCTCGATGGCGGCGACCAAAGGGCGGGCCATCGCGTCACCGACCACCGTCACCACCGCGACCTTTTCCCGCTCGATGGTGCGAACCACGTCGTCGGCGTCCAAATGATCGACGACCGTGGGAAAGACGACGGATTGGCCCGTGGTGATCGCGGTCATCACGCTCCACTGGGCCGCACCATGGATCAGTGGCGGCAGGATCATCAGCTTGGCGCCCGGCCCCGCGGCCGCGCGCTCCACGATCTCGTCGATGGACTGCGACGGCTCGCCGGTCATGAGGTTGCGCCCGCCGAAGGACGTCATGAAGATGTCGTGCTGGCGCCACAGCACGCCCTTCGGCATGCCGGTCGTGCCCCCGGTGTACAGGACGTACAGGTCGTCGGCGGAGTGCTGCACCGGCGGCGGTTCCGGGGACACGGATGCCAGGGGCGGCCTCGTAATCGATTGCGCCGTCGAGCAAGTCGTTGCCCGAGGCGTCGGCGATCTGGATCAGCACGCGTAGCTGTGGCAGGTCGGGGAGGATCTCGGCGACGCGCGGTGCGAACGCGGCGTGGTAGAGCAGCGCGGTGGCCCCCGAGTCCGCCAGCAGATACTGCAGCTCGCTTTTCACATAGCGGAAGTTGACGTTGAACGGGGCGACCCGCGCCTGGAAGCTGCCCAGCAGCGCCTCGACGAATTCGTTCCCGTTGTAGGCGTAGAGGCCGAGCAGGTCTTGGCCCACCTCGTGGCCCGCCAGCGCGTCGCGCTCGGTGTGACACCCCAGCCCCTGCGAGTGCAGGTAGGCGGCCAGCCGGTTGGAGCGGTCGATCACCTGCGCGTAGGTGTACCGGCGATCCCCATGGATGATGAGTTCGCGGTCGGGGATGGCCGCCGCGACGGCCTTCGCGACGGCAGGCACCGTGAATGTTGTTGTGGTGTCGGACATCATGCCTCTCACGGCTGGTGGGGTAGCAGGCGAACCATCAGGCCGTTGGCTTCGCTGAGCAACGTGCCGTCGGCGTCTGTCATAGTAGCGTCAATGAAAACTTTCCTGCCCTCGGCTTTGGTGATGCGCCCCTGAGCGCTCAGCGGCTGGTCGATCGGGGTGATATTCCGGTAGTCGACGTGCAGGTAGGCCGTGCGTGTCGGCCGGATATCCGCGCTGGACACCACCATGCCGAACAACCAGTCGTAGAACAGCGGGATCATGCCGCCGTGCACGGCCCGGTTCCCGCCGATGTGCGAGGCGGTGAAATGCCCGGCCATCCTCACACCGTCGGGGCCGGACTCGGTCACCATCCAGGGCGGCAGGAGGGGATGGGCCAACCCGGGCAGGGTCAGCACCCGGCCGGCCACCGCTTCGATCTCCGGGACCTGGTGGCCGTCCAGCAGCGCGCAGGCGTTCTCCAGGTGCGCGGTCGCGGCGGCCCACAGCGCGGGGTCCGGCTTGGTGGACACGGTCAGGTCCTGCAGGCGACGCAGCGCGGCGACGAACGGGCCCAGCTCGGCGGGAGCGTCCTCGACGGGCTTGACGTCGGGGAACCCGCCGCGAACTTCCGGAGCGGTATCGGTCATCGGGCTCCCTTGTCCCAGGCCTGCAGCAGATCGTCGGTGCTGGTTACGGTGGCCAGCAGCGACAGCGTGTTGGCGATGATCGCTGCACCATAGTCGGCGGGGACGCCGGCCACGGCGTCGCGGGGCAGGACCACCCGGTAGGCGGCGTTGACCGCGTCCATGACGAGGTTGGGAATCGCGATGTTGAGCGAAACGCCCACCACGACGATGGTCGACACGCCGAGATTGCGTAACACCGCGTCCAGATCGGTGCCGCCCATCGGGCCCACGCCGTGCCAGCGGCGCAACACCAAATCGGAAGGCTCCGGCCCTAATTCGGGCAGCAACTCCGCACCCGGCGTGCCCGGCGTGATGTCCACCCGGTTGCCGCCGCCCATCGCGAAGATCTTCGCGTTGTGATTGGAGCCGAGCCCGTCGGGCCGCCGTTGCACCAGGCAATGCACAACGCGCACCCCGGCCGCCCGGGCCGCGGGCAGCAGGCGCGCGATGTTGGGCAGCGCCTCGCGGCGAGCCTCCGCGGCGAGCATGGCCAGTCCGGCATCAGGACCCATCACCGCGCCCTGGCACTCCTGGGTGACGATTGCCGTGTGCTCGGGTGCGGCCAGTCCGGCCAGCGGGTCCGTCATGCGGGGGCGTCCACCGGCGCGACGTCATAGAACTGCGTCGCCCACTTCCGCAGTGCCATATAGCCTTTCGCGTCGACTTTGGACAGCGGCGGACGCTCTACGTACTTTTGGTAGCGCCAGATCTGCAGGTCGTCGAACACGGTGGACAAGAACTGCTTCTCGATGACCTCCCGGAGTTTGCCCTCCGGCACGGGGGAGTCATCGCCGGGGATCCGCGGCCACCAGATCGAGTAGAACAGGTCCGAACACTCATCGTCGACCGGTGTGCACGTGAAGATCAGCCGGTGATTCTGCGCGCCCTCGAAAACGCTGATGGCCCCGCCGAGGCCGAACAGGTGGCTGTGGAACCGCAACGCGAGGTCCTCGGGGTCGTCGCTGTTCGCATCAGGCCAGCCGGCGATGAACTGCCACTCGTGGTCGACGATCTTCCAGTCGAGGACTCGGGGTGTCACCGTGGCGTGGTGCACGTACTCGAAATGGGCGCTGTCGGGGGCGTTCTCGGCCACGATCTGCGGATGCACCGGCTCGCGCTCCGCGCGACGGGAAAACTCCGGATATGCCCGGTAGTAGGCCGCCGGATCGGTCTCGAATTGGGGGAACTTTCTGAAGATGTCCGGCATTTCCCACTGCGGTTCCTTGCCGTCCGGGTGGTGCCAGATGAACACGCAGTCGTATTGCTCGCGGACGGGATACACCTTCAGGTGTAGCGCGCGGTTGGGTCGGTCCGGCTGGTAGGGGATGTATTTGTTGGCGCCGTCGGGGCCCCAGCGCCAGCCGTGGAAGGGGCACTCGACGCAGTCGCCGACCACCTTGCCGCCGTGGCCGATGTGGGCGCCGAGGTGCTTGCAGTGCGCTTCCAGGACGTGCAGCTCGCCCGACTCGTCGCGGTAGGCGACCAGGTCCTCGCCGAAATAATGCAGCGGCCGGACCTCGCCGGCAGGAAACTCCGGGGACCAGCCGACCATGAACCAGCCCGTGACCTTCCAGGTGAAGGGAACTTTCACGTCGGCGCCTCCCGCGATCGTTGATACTAAATCCATTACAGTATAGATTTCAGCAGTCCGGCCCACGCGCGGCAAGGGGAGTGACATGACCGAGGCGGCTGACGAGCTGGAAGCCATCCGGCAACTGAAGGCGCGCTACTGCCGATTCCTGGACACCAAAGACCTCGAGTCCTGGCGTGGAGTGTTCGCCGCCGACGTCGTGGTGACGCTCGACATGGCGGTGTCCACCGCTGGTGCGGACCCCCAGACCGCGCCGTCCGACAGAGGGGCCGAGGGGGGCCAGTGAACTTCGCACCGATGGTGATGGGCGGCCTCGAGGGCGTGGCCACCAAACATCACTGCCACACCCCCGAGATCACGCTCACCTCGGCCACCACCGCGACCGGCATCTGGGCGATGGAGGACCTGCTGATCTTCGGTGACGGCCGCGAGTTGTACGGGGCCGGGCACTACCACGAGACCTATGAGAAGCGGGACGGTCGTTGGCAGATCAAGACCCTGCATCTCACCCGAACCATCTTGAAGATCACCGGCGGTGACGATGGCTGACGCCGATTCCCCGTTCGACGTTCTCGTCATCGGCGCCGGATTCTCCGGGCTGTACATGCTGCACCGGCTGCGGGAACTCGGGCTGCGCACCCGTGTGGTGGAGATGGCCGAAAACGTGGGCGGCACCTGGCTTTTCAACCGATACCCCGGAGCGCGGTGCGACATCGAGAGCATCGAATACTCCTACAGCTTCTCCGAAGAGATTCAGCAGGAGTGGGTGTGGACCGAGTCGATGCCGGCGCAACCCGAGATCGAGGCCTACCTGAACTTCGTGGCCGACCGGCTCGACCTGCGTCGTGACATCCAATTCGGCACCAAGGTCGTCGCGATGACGTTCGACGACGAAGCCGCGACGTGGTCGGTGCGCACCGAAGCCGGCGAAATCTTCCGCGTTCCCTTCGTCGTCGCCGCCTCCGGCATCCTGTCGGTGCCGCTGGAACCCGACATCCCCGGCATGGGCACGTTCGCCGGGACGTCGCTGTTCACCAGCCGCTGGCCCGAAGGCTTTGACCTGACCGGCAAGCGCGTCGGCGTCATCGGTACCGGCTCGACCGGCGTCCAGCTCATCCCCGTCGTCGCCCGAGAAGCACTGCACCTGTCGGTGTTTCAGCGCTCACCCGCGTACACCCTGCCCTGGCGGGTGCATCGGTTCGAGCCGGGCGAGCTTGACGACATGAAGGCCCGGTATGGCGAGATCCGTGCCGCCCAGCGCGCTCACCCGATCGGCGCGGCCCGGCTGAGCGCCTTCTCCGTCCTGCTCGACATGCTGGGCAGGCCGCCGCTGAAGTCGGCGACGCGCGAAGAACAACTGCGCGCCATCGAGGAGCACGGCGTCATGGGCGCATTGAACTGGGGCGACATCTTCTTCGACATCGAAGCCAACCGGATGGCCGCCAAGCTGTACGGCGAGGCGGTGGCGCGGATCGTCAAGGACCCGGAGACCGCGGCCTCCCTGGTGCCGGTGCATCCGTTCGCGTGTAAGCGACCGATCATCGACCAGGGCTACTACGAGACCTTCAACCGCGACAACGTCACACTGGTCGACCTGCGCAAGTCGCCGATCCGCGAGGTCACGCCCGCCGGTGTCCGCACCGAGGACCGGCTGCACGAGCTCGACGTCATCGTCTACGCCACCGGGTTCGACGCCATGACCGGCGCGCTCAGCCGGATCGACGTCCGCGGCCGCGGCGGCGTCTCGCTCGGCGAATTCTGGGCCACCGACGGCCCGCTGTCGTATCTGGGTCTGGCGGTCGCCGGGTTCCCGAACCTCTTTACGGTTCAGGGCCCCGGCAGCCCGAGCGCCGCGACGAACTTCGTCGCCGCCCTCGAGCAGCACGTGGAGTGGATCGGCGACTGCCTCGCGTATCTGCGCGCCCACGACATCCGCACCATCGAGGCATTGAGCACCGCTCAGCAGGAGTGGATCGACCACGCCACGGCGCTTGTTGCGCCGACGGTGCTGGTGCATCCGTCGTGCAACTCCTGGTACAACGGTGGCAACGTGCCCGGCAAGAAACGGATGTACATGGGCTACACCGGCGGAATCCCCGAATACCGGCGGCGCTGCGACGAGATCGCGGCAAGCGGATACACCGGGTTCAAACTGGCGTAGCTGTTGAAGGTGAGCGACATGGCGAAGGCATGGAACGGGCTGAGCCTGGCCAAAGACGCGGCCCGGGAACTCGGAATGCTGGTGCCGCGCACCGTGGCCGGTCTGCAGGAGTCCACTAATTGGTCCCCGTTGTCGCCGCGCGGTGCGCGCCAGTTCGGTGAGGTCATGCTCGATGAGCTTGTGCTGAGCGGCTTTTCGCTGCTCGGCGGGAGCCCCGCGGCGATGCGGCCGCTCGATGCCTGCATTGCGGCGGCCGAGGAGCTCTCGGCGCTCGGCATCGACCGCGCGCATGGCGACCCGAAACCGTTGCGGGAAGCCTCGATACGCCGGCACCGCATCGCCGGCCTGGCCTACGAACGGGTGACTTTCGAACACGATCCCGCGCTGCCGCCGAGCTTGGAGGCCGACGGCTTGGGCGGCCCGGCACGGGCGGTGGTGCACGTGTGCCGGCACGGCGACGGCCCCCGCCCCTGGCTGGTATGGGTGCACGGCGCCGGCCAGGGCGGCACCGAAGACCTGCTGATGTCCGGCATCGGCCGGATACATCGCAAGCTGGGTTTCAACATCGCGCTGCCGGTGCAGCCCGGTCACGGGTGTCGGCGCCGGCACTGGCCGGCGTACCCCGACATGGATCCGCTCGGCAACGTCGCGGGAATGATGCGGGTCGTCTCGGAGGTGCGCGCCGTGGTGCGCTGGGCACAGGGGCAAGGCACCGCCGTTGTGGTGGCAGGGATTTCGATGGGCAGCCCCGTGGCCGCGCTGGTCTCGCATCTGGAAAAACAGATCGATGCGGTGGCCCTGTACACGCCCATCCTGGGACTCAACGCGATGATCGCGCGGCACCTGCAGCGCTGGGGGCCCTCGCGCGACGGATTCCGCGAGCTGCTGGAATCTCCCGTCGTCACCCAGCTGACCTCGGTGATCGACCCCCTGGCCGTCACGCCGTCGCCGCCGCCGGAACGCCGGCTGATCGTCGGGGCGTGGCACGACCGGATGGCGATGCGCGAGCCCGCCAACGCGTTGCAGGAACGGTGGGGCGGCCAGTTGTACTGGTACGACGGCAGCCACGTCGGGCACATCTTCTCCCGGCGCGTGCAGCGCATCACCGACCGGTTCCTGCGCGACGCGGTGCCCGGCTGATGGCGCCCACCTGGACGGCGCGCACCGTCGTCGAACTCTACAACCTGGTCGTGTGGAACGAACGCAACATCGAGCTGGCCGAGGAGTTGTTGGGCGACACCGTCATTCGGCACGAGGTCGGTTCCTCCCGCACGCTGACCCACGCCGAAGCGGTCCAGCGGGTGGTGGACATGTGGCAGGCGGCCGAATCGTTGCACTTCGACCTCAACGTCGTCATCGAGGGCGACGACGGCGAACACGTGGCGATCGTCTACGACTCGACGATCAAAACCAAGGACGGCACCGAAACCAACATCGCCAGCATCGAGGTGTTCCGCGTGGTCGATGGCAAAATTACCGAGGTTTGGAACTGCGGCTACCAGCAAGGGGTTTGGAATTGAGTGACCGTACGCTTGATGAACTGGGCTTCTATCTGCTGGCCGGCGCGGGTGGGGAGGGCCCGGCGACCTTGATGGACGAGGCCCGCCGTGGCGAGGAACTGGGCTTCGGCACCGGATTCATCTCCGAGCGCTGGAACGTCAAGGAGGCCTCGTCTCTAGTCGGGGCGGCGTGCGCGGTGACCACTCGCATGCAGATCGCCACCGCCGCAACCAATCACAACACCCGCCACCCGCTCATCACGGGATCGTGGGCGACCACCATGCATCGTCTCTCCGGCGGCCGGTTCACCCTGGGCGTCGGCCGGGGCATCGCAGCGATCTACGGGGCCTTCGGTATCCCGGCGGTGACGACGGCGCAAATGGAGGATTGGGCCCAAGTCATGCGCCGGCTCTGGCACGGCGAGCTGATCTTCAACCACGACGGCCCGATGGGCAAGTACCCCATCCTTTTTCTCGATCCGGACTTCAACGAAGACATCCGGTTGGCCCTGGTGGCCTTCGGACCCAACACGCTCGCGCTCGGCGGCCGCGTATTCGACGACGTCATTTTGCACACCTACTTCACCCCGGAGACCTTGCAGCGCAGCGTCAAAACCGTGAAGTCCGCCGCGGAGAAGGCGGGCCGCGACCCCGACAGCGTGCGGGTGTGGTCGTGCTTCGCGACCGTCGGGGACCACCTGCCCGAAGAGCTGCGGCTGAAGAAGACCGTCGCGCGGCTGGCCACCTACCTGCAGGGCTACGGCGATCTGCTTGTCCGAACCAATGACTGGGATCCCGCTGTGCTGCAGCGGTTCCGGGAAGACCCGGTGGTCACGTCGATCGCGGGCGGGATCGACCACAAGGGGACGCCCGAGCAGATCGAGCACATTGCGACGCTGATTCCCGACGAATGGCTGGAGCCCTCGGCCACCGGGTCCGCCCAACAGTGCGTGGACCGCATCCGCAAGGAGTTCGACTACGGCGCCGACGCGGTCATCATGCACGGCGCCACGCCCGACGAGCTCGAGCCGATCGTCGCGGCGTATCGCGCGGCGAAGTAGCGCGAGCAGACGCGGAATCGCACTGTTGACACCTGATTCATGCGATTCTGCGTCTGCTCGGCAGAAAATTCAGGGCAGGATCACGGTCCGGGATACCGGCTCCGCGGCGGCCTGCCTGCTCGACAGGCCACGCTTCAAGGACGCGAGCAACGCATCGCGCGTCTCGCGGGGATCGATGAGTTCGTCGAACCCCATGTGTTCGGCCGATCGATAGGACGCCTCCAGCTCGGCGTTGCGCAGCTTGGCCGAGAGGTCTTCGCCGGCGTGTGAGGCGCGGCTCAGCGCCGCGGCGCTCATGGCGCCCATCGTCGCGCCGGGGTAGGCGAAGGTCGCGACCTGATGATCGAAACCCAACAGCGACATGACCATCGAGCCGAACCCGTACGCCTTACGCAGCGTGAGGTGCAGCTTCAACGTGGTGGCGGCCGTCTGCGCCGCGAACATCCGCGCACCGGCACGCAGCACGCCGGCGCGCTCGGATCGGCTGCCGGGCAGCATGCCCGGATTGTCGGCGAGGAACACGATCGGCAGGTGGAAGGAATCCGCCACCATGATGAAGTGGGCCGCCTTGTCCGCGGCGTCGGCGTCGATGGAGCCCGCGAGCACCTGGGGCTGATTGGCCACCACCGCGACCGGGTGGCCGCCGAGGTGGGCGAGTGCGCAGACCATCGCCCTGCCGAACTGGGGCTGCACCTCGAACCAGTCGGCGCTGTCGAAGACCACGTCGAGCACGGCGCGCATGTCGTACACCCGGCGGTTGTCCCGGGAGACGATGTCGAGCAGCTCCGGCGTCGCCCGCGGGTCAGCGGCCGCACCGGACGGTTGCGGCGACGGGTACGACCAGGCGCTGGGCGGGAAGTACGACAGGTAGCGGCGGACGTCGTCGAGCACCGCTTCGTCGTCCTCGGCGACATTGTGGATCACGCCGCTGGGCAGAGCGACGTCCGGCCCGCCCAGGTCCTCCTTCGAAATGTCTTCTCCGGTCGACTCTTTGACGACGGGGGGACCGGCGGTGAAGATCGCGCCCTGCCGGCTCATGATTCGGAAATCGCAAACCGGGGCCACCAGGGCGCCGTGCCCGGCCGAGGGGCCGAGGACGGCGGCGACGGTCGGGACGCGCCCCGAGCACTGCGCCTGCGCGAGCAGGTCGGTCGGCGTGCGCCCATAGTGCCCGCCGGTGGGGCGAAAGCCGGCGCCTTCGAGCAGCATGACCAGCGGGATCTTGTCGCGCAGGGCCAGTTCGGCGATGCGGTACCGCTTGGAATTGCCGCCGGGACCGATGCTGCCGGCCAGGGTCGTGAAGTCCTCGGCGCCCAGCATCACCGGTGAGCCGTTGATCTCACCGGAGCCCACGACCAGCCCGTCGGCCGCGGTCTCACCACCGACCAGGGTGCCGAGCTCGCGGAACGTGCCCGGGTCGAGGAGGTACTCGATCCGCGCGCGGGCGTCGAGCTTGCCCTTGTTGCGGTGCTTGTCGAGCCGCTCCGGCCCGCCCATTTCGAACGCGTGCTGACGGCGGCGCTCGAGATCGTCGAGCGTTTCTCCCCAGTCCTGGGCTTTCGGCATGCCTATGTCCTACCTCATCGAGGATCCGTCGCGCGACGAATCTCAGGTGGCGACGCCCCACGGATTGCGGGGTCACATACTGGATTGCTTACTGTAAAGTTACCCGCATGCCTGACGCGCCCCGCCTCAAGGTCCGTCTTCGGCCGGCGGGGGCGCCCCGAATCGAGGAGTTTCACCAGTGAGCGCAACCACGATGGACGAGGCCGCCAACCTGCTGGCGGACCCGTTGGCGTACACCGACGAGCAGGGGCTGCACGCGGCGTTGACGCACCTGCGCGCCAACGCCCCGGTGTCGTGGGTGGAGGTCCCGAATTACCGGCCGTTCTGGGCGATCACCAAACACGCCGACATCATGGACATCGAGCGTGAGAACATGCTCTTCACCAACTGGCCGCGTCCGGTGCTCACGACCGCCGAAGGCGACGAGATGCAGGCCGCCGCGGGTGTGCGCACGCTGATCCACATGGACGACCCGCAGCACCGGGTGGTGCGCGCGATCGGCTCGGACTGGTTTCGCCCGAAGGCGATGCGGGCCTTGAAGGTTCGCGTCGACGAACTGGCCAAGATCTACGTCGACAAGATGATGGCGGCCGGTCCGGAATGCGACTTCGTTCAGGAGGTCGCGGTCAACTACCCGCTCTATGTGATCATGTCGCTGCTGGGCCTGCCCGAGGCAGACTTTCCCCGCATGCTCAAGCTGACCCAGGAACTGTTCGGCAGCGACGATTCCGAATTCAAGCGCGGCAGCTCCAACGAGGATCAGCTGCCGGCGTTGTTCGACATGTTCCAGTACTTCAACGGCGTGACGGCGTCGCGCCGCGAGCACCCGACCGAGGATCTCGCCTCGGCGATCGCCAACGCCCGCGTGGACGGCGAACCGCTGTCGGACATCGATACTGTCTCCTACTACCTGATCGTCGCCACCGCGGGCCACGACACCACCAGCGCCACCATCTCCGGCGGCCTGCAGGCGCTCATCGAGAACCCCGACCAGCTGCAACGCCTGCGCGACAACCTCGACCTGATGCCGCTGGCCACCGACGAGATGATCCGCTGGGTCACCCCGGTCAAGGAGTTCATGCGCACCGCCGCCAGCGACACCGTGGTGCGCGGGGTGCCCATCGCCGCAGGCGAATCCGTGCTGTTGTCCTACGTATCGGCCAACCGCGACGAGGAAGTCTTCGACGACCCGTTCCGCTTCGACGTCGGTCGCGACCCCAACAAGCACCTGGCCTTCGGCTACGGCGTGCACTTCTGCATGGGTGCGGCGCTGGCCCGCATGGAGGTCAGCAGCTTCTTCTCCGAGCTGCTGCCACGCCTGGAAACCATTGAACTGACCGGTGATCCGGAGCTGGTCGCCACCACCTTCGTCGGCGGGCTCAAGCATCTGCCGGTTCGTTACTCACTGCGGCGGTGATCGATACACTTCCGCGGTGACGTCAAGGACGATTGTCATCACGGGTGCCAGCGACGGCATCGGCGCGGCTGCGGCGCGTCGCCTCTGCCGCGCCGGCGAGCGGATCGTCGTGGTGGGCCGCTCCCCAACCAAGACCGCCACGGTGGCCGCCGAATTGGACGCGGACCACTTCGTCGTCGATTACGCCGACCTGTCGCAGGTGCGGGCCCTGGCGGGCAAGATTCGTTCGCAACACCCGCGTATCGACGTGTTGCTCAACAATGCGGGCAGGATGGCCAGCAAGATCGAGCTGACCCCCGACGGCTACGAACGCACCTATCAGGTCAACTACCTGGCGCCGTTCCTGTTGACCACCCAATTGCTGGACGTGCTGCTGGAGTCACGCGCCACGATCGTCAACACGTCCAGCTCGTCACAGCGGCTGCTGCGCAACGTCAAGCTCGCCGATTTCGACACGACGGCACGGCGCCGGCCCAGCACCGCCTACGCGGTGGCGAAGTTGGCAAACATCTTGTTCACCAAGGAATTAGATCGCCGGTATCGGGCCGATGGCCTTTCGGTGGCAGTGGTTCACCCCGGTTTCGTCAACACCAATATCGGTCATTCGTCCGGCTCGCGGTTTTGACTACCATGCAACGCACGCCCGTCAGCCGAATGATCAAGTCCGCGGATGATGGCGCCGATCAGCTGGTCTGGTTGGCGACCAGCGTGCCCGGCGTCGACTGGGCGGTCGGCGAATACTACGCGAAAGGCAAAGTCGCCAAAGCCAATCGGGCGGCCTACGATCCGATCCTCGCACGCGAACTCTGGGATCACACCCTGGCCAAGCTTTCTTAGCGCCATCCTTTCGATACTCATTAGTATCCATTCGATACCGTGGAGTATGCTGCTGACCATGTCTCCTGTCAAGCCGCACCGAACCCGCCCCACCCGCGGCGAGGTTCGCGACCGCATCCTGGACGCGGCGGCGAAGGTTTTCGCCGCCGAAGGCTTCGCCGGGGCCACCATCGATGCCATCGGCCAGGCCGCCGGTTTCACCAAGGGCGCGGTCTACTCGAATTTCGAATCCAAAGATGAGCTGTTTTTGGCCCTGCTCGACCGCGAGTTCGAGCTCCGCGGCGAGCAGATCGCCACAGCGCTGGACAGCAGCGGCGGCGACACCGGGGCGGCCGCACGGGAATTGAGCCGGTCATGGCTGGACGCAGTTCGCGACCATTCCGATTTCTACGTGCTGTTCGTCGAATACTGGCTGCGCGCCCAGCGCGACAACCAGCTGCGCGAGCGCCTCATCGAACGCCGCCGCGCCGCCGCCGCCCACCAAGCGGTGCACATCGCCAAATCGAGCCCGTCCGTGGCATCCGATCGAGAGCTCGCCGACCTCGCCCAGCTCGTCGTCACCATCAACCTCGGCGTGGCGATGGAAGAGGTCCTGCGTCCCGGGACCATCAACCCCGACCTGCTAGCGCAGCTGGTCACCGCGGTGCTGGGATCGATTCGGGCTTCCGCCGGTCAGGGAGGGCCTCACCATGGGTACGAATGACGGGCCGGACGCCGCGGCGCCGGTGATCATCGCCCGCGGATTGGGGGTCGACGGTGAGCACGGGCCGCTCTTTTCGGGGGTCGACCTAACCCTGACGTCGGGATTTCACGCGATTCAGATGCCCGGGGGCCCAGGGCAGACCACACTGCTGCTGACGCTCGCGGGACGTTTCAGGCCGAGCCACGGCACGCTCACCGTCCTCGGCGAAACAACTCCGCGCGCGATCCGCCGGCAGTGCTCGATCGCGGCCTTCGAAGGCATCGACGAGCTGGAGGATTCGGTGACCGTGGAGACCGTGCTCGCCGAGCAACGGCGGTGGCTGGCGCCGTGGTATTCGTCGGTGCCGCTTCAATCGGGTCCGGCCGAGCTGGCCGAGGTCTTCGGCGAGATGGCCCCGCCGTCCGGCGACACCTACATCGTCGAACTGTCAGACCTCGAACTGTTTCTGCTGCGCATCACGCTGGCGTTGTTGTCGAATCGGCCGATCCTGGTGGTCGGCGACCTCGAACAGGTTCGCGACAATTCCCGGCGAACGATCGCGGCCGACAGGCTCGGCGTGATCGCCGAGCAGCGCACCGTCGTCGTCGGGGTGACCAACCCGCTCGGCACGGAGGCGCCCGACCACGAACTACACGATCACCGCATCCTGACCGGAGAGGGCTGAACGATGTTGGCTGGACTCGCCTTTGGCTCGGAGATCAAACGTTTCGGCCGTAGCCGATTGACACGCGTGGCCATCGTCGTACTGATGCTGCTGCCCCTGGTGTACGGGGCGCTGTACCTGTGGGCGTTCTGGGATCCGTTCGGCCACACCAACAAGATGCCCGTGGCGCTGGTCAACTCCGATCGTGGTGCCGTCGTATCCGGGCAACAGTTCAACGCCGGCGCGGAGATCGCCAAGAGCCTGACCGCGGACGGCGGCCTTGACTGGCACGTCGTGGACCTACCGGAGGCACGCAACGGAGTCGACCACGGCAAGTACTACTTCATGGTCGAATTACCGCCCGATTTCAGCGCGGCCATCGCGTCGCCGGTGACCGGGCAACCCAAGAAGGCCAACCTGATCGCCGTCTACAACGACGCCAACAACTACATCTCGACGAGTATCGGTCGTACCGCCATCGGCCAGGTGCTCAACGCCGTGTCCAGCCGGATCTCGGGACAGGCCGTCAATCAGATGCTGTCGGTGGTGGTTTCGTCGGGATCGGGTATCAAGCAGGCCGCCGACGGGGCCGCGCAACTCGATGACGGCGCCGGTCAGCTGGTGTCCGGCCTGGACACCGCGCGATCCGGCTCGGCAACGCTTGCCACCGGTGCCAAGCAACTGTCAGACGGAATCAACCAGGCCACCGACCCGCTGCTCGCGGTGACCAAGGCGGTATCGCAAATCGGCGGCAGCACGCAGCAATTGCAACAGGGCGCGGCAGCTCTTGCGCAGGCCAACGACCAACTCGGTGCCATCGCCGGGGCGCAGGATGCCGCCGCAAACTCGCTGTCATCGGTGATCGACCAGCTCTCCGCACGACAGGATCCGCTGGCGAACAACCTGCGCGGCATCCAAGATCAGCTCCGGGGTCACCAATTCACGCCTCAGATCCGCCAGCAGCTCACCGACGCGCAGAACGCGGCGATCGCCATGACATCGGGGTTGCGGAACCCGGGCAGCCCCCTGGGGTCGGCGCTCGACCAGGTCGGCAGCAAGGGACAGGAGCTGACGAACAAGCTCACCCAGCTGCGCGACGGAGCCCAGCAAGTCGCCACCGGCAACGCCGAATTGGCCGGTGGCATCGCCAAGCTCGACGACGGCGCACGACAACTCAAGGCGGGATCGGCCGAGCTGGCGACCAAACTCGCCGACGGGGCCAAGCAGGTACCCAACTGGACAAGCCAGCAAAAGGATGCGGTCGCCGAAACCATTGGTGGTCCGGTGCAACTCGAGGCTTCACATGAGAACGCCGCGCCCAACTTCGGCACCGGGATGGCTCCGTTCTTCCTCACGCTCGCCTTGTTCTTCGGTGCGTTGGTGCTGTGGATGGTGCTGCGGCCCTTGCAGTCTCGCCCGATCGCGGCGGAGGTGCTCGCATTCCGCGTGGTGCTCGCCAGCTACCTGCCCGCCGCCGCGATCGCGCTATTCCAAGCCGTCATTCTCTACTGCGTGGTCCGGTTCGCCCTCGGTATGCACGCCGTCCATCCCGCGGCCATGCTGGGGTTCATGGTGCTGATCTCCGGTGCGTTCGTAGCCGCGACGCAGGCGATCAACGCGCTTGTCGGTCCAGCGGTGGGCCGGGTGCTGATCATGGCTCTGCTCATGTTGCAGCTCGTCAGCGCGGGCGGCATGTACCCCGTGGAAACCACGTCACGGCCGTTCCAGATCCTGCACCGCTTCGACCCGATGACCTATGGCGTCAACGGGCTCCGGCAGCTCATCCTCGGCGGCATCGACGCCCGACTATGGCAGGCGATCATCGTGCTGGCCGCGATAACCGCTGTCGCACTGGCGATCTCCTGCCTGTCGGCGCGACGAGACCGGCTCTGGAATCTCAGTAGGCTGATCCCCGCGATCAAGATGTAAGCAGGGTTTCAGGCTATCCCGAAATCGATGATGCCCCGGACGATTTTGCCGTTGAGCAGATCGTCGTAGGCGTCGTTGACCTCGTCGAGGCGATAGCGCTTGGTGATCATCTCGTCGAGCTGTAACTGACCCGTCTCATACAGCCTCGCCAACCTGGCGACGTCCGCCTTCGGGTTACACGAGCCGAAGATGGTGCCCGCCAACGTCTTATTGGTCAAGATGAAGTCCTGCAGGTCGATCTTGACCGACCGGGTCAACTGCGACGTCATGCCGGTGAGCACACAGGTCCCGCCCTTACGGGTGAGACGCACCGCATCGCGGACGTCCTCGGCGGTGATCAACGACGGTGAGACCACCACGGCGTCGGCCATCACCCCGTACGTCAGACCCCGCACCAGGTCCAGCGCCTCGGTCGTCGTCGCCACGCTGTGCGTGGCACCGAATTGCAAAGCCGATTTCTGTTTGAAGTCAACGGGATCGACGGCCACGATCTGCGCGGCGCCGTTGATGCGGGCTCCCTGGATGGCGCCCGTGCCGATCCCGCCGACGCCGATCACCACGAGGGTATCGCCGGCACGCATGTTGGACCGGTTGGCGACGGAACCGTATCCGGTCGGGATGGCGCACGACAGCAGCGCGCTCGGGGCCAGCGGCAGGTGTTGCTCGATCTTCACCAATGAATTCGTCGATACCACCGTGTGTTCGGCGAAGGCGCCGATCTTGGAGATGTGGCCCAGCTTCCGGCCGTCGGCGGTGTGGTGACGGAACGTGCCGTCGGTGGGCATTCCCGGGACCATGGTGCCGATGCCCTGGTCGCAAAGGTACTCGATTCCGCTGGCGCACCAACGGCATTGGCCGCACACGGCGACGAACGACATCACTACGTGGTCGCCCGGCGCAAAGTCGGTGACGCCCGGGCCGACCTCACGCACGATCCCGGCGCCCTCGTGGCCGCCGATCGTCGGGAACATGGTGGGCAGGCCGAGGGATCGCATCACCTCATTGGGCGCCGACATGTCTCCTTTGAGGATGTGGTCGTCGGAGTGGCACAAGCCGGCGGCGGCCATCTGCACCAGGACCTCTCCGGCCTTGGGCGGATCCAGTTCGAATTCCTCGACCGACCACGGCCCTCCCACGTCGTGCAGGATCGCTGCGCGGCTTTTCATGCGGCGGGCGCGAAAGTGACCGGAAGCTTGTTGGGCGACCGGAAGGTCAGCCCGACGATCTTGGATTCCACGCCGGTGCCGTCGTCGGGGACGAACGCCAAATCCTCGACGCGATCGAACAGGCTGTTCAACATGACCCGCGTTTCCAGTCGCGCCAGATGCATGCCCAGGCACATGTGAATGCCGCCCGCGAAGGCGATGTGGGCCTGGCGCGGGCGGCAGATGTCGAACGTATCGGCATCGGTCCAGCGGGTCTCGTCGCGATTGGCCGAACCCATACACATGTCGATCTGGGCGTTGGCCGGGATTGTCTTACCGCCGATTTCGACCTCCTCGGTCGTGGTACGCATGACCGTGGTCAGTGGCGTTTCGAAGCGTAGGCCCTCCTCGATCGCCATCGGCAACAAGGATCGGTCCCGACGGACCATCGCCAGCTGCTCAGGGTGGGTCAACAGCAGATACAGCAAATTGCCCGACGAACGGTACGTGGTTTCCAGCCCGGCCGGAAGAAGCAGCCGCAGGAAGGCGATGATGGCCTCGTCGGTGAGCTTCTCGCCGTCGATCTCCGCGGCGACCAGGTCTCCGATGATGTCGTCGGTGAGCTTGCGCCTGCGCTGCTCGACCTGTTTGAGGAAGTAGTCGTAGAGCTCGGTGGCGGCGTTCAACCCCGCCTCGATGTCGGTCGGGATCGAGATGAGGTCGAGCGACAGGCGTCGGAACAGGTCGAGATCTTCGGCGGGCAGACCGAGCAGCGTGGAGATGATCCGCGTCGGGAACTCGAAGGTCACCGCCTTCACCAGGTCCGCCTGGCCGTCGTTCTTGATTTCGTCGACGAGCTGATCGCACACCGGCCCGATGACCGAGGGCTCCCACCGCGCCAGCGCGGTCGCACGAAAGGCTTTGGCCACCAGGTTGCGGTGGTCGTGGTGTTCCCTGCCGCCCATCGCCAAAATGGTGTGTCCCATCACCAGCCCGATGGTCTTGTCGTAGGCGGCCGACGTGAACACCCGGTCGTCGCGGAAAGCCTGGGACACAGCGTCGTAATCGAACAGGACCCATTCGTCGTCGGGCCGCAATTCCTCGGGCAGCTGTCCGGAATCGGCCAGGGAACCATGCCAGACCGGGTCCGTGCGCCGCATGTACTCGAAGAACGGATAGGGGCTGGTTTCACCGGTGAAGTCGAGCGGGGGCACCACGGGCTGACCGTTCGGGTCAGTGCTGAGCGTCATCAGCGCTTCCTCCTGGAAACAACCGAGTCAGGCCGTTCGCGCGGACCGATCGTCGACCGCGAGTCCACGGCGGGTTTGTACCGAGCGGAATTTAGCTATCATAGTATAAATAGCAACGAATCCCAACGGCTCGCGCGATCGCCACACCCCGGTTAGGCATTGCCGCAACGCGTTCGGCACGGCCGGTCCCGTTCGCCGCGCCGCCCCGGGGCTTTTCGCGCCAATACCCACCTCGTCTGCCTCCGGCCAAATGCGCAGGTCTACCTTGAAGGTGGTTTAGCGTGCATGACGAGCCGGAGAAAACGAATAGGTATGACACAGACGAACCTGGCCCGCCCACACGGCCTGACCCGCATCGACCCGGTACTGCGCGACGCCGCCGTCGAGTTGGGCGCCTTCGAGTTCCGCGCCGAGACACTGGCCGCCGAACGGGAGCACGCCAACCTGCTGGCCGCCCAGCGCGCCGCGGCGGCCGACACCAGCGGCGTCTCGATCGACTCCCGATCCATCGCCGGGCCCGGCGGTCAGCTGGGGCTCCGTTTGTACCGCGGCGACACCGAATCCCCGGCGCCCCTGGTGGTGTACGCCCATGGCGGCGGGTTCGTCACCGGCAACCTGGAGACGGACCATGCGCACTGCGTGGAGTTGGCCCGCGACGGCGGCTGTCTGGTGGTTTCCGTCGACTACCGGCTGGCGCCGGAGAATCCGTGCCCGGCGGCGCTGGACGACGTCGAAGCGGCCTTCCGCTACGTGGTCGACAACAGCGAAGAACTGGACGCCGACGCCGGCCGCATCGCGGTCATGGGGCGCGACGCCGGCGCGGCGCTCGTCGCCGGCCTGACCCAGCGCATGTTCGACCAGGAAGGTCCGGCCATCCTGATGCAGATCCTGCACCAGCCGATGCTCGACTCCGACGCCACGCCGTCGCGTCGCGAGTTCCAGCGCACCCCGGGCCTCAACGGCCCGGCCGTGAGCCGGGCATGGAATCACTACCTCGGCCACGCCAGCGCCAGTGGGCAACACGTCCCGGCGCACCGGGCAAACCTCGAGGGGCTGCCACCCACGTTCGTCAGCTGCTCCGAGATCGATCCCTGCCGAGACGAGGCCATCGACTACGCCAATCGGCTGCTGCACGCTTACGTCCACACCGAATTGCATGTGATTGCAGCGACCTTCAATGGCTTCGACTCGATGGTGCCGGACTGGATTGTTTCCCGGGAGAACCGGGCGCTGCACGCCCAGGCGGTGCGCCGCGTGTTCGCCATGTAGGAACGGCTCGTCCGGGTAAACACGACAGCCCGCGCTGTTCGCCGAGGCGGAAATCTCGTCACCGCTTTTACCGACTGAACTCCGGTATCTCTTACCGTATTGCCCGTTGCTAACATCAGAAATGCCAGCCAACCGAGGACCGATCGGGCGGATGATCAAACACCCAAACCGTTTCCGTTGCACCCGCAGCGATCGAATGTCAAGAAGGATTCCCTCGGCACCATGACCACCATCGACTCCCCCGAAAAGGTCCTCTTCACCTCGACGACCCAGGCCTTTCTCGAAAAGGAAGCGCCGCTGCGCCGGGTGCGGGAGCTACACGCCGAGGGGGCGTCGTTTGACCCAGCGTGGTGGCGGCGCGCCGCGGAGCTCGGGTGGACGGGGCTGCTCGTTCCGGAGGAGCTGGGCGGCGGGAGCGTGTCGGAGAGCGGCTTCGCCGACCTGGCGATGGTCGCCGAGCAGCTCGGAAAGACGGTCGCGCCCGGGCCGCTGTATCCGGTCAGCACCGTCCTGTCGACGCTCGGCGAGTGCTCCAACTCCGAAGCGCACGCCGATGCCATCGAGGCGCTGATCGCGGGTGAATCGGTGGCGTCGTGGGCGGTTTGTGAGCCCGGCCAGGGCTGGGCGCCCCTGGCTCCCTCGGTGACGGCGACCGAAACCGACGGCGGCTACCGCATCGACGGCGTCAAGGACCGCGTCGAGGCGGCCGCCCAGAGCTCGGCGCTGCTGGTGGTGGCGCGCGGCGGCCCGAATGGCGCTGAGATTCGCCAGTTTCTGGTCCCGACGGACGCTCCGGGCGTCAGCATCGAGCCCCAGCAGTCGGTCGACTTGGTCAAGCAATACGCCCGCGTGCGCTTCGACGGTGTCGTCGTGCCCCGGTCTGCGACCGTCGGCACCGCCGCTGAGACACCCGCACTGGTCGATCGACAAAGCCAGATCGCCCAGGTGTTGCAGTGCGCCGAGGTCGTCGGCGTCCTGCAAACGGTGTTTGACTTCACCGCCCGGTGGGCGCTGGACCGGCACACATTCGGTCGCCCGCTGGCGTCGTATCAGGCCCTCAAACACAAGTTCGCCGACATGAAGCTGTGGCTGGAGGCCTGCCGGGCGACCACGTGGGCGGCGGTGGACGACGTGGCGGGCCGCGCGCCGCAGGCGGGATTGTCGGCCAGCATCGCGAAGTCCTACGTGGGGGAGATGGCCGGCCAGATCGTCCAGGCCTGCGTACAGATGCACGGCGGCATCGGTGTCACGTGGGAGCATGACCTGCACCTGTACCTTCGCCGGGTTACGTTGTACCGCAGCATGTTTGGGACGCCCGAGGAACACAACCTGCGGGTGTACGAGTTCGAAAAGGCGGGTCGTTCGGGCAGATGACGCACACCGAATCTGTCGCAGAGTTCGCCGCCCGGGCCAGGGCATGGTTGGCCGACAACATGCCCGCCATCGACCGCGACGCCCCACCACCGGCCCCGCGCGACGACGAGCGGGCCTGGCTGCGGGCCCGAGAACTCCAAAAGCGCTTGTACGACGGCGGATTCGCCGGCATCTGCTTTCCCCGCGAGTATGGCGGTCTGGGGCTGGACTACGAATACCAAAAGGCATTCGACGCCGAAACCCTCGACTACGAAATGCCCCTGATCCTCAACACCCCGACGTTCACCATCTGCTGCGCCACGCTGCTCGACACCGGCAGCGAAGACCAGAAGAAGCAGCACATCGCCGCGGCGCTGCGCGGCGATGAGGTGCTGGTGCAATTGTTGAGCGAACCCAGCGGCGGATCGGACCTGGCCGGCGTGCTCACCCGGGCCGAGCGCGATGGCGATCGTTGGATCATCAACGGCGCCAAGACGTGGAGCACGAGCGCGTTCGCCGCCGATTACGGCCTGTGCCTGGCCCGCACGAACTGGGATGTGCCCAAACACGAGGGCCTGACCATGTTCCTGGTGCCCATCTCTCATCCGGGAATCACGTTGCGGCACATCACCATGCTGAGCGGTTCCACCGAGTTCTGCGAGGAGTTCCTCGACGGAGTCGACGTTCCAGACGACGCCGTTGTCGGGGAGGTCAATGGCGGCTGGGCGGTGGCCTCGCGACAGCTGTACCACGAACGCCGCGCGGTGGGGCAGGGTTCGGAGTTCGCCAGCGGCGGCGGCAGCGAGGGGGGCAACGCGATCCCGGTCGACTACGTCGGCCTCGTGGAGAAGACCGGACAGGCCGACGACCCACGCGTGCAGGAAAAGGCCGGCAGGGTCCTGGTGCACCGGGCGGTGGCCGAGCAGTTGATCGGCCATGTGTACCGCAGTGTCAGGGACGGCGTCCTGCCGCCGGCGGCCGGAACGCTCATCAGACTGTTCCACTCCGAGACCGTGACCACCGACGTCGACACGGCGTTGGAGATCGCGGGAAGCGCCGGCGTGGTGGGGGAGCAGGGCGCCGGCCTGGAGGCGGGGCTGCGCTACCTGTCGCGGCAGACGGTCGCGATCGGCGGCGGCACAACGGAAATGGCCCGCAACGTGATCGGCGAGCGGGTGCTGGGCTTTCCCCGCGAATACGCCGCCGACCGCGGGGTGCCGTTCAGCCAGGTGCGGCACGGCGAGCGGTCCGACCGGTCCTAGCCCTCGGCGACGACGTTCTCGGCCAGACCGCTGACCACCGGGATCTGCACCAATGACAAGACGTGGTGCGCCGGGCTTCCCGGCGGGGCAACCAGCACGTACTCACTGCCCTGTCGTTGTGCCCGCTCCCGCGCGGCGGCAAGGGCGCTGACGCCCGACGATCCGAGGTGGGTGACCGCGCTGAGATCGATGGTCAACGGTGCGACGCCGGAACGGCTTTCGACCGCGATCTGACGGTCCAGCGTGGATGCGGTGTTGGAATCGACGTCGCCGCTGACCACGATGCGGCCCGGTTCGGTGACCGCGGAGACGAATTCGGAGTTGACCGTCCGCCGACCGGTCGCGCGGCTGACCAGCGAGTCGGTGACGAAGTCCGCCGGCCGCGACAGGTGGTGCGTCACCCTGGCGGTCGTCCCATCGGGGCCGTGACTGACGTGCGCCTCCGATACCAAGGCTTCGGCCATGGCAAGGCCCCGGCCGCGGCCCGTCTCGCCTTCGCGGTGATCCTTCCACCGTCCGCGGTCGATCACCGAAATGTGCAGATCGCCGTCGCCGGACAGCATCGCTTCGACGACAACGCCGTCGGAGACGTCGGTCGCGTACCCGTGCTCGACCGAGTTCTCGACGAACTCCGAGATCGCGTGCACGACATCGGAGATGTCGTCGGCGGTGGCGCCGATCTCCGCCAGCCACTGCCGGAGCCGGGTGCGTACGGCGCGGGCGGCGTGCAGGGTTGCGTCCAGCGTCATGTTCAGCGGCGCGGGTGGCGTGCGGCGTTGCGCCGCGAGCAGTGTCACGTCGTCGCTGTAGCCAGTCGAGCGCAGCAGCAGTTCCAGTGTCTCCGAACAGATTCGGTCGATCGTTCGC
Organism: Mycobacterium sp. H4Y; assembly: GCF_000364405.1. NCBI lineage: Bacteria > Bacillati > Actinomycetota > Actinomycetes > Mycobacteriales > Mycobacteriaceae > Mycobacterium > Mycobacterium sp. H4Y. The sequence goes on from NZ_AKIG01000001.1 coordinate 802,095, forward strand.
ATCGATGATTCGATGACGAAGCCGCGTTGGCCTCCGGCGATATTCGCGGCCAGTTCGGCGAATTCCGCGGTGCTGGCGCCCAGTGGCCGACCGGGCCGCTCGATCAGGCCATCGGTGTACAGCAGGATCGAGTCGCCCACATCGAGGAACTCGGTGCGGACCGGAAACCCGGTGCCGCTGCCGAGCGGACCCGCGCCGGAAGGCTCGAGATAGCGCGAGGTCGCGTCGGACGTCACCAGCAGCGGCGGCGGGTGTCCGGCGGTGCAGTAACGGAATTCGCCGGTGCCGAAATCGAGCGCGCCGACGCAAATTGTGGCCGTGTTCGACCCGGGCACGTGCTTGCGGAACCGGTCGACGGCCTCGAGCGCCTCGGCGATCGGATATCCCGCCACGACCTGCATCCGCAGCGCGGTCCGCAGCTGCGACATCACCGCCGCCGCTTCGACACCATGGCCGACGACGTCACCGACGACGAGAACCAGCCTGTCCCCCAGGGGAATCGCATCGAACCAGTCGCCACCGGCCGCGGTGTCCTCCGCGGCGACGAGATACTGCGCCGTCACATCCGCGCCGGGAATGACGGGCACCGACGGCGCGAGCAACGCCTGCTGCATGACCGTGGCGGAATCGCGGACGTTGCGGTACCGCTCGGACAGCTCCTCGAGGCGCGCCTCGGCGGCCATCCGCGTTTGCACCCGGTCTGTGACGTCGGTGAACGCCAGCTGCACGCCCTCGATCGTGCCGTCCTCGGCGCGGCGTGCCGTGACGATGAAGTCGAAGAAGTGTTCCTGCGCCTGCCCCGCGCCGTCGAAGTCGGCTTGGACCCGCCACTCTGTTCCCGATTGCGGCTCGCCCGTTTGGTACACCCGGTCGAACATCTGGATGATTTCCTGGCTCACCAGTTCGGGATAGACCTCGCGCGTCAGCAGCCCGATCGAGTCGATGGGCGGACTGAGGACGCGGTACGCCGCGTTGACCGCGACGAATCGGTGCTCGGGCCCTTCGAGGCCGACCAACAGCATGGGGACATTCTCGAAGACGCGCCGCACGTCCTCGGCCGCGCCGACCGTTCGGTCCCAGTCCTTTTCGGCCACCATCTGGCCGTTCCTCCTCGCAGTTTTCGACGGGCCTGCGGGCTAATCAGAGTCGTAACCGGGTCAAATCAAGCGACCAATTTTGCACACGTAGATGTTCAGATTAGCAATGGTATTAGTTGCATATCGCAACGGTTTGATACCGGAGTGTTACATCCGGCGAATTCGGCGACGCGCAAAATTGACGTTGCCGAAAATCGAGATAGCCATCGGCGGTGGCGCGTGGGTGCGGAAACGCGTTGCACGAGTGCGCCATCGGCGGCGCCACGCGGACCCGTCACGTCATGCCCACACCCGCAATCAGGTGGATCGACTACGCGCTGCCGACGTGCGAGTGCGCGATGGCCGCCCAAAGCAACGGGCGCACATCATGTTTCGGCCGTCCAGCGGACTGCGCCCGGCGCGCGATCAGGCCGAGACGGGCTTCTTCGACGCCGGCGCGGAAACCTTCATCAGCTTCATCAGGTTGCCGCCCATGATCTTTGCCTTGTCCTCGTCGCTGAAATCGGCCAGCTCGTCGACGAACGTGATCGGGTCTTTCAGGCCCTCGGGGTGCGGCCAGTCGGATCCGAAGACCACCCGGTCGGTGCCCACCATGTTGACGATCTCGGTGAACCGGTCTTCCCAGAACGGGCTGACGTAGACGCACCGCTTGAACGTCTCGATCGGGTCCTCGGTGAACGCCTGCGGCATCTTCTTGTAGACGCCCTTGAGGCCCCGGAACAGGGTCGGCACCCAGTCCGCGCCGTTCTCGATGGACAGTATCCGCAGGTCAGGGTTGCGGGACAGCGCGCCATGGCAGATCAGGGCACCGAACGCATCCTCGATGGGGCGATGGCCCATGGCCAGGCTGCGGAAGGCGGTCGGCTTGAACGGCAGGAACTCGTCGCCCGGCTCCCAGATGTTGAGCAATTCGGAGTAGCCGCTGTCCGAGGCGTGCATCGAAACGGGGATCTCGGCCCGCACGCAGGCCTGCCAGAACGGGTCGAATTCTTCGAGCCCGAACGACCGGCTGCCGCGGTAGCCGGGCACCGGCGCGGGACGCACCAGCACCGTGCGGGCGCCGCGCTCCAGGCACCACTGCAGTTCCTCGAGCGCACGGTCCACGATCGGCAGGGTGATCACCGGGGTGGCAAAGATGCGGTCCTTATAGTTGAACGACCATTGCTCGTACATCCATTCGTTGAGGGCGTGGATGACGTCATGGGTCATCTCCGGGTCGTCCTTCATGCGCTCCTCGACCAGGCTGGCCAGTGTCGGGAACATCAGCGCGAAGTCGATGCCGAGCTCGTCCATGACCTCCAGGCGCGCGCCCGGTTCGCGGAAGGCCGGGATGGCTTTCATTGGCTCGCCGAGGATTTCGCGATAGCTCTTGCCCTGTGAGCCGTTGCGGAAGTAGTCCTCCTGGGCGCCCGGGCGTGCCACCACCTCGAACGTCGGGTTGGGGATGTATTCACTGATGTGGCCGCGCACCACGATCTTGGTGCGGCCGCGCACCTGGACGTAGTCGATGACGTTCTTGCGTTTGTCCGGCAGGAACTTGGTGAGCGCCTCCTGCGGCTCGTACATGTGGTTGTCCGCGTCGAAAACCGGGAAGGGAAGCTCGCGAGACGGCATGGCGATCTCCTTGCAAATGGTCTAAATTCTCATTGCGTGGTAACGACGTTACCACCGCTGGGCAGCGAGGGACACCCGCGTTATTCGTCGGCCCGCGGCCCGATCGTCGGCGTCGCGCCGTTGATGATGGCGAAGTTCACGGTGGCCGTGGCGAGCAATTCGTCGTCGTCGCCGTCTCCGTCGCCGAAGATGTCCACCTGCATCACCATCGCCCGTCGTCCGGATCGCAACACCTTGGGCACCGCGAACGCCGAGCCCTGGCGGACGGGCCGCAGGTAGCGCACAAACAGATCCGAGGTCGTCATCGTGGTGCCCGGCTCCAGGTAATCCAGCCCGAATTGGCCGCCCGCCACGTCCACCAGCGTCGCGATCAAGCCGCCCTGCAGGGCGCCGGACGTGTTGACGACTTGCGGGCTGACCGGCATGGTCATCGCGAACTCGCCGTTGCGGCTGCCCGGGCGCATGCCGATCTGAGCGAACAGCTCGGCCAGCGACGGGACCGTCGACTCTTCGTCCGTCTCGCGGATGCCGAGCGCGCGGCTGCAGAAGTCGTAGAGGTGGCCCGTATCCACGGGTGCGCCGTTCAATTCCGAACCCAGCCAACGCAATCGCTGCGCGCCCATCACCGTCTGCATGACGATGGCGGCGGCCGCACCGACGTCCAATCCGGGGTTGAAGACGCCCTCGGTGATGCCCTGCCCGACGATGTCGCGAGTCAGCCGGTGCAACGGTGTGAGCACCCGGGCGTAGTCACGGGGACGAGTCTCGGCCAAGTGCTGGTTGTAGAGGGTCAGCGCGCGATTCAGACTGTCCTGGGTGCTCGATTCCGGTTGCTCGCTGAGCCGATCGATCAGCAATTTCAGGGCCGACGTGCTGTCCAGTCCCGCGGTTTCGGCGCGCCAGGCCTGAACCGATTGAGCGATGGTTCTGTCGAACAGCGCCAGAAGTAGTTCGTCCTTGCTGGCGAAGTGTTGGTAGAAGGCCCGCAGCGACGTCTTGGAGCGGGCGACGACCTCCTGCACGGTGAAGTCGGTGCGTCCCGTCTCGCCCAGGATCGCGACGGCGGTCTTGATGAAGCGGTCGCCGCGCGTCACTTCGGCTTCGTCATTGGGGGCGGTCATCGGCGCTGTTCCCTTCCCTGGCGCAGTCCTTACGCTCTGAGAATGAGGTTACCGCGTCCTGGGGCCCATCCGCGAAGCCATACCTTCTGGGTCGTCGCGCCGACCGACGGTCGGACGCTCAGCCGCCCCGCGCCGCGATCATCGCCGAGCGGTTGACCTTGGTGGCCGCGGTGCGCGGTATCGCGTCGACGAATTCCACCGTCTTGGGCGCCTTGTAGGGGGCCAGGCGGCTCTTCGCGTAGTCGATCACGCCCTGCTCGGTGAGGGGCTCGGCGCCGTCGGCCTCGGCGCGCTGGATCACCGCGTGCACGCGGCGCCCCCACTGCGGATCGGCAAGCCCGATCACGACCACGTCGGCGATACCTGGGTGGCCGGCCAGCGCCGACTCGACCTCGGCGGGAAAGACATTGGCGCCGCCACTGACGATCATGTCGACGCGGCGGTCCACGATGTAGAGAAAGCCGTCCTCGTCGAGGTGGCCCATGTCCCCGGCGGAGCGGAAGCCGTCCTCGGTCGACGGCAGTGGGGGCGCCCCACCCAGGTAGCGATACCCCGCGCTCATCGGTGCCCGCAGATACACGTCCCCGTCCTCGCCGGGACCCAGCGGCCGCTTCTCTGCGTCCAGAATCCGGATCTCGGTGTCCCGGAATCCGCGGCCCACGCTGCCCGGGTGGGCGAGCCACTCGTCGCCGCGCAGCGCGGTGAGCCCCAGATTTTCCGTCATCCCGTACGCCGTCACGATCTGCTCCGGGCTGAGCAGTTCGAACCACGTATGCAGCAACGAGGGCGGCATCACCGCGGCGCCCTGCAGAATGAAGACGATGCTGGACAGGTCGCGCTCCCGGACGTCGGGCCGGGCCGCGATGCGCGCCAGCATGGTGGGCGTCGCGGTGAAGTTGGTGATCCGAAAGCGCTCGATCACATCGAGAGCCAATGCGGCGTCGAACTTTTCGAGTATCACCAGATGGTCGCCCGCCAGCAGCATGAGGAAGGTGGCGAAGCCGTTGGTGTGATACATCGGCGCGGGCACCATGATCGTCTGCGGCTGGGAAACCGGTGTCCAGTTCGACAGGAACGGCTCGCCCTGCTGGGGGATCCACAGTGAGGGCGCCAGGTTGAGGATCACCTTGGGCACGCCGGTCGAACCGCTGCTGCAGATCCCGTTGGCGGTGGGGGAGACGGCCACCGGCAGGGGGCCGTCGGACTCGGCGGCCGCGCGGGCGTCGAGGTCCCAGCGGCTCTTTTCATCGACGACGACGGCGGGATCGATCACCTCGCGCACCCGGTCGCGCTCCCACTCGGGAAGATCCCAGTGCATGGGCACCGGAACCGCGCCAATCTTCCAGCACCCCAGCGTCGCCAGCACCAGATGCTGGGAATTCGGAATAGCAAGCGCCACAAGGGAACCGATTGCGGCGCCGGCGGCGGCGAGGGCGCGGCCCCACTGGTTGGCGCGGGCGTCGAGCTCACCGAACGTCAGCGTCTGCGCGGTGCCGTCGAGCGCGACGATCGTGACGCCGGCATCGTTCCCACGTTGTTCGGCGAGCTCTCGCAGCTTGGTTCCGAAGGGAACCCCGTCGGCGAACGGGTTCGCCGCCGCTTCGGCCGCGACAGGTTCGCTACTCACCTGCGCCGCTCCTCCTCATCGCTTCGCTCTGCATCGTCGCCGGCGGTCACCTTCGCCGCTCCTCCTCATCGCTTCGCTCTGCATCGTCGCCGGCGGTCACCTTCGCCGTTCCTCCTCAATCGTCGTGCGGCGGCTCACGCAGATACCGGCTCGCTGAACAGCGTCTCCAGCGACCCGTCCGACACGCTGGGGATCAGGCGCAGGGCGAGTTCGTCGGTGCCCAGCGGCAACCGGATCAGCGGCTGGGTGTGCCGGTCGAGCACGCTGACGTCGGACTCGTCGCAGAAACCCAGGGCCCCGAGTAACTGGTGCGACGTGCGCATCACCTGGCGCGCGGTGTCGGCGGCTTTGAGCCGAAGCACCAGTGCGTCGGCCGAATGGATCGGCGCCGGCAGCGATTCGGGTCGGCAGATCGTGTACTTCGCGAGTTCGTGCAGCCCGCGCACCGCGACGGCGGCGTCCGCGACGGCAAACCTGACGGCCTGAAAGTCCGCGAGCGGCTTACCGAACTGGATCCGGGCGCGCACGTGCTCGGTGACGATCTGCAGCGACTGCTGCACCGCTCCCAGAATCCGCCATGATCCGAGCACGAGATGAAGGTTAACGTCGGGGGCTCCGACGCTTCCCTCGGGTGCGCCCAAGGTCGCCGGAACCAGGAACGGCCCCAGCTTGGCGCCGGTGCGCGCGGCCGGCCGCGGCCGGTACCGGTTGCCGTCCAGGTCCGCGGCGATCCAGTCGCCGGCCAAATCGCCGTGGTCGATGCGCGGGGCTTTCGGATTCACCAGGGCCAGCCGCGCGCCATCGATCGACAACAGCTCCTCCACAAGTGGATAGGGCAGCACCGTGGCGCCGGCGGCCTGGCACAGCACCGCGGCGGCCAGCAGATCGTCCGGGGACGAGCGCACGTCCAGGTCGAACGCGCCCACCTCGTTCAACGCGGCACGGGCCGCGTCCCGGACGGAGTCGTCGGCCTCGGCGCGCAGCGCGGCCGGCGGTCCGCCTAATCGGGTGAGCCGCTTGCCCGCGACGGCGGCGAAGTCGCTGATGTCTTGTGGCAGATCGGTTTTCACCGGCTTCCTCCCAACACGTCTCGTGCCACCAGCATCTTCTGCACTTCGATGGTGCCCGATGCGACGGTGGCCGCCTGTGCGTAACGCCAATGGTCTTCGATCGCCCCGTGCAGCGGCGCGGAACTGCCGCTGTCCAGCGCCGTGGGGCCCAGCACGTCGAACAGCAGCTCGGCCACCTGCTGATCGAGGGTCGTCGTGACGATGCGCGCGGCGCTGGCGGCCGCGCCCGCCGCCGGATCGTCCTGCAGTGACACGGCGCGATAGGCCAGCAGCCGGGCGACCCGCAGGTCGACCAGCGCCCGCACCCACCGCGTCCGAATCGTCTCGGGCAGCTCGTCCCACTCGTCGCCGAGCTGGCTGCGCATGCGTTCGAGCAGCGACTCGCACCGCGCGTAGCGGGCGATGCCCACCCGCTCGAAGGCCAGCGCCTCGCGCATCACCCGCCATCCGTCGCCGACCTCGCCGAGCACGTCGCCGGGAAACGCCTGCACGTCGTCCAGGAACATCTCGTTGAGATGGTGCGGCCCCAGCATCGACGGGATCGGCCGGACGGTGAAACCGGGACGGTCCATCGGGATCAGAAACAGGGTGAGCCGCTTGTGTTTTGGGGCGTCGGGGTCGGTGCACGCCGCCAGCACGCACCACGACGCCATCAGCGCGTACGAGGTCCACACCTTCTGCCCGGTGATGCGCCATCCGTCACCGTCGGCGACGGCGCGGGTACGCAACGACACCAGGTCGGTTCCGGCCTCGGGCTCCGAAAAGCCTTGGCACCAGATGACATCCCCGGCGGCGATGGCCGCCAGGTGCTTGGCTTTCTGTTCCTCGGTCCCGTACCGCATCAGCGCCGGCCCGACCCAGTTGATCCCCATGTACTGCGGACCGCGCGGCTCGTGTTGCGCCCACATCTCCTCGCGCAGCACCGTCTGCTGCCAAACCGAACCCCCGCCGCCGCCATGCTCCTTCGGCCACGCCAGCGCGAGCAGCCCCTCGGTGGCCAGCAGTTTGCAGAACGTCTCGGTGGTGGCGAGGTCCTGCGGGTTTTCGGTGCAGGCGCCGAGGAAGTCGGCGGGGATGTGGTTGGCGACCAGCTCGCGCAGGTGGCTTCGCAGTTGTCCGGCGTCGTCGCCGAGGTCGTAGTCCATCGTGGTCATCCCTTCGGCAGTCCGAGCAGCCGCTCGGCGATGATGTTGCGCTGCACCTCCGACGTTCCGCCGTAGATGGTCGCGGCCAGCGCGTCCTGACGTTCGAACAGCAGGTCCGGATCGGCGGCCGACTCCGGGCCCGCAGCGGCGGCGCCGAGTTCCCAAACACGCTGCAACGTAAGCGATCCGAGCAGCTTCATGGTGTCGGCTTCTGGGCTGGGCCGCCCCGCCAGCTCGTTGCCCAGCGCGCGATATCCGGTGGCCCGCAGGGCTTCGGCGTCGGCGATCAGCGAGCCGAGCTCGGTGTAGACGTCGTCGCCCGAGACCCCGCCGCCGGCGGTGCGCACCGCCTCGAGCCCGCGTTTGATCTCGACCCAGTTCATGATCCAGATCATCTGGCGTTCATGCTGCAGCGACGACAGGGCGACATTCCAGCCGCCGTTGAGCGGCCCCAGCAGGTTGTCGCCCGGCACCTCGACATCGTCGAGGAAGACCTCGCAGAACGTCTCGTCGGAGATCGAGGCCATGCGGATCGGCTCGATCCTGACCCCGGGCGCGTGCAGATCCAGGATCAGGCAGGAAATGCCGCGGTGTTTCGGCGCATCGGGATCCGTGCGGGCATACAGGGTGCACCACCGCGACTTGTGGGCCTGGGTGGTCCAGATCTTGTGGCCGTTGACCCGGAACACGTCGCCGTCGCGTTCGGCGCGCGTGCGCAGTCCGGCGAAATCGGACCCGGCTTCGGGTTCGGACATGCCCAGCGCCCACCATTCGTCACCGCGTAACAGCGGGACGAGCAGGCGCTCGACCTGGGCGGCGGTGCCGAACTGACGAATGCCGGGCGCGGCGACGTTGGGACCGGCGATGTTGGGCAGTTTGGGCGCCGAGCGCAGCGCGGCCTCGAGCCGGACCTCCATGGCGTCGCGCAGACCGAGGGACCGTCCGCCGTGTTCGCGGGGCCAGGTCGGCTGGATCCATCCGGCCTCGAACGCGGCCCGCTGGTAATCGCGCCGCAGGCCCAGGTCCCACCGGTACTGCCGATACTTCTCGTAGTAGTCGTCGGGCAGGAACTCCGCCAACCACGCGCCGAATTCGTCCACCACCGGGCTCACGCGGCGCCCCCGCAGAATCGGCGGCCCACCTCGTGGTAGAGCGCGCGACTGTCGCCCAGCAGCGCGGCGCCCTGCCAGGCGCGCCTGACGTAGAGGTGGACGTCGTGCTCCCAGGTCTGACCGAGCGCGCCGTGCACCTGGACCGCCGTGCGCGCACAGGCGGCGGCCGCGTCACCGGCCGCCGCTTTGGCGAGCGCGGCGGAGGTCCACGCGTCGCCGGGTGCCGCAGCCGGATCGGCGAGCCGGGCCGCGGCCGCATACGTCAGACTGCGGGCGCGTTCCAGGCCGACGTAGTTGTCGGCCAACGCGTGTTTGATCCCCTGGTATGCGCCGATCGGTTGGCCGAACTGGCGCCGCGACTTCGCGTGCTCGACCGAGCGGCGCAACGCGGCGCTCGCGACGCCGATCAGGTCCGCGGCGCAGGCCACCCACGGCGCCGTCAATGCGGACTCGACGTCGGCGCTCGCGACGGCCACGGGCTCGGCGTCGATGTCGGCCGTCGCCAACGGCTGGGCGGGGTCGGTGGAGTCAGCCGCGGGCACCACGGTGACACCGTCGCCGCAACGCGCGACCGCCGCGACGGTGTCACCGGCGTCGTCGCGGGCAAGGGTGACGACCACCTCGGCGCGCGACAGGTGGGGGACCGCGACCGCACGGCCGCGCAGCCGGCCGTCGCTCAGGGTCATCGGCGCCCCGGGCAGGCGCGACCCGGGCGCGTGGACGGCCAGCGTCGCCACGGTTCCACCGGCGATGTCGGCCAGGACCGAGTCGAGTCCGGCGTCACGCAGCACGCCCGCGGCCAGACCGACGCTGCTCAGCAAGGGGATCGGGGCGAGGGCGGCACCGCATTCCTCGAGAACCACGGCGAGCTCGACCGGCCCGTAGTCGCCCGCCTCTTCCTCGGAGGGGGCGGCGAGCTCGGTCCACCCGAGATCCACGACCGTCTTCCACAGGGCGCGCCAGCGCTCCGGATCCGTGAGCGCTTGGCGGGCGGCCTCAGGCGGGCACTCCGTACGTAATATGTCGCGTACGGCGTCGCGGAGCGACAACTGCTCCGAGTTCAGCCCTACATCCATAAGACCTCTAACATAGTAAAGATAATAAACTAGCCCTGCCGTCAATGACACGGGGTCGGACGCATAGGTGGCGCATGGCCGAGTGGTACCTGTTCCTGCCGCAGGTCCGGTTGTCGGCGGGCGACATCACCGAGCGTGCGGGCCGGGCCGAGGCCAGCGGTTTCGACGGCATCGCTTTCATCGATCACCTCGAGGCGCCCGGCCTGCCCGACGAAAGCATCTGGGAGGCAATGGGGATCGCCACCTGGGTGGCCGCCAAGACCGAGCGGCTGCGGATCGGTCATCTGGTGCTCTGCGACGCCTTCCGGCATCCCGCGGTGCTGGCCAAACAGGCCGTCACCCTCTCAGAGGCGTGCGGCGGCCGATTCGAGCTCGGTCTGGGGGCGGGGTCGTGGCCCGCGGAGTTCGCCAGATTCGATGTCGGCCAGCAGGATCCGAGAGCACGGGTCGATCAGCTCGACCGCCACCTGAGGCTGCTCAGGCAGTACTGGGGCGACGGGACGGGGGAGGCCGCGGTGGCGCCGCAGGCCCCGCGTCGGTCCTACCCGATACCGCTGGTCCTGGGTGGCAGCGGACCCCGGATGATGGAACTCGTTCGCAGATACGCGGATTGGTGGAATCTGCCTGCCCATCAGCTCGACAAGCTGCCGACGCTGGCCACGGCCGCCGGGACGGCCCGGTTGTCCATCCAGCAGATGGTGGGCTTCGTCCGGTCCGGCGCCGATCCCGACACCGTGCGCGAGGTGAGCACCCGGCGATTCGGCAACCTGGGATCCGGACTGGTCTGCGGGGATGCCCGCGAGCTGGTCGGGCACTTCAGCGGACTGGCCGGGCAGGGGGTCGAGCGGTTCTACGTCTGGTTCGCCGACTTCGCCGCACCGGACTCGTTGCACGAGTTCGGCGAATCGGTGATCAAGCCGTTCCCGGCGCCGTAGGCGTCAACCCCGTTGCGCGCGGCGGCGGGCCTCGGTGGGCACGACCGGCGGCCGCGCGTAGGGGCCGCGCTCCACCGCGGACAGGCGGATCTCTGGCAAATCGACCGATGGGTCGACGGTATCCAGCCAGACGACCGCCTCGGCGACGTCGGAGACCGCGATCGCGTACATCTCGAACGGAACGTCCTGCAGCATCTCGGTGGCCACCGGGCCGGGCGTGACGATATGCACGCTGATGCCGTCGCGATCGACTTCGAGCGCCAGGGCCCGCGCGAACGCGTTCATGCCGGCCTTTGAGGCGGAATACGCGGTGCGGGCCGGCATCGGCTCGTGTGCCGCCGACGACGAGATGAACACCAGCCGCGAGCCCGCCTTCATCCTGGGCAGCACCGCGGACGTCACCACGAAGCACGAATCCAGGTTGGCCGACATGATGGCCTGCCACTGCTCGAAGGTCTGCTTGCGCGCGTAGGTTCCGCCGAGCGCCCCCGCCGCGTGGACGACGAGGTCGATTTCCCCCAATGCGCTTATCGCGGCGGGGAATCCGATCGGATCGGAGGCGTCGGCCACCACGTGGCGCGCACCGATCTCCTCGGCGGCGGCGCGCAACGGATCTTCCCGCCGCGCCGAGAGCACCACGTCGTAGCCGCGCTCAACGAGCTTGCGGGCGCACCCTTTTCCGATCCCGCCGCTACCGCCGGTGACCAATGCGGTTCGCATGACCGTTGCAGGCCGCCCTTCAGGAGTGCCGGATGTCCCGCGACCGCGACAAGGCCTGCGGGGAGAGCGCATAGATGCGTTGATCGTGCTGACCGGACAGCACGTAGGTTTGGGTGTCGGCGAGGTGGCGTCCGGCGATACGACGAGCCCGGTCGACGTTGCCCTCCGCGATCGTCTCGGTCAGTTTGACGTGGGTGGTGAGCACGGCGCGGCGCTGAGCCAGCGACGGGTAGGTGCCCCGCGACGCACTCTCGTCGGCCCATTGCCGTTCGTGACTGGTCCACAGCGTCTCCAGGCTGCCCACGACCGCGATGATCGTGTGGTTGCCGCAGCCGCGGACGACGAGATCATGGAATTCACGGCCGATTTCGGTGAACCGGCGGCCGTCTTCGAGGTGTTCGGCCATCGACTCGTTGATCCGCGTGAGTTCGGGCACCAGCGTCTCGGCCCGGTCCGGACGGCGGGCGGCCAGCGCCGCGCAGGCGGGCTCGAGTTCCTGCAACGCCATGCCGAGATCGGCCACCTCAACGGACTCGCTCTGCAGCAACAGGCCGAGCATGTAGGCGGCGCTGGTCTTCGCCGGGGCGTGCACGACGGCACCGCCGCGGTTGCCCCGCCGCACCGACACCAGCCCCTCGGTCTCCAGGATCCGCAACGCCTCGCGCAGCGACACCAGGCTCACGTTGAACTGCTCGACGAGCACCTCTTGGCGCGGCAGCAGATCGCCATCGGCGAGGTCGCCGTCGATGATCTGACGACGCAACTCATCGGCTACGATTTCGGCGATCCGCGGCGCCGACAACCGGCGCCGGGCGTCGGGGCCAATTCCCAAGGCGGTCATCCGATCCTCGAAACAAAAGCAACTCGCTGGCTTAGCTATTTTAGCAGTAATGATATAAATAGCTTCTCTGATCGCGCGTCGATCGGAAGGGCGGGTGCAATTGAGCGAGCGGTCCGACAGCCGGCCGACACCGCTACACGATTTGCGTGTCGTCGAGATCAGCGACCGGATAGCGGGCAGCTACTGCGGGAAGCTGCTGCTTGACGCCGGCGCGCAGGTCTGCAAAATCGAACCGCCGCAAGGGGATTGGCTGCGCCGGTACACCGCCAGCTGTTCGCCGGTCGCCGAAGACGGCACCGCTCCTTTTTTCAGCTACCTCAACGCGGGCAAGCGCAGCATGACGTTCGCGCCTGGCGCCGAGGATTCGGCGCGCTTTCGCGCCACGCTGGCCGCCGCCGACGTCGTCGTCGTCACCGCCGGCCCGGCGCGGGCCGCGGCGATGGGCATCGACCCGCGGCAACTGCTGGAACACTCGCCGCGGGCCGTCATCGTGACGATCTCCGATTTCGGCTGGAGCGGACCCTACGCGGACCGCGCCGCCAGCGAGTTCACCTTGCAAGCGTGGGCGGGCTCGCCCGGCTTCCGCGGCGATCCCGCCGGGCCCCCGATTTCCATCGGCGGCGATCTGGGCGAGTACATGGGCGGAGTGTTTGCGGCGTTCGGCGCGCTGGCCGTGCGCCGCCGCGTCGAGCGCGGCGGGCCCGGCGAGCATCTCGACCTGTCCATGCTGGAAGCGCTCACCGCGATGCAGAGCAGCGAATGGCTGCATTCGCAGCTGCTGCGCGTCCCGCCGATCCGCCGCACCACCGAAGTGCCGTCGATCGAGCCCGCCAAGGACGGCTACGTCGGGATCACCATGGTCACCGGGCAGCAGTGGCTCGACTTCGCCGCGATGGTCGAATGCCCGCAATTGGAGGAGATCGAACAGCTGCGGTTTCAGATCGGCCGGTGGCAATACCGCGACCTGATCCGCGAGCAGATCCATCCCTGGCTGGCCGAACGGACCGTCGCCGAAATCGTCGAGCTCGGACAGCTGTTCCGGCTGCCGATCGCCGCGCTGGGCAACGGCTCCACCATCCGGGATCTGGAATACGTGCGCCAGCGCGACGCCTTCATCCACAACCCCGCCGGTTTTCACCAGCCCCGCCCGCCGTGGTTGATGTCGGCCTGCGCGCCCGCACGCGTGGGTGCCACGCCCTCACTTGGCGAGGACGATGACGAGACACCCTGGCGCCGTGACGAATCCGAATCCGAACCGGCGCTGGACGGGTTACCGCTGGCCGGTGTTCGCATCATCGACCTGACCGCGTTCTGGGCCGGGCCCGCCGCGACCCACCTGCTGGCCGCTTTCGGCGCCGACGTCGTCAAGATCGAATCCATCCAGCGGCCCGACGGCATCCGCTACTCGGGCGGAATGCGCACCGACGTGGACGACTGGTGGGAGTACGGCTGGGTGTTCCACGCGATGAACACCAACAAGCGTTCGGTGACACTGGATTTGGGATCCGAGGAGGGTCGTCGCCTGTTCACCGAACTGGTCGCCGGCGCCGACGTCGTGATCGAGAATTTCTCGCCGCGGGTGATGGAGCACTTCGGCCTCACCGCCGAGGTGCTGCTTGGGGTCAACCCCAGACTGGTGTTCGCCCGGATGCCCGCGTTCGGCGTCGAGGGCCCGTGGCGGGATCGGGTCGGCTTCGCGCCCACCATGGAGCAGATCGCGGGCTTGGCCTGGGTGACTGGGCTGCCCGAGGCCCCGCCGGTGACCCCGCGCGGGGCCTGCGACCCGCTGGCCGGTGTGCACGCCGCGTTCGCCGTGCTCGCCGCGCTGAGCTTCGCCGAGCGCACCGGGACGGGCCAGCTGGTCGAGTTGCCGATGCTGGAAACGGTGCTCAACGCCACTGCGATCCAGGCGATCGAGTCCGAGGTCTTCGGTGTGACGCTGAGCCGTCGGGGCAATCGCGGTCACGGCACGGCGATCCAGAACATCTACCGCTGCGCCGGCGACAAGGACGATTGGATCGCCGTGACCATTCGCGACGACGCGCAGTGGCACGCGCTAGTCGACGTGATGGACCGTCCCGCGTGGTGCCGGGACGAGGCCCTGTCCACCGTCGCCGGTCGCCGGCAACGAGCCGACGAGATCGACGCCCGGCTGGCGGAGTGGTTCGCCCGCCAGACCCTTGAACCGACGGTGGAACGCCTGGCCGGCGCGGGAATTCCCGCCGCGCCGGTGGTATCGCCGTCGCTGGTCACCGACAATCCGCAGCTGCGCGACCGCGGGTTTTTCGAGGCGCTGCACCATGGCAGCACCGGCCTCGGTCTCTACCCGTCCCCGCCGTTCGCCCTGCTCGACGGCCAGGACCACTGGCTGCTGCGGCCGCCGCCGAAGCTGGGCGAGCACAATGAAGAGATCCTGCGCGATCGGTGCGGGCTGACCGACGAAGAACTGACACGCCTCGCGGCCAGCGGGGTGATCGGGACCCGCCCCAAGGGTCTGTAAGAGAAGTGGAGGGCATCTGATGCGCGTGACGGTCGACGAAAACTTGTGCGAGGCCAACGGCTTTTGCGAATCGCTTGCGCCGGACGTGTTCGAGCTGGGGGACGCCGACGTGGTGCAGATCGCGGAGGGCCTCGTGCCGGCGCGGCTGGAAATCGACGTGCGCGCCGCGGTGGATCAGTGCCCGAAGGCCGCGCTGCGGCTTGTCGAGGACTGACTCGCCCGACGACGGCGAGCGCCGGAACGGCGCGAGTGAGGAGTCGGGCAATCAGACTCGCCCGACGACGGCGAGTGCCGGAACGGCGCGAGTGAGGAGTCGGGCAATCAGACTCGCCGGACGACGGCGAGCGCCGGAACGGCGCGAGTGAGGAGTCGGGCAATCAGACTCAGCGGCGCTCGCGTAGCGATATCGCCATCTCGTCGTAGATCGACATGTTGGTGGTCAGGTTGGGATGGGCGGCCTTGGCCGGGCCGATTTCGATGTCATCGCAGCGCAGCAGCAGTTCGTCGAAGACCGCGCGCAGTTCCGCACGGGCCAGCATGGCGCCCAGGCAGTGGTGCGGTCCGCCGCCCCCGAACGCCACGTGCGGGTTGGGCTGGCGGCCGATGTCGAAGACGAACGGTGAATCGAAGACTTCCTCGTCGCGGTTGGCCGAGCGCAGCATCGACACCACCCGCTCGCCCTTGGCGATGCGCTGGCCGTCCATCTCGACGTCGACCTTCGCGGTGCGCGTCCAGTACGCCACCGGCGACGCCCAGCGCAGCACCTCCTCGACCGCGCCGGGCCGCAACGCTTCCTGCGCGCGATACCGCTCGATTTGCTGTGGATTGCGCACGAACGCCTGCAGCCCGATGGCCAACGCGTTCTTGGTGGTGTCGCTGCCGGCGAACGCCAGCACGAAGAAGAAGAACTCGAGCTCGTTCTCGGGCAAGCTGAATCGCTCGCCGTCCTCGCCGGTGATCACCGCAGTCGCGAGCGTGCTCCAGATGTCGTCGGTGGGATTGCGCCGCTTTTCGGCCGTGAGCTCCATCGCGTACCTGAACACCGAAGCGAAGAGATCGAGTTCTACCCGCCCGCTCGGGTGTGCTTCGGGCGCAAGCGCTTTGAGGATCTGGTCGAAGATGCCGAAGATTCGCGGCCGATCCTCGTCCGGGATGCCGATGATGTCGCCGATCACCGACATCGGCAACGCGTCGGCGACGTCCTCGATCCAGTCCCCGCCGCCCGCGGCCAGCAAGTCGTCGATCATCCGTGCGGCACGCGCGCGGATCCCCTCCTCGAGTTTGGCTATGGCGCGCGGATTGAACGCGTTGGAGATGAGTTTGCGGCGTCTGTTCAGCTCCGGCGGGTCCAACGTGATGATCGTCGGGAACGACGAGAACATGGCGACCGGCTGGATGAGCGGGCCGTCGGCCGCGGTGAACGACTCGGTGTCGCGGTGCAGGCGGACCGCGTGCCGGTGTTTGGTCGCCATCCAGAAATCGCGGTGCACGGTCTGGGCCACTCCCGGCGTCAGCTCGTGCCGGAACAGTGGGCTGCTGCGTCGCAGCTCGGCGAACAGGTCGTCGGGAAAGCCGTTGCACCACAAAGACAGATCGGACAGGTCGACCGCTGCAGCCGTCATCGCCGGGCCCCATTCTGCGGCGACGCACCGGGAACCGGTGAGCGCCGCGTTGACGTTCTATGCCTAAGATAGTAAAAATAGAGCTAGTCGTCGAACTGGAGTGCTCGTGACGCGTACAGTTTCGGACCCGGCCCCGGAGTCGGCCGAGGACCCCTCAGAACGAGAGTTCGGGCAGGCCGGCATCGCCCTGTCGACCTACCGTTTCCCGACGGGCTGGTTCATCGTCGCCTTCGGCTCCGACCTGGCTCCCGGTCAGGTCAAGCGCGCGCACTACTTCGGTGAGGAGCTGGTGCTCTTTCGCACCGAGTCGGGCCAGGTTCATGTGATGGACGCCTACTGCCAGCACCTCGGCGCCAACCTCGCCGTCGGCGGCACCGTGGAGGGCGAGAACATCGTCTGTCCTTGGCACGGTTGGCAATGGCGCGGTGACGGCAGCAACGCGCTGATTCCCTACAGCAAGATCGGCTGCAAGAACAACGTCCGCATCCGGACCTATCCGAGCATGGAGTGGTACGGCTTCGTGCTGGCCTGGCACGAGCGGCACGGTCGGGCGCCGTACTGGCAGCCGCCGGTGTTGCCCGAGCTGGAGACCAACGAGTACTACCCCCTGCACCCGCACACCCAGATGCTCAACCGGGTCAAGGTGCACCCGCAGATGATCATCGAGAACGCCGCCGACCCGTACCACGTTCAGTACGTGCACAAGGCCGCCAATCCCGCCACCACCGCGTCGTTCGAGGTGTCCGGCTACCACCTACACGCCACGGTCAACGCCCATTTCGGCGGGGGCCGGGCGCAGACCTGGCTGACCCCGAACGGGCCGGTCGACGCCAAGATCATCTACGACAACTACTCGCTGGGGCTGGGCGTGGTGCGATTCCCCAGCGAGCTGGTGGCCACCGTTCAGGTCACCGGACAGACGCCGGTCGACGAGGACTACACAGACTACTTCTACACGCAGGCCTCCGTTCGTGAGCCGGGCGACACCGGTGACGTGCCGACCGGACGCGCCGCCCGGTTCCTCGCGCTGCAGCAAGAAGTCATCAAGCAGGACTTCTTCACCTGGGAGAACATGAAGTATCTCGAGAAGCCGAATCTGGCTCCCGAGGAGGCGCACGATTACGCGGCCCTTCGCCGCTGGGCGCACCGCTTCTACCCGGGAACGCAACCGTCGCCGTCCGATTTCGGCTACACCGCCGACGGCGCGCCGGACCCGGCGGCCGCGAAAGCCTGATGAAACCCTGATGCCCGGTCCCGCCGATTTCGGTGTCGACGGTTTCACCGTGCCGGCTGTGCTGGATCGGCGGGCCGAGCAGCATCCCGACCGGGTGATGATGTCGATCGCCGGTGTCGACGTGACCTTCGAGCAGATGCGGCGGCGGTCCCGCGCGGCGGCAAACATACTGTCCGGCTTGGGCGTCGGCCGCGGCGACTGCGTGGCGTTGTTCACCGCCACCTGCCCGGAATGGGTCTACTTCTGGTTGGGCGCGGCGCGCATCGGCGCGGTCAGCGCTGCCATCAATGCCGCGAACAAGGGTGAGTTTTTGCTGCACACCCTTCGGCTGTCATGCGCCAAGGTGATCCTCACCGATGCTGAGCGGCGGCCCCGCGTCGACGAGGTCGCGGGCGGACTGAATGCGGCGACCGACATTGTGGTGCTGGATGTTTCGCTCACCGAGGCGTTGAGTAGCACGCCGGTTCACCCGGTGGGCGACAGCCCCGCCGGCGCGGCGGACGTGGGCGTGCTGTTCTACACCTCGGGCACGACCGGGCCCTCCAAAGCGGTTGCCACGACGTGGCATTACCTGTTCTCGGTGGCGGCGACCGTCGCTTCGGCGTGGGAGTTCGGCGCGGGGGAGGTGCTGTGGACGGCGATGCCGCTCTTCCATCTGAGTGCGGCGCCCAGCGTGCTGGCACCGATGCTGGTCGGTGGAACCACCGTGTTGGCGAAAGCCTTTCACCCGGCGCAGGTGTGGGATGAGATCCGCGCCCACGGCGCCGTCGGTTTCGCCGGCGCCGGCGCGATGGTCTCGATGCTGCAAAACCTGCCCGCCGATACGCGGGACGCGCAGCTGCCGCTCCGGTTCATCTCCGCCGCGCCCATCGACGCGGCCTCCTACCGTGACATCGAAAAGCGTTACGGCTGCCGCATCGTCACGATGTACGGATTGACCGAGGCGTTCCCGATCGCCCTCAAGGCCGTGGCCGACGAGGGTGTACCCGGAACCTCGGGCCGGCCCAACCCCGATTTCGACGTGCGCATCATCGACGAGCGCGGCGATCCGCTACCGGCCGGCGCCGTCGGAGAGATCGCGTGCCGGCCGAAGCGGGCCCACGTAATGAGCGAAGGCTATGTGGGCCAGGGGATGCGGGTGGACCCGCACCCGGAGTGGTTTCGCACCGGTGACCTGGGCCGGCTCGATGCCGATCAGAACCTGACCTATGTGGACCGCGTCAAAGACTCGTTGCGCAGGCGGGGCGAAAACGTCTCATCGGTCGAAGTGGAGACCGTCGTCATGCGTCACCCCGCCGTCGCCGAAGCAGCGGCCGTCGGAGTCCCCAGCGAGCTGGGCGAAGACGACATCCTGGTAGCCGTGACCCTGCGTCCCGGGGCCACACTGGACTGCGCCGAGTTGCTCGACTTCTGCGCGGCCCGGATGCCGTACTTCTGCGTGCCGCGATACGTCGAGACGGTGGACGAACTGCCAAAGAACATCATCGGCCGCATCCGCAAAGACCTGTTGCGCAACCGGGGCGTGAGTCCGGGCGCATGGGATCGGGAAAAAGAGGGGTATATCGTTGCCCGGTAACGTTGCCCGTCACTGTGAGAGAGGCTGCGAAGCACAATGACCATGACCTATCAGGAACAGCAGCTGCTCCATGCCGCCACCGGCCGCGCCGCCATCCTCAACCTGAACGCCCGGCACAATCGCGCCTATTCGGAGGGCGACCGCGAGCGCTGGATCGCCACCTTCCGCCATTCCGGCGCCAGCTATACCCGTGACGGCGAGGCGTTCACCGATCTGCGCGCGGCCTTCGACGGCGGCGACGGGCAACGGTTGATCACGGTCGACCACGAGATCGCCGTCGACGGGGTCAACGCCGACCAACATTGCGTCGCCGTGCTTTTCGCCGCGATGTTCGAGGACACCGCGCTGCGGGCCACCGGGGTCTTCCACGACACACTGGTCTACGAGCGCGGCGGATGGTACTTCACATCCCGTACGTTGCAGTGGGATTCGGTCCCGAGCCGGCATCCGCTCGTCATGTGAGCGGCATCGATACGTGGACCAGGATTTCAGTCAGCGGCTGGCCTTCGGCACCTACGAGGATGCGTTGCGGATGGTCGGCACGAAAAGCGAACCCCGCACCGCGGCCACCGCGGTCAGCGCCGCACGCATCCAATTGTTCGCCGCGATGGTCCGCGACGGGAACCGTTCCTATTGGGATTCCGAGTTCGCTCGTCGGCAATGGGGAGGCCTGCTCGCGCCACCCGCTTTGCTGATGGGCTGGTTGATCACGCCGCCCTGGCAGCCCGGAGGGAGGAGGTCCGGTTCATTGATCGCCCTGCGGGTGCCGCTACCGGGCACCACATTCATCAACGCGGCCAACGAGGTTGAGTTTCCCCAACCCATCGTGGAAGGCGACGTCCTGACCGTCGTCGACGAGCTGGTGTCGGTGTCGCCGGAAAAGCGGACCAGGCTGGGCGTCGGCCATTTCGTCGAGACGCTGGAGACCTATCGCCGCCAGGACGGCGCCGTGGTCGCCACCTCCCGCAACACCCTGTTCCGCTTCACCCCCGGGCCGCCCTCGTGACCGGCGACGGCCTGGACTTCGACCGGATCACCGTCCCGGTCGAGCTGCCCGAGGTGGTTGACCACATCAGCTACCAGCGCGTGGTGGAGAACGCCGGAGCGACGTGGGACTACTTCCCCGGCCACTTCGACCCGGATTACGCTCAAGCTCAAGGGAATCCGACGATCTACGTCAACACGATGCACCTCGCCGGCTTCGCCGACCGCGTCGCGACCGAGTGGGCGGGGCCGCGCAGCCGCGTGATGCGGCGCTCCATGCGGCTGACCGGGTCGGTGTACGCCGGCGACACCATGACCGGGCGCGGGCGGGCGGTGGCCAAACGGCGGGACACCTCGGTGGACCCGCCGCGCTGCCTGGTCGACCTCGAAATCCAGGTGACCAATCAGCATGGCGCGCTGTGCTGCCCGGTCGAGCTGACGCTGCAGGTGCCCGAGGACCCGCATCACGGCGATGGATGACAACGCCGAACTGCACCTGGCGGTGTGCCGCCGGTTCGGTGAGGCGGTTGCCGCGGCGACCGGCAGATGGGACCGTCCATCCCCGGGCGATGCCTGGGATGCCCGAGGAGTGCTCGAGCACGTCATCGGCTTTCACGACGTACTCCTGTTGCGTCCCTTGGGACTCAAGCCCGACCGCCCGCGTGAGGATCCCCTCGAGCGCTGGCGACTGACGTACCGCTCGCTGACCGAGGCCTTTACCTCGGGCGTAGCGACACGGCTCGATGCCTACCCGCTCATCCCGAATCTGACCCGCGATGTCCTGGTGCATACCTGGGACCTCGCGCGTGCGGCGGGGGCCGACGACAGCTTGGACCCCGAGTGGTGTGAACGGTTTTGCGTCGGGTTACCGACGGATTCCCAGACGCTGAGCTCGGGGGCGATGTTCAAGGCCCCGCTTGCCGTACCCGCCGAAAGTGACGCGCAGACAAGGCTTCTCGCCGGCCTGGGCCGCGACCCCCGGTGGAGGCCGCGCACCTCATAGGGGTGGCAACTGCCCTTTGCATATCAGCGTCTGCAGTTCGACATACTCGTGCAGACCCTCGGGGCCGAACTCGCGCCCGATGCCGGATTGCTTGAAACCGCCGAACGGTGCCCCGATGTCGAGGGTGTACATGTTGATGCCGTAGGTCCCCGTGCGGACGGCGGCCGCGACGTCGAGGCCGTGCCCGATGTCGGACGTCCACACCGAACCGGCCAGACCGTAGTCGGTTTCGTTGGCGATGCGGATCGCGTCGTCCTCGTCCCGGTAGCGCAGCACCGTGAGCACCGGCCCGAAAATCTCCTCCCGGGCGATGCGCATGTCATTGGTGGCGTCGGCGAACAGCGTCGGCTGCACGTACCAGCCGCGCTCGGACGGGCTCTGTTCGCCACCCAGGACGACGCGGGCCCCTTCGCGGCGGCCGGACTGGATGTAGTCCTGGACGCGGCGCTGTTGGCGTTGGGCGACAAGCGGTCCGATGTCCGTTGCCTCATCGGCCGGGTCACCGACGTGCAGCGCTGACATCATGCCGGCCAGGGCGTCGACGACCTCGTCGTGCTTGCGGTCGCTGACCAGGATGCGGGTCTGGGCGACGCAGGCCTGGCCATTGTTCATCAGGCCCGCGCTCTTCAACCCGGCCACGGTCTTGTCGATGTCGGCGTCGTCGAGGATGATCGCCGCCGATTTGCCGCCCAGCTCCAGGCTCACGCGTTTCAGTTGTTCCCCGCACAGCGCGGCGATCCGGCGCCCGACGGCGCTGGACCCGGTGAACGCGATCTTGTCCACGCCGGGGTGGCGCACCAGCGCCTCGCCGACGTCGGTGCCGCCGGGCAGCACCGAGACCACGCCCTCGGGCAGGTCAAGCTGCTCGATCATCTCGGCCAACCACAAAGCGTCCAAAGGCGTTTCGGGTGCGGGCTTGACGATCACCGTGCACCCCGCGATGAGCGCGGGGATCAGCTTGGGCATGATCAAAAACTGGGGCACGTTCCAGGGCACGATCGCGCCCACCACCCCAACCGGGGCCCGGCGCAGGTGCACTTCGCCGAGCACGCCCTGGCGGCGTTCGGTCCACGGAAAGTCGCGGGCGGCGGCCAGCGCGAGGTGGATCAGCGACGCGGCGGCCACCCCCTGGCCCATCCGGCTGAAACTGCGCGGTGATCCCATCTCGTCGGTGATCAGGTCGGCCATGTCGTCGCTGTGGCGGGCGTAGATCGCGGCGAGCTGTTCGACTTTGGCCATCCGATCGGCGTGGCTCATCCGCGGCCACGGTCCGTGGTCGAAGGCGTGCCGAGCGGCGACAACGGCGGCGTCGACGTCCTCGGGGCCGGCCGCCTGGACGTGACCGACCGGCTCCTCGGAGTGCGGCGAGATCACTTCGAGCTGTTGGGGATTGGCGGGCTTGCGCCACTGCCCTCCGATGAACACTTCGTCGTAACAACGATGGTCGGAATTCTTCGTCATCGGGGCGCCTCCTCGAGGCAGCGGTGGGTGCAGTACGACCGTGACCGTAATTCGCTATTGACGCTAACATAGCGAAGAAAGAGCGAGGCGGGAAGCCGCGAGCGGATCATCAGCGACGATGTCGAGGCGGGCGCGATATGAAGAGCGACTGGCGCAGTTACCCATTCCAGTTGGTGCCCGGCGACGGCCAGCTCGAGTTTCCCGCCGCCGAAGGCGAACACCCCGACCAGGAGTCGGACACCTGGTTCATCGCTGGCCAGCTGGACGCCGCCGAGACAGACCGGTCCTTTGCCTTCCTGACGATTTTCAACAAGAACCGGCCCGGCGGGACGATCGTCGCCGATTTCTACACGATGGCGCTCTTCGACCTCGACACCGGCGATTACGGCACGTACACGGATTACGACATGCCGCCGGCCAACCTCGAACCGGGGGCGTCCCGCAAGCTGGAGCTGGCCACGGGTTATCTCGACATCAGCTACGCCGGCGGTGCGGGCACCGCGTCCTGGACCACGTGCCGCAACGGCGACGGGGGTCTACTGCCCTACACCTACCGCGTCAGCCTGGTGGGGGAGGACCATTCCGGCCGGCGGATGCGGCTGGACCTGGCCGTAACCCCCACGCGCGCACCGACTCCGGTGGGCGCCTCGACCTACAATGGCAAGATCGTCTGCTTCGGCCAAGACGACACCTACTCCTACTTCCAGACCGGTATGGCGATGACCGGCACCCTATGCTGGGGCGAGGAGATCCACCAGGTCTCCGGCAACAGTGGCCATGTCGATCGGCAATGGTTTCCAAAATACGCCGGCGGCGGGGGAACGGCGGGGGATCCGCGGGCCCGGTCGCACGAATGGCGCACCATCAACTTCGACAACGGCGTCGACTTGAGCGTGTGGCGGCAGTTCGACCGGACGAACGGCAATGTCCTGCAGCCCTTCACCGGTGTCACCACGAGCTACCCCGATCCCGCCACGTCGCCGCAATGCGCCGAAGACATCGAGGTCACGATCAGCAGCTACGTTCGGTGGCCGGAGACGGTGCGGCCCCTGGTGCGCCCGCTTGCCCCGGCCCGGTACATGCCCGACCGTCACCGGATCACCTGTCCCACACTGGGACTCGACATCGTCGGTGAGCCGGTGGTGCCGGCGCCCGCGCATGGCCTGCCGATCGAATACATGGAGGGGCCCTACCGTTACCGCGGGATGCTGGGCGGGCAGCCGGTGACCGCGTTCGCCTTCAACGAACGATCGCTCGCCTTGTATCGGGATTGGGAGCTGGTCGAGGTGCTCACCACCACCGTCGCGAACATCGAACCTTCCGACCCCGACCTGCAGACAACAGCGGATCGTCTGGTGCCGTTGGTGGCCGCCGGGCGGCGGGGCGAGGCGGTCGAACTGCTGACCGCGGTGCGCCCCTCTCAAACCGGTGCGCTGGCAACGCTTCTGGACGATCTGGTCGCGGTGCTGTCGGCCGATGAGTCAGCGAGCTGAACTCGCCAGCGCCTGCGCCCACGTGATGTGTCGGTGCTGCAGCCCCGGCTCGTTGCGGCCGAACACCAGGTGGTCGCGGGCGCCCGACTCGAGGTTGGCCTGGAGCCCCTGCACCAACCGGTAGTCCTCGTCGCGCACGGTGGCGTGCGCGTATTCGAAGACGGCCTGAGCGCCGGCGGCCACCGATTCGTCAGACAGGTCCTGCGGTGTGGCGTTCTGGTGCACGGTGATCGAGCGGCCCGGCTGATCACCGGGGTAGACGCGGAACAGTTCGCCGTTGGCGATCGTCACCGACAGCACGATGTTGGGGAACAGCGCGTAGATCACGACCATGTTGTGGAACGGATTCCACTGTTCCTCGGGCAGCTCGTCGAGCTCCAGAATGGTGTTGAGCGGAAAGATCAGCCGGTGGTGCGGGCCGAAGGAATCGAACACCGTGCAGTTGCTGCGGGCGATGGTGGCGAACGTCTGCTGGTGGACGGTGGCGAAATGGTAGTTCTCGGCGAAGGTGTCGATCGCCAGCTTCCAGTTGATCGGCGTGTCGAGCACCTTCTCGCCCAACGGCGACCAGCGCCCGATGCCCCAGGAATCGAGTTCGTCGGCCAGCGGCCCCAGGTGCGCGGCCACGTCCAGCGTCGTACCGGGATCCAGTGAAACCCAGAGGAATCCGGCGAACTCGGTGGCCGGGAGTTCGGCCAGGCCGTCGGAGCCCAGCGTCATGTCCGGGAAACCCTCACGCCCCGGCACACCCACCAACCGCCCGGTGTTGTCGTATGTCCACGCGTGGTAGGGACAGGTGAACCGCTTCGCGGTGCCGCATCCCGTGACCACCTGCGACTGCCGATGCAGGCACACGTTGTCGAACGCCTTCACCGATCCATCGGCAGTCCGGGTCAACAGGATGGAGCGACCCATCACCGTCTTGGTGCAATACGCCCCCGGGGCGGGAAGTTCGGACACGTAGCCGACCAACTGCGGGCTGGCCAGCAGCATGGCCCGGTCGAGGTCGTGGCGTTCGGGACTGGTGTAGTCCCGCGCCTCGACCCGGTGCTCGCTCGGGGCGAGGTCTGTTGTCTTGTCGCGCGCCAACTTCAAGGCGCGGCGGGTCAGGTCGATGAGCTGGTCGCGTTCCATCTGAACTCCGGTGGCAGTCAAGCGCTCGCGGTAACTCTACTAACTTTATAGTGATAATAAATTAAGGTCCACGCGCTGACCCTAGCCGATGTAGGGAAGCAACTGCGGGTGCTGCTGAGCGATCGCGCGCAGCCTCCGATCACCGTCGAGACCGCGCAGGTAGTCGCCGGTCGCCGGGTCCGCGGGAAAGAACGACTCGATGATCAGGCTTTCCACGGAGATGTCGAGCGGACTGCCGAAGGTGGCGATGATGCTGACGAATCGGAGCTCGGCGCCGTCCAGCGTGAGCATCTGAAACGGCACGTAGAGCTCGCCGGTCCGCTCGCCGCGGTCGCCGCCCTTGGGCACCGGATAACTCGAGAGCTCCTCGTAAAGACGGCGGATGTCCGGGGCCGCGGTGGCCTGCGCGTGCCGGCGAACCCGGCCCAGGATGGCGGCGTGCACCTCGGCGCGGTTGAGCAACCGCTGCGCCAATCCCCGCGGGTGCAGGCACAACCTCATGACGTTGATCGGTGGGCGCAGCAGTTCGGCGTCGACCCCTTCGGCGAGCACGACGCACCCCACATTGCCCGCTATCAGGTTCCAGCAGGCATCGGTGACGATGGCCGGGTACGGGGCGTGGCCGGCCAGTACCGCGTCGACGGCCGCCTTCACCGGCCTCATGCGTTCGGCGTCCAGGGTGTGCTCGCCGAACATCGGTGCGTAGCCGCCGTCGAGCAGCAGTCGGTTGCGCGCGGCCAGCGGCAGGTCCAGGGACTCGCCGACGCGCAGCAACAACGCGCGGCTGGGATTGGCCCGGCCGGTCTCGACAAAACTGAGGTGGCGGGGCGAAACACCTAGCTGATGCGCGAGTTCCATCTGGCTCAATCGCCGACGGGTGCGCCACTCGCGCACCGCCAGACCCGCTGTACTCCCAGGCATCGTGAAGAACCTAACGCCGTTGCGTGGAGCTAAACCACTACCTCGAAGGTAATCGACCTACTTACCTGCGCGGCGAAGACTGCATGCATGACCACCACAACGAAACCAGCCTCACCGCCGCAGCCCGCGGGCCTGCGCCGCGCGTTCGCCGCCGCCGCCGTCGGTCGGATCCTGTTGGGCGCCACGGCGTTTGCCTACCCGGCGTCCCAGACTCGGATGAACGGGGTGCCCGATCACATGCTGTCCACGGAGCTCAAGTATCTGATCCGCATTTTCGGGGCGCGGGCCCTGGCCCTGGGCATCGGTTATCTCGGCAGCGACGAACCCAATCGGCGGCGCTGGCAATACATCGGCCTGATGGTCGACACGCTGGACAACATCAACGCCCTGCTGGAGCTGAGACATCTCCAGCGCGGCGACCCCAGGGTCCGCTCGCTGCTGAGCCTCATGGCGGTGACCGGCCCGTACGCCGTGCTGGGCGCGGTGGGCGCGCTGCAGCGCCGAGGCGGCACCGTGACGCACATGTGACCAGTGTGGTCAATGTGTCATATGGGGTTTGTGTCGTACCCTGTGGCTTGTGTCATCGGTTTCGCGGCGCGACCTGTTCAAATACGCGGCCGCGGCGCCTGCCCTGTTGGGTCTGGGCGCCGCCGGCGCGTCGCTCGGCGCCGCGCCGGCCTCGGCGTCGCTGGGCACCCTGCTGGACTACGCGGCCGGAGTCATCCCGGCCAGCCAGATCCGGGCCGCGGGCGCCGTGGGATCGATCCGGTACGTCTCTGATCGACGGCCCGGTGGCAAGTGGATGCTCGGCAAGCCGATCCAGGTTGCCGAGGCGCGCGACCTGCACAGCAATGGACTCAAGATCGTCTCCTGCTACCAGTACGGCAAGGGCAACACCGCGGACTGGCTGGGCGGCGCCAACGCCGGCCTGCAGCACGCGCAACGCGGAATGCAGCTCCACGCCGCGGCCGGCGGCCCCGCCACGGCGCCCATCTATGCCTCGATCGACGACGACCCCTCCTATGAGCAGTACAAGAGCCAGATCGCGCCGTACCTGCGGTCGTGGGAGTCGGTCATCGGCCATCAGCGCACAGGCGTGTACGCCAATTCGAAGACCATCGACTGGGCACTGCACGACGGTTTGGGCTCTTACTTCTGGCAGCACAACTGGGGCTCGCCCAAGGGGTATGCCCATCCCGCCGCCCACTTGCACCAGGTTGAGATCGACAAACGCAGCGTCGGCGGGGTGGGCGTGGACATCAACGAGATCCTCAAGCCCCAATTCGGGCAGTGGGCCTAGCGGCCCCACATCGTCGTCCGGTCCGACCGGGATGCGGACTCTTAGAAAGCCCAGCAAACACTCGTTCGCTCATTTTCGCGTCGGGTCGGTGTGCCCGCCCGGCGGTCGGCATCGGTGATGCCGCTCAGACGGCGCTCCGCGGCCCCAAAAATTTATATAACGATTCGATAACAAAACTGCTTTGATCTGCGCAGTTATAGCTACTCGACCGTAACCACCTGCATGCAGCAGGTTTGGGAATCGCGTCCGCGCCGCCGGTCAAACCCCGTGTTACCCAGGACACGGTTACCCATGCGTAGAACTCGCCAGTAACCGATCACCACGCAAAACGGGGGTGGAATCTTATGACACTCTTAGTACAGCCGATGAAGTCCGTCGCACCGCTCAGCGCCATCCGGGCGGTCGCCGACAACGCACCGGCCGCCGTTTCCCGGCTGTGATTCGACGCTGAACCACGCCGCATCGAGGAGCACTGGCGAGTGCCCACCCTCTGGTGGTGACCGCCCATACGAACCGAGACGTAAAGACGCATACCAGGGGAGACAGAGAAGGTGACAATCCACGAGCATGACCGGGTGTCCGCCGAGCGCGACGGGCAGGGCCCGCAGGGAGGCAAGCACCCAGCCGGGGACACCCACGCTCTTGTCGACCGCCTGACGGCCGGTGAGCCCTACGCCGTGGCGTTCGGTGGCCAGGGCAGTGCCTGGCTGGAGACCCTCGAAGAACTGGTGTCGTCGGCCGGCATCGAATCGGATCTGGCGGGGCTGGTCGGTGAGGTCGAACTGCTCCTCGAGCCGGTGGCAAAAGAGCTGGTCGTGGTGCGTCCCATCGGCTTCGAGCCGCTGACGTGGGTCCGCGCGCTGGCCGCCGAGGACCCGATCCCGTCGAACAAGCACCTGACCTCGGCCGCGGTATCGATCCCGGGCGTGCTGCTCACCCAGATCGCGGCCGTGCGCGCGCTGGCGCGGCAAGGCATGGATCTGAGCGCGACGCCGCCGGTGGCCGTCGCCGGGCATTCCCAGGGCGTGCTCGCCGTCGAGGCGCTCAAGGGCGGGGGCGCTCGCGACGTCGAGCTGCTGGCGTTGGCCCAGCTGATCGGCGCGGCCGGGACGCTGGTGGCCCGTCGCCGCGGGATCTCCGTGCTGGGCGACCGGCCGCCGATGGTGTCGGTCACCAATGCGGACCCCGAGCGCATCAGCCGGCTGCTCGACGAGTTCGCGCAGGACGTGCGGACCGTCCTGCCGCCCGTGCTGTCCATCCGCAACGGCCGCCGTTCGGTCGTCATCACCGGCACCCCCGAACAGCTGTCCCGCTTCGAGCTCTATTGCCAGCAGATCTCGGAGAAGGAAGAGGCCGACCGGAAGAACAAGCTGCGCGGCGGCGACGTCTTCTCGCCGGTGTTCGATCCGGTGCAGGTCGAGGTGGGCTTCCACACCCCCCGCCTGGCCGACGGCATCGACATCGTCGGCGCCTGGGCCGAGAAGGTGGGCCTGGACGTCGCCCTGGCCCGGGAACTGACGGAATCCATCCTGGTGCGCCCGGTCGACTGGGTGCAGGAGATCACCCGCGTCAACGACGCCGGCGCCCGGTGGATCCTGGACCTGGGTCCCGGTGACATCCTGACCCGGCTGACCGCACCGGTGATCCGCGGCCTGGGTGTGGGCATCGTGCCCGCCGCCACCCGCGGGGGTCAGCGCAACCTCTTCACCGTCGGCGCCGTCCCCGAGGTGGCGCGGGCCTGGTCGAGCTACGCGCCGACGCTGGTTCGCCTGCCCGACGGCCGGGTCAAACTCTCGACCAAGTTCACCCGCCTGACCGGCCGTTCGCCGATTCTGCTCGCGGGCATGACCCCGACCACGGTCGACGCCAAGATCGTGGCCGCCGCGGCCAACGCCGGCCACTGGGCCGAGCTCGCCGGAGGCGGGCAGGTCACCGAGGAGATCTTCGCCAACCGGATCGACGAGCTCTCCGGGCTGCTGGAGGACGGTCGCACCTACCAGTTCAACGCGCTGTTCCTCGACCCCTACCTGTGGAAGCTGCAGGTCGGCGGAAAGCGGTTGGTGCAGAAGGCGCGTCAGTCCGGCGCGGCCATCGACGGGCTGGTCATCAGCGCCGGCATCCCCGAGCTCGAGGAAGCCGTCGAGCTGATCGAGGAGCTGGGCGACGTCGGCATCAGTCACGTCGTCTTCAAGCCCGGCACCGTCGAGCAGATCCGCTCGGTCATCCGCATCGCCACCGAGGTGTCCACCAAACCGGTGATCGCGCACATCGAGGGCGGCCGCGCCGGCGGCCACCACTCCTGGGAAGACCTCGACGACCTGCTGCTGGCGACCTACTCGGAACTGCGGTCGCGCTCCAACATCACCGTCTGCGTCGGCGGCGGCATCGGCACGCCCGAGCGGGCGGCCGACTACCTGTCCGGGCGCTGGGCGCAGGCCTACGGCTTCCCGCTGATGCCGATCGACGGCATCCTGGTCGGCACCGCGGCAATGGCGGCCAAGGAGGCCACGACCTCGCCGTCGGTCAAGCGGATGCTGGTGGAAACCCAGGGCACCGACCAGTGGATCGGCGCCGGGAAAGCCTCCGGTGGCATGGCATCCAGCCGCAGCCAGCTCGGCGCGGACATTCACGAGATCGACAACAGCGCCTCGCGGTGCGGACGGCTGCTCGACGAGGTCGCCGGTGACGCCGACGCCGTGGCTCAGCGCCGCGACGAGATCATCGCGGCGATGGCCACCACCGCCAAGCCGTACTTCGGCGACGCCGGCGAGATGACCTACCTGCAGTGGCTGCAGCGCTACGTCGAGCTGGCCATCGGGGACGGCGATTCCACCGCCGACACCGCCTCACCGGGCAGCCCGTGGCTGGCCGACACCTGGCGCGACCGTTTCCAGCAGATGTTGCAGCGCGCCGAAGCGCGTTTGCACCCAAAGGATTTCGGCCCCATCGAGACGCTCTTCAACGACGAGGCCCTGCTGGAGAACCCCGGGGCGGCGATCGATCTGCTGCTCGAGCGCTACCCCGACGCCGAGACCGTCCAACTGCACCCGGCCGACGTTCCGTTCTTCGTCACCCTGTGTAAGACGGTGGGCAAGCCGGTCAACTTCGTGCCGGTCATCGACAAGGATGTGCGGCGCTGGTGGCGCAGCGACTCGCTGTGGCAGGCCCACGATGCCCGCTACGACGCCGACCAGGTGTGCATCATTCCGGGCACCGCGGCCGTCGCGGGGATCACCCGAATGGACGAACCCGTCGGTGAACTGCTGGACCGCTTCGAGCAGGCGGCCGTCGACGAGGCGCTGGCCGCCGGGATCGAGCCGACGGCCGTCACGTCGCGCCGCACCGGCCGCGCGGATGTGACCGGGCCGTTGGCCGTCGTGCTGGATGCCCCGGACGTGCAGTGGGCCGGCCGCACCGCGATCAATCCGGTCCACCGGATCGCCGACCCCTCCGAGTGGCTGGTGCACGGAGACTCCGAAGGACCCGAAAGCCGCCGCGCCACGCACTCGTCGACCGGGGCGCGGCTGCAGGTCGAAGGCGACCGCGTCGTCCTCAGCGTCCCGGTGTCAGGGGTCTGGGTCGAGATTCCGTTCACCTTGCCCCCCAACACCGTTGACGGCGCGACGCCGGTGGTCTCCACCGACGACGCCGCCACGGCCATGCGGTCGGTGCTGGCGATCGCCGCCGGCGTCGACGGGCCGGAGTTCATGCCCCCGGTCACCGACGGAACGGCCACCGTCACGGTGGACTGGGACCCCGAGCGCGTCGCCGACCACACCGGTGTCACGGCCACCTTCGGGGAGCCGTTGGCGCCCAGCCTCACCACCGTGCCCGACGCCCTGGTCGGCCCGTGCTGGCCCGCGGTCTTCTCCGCAATCGGTTCGGCGGTCACCGACACCGGCATCCCGGTGGTGGAGGGGCTGCTGAGCCTGGTGCATCTCGACCACGCCGCGCACATGGTCGGCGCGCTGCCGAAGAACCCGGCCCAATTGACGATCACCGCAACGGCTTTGGCGGCCGCCGACACCGACATGGGGCGCGTCGTTCCCGTCTCGGTCACCATCGCCGGCGCCGACGGTGAGGTGATCGCGACCCTCGACGAGCGCTTTGCGATCCTCGGACGCACCGGTGCCGCAGAACTTGCCGACCCGGTGCGCGCCGGCGGCGCGGTCTCCGAAAACGCCACCGACACTCCGCGTCGGCGCCGCCGCGACGTCACCACCACCGCGCCCGTCGACATGCGACCGTTCGCGGTGGTGTCCGGCGACCACAACCCCATCCACACCGACCGGGCCGCCGCGCTGCTGGCCGGGCTGGAATCGCCCATCGTGCACGGCATGTGGCTGTCGGCCGCCGCCCAGCACGCGGTGACCGCCACCGACGGCCAGGCCCGCCCGCCGGCGCGACTGATCGGCTGGACCGCGCGCTTCCTGGGCATGGTGCGGCCCGGTGACGAGGTCGCCTTCCGCGTCGACCGCGTCGGAATCGACCAGGGCGCAGAGGTTTTGGAGGTCACCGCCAAGGTTAAATCCGACCTGGTGATGTCGGCGACGGCACGCCTGGCGGCCCCGCACACCGTCTACGCGTTCCCCGGTCAGGGAATTCAGCACAAGGGCATGGGCATGGACGTCCGCGCCCGGTCCAAGGCCGCCCGCAAGGTGTGGGACAAGGCGGACAAGTTCACCCGCGACACACTCGGCTTCTCGGTGTTGCACGTGGTGCGCGACAACCCGACCAGCATCATCGCCAGCGGGGTGCCCTACAACCACCCCGAGGGGGTGCTGTACCTGACGCAGTTCACCCAGGTCGCGATGGCCACGGTGGCGGCGGCGCAGGTCGCCGAGATGCGCGAGCAGGGCGCCTTCGTCGAAGACGCGATCGCCTGCGGGCACTCCGTCGGCGAGTACACCGCGCTGGCCTGCGTGACCGGCATCTATGAGCTGGAAGCGTTGCTGGAGACGGTGTTTCACCGTGGATCGAAGATGCACGACATCGTGCCCCGCGACGAGCTGGGCCGGTCCAACTACCGGCTGGCGGCGATCCGGCCGTCGCAGATCGACCTCCCCGATGACGAGGTCCCGGGGTTCGTCGCGGGAATCGCCGAGAGCACGGGCGAATTCCTCGAGATCGTCAACTTCAACCTGCGCGGCTCGCAGTATGCGATCGCCGGCACGGTCCGCGGGCTCGAGGCGCTGGAGGCCGAGGTGGAGCGGCGTCGCGAGATCACCGGCGGCAAGCGCTCATTCATCCTGGTTCCGGGCATCGACGTGCCGTTCCACTCGCGGGTGTTGCGGGTGGGAGTCGCGGAGTTCCGGCGCTCCCTCGACCGGGTCATGCCGCGCGACAAGGATCCCGACGTCATCATCGGGCGCTACATCCCCAACCTGGTGCCCCGCCCGTTCACCCTGGACCGCGACTTCATCCAGGAGATCCGCGACCTGGTGCCGGCCGAGCCGCTCGACCCCATCCTCGCCGACTACGACACCTGGCTCGCCGAGCGTCGCATCGAGATGGCGCGCACCGTCCTGATCGAGCTGCTGGCCTGGCAGTTCGCCAGCCCGGTGCGCTGGATCGAGACCCAGGACCTGCTGTTCACCGAGGAGGCCGCCGGCGGCCTGGGTGTGGAGCGGTTCGTCGAGATCGGCGTGAAGTCCGCGCCGACCGTCGCCGGGCTGGCCACCAACACGCTCAAGCTCCCCGAATATGCCCACAGCACAGTCGAAGTGCTCAACGCCGAGCGCGACGCCGCGGTGCTGTTCGCGACCGACACCGATCCCGAGCCGGAGCCCGAGGTCGACGAGGTCGCGGTCGAGGCGCCGGAGGCATCCGGTTCGCCGGTGGAGGCCGCCCCGGCCGCCCCCGCACCGGCGGCCGCCGCATCGGGCCCGCGCCCCGACGACATCGGATTCGACGCCGCCGACGCGACGTTGGCGTTGATCGCGTTGTCGGCCAAGATGCGCATCGACCAGATCGAGGAGCTGGACTCCATCGAATCCATCACCGACGGTGCCTCATCGCGGCGCAACCAGCTGCTGGTGGACCTGGGTTCGGAGCTGAACCTCGGCGCCATCGACGGCGCCGCCGAAGCCGACCTGGCCGGGCTGCGCGCCCAGGTGACCAAGCTGGCGCGCACCTACAAGCCTTACGGCCCAGTGCTTTCCGACGCGATCAACGACCAGCTGCGCACGGTGCTGGGCCCGTCGGGCAAGCGGCCCGCCGCCATCGCCGAGCGGGTCAAGAAGACCTGGGAGCTGGGCGAGGGTTGGGCCAAGCACGTCACGGTCGAAGTCGCGCTGGGAACCCGCGAGGGCACCAGCGTCCGCGGCGGCGCCATGGGTCATCTGCACGAGGGGGCCCTGGCCGACGCCGCCGCCGTCGACAAGGCCATCGACGCCGCGGTCGCGTCCGTCGCCGCGCGCCACGGCATCTCGGTCGCGCTGCCGTCGTCGGGCGGTAGCGGTGGCGGTGCGACCATCGACGCGGCCGCGCTGGGCGAATTCACCGCCCAGATCACCGGACGCGACGGCGTGCTGGCGTCGGCGGCCCGCCTGGTGCTGAACCAGCTGGGCCTCGACGACCCGGTCAGCGCGTCGCCGGCGGCCACCGATGCCGAGCTGATCGACCTGGTGACCGCCGAACTCGGCGCGGACTGGCCACGCCTGGTCGCGCCCGTGTTCGAGCCGAAGAAGGCGGTGCTGTTCGACGACCGGTGGGCCAGCGCCCGCGAGGACCTGGTCAAGCTGTGGCTGACCGACGAGGGCGACATCGACGCCCGGTGGGTGGAGCTGTCCGAAAGGTTCGAGGGCGCAGGTCATGTCGTGGCCACCCAGGCCACCTGGTGGCAGGGCAAGGCCCTGTCCGCGGGCCGGCAGATCCACGCGTCGCTGTTCGGCCGGATCGCGGCCGGCGCCGAGAATCCGGATCCCGGCCCCTACGCACACGAAGTCGCCGTGGTGACGGGGGCCTCCAAGGGCTCGATCGCGGCGTCGGTCGTCGCGCGACTGCTCGACGGCGGCGCCACGGTCATCGCCACAACGTCGAAGCTCGACGACGAGCGGCTGGCGTTCTACCGGGGCCTGTATCGCGACCACGCTCGTTACGGCGCGGCGCTGTGGGTGGTCGCGGCCAACATGGCCTCCTACTCCGATATCGACGCCCTGGTCGAGTGGGTCGGCACCGAGCAGTCCGAAAGCCTTGGGCCGCAGTCGATTCACATCAAGGACGCGCAGACCCCGACGCTGCTGTTCCCGTTCGCGGCGCCGCGCGTCGTCGGCGACCTGTCGGAGGCCGGCTCCCGCTCCGAGATGGAGATGAAGGTGCTGCTGTGGGCGGTGCAGCGGTTGATCGGCGGGCTGTCGAAGATCGGCGCCGAGCGCGACATCGCGTCGCGGCTGCACGTCGTGCTGCCCGGTTCACCCAACCGCGGAATGTTCGGCGGTGACGGCGCCTACGGTGAGGCCAAGTCGGCGCTCGACGCGTTGGTGAGTCGTTGGCACGCCGAATCCTCGTGGGCGGCAAGGGTCAGCCTGGCGCACGCGCTGATCGGCTGGACCCGCGGCACCGGGCTGATGGGCCACAACGACGCCATCGTCGACGCGGTCGAGGAGGCCGGCGTCACCACGTACTCGACGGACGAGATGGCGGCAATGCTGTTGGCCCTCTGCGACATCGAGTCGAAGGTGGCGGCCGCCGCAGAGCCGATCAAGGCCGACCTGACCGGTGGGCTCGGGGAGGCCAACCTCGACATGGCCGAGCTGGCCGCCAAGGCCCGCGAGCGATCCGCCTCGGGCGAGGACGACGACCCCGAGGCGCCCGAGGCCGAGGGCGGCATCGCCGCCTTGCCGTCCCCACCGCGCGGCTACAGCCCCGCGCCGCCCCCCGAATGGGCGGACCTCGACGTCGACCTCAACGACCTGGTGGTCATCGTCGGCGGCGCGGAACTCGGGCCGTACGGTTCGTCGCGGACCCGCTTCGAGATGGAGGTGGCCGGCGAGCTGTCGGCGGCCGGTGTGCTCGAGCTGGCCTGGACCACCGGACTGGTCAAGTGGGAGGACGATCCCCAACCCGGTTGGTACGACACCGAATCCGGCGACTTGGTCGACGAGTCGGAGCTGGTCGATCGCTACCACGACGCCGTGGTCGAGCGGTGCGGCATCCGCGAATTCGTCGACGACGGTGCGATCGATCCCGATCACGCCTCACCGCTTCTGGTCAGTGTGTTCCTCGACAAGGACTTCTCGTTCGTGGTGTCCAGCGAGGCCGACGCGCGTGCGTTCGTCGAGTTCGATCCCGAGCACACCGTGGCCCGGCCGGTGCCGGACTCCAGCGACTGGGAGGTGATCCGCAAGGCGGGCACCGAGATCCGCGTTCCGAGGAAGACCAAGCTGTCGCGGACGGTCGGCGCGCAAATCCCCACCGGGTTCGACCCGACGGTGTGGGGCATCACCCCGGACATGGCCAATTCCATTGACCGGGTGGCGCTGTGGAACATCGTGGCGACCGTGGACGCGTTCCTGTCCTCGGGCTTCACCCCGACCGAGCTGCTGCGCTGGGTGCACCCCAGCCTGGTGGCCTCCACGCAGGGCACCGGCATGGGCGGCATGACCTCGATGCAGACCATGTACCACGGCAACCTGCTGGGCCGGGCCAAGCCGAACGACATCCTGCAGGAGGTGCTGCCGAACGTCGTTGCGGCCCACGTCATGCAGTCCTACGTCGGTGGTTACGGCGCGATGGTGCACCCGGTCGCGGCCTGCGCGACGGTCGCCGTGTCGGTCGAGGAGGGCGTGGACAAGATCCGGCTCGGCAAGGCCGAATTCGTGGTCGCCGGTGGGTTCGACGACCTGACCCTGGAGGCCATCATCGGCTTCGGTGACATGGCGGCCACCGCCGACACCGAGATGATGCGGGCCAAGGGCATCAGCGATTCGAAGTTCTCGCGCGCCAACGACCGGCGCCGCCTCGGGTTCCTGGAAGCCCAGGGCGGTGGCACCATCCTGCTGGCCAACGGCGCGCTGGCGGCCAAGATGGGATTGCCGGTGCTGGCCGTGGTCGGCTACGCACAGAGCTTCGCCGACGGTGTGCACACCTCGATCCCGGCGCCCGGGCTCGGAGGCCTCGGCGCCGGCCGCGGTGGCAAGGACTCGCAGCTGGCCCGCTCGCTGGCCAAGCTGGGTGTGGGGGCGGACGACATCGCGGTCGTGTCCAAGCACGACACCTCGACGCTGGCCAACGACCCCAACGAGACCGAGCTGCACGAGCGGTTGGCCGACTCGATGGGCCGGTCGCCGGGCAACCCGCTGTTCGTGGTGAGCCAGAAGACCCTCACCGGTCACAGCAAGGGTGGCGCGGCGGCGTTCCAGCTGATGGGCCTGTGCCAGATGCTGCGTGACGGCGTCATCCCGCCCAACCGCAGCCTGGATTGCGTCGACGACGAGCTGGCCACCGCCGGTCACTTCGTCTGGGTGCGTGAGGCTTTGGACCTGCGCGGCAAGTTCCCGCTCAAGGCCGGTCTGGTGACCAGCCTCGGCTTCGGCCACGTGTCGGGTCTGATCGCGTTGGTGCACCCGCAGGCGTTCATCGCCGCGCTGGACCCGGCCGATCGGGACGGCTACCGCAAGCGGGCCGAGCAGCGCCTGCTGGCCGGTCAGCGCCGGCTTGCCTCCGCGATCGCCGGCGGGCGTCCGATGTATGAGAAGCCGGCCGACCGGCGGTTCAACCACGACGAGCCGGAGAAGCGTCAGGAGGCGGCGATGTTGCTCAACGCCGACGCCCGCCTCGGCGAAGACGATCTTTACGTCGGCTAGGGTCGGTGCGTGGCGATCGTCGGAGTAGGCATCGATCTCGTCTCCATCCCTGATTTCGCCGAGCAGGTCGACCAGCCGGGAACTGTTTTCGCCGAGACGTTCACCCCGGGTGAGCGCCGCGACGCCTCGGACAAGAGTTCGTCGGCGGCGCGTCACCTGGCGGCCCGCTGGGCGGCCAAGGAGGCGGTGATCAAGGCATGGTCGGGGTCTCGCTTCGCGCAGCGGCCCGTGCTGCCCGAGGACATCCACCGCGACATCGAGGTGGTCACCGATATGTGGGGGCGGCCGCGGGTGCGGTTGAGCGGCGACATCGCCAAACACCTGGCCGATGTGATCATTCACGTGTCGTTGACGCACGAGGGGGACACCGCTGCCGCGGTGGCGATCCTGGAGACGACGTAGGCTCCTCCCTCTGTCTTCGAGTGTGGGTCCTCTGGACGAATTCACGCCGGTCTTCGTACCTGGCCCCCACACTCGACGGCGCGCGCGTAGGAGGAAGACATGAGCGATCTGGTTGACCGCGTCCGCGAGGTGCTGCCGTCGGTGCGGCGCGACCTGGAAGACCTGGTGCGCATCGAATCGGTGTGGGCCGATCCCGGCCGGCGCTCCGAGGTGCACCGCAGCGCCCAGGCGGTGGCAGATCTGTTGTCGCAGGCCGGTTTCGGCGACGTGCAGATCGTCAGCGAGGGGGGAGCGCCCGCGGTCATCGCGCGCCATCCCGCGCCGCCCGGCGCGCCGACCGTGCTGCTGTATGCCCATCACGACGTGCAGCCCGAGGGCGACCGCGGCCAGTGGACGTCGCCGCCGTTCGAGCCCACCGAACGTGACGGACGGCTCTACGGCCGCGGCAGCGCCGACGACAAGGCCGGTATCGCAACGCATTTGGCGGCCTTTCGGGCACACGGCGGCCGGCCGCCCGTCGGCGTGACCGTGTTCGTCGAAGGCGAAGAGGAATCCGGCTCGCCCTCGCTCGCCCGATTGCTTGCCGCCCACCGCGACACGCTGGCCGCCGACGTGATCGTCATCGCCGACTCGGACAACTGGAGTGTCGACACCCCGGCGCTGACCGTGTCGCTGCGCGGATTGGTCGACTGCGTGGTGGAGGTCGCCACGCTCGACCACGGGCTGCACTCCGGCCTGTGGGGCGGGGTGGTGCCCGACGCGCTCACCGTGCTGGTGCGGTTGCTGGCCAGCCTGCACGACGACGACGGCAACGTGGCCGTGGCGGGCCTGCACGAAACCGACACCGCCGCGCTGCACTACCCCGACTACCCGGCCGAGCGGGTCCGCACCGACTCCGGCCTGCTCGACGGCGTGTCGGAGATCGGGTCGGGCTCGGTGCCGCAACGGCTGTGGGCCAAACCCGCGATCACGGTGATCGGCATCGATACCACCCCCATCGAGAAGGCGTCGAACACGCTGATCCCGCGGGCACGGGCCAAGATCAGCATGCGCGTGGCCCCCGGCGGCGACGCCGCCGCGCACCTGAACGCCCTCACCGCCCATTTGCAAAGCCACGCACCGTGGGGCGCCCACGTCAGCGTCACCCGCGGCGACCTCGGCGAGCCCTACGCCATCGAGGCCAGCGGCGACGTCTACGACGCGGCCCGCGTGGCGTTCCGGCGGGCGTGGGGGGCCGAGCCCATCGATATGGGCATGGGCGGCTCCATCCCGTTCATCGCGGAATTCGCCGCCGCCTTCCCGCAGGCAAAGATCCTCGTCACCGGCGTGGAAGACCCGGGTACCCAGGCGCACAGCATCAACGAGAGCCTGCACCTGGGGGTCCTGGAACGCGCCGCGATCAGCGAGGCGCTGCTGCTGGCCAACCTGGCCTAGCGGTTGGGCGTCAGCACCACGACGGGAATCGGGCGCGACGTCTGCTCCTGGTACCTGGCGTACTGGCCCTTGTTGACCTTGTTGACGATCTTCCACAGCCGGTCGTATTCGGTGTCGCCGGGCAGGACGGAACGCGCTGTGGCGCCGAAACGCCGCGGGCCGACGTTGATTTCCACCTCGGGGCGCGCCTTCACGTTGTGGTACCAGCCCGGCGAGCGCGCGGCGCCCCCGTTGGACGCGGTCACCAGGTAGTCCTCGCCGTCGCGGCCATAGGCCAGCGCGGCCGTGCGTGGCGCGCCCGTCTTCGCACCAACCGTGTGCAGCAACAGGCTGGGCATCCACATCATCCGGTGCCCGATCCAGCCGTGAGTTCCGCGATACACGTGATCGTGGAACCGGATGAATCCGGTGAGCGCTTTCTCGGCGAGGGAACTCATGGAAGCCAGTATCGCCGCGTGGACAGGATCTCTGCCAGATGAGCCGACAAGCCGCGCGAATGCTTAACGAGACCGACAGTCTCGTCGCATACTGCTTCTACAGGCAGCAGCCACTCGTCCGCAGGAGACGCCACCGTGAGTACGGAAGACACCCTCACCGGCATCACCCCCACCAAGGCCGGCAAGACCCACCGTTACCACTTCGATCGCCACACCCCGGAGTACCGCGAGCGGTTCACCGCAATCACCGAGGAGATGCACGCCAAGTGCCCGGTGGCGTGGACCGACACCTACGACGGGCATTGGGTGGCGGCGGGCAGCCGGGAGGTCTTCGAGCTCGCGCGATGCCCGCACGTGTCCAACGACCACGACGTCACCGGCGAAGGCACCGGCTACAAGGGCATCACCATTCCCACGATTCCGCAGGGCACCGGCGTGCGTGGCGGCATGCTCGAGATGGATGAACCCGAGCACTCCGCCTACCGCAGCATCCTCAACCCCTACCTGTCGCCGGCGGCCATCAAACGCTGGAAGCCATTCGTCGACGAGATCGTGCGGGCCAGCATCGACGAGAAGATCGAAACCGGGCGGATCGACTTCGTCGACGATCTCGCGAACGTCGTGCCGGCCGTCCTGACGCTGGCCCTGATGGGCGTTCCGCTGAAGAAGTGGCAACTCTATTGCGAGCCGGCCCACGCCAACGTCTACACGCCCGCCGATTCCCCGGACGCCCCAAGGGTTTTGGAGCAGACGATGGCGATGGGCGCGGACCTGTTCAACCACCTCCTCGAGATCCGCGAGAATCCGCGCCCCGGCATAGTGGACGCGCTGGCACGACTGCGGATCGACGGCGAACCCGCCCCCGACGCCGAACTGCTCGGAATGCTCGGCCTGATCATCGGCGGAGGTTTCGACACGACGACGGCGCTGACCGCGCACGCGCTCGAATGGCTCGGCGAAAATCCCGAGCAGCGCGAACTGCTGAGGCGGGAATCGGAGACGTTGCTCGCCTCGGCGACCGAGGAATTCCTGCGTTTCTTCACGCCCGCGCCGGGGGACGGCCGCACGATCGCCGCCGATCTCGAGATCGCGGGCACGCAGTTCAAGGAGGGCGATCGCCTGTGGCTGTCCTGGGCGATGGCCAACCGCGATCCCGCGGTGTTCCCCGATCCGAATCGATTGGACCTCGCGCGAAAGAACAACCGGCACTTCAGCTTCGGGCTAGGCATCCACCGCTGCATCGGCTCGAATGTCGCGCGGGTGGTGTTCAAGTCGATGCTCACGGCGGTCCTCGACCGGATGCCCGACTACCGCTGCGACCCCGAAGGCACCGTGCACTATCCGACCATCGGCGTGATCCAGGGCATGCAGCACCTTCCGGCGACCTTCACCCCCGGCAGGCGGCTTGGACCCGGCATCGACGAGACGCTGGAGAAGCTGCAGCGGGTGTGCGACGAACAGGGGATCGCGCGGCCGATCACCGAGTACACCGAGGCCGCCGTAATCAGCTAGACGGACAGGTCGCGGCGCAGCTTGGCGACGTGGCCGGTCGCTTTGACGTTGTACTGCGCGACGGCGATCTTGCCCTTCTCGTCGACCACGAACGTCGAGCGGATGACGCCCGTGACGGTCTTGCCGTACATCTGCTTTTCGCCGTAGGCGCCATAGGCCGTCAGCACTTTGCGATCGGGATCGGACAGCAGCGGGAACGTCAGCCCCTCCGCGTCACGGAATTTGGCGAGCTTCTCTGGCTTGTCGGGGGAGATGCCGATGACGTCGAGGCCGGCGCCGTTGAGCTCGGCCAGGCTGTCCCGAAAGTCGCACGCCTGCTTGGTGCACCCGGGAGTCGACGCGGCCGGATAGAAGTAGACGATGACCCGGCGCCCCTTGTAGTCGGCCAGCGACACCTTGTTGCCGTCGGCGTCGGGCAGGTTGAAGGAGGGCGCTTTGTCGCCGGGTGCAAGCCGCGTGGTCTCGGTCAAGGTGGGGCCCTTTCTGTTCACCGGAGCGTCGGGGTTACCGCCAGCTGATCTAGGGTAGTTCGGGCAGGTGCATGAGCCGGATAGTGGGCGACTTGGAGGACACAGTGGCGGACCGCGACCCCGAAGCCATCAAGCGAGACATCGACGTCGCCCGGGACCAGCTGGCGGCCACCGTCGACTCCCTCGCCGAGCGGGCGAACCCGCGTCGCCTCGCCGACGACCTCAAGGCCCGGGTGATCGGGTTCGTGCAGAAGCCCGTGGTGCTGGCGTCGCTGGCCGGGGTCGGGGCGTTGGTCGTGGTCGTGGCGGTTCGCCGCGTCAGGAACCGCTGACGCGGTCGCTCTGGACGTACACCGGAATGTCGTCGGCCCAGGGCTGATTCACCACCATGTCGGCGAC
Source organism: Mycobacterium sp. H4Y (assembly GCF_000364405.1). Taxonomy (NCBI): domain Bacteria; kingdom Bacillati; phylum Actinomycetota; class Actinomycetes; order Mycobacteriales; family Mycobacteriaceae; genus Mycobacterium; species Mycobacterium sp. H4Y. Next base: position 844,141 of record NZ_AKIG01000001.1, read on the forward strand.
CTCGCAGTAGCCGCGTTCGAATTCCCCGGTCGCCGCGTCGACCAGCCGGTACTCCTGCCGCTGCCGGTGGATGGGCTGGGCGTCGAGGATCACGACCCGCACCTCGCCGGGCTCGAACCGGCACCGCTGCTGCAGCGCCTCGATGAGGCACTCGTTGTGCATGTGCCCGTCGCCGAAGTTCCAGCCGAGAACCATTGCGCACAGGACTTCCCCCTCGCACAGGTTGTAGTCGTCCTCGTCGTAGTCGGCCATCGCTCGGTGCGCCAGGGTGAGCAGCGCGCGCCCGTGGGTGTTCATGCCGCGGAAGGCGAGCGCGAGGTGAAGCGGTACCAGGGTTTCCTCTTTGCTGCCATACAACCGCTCGAGCTGCAGGTGCTGCATCGGGCCGAGCGCGCGCGAGCCGACGCGGAACTTCTCGTCGGCCGACGGGCGCACGCACCACAGGGTGGTGTCCCAGTTGCCGGCGTAGTAGCGCATGCCGGGCAGGAAGGAGACCTTGCGCGGGTAGAGGTTTCCCGCTGCGACGGTCCCGGCCATCACGGCGAACAGGAGGGCGATCGGCCACGGGTTGCCGATGTTCGACAGGCCCAGGGGCGCGTGCGTGACGAACAGCCACAGCACGCCGAAGATCATGAACACGTTCCATTCCAGCGGCACGCCCATCGGGAAGGCCAGCAGGATGTTCAGGTGGAACACGATCATCACGAACGCCGCGAGCGCCGTCGGCCAGCCGCCGTGGGAGAACAACAGCACCAGCGGCACCAGCCCTTCGACCGCGGTCGAGAAGTGGGCGATGAAACCCGCCAGTGCGCTGGGCCGCAAATCGTCGGGATAGCGCTTGAACATCGACCGCTTGAGCGGTCCCGACGGGATGAACGGGTTGTTGGCCAGCATCGTCGAGATCACGAACGGGAAGTGCTTGTTGAGCTTGGATGTCGCCGCGCCGAGCCAGATCACCATGAAGACGACCTTGGCCCCGACGACGATGTCCGTCCCGGCGAACAGGAACGTCAGCGTCAGCGGCGCGTACACCTCGCCGCGCGCGGCCAGGAAGATCACCTTGTCGCGCAAGCTGATTAGGGCCAGGACCGCCAGGACGGCGACGGTCTGCCACCGCGGCAGCACGCCGATCGCGGTGTCCAGGGCGGGAATCGGGCCGGTGCCGTCGGACAGCAGCGCGAACACCAGCAGCGCCAGCAGGACACCGTAGAGCAACGCGTCGACGGGAGTTCTGTTGCTGCCCTTGGTCAGTGGCACCCGGTCGGGCCAGGGCGGCAACCGGATGGTGCCGGGGCGCAGCCAGTACAGGATGGAACCCATCGGTGGGAAGTAGCGCCCGGCGAGCGGACCGAAACAGCATCCGAGGCCGACGACTTCGAACAGCATCGTGTACAGCACGGCCTTCTGGAACACGATCGGCTCCGCCCACCAGGCGCTGACCTGAGTGAAGCCACCGATGCCCCGCGTGGACCACGCGAACAGCCAGCCGCCGAGGATGTACAGCGCGATCTTCACGCCGTACATCACGTGCATCACCAGCGGGGTGCCAAAGCCGTGCTGGGCGATGTGGCGGGCCATCGGCACGATGCGTTCGGCGCGTGGTCGTGCGCTCCAGTTGGCCACGTCGACGACGGGCAGATTGGGCCGGATGAACCCCATTGCAGCTCCTTCGACGCGGCAAGACCAATCGGTGCCAGCAAGAAATTACCTGTACGAAGGGCTTTCGCGGGGGGATACGACGGCAACTGGTGGCTGGGCCCGCGCCGGCTACTCCCAACCCGGGGGATCGTTCTCGGCCATGTACGCCTCCCACGCCGCGCGCCGCATCGCCCGCGTGTGCAGGTCCTGGCAGATCGCCCGCGCTCCCGCGGCGTCGGTCGCCCGGCCGAGATCGTGGTGCACGAAGCCCTCGTCGACCCGTTCGGCGCGGAAGCCTCCCGTGGAGACCGCGTGGACGCGGTACTCGCTGCGGTCATCGATGTTGGCGTGGAAGTGGCCCTCGTGGGGTTCGACCCACTTCAGCTCTGTTTTCACAGGTCCCCTCTGGACAAACACCGTCGCAGCGATGGTAGGTCCCCCGCGAGGGCCATGAAAAGGGAGATCCGAGACACTGGCGCCAGTGTGGAAGCAAAAGCCACCGAACGATGAACTATCGGTGAGCTGTGCGCCGTCAGGGTTTCGAACCCCGGACCCGCTGATTAAGAGTCAGCTGCTCTACCAACTGAGCTAACGGCGCTTGTGGTCAGTCAGACCGCGTAGGCGACAATAACAGGCGTCTTGCCGCGGAGTGAAATCCCGACCGTTTCCCAGGATAGCGTGCCCGCGCAGCCGGTTGGGCCTTGCCGGGCTGGGCCGTCGTCAACCGTTCGCCGCGCGATCTGCATGGAAGACGAAAGGTACTGTCGCGCAGTTTCATTCACAACACCGTGCCGCAGAAGGGCGCGCGGTCGGTGGCGAAGGCGGCGTCCAGTTCGGCCAGCGCGCCCGCGCGTACTTCGGTGATGCGGCCGGCCCGGGCCAGCTGGGAAGCCCGGTGCGCCCCCATGTAGATGGTGGCCAGGTCGGCCAGGCCGATCTCGATGTCCGCGGTCCCGTCGTGGGGCGTGCACTTCCCGGCGCCACCGCGTGTTTGCAGCTGGAACCGTCCGCCCGCGAGCTGAAGCGGGTCGGTGACGTCGAGCACGATGTCGGTATCGGCGGTGTAGGTGCGGGCGCCCAGCACCTCGGGGACGTCGTTGATGCGCACCCACAGGAAGTCGCTCACGCCCTTGATCTCCGCGGCGCGTTGATCGGTGAGTTTGAGCGGAAGCGGATCGTCGCCCGGCACGTCGATCTCTACGCGATAGAACATCTCCAGGACCAACAGCGTCTGCAGCAGCTCGGTGTGAGCCTCCTCGGTGATAGGGCAGAAGTCCTCGACAACCACCGTGCCCAGGGGCGGGCGAAACGCATGCTGTTGCGATCCGACGATCCGATACGTCAGGAAGCCGTCGGGATGGATCGTGTAATGCAGCGCCGACCCGTTGCCCCGCTGGGTTTCCCGGTCGTCCAGGTAGTCGGCCCACCACGCGTCGTCCCGGGTGATCGCGCCATTGGTTGCGGCACACCACCGTTCGTAGAGTTCTGGCAAGTGTCGTCTCGCCTCGGCGGCATTGACCTCGCGTGCCCGGCTGCCGCTCGGTGCGGCCCGCAACTTCGCGAAGCGGCGGTCGATCGAATAGGTGTGGCTGTAGCTGGCCACCCCGGCGCCGAAGCCGTCGTACATCGCGGTCTGCGTCGGGACCCCACATACGATCGGATAGCCGCGGTCCAACAGAATCCCGAGTCCCTTCGCGCTGAGCTGCGCCCACAGCCCCTTGCCCTGATGCGTTGACGCGACGGCGATCATCGTCAGCCACGCGGCTCGCAGGTTGGCGCCACCCGGCACGGTGAGCTGCGCGCGGTAGATGATCGACGTTCCCACCAGAAACGGATGCTCGGGATCGGAGACGTCCTCGGCGATGAGGATGTCGTCGAGGTTGACTCGGCGTTTCCACGCTTCGAGATCTTCGGGACCCACCGGATCGCCGAACGTGCGGGCCTGATTTTCAAACACCGCCTGCCAGTCGTCTTCGCTTGGATGCCGAATGTTGGTGCCGTCGTCCGTCGTGTTCATTGCACATCCAATCCGCTTGTAGCCCAGGCAATCCGGCACTGCGCACACCGAATCCACGTGCTGAGTGTGCTTTTACGTTCGATACCCGAGTACCAGATGGTCAAACCTCGTGGGCCGCCGCCGGGTGACTGCTCGATGCGAACAGTCGGCGCTGGGGCGGGTCAAAAGGCGCGGTTTCGGGTAGGCGATACGCCATGCTGCAGGTAATCACCCGGCTAGCCATTGCCGCCCCGCGCCGTATCGTCGGGATCGCCTTCCTGGTGCTGGTGGGGGCCGCAGTCTTCGGGCTTCCGGTGGTCAACAGCCTTTCCGGCGGAGGCTTCCAGGACCCGACCTCGGAGTCCGCGCGGGCAACCGAGGTTCTGCGCGACAGGTTCAACCAAACCGATCAGCAGATGCTGATCGTGGTGACGGCCCCGGACGGCGTCCGCAGCGAATCGGCGCGCCGGGTCGCCACCGGCATCGTCGACCAGCTGAAACGATCGCCATGGGTGCTCAACGTGTCGTCGGCGTGGACCATGCCGCCCGATCGCCCCCAGGCCGCGTCCCAGCTGATCAGCAAGGACAACAAATCCGGGATGATCGTCGCCGGGCTGAAAGGCGGCGAGAACGACGCGCAGAAGTACGCCAGCACGCTCACCAGCGACCTGGTGCACGACCGCGACGGCGTAACCGTGCGCGCCGGCGGCATGGCCGTGGCATACGCGCAGATCAACGGGCAGAACCAGCGGGATCTGCTGTTGATGGAGTCCATCGCGATCCCGCTGAGCTTCGCGGTCCTCGTCTGGGTGCTCGGCGGTGTGGTGGCGGCGACGCTGCCGATCGTCCTTGGCCTCTTGGCCATCGTCGGCACCATGTCGGTGCTGCGGTTGATCAGCTTCGCCACCGACGTGTCGACCTACGCCCTGGACCTGAGCATCGCCATGGGCCTGGCCCTGGCCATCGACTACAACCTGCTGATCATCACCCGCTACCGCGAGGAGCTGGCCCGGACCGAGGACCGCGACCGGGCGCTGTATCGCACCATGGCCACCGCCGGCCGGACCGTGCTGTTCTCGGCCACGACCGTCGGGCTGTCGATGGCGGTGATGGCGCTGTTCCCGATGTACTTCCTGAAATCGTCCGCCTACACCATCGTGGTCACCGCGATCATCGTGGCGATCGCCGCGGTGGTGGTCACCCCGGCGGCGATCGTGCTGCTGGGGCCCCGACTGCACGTGCTGGACGCCCGACGGGTGCTGCACCGCATCCTGCACGGACAGCGGTCGTTTCGCGACCACGCACACCAGCCACTCGAGGAGCAGTTCTGGTACCGATCGACCCGGTACGTGCTGCGCCACGCCATGCCGATCGGCCTGAGCGTCGTGGCCCTGCTGCTGTTGCTGGGCGCGCCGTTCTTGGGGGTGAAGTGGGGCTTCCCGGACGAGCGCGTGCTGCCCGAATCCGCGTCGGCGCGCCAGGTCGCCGACATGCTGGACAACGACTTCGCGAACGGGTTCGGCACCGAGGTGTCCGTCGTCGTGCCCGACGCCCGCGGCGTGACCCCCGCCGAGCTGCAGCGGTACGCCGCAGACCTGTCGCGCGTGCCCGACGTGTCGTCCGTCAGCGCACCGGCCGGGACGTTCGCCGAGGGCAATCGGGTGGGGCCGCCCGTCGCCCCCACCGGTGTCGCCAACGGCAGCGCGTTCTTGACCGTCTCCACCACCGCGCCGCTCTATTCGCAGGCCTCGAACACCCAGCTGGACCGGTTGCATCAGGTCGCCGGGCCGGGCGGGCGCGCGGTTCAGATGACCGGGCTCGCGCAGATCAACCGCGACAGCGTCGACGCGATCACCCAGCGTCTGCCGATCGTGTTCGCCCTGATCGCCCTCATCACGTTCGCGCTGCTGTTCCTGCTGACCGGCAGCGCGGTGCTGCCGGTGCAGGCGCTGGTGTGCAACGTGTTGTCGTTGACGGCGGCGTTCGGGGCGATGGTGTGGATCTTCCAGGACGGCCACCTGGGCGCCCTGGGCACCACCCCCAACGGGACGCTGAACGCCAACATCCCCGTGCTGCTGTTCTGCATCGCCTTCGGGCTGGCCATGGATTACGAGGTCTTTCTGGTCTCGCGCATCCACGAGTACTGGCTGGCCTCGCAGGCCATGCGCGAGACGCCGCCCACCGCGGCCGAGGCGCGCGCCGCCACCGACGAGAGTGCGGCCCTGGGCATTGCCGGCATCGGCCGCGTCGTCACGACCGCCGCGGTGGTGATGTCGATTTCGTTCGCCGCGCTGATCCCGGCGCACGTGTCGTTCATGCGCATGCTGGGTCTGGGCCTCACGCTCGGCGTGCTGGTCGACGCCACCCTGGTGCGCATGGTCCTGGTTCCGGCGTTCATCCACCTGCTGGGCCGCTGGACGTGGTGGGCGCCGCGGCCGTTGGTCTGGCTGCGCGAACGGTCCGCCATCGGGGAGGACGGCGAGATCGCGGTCGGACGCGGCCGCTGGGCCCGCGACGCGCCCGACGCGGGCCGCGCACTGATCAGACGGTGGCCCACCAAGGCCACGACGGGGCGCGGGTGACCCGACATGTGTTGTGAGGCAACGCCTTCGACCGGTACCGCGGCGCCGATCCGGGATGGGTCGGAGTAATCCCCATGGGCCGAACCGATATCGCCGCCCTGCTCGCGCTGAGTTCCGCGTTGTGCGTCGCGGTCGGCGACGTCCTGCAGCAACGTGCGGCGCACTGCATCACCGACAGGGCGGTCGGTTCGGTCGAGCTGTTCGCCAATCTGCTGCGCAGCCAACGATGGTGGTGGGGCACTGTGCTGTTGGCCGCCAGCATCGGGTTGCAGGCAGCGGCCCTGGCCGGCGGATCGGTTTTGCTGGTGCAGGCGCTGCTGATGTTTTCGGTGCTCTTCGCGCTGCCCATCAACGCCAGGTTGTCGCATCGCGCGGTGACCGCCGGCGAGTGGATGTGGGCCGCCTTGTTGACGGCCGGGGTCAGCGTGGTCGTCATCGTCGGCAATCCGCGGGCAGGGCATTCGGGCGCCGCGCTGGGAACCTGGGCCGCGGTGGCCGTCGTCCTGGGCCCGCTATTGGTCGGCTGTGTGCTGGCCGGACGGAGCCGCGGCGGGGCCGTGGCCGCGGTGCTGTTCGCGTTCGTGTCGGGGTCGCTGTGGGGCATCTTCGCGGTGCTTACCAAGGAGGTCGTCGCCCGGCTCGGGGACGGCCTCGGCGCGGTGATTCGGACTCCCGAGCTGTACGCCTGCATCCTGGTCGCGCTCGGCGGTGTGGCGTGGAGCCAGTCGGCGTTTCGGGCCGGGCCACTCACGGCGTCCATGCCCACTTTGCAGATGTCACAGCCGGTGGTGGCAGCGGTGCTGGGCGTGGTCGTCCTCGGCGAGACGCTGAACACGGGTCGCGCCGGGATGATCGCCCTGGTGGCGGCCGCGTCGGTGATGACGGCGGCCATCATCAAACTCGCCCGCGTCGAGGCCGTCGCGACCCGCGACCGGGCCGAAGCGCAGCTGCAGGAAGCCCGCGCAGATGTGGTGCCGCGAGGTCGCTGACCTCGCCCTGGTGACGAATTCATTGCGGCGCAGACACCGAACGGCCGCCCGCGCCGGTGTGGGCATGTCGAGTCGGCGAAACCCTTTAGAATGCCTGCAGCGAGGTCAGCGGTGACCAACTTCGAGAATTGAATGGAAGGTCACTGGATGACGCCTTTGCGTGGACGCAGATCGTGGCTGGCGGCCGCGATCGCCGCGGTTGCCGTGTTTGCCGTCGCCTGCGGTGGCAACCACGCGGCCGCGCCGGCGAAGGTGATCTTCGACAAGGGCACGCCCTTTGCCGACCTGCTGGTCCCCAAGCTCACGGCTTCGGTGACCGACGGCGCCGTCGGCGTGACGGTGGATGCGCCCGTGACGGTCAGCGTCGCCGACGGCGTGCTCGCGTCGGTCACCATGGTCAACGAAAACGGCAGGTCGATCAGCGGGAAGCTGAGCCCCGACGGGCTGCGCTGGTCCACCACCGAGCAGCTCGGCTACAACAGGCGCTACACGCTGAACGTCAAGGCGACCGGGCTGGGTGGCGCGGCCAGCAAGCAGATGACCTTCGCGACCAGCTCACCGGCCCACCTGACCATGCCGTACGTCAGTCCCGTCGACGGCGAGGTGGTGGGCATCGGCCAACCGGTGGCGATCCGCTTCGACGAGAACATCGCGGACCGGGCGGCGGCCCAGAAAGCTATCACCATCACCACGAACCCACCGGTGGAGGGTGCGTTCTACTGGCTCAACAATCGCGAAGTACGTTGGCGCCCAGAGCATTTCTGGAAGTCGGGAACGGCCATCGACGTGGCCGTCAACACCTACGGCGTGGATCTGGGCGACGGGATGTTCGGTGAGGACAACGTCAAGACGCACTTCACCATTGGCGACGAGGTGATTTCGACCGCCGACGACACCACGAAGACCGTGACCGTGCGGGTCAACGGTGAGGTCGTCAAGACCATGCCGACGTCGATGGGCAAGGACAGCACGCCAACGGCCAACGGCATCTACATCGTTGGCGCGCGGTTCAAACACATGATCATGGATTCGTCGACCTATGGGGTTCCGGTCAACTCGCCCAACGGATATCGCACCGAAGTCGACTGGGCCACCCAGATGTCCTACAGCGGAGTCTTTGTGCACTCCGCGCCGTGGTCGGTCGGCGCCCAGGGCCACACCAACACCAGCCACGGGTGCCTGAACGTCAGCCCCAGCAACGCCGAATGGTTCTACGACCACAGCAAGAGCGGTGACATCGTCGAGGTTGTGCACACGGTGGGCCCGACCTTGCCGGGCACCGAGGGGCTCGGCGACTGGAACGTCCCGTGGCCGGAGTGGAAAGCGGGCAACGCCAACACCTGACCGGCGCGGTCAGTCGATCTTGTGCCAGCTTCCGCAGCTTCTGGTCATGAACGCGGTATCTGTCGGCAGGATCCGAACTACCTGGGGGCCGTCGCCGACGTTGTTGTCGATGATGTCGTTGGTGTCGAAACTGCGCAGCCTCGCCCAATAACAGCCGTATTTGCCGCCATCGGTCCGATAGGTGCCCGCCGCGATGTCCTTGTTGACGATGTAGGTGCCGTTGGCCTCGATGGACGTCTTCGGGCCCGGTGGGGGCGGCGGGGCGACTGTCTTCGTCACCGTCTTGGTCTCAGCCGGCGGGGTCGATGTGACCGTCGTTGACGTGTGGCTCGAACCACCGCAGCCCGCGAGGAACAGCGCGACGGCCGCGATGGCCGCTCCCATCATGGGCGAGGCAAGACGTTGTCGATTCACTGCATTCCACTCACCGGTGCAACAGCGGTGCGCGGAGTCGCTAACACCGTAAAAGGTCAGGGAGCGGCGCTCCCTGACCAATGGGGTGAGTGACGGGACTCGAACCCGCGACATTCAGGATCACAACCTGACGCTCTACCAACTGAACTACACCCACCATGGCTGTGTGCCGACCCGCAGGCCTGCACGAGCAGCGACTGTAGATACTAGCGGCTCGTCGGCGCGCTGGCCGAATCGCTTGGTCCCGGTGCGTCTCGTCCACCGTCAAGGGAGGTGACCACCGCCTCGATTTCGCTGGTAGACGGGCCCGGTGGGGAGACGAACGCGGTGCGCCGATAGAACTGCAATTCGCGGATCGACTCATGGATGTCGGCCAGTGCGCGGTGGGCGAGCCCCTTGGTGGGCTGACCGAAGTAGATCCGCGGATACCAGCGGCGGCAGAGTTCTTTGATCGAGCTCACATCGATCATGCGGTAGTGCAGGTACGTGTCCAGCGCGGGCATGTCGCGCACGATGAACGCGCGGTCGGTGGCGATCGAGTTTCCGGCCAGCGGCGCCGTCTTGGGTTGCTTGACGTGTTGGCCGATGTAGTCCAGCACCATCGCCTCGGCGGTCGCCAGGTCGACGGCGGACGCCCGCACCTCGTCGATCAGCCCGGAGCGCGAATGCATTTCGGTCACCACGTCACCCATCGCCGAGAGGGCGGCGTCGTCGGCGTGGATCACCACGTCCACACCGTCGCCGAGGATGTTCAGATCGGCGTCGGTGACCAGGGCCGCGATCTCGATCAGCTTGTCCGAACCGAGATCGAGTCCGGTCATCTCGCAGTCGATCCACACCAATTCGTCACGCACAGCGCTCAGACTAGTGGCGATCGCAAGTGCGGCGGAGCCGGGCGCGGCGGGTCGCCACCATCAACACCCGTGGCGATCGCAAGCGCGGCGGAGCCGGGCGCGGCGGGTCGCCGTTGGGCCTCGCCCCCGGGTCCGCCCGAGAAGTAGGGTGAGCGTTGTCGAACTGCATGCCGAATCACTGGGGAAGAGGGGGCGCAGCACGATGAGCACCGATTCAGCCGCAACGCCGGCGAGCCGGATCGCGGACGGCTACGCCGTCGATGGCCAGGCACTGGAATTGGGCACCGTCGTGGTCGACGGCGCCGCCGATCCGACGGCGCAGATCCGCATTCCGCTGGCGACCGTGAACAGGCACGGGCTGGTGGCCGGCGCCACCGGAACCGGCAAGACCAAGACGCTGCAGCTGATCGCCGAACAGCTCAGCGCCGCGGGTGTACCCGTGCTGATGGCCGATGTGAAGGGCGACCTGTCCGGGTTGTCCGCACCGGGGAAGGGCGACGACAAAACCGCCGCACGTGCCCGCGACACGGGAGACGACTGGACTCCGACGGGCTTCCCGGTTGAGTTCCTGTCGCTGGGCACCGATGGGCTCGGCGTTCCGGTTCGGGCCACCGTCGACAGCTTCGGCCCGGTTCTGCTGTCAAAGGTGTTGGGGCTCAACGCCACTCAAGAGTCCACCCTGGGCCTGATCTTCCACTGGGCCAAGGAAAAGAATTACCAGCTGGTCACCCTGGCCAACCTGCGTGATGCCATCACTCACCTGACCAGCGACGAGGGCAAGGCCGACCTGAAATCCCTTGGCGGGGTGTCGTCCACGACGGCCGGCGTCATCCTGCGCGCGCTGGTGAACCTCGAGGGCGAGGGCGGCGACACGTTCTTCGGCGAGCCGAAGCTTGACCCGAACGATCTGCTGCGCGTCGAGGGCGGCCGCGGCATCATCTCGCTGCTGGAGTTCGGCGGACAGTCGTTGCGCCCGGTCATCTTCTCCACCTTCCTGATGTGGTTGCTGGCCGACCTGTTCACCGTCCTGGACGAGGTCGGCGACATCGACAAGCCCAAGCTGGTCTTCTTCTTCGACGAGGCGCACCTGTTGTTCGCCGACGCGTCCAAGGCCTTCCTCGAGCAGGTCGAGCAGACCGTCAAGTTGATCCGCTCGAAGGGCGTCGGGGTGTTTTTCTGCACCCAGTTGCCCACCGACCTGCCCAACGACGTGCTGTCCCAGTTGGGCGCGCGGATTCAGCACGCGCTGCGGGCGTTCACGCCCGACGACCAGAAGGCACTGTCCAAGACCGTGCGCACCTACCCGAAAACCGATGTCTACGACCTGGAGTCGGCGTTGACGTCGCTCGGGATCGGCGAGGCCGTCGTGACCGTGCTCTCCGAGAAGGGCTCGCCCACCCCGGTCGCGTGGACCCGCATGCGGGTGCCCCGCTCGCTGATGGCGTCGATCGGCAACGAGGCCATCGGGGCCGCGGCCAAAGACAGTCCGCTGCAGGCAAAGTACGGACACACGGCTGAGCCCCCGGCGCGACCCCAGCCGGCCCCCCAGGATCCGCAGGCGCCCCAAGCCCAGTCCGACTACCCGCCCGTCCCCGCGAACGAACCCGTCCCGCCGATGCCGGAGCCGGCGGAACCCAAGGGGGAAAAGGGGCCGTCGATGTGGGAGGAAGTGCTGCAGAACCCGACGGTGAAAAGCGGCATCAACACGGCGATACGCGAAGCGGTGAGAAGCATTTTCGGTGGCACCGGCGGTCGCCGCCGCCGAAAGTAGTGGGGTGCCTCCGTCGCCGTCGATCGCGGGCGTAACGCCACGGCGAAGAATCGCGCGGCAGATTCATACGGTCAATGCAATTTCCACGTTTGAGGAGGTTGCAGGTGTCAGTTGCTTATCCGCGTTCGATGCGGCGAGAGTTCTTTGATCGGGTGTGTGCAGGGGAATCATTGCGTGAAGCCGGCCGTCAGGTCGGTGTGTCGATCCAGACCGGATGGAGCTGGTGGCATGACGCTGGATCAATGCAATTACGAAGTGGTACGGGCTCTGATACCGGCCTTGCCGAACCAGGTGATCTGACCCGGCCGGGCGCGCGGGGACACCGGCTCAGTTTCGATGAACGCCTGGTGATTATGCGGGGTCTGGACAAGGGCCTCACCCAGGTCGAGATCGCCGACGAGCTCGACCGCGACGCCAGCGTCATCTCCCGTGAGCTCAAACGCAATCGCAATCCCGACGGGGATTACCACGCTGGTCTTGCCCATGCCCGCGCCGCCAAGAAAGCCAAGCGTCCCAAAGCATTCAAACTCCAAGACCGCGCGCTATGCGAGGCCATAGAGGACTGGATGGATCAGGGATGGAGTCCCAAACTGATCGCCGATGTCTTGGCGCGCGATCACCCCGATGACAGGCTGGCACGGGTGAGCCACGAAACCATCTACCAGTGCCTCTACGTCCAAACTCGTGGTCAACTGCGCGCCGACCTGAGTAAGCGTTTGTCGACGAAACGCGCGGCCCGCAAATCCCGGGACCACACCGAACGGCGGGGGAAATTCCACGATGTGTTCACCATCAGCGACCGGCCCGCCGAGGCCGCCGACCGCGCGGTGCCCGGCCACTGGGAAGGTGATCTGATCGTCGGCCCCAACAGCGCCATCGGCACCCTGGTCGAGCGGTCCACCCGCTTTACGATGCTGCTGCATTTGCCCGGCGATCACACCGCCGAGACGGTGGCCGGCGCGATGATCGAAGCGATGCGCCAGTTACCCGAACACCTTCGTCGATCAATCACCTGGGACCGTGGCAGCGAAATGGCCCGCTGGCGCGACATTCACCTGCAACTCAACACCCCGGTCTATTTCTGCAATCCGCACTCGCCCTGGCAACGCGGCACCAACGAAAACACCAACCGCCTCCTGCGCTTCTGGTTCGAAAAGGGCAGCGACCTCAGCGGTTACACCCCAGCAGACCTCAAACGCATCCAAGACACCCTCAACCGACGACCGCGCCCAACCCTTGACCTCGACACCCCCGCCCAACGCCTGGCCGCCCTCCTCGACCAAGCCGCCTAACAAAAATGCATTAGCCACTTGACTTTGAGCGCGCAAAACCGCCGCTGCGTTACGACCGTGAGCGGAGGGGCCGGCCCGAACCGTGAGCGGAGGGCCAGCACGACCGTGAGAGGAGGGCTGCCCAACCCGCCCCGCGCCTAGCCGCCGCCGAGCTTTTTGTAGAACGCGCCCACGATGGGCGCCACGATGGCGCGCGGGGCGTACCCGCTCGCCACCGACATGGCCTTGGACGTCAGTCCGGGAACGACGCGCATTTTGTTGCGGCCCAACGCATCCAGCGACACCCGGGCCGTGTGCTCCGTAGAGATCCACAGGAAGTCCGGCACCAGCCGCTCCACGATCGACGCTTCGGTGTCGGCGGGCAGGTCGGTGCGCACCGGGCCGGGCGCCAGCAGCGTCACGTTGACGCCGGACCCGCGCAACTCGCCGCGCAGCGATTCGGTGAAGGTATTCACGAACGCCTTGGTGGCCGCGTAGGTGGCGTTGTAGGGGATCGGCGAATTGCCCGCGGCCGAACCGGAAATCAGGATGCCGCCAGCCCTGCGCTCGACCATGCCGGGCAGCACCGCCAACGTAAGGTCATGCACCCCTAAGACATTCAGCTGCAATTGGGCCTTCTCGCCGGCCGGATCGAGCGTCGCCACCGGACCGAACGTCGCGGTGCCCGCATTGGCGCACAGGATCGAGATGGGGCGGGCGGCCAGCTCGTCGCACAGTTTCGCGCGGTCGCCCGGGTCGGCCAGGTCGGCGGGTCGCACGTCGACGGTGACGTGATACTGGTCGCTCAGGCGGGCGGCGAGATCCTTCAGCAGATCCTCGCGTCGCGCGGTGACGATCAGATTGTGTCCGCGGGCGGCGAGTTCGGTGGCCAGCGCTTCACCGATGTTCTGCGAAGCTCCGGTGACAACGGCGCGCGCCTCGGGGCTTGGAGCGGGTACCGGCATGCGCCAATCGTAGACAGCCGGCGAAACGCGATCCGCAGCCGATCGGTGGCGCCGCTAGAGTGCCGGGCATGAGTCAGCCGGAGTTGCGTTCCGCCGCCCCCGTGCGATCTCGCGTTGTGGCGTGGGCGCTGTGGGACTGCGGCTCGACCGGCCTGAACGCGATCGTGGCCACGTTCGTCTTCGCCGTGTATCTGACCAGCAGCGTCGGGGTGGGCATCGGGGGCAGCACCACCCCGGCGAGCTGGCTGGGCCGGGCCGCGGCCATCGCCGGGCTGACCGTCGCGATATTGGCGCCCGCGGTCGGTGTGTGGGTGGAGTCACCGCATCGCAGGCGGGTGGCCCTGAGCGTGCTGACGGCCGCGGCGGTGACGCTGACCGCCTCGATGTTCTTCATCCGCGACCGGCCCGGCTACCTGTGGGCGGGCCTGGTGCTGCTGGGGGCGACGGCGGCCTGCGGCGACTTGGCCAGCGTCCCGTACAACGCCATGCTGCGCCAGCTTTCGACACCGCAGACCGCCGGCCGGATATCCGGATTCGGCTGGGCGGCGGGCTACGGCGGCAGCGTCCTGCTGTTGCTGGTGATCTACACCGGATTCATCTCCGGATCGGGCTCGGGACCGGGCGCGACGCGTGGACTGCTGCGAATTCCCTTGCAGGACGGGCTTTATGTCCGCGAGGCGATGCTGGTGGCGGCGGCCTGGCTGGCGGTGTTCGCGCTGCCGTTGCTGTTCGTGGCGCAACGGCTGAGCGGGCCGGCCGAGCTGTATCAGCCCACGAGCATGCTGGGCGGTTACCGCAAGCTGTGGACCGAGGTTTCCGCGGAATGGCGCCGCGACCGCAACCTGGTGTACTTCCTGGTCGCCAGCGCGCTGTTCCGGGATGGGCTGGCGGCGATCTTTGCCTTCGGCGCGGTGCTCGGCGTGAACGTGTACGGCATCTCCCAGGCGGACGTGCTGATCTTCGGGGTGGCGGCGTGCGTCGTCGCCGCGGTGGGCGCCGTGCTGGGCGGGTTCGTCGACCACCGGGTCGGATCGAAGCCCGTCATCGTGGCCTCGCTGGCCGCGATCATCACCCTGGGACTGACCCTGATGGCGTCGTCCGGCCCGGCGGCCTTCTGGGTGTGCGGGCTGCTGCTGTGCATGTTCATCGGGCCGACGCAGTCGTCGTCGCGCGCCCTGCTGCTGCAGATGGCCAAACACGGCCGGGAAGGCGTCGCGTTCGGCCTCTACACCATGACCGGGCGGGCGGTAGCGTTCCTGGCGCCATGGCTGTTCTCGGTGTTCGTCGACGTGTTCGGCGCCGTGCGCGCCGGCCTGGGCGGGATTTCGCTGGTCTTGATCGCCGGGTTGGTGGCGATGCTGGTGGTCCGCGTCCCGCAGCGCGGGGTCCCGGTCACCGAAGCCGTGGCCGAGCCGTCGTAGGGCGCCTCAGCCCGATGGGCCGACCCGCTGCGCCCGGCGCATGCGCCGCGCTTGCGATCGGCACTAGCCCCGCGCGTCGCAGATCGTCAGCCCCCCGCCGACGCGCTTGCTCACCTGAACCCCGTTAACGGTGACGGTGCAGGTGACGCTGTGCCCGATGTTGACGATCGTGACGTTGGCCGGGTGCGCCGCCGACTTCGCCAGGCTGACCTGCTTGCTCCACGGCAGCTCGACGTTGAATTCGGTCTGGATGAGGTCGCCGGTGTCGATGTACATGATGCTGATCGCGCGGCCTTCGCCCGTGACGGTGTAGACGACGTCTTGCATTGCCGCCGGACCCGTCGTCGAGGTGGGCAGCTCGGGGCCGCTCGTCGGGGGTATCGGCGCCGGGATGAGGGTCGGCGACTTACGCGCCGACGGGGTCGGGCTCTCCGGCGTCGTTTCTGGCATCGCCGGCAACGGCGGAACGGCGGTCTGGGTCTTGATCGCGTCGTTGGCGAGCGCCAGCGCAATCACCAAGGCGACGACCAGCAGCACCGCCGCGCCGGCGGCGATCCACAGCCAGCGCGGCGATTTCGGCCCCTCGGGAGGTGGGGGAGCCATGCCCCGCGAGTGCGGGTCGTCCGACGGCGGCAGCTCTTGCTGCCAATACGCCGGTAACCGCTTTGTCGTGTTCGTCTCGTTGGCGGTGGCCGCCCAGGGCGGCATCGTCCCGCCATAGGTGGGCGCGTACGGCGTCTGATCGGCGTACGCGGGGTCGGCGGGCGGCGCGTACCCGCGCTGTTGCGGCCCCGGTAGCGATGGACTAAACCGCTCGGTGGGACGTGAATCGTTCATGTCCACCTCATGGCTTGCAGGGTACCTGTGCGGGGCGCTGAAGCGCTTACTCACCTTGTGGCGGGGAGCTCAGGGGCACTGGTTTCCGGCCTCGAGCGCGGCGATCGTCATCGCCCGCATGACGGCGCGCGATCGTGCGGCGCCCGCGCCCTTGCTGCGCGACGTATCGGGGGATTTCATGCTGTGCGGCGTCGAATTCAGCAGGCCGAACACGGCGTGCGCGGTCAGCCGGGCGTCGGCCTCGGCCAGCTCGGGGCTCAGTTCGCGCAGGACCCCCACCCAGACCTCGACGTATTGACGCTGCGCCTTGCGCACCTGCTTCTCGGCCGCCCCGGGCAGGTACGCCAGGTCGCGATCCTGGATGCGGATCAGGTCGGGTTCGGTCAGGGCGAAGTCGAGGTGGAAGTCGATCAGGCCGTCCAGCGCGGCGGAAGCATCGGAGTTTCGGGCCCGCACCTGCCGGGCGCCGGCGAGCAGCCGGGTGCTGATGCCCACCAGCAATTCGACCAGAAGCGATTCCTTATTGGGGAAATGCCGGTAGATGGCGGGACCGCTGACGCCGGCCGCGGCGCCGATGTCCTCCAGTCGGACCGCGAGAAATCCACGCTCGGCGAACAGCCGCTCGGCGGCGGACAGCAGTTGTAGGCGGCGGTCGGATTTCAACTGGCTCCGACGATTTGGGGCCTCAGCGCCAGCGGCCTGGCCTTCGGAGGCAGACGTTGTCATGACGGACCTCCGTGTGGTGAATCGTCACCAACGTAGCACGAGTTATTCGCAATTAACTCGCGTTATTCGCCGGGCACGGTGCCCCCTGGACCGGCAACGCCGGCAATGGTATTCTCAGGCACCGAGTTAATGACCATTAACTCAAAAGCTGGCCCGCCCGACGGCAAGGAGGCTGCTGCGGCGATGGACAAGGTGATGACCTCGCCCGCGAAGGCTCCCGAGGCGTCGTTCGCCGATGAGCACCGCCGGCTAGTCGGCGAGCTGAACACCAGGCTGGCCGCGGCCGCGCTCGGCGGAAACGAGCGCGCACGGGAACGTCACGTCAGCCGCGGGAAGCTGTTGCCGCGCGAACGGGTGGACCGCCTACTCGACCCCGGCAGCCCGTTCTTGGAGCTCTCACCGCTGGCCGCCGACGGCATGTACGACGACGAATCTCCCGGCGCCGGCATCATCACCGGGATCGGCCGGGTGTCGGAGCGCGAGTGCGTGATCGTCGCCAACGACGCGACGGTCAAGGGCGGCACCTACTACCCGATGACGGTCAAGAAGCACCTGCGCGCGCAGGAGGTGGCGCTGCAGAACCGGCTGCCGTGCATCTACCTGGTGGACTCCGGCGGGGCCTTCCTGCCGCGCCAGGACGAGGTCTTTCCGGACCGCGAGCACTTCGGCCGCATCTTTTTCAACCAGGCGACCATGAGCGCCAAGGGAATTCCGCAAGTCGCCGCGGTGCTGGGTTCGTGCACCGCGGGCGGCGCCTACGTGCCGGCGATGAGCGATGAGGCCGTCATCGTGCGCGAGCAGGGCACGATCTTTTTGGGCGGCCCGCCGCTGGTCAAGGCGGCGACCGGCGAGATCGTGTCGGCTGAGGAGCTCGGCGGCGGCGACCTGCACTCCCGGGTGTCCGGTGTCACCGACCACCTCGCCGACGACGACGAACATGCGTTGCGGATCGTCCGCTCGATCGCGGCCACCTTCGGCCCGCGCGAGCCCAGCCCGTGGCAGGTGCGATCCCCGGTCCCGCCGCCGTGCGCGCAGACGGAGCTCTACGACGTGGTGCCGCCGGACCCGCGGGTGCCCTACGACGTGCATGAGGTCATCGTGCGCCTGGTCGACGGCGGCGAATTCAGCGAATTCAAGGCCAACTACGGCAAGACCCTGGTGACCGCGTTCGCCCACATCCACGGCCACCCGGTGGGGATCGTGGCCAACAACGGGGTGCTCTTCAGCGAATCCGCTTTGAAGGGAGCGCATTTCATCGAATTGTGCGACAAGCGCAAGATCCCGCTGCTGTTCCTGCAGAACATCGCCGGGTTCATGGTCGGCCGGGACTATGAGGCCGGCGGCATCGCCAAGCATGGCGCCAAGATGGTCACCGCCGTCGCCTGCGCCCGGGTGCCCAAACTGACCGTGGTGATCGGCGGATCCTATGGGGCCGGCAACTATTCGATGTGCGGACGGGCGTACTCGCCGCGGTTCTTGTGGATGTGGCCCAACGCCCGGATCTCGGTGATGGGCGGCGAGCAGGCCGCCTCGGTGCTGGCCACCGTGCGCGGTGAGCAGCTCAGCGCGGCGGGCAAACCGTGGTCGGCCGACGAGGAAGAGGCGTTCAAGGCGCCCATCCGCGGGCAGTACGAGGACCAGGGCAACCCATACTATTCGACGGCCCGGCTGTGGGATGACGGGATCATCGACCCGGCCGACACGAGAACATTTGTCGGGCTTGCCCTTTCGGTGTGCGCCCAAGCACCGTTGGAACCCGTCTCCTACGGCGTCTTCCGGATGTGAGTGCAGTGTTCGAGACAGTATTAGTGGCCAACCGCGGCGAGATCGCCGTGCGGGTGATCCGGACGCTGCGCCGCCTGGGCATCCGTTCGGTGGCCGTCTACAGCGATCCCGACGCCGGCGCGCGGCACGTCCTCGAGGCCGACGAGGCCGTCCGATTGGGACCGGCCGCGGCGCGCGAGAGCTACCTGAGCATCGACAAGGTCGTCGACGCGGCCGTGCGCACCGGCTCTCAGGCGATCCACCCGGGGTACGGATTCCTCTCCGAGAACGCCGATTTCGCCGCGGCCTGCGAGCGGTCCGGTGTCGTGTTTCTCGGGCCTCCCGCGCAGGCGATTCAGGTGATGGGCGACAAGATCACCGCGAAGAACGCGGTTGCCGCCTTCGACGTTCCGGTGGTTCCCGGCGTGGCCAAACCGGGGCTGAGCGACGACGCGCTGGTCGCGGCCGCCGACGAGGTCGGATACCCCGTCTTGATCAAGCCCTCGGCGGGCGGCGGCGGCAAGGGCATGCGCCTGGTCGAGGAGCCGGCGAAGCTGCGCGAGGCGCTGGTCAGCGCCCGGCGCGAGGCCGCCTCCGCGTTCGGCGACGACACGCTGTTTCTGGAACGGTTTGTGTTGCGCCCCAGGCACATCGAGGTGCAGGTGCTCGCCGACACGCACGGCAACGTCGTGCACCTCGGCGAGCGGGAGTGCAGCCTGCAGCGACGCCATCAGAAGGTCATCGAGGAGGCACCCTCGCCGCTGCTCGACGAGGCCACCCGGGCGCGCATCGGGGCGGCCGCCTGCAACACCGCGCGCAGCGTCGACTACGTCGGCGCGGGCACGGTCGAGTTCATCGTCTCCGCCGAGCGTCCCGACGAGTTCTTCTTCATGGAGATGAACACCCGCCTGCAGGTGGAGCATCCGGTCACCGAGGCCGTCACCGGGCTGGACCTGGTGGAGTGGCAACTGCGCGTCGCCGCCGGCGAGAAGCTGACGTTCGCCCAGGACGACATCGAACTGCACGGGCACGCGATCGAGGCGCGGGTGTACGCCGAGGATCCGGCGCGCGGATTCCTGCCCACCGGAGGCCGGGTGCTGCGGGTCTTCGAACCCTCCGGCGACGGCGTGCGGGTCGACTCGTCGCTGCTGCCCGGCACGCTGGTCGGCAGCGACTACGACCCGATGCTGAGCAAGGTGATCGCCCACGGGGCCGACCGGGACGAGGCGCTGGCGACACTCGACCGGGCGCTGAGCCAAACCGCGATCCTGGGCGTGCAAACCAACATCGAATTTCTGCGGTTCCTGCTCGCCGACGAGCGGGTACGCGCCGGCGACCTGGACACCGCCCTGCTGGACGAGCGGTTGGCGGACTTCGCGCCGCTGCCGGCCCCCGACGACGTGCTCGCGGCGGCCGGCCTCTATCGGCAATCGGCCCTGGCGTCCCGGGCGCGCCACTTCGCCGGCAATCCCTGGGCGGCGCCCACGGGATGGCGCGTGGGCGGCAGCGCGGCGCCGGTTCGCACCGACATGCGCACCCCGCTGCGCAGCGAGACCGTGTCCGTGTGGGGGCTTCCCGAGTCCGCCACGGTGCAGGTCGGCGACGGGGAAACCTATTCGGCCGCTGTGCAAGTCGAGCCGGCACGGATGAGCGCGGTGATCGACGGCCTGCGCCGCGACTACCGGTGGGCCGAAGCCGACCGGCACCTGTGGATCGCCGACGAGCGGGGCACCTGGCACCTGCGCGAGGCCGAGGAGAACAAGATCCATCGCGCCGTGGGCGCGCAGCGGGCCGAGATCCTCAGTCCGATGCCGGGCAGCGTGATCGCCGTCCAAACCCCCTCCGGCACCGAGGTTTCCGAAGGCGACGTGGTGGTCGTCATCGAGGCGATGAAGATGGAACACTCGCTGGCCGCACCCGTTTCCGGGCAGGTGGAGGTGCTGGTCTCCGTGGGTGATCAGGTGACCGTGGATCAGGTGCTGGCCCGGCTGATCCCGGAAGAAGAAAGCAAGGACGAGACATGACCACATCCATAACCGCGGGGACCCTCCCCAAGGAATACGAGGACCTTCGCGACACGGTCGCCGAGTTCGCGCGCACCGTGGTGGCCCCGGTGTCGGCCAAACACGATGAGGAGCACAGCTTTCCGTACGAGGTCGTCGCGAAGATGGGGGAGATGGGCCTGTTTGGCCTGCCGTTCCCCGAGGAGTACGGCGGCATGGGCGGCGACTACTTCGCGCTGTCGCTGGCGCTCGAGGAACTCGGCAAGGTCGACCAGTCGGTGGCGATCACGCTCGAGGCCGGTGTGGGTTTGGGCTCGATGCCCATCTACCGGTTCGGTACCGAGGAGCAGAAGACCAGGTGGTTGCCGGACCTGACTGCCGGCCGGGCGCTGGCCGGCTTCGGGCTCACCGAGCCCGGCGCGGGCTCCGACGCGGGTGCGACGCGCACCACCGCGCGGCTCGAGGGCGGTGAGTGGGTGATCAACGGCAGCAAGCAGTTCATCACCAACTCGGGCACTGACATCACCTCGCTGGTCACCGTCACCGCCGTCACCGGCAGCGTCGGGGGAGACAAGAAAGAGATCTCGACGATCATCGTGCCCAGCGGCACACCGGGTTTCACCGTCGAACCGGTCTACAGCAAGGTGGGCTGGAACGCGTCGGACACTCATCCGCTGAGCTTCGCCGACGCCCGGGTCCCGGAGGAGAACCTGCTGGGCGAGCGTGGCCGGGGGTATGCGAATTTCCTGTCGATCCTGGACGAGGGCCGCATCGCGATCGCCGCGCTGGCGACGGGGGCGGCGCAGGGCTGCGTCGACGAGAGCGTCAAGTATTCCAAGGAACGCCAGTCGTTCGGCCAGCCGATCGGCTCGTACCAGGCGATCAGCTTCAAGATCGCGCGAATGGAAGCGCGTGCCCATGTCGCCCGCACGGCGTATTACGATGCCGCTGCAAAGATGTTGGCGGGCAAGCCCTTCAAGAAGGAGGCGGCCATCGCGAAGATGATCGCGTCGGAAGCGGCGATGGACAACGCCCGCGACGCCACGCAGATCCACGGAGGGTATGGCTTCATGAACGAGTATCCGGTGGCGCGTCACTACCGCGACAGCAAGATCCTCGAAATCGGTGAGGGCACCACCGAGGTGCAACTGATGCTCATCGCGCGATCGCTCGGACTGTCATGACGGACGGCAAGTCGATTGTCCAGCGCGGCTTGTGGTTTGAAGAGTTCGAGATCGGCACCACCTACCTGCACCGCCCCGGCCGTACGGTCACCGAAGCCGACAACGTCTTGTTCACCACGCTGACCATGAACACCCAGTCGCTGCACCTCGACGCCGCCTGGGCGGCCGAGCAGCCGGGCTTTCGGGGCGAGCGCCTGGTGAACTCCATGTTCACCCTCTCCACCGTGGTCGGACTGTCGGTGTCGCAACTGACGCTCGGCACCATCGTGGCCAATCTCGGCTTCTCCGAGGTGTCCTTCCCCAAACCCGTCTTCCACGGCGACACCCTGTACGCCGAAACCGTGTGCACGGCCAAGCGGGAATCGAAGAGCCGGCCCGGCGAGGGCATCGTCACCCTCGAGCACACCGGACGCAACCAGCACGGCGACGTCGTCGCGCGCGCCGCGCGCACCACGCTGGTCCAGAAGCGCCCGTCCAACCAGGAGGCCAAGTGAACCTGCACGCCGCCGGCCCCGGATGGCTGTTCTGCCCGGCCGACCGGCCCGAACGTTTCGCGAAGGCCGCCGCCGCGGCCGACGTGGTGATCCTCGACCTCGAGGACGGGGTGGCCGAGGCGGACAAGCCCGCCGCCCGCAAGGCGTTGCAGGAGACGCCGCTGGACCCCGAGCGCACCGTCGTGCGCATCAACGCCGCCGACACCGACGAATACCCCCGCGACCTCGAGGCCCTGTCCGCGACCGCCTACACCACGGTGATGCTGTCCAAGACGGAATCGGCGGCGCAGGTGGAAGCGTTGGCGCCCCGCGACGTCATCGCGCTGCTGGAGACGCCGCGCGGCGCGGTCTTCGCCACCGAAATCGCGGCGGTCCGGGGCACGGTTGCGCTGATGTGGGGCGCCGAGGACCTGGTCGCCACGCTCGGTGGTAGCTCCAGCCGCCGGGCCGACGGCACGTACCGGGACGTCGCCCACCATGTGCGGTCGACGGCGCTGCTCAACGCGTCCGCCTTCGGCCGGGTGGCGCTCGACGCGGTCCACCTCGACATCCGCGACCTCGACGGCTTGCGGGCCGAGGCCGAGGACGCCGTCGCGCTGGGGTTCGGCGGGACCGTGTGTATCCACCCGAGCCAGATCCCGGTGGTGCGCGAGGCGTATCGCCCCAGCGAGGACCGGCTGGACTGGGCGCGACGGGTGCTGGCGGCCGCGCGCAACGAGCGCGGGGTCTTCGCCTTCGAAGGACAGATGGTCGACTCACCGGTGCTCAAGCACGCGCAGATGACGTTGCGCAGGGCGGGTGAGACCGTCCCGGGCTGACCGTTTCATGGCTTTCCAGCGACACGTCGTTTGGGGAGCGCGACACGCTCCGCAGTCTTCGCAATCAACGCGGTGTCTTCTCATTTGAGGGCATAATGGGAAATACGCCAGTGTCGCGGCGAGCGAAGCCTTTCGTGTAGCTGGCGATCGACTTCCGCTCGCGGTAGGTCTCGGCTGACCGTTTGCTGTGACCCGCTGTGGCTCGCGGGGCCACGCGGCACCCAGCGAGGGAGGCGGTGTGGCGCAGATGTCTTCGATGGCCATGGCGGTCGACCTCGAACCGGTCCAACTCGTGGCCGCCGATGGCTCGCCGACATCCGAACGCCGTTACGGCCGCGACCTTCCCGCGGAGACGCTGAGCTGGCTCTACGAGCTGATGGTGATCACCCGGGAACTCGACGCCGAATTCGTGAACCTCAAGCGCCAAGGCGAACTGGCGCTCTTTGCGTCGTGCCGCGGTCAGGAGGCCGCCCAGATCGGCGCGGCGGCGTGCCTGCGCAAAACCGACTGGTTGTTCCCCCAATACCGCGAGCTGGGCGCCTTTTTGGTGCGCGGCATCCCGCCGGGGCACGTCGGGGCCGTGTGGCGCGGTACCTGGCACGGCGGCCTGGAATTCACCAAAAAGTGCTGCGCCCCGCTCTCGATCCCGATAGGCACCCAGACCCTGCACGCCGTCGGCGCCGCGATGGCAGCGCAACGGCTGGGCGAAGATTCGGTGACGCTGGCCTTTCTCGGTGACGGCGCCACCAGCACGGGAGACGTGCACGAGGCGCTGAACTTCGCGGCCGTGTTCACCACGCCCTGTGTGTTCTTCGTGCAGAACAACCAGTGGGCGATCTCGACGCCGATCCACAAACAGACCGCCGCACCGTCGCTGGCGCACAAGGCGATTGGCTACGGCATGCCCGGAGTCCGGGTAGACGGCAATGACGTCTTGGCCTGCTACGCCGTGACGGCCGAGGCCGCCGCCCGTGCCCGCGCCGGCGGCGGCCCGACATTGATCGAGGCGATCACCTACCGGATGGGCCCGCACACCACCTCCGATGACCCGAGTCGATACCGGACGCAGGACGAGGTCGATCACTGGGCGGCGCTGGACCCGATCGCGCGGTACCGCTCCTACCTGCGGGCCCAGGGCCTGTGGTCGGAACGCTTGGAGGAACGGGTCATTGGCCGCGCACAGCGGATGCGCACCGAATTGCGCGACGGGGTGGTCGATGCGCCCGATTTCGACATCGACGAGGTGTTCACCTCGGTGTACGCCGAAATCACGCCGGGACTGCAGGCGCAGCGACAGCAGCTGCGGGCCGAACTCGACCGAAGCGATTGAGAGGCGTCAATGACTCAGCTCGCTGATCGTCCCGCCGGCCACGACGAAACACTCACGGCGGCAGTGGAAAACGTTGCCCTCGGTGCGCAGTCGCTGACCATGGTCCAGGCGCTCAACCGCGCCCTGCACGACGCGATGGCCGGCGACGACCGGGTGTTGGTGTTCGGCGAGGACGTCTCCGTCGCCGGTGGGGTGTTCCGGGCAACCGAGGGACTGGCCGAGGCGTTCGGCGAGAGCCGCTGCTTCGACACGCCGCTGGCGGAGTCCGCCATCATCGGGATCGCGGTGGGGCTGGCGCTGCGCGGATTCGTGCCCGTGCCCGAGATTCAGTTCGACGGGTTTTCCTATGCGGCCTTCGACCAGGTGGTCAGCCACCTGGCCAAGTACCGCACCCGCACCCGCGGCGAGATCAACATGCCGGTGACCGTCCGCATCCCGTCGTTCGGGGGAATCGGTGCCGCAGAGCATCATTCGGATTCCACCGAGTCGTACTGGGCGCACACCGCCGGATTGAAGGTGGTGGTGCCCTCCAGCCCCGCCGATGCGTATTGGCTGCTGCGCCACGCGATCGCCTGCCCGGATCCGGTCATGTACCTGGAACCGAAGCGGCGCTACCAGGGCCGCGGCGTGGTCGACGCCTCCCGGCCCGAACCACCGATCGGGCGAGCGATGGTGCGCCGTCCGGGCACCGATGTCACCGTCGTGACCTACGGCAGCCTGGTCGGCACCGCCGTGGGCGCGGCGGAAGAGGCTCAGCGCCAACGCGGTTGGAGCCTGGAGGTCATCGACCTGCGCTCATTGGTGCCCCTGGACTTCGACACCGTCGCCGCGTCGATCCACCGGACCGGGCGCTGCGTGGTGATGCACGAGGGACCCCGCAGCCTGGGGTTCGGCGCGGAGCTGGCCGCCCGCATCCAGGAGGAGATGTTCTACGAGCTGGAGGCGCCGGTGTTGCGCGCGTGCGGGTTTGACACCCCCTACCCGCCTGCGCGGTTGGAGAAGTGGTGGCTGCCCGGCCCCGACCGGCTGCTGGACTGCGTCGAGCGCGCGTTGGAACAGCCGTGAGCGCCCCGTCCGCGCAGGAGCGGGTCAAGCCGTTTCGGGTCCCCGACCTCGGCGAGGGGCTGGAAGAGGTGACGGTGACGCATTGGAACGTCGCGGTGGGTGACGACGTCGAGCTCAACCAGGTGTTGTGCACGGTGGAGACCGCCAAGGCCGAGGTCGAGATCCCCAGCCCGCACGCCGGACGGGTCGTCGAAACCAACGGTGCCGAAGGCGATGTGCTCAAGGTGGGGGAGGTGCTGGTGCAGATCGACACGACACCGCGCAGCGACGACCCACCGGCGGCTGAAACGGCGCCGCCCACACTGGTCGGCTATGGCGCCGATGCCGGCGTCGACAGCAGCCGGCGGAGCGGCCGCCCGCTGGCCGCCCCTCCGGTGCGCAAACTGGCCAAAGATTTGATGGTCGACCTGGCCTCGTTACCGCACCGCCCCGGTGCCGTCATCACCCGCGAGGATGTGCTGTCGGCGGCCGGCGGGACCGGGAACGGCGCCGATGTCCGATCGGTTCGTGGCGTGCAGGCCCGGATGGCGGAGAAAATGGCCCTGTCGCACAAGGAGATTCCGGCGGCGAAGGTCACCGTCGAGGTGGACTGCACCGAGTTGATGCGGCTGTCCGATCGACTCGGCGCGACGGACCAGCAGATCACACCCTTCGTGCTGACGTTGCGGCTGCTGGTCATGGCGTTGCGGCACAACGAGATCCTGAATTCGGCCTGGGTGGAGTCCCCGCAGGGTCCGCAGCTGCGCGTCGAACACCGAGTGCACCTGGGCATCGCCACGGCCACCGAACGCGGTCTGCTCGTCCCGGTCCTCGCCGACGCCCACGCCAAGACCACCCGAGAATTGGCCGCTCGCGCAGCAGAATTGATCGCCGGCGCGCGTGCGGGCACCCTGACGCCGGGTGAGTTGCGGGGCTCGACGTTCACCGTCTCGAACTTTGGGGCGTTGGGTGTGGACGATGGCGTACCAATGATCAACCACCCCGAAGCGGCCATCCTCGGGATGGGAGCGATCAAGCCGCGACCGGTGGCCCTCGGCGCCGAGATCGTGGTGCGCCCGACGATGTCGCTGACCTGTGTGTTCGACCATCGCATCGCCGATGGCGCACAGGCGGCCCAATTCGTCTGTGAGTTACGGGATCTGATTGAGTCACCGGAAATCGCGCTGCTCGATTTGTGACCCTCTACCTCGGCCGGCTACTTGCGTTGCGCGGCGGCCAATCGCTGTGCGAATTCGGGTGACTGGATCGAGTGCGCCTGCGGCCCAAGCTCGGCGCGCATGGCTTGCTGGTGTTGCTCGTGGTCCAGCGAACCCGGACTGATGGTGGCGCGCATGGTCGCCTTGGTCGCCAGCACGACCTCGCGCGGCGCGGTCGCCGGCCCGGCGGCGAGCTCCAGCGCCGCGGCCACCGGATCGTCGGCGACACTGAGCGCCAGGCCATGGCGCACCGCGGCCTCGGCGTCGAAGCGCATGCCGAACAGCAGGGCCGCGCGGGCGGCCTGCGGTCCGACCGCGCGCTGCAACATCCACGTCGCACCGCCGCCCGGGTGGAGCCCCAGCTTCTGGAACCGCGCATCGAACAGCGCCGCGGGTCCGGCGATGCGCACGTCGGCGGCCAGGGCCAGATTCAGACCGGCGCCGACGGCCGCCCCGTTGACGGCGGCGATGGTGGGCAGCCGGCAACTACCGATGGCCATGAAGCCGTCGTACAGCTGCTGCAGGCCGGTCTCGGCCGCCCCGCCGCCGGCGGCGCCCAGGGCGCTGAGGTCGGCTCCCGCGCAGAACGCCTTGCCGGCCCCCGTGACCACCACCGCGTGCACGTCGTTATCGGCTTCGACCCGCTCGACGGCGTCGCGCAGCAAACCCGACATCTCGGCCGTCACCGCGTTGCGGCGGTCGGGATCGTTGACCGTGATGAGCGCGACGCGGTTGTCGATATCGAGCAACACCAGATCGGACTGGGCCATGTCGGGCACCTCCGGCTTGGGGTTTGCGGGACCGCCTGCCCGCCGGTTCGTTCGGCGGCGGAGTGACGGGCGAGGTAAGGGTACTGCGCCGCCGGTTGCCCGGCTCGGCCGGTGTGAGCGCGATTACCGACGGACGCGGGAGAAAGGGCGCTACAAAGAACATCGGCGATCGGTCTTTGGACGTCTCGGTGGTTGAACGCCATTCACCGCCGAGCCGAGTTCGCCGGGCCCCGGAGCGGTGCGACGCGCCAATCTTTGCCGGTGCGACAGGGAAGTCGGAATCTACAACTAATGCTGTGTTTATGAAAACGTTATCTGCAACTTCTGGGACTCTTCGTCCAATTTCCGGAATGACCTGCGCAAACGCATGACCTGCCCGGCCATTGGGCCCTGGGACCCAGGCGGACATGCGGAAGATTAGGACTCCGGTTTCGCCAATTTCTTGGCCAGCTCGTCGAGTTCGGCTTGACGCTCACGCACCGCACACGCCCGCTGATCGAAGCCCGCCCCCTGGATGACGGTCCTCGGCATGGCATTGCTACGCAACTTAATATTGGCGTAATGGATTGCCGCGTCGATCATTTCGATGTAGCGCTCCGCGTCATTCTCCGAGCAGGAGCCCTCGATCCGCTGGACTTCGTCCCAGCACGGATATGAGGAATACCGGGCGTCGAGTTGCTGCTGTGATACCTGAGATCCGAAGTAACATCGCCAATCTCGGCTCAGCCAGCCCCTGGTCTTCACTTCGACTTTGATGCGACTTCCTACGCCGGCTATGAACCTCGGCTCTCCGACACGGACTACCGGCTGCCAGTCATTTGACGCCATATATCGCCAACCCCTCGAAGAGAAGACGCCCTAACTAATGATCTCCCCGAGGGCGTCAACTGCTCGTCACGACACGCTGTTCCCAGAATACTGAATCTGCAAACTTTGGATAGTCACTTTGACCAAGCCCGGGCGTCCGCTGGTATGCGGCCGGGCCGAATAGCCATTACCGCCGGTTCTAACGGTGCGTTCTGTGGCCGTTGATTTTCCCCCTAAATTGCGCCGTGACCTGCATCACCGCGCCAATCGAGCGGGTGTCCGACCGGGTGCGGCGACGCGTGACGCGACCGGCCCCGCCCAATCCCGCGCTGATTCGAAAGCGAGAAGCGGGGTGGCAGTACGTCGCGGCCCGCTGACCTCACAACGACAAGTGGCGCAACAGGTTTTGGTCACTCCCGGCTCCTGCGGGAGTTTCTGCCGTTTCTGCCAAACACGCCGCGGGGAATGCCGCCCGGGCGCACGCTTTCCCATTATGACCAGGGGGAAAAGTTCTGTTCGCGCTGGTCCTCGCATTCGCCGTCTCAACGACGTCGGTGAGCTGTTTACCCATTGACATACCCACCTGCCCGGCGGGCGGCGGTCCGGTCGGCTGCTGATCACCTGCGCTATAAGGCGGGGGCCACCCCGTCGTCACGTGCTGCCCGACGTAGCGGGATTCCCTGCGCCGCCCGCGGATTTGCCTGCCCGCGCCCCCGGCAGGATTCGAACCTGCGACCTAGGGATTAGAAGGCCCTTGCTCTATCCACCTGAGCTACGGAGGCAATGTGCAGGTCAGTCTATCCAACCGCACCCCCCGGCCCGATTCCCCGCCGCCACGCGCACGAAAAGCCTTCCCGCGCCGCGTTTATCGGTTATCGTGATGAACCTCGACACACGTACAACATCGGCCGGCAATCCGCCGTTAACCGCAGCGAGGCGTGTGCCTGACGTCGAGGGGTGACGTTGTCATGAGCGTGGCCAGTGACCTGACTTCGCGCTGTTCGTGGGCCGGCGCCCAGGCATCACGCCTGGCGGCCGACGCCAAAGTCGCCTATCGGGCCGGCAGCCTGCTGCTGCGAGGCGGCCCACTCGCGCTGGGCTTTTTCACCGGCTGGCTCTTCACCGAGTTCCCGCCCCACGTCGTCACCGGTCACGCACTGTCGCGGGTCGCGCATCCGTCGATCGGACGGGTCGGCAAGACGTTGGCCGCCCAGCGGGCGGATCAAACCCTCACCACCGCGCTCGAGGAGGCCTTCGGCCCCGGCTTCCGTGAACAGGTATGCCACCCGACCACCGTCGGGACCGTATGTACCCCCCGCGGTGGCCTGTTGGGCAGGCCCGGGCCCCACCGCCGGTATGCGGCACAGACTTCCGACATCTCCTACGGCCCCCGCGGCCGCGACAACCTGCTCGACATCTGGCGGCGCGACGACCTGGCCCCCGGGTGCCGGGCGCCCGTGCTCATCCAGGTGCCGGGCGGAGCATGGGCGCTGAACGGCAGGCGCCCGCAGGCCTACACGCTGATGAGCCGCATGGTTCAACTGGGCTGGATCTGCGTGTCGATCGACTACAGCAAGAGCCCGCGCAGCGCCTTCCCCGCGCATCTCATCGACGTCAAGCGGGCGATCGCGTGGGTCCGGGAGAACATCGCCGACTACGGCGGCGACCCCGACTTCATCGCGATCACCGGCGGGTCCGCGGGCGGGCACCTGGCCTCCCTGGCGGCGCTCACCCCGAACGACCCCGATTTTCAGCCCGGTTTCGAAGACGCCGACACCACCGTCCAAGCGGTCGCCCCCTACTACGGCGTCTACGACTTCACCGACTTCGACAACATGCACGAACTGATGCTGCCGTTCCTGGAGCAGTTCGTCGTGAAGGCCCGCTACGCCGACGAGCCGGAGCGGTTCACCGCGGCGTCGCCGATTTCCTATGTGCACCCCGACGCGCCGCCGTTCTTCGTGCTGCACGGCGAGAAAGACGAACTGGTTCCCAGTGGCCAGGCCCGCGCCTTCTGCGCGGCGCTGCGCGGGGCCGGTGCCGCCACGGTGGCGCACGCCGAACTCGCCAACGCGCATCACGCTTTCGACATCACCCCGACGGTTCGGTCGCGGCTGGCCGCCGACGCCGTCGCCGACTTCCTGGGTGTCGTCTACGGGCGGCGCGTCAGCTCGGTCCTGGATTCGCTGCCGCTGTCGGCCACTTCCGCCAGCTGACGGCCGGCTGAGCGCGCGCTGCAGTCCTCGCATCTCCTTTCACCAGGGGGGTAACCCGACTAGCGTTGTGGTGACCATCAGGGTTCGCGGACCAAGGCGGGAGCGTGATCGACGGTGACAAGGTTGGTTCGTCGAGTTGATGACCATGACTGAGTCCGTCGAGGCAATCAAACTGTCCGACGAGCTTGGGCCGGTCGACTACCTCATGCACCGGGGCGAAGCGAATCCCCGTACCCGCTCGGGGATCATGGCGCTGGAGCTGTTGGACACCACACCGGACTGGCAGCAGTTCCGGGCCCGGTTCGAAAACGCCTCCCGGCGGGTGCTGCGGCTGCGGCAGAAGGTCGTCGTCCCGACGTTGCCGACGGCGGCGCCGCGCTGGGTGGTCGATCCCGATTTCAACCTGGATTTCCATGTGCGCCGGGTGCGCGTGTCCGAACCCGGCACCCTGCGTGACGTCTTCGACCTCGCCGAGGTCAACCTGCAATCACCGATGGACATCTCCCGGCCGCTGTGGACGGCCACCCTGGTCGAGGGCTTGGCGGACGGGAAGGCGGCGACCCTGTTGCATGTCAGCCACGCCGTCACCGACGGCGTCGGCGGGGTCCAGATGTTCGCCGAGATCTATGACCTCGAGCGCGACCCGCCCGCGAAGCCGACACTGCCGCTGCCCATCCCGCAGGACCTGACGTCGAATGACCTGATGCGCCAAGGCATTAACCACCTCCCGCTCGCGGTGGTCGGCGGCGTCCTGGGCGCGCTGTCGGGGGCGGTGTCGGCGGCCGGGCGAGCGGTGCTGGAACCGGCGGCCACCGTCTCGGGAATCGTCGGATACGCCATGTCGGGCATGCGGGTCCTCAACCGGGCCGCCGAGCCGTCGCCGCTGCTGCGTCGGCGCAGCCTGACCACCCGCACCGAGGCGATCGACATCCCGCTCTCCGACCTGCACAAGGCCGCCAAAGCCGGCGGCGGATCGATCAACGACGCCTACCTCGCCGGGCTGTGTGGAGCCTTGCGCCGCTACCACCAGGCGTTCGGCGTGCCGATCAGCACGCTGCCGATGGCGGTGCCGGTCAACCTTCGGGCCGAAGCGGACAACGCCGGCGGCAACCGGTTCACCGGTGTCAACCTGGCCGCCCCGATCGGCACCGTCGACCCGGTCTCCCGCATGAAGAAGATCCGCGCGCAGATGACCCAGCGCCGCGACGAGCCCGCGATGAACATCATCGGTTCTTTTGCGCCGGTGCTCAGCGTCTTGCCCACCGCCGTGCTGGAAGGCCTCACCGGCTCGGTGATCGGTTCGGACGTGCAGGCCAGCAATCTGCCCGTCTTTCCGGGTGACACCTACCTCGCCGGCGCAAAAGTCTTGCGGCAGTACGGTATCGGCCCGCTGCCGGGCGTGGCGATGATGGTGGTGTTGATCTCGCGTGGCGGGTGGTGCACCATCACCGTGCGCTACGACAGGGCCTCGGTACGCAACGACGCGCTGTTCGCCCAGTGCCTGCTCGACGGTTTCGACGAAATTCTGGCACTGGCCGGTGATCCGCCCCCGCGCGCGGTCCCCGCCTCGTTCACCGAGTCGGCCGTGTCGTCTCGATCGGCGTCGGGCTCATGAGCGCATCCAAAGGGGGGGCCGACGACACCCCGGAAACCGGGGCGGACATGCGACTGCCCGGCTCGGTGGCCGAGATCATGGCCAGCCCCGCCGGCGCGAAAATCGGCGCGTTCTTCGACCTGGACGGCACCTTGGTCGCCGGGTTCACCGCGGTCATCCTGACCCAGGAGCGGCTGCTGCGCCGCGACATGGGCGTGGGAGAACTGCTCGGCATGGTCCAGGCCGGCCTGAGCCACACCCTGGGGCGCATCGAGTTCGAGGACCTCATCGGCAAGGCCGCCGCGGCGCTGGCGGGCCGGTTGATCGACGACTTGGACGAGATCGGCGAGCGGCTGTTCGTCCAGCGCATCGAGTCGCGGATCTACCCCGAGATGCGCGAGCTGGTGCGCGCCCACATGGCCCGCGGGCACACCGTGGTGCTCAGCTCGTCGGCGCTGACCATCCAGGTCAATCCGGTCGCGCGGTTCCTCGGCATCCCCAACACGCTCACCAACAAATTCGAGACCACCGAAGACGGCATACTCACCGGCGGTGTCCAGAAGCCGATCCTGTGGGGTCCGGGCAAAGCCGCTGCGGTGCAACGCTTTGCGGCCGAGCACGACATCGATCTCAAGGACAGTTACTTCTACGCCGACGGTGACGAGGACGTCGCGCTGATGTATCTGGTCGGCAATCCGCGGCCGACGAATCCCGAAGGCAAGATGGCGGCGGTGGCCAAGCGCCGCGGCTGGCCGATCCTGCGGTTCAGCAGCCGCGGTCCGGTGGGCCTGCGGCGCCAGGTGCGCACGCTGGCCGGGCTCGGCTCGATCGTCCCCGTCGGGGCCGGCGCGGTGGCGATGGGTGTGCTGACCGGAAGCCGGCGGCGCGGCGCCAATTTCTTCACCTCCGTGTTCTCCCAAACGGTGCTCGCGACCACCGGAGTGCATCTCAATGTCGTCGGGAAAGAGAACCTGACCGCGCAGCGTCCGGCCGTCTTTATCTACAACCACCGCAACCAGGTTGACCCCGTCATCGCCGGCGCGCTGGTGAACGATAACTGGGTCGCCGTGGCCAAGAAGGAGTTGCAGAAGAACCCGATCATGGCCCTGCTCGGTAAGGCATTGGACGGGGTGTTCATCGACCGGGACGACTCGGCCTCCGCGCTCGAGACGATGCGCACGGTCGAGGAGAGGGCCAAGAACGGGCTTTCCATTTTGATGGCCCCGGAGGGCACCCGCCTGGACACCACCGAGGTCGGTCCGTTCAAGAAGGGGCCGTTCCGCCTCGCGATGGCCGCGGGCATTCCGATCGTCCCGATCGTGATCCGCAATGCCGAGCTCGTTGCCGCCAGGAACTCGGCCATCATCAACCCCGGCACGGTCGACGTCGCGGTCTTTCCTCCGATCTCGGTGCAGGACTGGACAGTTGACACGCTCCCCGAGCGCATCGAGGAGGTGCGTCAGCTGTATCTGGACACGCTCGCCAACTGGCCGGTCGGCGAACTGCCCGAGGTCGACCTGTACGCCGAAAAGAAGGCGGCCGCCCAAGCCCGCAGCCGGACCACCAAGACCACCGCCACCAAGACCACCGCCAAGAAGACCACCGCGAAAAAGGGCGCAGCGAAAAAGGCCCCGGCCAAATCGGCGAGCAAGTCCCGCGCGAAAAAGGCTGCGCCCACGGCGAATCCGAACGCATCCGAGGTTGCTCTCAAGGACGGTGAGGTGCAACAGCCCGCCGCGGACGGAACCGTCGGCGCCGAATCACCGGAATCGCCGCCCCGAGGGCGTCCGTGACCGAACCGGCGGCAGATACCAGCGCCATCCTCGCCGAAACCGACTCGCTGGTATTGGCCTCGATGGCCTCGCCGATCGAAATGGAACTGGTCACGACGTGGCTGGATCAGCAGCGTTCCGACCATCCGGGCGCGAACTTCGACCTGGTCACGCTGCCCGCGCTCAACGCGCCGCCCGAAGCGATGACGTTCTTGGCCGAGCAGCTTGAGTCGGGGGAGGACCGTTCGATCGTGCCGGTGCGGGTGTTCTGGCTGCCCCCGCCGGATCGCGGGCGGCTCGCGAGGCTGACGGGGCTGCTGCCCGGCCGGGACCCCTACCACCCCAACCAACGCATGCAGGCCCAGATCCTGCGCGGCGCTCCCCAGCGGGCGCGGGTGGTGGCCGGCGAATCGGCCACGGTCTCCGAACTCCGCCGGCAGTGGCGTGACACCACCGTCGGCGACGACAAGAGCGACTTCGCCCAATTCGTGATCCGCCGCGCGATCTTGGCGATGGAACGCGTCGAGTACCGGATCCTCGGGCCGCAGTACAAGTCGCCACGGCTGGTGAAGCCGGAGATCTTGGCGTCCAACCGGTTTCGCGCCGGCCTGGCGAAGATTCCGGGCGCGACCGTCGACGAGGCCGGGAAGATGCTCGACGAACTCGCCACCGGGTGGAGCAGGGCGTCGGTCGACCTGGTCTCGGTGCTCGGCAGGATGATCAGCCGCGGGTTCGATCCCGAGATCGACTACGACGAGTATCAGGTCGCCGCGATGCGCACCGGCCTGGAAGCCCACCCGGCGGTGCTGTTGTTTTCCCATCGGTCCTACATCGACGGCGCCGTGGTGCCGGTGGCCATGCAGGAGAACCGGTTACCGCCGGTGCATGTCTTCGCCGGGATCAACCTGTCGTTCGGGGCGATGGGGCCACTGCTGCGGCGTTCCGGTGTCATCTTCATCCGCCGCAACATCGGCAACGACCAGCTGTACAAGTACGTGCTGCGCGAATACGTCGGCTACATCGTCGAAAAGCGGTTCAACCTGAGCTGGTCCATCGAGGGCACCCGCTCGCGCACCGGAAAGATGTTGCCGCCCAAGCTCGGTCTGCTGGCCTACGTTGCCGACGCGTACCTGGATGGCCGCAGCGAGGACATTCTGCTGCAACCGGTTTCGATCAGCTTCGACCAGCTGCACGAGACCGCCGAATACGCCGCCTACGCCCGAGGTGGGGAGAAGACCCCGGAGGGCGTCGGCTGGCTGTACAACTTCATCAGGGCGCAGGGCGAACGCAACTACGGCAAGATTTACGTCCGGTTCCCCGAAGCGGTGTCGATGCGCCAGTACCTCGGCGCCCCGCACGGCCCGCTCACACAGGACCCGGACGCCAAGCGGCTTGCCCTGCAGAAGATGTCGTTCGAAGTCGCGTGGCGGATCCTGCAGGCGACACCGGTGACGGCGACCGGTCTGGTGTGCGCCCTGCTGTTGACCACGCGCGGCGCGGCGCTGACGCTGGGCCAGCTGCACCACACGCTGCAGGACTCGCTGGACTATCTGGAACGCAAACAGAATCCGATGTCCACCAGCGCATTGCGCCTGCGCTCGCACGACGGTGTCCGGGCGGCGGTCGACGCCCTGTCCAACGGGCACCCCATCACCCGGGTCGACGGCGGCCGGGAGCCGGTGTGGCACATCGCGCCCGAACACCAGCACGCCGCCGCGTTCTACCGCAACTCGGTGATCCACGCGTTCCTGGAGACCTCGATCGTGGAGCTCGCGCTGGCCCACGCCAGGCATGCCGAGGGCGACCGCATGGCGGCGTTCTGGGCCCAGGCGACGCGGCTGCGCGATCTGCTGAAGTTCGACTTCTATTTCGCGGACTCGGCGACCTTCCGGGACCACATCGCCGAAGAGATGGCGTGGCACGACAACTGGCAAGCCCACGTCGCCGCCGGCGGCGACGAGATCGACGCCCTGCTGTTCGCCAAGCGTCCGCTGATGGCCGACGCGATGCTGCGGGTGTTCTTCGAGGCCTACGAGATCGTCGCCGACGTGCTGCGCGACGCCCCGGCCGGCATCGGCCACCAGGAACTGACCGACTTGGCGCTCGGCGTCGGTCGACAATATGTGGCCCAGACCCGGGTCCGCAGCAGCGAATCGGTGTCGACGCTGTTGTTCGCCACCGCGCGCCAGGTCGTCGAGGATCAGGACCTGATCGGCCCCGCCCCGGACCTGGCCGAACGGCGAGCCGCCTTCCTGCGCGAATTGCGCGACATTCTCCGGGACTCCAACTACGTCGGACGCATTGCCCGGGATCAGTTCGTGGCCCGCGAGCTCAAGGCGCGTCAGGACCGGCTGGGCAGCCGACCCGGGTAGCCGGCACCCGCGCCCATACCCTGGGTGTATGACCGTCGCCCCGCCGGCCGGCACGGCCCCGACCGCTGCCCCGTCCCAGCGCCGCGCGTTGGTGTGGCCGGTGCTGGCCGGCGTCGCGGCCCTGGCGGGCTGCACGGCCGCCGGGATCGGGACGCTCTCGCTGGCAAGCGCGCTGACCGCGACGGGCCTGCCCGATCCGGGCCCGGTGACCACGCTGGGGTTGCCGTTCGTTCGTGCGGCGGGGGAGATCGCCGCGGTCCTGGCGGTCGGGTCGTTCCTGTTCGCCGCCTTCCTGGTGCCGCCGCAACGCAGCGGCGTCCTCGACGCCGACGGCTACCGCGCGCTGCGGTTGGGGACGGTGGCGTCGGGGGTGTGGGCGGTGTGTGCGGCCCTACTGGTCCCACTGACCATCTCCGACGTGTCCGGTCGCGCGGTCGTCGACATCGGCCCGGCGCGCATCTGGTCGTTGGCGGGTCTGATCGCCACCGCCTCGGCCTGGCGCTGGACCGCGATCCTGGCCGCCGTGATCACGGTGGCGAGCCTGTCGGTGCTGCGCTGGTCGTGGACGCCGGTGTTGCTCGCCGCGTCGGTGCTGACGCTCATCCCGCTCGGCCTGACCGGTCATTCGTCGGCCGGCGGCTCGCACGACCTGGCCACCAACGGCCTGCTGATCCACCTGGTCGCCGCCAGCCTGTGGGCCGGCGGCCTGCTCGCCTTGCTCGCCCACGCCCTGCGTGGCGGCGCCCACACCGGCCTGGCGGCGCGGCGCTTCTCGTCGATCGCGCTGTGGTGTTGGGTGGCGATGGCGTTGAGCGGTTTGGTCAACGCCCTGGTGCGGGTCCAGCCCGGCGATTTGCTCAGCACCGGTTATGGGCGCCTGGTGGTCGCCAAGTTCGTCGCGCTGTGCCTGTTGGGTGGCGTCGGCTGGCGCCAGCGGCGCGTGAGTGTGGCTGCGCTGCAGGCGGATCCGAGCCCGTCGCGGGCACGCGCCGCGCTGGCCAGGCTGGCGCTGCTCGAGGCCGCGCTGTTCGGCCTCACGTTCGGCATCGCCGTCGGGCTGAGCCGCACCGCGCCGCCGCCCCCGCCGGCCCGGCTGCCGTCGGTCCCCGAAGCCGAGATCGGTTATGACTTCGACGGGCCCCCGACCGTGGCACGCATTCTCTTCGACTGGCGCTTCGATCTGATCTTCGGCACCGCGGCCATCGTCCTCGCCGCGCTGTATGTGGCAGGCCTGGTGCGGCTGCGCCGGCGCGGCGACAGGTGGCCGCCGGGCCGGACCGTGTCCTGGCTGCTCGGCTGCCTGGCGTTGCTGTTCGTGACGTCCTCGGGAATCGGGCGCTACATGCCGGCGATGTTCAGCATGCACATGGTGGTCCACATGTGCCTGTCGATGCTGGTGCCGATCCTGTTGGCGTTGGGCGCTCCGGTCACCCTGGCGTTGCGGGCGCTGCCCGCGGCGGGGCGCTCATCCGGCCACCAAGATCCGCCGGGCATGCGGGAGTGGCTGCTGGCCGGGCTGCACAGTCGCTTCTCGCGATTCCTCACCAACCCCGTGGTGGCCACGGTGCTGTTCGTCGCCGGGTTCTACGGGCTGTACCTGTCCAACCTCTTCGACATCACCGCGAGCAGTCACGCCGGGCACCTGGCGATGAACCTGCACTTCCTGTTGAGCGGCTACCTGTTCTATTGGGTGGTGATCGGGGTGGACCCGACGCCGCGACCGATCCCGCCGCTGGCCAAGGTGGCCGTGGTGTTCGCGTCGCTACCGCTGCACGCATTCTTCGGGGTGGTGTTGATGGGCACCAAGAAGGTGCTCGGCGCCGACTACTACCGCTCGCTGGGTCTGAGCTGGCACACCGACCTGCTGGGTGACCAGCGGCTGGGCGGCGGCATCGCCTGGTCGGCGGGGGAATTTCCGCTGGTGATCGTGATGCTGGCGCTGCTGGTGCAGTGGGCGCGCAGCGACCGTCGCACCGCCAAACGATTGGACCGGGCCGCCGACCGCGACGATGACGCCGAGCTGGCGGCCTACAACGCGATGCTGAGCCGGCTGGCGCAGCGCGAGGGGTCGGGACCGGCGCGCGAGGAATCCGCCACCGACTAGGTGTAGTGAAACCGGGCCTGGAGGATCTGCAGGTCATCGCCGACGACCCGATAGACGAGCCGGTGTTCCTGGGTAATTCGCCGAGACCAGGCGCCGACGAGCCCGTATTTCAGGGGCTCAGGCTTGCCGATGCCCGCCTGCGGCGACCGGCAAGCCTCCGCGATGAGCTTGTTGATCCGCTTGAGCACGGCCCGGTCGGCCGTCTGCCAGTGCAGGTAGTCGTTCCACGCCTTCCAATCATCGGCGGACATCAGCATCGATCCACAGTCACGGTTTCGTCCACAGGGCGGGTGGGCCGGCGCCCGTTGTCCCGTCGAGCCGTCGGTGCCGCCGCGCCTACTGGCAGCCATAGCCACAAACGCAATCGAAAGGGATCAACCCATGTTTGAAACACCGCTCACCGTCGTCGGCCACATCGTCAACAACCCGGAGCGACGGCAGGTCGGCACCCAGGAGGTCATGAAATTCCGCGTCGCCAGCAATTCGCGCCGGCGCACGGCCGAGGGCGGCTGGGAGCCCGGCAACTCGCTGTTCATCAACGTCAATTGCTGGGGCAAGTTGGTCACCGGGGTGGGGGCCGCGCTGGGCAAGGGCGCACCCGTGATCGTGGTGGGCCACGTCTACACCAGCGAGTACGAAGACCGCGACGGCAACCGTCGCTCGTCACTGGAGATGCGGGCGACCTCCGTCGGGCCGGACGTGTCGCGCGCGATCGTCCGGATCGAGAAACCCGGATACACCGGTCCGACCACCGCGGATGCCACCGCAGCGAGCGGACCCGCGGACGCCGACGGCGACACCACCGAGGCCGACGACGGCACGGGCGGTGACGGACTGCCTCTCTCGGCTTAGCCGTCGCCCGGCGGTGCCTAGGATGGTCCGCGGGGATCCCCCCGATACCCGCAAGACCAGAAAGGCACAACCGCGGCATGGCTGAGTTCATCTACACGATGAAGAAGGTCCGCAAGGCGCACGGCGACAAGGTGATCCTGGACGACGTCACGTTGAGCTTCTATCCAGGCGCCAAGATCGGCGTCGTTGGGCCCAACGGCGCCGGCAAGTCGAGCGTCTTGCGGATCATGGCGGGCCTGGACAAGCCGAACAACGGTGACGCCTTCCTGGCCAACGACGCGACCGTCGGCATCCTGCTGCAGGAGCCGCCGCTGAACGAGGAGAAGACCGTTCGCGGCAACGTCGAAGAGGGCCTGGGCGAGATCAAGGTCAAGCTCGACCGCTTCAACGAGGTCGCCGAGCTGATGGCCACCGACTACTCCGACGAGCTGATGGAGGAGATGGGCCGGCTGCAGGAAGAACTCGACCACGCCGACGCGTGGGACCTCGACTCGCAGCTGGAGCAGGCCATGGACGCGCTGCGCTGCCCGCCGCCCGACGAGCCGGTGACCAACCTGTCCGGCGGTGAGCGCCGCCGCGTCGCGCTGTGCAAGCTGCTCCTGTCCAAGCCCGACCTGCTGCTCCTCGACGAGCCCACCAACCACCTCGACGCCGAGAGCGTGCAGTGGCTCGAACAGCACCTCGCCTCGTATGCGGGCGCGATCCTGGCGGTCACCCACGACCGGTACTTCCTGGACAACGTCGCCGAATGGATCCTGGAACTCGACCGCGGCCGGGCCTACCCGTACGAGGGCAACTACTCCACGTACCTGGAGAAGAAGGCCGAACGGCTCGC
This sequence comes from Mycobacterium sp. H4Y, assembly GCF_000364405.1. Lineage (NCBI taxonomy): Bacteria > Bacillati > Actinomycetota > Actinomycetes > Mycobacteriales > Mycobacteriaceae > Mycobacterium > Mycobacterium sp. H4Y. The sequence continues at coordinate 884,125 of NZ_AKIG01000001.1, forward strand.
GGTGCAGGGGCGCAAGGACGCCAAGCTGCAGAAGCGGTTGACCGAGGAGCTGGCGTGGGTGCGCTCCGGGGCCAAGGCGCGCCAGGCCAAGAGCAAGGCACGGCTGCAGCGCTACGAGGAGATGGCCGCCGAGGCCGAGAAGACGCGCAAGCTCGACTTCGAGGAGATCCAGATCCCGGTCGGTCCGCGGCTGGGCAACGTGGTGGTCGAGGTCGAGCACCTTGACAAGGGCTTCGGCGGACGCACCCTCATCAAGGACCTGTCGTTCACCCTGCCGCGCAACGGCATCGTCGGGGTCATCGGCCCCAACGGCGTCGGAAAGACCACGCTGTTCAAGACCATCGTCGGTCTCGAGGAGCCGGACAGCGGCACGGTCAAGGTCGGCGAGACCGTCAAGCTGAGCTACGTCGACCAGACCCGCGCGGGCATCGACCCGAAGAAGAACGTCTGGGAGGTCGTCTCCGACGGGCTGGACCACATCGTCGTCGGCCAGACCGAGGTGCCGTCGCGGGCCTACGTGTCGGCGTTCGGGTTCAAGGGACCAGACCAGCAGAAGCCGGCCGGCGTGCTCTCGGGCGGCGAGCGCAACCGGCTCAACCTCGCGCTGACGCTCAAGCAGGGCGGAAACCTCATCCTGCTCGACGAGCCCACCAACGACCTCGACGTCGAAACCCTGGGCTCGCTGGAGAACGCCCTCGAGCAGTTCCCCGGCTGCGCGGTGGTGATTTCGCACGACCGGTGGTTCCTGGACCGCACCTGCACCCACATCCTCGCGTGGGAGGGTGACGACGACAACGAGGCCAAGTGGTTCTGGTTCGAGGGCAACTTCGGGGCATACGAGGAAAACAAGATCGAACGGCTCGGCGCCGAGGCGGCGCGGCCGCACAGAGTGACCCACCGCAAGCTGACGCGCGACTAGTGTCGGCTCTGCCCCCCGCCGCGCGGGAACGGGGCGTTTGAGCGCAGTGACAACCGTCGCCAGTTGGGAGCAGTCGGCATGACGATCGATCCCGGAGCCAAACAGGACCTCGAGCCATGGACGACCTTCACCCAGCAGCAGGACATTCCCCAGTGGATCTCGAAAGCCTATGTGGAGAGCTATCGCGGTCCCCATAGCGACCAGTCCGGCGGCGCGGAGACCAGGCCCATTGACCTGACGGTCCCGGCGGCGATCGTCACCCCGGCCATGCTGAGCGCGCACTACCGGCTCGGCCAGCACCGCCCCGACGGCGAGAGCCGCGTCGCCGTCTACCCCGCGGAGGACCCCGCCGGGTTCGGGCCGGCGCTGCAGGTCGTCACCGACCACGGCGGCATGCTGATGGATTCGGTCACCGTGCTGCTGCACCGGCTCGGCGTTCCCTATACGGCGATCATGACGCCGGTGTTCGACGTGCACCGCAACCCCGCCGGCGATCTGCTCAGCGTCGAAGCGAAGCCCGAGGGGGCATCGCAATACGCCGGCGAGGCATGGATCCACGTGCAGCTCCTGCCGTCCGTCGACAGCAAGGGGCTCACCGAGGTCGAGCGGCTGCTGCCCCGGGTTCTCGCCGACGTGCAACAGGTCGCCAGCGACGCATCGGACCTGATCGCCGCGCTCAACGACCTCGCCGCCCAGGTCGAAGCCAACGCGCAAGACCGCTTTTCGGCGCCGGACCGCGACGACGTCGCGGCCCTGCTGCGCTGGCTGGGCAACGGGAATTTCCTGCTGCTCGGCTATCAACGCTGCCACGTGCACGACGGCCGCGTCTCGGGTGACGGGACGCCCGGGCTCGGCGTGCTGCGCACCCGCACCGGCTCGCGCCCCCGGCTGACCGACGACGACCGGCTGCTGGTCCTGGCGCAATCCGTGGTGGGCAGCTACCTGCGCTACGGCGCCTACCCGTACGCCATCGCCGTTCGCGAATACGCCGACGGCGGCGTGCTCGAGCACCGCTTCGTCGGGCTGTTCACGGTTGCCGCCATGAACGCCGACGTCCTGGAGATCCCCACGATCTCGCGTCGGGTCCGCGAGGCGCTGGCGATGGCCGACAGCGACCCGATCCACCCCGGCCAGCTGCTGCTCGACGTCATCCAAACCGTTCCGCGCTCGGAACTGTTCACGCTCAGCGCCGAACGGTTGTTGGCGATGGCCAAAGCGGTGGTGGATCTGGGTCCGCAGCGAAATGCGTTGTTGTTCCTGCGCGCCGACAGCCTCCAGTACTTCGTTTCCTGCCTGGTGTATCTGCCCCGCGACCGCTACACCACGGCGGTGCGGCTGCAGATCGAAGACATCCTGGTACACGAATTCGGCGGCACGCGGCTGGAATTCACCGCGCGGGTCAGCGAATCACCGTGGGCGCTCATGCATTTCATGGTGCGCCTGCCTTCCGATGACCCCGGCGCCACGCCGGTCGACGTCTCCGAGGACAACCGGATCCGCATCCAGGGCATGCTGAGCGAAGCGGCGCGCACCTGGACCGACCGGCTGATCGCCGCCGCCGCCGAAGGCTCCGTCGGGCACGCCGACGCGGAGTACTACGCGGACGCCTTTCCCGAGGTCTACAAGCAGGCCGTCACCCCGGCCGACGCCATCGATCACATCGCGATCATCAAAGAGCTGCACGACAATTCGGTCAAGCTGGTGTTCCTCGAAGGCGAGGACGGATCCGCCCAGCTGACCTGGTTCCTGGGCGGGCGCACCGCCTCGCTGAGCCAGCTGCTGCCGATGCTGCAGAGCATGGGCGTGGTGGTGCTCGAGGAGCGGCCGTTCACGGTCACCCGCTCCGACGGGCTGCCGGTGTGGATCTATCAGTTCAAGATATCCCCGCACCCGACCATCGAGTCGGCGTCGACGCAAGCCGAGCGCGACGAGATGGCCGAGCGATTCGCCGACGCCGTCACCGCGATCTGGCAGGGACGCCTCGAGATCGACCGCTTCAACGAGCTGGTGATGCGCGCGGGGCTGCGCTGGCAACAGGTCGTGCTCTTGCGCGCCTACGCAAAGTACTTGCGGCAGGCTAGCTTTCCCTACAGCCAGTCCTACATCGAATCGGTGCTCAACGAGCACCCGTCGACCGCGCGGTCCCTGGTCGCGCTGTTCGAGGCGCTGTTCGACCCGAACCCGAGTTCCTCGACCGGCCGTGACGCGCAGGCGGCCGCCGCCGCGGTCGCCGCCGACATCGACGCCCTGGTGGGTCTGGACACCGACCGCATCCTGCGCGCCTTCGCGTCGCTGGTGCAGGCGACGCTGCGCACCAATTACTTTGTGACACGCAAGGGTTCGGCCCGGGCCCGCAACGTGCTGGCGATCAAACTGGACGCTCAGCTGGTCGACGAGCTGCCGTTGCCGCGCCCCAAGTACGAGATCTTCGTCTATTCGCCGCGGGTCGAAGGCGTGCACCTGCGGTTCGGCCCGGTGGCCCGCGGCGGCCTGCGCTGGTCGGACCGTCGCGATGACTTCCGCACCGAAATCCTGGGTCTGGTCAAAGCGCAAGCGGTCAAGAACGCGGTCATCGTGCCCGTCGGGGCCAAGGGCGGATTCGTCGTCAAGCGGCCACCGTTGCCCACCGGGGACGCCGCGGCCGACCGGGACGCCACCCGCGCCGAAGGCGTCGCCTGCTATCAGCTGTTCATCTCCGGCCTGCTCGACGTCACCGACAACGTCGACCACGCGACCGGAAAGGTCAACCCGCCAACGGAAGTCATCCGTCGCGACGGTGACGACGCCTACCTGGTGGTGGCGGCGGACAAAGGCACCGCCACGTTCTCCGACATCGCCAACGACGTCGCCAAGTCCTACGGCTTCTGGCTGGGCGACGCGTTCGCGTCCGGCGGCTCGGTCGGCTACGACCACAAGGCCATGGGCATCACCGCCAAGGGCGCGTGGGAGGCCGTCAAGCGACACTTCCGGGAGATGGACGTCGACACCCAGACCGAGGACTTCACCGTGGTCGGCATCGGCGACATGAGCGGTGACGTCTTCGGCAACGGCATGCTGCTGAGCAAGCACATCCGCCTACTCGCCGCCTTCGACCACCGGCACATCTTCCTCGACCCCGACCCCGACGCCGCGGCCTCGTGGGAGGAACGCCGGCGGATGTTCGAGCTGCCGCGCTCCAGCTGGGACGACTACGACACGTCGCTGATCAGCGAGGGCGGCGGGGTGTACAGCCGGGAGCACAAGTCCATTCCGGTCAGCCCCCAGGTCCGCGACGTGTTGGGCTTGGACGGCTCAGGCGATGACGTCACCGAGATGACCCCGCCCAACCTGATCAAGGCCATCCTGCAGGCGCCGGTGGACCTGTTGTTCAACGGCGGGATCGGCACCTACATCAAGGCCGAGTCCGAATCCGACTCCGACGTCGGTGACCGCGCCAACGATCCGGTGCGGGTCAACGGTTCTCAGGTTCGCGCCAAGGTGATCGGCGAGGGCGGCAACCTCGGGGTGACCGCCTTGGGCCGCGTCGAGTTCGACCTGGCCGGCGGCCGGATCAACACCGACGCGATGGACAACTCGGCCGGAGTGGACTGCTCCGACCACGAGGTCAACATCAAGATTCTGATCGACTCCCTGGTCACCGCCGGCAAGGTCAAGCCGGAGGAACGCAAGCCGCTGCTGGAGTCGATGACCGACGAGGTCGCCCAACTGGTGCTCACCGACAACGAGGACCAGAACGACCTGATCGGCACCAGCCGCGCGAACGCGGCCAGCCTGCTTCCGGTGCACGCCAGGCTGATCCAGTACCTGGTCGACGAGCGTGGCATCAACCGGGAACTCGAAGCACTGCCGTCGGAAAAGGAGATTCAGCGGCGGTCCGAGGCCGGCATCGGGCTCACCTCACCGGAGATGTGCACCCTGATGGCGCACGTGAAGCTGGGGCTCAAAGAGGAGATGCTCGAAACCGAACTGACCGAACAGGACGTCTTCGCGTCCCGGTTGCCCCTGTACTTTCCGAAACCGTTGCGGGAACGGTTCACCGGCGAGATCCGCACCCACCAGCTGCGCCGCGAGATCGTCACCACCATGCTGATCAACGACCTGGTGGACGCCGCCGGCATCAGCTACGCCTTCCGGATCACCGAAGACGTCGGGGTCGGGTCGGTAGACGCGGTGCGCACCTACGTCGCCACCGACGCCATCTTCGGCGTGAGCGAGATCTGGCGCCGCATCCGCGCGGAGAATCTGCCGGTCGCCCTGTCGGATCGGCTCACCCTGGACACCCGACGCCTGATCGACCGCGCCGGACGCTGGCTGCTCAACTACCGCCCACAGCCATTGGCGGTCGGCGCCGAGATCAACCGGTTCGCCGCCAAAGTGAAGGCGCTGACGCCGCGGATGTCGGAATGGCTGCGCGGTGACGACAAGGCCATCGTGGAATCCGAAGCCGCGGAATTCGCCTCCCAGGGCGCGCCCAAAGACCTGGCCTACACGGTGGCCGCCGGGCTCTACCACTTCAGCCTGCTCGACATCATCGACATCGGCGACATCAACGACATCGACGCCGCCGAGGTCGCCGACACCTATTTCGCCCTGATGGACCGGCTCGGCACCGACGGCCTGCTGACGGCAGTCTCCGAGCTGCCCCGCAGGGACCGCTGGCACTCGTTGGCGCGCTTGGCAATCCGTGACGACATCTACGCCTCGCTGCGGTCGCTGTGCTTCGATGTGCTCGCCGTGGGGGAGCCCGACGAAAGCGGTGAAGAGAAGATCGCCGAGTGGGAGCACCTGTCCGCGTCCAGGGTCGAGCGGGCCCGACGGACGCTCCTCGAGATCCAGGAAAGCGGGGACAAGGATCTCGCGACGTTGTCCGTCGCCGCGCGACAAATCCGTCGCATGACCCGCACGAGCGGAAGAGGTTCATCGAGTTGAGCATCGGCTTCGTCGCGCCCGTGCTGGTGCGCTGGTCGGACATCGACATGTACCAGCACATCAACCACGCCACCATGGTCACCATCCTCGAAGAGGCGCGGGTGCAGTTCCTGCGCGAGGCGTTCGAGGTCGACATCTTGACGATCGGGTTGCTCATCGCCGAGGTCAAGGTCACCTACAAGGGTCAGCTTCGGCTGGCCGATTCTCCACTGCAGGTGACGATGTGGACCAAGCGGTTGCGGGCGGTCGACTTCACGCTGGGCTACGAAGTGCGTTCGGTCAACGCGGATCCGGACTCGAAGCCCGCCGTCATCGCCGAGTCGCAACTGGCCGCCGTCCACATCGAGGAGGAGCGGCTGGTGCGGCTCTCGCCGCAGCATCGGGAGTATCTGCAGCGGTGGATCAGGTAGCCGACCGCGGCCTGTGGCTGGGCGCGCAGTTTCGGGCCGAGCACCGCCGGGATCTGGCCGCGTTCCTCGAGCGCGCGCTGCGACTCGACGATGCGGCGATCATCCGCTTGCGGACCCGATCCGACGGGCTTCTGACCGCCTGGGTCGCAACGGGTTTCGACGTGCTGGCCAGCAGAGTGGTGCCGGGCGAGGTCCGGCCCTCGGACCTGTCCGTGGGTGCGGACGCGCTGGCGCGCGGCCTGGCCGCGATGGACGACTCGGGCTACGTCGATCCCGGATTCGCGATGGACTCGGCGTGGCGGGGCGGCCTGCCCCCGGAATCCGGCTTCACCCACATCGAGGACATCCCGGCCAAGGTGGTGCTCGGTCTGGCCCAAAGCGGCGCGCGACTTGCCAAGGAGCACAGCAGTTCTCACGGCCCGCCGGTGTCGCTGCTCGACCAGGAGGTCATCCAGGTGAGTGCCGCCGACGTCCACGTGGGGCTGCCGATGCGCTGCGTGTTCGCGCTGACCGCGATGGGTTTCCTGCCGCAGTCGCCCGATGCCGTCGACGCCCAGGAGTTGATCCGGGTCCGCATCACGCCGACGTGGCTGCGCCTGGACGCCCGGTTCGGTTCGGTGTATCGCCGCCGCGGCGACCCGGCGTTGCTGCTGGGCTGACGCCCCGGTTTGGCGAACGAAATCAGGCTGAGTTTAACGCGGCGTCGGCGGTCCAGCGGCCGCGGACATCAGGGGCCGTAACTCAGCCACAGCGGCAGCACGGCATCCAGGTAGTCCATGAATTTCTTGAGCCCTACCCGGAATTGCCCATACCCGTAGGGGTCTTGCGCATACTGCGGAAACGCGATCCCCACCCCGAACAGGCCGGGGGCAAGGATTCCGTTGGTGCGGTTGTAGTCCAGTTGCCCAAACTGCGGTGTCTCGGGCAATCGCCGGCGTTCGAAGCCGACGGTGTAGACCACCCGGTCACACCGGGCCAGCTGCCCGGAGAACTCCGGCGCCGATACCAGGCATCGCTCCAATCGGTCCGGCAGCACCCCGTCGATGTTTTCCCGCGCCCACACCGCAGCCTGGCCCTTCAGCCCGGTGTCATCGAACAGGATCCAATCCGCAAAGTACACAGCGTATTTCAGTGGGCTTCGGTAAAAGTTGATCACCCGCTCGACGGGATGGCGCAGCAGATTCGGCAGCACGATCATGGACGAGTGCGACGAGCCGAACACGCCGACCGTCGCACCCCGCAGCGGCTCACGCGCGAGCTTCTCGGGATCGAGGGCGACCTCCACCGGAATCTCGTCGAGCTCGGGGTAATGAAGCTTCTTGGCGACCGCCCCGACGGCCAGGATCACGTTGGTGGCCACGATGTCGTCCTGTTCGGTCTCGATGCGCCATCGCCGGTTTTCCAGGTACAGCGCGGTCGCGGTCGTCGTGAAGGTGGCGACCTGCTCACGAAGCTGCCCCGTGATCCACACCAGCGGCTCGGCGACCAGGCCCAGCGCGCACGTCTCCTGGGGGTCGATTTCGCGCAGCGGCAGGGGCGGCGCTTCGTCGAACCGAAATGACTTGGAGCCGTTGAAGTATTCGAGGAACAGACCCACGTGCGTGTTGCTCGACACCGACCGCCACTTTTGCCCGATGTCGCCGCCGGCGAAGGCGGGATCGATCCACGCGATCCTTTCGGCCGCGACGCCGTGATCCAGCAGCCTCCCCACCGCGGCGACGCCCGCCGGCCCGGCCCCGATCACTGCCCACGCGTAGGAAGTCATGCACCACATATAGAGCAGTGCGCGGCGAAACGCCCACCGGGACTCGGGCCGTGAGGCCCGAACCGGCTACGCCAGCCAGGCCGCGGAGTCCGGGGGGAGTTTCCCGTCCAGCAACGGCGCGCTGGCCAGGACGAGTTCCCCCGGCGGCAGGGGCACCGGCTGTGCGCCACAGTTGAGGGCGCACACCAGGCCGCCGGGACGCCGGAAGATCACCGCGTCGCCGGAGGCGTCCAGCCAGTCGACACCGTCGCCGTCGAACTCGACGCGACGCTTGCGCAATTCGAGTGCGCGCCGGAAAAACGACAGCGTCGAGTCGGGATCGGCGCTCTGCTTGTCGACGGTCAGCGCCGCCCACTCCTTCGGCATCGGCAACCAGGTCTCGGCGCAGGACGAGAAACCGAACGGGGGCTCGTCGCCCGACCAAGGGATAGGCACCCGGCATTTGTCGCGGCCGCGCTCGGTGTGTCCCGAGCGTTCCCACGTCGGGTCCTGCAACACCTCGTCGGGCAGCTCGACGTCGGGCAGCCCCAGTTCCTCGCCGTTGTAGATGAACACCGCGCCCGGCAGGGCGAGCATCACCATCGCCATCGCGCGGGCCCGGCGCAGGCCGAGGTCGCCGCCGCCGTAGCGGGTGACCTCCCGGCCGACGTCGTGGTTGGACAGCGTCCAGGTCGGGACGGCGTCCTGCAGGGCGGTGGCGGCGAGCGAGTTCTGGATCGCGTCACGGATCTCGGCGCCGTCGAATTCGATCCTCGCCAGCCGGAAGTTGAATCCGAGGTGCAGCTCATCGGGCCGCAGGTACTCCGCCCAGCGGGCGTTGTCGGTCACCCACACCTCGCCGACGGTCACCGCCCCCGGGTAGTCGTCGATCACCCTGCGGATGTCGCGGTGAATGTCGTGCACGCTCGGGTGGTTGAAGCGCGGGTCGTCGTCGGTGTGGTGCAACACCTTGGACTCGACGTCGGGCGCATCCGGCAGGCCGGCCGGCTTGGCCATGCCGTGCGCCACGTCGATGCGGAAGCCGTCCACGCCGCGTTCCAGCCAGAAGCGCAGCGTCTTCTCGAAATCGTCGAAGACGTCCGGGTGCTCCCAATTCAGGTCCGGCTGCTCGGTGTCAAACAGGTGCAGGTACCACTGGCCGGGTTGACCGTCGGGTTCGACCACCCGGGTCCAGGCGGGGCCGCCGAAGACGGAGGTCCAGTTGTTGGGCGGCAGCTCCCCGTCGGCGCCGCGGCCGTCGCGGAAGAAATACCGCTCCCGCGCGTCGGTGCCCGGCCCGGCGGCCAGCGCCGCGGCGAACCACGGATGGGCCGAACTGGTGTGGTTGGGCACCACGTCCATGGTGATCTTCATGCCCCGCCGGTGCGCCGCGGCGATCAGCCGTTCGATGGCCGCCATCCCGCCGAACAACGGGTCGATGTCGCGCGGATCGGCGACGTCATACCCGTGGTCGGCCATCGGGGAGACCGTGACCGGGTTGAGCCAGATCGCGTCCACGCCGAGCTGCTCGAGGTGATCCAGGCGGGCCGTCACCCCGTCCAGGTCGCCGACGCCGTCGCCGTCGCTGTCGGCGAACGACCGCGGATACACCTGATAGAACACCGCGCTCGACCACCACGCTGCCGGGCTCATGCTGCTCCGTTCGCTTCGCTGGGCATCAGAACTGGGCATCAAAACGACGAGTTCACCAGCGAGTCGGCGGCCATCTCCAGATAGCTGAGCAACTCGCGGCGGTGCTCGTCGTCGAGTGTCGCCGAATCGATGGAGGCCACCGCCGTGTGCATGCAGCGCAGCCACGCGTCGCGCGCCAGGGGAGTGATCCGGAACGGGACGTGACGCATCCGCAGCCGGGGGTGTCCGCGCCGGTCCGAGTACGTGCGCGGGCCGCCCCAATACTGCTCGAGGAACATCCGCAAGCGCTCCTCGGCGCCCTCGAGGTCATCCAGCGGGTACAGCTCGCTCAAAATCTCGTCCTCGGGCACCTGAGCGTAAAACCGCGACACGATCGCGTGGAAGGTCTCGGCACCGCCGACGGCGTCGTAGAAGGACTGTCCTACCTCATCCATCGCCGTCCATTGTGGGGCATCGTCGCGACGGCAAGCCGCGGCGGCCCGACGCCGCTCTCGCTGTTCACCGGTTGGACACGGCGTTTCACCTGCAATAGGGGTGCGATTGGCGGCGAATCATGGTGGACTGTTCGCGGAGGATCTATGGCGCAGGGCAAGAGACGCCGCAGCCACCGCAGTAGTCAAGTGGCCACGGCAGGGTCAACCGGGCCCACAACCGTGTCATCGCTGCACAGTGTCGAGATCCATCCGCCGGCCCGCCCGGAGAGCGCTTCCATCTGGAGTCGCCGGCGGGTGTTGCTGCTGAATTCCACCTACGAGCCGCTGACCGCGCTGCCGATGCGGCGCGCGATCGTCATGGTGATCTGCGGCAAGGCCGACGTGGTGCATCACGACCCGGCCGGGCCCGTCATCCACTCGGCCACCCGCTCGATCGTCGTGCCCTCGGTGATCCAGCTGCGCTCGTATGTCCGCGTTCCCTACCGGGCGCGCGTTCCGATGACCCGGGCCGCCCTGATGCACCGCGACCGGTTCTGCTGCGCCTACTGCGGGGCGAAGGCGGACACCGTCGACCACGTGGTGCCCCGCAGCCGCGGCGGCGACCATTCCTGGGAGAACTGCGTCGCCTGCTGCTCGACCTGCAACCATCGCAAGGGCGACAAGCTGCTCAGCGAGCTCGGCTGGGCGCTGCGCCGGCCGCCGATGCCGCCGACGGGCCAGCACTGGCGGCTGTTGTCGACGGTCAAGGAGCTGGACCCGGCCTGGGCCCGATACCTCGGCGAAGGCGCGGCCTGAGCCACAATCTGGTGTCCGGTCGCGCCGGTGGATCGCTTGGTGGGATACGGTTTGCGTCGTGAGTCCTATGCATCTCCACCTGATCATCGTCGGTATACCCGTGTTGCTGGTGGTCGCGCTGTCGGTGCTGATCTGGTCCCGCAAGGGGCCGCACCCGGCGTCCTACAAGCTGGGCGAGAAGTGGACGCATCCGCCGATCCTGTGGGCCGCCATCGGCGAAGAGGTCGGCCACAGCCATGGGGGGCACGGCACGTCGGAATTCTCAGTCGGAGGTGGCGCCAGTGGCACGTGGTGAGGTAGCGACGAGGGAACCCGCCGAGCTGCCCTACGGCTCGGTGATCACCGCCAGCGGACGGATCTCCGGAGTCACCGAGCCCGGCGAACTCTCGGTGCAGTTCCCGTTCTCGACCAAAGATCTCGTCGCGGTGGACGACGCGCTGAAATTCGGGTCGCGGTCCTCCAAGACGCGTTTCGCGATCTACCTGGGCGACCTGGGCAACGACACCGCCGCGCGGGCCCGCGAGATCCTGGCCGACGTGCCGACGCCGGACAATGCGGTGCTGCTGGCCGTCTCGCCCGACCAGAAGGTCATCGAGGTGGTCTACGGTTCCGCGGTCCGCGGCCGCGGCGCCGAATCGGCCGCGCCGCTGGGTGTGGCCGCCGCTTCCTCGGCATTCGAGCGCGGCGATCTGGTGGACGGGCTGGTCAGCGCGATCCGCGTGCTGAGCGCCGGCATTTCGCCGGCTTAGCTACTCGGCGTCGAAACGGCGCGCCCGCAACGATCGCTTCACCCCGGCCTGGCCCTCGAGCACCAGGCGGCGCAGCGCCGCCGGCACCTCGGGGTCGGACAGGAACTCGTCGGCGGCGGCGATGCCGTCCTCGCCGATGTCCCAGTGCGGGTACAGGCCGATCACCACCGTCTGCGCCACTTCGCTGGACCGGCGCGCCCACACCCCCGAGATCGCCTCGAAATACCGCGCGGTGAACGGCTTGAGCAGCTCATGCTGCGCCGGCGGGGCGATGCCCGCGATGATCGCGCGGGCGGTGATGTTGGCCAGGGTGTCGTCCTCGACCACCCTCGTCCACGCCTCCTCCTTGACCTGCAGTTGGGGCCGCGCCGTCGCGGCCTGGGCGCCGTGCCGCTTGCCGGCGGCGGTCGGGTCCCGCTGAACCTCGGCGTCGATGAACGGCGTGGCGGGCCCGTCGGCGTCGATGTCGCCGGCGGTGGCCAGCGCGGTGACGATCCGCCACCGCAGGTCGGTGTCGATCTCGAGGCCCGGCAATCCCAGGTCTTCGGGGGAGCGGTCGAGCAGATCGGCCAGCGTCACCACATGGCGAGTCGACAGGACCGACGAGCACAGCGTGTTGACGAAGGCGAGCTGGTGATCCGATCCGGGCTGCGCGGCGCGCGCCAATTCCAGCAGCCGGTCGGCGAACTGCGGCCAGCCCTCCTCGCGCGCCCAGCCGGACTCGGCGTAGGACGTCAGCGCCGTCTGCGCCTGAAGCAGCAGCCGCTGCGCCACCCCGACCTCGGTTTCGGCGTGCACGCCGCCCGCCACCAGGGCCACGAAATCGCGGGCCCGCAGCTCGGCCTCGCGCGTCATCTCCCAGGCCGCCGACCAGACCAGCGAGCGGGGCAGCGGCTCGGCGATGTCGGCGATGCGACCCAGGGCGGTGCGCAGGGACTCGGGGTCCAGCCGCAACGAGCAGTACGTCAGGTCATCGTCATTGACCAGGACCAATTGGCCCCGCGAAACCCCAACCAACGCAGGGACTTCCGTCACCGGGCCCTCGACGTCGAGCTCCTCGCGGCGCACCCGCACCAGCTTTCCCGACCCGTCATCGTCGTAGACGCCGATGGCCAGCCGGTGCACCCGGGTCTCGCCGGCGCCCGGGGCGGCTCCGCTCTGGGTCACCGCGAACCGCGTGAACCTGCCGTCACCGTCGACGTCGAAATCGGGCCGCAGCGTGTTGAGCCCGGTCGTCTTCAGCCACTGCTGCCCCCAGTCGGACAGGTCGCGCCCCGACGCCTTCTCCAGCGCGGCGACCAGATCGTCGAACGTGGCGTTGCCGAACGCGTGGGTGCGGAAGTAGTCGCGCAGCCCGGCCAGGAAGTGCTCGAGCCCGACGTAGGCGACGAGCTGCTTGAGCACCGAAGCGCCCTTGGCGTAGGTGATGCCGTCGAAGTTCACCTCGACCGCGGCCAGGTCCGGGATATCGGCGGCGATCGGATGGGTCGAGGGCAACTGGTCCTGACGGTAGGCCCACGACTTTTCGACCGTCGCGAACGTGGTCCATGCCTCGGTGAATTCGGTTGCCTCGCTTTGGCATAGCACCGACGCGAACGTCGCGAAGGACTCGTTCAGCCACAGGTCGTCCCACCACGCCATGGTGACCAGATCCCCGAACCACATGTGGGCCATCTCATGCAGCACGGTCTCGGCGCGACGTTCGTAGGACGCCCTGGTGACCTTGCTGCGGAAGACGTAGTCCTCCAAGAAGGTCACCGCGCCGGCGTTTTCCATTGCGCCGGCGTTGAACTCGGGGACGAACAGCTGATCGTATTTCCCGAAGGCGTAGGGCAAGCCGAAGTTCTTGTGGTAGAAGCCGAATCCCTGCTTGGTCTGGGTGAAGAGCCGCTCGGCGTCCATGTAGGGCGCCAGCGACGCCCGCCAGTAGATGCCCAGCGGGATTTTGCCGTGTTCGTCGGTGTAGGCGTCCTTCCACTCGGCGTACGGGCCGGCGATCAGGGCGACCAGGTAGGTGCTCATCCGCGGGGTGGTGGCGAAGGTGTGCAGGCCGTCGGTCACCGACACCGTCGCGCCGTTGGAGATCACCTTCCAGTGCCGGGGCGCGGTCACCCGCACGTCGAAGGTCGCCTTGAGGTCGGGCTGGTCGAAGCAGGCGAACATGCGCTTGGCGTCGGCGGTTTCGAATTGGGAGTACAGGTAGGTCTCGTTGTCGACCGGGTCGACGAACCGGTGCAGACCCTCACCGGTGTTGGAGTAGCGGCAGTCCGCGTCGACCACGACGACGTTGCGGTCGGCCAGGCCACGCAACTCGATGCCGGTCGATTCGTCGTATCCGGAGACGTCGAGGTCGCGGCCGTTGAGCGTGGCGCCGCGCACCGTGTCGGCGGCGATGTCGATGACCGTGTCGGCGCCGGCGAGGGCGTCGAACACCACCGTGGTCACCGAGCGGAAGGTCCGTTCGCCGGGACCGCCGTGGGAGTCGGTGAGGTCGAGATCGATCTGGTAGCTGGCGACGGTGATCAGCGAAGCGCGCTCGACGGCTTGTTCGCGGGTGAGGTTGGGGAGTGCCACGTGTCCAACTTACGGGTCGGGCGAACCGGGAACAGGAGCGAGAGGCCTACGGTTGTGCAGATCAGACTTTCAACCGAAGAGAGGACCGGACATGCCCGACAACGCGCCCGCGAAGAACAAGGCCGATTTCTGGTTCGATCCGCTGTGCCCGTGGGCGTGGATCACCTCGCGCTGGATCCTAGAGGTGGAAAAGGTTCGCGACATCGAGGTGAACTTCCACGTGATGAGCCTGGCGGTGCTCAACGAAAACCGCGAGGGCCTGCCCGACGAATACCGCGAACGCTTGGCGAAGGCCTTCGGTCCGGTGCGGGTGGCGATCGCGGCCGAACAGGCCCACGGCGCCGAGGTGCTGGCGCCGCTGTACACCGCGATGGGAACCCGGATTCACAACGAGGACAACAAAGAACTGGACGACGTGATCAAACAGTCGCTGGCCGAGGTGGGCCTGCCGGCCGAGCTGGCCGACGCCGCCGACAGCGACGCCTACGACGAGGCGCTGCGCAAGAGCCACCACGCCGGAATGGACGCGGTCGGCGATGACGTCGGCACGCCCACCATCCACGTCAACGATGTGGCGTTCTTCGGGCCGGTGCTCTCGAAGATTCCGCGCGGTGAGGAAGCGGGCAAGCTGTGGGACGCCTCGGTGGCCTTCGCGTCCTACCCGCACTTCTTCGAGCTCAAGCGCAGCCGCACCGAGAAGCCCGACTTCGCCTAGGTGGGCTGGCCCGACGCCGACCGCCCGGCCAGGCGGGCGTTCTACTGCGACCGCCCCGCTGGCCGGGCGCCGGTAGGCCGCCGCCCCGCTTGCCGTCGCCGCCGCCAGGGCGGCGGGTGGCTGTGTAAGGATTGCGGGCATGCGCGTCTACCTCGGCTCTGACCACGCCGGATTCGAGCTCAAGCAGCAGATCATCGAGCACCTCGCGAAGTCCGGCCACGAGCCGATCGATTGCGGCGCCTTCACCTACGACGCCGACGACGACTACCCGGCCTTCTGCATCGCGACCGCGACGCGCACGGTGGCCGACCCGGACAGCCTTGGCATCGTGCTGGGCGGGTCGGGCAACGGCGAGCAGATCGCGGCCAACAAGGTGCCCGGCGCCCGGTGCGCGCTGGCCTGGAGCGTCGAAACCGCAAGCCTGGCCCGCGAACACAACAACGCGCAACTGATCGGCATCGGCGGTCGCATGCACACGGCGGCCGAGGCGCTCGCCATCGTCGACGCCTTCGTGACCACGCCATGGTCGAAAGCCGAACGCCACCAACGGCGTATCGACATCCTCGCCGAATACGAACGCACCCACCAAGCCCCGCCGGTACCCGGCGCGGCGGGCTGACGCTGGAAAGGTCCGCGCGTGCCCGAAGGGCATACCCTGCACCGGCTGGCCCGGCTGCACCAACGCCACTACGCCGGTGCGCCCGTATCGGTGTCCAGCCCGCAGGGCCGCTTCGCCGACGCGGCCGCGACGGTCGACGGCCGGGTGTTGCAACGCACCAGCGCGTGGGGCAAACACCTGTTTCACCACTACGCCGGCGGCCCGATCGTGCACGTGCATCTCGGCCTGTACGGCGCCTTCACCGAATGGGAACGTCCCGACGACGGGTCGCTTCCCGAGGCGGTCGGGCAGGTGCGGATGCGCATGATCGGCGCCGACTACGGCACGGACCTGCGCGGCCCGACGGTGTGCGAGGTGATCGACGAAGGGCAGGTCAGCGACGTGTTGGCCCGGCTTGGTCCCGACCCGCTGCGCGGCGACGCCGATCCGTCGTGGGCGTGGAAGCGAATTGCCAAGTCGCGCAGGCCCATTGGGGCACTGTTGATGGATCAGACCGTCATGGCCGGCGTGGGCAACGTGTACCGCAGCGAGTTGCTGTACCGCCACGGCATCGACCCCTTCCGCCCCGGCCGCGACGTCGGCGAGGACGAATTCGATGCGGCCTGGACCGATCTGGTGGCACTGATGAAGGTCGGTTTGCGCCGGGGCAAGATCATCGTGGTGCGGCCCGAACACGACCACGGCGCGCCCTCGTATCGCCCCGACCGCCCCCGCACCTACGTCTACCGGCGCTCCGGCGAACCGTGCCGCGTGTGCAAAGCCCCGATCCGCACGACCGTGCTGGAGGGCCGCAACGTGTTCTGGTGTCCGACCTGCCAAAAATAATGGCGAAACATCGCCGCCTCCGGTTTGAATTCAATCGGGGTGGGCATGTGTTGTCTCCATGAAGACTCTCGCTCGATCAGCAGCAACGATTTCCGCCATCGCGGGTCTGGGCTTGGCGGGGCTGGGCGTCGCGACCGACGCGCAGGCGCATCCCGCTCCGTTCCCGCAGTGGTGCCCCGGCGATTTCTGGGACCCCGGCTGGGGCGACAACTGGGACACCGGGAATTGCCACGACAATTGGCGCGGACCCGGGCCCAATCCGTACCTCAACCCCGGCGGACCCGGCGGTCCCGGTGGGCTGGGCGGTCCCGGTGGACCCGGCGGACCGGGTGGGCCCGGCGGTCCCGGTGGACCCGGCGGGGGTGGTCCCGGCGGTGGTGGACACGGCGGCGGTGGCGGCGGTGGCGGCGGCCATTAACGGCGCCGCTAGATGACACCCAGCACGGAGTAGACCGCGTTCGACAGGACCAGGCTGCGGGGGTCGGCGTTGGCCTTGGTGGGGTCGAAGTGATTCGCCACATAGGCGTAGCCGATGCGGTGCTCGAGATCGACGAACCCGAACGAACCGCCCAGCCCGCCGTGGCCGAAGATCCGCGGGTTGGGTCCGTTGACGCAGCGTTGGTTGAGCATGTACCCGAGACCCCAGCCGTGGTCGGCGACCCGCGGCCCCAGTACCAGGTCGGTTTCCAGCCCGCCCTGACAGACCCGCACCAGGTCCATGTGCTCGCGGCTGAGCACCTTCTCCTGGGCGAGCGCGTTGTAGAAGGTCGCCAACCCCAGCGCCGACACCTGACCGTTGGTGCCGGGGAACTCGAGTTCGCGCCACAGGCCCAGATCGTGTGAGCCGAGCTCGTCGTCGGGGGCGAATCCCATCGAGATGGACAGGCCCGCCTTGGGGTGCTCGGCCAGGCTGGTCGGCCAGCCCGGCGCCTTCGCGTCGGCCAGCAGGTCCCGGGCGTGCGGCTTGTTGATCCGCTCGGCGCAGCGGTGCTGTTCGGCCAGCGGCAACCCGATGTGGACGTCGGCGCCGAACGGTTCGGCGATCTCGGTCCGCAGGTACTGACCGATCGTGCGGCCCGTGACCCGGCGGAACACCTCGCCCATGATGAAGCCGAAGGTGGTCATGTGGTAGCCCTGCGCCGTGCCCGGCTCCCACCAGGGCTCGGCGGCGGCCAGCTGTTCGCAGACGTAGTCCCAATCCGCGACCTGTTCCCAGCGCATCCGGGTGCGCGGCCCGATCACGCCGGAGCGGTGGCTCATCACCATCGCCAGCGTGATGTCCTGTTTGCCCGCCTGAGCGAACTCGGGCCAGTAGTGGGCCACCGGCGCCTGCAGGTCCAGCTCGCCGCGGTCGGCCAGTTGGTGCACGCAGGTGGCCGACAGGCCCTTCGTGCCGGACAACACCGTGGTCAGGGTGTTCTGCTGCCAGGGCCGGGTGCGGGCCGCGTCGGCCCAGCCGCCCCACAGGTTGACGACGAGAGACCCGTCCACCCACACCGCGACGGCCGCACCGACCTCGTCGCGCAGGGTGAAATTGCGCTCGAACGCGTCGCGAACCCCGACGAAATCCGACGCGCATGAGCCATGGATCGACGGGTCCGTCGTCAGGTCGCTCATGGCGCCTCTCTATCGAGCAGATAGTTAGCCCCGAGCGGGCGACGGGAATCGAACCCGCGTAGCTAGTTTGGAAGACTAGGGCTCTACCATTGAGCTACGCCCGCATGTATTTAGTCGAGCGTGACTGTAGCTGGCGACGAAGATCAAATCTAATCGACGCGGCTTTGTGATCACTCCGTGAGGTCCGCGAGGTCGCCGCCCAAGCCTGTGACGGACCTGGCTTTGCGGGGCCTTAGGATCATCGAGGTCAGCGCGGGGTGTAGCGCAGCTTGGTAGCGCATCCGCTTTGGGAGCGGAAGGCCGCAGGTTCAAATCCTGTCACCCCGACCAGCACGACCGGCCGCACGCTGCGCGGCCCACCGACGACCAGGAACGAGCACCGAGGAGCACACCCGTGAAGAGCACCGTCGAGCAGTTGAGCCCCACCCGGGTGCGCATCAATGTGGAGGTCCCGTTCTCCGAACTCGAGCCGGACTTCCAGCGGGCCTACAAGGAGTTGGCCAGGCAGGTGCGCTTGCCCGGCTTCCGGCCCGGCAAGGCGCCGGCGAAGTTGCTGGAGGCCCGCTTCGGCCGCGAGGCGATGCTCGACCAGGTCGTCACCGACGCGCTGCCCGCGCGGTACGGACAGGCGGTCGCCGAGTCGGAGGTGCACCCGCTGGGCCAGCCCGAGATCGAGGTCACCAAGAAGGAGTACGGCGAGGAGCTGGCGTTCACCGCCGAGGTCGACATCCGGCCCAAGCTCACCCTGCCCGACCCGGGTTCGCTGACCATCTCGGTGGACCCGATCGAGGTCAGTGACGACGACGTCGACGCCGAACTGCAGTCCCTGCGGGCTCGATTCGGCACCCTGACCGGGGTGGACCGGCCGGTCGCCGACGGCGACTTCGTCTCCATCGACCTGTCGGCCACCATCGACGGCGAAGAGGTTCCGGGCGCCACCGCGCAGGGGCTGTCCCACGAGGTCGGCTCCGGCCGGCTCATCGCGGGCCTCGACGAGGCGCTGGTCGGGTTGTCCGTCGACGAATCCAAGGAGTTCACCGCGCAGTTGGCCACCGGCGAGCACGCGGGCAAGGACGCGCAGGTGACCGTCACGGTCAAGTCGGTCAAACAGCGCGAGCTGCCCGAGCCCGACGACGAGTTCGCCCAATTGGCCAGCGAATTCGACACCATCGAGGAGCTGCGGTCCAACCTGCGCGAGCAAGTCGGCCGGACCAAGCGGGCGCAGCAGGCCGAAGCCATCCGCGACGCCGCGATCGACACGCTGCTCGAGCAGGTCGACATCCCGCTGCCCGAAGCGATCGTGAAGGCGCAGGTCGACAGCGCGCTGCACAACGCCCTGCACAGCCTCGACCACGACGAATCCAAGCTCGACGAGGTGCTCGCCCAGCAAGGGAAGTCGCGCGAGGAGTTCGAGACCGAGACACGCACCGCCGCCGAGACCGACGTCAAACGGCAGCTGCTCCTCGACGCGCTCGCCGACGAGCTCGAGGTCCAGGTCGGCCAGGACGACCTGACCGAGCGGCTGGTGGCCACGTCGCGCCAGTACGGCATCGAGCCCCAGCAGCTCGTGGCCTACCTGCAGGAGAACAACCAGCTGCCGGCCATGTTCGCCGATGTACGCCGGGCGCTGGCCATCGCCGAGGTGATCCGCGCGGCGACGGTCACCGACACCGCCGGAAACACCGTCGACACCGACGAGTTCTTCGGCAAGCGCGCGGGGGCGGACGAGGCCGCCGATGACGTCTCCGGTGACGCCGAAGAATCCACGAAGGCCGACGCCGAGGAGTGACCGCGCGATGACGCTGTGAGCGAACGCGCCCGTTTCAGGGGCGCGTGGCCGCGAAACGGCGGGCCCGGTTGGTTAGTGTCGGTGAAGACAGATCTGACAGAAAGCAGGTACCCCGGTCGTGACTGACATGCGTTCAAACTCGCAGGGTCTCAACCTCACGGACTCCGTCTATGAGCGCTTGCTGTCCGAGCGCATCATCTTCCTGGGTTCGGAGGTGAGCGACGAAATCGCCAATCGGCTGTGCGCGCAGATTCTGCTGCTCGCCGCCGAGGACTCCACCAAAGACATCTCGCTCTACATCAACTCGCCCGGCGGCTCGATCAGTGCCGGCATGGCGATCTACGACACCATGGTGCTGGCGCCGTGCGACATCGCCACCTACGCGATGGGCATGGCCGCCTCGATGGGCGAGTTCCTGTTGGCCGCGGGCACCAAGGGCAAGCGGTACGCGCTGCCGCACGCCCGCATCCTGATGCACCAGCCGCTGGGCGGGGTGACCGGGAGCGCGGCGGACATCGCCATTCAGGCCGAGCAGTTCCACGTCATCAAGAAGGAAATGTTCCGGCTGAACGCCGAATTCACCGGCCAGTCGATCGAACGCATCGAGGCGGATTCCGACCGCGACCGCTGGTTCACCGCGCAGGAAGCCCTGGAATACGGCTTCGTCGACCACATCATCACCCGCGCCGCCCACATCACCAATGGAGAAGCCCAGTGAACCCCGAAACCCAGCCCCAGGCGCGCTACATCCTGCCGTCGTTCATCGAGCACTCCAGCTTCGGTGTCAAGGAGTCGAATCCCTACAACAAGCTGTTCGAGGAACGCATCATCTTTCTCGGCGTCCAGGTGGACGACGCGTCGGCGAACGACATCATGGCGCAGTTGCTGGTGCTCGAGTCGCTGGACCCCGACCGCGACATCACCATGTACATCAACTCGCCCGGCGGCGGATTCACCTCGCTGATGGCGATTTACGACACCATGCAGTACGTGCGCGCCGACATCCAGACGGTGTGCCTGGGGCAGGCCGCCTCGGCGGCCGCGGTGCTGCTGGCCGCCGGGACCCCGGGCAAGCGGATGGCGCTGCCCAACGCCCGGGTGCTGATCCACCAGCCTTCGCTGCAGGGCGTCATCCAGGGACAGTTCTCCGACCTGGAAATCCAGGCCGCCGAGATCGAGCGGATGCGCACCCTGATGGAGACCACGCTGGCCCGCCACACCGGCAAGGACGCCGCGACGGTCCGCAAGGACACCGACCGGGACAAGATCCTGACGGCCGAAGAGGCCAAGGACTACGGGATCATCGACACCGTGCTGGAGTACCGGAAGCTCTCCGCCCAGAGCGCCTAGCCAATTTCGCCGAGCGTGCACTCACGGCGAGTTTTCGGCTGATTTCTGATTGCACGCTCGGCGCAAGGGGGCCAGCTCGGCGATGTCCACCGGGCCGACCCGGCAGCAGCCGCCGACAATGCGGGCGCCCGCCGAAACCCACTGCGCCGCAAGCCCCGTCGCGAACGTGCGCGGGCCGACCCACGCGCGACCGTCCCAGCGTTCGCCGCTGTTCGGATAGACGATGACGGGCTTGCCGATCTCCGATGCGCTCGCGATCGCGGGCAACACGTCGTCGGGCGCGCAGCAGTTGACCCCGACGGCCACGATCTCGTCGACGCCCGCGGCCACCGCGAAGGCCTCGGTCAGCGGTTGCCCGGCGCGGGTCCGGGCCCCGTCGATCGTGTAGCTCAGCCACGCCGGCATCCCGACCGAGCGCACCACGTCGACCAACGCTTCCGCCTCGTCGACGTCGGGAACGGTCTCGCAGGCGAGGACGTCGGCCCCGGCGTCCGCCAGGGTCTCCAGCCGGGGCCGATGCCAGCGCGCCAAGGCCCCGACCGACAGGCCGTAGCGTCCGCGGTATTCCGAGCCGTCGGCCAGCGCCGCGCCGTACGGTCCGACCGAGGCCGCGACGAGCAGGCCCCCGAATTCGCCAGGGCCGGCCTCGTCCCGCGCGGCCTTCGCGAGCTCGACGCTGCGGCGCAACAGCCCGTCGGTTTCCCGACGATCCAGTCCGCGCGCCGCGAAACCCTCGAACGACGCCTGGTAGCTGGCCGTCGTCGCGATCGTGGCCCCCGCGCGAAAGTAGGCGGCGTGGACGGCGACGATCTCGCGTGGGGCGTCCGCGAGCAGCCTGGCCGACCACAACCGATCGGACAGGTCATGGCCGCGCGCTTCCAGCTCGGTGGCCAAGCCGCCATCGAGCAGCACGGTTCCGCTGGGCCACCGCAAGCCCACGGCCAAACCCACGTGGCCACTGTAGGGTGATTTCTTGGGGGTTCGCCCACGCCTCGTGTGAGCGTCTCGGGGTCGGGTCGGCACCTCCGTCGGAGGCGGGATCGGGCGGCCGCCGGACTCGGTCGCATTACGACCGCGACACGCCAAAGACACGCAAAGCGCGTCTTTCGCGAGCGACGGGCACCGTCTGGCTATATCTTTCCTCCATACGGAAGCGGCATGAACTCCCGCAAATACCATGGGCGCGATTCGGCGTTTATGGTCGCGGCGGGCCCGATCAAGCGGGTAGCGTCGGTGAATACATGCGGGACAGGGAAGTCCAACGGCGAAGAGGAAGTAGGCACTGACGCACCATGGCACGCATCGGAGACGGCGGGGACCTGCTGAAGTGCTCGTTCTGCGGGAAGAGCCAGAAGCAGGTCAAGAAACTCATTGCTGGCCCCGGTGTGTACATCTGCGATGAGTGCATCGATCTGTGCAACGAGATCATCGAAGAGGAGCTTGCCGACGCCGACGACGTGAAGCTCGATGAGCTCCCCAAACCGATCGAGATCCGGGAGTTCCTCGAGGGCTACGTCATCGGGCAGGACACCGCCAAGCGGACGCTGGCGGTCGCGGTCTACAACCACTACAAGCGGATCCAGGCCGGGGAAAAGGGCCGGGACTCGCGCCACGAGCCGGTCGAGTTGACCAAGTCCAACATCTTGATGCTCGGTCCCACCGGCTGCGGCAAGACCTACCTGGCCCAGACGCTCGCCAAGATGCTCAACGTCCCGTTCGCCATCGCCGACGCGACCGCCCTGACCGAGGCCGGCTACGTCGGTGAGGACGTCGAGAACATCCTGCTCAAGCTCATCCAGGCCGCCGACTACGACGTGAAGCGCGCCGAGACGGGCATCATCTACATCGACGAGGTCGACAAGATCGCCCGCAAGAGCGAGAACCCGTCGATCACCCGCGACGTCTCCGGGGAGGGCGTGCAGCAGGCCCTGCTGAAGATCCTGGAGGGCACCCAGGCGTCGGTTCCCCCGCAGGGCGGCCGCAAGCACCCGCACCAAGAGTTCATCCAGATCGACACCACCAACGTGCTGTTCATCGTCGCGGGGGCGTTCGCCGGCCTGGAGAAGATCATCTACGAGCGCGTCGGCAAGCGGGGCCTGGGCTTCGGCGCCGAGGTCCGCTCGAAGGCCGAGATCGACACCACCGACCACTTCGCCGAGGTCATGCCCGAGGACTTGATCAAGTTCGGCCTGATCCCGGAGTTCATCGGCCGGCTGCCCGTGGTCGCCTCGGTCACCAACCTGGACCGCGAATCGCTGGTCAAGATCCTGTCCGAGCCGAAGAACGCGTTGGTCAAGCAGTACCTGCGGCTCTTCGAGATGGACGGCGTGGAGCTCGAGTTCACCGACGACGCCCTGGAGGCGATCGCGGATCAGGCGATCCACCGCGGCACCGGCGCGCGCGGCCTGCGCGCCATCATGGAAGAGGTCCTGCTGCCGGTGATGTACGACATCCCGAGCCGCGACGACGTCGCCAAGGTCGTGGTGACCAAGGAGACCGTGCAGGACAACGTGTTGCCGACGATCGTGCCGCGCAAGCCGTCGCGCACCGAGCGCCGCGACAAGAGCGCCTAACTAGCTCCTGGAGCTCCCCAGCACGCCCCGCGATAGCAACGACGTGGTCCCGCGGCGCCTTGCGCACGGCCTGGACCTGCTGAACTTCCTGCTCGCCGACGTGCGTGACGGTCTCGGCCCGTACCTGTCGATCTATCTGCTGCTGACCCACCACTGGGATCAGGGCTCGATCGGATTCGTCATGGCGGTCGGGGGCATCGGCGCGATCGTCGCGCAGGCCCCGGCCGGCGCCCTGGTGGACCGGAGCACCGCCAAGCGGGCGCTGGTCATCGGCGGCGCGCTGACGATCACCGCGGCGTCGCTGGCGATGCCGTTGTTCCCCGGGTTGTATTCGATCTCGGTGCTGCAGGCGCTCACCGGCATCGCCGGATCCGTCTTCGCCCCGGCGCTGGCCGCGATCACCCTGGGGCTCGTCGGCTCGCGTCGCTTCGCCCGCCGGATCGGGCGCAACGAGTCGTTCAACCACGCCGGGAACGCCACGGCGGCGGCGATCACCGGCGGCCTGGCCTACTTCTTCGGGCCGGTTGTGGTGTTCTGGGTGCTTGCGGTCATGGCGGCCGCCAGCGTGGTTGCGACGCTGTGTATTCCGGGCGACGCGATCGACCACGACGTCGCCCGGGGCATGGACCATGCGCCGGGGGAACCGCACCCGAGCCCGTCCCGGCTGGCGGCCCTGCTGAGCAATCGCCGGCTGATGATCTTCGCCGCCACGGTCATCGCCTTCCACTTCGCCAACGCGGCCATGCTGCCGCTGGTCGGCCAGCGGCTGGCGCTGCACAACAAGGACGTCGGGACCGCGCTGATGGCGGGCTGCATCGTGGCCGCGCAGGTCGTCATGGTGCCGGTGGCCTACGTCGCCGGAGCCAAGGCCGATTCCTGGGGCCGCAAGCCGATCTTTTTGGCCGGGTTCGCCGTCCTGGCCGCCCGTGGCTTTCTCTACACGCTCTCGGACAACCCCTATTGGCTGGTGAGCGTGCAGCTGCTGGACGGCGTCGGGGCCGGCGTGTTCGGCGCGCTGTTTCCCCTCGTCGTGCAGGACGTGACGCACGGGACCGGCCGCTTCAACGTCAGCCTGGGGGCGGTGACGGCCGCGACGGGCGTCGGCGCCGCGGTGTCGAACCTCGTCGCGGGCTCGATCGTGGTCGCGGCCGGCTACAACGTCGCCTTCGCGTTCTTGGGTGCTCTGGCGGGCGCCGGGTTCGTGTTGTATCTGGCTGCGATGCCGGAAACGGCGGCGGCCAAAAGCGGCGGCGGAGGCGCGGCATCCCGAAGCAGACACGGTATGAACGACGGTTGGGTAACGCGCAAGACGTGACCAACACCACAGTTTACTGGTCTACTCGTCAGTAGACGGCGCTGACGTCGCCTTTTGTCCGCGAACGCGGCCGAGATGATGCGGCGGAGTCGGCCATGGCGATCGAAAATCAGTGCCATAATTGGTACCGCCAGTGACATAAAACCGTGATGGCCGGAGACTCCCTTCGCCGACGCGTAACCTGAAGCTGCGCGAACTGTCTGTCCGGTGAACAAATGGAGGGCAAAGACGTGGATCCGAACGGCAGCGGAGCCGGATCAGACTCACAGAACGGGGCTTCCCCGAACGGATCTGCCCGTCAGCGCCTCGAACAGGTCGTCATTCGCTTCGCCGGTGACTCCGGAGACGGCATGCAGCTCACCGGCGACCGGTTCACTTCCGAGGCAGCGCTTTTCGGCAACGACCTGGCGACCCAGCCGAACTATCCCGCCGAGATCCGGGCGCCCGCAGGCACTCTGCCCGGCGTCTCGTCCTTCCAGATTCAGATCGCCGACTACGACATCTTGACCGCCGGCGACCGGCCGGACGTGCTCGTCGCGATGAATCCGGCTGCGCTCAAGGCCAATATCGGCGACCTGCCCCGCGGCGGCATGGTGATCGCGAACTCCGACGAGTTCACCAAGCGCAACCTGACCAAGGTGGGTTACGTCACCAACCCGCTCGAGACCGACGAGTTGTCCGACTACGTCGTGCATTCCGTCGCGATGACGACGCTGACGCTCGGCGCGGTCGAGGCCATCGGCGCGACGAAGAAGGATGGCCAGCGCGCCAAGAACATGTTCGCGCTGGGCCTGCTGTCGTGGATGTACGGGCGGCCGATCGAAACCAGCGAGAAGTTCATCCGGGAGAAATTCGCCCGCAAGCCCGAGGTCGCGGAGACCAACGTGCTGGCGCTGAAGGCCGGCTGGAACTACGGCGAGACGACCGAGGCGTTCGGCACCACCTACGAGGTGTCCCGGGCGACCCTGCCGTCGGGCGAATACCGGCAGATCTCGGGAAACACCGCACTGGCGTACGGCATCGTCGCGGCCGGCCAGCTCGCGGACATCCCGGTCCTGCTCGGCAGCTACCCGATCACGCCGGCCTCCGACATCCTGCACGAGCTGTCCAAGCACAAGAACTTCAACGTGCTGACCTTCCAGGCCGAGGACGAAATCGGCGGCATCTGCGCGGCGATCGGCGCCTCCTACGGCGGCGCGCTGGGCGTGACCACCACGTCGGGGCCGGGCATTTCGCTCAAGTCCGAGGCGCTCGGGCTGGCCGTGATGACCGAACTGCCGTTGCTCGTCGTCGACGTGCAGCGCGGCGGCCCCTCGACCGGGCTGCCCACCAAGACCGAACAGGCCGACCTGCTGCAGGCGCTGTACGGCCGCAACGGCGAGTCGCCGGTGGCGATCCTCGCGCCCCGCTCGCCGTCGGACTGCTTTGAAACCGCGCTCGAGGCCGCGCGCATCGCGGTCTCGTACCACACCCCGGTGATCGTGTTGTCCGACGGCGCGATCGCCAACGGCTCGGAGCCGTGGCGCATTCCGGACGTCAGCACGCTGCCGCGCATCACGCACGCCTTCGCCAAGCCCGACGAACCGTTCCAGCCCTACGCCCGTGACCCGGAGACGCTGGCCCGGCAGTTCGCCGTGCCCGGCACCCCGGGGCTCGAGCACCGCATCGGCGGTCTGGAAGCGGCGAACGGCTCGGGCAACATCTCCTACGAGCCGGTCAACCACGACCTCATGGTCCGGTTGCGGCAGGCCAAGATCGACGGCATCTCCGTTCCCGATCTCGAGGTCGACGATCCGACCGGCGACGCCGAGCTGCTGCTGATCGGATGGGGCAGCTCTTACGGCCCGATCGGCGAGGCCTGCCGGCGCGCCCGGCGCAAGGGCATCAAGGTGGCGCACGCGCACCTGCGCTACCTCAACCCCTTCCCGGCCAACCTGGGCGAGGTGCTGCGGCGCTACCCGCAGGTGGTGGCGCCCGAAATGAACCTGGGCCAACTGGCGTTGGTGCTGCGCGGCAAGTACCTGGTCGACGTGCAGTCGGTCAGCAAGGTGCAGGGTGTCGCGTTCCTGGCCGACGAGATCGGCCGCGTCATCCGCGCCGCGCTGGGCGGGACGTTGGCCGAAGTCGAGAACGACAAGACGATGGTCGCCAGAATGGCGGCGGCAACGGTTGGGGCGGGCGCATGATTCGCGCCGGCGCCGACGCAGAGCGAAGCGATGAGGAGGAGCGGCGCTCGTGACTGACCTGATCGGCAATCTGGCGGGCAAAGACCTCGGTGTTACCCCGAAGTTGACCAAGAACGACGGGGTCCCCACCTTGTCCGCCGAGGACCAGCCCCAGAAGTCCAAGGACTTCACCAGCGACCAGGAGGTGCGTTGGTGCCCGGGCTGCGGGGACTACGTCATCCTCAACACCATCCGCAACTTCCTGCCGGACCTCGGGTTGCGCCGCGAGAACATCGTGTTCATCAGCGGCATCGGCTGCTCGAGCCGCTTCCCCTACTACCTCGAGACCTACGGATTCCACTCGATCCACGGCCGTGCGCCCGCCATTGCCACCGGCCTGGCGCTGGCCCGCGAGGACCTGTCGGTGTGGGTGGTCACGGGCGACGGCGACGCCCTGTCGATCGGCGGTAACCACCTGATCCACGCGCTGCGCCGCAACGTCAACATCACCATCCTGCTGTTCAACAACCGGATCTACGGGCTGACCAAGGGGCAGTACTCGCCCACCTCGGAGGTCGGCAAGGTCACGAAGTCGACCCCGATGGGGTCGCTGGACCACCCGTTCAACCCGGTGTCGCTGGCCCTGGGCGCCGAGGCGACCTTCGTCGGCCGCGCGCTGGACTCCGACCGCAACGGCCTGACCGAGGTGCTGCGCGCCGCCGCCGGGCACCGGGGCGCCGCCGTCGTCGAAATCCTGCAGGACTGCCCGATCTTCAACGACGGCTCCTTCGACGCGCTGCGCAAGGAAGGCGCCGAGGAGCGGGTCATCAACGTCCGTCACGGCGAGCCGATTGTGTTCGGCGCCAACGGCGAATACTGCGTGGTGCAGTCCGGGTTCGGCCTGGAGGTGGCCAAGACCGCCGACGTCTCCGTCGACGAGATCGTGGTGCACGACGCGCACAGCGACAACTCGGCCTACGCGTTCGCCCTGTCGCGGCTGTCGGATCAGAACCTCGAGCACACGGTGCTGGGCATCTTCCGCAACATCAACCGGCCCACCTACGACGACGCGGCCCGCTCACAGATTCAGGCGGCCCAGTCGGCGAAGCCGTTCGACTCCGCGGCGCTGCAGTCGCTGCTGCGGGGCCGCGACACCTGGACCGTCGACTGACGTGGCCGAGCGGGTGGCGGACACCACAGTGTCCCTGGCTGGAATAGTGCTGGCCGGTGGCGAATCGCGGCGAATGGGCCGCGACAAGGCGACCCTGCCGGGTCCCGGCGGGGCCGCCACGCTGCTCGAGCACGTGGTCGGGGTGGTCTCCCAGCGCTGCGAGCCGATCTTCGTGATGGCCGCGCCGGGGCAACCGCTGCCCGAGGTGCCGGCGCGCGTGCTTCGCGACGAGGTGCGCGGCCAGGGGCCACTGCCGGCGACCGGGGGCGGCCTGCGGGCCGCGGCGGAAACCGGCGCACGCTTCGCCTTCGTCTGCGCCGTCGACATGCCGCTGCTGTCAGCGAGTTTGATCGACGACCTGATCGGGCTGGCCACCGAGACCAACGCCGAAATCGTGCTGCCGTGGGACGGCCGCAGCCACTACCTCGCCGCGGTGTATCGCACCGATCTGGCCGAGCGGATCGACGGCCTGGTCGCCGCCGGTGCCCGCTCGATGCGTGCCTTGATCGACGCCTCCGACGCCCAGCAGATCGTGCTGCCGGAATCGCGTTTCCTGGCCAACGTCAACTCGGAGAGTGACCTGCGCGCTCTGGCGCAGCTGCAGGCCTGACGCCGTCCGCTGCGCCGGTCTGTGAACCGTCGTGATCCGTTGGGGCAGTGTCGATTTGAGGCTTCCTCGCGGAAATGCCCGCGCCCGTCCTGGCCCCGTCCGGGTGCATGCGCCCCAGTGAATCCCGGCCTGCCGGCAAAGTCGCCTCCATTCCTGAAAAATTTTGTCGCTGAACACGTTTAGCGAAAGTCATTGCCAGAAAGCGTAATCCACGAGGTCTCATCAACCGATTCGGCTGGGTGGGACTGTGACGGACGAATATCACTGCAAGACACCGCAATTCGTCGTCTCTCGACTTTTTCTTGCCTTTCCCGCGTGGCGACGTGAGAAGCGGTGCCGGCATGCGGTACGCTGCGCCCCCTTCCGACCGGGACGGCAGATGCGTTGTCACTGCGGCGAATCGGCAATATCGACCCGAATAATCGTGCGCCAGCTCACAAAATACGCGTGATTAGGCTCACCATTTGTTTGCGGATCCGGCCGACGTGCCCGCGCCGAAAATTCGACCGTGACCTGCGTGAATAGGCCTGCTATCACCGCGTGATCGCGTCGTTACCGAAACGAGACCTGCGATTTCCGAAGATGACGAACGCGCCGGTGTTCTCTACGGTCCCTGTTAGCCCGCAACGGGTTACGGAAAAGTAATCAACAAAACTGAATCCACAGACCCGCGTGTGAGCGGCGCCACGGACGGCGAGAGCCCAACCGTGGTCGGTGGGTGACAACCCGCCGGGCATACCTGGCCCGCCGCTGTCGTGCCTGACCCAGACGGCACGTTCCAAAGCAGGCATTCAAGCCAACACCTTCAGCCCACCTGCGTGGGCTTGCTTTGGCGCGCGCGCAGCGAAAGGAAAGATATTGCAGAACGTCCGTAAGACGCTCATGCTTGCCGCGGTCACGGGCACGCTCGTGACCATCCCGTCGGCCACCGCCCACGCAGACGAAGCGGTGAGCTTCGACCCGAACATTCCTGCTGCCGCCCCGGACGCCCCCGCCCCGGACGCCCCCGCGCCGGACGCCCCGGCGCCGGACGCGCCTCCGGCCCCGGAAGCCCTGCCCCCGGCCCCGGACGCGCCTCCGCCCCCGGCCCCGGACGCCCCTCCGGCTCCGGATGCCCCGCCGGCGCCCGTGGGCTTCGACCCGAACGTTCCGCCGCCTCCTGGCCCGGATGTCCCGCCGCCCCCGCCCGTCAGGGCGTACAGCGTCAACTGGGACGCCATCGCGCAGTGCGAGTCGGGCGGTAACTGGAGCATCAGCACCGGCAACGGCTACGCGGGCGGCCTGCAGTTCACGCCCAGCACCTGGCGCGCGAACGGCGGTAGCGGCTCCCCGTCCGGCGCGAGCCGCGAGGAGCAGATCCGCGTCGCCGAGAACGTGCTGCACTCGCAGGGCATCGGCGCCTGGCCGGTGTGCGGACGCCGCGGCTGACCGACGGCTTCTGGACATATAAGCCGCACATATAAGGAGTGCCGGGCCCCGTGCCCGGCACTCCTTGTCTCCAGCAGTCGCCACCCCCGTAGTCGGGTAGCGTCGGGCCCGTGACCGCAACGCCGCGCGAATTCGACATTGTGCTGTACGGGGCGACCGGCTTCGTCGGGAAGCTCACCGCCGAATACCTGGCCCGCTCGGCACCGGACAAACGGATCGCCCTGGCCGGCCGGTCGCCCGACCGGCTGCGCGCCGTCCGCGACACGCTGAGCGAAACCGCGCGGTCGTGGCCCGTCCTGAACGCGGACGCCGCATCGCCCTCGACGCTGAACGAGATGGCGGCGCGCACCCAGGTCGTCATCACCACGGTCGGGCCCTACACGCGCTACGGGCTGCCGCTGGTGGCCGCCTGCGCCGCGGCGGGCACCGACTACGCCGACCTGACCGGGGAGGCGATGTTCGTCCGCGACAGCATCGACCAATTCCACAAGCAGGCCGCGGATACCGGCGCCCGCATCGTGCACGCGTGCGGATTCGATTCCGTGCCTTCGGACCTCAGTGTGTATGCGCTGTACCGCGCGGCGCGCGACGACGGCGCCGGCGAACTCGCCGACACCGACCTGGTGGTCCGTTCCTTCTCGGGCGGGGTGTCCGGCGGCACCGTCGCGTCGATGCTGGAGGTGCTCGACACCGCGTCCCGCGATCCCGAGGCCCGCCGCCAACTCGCCGACCCGTACACGCTCAGCAGCGACCGCGGCGCCGAACCCGACATCGGCCCGCAGCCCGACCTGCCCTGGCGTCGCGGTCGTCGGATCGCGCCGGAACTGAGCGGGCTGTGGACCGCGGGCTTCGTCATGGCGCCCTACAACACCCGGATCGTGCGGCGCAGCAACGCACTGCTGGACTGGGCCTACGGCCGCCAGCTGCGCTACAGCGAAAGCATGAGCCTGGGCTCGTCGCCGATCGCGCCGGTGGCCTCCGCCGTGGTCGGCGGGGTGGGCGCCGCGACCTTCGGGTTGGGCAGCCGCTATTTCCGGCTCCTGCCGCGCCGGCTGGTGGAGCGCATCGTGCCCAAACCGGGCACCGGCCCGAGCGAGGCCGCCCGCGAGCGCGGCTACTACCGCATCGAGACCTACACCACCACCAGCACCGGGGCCCGCTACGTGGCGCGCATGGAACAGCGCGGCGACCCGGGCTACAAGGCGACGTCGGTGCTGCTGGGGGAGTGCGGCATGGCGCTGGCATTCGACCGTGACAAGCTCCCGGACCTGCACGGCGTCCTCACGCCCGCCGCCGCGATGGGCGACGCGCTGCTGGACCGGTTCCCCGCCGCGGGTGTGTCCTTGCAGGTTGAACGGCTCGCGGGGTGACCCGGCTCACGGTTCGGGCACTTACACGAGGGTAAACGGCGCTCCCTAGAATTGACGGGTGACCGCCAGCCCCAGCCCCGCCACCGACCTGCCCAAGTCGTGGGATCCCGCTGCGGCCGAGGGCGCGATCTACCATAAGTGGGTCGACGCCGGATACTTCGCGGCGGACCCGGCCAGCGCCAAGCCCGGCTACTCGATCGTGTTGCCGCCCCCGAACGTGACCGGCAGCCTGCACATGGGTCACGCGCTCGAACACACCATGATGGACGCCCTGACCCGCCGCAAGCGGATGCAGGGATATGAGGTGTTGTGGCAGCCGGGCATGGACCACGCCGGCATCGCCACCCAGAGCGTGGTGGAAAAGCAGCTCGCGGTCGACGGCAAGACCAAGGAGGACTTCGGCCGGGAGCTGTTCGTCGAGAAGGTCTGGGACTGGAAGCGCGAGTCCGGCGGCGCCATCGGCGGCCAGATGCGCCGGCTCGGCGACGGGGTCGACTGGAGCCGCGACCGGTTCACCATGGACGAGGGCCTGTCGCGGGCCGTCCGCACCATCTTCAAGCGGCTCTACGACGCCGGGCTGATCTATCGGGCCGAGCGGCTGGTCAACTGGTCGCCGGTGCTTCAGACCGCGATTTCCGACATCGAGGTCGACTACCTCGACGTCGAGGGCGAGCTGGTGTCGTTCCGCTACGGCTCGCTCGACGACTCGCAGCCGCACATCGTGGTCGCGACCACCCGGGTCGAGACGATGCTCGGCGACACCGCGATCGCCGTGCACCCCGACGACGCGCGATACCGCCACCTGGTCGGCACCACACTGGCGCATCCCTTCGTCGACCGCGAGCTGGTCGTCGTCGCCGACGAGCACGTGGACCCCGAATTCGGTACCGGCGCAGTCAAAGTCACGCCCGCACACGACCCGAACGACTTCGAGATCGGGCTGCGGCACGGGTTGCCGATGATCTCGATCCTGGACACCAAGGGCCGAATCGTCGATACCGGAACGCAATTCGACGGGATGGACCGCTTCGAGGCCCGCGTCGCGGTCCGCGAGGCGCTGGCCGCCGAGGGCCGCGTCGTCGAGGAGAAGCGCCCATACCTGCACAGCGTCGGGCACTCCGAGCGTAGCGGTGAACCGATCGAACCGCGGCTGTCGCTGCAATGGTTCGTCCGCGTCGAGTCGCTGGCCAAGGCGGCCGGCGACGCGGTGCGCAACGGCGACACCGTGATTCACCCCGCAAGCCTGGAGCCGCGTTGGTTCGCCTGGGTCGACGACATGCGCGATTGGACGATCTCGCGGCAGCTGTGGTGGGGCCACCGCATCCCGATCTGGTACGGGCCCAACGGGGAACAGGTGTGCGTGGGTCCCGACGAGACGCCGCCGGAAGGCTGGGAACAGGACCCCGACGTGCTGGACACCTGGTTCTCCTCGGCGCTGTGGCCGTTTTCCACCCTGGGCTGGCCGGACAAGACCCCCGAGCTCGAAAAGTTCTACCCGACAAGCGTTCTGGTCACCGGCTACGACATCTTGTTCTTCTGGGTGGCACGGATGATGATGTTCGGCACGTTCGTCGGCGACGACGACGCCATCACCCTGGACGGTCGCCGCGGCCCGCAGGTGCCGTTCACCGATGTCTTCCTGCACGGGCTGATCCGCGACGAATCCGGGCGCAAGATGAGCAAGTCCAAGGGCAACGTCATCGACCCGCTGGACTGGGTGGAACTCTTCGGCGCCGACGCCCTGCGGTTCACGCTGGCCCGCGGCGCCAGCCCGGGCGGTGACCTGGCGATCGGCGAGGACCACGTCCGGGCGTCGCGCAATTTCTGCACCAAGCTGTTCAACGCCACCCGCTACGCGCTGCTCAACGGCGCGCAGCTGGCGCCCCTGCCCCCGCCGGCCGAACTCACCGACGCCGACCGATGGATCCTCGGGCGACTGGAAGAGGTTCGCGCGGAAGTCGATTCGGCGTTCGACAACTACGAGTTCAGCCGCGCCTGCGAAGCGCTCTACCACTTCGCCTGGGACGAATTCTGCGACTGGTACGTGGAATTGGCCAAGACGCAACTGGCCGAGGGGGTCGCGCACACGACGGCGGTGCTGGCGGCGACGCTGGACACCCTGCTGCGGCTGCTGCACCCGGTGATCCCGTTCATCACCGAGGCCCTCTGGCAGGCGCTGACCCACAACGAGACCCTGGTGATCGCCGACTGGCCGCAGCCGTCCGGGATAGCCCTGGATCAGGTTGCCGCGCAACGCGTTACCGACATGCAGAAGCTGGTGACCGAGGTGCGCCGGTTCCGCAGCGATCAGGGGCTGGCGGACCGCCAGAAGGTGCCGGCCCGGATGACGGGCGTCGAGGGAGCCGATCTGGGCACCCAGGTGAGCGCGGTGACGTCGCTGGCGTGGCTGACGGCCGCCGGGCCGGAGTTCCGCCCGTCGGCGTCGGTGGAAGTCAGGCTGAGCGGCGGCACCGTCGTCGTCGAACTGGACACCTCGGGCACCATCGACGTCGCCGCCGAGCGTCGCCGGCTGGAAAAGGATCTGGCCGCGGCCCACAAGGAGCTGGCGTCGACCACCGCCAAATTGGCCAACGAGGACTTCCTGGGCAAGGCCCCCCAAAACGTCGTCGACAAGATCCGGGACCGTCAACGCCTGGCCCAGGAGGAAACCGAGCGGATCAACGCGCGGCTAGCCGGGCTGCAATGACCGAGCCGCCCGAGTGGGCCGAGGACCCCGAAGTTCCCGGCGCGGTTCCCACCCCGGACCCCACCCCGGACGAGATCGCCGCCCTGTTGCAGGTCGAGCACCTGCTGGACCAGCGCTGGCCCGAAACCAAGATCGAGCCGAGCCTGACCCGGATCAGCGCGCTGATGGACCTGTTGGGTTCACCGCAATTGGCCTACCCGTCGATCCACGTCGCGGGCACCAACGGCAAGACCTCGGTGGCCCGCATGATCGACGCGCTGATCACCGCGCTGCACCGGCGCACCGGGCGCACCACCAGCCCCCATGTGCAATCGGCGGTGGAACGCATCTCGATCGATGCCAAGCCGATCAGCCCCGCGCAGTACGTGGCGACCTACCGCGAGATCGAGCCGTTCGTGCAGATGGTCGACGCGCAATCGCAGGCCGCCGGCGGGCCCGCGATGAGCAAGTTCGAGGTGCTGACCGCGATGGCGTTCGCCGCGTTCGCCGACGCCCCCGTCGACGTCGCCGTGGTCGAGGTGGGGATGGGTGGGCGCTGGGACGCCACCAACGTGATCAACGCCCCGGTGGCGGCCATCACCCCGATCGCCCTCGACCACGTCGACTACCTGGGCGACGACCTCGCCGGCATCGCGGGGGAGAAGGCCGGCATCATCACCCGGGCGCCCGAGGGCGCACCCGACACCGTGGCGGTCATCGCGCGTCAGGCGCCCGAGGCGATGGACGTGTTGTTGGCCCAAACCGTTCAAGCCGACGCCGCGGTGGCCCGCGAGGATTCGGAGTTCGCCGTGCTGGGCCGTCAGGTCGCGATCGGCGGGCAGGTGCTGCAGTTGCAGGGGCTGGGCGGGGTGTATTCCGACATCTACCTGCCGCTGCACGGAGAACACCAGGCGCACAATGCGGCCCTGGCGCTGGCCGCCGTCGAGGCCTTCTTCGGCGCCGGCGCGCAGCGTCAGCTCGACGTCGAGGCGGTTCGCGCGGGTTTCGCGGCCGTCGTCAGCCCCGGCCGGCTGGAGCGGATGCGCAGCGCGCCCACGGTGTTCATCGACGCCGCGCACAATCCCGCCGGTGCGGCCGCGCTGGCGCAGACGCTGGCGGGCGAATTCGACTTCCGTTATCTGGTCGGGGTGCTCAGCGTGCTGGCCGACAAGGACGTCGACGGCATCCTCGCCGCGCTGCAACCGGTGTTCGACGCGGTCGTGGTCACCCACAACGGGTCCCCGCGGGCGGTCGATGTCGAATCGCTGGCCCTGGCGGCGCGCGAGACGTTCGGGCCCGACCGGGTGAGCACCGCCGAGAACCTGCGCGACGCCATCGACATCGCGACCGCGCTGGTCGACTCCGAGGTGGAGGGGGCCGCGCTCGACGGCCACGCCGAGGACTTCTCCGGGACCGGGATCGTCATCACCGGCTCGGTCGTCACCGCGGGCGCGGCGCGCACCCTGTTCGGGCGTGATCCGCAGTGACCGACCAGAACCGGCCCGACCCCTGGCGCAGCTTCGGCGCGGTGATGGCCCTCACGCTGTTTCTGGAAGCGATCGTGGTGCTGCTCGCGATCCCGGTGGTGGGCGCGGTCGGCGGAGGCCTCACGACGGCGTCGCTGGCCTACCTGATCGGCCTGGCCGTACTGCTGATCCTGATGGGCGGGGTGCAGCGCAAACCCTGGGCCATCTGGGCCAACCTCGGAGTGCAGGTGATCCTGCTCGCCGGCTTCGCCGTGTATCCCGGCGTGGGGTTCATCGGCGTGTTGTTCACCGGGTTGTGGGGCTTGATCGCCTACTTCCGGGCCGAGGTCCGGCGCAGGCAGGGGTAGCCCGGCGGTACGCTGTCCGCCGTGACCGAACGGACATTGGTACTGATCAAGCCGGACGGCGTCCAGCGACAGCTGGTGGGGGAGATCATCGGCCGGATCGAGCGAAAAGGCCTCACCCTCGCCGCGCTGGAACTCCGGCACGTCGGCCAAGACCTCGCCGCCCAGCACTACGCGGAACACGAGGGCAAGCCTTTCTTCGAGTCGTTGCTGGCATTCATCACCTCGGGGCCGGTGGTCGCGGCCATCGTGGAGGGACCGCGCGCGATCGCGGCGTTTCGGCAGCTCGCGGGCGGTACCGACCCGGTCGAGAAGGCGATCCCCGGCACGATCCGGGGCGATTTCGGGCTCGAGACGCAGTTCAATCTGGTGCACGGCTCGGATTCGATCGAGTCGGCCAAGCGAGAAATCGGGCTCTGGTTTCCCGACGCCTAGAGCTGCGACGATCGGCCCCGCGACGCGTTGCGGACCGGGGTTCGTCCGACCGGGCTGCATCAGGTGTGGGTTGGGCGCCGACGTGATGTGGGATACTGATGTCGGGTGAACGTCGCCGGACCGGCGTCAGACACCCGAATGAAGACTTAGACAAGCGCGACCATAGCCCCGTCGCCTTGGTTCGCTGCATGTCAGGCCGTCATTCAGCACGGCGCCGAGTGGGTTCTAACCTGAGCCGCTCGGGGCGAGACCATCACAAGCCCGGGAGAAGTGACCCGGGCCCATAGCGAAGCCCTCGCGTGGCCGCGTCGCAACGACGCGCCCGGGGGCTTGAGGAGAATACGTGGTAGACGGTGCACCAACTGCAGACCCATCAGAAGAATCGGCCCGGTCCGGGGAGCTGCCCGACCGGTTGAGGGTCCATTCGTTGGCCCGGACGCTGGGAACCACCAGTAAACGGGTCCTGGACGCGCTCAGCGAGCTGGACGGGCGCATTCGCAGCGCACATTCCACCGTGGACCGCGCCGACGCGGTGCGGGTGCGTGACCTGCTGGCCGCCCAGCCCCAGGAAGCCCCGGACGCCGCCACCGAACCCGTCGTGGATGGCGGCGAGGGTGCCGGCGAACCCGAATCCCGGCTGATGCTGGAAACCCCCGACAACGCCGCCGAGCGGCCGCATTACATGCCGCTCTTCGTCGCGCCGCAGCCACTGGACAGCGACGACGACACCGACACCGACACCGACGAGGGCGCCGACTCCGACGATTCCGACGGCGACGACGACGAGCAGGCCGACCGCCCGTCGAATCGGCGGCGCCGTCGCGGCCGCCGGGGCCGCGGCCGCGGGCGCGGCGAGCAGGGCGGACCCGAGGGCCAGAGCGACGGCGACGACGACGAGCCGCAGGGCCGGGTCAAGAAGGGCGCCCAGTCCGACTCGGGCGATTCCGACGACGCCGACGACGAGGACTCCGACGACGGCGACGACTCCGAGGGCGGTGACGACGGTTCGGCGGATGGGGGCAGCCGTCGCCGCCGCCGGCGTCGGCGCCGCAAATCCGGATCGGGCGACGACAACGACGAGGGGCCTTCACCCGACGACCCGCCCAACACGGTCGTGCACGAGCGGCCGCCCCGCAATGGCAAGAACGGCGGCGACGGCGGCAGCGCGAGCAACGAGATCAAGGGCATCGACGGCTCGACTCGGCTGGAGGCCAAGCGCCAACGACGCCGCGACGGCCGCGACGCCGGGCGGCGCCGCCCCCCGGTGCTGACCGAGGCCGAATTCCTGGCCCGCCGCGAGGCCGTCGAACGCGTCATGGTCGTCCGGGACCGGGTCCGCAGCGAGCCGCCGCACCAGGGTTCGCGGTATACCCAGATCGCGGTCCTCGAGGACGGCATCGTCGTCGAGCACTTCGTGACCTCGGCCGCGTCGGCGTCCCTGGTCGGCAACATCTACCTCGGCATCGTGCAGAACGTGCTGCCCTCGATGGAGGCGGCCTTCGTCGACATCGGCCGCGGCCGCAACGGCGTGCTCTACGCCGGCGAGGTCAACTGGGAAGCCGCCGGACTCGGCGGGTCCGACCGCAAGATCGAACAGGCGCTCAAGCCCGGCGACTATGTCGTCGTCCAGGTCAGCAAGGACCCGGTCGGGCACAAGGGGGCGCGGCTCACCACGCAGGTGTCGCTCGCGGGTCGCTACCTGGTCTATGTGCCGGGGGCGTCGTCGACCGGGATCAGCCGCAAGTTGCCCGACACCGAACGCCAGCGCCTCAAGGAGATCCTGCGCGAGGTGGTGCCGTCCGACGCGGGGGTGATCATCCGGACCGCGTCCGAGGGCGTCAAGGAAGACGACATCCGCAACGACGTCACCCGCCTGCAGGAGCGCTGGAAGCAAATCGAGGCCAAGGCCATCGAGATCAAGGAGAAGGCCGCCGGGGCCGCCGTGGCGCTGTACGAAGAGCCCGACGTGCTGGTCAAGGTCATCCGCGACCTGTTCAACGAAGACTTCGCGGGCCTGGTCGTCTCCGGGGACGAGGCCTGGAGCACCATCAACGAATACGTGAATTCCGTTGCGCCCGACCTTGTTTCGAAGCTGAGCAAATACGAGCCGCCCGCCGGGCCGGACGGGTCGAGCGGGCCGGACGTGTTCGCCGTGCACCGCATCGACGAGCAGCTGGCCAAGGCGATGGACCGCAAGGTCTGGCTGCCCTCGGGCGGCACCCTGGTGATCGACCGGACCGAGGCGATGACGGTGGTCGACGTCAACACCGGCAAGTTCACCGGCTCCGGGGGGAACCTCGAGCAGACGGTCACCAAGAACAACCTCGAGGCGGCCGAGGAGATCGTGCGCCAACTGCGGCTGCGCGACATCGGCGGCATCGTCGTCATCGACTTCATCGACATGGTGCTGGAATCGAACCGCGATTTGGTGCTGCGCCGGCTCACCGAGGCGCTGGCCCGTGACCGCACCCGCCATCAGGTGTCCGAGGTGACGTCGCTCGGTTTGGTGCAGCTGACCCGCAAGCGGTTGGGCACCGGGCTGGTCGAGGCCTTCTCGACGTCGTGCCCGAACTGTGGCGGCCGCGGCATCTTGCTGCACACCGACCCGGTGGACTCGGCGCCGTCGAACGGCCGCAAGTCCGAGTCCGGGGGCCGTCGCGGCCGGCGCAAGAAGAACAAGGCCGAGGAGCCGGTGGTGGCAAAGGTGCCCGTCCACGCTCCTGGCGAACACCCGATGTTCAAGGCGATGGCGGCCGGCTCGTCCACACAGGCGACAACCGAGGACGACGAATCCGACGAGGCCACCGAGGAAACCGGCGACGAGTTCGACGAGAAGAAGGCGCGGCGCGGCGAGGACGTCTCCGACACCGACCACGAGGACTTCGACGACACCGACGACGACTCGGACGACGACTCGGACGACGATTCCGACGACGACTCGGACGACGATGACCTCGATGACGAGGAAGACCTGGGCGACGACGACGAGGACCTCGAACTCGACGACGACGACCTGGACACCGAGGACTCCGACGATTCCGACGACTCCGACGATGCCGACGGCGGTTCGGCCGCGGCTGACCAGGGCGGCCCGCCCCCGGGGCGCCCCCGGCGCCGACGCGCGGCGGGCAGGCCCGCCGGGCCGCCGATCCACGCGGACTGAGCCCCGACAGCCAGGTCGTGTCCGGTTTGACCCTGTAGCCGCTGGTCACGTACCCTTGGACAGTTGTCGTCAGGCCGGGCGACTAAGCTTTGGCCGGCGGCAGCGGGACTCCCGGGGAATCGGAGCAGGCCCGCAACCCAGACCCACCACGTGCACCGCGGCTGGTTCGCGCGCGACGCGCCGAGCAGCGGCTAGAAGAAGGAGCAGAGCAACGATGGCGACCTACGCAATCGTCAAGACGGGCGGCAAGCAGTACAAGGTCGCCGTCGGGGACGTGGTCAAGGTCGAGAAGCTCGACTCTGAGCCGGGTTCGAACGTGTCGCTGCCGGTCGCACTGGTGGTGGACGGCGCCAAGGTCACCACCGACGCGGCGGCGCTGGCCGAGGTCGCGGTCACCGGCGAGGTGCTCGAGCACACCAAGGGCCCCAAGATCCGCATCCACAAGTTCCGGAACAAGACTGGCTACCACAAGCGTCAGGGCCACCGTCAGCAGCTGACGGTCCTGAAGGTCACCGGCATCAAGTGATGAGCCGTCAGGCGAAGAACAGACAGCACTGAGTAAAGGACGACGCAATGGCACACAAGAAGGGCGCTTCCAGCTCGCGCAACGGTCGCGATTCCGCCGCACAGCGGCTGGGCGTGAAGCGATTCGGCGGCCAGGTCGTCAAGGCCGGCGAGATCATCGTTCGTCAGCGCGGCACCAAGTTCCACCCGGGCGTCGGCGTCGGGCGCGGCGGCGACGACACGTTGTTCGCCAAGGAAGCCGGCGCCGTCGAATTCGGAATCAAGCGCGGCCGCAAGACCGTCAACATCGTCGCGGCCGGACAAGCCACCGACTGAGCGCCGCGAGCGTGCACCCACTGCGATAATTCGAGGCGATTCTCGCAGTAGCCGCACGTTCGGCGAGCGAGACGGGTGAGAGGACCCACGATGCCTCGGTTCGTCGACCGCGTCGTCATCCACGCGCGCGCCGGTTCCGGGGGCAACGGCTGCGCCTCGGTTCATCGCGAGAAGTTCAAGCCGCTCGGCGGCCCCGACGGCGGCAACGGCGGCCGCGGCGGCAGCATCGTCTTCGTCGTCGATCCCCAGGTCCACACCCTGCTGGACTTCCATTTCCATCCCCACGTCACCGCGCCGTCGGGCAAGCAGGGGATGGGCAGCAACCGCGACGGCGCCGCCGGCGCCGACCTGGAAGTCAAAGTCCCCGACGGAACCGTCGTTCTCGACGACAACGGCCGGCTGCTGGCCGACCTGGTGGGCGCGGGCACCCGCTTCGAAGCGGCCGCCGGTGGTCGCGGCGGCCTGGGCAACGCCGCGCTCGCCTCCCGCGCGCGCAAGGCTCCCGGTTTTGCGCTGCTGGGTGAGCAGGGCGAGACCCGCGACCTGACGCTGGAACTCAAGACCGTCGCCGACGCCGGCCTGATCGGATTCCCGTCGGCCGGCAAGTCGTCGCTGGTGTCCACCATCTCGGCGGCCAAACCCAAGATCGCCGACTACCCCTTCACCACGCTGGTCCCCAACCTCGGCGTCGTGTCGGCCGGCGAGCACACCTTCACCGT
Organism: Mycobacterium sp. H4Y; assembly: GCF_000364405.1. NCBI lineage: Bacteria > Bacillati > Actinomycetota > Actinomycetes > Mycobacteriales > Mycobacteriaceae > Mycobacterium > Mycobacterium sp. H4Y. The sequence goes on from NZ_AKIG01000001.1 coordinate 925,553, forward strand.
CGCCGACGTTCCCGGCCTGATCCCCGGCGCCTCGCAGGGCCGCGGCCTGGGCCTGGACTTCCTCCGCCACATCGAGCGATGCGCCGTGCTGGTGCACGTCGTCGACTGCGCCACCGCCGAGCCCGGCCGCGACCCGATCTCCGATATCGACGCTCTCGAGGCAGAGCTTGCCGCGTATACGCCCACCCTGCGGGGGGACGCGACGCTGGGCGATCTCGCCGAGCGGCCGCGCGCGGTGGTGCTCAACAAGATCGACGTTCCCGAGGCGCGCGAGCTCGCCGAGTTCGTTTACGACGAGATCGCCGAGCGCGGGTGGCCGGTGTTCTTGGTGTCGACGGTCGCGCGAGAAGGTCTGCAGCCATTGATCTTTGGGCTGTGGAGGATGATCTCGGAATACAAGGCCGCCCAACCCGAGATCGTGCCGCGCCGCCCGGTGATCCGTCCGATCCCCGTCGACGACAGCGGCTTTCGCGTCGAGCCGGATCCGCAGCAGCCAGGCGCCTTCGTGGTCAGCGGCGCGCGGCCCGAACGCTGGGTGCGTCAGACCAACTTCGACAACGACGAGGCCGTGGGGTATCTCGGCGACCGCCTGGCGCGCCTCGGAGTCGAGGAGGAACTGCTGCGGCTGGGTGCGCGCGCGGGGTGCGAAGTGACCATCGGCGACATGACGTTCGATTGGGAGCCGCAAACGCCTGCGGGACAACAGGTTGCGCTGTCGGGCAGGGGAACCGACGCGCGGCTCGAGCGCAGCGAGCGGGTCGGCGCCGCGGAGCGCAAGGCCGCCCGGCGCCAGCGCAGAACCAGAGCCGGCGACGATGCAGAGCGCAGCGATGCGGAGGAGCGGCGCCCGTGACCCCGCAGCGTGACGCCATCCGGAACGCGCGCAGCCTGGTGGTCAAGGTGGGCACCAACGCGTTGACCACCGAAGCCGGGGTATTCGACGCGGGCCGGCTGGCCGGCCTCGCCGACGCGATCGAGACGCGGATGAAGGCGGGCACCGACGTCGTCATCGTGTCCTCGGGTGCCATCGCCGCCGGCATCGAACCTCTCGGATTGTCCCGTCGCCCACGGGATTTGGCGACGAAGCAGGCCGCGGCCAGCGTCGGTCAGGTCGCGCTGGTGAATTCGTGGAGCGCCGCGTTTGCCCGGTACGGACGCACGGTCGGGCAGGTGCTGCTGAGCGCGCACGACATCTCGATGCGCGCCCAGCACACCAACGCTCAGCGCACGCTGGATCGGCTGCGGGCACTGCACGCGGTGGCGATCGTCAACGAAAACGACACGGTGGCCACCAACGAGATCCGGTTCGGCGACAACGACCGGCTCTCGGCGCTGGTAGCCCACCTGGTCGGTGCCGAGGCGCTGGTGTTGTTGTCCGACATCGACGGGCTGTACGACTCCGATCCGCGCAAAACCGAAGGCGCGCAGTTCATCCCGGAGGTCGCGGGTTCGGCGGACCTGGTCGGCGTGATCGCCGGGCCCGGCAGTGACTTGGGCACCGGCGGCATGACGTCAAAGATGTCGTCGGCGCTGCTGGCCGCCGACGCCGGTGTGCCGGTGCTGCTGGCCGCCGCCGACGAGGCCTCGACCGCACTCACCGACGCCTCCGTCGGCACGGTGTTCGCCGCGCGGCCCGCGCGGATGTCGGCGCGGAAATTCTGGGTGCGGTACGCCGCGGAGGCGGCCGGCGCGCTGACCCTCGACGAGGGCGCCGTGCGCGCGGTCGTCGGGCAGCGCCGTTCGCTGCTGCCCGCGGGGATCACCGCGGTGTCCGGCCGGTTCTTCGGCGGCGACGTCGTCGAATTGCGCGGGCCGGACGCGGCGATGGTGGCCCGTGGCGTGGTCGCCTACGACGCGACGGAACTGCTCACCATGATGGGCCGCTCCACCAGCGAGCTGCCCGGCGAGCTGCGCAGGCCCGCCGTGCACGCCGACGACCTGGTGGCGGTCTAAGGGCGAGCAGACGCAGAATCGCATGATTCGTTCTTCGAACGTGCGATTCTGCGTCTGCTCGCGCTAGGGGTCAAATCGCCGATGTGGGTTTGAGATACAGTGCGCCCCAAACGATCTCGGCGAGGGTGGCGGCTAGCTCGGCGTCGTAGCCGGGCGGCCGCGCGGGCAGGTTCTGCTGGCAGGCGCGCTCGACCATCCAGGTCAGCGCGCTGGCCGTGGTGAGCGCCGCCAGCTCGGGGCGGATCGAGCCGTCGGCCTGGCCCTCTTCGATGACCCTGGTGAGCTGTTCGGAGATGCCGGTCAGCAGTTCGCGATACGCCTCCCCGGTCGGTGGGTCGTAGGCGGCCATCTCGTTGAGCGCGACCAGCACCGCTTGGTGCCGTCGATAGATGGCGATGATGCTGCTCATCGCCGCGCGCACGTCGTCGGGGTCGTGCCGCCCGGCCACCGTCCACCAGCGCCGCGCGCCGTCGGCCAGGTCGCCGAACACCTGGCCCGCGAGTCGGCGAAGCAGATGGCCCTTGTCCTCGAAGTAGATGTAGAAGCTGGCGCGGGAGATGCCCGCCTCGCCGGAGAGCCGATCCACGCTGAGCTCGGTGAAGCTCGCGCCGTCGCGCATCAGCCGTTCGGTGGCGTCGAGCAGCCGGCGCTCCATTTGCTCGCGCCGCTGCTCGCGCCCCACGCTTCGGTGGCCTTGCGGCTTGCGGGTGAGCGACGGCATGCGCCGAGCATAGCCGAGCTTTCGACATCTTGACTAGACACACTGTCTAGGCATATCGTCGCGTGGAGTTTGTGACCGGCGTCATACAGGAGAGGACAGCGCCATGGCCGTGATGACGGGTACACCCGGGGCCGAGAAGTCCGGCCGCGCCTACGACGAGATCGACCTGTCCTCGCGGGCGTTTTGGTCCACGACGGCGGCGGATCGCGAACGCTCCTTCGCCGTGCTGCGCGCCGAGCGCCCGGTCAGTTGGCATCCTCCGGTCGAAGACTCGCTGATGCCCGACCCCACCGATCCCGGCTTCTGGGCGGTCACTCGGCGCGCCGACATCGTCGCGGTCAGCCGCAACAACGACGCCTTCCTGTCCGGCCAGGGGGTGATGTTCGAGAGCATTCCCGTCGAGCTGCTCGAGGCGTCGCAGTCGTTCCTGGCGATGGATCCGCCGCGGCACACCAAGTTGCGCAAGCTCGCCCACGCCGCGCTGAGCCCGCGGCAGGTGCGCCGCATCGAAGACTCGATCAAGGCCAACGCCAAGACCATCGTCGAAGAACTGCGGACCGCCGGCAGCGGTGCGGATTTCGTCGACCACTGCGCCAAGGAGCTGCCCATCCGGACCCTCTCGGACATGATGGGAATCCCGGAATCCGAGCGCGAGCGCATGGCGCACGCCACCGACGCCCTGGTCTCCTGGGCCGACCCGGAATTCCTCAACGGACGTCCGGCGATGGAAGTCCTGGTCGAAAACCAGCTGTACCTTCACCAGGTCGTCGGCGCCCTGGCCACGGAACGCCGCGAGCGCCCGGGCGATGACCTCATCAGCAGCCTGGTGACCGCCGAAGTCGACGGGGACCGCCTGGAAGACGCGGAGGTGGCCGCGTTCTTCGTGCTGCTCTCGGTGGCGGGCAACGACACCACCCGCCAGACCATCAGCCACACGCTGAAGGCGCTCACCGATTTCCCCGACGAAAAGGCTTGGCTTCTCCACGATTTCGACAACCGGATCGGTACCGCCGTGGAGGAGTTCATCCGGTGGGCGACCCCGGTCATGACCTTCCGCCGCACGGCGGCGACGGATATCGAGCTGGGCGGTCAGACCATTCTGGCGGGGGAGAAGGTGGTGATGTTCTACCCGTCCGGCAACTGGGACACCGACGCGTTCGACCATCCCGAACGCCTGAACCTGGCGCGCGACCCCAATCCGCACGTCGGTTTCGGCGGTGGCGGGCTGCACTTCTGCCTCGGCGCGCACGTCGCCCGCGCGCAGCTGCGCGCCATCTTTCACGAGCTGTTTCGTCAGCTGCCCGGCATCCAGGCGGGCGAGCCGACGTACCTGGCGGGCAATTTCGTGCACGCCGTGCGCAGCATGCCGTGCACCTTCTAATGCGTTGTCAGCGGCGATAACTCGTCGGCAAGCAGCGCGAGCAGTTCGGAGCAGCCGCCGTCGACCTTCACGGTGGCAAGGTCGTGGCCGCGGGTGCTGCCGCGGTTGATGATGGCGACCGGGATGCCCAGGGCGGCCGCGTGCCGCACGAATCGATAACCGGAGAACACCGTCAGCGACGACCCCGCGACCAGCAGCGCGTCGGCCTCGTCGACCATCCTATAGGCCGCTGCCACAACGTGTTTGGGAACGCTGTCGCCGAAATAGACGATGTCGGGTTTGAGCATGCCGGCGCAGCGCGCGCAGTCGAGGTAGCGGAACGACGCGGTATCGGCGACGACGGCGTCGGCGTCGGGAGCCACCGCCAGCCCGCCGATCGCCTCGGCGCGCTCGATGAATCCGGGGTTGAGCGCCTCCAGCTGTTCGGCCAGCGCCGCGCGGCTCGTCGTGTGGCCGCAGCTCAGGCAGATCACCCGCGCGTAGGTGCCGTGCAGGTTGATGACGCTGCGGCTGCCGGCCTTGGTGTGCAGCAGGTCGACGTTCTGGGTGATGACGCCGGTGACCACCGACGCGTCCTCGAGCGCCGCCAGCGCCCGATGGCCCGCGTTGGGCAGCGTGTCGGCCATGTGCCGCCAACCGACGTGGTTGCGCGCCCAGTACCGCTGCCGAAACGCCGCGTCGCCGGTGAACTGCTGGATGGTCATCGGGTTGCTGGGCGGTGAATCGGGCCCGCGGTAGTCGGGGATGCCGGAATCGGTCGAGACGCCCGCGCCCGTCAGCACCGCGATCCGGCGCCCGGCCAGCAGCGTGACCAGCTCGGGGGATTCTGCGCGGGAGACGGTCACCTGCCCAGGGTACGGATCAGGCCGGGTCCAGGCAGTCCGCCGCGGTCGTGAGCTCGGCGGACATGTTCTGCTCCATCATCTTGCAGGCCGCCGCGCCCAGGTCGGCGTCGATGTGGGCGACCGCATCGGTCGGGATCACGACGGGGAAGTGCCGCACGTACGCGTCCAGGGCCGTGTACAGGATGCATTGCTCGGTGACCTGGCCGGTGATGATCAACCGCTTGGTGTCCAGCCGGCTCAGCAGGTACGCCAGCGCAGTCGAATAAAAGGCGCTGTGGCGGACCTTGGTCATCAGCCGGCTGCCTTCGGCCGGCGCGATCGGCTTCACCAGATCGGGCCGCGCGCCGTCAAGCGCCGAGCGGACGATCCCGGAGAACTCGGCGGTGAAATCGCCGTAGTTGTCGTTGACATAGATCAGGTCGACCTCGTCGGACGTGCGTGCCCGCCGGACCAAATCGGTCAAAGGCTCGATGATCTTCTCGACATTGGGTATTAGATCGTCAGCGTCGGGATGTTGATAGGTATTCATCATGTCGACGACCAGGACCGCTGTGTCGCTCATGGCGTTGGGGATACCCGGCGGCGAGGAGTTGACACCCCCGAGGCGACAATGGAAGGGCGATGGACTTTTACAACGCTTACAGCCAGGGCTTTGCCCGCGTCGCCGCGTGCACGCATCACACCGTCATCGGTGACCCCGCGGCGAACGCCGAGGCGGTCCTGCGGATGGCCCGGGAGTGCCACGACGACGGCGTAGCGCTGGCCGTTTTCCCGGAGCTGACGCTGTCCGGTTACTCCATTGAAGACATCGTCCTGCAGGACCTGTTGCTCGACGACGTCGACAGGGCCGTCGCGGACATCGTCGCGGCCTCCGCCGAGTTGTTGCCGGTCCTGGTGGTCGGCGCGCCCGTCCGCCACCGGCACCGCATCTACAACGCCGCCGTGGTCATCCACCGCGGCGAGGTGCTCGGCGTGGCGCCGAAGTCGTACCTGCCCACCTATCGGGAGTTCTACGAGCGCCGCCAGATCGCGCCCGGCGACGACGAGCGCGGCACCATCCGGCTCGCGGGGGTCGAGGCGCCGTTCGGTCCCGATCTGCTGTTCGCCGCCTCCGACGTGCCCGGCCTCGTGCTGCACGTGGAGATCTGCGAGGACATGTTCGTGCCGATTCCGCCCAGCGCCGAGGCCGCGCTCGCGGGTGCGACGGTGCTGGCCAACCTTTCCGGTAGCCCGATCACCATCGGCCGCGCCGAGGACCGCTGCCTGCTGGCTCGTTCGGCCTCCTCTCGTTGCCTGGCCGCCTACGTGTATTCGGCTGCGGGCGCGGGCGAATCGACGACCGATCTGGCCTGGGACGGGCAGACCATGGTGTTCGAAAACGGTGTCCTGCTGGCCATGTCCGAGCGCTTTCCGATGGGGGAGCGGCGCAGCGTCGCCGACGTCGACCTCGAATTGCTTCGCTCGGAACGGCTCCGGATGGGCACGTTCGACGACAACCGGCGCCACCACCGGACGACGGCGGAGTCGTTCCGGCGCATCGAGTTCCGGCTTGACCCGCCTGGCGGCGACATCGGGCTGTGGCGTGAGATCGAGCGGTTCCCCTTCGTGCCCGCCGACCCGCAACGGCTGGAACAGGATTGCTTCGAGGGCTACAACATCCAGGTAGCCGGCCTCGAACAGCGTTTGCGCGCGCTGGATTTCCCGAAGATCGTCATCGGGATATCCGGTGGGCTGGACTCGACGCACGCGTTGATCGTCGCCGCGCGGGCGATGGACCGCGAACAACGCCCGCGCAGCGACATTCTGGCGTTCACCCTGCCGGGCTTCGCCACCGGGGACCGCACCAAGCGCAACGCGATCGAGCTGTGCCGCGCCCTGGGTGTGACGTTCGCCGAGATCGACATTCGCGAGACCGCGCAGCTGATGCTCAAGGAGATCGATCACCCGTTCTCGCGCGGTGAGAAGGTTTACGACGTCACCTTCGAGAACGTCCAGGCCGGCTTGCGCACCGACTACCTGTTCCGGCTGGCCAACCAGCGCGGTGGCATCGTGCTGGGCACCGGCGACCTGTCCGAGCTGGGCCTGGGCTGGTCGACTTACGGTGTCGGCGACCAGATGTCGCACTACAACGTCAACGGCGGCGTGCCCAAGACGCTGATCCAGCACCTGATCCGCTGGGTGATTTCCTCGCAGCAGTTCGAGTCGAAGGTCAGCGAGGTGCTGCAGTCCGTGCTCGACACCGAGATCACGCCTGAGCTGGTTCCCAGCGGCGAAGAGGAAGAGCTGCAAAGCAGCGAGGCGAAAGTCGGCCCGTTTGCGCTGCAAGACTTTTCACTGTTCCACGTGCTGCGGTATGGATTCCGGCCGTCAAAGATCGCGTTTCTGGCCTGGCATGCGTGGAGCGATTCCGAGCAAGGCAACTGGCCGCCGGGATTTCCCGAAGACAAGCGTCCGTCGTACTCGCTCAAGGAAATCCGGCACTGGCTGCAGGTATTCGTGCAGCGGTTCTACTCGTTCAGCCAGTTCAAGCGTTCGGCATTGCCCAACGGGCCCAAGGTGTCGCACGGCGGCGCGCTGTCGCCGCGGGGTGACTGGCGCGCCCCCTCGGACATGTCCGCGCGCATCTGGCTCGACGAGATCGAACGCGAAATCCCCGAGGACTAGGTGTAACCCTTCGACAGGTTGTGAACGGCGTGGTGAGCGGAAGTAGGTGAGGACCTCCGGTATCGGTGTGGTTACCACACACACCCCGATTACCGAGAGGTCCTCATGTCCCACGCTAATGCCTGTTTGACCCCACGTGGCCGGTTGCGGCTTGCTCGTTGTGTCGTCGATGACGGTTGGACGTATGCCCGAGCCGCTGAGCGGTTCCAGTGCTCGACGGCCACGACCAAGAAATGGGCCGACCGTTACCGTGCCGGCGGGCCTGAGGCCATGGTCGACCGCTCCAGTCGCCCACATCGCAGTCCAGGTCGGCTTTCTCAGCGTCGGGAGCGGCGGATCATCAAGGTGCGCTTCACGCGGCGCTGGGGCCCGCATCGCATCGCCGCCTACCTGCGGCTGGCCCGCTCGACGGTGGAGGCGGTGCTGCGCCGTTACCGCATGCCGTTGCTGCGCCATCTCGACCAGGCCAGTGGGCTGCCGGTGCGCCGGGCCAAACCGCGCCGTTATGAGCATCCCGCACCCGGGGACCTGGTCCACCTCGACATCAAGAAGCTGGGCCGCATCCCCGACGGTGGCGGGCACCGCAAACTGGGACGGCAAGCCGGTCGACGTAACCGCAGCGGTGTGGGGTATGCGTTTTTGCACCATGCCGTCGATGATCATTCGCGGCTGGCCTACTCCGAGATCCTCACCGACGAACGCAAAGACACCGCAGCCGGGTTCTGGTTGCGGGCTAACGGGTTTTTCGTCGATCACGGGATCACCGTCAGGCGTGTGTTGACTGACAACGGAAACTGTTATCGGTCAAAGGCTTTCACTGATTCTCTCAGCGCGAAGATCACCCACAAACGCACCCGCCCGTACCGTCCTCAGACCAACGGGAAAGTCGAGCGGTTCAACCGCACCCTGGCCAGCGAATGGGCCTACGCGCAGACTTACCTGTCTGATGCCGACCGCGCGGCGACTTATCAGGACTGGCTGCACTACTACAATCACCATCGACCCCACACCGGCATCGGCGGAAAAACACCCATCGACCGCCTACGCGTTCACAACCTGCCAGTGAAGAACAACTAGGGCGCGGCCGCCGCGGGCAAAGCGGCTAGGACGCGTTCTGAAGCGCCTTGTCGATCGCCTCGGCGTCCGGTGCGCAATCACCGGCGCCGGGAACCAGCGTCGCCAGCGCGCCGGCCGCGCAGGCGCGGCGTAGCGCGAGTCGCCGCTCACCCGCCGAGCCGGGATTGGGCGGCCAGTTCGCGGCCAGCACACCGGCGAACACGTCGCCGGCGCCGGTGGTGTCCACCGCGTCCACCGCGGGGGAGGGCACCGAGTACTCGCCGTCGGCGCCGGCGTAGCGCGCGCCGCGCGAACCCAGGGTGACCACCAGGTGTGCTGGGCGCCAAGGCCATTCGTTGGCCTCCTCTTCGTTGGTGATCACCACGTCGGCGGCGGCCGCCAGCTCGCCCAGCGAAGCGGGATCCTGGCCGGCCGGTGAGGCGTTCACGACGACGACCGCTCCGGCCGACCGGGCGTGTTGCGCCGCCGCGATCGCCGTGTCGACCGGAATCTCCAGCTGGGTCAACAGCACATCGCAGTCGGCGACCACGCCGCGCGCGCGGTCATCGGTCAGCGTGAACCGCCCGTTGGCTCCCGGCGCCACGACGATGGTGTTCTCGGCGTTGGCATCGACGACGACGACGGCGGTGCCGCTGGGCCCGGGGATTTCCACGGCCCCGTCGAGCCCGACACCGTTGGCCCGCAGGTGGGCGCGCAACTGCTCGGCGGCCGGGTCGTCGCCGACGGCCCCGACGAACTGCACGCGCGCGCCCGCGCGCGCGGCTGCCACCGCCTGGTTGCCGCCCTTGCCGCCGGGGGCTTGTGTCATCGACGACGCCAACACCGTTTCGCCGGGCCGCGGGAGGGCGCCGACGCCCAGCGACAGATCGATGTTCACGCTGCCCACTACGCATACCCCTGCCATGGGGCCCGACGTTAGTAGCGTCGCGATGGCGATGCACACGTGGGGCACCGGCGCTTTGACGCCCAATCGCGTCACGGCAAACGCATCAATATCTCGGCGTGCGCGCGCTAGTCTGCTGCGTGAGGAGCTGGATCCCGAGAAAAGGGGCAGGCAATTGACGACCAGCGAGCTAACCGATGCCGCACCCCGCATCGAACCCGGCCCGGCTCACCAGCCCGTCACGCGTACGCGCCAGCCGCGCAGCCGTTTCCGGTTCGGCATCCAATCCAAAATCCTGATCACCATGCTGCTCTCGAGCATTTTGGGCGTCGCGGTGATCGGTCTCATCGGAGCCGTGTCCGGCCGCACCGCATTGCGGGAAGTCGAATCCGAACGGCTCATCGAGATGCGCGAGTCCCAGAAGCGGGCAGTGCAGGCGTTGTTCAGGGAGCTGACGAGTTCGCTGATCGTGCAAAGTGGCGGTTTCGGCATCAACGAAGCGACGGCGAACCTCAGCACCGCCTTCGCCCAACTGGCCAACGCGAACATCACGCCGGCCGAAGAACAGACCCTGGTCAATTACTACGAAAACGACATGATCAAACCGATCAAACGGATCACCGGTAACGCGATCGATCTCAAGGCGGTGCTGCCGAGTTCCAACGCGCAGAAATACCTTCAGGCGCACTACACCGCGGCGCCCAGGCCGACGGCCGACTCGCCGCCCGCCGAGGACGCCGGCGACGGCAGCGCGTGGTCGGCCGCCAACGCCCGCTTCGACTTTTTCCTGCGCGGCATCGTCACGCGTTTCGATTACCGGGATGCGCTCCTGCTGGACATGCAGGGCAACGTCGTCTACAGCGTCATGAAGGGTCCGGATCTGGGGACCAACATTCTCACCGGTCCCTATCGCGGATCCAACCTGCGTGGCGCCTACCAAAAAGCCGTGGCGTCCAACGATGTCGACTTCGTCTGGATCACCGACTTTCAGCAGTATCAGCCGCAACTGGACACCCCCACCGCGTGGGTGGTGTCGCCGGTCGGCATGAACGGCAAATTCGAAGGGGTCATGGCCCTGCCGGTGCCGATCGGGAAGATCAACACGATCATGACCGCCAACAAGCATTGGGAAGCCGCGGGGATGGGTCCGGCCACCGAGACCTACCTGGCCGGCCCCGACGACCTGATGCGTTCCGACTCAAGGGTATTCATCGAAGACCCGAAACAATACCGGCACGAGGCCATCGAGGCCGGCACCCCGCCCGACGTCGTGGACCGGGCCCTGCGGCTGGGGGGCACCACGTTGGTCCAGCCGGTGCCGACCGCGGGTCTTCGCGCCGCGCAGCGCGGGGAAACCGGCGTCATGAGCGCCACCGACTACACGGGCAATCGAGAGTTGGAAGCCTACGCGCCGCTGGACATCCCCAACTCCGATCTGCACTGGTCGATCCTGGCGACCCGCGACAACTCCGACGCTTTTGCGCGGCTGGGCCGGTTCAGCAAGAACCTCGTGATCGCAGTCACGGCAATGATTTTCGCCATCTGTGTGGCCTCGATGTTCGTCGCCCAGGCGGCGGTGCGCCCGGTCCGGCGCCTCGAGGAGGGAACCCGAAAGATCAGCTCCGGCGACTACGACATCAACATCCCGGTGCGCACCCGCGACGAAATCGGCGATCTCACGGCGGCTTTCAACGAGATGAGCCGCAACCTCGCGATCAAGGAGGAGCTGCTCAACGAGCAGCGCCGCGAGAACGATCGCCTGATGCTGGCCCTGATGCCCGAGTCGGTGCTGCAGCGTTATCGCGAGGGCGAGGAGACCATCGCCCAAAAACATCAGGACGTCGCCATCATCTACGCCGACATCGTCGGCCTCGACGAAATGTTCACCGAGATGCCGGAAGACGAATTGGTGGGCACCGTCGACGAACTTTTCCGGCAGTTCGATTCGGCCGCAGAATCCCTTGGTGTCGAACGGATCCGCACGTTCCACAACGGTTATCTCGCCAGCTGTGGGGTCGTCACCCCGCGACTGGACAGCATCCACCGTGCCGTGGACTTCGCCCTCGAAATCGGCCGCATCATCGATCGGTTCAACAGCCAAAGCCGCCATCAGCTGGGCCTTCGCGTCGGCGTCAACACCGGCAACGTGGTCAGCGGATTGGTGGGCCGCTCCGGCCTGGTCTACGACATGTGGGGCGGCGCGGTGAGTCTGGCCTACCAAATGCACAGCGGCGCACCGCAGGCCGGCATTTATGTCAGCTCGCAGGTGTACGAAGCGATGCGCGATGTCCGGCAGTTCACTGCGGCGGGCACGATTTCGGTCGGCGGGACCGATCAGGCCATCTACCGGTTGCTGGAGCGGTGATGAACATCTTCGGCTCGTCATGGTTCTACTGGGCGGTCGGTATCGCGATCGGATTGCCGGTCGGGATGATCCTGCTGACCGAACTACACGATGCGCTGCTGCGCAGGCAAAGCCCCCTGGCCCGGCAGGTCGGATTGCTGCGCAACTACCTGCTGCCGCTCGCCGCGCTGTTGTTGCTCCTGGTTCAGGCCTCGGGGATTCCGGCCGGCGACATCCCGGTGCGCATCCTCACCACCGTGTTCGGCCTGCTGGTGGTGGTGCTGCTGTTGTCCGGGCTCAACGCGACCGTGTTCGAGCGGGCTCCCGAAAAGAGCTGGCGCAAAAGGCTTCCCACCATCTTCATCGACGTGGCCCGCATAGCGCTGATCTGCGTTGGCCTGGCGGTGATGTCGTCGTACATCTGGGGTGTGCGGATCGGCGGGGTGTTCACCGCGTTGGGCGTCACGTCGGTCGTCATCGGTCTGATGCTGCAGAACTCGGTCGGGCAGATCGTCTCGGGCCTGTTCATGCTGTTCGAGCAACCGTTCCGGATCGACGACTGGCTCGACACCGGCACCGCGCGCGGACGCGTCGTCGAGGTGAACTGGCGCGCCGTACACATCGACACCGGCAGCGGAATCCGGATCATGCCGAACGCGGCGCTGGCCACCACGTCGTTCACCAACCTCAGTCGCCCGCCCGGGCCGCACAAAGTGGCGATCACGACGACCTTCTCCGCCGCCGACGCGCCCGACCGGGTGTGCGCGGTGCTGTCGCGGGTGGCCCGGGCGCTGCCACAGCTCAAGCCCGGCAGCGTGCCTCGCTCGGTGCCCGTGGGCGCCGGCGAGTATCGCACGACGATCGGGTTGGACTCACCCGCCGACGCCGGCGCCGCGACGGCCACGTTCCTGCGGTGGGCCTGGTACGCCGCCCGACGGGAGAATCTGCACCTCGACGACGCCGATGACGACTTCTCGACGGTCGAACGCGTGGAGCACGCGCTGCGCGAGGTGGTGGCGCCGGCGCTGCGGCTCAGCACCGAAGAACAGCGGTCATTGCGCTCCTCGGCGCGAATCGTCCGATACGGCACCGACGAGCTCGTGGAGGACGCCGGACAGGTGCCCACGGCGATGACGTTCCTGGTGGCCGGCCGGGTGCAGCTCACCGCCACCGCCGACGACGGGACGGTCGTGCCCATCAGCACCCTGTCCGAGGGGGCGTTCCTCGGACTGACGGCGTTGACCCGCCAACCCAACCTGGCCAGCGCGTATGCGGTCGAAGAGGTCACGGCGCTCGAAATCGACCGAGAACACATCGAGCATCTCGTGATGCGCGCACCGGCGCTGCTGCAGAACTTCGGCACCATCCTCGAGGAGCGGCGCAGCAAGGTGCGCACCGCCCGGCGCGGCGAGCGCGTCGGGTAGATCGGCCCGCGTCACCCGGGCTTTTGCGGCCGGATACCCTGGTTCAATGAGTCTGCAGGCACCATTGCGCAGCGGAGCGGCCCAACAGCGGGAGCCTGACCTGCGCCGGGAGGTGCACGACGCCGCCCGCCGCGCCCGCGTCGCCTCCCGTGTCCTGGCATTGTTGCCGACCGTCGCCAAAGACCAAGCGCTGCGCTCGGCGGCCGACGCCGTCACCTCCCACGCCGAATTGATCCTGTCCGCCAACGCCGAAGACGTCGAGGCCGCCCGCGCCGCCGGAACGCCGACCGCGATGCTCGACCGACTGGCCTTGGATACCAAGCGAGTTGAGGGCATCGCGGCGGGCCTGCGTCAGGTCGCCGGGCTCCCCGATCCCGTCGGAGAGGTGTTGCGCGGCTACACGCTGCCGAACGGGCTGCAGCTGCGCCAGCAGCGGGTCCCGCTCGGCGTCGTCGGAATGATCTACGAGGGCCGACCCAACGTGACCGTCGACGCGTTCGGCTTGGCGTTGAAGTCCGGCAACGCCGTGCTGTTGCGCGGCAGCTCGTCGGCGACCCGGTCCAACCAGGCGCTGGTGCAGGTGTTGCGCGCGTCGCTGGTCAGCGAGGACCTGCCGGCCGATGCGGTGCAGCTGCTTTCGTCCGACGACCGCGCCACGGTGACGCATCTGATCCAGGCGCGTGGCCTGGTCGACGTGGTCATCCCGCGCGGCGGAGCCAACCTGATCAATGCGGTGGTCCGCGACGCGCAGGTGCCCACGATCGAAACCGGGGTCGGCAACTGTCACGTATACGTCCACGAGGGCGCCGATCTGGACGTCGCGGAGCGGATCTTGCTGAATTCCAAGACGCGCCGGCCGAGCGTCTGCAACGCCGCGGAGACACTGCTCGTCGACGCCACGGTCGCCGCGGAGGCGTTGCCGCGTCTGGTGACCGCCCTGCAAGACGCCGGCGTGACCGTGCATGGGGGCTTTTCCCAGGACGCACACGAGGACGATCTGCGGCGCGAGTACTTGTCGATGGACATCGCGGTGGCGGTGGTCGACGGTATCGACGCCGCGATCGCCCACATCAACGAGTACGGCACCGGCCACACCGAGGCCATCGTGACCACCAATATGGCTGCGGCGCAACGATTTACCGACGCTATCGACGCCGCGGCGGTGATGGTGAACGCGTCCACGGCGTTCACCGACGGGGAGCAATTCGGTTTCGGAGCCGAAATCGGCATCTCCACCCAGAAATTGCACGCCCGCGGTCCCATGGGGCTGCCCGAACTGACCTCGACCAAATGGATCGCGTGGGGAGACGGACAGACGCGTCCGGCCTGAGATCCCCGTGCAGAAAGCGTTTTAGGAGAACCGATTGTGAGTGTGCCCGCCCGGTCAAAGCCGCTGTTCGAGGACATCGACGACGTCTCGCGGCGGTTGGCCGAGACCGGCTACCTGCCCGACACCGCCACCGCGACGGCCGTGTTCCTGGCCGACCGCCTCGGCAAGCCGTTGTTGGTGGAGGGCCCGGCCGGCGTGGGCAAGACCGAATTGGCCCGCGCCGTGGCCCAGGCCACGGGGTCGGGCCTGGTGCGCCTGCAGTGCTACGAGGGGGTCGACGAGGCCCGCGCGCTCTACGAATGGAACCACGCCAAGCAGATTTTGCGCATCCAGGCCGGCTCCGGGGACTGGGACCAGACCAAGGACGACGTGTTCAGCGAGGAGTTCTTGCTGCAGCGTCCGCTGCTGACCGCCATTCGGCGCACCGAGCCCACGGTGCTGCTCATCGACGAGACCGACAAGGCCGACATCGAGATCGAGGGCCTGCTGCTGGAGGTGTTGTCTGACTTCGCCGTGACCGTGCCCGAACTGGGCACGATCACCGCCGAGCGCACGCCGTTGGTGGTGCTGACCTCCAACGCGACCCGCGAACTGTCCGAGGCGCTCAAGCGTCGCTGCCTGTTCCTGCACATCGACTTTCCCAGCCCCGATTTGGAACGCCGCATCCTGTTGTCCCGTGTTCCCGAGCTGCCCGCACACCTGGCCGAGGAGCTGGTGCGCATCATCGGCGTGCTGCGCGGGATGCAACTCAAGAAGGTGCCGTCCATCGCCGAGACCATCGACTGGGGCCGCACGCTGCTCGCGCTGGGCCTGGACACCATCGACGACGCGGTCGTCGCCGCCACGCTGGGCGTGGTGCTCAAGCATCAATCCGACCAACAGCGCGCGGCCGGCGAGCTGCGGCTCAACTAGGAACACCGCCATGGCCGCCCGCCGCATTCGCCCCTCCCGGCCGCTCGCCCCGCACGGGCTGCCCGGGCACCTGGTCGGCTTCGTGGAAGCGCTTCGGGCAGCGGGGATTTCGGTCGGCCCGTCGGAGACGGTGGACGCCGGCCGGGTGATGGCCACCCTCGGCCTGGGCAACCGCGAGGTGCTGCGCGAGGGCATCGCGTGCGCGGTGTTGCGCCGGTCGGATCATCGCGAAACGTATGACGCCATGTTCGACCTGTGGTTCCCGGCGGCGCTGGGCGCGCGCGCGGTGGTCGCGGAGGACGAGGCCGACTACACCCCGGACGACAACGCGTTGCCACCCGACGATGTCGAGGCGATGCGCCAGATGCTGCTGGATCTGCTGGCCGACAACCCCGATCTGGCCGACATGGACGAGCGCCTGGTGGCGATGATCGCCCGCATCGTCGAGGCCTACGGGAAATACAGTTCCAGCCGGGGCCCATCCTTCTCGTCGTACCAGGCGCTCAAGGCGATGGCCCTGGACGAACTCGAGGGCAAGCTGCTGGCCGGGCTGCTCGCCTCCTACGGCGACGAACCTACGCCCACACAGGAGGAGATCGCCAAAGCCCTTGCGGCGCAGCGGATCACCCAGCTACGCAAGATGGTCGACGCCGAGACCAAGCGGCGCACCGCGGAGCAACTGGGCCGCGATCACGTCCAGATGTACGGCATACCCCAGCTTTCCGAGAACGTCGAATTCCTGCGCGCCTCCGGCGAGCAGCTGCGCCAGATGCGCCGGGTGGTGGCGCCGTTGGCGCGGACCCTGGCGACCCGGCTGGCGGCGCGCCGGCGGCGCAGCCGCGCCGGGTCGATCGATCTCCGCAAGACGCTGCGCAAGTCGATGTCCACCGGCGGGGTGCCGATCGACGTGGTGCTGGCCAAGCCGCGCCCCGCCCGGCCCGAACTGGTGGTGCTGTGCGACGTCTCCGGCTCGGTCGCCGGGTTCAGTCACTTCACCCTGCTTCTGGTACACGCTCTGCGCCAACAGTTCTCGCGCGTTCGCGTGTTCGCGTTCATCGACACCACCGACGAGGTGACCCACATGTTCGGGCCCGAGGCCGACCTGGCCGTGGCCATCCAGCGGATCACCCGGGAGTCGGGCGTCTACAGCCGCGACGGCCATTCCGACTACGGCAACGCGTTTGCGTCGTTCGTGCAGGCGTTCCCGAATGTGCTCTCCCCGCGCACCTCGCTGTTGGTGTTGGGGGATGGCCGCACCAACTATCGCAACCCGGAAACCGAGCTGCTGTCGCACATGGTGACCGCCAGCCGGCACGCACACTGGCTGAATCCCGAGCCCAAGCATCTGTGGGGAAGCGGCGACTCGGCGGTGCCGCGCTATCAAGAGGTCATCGCCATGCACGAATGCCGGTCCGCCAAGCAGTTGGCCGCGGTGATCGACCAGCTGCTGCCCGTGTGAGGTCGCTGCTGCCCGTGGGAGGTCACGGCTGCCCGTGTGAGGTCGCTGCTGCACCTCTTGTCACACCAGTCACGGCAGTCTCCGGCCGAGACGACACTGCTTGCGCCCACCTCCGAGCGACAAGCCGGCCCGCCTCGGGTGTTGTCGCTCGGAGGTGGGCACAAGGCATGCGACCCCGAGCGGGGACTGATGGGGCGCATGTGACGACAGCTCGGACAGGCCCTGATCACCGCCTCAAGTAAGCTGGCACATCGTGCAAAAGCAGCTTCGCAGGTTAGGAGTGATGGGTGGGACGTTCGACCCCATCCATTACGGCCACCTGGTTGCCGCCAGTGAGGTCGCCGACCTGTTCGACCTCGACCAAGTCGTGTTCGTACCCAGCGGCCAGCCCTGGCAGAAGGACCGCGACGTCTCCGCCGCCGAGGACCGCTATCTGATGACCGTGATCGCCACGGCGTCCAATCCCCGGTTCTCGGTGAGCCGGGTCGACATCGACCGCGCCGGCCCCACCTATACCAAGGACACGCTGCGCGACCTGCGCGCGCTGAACCCGGATTCCCAGCTGTTCTTCATCACCGGCGCCGACGCGCTGGAATCCATCCTGTCCTGGCAAGGCTGGGAGGAACTGTTCGACCTGGCCCGCTTCGTCGGCGTCAGCCGCCCCGGCTACGAGTTGAGCCACGACCACATCACCGGCGTCCTGGGCGAGCTCGCCGATGACGCGTTGACGCTCGTCGAGATTCCGGCGCTGGCGATTTCGTCGACCGACTGCCGCCGCCGCGCCGAGGAGCACCGTCCGCTGTGGTACCTGATGCCCGACGGTGTCGTGCAGTACGTCTCCAAGCGGCGGCTCTACAGCAAGCCGGGCGGCGAGGAGTCCACGTGAGCGCCACGCGGGAAGCCATCGACATGGCGACGGTGGCCGCCGGCGCCGCCGCCGCGAAGCTCGCCGACGACGTCGTCGTCATCGACGTCTCCGCCCAACTCGCCATCACCGACTGCTTCGTGATCGCCTCGGCGTCCAACGAGCGACAGGTCAACGCCATCGTCGACGAGGTCGAGGAGAAAATGCGAAAGGCGGGCTACAAACCCGCGCGGCGCGAGGGCACCCGCGAGGGCCGCTGGACGCTGCTGGACTATCGCGACATCGTCGTCCACATTCAGCACCAGGACGACCGCGACTTCTATGCCCTGGACCGGTTGTGGAGCGACTGCCCGGTGGTGCCGGTGGACCTCGACGAGCGCGGCGGGGACTCCGAAGACTCGAGCGCGCAATGAAGATTCGTCGGCTGATCATGTTGCGGCACGGGCAAACCGAGTTCAACGCCGGCAGCCGGATGCAGGGCCAGCTCGATTCCGAACTCAGCGAACTCGGGCGGGCGCAGGCCATCGCCGCCGCCGAGGTGCTGGGCAAGGTGCAGCCGTTGCTGATCGTGTCGTCGGACCTGCATCGCGCCTACGACACCGCGGTCAGGCTGGGGGAGGTGACCGGCTTGGCGATCCGGGTGGATCAGCGGCTGCGGGAGACGCATCTGGGTGACTGGCAGGGATTGACCCATACCGAGGTCGACGCGCAGGCCCCCGGCGCCCGATTGGCCTGGCGCGAAGACGCCACCTGGGCCCCGCATGGCGGCGAAAGCCGGGTGGATGTCGCGGCGCGCAGCGTGCCGTTGGTCGCCGAACTGGCCGCCGCCGAGCCGGAATGGGGTGATCCCGATGGGCCGGACCGCCCGGTGGTGCTGGTGGCCCACGGCGGGCTGATCGCCGCGCTGTCGGCCGCGTTGTTGAAGCTTCCCGTCGGCAACTGGCCGGTTCTGGGTGGCATGGGCAACGCCAGCTGGGTTCAGCTTTCCGGCCATTCCGGCGACGAGGACGACGAATTCGAGAGCATCCGCTGGCGTCTGGACGTATGGAACGCCTCGGCACAGGTGTCCAACGATGTCCTCTGAACAACGTCCCACACTGCTGATCTTCGCCGACTCGCTGGCCTACTACGGCCCCACCGGCGGCCTACCCGCCGACGATCCCCGCATCTGGCCGAACATCGTTGCTGCCCAATTGGATTGGGATGTGGAGCTGATCGGTCGCATCGGCTGGACGTGTCGGGACGTCTGGTGGGCGGCAACCCAGGACCCGCGGGCGTGGGCGGCGCTACCGCGTGCGGGAGCCGTCATCTTCGCCACCGGCGGCATGGATTCGCTGCCCTCGGTGCTGCCCACCGCGCTGCGTGAGCTGATCCGCTACGTGCGACCGCCGTGGCTGCGACGGTGGGTGCGCGACGGCTACGGGTGGCTGCAGCCCAGGCTCTCCCCGGTGGCCAGGCCCGCCCTGCCGCCGCACCTGAGCGCCGACTATCTCGAACAGACCCGTGGGGCAATCGATTTCAACCGCCCCGGGATCCCGATCGTGGCCTCGCTGCCGTCGGTGCACATCGCCGACACCTACGGCCGGGCCCACCACGGTCGGGCGGGGACCGTGGCCGCCATCACCGCGTGGGCGCAAAGCCACGATGTACCCCTGGTCGACCTCAAAGCCGCTGTCGCAGAACACGTTATGAACGGCCGGGGAAACCCCGACGGAATCCATTGGAATTTCGAGGCCCACCAGGCGGTCGCGGAGCTGATGCTCAAGGCGCTCGCCGAGGCCGGCATCTCGAACGAGAAACCCCGCGGGTAGCGCTCGTGACTGTCGTGGTCGTGACCGACTCGTCGGCCCGTCTGCCGGCCGACCTGCTCGACAAGTGGGGGATACGCGTTGTGCCCCTGCACATCCTGCTCGACGGCACCGACCTGCGTGACGGCGTGGACGACATTCCGGGTGACATCCACAAGCTGGCTGCGACCACCGCGGCGGCGACCCCGGCCGAACTCGCCGACGCGTACCAACAGGCGCTGGCCGACAGCGGCGCCGATGGTGTGGTGGCCGTGCACATTTCGTCGGCGCTGTCGGGAACCTGCCGGGCCGCCGAGCGCACCGCGGCCGATCTGGATCCCAACGTGCGGGTCATCGACTCCAAATCGGCGGCGATGGGCACCGGATTCGTGGCCGTGGCCGCCGCCCGGGCGGCGGCCACGGGCGGTGACCTGAACACCGTCGCGGATGCTGCCCGCGAGGCAGTGGCCCGCGGACACGCCTTCATCGTGGTGCACCGGTTGGACAACCTGCGCCGCAGCGGCCGCATCGGGGGCGCCAAGGCCTGGCTGGGCACCGCGCTGGCGCTCAAACCGTTGTTGCGTATCGATGACGGGAAACTCGTTCTGGCCCAACGGGTCCGGACTATCAGTCACGCGACGGAGGCGATGATCGACCGGGTCTGCCAGGTCGTCGACGACGGCACCGCAGCCCTGGCGGTGCACCACGTCAACAACCCGGACGGCGCCACCGAGGTGGCGACGGCGCTGGGCAAGCGGCTACCGGCGTGTGAGCCCGCGATCGTCACCGAGCTGGGACCGGTGCTGGCGCTGCACGTCGGCGCGGGCGCGGTCGCGGTGAGCGTCCAACTCGCGGAAGCTTAGTGGCGATCGCAAGCGCGGCGAAGCCGGGCGCTGCGGGTCGCCACCATCGGCCTAGGCGCTGACCGGGCGTCGCGCGTTGTCGCCGCGCGGGTGAACAACCTGCGGCCACCAGAACCACCGCCCGAGCAGGGTGGCGATCGACGGCATCAGCAGTGTGCGCACGATCAGCGTGTCGAGCAGTAGACCGATGCAGACCGTCGACCCGAACTGACCGAGCACGCGCAGATCGCTCCCCAGCATGGACGCCATGGTGAACGCGAACACCAGACCCGCGGCCGTCACCACCCCACCGGTCCCGGCCATCGACCGAATGATCCCGGTCTTGAGGCCGTGATGGATCTCTTCCCTGAACCGGGACACCAGCAGCAGGTTGTAGTCGGATCCCACGGCCAACAGGATGATGACCGCCAGCGCCATCACGATCCAGTGGATATTGATGCCGAACAAATCCTGCCAAATCAGCACGGACAGACCGAAAGACGCCGCGATCGAGCTGGCAGCGGTGCCGACGATGACCAGCGCGGCCACCACGCTTCGGGTCAGCAGCAGCATGATCATGAAGATCAGCGTCAGTGACGCGATGACGGCGATCATCAGGTCGTACTTCTCACCGTCAGCCATGTCCTTGAACGTCGCGGCGGTTCCGCCGAGATACACCTTGGCGTCGGCCAGCGAGGATTGCTTCAGCGCCTCCTGCGCGGCGGTGCGTTCGGCCGCCACCCGTTCGATTCCCTCCGGCGTCATCGGATCGTCCTGGTGGGTGATGAAGAATCGCGCCGACTTACCGTCCGGCGACAAGAACATGCGCAGACCCGTCTGGAAGTCGGGGTTGTCAAAGGCTTCTGGTGGCAGGTAGAAGAAGTCGTCGTTCTTCGACTGATCAAAGCTCTGACCCATGACGATCCCGGTGTTGCTCATCGCCTCCATCTGGTCGATCATCGCCTTGAACGTCTGATAGAGCGTCAGCGTGATGCCTCTGGTCGTTTTCAAAGTGGCGATCAGCGTGGGAAACAGCTCGGTCAGGTCGCGTGACGCTTTGGCGGTGTGCGTGATGTCGGTCGTCAAATAGTGGAACTGCTCGGCCAATTGGTCGAACCCGTCGAACGTGTCGAACAAAGATCGCAGCCCGATGCACACGGGAATGTCGTAGCAGTGCTTCTCCCAGTAGAAGTACGTACGGACAGGCCGGAACGTGTCGTCGAAATCGGCGATGTGGTCGCGCAGGCTGTCGGTGATCTGCGACGTCACCTGCGTGGTCTTGGCGCTGTCGTCGGCGGCGTTGGCCAAATCGAGCGACACCTCGTACTGGCGCTGCGTGGTGTCGATTTGGGTCTGCAAGTCATCGGCCATTTTGAGGATGTCGTTCATGCGCTCCTTGAGAAAGCCCATGTTCTGCATCGTCGTCTGGCTCTGGACGCTGTTCTGGAACGGAATCGAGCTGTGCTGAATCGGGATGCCCAGCGGCCTGGTGATGTCCTGAACCATGGCGATGCCGAGCGTGCGCATCTCGTTTTTCGCCACCCGGTCCAACACCAGCATGTCGGCCGGGTTTCGCATGTCATGGTTGGATTCGACCATCAACAAGTCGGGGTTCATCCGGGCCTCGGAGAAGTGCCGATTCGCGGCTTCTTGCCCTTGATTGGCGGGGGCGGACAACGGCAGGTAGTGACGGTCGTTGTAGCTGGGCTTGAAGCCCGGCAGTGCCACCATGCCGACCAGGACGATGGCGGCGCTGACGGCCAAAATCGGTGCGGGCCAACGCACTACCGCGGTGCCCACCCGGCGCCACAGTCGCCCTCGCTTCGCCTGCCTTTCGAAGAAGTGGAAGCGACTGCCGACGAAGACGACCGCGGGGCCGAGGGAAAGCCCGGCGAGCACCACGACCAGCATGCCGATCGCCACCGGCGCGCCCATGGTGTTGAACCAGGGCAGCCGGGTAAAACTCAGGCAGTAGGTCGCTCCCGCGATCGTCAGTCCGGAGCCCAGGACGACCGGGGCGACGCCCTTGAATGTGGTGTAGTAAGCCGTTTCTCGGTCCTCACCGGCGGCCAACGCTTCTTGATATCGCCCGACGAGGAAGATGCCGTAGTCAGTTCCCGCGGCGATCGCCAGCATGGTGAGGATGTTGGCGGCGAACGTGGTGAGCCCGAATGCGTTGTTATAGGCCAGAACCGCGACGACGCCCCGCGCACACGCCAGCGCCACGAAGGTCATGAAAAGCTGGATCAGCGTCGTGACGATCGACCGGTAGACCAGCAGCAGCATGATCGCGATCGCGCCCAGGGTGAACAGCGTGATCTTGGCCAGGCTGGCGTTACCGATGATGTGCATGTCGTCGGACAGCGCCGCGGGGCCGGTGACATAGGCCTTCACGCCGGGTGGCGCCTTGTTCTCATCGATCACCTTGCGGACGGCGTCCACGGAGTCGTTGGCCTGCGTGGTGCCCTGATTACCGGCGAGGTTCACCTGCACGTACGCGCCCTTGGCGTCGGCGCTCTGCGCTCCCGCAGCGGTCAGGCGGTCGCCCCAGAAGTCCTGGATGTGCTGGATGTGCGCGGGATCCTTGCGCAGGTCTCGGATCAGCTTGTCGTAGTACTTGTGCGCGTCCGGGCCCAGCGGCTGCTGACCCTCCAGGACGATCATCACGGTGCTGTTCGAGTTGAATTCGTGGAAGTTACTGCCCAGCCGCATCATCGCCTTCATCGACGGCGCGTCCAGGGGAGTCATCGGCGCCGAATGCGCCTCGCCGACCACTTCCAGGGAGGGGACCAGGACGTTCACCAAGACGGTGATCACTAACCAGCCCAGGATGATCGGGATCGCAAAGATGCGGATCGCGTGGGGGAGGTAGGGGCGGTGGCCGCGCTCGGCCTTCGACAGGCCCCCCGCTTTGATGGGGCCGGTGGCTGCGTCGTCTTCGGCGCTTCTGGCGCCGGAATCGGTCTCGTTGTTCACATTGCTCATGCGGACTTCACCAGGCAGAAGGTCTGGGCGTTATGGCCGTCGGAGTTCTGGTTGTCGCGGACGACGCCGTCCACGGTGATCTTGCAGTTGATCGTGGGGCCGTTGCTTTGCGCCATGATGTTGGCGCTCACCGAGGGCAACGTGGTCGAGATCGTCGTCGACCACGGCAGCGGCGCGTTGTCGACCTGATGCGTGTTGGCGTTCTCGTCCCAGTAGTTGATGTTTGCCGTGGTGCCCGGGGCGCCGGAAATCTCGTAGACGACGACCTTCGGGTTGAACTGCACGATTTCGATCCCCTTGCCGGCGTTCGCGTTGAGATCTTCCGAGCCGAAGAGCTTGTGCAGCCGCGACACCACGAGTGCAGACAAAGCCAGAACGACGACCAGCAGCAGCGGTATCCACCCATTTTTGAGCACGCGGGTCACGATGCCGGGGCGAGGACCTGTTTTCGGATCAGCCATCACCTGACCGCCTTTCGCCCACCGCTTCGGGCCTCGCCGCAAAGCTCACCAACCATCGCCGACGACATCGATGTCAACGGAAAATTTGCTCAGCTAGGCATCCTAACCATAGTGCACGCAAGCGTTCCTCCTGGGGCGGCCGGCTGTGGCGAACGGCATAGGCCCTATCGGGCGAGCCGGCCGGTGACCGGCGGCAAATCCGCCAGCGTCACGATGCCCGGCCTGGCCGCCACCACCGCCGGGACGGCGTTGGTCACCGGCATCGCGGTGTAGATCATTCCCAATCCCATGAACCCGGGCTCCGTCCAGTCCTTGGGCGGCAGGCAGTGCAGAACCGTGCGCATGTTGGGCAGGCCGAACACCTGAATGACGTGCCCGTGCTCGAGCGGTTTGGGCGGGACGACATGGTTGCCCATGGTCCAGTTGAACCCGACGCTGACGACGTTGCGATCGCCGACCCAGCCGCGGTGATAGCCGTAGACGCTGCCGACGGTTCCGGCGGGAATCTTCATGAACCCCAGATCCGAGTCGCCGGTCGCCGCAGTGAACGTGACGTCGAAGGTCATCTTGTCCAGCTTCGCGCCGATCGCGTCGGCCATCATCGCGGCCGACTCGGCGAAGACCTCGCTCTCCCGGCGCACGCTGTCGGCCAGCCCCGGAGTGTCGGGGTCTTGCGAGAACCCCATGGCGGTTTGGGTTTCGGCCGATTCGTAGGTCGAGCAGTCCACCGACTCGGTGATGCGGATCTCGTCGACGCGCTCGCACGAGGCGGACAGCACCATGCCGACCATGTTGGTCATGCCCGGGTGCGCGCCGCTGCCGAAGATCGTCGAATTGCCGCGTCGGCAGGCGTCTTCGATTCGCTTGCGGTCCTGCGGCGTCTGCTTGCCGCCGGTGATCCAGGCCGCGCTGGTGCACACGTTGACCCCCGATTCCAGCAGCCGCACCAGCTCGTCGATGTTGGGCCACAACGGGTTGTAGCAACACGCGTCGGCGCCCAGACCGATCAGCGCGTCGATGTCGTTGGTGGCCTGCACCCCGGTCGGCTGCGGCCAGCCCGCCAATTCGGCGG
Organism: Mycobacterium sp. H4Y; assembly: GCF_000364405.1. NCBI lineage: Bacteria > Bacillati > Actinomycetota > Actinomycetes > Mycobacteriales > Mycobacteriaceae > Mycobacterium > Mycobacterium sp. H4Y. The sequence goes on from NZ_AKIG01000001.1 coordinate 950,558, forward strand.
CGTCGACCCCGACCTTCTCCTCGCCGTGGGCGTACACGCCGACGAGTTCCATGTCGGGCCGCCCGATGATGGCGTGCAGCGAGCGCCGCCCGATGTTCCCGGTCGTCCACTGGATGACGCGTAGGGGACGGTCAGTGCTGGCTGCGCTCATCGTGGCTCCTTTGCCGCTGCGGGGGTGGAACCATTATGCGAAGCGCGCTACCGGCCGGCGCGCGCGCGTCCACCGGGCGGGCTCAGGCGTCCAAACGGGCGAATTGGTGCTGGCTGTACTGCTCCACACAGGCGGCGCGCCGGATCTTGCCGCTTGTCGTGGTCGGAATGGACCCGGGCGGTACCAGGACGAGGTCCCCCACATTCACGCCGTGGTTATTGGAAATCGCCGAGGTGACGTCGGTTTTGATGGAGGTGAGCCAGTGCCTGACGTCCTGGGTCTCCCCGCTGGAATCGCCACGCTTCTTCAGCTCGATGACCGTGACCAGCTTCTCGGTGCTGTTCACCGGCACCGAGATCGCCGCGACCCGACCACCCGTGATCTCTTGGACCGTCGCCTCGATGTCCTCGGGATAGTGGTTGCGCCCGCGGATGATCAGCAGGTCCTTCATGCGGCCGACAATGAACAGCTCGCCGGAGTGGATGAAACCCAGGTCGCCGGTCCTCAGCCAGGGACCGTCGGGCGTCCCCGGTGACGGGTCGACGAGCGTGGCGCCGAAGCATCGCTGCTCGGCCGGCGTTTTGCGCCAGTATCCGTCGGCGACGTTCTCGCCATGCACCCAGATCTCGCCGACCGCGTCGGGCGGGCATTCGCAGCTCGTCTCGCTGTCGACGATCCGGAGCATGGGCGACTGCGGCACCCGGTACTTGACGAGCGCCGTCGCTTTCGCGGTCCCCGTTCCCCTCCCAGGTGCGCACGGCCGAACGCGGCCCGCCCCGAGCTCTTCGGCGTCGAAGTGGCCCGCCGGCGTGGATTCACTCCAGGTGCCGGTCGCCACGAAGACGGTCGCCTCGGCCAAGCCGTATGAAGGACGCATCATGTGGTCCCGGAAATTGAAGTGCGCGAACCGATCCACGAAGCGGTGCAGGGTGGCGGCCTCGACACGCTCCGCGCCGCTGATGATGCCCAGCACGTCGCCGAGGTCCAGGCCGGCGAGGTCTTTGTCGGTGGTCTTGCGGGCGGCCAGGTCGAAGGCAAAGTTGGGCGCCGACGACCAGGTGTGCGGATGTTCGGCCAGCGTTCGCATCCACCTGGCCGGCCTCTCCAAGAACCCGACCGGACTCGTCAGCTCGGCGCGGTGGCCGCTCAGGATGGGCGCGCAGACGCCCAGCACCAGACCCATGTCGTGGTAGAAGGGCAACCACGACACGATCGTGGCCTCCGTCGGAAACTTGGTTCCGAAGTCCACGAAGAAGCTGCGCATCAGCTGTTCGAAATTGGCCTCGAGGTTTCGATGCGAAATCATCACCCCGGTCGGCGTTCGGGTCGAACCCGAGCTGTACTGCAAATACGCGACGGTCGGCAAATCATCCGTCGGAACGTTTGCTTCGCCCTCGACATCGAGGTTCATCGAATCGATTTCGACGATCTTGGGGACATCGTCCATGCGTGCCCGGTCGACGTATTCGGCGACATCCTCCGCGACGTCGGACGTCGTGAGAACCACCGACGGCGACGTGTCGGCGAGGACCGCGCTCACCCGCGCATCACTGGAACCGCGATGCGGCAGCGGCAGCGGCACGGCGATGAGCCCGGCCTGCATGGATCCCAGGAACGCCGCGATGTAATCCAGGCCCTGGGGCGCCAGGATCACCGCCCTGTCGCCGACCGACCCGTGCGGGCCGAGGTCCCGTGCCACATTGAGTGTGCGGCGCGAGACTTGCGACCAGGTGAGCGTCTCGCGCACACCGTCCCAGTCGTGCTGATAGTCGGTGAACGTGTAGGCAACGTCGTGGGGCCGCAGGCTGGCACGTCCGTGCAGCATGGCGAGGATCGACGACTGAGACATAGGCGCGCTCAGTCGGTAACTTCGCTTGCGCCGTGCGACAACACGGACGTGGCACCGGCGAGGATCTGCGAGAGCGGGTCGGCGTCGCCGCCGAAGGTCGCCTGGTTGGCCGGCGCGGTGACCTCCGCCGGGTCGAAGCCGTGCACCGGGTCCACCTGAACCGGGGCGGTCGACGGGTCGTCGTTTCGCGAGTAGCCCGCATTCACGCGGGGAATCAGGATCGCGTCGAGCTTGTTCAGCGTGTCCTCGTCAATCCCGACGTATTTCAGCGGCATGACCAGCGGAAGGTGCTTTTCCGGAACCATGATCGTCGTGTCTTTCGCGCCCCTGGAGTTGATCGTCGTCCTGATGTTCTGCGGCGGCACCATGCTCGGGTTCGTGAAGGCCACCGCCGTGTGACCGGTGGCGAGGCCGAGCAGCGTGTTGGCGAGCGCGAACATGTTGTCCGGCCGGTCGGGGAAGTCCGCGATCGAGTCGTACGCGGCCACGAACCTGTTTGTGTCGTACTGGCTCTCATACGGTGGCGGCATGGTGTAGTCGAGTGCGGGGACGACGCTGCCGACCGGGAACATGGCGGTCAGGAAGCTCTGACCGAAGGCGTGACGCCCGATCGGGTCGCCGAACGTGGCGAAGTTGAGCTTGTCCGGCGGGGGAGCGGTCGGGTCGTTCGCCAGCCGAGCCTGCACGCCGTCGACCACGAACGCGCCCTCCGACAAGCCGATCGCCGTACCCGGGCGGCCGGTGCGGATCGCCGCATCGAGGTTGTCGATTCCCACGTCCACCGACTCGCCGACGCTGGGGCCGTCCGCGCCCAGACCCGGGAACTGCTCATCGAGCTTGCCGATGCCCGGGAAGAGCCGCTCCAGCACGTGCCCCTGAACCTGGCCCGCGGGGTAACGGACGATTTCGCGCTTCTGACCGGGGAACCATTGCGCGCCCTCCTGGCGGATGTACTCGTCGTAGGGGATGCCCAGAACGTGAGCCCCGCCGAGCGCGAACGCAGTCTGGTCGCCCGGGGCCCCCGGGGTCGGCGGACCGCCGATGGGCGACTCGTCGGCGGTCGCGGTATTGACGCCGAAACACCCTGTGGCACCGACGGTTACCAGCGCCGTCACTCCCGCGAGTAGTTTCTTCATCCCTACTCCTGACCGCTCGGATTCGCCTCGTAGTCTCACATACATCATGTGCAGGTGCTAACCGGGCCGCGGCTCGGCGCGTCCATCCAGTGACGGTTTTGGCGACGGCACGCCCCCGTGTGACGGCCACCAGTTCGCCCGTCCGACCAGCGCGGCGATGGCGGGAACGGTGATGGTGCGCACCAAGAAGGTGTCCAGCAAAATGCCCACCCCGATCACGAAACCGCCCTGGACCACGGTGCTGATGCTGGAGAACAACAGGCCACACATCGAGGCCGCAAAGATCAGACCCGCCGCGGTGATCACGCCGCCCGTCGAGCCCAGCGTCCGGATGATGCCGTAACGCATGCTGTGTCCAGACTCCTCGCGCATTCGCGAAACGAGCAGCATGTTGTAGTCGGCCCCCACCGCGACCAACACCACGAATGCCAGCGGGGGCACACTCCAATGCAATTGCTGGCCCAATAGACATTGAAACACCAGCACGCCGATGCCCACCGCCGACAAATACGAAATGACCACGGAAGCAACCAGATACAGCGGCGCGACAATCGCGCGCAGCAGCGCGATCAAGGTGAACAGCACGACGATGAGCGTCACCGCGATGATGAACCGGATATCGTGCTGGTAGTAGTCACGCGTGTCCTTCAGCGCGACGGTATATCCGGCCATCGACACCGTGGCGTCCGCCAACGCGGTATTTGGCTGCGCTCCCCGAGCCGCCGCGATGATCGCGTTGACCTGATCCATGGCTTCCGTGCTGAACGGATTCAGTTTGGTTTGAACCAAATACCGCACCGAGTGGCCGTCCGGCGAAATGAAAACCTTGGCCGCCTTCTGAAACTGCTCCAATTGCAGCAGCTGGGGCGGGATATTGAACCCGGCCATTGCCGGATGTGCCGCATCGCGTTTCAGTGACAACAGAAACGCCGCCGACTCGTTGAGCCCGCTACCGAGCTGCTTGAGTTGGTCGACGAGTTGAGCAACGGCGTCGGCCACCTGGCGGCTGCCACCGGCCAATCGGTTCGCGCCGTCTTGCACAGTGTTCAGATTCGTTTGCATGCCACCGGGTTTGTCCAACCCCATGGAGTGCAACACCTTGGTGAGCTTGGCCAGCGAGGCGCGCACGCGGTCGGTCGACGCCTTGAGCGTCCGTTTGTCCGGGGACTCCTGCAGTCGATGGGCTAACTCGTTGATCGCGTCGAGGTCCGCTTGGTTTTGCGGGCCGACCAGTTGCTCGAACGCCCCGCGGGTGTCGCTGCACGACGGATCGGCATCGCATCGCGGGTTGCCCTGCAGCGCCGCCAGCACCGGGCCTATCCAGGCGAAGACGTTCTTGGCCGCCGAGAAGTTCCAACCCATGGAATTGCTGATCGCGTTGACATGGTCGACGAGCTGGGCCGTGAGGTCGACCTGTTTCACCAGCGCGTCGCCGCTGTACTGGTTCTTCGCCGACGCGAAGGCGCTCTCCAGTTCCTGCACACTCGCGGCGAGCTGGACGACCTGGCCTCGCACGTTGCCGAGGTTGTCGGCCAGCGTGCCCGCGCCGGCGACCAACCGGTTGAGGTCGCCTGTGTGATCTTTGATCAGGGTGGACCCGTCCGCCAGCAGGGTGCCGATGGCGCCGGCCTGATACGTCGCCCGGAATTGTTCCGGCACATTGCCGGTCGGGCGCGTGATGCCGCTGACGGCAGCGACATTCGGCAGTTGGCTGACCCGGTCCGCCATCTGTTCCAGGTCCGCGAGGGCCTTGGGCGTGCGCAGGTCACGCGGCGATTGGACCAGGATGTATTGCGGAATGGACTGATTCACCGGGAAATGGCGATCCAGCGCGGCGTACCCGATGGAGCTCGGCGCCGAAGTCCGCAGGGCCTTGCGATCGTCGTAGTTGTAGCGCACCAGTCCGGCGCAGCTGGCCAGGACGATCAACACCAGCACACTGGCAATCAGATTGGCCTTGGGTCGGCGCACGATGCGGATGCCCGAACGCCGCCAGAATCGTGCGGTCAGTTCGCGCCGGGGTTCGACCCAGCCGCGTCGCCCCGCAAGCACCAGGATGGCCGGCAGCAACGTCACCGCGGCGAGGAATGCCACACCGATCCCGATCGCCGCCGACGCCCCGACCGTTTTGAACACGCCCATCCGGGCGAAGCTGATGAGGAGAAACGTGATGCCGACGGTGGCGGCGGATGCGGCGATCACTTTGCCGATCGAGAACATCGCACGCCGGACCGCCTCATCGGAATTCGCACCCGACCGCAAATAGTCGTGATACCGGCTGATGAGGAAGACCGCGTAATCCGTTCCGGCGCCGGCCATTATGGCGCTGAGGAAGACGACGGACTGGTTCGAGACGCCCGACCCGGTCAGTTGGGAGTAGCCCGCTACCACCGCCTGGGCGATGACCAGGGATGTGCCGATGCTCAGCAACGGCAGCAGCATGGTGACCGCGCTGCGGTAGATCACCAGCAGGACGACGAGCACCAGAACCGCGATCGCCAGCTCGATGGGCATCCGATCCCGAGCGCCGGCGACCGTGAGGTCGGCGACGGTCGCCGCGGGGCCGGTCAGGTTGACCGTCAGCGGCGTGCCGCTGACGACGCGTTGGACGATGCCGTCGATCCGGTTGAACGCGGCATACGAGCTGGGAGTGCCCAGCTCGCCCGCAACGCCGACCGGGAGCACCCAGGCCTTGTGGTCTTTGCTGGTCACGGCCGAGCGCAGGGCCGGTGTGCTGACGAAATCCTGCAGCATCAACACATCTCGCGTGTCCTGGCGCAGCGTATCCACCAGTGTGCGGTAGGTGGCTTCGTCGGCCGGGCCCAGACCCTTGTCGTTGGTCAGGACCACCAGCAGGAGGTTTTCCGAGCCCGACTCGTGAAACGCCTCGGTCATCTTTCGGGCCGTGACGCTCGATGGCGCGTCGCTGGGCAGGATGGCGAGCGGGTGCTTCTCGGCCATCTCGCCGAGCGATGGGAAGGTCAGCGGCAGCGCGACCGCAATCGCGACCCAGATCCCGATCACTGCCCAGGGCCACCGCACCACAAAATCGGCTAGCCGTCGCATACCGCCCTCACCCCCGGTCGGCGGCAACTCGGCCGCCCTCGACCGGGCCCGGTCAAACCACGCGATTTCGCATCACGTGCCATCGAAGTGCTCCACGCTACGCGACGCGTCCCCAGCTCCCGCTGCCGGCGACCCGCACACAGACCGACTTCATCGCTTCCATATAGCGGACAACCGATTTCCGGGCGACCGGGTTGTCGGGATGCATAATCGCCATGACCGTGCCCTCGCCGTACCGGAATATGTAAATGGTCAGCTGATGTGAATACCGGCCGTCCGGGTAGATCCCGATATTGTTTGCGAGTCCCAGGTCGGCGGCGGCAAGAATGGCGTTGAGGGGGGCGGCGCCGCCGTGAAAGAAGTTCGACACCGGAAAGTTTGACTGTGGCCAGCTCAGCCACGGCGCCAGTTCCAACACGCGGTAGTAGGGCACCTTTGCCATGTCCAGGCTGTTATCGAAAGAAGCCTGCGCCGCCCATGCGGCGTCGCCGAAAGAGGCGGCGGCTATCGGCACGGTGATCGGAATCAAGCCGGTAAACCAACCCTGCGTCATGAAATTGTCGGTGGCCTTGCGTGAATCCCGCGGAGTGAGCCCGTAATACGTCAGGGCGCCGGTGAATTCGTGCTCCACCAGGGCGAGGCAGGCGAACAGGCCCCCGACAAAGCGCGCGCCGGCCGCCGCGCAGGCCGATTCGAATCGCTCCGTCTGCGCGACGTCCATCAACAGTTCGGAGGTCATGTCGCTCCTACTGGATTCCTGCGGGTTACCCAGCGGCAGCGGGAATTCGGGAAAGCCCCCATTATTGTTCTCGGCGAAGTCAATCCACGCGCGCACCTCAGGCGAATCAAGAGTCAACGCCGACGTGTATTCGCGTTCGCGGATGCAGAAATCCTCGAAGCTGCCGGCATCGGGAAGAGTAAGGGCCTCACCGCCCCCGCTCAACGCCGTGTACATGCCGTTGGCCTCCATCATCGTGGTGCCGATCAATGTCGCGTCCCCGTGGACATGATCCATGGCCGCAAAGAACGTGAAATGGTTCTCGCTCTGGATGATTCCGAACGTGAAGCAGCCCCATTCCAGCGGATTCGGTATGGCCACCACGTGAGCATGAATGTCCTCAGCCGTCATCTCGCCGTGTTCGACCGGCGCGAATTCGATGTCGGCGGGATCGCCGATGGTGTGCCTGATGAACTCCCCGTCACCGGTGTCCTCGAACCAACTGCGGAAGGTGTCGTGCCGGCGCAGGTACGTGTTGACGGCGTGGTTCATGGCGGCGATGTCGCACGTCCCGGCGACCTCACAGGTGGCGATGATCTGCCGTGAGAAATTCAGTCCGGCGGCCGTGCGGTCGCGGTAGTTGCGAAGGTGTTGGCCCTGCATATAACTGACCGGCACGGAGCTGACCGGGGCTTGTCGGGCCTTTTCGGCGGCCGCGGCGGTCGGGTGCCATGAGGTGACCGAGCCCGGCGTCAGCGTCCAATCATCGAGTGAGCCGATCGTTATCTTCCCGATGCGCAAAACTTCGTCCTCCTCGGTTTGAACTGCCGCGGCACGCTGGCGTCGCGACCAAGATAACCCTCGAAGTGATCGCCGTCGCACCCCTGCGCGGGCCACCGCCTACACTCGCTCACGGATCCGACCGGTCTTTGGCGACCGAGTTGCGGCGATCGAGTTGTGGCGATCGTGCGGCCGGGCGGGGACGCAGGGCGACGGCCGCGCCGGCTGTCGCTGCGCAGTGCGGCGCTGCACACGCGGTGCTGGCCTAAAGGACATGATTCTCCGAGTGCAACTGGGCCCCCGCGCGGATCGATCTTGACCGGCCAAGAGAGGACAAGCGCATGGCATCCGTCGAAGGTCTGGGGGAATCGGCATCGGGTTTTGCGGTCGTGGGTTATGCGGCGCGATTTCCGGGCGCCGCCGACGCGGATGAGTTCTGGGACGTCTTGCGGCACGGTCGGGATGCGATATCCGAAGTGCCGCAGGACAGGTGGGATGCCGATGAATTCTTCGACCCCGAGCCGGGTGCGCCGGGCAAGGTCGTCACCCGTCGTGCGGGCTTCGTCGACGACGTAACGGGGTTTGACGCCCCGTTCTTCGGTTTGTCGACGCGCGAGGTCAGGTTGATGGACCCGCAGCACCGGATCTTGCTGGAAACGGCGTGGCGCGCGGTCGAGCATTCGGGCTACGCACCAACGGATCTCGCTGACAGCAACACCGGTGTCTTCGTCGGTTTGGCCACGCACGACTACCTCGGAATGGCCTCCGACGAGCTGACCTATCCCGAGATCGAGGCCTACATGGCCATCGGGACGTCGAACGCCGCCGCGGCCGGGCGGATCAGCTATCGGTTGGGGCTGCAGGGTCCCTCTGTCGCCGTCGACACCGCGTGCAGCTCGTCGCTGGTGGCCATCCATCAGGCGTGCCAGGCCCTGCGCCTCGGCGAATGTGACCTCGCGCTGGCCGGCGGCGCCAACGTCCTGCTCACCCCGGCCACCATGATCACGTTCTCCAGCGCGCACATGCTCGCGCCCGACGGTCGGTGCAAGACATTCGATGCGGCCGCCGACGGCTACGTGCGCGGCGAGGGATGTGGCGTCATCGTGATCAAACGCCTCGAGGACGCGTTGCGCGACGGGGACCGGATTCGGGCGGTGATCCGCGGCAGCGCGATCAACCAGGACGGCGCTTCTGGTGGGTTGACGGTTCCGAACGGGGTTGCCCAGCAACGGGTCATCGCCGATGCGCTCAAGCGTGCCGACCTCGAGCCCCGCGATGTCGGGTACCTGGAAGCGCACGGCACCGGGACATCGCTCGGCGACCCCATCGAGGCCCAGGCCGCGGGAGCGGTACTGGGGACCGGGCGCGAACCCGACCAGCCCCTGCTGATGGGGTCGGTGAAGACCAACATCGGACACCTGGAAGCGGCCGCGGGCATCGCGGGCGTGATCAAGGTGATCCTGTCCCTGGAGAACGAGCTGCTGCCCCAGCACCTCCACTTTCAGAACCCGTCGCCCCACATCCCCTGGGAACGGCTGGCGGTGGAAGTCGTCAAGGAGGCCACGCCCTGGAAACGCAACGGACAACGGCGCATTGCGGGGATCAGCTCATTCGGCTTTGCCGGGACGAACGCTCACGTCATTGTCGAGGAAGCGCCCGAACAGGCGGTATCGGTCCCCGCGGCACCGACCCCGTTCGATGCGCCCGGGGACCGGCGGTTCAGCATCCTTCCGCTGTCGGCCCGAACGCCCGCGGCGTTGATGCGGCTCGCCGACGAATACCGCGTCTGGCTGAGCGCGAACCCGGAGGCCACCCTGGCGGACGTGTGCTTTACCGCCGGGGCGGGGCGGGCGCACCTGGAGCAGCGGGCCGCGTTGGTGGTCAATTCGCGCGAATCCGCCATGGAGCTGCTGGGCGCGCTCGCCGAGGAGCGCCCGGCGCCCGGTTTGTTTCGCGGAGAATCCCATGACACACCGAAGACGGCGTGGCTGTTCACCGGTCAGGGCAGCCAATACCCCGGCATGGCCCGGGAGTTGTTCGACACCGAACCGGTGTTCGCCGAGACGCTGAATCGTTGCGCCGCTGCCGTCGCCGACATTCTCGAAAAGCCGTTGCTGGACGTCGTTTTCGATGTGGACAGCCCGGACAGCGAAGCGACGCTGCAGCAGACCTCCTATGCGCAGCCGGCCTTGTTCGCCGTGGAGCTGGGCCTGGCCCGGCTGTGGCAGTCGTGGGGCTTCGAGCCCGACGTGGTGCTGGGCCACAGCGTCGGCCAGTACTCGGCGGCCTGCGTCGCGGGGGTGCTCAGCCTCGAGGACGGCGCGCTGTTGATGGCCGAACGCGGCCGTCTCTTCGGCAGCTTGCCTTCCGGTGGCCGGATGGTCGCGGTGTTCACCGCGGCCGAGCGGGTCGAGCGGCTGACCGACGAGTCTCCCAGCCTGTCCGTGGCCGCCTACAACGGTGCCAACACCGTATTGTCCGGTCCGGCAGCCGATTTGGAGCGCGCGGTGGCCGCATTGTCGGCCGATGGTGTCCGGTGCGACTGGCTCGACACCAGCCACGCGTTCCACTCGGCGCTCCTGGACCCCATCCTCGACGAATTCGAGGCGTATGCGGGAGGATTCGACTTCGCTGCGCCGCAACGGATTTTGGTCGACAACCGCACCGGAACCGCGCTGGGTCGCAGCGTGAAGCTCGACGGTGCCTACTGGCGCCGGCACGCGCGCCAGCCGGTGCAATTCGCCAAGAGCGTGCGCACGCTTGCCGAGATGAACTGCAAACTGCTGCTCGAGATCGGCCCCCGACCGGTCCTTACCGCCGCGGCTCTCGGCGCGTGGCCCGACCCGGTCACCGCGCCCCGGGTGATCACGTCGCTGCGGCGCAATACCGCTGACCACCGCCAGATCACCGAAGCGGTCGCCGACGCGTATGTGCTGGGCGACCTGCCCGATTTCGCCGCCTTGCGGCGGCTGCACGCGCGAAAGCTCGACCTGCCCACCTATCCGTTCGAGCGCCGTCAATACTGGTTCCGGGACGATCGCGAGCGCCCCGAGCAACCCGGGGACACCGGCGGACCGCGAACCGAAGCCGTCCGCCTGCTCGAGGACGGCCGGATCGAGGAACTCGCCGCCCTGCTCGGCGGTGCGAGCGACGACCAGCACACCCTGCGGGTGCTCACCAAGCTTGCGGCGCAACACAATCAACAGCGCACGACCCGGTCCATCGTGGACGACCGCTACGAGATCCGCTGGGACAGAGCAACCTCTCCGCTCTCCGGTGCCGACGTGGACCAGGCAGGCAGCTGGATCGTCGTCTCCGATGGTGCCGACGCGGTCCGGCCGTTGGTCGACCTGCTGGCCGCGCGCAACCAACCGCACCAAGTGGTCGGGTTGCCGGCGTCCGACGCCGACGAGGAACGGCTCGCGGAAACGTTGTGCGCTGCGGCAACCGACGATGCAGCGTTACGCATCGTGCATGTCGCGGCCCTGGAAGCCGGGGCCACACCGTCGATGCGGTCACTGTTGCGGATGCAACACCGGATCCTGGGCGGAACGCGGCGGGTCTTTCGGGCGGCGGTGGCCGCCGAACTGCGCAGCCCCATCTGGATCGTGACCCGCGGCGCGCAGCGCGTCGCCGACACGGACACGGTGGCGCCGCATCAGAGTTGCCTGTGGGGATTCGGCCGAGCCGCCTCGCTGGAACTCCCGCACGTGTGGGGCGGACTCGCGGACCTGTCAGGGGGCGGCGACAACGCGGCCGACGAATGGTCTGCGCTCGTCGACCGGATCGCCGCGCCGCACGGCTCGGCCGTCCGGGAAGACCAGCTCGCGCTGCGTGATCGGGCGGTCTACACACCCCGGTTGGCGCGGCGCTCTGCGCCGCCGAGCGGGACACCGCTGCACCTGCGCGGCGACGCAACGTATTTGGTGACCGGCGGGCTGGGCGCGATCGGACTGGAGATCGCCGGCTACCTGGCCGCGAATGGCGCCCGGCATCTGGTGCTGACCGGCCGGCGGGATCCCAGCGATGCCACGCAACAGCGCATCAACGCCCTGGGCGAACAGCACGGGTGCCAGATCCGCGTCGTGGCCGCCGATGTCGCCGACGCGCACGACGTGGCACGCCTGCTGGCAAGCGTGCAGGCCGAGCTGCCACCACTGGCCGGCATCGTGCACGCCGCGGGCGAGATCGGCACCACCCCGCTGAGCGCGCTGCAGGACGCCGAGGTCGATCGCGTCTTCGCCGGCAAGGTCTGGGGCGCTTGGCATTTGAGCGAGGCGGCGGCCGACCTCGATCTCGACTTCTTCATCAGCACCTCCTCGATCGCCTCGGTGTGGGGCGGCTTCGGCCAGACCGCCTACGGCGCCGCGAACGCCTTCCTCGACGCGCTGGCCTGGCGCCTGCGCGGGCAGGGCACCCTCGCCGTCAGCGTCAACTTCGGGCCGTGGTCGGCGGGCATGGCCGACGCGGAATCCCGCGCCCGACTCGATCAGCGCGGAGTCCGGACGCTGTCTCCCGCCGATGCGCTCGCGGGTCTGGCCGATGCCGTGGCCGCTGCGGCGGGGCAGGGCCTCGCGCAGGGTGTGGTGGCCCGCATCGACTGGGCCCGCTTCTTGCCGCTCTATCAGCAGGCGGGAAGGCGGGCGTTCCTGGCGGAGTTGGAACGCGAGGTGCCCGGCCTGACGAGTACCGCGGGGCCGTCCGCGACCGTCGCGGGGAAGACCCCGTTGGTGGAGCGGCTCACCGGTGCCCCGGTGCAGCAGCGCAAGAAACTTCTGACCGACTACCTGCGGGACGCGGTGGCGGAGGTGACGCGCGTCGATGCCGCGGAGATCCGGGAGGACGCAGGCTTTTTCGATCTCGGCATGGATTCGCTGATGGCCGTCGAATTGCGGCGCCGCATCGAACAGGGGGTGGGCAAGGAGATCCCGGCCACCCTGGCGATGGATCACCCACGGCTGTCCGACGTGGCCGACTACCTGCTGCGCGACGTGCTCGAACTCGGCGACCCGGGGTCGCCGAAACCGAGACCGCAGCCGGCATCGGTCGTGACGACGCGCACGGATGAACCGATCGCGATCGTCGCGGTGTCCTGCCGTTTCCCCGGCGCACCCGACCCGGAAGCGTTCTGGGAGTTGCTGTCCGACGGGGTCGATGCGATCCGCGAGGTCCCCGAGGACCGCTTTGACATCGACGAGTTCTACGACCCCGATCCGGACGCAGCGGGCAAGACCTACACGCGGTTCGGCGGCTTCCTCGACGAAATCGACGGGTTCGATCCCGAATTCTTCGGCATCTCACCCCGCGAGGCCGTCTGGATCGAGCCGCAGCAGCGGCTGATGCTCGAAACCGTGTGGGAGGGCCTCGAAAGGGCGGGGTACGCGCCGGCCGCCTTGCGCGGCAGCCCAACCGGGATTTTCGTGGGCGTGGCGGCCAACGAATATGCGCACCTGTTGTCCTCGGAGTCGATCGACAAGATCGAACCCCACTTCATCACCGGCAACGCGCTCAACGCCATCTCCGGCCGGGTCGCCTTCGCGCTGGGATTGGAAGGACCGGCGGTGGCGATCGACACCGCATGCAGCTCGGCGTTGGTCGCCGTCCACCAGGCCTGCCAGGCGCTGCATTCCGGTGACTGCGACATGGCACTGGCCGGCGGCGTGAACGTGTTGCTGAGTCCGGTGACGGTCGTCGCGGCATCCCGCGCGCGGATGCTTTCGCCCGTCGGGCGCTGCAAGACCTTCGACGCCTCCGCCGACGGTTACGTGCGCAGCGAGGGCTGCGGGATTCTCGTACTGAAGAGGCTGAGCGACGCGGAGCGCGATGGCGACCGGATCTGCGCGGTCATCCCCGCCAGCGCGGTCAACCAGGACGGGGCGTCCAGCGGTCTGACGGTGCCCAATGGTGGTGCGCAGCAACGGCTTATCGGCTCGGTGCTGGCGCGCGCCGGCCTGGCCGGCGGGGACGTCGACTATCTCGAGGCGCACGGGACGGGCACCCCGCTCGGTGATCCGATCGAGGTACAGGCGGCCGCGGCCGCCTACGGGGATGCCCGCGACGCGGACCGGCCGCTGCTGATGGGCTCGGTGAAGACCAACATCGGGCACACCGAATCGGCTTCCGGCGCAGCCGGTTTGATCAAGGTCGTGTTGTCGCTGCAGCACGAGGTCTTGCCGCAAAGCCTGCACTTCGACGAGCCGTCGCCGCACATCCCGTGGGATTCGCTGCCGGTGCGGGTCGTGGACACGGCGATGCCGTGGCGGGCCAACGGCAGACCGCGGCGCGCCGGGGTGAGTTCCTTCGGGTTCACGGGCACCAACGCGCACGTGCTGGTCGAGGAGGCGCCGGCGAGAGCCGCCTCCGCCGACCGGCACCCTGCCGACGACGCCGCGACGGAGTCGACGGGCCAGGCCCGGGATGGACAGCCGAGCGTGCTGGCGCTGTCCGCGCGGTCACCGGAAGCGCTGGTGGCGTTGACGTGGCGCTACCAGAAGTGGCTGACCACCCACCCGGACGCGGATCTCGCCGAGGTGTGCCTCACCGCCGGAACGGGCCGCTCGCACTTCGAACACCGCGCCGCGCTGGTCGTGGACTCGGTCGAGGGTGCGCGCGAGGCGCTGGCCGAATTGGCCGAGAATCGCCTGCGACCCGGCGTCGTGCGGGGCGAGCACACCCACCACCCGACGACGGCGTGGTTGTTCACCGGCCAGGGCAGCCAGTACCCGGGCATGGCGCGTGAATTGTTCGACACCGAGCCGGTTTTCGCCGACACCGTGACACGTTGTGCCGACGCGGTCGCCGAGATCCTGCCGCATCCGTTGCTGGAGGTGCTGTTCGCCACCGATCGCGAAACGGGAGGCGAAGCCGGGCAAAGGCTGCGGCACACGTCCTTTGCGCAGCCGGCGCTGTTCGCCGTCGAGATGGGCCTGGCCCGGCTGTGGCAGTCGTGGGGGATCCAACCCGATGTGGTGCTGGGGCACAGCGTGGGCCAGTACGCGGCGGCATGTGTGGCTGGCGTGTTCAGCCTCGAGGACGGCGCCCGGCTGATGGCCGAGCGCGGCCGGATGTTCGGCAGCCTGCCCGAAGGCGGGCGCATGGTGGCGGTGTTCGCCGACGCCAAGCACGTCGAGCAGGCTGCCGGCGAATTCCCGCGAGTGTCGGTCGGGGCGTACAACGGGCCCAACACCGTGCTGTCGGGGCCGGGCGAGGACCTCGAGCAGATCGTCGCCAAGTGCGGTGACGAGGGGATCCGCTGCACGTGGCTGCAGACCAGCCACGCCTTCCACTCGGAACTGTTGGATCCGGTGCTCGACGAATTCGAGGCGTACGCGGCGCAATTCCGGTTCGCCGCCCCGACGATGCCGCTGGTGTGCAACCGCACCGGCGCCGTGCTGACGACCCAGACGCCGCTGGACGCGCAGTACTGGCGTCGGCATTCCCGGCAGCCGGTGCAGTTCGCCGAAAGTGTGCGCACGGTAGCGGCGCTGGGTTGCTCGGTGCTGATGGAGATCGGGCCGCAACCGGTACTGACGGGCGCCGCGGTGCAGGTCTGGCCGGAGCACCTGTCCGCGCCGCGCGCGATCGTCTCGCTGCGCAAGGGTATTGGCGATCGGCGCCAGATCGCCGACGCGCTGGCCGCGGCCTACGTCGGCGGGCTTCGCCCCGATTTCGCTGCGCTGCATGGTCAGCCGCGTCGCACGGTCGAGTTGCCCACTTATCCGTTCCAGCGCCGACGCTTCTGGCCGAAGACGTCCGGCATCGCCCTCGACGGCGGGGCCGGCCCGTCCTCGGGCATTCTCGGCAACGCGAAGGACCTCGCCTCCGGCGACTCGGTCTACACCAGCAGGCTGTCCGTCAAATCGCAGCCGTGGCTGTCCGATCACGTCATCTACGGGACCGTCGTCGTCCCCGGGGCTACCTACGCGGCGATGGCCTTGGCCGCGGTCGGCGCCCCGGCGCGGGTGAAGGACGTCTTCTTCTACGAGCCGATCATCTTGCCCGAGAAGAGCTCTCGCCGAGGTGCAGCTCACCCTGCACCCGCTGCAGGACGGCGGTGTATCCACGTTCCAAGCGCACAGCCGCCCGTACGGTGAACGCGGCGCCGAATGGTCGCTGAACGCCGAGGGCACCGTCAGCGCCGGCGCGGATGACGAGCCGGCAGCCAAGGGTGATCCGATCGACGAAACGGTCGAGCGCCTGAACCGCATGCGCCCGCAGGAATTGTTCGAGACCTTCGCCGACCTGGAGCTGGCGTGGGGGCCGACTTGGTCGGGGTCCCTGAAGTCGCTGTGGCTCGGCGAGGGTGAGGCGATCGGCGACATCCTCGTCGGCGAAGAACTCGCCGAGCAACTCGGCAGCGAACCGATGCATCCGGTGCTGATGGACCTGTGCACCGGTGTCGCATTCCCGGCCTTCCCCGCGCTGCTCGCGGCCGAACAGGGCGTCAACGATCTGTTCCTGCCGCTGCGCTACGGCCAAGTGGCGTTGCGGGAGAAGATGCCTCGGCGGTTCTACTGCCGCGCGAGGTGGCACAGCAGCGAACTCAACAGCGAAACCCAGGTCTTCGACCTCGATTTCGTGGACCGGGATGGCCGTCACCTGGGCGGGATTCGCGAGTTCACGGTCAAGCGCGCACCGCGCGAGGCGCTGCTGCGGGGCCTGGGTGGGGACGCCACCCGGCTGCTCTACACCCTCGGCTGGCACGAGGTGCCGCCACCGGCGAGCGAAGAAGCCGGCGAGCCCGCCGGCACCTGGCTGATCGCCGGCTTCGACGAACTGGCCGCCAAGGTCCCGGGGTGCATCCCGCTCGACCGCGCCAACGATCCGGATCCGTTGGGGCAGGTGCTGACTCAAGCCCACGAGCGCGGGTTGCCGTTCGCCGGTATCGTCTGGCGCAGCACGGCGCCGAACGGGGAAGAGTCGAGCGCGGACGTCACGGCGCGCCTCGAGACCGAGATCGCCAATCTGCTCAGCGCCGTGCACACCGTGCAACGCGGGGAGGTGAAGCTGCCCGGCGGATTGTGGATCGTCACCGAGCGTGCGGTGGCCACCGAATCCGGCGAGCCCGTCGACCCGGTGCAGGCGGCGCTGTGGGGCTTCGGCCGCACCACGATCAACGAGGAACCGGCGCTGCGCGCCAAGCTCGTTGATTGCGACGGCTCACCCGAGGCCGTGCACGCGCTGGCCGCGCTGCTGGGCACCCCGGACCCGTCCCTCCAGGAACCGGAACTGGCCGTGCGGCAAGGAAAGCTGCTGGCCTCGCGGTTGTTGCCGTGGGCGCGCAGCGGTCATCTCACGGTGCCCCGCGGGCGCGACTTTGCCCTGGCGCCCACCGAACGCGGCGCGATCGACAACCTGCGGCTGACCGAGGCGGAGGTGCCCGCGCCGGACGAGGGCTACGTGCAGGTCCGGGTCGAGGCCGCGGGCCTCAACTTCCGCGACGTGCTCAACGTCCTCGGCCTCTACCCGGGCGATCCCGGACCGATCGGCGGCGACTTCGCCGGCGTCGTCACCCAATTGGGCGCCGGCGTCACCGGAGTCGAAGTGGGACAACGTGTCTACGGCTCCATGCAGGGCGCGTTCTCCAGCCGGTTCAACGTGCCGGCCCAGTTCCTGGCGCCGATCCCCGATGGGGTGAGCGCGGTCGAGGCGGCCACCATTCCCGCCGCGGCGCTGACGGTGCGGCTGTCCTTTGACTGGGCGCAGCTGAAGCCCGGTGACAAGGTCCTCATTCACGCCGCCAGCGGCGGTGTGGGCCTGGCGGCGGTCCAGATGGCGCAGCGGTTCGGTGCCGAAGTGTTCGC
This sequence comes from Mycobacterium sp. H4Y, assembly GCF_000364405.1. Classification (NCBI taxonomy): domain Bacteria; kingdom Bacillati; phylum Actinomycetota; class Actinomycetes; order Mycobacteriales; family Mycobacteriaceae; genus Mycobacterium; species Mycobacterium sp. H4Y. The sequence continues at coordinate 968,061 of NZ_AKIG01000001.1, forward strand.
CACGGCGAGCACCTTCAAGCGTGCGACGCTGCGCAAGATCGGCGTGAAGCACGTCTACGACTCGCGGACAACGGATTTCGCCGATCAGATCCTGGCGGACACCGGCGGTGCCGGCGTGGATGTGGTCCTCAACTCCCTGACCAGCGAGGGGTTCATCGAGGCGACGCTGAAGGCCACCGCCCAGAACGGCCGCTTCGCCGAGATCGCCAAACGCGACATCTGGACACCCGAGCAGATGGCGCAGGCGCGTCCCGATATCGCCTACGAGATCGTGGCGTTGGACACGGTGATGTTCACCGAACCCGATCGCATTCGCGACTTGCTCACCGAGGTGTCGCAAGGTCTGGCCGACGGCGAGTGGACGCCGCTGCCCGCCGAGATCTATCCCCTGACCGAGGCGAGGGCCGCGTTCCGCCGCATGCAGCAGGCGCGGCACATCGGGAAGATCGTGGTCCAGATTCCGAATCCGCTGCAGCCGCGGCCCGATCGGAGCTACCTGATCACCGGCGGGCTCGGCGCGATCGGTCTGCACACGGCGTCGCATCTGGCCCAACTCGGCGCCGGAGACATCGTGCTGACCAGCCGGCGCGAGCCCGGTGCGGACGCGCAACGGCTGATCGAGGAGATCACCGAGCGCTACAAGTGCCGCGTCCACGTCTTCACCGCCGACGTTCGCGACGAGTCCGAGGTGGCGGGTCTGCTGGAGCGCATCCGGTCGGAGTTGCCGCCGCTGGCCGGTGTGGTGCACCTGGCGGGCGTGCTCGACGACGCGCTGCTGTCGCAGCAGACCGTGGAGCGATTCCGAACGACACTGTTGCCCAAGGCGATCGGCGCCTACCACCTCGACAGGCTGACGAAGGACGACGAGCTGGACTTCTTCATCGTGTCGTCGTCGGTGTCGAGTTTGTTCGGTTCGCCCGGCCAGTCCAACTACGCGACCGCCAACGCGCTGCTCGACGGCCTGGTCGCGCAGCGACGGGCGCAAGGCTTGCCCGCCACGGGGGTCAACTTCGGTCCCTGGGCTCAAGGGGGCATGGCGTCTTCGGAGGCCGCGACCGCCAATATCAGTGCGCAGGGCCTGATTCCGCTGGAACCGTCGGCCGCGCTCGGCGCCCTCGCCGAGGTCGTCGCGAACGGCACCGGCCAGGCCACCGTCCTCAAGGCCAACTGGCAGCGTGCCGCGAAGGTGCTGGGCAGTTCGCGTCCGCCGATCCTCGATCTGGTGTTGCCCAGTGCCGCCGGGGAGGTGACCGGTGACAGCGAGTTGCTCAAGCAGCTGATGGAGATTCCGGTGCCCCAGCGTGCCGGTTTCGTGACCGAATTCCTGCAGCGCGAGGTGCAGAACTTCCTGCGACTCGCGTCGCCGCCCGCCGCGAGCAGCCGGTTCTTGGACCTGGGCACGGATTCGCTCATGGCCATCGAGCTCCGCAACCGGCTGCACAGCCAGTTCGGCGGCAAGTTCACCATCAACGCGACGGCGGTCTTCGACTATCCGACCATCGGGGGGCTCGCCGAGTATCTCGTGGCCCAGCTGCCCGATGCGGAACCGGAACCGGTCGAGGAGGCGTCGTAACATCCGGCGCCGGCGCGTCGGCGCGAACTTGGACTTGTGGCGCGGAAAGCCGGCGTGTCGGCCCAACAACTCGACGTTCGGCCGGTCACGCGCTCAGTCGCTGATGTCGAATCCCGCGTTGATCTTGGTCGGCCGCACCCGCACCACGAGCTCGCCGGGCGAGGAGTTGCGCCGGCCGAACTCCTCGGCGCGCTCGGCGCCCATGTACCGGGCGCCGGTGCGGGTGGCGATGTCCAGCACGTCCGCGGGGTCTTCGCTCACCGTCGCCACGCCCTGAACCTGGACGAACGAGTAGGGCGGGTGCGGGTCGTCGACGCAGATCACGACGCGTGAATCACGCGCTATCGCACGCCCTTTCGACGTGTCACGGCCGGTGTTGAAGGCCAGCTGACCCTCGTCGACGACGAACCACACCGGGGTGACCAGCGGCCGGCCGTCGGCGGCGACGTACCCCAGCATCCCGGTGCGGGTGCCGGCCGACAGAAACTCGATGACCCTGTCCGACAGCTCGGCCATGGGTCAGAGGCGGACAAGCTCGTAGTCGCCGAGCCGGTCGATCAGGTTGTGCAGGTGCTCACCGGAGGTGCCCAGCGTGTGTTCGATGGCGGTGAGCCGGGCGGCGTAGTGGCTGATCGGGTACTCCGCGGTCACGCCGATGCCGCCGTGCATCTGGATCGACTCCTGCGCGATGTGCCGGCCCGAGCGGCCGATCTGCAGTTTCGCGCGCGAGGCGATCACCGGATCGAGGTTGCCGTCGGCGATCGACATCGCCGCGTACAGGCTCATGCTGCGGGCCAGTTCCAGCGACACGTACATGTCGGCGGCCCGCTGTGTCAGCGCCTGGAATTTGTTGAGCGTGACACCGAACTGCTTGCGGGTCTTGAGGTAATCGGTCGTCAGGCGCAGCGATTCCTCCATCGCCCCGAGCGCCTCGGCGCACAGCGCCGACTGGATGCGGATGATGGCGTTGCGGATGGCGCCCGACGCGTCGGCCGCCTCACCCAGAGGTTCGGCGGCGGCGGAGTCGAGGTCGATCTGGGCGCCGCGCTGCCCGTCGAAGGTGCGGTACGGGTGCCGTGTCAAAGTCTCTTCGGCGCCCGCGTCGACCAGGAACAGGCCCGTGCCGCCGTCGGGCAGGGCGGCGCTGATCACCAAGGTGTCGGCGCAGTCCCCGGCGAGCACCGGGTTCTTGCGGCCGCTCACCGTCCACGAATCACCTTGCTGCGCAGCCTTGGTGGCCAACTCGGCGGACGGCCTGCGTTGGCCCGGCTCGAGGTGGGCGAAGGCCAGCAGCCGTTGCCCGGACGCGACCTCGTCGAGCAGCTGCTTCTGATCCTGGCTGCCCAGCTCGGCGATCAGCGCACCCGGTCCCAGCGCGGCGTGCAGGACGGGTTCGGGGGCCAGCCGGCGCCCGATCTCGGTCAGCACCACCGCGATCTCGATCTGGCCGGACTCGTCGGGCTCGAATCCCAGCCCGAGGATCCCGGTGTCGGCGAGCTGGCTCCAGACCTCGCGGCTCCAGCCCAGATCGGAGCCGATGACCTTGTTGCGGCTTTCCGGGTCATAGGTGCGCGCCAGCAGGTCGCGGGTGGTGTCGCGGAGCAGGGACTGCTCGTCGCTCAACTGAAAGTCCATGGCTGCCTCACAATCCCAGAATGGTGGACGCGATGATATTGCGTTGCACTTCGCTGCTGCCGCCGTAGATCGACGTCTTGCGGTAGTTGAGGTAGTGCGGCGCACTGTGCTGGGCCCAGGACGGCGACGAGATGTCTTCGCCGTTGGCCGGGAGCGCATCCGGCCCGGCGACCTCGACGAGCAGTTCGGTGGCGATCTGCTGCAACTGGCTGCCGCGCAGTTTGAGCACCGACGAGGCCGGGTTGGGCTGCCCGTTCGCGGAGTCGGTGACGACGCGCGACTGCGTGAGTTCCAGTGCGAGCAGCTCGTTTTCGGCTTCGGCCAGCCGCGCCGCGAACAACGGATCGTCGAGCACCCCGGTGGCCGCGGCGTGCTTCTTCACCTCGGCGAGACGCACCTTGGTCCGGCCCACGCCGGCGATGCCGGTGCGCTCGTTGCCCAGCAGGAATTTCGCGTACGTCCAGCCCTTGTTCTCTTCTCCGACAAGCTGATTGGCCGGCACGCGGACGTCTTCGAAAAACACCTCGTTGATCTCGTGGCCGCCGTCGATCGTCTTGATGGGCCGCAGCGTGATGCCCGGCGTCTTCATGTCGAACAGCAGGAACGAGATGCCGGCCTGGCGCTTGGGCGCCTGCGGGTCGGTGCGGACCAGGCAGAAGATCCAATCCGCGTACTGGCCGAGGGTGGTCCAGGTCTTCTGGCCGTTGACGACGTAGCTGTCGCCGTCGCGGACTGCGGTGGTGCGCAGCGACGCCAGGTCCGACCCGGCCTCCGGCTCGGAGAACCCTTGGCACCACCAGATGTCGAGGCTGGCCGTCGGGGGCAGGAAGCGTTGTTTGACTTCCTCCGAACCGAATTCGGCGATCACCGGGCCCACCATCTTAGTGTTGAAGTTCAGCGGCTCCGGGACGCACGCCAGCTGCATCTCGTCGGCCCAGATTTGGTGCTGGGTCGGCGTCCAGTCCTTGCCGCCCCACTCGACCGGCCAGTTCGGTACCGCCAAACCGTGTTCGTGCAAGATTTTGTGGCTGGTGACGATGTCGTCGCGGTTCACTTCCGCCGAGCCCTGGCGCACCCGGTCGCGCAACTCCTGCGGGATCTTGGTCGTGTAGATGCTGCGGAGTTCGTCGCGGAACGCGGCTTCCTCGGGTGTGAGCGCCAGTTGCATGGCAGCCTCCTGTCGTGTCGGGGTGACCGTGGCGACCCGCCGCCCAAAGCCGATTTCTGGCGATGCTGGTCGTTCGCTCAACCTCCATCTTGACCCATCCCGTGCGAGCCCTGTGCACAGCCTCGGGTTAATCCACAGATCGGCCCGGAGGCGTCCTTCGGCGGGGCGGTTGCGGCTGCGGTCGGACCTACGGTCGGCCCATGCGAACAGAACTTCCGGCGGAGCGCCTGCAGCGGCGGCTCCGCGCCGAACCGGATGCCGATGCGGCTGCCGGGGATTCCGGGACGACGTCGGCCGAGGACTCCGCGGACGACGACCAGAACTCGCTGCTGCCGCGCTGGCTGCCCGACGCGTCCCACGATCGGGGCTGGGTGGCGAAGGTGCGCGCCGACCCGGGACGCGCGGGCGCCATCGGGTTGGCGATCGTGGCGGCGCTGGCCGTGCTGGTCACGGTGTTCACGTTGGTGCGCGACCGGCCGGCGCCGGTGATGTCGGCCAAGCTGCCGCCGGTGGAGAAGGTGTCGACGGCGAGCCCGCGCTCCTCGGCGAGCCCCGCCGCCGAACCGGACCACCCGGTGGTGGTCAGCGTGGTCGGCCTGGTGCACACCCCTGGGCTGGTGACCCTCGCGCCCGGCGCCCGCATCGCCGACGCGCTGCAGGCCGCCGGCGGCGCGGTGAACGGCGCCGACACCATCGGACTGAACATGGCGCGACCGCTCGGCGACGGCGAGCAGATCGTGGTCGGTCTCGCTCCCGCGCCGGGGCAGCCGACGGCGCTGGGCAGTTCGGTCGCCTCCGGATCGACGCCCACGTCGAAAGCGCCGCCCCCGCGGCCGGGGTCGGGATCGGTCAAGCCGAAAGCGGGCGAGGCGGTCAACCTCAACACCGCGACCGTCCAGGAACTCGACGCGCTGCCGGGCGTCGGGCCGGTCACCGCCGCCGCGATCGTGGCGTGGCGGCAGGCCAACGGCAAGTTCACCAGCGTGGACCAGCTCGCCGATGTCGAGGGCATCGGGCCGGCGCGGCTGGAGAAGCTACGCGCCCTGGTCCGTGTCTGACCCGGGTGCATCACCCCGCGTTGGGTGCCCCGCCCGGCGCCCGAGTCGATGTGCGCCTGGTGCCGGCGGCGCTGACCTGCTGGGCGGTCACCGCCGGCGGGATCTGGTGGCCGATCGGGCGCGCCCTCGCCTGGTGCTGCGTCGTGTTGATCGGCGCCTCGGCAGCGCTGGCGTGGCGCGCGCGAGACCGTCCCGCTGCAGGGACGCGGTTACGGGCGATCAGCGCCGCGCTCGCGGCGATCGGCGTCGTGGGGGCGGGTTTCGGGTTCGCAATCGCGCTGCGCGCCGACGCGGTCGATCACCACCCGATCGCCGCGGTGTACGGCATGACCGCCGCGGTCACGGTCACCCCCACCGAGAGCCCGGTGTCGTTGGGTAGCGCCCGGTTGATGTTTCGGGCCACCCTGCAACGCCTGCGGGACGACGAGACCTCCGGGCGGGTCGTCGTTTTCGCGCGCGCCGCGGATTTCGGTGGGCTGATGGTGGGACAGCCGCTGCGGTTCAGCGCGCGCATCGGCCGCCCGATGCGGCGCGATTTGACGGTCGCGGTGCTCAACGCGTCGGGCCGGCCGACCATGGGCGCCGCGGGCGCCGTGCAACGGGTGGCGCACAGCGTGCGCAGCCGGTTCTCCGCGGCGGTCCGCGAGGCGTTGCCCGGCGAGCAGGCCGCGCTGCTGCCCGCGCTGGTGCTCGGCGACACCTCGGCGGTGTCCAGCGACATGGGGCGTGACTTCCGCGCGGCCGGCATGACGCACCTGATGGCGGTGTCGGGGGCCAACGTGACGATCGTGTGTGCCGCCGTGCTGTTCTCGGCCCGATTGGTCGGCCCCCGGACGGCCGTCGTCCTTGCCGCGCTGGCTTTGGTGGCCTTCGTCATCGTCGTGCAACCGACCGCCAGCGTGTTGCGCGCCGCGGTGATGGGCGCCATCGCGTTGGCGGGCATGCTGTCTTCGCGTCGGCGCCAAGCCATTCCGGCCCTTGCCGCCACGGTGCTGCTGTTGTTTGCCGTCGCCCCGCAGCTGGCCGTCGACGTCGGGTTCGCGTTGTCTGCGCTCGCCACGGCCGCGCTGATCGTCGTCGCACCGGTCTGGTCGCGGCGGCTGACGGCCCGAGGTTGGCCCAAGCCGCTGGCCGATGCGCTGGCCGTCGCCTGGGCCGCGCAGATCGTGACCGCGCCGCTGGTCGCGGCGATCTCCGGCCGGTTCAGCGTGGTCGCCGCCGCCGCCAACCTCGTCGTGGCGGCCGTGATCGCGCCGATCACGGTGTTGGGCACCGCGGCCGCGGCACTCTGCCCGCTATGGCCGGCCGCCGCGCGGCTGCTCATTCGCTTCACCGGCCCCGAGTTGTGGTGGGTGGCCGGCGTGGCCCGCTGGGCGGCCGGCCTGCCCGGGGCGACGGTGCCGGTCCCGGAGGGCACGCCCGGCACGATGCTCGTCGGTGGTGTGACCGTGCTGGCGATCGTGCTGTGGCGGTGGCGCCCGTTCCGCCTCGTCTCGGGAGTGGCCGCGCTGGCCGGGCTGGCCTGGGCGCTGTCCGGGATCGTCGGTCGGCCGTGACACCATCATGGGGTGAGCGAGGTTTCGCCGTTGCACCTGGTGCTGGGAGATGAGGAGCTGCTGGTCGAGCGGGCGGTGGCCGACGTGCTGCGGTCGGCGCGGAAACGGGCCGGCAACGACGCGGACATTCCGGTCAACCGGATGCGGGCGGGTGACGTCAGCACCTACGAGCTCGCCGAGCTGCTGAGCCCCTCGCTGTTCGCCGACGAACGCATCGTCGTGCTGGAGGCGGCCGGCGAAGCGGGCAAAGACGCTGCCGCAGTGATTGTTTCGGCCGCGACCGACATGCCGGCGGGCGTCGTGCTGGTGGTGGTGCACTCGGGCGGCGGGCGGGCCAAGGCGCTGGCCACCGACCTGCAGAAGCTCGGCGCCCAGGTGCACCCGTGCGCGCGGATCACCAAGCTCAGCGAACGCATTGACTTCGTCCGCAAGGAGTTCCGCGCCCTGCGCGTCAAGGCCGACGAGCAGACCGTGACCGCGATGCTGGACGCGGTCGGCTCCGACCTGCGCGAGTTGGCGTCCGCCTGCTCCCAATTGGTCGCCGACACCGGCGGGGCCGTCGACGCCGCCGCGGTGCGGCGCTATCACAGCGGCAAGGCCGAGGTGAAGGGCTTCGACATCGCCGACAAGGCGGTGGCCGGCGACATCGAGGGAGCAGCCGAGGCGCTGCGCTGGGCGATGATGCGAGGGGAGCCCTTGGTGGTACTGGCGGACGCCCTGGCCGAGGCGATCCACACCATCGGCCGGGTCGGACCGCTGTCGGGCGATCCGTACCGGATGGCGTCGCAGCTGGGCATGCCGCCCTGGCGGGTGCAGAAGGCCCAGAAACAGGCCCGGCATTGGTCGCGCGACACGGTGGCCGCGGCGATGCAGGTGGTCGCGGCGCTCAACGCGAACGTCAAGGGGGCGGTGGCCGACGCCGACTACGCCCTGGAATCCGCGGTCAGGCAGGTTGCCGAGCTAGCCGCCCAGCGCGGACGCTGAGGCCGGGCCTCAGAGCTTGTTGAGGGCCTGCGCCAGCGCCGACTTCTTGTTGGCGGCCTGGTTCTTGTGAATCACGCCCTTGCTGGCGGCCTTGTCCAGCTTGCGGTTGGTCGACACCAGCAACTCGGCGGCCTTCTCCTTGTCGCCGGCGCTGGTGGCCTCGCGGAACGCGCGGACGGCGGTGCGCAGCGACGACTTCACCGACTTGTTGCGCAGGCGAGCGCGCTCGTTCGTCTTGTTGCGCTTCTGCTGCGACTTGATGTTGGCCACGCTCGAGTTCCTTCTTCGATCAGACGTTTGGTTGGGGCGCCGGAAATCACCACAGCGATTGCCCAGGTTATCAGTGAGTTACGTTTTCTCCCAAAACGGGAACACGTCGGCTGCCAGAACATCGATTTGAGGCAGCATCTGAACAGTGAGTCTGACGAACCAGCTTGAGGAGACCAGGCGGGGTTTTCGCGCTGCGCGTTCTGAGCGGATTTTCGGCGGATACAACACATCCTCGGACGCCTACGACATGGCCTTCGACGAGATGTTCGACGCCCAGGGCGCCGTTCGTGGCCCCTACAAGGGCATCTACGCCGAACTTGCGCCGTCGGACGCCTCGGAGCTCAAGGCTCGCGCCGAAGCGCTCTCGCGCGCGTTCCTCGACCAGGGCATCACCTTCTCTTTGTCGGGCCAGGAGCGGCCCTTTCCGCTGGACTTGGTGCCGCGGGTCATCTCGGCCGCCGAGTGGGCCCGGCTCGAACGCGGCATCACCCAGCGGGTCAAGGCGCTCGAGATGTACCTCGACGACATCTACGGCGACCAGGAAATCCTCAACGACGGGGTGATCCCGCGCCGGTTGGTCACCTCGTGCGAGCATTTCCACCGCCAGGCGATGGGCATCGTCCCGCCCAACGGCGTCCGGATCCACGTCGCCGGCATCGATCTGATCCGCGACGAAAAGGGCAATTTCCGGGTCCTCGAGGACAATCTGCGCTCGCCGTCGGGCGTCTCCTATGTAATGGAGAACCGCCGCACCATGGCGCGCGTCTTCCCGAACCTGTTCGCCACGCATCGCGTGCGTTCCGTCGACGACTACGCCTCCCACCTGCTGCGGGCGCTGCGCAACTCCGCGGCCACCAACGAGGCCGACCCGACGGTGGTGGTGCTGACCCCGGGCGTCTACAACTCGGCGTATTTCGAGCATTCGCTGCTGGCCCGTCAGATGGGCGTCGAGCTGGTCGAAGGGCGCGACCTGTTCTGCCGCGACAACCAGGTGTACATGCGCACCACCGAAGGGGAGCGCCAAGTCGACGTCATCTACCGGCGCATCGACGACGCCTTCCTGGACCCGCTGCAGTTCCGCGCCGACTCGGTGCTCGGGGTGGCCGGCCTGGTCAACGCCGCCCGCGCCGGAAACGTCGTCATCTCCAGCGCGATCGGCAACGGCGTCGGCGACGACAAACTCGTCTACACCTACGTGCCCACCATGATCGAGTACTACCTGGGCGAGAAGCCGCTGCTGGCCAACGTCGAGACGCTGCGCTGCTGGCTCGACGACGAACGCGAAGAGGTGCTCGACCGGATCGACGAGTTGGTCCTCAAGCCGGTCGAGGGATCCGGCGGCTACGGCATCGTGTTCGGCCCGGAGGCCTCCGAGAAGGAGTTGGCGGCCGTCGCCAAAAAGATCCGCGACGATCCGCGCAGCTGGATCGCCCAGCCGATGATGGAGCTTTCGACGGTGCCGACGCAGGTCGGCAGCGCGCTCGCCCCCCGCTACGTCGACTTGCGTCCGTTCGCGGTCAACGACGGCAACGACGTCTGGGTGCTGCCCGGCGGCCTGACCCGGACGGCGCTGGTCGAGGGGTCACGGGTGGTCAACTCCAGCCAGGGCGGCGGCTCGAAGGACACCTGGGTGTTGGCGTCGCGGGCATCAGCCGGCGACCACGAGCTCGAGGCGGCGGAGGTGGTGCGCGCGTTGCCGACCTCCATGCCCGACCCCATGCTGGACGACTCGCCGCGGCTGGCCTCGCAACAGCCGCAACCCACCGAACGGCCCGTGCGCGAGCAGCTCGAACAGCAGCAGCAACAACGGGCGGTGTTCGATGCTGGCACGTAACGCCGAGGCGCTCTACTGGATCGGGCGCTACGTCGAACGCGCCGACGACACCGCGCGGATTCTGGACGTTGTCCTGCACCAGTTGCTCGAGGATTCCAGCGTCGACCCCGATCAGGCTTCGCGCCTGCTGTTGCGGGTGCTCGGCATCGATCCACCGGATCATGAACTCGACGTGTGGTCGTTGACCGATTTGGTGGCCTACAGCAAAAACGCCCAGGGCGGCTGCTCGATCGTCGACGCCATCACCGCGGCCCGCGAAAACGCGAAGTCAGCGCGGGAGGTGACGTCCAGCGAGATCTGGGAGTGCCTCAACACCACCTACCACGCCCTGCCCGAACGCGAGCGCGCCGCCAAACGCCTTGGGCCGCATGACTTCCTGTCGTTCGTGGAGCGGCGGGCGGCGATGTTCGCCGGGCTGGCCGACTCCACGCTGTCGCGCGACGACGGGTATCGCTTCATGGTCTTGGGCCGGGCGATCGAGCGCGTCGACATGACGGTGCGGCTGTTGCTGTCGCGGGTCGGGGACAGCGCCTCGTCCCCGGCATGGGTGACGCTGCTACGGTCGGCGGGCGCGCATGACACCTATCTGCGCACGTATCGCGGTGTGCTCGACGCGGGGCGGGTGGTCGAGTTCATGTTGCTCGACCGGCTGTTTCCGCGTTCGGTGTTCTACTCGCTGCGGCTGGCCGAACACAACCTCGACGAACTGGTCCGCAATCGGCAGAGCCGGATCGGGGCGACCGCCGAGGCCCAGCGGTTGCTCGGGCAGGCCCGCAGCGAGTTGGAGTTCGTCCAGCCCGGGGTACTGCTCGAGACGCTGGAAAGCCGGCTGGCGGGCCTGCAGCGCACCTGCCACGACGTCGGGGAAGCCTTGGCGCTGCAGTACTTTCACATCACGCCGTGGGTGGCGTGGTCGGACGCCGGTCAGCGCCCCCGACTGGTCAGCAGGAAAGAGGACGGCTGATGTGGCGGCTGCGGGTGGTGCACACCACGGGGTACGCCTACCAGTCACCGGTGACCGCCTCCTACAACGAAGCCCGGCTGACGCCGCGGTCGAACAACCGCCAGAACGTCATCCTCAACCGCGTCGAAACCATCCCGGCAACCCGGTCCTACCGCTACATCGACTATTGGGGTACCGCGGTGACGGCGTTCGATTTGCACGCGCCGCACACCGATTTGACGGTGATGTCCTCTTCGGTCGTGGAGACCGAACGCGCCGAGGCCCCGGCCACCGAGGTGGGCTGGGACGACCTGCGCTCGGATGCCGTGATCGATCGCTTCGACGATTTGCTCCGCCCCACCGGGCATGCCCCCGCCAGCAAGCGGGTGGCCTCGGTGGGCAAGAAGATCAGCAAAACCCACGCGCCGGCCGAAGCCGTTGTCGCCGCGGCCCATTGGGTGCGCGACGAACTGGACTACCTGCCGGGAACAACCAGCGTGCACTCGTCGGGGCTGGACGCGCTCAAGGCGGGCAAGGGTGTCTGCCAGGACTTCGTACACCTGACGCTGATGTTGTTGCGCGGCATGGGGATTCCCGCGCACTACGTTTCGGGATACCTGCATCCCAAACGCGACGCCGTCGTCGGGGACACCGTGGAAGGGCGCAGTCACGCCTGGATCGAGGCGTGGACGGGCGCCTGGTGGAGTTATGACCCCACCAACGACACCGAGATCACCGAGCAGTACGTCGGCGTGGGTGCGGGTCGCGACTACGCGGATGTTTCCCCGTTGAAGGGCATCTACTCCGGAGAGGGCGCCACCGACCTCGACGTGATCGTGGAGGTGACCCGGCTCGCCTAGGGGCCGGTATGCAGCGCTACCGTGACGTGCGATTGGCCCGACGCGCTAGGTAGCCCGACGCAGAGGCGCGAACGGCGAGCGGGTGCGCGATACCGTTTGGCAATGAACGGTATCCGCGAAACCGGGCCCCTGACGGCGCTGTCCCTGCTGTGCGTCGGGCTGCTCTTCGGGGGGATCGCGATCGGCGTCGGGATCGGCGGTGTCATGCCGTTGCCGTACGGCCCCGTCGGCGCGGTGGCCGCGTACGTGCGGGCCCAGCCAACCGCCGTGCGCGTCATGGCCGTTGCGACGTTCGCGTCGGCGGTCCCGCTGGCGGTCTACGCGGCGACGGCCGCCGCACGGGTGAGGCAACTCGGCGCCGGCCCCGCGGCGGCCGCGATCGCGCTTACGGCCGGCGCCTTGGCCGCCGGCGCGCTCGGCTTGGCCGGCGTGCTGGGTTGGGCGATGTCGTGGCCGGAAGTCAGCGCCGACACCGCCGTGGCGAGAGCGCTGTACTTGCTCGTCTTTCTCACCGGCGGCCCGGCCCACATCGTGGCGTTGGGCCTGTTGGTGGCCGCGATGGCGGCGCCCGGGGGGAGTGCTGCCCCGCCCGCTCGCCCGGGCCGGCCTGGCGACCGCCGTCCTCGCCGAATCGGCGGCCGGCGTTTTGATCTGGCCCGCGCTGGGGGTGCTGTTGCCGGTCGCCCGGGTGGTGGCGCTGACCTGGCTGGTGGTGGCGGGTGTCGCGATTACCCGTGCGGCGCAACGCGATTCGTCGTCCCGGTAGGGCGTCAGGTGGGCGCGTCGACCTGAACTCGGTGCAGGTCGTCGCCGAGCTCGATGCGCCCACCGAACTGCTCGGCGGCCAGCGCCCGCCACTGCTCTTCCTGGCCGGGCACCAGCGCGGGCACGTAGTGCGTCATGACCAGGGTGCCGACGCCCGCGCGGGCGGCGGTCGCCGCCGCCTCTTCCACCGAGGAGTGGTAATCGCAGATGTCGACGAGCCGCTGCTGCGGGATGGTGGCGACGATGTCCTTGCGGATCACGGTGTGCACCAGGGCGCCGGCCCCGGCCGCGAGCTCGTCCAGGCTCGCGCACGGCACGGTGTCGCCGGCCAGCACCACCGATGCCCCCTCGTATTCGATGCGGAACCCGATGGTCGGGGCCACCGGCCGGTGATCGGTGGCGCCCACCCGGATCGATACGCCGTCGCGGTCCCACACCGGACCGTCGGTGTATTCGTGGACCTCGACGGCCGGCGGCGCATTCAGATCGGCGTGATGGGCGATGCGGTAGCCGATGTCGTGGTGAAACGCCTTCAGCGTCGCCTCCACCAGTTCCGCGGTGCCGGGCGGACCGATGATGGGCAGCGGCGCGGGATCGGGGGTGAAGGTGCTGATCCACCGCGTGATGAGGACGTCGCCGAGGTCGCCGACGTGATCGCTGTGAAGGTGAGTGAGGAGCAGCGCCGACAAGCCGGCCGCACCTACCCCGACCGCCGCCGCGCGCTGCAGCACCCCGCGCCCGCAGTCCGCCAAAAACACCTGCCCGCCGGCCCGCACGAGGGTCGACGGCCCGGCCCGGTTCGGGTCGGGGATCGGACTTCCGGTGCCCAGCAGAGTGACCTCGATCATGGCCCTATCTTGCAGGTCCCCGCGGTTTGCGGTGGCCCGATCGAACGATCCGGCAGGCCGGCGGCGCTTGGACACGATCTGTGTGCAGGTTCTCTTGGTGGCTTTTCCGCCGCGCGAGTTAGCCGTAGCCTGATGTGAAGCGGATCACAAACCCGGCTGGAGGCCTTGATGCGGATTGCGGACGTCTTGCGGAACAAGGGCGCGGCGGTGGTGACCATCAACCCGGACGCGACGGTTCGTGAGCTGCTGGCGGGTCTGACCGAGCAGAACATCGGCGCCATGGTGGTGGTCGGCGACGAGGGGGTCGTCGGCATCGTGTCGGAGCGCGACGTCGTGCGCCAGCTCCACACTCATGGCGCCAGCGTGCTGTCACGCCCGGTCTCCAAGATCATGACCAGCATGCTGGCCACGTGCACGAAGGCCGACACCGTCGATGCGATCAGCGTGCTGATGACCAAGAACCGGGTGCGTCACGTGCCGGTGTTGGACGGGAAGAAGCTGATCGGCATCGTCAGCATTGGTGACGTGGTGAAGACCCGGATGGAAGAACTCGAGGCCGAGCAGCAGCAGCTGCAGTCCTACATCACCCAGGGCTGACTCGGCGGCGGCTTGCTCAACCCGCCGGCCCCGCTCGCCGAACGTGCAGCAGGGCGATAACTTCGCCGTTTTCTCGCCGCGAGTGCACGCTCGGCGACTTGGCCGACTCAGCGCCAGGAGTAGTCGGCGCGCAGCCGCGCCGCCACGACATCGAAGATCTCGCGATCCAGAATGGCGCCCTCGCGCCGAATGCCCTCTTCGGGCACGTCGAGCACGCGGTCCAGCCGAACCCAACTGGATCGTCCCTCGTAATCCCAACTGCCCGAGCCGATTCCAACCCACTCCGGATCGGCGGCGTGGCGCTCCTGGCTGGAGACCATCAACCCCAGCAGGGTGCCGCGGTCGCGTCCCACGACCAGCACGGGCCGGTCCTTACCCCGGCTGGGATCGTCCTCGTAAACCACCCACGTCCAGACGATCTCGCCGGGATCGGCCCGGCCGTCCAGGCTCGGCGCGTACACGAGTTTGCGGGCCCGCTGCGCGGTGGGCCGACTGTTGCTGGTCACCGGCCGGCCCGCGACCGTCGTGTCGGACGGTGGCGGCGCCGCGGCGGCGATGACGTTCGCGGTGATCCGCACGGCCTGTTGCAACTCGCGCAGGACGGTCTGGGAATTCTGGACGTGCCGGGCCAGCCGCGGGGCACCGTTGAACACCAGATTCTCGGCAAACCGCTGGAACGTCTTCCACTGCGATTTCCGGGCAGACGCCATATTCGCAGCATAGACGCGAGCAATCGGGCGCGACTGTGTCCAAGTAGGTCCGGGCGACGCTGCATAGATACGCTGGACATGCCGCGAACCGCCAGTAAAACGGCCGCGCAGCGCCCATCACGTTTGACGTAGACCAGGAGATTCCCATCAGCAGTTTCGCCGACAAGACCTTCACCGCGCCGGCGCAGATTCGGAATTTCTGCATCATCGCCCACATCGATCACGGCAAGTCGACGCTGGCCGACCGGATGCTGCAGCTCACCGGCGTCGTCGATGAGCGCTCGATGCGCGCCCAGTACCTGGACCGGATGGACATCGAGCGCGAGCGCGGCATCACCATCAAGGCGCAGAACGTCCGGCTTCCGTGGAAAGTCGATGACGAAGACCATGTCCTGCACCTGATCGACACCCCGGGCCACGTCGACTTCACCTACGAGGTGTCGCGCGCCCTGGAGGCCTGCGAGGGCGCGGTGCTGCTGGTCGACGCCGCCCAGGGCATCGAGGCGCAGACCCTGGCCAACCTCTACCTGGCGCTAGACCGTGACCTGACCATCATCCCGGTGCTCAACAAGATCGACCTCCCGGCGGCCGACCCGGACCGCTACGCCGGAGAGCTCGCCCACATCATCGGCTGCGAGCCCGACGACGTCTTAAGGGTGTCCGGCAAAACCGGCGAGGGAGTGGCCGACCTGCTCGACGAGGTGGTGCGCCAGGTGCCGCCCCCGCAGGGCGAGGCCGACGCGCCCCTGCGGGCGATGATCTTCGACTCGGTCTACGACATCTACCGCGGCGTGGTGACCTACGTCCGGGTGGTCGACGGCAAGATCACCCCGCGCGAACGCATCGCGATGATGTCCACGGGCGCCACGCACGAACTGCTCGAGGTCGGCATCGTTTCGCCCGAGCCGAAGGCCAGCGAGGGCCTGGGTGTGGGCGAGGTGGGTTACCTGATCACCGGGGTCAAGGACGTCCGCCAGTCCAAGGTGGGTGACACCGTGACGACGGCCAAGCGCGGCGCCGCCGAAGCGCTGACGGGATACCGCGAGCCCAGGCCGATGGTCTACTCGGGGCTGTATCCCGTGGACGGTTCGGACTATCCGGTTCTGCGCGACGCGCTGGACAGGCTGCAACTCAACGACGCGGCCCTGACCTACGAGCCCGAGACGTCGGTGGCGCTGGGCTTCGGATTCCGTTGTGGCTTCTTGGGTTTGCTGCACATGGAGATCACCCGGGAGCGCCTGGAGCGAGAGTTCGACCTGGACCTGATTTCGACGTCGCCCAACGTCGTCTATCGCGTGGTCAAAGAGGACAACACCGAAGTCGTCGTGACCAACCCGTCGGACTGGCCCGAAGGCAAGGTCCGCACCGTCTACGAGCCGGTGGTGAAGACCACCATCATCGCGCCCAGCGAATTCATCGGCACCATCATGGAACTGTGCCAGTCGCGCCGCGGCGAGCTCGGCGGAATGGACTACCTGTCACCCGAACGCGTGGAGCTGCGCTACACCATGCCGCTGGGCGAGATAATCTTCGACTTCTTCGACTCCCTGAAGTCACGCACCCGCGGCTACGCCAGCCTCGACTACGAGGAGGCCGGCGAGCAAGAGGCCCAGCTGGTCAAGGTCGACATCCTGTTGCAGGGCGAGGCGGTCGACGCGTTCAGCGCGATCGTGCACAAGGACGGCGCCTCGGCCTACGGCAACAAGATGACCACCAAGCTCAAAGAACTGATCCCACGCCAGCAGTTCGAGGTGCCGGTCCAGGCGGCGATCGGATCGAAAATCATTGCGCGCGAAAACATCCGAGCCATCCGCAAGGACGTGCTATCCAAATGTTACGGCGGTGACATCACCCGCAAGCGCAAACTTCTGGAAAAGCAGAAGGAAGGCAAGAAGCGGATGAAGACCATCGGGCGGGTCGACGTACCGCAGGAGGCGTTCGTCGCGGCGCTGTCCGCGGACGCGGCGGGGGACAAGGGCAAGAAGTAGCCATGCGGATACTCAAAGCGGCGGCGACGCTAGCAGCGCTGGCCACGCTGGTGACGGGATGCGGCGCGGTCGTGGACGGAACGGCGAAGCCGGCACCGAACCTGAAGCTGCGTCCGCTGAGCGGCGCGACGGTCAGCAAGGTGCTGCTCGACGGCGCGACGCTGTCGCGGATGCTCGACCAGACGCTGATCTCCCGCGAGCCGGCGCAAGTCGGCGGCCCCGAGAAGCTCTACCAGGTCAAGCGGTCGACGTCGCAGGCCGGCTGCCTGGGCGTGACGGCGATGCTGCAAAAGAGCGTGTACCGCTCAGCCCAGGTCCAGGACGTCGCCTCGGTGTCGTGGTGGAACAACGGCGAACCGGCGCAGGTGATCACCGTGATGGAGGGCGTGGTCACGCTGCCCTCGGCCGCGCAGGCTCAGGCGTTGTTCGCGCAGTTCTCGCAGCAGTGGCAGCAATGCAACGGCATGACGACCTCGGAACAGACCGGCCCGATCAGCACGACGAACGTCATCAGCGATGTCCGCGGCACCGCTACCACCATCGCGGCGACCAAAACCGCCACCTCGGTGCTGCCCAACATGCCCGCCCTGCGCCCCACCCCCCAGGCGCGGGCCATCGGTATCCGGTCGAACTGCCTCGTGGAGGTCGAGGTGGTCTTCTTCGGCGGGCGGCGATCCACCGACCCGGGATCGGCCAACGTCAACAGCAGCGCGCTCGACATCGCGCGCGCCATGATGGACAGGGTCAACGCGCTGAGCTGAGGTCGGGAGGGGTGAAGTGAAAAGCACCTGGCGCTCGCTGGCCGCGTGGTCGCGGTGCTGCTGGTGAGCGGGTGCACCCAAACCGTCTCCGGCACAGGCACTCTGGCGCCGAACGCGGGTCGGGTGCCGGCCATCAAGCGGGCCTTGTTCGACGGTACCGCGCTGGCGAAGCTGCTCGACCAGCCGTTCCAGCCGTACCCGCATTACTCGGAGTTCGGGGGCGGCGACAAATTGGGAACCGCGTGGGATAAGGCGAAGCCCGCCGAGTGCATCGGCGTCGTCCATTTGATGCAGCGGGACCCGTATGGCTCGGCGCCGATTCAAGAAACGGCCGCCGAAATGTTGGTGGGCAAAAGGGATTCGGTGAAGATCGACATTGTCCAGCAAGGCATCGTCGCGTTGCGGACGGCCGCGGACGCCGACGCGCTCTTCGCCAGGTTCGTCGCGCAGTGGCAGAAGTGCGACGGGACCACGTTGACCGTAAAGCCCGGCGCCCGCCGCTGACGCGGGCTCCCTTCCGGCTACATCGGCGCGTTGGCGGGCTGGAACATCCCGGAGCCGTCGGCCTCCTCCTCGGCCCGGATAACGTGCACCACCGCGTTGATCAGCGCCAGGTGGGTGAACGCCTGCGGGAAGTTGCCCAGCTGGCGACCGGTGCGCGGCTCGATCTCCTCCGCATACAGGTGCAGCGGGCTGGCGTAGGACAGCAGCCGCTCGCACAGGCGCTTGGCGCGGCGCACCTCCCCGATCTCGACCAGCGCCGACACCAGCCAGAACGAGCAAATCGTGAACGTGCCCTCCTCGCCCGACAGCCCGTCGTCGGTCTCCTCGACCCGGTAGCGCAGCACCAGGCCTTCCTGGGTGAGCTCGTCGGCGATCGCCAGCACGGTGTTGCGCACCCGCGGGTCGTCCGGCGGCAGGAACCGCGTCAGCACCACCAACAGCAGCGAGGCGTCCAGCGCCTCGCTGCCGTAGCGCTGGGTGAACACGCCGCGGGAGTCCACGCCGTGCGCCAGGATGTCGTTCTTGATCTCCTCGGCGATGGCCCGCCACTGCTGGGCGTAGCTCTTCTCGCCCTGCCGTTCGGCCAGCTTCGCCCCGCGGTCGAGCGCCACCCAGCACATGACCTTCGACGACGTGAAGTGCTGCGGCTCCCCGCGCACCTCCCAGATTCCGCGGTCGGGCTCGCGCCAGTGCTTGATCGCCTCTTCCACCTGCTTCTTCAGCACCGGCCACAACGTCTCCGGGACCTGTTCGCGCGACTTGGCGTGCAGGTAGAAGGAGTCGAGGATGGAGCCCCAGATGTCGTGCTGGACCTGGTCGAAGGCGCCGTTGCCGATGCGCACCGGCCGGGCCTGGTCATAGCCGGACAGGTGATGCAGTTCCTCCTCGACGAGGCTGCGCTCCCCGCCCACGCCGTACATCACCTGCAGCGGGTGCCGCTCGTTGTTGTTGGCGCCCGAGACGTCGGCGATGAACGCGAAGAAGTCGTCGGCCTCGCGGTCGAGCCCGAGCGTGTACAGGCCCCACAACGCGAACGTGGAGTCGCGCACCCAGGCGTAGCGGTAGTCCCAGTTGCGTTCGCCCTGCGGTGTTTCCGGCAGCGACGTGGTGCTGGCCGCCAGTAGCGCGCCGGTGGGCGAGTAGGTCAACCCCTTCAGCGTGAGCGCGCTGCGCTGCAGGTAGGCCCGCCACGGGTGGTCGGGGAAGTTGCCGATGTTGATCCACTGCCGCCAGCACTCGGTGGTCTGCCACATCTTGTCGGCGGCCTCTTGGTAGGTCTGCGGCGCCGGGTGCTTGGTCCAGCTCAGGGCCACGAACACGTCGTCGCCCTCCTTCATCCGGGTGCGTGCGCGCGCTTCGCGGCCCTCCAGCCCGATCCGCAGGTTGGTGGTGAGTCGCAGCGTGGGGTGGGCGTCGGGCTGCCTGGTGGCGCGCGCGATGGCCTCGCCGTACGCGTTGGCGGAGTATTCCCAGGTGGCCCCGACGCGGTGGTAGTCGAACGCCGGCTCGCAGCTCATCATCAGTTCGACGGTGCCGCTGACGCAGCGCACGGTGCGCAGCAGGATGTGCTCGGCGTCCCAGTCCATCGGGGTGCGGCGATGCGTCCGCGACCGGCGGTCCAGGTCGTGCCAGGGGCCCATGACCAGCGCGTCACGCACGATCAGCCATCCGGTGTGCGTCTGCCAGGTGGTCTCCATGATGAGGCTGCCCGGCAGATACCGGCGGGCCGAGGGCACCGAGACGCCGTAGGGGCCCAGCCGGAAATGGCCGGCGCTGCGGTCCAGGATCGCCCCGAACACGCTCGGCGAGTCCGGCCGCGGCACACACAGCCATTCCACCGACCCGGCCGGCGAGATCAGGCAGGTGGTTTCCCAGTCCGACAGGAACGCGTAATCGGCGATCGGCGGAAACGGGTTACGCAGGGCCGCGCTGGGAGCGAGGGGCCCGGGAGTGCGCAGGTCGATGGACGACGACATCGACGTGGCGGACGCCGCTGGAAACGCTTCCTCGGGCATGTCTTCGTCCGGCTGGGCCGGTTGGTCGTCGGGCTGAACATGCAGAACCATCTGGACATCATCGACCGCACGGCGGCCCGGCGTCCAACGTTTCGCCGACGCGGCGTGGCGCACACCCACCCGGGCGCCGATGTTCACGCATTGGTTTTGTGTGGCGGCGCCGCATAGGGTGAGCTCCGTGAACGCGTTCCTCAACTGGTGGGACGGCAACGAGCTATGGCTTTCGGGGCTCCCTTTCGTGCTGCAGGCCATGGTGGTGATGCCGGTCGTGCTGGCGGTGGCCTATGTGACGGGGGCCCTGCTCGACGGCCTGCTCGGCAAGGGCATCGAGTTGATGCGCCGTGCCCGCCACGCCGGTGAGACCTCCGGGTGACGCGCATGCCTCGGTCGCACGTGACGCTGGTTCTCCTCATCTTGGTGGCGCTGGTGATCGGCACGTGGCTGGTCACCCACCTGATGCACCGGTGAGACGCCCGCCCCGGTCGCTGCCGCCGGCTGCGGTGGCGGCACCGTCAATTCCTGTTAGGCTTCCCGCCATGCGCGTGGCGATTGGCATCCCGGGGTGCTATGCCTTCGTGCACTGTTGTCGCTGACTCCCAAACCCGTGTGCGGTCTGGTTCTGGAGTTCTCGAATCCTCCTGAAGTTCTAGTTGCCTTTCCGCTGAGACGGGACCGAGATCCGATAAGTCCCCCACCGGAAGGCCTTCGATGGACATCAGGACCGCACTGCGTTGGCGGCCTGTACTCGCCCTGGTTTCGACAGCCGGCGTCGCCGCAAGTGTCGCCGGCTGCCACGGGGGCGCCAGCGATGCCGTCGGCGGCGGCGGGCTGGCCGGCGCGCGCACTTCCATCACGCTGGTCGCCTATTCGGTCCCAGAACCCGGGTGGAGCAAGATAATTCCGGCGTTCAATGCCTCCGAGGAAGGCAAGGGCGTGCAGGTGGTGACCTCCTACGGGGCCTCCGGTGACCAATCCCGCGGTGTCGTCGACGGCAAGCCGGCCGACGTCGTGAACTTCTCCGTCGAACCCGACATCGCGCGACTGGTCAAGGCCGGCAAGGTTTCCAAAGACTGGAACACCGACGCCACCAAGGGAATCCCGTTCGGCTCGGTGGTCACGCTGGTGGTGCGCAAGGGCAATCCGAAGCACATCAAGGACTGGGATGACCTACTGCGGCCCGGCATTGAGGTCATCACGCCCAGCCCGCTCAGTTCGGGGTCGGCCAAGTGGAATCTGCTGGCGCCGTACGCCGTCAAGAGCGAAGGCGGCGCCAACAGCGCCGCCGGTGTGGATTTCATCAAGAAGCTGGTGACCGAGCACGTCAAACTCCGTCCCGGATCGGGGCGCGAAGCCACCGACGTCTTCATCCAGGGCAGCGGTGACGTGCTGATCAGCTACGAGAACGAGGCCATCGCGACCGAGCGGGCGGGCAAGCCCGTCGACCACGTCAACCTGCCGCAGACCTTCAAGATCGACAATCCGGTCGCCGTCGTCAACACCAGCCCCCACTTGCAGGCCGCCGTCGCGTTCAAGAACTTCCAGTACACGGCCGCGGCCCAAAAGGTTTGGGCGCAGGTCGGTTTCCGGCCGGTAGACCCGTCTGTCGCCGCCGACTTCCGCGCCCAATATCCGGTGCCGACGAAGCTGTGGACCATCGCCGATCTCGGCGGCTGGAGCACGGCGGATCCGCAGCTGTTCGACAAGAGCACCGGCAGCATCACCAAGATCTACACGCAGGCCACCGGATGACGGCCATCACGCCGGACCCGCTGGCAATCCGGCCCGAACTCAGCGGCGAGCCCGGGCACGGGCCGCTGCCCGGGCGTGGCCGCGGGACCACCGCCCTGCGGGTCGGGGCGGCCACGGTGTGGCTGTCGGTGATCGTGTTGCTGCCGCTGGCGGCGATCGCCTGGCAGGCCGCCGGCGGCGGCTGGCACGCGTTCTGGCTCGCGGTCACCTCCAATGCCGCGCTGGAGTCCTTCCGGGTGACCCTGACGATCTCGGCCGGGGTGACTGTGCTCAACCTGATTTTTGGTCTGGTGATCGCGTGGGTGCTGGTGCGCGACGACTTCGTCGGGAAGCGACTGGTCGACGCGATCATCGACCTGCCGTTCGCGCTGCCCACCATCGTCGCCAGCCTGGTCATGCTGGCGTTGTACGGCAACAACAGCCCGGTGGGTCTGCACCTGCAGCACACCGCGTGGGGTGTGACGGTGGCGTTGGCCTTCGTGACGCTGCCCTTCGTGGTCCGCGCGGTTCAGCCGGTGCTGCTGGAGTTGGATCGCGAAGTCGAGGAGGCGGCGGCGTCGCTGGGCGCCAGCGGCCCGAAGATCTTCACCTCGGTGGTGCTGCCGGCGCTGCTGCCCGCGCTGTTGTCCGGTGCGGGCCTGGCGTTCTCGCGCGCGATCGGCGAGTTCGGGTCGGTGGTGCTGATCGGCGGCGCGGTGCCGGGCAAAACCGAAGTGTCATCGCAGTGGATACGGACCCTGATCGAAAACGACGACCGCACCGGCGCCGCCGCGATATCCATTGTGCTGTTGGCGATTTCGTTCGTGGTCCTGCTCATCTTGCGGATCGTGGGTGGGCACGCGGCCAAACGCGAGGAGCTGGCCGCATGACGTCGTCCGCCGGAGTCCGCTATTCCCTGCGATTCGTGGCGCTCGGATACATCTTCGTGTTGCTGGTCGTGCCGGTGTCGTTGATCCTGTGGAGGACGTTTCGGCCCGGGTTCGGCCAGTTCTACGCCTGGGTCAGCACTCCCGCGGCGATATCGGCGCTGAACCTGACCCTGCTGGTGGTGGCCATCGTGGTGCCGCTCAACGTAATCTTCGGCATCCCGACGGCATTGGTGCTCGCGCGCAACAGGTTTCGCGGCAAGGGCGTGCTGCAGGCGATCATCGACCTGCCGTTCGCGGTCTCACCCGTCATCGTGGGTGTGGCGTTGATCGTGTTGTGGGGCTCGGCGGGTGCGCTGGGATTCGTCGAAAACGACCTCGGGTTCAAGATCATCTTCGGCCTGCCGGGCATCGTGCTCGCCAGCATCTTCGTCACCCTGCCGTTCGTGGTGCGTGAGGTGGAGCCGGTGCTGCACGAGCTGGGAACCGACCAGGAGGAGGCGGCGGCGACGCTGGGTTCGGGCTGGTGGCAGACGTTTTGGCGGATCACGCTGCCGTCCATCCGGTGGGGCCTGACGTACGGCATCGTGTTGACAATCGCACGTACCCTGGGGGAATACGGTGCGGTGCTCATCGTGTCGTCGAACCTGCCGGGAAAGTCGCAAACACTGACATTGCTTGTTTCGGACCGATACAACCGCGGCGTCGAGTACGGCGCCTATGCGCTGTCGACCTTGCTGATGGGGGTTGCGGTGCTGGTGCTGATTTTCCAGGTGGTTCTCGACGCCCGCCGCGCCCGAGCGGCGAAGCAGGCCTGACGAGGAGGATGACGTGACAGACACCGGTACCGGCCGGGACGACCTCGCCATCATCGTGCGCGACGCCTACAAGCACTATGGCGACTTCGTCGCGCTGGACCACGTGGACTTCGTCGTGCCGACCGGGTCGCTGACGGCGTTGTTGGGTCCCAGCGGTTCGGGCAAATCGACGCTGCTGCGCACCATCGCCGGTCTCGACCAGCCCGACAGCGGAACCGTCACGATCTACGGTCGCGACGTGACCCGGGTGCCACCGCAGCGCCGCGGCATCGGGTTCGTCTTCCAGCACTACGCGGCATTCAAGCACCTGACCGTCCGCGACAACGTGGCCTACGGGCTCAAGGTTCGCAAGCGGCCCAAAGCCGAAATCAAAGCCAAGGTCGACAACCTGCTGGAAGTGGTGGGGCTCAGCGGTTTTCAGAGCCGCTATCCCAATCAGCTCTCCGGTGGTCAGCGACAGCGGATGGCGCTGGCTCGAGCGCTGGCGGTCGACCCGCAGGTGCTGCTGCTCGACGAGCCGTTCGGTGCGCTGGACGCCAAGGTGCGTGAGGATTTGCGGGCGTGGTTGCGCCGCCTGCACGACGAGGTGCACGTGACCACGGTGCTGGTCACCCACGATCAGGCGGAGGCATTGGATGTCGCCGACCGGATTGCGGTGCTCAATCACGGTCGCATCGAGCAGATCGGATCCCCGACCGACGTCTATGACGCCCCGGCGAACGCGTTCGTGATGTCGTTCCTCGGCGCGGTGTCCACCCTCAACGGCGCCCTGGTGCGTCCGCACGACATCCGGGTGGGTCGCAACCCCGAGATGGCGATCGCCGGCGGCGACGGCACCGCGGAGTCGATCGGGGTGGTGCGGGCCACCGTTGACCGGGTGGTGGCGCTGGGTTTCGAGGTGCGGGTCGAATTGACCAGCGCGGCCACCGGCGGCTTCTTCACGGCGCAGATCACACGCGGCGACGCCGAGGCCCTGGCATTACGCGACGGCGACACCGTCTACGTGCGTGCCACCCGGGTCCCACCGATCGCCCCGACTGCGGCGGAGCCCGGTCACAAAGCGGACGAGGATGAGAACACGCTGACCTCAGCGTGATTCGTCACGAGGCGTGCAGACCGCACTCCGTCTTGGACAGCCCCTGCCAGCGCCCACTGCGCGGGTCGGCGCCCGCCAGCGGCTTGGCCGTGCACGGGGCGCAGCCGATCGACGAATAGCCGTCGTAGATAAGCGGATTGACCAGCACGCTGTGCTCGTCGATGTAGTTCTGCACGTCGTCGTCGGACCAGGTCGCCATCGGGTTGACCTTCACCAACTTGAAGCCCTCGTCGAAGCCGACCACCGGGGCGTTGGCGCGTGCGGCGGTTTCGCCCCGGCGCAGCCCGGTCACCCAGGCCGAGTAGCCGCGCAGCGCCTTGCCCAGCGGGGCGACCTTGCGCAGCCGGCAGCATTCACCGGGATCACGCGCGAACAGGTCCTTGCCCAGCAGTTTGTCCTGCTCGGCGACGGTCTGCTCGGGCGTGACGTTGAGCACCCGGATGTCGTAAACGGACTCGATGGCGTCGCGTGTACCGATGGTCTCCACGAAGTGGTAGCCGGTGTCCAGGAACACCACCGGCACACCCGGGCGCACCTTGGCGGCCAGATCGATCAACACCGCCTCTTGCATGCTGGAGGCCACCACGTAGTTGCAGGTCGCCCATCCGCGCGGTCCGTTGACGCCGCCGAACGTCTCGTCGGTCCAACGCAATACGTCGCTGGCGCTGGCGCCCTCGAGCTCGGCCGCTCCCCGGGCGGCGAGCTCGCGCAGCTCGGCCTCGGAATGTCTGGTTGTTCGTTCGCTCATCGCAAATCGTCCTCGTCTGCCCTCATGGCCCACTGTGCGAAACGTTCACCCTCGCCGCGATATTTCAGGAAGTTACGTGCGACCCGCTCGATGTAGTCGCCGAGCTCGTCGCTGGTGACCTTGTGCTGACGCAGTTTTCGGCCGAAGCCGCTGTCTTGACCCAGGCTGCCGCCCAGGTGTACCTGGAAAGCCTCGACCGAGCCGCCGTTTCCGTCGTCGACCATCTGGCCTTTCAACCCGATGTCGGCGACCTGAATGCGTGCGCACGAATTGGGGCAGCCGTTGAGGTTGACGGTGATCGGAACATCGAGCTGCAGGTTGATGTCCGCGAGCCGACTTTCCAGCTCGGGCACCAAAGACTGCGCCTTGACTCGTGTTTCGGCGAATGACAGCTTACAGAATTCAATTCCCGTGCAGGCCATCACATTCCGGCGCCAGTGTGACGGTTGGGACTGCAGGCCGAGCGCCTCCAAACCGGCGATCAGCTCCTCGAGCTTGTCGTCGGGGACGTCGAGGATCACCAGCTTTTGGTAGGGGGTCAACCGGATCCGGTTCGAGCCGGCCGCCTCGGCGAGGTCGGCCACCGCGGACAGGGTGGTGCCCGAGACCCGTCCCGCAATCGAGGCGACACCCACGGCGTTGAGCCCGTTCTTGAGCCGTTGCACACCGACGTGGTCGATCGGACGCGGGACCGGCTCCGGCGCCGGTCCGTCGATCAGCGGACGCTTGAGGTACTCGGTTTCGAGGACTTCACGGAACTTCTCGACGCCCCAGTCCTTGACCAGGAACTTCAGCCGCGCCTTGGAGCGCAGCCGCCGGTACCCGTAGTCACGGAAGATCGAGGTGACCGCGTGCCAAACCTCGGGCACTTCCTCGAGCGGCACCCAGGCACCCAGCCGTTGGGCCAGCATCGGGTTGGTCGACAGGCCGCCGCCCACCCACAGGTCCAGCCCGGGGCCGTGCTCGGGGTGGTTGACGCCGATGAACGCGATGTCATTGACCTCGTGCACCACGTCCTGCAGGCCCGAGATGGCGGTCTTGTACTTGCGCGGCAGGTCGGCGAAGTCGGGCTGGCCGATGTAGCGGCGGGCGATCTCGTCGATCGCCCAGGTCGGGTCGAGCACCTCGTCGAGCGACTCGCCGGCCAGCGGTGATCCCAGGATCACGCGGGGGCAGTCGCCGCACGCCTCGGCGGTCTGCAATCCGACGTCGGCCAGCCGCCGCCAGATTTCGGGGACGTTCTCGATCTCGATCCAGTGGTACTGGATGTTTTCCCGGTCGGTGATGTCGGCGGTGTCGCGTCCGAACTCGGTGGAGATCTGGCCGACGGTGCGCAGTGCGGCCGTCGACAGCGCACCGCCGTCGCAGCGCACCCGCATCATGAAGTACCTGGCCTCGAGCAGCTCGGCGTTGTCGTCGCCGGTGAAGGTGCCGTCGTAGCCCTGCTCACGCTGGGTGTACAGGCCCCACCAGCGGAAGCGCCCACGCAGGTCGCTCTTGTCGATGCTGTCGAAGCCGTTCTTGGCGTAGATGGTCTCGATGCGCTCGCGCACGTCCAGTGGGGCGCCGGCCTGCTTCATCTCTTCGTTCGGATTCAGCGGCTCACGATTCCCCAGTGCCCATTGGCCCTCGTTACGGGCCTTCGCGGGTCGGGCGGTGGTCATCGGAAGTTCTCCTTCAAAAAGATCGCCAGCGCGGCCAGCACAGTTCACCGGCACTTATGGGCGGCACGAAACCGTCGGCCTGCTGGAGACACAGTGGGCTGGGTCTACCAAGTCAAGGCAGACAGATACAGCTGCAAACGCGCTTGAGATCGATGTGCCGTCGCGCCACGAGCACAATGTGCGGGCTGGGCTGGGCGACAGTCACGCCCCCATTGTGCCATGGATGCCGGGGGGCCGTGCGAGCAGGTCAAATCTGGGCTCACGATGATTAAAAGTCCACGCCGAGCGTGCTACCACGGCGAGAAATGGGGCCGAGCCTCGCAGTGGGTGCACGCTCGGCGGGCAGGTAGCCGCATGGCATCGGCGGGATCGACGGCGCCGGGGCCAGGTGTCTGCCGTGGGACCATTTAGGCATGGCCATTCGCGAGGAGCCGGTCGACCTGCCCGACGTGCGGGCGACCGCCGGGCACCCGTTTGGCATCTACGTGCATGTCCCGTTTTGCGTAACGCGTTGCGGCTATTGCGATTTCAACACCTATACCCCGGCGGAGCTGGGGGGCGTCAATCCCGACGCCTGGTTGGGCGCGCTGCGGACCGAATTGCAACTGGCGGCCGCACGGCTGCAAACGCCGCCGGTGAGCACCGTGTTCGTCGGGGGCGGGACACCCTCGCTGCTCGGTGGCGCGCGCCTGGTGACGTTGCTGGACATGGTGCGCGAGCACTTTCCGCTGGCAGCGGACGCCGAGATCACCACCGAGGCCAACCCCGAGTCGGCCTGGCCGGACCTCTTCGACGCCATCCGCGCGGCCGGCTACACCCGGGTGTCCCTGGGGATGCAATCGGTGGCGCCACGGGTGCTGGGTGTCCTCGACCGCATTCACACGCCGAATAGATCGGCTGATGCCGCCCGCGAGGCGCTGGCCGCGGGCTTCGAGCACGTCAGCCTCGATCTGATCTATGGAACGCCGGGGGAGTCCGACGACGACCTGCTGCGGTCGGTCGACACCGCCATCGAGACCGGCGTCGACCACGTCTCCGCCTACGCGCTGGTGGTCGAGGAAGGCACCGCCCTGGCCCGGCGGGTGCGTCGCGGTGAACTGGCCGCTCCCGACGACGACGTGCTGGCCCACCGCTACGAATTGGTCGACGCGCGCCTGAGCGAGGCGGGCATGTCCTGGTACGAGGTGTCCAACTGGTCGCGGCCCGGCGGTGAATGCCGGCACAACCTGGGCTACTGGGACGGCGGCCAGTGGTGGGGCGCGGGACCGGGCGCGCACGGATACGTCGGCGCCACGCGCTGGTGGAATGTCAAGCATCCCAACGCCTATGCCGAGAGGCTGTCCGCTGCTGCGCTGCCGGTCGCCGGATTCGAGCGGCTCGACGCCGACACGTTGCATACCGAAGATGTGTTGTTGAAAGTCCGCCTGAGCCAAGGACTTCCGGTTGGACTGTTGAATTCCGAAGAGCGCGAACGCGCCGAGGGCGTCGTCGCCGACGGGTTGCTAGTGGCGGCGGGGGACAGGCTCGTCCTCACCGATCGGGGACGGCTGCTGGCCGACGCCGTGGTGCGGACGCTATTGGGGTAGCGGCCCGGTCAGACCCCGAACCATTGCTCGAAGACCCGGGCGATCTCGATGTAGAGCGGGATACCGACGGTGACGTTGTAGGAGAACGTCAGACCCAGCGAGGCGGCCAGCGGCAACGTCGGGCTCGCCTCGGGGATGGCGAGGCGCTGCACCGCCGGGACGGCGATGTAGGACGCCGCCCCGCACAGGACCGCGAACAGCACGTAGGTCCCCGTCTTGAAGTCGGTGTGGGTCAGCGACGCGTAGCTGCAGGCGACGACGATGCCCAGCGTCGCAAAGACATTCGGCGCCACGAGACCGAAGACGATGAATCCGGGGCCCGCCGTGCGCAGGTCTTTCAGCTTGCGCGACGCCGTCATGCCCATTTCGAGCAGGAACAGGCACAGCACGCCCTGGAACGCCAGCACGAAGAACTTGTCGTCGTCGGCGACGACCTTCTGTCCCTGCAGCCCGCTGACGAGACCGATGATGATGCCGCCCATCAGCAGGACCAGCCCCGGATTGAGGAACACTTCCTGAAACAGCTCGCGGGAGAGGATCGGCATCCGTTTGGCCTTGGCCCCGTCCGCGACCGGGTCGGGCTCCCACTGCTCCAGCGTGTCCACCTCGTGCTCGAGGCTGTGGCCCTGCGCGGGCCGCGCGGCGCTGCCGGGGCCGACCCCGACCTTGACGGGTGGTGTGTAGCCGGGCTCGTCGGGCAGGTACCCGGCGGAGTCCATACCCCGGTGGCGCAGTCGGGCCACGAAGTACAGCGCGACCAGGCAGCCCGGGATCTCCATCACGGCCAGCATCACCGGCATGTAAGCGTTGAAGGCGATGTTCACGGCGGCCAGCACGGCCACACAGGTGGCAAAGGTCCCCGCCGAATCCGACCCGTAATAGCCCGCGATCGTCGCGCGGTCGACCTTCCGCAGCGATTTCAGTCGGCTCAGGCCCACGTACGCCAAACCGCCGATGGCACAGTTCAATACGAAGCCCAGGACCATGAATCCGACGATGGCGCCGACGCTCGAGGCACTGATCTTCGCGAGCTCTTCGCCGCCGTGCCATCCGATGGCCAGCAGCAGATACATGGTCAACCCCTGATAGATGACATAGGGGAATTCGAAGCGCACCTTCAGGATGGGGATCAGAAAGCCGAAGTAGAAAAACAGCAGGAGCGGCTTGAAGAGGTTGTGGGTGAAGTTGTGCCAAAACTCTTGCAGCATCGATGCCTCCGTTGAGTAGACCCGCGATCAGGGGGAAGCACCGTCCGCAAACGCGGAGCAACCACGAAACATCCCGACGACCGTCAGAAATTTATCCCCGTGGCGGTCGGCCTGCCACTCGAAAGCACGGCGGGGACGAGGGGCCTTCCAGACCCGTCGCGCGCCGCAAATGCGCAGGTCAGGCCCGATTTGGCGGAACTACATCCGGCGCTGGCAGGCGTCTCGTCATCCGTGAGATTGGTGTGAAGTTGCTGTCTATTTACTGTGTAGTCAAATCTGGAGTCAGCGCGGCGGCGAGTTGAGCGATGGCCTGGCCCCCGGCTCCCTTTTGCCGGTGGGTCACCGACAGCCAGGCCGAGGGCGAGTAGTGCGTCGTGATTTTCTCGAAGCCGTCGACCCGGGAAACCGAGAGCACACCGGTCTTTTGATTGATTTCGAGCTCGTCGCCCGCGCTCGCCTGGACCTCCTCGCCACTGCTGAGGCGAATGCTGAACACGTCGTTCCTCCAATCAGCGAATCCAGGCGGACGGGCCAGTGCCACTAGGACGAGTCTCGCGGCCCACGTCGTTCGGTGCGCGACCACGACGTAAACGGTGGGAAAACGTTGGGGTGGCGAGGCTCACAACGGATCGGCGGCGCCTGACCTTCCAGGCCGGCGGCGACGCCGACCTAGCTGCGCGAACGGGACGGCTGGGGCGACGAATCGGCGGGTTGGGGCAGGTAGCTTCGGGCGGGGCCGGGCTTTAACTCCGAGAGAGTTTTAGCCGAAGGCGCCCCGCGGGGGGCAACTCGATGGGATCGGTTGCGCACAGCTACATAGGTTAGGCTACATTTACTAACCGTGACCGAGGTCAGCGTCGAGACAAGTTCCGCCGGTTCCGCGTCGCCATCGATCCCGCTTCCCGCCCATATCGACCCGGCGGATCTGGCGGCCGAGTTGGCCGTGGTGCTCTCCGAACGCGTCGGGGAAGAGTATCTGCTCTACGAGCGCAGCGGGGAATGGGTGCTGGCCACCGGTGTGCACGCCATGATCGAGTTGGACAGCGACGAGCTGCGGGTGATCCGCGATGGGGTCACGCAGCGCCAACAGTGGTCGGGGCGACCCGGGCCGGCGCTGGGCGAGGCCATCGACCGGCTGCTGCTGGAAACAGACCAACTCTTCGGTTGGATCGCCTTCGAATTCGGGGTCTATCGCTACGGGCTCCAACAGCGCCTGGTGCCGGGAACCCCGCTGGCCCGGGTGTTTTGGCCGCGCGGCCGCATCGTGGTGTCCCGGGAGGCGATTCGTCTGTTCGACGCGTCGGCCGATCACCGCGACGTAGTGCTGGCTGTGCTCGGCGACGGCGTCTCCGCGCTGCGCGAGGCCTCCGCGATCGACGTCATCGCCGACACCTCCGACTACCGCAATCGCGTCGCGTCGGCCGTGGCGGAGATCGCGGCGGGCCGCTACCACAAGGTGATCCTTTCCCGTTCTCTCGAAGTGCCTTTCGCGCTCGATTTCCCGTCCACCTACCGGCTGGCGCGCCGGCACAACACCCCGGTGCGATCATTTCTGTTGTCGCTGGGTGGGATTCGTGCCGTGGGCTACAGCCCCGAACTGGTCGCGGCGGTCCGTCGCGACGGTGTCGTGGTGACCGAGCCGCTGGCGGGCACCCGGGCGCTCGGTCGTGGCGAGGCGCGTGACCGCGAGGCGCGAGATGACCTGGAGTCGAACTCCAAAGAGATTGTCGAGCACGCGATTTCGGTACGAAGCTCGCTGCAGGAGATGACCGAGATCGCCGAGCCCGGCACGGCGGTCGTCACCGATTTCATGACGGTGCGCGAGCGGGGGAGTGTCCAGCACCTCGGGTCCACGGTCAGCGGGCGCCTGGGCACGTCGAACGACCGAATGGACGCGCTCGAAGCGTTGTTCCCTGCGGTCACCGCCTCGGGCATCCCGAAAGCGGGCGGTGTCGAAGCGATCATGCGCCTCGACGAAGGACCGCGCGGCCTCTATTCGGGTGCGGTCGTGATGATTTCGGCCGACGGCGGGCTGGACGCGGCGCTGACGCTGCGCGCGGCCTACGAACGTGACGGCAGGACCTGGTTGCGGGCCGGTGCCGGCATCATCGAAGAGTCCACGCCCGAACGCGAATTCGAAGAGACGTGCGAGAAGCTGTCCACGCTCGCGCCCTATCTGATTGCGCGCCCTTAGGCGAGGAATTCGACGAGTCCAAGCAGCGGTAACTCCGAACGTGCGGTGCGAAGGGCCGAGAAGATCACCGCCAGCAAAGTCCTTCAAACAGAAGGAACACCGACACTGATTAATGTTATATGCAGCGCAAGCGGAGGCTATGGCCGCATTACGGGTGAATTCTCAATGGCCAGTTAAGGGTTGACAGCGAATATCCGTCATTCTCAAGTTTTTTCGCGGTGGTGCGTTTAGCATCTGTCCCAACTTCAACGGGATGGAGTATTCGTGTCTGGTCTCAAGTCGAAAGTCATTCTTGCCGTCATGCTGGCGCTCACCTTCCCCACGGCAGCGGCCTGCACGGGCACTTACACGTGCCTCACCTGCACTGTCGTGCCTTTTTAGTGCTGCCCAGCGTCTAGGTTGCGCGCGCGCACGGCCCGAGGTGTGCGTGGACCAAAGCTCAGGCCGAAGAACTCGACTCGACGAGATAGTCCGCCAAAATGCGGCCCACCAGTGACTCGATGTTGGATTCGATCGACGACGCGAGCGTGGCGGTGACCGTCGCCACGGCCTGAGTCCGGAAGCGCACGAGCATGGTGATCAGCTCGGCGATCTCGGCGTCGGCCGGGAGCGGCTCGCCGGGCCTGATGCGGTCCAGCACGTGTTCGGCGCCGGCGCGCACGAGCATGTCGCTGATCTTGTCGATCTCGGGGACGATCTGCTCGTGCAGGTCGATGAGCTTGTCGAATTCGACACCGTAGCCGCGGATTTCATTGAACGCTTCGATCAGTTTCGGGCGGGTGATCGTCGCGTTGGACCCGTCGATCCGAATCACCTGAAGCGCGACGAGCCGCTCGAAGGCTTGCGGGTCGTCGACGAGTCGCTGGGCGTCGGCGAGCGGCATGGTTTCCGGCTTCTCCGTCGTCCACGGACCCGCGATGGCGGTTTCGAGGCCCAGCACGTCGCCGAGGTTCTTGCCTTCCTCCCACGCGCTCAGCATTTCTCGAACGTGCGCGATGGTGTAGCCGCGATCGAGCATCGAGGTGATCAGCCGCAACCGGGTCAGGTGGGTGTCGTTGAACAGCGCGATGCGCCCGACGCGCAGCGGGGGCGGCAATAGCCCGCGGTCACGATAGACGCGGATATTGCGGGTGGTGGTGCCGGCCAGCCGGGCCAGGTCGTCGATGCGGTACTCGCCGGAGTTCGTGGCGCCGTGCGGGTGGCGGACCGCCGCGTCGAACAGCTGGGACACCGCCGTTTCGATGAGTTGGCGATATTCGCGCGATTGGCGCCGCACGCGTTTGGGGGCGCGCCGCACGTTGTGCAGCACGCTGGCGATGGTGCCGGGTTCGGGCCGCGACGCGCGCTCGGTTGCCATGTCAGGGCGCGATCTCAGGCCGATCGGCTGGCGCGCGCCCGGGCGTGCGCCACCGCCTGATAGTCCTCATACCGGAAATCCCTCATCTGGCGAAGATACTGCGTGGCGAATCCGGGATACATCGACCCGTTGAATCCGTCCTTGGTGAGGTACCAACTGCGGCACCCCGACATCCAGGTCGTCTTGGTCAGCCGGCGCTGGAGATCCTCGTTGTGGCGACGTTGGACCTGTTCGCGGACATCGAGATAGCGCAGGTCCTCGTCGAGGATGGTGGTGATGCCGCGTACCACGTAGTCCAGCTGGCCCTCGATGTAGACCAGCAGCGAGTTGTGCCCCGGCCCGGAGTTGGGGCCGGTCATGACGAACAGGTTCGGATAGCCGTGCACGTTGATGCTCTTGTAAGCCTGTGCGCCGTCGGCCCATTCGGCGGCCAGCGAGCGCCCACCGAGTCCGGTGACTGCGAAAGGCGGCCCGGTCAGATGCACGTCGTAGCCGGTGGCGAACACGATGCAATCGAGGTGGTGCTCGATGCCGTCACCGGTGCGGATGCCGGCCGGGCTCAAGGTGGCGATCGGCCAGTCGACGAGCTTGCAGTTGTCGCGTTGCAGCGCGGGGTAATAGTCGCTGGAGACCAGCATGCGCTTGCACCCCGGCCTGAAGTCGGGCGTCAGCTGGCGCCGCAGCCACGGATCCTTCACCTGAGCGCGCAGGTGCGCCCGCCCAAGCCGGGCGACCAACGACGTCAGCGGCGTGTCCCACACCAGCGCCGTTGCGCTGGCTTCATGTCCCCAGTACAGCGCCTGACGCGCAAGCTGTTGGGTGGCAGGGACTTTGGCGAACAAGGCTTGCACGGCCGGTGGGGTGGCGACGTCCAAGCGCGGCAGCACCCAGCAGGGGGTGCGCTGGAAAACCTTGACGAATTCGGCGCGCTTGACCAGCTCGGGGATGATCTGGATGGCGCTGGCCCCGGTCCCGATGACGGCGACGCGCTTGCCCGCGAAGTCGTAATCGTGATCCCAGCGGGCGCTGTGGATCTTGTGCCCCTGGTAGCTGTCCAGGCCGCGGATGTCGGGGAAGCTGACGTCGGACAGGGGCCCGGACGCCAGCACGACGCCGCGGGCGCGAAATTTCTTGCGGTTCCTGGTGGTGGCGGTCCAGACGCCGGCTCCCTCGTCGAAGGACAAGTCCTTGACCTCGTGACCGAACCTGATGCGGTTGCGGATGCCGAACCGGTCCGCCATGTCCTCGAGGTGGCGATAGATTTCCGGGGCGGGGGAGTAGGTGCGCGACCAGGTCGGGTTTTTGACGAACGAGTACGAGTACAGCAGCGAAGGGACGTCGCAGCTCGCACCGGGATACGTTGTGTCGCGCCAGGTTCCGCCGACGCGGTCGGCGCGCTCCAGTATCACGATGTCGTCGACTCCGGCTTCGGCCAACCGAATCGCCGCGCCTAATCCGGTGAAGCCGGCTCCGATGATGAGCGCCGCATGGGCGTCGTTGTTGTTCGCCATGCTCATGCCGCCGGCTCGTGGGTGAGTTCTCTGACCCACGTCGGTACCGACGGCAGCAGCGGCCGCGGATATCGGTCGGAAAGCCACACCATCGAATTCGCCAGCAGGTGGTACGGGTGGCGTGGGTTCGTGACCACGCCGGCGTAGCGCCTCAGGAACCGATAGGTCGGTACCCTGCTGGTGCGTTCGCCGCGGTCGCCAAGCTCTCTGAATCGTTTCACGGCCCGGTAAAGCCGCTCGGGCTCCATGCCCATGGCGACGATCTCGTTGCGGATCCTGTTGATCAGCGGTGCACCCATGATCGCACCGATGATGAGGCCCGGAGTGGCATTGTGACCGATGAAGTCGATCAGCAACCGCCGGATCTTCGCGTGCCCGATCATGTCGAGAACTTCGAAATCGACGACCAGATGGCGTGATTCGTCGTTGTTGATCTTCTCGAATACCTGGTGACAGACGGGATCGTGCACCTCGTCGAGGAGGAATTTCAGCAAAGCGCCGTCCAGTGCGACTTCGAGCATCGGGATGACGGTGCCGAGCAGAGACAGCGGCATGTCGTCGGCCCAGCGGTCCAGCCAGTCGATGGCCAGTCGGATGTTCACGTTCGGCTCGGGAATCTCACCGTCGGTGAGCATGCCCCAGCGCTTCATCAGCGCCAGTTCGGCGTTGGCGTGGCGCTGCTCCTCGGCGTGGAAGTAGCGGTAGATCTCGGCGATGGTCGGTGTGGGTGCCTTCTTCGCCAGCGCCGCAAAGCCCCTGGCGCCGATGTTCTCGATCCAGCACAGGTCGGCCATGAACGCCTTGAGCTGGGGCCGCTGTTCGTCACTGATCATGTCGGCGCCGGGCGCGTCCCAGTCGATATCGGCGAGCGCCCACTGCCGGTCTTTGATCTTGGCGAGCATGGCTTCCATGTCGATAGCCATCGCGAGCTCCTTTGCGCGTCGGGTGTTCAGGGCAGGTTGATGCGGGAGAGCAGGCCGGCCGTGCGCGTATAGGCCTGCGGGGCCAAGCGTTTGATGTTCCAGCCCACCTTGGCGTCGAACTGCGGCATGCAGTACAGCTCGTCGCGGTCGTGTGCGTCCAGGCAGGTCCGCGCGACCTTCTCCGCGGACAATCCGGTCCAGCGCATCAATTTGGCCGCGAGTTCGCCGGATTGTTCGCTGATGCGGCCGGACTCGAGAATGTTGGTCTTGACGAAGGTCGGGCACAGCACGGTGACCCGCACGGGTGTTCCGGCGAGTTCGGCGGCCAGGGTCTCCGACAACGAAAGGACGCCGGCCTTGCTCACGTTGTAGGCGGCCATACCTGGGGCGGCGCCGAATGCCGCCGCGGAGGCCACGTTGATGATGCCCCGCGGCGCGCGGGACGGTTCGGCGTCCCGCAGGATCGGGGTGAACACATGGCAGCCGTGAATCGGGCCCCACAGGTTGATGCCGAGGGTCCACTCCCAATCGTCCAGCGGCGCATCACCGATCGCGGCACCGCCGGCGCCGACACCGGCGTTGTTGATCACCAACGTGGGCGGCGCCGCGAACCAAGCCTGCGACTGTTCGGCCAATGCCTGCACCTCGTCGACTCGTGATACGTCGCAACGGATCGCGATGGCCTTGCCGCCGTGGGCGGTGAGCGCATCGACCGTGCGTTGGGCCGCACTTTCGTCGATGTCGCTGCACACGACCGAGCCGCCGCGACGGCCTAGTTCGACGGCGAAGGCGGCGCCGATGCCGCTGCCGGCGCCGGTCACCACCGCCGACGCGTTGCGGCTGATTTTGGGCTTATTGAGTCCGAACATCGTCAGCGGGCCTCCTCGGCCAGGGCGCGGGCGTCCTGCAGGGCGTGGGCAATGAACCGCGCGACATAAGCCATGGCCTTGGCGGCTTCGGGTGTCATGCGCGGCAGCGCCTGGAAGACGTGCACCTGATGCGGCCAGATCTGCAGTTCGCGTCTGCCCCCGGCCGTTTGGATGTCGGTGGCGAGTTGGCGCGCGTCTTCTTGCAGCATTTCGGCGCCGCCGGCCTGGATGAGGGTGGGCGGAAGCGCGGGCCCGCCGGCGACGTCGAGCGTCAGCCGCTGGTGGGTGAGGTCGACACCGCGGTGGTAAAGCCCGACCAACCGGACCGCGTTCGCCGCGCTGGTGGCGGGATCGGGGCGAATTCGTTCCCGCGCGAGCGCCAGTTCGAACGTGAGGTCGTACAAGGGAGAGAACAACACCATGGCGGCGGGGTGCTCGACCCCGGGCTGCAGCAGCAGATCGACGGACAGGTGACCGCCTGCCGAATCTCCGGCGATCACAATGTGTTTCGGCTGTAGGCCGCACGTGTCGACCAGCCAGTCCCAGCCCGCGCGGACATCGTCGGCCGCGGTGGGGAAGCGATGCTTTGGGGCGAGTCGGTAGTCGATGCAGAACACCGGAAGGCCGGTCAAGGACGAAAGCCAGGATGTCAACCGGCGGTGCGTCTTTGGCGAACACACGGCGTACCCGCTGCCGTGCACGTAGTAGATGGCTCCCGCGGTGGTCGATGAGCGCTCGGTTTCGCTGGTGGGGGTGCGCGGCCCGTAGACCCATTCCCCTTTGACGCGGCGGCCGTCGGGCAGCCTGGTGTCGACCGGTTCGACGCGGGTGCCCGCGAGCGAGGGTCCAAAGGTTCCCATGATCCTGGCGATGATCTGACGCGAGAGCCACAGCCCCCAAGCCCGCTCGGGCGGGATCACGCTGGTGATCGGCCGCAGGGTGTATCCACTTATCGCTGCCGCGCCGCGGGACCGCAATGACCCGCGAGCCGGAACGCCGCCCGTCATGCCATGCAGTCAATACCAAATGGTGACATTAGTCAATGGCAGCTTTGAGGTGCTTCGACCTCGGTCCTGACAACTGAATCCTGGCTGGACGTAGACTCTCCAGTTATGAACAAGGTTACGAGAGTCTTGTTTGCGTTGTTGCTCGGCTTCGCCGTCTCAACAACGTCGGTGAGCTGCGTACCTCCCTATTGCCCGCTCACCGGCGGCCCGGCCGTCATCTGCTAGTCGCCTGGGCGCTGACGGGTGAAATGCCCGCCGCGCGGATAAGCCACCGCTCGGCAACTCGTGGCTGGCGTTCGGCACCGCAGCAACGGTCGTATTGGTGAATCAGGTTGGGCGGTCAGAGATCTGGGACCTCAGGCGCGAAGCGCATGTTTGAGTTTGGTCCGGCGCACCGGGGTTACCGCGGTCGCGGTCAATGGTTTGCGTCTTGCTGTGGTAACCGCGCGAGCGAAGCGGTCGTCGACGTCGATGACCGCCCTCGTGTGACGGCCGCGGCGAGATTGGGAGGAGCCCGCTTGGGGGTTCCGCCACGGACGTGAGAGAAGCGCGTCCGCCATTTCGATGAGAATTCTGCAACCTCGCAGGTGAAAAGTTCAACATCCGCCACCCGCAATGAGATCTGCTGGGAGGCGATCGGTGTGCCGCGTCGGCCTTAGGGGATGGTTGCGGGAACTCTGATCACCGAGCCGCCGCCCACCGATGCCATGTCCTGCTGCTGCAAGCGGCAGCACGCGACGCAACGCTATTCGAACGCGATGACGCCGCGAATGTTCTTGCCGGCGCGCAGGTCTCGCATCGCCTCGTTGATGTCGTCAAGCTTGTATTTCTGCGTGACCAGCTCGTCGAGCTTGATCAGGCCCGCCTCGTACATCGCCAGCAGTTTCGGCATGGCCTCGCGCGGGTTCATCTCTCCGTAGAGCACGCCTTTGAACGTCTTGCATGAGCTGACCATGTCGGTGAGGACGATCGGCACCATCAGGTCGGTGATCTTGGGCATCCCGGTCAGTACACAGGTTCCGCCCTTGCGCAACAACATCATCGCCGTCATTATCATGTCCGCGGGCACGACCCCGGGTGTGAGAACAACCCGGTCGGCCATCACGCCCCAGGTGATCTCCTTGACCAGATCCAGCGCGGCACCGATGTCGACGGCGGTATGCGTGGCGCCGAATGTCGGCGCGACCTCGCGCTTGAACTCGTTGGGGTCCACGGCGACGATGTGCTTGGCGCCGGCCACTTTCGCGCCCTGCACGGCGTTCATGCCGATGCCGCCGACACCCACCACGACGACGGTATCGCCGGCTTCGGTACCCGCTGCCACCGATCCCGACCCGAATCCCGTTGTCACCCCGCAAGAGACCAGCGAGGCGGCGTCGAGGGGAATCCAGTCGTGGACTTTGACCAGCGAGCGCTCGGAGGCCACCACGTACTCGGAAAACGTGCCGACCTGCATCATGGCCATCAGGTCCTCGTCGCCGAGGTGGCGCCGGCGGGTGCCGTCGGTGGTCATCGCCTTGCTGTAGATGTCGGCGCCCACGTCGCACAGGTAGGTGTAGCCGCTGGCACACCATCGACAGTTGCCGCAGGCGGGCAGAAACGAAATCGCCACGTGGTCACCGGGCTTCAGCGTCTTCACGCCTGGGCCTACCGCCTCGACGACCCCGGAGCCCTCGTGCCCGCCGAGCATGGGGAACCATTCCGGCACCGGGAGTCCGGACGCCCGCATCATCTCTTCCATCTCGGCGGTTGGCACACTGTCACCGGTATAGAAGTGCTCATCGGAGTGACAGATCCCCGCATACGCCATTTTGACCAGCACCTCGCCCGCGTGCGGTGGGTCGAGTTCTACGTCGGTGACTTCCCAGTCCTCACCGACACCGCGCAGGACTGCTGCCTTGGATTTCATCGCGCATCTTTCGCTAGGGGCCGGTCAGGAAGCCGGCCAGCCGACAGTCTTTGTCTCGGTGAAGATCTCGAGTCCCTCGATGCCGCATTGCCGGCCCACGCCCGACTGCTTGTACCCGCCGAATGGTGCGTCTGCGCCGTACCAGAGTCCGCCGTTGATGCCGAGCGTGCCGGTTCTGATCCGACTCGCCACGGATTTGGCGCGGTCGAGGTCGTTGGCGAATACCACCCCCGACAGGCCGTAGATCGAGTCGTTGGCGATCCGCACGGCGTCGTCGTCGCCGTCGAATCCGATGACCGAGAGCACGGGCCCGAAGATCTCCTCCTGCGCGATCGTCATCTTGTTGTCGACATTGGCGAACACGGTCGGCTCGACGAAATAGCCCTTCGGCAGGTGCTTGGGCACCCCGCCGCCGGTGGCCACGCGGGCGCCTTCCTGCTTGCCCGTCTCGATGTATCCGAGGACCCGCTCGTGTTGCTTCTTGGAGACCAGCGGCCCTTGCAGTACCGAGGGATCGGTGGGATCGCCGTATTTGTTCTTTTCCATCGCGGCCTTGACGATTTCAACCGCTTCGTCGTACCGCGAGTTCGGCACCAGCAGGCGGGTGGGCATTGCGCAGCCCTGCCCGGCATGCATGCAGATGAAGGCGCTGCCGCCGACCGCGCCGCCGATGTCACCGTCTTCGTCCAAGACGAGGTAGACGGACTTGCCGCCGAGTTCGAGAAAGGTGGGTTTGACCGTCTCGGCAGCGGCGGCCATGATGCGCCTGCCGGTGGCCGTCGAACCGGTGAACGCCACCATGTCGACCAACGGTGACGTCGAAATCACCTCCCCGACAAGGTGATCAGAGGAGGGCACGATGTTGATCACGCCGGGTGGGATGTCGGTGTGTTCGGCGATGATGCGGCCGATCCTGGTGGCGTTCCAGGGCGTATCCGGGGCGGGCTTGAGCACGCAGGTGTTGCCCATCGCCAGGATGGGGCCGATTTTGTTGAGGATGATCTCGAAAGGGAAGTTCCACGGGGTGATGACACCGACGACACCGACCGGCTCTTTCCAGACCTCGCGGGCGGTGAGGCTGCCCATGCCGAACGCGTCCTTGTCGGGAAGCACACGCTTCCAGGCGAATTCGTCGATCATATCGGCGGGCCAGGTCAACGCCTCGTTGAGGGGCACGTCGAGCTGTGGCCCGTACGTGGACAACACCGGGCAGCCCACCTCGGCGACGAGTTCGGTGCGCAGCTCCTCACGTTCCGCCTCGAGCGCCGCCTGCAATTGCCGGAGTCCGGCGGCGCGCGCATCGCCGCTGCGCGACCATTCGGTGTTGTCGAACGCATTCCGCGCCGCGGCGATGGCGCGTTCCATGTCGGCGCGGGTTCCGTCGCTGGTGGCGCCGAGGACCTCTTCCGTCGCCGGGTTGATGTTGTCGAACTGTCGTCCGGTCTCCGACTCGACGAGCTTGCCGTCGATGAGCATTCGCGATTCGTGATTCACCATTGCCGGAGTTCCTTCACTGCGTCGGAGGCGCGCGGGGCGAGCGTGAGGGAGGGGATGAAACTGCTGTTGCCGCACCGGATGACGGAATGGACGACTTCGGTGAGATGTTCGGCGTCGACGAGACCGCCCAGCATGTACTTGTTTTCCATCCAGAACTTGATCGCCGATTCCAGAGCGTCTGGGTCCCAGCTTTTGTTGAACTCGGTTTGCGCGTCACCGCTGCCGCCGAGGCTGTCCCCCACCGCCAGACGGGTGAAGCCAATCTCCGGATGTTCGATGCGCCAGGCCTCGACGAGCTTGTCCAGCGCCCCCTTGGTCACCGCGTACGCGCCGAGCAACGGCCACGGGGTGGTGTAGGAGGCGCTGAGCGACGACAGGTACACGGCCGAGCCCGCCGATGCCGCCAGGTGCGGCGCGGCGGCCGCGGTGACCAGCGAGGCCCCGGTGACATTGGTGGCGAACAACTGCGCCCACTGTTCCGCGGTCATCTCGCGCAGTGGCGCCAGCACTCCCATACCGGTCGTGTACACCAGGGCGTCGAGACCGCCGAGCGCGTCGATCACCTCGGACATGGCCTTCTGGCACGCGTCGGTCGCGGTGACGTCACACGCGACGGCCACCGCGCCGTTGCCGGCGTCCTTGGCGGCCTCGACCAACCTGTCGTATCGGCGCGCCAGCAGCGCGACATGGGCGCCGCGGTGCGCCAGTCCGGTGCCGATGCAGCGGCCGAGACCGGCGGAGGCGCCGACGACCGCGACTCGCAAAGGTGGCTGTCCCGTGTCAGCCATTGTCAGACATCGAGTTTCGCGCTGACGGAGCCGAGGGTCGCGCCCGCGGTCCGTTCGAACCGGCCGTGGTCGAAGCTGCGGATCTCAACGTTGTGGTCACCGACCGCGGCGCGCAGGGCGCCCACGGTGCACTGCTGGCGGGTTCGGTGCTCGAATGGGTCGAACGAATACCACCGGCAGGCATTCTCGTAGGTGATCTTGTTGACTTCGTCGTCGGGCAGTCCGGCCATGACGAGCGCGAGCTCCTCGGCGGCCGTGGGCCACGACGAGTCGGAGTGCGGATAGTCGCATTCCCACGCGATGTTGTCGATGCCGACGTCGTGGCGCAGCTTGACACCGATCGGGTCGGCGATGAAACAGGTCAGGAAGCGCTCCCGGAAAACCTCGCTGGGCAGCCGGTCACCGAAATCCTGGCCCGTCCACAGGTGGTGCATCTCGTACGTGCGGTCGAGCCGGTCGACGAAATACGGGATCCACCCGGTGCCGCCCTCCGAGAGGGCGAACCGGACGTCGGGGAACTCCTTGATGACGCGCGACCACAGCAGGTCGGCGGCCGCCGAGCAGACGTTCATCGGTTGCAGCGTGATCATGACGTCGATGGGGGCGTTGTCCGCGGTCATCGTGATCTTGCCCGAGGACCCCAAGTGGACCGAGAGCACCGTATTGGTGTCCGAGAGCGCGCGCCACATGGGATCCCAGTACTCGTCGTGGAAGCTCGGGAAGCCGAGGGTGGCGGGGTTCTCGGTGAAGGTTACTGAGTGACAACCCTTCTCGGCATTGCGCCGGATCTCCTTGGCGCACAACTGCGGATCCCACAGGACGGGCAATCCCATGGGCAGGAACCGTCCGGGATAGGAGCCGCACCACTCGTCGATGTGCCAGTCGTTGTACGCCTGGGTGACGGCAAGGGCGAGGTCTTTATCGGGATGCGTGGCGAACAAGCGGCCCGCGAAACCGGGGAAGGACGGAAAGCACATCGACCCGAGCACACCGCCGGCGTCCATGTCCCTGACCCGCTCATGGATGTCGTAGCACCCCGGCCGCATCTCGTCGAAGGCGGTGGGCTCGATGCCGTACTCCTCGCGCGGGCGGCCCGCCACCGCGTTGAGGCCGATGTTGGGGATGATCGCGCCGTTGAAGGTCCAGACCTCCGAGCCGTCGGCTTGCCGGATCACCCGCGGCGCCTCGTCGGCGTACTTGTCCGCGACCCTGCCCTCGAACAGGTGCGGCGGCTCCACAAGATGGTCGTCGACGCTCACCAAGATCATGTCTTCGGGCTGCATGGGTCTCCTAGTGCAGATGTTGAGAGCGAGGGTATCAGGTTGTAGAGGAACAATATTCAATTGTGGAAATGTACGTTTTCACGACGGCCGCGTTCGGCCAGGGCTTGGGACAGGATGTTCACCGCCGCAATACTTTTCGGGGCTCGACGGCGAAGGAAAGCAGCAGCCGGTCGAGGACCTTGGCCGCCCGGCGGCGCGCCGTGGCCGGATTGGCGGCGTGCGCCACCAGCAGCGAGGCCTCCTCGAGCGCGGCGACGAGCATGTGCGTCAGCTCCCCGACGGGCTGGTCGTCGATGATGCCCGCCGCGATCGCCTCGCGGACCACGTCGTTGATGAGGGCGA
Organism: Mycobacterium sp. H4Y; assembly: GCF_000364405.1. Taxonomy (NCBI): domain Bacteria; kingdom Bacillati; phylum Actinomycetota; class Actinomycetes; order Mycobacteriales; family Mycobacteriaceae; genus Mycobacterium; species Mycobacterium sp. H4Y. The sequence continues at coordinate 1,011,545 of NZ_AKIG01000001.1, forward strand.
TGCTGTTGCCCTCCTGGATTTCGCGCAGCGTCTGCCAGCCCAGCACCACCGGACCGTCGACGAGGATCACCCGCTGGACGGCGGGCTCGGTTGCCGCTTCGAGAAACCCGTGCAGACCGATCGTGAGCCGCTCCCACGGGTCGACGCCGGGCGGGGGAGAGGCGATGGACCGAAGCGTGAGGTCGTTCTCGACGTCCTCGAACACGGCGCGAAACAGCTCGGCCTTGTCCTTGAAGTGGTGATAGAAGGCGCCGCGCGTGCCGACGCCCGACTTGGCCACGAGGTCACCGATGCTGGTGTTGAAGAATCCCCGTTCCACGAACAGTTCCCGGCCCGCCTCGATCAGGTCGCGCCGCGTCTGCTCGCCGCGCGCGCGTCGATCGTCGTCCGCTCCACCGCGCTGCGCCATGCCGACGATCGTAGCAACATTCATCGTGAATGTTGAGTGGCGGGGCTCCGCCGGCGTCGGTGCACGACACCGCGCGGCGGCGGGACCCCTGGTTTCAACCTCCATCCTGTATGTTGCCGGCTATGGCAGACGAGGTTCGCGCATACGGTTCGGTCGCACCGCTGAAAGTCGGCGTGCTCAACGACTATCCGACGTCCGGCGACACCGACAACGACACCGTCGCCGCGCTGCGGCTGGTGATGGACGAAGCCTATGCCTCCGGGCTGCTCGACCGGCCGATCGAACTCGTCATACGCAACGTGGTGGGCCTGCCGAACGGCACCTACCTCGCGGTCGAACGGGCCTTCGACGAGCTCGTCGCGGAAGGCTGCCTGGCGATCTTCGGCCCTTGGGTATCGGACAACGTGGTGCCGCTGCGTTCCCACGTCGATGCCACCGCGCGGGTTCCGATCCTCACCCTGTCGGGATCGGAGGGGGCGCTCGGCGAGTGGTGCTTCGCGCTGAACAACGGCTCGATGCCCGAGGAGCCGGTCATGCTGGCCGCGGTGATGATCGGCGACGCTCGGTCGCGCATCGCCATTGCCTACGAGTCGTCGCTCATCGGCAAGGAGTATCTCGCCTTCGCCCAAAGGGCCTACGATGCCGCGGGTTTGAACGTCGTTGCGACCGTGGCGATTCCCCAGGTCGAGGCCGACAAGTCCAAGACGGTCGCCGCGTTGCGCGCGTCGGAGCCCGACGCGCTGGTGCACGTCGGGTTCGGGCATGGTCTGTGGGGCTTCACCGATGCGCTGCGCGCCGCGGGCTGGGATCCGCCGCGATACACGACGACGGCGTTCGAAATGGCCCACATCAGCGCGGAGTGGATGCGGCACCTGTCCGGATGGATCGGCCTGGACAGCTACGACGAGCGCAACACCGTCGGGCAGGCCTTCCTCGACCGCTTCGAGGCGCGATACGGTCGCCGGCCGGGGCACTCGATGCCGGGCTTGTCGCACGACGCGGCCACGGTGATCGTGCGGGGCCTGGCCGCGGCGCGGCCGCTGACCGGAGAGGGGGTGAAGAACGGGATGGAGCAGGTGAAGCTCGTCCCGTCGGCCAGTGGCGCACCGGGAACGTTCCTGCGGTTCGGCCGGTTCATCCGGCAGGGCTGGCTGGGGTCCGACTACCTCATCGCCCGAAGGGTCCTGCCCGACGGCAGCGCGCACGTTTTCCACGCGGCGCCCAGCGACCACATCGCCCGCGCGGTCGCTCGCGCCTCAAGCTAGTTGGATCGCGCCGAACACCGGTGCGGTCACGATGCCGGGTGGCCGGGCAAGCACGTAGGGAATCGCGCGAACCGCGCCCATCGCGATCATCAGATGACCGGGCATGGCGTGCTGGCCCGAGGGTGCGACGCCGTCGAACCCCACGTCGAGCTGGAGTTCAAAGCTCGGCTCCCCTTGGATGACCGCGCGGATCAGCGGGGCCTTCTCGCCGGGCGCCAGCGGCGCCATGCCCCACTGGGGAAGGTCGCGGGTGAGCACCCACTCTTCGTGAATCGCCAGCAGCGGGCGGCCGGACCAGTGGCCGACCCACGAGAACCGCTGCCCGACAACCGTTCCCGCCTCGATCGTGCCGGCGGGGACCTCGATGTCGTGCGGCAGTGTAGTGGCGTCGATCGTTACGTCGATGTGGGACAGGGTGATCCCGAGGACATCGGCCGTGGCATTGAGGGCCTGGCGGTAGGCCATGTCGAGCTTCTTGATGATCGGGGAGTCAATGCTGACGTCTTCCGGCGGCCTCCCCATCCCCATCAGGTCGATGAGCATCGGCCGACTGTCCACGGCTGAAACGTCGGTGGCCTCGTAGAGGTCGATGCGGTCGATGGTCTTACTCAGCCCCGTCACGGTCGCGACGAGCCGCTCGAACATGAAACCGGGGTTCTCGCCCGCCGCGTGAAATCGTGACCCGCCCTGTCGGCACGCCGCGGCGAACGCGGATTCGGTTTCTTCGCCATAGGTGGGTAGGTGGTTGTACGACGTCGTGGTGATGACGGTGCTGCCGGCCGCGAGCAGGCGGCAGATGTCCGCGGCGTTCGTCTCGACGGTGTGGGCCTTGCTGGCCGCGTGCACGACGACATCGGCGCCCAGGGCGATGATCGCGTCTTTGTCCGCGGTCGCGATCACGCCCGTCGTCGGTGGTAGCCCGCAGAGCGCGCCCGCGTCGAGACCGGCCTTCGCCGGGTCGTACACCAGCACGCCGACCAGTTGATAATGCGGATTCTCGATCAGCTCCTGCAGCGCGGCCCGGCCGACGGCGCCGGTTGCCCATTGCACGACTCGAATGACCAATCGAATGCTCCAGGTTGCGCTTTCGGATTCTCGCGAGGTTCTGGTTCCTTCAACCTACATCATGTAGGTTTGCAACCGACAAGGTGTATGTTGGGCGGCCGTACGGGAGGTGGCACGTGGCGGAGCCTACGGTTACTGACGACATCGAGCAACGCATTCGCGAGGCGCAGGACAAGTTCAACGCCGGAATGGGCGCCGACGGCGACGCGACCCCCTACCCGCTGCTGCGTGAGCTGCGTATGAAGGCGGCCGTTCATCCGGGCTGGCCGGAGATGGGCGTTCCCGAGGACGGGCCCGACGGCGCGAAGACGTTCACGGCGTACTCGTTCGACGCGGTTAAAGCCGTCTTCACCGACAACATCACGTTCAGCACCCGGATCTATGAGGACGTCGTGCGACCGTTGCAAGGACCGACGATCCTGGAGATGCAGGAACCCGAGCACGCCACCTACCGCAGGTTGCACGAATTCGCGTTTGCCAGGTCGTCGATGAAACGCTGGGACACCGAACTCGTTGGGCCCCTCGTGGATCGCACGATCGCGAAAATCCGCGACGACAAACGCGCCGACCTGGTCACTGCGGTGTTCATGCCCATCCCGGTCCGGATCATCGCCGCCCTGCTCGGGTTGCCCGAATCCGACATCGGTGAGTTCCACCGGCTGGCGATCGACCTGCTGGGCTTTCGCGCCGACATGGAAACCGCGTTGCGGGCCTCGGCGGAGATGAAGGAGTACTTCGTCGGAATCCTTGCCGACCGGCGAAAGTCGCCGAAGGATGACATGGTGACCATCCTGTCCCAGGCCGAAATCGACGGGGTCAGGATGTCGGACGAACAAATCTACGGATTCATGCGCAACCTCCTGCCCGCGGGCGCGGAGACCACGTCGCGCTCGACGGCCAGCCTCGCGTTCGGCCTGTTGACCCACACCGACCAACTCGATGCGGTGCGCGCCGACCGCAGCCTGCTGCCGCAGGCGATCGAGGAGGGCATCCGGTGGGAGACGCCGCTGCTCAACTTCATCCGTGAGGTCACCGCCGACACCGATTTCTTCGGGCGCCATATCCCGAAGGGCTCGACGATGGTGGTCAACCTCGGCAGCGCCAACCATGACGAAACACGATGGGAGGACGCCGAGTCCTTCGACATCTTCCGGGAACGCAAGCCGCACATCGGGTTCGGCCACGGCGCCCATGTGTGCTTGGGAATGCACCTGGCGCGGTTGGAGAGCACCAAGATCTTCAACGCGCTGCTCGACGAACTGCCGGGGCTGCGGCTCGACCCCGAGGCCCCGCCGCCCTACGTGACCGGCACGATGTTCCGCTCGCCACCCCGCCTCGACGTGGTGTGGGATTAGAGGAGATCGCCTGACATGACTCGCGTGATCCAGTGGGCGACCGGGGTGACCGGCACGATGTCGCTGCGCCACGTCTTGAGCCGGCCGGACCTGGAACTGGTCGGCGTGCGGGTGTACGACGCGGCAAAAGCCGGGGCGGACGCGGGCACGCTGTGCGGGCTGCCGCAAGCAAGAGTGCTCGCGTCTGACGATCGCGACACCATCATCGGCACCAATGCGGACGTGGTGCTCTACATGGGCAAAGTGGAGACCGACACGCCGGGCTGTTTCGCCGATGTCTGTGATCTGTTGGCCTCGGGCAAGAATGTGATAGCCACCGGCAGCCGGTTTGTCCATCCCCGTTCCCTGCACGAATCGCTGGCGGACGGCATCGAAACAGCTTGCCGTGCAGGCAATTCATCGTTTCTCGGCCTGGGCCTGTACCCGGGCTTCGTCGCCGAGTCGCTCGCGCCGGTCCTGTCCCGGCTGACCGAGCGCACCGAGCGGATCAGCGTGCGGGAGGTGCTGAACTACTCGACCTACGCGAGCCATGATCTGATCTTCAACGCGATGGGTTTCGGTCATGCGCCGGATGATCCGACGCCGTTGTTGGCCAACAAAGAGTATGCGGCGAGCGCATGGATCGGCAGCGCGACGGTCCTTGCGCAGGCGCTCGGACTCGGTATCCGGTCCGTCGAGGGGTTCCGCGAGGTCGTGACGACACCGAGGGCGCTGACGGTGGCCGCTGGGGAGATTCCGGCAGGGACCGTGGGCGCCATGCGCTTCGGCGTCGTGGTCGACTGCGGCGAAACGATACTCGCCGTCGAACACCTCACCAGGATGGCCGACGACCTGGCCCCCGACTGGCCGACGGAGATCGGTTATGCGGTGACGTTTGAGGGCAAGCCCAACATGACCCTTCAACTCGTGATCGGCTCCCACGGGGACGATCACGCCGAACAGGGCTGTCTGGCCACCGCCATGCACGCCATCAACGCCATCCCCGCCGTGATCGCGGCTGAGCCGGGATTCTACGACTTGTCGACGATCACGCCGTTCGTCGCGCACTGGACTGAGCGCGGCGTCGTGCCCACGACATAGGCGCTTGCCCCCACATCCACCGCGACCCCCGCGAGGAGACTGAGTGTTCAAATCGATTGACTTCCAGGTCCTTCGCGAGACGCCGTCCCTCGCCCATTACCGGCGCGAATGGGTCCCGAGCCCCGGGATGGGGCTGTCGGGAATCTGGCTCGGCGCAGTCGTCGCCGACGCATCCGGTCAGAACTACTGGGGGGTGCGGGGATGCGACGACTTCCTCACCGGAATGACTCACGTCGTGTCTCCGGTGTGCGGATTTCGATCACTACCGAAAGACCTTGGCATCGACGCGCCTCACCTCTACCCTGAGTACTCGACGCTCGATTGGTTCGAACCGTTGCAGTACGTCGACGACGGCGGGAGCGTGCGGCTGTCGTATCCAAGCGGCCGGATCGAACGCGATGCCAACGGCTTTCACTGGTATGACGCCAGCAATCGTTGGGAGATCCACGGGCGGACGGTCAGCGACATCGTCCTCACGCACGTGCCTGCGCAGGACGGCATCGACGACGACGTCTACTACCGCCACGAGCTGATGTACGCCACGGGCACGGTGGACGGTGTCGAAGTGTCCGGCTACGCGCATCAGGACTTCGCGTACGGGCCGCCGGGAAAGGTGTACACCGAACTCCCCATCGCCCGGCACCTCCAGGGCATGTGGGTGTCCTGGTTGCACGAGCTCGACGACGGGCAGCTGGGCGGCGGCAGCTTCTGGCAGGGGCGCGAAGGTGTGGCCTTCGGCCCGGGCTATCAGCTCAAAGACGGTGTCACCACGGTGCACAAGGACATCACCACGGATCCGACGTTCAACGAAGCCGGGCGGATGGCCACGCTGGACGTGACTATCGGCGCCGATTCGTACAGTTTCGCGTTCGAATCCAGCGGCAGCCCGCTGCACGTGTTCGGTCCCGTGTCAAGCACCTCGTCGGGTGTGCAGCCGGCCCGCAGTTGGTGCTGGGTCGAATACAGCGGGAATATGCTGACCCCGGAATTGCTCGACGCGGCCACGGCCGTGTTCAAGCTGGCGCGCGGGCTCGACTGGCGATGTTGAATCAGATGAAGTCCGATCCGCCGTCGACGTTGACGGTGGCCCCTGTCACGTAGCCGTTTCGTCGTGACGCCAGATAGGCGGTGAGGGAGGCGATCTCTTCGGGCAACCCGGCACGGCCGATGTCACAGGGATGGCCGTAGGTCTTCTCGACCCACGTCATCACGTGCCTCGGATCCGATGAATCCAGCCCGTCGGCGACAAGCACCTCCCGCAAGGTCTCGGTGAAACTGGCCGTCACGATGGTTCCGGGGCAGACACAGTTGACCAGTATCCCCTCGGCGCCAAGGCTTTTCGACAGGTTCTTGGTAAAGCTCGACAGTGCCGATTTGGCGGCGGTGTAGGCGACCAGGCGCGAGCTCTGGCGCTGGATCGAGTGCGCCGAGAGTGTGACGATGCGAGCCCAATCCGCGGATCGCAACATGGGCAGTGCGGCCCGCACCGAGCGCACGGCGGACAACGTGCCGAGGTCGAAGGCGGCGTGCCAGTCGTCGTCGAGGTCTTCGAATGCGCCGGCGCTCGGGCCGACGGTGTGCACCAGGACATTCAGGCTGTCCCAGGTATGACCGATGGACGCGAACGCCGATGTGATGGACTCGGCATCGGACATGTCGACGCTGATGGTCAGGACTTCGGGGGCGCCCGCGCTGCGGATTCGCCGCGCAGCGGAGTCCAACGCGGTCCGGCCGCGCGCCATGATCGCCACCGAAGCACCCTCCGCGCCGAGACTCTCGGCGATCGCCAGGCCCATTCCCTTGCTGCCCCCGGTGACCACCGCCGTCGCACCGTCGAAACCCAGGTCCATCGAGTCGTCCTTTCTTTACCGGTTGCCGGTGAATGCCTGCTGGCCCTCGATGATTCGGGGTGCCAGGTGAACGATCTCGCTGACCACGGTGGGATTGGCGCGCGAAATGGCGACGAGGGAAAGCATGGCATGGGCCACGTCCTCGACGGTGGACATCTCGTCAGGGATCTGGCCCCCGTGCTCCCAGGACCGGTAGAGATCGGCCAGCAGGTCACGGTCGGCCCCGCGCAGGATCTCGGTGTCACAAGTGGGGCCAACGCTGACCCGGATCACGGCGATCTCGGGGTGTTCGGCCCGCCAGCTGCGTAGGATCTCGTCGAGCGCGGCCTTGCTCGCATGGTAGGCCGCCACACCCGCACGCGGGCGCCCCACGTCGTGGCTCGACGCGACGACGACCGTGGCGTTGTCGGCCAAATGGGGGAGGGCCGTCCGCAGTACGTGGGAGGCACCCACGGCATTGACGGCGTACGCGTGCAGCCACGTCTGTACATCGGTGTCTTCGATCAACGCGAATGGCACCACGGCACTGGTGAATACGACAGCGTCGAGCTTTCCGAAGTGGGCGGCGACGGCGTTGACGACGGATTCGATGGCGCGCGGATCGGACACGTCGAGCTCGTGTGCCGATCCGCCGAGCCGATCGGCCAGCTCCGACAGGCGGTCCACCCGCCGTGCGGCGAGGGCCACCGCCGCGCCCCGGGAGTGGGCGGCCAGCGCCAGCGCCTGTCCGATGCCCGAAGACGCCCCGATGATCAACATCCGCGTCCCCGCGATGTTGGAGTGCCGGTCGCTCATACTCTGCTTCCTTCGCGTGATTTCATGATTGACGGCTGCGCTGACGCTACCCAATCCTCGCATGTGAGAATTGTCATTCTCGGTCGGGGTATCGGCCTGGCCCGGCGAAAGCTTGTTTACGGCGGACGAAAACACATATTCTCGACGGGTTGGGTCCCGGAGGCTGACGATTGACAAACGCAAAACCAGCCCGCACCACGAGTGCGGGAGATCTGGCTACGCTACGGGCGAGGCCGGCATGACGAACACCGTTGACTCGGCCAGTGAATCGGCTGCAGTCGGGCCCATGGACACGGGCATCGGCGGTTTGTCATGGCCGTCTAGGGTCGGATGGGGATTGTTCGTTGTCGCCTACCTGGCCTTTGCGGTCGTAACGGTCGCGACTGTCCAGTCGGGCACTCACGGGGATGCCCGCACGGCAAACCCCACTCCAGGCGCGGCGCCCTATCCGCCGTTCCTCGGCTTCGATAACTGGCCACTGGTCGTGGCGCTGAGTTCCATCCCCCTGGCGATCGGTCTGATCGCAACGTTGGTGTGGCTCTCGGTGCGACGCCGCAAGGTGCATTGGGCGGTGGTGATCGCGTTCGCCGGTCTGATCACCGGCGCGCTGGATCCATTGGCCAACTGGGCGACATTCGCCATTTTCGATCCGCGCATGCTGCACTTCCCGCCGTCGTGGCCGTATATGAACATTGCGCCGAATCTCGAGCCCGCCCTGTCGTTCCTCGGCGGCTACGCGGCCTATTACCTCCTCAGTGGGCTGGGAATCCTGCAACTGCACGAGCGCTTCGTGGATCCGATGGTCCCGCGCACCAGTTGGCTTGCGCGTCACCGCCTTGCCGCGGTCTTCCTGGGCGCGTTCCTCATCGCGATACCGGTCAACACGCTCGTCCAGTTCACCTGGTTGAGATTCGGCATCTTTTACTACTCCGAGGCGGTCGGGCCCACCCTGCAAATCGGCCACATCCATTTCCCACTCGTCATGGCGGTGTACGACTCGTTTATTTTCGCGATGGTCGCCGTCATGTGCGTCCGTGACGACGGCGGAGAGCTGGTGCTGATCACCCGGATCTGCCGCCAACTTCTGGCGCCCCCTGGCCGCACCAAGGTCACGTTGACACGCCAGCTCCTCGTTTCGGCTGCAGTGGGTCTGGTGTCGTTCGCCATACCGCTGGCGGTGCTGGCCGGCCTGCGCGCCGCGGGGCTGTCCTCACCCGCGTATGAGCAAAACCCGTATCCGAATGTCAAGGTATACGACCCCTACGGGCACCTTGAGGAATCGGGCAAGCCGGGACCGTTCTACAAATGAGTTGGATGACGGACAACGCCTGCGGCCCCTATCGCGTCGCCCATATCGGGACGGGTCTCACAGGAAGAGAAGCGTTACGGGCCACGATTCTTGACCCTGCACTGGATCTCGTCGGCGTAAAGGTCTCAACGCCGAGCAAGGTTGGAACTGATGCGGGCCTGCTGTGCGGTGTCGAGGCCGTCGGAGTGACGGCAACAGGCGACATGGCGGAAATCATTGCGCTAAAACCTGATTGCGTATCCTACTGCGCGACGGCGGTCCGCCGCGAGGAAGACGCCATCGCGGATATCGCCGCGCTGCTGGAATCGGGGATCAATGTCGTGACGATCTCGACGATTCCGATGGTGTACCCGGATGCCGCGCCGCAGCACTGGCGTGCAACGCTCGATTCAGCCACCCAAAAGGGCCGTTCGACGTTCTATGCGACCGGTAGTGAGCCCGGGTTCATCAGCCTCAACCTTCCTACCGCGCTGCTTTCTGGCGCGGGTGCCGTGGATTCGTATCGTATGGATGAATACGCGGTCGACTTGGACAAGGCCTATCCCATTTGGGATGTGCTGCATGAGTCGATGGGATTCGGCAAGCCCGACGGCCACGTCCCGGTCCGCATAGCCTCGGGCAAGGTAAATCACGACTGGGAGACGGTCGTGCGCTATATCGCGGACCTGCTCGGCATCGAACTCGACGGTGTAGAACTCGACTGGGAGACATTGCTCGCTCCGGTCGATCTACCAACGGCCCTCGGCGTGGTGCCGGCGGGTACGATCTGCGGGCACCGCTGGCAGCTGGCCGGAGTGGCCGACGACCGAAAAGTGGTGGCCGTGCAATACTTCGCGACCGTGAGTTCGACCCCGTGGCCCGAGCACTGGCCCAAGCCTTCGCGCGAGGGACAGGGCGGCATGGTTTTTCGTGTCGAAGGCGACCCCAGTATGAGCCTGGAACTGTACTTGGAACAGTCGAGGGAAAGCCGCACCAACCCGGGAATCACGGCCACCGCCATGGCCGCGGTGAACGCCATTCCATGTGTGGTGGGCGCGCCGCCTGGCATCATCGAATCACCGTTGGCCGGAACTGGAATCGTTAGTCGACTCTCCCGCACGCGACGGTGACCGTCTTCGCGCTGCTACACGGCGGGCTGCATTACGGCTCCTGCTGGGATGCGGTCTCCGCAGAGCTGGAGCGGCGAGTCCATCGCGCGGTCGCGCCGGACCTCCCGGTCGATGACGATTCGGCGGGAGCGCTGAAATGGGCGCAAGTGGCGATCGATGCGATCGAGCGAGAAGTTGACAGCGCTTCCGAGGATGTTGTCGTTGTCGCACACTCGATCTCGGGACTCTGCGCACCCGTCATCGCCACCTTGTACCCGGTGCGCCACATGGTTTTCGTCGGCGGGCTCCTGCCCGTCCCCGGCCAATCGTTCGCCGAACACCTTGGCGCCAACCCCGACGCGATCACCTTTCCCGAACCGCAAGAGCATGGTGACGGCCCGTTCGGCCTCACCTGGGAGGCGGTCCGGGAAGGTTTCTACCATGACTGCCCGGAAGTATTGGCACGCCGCGCATTTGACGAACTGAGGCACCAATCATTCACCGCGTTCACCGAGAGCTGTCCGATCGACCGCTGGCCCGATACGCCGTCGACCTACGTTCTCATGCGGCACGACCGCGCGGTGGGGGAGTCGTGGGCCAGGCGCAATGCGGTCGACAGGATTGGCGCGTCCATTGTCGAATTGGACGGCGGCCACTCGCCCTTCTTTGCCCGCCCGGCCGAGCTGAGTGCGGTCCTCCTCAGGTTGGCGACTCCGACATGATTGGACATTGATGAGCACAAACATGGCCGATGGGCAACCGGTCACCCCTTAGCGGCGCGCCAGCAGTCCGCTGAGCTGCTGCGCGAGCTGCGACTTCTTGACCTTTCCGGTCGCGGTGAAAGGGAGATCTTGCTTCGCGGTGACCCAGATGAACTTCGGCACCTTGTATGCCGACAGCCGGTCACGCAGCTGCGCGCGCAAGGACTCGCCGTCAAGCACCGATTCGCCGCGCGGGACTACGGCCGCCGCGACCACCGTCCCGTGCTCGTCGCTCTCGGCGCCGACCACGTATGCCTCCAGCACGCCGTCGCAGTCGGCCAGCGCCTGCTCGACTTCGCTCGGTGTGACGTTGGTGCCGCCACCCGTCTTGATCAGATCGCCCAACCGACCGGTGAACCTGATCCAACCGTCGTCGTACTCGACGCCGCAATCGCCCGTCCGGTAGTAGCCGTCAGCGGTGAACACCTCCTCACGCTCACGTTTGTGCAGGCGTTGCATCAACGAGTATCCGCGAACCCAGATTTCGCCGGGCGTGCCGATGGGCGCCGGCTGACCCGTGTCAGGGTCGACCAGCACATGGTGCAGCCCTTCGATTGGCAGACCGCCGGTTTCGGACCGATCGGGCGGCTGCGGCAGATATGGGTCGACCCCGATGTGATTGCCACACAGCTCCGTCATTCCCAGGCCGCTAGAGCCCTTTGGCCGACGCTGGGGTGGCACCATCGCGGGCATGCTGGTGCGTTGCACCGAACTAAGATCGCGTGCGGGAAAATCGGGGTGCTCGGCCAAAGTCTTGCCCTGCTGCGGCCAGCCCAACGCGATTGTCGCGCGGTGGCGCTCCATGAGTTCTAGCGCCTCGGCCGCGTCGAACGCGGGCTGGGTGACCAGTGTCGCGCCATGGTGGATCACCGCGAGTAGTCCTGTGATCAGCCCTCCCACCCAGAAGAAGGGCATGGCGGTGAACATCACGTCATCCTGGGTGACGCCGTACATGAACGTGAGGTTGTAGGTATGCCGTACGAGTGTGCCCTGGCTGTGCACGGGCCCCTTTGGGTCGCCGGTACTGCCCGAGGTATAGATGATGGTCACGTCATCGGCTGGCGTTACGCACAATTCCACATCGACCAGGAAGTCGGCGTCGTCGACCGACATCTCGCCATCACCGTCGATCGCTGTCATCCATGGCTGATCGGATGGTCCCCACACCGCAACGGTCCGCAGGAACGGCGCTTTTCGTACCGCGATGCGGCCGGGCTCGCGCTGAGCGGATAACCCCGGCAGCGCTTCCTGCAGTCGGGCGACGAAATCGTGATTGCGGAATCGCGACCACGCCAGGATCGCCCGCAGGTCAGCATGGCGTGCGGTCCAGGCGAGTTCGGACGCCTTATAGAACGTATTGAGGGGCACCGCGACTGCGCCGATGCGTGTGGCGGCAAACCAGGCCAACGCCCAATCGACGCTGTTCGGCATCAAGATCCCGACGTGATCACCCTTGCTTATACCCGCTGACAACAGGGCAATCGCCAGCGCAGCCGAGCGGCGGTCAAGGTCGGCGTAGGTCAACTCGTGGCCATCGGCGATGAGGAACGGCTTGTCCCCGAAACGTGCCGCGGAGGATCTCACTAGAGCGGGAATCGTGGGCAAGATATTCGGGAAGGGCATGAGCGCAGGATAGTAGGCTTTGCAGAAAACGAGAACAAAGGTTCTCATTCGCCTCTTTCGGCCTACAATTTCGCCATGGCCACAGAAGCCGGACGTCGGCCCAGTGCCGATCGTTTGGACCGGGTGGAATCGAGTCTCGCGATCACTCAGCTGCCCAGTAGATACGCCATGGCCCTCGACGCCCGGGATCTCGACACGCTGGTGGCGCTGTTCGTCGACGATGTCGACGCCGGCGCGGAGGGGCGCGGCAGCGACGCGCTGAAGCGTTGGTACGACCGGGTGCTTCGGCGGTTCTACCGCAGCATCCATCTGATCTGCGGCCACCAGTTCGACTTCGTCGACGCTGACCACGCGACGGGATCTGTGTATTGCCGCGCCGAACACGAGGACGGCGACGGGTGGTTTGTGATCACGATGCGTTACGACGACGTCTACGAGCGCCGAAACGGCCAGTGGTGCTTTGTCAAGCGGCGGGAGCATCCTTGGTACTCGGTCGACGTGACGGAGCGCCCGGGTCCGGAGTTCATGCGCTGGCCGACCGACGTTCGGTTGCGCGCAGCCATGCCCCAGCGCATGCCGACGTGGCGGGCCTTCTGGGCCGACGGAGACCCCGCGCTGCCCGAGCGGCTATCGGCGCGCCCATAGCACGTGGCGCCGCCCGCCACGGTTTACAATCGTGTTCGAAACTGACATTCTCACATAATGTAATCGGGCGTTTCCGCCCCGTTGCTAATCTGTCGGTGCGCTCGCACTCGTACCACTGCGATCAATGGAGGCCGTCATTTCCGTCGACAATGTGCTCACAGGTGTGCGCGTACTGGAGGTTGCCGCGTGGACCTTCGTACCGTCGGCCGGCGCCGTGCTGGCGGAATGGGGCGCCGAGGTGATCAAGGTCGAGCCGCGCGAAGGCGGGGACCCGCAGCGTGGCCTCGTCACGATGGGAATCGTCGACGAGGGCGGGGGCACGGTCAATTACATGATCGAGATACCGAACCGGGGGAAGAAGTCGATCGGCGTCGATCTGAGCACTCCCGGCGGTCAGGAGGTCATCCGGAAGCTCGCCGCCACGTGCGACGTCTTTCTCACCAGTTATCTGCCGAGTCGCCGCAAAAAGATGGGCATCGACGTCGACGACATCAAAGCCGCGAATCCGGGCATCGTGTACGTGCGCGGATCGGGGCACGGCCCGAAGGGCCCCGATTCGGACAAACCTGGCTACGACGGCGTCTCCTACTGGGCGCGCGGCGGCATCGCCACCATGCTCACCGAAGACGGCGACGAGTTGGTGCGATCACGGCCGGCCTTCGGAGATCTCCTCGGGGGCATGGCAATCGCAGGCGGGATCGCGGCCGCACTGTACAAGAAGGCGACCACCGGTCACGGATCGGTCGTGGATGTCTCGCTGCTCGGCCTCGCGGCCTGGAACCTCAGTCCCGATGTCGCGGTAAGCCAGATCCACGGCGGCAGCTCGATCCCGAAGTACAGCCACGCCGACGCACCCAACCCTTTGGTCGGGACCTACCGCACTAAGGACGACCGTCACGTCCAGCTGATGATGCTGCAACTCGACAAGTTCTACGCCGAAGCGATGCGCGCTATCGGCCTGCCCGAATTGATCGACGACGAGCGATTCGCCGATCCCGCATCGCGATTCGCCCACCGAACGGAACTCATCTCGCTGATGGACGATGTGTTTGCAAGGCGCACACTCGCCGAATGGCGCCAACAGCTGGCCGGCCTCTCCGGCGCCTGGGGGGTGGTGCAGACACCGGACGAGCTCTGCCATGACCCGGCGGTGAGTGCGAACGGCTATGTCGCGACCACCACGACGATGAACGGTTCGCCGTACTCGTTGCCCACGAATCCCGTCCAGTTCGACGAACGGGCCGTCGTCCCGCCGGGGGCGCCCGAACACGGCCAACACACGGAAGAAGTCTTGATGGACGCAGGCTTGGACTGGGACACCATCGTGAACTACAAGGAAACCGGGGCGATCCTATGAGTGCAACGCCATCGCGGATTGCGTCGGATAACCCTGTCGACTTCGACCCGTTTTCGGACGACTTCTTCAACGGTGCGTTCGACACGTACCGTCGCCTGCGCGACGAGGCTCCCGTCTATTACAACGCGAAGTGGGACTTCTGGGCCTTGACCCGTTACGACGACGTGGCGCCCGCTACCAAAGACTACGAAACCTTCTCGTCCGCCAAGGGCGCCACGCTGGACATGGTCCAGGCGCACGACGACGCGCTGCCGGTGCCCAAGGTGATCATCTCGATGGACCCGCCCGAACATCAGAAGATGCGCCGACTGGTCAGTAACGTGTTCACCCCGCGCGCCATCGCCGCGCTGGAAGACATGGTGCGCGAAAAGGTCTACGAACGCGTCCACGCGCTCGACCCGTCCTCGTTCGACGTGGTGGCCGACTTCTCGGCCCTGTTTCCGAACGAGGTCATCACCACCATGCTGGGAGTGCCGAAGCAGGACCGCGACCAGATTCGGCTCTGGCTCGACCTGCTGCTCGAGCGCCGGCCCGGTGAGATCGCCACCACCCCAGAAGGTTTCGAAGCCTCGACCAAGACCGGGATCTACTACTACAACCTGGTGCAAAAGCGCCGCGCCGAGCCCCGCGACGACATGATCAGCCGACTCATCGAAACCGAGATCGAGCGAGACGGGCAGGTGGAGAAGCTCACCGACGTGGACATCACCGGCTTCGCCACCATGCTCGGGGGAGCGGGCGCGGAGACCGTCACCAAGCTCGTCGGCAACGCCATGGTCGCCTTCGCCGAATTTCCCGACCAGTGGCGAAAGTTACAGGAGGACCGCACCAAGGTTCCCGCGGCGATCGAGGAATTGTTGCGCTATGAGGCGCCATCGCAATACCAGGTCCGCACCGCCACCCGCGACGTGATGTTGCACGGCACGGTAATTCCCGAAGGCAGCGCCGTCCTGTTGGTCACGGGATCGGCGACGCGCGACGAGCGCATGTTTCCCGATCCCGATCGGCTGGACATCGACCGCGAGCGCAAGATGGGCTTCAATCTCGCATTCGGGTACGGCATACACAGCTGTTTGGGAGCGGCGCTGGCGAGGATGGAAAGCCGCATCGCACTCGAGGCACTACTGGATCTCCTCCCCGAATACGAAGTCGACCGCAGCGGGTTACACCGGGTAGCGATGTCCAACGTTTGCGGGTGGGCCAACGTGCCGGTGCGCAGGACCAGATGAAGTGTTGCGGACGCCGACACGGGCCAGACGGTGCACGAGCTGAACAAGCATCAGCTCGCCCATGAACTCGAATCGTGCAACAAGAGCCGGGGTCGCGAGCGTGAATGGGCTGGAGTCGAGTTGACAGCACACAGTCGACGGAGGCTCAGGGCAGGCCGCTGCGATCCGACGCTGAACGCAACCGCGAGCGCGTCGTGATCGCCGCAAGTCGGTTATTCGCCGAGCGATCGGTGCAACTCAGCGGCTTTGAGCGGAGCCCACGGACAGCCTTGTTCGCCGCGATCGAATCGCAAAGGTGATCGCGCGCAACGTCAGGGGAACGTCACGACAACTTTGTCCGCGGCGCCGGTGGTGGCCGCCAGCCGCAGTGCCTCCTCGACGTCATCGAACGGAATCGTGTGGCTGATGATGACGGCGTACTTCTGCCAGTTGGCCACCAGATCCTTTGTCACTTCGAAGATCTCGTCGGGGTATCCACAGGATCCGACGATCTCGATTTCATTGCCCATCACGTTGAGCAGCTCCACCGACACGGGTTCCTTATGGACGCCCACGATCGTCAATCGCGCACCCCTCTTCGCCGCCGATAGGACGGTGTCGACGACGGCTTTCGCGCCCGCTGCGTCGAGGTAGACATCGGTCCCGACCCGACCGCCGAACATTGATTCGCCCTCGCCGTGCAGTTCCAAGAGCCGAGTGACGACATCCTCCTCGGAGGGGTCGATCACGGCGTCGGCGCCGACCTGCAGCGCCTTTTCGAGACGGCCCGAGATTGGGTCGATCACGACCACGTGGCCCACGCCCAGTGATTTGAACGCCAGTACTGCACCGAGGCCCACCGGTCCGGCGCCGAAGACGACGACCTTGTCTCCGGTTCGGGGGTTGCAGCGATTGGCGCCGTGTAGGGCGACGGCCATGGGCTCGTTGAGCGCTGCGACCTCCCACGGCACGTGCTCGGGTATCACCTCGAGACTGCGTCCTCGTATCGCATTCTCGATGAGTAGGTAGGGCGCCAACGCCCCTGTAGTGCCGCCGTTTCCGATAATGCCGCTCGGCGCGCTCATCGGGTTGACCACGACGTGATCCCCGACCTGGATGCCTACGACTTCCGCGCCCACCTCGACGACCTCACCCGCGGGTTCGTGGCCCAGAGGCATGCGACCCTCCATGGGTGGAACCCCGCCCATGGATATGTAGATTCCGTCAGACCCGCATACGCCGCAAGCACGCATTCGCAACAGGACGTCGCTCGGCCCGGTTCGCGGCTTTGGAACGTCGAGTAACCCCGTCTCGCCGACGGCAATGACTGTCGCCTGCTTCATGGCATCGGCCGTTCGCCGGCCACGCGTGCGGGGTCGGGTTCCCCCATGGCGAAGAAGCTCTCCATCACGGGCTGCATCACGCGGTTGACGAGTTCGATCCGCGGACCAATCGGTCCTTTGCAGTAGGCCCAGAGTGTCTCGCCTTCGGGGGTTAGACCCCGTCCCTCGACAACAAAGTGACGTTCTCGCAGCGCCGCGATGTCGCCGTCGATGTCGTCGGACCAGTATCCGAGATGGTGTAGGCCCGAATTCGAGGGGGCCCACAGGGTGTTGGGAACGGCCTGGACGAGTTCCAGGCGTGGTTCGGTCAGTGAGAACGCCAGCCGCAGGGGAACGACGTGAATTTCGTCGTCGATCTCGACCGTCTGGTCCACCTCGAAATCCTGGGTCCACCGATGACCCGCGACGTCGGTGAGGAACGCCATCTCTGCGTCGAAGTCGTCCACGACGAGTCCGCAGTGGTACAGATCTTCTGCCTTCATTTTCCTTGCCCTTCTTCCATTCGCGTTGCCTTTCTTCGTGCGCGGTGTGGGACGGCCGTCAGATGGACGCGAGTAGTTTCCGCGCCGCTTCGATGCCGGGGCGCAGTCGTTCAACGGCCCCGATACCGGCGAGGGCGGCCTCGCGTTGCGGCATCTCGAGGCCGACGACGACGTCTCTGGGGAGCTCGGCCAGGTACTCCTTCAGAGGCACCTCACCGGCACCGGGGACAAGGCGCTCGTTCATGGCCTCGAAGTTGTAGTCGTCGAATTGGCTGACCATCGTGGTGTCGGACAGCTGGATGTATCCGATGCAGGATTCTGGAACTTCTGCGAGGTCGGCGGGCTGCGTGCCCAACCGGGCGATGTGCATGGTGTCGATCAGCAGGCGGAATTCGGGTCGGTCGACGTACTCAACCACCGTCATGCCAGTGTGGAGGTTTCCGATGGTGAAGCCGGGCACGACTTCCGTGACCGTAGTCATTCCACGCTGGGCAGCCATCTCGGTGATCGCGGCGAACTCGTCACAGCTTCGCCGTAGATCGGGCTCGAAGCTCACGACATTGATCTTCTCGGCGCCCAGTTCGGCCATCACGTCGAGATCGGCTGCCAGCGTGGCCGAATCGCGCTCGGGCAGGATCAGCAGTCCCTCGCCCAACGAGATTTTCACACCGGTATCGGCCAGGGCGGCGATAACCTCACGCCGCAGACGTTCATCGTCCTTGAGCGAATACGTCGGGTAACCCAATTCCGCCAGCGGCACCCCATATAGCGCAGTGGAAATGTAGTGGCATCCCAATTCGGCTGTCAGAGAGATGAATTCGAGTGGCGGCATGCCGAAGATGCTCAAGAATTCGATGCCTAGCCGGTCCATTGTGTACTCCGATCGGTGTGGTGTCTCAAGCGCCCAGCATGACCAGGCCGCCATCGACGGCAAGCAGTTGGCCGGTGATGAACGCAGACCCCTCGCTGGCTAGGAAAACCAGAAGCGGACCAAGATCCCTCGCCGGGTCACCGAGGGTTCCGCCCAGCGGGATGGCCAGCTTCATCTGGTCGTCCATGAACGCCGCACCTTCGGGACCGAGAAAAGTACGCAGGCGGTCGGCTCCGGGTGTCTGCATTGCCGGCGCGACCGCATTCACGGTGATCCTGTCGTTGGCCCACGCCTTGGCGGCGGAACGCGTCCACGCGTGCACCGCTCCCTTCGTGGCGGCGTAGACCGCCGAGATGGGGCTGCCCATAACCGCTTCTGCCGAGCCAAAGTTGATGATCCGGCCTGGGGAGCCCTGCATGATGCGGTGAGCGGCTTGATTGACGTGAATGGTCCCTCGCACATTGATCGACACGAGCCGGTCGATGTCGGCGTCGGTGATCGTTCCCGCGATGCCCGGTAGCCAGAGGCCGGCGGCATGGATGACGGCGTCCAAGCCCCCCATCTCCGCCGCCGCTGCGTCGACCGTCTCGTTGACGCTGTTGACGCTGGTGACGTCACAGCGAAGCCAGGTGGCTTGGGAGTTCTCGGGAGCCGGCGTCTCATGGAAGGTGGCGACGACGTCGGCGCCGGAATTCAGGAAGACGTCGACGATGGCTGCGCCGATGCCCGTGGCCGCGCCGGTAACCAGGACTCGTCTGCGAGCGGTTACATGCGCTCCAGTTTCGGGCATGTCACGCAGTCCCTTCAAGTTCGATGTCGAAGGCGGCTAAGTACTTGTCGAACACGGGCCGGATCCCGTTGACAGTCAAGCCGTACTGCTCCAATGAGTAGGCGGCAGAACCGAACCGATCTTGAGGATGTTCGGCAAGCCATCGACGCATCCGCTCAACGGTGGCATCGGTGAGTTCGTCGCCGGCCCAGTCGTAGAGACTGCGCATCACTGAAATCGGATCACGCATCATCTCCGAGTAATACATGTGGAAGAAGCGGTCATCTCCGATGCGGTCGCGGACTCGAAGTGGGCGGGTGACGTGCGCGCGCATCTGATTGGTGGCCTTGCGGCCGAGCGCGTGCCGGTCGATGTCTGCTTCATTCATCACCACCTGCTGGGGCATCATCAGCAGGTTGCACAGCGAACCCGTGGCCTTGAACGGGTCACGATGCGCCCAAATAATACGCACGTCGGGGAACACGGTCAGCAGAGTTTCGATGTGCACCGCGTGCGATGGCATTTTCAAGTTCCAGGTGCCAGGCGCCTTCGACTGCAGGATTTGCAGCACCAACTTTTGATACTCATAAGTGCTTGTCATGTCCGCTTCGCCGATGAGCCATTCGGAGTATCGAGGAGTGGGCTGCCATGATTCCCACGACAGCGCCTTGAAATCGGCGGCGTGGATGAACATGTCCTCGGTCGGACCATCCGCGTCTTCCCAGTGCGGGATGGCGACTTTGGCCTTCCGCACCATCTTCAGCATCACCTTCTGCTCTTCCAGGAGGGCCAAGCATCGCGGATCACTCTTCAGAGTTGCAGTGGTCGCGGGCGGCACCGGGTGGATGCACTCCCAGTGCAGCAGCGAGCGGCGTGCCGGGTCTTCGCCCAGTAAATAACTGATCACCGTGGTGCCTGTGCGCGGCATCCCGAGGGTGACGAGGGGCCGTTTGATCTCCTGCTCGCGCACTTCGGGGTGGCGCTTCGCGTAATCGTGCACTTCCAGGCGGCTCGCGAGGACCCGCGCGAAGTTGCTGATCAGGTATTCGCGGCCGGAGTCGGTGATCAGCGGCGAGGAGTGAATTTCGTCGAGCAGGATCGCCAATCCCTCCCGCCAGGAATCGGAATCGATTTCGTGTAAACCGCTGCGCTGCTGCGCGAGGCGCAGGACGTCATCGGGGCTGCGGACCGCACGGTAATCCACCGCGGACGGCGTGTCGGTGCTCATACCGTCAGGTACCCTCCGTCGACGGCGATGGTGGTCCCGGTGATGTACCGGGCCGGTTCACTGCACAGGAAAAGCACTGCCGCCCAACAGTCTTCAGGCTTTCCTGGACGCCCGAGCGGAGTATGGAATCCGATTTCAACATCGACGACTTGCGGGAGATTGATGCCGGGGTCGCTCAGTCGCGTGTGGATGAGGCCGGGTGCGACGGCGTTGACGCGGATGCCGTCGTTGCACCAGCGTCGTGCGAGATTCCACGTCAGTGCGGTGAGTGCCGCTTTCGACGATCCATATCCCGGTGACAGGATCGCCGAGCGGAACGCCGACATCGAGGTGGTGTTGACGACGTTGGCTCCGCCGGGTGCCGTGCTGCTCTTGAGCAGACCCTCGCATGCCATAGTCAAACGCATCGCGCCGAAGAGGTTCTGCGTCAGGGATAGGGCGAAGCCCTCGGGGGTCCATTCATCCTTCCACTCCGGGAAGGGGCCGCCCGCGTTGTTGACCAGGATGTCCAGTTCGCCAAGCGACGCGGCGAGGTCGTCGACTGATTTTTCGTCGCGGATCTGGCATTGCCGGTAGGTGAATGCGCTCAGGTCGTCGTCATAGTCTTCGGTGGAGGCACGGGTCCCGGTAATGGTCACGGCGGCACCCGCCTTGGCGAATTGGGTGGCAATCTCCTGTCCTATACCGCTCGTGCCGCCGGTGACGAGTACCTTGGCGCCGGCGAAGTCGAAGGCGACCGCGTTCATGCCGATAATCCTTTGATGGAGTGCTGGATCCAGGCCTTCACCCAGAAGTTGTCTGCATCGCTGAGCAGACGCTCGTGTGCGGCAATGGCGACGTCCTTGGCGGCCGCGTTGTTGTCGTCGCCGGCCAGAATTAGATCGGTTAGGTGTAGCGCCTCGACCGCCTGGCCGGCGTCTAAACGCGCGCGGGCGGCCGCGACGAGCCGTTCGGCGCCGGCGGCCACCACGACGTCCGGCGCGACCGACCACGGCGGGATGGGGAACAGCTCGGTGGTGGAGCGGTGGTGGAACCAGCCGCCGTAGAGTTCCCAGATGGCGCGGGAGTTCCACGTGGTCTGCCCATAACCCTCGCCGACGTCGAAACGTTCGGGCAGGCGGATTTCGTTCATCAGGCTGTAGATATCGGAGCCCGACACCATGGCATCGATGACGCGGTCGTGTACCCACTGCATGGCATCGCGCATGGCGGTGACCTCGGTCGCGATAAGGTCCGCGCCGTCGATGGGGTCAAAGTGTCCGGTGATGATGCGATCGGGCTGCAGGGACAGCACCAGATTGAGCGCCTCGATGTACTGGATTGGATCGCGATACCGGTCACCGCGGATCGTCACCAGATTTGGGACGTGACCGAACAGCGGGCCAAACAGGTTGCCGGTGAATAGGACTCGGCTTTCGGGTAGCCATGCAACCAGTGCATCGGTGGTTTCGCCTCCGGGCGCCCAGTGCAGATCCACTTGCCTTCCGCCGACGTTCAGGCCCAGGTGACGATCGAACGTCGTAGTCGGCTCGGGAAACGACATGTCGAGCAGCGACATGTCGACGTCCTTGAGGTATTCGAGTGTTGCTCTGGTGAATTTCTCGAAGGCAAAGGCCGTGTTGCGCACTCGGACCGGCAGGAGTCGCTCGTTCTCGTCGCGCCAATAGTGGTAATTGGCGTGCATCACCACCGCGGTGTCTGGTTCTCGAAGTGCGGAAACTCCGCCCCAGTGGTCGCCGTGGCCCTGGGTGACGATGATCGTGTGGGTCGGCCCCGGCACCGCCTGGTAGGCCTCGCGATGCAAAGGCCCCTCGTAGAAAACTCCGGCGTTGATGATGATCCGCCCGCTGTCGGTCTCTACGGCATAGGAGTTCGACACCCCCGGTGACATCCAGATGCCATCGCCCAGCGACGTCGCCGGTTGACCCGAAGCAGCCGCAATCGCCTCGACACCGGGTCGGCGGTGATGAATTGACGCCATGCGCCGTACTTCCTCTCCACTGGCCGTGAGGCGTGGTCCAACCGGCCGGGCTTGCTATATCGAATATTCGATATACAATCGATATTGTGACACCGAGCGTAATCATGGGTTCCCATCCGCGTCAATCCGTTTCGCCACCCACTGATCGGGTGGTCGCCGTCATGAGCCTGTTGGGCGGTGCCCCAGACCGCCGTTTCACGGTCACCGAAGTCGGCCGAGCGCTGGAAATCAGCAGAGCGACCGCACACGCAGTGCTCAATGCACTGGCCGTTCACGATTGGGTAATCCGGGACCCCGAGTCTGGTCAATTCAGTTGCGGCCCAGCCGTCGAGACATTGGCTCGTCCGTCCGGGGCAGGACGACGGCTCGCGCGAGCCCGCCTGGCTGAACTGGCAATTGAACTTCAGATGCAGGTTCTGCTGGTACGGCGCAACGGAACTGACATGACGGTGATCGACACTGCTGGTCAGACGGCAACAGCTGCCCAGGTGGGCCTTGGCTTTCACGTCCCGTTCCTGGCCCCTTTCGGCCGCGAGTTCGTCGCGTGGGCCGATGACCAAACGCATGGCGCTTGGCTCGCACGCTTGAAAGCGGCGAGGCCCGAATTTCGTTCTCGCATGGACGAAGTGCTGGCCGATGTGCGCGCCCGCGGCTACGCCATCGAGCGTCTGAGCCCAGAATGGCTCGCCGTGCACACTGCGCTTCAAGCGCTGAGCGGGCATGGTGACATCGACATCGTGACCACCAACCTCGCCGCTGCCATCGCCGACGGCACCGTGGTCGACTTCCTGACCAGGGAGCTCCACCCTGGCCAATTGAATGAAGTGGCCATGGTGATGGCTCCGGTGCGGAACGGCGACGGCGCGGTCGTAATGTCGCTCTCGGTGATCCCCTTCGCGTCGCTAGAAACGACCGTCCTGAAGGAGTTGGGTCAGCGAATGTGTCGCGCCGCCGCCGAACTCGAAACGGTCATTGCTCGCTATGAGGCGACGTGATTAGGCAATGCCGCTGCCCGCCAGCGACTAGCGCCTCTTGAGTCCGCTACCCAGAAATCCCCGCACCACGAAGCCGCGGACGAAGGCCGCGACCACCTCGTCGTCGCCCATGTCGAGGTAGGGCGACGGAGTGGTGAACAGCGAGAACAGCATCCGCGCAAACCATTCCGTTGCCGAGTGGATGTCGAGGTCACCGCGGACCTCGCCCGTCAGTCGCGCGGCCGAGACATAGGGCGCGAGAAACTCGCTGCATTCCCGCAGGAGGGTCGACGCGTTCTTGGTCAACATCAGGCTGACCTCGTCTTGATCGAAATAGGTTTCTGGTTCGACCACCCGGCGGGCCTGCGTGACGAAAACGCCCGCCCGGACCAGTTTTTCTTCCAGGGTGCTGCCGCCGTGGCGGTCGATCGCCTTGGCCAGCCTGCGATAGAAGCGCTGAGACGCCGCCTCCGCGCAGGCTTCGACAATGGTCTCCTTGTCCCGAAAGTATTCGTAGAAGGTGCTTCTCGACACGTCCGCGGCGCGAGCGATATCGACGATCGTCGTCTTCCGCAACCCGTGCGTTCGGAAGCACGCGAACGCCGCCGAGATGAGCACCTCGCGGGTGTCGACCGCCGTTGCGTGCGTCATCTGGAATCGCGGCTTCCCTGCTCAGTGGTCGGGCGCGAGGATCAGACCGCTCGTCGGCACGCCCGTGCCCGACGTGACAAGCACGTGTTCGACGTTGTCCACCTGATTGTGCGACGTGCCGCGCACCTGGCGGACACCCTCGGTGATGCCGTTCATGCCATGGATGTAGGCCTCGCCGAGCAGTCCGCCGTTGGTGTTGATCGGCATCCGGCCACCCAGCGACAGTTCCTCGACCGAGACGAAGTCCTTGGCCTCGCCGCGGCCGCAGAATCCGAGCTCCTCGAGTTGGGTGAAGACGAACGGCGTGAAGTGGTCGTAGAGGAATGCCGTCGAGATGTCTTGCGGTTTGAGGCCCGAATTGCGCCACAGCTTGTCACCGACCACGCCCATCTCGGGCAGGCCGGTGATCTCCTCACGGTAGTAGCTGGTCATCACCTCGCCGTCGTAGGCGGCTCCTTGCGCGGCGGCGGTGATGACTGCGGGCGGCTTGGCGAGGTCGCGCGCGCGCTCGACGCTCGTCACCACCATGGCGACGCCCCCGTCGCTTTCCTGACAACAGTCGAGCAGCCTCAGCACCGGTTCGATGATCCACCGCGATTGTTGGTGCTGCTCAAGGGTTATCGGCTTCTGGTAAAACCAGGCTTCGGGGTTGTTCGCCGCGTGCTTGCGGTCGATAACCGAGATCTTCCCGAAATCGGCGTTGGTGACGCCGTAGGTGCTCATGTAGCGCTGAGCGTGCAACGCGACCCAGGCGGCCGGCGTCATGAAGCCAAACGGCGCATAGGGAGCCATCCACAACGGCGTCACGCCCGGCTGACGGCCGGCGCCACCGAAGCGGAATCCGGAGCGCTCGTTGAACGCGCGATAGCACACCACCGCTTCCGCCACGCCCGTGGCGACCGCCATCGCGGCCTGCATCACCGTTCCCGCGGCCGCGCCACCGCCGTGTGGGACCCTGGTGAAGAACGTCAGGTCCCGGATCCCGACATTGCGGGCGACCTCGATCTCCTCGTTGTCGTCGACGCTGAACGTGACCATGCCGTCGATGTCGGCGGGACGAAGACCGGCGTCGCTGATGGCGGCTTTGACTGCCTCGCAGGCCAGTTGCATCTCGCTGCGACCCGATTCCTTGGAGAACTCGGTTTGCCCGATCCCGACGAGCGCGGCCCTGCCGCCAATCCCGCAGGAGCCCCCGTTCATGCATCCACGCCTTCGAGCAGGCTGAGCACCGCGGTTCCCGACACATGGTCGCCCAAGCTGTTGGTGCCTTTGAACGTGACCTCGACGAATCCTTCGCCGTCGGCCGACGATTTGTCCGTGACCGATCCCGTGAAGCGCATCGGATCATTCGGGTAGGCCGGGACGCCGAGGCGGATGGACAGCTTCTTGATCATCGCCTCGGGGCCTGCCCAGTCATGAAGGAACTTCACGCAAAGCCCATTGGTCGTCAGGATGTTCAAGAAAATGTCTTTGGATCCCTGGGAATTCGCAAAGTCGCGGTCATGGTGCACGGGCATGTAGTCGCGGGACGCGATGGCGCCGGCGACGATCAGTGTGGTGGTCACCGGAACGTCCATCGGGGTGACTTCCTCGCCCACGTTGATGGAATTCCATGCGCGCGTGGTGGTGCGGTCGACGGTCGAGGTCATGTGTTTCCTTCCGGGTATGCGGCGCCGAGGCGGGCGAGTTGTTGGGGGGCGGAGCCGAGCGAGAGCTCGATCTGCTTGGCCCACAGGAAATAGCGGTGCAGCGGGTAGGTGACGTCGATGCCCATGCCGCCATGGACCTGTTGGGCCGACGCGACGACCCGTGCACCCGCTTCAGCGGCCCAAAATTTGGCGATGGCGGCGTCGCGGGCCGCCGGTCGGCCTTCCGCGATCAGCCACGCAGCGTGCCAGGTGGTCCACCGAATCGCCTCGACGTCGATGAATGCATCGGCCAACCGCTGCTGCACGGCCTGAAATGAGCCGATCGGCCTGCCGAACTGCTCGCGCTCGCCGGTGTAGGACGCCGCGATCTTCAACGCGCGCTCGGTCACCCCGACCTGCATGGCGCACAGCCCGACGAGCGCCCTGGTGTAGAGCGAACTTACCGCGACCGCACCACCGGCCTCGTTGAGTCGGTGCCCGACGGCCCCAGCGAACTCGACGTCGGCGTAGGGCTCACCATTGGTGGTTCTTGCCGGTGTGACGACGACGCCCTCGGTAGCCGTCTCGACGACGAACAGGCCCGGTCCATCGTCGGCGTGTGCCGAAACTACGATGGCGTCGGCAAGCTGCGCGGCGGGCACGAGTTCCTTCACGCCGTCCAGGATCCAGGCGTCGCCATCGGGCCGTGCGGCGGTGCGTGGGGCGGTCGGGTCGGAGCTTCCCGGTTCGGCGAGCGCGGCGGTCAGGATCGTGCTTCCGTCCACCACCTTCGGTAGGTACCGCCGCTGAATGGTCGAGTCACCGTGCCGCGCAATCGTATCCGCGCCGAGCACCAGGGTCGCATAGACCGGCACCGGCGCAACGCTCCAGCCCACTTCGGCGAGCAGCACGCCGAGGTCGAGGAAGCTGCCACCGCTGCCGCCAACGGATTCGGGTAGCGCGATGCCCAGCAAGTCCGACGCCGCCAGCTCGCGCCACAGCGCACGGTCGAAGCGAGTCTCGTCCGATTCCAGGTCGGTGAGGTGTTCGGGGGTGGCGCGGTGGTCGAAGAGCTGACGAGCCACCTTGCCGACCGTCTCTTGTTCTTCGGTGAAGGAAAAATCCATGGTCGTCTGATGCCTCGTTTGTCAGCGTGCCGGCCGGAACTGGTGCAACACCAGTTCGTCGCCGCTCGGGATTGCTTCGAACTTCTCGTAGAAGACCTCGACGGGCATACCGACCTCGATGGCCGCCGGTTCGATATCGCACAGGTTCGACACGATGCGCACACCTTCGTCGAGCTCGATCAGTGCCACGACATAGGGGTATTGGAGGAAGGGGAGCGGCGGGTATTGCGGCATCACGAAGCTGTAAACCGTTCCGCGTCCGGTCGATTCGATGGAATCCCAGTTGAGCGACTGGCAATTTCCGCACATCGGACGGGGCGGCACCCGCAACGTCTTGCAGTCGGCGCAACGCTGGATCAACAGCTTGTGGTCCGCCAGCCCCGACCAAAAGAATTCGGTGTCCGGGCTGATCGACGGAGCAAGTCTGGTCGCCATCAGTCCCCAGCCGTTCCGGCGGGGGCCCCGCCCGTCTTGAATCGCAGCGTGCGGAACCATTGGCGGCCGATGACTTCGCCGTTCTGATCGCGGTACGTGGTCACCCACGTGACGAAGAATCCTTTGCCCATCGCGGTCGTCTTCTCGTCGGAGATCGAGTCGAACACCGTCTCACCGCTGATCTCGTCACCGACGCGGGGATAGCGTTCGATCTCAAACTCAGAGTTCGTCGCGATGATGCCCGTGTAACCCGCGTCGGAGAGGAATTGCAGCGGGTTCGTCTTGATCTCGATCGGCACGCCGCCGCGCTCATGGATGCCGGCGAGCTTGGGCGGCGGCATCGTCCAGCTCTGCAGCATCACCGGCGGGGAAACCAGGCCACCGTAGCGGGAGTTCTCCGCGAACTCGGGATCAAGGTAGGCGGGATTCATGTCGTCCAACGCGTACGCCCAGTGCCGGATCATCGCGGCGTTCACCGGATCAGGGGCGCGGGAGGGTCTGCCGACTCCGTCGGTGGGCGTCCCGATCAACGCGTCGAGGCGCTCGCGCAGGTCGTCTTTGGCTAGCTCTGTCACGTGGATTTCTCCTTTCCGGAGGCCCGCACGTCTCGGGGTGCGCGGGGCATCCCGAGGCCGGCCATAGCGATGATGTCGCGTTGAAGTTCGTTGGCTCCGCCGCCGAATGTGTTGATGACCGCCAGCCTGTAGGCGCTCTCCAGCTCGCCCTTGAGCGGAGCCGCCGAGTCCTTGCGGACACCCGCCTGCCCGACGACTTCGAGCAGCTCGCGGGCGACCTGTTGAGTGAGTTCGGTGCCGAAAACCTTTGCCGCCGAGGCCTCGCCCATACCGAGGGCACCCGAGCTCATCGTCGCGTTCACGCGCAGGTTCAGCAGCCGGTAGGCGGCGACCTGCGCTTCCACCCGGGCCAGGGCCTGCTGCACCCAGGGCTGATCGATGACCATGCCGTCGTCGAGCGGTGTCGTCGACGCCCACTTGAGCGTCTTGGCGAAGAGCGGCTCCAGGGCACCGAGGTTGCCCAGGGCGGCGCGTTCGAGGTTGAGCTGGTTCGTCACCAGCGTCCAACCCTGGTTTTCGCCGAGCACGATGGCGCTCTCGGGTACCCGGACGTCATCGTAGAACGTGTAGTACGTGGACACCCCCGGCATGGTGTGTAGCGGCTTCCAGGAGAACCCGGGCGAGTCCGTCGGCACGATGAACAGGGTGATTCCCTTGTGTTTCTTGACGGTTGGGTCGGTGCGCGCCGCCAACCAGATGTAGTCGGCGAACTCCGCGCCGCTGGTGAACATCTTTGAACCATTGATGACGAACTCGTCGCCGTCCCTGACCGCGGTGGTCCGCAGCGAGGCGAGGTCGCTCCCGGCGCCGGGCTCCGAGTAACCGATCGCGAAATCAACGGTGCCCTTGAGGATCGCCGGGAGGAACTTGGCCTTCTGCTCCTCGGTGCCGTACTGAATGAGCGTGGGGCCCACAGTGTTTAGGGTGACAAACGGCAACGGTGCGTTGACCCTGCGCGCTTCCTCCGAGAAAATGTACTGCTCCAACGCGGTCAGCCCGCCGCCACCGTATTCGACCGGCCAGGCGACGCCGAGCAACCCGGCATCGCCGAGCGCCCGCCGGCACTCGGTCATCGCGGCGCCCCCCTCGGTGAGGTTGGCGACGGCGGCGCGGCGCTCCGGGGTCATCACCGCCTCCAGGCGCGTCCGGTAGTCCTTTCGGAGCTGCTCCTGTTCGGGCGTGTAGTCGAAGTCCATCAGTTGCCCGCCCCCAGTCGGATTGGCATGCGTTTCACGCCCGGCACCATGGTTGCGCGCAGCCGGGTCACGTCACCGGTGAGCTCGATCGTGGGAAAGGCGCCCAGTAGCACCTCAAACATCACCCTGGCTTCCAGGCGCGCGAGCTGGGCGCCAAGGCACGCGTGCTCCCCGGCCCCGAACGCGATGTGCGGGTTGGGATTACGGGTGATGTCGAACTCTTCGCAGGTGGGCCCAAAGATCTCTTCGTCGCGGTTGGCGGAGCCGTAGAGCATGACCACTGTGTCGCCCGCCCTGATCTGCTGGCCGCGGATCTCGACGTCCTCGGTCGCGCGGCGGGCCATGTGGGTGACCGGGCTGGTGAATCGCAGCATCTCCTCGACCGCGCTGGGCAGCAGCGACGGGTCCGATCGCAGCAGCGCGAACTGGTCGGGGTGGTCGATCAGCGCCAACGTGCCCAACGCGATCAGGTTGCGTGTGGTTTCGTTGCCGGCGACCAACAGCAGGAAGGAGAAGTTGAGCAGATCCGCGTCGGTGAGCCGCTCGCCGTCGACCTCGGCCGCGGCCAGGATGCTCAGCAGGTCGTCCTGCCCGCTGACCTCGCCGGACCGCCGCGCGGCGATGAGCTTGGTGAAGTATTCGTACAGCTCACCGAGGGCGACGATCGAGTCCAGTTCGATGTCCGGGTCGGCGGTGCCGACCGCCGCGTCCGACCACGCGCGGAACTGCTCCCAGTCTTCGGGAGGGGCACCGAGCATCTCGGCGATCATCCGGGTGGGAAGGGGCGCGGCGATCTCCTCGGCGAACTCGTACTCTCGCGACGGCTCGACACTGTCCACGATGCCCTTCACGATCTGGCGCACCTTGGGCTCGAGCAACTGCACCTGCCGGCGGGAAAAGCCGGAGTTGATGAGCTTGCGGAGCTGCCGGTGGCGGGGAGGGTCGGTGAAAATGAGGTTGCCTTCCTGAACGGGTTCAGGCTGGCTGGGATCCGGAATCGTGATGCCCTTCGTCGACGAGAAGGTCAGTGGGTGGCCCGAAACGTAGCGGACGTCCTCGTACTTCAACAGCGCCCAGAAGTTCGTGACGTCGTTCCACACCACTGGCGTCGTGTTGCGGAGTTCCCGGTAGACCGGGTAGGGATCGCCGGCGTAGAAGTCCGGAGAGTGCAAGGGAACAGTAGTAGTGGGCACCGCATGCCTTCCTTGGACACTGGGCTGGCCGGACAGATAACGCAAGAATGTCCGTTTCCATGCTGTCTACAGGAGAGCCAGATCATCTGTCAATCGCCGCATATTGGGCTAAAACTGGCTCAAATTAGCCGTTGACGGCGTCGCGGTCGGCGTGTACACACAGGTTGAGTATGTAAGTTATCTCGGTGGCGTCGCCCGCGCTGCTTCACGATCGTGCAGTCAGGAAGGCAGGCAGGATGGCTGGGTCGGGTTCGCTCCTCGAGGCCTACGGTCACTACATTGACGGCCAGTGGACCGACCCGGACTGCGGACGCTACGACGTCGTCAATCCCGCCACCGAGGTGGTGATCCAAACGGCGCCCGATGCGAGCGTGGCGCAGGTCCGGCAGGCGGTCGCAGCGGCCAGGTCCGCCTTCGACACGGGCCCGTGGCCCGCGGCAGAGCCCGCGGAACGGGCCCGATGCCTGCAACAACTCAGCGATGCGCTGATGGCCAGGAGCGAGGAGATCTACGCACTCGCGCTGGCCGAGTGGGGTTGTTCCGCGAACGAACGGCTGATTCACGTCGACGGACCGGCATTCATGGTCGGCCATGCCGCCGAGCTCGCGGCGGAGCCCGCCGAGGCACCGATGGATGCCTGGGGGGCCGCGGGCACCACACTGCTGCGCTACGAACCCCTCGGTGTGGTGGCGGCCATGACGCCGTGGAACTTCCCGCACACCCTCAACGTCATGAAGTTGGGCGCGGCACTGGCGGCGGGAAATACGCTGGTGCTCAAGCCTTCCCCGCTGACACCGCTGGCCGGGCTGGCGTTGGCGCGAATCATCGACGAGGACACGGACATTCCCCCTGGCGTCGTCAACGTGGTGACGCCGACCAGCGTCGAGGCCAGCAGGAGCCTGACCCTGGATCCCAGGGTCGACATGGTGAGCTTCACCGGTAGCTCTGTCGTCGGCCGCGACGTGATGGCGGGAGCGGCGACCACCATGAAGCGCGTTCTGCTGGAATGCGGGGGCAAGTCGGCGACCATCCTGCTGCCCGACGTCGACGTCACCGACGACCTGTTGGAACGGCTGTTGTTCGAGGGATGCACGATGCATGCTGGTCAAGCCTGCATTCTCAACAGCAGGTTGCTGCTGCCCGAGGCGATCCACGACGAGGTGGTGGACCGGCTCGCCGCACTGTCCCGCGAAGTCGTGATCGGCGATCCCGTCGATCCGGCGGTCACCATGGGTCCGTTGATCAGCCGCGAGCACCTCGACCGTGTCGAGGGCTTCGTCAAACGCGCCGAAGCCGACGGTGCGACCGTCGTGGCCGGGGGAGCCCGCCCGAAGGATCTGAACAGCGGTTTCTATTTCGAGCCAACGATACTCACCGATGCCGCCGCCGATTCGTATATCGCGCAGGAGGAGGTGTTCGGTCCCGTGCTGACCGTCTTGCGGTATCGCGACGACGATGACGCGGTGACCATCGCCAACAATTCGTCTTATGGCCTCGGCGGCGCGGTGTGGGGAAGCGACATCGACCGCGCGGTGGCCATCGCCCGGCGGATGAGGACCGGACAGGTATCGGTCAACGGCACAATCCCCGGAGACGCGCCGTTCGGAGGCTTCAAGCAGAGCGGCATCGGTCGGGAGGGCGGCGTGATGGGACTGCGGGCCTATATGGAGCCCAAGGCCATCGGGATACCCGCGTGAACCGACCCCTGGCGGGCTTGCGCGTCGTCGAGTTGGCCTCCGAGATCGCGGGTCCCTATTGCGCGAAGCTGCTGGTGGACCTGGGCGCCGACGTGCGCAAGGTCGAGCCCCCGTCAGGTGACCCACTGCGCCGTTGGGGTCCCTTTCCCCCAGAGGGCCCTCATCCGGAGCGAAGCGGGCTGTTCGAGTACCTGAACGCCGGAAAGTGCGGCGCCACGGTTGATTTCGCGCAGGAACGTGGCCTTGAGGTCCTGCGCGAGATGATCTCGCAGGCGGATGTCCTGGTCGAAGACTTACCGGGGGGCGCACCTGAGCGCCGGGCGTGGGGTCTGGACGCGCAAACCCTGGCCCGGGTCAACCCGGATCTCGTCGTGGTCCGGATCTCCAGCTTCGGCCAGGAGGGGCCACTGCGTGACCGGGTGACGACTCCGCTGACCCTGCAGGCGGCGGCGGGTTGGATCAACGTGCGCGAGCCCGGCCGGGCGCCGCTACAGGCCGGCGCCCGCATCCCGGAATACATCGCGGGCGGATACGCGGCCCTCGGCGCGCTGACGGCCCTACGCGTCGCCACGGCCGAAACGCACCGGCCGGTCGAGGTGGACGTGTCGATGTTCGAGTCGCTGTTGGCGACGCTGCCCTATCCCATGCTGATGGCCGCCCGCTTGAAAAGCCTTGGCTTGCCGACGAATTCCAAAGCCGCGCCGATGCTGGGTATTGTGCGTGCCTCCGACGGCTGGATCGGGATCAACTGCCTGACCGGTCAGCATTGGCTGGACGTCTGCGCGATGGTCGGGTTGCCCGAGTTCGGCGACCACCAGCTCGCGATCATGCTCGGCGGGCCCGAGCGCGACGAGTTCTTCGCCAAGGCCCAGCCGTTCCTGGAATCGATGTCCGTCGCCGATCTGGTCGAATTGAGCCAGGCCATGCGCATACCCGCGGCGCCGATCACCGACGGCGACACGATCCTGGGCTGCCCGCAGTATGCGGAGCGAGGGTTTTTCGTCGACGCGGCCACCGACGGATGGCGATTCACCAGGCCAGGCGCGCCGTTCCGGCTCTCGAAGACCCCGGTACCGCCGCCATTGCCCGCTCCCGCCCTCCGAACAAACGGAGCGCAGGCCAAGTGGAGCAAGCGCGACGCACCGCGCCCGACGGGTGACGTCGCCGACGTCTCTTTGCCGTTCGCCGGGTTGAAGGTCTTCGACTTGAGCACTTTCTGGGCGGGCGCGTATCTGACGTGCTACCTCGGTGCGTTCGGGGCGGACGTGATCAAGGTCGAATCCATTCAGCGGCCCGACGGACACCGCTACTCGGGCTCGCTGCTGCGCGAGAGCGACGACTGGTACGAGCGCGGGCCGCTGTGGCAGGGAACCAATCTCAACAAGCGCGACATCACGCTGGATCTCACCTCTGCCACCGGTCGAGAGTTGGCGCTGCGACTGGCTGCGGAGGCCGACGTGGTGGTGGAGAACTTCTCGCCGCGCGTCGTCGAACAATTCGGACTGGATTACGACTCCATCGCGCGGGTCAATCCCGGCGTGATCATGGTGCGGATGCCCGGGTTCGGGCTCCAGGGGCCGTGGCGCGACTACGTGGGCTGGGCGCTGAACATCGAACAGGTGTCAGGCATGTCGGCCGCGACCGGTTATGCGGACGGCCCGCCGTGCAATCTGCAGGGGCCCGCCGACCCGATCGCCGGCGTACACGCCTGCGTCGCGCTGCTGGCCGCCCTCGAGCACAGGCGGTCCACCGGCGAGGGGCAGCTGATCGAGGCGGCGCAAATCGAGGTCGGCGCGGCGGTGACAGCCGAACCCGTCATCGAATACTCGTTGACGGGATCGGTGCGCCCGCGTGAGGGAAACCGCCACCGCGAATACGCGCAGGGCGTCTATTCGACCGGCAATGTCGACGAGTGGGTCGCGCTCTCGGTGCGTCATGACGATGACTGGCGAGCGGTGCTGGACGCCATTGACCGCCCCGACCTGCGCGACGACCCGAGATTCGCCTCCGCTGCAGCGCGCCGGGAACACCACGACGAATTCGACGAGGTACTGGCGAATTGGACGTGCGAGCGAACCGCGGAGGAGGTCGTGGCGACGTTTGGCCGGCATGGTGTGCCCGCCGAGCGACTGTTGACGGCCGATCGGATGTATGACGTCGAGCAACTCGACGCGCGCGGCTTCTATCAGGACCTGGACCATTCGATCACCGGCCGACAGAGGTTTCCCGGCTGGCCTTTTCGCATCTCGCCGGGACCCATACACCAGCACAGGGCCGCCGCGCCGACACTCGGGCAGCACAACGCCGAGGTGCTTGGAGCGCTTGGACTTTCCGCTCAGGAGATTGCCGCGTTGCGGGAGCAACGAGTGATCGGGGAACGCGTTCTCAACGCATAGTCGATGAACTCGGCCCGTTCGGTCAGGCGTCGATCATCGCGGCGATCGTGTCGACGACGCACGCCGGGCGATCGCTGCCCTCCACTTCGACGGTGACGCGAACCGTGGCCCGGCCGCCTTTGTCGTTGCGCTCAACCTTGAGCAGTTCGGCGCCAGCCCTGATGCGGGAATCGACCGGTACCGGGGCGGGGAAGCGCAGCTTGTCGCTTCCGTAATTGACTTGCATCGCCAAGCCGGTTACCCGGTAGATCTGTTGCACGAGAATGGGTACCAGCGACAAGGTCAGATAGCCGTGGGCGATGGTCTTGCCGTAGGGACCGGCGGCCGCCTTCTCAGGGTCGACATGGATCCATTGATGGTCACCGGTCGCCTCGGCGAACAAGTCGATTTCCTTCTGCGTGACCTGGCGCCAGTCGCTGAAACCAAGGTGCTCGCCGACGTGAGCCTCGAAGTCGGCGATTCCGTCGTAAACCTTCGGGGATGTGCGCGCCCGGGTCATGCCGGAACCTTGAGCCCCAACTGCTCGATAGCGTTGCCTCCCATGATCTTCGCCTTGGCGGCCTCGGAGACACCGTCGAGCCGGTCGACAAAGCTCAGCGGATCACCGATGCCCTCGGGGTGCGGGAAATCGGAGCCGAACATCACGTGATCCTCGCCCATGATGTCGATAATCCCCTTGAGGTCGTCCTCGAGGAACGGATGGATGTAGATGTTTCGCTTGAACACCTCGACCGGGTGCTCGTCGAACTCCTTGGGCATGATCTTGTACGCGGTGTTGAGCTGCTCGAGCAGATTGCGGACCCACCCGCTGCCGTTCTCGACGCAGAAGATCTTCAGATCGGGGAAGCGCGACAACGCGCCGTGGCAGATCATCGCGGCCAGGGTGTCCTCGATGGCGCGGTGGCCCATCACGACTTCGCGTAACGCGCTCGGCTTGAAGGACAGATACTCGTCGCCGC
The DNA here is from genome assembly GCF_000364405.1 of Mycobacterium sp. H4Y. NCBI lineage: Bacteria > Bacillati > Actinomycetota > Actinomycetes > Mycobacteriales > Mycobacteriaceae > Mycobacterium > Mycobacterium sp. H4Y. Next base: position 1,046,860 of record NZ_AKIG01000001.1, read on the forward strand.
CTTCCCACTCCATGAGGTGTTTTTGGTAGCCGCTGTCCGAGGCGTGCATGGTGACCGGCATGCCGGCGTTGACGACCTCTTCCCAGAACGGGTCGAACTCGGGGAGGCCCATGGAGCGCGAACCGCCGAACCGGCTGGGCACGGGTGCGGGCCGCACCAGGAATGTCTTCATGCCGCGCTCGAGGCCCCAGTGGAATTCCTTGATGGCTTCGTCCACCAGGGGCAGGCAGATCACGGGGGTGGCGAAGATCCGGTCGTGGTAGTTGAACGTCCAGTGCTCGTGCATCCACTCGTTGAGCGCATGAATGATCGCGTGCGTGAGGATGACGTCGTCGGTCGTGCGTTCCTCGATGAGACTGGCGAGCGTCGGATACATGACGCACTGATCGATGCCGAGTTCGTCCATCAGTTCCAGTCGCGGCGCGGGTGACTGGTATGCCGGGATGACATCCATTGCCTCGCCGATGAATTCGCGGAAGTTGAGGCCTTCGGGATTGTTGCCCAGGAAATAGTCCTCCGCGCTGCCCGGCCTGGCGACTCGCTCGAACGTCGGGTTGGGGATCATGTGGCTGATGTGGTCCTTGACGACGAGTTTGGGTCGGCCGTTGACCTCGACGTAGCCGACCTTTCCGCGGTGCTCCTTCGGCAGGTACTTGGTGAGCGCGTCCGTCGTCTCGTACATGTGGTTGTCGATGTCGAAAACCGGGTACGGCAGAGACCGGGGTGACATGAGGCTATCCCTCCTCCGAGCAGCGAATATGATCGTTTACGATAAGTGAGAACGACGTTATCACTTTGGCTTTTCAACATCCAGACGGGGTCAGGACGCCGGGATCCCTTTCCACGCGTCAATCACGGCATCGGTGGTGGTCACCGTGGCGAGCAGGGACAGCGTGTTATCGATGATGGACTCGGCGTACTCCCGTGGATACCCGCTCACCGCGTCACGCGGCAACACGAACTGATAGCTGCGGTTCACCGCGTCCATCGCGAAGTTCTGGATGGCGATGTTGACCGAAACGCCCACTCCCACAATGGTCTTGATGTTCATGTTCCGCAGCACCGAGTCAAGATCGGTACCCGTCATCGGTCCGACGCCGTGGGTGCGGGTCAGCACGAGGTCGCTGGGTACCGGACCGAGTTCGGGCAGGACCGATGCGCCGGGGCTGCCGGGAGTCAGGTCGGCGGCGAACGATTTTCCGGCCATGAACAGCCGGGCATTGCTGTTCGATCCCCGGTTGTCCGGGCGCTTCTCGATCAGGCAGTGCACGACCGCGACACCGGCCGCCCTGGCGGCGCCGAGCAGCCTGGCGATGTTGGGAATGGCTTCGCGCCGGGCCTCTTCGGCGAGCAATGGCAGGCCGGCCTGCGGCCCGATCACCCCGCCCTGGCACTCCTGGGTCACCAGCGCGGTGGTTGCGGGATCGAGCATGGCTTGAAGGCTGGGTTGTGGCATGAGAATAGACGTTATCGTGTGCTGGAACTCAATTTCCACGAGGAGGACCGATGGAGGCTTGGGAGCTTGAAGTGCGGGAGTCGGTACGGCAGACGTTGGCCGACTACACCGCCGCCACCGATCGATTCGATCTTCGTGCGCTGGCGGCGTGTTTCTGCGACGAGGGAGTGCTGGAATTCACCGGCGGTGCCGAGCGCTTGACGGGGCCCGCGCAAATCGAGGCCGGCCTCGGCGCCGCGGTGACCCGGCCTTCGACACCGGGCCAGCCGGCACGGCGCGCTCCGACCCACGTCCGCCACCATGTCTCCAGCATTCGGTTCGGGTCGGTGGCAAACACCAGGGTCGAGGTCAGCAGTTACTTCGCGGTCCACACCGACATCGGACTCGACCACTGGGGCCGCTACCGCGACGTTCTTGTGCCCCTGAATGGTCGGTGGCTGTTCGCCCATCGCCGGATCAGTGTGGACGCGTTCGCGGCCGACAGCCTGATGGCCTAAGGGTCATGCCGTGATGAACTCCTTGGCGAAAGCGCGCGAACGTTCGATGAGTTCGCTCCGGTCGGAGCCGGACGGGGCGATGGTCAACCAGGTGACCCCGGCGGCAGCGAGCCGCGCGATGATGGCGTGACGTTCGTCGGCCGATCTGCTGTCCTCCAAGAGGTTTCCCGCGGAGAAGCAGATGTCCAGCGGTGCGGTGCGGCCGATTTGGGCCGCGTACTGCTTGGCCCAGCCGATCGCGACCTCCAAATCCTCGATGGTCGAGATCTCCGCGGTGCGCGATGCGGCGGCGTAGCCGAACGTGTTGAACGGCGCCCACCCCTGAGCGCGCGATACCGCCCGGCGCACGGCCGGCTTGCTGTTGCCGCCGACCCATACCGGTGGGGGAGTCGTCGGCAGCGGGCGCAGCCGAACACCGCGGGCGGCGAATGACGTCCCCTGGTAGGCGATGTCCTCACCGGTGAGCACCTTGTCCAGCACGTCCAGCGCCTCGTCGAGCAGAGCGCCGCGGTTGTCGAAATCGATTCCGAGCGCCTTGAATTCGGGTTTGAGATATCCGGCGGCAGTTCCGAGGATGAGGCGCCCGTTGGACAACGCCGCGAGGCTCTGGATCGATTTGGCGCCGAGAAACGGATTGCGGTAAGCGGCGATGTAGACATTGGTCAACAGCTTGACGTCGGTCGTTGCGGCGGCCGCGAAAGCCAACGCGACGAACGGATCAAGGGCGTGGTGGCCGCCGTGGTCGAGCCACTTCGCATCGGGTGCGGGGTGATCGGTGACGTGGACGGCTGCGAACCCGCTCTCCTCGGCCACTCGCGCGATTTCGGCGATCGCTTCAGCGGTTACGAACTCATCGACCGTTTCGACACGATGAGTCGGCAGTTCGAGGGAAAAGGAGACGGTCACGAGGATCCTTTCATTCAGAGACGAGCGTGGCCAGGCGCTGCGCGTGGTAGTCCGGGTCGCCGAAGATCAGCTGACTGGCCTTGGCGCGCCGGACGTACAAATGGGCGTCGTGTTCCCAGGTGAAGCCGATTCCGCCGTGGATGCGCATGTTGTCGAGCGCAACCTGCAGGAAGGCTTCCGAACACACCATCTTCGCGACCGACGCGGCGGTCGGGAGATCATCGGTGCCGGCCACTGCGGCCGCATGCGATTGGGCCGATCGCGCGCCCTCCACCTGAACCAACATGTCCGCGCACCGGTGCTTCACCGCTTGGAAACTACCGATCGGCCGACCGAACTGAATTCGATTCTTGGCGTAGTCGACGGCCATATCGAGGCACCGTTGCGCCGCGCCGACCTGTTCGGCCGTCAGCGCGACGAGCGCGAGGTCCGATGTGCGGGCAAGGAAGTTCGCGGCACCACCGTCTGTTCCGATCAGCTCCGCCGGTGCGCCGTCGAACTGCACCCGCGCCACCTTGCGGGTGCGGTCGAGTCCGGCCAACGGCGTGCGACAAAGCCCCTCTGGCCCGGCACGTACCGCGAACAACGACACGCCCGCGTCGGTGATGGCCGGCGCCAAGACGACGTCCGCGGTGTGACCGTCGATAACGAGCGGCGCCTCACCACGGATCCGATAACCGGCGCCCCGGCGGTCGGCCCGCAACGTCACGGCATCCGGGTCCCACGCGCCGAGTTGGCCGTTGAGGATCAGCGTCGCGGTGGTGGAACCGTCGACGAACCCAGGAACGAACCGCTCCACCGCCGCGTCGTCCTCGCTGGCGAGAATGGCCTGGGTCGCCAGCGCCACGGTGGCGAAGAAGGGGGAGCACACCAGCGCGCGTCCCATTTCCTCGAACACCACCGCAAGTTCGACCACACCGGCACCGGCCCCGCCCCATCGTTCCGGCACGACTATGCCCTGCAGTCCCAACTCGCCCGCCATCTGGCGCCACGACGCCTCGTCGTACCCGATGTCCGTCGCCATCAGCTTGCGAACGGTCTCGCTGGGCGATGTCGCGCTCAAGTAGTCGCGGACGACGCTGCGAAGTTCGTCGACCTCACTTGACGGCACGCCGGGCCTCCCGGTTCGGCCTCACCCGGGCTGCTGCGGGATCTGTGATACGCAACGCGGCAGACCGAACGCTCAGCGGTGCCCACCCGATCATGTTGTCGTACAGCGGTTTTGATGGAGTCATGTCTTCCTTTGCGCGATCGCGGCTGACGCCGGCGTCCCTCACTCGGGCGCCTGGCCATCCCGCGCGAGATGGCCATTGTCGGATCAGGATAGTATGTTTTGTGAAAATAGAGAATAATCATTCTCGCGCTTAAGGAGCGAAGCGGTGACGACGAAACTCGACTACGGCATCTTTGACTGCGACACCCACTGCTACGAGACGCGGGACGCGTTCACCCGTTATCTGCCGGAGGAGTTTCGGGACCGGGCGATCACCACCGTGCGCGGAGCGGACGGCGTCGAGGTGATCCTTGCGGGACATCGGGTCGCCACGTTCAACAGCGAAGGGGGACTGGGCCTCGATGTCGCTTATCGGCCGGGCTCGCTCAAGGAGATGCTCAAGCAGATGGGATCGGGCAACCCCGAGGAGTCCTACGAGCCGCAACCCATGCAACCGGAATTCATCGAGCGCGGTGCACGCCTTGCCGTCATGGCGGAGCAGAACATCGAGCGTATGGTCATCTATCCCAGCGGTATGGCCCTGGCCGCCGAACACTACGTCGACGACACAGCGGCACTGTACGCCAACCTGCGCTCGTTCAACCGATGGTTCGACGAAGAGTGGGGTTTCAACTACGAAGACAAAATTTTCGCCACGGCGCTGATGTCGTTGCGCGACTTGGATTCTGCGATCGCCGAGACGGAGGCCATCATCGCGCAGGGCGCAAAGTTCGTGCTGTTGCCGACCGGGCCGGCTTACGGTCGATCGCCTGGCGACCCGTACTTCGACCCGATTTATGCACGCTTGCAGGAGGCCGGCTGCATCCTGGTGTTCCACATCATGCCGTTCTGGTACTTCAATGCGATCTCGCCCGCCTGGGGACAAAACTCCGACCCGGCTTCTTGGCACATGTCGGCGTGGCAGTGGATGAATGTCTACGGCCAGCGCCCGATCGAGGAGACGTTGTCCGCTCTCATCTTCGACAACCTCTTCGGTCGCTTCCCGGGCCTGAACGTCCTCGTCGCCGAGCACGGGGCGGAATGGGTGCCGTTCTTCGTCAAACACATGGACAAGAGCAGAGGGATGGGCCGCAACGGGCCTTGGATTGGTGGGAAGCTGACGGAGCGGCCTTCGGCGATCTTCCGCCGTCATGTCCGTGTCGTGCCGTACCCCGAGGACGACATCCCAGGAATCGTCGCGGGCTTGGGATACGACGACTGCTTGGTGATGGGCTCGGATTACCCGCACGCCGAAGGCCTGGCCGTGCCGGCCGAATTTGCCAAGCTGCTCGACCCGCTCGACGACGCCACCAAGCGGCGGATCATGCGTGACAACGCCGACCAGTTGCTCTCCCGGAGCTAACCGCCCGATGGCAGACGACGACGTCGACCTCGACCTGCTGCGCGGGTCTGCGCGGGAGTTTTTGGCCGAGCGCGGCGAAAAGGAATCCGTCAAGGACCTTGCCGCGATGGACTGGACCGCGCTGCTCGTCGGTGAGGAGGCGGGTGGCGCAGGCTGGCGTCCCGTCGAAACGTGCGTCATAGCCGAAGAACTCGGACGAGCGAACGACAGGTCGGCATGGTTCGGTACCACAATGTCGGCCGGCGCGCTTGCCTCGGCGCCCGCCGATGTGAGGGAACAGTTGCTCCCCGGTCTGCTCGCCGGCACGACGGTAGCGGGCTTCGCCGCCGCGGACGCCTCCGCACGGATCATTCGCGGCAATGAAGTCGACATCATTGTGCTTCTGGGACGCAACGGAATTCACCTGATTCGTGACCCGGATCCCGCGCGGACGGTGCTGGACGGCGACTTGCTCGACGTCACCAGAACGGTCTGGCGTATCGACCTCACCGACGCGCCCAGCACCCTGATCGGGCCGCCCGGCAGGGCCACAGAGCTGATGGCCGTGGCTCGGCTGCTCGTTTCCGCCGACTCCTTGGGCGCCGCCTCGATGACCCTTGAACGTCTGACGGCATACCTGCGGGAGCGCGTGGCGTTCGGGGCACCGATCGCGAGCTTCCAAGCGATTCAGCACCGGCTCGTCGAGCTGCTGGTCTTCGAGGTCAAAGCCCGGGCCGTCATCATGAAAGCGGCGCGCGCCATCGCCTCCGGCGACGAACGGGCGACCGCCCTGGCGGCGGCCGCGCACGCGTTCGTGGCGGCGAAAGCATCGGCCGCCGTGGACGAATGCATGCAACTGTCGGGCGGCATCGGATTCACTTGGGAGTACCCGCTGCACTACGAACTGCGTCGCGTCTTCACCAACTCTCACCTGATCGGCACGGCGCGGTCGAGTCGCGCGCTGCTGGCGGAGGTGTCCGGCTGGTGAGCGCTTTCGTCGACCGGCCCACCGAGGCGCAGCTGACCGAGTTCAGGCATCGCGTCAGGGCACACATCGCCGAACACGCACCGGCGATCGAGGCGCGCGAAGGCCACCGAGCGCCCGAGACCGCCGAGCAGGAAGCCCTGTTGCGCACGTGGTTCGCCGGCTTGTTCGAGGCGGGGTTTGCCGGTGCGGACTGGCCGGTCGAATACGGCGGTCGCGACGACTACCACCCGCTGCACGACCGCATCGTGAGCGAGGAGATCCTGCGCGCCCGCGCGCCGCGCCCGGTGGACCAGGTGAACCTGGCCGCCCATGTCCTTCTGCACTTCGGATCCGACGAGCAGAAACGAATGCTGCTGCCATCGATTCGGCGCAGCGAACATGTCTGGTGCCAGTTGCTCAGCGAGCCCGAGGCCGGCAGCGACATCGCCGGAGTGCGCAGCCGCGGTACGCGGCAAGGCGACGGCAGCTGGCGCCTCGACGGGCAGAAGACCTGGATCACCGACGGCCACTGGGCCGACATGGGCCTCGCTCTGATGCGCACCGACCCGGCGTCGTCGCGCCACCACGGCCTGTCGGTCTTCGCCGTGCCGCTCTCGGCAGACGGCGTCGAGGTTCGTCCGATCCGCACGATCGGTGATGCGATCGAGGTCAATGAGGTCTTCCTTACCGGAGTCCGCGTCGGTGCCGAGAGCCTGATCGGCGCGGCGGGCGACGGCTGGTCGATCATCATGGCGGGCCTGGACTTTGAACGATTCGGCATCGGTGGAAACGTCGTTCTGCTGGAACTGCTGATCGATGATCTGGTCGTCGTGGCCCGCCACGCGCAGGTCGACGGCGCACCCGCGCTGGAGTCCGCCGACATACGCCAGAAGGTCGCCGAGTTGGCCATGGAGGTCGAAGTGGCCAAGGCGTTCATCGACGATCACGTGGAGCGGCTGACATCGGGCGACGAACAACCGGGTGACGGCTCGATCGCGAAGTTGAGCTTCGCCGAGACATACCACCGAGTAGCGGCCTACGGCGCGGAATTGGCGGCGTCGACGGCGGTCGTCGGCGGCGAAATCCATGAACTGGGGCAGGCCAAACAACGGTTGCGCGAATGCTGGCTGTGGTCGCGCGCCTACACGATATCCGGTGGCAGCTCGGAGATGATGCGCAACATTCTTGCCAAGCGCCGACTGCACCTGCCGAGCCGATGACCTCACGTCCTGCGGCGCAGACCTACTGGTCCCTGGTGGAGACCGCCGCGCGGGCGCACCCCGACTGGGTCGTCCTCGCGGACGACTATGGGCGCAGCCTGTCGTGCGCGCAGCTGCGGGACTCCGCACTGACTTGTGCGGCGGCGCTGGCGCAGCGGGGGATCGGTGCGGGCACGGTGGTGTCCTGGCAACTGCCGACCACGCTGGAGACGATGGTCGTCATGACGGCGCTGGCGCGCCTCGGTGCGGTGCAGAACCCGGTGCTGCCGATATGGCGCGAAAGCGAACTGCGGTTTGTGACAGCACAACTCGGGACCGAAGTCATCATCGTCCCGGGATTGTGGCGCGACTTCGACCACACCGCGCTCGCGTATCAGCTCGCCCGTGAACGTGCCGGTGAGCGGCACATGACCGTCGTGGTCGTCGACCACGACGCACCCGTCACCGGCGGACTTCGGCTGCCTGTGGGGGAACCAAAAGAGCTGCCTCCACCGCCGCGCGGCGGCGAGGAACCGCGGTGGATCTACTATTCGTCGGGCACGACGGCGGCACCGAAAGGAGCGCGGCACTGCGACCGGTCGGTCATCGCCGGTTCGGCAGGGGTCATCGGGATCGTCGGGGCGTCCAGTCGCGACGTCAACCCGATCGCGTTTCCGGTTTCGCACATCGGAGGCGCCGCGATGCTCGCCGCGGCCCTGCTCACCGGGATGAAGCTGGTGCTGTTCGACGCCTTCGACCCCGTCGAGACCCCCGTCGCCATCGCGGCGCACCGCCCGACTCTGCTGGGCAGCGCGACGCCCTTCTTCGTCGCCTTCATGGCGGCGCAGGCGAAGCATGGTGACGAACCGCTCTACCCCGATCTGCGGGGCTGCGTCGGAGGGGGTGCGCCAATCACCGCCGAGCTCGGTCACCAAGTGCGACAAACGCTTTCGGTCGACGGCGTGGCCAATGCGTGGGGCTTGACCGAATTTCCGGTCGCCACCTCTCAGGCGCCGAACGGTCCGGCGGAGCTGCTGGATCACACCGTCGGCAAACCGGTGCCCGGCGTTGCGGTACGGGTCGTCGACGAAGCTGGACAGCAGGTGTCGCGTGGCACGGAGGGGGAGTTGCAGCTCAAGGGGCCGCAGTGCTTCCTCGGCTACGTCGACGCAACTCTGGATGCCCACGCGTTCGACGCCGAAGGATGGTTTCGCACAGGAGATCTGGGCCGCATCGACGACGACGGCAACGTCGTCGTCACCGGCCGGATCAAGGATGCGATCATCCGCAATGCGGAGAACATCTCGGCCTTGGAGGTCGAGGGTGTCCTGGCCAGCCACCCGGCGGTGGCCGACGTGGCCGTCATCGGGGTGCCGGATGAGCGGACCGGCGAGCGTGTTTGCGCTGTCGTCGTCGCGCGCCCGGGTGTGGCGGTGACGCTTTCGTCGGTCTTCGAACACTGTCAAGCGCGGGGACTGAGCAAGCACAAAACGCCCGAACGACTCGAAATCGTGGATGCGCTGCCCCGGAATAGCACCGGCAAGGTCCTCAAGACCGAGCTGCGGGCGCGGTTCGGCTGAAGCACTTCATCGGGCCCGCTAGACGCCGATGAGCTCCTTGAGGTTGCCGCCCATCACTCGTGCCCTGGTGTCCTCCGGAAGACCCTCGAGCTCCTTGACGAAATCCGCGGGCTCGGCCAGCCCCTCGGGGTGCGGGTAGTCCGAGCCGAACATCACCCGATCCGCACCCAGGATGTCGACGAGGTGCGACATGTCCTCCTCGTGGAACGGATTGATCCACACGTGTCTGCGGAAGACATCGCAGGGATGCTCGCTGAAGTCGTATGGCCTCTTGCGGTATACGCGGTCGAACACGTCCAACAGGCGGTGTGCCCACGAGCCGCCGTTCTCGACCACGCCGATGCGTACCCCGGGGAAGCGCTCGAACACCCCGTGCGCGATGAACGCCGCAAGAGTGTCGAAGATGTTTCGGCTCTCCTCGTAGATGAAACCCCGCAGCTTGCTCAGCGCGAATCCGTTGAACTCCGTAGCTTCCTCCCAGTCGTCGACGTAGCGCTCATAGCCGGAGTCCGAGTTGTGCATCTGCACCGAGATACCCGAATTCTCGACCAGTCGCCAGAAATCGTCGAACTCCGGCAGCGCCGGTGACCGCGACGTGCCGTCCTCGCGCGGAACGGGTGCCGGCCGGATCAATACCGTCCGGGCGCCATTGTTCAGGCACCATTCGAGTTCCTGCACGCCCAGCGCGGGATCGTTCAGCGAGATCGCAGGAACGGGGAAGATCCGGTCCTGGTAGTTGAACGTCCAGTCATCAAGCAGCCAGCGGTTGAACGCATGCGTGACCGCGTGGGTGAGCTCGGTGTCGGATTTGGTCCTTTCTTCGAGCATGCCCGCTGTCGTCGGGAACATCACGGCGCCGTAGACGCCCTGCCGGTCCATCAGCGCCAGGCGTAGGTCGGGCCGCCTGAACTCATCGGGGCAGCGGATCGGTTCGGCGAGCTCCCGCAACGTCTTGCCCTCTGGGTTTATGCCCCGGAAGTAATCGGACCAGGCGCCCGGGGTGGGAATCACCTCGTATGTCGGGTTGGGGATGCACTCCGTGACCGTGCCCAAGATCTGCAACTTCTTGCGCCCGTTGACGTCGATGAACTTCAGCGCCTCGGAGTATTTCTCCGGCAGATACCTCGTGTAGGCGTCGATGGTCTCGTACATGTGGTTGTCGGCGTCCCAGACCTCGAACGCTTTGTCGTCGCTCACCAGCACCTCCAGCAGGCGTGAGAATAGTGATTCTCAATCATAGCGAACGTTGGTATCTGTAGCGAAGGGGCTCAGAGATTCGTGAAATGGCCGCCATCGACTCCGAGGGTTTGCCCGGTGACGTAGCGAGCGGCGGGACCGATAAGGTATGCCACGGCTGAGCCGATATCGCTTTCGGGGTCTCCGATGCGTCCCAGCGGGATTCGGCGTGCCAGCCTTTCCTCCATCGCCGGATCGGCGCTTATCGCCAAGGTCATCGCGGGTGAATATGCCAGCGGTGAAACAACATTCACCGTGATGCCGTGAGGGGCCCATTCCCGCGCGAGGCTCTTGGCGAAACCGCGCAACGCGCCCTTCATGGTTGCGTAGAGCGGCAGGGTCGCGCTGCCTTCGATGCCGGCGGGTGAGGTCATGACGAGGAAGGTGCCGCCCCTCTTCCTCAAGGCGGGAAATGCTGAAACGGCGCAGAAGTGCGCTCCACGAAGTGACACCGAGTAGTGGTCGCCCCAAACGGAACGATCTACATCAGCCAGTTGGTGCGGCTGGCTCGAGGCGTTGCTCGTGGCGTTGTGCACCACGGCATCGAGCCGCCCGGTGGTCGCCAGGGACAGCTCTATCGCGCCCGTCACTGCGTCACCGTCGGTCACATCGCATCGCGCCCACGTCGCATTCTGGCCCCGCGCGGTGATTTCCTCGGCGACGGCCAACCCCGTCTCGGACCGGGTGGCGACGACGACGTGCGCCCCCGCCGAGGCGAGAGCCATCGCGATGCCACGACCAACGCCGGCGCCCGAACCCGTCACCAGCGCGGTGAGACCGTGCAGGCTCATGGCAGCATCACCGCCCCTCCGTCGGCGACGATCGTCTCGCCGACGAGGTGATCGATATCCGGCCGCAAGAGGAATTTCACGGCCTCGACGACGGTGTGGAGAAGCGTCGAATCGTCGTGGACCACAGCCGCGGTGAGGTGCGCGGTAAACGAGTCCATCTCGGGCGCGAACAGTCGCAGAGGGGCCGCGACCAGGTTGACGGACACGCCTTCGGGCTGCCATTGCCGCGCCGCGGATTTCGCCATCGCGCGGATGCCTTCCACCGCGGTGGTGTACGCCACCAGTTGGGCCGCACCCGCCATGCCGATTGTCGGCACGACAACGACGATTCGTCCCCCGTGCGGTGCTAACGCGGACCGTGCCCGCTGGAGCGCAGCGAGCGCGGACCACATCATCCCGTCGACGATGTGATCCCACTCCTCGCCACTGAGGCCGACCGCGTCGGACGGCCGCGGGGTCGCATCGGTACCGACGACTACGACCGCTCCGGTGATGCCCGATGCCAGTCCACGCCCGGGTGCCGCGACGATGCCATCGAGTCCGTCTGCCAGCTCGCGCGCCAGGCCGTCGGCCGCGCCCAAGACGACCGTGGGCGACGCCACGTCATCGACTCGGCTGGCGCGCTAGGCGGTCATCGTGAATTTTCACCAACTCCCTGAACCCGATACGCACGTACCGGGGCTTCGGTTGGATGCCCCAGTCGTCGCGGGCGGTGTGCTGGCCGGCCGCTTCGGGTGCTCCCCCGAACGGGGGCCCGCCGAGTGGATAGGGCTGTTGGCATTGGAGACTCTCGTCGGAGAAGCGCACCTTCATGAGCTCACTGCAGATCTCGGTCAGCGATAGGGTTGGCCAGCCGTACCAGACCGCCATCACAGGTACGGTCAACGAGCCCTCGATGACCAACCCGAACAGGCAGACGTACAGCCCGCGTTTGAGCCATTTGTGCATTCGCGCCCACGTCGGGGTGGTTCCGACCGGCAACGGCTCGACCGAATCCTCGGTCTCCACAGTGGAATTAGACACGGCGGTCCCTCCTTCGGTGCTAGTCGGAAAAGATCTCTCGGTTGACGGTGTGCAGGTACGGGATCGCGAGGAACGGCGTCACGTAGAAGATGTTGAATGCCCACCACCCGAGGACCGGTAGCCCGACTGCCGTATAGCGGACGTCGGCGTACATCGTCATATTGAAGATGTAGCCGGTCCACACGATCACTCCGAACCAGCACGTCACGATGGTCCACTGGTGTCCCCAACGTTTCATCTGCAGCAACGCGATCGCGGCCGCGATCCGCATCGGGAACACGATCAGGACGCAGACCATCACCCACGCCTTTTCCCCTGGGGCGCCTGCACCGCCGATCCAGAGTTCGTTGTAATGCCAGAAATAGCCGGCGTCGATCCAGTTGCCCCACGCGGTGAAGACGGTGCGGGTGATCAGGGCGTGGTTGGCGAACAGGTCGAGCGCCCAGCCGATGCTGTTGATCGCACCGTCGAGGATGATGACGTATCCGATGAGCGTGACCATCATTGGCCGAACCGACAACCCGTCGCGCTGCGCCTTTCTCAACAGATAGATGCCTCGGCAAAATAGGGGCAGGCCGACGACTCCGAGGACGAGGGTGCCCATGAGTGCGGTGCCGGCGATGCACCATCGATCCGCGCGCCGTTGCATCTCACGCGTTTGTGCCTCGTGCTCGTCGGTGGCGAGCGATCGGGTTGGACTCGTCATTGATCACCAATCCCTCGTGAGATACATCTGGAGTTGGATCGCGAACATCGCGATCAGCACTCCGTAGATGAAGACCTGGAACGCGATCAATCCACGTTTGCGTCGTCGATCCTGCTCGTCCACTGTGTCTCCTGCGTCTATCAGAAGGTGCCGATGTTGGCCAGCATCCAGTAGAAGAATGCGACAAGCCCGCACATCACTGCCCAGGTCACAGCCAGTCGGACCAGTTCCTGCCACATGAGACCCTCCTACCGAAGCGATGACTTGCCACCAAACGTTAACATCACTCTCACTAATGAGAACAATCGTTTCCGCCGCGGAGGCGTTCAAGAGATAGGGTCACATGTCCGCGAGCGCAGCGAGATCGCGTTTGACCACCTTGCCGACATCGTTGCGGGGCAGCTGTTCGACGAACACGATGCGTACCGGAACCCGGTAGGGCGTCAGACGCTCTCGACACCACGACACGAGGCCGGCGTCGGAGACCGACTCATCGCCTCTGACGACGAACGCCCACGGCACCTCCCCGAGCCGCTCGTCCGGAACGCCGACGACGGCGGCTTCGCGCACTCCGTCGGCGGCCAGAAGGACGTCCTCTACCGTGCCGGGAAACACTTTGAGGCCACCACGATTGATCATGTCCGAGACTCGGCCGTCGAGCCACAGAAAGCCGTCGTCGTCGAACCAGCCGAGGTCGCCGGTGTGGAACCAGCCGTCGTCGGTGAGCCGGTCCAGGAAGGCTGGATCGATCTTCCGGGCGGCCGTCGTGGGCGTGCGGACCATCACCTCGTCGTCGGCGATTGTGACGTCGATGCCGGGCAGCGGCCTGCCGACCGAACCCAGTTTGGTCTCGCCCCACTCCCGGGCGTCGGCGGCCGACCAGCCCACCACCTCACCCCCGAGTTCGGTCTGGCCGTAGGAGTTCAGCACTATCACCCCGAACTTGTCCCGAAACCGGCGCGCCTGCACGGGCGACAGGGGAGCGGTGATCGACCGCACGATCTTCAGTGGCGAGAGGTCGGCCACCGAGTCGTCGTGCAGAACCATGGTCAGCGCCGCGGGCGGCAGCACCGTGGATCGCAGCTGGTGGCGCCGGACCAGCGCGGCGAAATCCGTCGGGGAGAACCGGTCCATCAGCACGACGCCCGAACCGGCCCGGAACGCGAACAGCACCTGGTAGATGCCGGCCCACAGCGACAAGGACAAGGGCACCAGGTTCGGCATGGGGGGCCGCTTCGGTGGGGCCGACGCGTTTTCCAAGCCAGGTTTCGTGCCGCGAAGTTTGGCCAGCAGCCGGTCGATCAGATCGAGCACCGTGCTGTGACGAAGCGGCACCGGCTTCGGCGGTCCCGTGGTGCCGGACGTGAACTGCAGCAGCGCGACGTCGTCGTCGTAGCACGGCTCGTCGGCCGGGTGGCCTGACGACGCGACCCTGGTCCACGACAGCGCCTCGCCGGCGATTACGGGCAGGTGATGAGTCGAGAAACGTTGTGCGAGTGCGGGGGTCGTGATGATGGCAACGGGGCGCAGCGTTTCCAGCTGGGCGAGGATCTCGGGATCGGCCGCCCTGGGGTTCAGGGGTGTGTACACGCCGCCGGCGTGCCACGTGCCGAACAGCGCGGCGATGGTGGTGGCGTCGTTGGGCAGCATCGCGGCGACGACCTGTCCCGTCACCAGCCCGGACTCGGCGAGCAGCTTGCCGAGTTGCTGGGCACTGGCCGACAGCTCGTCACGGGATACCTCGGCGCCGACCGTGTGCACCGCGATGTCGGGCAGACCGTCCAGCAGCGTTGCGAGGTTCACGAATCAGCCTCTAGGGGAGCCCAGTTCGGAGTTCGCTTGTCCGCGAAGGCCAGGGGGCCCTCGTTCTGGTCCGGATGGCCCCACATCGATGTCAGGTGTTTCGCACCTTCGCGGCACGCATCGGTGAGGCCGTATTCGAGCGCGCCCCACAGCGCCCGCTTGGTGGCGCGCATCGCCGCCGGTGAGTTCTTGGCGATCTTCTCGGCGAGCTCCTGGGCGGCGGCACGCAGCTTGGCGGGCGGGTCGATCACCTGGCTGATCATGCCGAGTTCGTACGCGCGCTGGGCACTGAGCCGTTCGTGACTCCCGACGAGCGCCATTCGTAACACGGCTTCGGCGGGCATCTTTCGCATCAGTGCGATGGTCTCCAGCGCGCTGACCTGACCGATGGAGACGTGGGGGTCGACGAAGGTCGCATCCGACGACGCGATGACGATGTCGGCGTCGGCCACCCAGTGCAGTCCGCCGCCCGCGCAGACCCCATTGACGGCAGTGATGACCGGCTTCTCGACATTGCAGTGCCAGGCGCTCAGCTTCAGATCCAGTGTGCGCATGGTCTCCTGGAATTGCTGCACGGCCTCGCCGTCGAGGTCCTCGACATCGGCACCCACCTGAAACGCCCGACCGTTTCCCGTGTGCACGATGACGCGGACGTCCGGATCGGCGTTCAATTCCGCCCATGCCCTGGGGAATTCCTCGCGCATCACGGCGTCGTAGGCATTGAGACGGTCAGGGCGGTCGTTGATGATCCATCCGACGGGACCGCGCCGTTCGACGATGAGTCTGTGGTATGTCATGGAACCTCCGCTACGTCGGGCAGCGGTTGCCACTGCGGCGCACGCTTCTCGCGCCACGCGCGGACACCCTCGGCATGATCGGGGTGATTGCGGAGCCGCCAGATCTCCTCGGCGGCGTCGCTGCGCGCCTGCGTCATGCCGACTTCCAAACTGTGCCAGAGCGCCTTCTTCGTGGTGCGTATCGCGGTCGGCGAATTCGTGGCGATCGCGGCTGCGAGACGTCCCGCCGCCGCGCGGAGCTGATCGGCCGGCACCACCTCGGACACAATGCCCAACTGGTAGGCACGCTGCGCCGAGATGCGTTCACCCTTGCCGCTCAGCGTCATTCGCAGGACGGCCTCCATCGGCGACTTGCGCAACAGCGTGATCGCCTCGTACGCGACGGCCTGCCCGATGGAGACGTGGGGGTCGGTGAAGGACGCCTGCTCGGCGGCGATGACGATGTCGGCGTCTGCGACCAGATGCAGGCCCCCTCCCGCGCACACCCCGTTGACCGCGGCGATCACCGGTTTCCACACGTCGCAGTGCCAGGACGAGATCTTCAGCTCGGCATCCCTGGTTCGGCGGGAGTGTCGTCGCATGGCCGCCTTGTCCCGCGCGACCTGGACCACGTCCATCCCGGTGCAGAACGCCCTGCCGTTGGCGGCGTTGACGATCACCTTGACGTCCGGATCGGTATCGAGGTCGGCCCAGGCGGCCTCGAGCTCGTCGAGCATCAGCGCGTCGAAGGCGTTGCCCGCCTCGGGCCTGTCGAGGATCAACCATCCGATCCCGTCGGCCTTGGACACGATCAAGCGTTCATAGGCGCTCACGAACGGGGAATGTCCTTCCAGGGCTTGCCCTTCCAGGGGTCCGGCTCCTTCGGCAAGCCGAGCACGCGTTCGCCGAGGATGTTCTTGTTGATGTCGGTGGTGCCGCCCTCGGTGCCGTTGGCGAGGCTGCGCATCATGCCCTGCACATCCCGCGGCAGAGCGTCCGGATCGTCGTGGGCGGGCCAGGCGATCGCATCCGTGCCCAGCAGATCGACCATGAGGTCCTGGATCTGCTGATTGATGGTGGCCTGGTGCACCTTGCCGATCGACGAGGCCGCGCCGGGGGACTGGCCGGCCGAAAGCGCGGCGCGCACGCGCTCATTGGTCCAGCCGCGTACCCGCTCTTGCGCCCACAAGCGCATCACCTTGTTCCTGATCACGGGATCTGCCCAGCGTCCGGTCTCCCTGGCGAGGATGATCAGCCGTTCGGCGCTCGACCCGCCGAGGCGGCCCATCCCACCCGAGCTCGAACCCGACACCATCTGTCGCTCGCTGGACAGCGTCGACGCACTCACGCGCCAGCCGTCGTTGACGGCTCCGACGCGGTGGACGTCGGGCACCCGCGCTCCGTCGAGGAAGACCTCGTTGAATTCGGCCTCGCCGGTGATCTGGCGAAGCGGTCGCACCTCGACGCCCGGCTGGTGCATGTCGAGCAGGAAGTACGTGATGCCCTTGTGCTTGGGCTGTTCGGGATCCGTCCGCGCCAACAGGATCGCGAAATCCGCCTCGTCGGCCCACGTGGTCCACACCTTCTGACCGGAGATCACCCAGGAATCACCGTCGCGCACTGCGCGGGTGGCCAACGACGCGAGGTCGGAGCCAGCGCCAGGCTCGCTGAAGAGCTGGCACCACTTCTCCTCGTTGCGCACGATCGGCGGCAGGAAGCGCAGCCGCTGATCCTCGGTACCGTGGCTGAACAATGCTGCCGCCGCATTGTTGAGCCCCAAGGGATTCAGACGCGTCAGGCGAAGCGGGCGGAGCACCTCGTCGATCGCGCGCGCGACTTCGTTGCCAACACCCAGGCCGCCGTGTTCACGCGCCCACGTGGGTACGACTAGGCCGGATTCGGCGAAGGTCGGATACCACTGTTGGTAATCGGCGGGGCTGCGGACCGCCCGCAGGGTCGCAGGGTCCTTGGCCGCGGCCGAGCGCCAGGCGGCCGGAACCTCGGCCTCGGTCCACTGCCGCACCGCCGCCACCGCATCGTCGACCGGCGTGTCAGGGTCGATCGCTAGTTGCGTCATGATCTCAACCTCTTCAGCGGCCCTTGAATGCTGCGCCGCGTTTGTCGCGGAAGGCCGCCAAGCCTTCCTTGAAATCTTCACTGCGACTCGACAATTCGAGTGCCAATGCCTCGTTTTGGAGATGGCGGTCAAGGTCGAGGCCGTTGGCGCTGTGCAGCAACCACTTGGTGAGTCCGAGCGAAACCGTGGGCGCTTCACCCAGTTCTTTGACGAGTTGTTCGGCCACCGAGGGCAATTCGTCGGATGCGCAGGCGCCGTGGATGATGCCCCACTCGGCGGCGCACGTTCCTCCGATTTCCCGGCCGAGCATCAGCAGCTGTCGGGTGCGTACCAATCCGATGAGCCGTGGCAGCAACCAGGCTGCGCCGCTGTCGGGGGTGAAGCCGCGCGCCATGAACGGCTCCCAGAACCGGGCGTCGTCGGCGGCGACGCAGAAGTCCGATGCCAGCGCGATGTGGAACCCCAGGCCGATCGCCCAACCTCGGACCACGGCGACAATGGGCACCTGCGTCTGAAGCATCAACGGAATCAGCCGATTTGCCTTGTTCGGTAGGCGGCGCTGCGTGCTGCCCACGCGTGGTTTCCGTTCGGATTTTGCGTTGTTGGCGATCAGGTCCGCGCCCGCGCAGAAATCCGGTCCGGTGGCGTCGATCCTGATGACCCGCACCGATTCGTCGGTGCCGGCATCGACCAGATGACCGATCATCGCGTCCAGCATCGCGTCGTCGACGGCATTACGGCGTTCGGCGCGGTCGAGGGTCAGCCGCAGGGTCGGGCCCTGCTGTTCGGCCAGAAGGCCGGGAACACTGCGGTAACTCATGTGCTCAGCGCTCGGCGAACTGTTCCGTTACGGCGGTCAGCAATTCGCCGAGGTTCGTCGCGCCGCCCGGCGGGTCGGGCAGGCGCACGGGCCCTCGGTCGCGGCTGGGCAGCAGGACGGTCGCGTGTCCCGGCGCGGTGATCTGGCCGCGGTGGTTGGTCGCCGCGAGTTCGAGGTCGACGGCGGGGCGTTCACCGTCGGCGAGGTACTTGCGGACGACGGTACCGGTGACGGTGTGGACGTCGCCGACGTAATTGAACAGACGAAACTCGCAATCGAGCTTCCACAGCCAGGCGTCATCACCCATCCAGTCCGTGCACAAGTGGATCAACCACGTCTCGCGCATGCGCCCGTAGTCGAACGTGGTGGGATTGCCCGCGTTGCGCGCGGCGTCGGGCTCCCAGTGCACGCGTTGCTGGGCATCGGGGACGCCGTGCTCGTTGGGCGTGTAGAAGCGGGGGATGCGCTGCCGGTTCCGCCACGCCAGTCTCAACGGACGCACACCGTACATGCCCATACCCATGCCGACGTGCCAGCAGACCATGTCGGTGACCGTCAGCGGACCCTTTGTCAGCGACCCCAAATCGTCGCCTTCGTCGACGTCTTCCCACCACCGCGGCTCGGCGCCGCGCGGGCGTTCGCGCCCGTAGCGTTCGTCGAGCTCGGCTATCTCGTCAGCGGTCCACGTCTTGAGTTGGACGGCTTCGTATTTCTTTCGGCCGCGCGCCTTGTTGCGCTCGGTGCGAATCATGTTGCGGTACTGGCCGCCCAAGATCGTACCCTCGTCGTCGCGGAACACCTGGGCGGACCATTCGTGGATGGCGCGGCCGGCAAACTCACTGCTCTTGTCGAGCGCGGCCACCAGGGCATTGCGCCTGAAGACGCGGTGGTTGGCGCGCAGCGGCGCCCACCATTCCCGAGCAGATGAGGCGTAGAAGGCATGCACCCCGCGCAGTGGATCGCCCTTGGTCAGTGCGCGGTCCTCGTCCGAGAGTGTCGTGACTTCGTCCTCCCCGATCAGCGTGTCGCCGCCGACGAGGGCGGGTGGGGCCACAGACTCTCCCCATACAGACTTCGCGGCGTAGTCGGGATCGGCCCACAGCGGGTTGGCGTCACCGTAGCTTTCGGCGACGTGACGAAACGTGTCCTCGTTGGGGCGGTAGTAGTGCGGCGGCTGCGTGTGCGGGACGGCAATGCCGATGGTAGCCCGCAACCTGGCCAATCCCTCGTCGGTGATCCGCCCCGTCTGCCCCATCGGATTGCCTCCTCGTTGTGGCGGCCCGTGTCGTCGCCCGGACAAGGTGGAAATTAAGATACCCGAAAAACGGAAACGCCGTTAACGCAGGGGTGAACGAGATGTCAGAAGAAGCGTCCGGAATCGTGTGTGCGATCGGCGCCGATGGCGTCGCGCGGGTGACAATAGATCGCCCGGAAACAGGAAACTCGTTGTCTCCGTTGGCGCGTGACGCACTGACCGAAGCCTTCGTACGGGCCAATGACAACCCCGCCGTCCGCGCGGTGCTGTTGAGCGCCAGCGGCACCCGGCACTTCTGCGCCGGGGCCGGCCTCGCACCGCAACCGGCGGGCGCCGGGGCCGCCGTCGAGCCGGTGCAAAAACGTCCGGGTGACATCGCGCGGATGCTTCAGCAGGGCTGGCAGCGGCTGGTCGCGTCCATTCTCGACTGCGACAAGCCGGTGATCGCGGCGGTCAAGGGCACGGCCGCCGGGGCGGGCGCGAGCCTGGTTCTGGCTTGCGATCTCGTCGTGATGTCAACGGAGGCAAAGCTTGTCGAGGCGTTTGTGCATCGCGGAATCCTGCCGGATTCCGGCGCCATCCACCTCCTGACGAGGATCGTCGGCCTGCGCAAGGCGACCGAATTACTGATGCTCGGTGAGCCGGTCGACGCGGCCGCCTGCGAAAGGCTGGGACTGGCCAATCGCGTGACCGCGCCGGACGACACCGACGCGGTCGCCGAGGAACTCGCCGGACGGTTGGCCGCGGGCCCGACGGTGATGCTGACGCTGACCAAGCGGCTGCTGTCGGTGTCGTCGGAGTCGGATCGGCACCGCGCATTCGAGCAGGAGGCCTGGGCGCAGGAGGTGGTGTCGCGCACGGCGGACCTGCAAGAAGGCCTGGCGTCGTTCGCCGAGCGCCGGAAGCCCAAGTTCCTCGGCCGCTGACCTTCCGCGTCAGCCCGCGATGGGTCCGCCCCGAATGGTGAACGTGGCGCTGTCGTCGATCTCGTCGATAGACGACGCCACCGACTCCGCGGTCAGCGCCGTGTCCTCGATTCCCTTGGTGACTCCGATGAACACCCGTGACACTTTGCCCGCGCCCACCGAGTAGATGTGCGCGGTGCGGTCGCAGGACCGATGACACAGATAGACCACGACGGGGGTGACGAGCTCGGGATGCATGGCCTTGCCGGCGTCGCCCATGATGTTTTCCGTCATTCGGGTCCGCGCTATGGGGGCGATGGCGTTGACGGCAATGCCGTTGCGGGCGCCTTCGATGGCGAGAACGTGCATCATGCCGACCAGGCCCATCTTGGCGGCGCCGTAGTTGGCCTGACCGAAATTTCCGAAAAGGCCGGTGCCCGAAGTCGTCTGAACGATTCGGCCGTAATTCTGCGCCCGCATGATCGGCCACACCGCCCGCGTGACGTTGAATGCGCCGGAAAGGTGCACGGCAATGACGGCGTCGACCTGCTCGGCGGTCATGTTCTTGAACGCCGCGTCGCGCAGAATCCCCGCGTTGTTCACCAGCACATCGACCTGCCCGAAGGCCTCCAGCGCGGCCGCCACGATCGCCGCACCGCCCTCCTCGGTGGCCACCGAGTCGCCGTTGGCGATCGCGGTGCCCCCGGCCGCGGTGATCTCGTCGACCACGGCCTGGGCCGCCGATATCGACGCCCCGTCGCCGTCCACCGAACTGCCCAGGTCGTTGACCACGACCCGGGCGCCGCGGCGGGCGAGCTCGAGTGCATGGCATCGGCCCAGTCCGCCGCCTGCCCCCGTGACGATGGCTACCTGGTTGTCGAAAGTCATTGAATGCATGCGTGAGAGGTTACATTTACCTAACCGAGAACAACCATTTGCATCCGAGGCGCCGGAGGAGGCTCATGACTGGCCCGGCTGAGTTGCTACGACATGCGCGCCGCAGAGCCGAAGAATTGCGGCCCCGCTACCGAGCGGCCGGTTTCTGGACGGCGGAGCCGATCGACCTGGTGGGACCCCCCGCGGCGCGGCACCCTGCCCGGCTTGCCGTCGCGGATCGCGGCGCCGAATTGACCTACGGGGAACTGGACAAGCGCATCGACTCGGCCGCCCGAGCGATGGTCGACGCCGGCCTTGTTCCGGGTGGCGCGATCGTCGTGGTAGTCGGTAACGACGTGGACTCGGTGGTGTCGGTCCACGCGGCGCTGCGGGTGGACGCGGTGGTTCTGCTCGTGCCGCGCAGTGCCGGGGCGACGCAGATCGCCGACATCCTCACCCGCACCGGTGCACGATTCGGCGTAGCGCCGAACTGGGCGACGATCACCGACCCGGAGCTGTCCGGTCGCTGCGATTGGATCGAACTCGGTGACGATGGCCGAACGGGTACCACCCAGGCGCCGCGGTCGGCGCGGTCAGCCGATGAGCCGTGCCTTGTGCTTTACACCTCGGGCACAACCGCGCGGCCCAAGGGCGTGATTCATTCGCTGAGCACGCTGGCCAAGGCTTCGGCGAATTACATTGCGGCGGCGGGCCTGGGTTCCGACGACCGGATCTTCTTGATCAGCCCGCTCGCGTCGGTGACCGGCGTGTTGCAGGCGCTGTTCATCGGTCCGATGCTGGCGGCTCCGGTGATTCTGGAAGATCGCTGGGACCCGGCGGCGACCTGCGACCTCCTGGTCAGCTCGGGTGCGACCTGGTACGGGGGCCCGGACCGGCTGCTGGACCGGATGCTCGACCAGGCCGTGGCGCGCGGCGCCGTCGTCCCATTACGCGCGGTGTACCTGGGCGGCACGATGCTGGACCGGCGGATCGTCGAACGCATCGAAGACGAGTTCGGCATCGTTGTGATGCGCGCCTATGGATCCTCGGAGACCCCGGTCAGCACGTCCGGTCTGCGGACCGAACCCCGAGACATCCGCCATGCCGACGACGGTGTGGCGCTCGGCGACGTCGACGTGCGCGTCGGATCCGAGTCCGAACCCACCGAGTGCTGCATCAAGGGTCCGCACACGTTTCTCGGTTACACCGACGCCGAGGACGACGAATACGCGTTCGAGGGGGAGTGGTTCCGCACCGGTGATGTGGCGGAGGTGGTCGGCGGCCGGGTTCGGATCGTCGGCCGGATCAAGGACATCGTGATTCGTAACGGGCTGAAGATCCCGGCCGCCGAAGTGGAGGAAGCGGTCTCGAGGATCGGTGGGATACGCGAATGCGCCGCTTATTCCGTTTCCGATCCCACCACCGGTGAGCGATTGGCTATGGCGGTCGTGCTCGAACCCGGCGTCGAGATCTCGCTCGCCGAGATCACCCGGACCCTGGGCGCGGAGGGATTGCCGAAATACAAACTGCCCGAAGAACTTGTCTTCTGGGACGAGCCGCTGCCCGTCAACGCCAACGGCAAAGTCGACCGCGCCAAACTCGAAGCGCGGTCGGTCGGGCGGCAGCGGCTGCTCGCCGACCGTCTCGCCACTACCGGATGAGAGATCCCGCCGCCGAACCTAGTCGGCAGCGGGACGGAAGACCGGGACGACGAATCCGTCTTCGTCGTCGCGGAAGGCGATCACCAATTGCATGTCGGCGCGCAAATCTTCGACGCGGCAATTCTCCACGACCGTCATCAGCCGCGGTCCCTCCTCGAGGTCGACCATCGCCAGCACGTACGGCGTGCGCACGTCGAAAGGTGCGGCGTTGTGGTGGATAACGCTCCACGTGTAGAGCCGCGCGCGACCGGTTGCCGGCGCCAACTCGACGTCCTCAGCCCAACAATGCGGGCAGAACGGCCGGGCGTACAACGATTTGCGACCGCAGGACCGGCAGGCATTCACCAACAGCCGGCGGTCCTGCGTGGCTGACCACCACGCCTGACCGTCGGCGTCGATGGTGGGGCGATCAGGAGCCGTCATCGCTACCTCCCGAGAATCATTGTGGCGCTGTGGGTGAAAAAGCCCCCCATCGCGTGGACGCAGGCCAACCTGGCGTCGGCGACCTGACGCGCTCCGCATTCACCGCGCAACTGCCGCACCGCCTCCACCATGAGGAACATTCCTCGCATACCCGGGTGACACGACGCCAGGCCTCCGCCATCGGTGTTGGTCGGCAGCGACCCGCCCGGGCGAAGCGCTCCGGACTCTATGAAGGGGCCGCCTTCTCCCTTGGCGCAGAAGCCGAGGTCCTCCACGGTCAGCAGGACGGTGGACGTGAAGGAGTCGTAGAGCTGACACACGTCGATGTCGGCCGGGCTGACCCCCGCCCGCGCGAACGCGGGTGGCCCCGAGCGCGCCGCCGGCGATGTCGTGAAATCGGGCCATTGGCCCATGCTGACGTGCGACGTCGCGTCCGCCGAGCCAAGAATCCACACCGGATCCTTCGCGCAATCTCTGGCGACGCGCTCGCTGGCGAGCACGACGGCGCCGCCACCGTCGGTGCGCAGGCACACATGCTTGGAGGTGAACGGCTCCGCCAGTAGCGGCGCGGCCGCGACGTCGGCAACGGTGATGCGGTCTCGCTCAAATGCGTTGTCGTTCATGGCCGCCCACTCGTGGGCCGCGACGGCGACTTCGGCCAGTTGGTCGACGGTGGTGCCGAATTGGATCATGTGCCGGCGGGCTGCCATGGCGTACTTGGCGATGAGGGTCGCGCCGTAGGGTGCCTCGTACTGCAGGGCACCGCCGGTTGCCATCACGGCAGCCGACGCGCGCAGCTGTCGCTTGACGTCGGAGCGTGCGGTCGACCCGTAGGTCAACAGAACGACCTCGATTTCGCCGGCCGCGATCGCGGCGGCGGCATGGCCGGCCATCACTTCCCAGGAGGATCCGCCGACATTGGTCGCATCGACCCAGGTAGGACGCAGACCGAGGTACTCGCTGACTTCCACGGGGGGAAGCAACGTTCCGTGCCCGCCGAAACCGTCGATGTCCTCCTTCGTGAGCCCCGCATCGGCGACCGCCCGCCGCGAGGACTGGGCCATCAGCGCCATGGCGGTCTTGTCGGGCACCCGGCCGCAGTCGGACAAGGCTGCGCCGACGATGGCGACGCGGTTCGATGACATAGCTCATGGTTATCACATCGACGTGGCGTCCGATAATGACCGTTGACAATATTGTGGAAACGTTATTCTCGGTCGGCTACCGTGAGCCTATGACGACGGCGCTGCGGGACGCCTTGCGGGCAGAGACGCTGGTGTTGTGCCTCGCGCTGCTCCACGCGCGCACGCCCGACGTTCCGGCGATCGCTGCGGCGTGTGGATACGACGCGGTGTACGTCGATCTCGAACACACATCGACGTCCCTGGATACCGCGCAGATGCTGTGCGCGAGCGCGCTCGGCGCGGGGATCTCCGGCCTGGTGCGGGTGCCGTCTAACGATCCCAGCGTCATCGCGCGCGTCCTGGACGGCGGCGCGGTGGGAGTTATTGTGCCGCATATAAATTCGAAGAAGGAGGCCGAACGAGTCGTGCAGGCCGCGCGATTTCCACCGATCGGCAACCGGTCCATTTCGGGTCCCAACGCGGTCAGCGGATACGCACCGCGAACAGCGCCCCAATTGGTGGAGCTGCTCGAACGGCGCACGGTCGTGGCCGTGATGATCGAGACCCCGGAAGCTGTCGAAGCAGCCGACTCCATCGCCGCCGTCGACGGCGTCGACATGATTCTCATCGGACCGAGCGATCTGACCGCCGAAATGGGCGTCCATGGACAGTATGAGAATGATCATTTCCACAGTGCAGTAGAATCGGTCGCGGCGGCTTGTCGTAGGCACGGCGTGGCGCTCGGTATTGCCGGAATAAAGTCGGTTGACCTGCTGAATCGATTCGTGGGACTGGGATTGCGATTCATCTCGGCGGGGACTGATGTCGGGATGATGACCGAGGCAGCCTCAGCCCGTGCGCAAGCGCTTCGCGGACTGCAGGGCCACCGCGACCACTGACAACGATCACCGAGAGTGACGCCCACACAACAGGAGGACCGGATGCCGACAGCCATCTACACCGAACGCGTCACCGACCCAATGGCGTGGACCGGCGCGGACTTCACGAGCAAGGAAGACTTCGCCTTCGACCTGTCCGCCCGCAATGTGGCTGCGCTGGAATCGATCCTGGCCAAGACGGCGAACAAGGACCGCGATGACATCACGCCAGAGGATGCTCGGCACCCCGACCTCGACGACGATCTGGCGCGGCTCTACCACGATCTGATGTTCGGCAAGGGCCTGGCCTGCGTGCGCGGCTTTCCGGTCGAGCAGCATTCGATTGAGGACCTCGAGCGCATCTACTGGGCGTTCTGCACGCACCTCGGCTATCTGGTGTCGAACAACTCCTTCGGTCACCGCATGGTGCGCGTTCAGGAAGAGATCCTGCCCGGCGGCGTGCAACCCGCTCGCGGCACGAAGTCTCGTGCCGAACTCGCGATGCACAACGACGCCGCCGACATCCTGTCGCTGCTGTGCGTCTACCCGGCGGCCCAGGGCGGCGAAAGCCAGTTCGCCAGCGGCCCGGCCGCGCACAATCGGATCCTGGCCGAACGCCCCGATCTGCTCGACGTGCTCTACGAGGGCTTTCCGCACCACCGACGTAGCGAACAACCCGATGACCAGCCCGATGTCACGCCCTACAACGTCCCGGTCTTCTCCCAGATCAACGGGCGAATCTGCATCAACTTCACCTACAGCAGCATCCTGCCGGCCATGAAGACGCTCGGGCGCGAATTCACCCCGAAGCAAGAAGAGGCCGTCGAGCTGCTGCGCAACATACTCGTCGACCAACAGGTCGAATTCCGTTTGGAGTCCGGGGAAGCGGCGGTGGCCAACAACTTCGCGATGTGCCACTCACGGTCGGACTTCGTCAGCAGCGACGACCCCAAGAAGGCCCGCTGCTTCCTGCGCGCCTGGATGGAGGTCCCGCGCGAAGATCGTCGGCTGCCGATCGGTCGCGAGTACTTCCACATGGAGAACAAGGATCTGCGGCTCGGATACGACGTGGTGCCCGGGCGCGACGGCGCGATCGCGCGCAACGACTACCGCAACGTCGACACGGCGCTGGCCGACATGTTCAAGGCGGCACAGGCCAAACCCAAGGCACGGCCATGAAAGGCGCACGACAAAGATGACCGGCGCGCCACGACCGCGGTTGGTCGTCGAGCGGTGGACTGACCCCGCCGCAGCGGACGTCCTGGAACTGTCCGGCATCGATATCGTCAAACTCGATCTGACCGCGCCCGCCGAATCAGGCTGGGCGGCATTGGAGTCCGCGCACGGCTATCAAGTCGCCACGCGAACCGATGTTGCCTCCGTGGCCGACGGCGCACAGTGGCTGGCCGGTGAGGCATTGATCGCGCGCTGCCCGTGCCTGCTGGCCGTCTGCTCGGCAGGAGCCGGATATGACGTCATCGATGTCGACGCGTGCACCCGCGCGGGGATAGCGGTGTGCAACAACTCTGGGCCGGGAGCGGAGGCGGTGGCCGAGCACGCCCTGGGATTCATGCTCGACCTCGCCAAGAAGATCACCGTCTCCGACCGCGCGCTACGGAGCGGTCCGCTTCGCGATCGGCTGGCCCTGCGGGGAACTCAACTGTTCGGCAAGACGCTCGGTGTCGTCGGGCTCGGTGCTATCGGGGGCCGCCTCGTCGAGTTGTGTGCGCCGTTCGGCATGGAGGTGCTGGTCTTCGATCCGTACCTCGACGAGACGACCGCGCGGTCTCGCGGTGTGCAGCAGGTGACGCTCGCCGAGCTCGTCGAACGTTCGGACTTCGTGCAGGTGACGTGCCCGCTGACGAGCGAGACGCGCGGGCTCATCGGCAGAACGCAATTCGCCGCGATGAAGCCGACCGCCTTCTTCATCACCACGGCGCGCGGGCCTGTTCATGACGAGGCGGCGCTGCTCGACGCGCTCGTCAGCGGCGGAATCGCCGGCGCGGGCCTCGATGTGTTCCACGAGGAGCCGCCCCGGCAGGACAACCCGCTGCTGCAACTCGACAACGTCGTTGCGACGCCGCACACCGCGGGCATCACGGTGGAGGCCGCGCGGGACATCGCCGTCGCCACCGCGACTCAGTGGCAGACGATCTTCGAAGGCCGCATGCCGCCTCGCTTGTTGAACCCGCAAGTCTGGCCTCGCTATTGCGAACGATTCCACGACATCCTTGGTGTTCACCCGACCGCGCGCGTCCCCGCGGCGGCGGAGTGAAAACGACTACCCCCCAACGAGTGTGAGAGAAGGACCGTGACTTGGCGACACACTACGACACGATCGAGGTCGAGGTCAGGGGCCATGCCGCCTGCGTGACCCTCAACCGTCCTGAGGTGCTCAACGCGATCAACGACGAGATGATCGCCGAACTCGCGGTGGCTTATGCGGAAATCGAACGCTCGCAAGATATCTGGACCGTGATCATCACGGGTGCCGGCCGTGCGTTGTGCGTCGGAGCCGACGTCAACAAGGCCGCCGACCACGACATGGAGAACGCGGCAGGCATCGACAACCAGGGCGAACCCATCCTCAGCTCGATGCGGCAGTGGGACGCCCCGCAGGAGGCGACGCCGCCGTGGCTGCAGATGACCAAGCCGATCATCTGCGCGGTGAACGGCATCGCCTGTGGGGCGGGAATGGACCTGGTGACCACGGCGGACATCACCATCGCGTCCGAGCGCGCGACGTTGATGGACCCGCATGTCAGCATCGGCGTGACCTCCGGGCGCGAGGGGGTCAGGCTGGCCCGTGTGCTCCCGCTGCCCGTGGCGATGCGGCTGATCCTGATGGGCAAGCACGAAAAGCTCGACGCGCAGCGCGCTTATGACTTGGGCGTCTTCACCGAAGTGGTCGCGCACGATGAGCTCATGGCGCGCGCCTGGGAGATCGCCGACATCGTGAATTCGAATGCACCGCTGGCGGTGCGTGGTTCACGGATGGCCGTGCGCAAAGGTCTGACGATGCCCATCTACGAGGCGGAACTGCTCGCCGAGAATTACCGGATGAAGGTGGCGCTGACGAAGGATGCCATCGAGGGGCCGCGCGCCTTCCTCGAGAAGCGCCAGCCGCAGTGGAAGGCGCTGTAGGGCTCGACCGGCTGCGTTACACCATCCCGAAGAAGTTCTTTGCGTTGGTGGACAGCACCTTTCGCTTGGTGTCCTCGTCCAGGCCCTCCGTCGCCTTGTTTGCGACCTCGAGACTCCGCGGCCAGTTCGTGTCGTTGTGCGGGTAATCGGTCTCGAACATGAGTTGGTCCGGCCCGACCAGATCCAGGATGCGGAACGCGACCGGATCGCCGAAGGTGGAGAACCACACTCGTCCGGGCACCTGGCTGCTCGGCGGTTCGGTCAAGAGGGGGTGGATGCCGCCCCACGCGCGCCGGTCCTCCCAGACCTCGTCGACACGCTGCAGGTAATAGGGGATCCAGCCCGCTTGTGCCTCGGCGAACGCGAGCTTGAGGCCGGGGAACTGCATGAGCTTGCCGGAGAACAACCAGTCGACCATGGCGATGGTGCAGTTGACGGCCATCAGTGCGCTCGTCACGACATGCGGGGAGTCGGGGGAGGACTTGGTCAGCGAAGAACTCGATCCGATGTGGAGCATGATCCCCACCTGATTTCGCTCGCACGCGGCGAAGAACGGGTCCCAATAGCCGCTGTGAATGGACGGCAGGTCGAGGCGAGAGGGCAGCTCGGAGAAGCACACCGCGCGCATCCCCCGGGCGGCCACCCTTTCGACCTCTTTCGCGGCGAGCTCGACGTCCCAGAGCGGGATGATGCCGAGCGGGATCAGCCGACCGTTCGAGCTGCCGCCCCACTCGTCGATCTGGAAGTCGTTGTAGGCCTCGACACAGAGCCTGGCGAGCTCCTTGTCCTTGCCGTACAGGAAGCGTTGGCCGCAAAAGCGTACGAGGGTGTTGGGAAAGCAGGCCGAGGCTTCGATGCCGGCAATGTCCATGTCCGCGAGCCGATCCGCGGGACGGTAGCAGCCGGGGCGCATCTCGTCATAGGTGATGGGGTCGGTGGTGAGTTCGTCGATTTCATAGCCGGCGGCCGCGCTGATGAGCGGGATCGGGATAACCGCGTCCTCGTAGTGCCAGATGTCCGCGTCGCGGCCCTCGTCGTCCTCGACGAAAGCCACATCGGACGTGACGGATGGATCCATGCGCCCGCGCGTGCGAACGATCCGCGGGCCGATGTCGCGATAGCGCTCGGGCAGCCGGCTGGTCCACAAATCGGCCGGCTCCACCAGATGGTCGTCCGGCGAGACGATGAGGATGTCTGCGCTCAACGCTGCACTCCTTCGAGAACGGCCCATGGCTTCAGTGAGTGGCACACGGATTCGGAAATGAGAATGACCGTTTCCACGGTACCGCATGAGGCGGCCCGGCGCGCCGGGGCACCTCTGGGCTGTCGTCGGACCAAGGTACCTCGGAGGCGTACCGGCGCTGGGAGAACCGCCCCACTGCGGGCCGCCGTCGAACCTTCGGGGCCGATGCCGGCAGTAATCACTTACCCGCAGTGAGAATCAACATGCACGTGTAGGTAGATCGCACATTTTCCGCGTCGGGCGGGTAGTCTTTTTCGCATTATGCCTACGAAGAAGCCCGCCGGCCCCGATCCCGAAACCGGCTTGGAATTGGTCGACAACAACGTCGAGCTGCACGGCTCGTGGCAGCAACGCACGATCGAGCGGCGTCTGAGTTCTGCCAGAGCGCGTGCTCTCGCGCGCAGTTCGCGGTTCCTGGCCACCGCGCTGGAATTGGTAGAGGAGTCGGGCAAGGCCGATTTCACGATCCAGACCCTCATCGACAGGTCGAATCTCAGCCTGCGAGCGTTCTACCAACACTTCGCGGGTAAAGAAGAACTGATGTTGGCGCTCTACGAGAACGTCACGAGTCAGTTCACCGAGGACATTCGCCACGAGGTCGCGGCCGCCGACGGTCCGATGGAGCAACTCGAGGCTTTCTGCCGGGGCGTTCTGTCCCGCGCGGAGTCGTCGGAAGCCGTCGGGGGCCGGGTCATGACGATCTACAACCTGAGCCTGGAGATCGAGCGGCCGGACGACTTCGCAAAGGTCTGGGAGCCGCACCTGAAGCTGCTGACCAAGATCCTCACGTCGTGTGCTCGGGCCGGACTGGTACGCACGGATCTGACCCCCGCGCAGCTGACCACGTTGCTGAACACCACGCTGACGGCGCTCGCTCAAATCGGCGTTTTTCATCTGGGCGGCAAGGGTTCCAAGCTGACGGAGGACCAGTTGTGGGCGTGGTGCAAACAGGCCGTCACGCCGCCCGCGTCGGACGTCAAAGCCAAGCCGGCGCGCAAGGCGCCGCGTGCCGCAGCCGGCGGACGGGCCGGACGGCCGAAGAAACTAACGGGGTAGGCCGAGCCCGCGCTGGGCGATGATGCTGCGCTGGATCTCGCTGGTGCCCGCATAGATCGTCGTGCCCAACGAGAATCGCAGCGAGTGGTCAAACCGCCCGCGTTCGGGAGCGGTCGGCTCGAGGTAGCTGCGTAGACCGTCCGGGCCGACGAGTTCGAACACGTCCTGGCTGGCACGCTCGAGCGCCTCGGTGCTGAACACCTTGGACATCGACCCCTCGGCCACAGGTATGTCGCCCTGCTCGACCATCCACACGCACCGGCGCTGCAGCAGCATCGACACCTCAGCCTCCATCGCGACGCGGGCGAGCCGGCGCCGGACGTCAGTATTGGCGATCGGCAGTGAGCCGTCGCGGGACGCGCTGGTGGTTGCCCAATGCTCGGCATGGTGCAGCAGCCGGATCAGGTGCGGCCCCCATCCGGACGCGTGCTCGTCTTGCAGCGACAGGCTGAGCACCTGCCAGCCGCCATCGACTTCGCCGATGCGCCACTCGTCGCCGATCCGGACGTCGCTGTAGAAGGTGATGTTGGTGCGTTCCCCGGAAAGCGTCCATACGGCTTGTGCCGCAAAGCCATCAGAGTCGCCCGGCACCAGGAACATCGTCAGGCCTTTGTGTTTCGGCTTGTCCGGGTTCGTGCGCGCAAGCAGGAACACGAAGTCGGCGAGGTGACCGTTGGTGGTGAACATCTTGGAGCCGTTGATCACCCACCCGTCGCCGTCGCGCACGGCGCGGGTGGCGGCCGCCGCGACGTCCGACCCGCATTCGGGTTCGGTGAAGCCGAGCGCAATGGTGATGTCGCCGTTGATGGCTCCGGTGAGGATGCGGTCCTTCAAGAAGGGGGTGCCGATCTGACGGATGATCGCCGCCACCATCCTGGTTGTCTCGGAGAGGTACACCGGCGCGTCATACCGCATCAGTTCCTCTTTGACGACCTGATCGTCCCAGGCGTTGCGGCTCTGTCCGCCGAACTGGACGGGCCAGGCCGGAGCGAAATAGCCCTTTTCGACGAGACTTTTGGCGAACTCGTCGTCGTGTGCGACCCCGCTGCGGTAGATGCGTTCCTCGAATTCGGGGGTCAACACGTCGTGCAAGTGGGCACGGAGTCCGTCGCGGTAGGTCTCGGTCTCCGTATCGAGCTGAAAGTGCATGTATGCACGCCAATCTGTCGTGGCACGCGGCCCAGGACGGTACGCATGGCAATGTTAATCTCAATTTTGAGAGTAACCATATCCGCACGTGACGGGGCGATAACGTGGACCTGAGCCTGACGGGCGAACAGAGACAGTTGGTGGATTCGTTCGCCGCGCTGTTTGCGCGCGAGTCGACATCCGAACGAGTCCGGGCGGCCGAGCCGTTGGGCTTCGACCTCAAGCTGTGGAAGGCCCTGCTGGAGACGGGGGCGGTGGAGATGGCGGTCGACGAGGCGGCCGGCGGATGGGGCGCGCCCGAACTGGAACTCGCGTTGATCGCCGAACAGTTCGGACGCGCGGTCGGGTCCGCTCCCGTCATCGAAGCGCAGGTTGCCGCGCGGCTGCTGGCGGCGTCCGGCGAGGCCGGTACCGGGCTTTTGAATGAGGTCCTCGCCGGGGAGCAGCTGGTCACGTTCGCGCCTCGCACCGGTCGCGGTGGGCGGTTGGGGTTGGTGCCCGGCGGGGCGGTGGCAGACCACGTCATCGCCCTGGCCCAGGGGCGGCTGCTGGTGGTTCCGATCGGAGAGAACCGCACCATAGTGGAAAATCTTGGGTCAATGCCGCTGGCGGACATCATGATTGACGATCCCGTCGTGCTTGCGGATGGACCGCGGGCGCGCGGCCTATTCGATGGCGCCGTTGACCTGTGGCTCGCGCTGACCGCCGCGGCTTTGGCGGGCGCGGCCCAGAGGGCCGTGGAGATCGGCGTCGACTACGCCCAGCAACGTCATGCGTTCGGAACCGCGATCGGCTCGTTCCAGGCGGTGTCTCACCCGCTGGCTGACAGCGCCACCGCCGCCGATGGGGCGCGGCTGCTCGGGCTCAAAGCCGCGTGCGCATTCGCCGACGAGCCCGATTGCGTTCGCGAACTGGCTGCGATGGCGTTCGCATTCGCCTATGAGACGGCGCGCGACGCCACGCGGCGCAGCCTGCACATTCAGGGCGGATACGGGTTCGGCATGGAGGGCGACATCCAGCTTTACTATCGCCGGGTTCGGGGATGGGCAATGGTTTTCGGCGAACCCGCGGTCGCATTGGACCGGGTGGCCGATGCGCGCTATGGCGCCGCCGCGGAGTGACCAGAATCGCGACGCGCAAGGATCGCGAAGCTCAGCGTGGCACGCGCCGCGAGTCGGTCGCGGCCAACGTCGAAGACGTCGACGGCGACAACGATCATCCGTTTTCCCGCGCGCACCAACGTGGCGACCGCACGCGCGGGGCCATCGACGATCGGTGCCAGGAAATGGATGGACATGTCCGCGGTTCCCGCGCCGTCGCCGTCGCCGGCATATTTGACCGCAAGGCGCCCTGCGGCGACGTCGATGAGAGTGGCTACCAGCCCACCCTGCAGCGCGCCGCGAATGTTCCTCAGGTCTCCTCGGTTGTGCAGGTCAACGACGACCGAGTCATCGGTGTCGACGACGTCGTAGAACGGCAGCTGGGCGAAAAGATGTCCCGGAACGGTGACGTCCATAGGGCGTGGCGCCGCGGGCGAGTTATTGGTCACCGGCACAACGTTAGACGCTGGACCGGACCTGATCTTTCACGGCCAAGACAACCGGGGGAGCGCTCCGCCAGTTCGGCACCCCTTGCTCCTCGCCGGCGGTGGGGAGCTTGTCCTCCCGGATCTGGGCCCAGTGCGAGTGATTCAATTGGTGCAACGCGAAACACGACTGCAGCGCGTTGTAAAAACCCATGTTGTCGACCGATTGGTTTACCGACTCTTTGATGAGCAGGGCCGCCATCGTGGGCACCTCCGCGATGCGTCGCGCCAACTCGAGAGTGCCCTCGGCCAGTTCGTCGCGCCGGAAGATCTTGCTCACCATGCCGAGCCGGTAGGCCTCTTCGATCCCGATCGCGTCACCGGTGAGCATGAGCTCCTTCGCGCGCCGCGGTCCGAATTCCCAGGGATGGCCGAAGTATTCCATGCCGCACATGCCCAGCCGCGTGCCTACCACATCGGCGAAGCGCACCTCTTCGCTGCCCACGATGAGGTCACAGGCCCAGATCAGCATGAGTCCCGCCGAGAACACGTCGCCGTGCACCTGGGCGATGGTGATCTTTCGTAGGTTGCGCCAGCGCAGGTTGTTTTGAAAGAAATAGTGCCATTCCTGCAGCATGGTCCGCTCCGCTCCATCGCGCGTACCGCCGTTGATGGTCACGGTGGGGTGCTGGCCGGGCCCGGGGCCGAACTCGGCACGCGCCTGCTTGGAGCCGATATCGTGGCCCGACGAAAACATCGGGCCCTCGCCGGCCAAGACGACGACGCGGACGTTGTCATCGGATTCGGCGCGGGCAAACGCCTCGTCGAGTTCGACCAGCATGCCGCGGTTTTGGGCGTTGCGCTGGTCGGGGCGGTTCAGCGAGATCCGAACGATCACGCCGTCGTCGAAGGTCTCCCACTTCAAGAATTCGTAATCGCTCACCGTTCGCCCCTTCTTCCCGCATCCGGTAATGGTGTTATCTCTATATGAGAAGATATGTTCTCACAGTTCGGCGCGCGACGACCGGAAGGGGTGCCGATGGCGGACGGTCGAGGTAAGCCACGAGTGATCCTGTGGGGTCCTGGTCAGGTCGGCATCGGCGCGTTGCGTGCCCTCATCGCCCATCCCGGCCTAGAGCTGGCCGGCGTCGTGGTGCACGCGGAAGCCAAGGACGGCAAGGACGCCGGCGACCTGTGCGGGATGCCCGCGACCGGCGTCATCGCTACGCGGGACATCGGTGCCGCACTATCGGTGGACGCCGACGTGGTGGCCTACTTCGCGT
Source organism: Mycobacterium sp. H4Y (assembly GCF_000364405.1). Lineage (NCBI taxonomy): Bacteria > Bacillati > Actinomycetota > Actinomycetes > Mycobacteriales > Mycobacteriaceae > Mycobacterium > Mycobacterium sp. H4Y. Next base: position 1,081,774 of record NZ_AKIG01000001.1, read on the forward strand.
CCGGTGACTATCGCTACCACGACGCGGCGGTGGACATCGCGCGCTGCCTGCGCGCTGGCAAGCACGTGGTGTGTACCTCGTTGGTGCCCATGTGTTATCCGCCCGCTGCAGACCAGGAAACCGTCGAACTGCTCGAGGCGGCCTGTGCGGAGGGCGGCACCAGCTTTTTCAACAGCGGTGTCGATCCGGGCTGGGCGAACGATGTGATCGCGCTGACGATGACGGGCTTCAGCAGCCGTGTCGACGGCATCACCATGCTCGAGATGCTCGATTACGGCCCGATCAATCAACCCGACATCATGTTCGACTTCATGGGATTTGGGCATACCCCCGATCATCCGGCGCCGCTCTTCGACCCCGACCGCCTCGCCGCGTTGTGGGGACCCACCGTGCATCTGGTCGCGGATGGTGTTGGCCTGCCACTCGATCGCGTCGAGACGACGATCGAGAAATGGTTGGCGACAGAGCGTTACGAAGTGGCGTCGGGGTGGATCGAACCGGGAACCATGGGAGGAATGCGATTCAAGCTCGCCGGAATGGTCGGCGGAGAGGAACGCGTTGTGCTGGAACACATCACCCGAATGGGCGACGGTGCCGCACCGGATTGGCCGCGGCATCCATCACCGCTCGGTGGCTACCGGGTCATCGTGGACGGCCTGCCCACCTACACCGTCGACATCGAGATGCACGGCCGCGGGAACAACATGCGCGGCCTGACCTACGCGACGGTCATGCGCGAACTCAATGCCATCCCCGCGGTGATGGCCGCACCAGTTGGTTTGCTGTCCACCCTCGATCTGCCGTTGGTCACCGGTCCCGTGCGCGGCGGAACCTGGCGGGGCGTGCTGCCCGCAAAGGCGAAGCTGTGAGCGAACAACCGGTCCCGCCCGCATCGGTGGATCTATGGGAGGTCATGCGGACCGCGTCGGCGGTACGGCGCTATCGCGACGAACCCGTCTCCGACGAGGTCATCGACGCGTGTCTGCGCGCGGCGAGTTGGGCTCCGTCCGGCGGCAACCAGCAGCCGTGGAAGTTTGTGGTGCTGCGATCGAGCGCTCTGCGCGACGTGGTCACGGCGGCGGCTCACAAGACATGGGAGGTCATGACCGAGTTCTATCGGCTTTCGATGCCCGAGGACGAGGCTGACGACCCCAAGTCGCGCGTGCTGCGCGCGATGGCTGAGCACATGAGCGTCGGTGGCGCGGCGCCCGTGCTGGTGCTGTTCTGTGTCCAGCCGCAGCGGGGAACCACCGAACTACAGCAGGGAGGGTCGATCTTTCCCGCGGTCCAGAACTTCCTGTTGGCGGCCCGCGCGCAAGGCCTGGGCGCGGCGATCACCCTGTGGCACGGGTCCTGCGAGGATCAGCTGCGGTCCATGGTCGCAATCCCTGACGACTGGAAGATCGCGACCTTGCTCACGGTGGGCTGGCCCAAGGGCGGGCACCACGCGGTGCGGCGCAAACCGCTTGAAGAGGTGGCGGCGATCGATCGTTGGGATCAATCCTGGAGCAAGAGGATGGCGTAAGGGACCCAGCGGTCGAAATCGTGCTGCTTCAACTGCATTCCTGTCGCCAATGTGCGGGCGGCCGCGTGGTCTGACGCGCCTCACCCGGTCGACGGGACGGGAGATGAGCCGCCCCACCTGCTGCTCAGCGGGGGGTGAGTGAGCACGGCTGGCGTTACATTTGCCTGTGCTAGTGTAACTGCGTTGTCGCAACGGGCCGACGGGAAACTGATGACCGCTGAGCAAGTCATGCCTGCGGAGATCGCCGCAGGGACCCGCACCGACGTCGGCGAAGTCATGAGCACTTCGCTTACACCGCGACATTCGACATCGAAATCGTGCAGCCCGGCGCCGACGGCGTCGGCCCCATTCAGCTGAACAGCCCTGCAGCCCCGATGGAGTTCTGATGACCGTGCCCACCGCCCCCACCGAATCCGACCTGTACTACGACCCCTACAACATCGACCTCAACATGAACCCCTATCCGGTGTTCGCCCGGATTCGGGAAGAGGCCCCGCTGTACTACAACGAACAGCACGACTTCTACGCGCTGAGCCGCTACGACGACGTCAACAAGGCGGTTATCGACCACGAGACGTTCATCTCCGGGCGCGGAGCCCTGCTTGAGATCATCAAGTCGGGCATGGAAATACCGCCGGGCACACTGATTTTCGAGGATCCGCCGATCCACAACATTCACCGCAACCTGCTGTCGCGGGTGTTCACTCCGCGCAAGGTGCTCGCACTCGAGCCGCAGATCCGCGAGTTCACCGCGCGCTGCCTGGATCCGCTGGTCGGGTCGGGTCGGTTCGACTTCGTCAACGACCTCGGCGAGCAGATGCCCATGCGCGTCATCGGCATGCTGCTGGGGCTCCCGGAAGACCGGCAGCGGCAGATCACCGACCACGGCGAGGAGACCCTGCAGGGGAAGACCGTCGACGCGCTGGCCACCGGCGAGGTGTTCGCGGAGTTCGTCGACTGGCGCGCCGAACACCCGTCCGACGACATCATGACCGACCTTCTCAACGCCGAGTTCGAGGACGAGACCGGCACGGTGCGCAAGCTGCGCCGCGACGAGCTGTTGATGTACTTGACGGTCATCGCCACGGCCGGTTCCGAGACCACCACCCGTCTGATCGGCTGGGCCGGTAAGACGCTGGCCGACTACCCGGATCAGCGCCGTGATCTGGTGGAGAACCCGGGACTGATTCCTCAGGCGATCGAGGAGATCCTGCGATGGGAGCCGCCGGCGCTCCAGATCGCCCGCTACGTCACCCGCGATGTCGAGTACTACGGCCAGACCGTGCCGAAGGGTTCGGCGATGCTGATGCTCGTCGGCGCGGCCAACCGCGACCACCGCCGGTTCCCGCCGGACGGTGACGTCTTCGACATCTACCGGGAACAGCGTTCGCACATGACCTTTGGCGCGGGCACGCATTTCTGCATGGGCAACGCGCTGGCCCGCCTGGAGGGTCGGATCGCGTTGGAGGAGATCCTCAAGCGTTTCCCGGCATGGGAGGTCGACTGGGCCAACGCGGCGCCGTCGGAGACCGCCGCGGTCCGCGGCTGGGCGGCCATGCCCACGTTGGTGTCCCGGTCATAGCGAACGTCGGCTACGGGCCCGCCCACTCCACGACGTCGCAGAGCGCGCGCCGCGGCGTGGGCGGCAAGGCGGCCGCGCTGTCCGCGGCCCAGCCCACCCGCAGCAGCATCTGCGGATAGCCCTGCGCGCCCCACACGTCGTCGCGGACGGCGTCGCGTGTTTCCGGGATTTCCAGGGGCTCGGTGATCGGGCAAGACGCCAGTCCCATCACCGTCGCCGTCAACAGCAGCGCGCTGGTGGCCTCGCCGGCGCGGAGTTGAGCCAGGCGGTCCTCGGCTTCGCTGCCGAGCACCAGAATGATGGCATTGTCCTGCGCGGGTGAGGTGCCGGGCGGCTGCGCGAGGCCCGGTCCGGCGAAGATGCGGCCGGGGATCGGTGCGCCGCAATCGTGTTCGGGGATGTTGCGGGCCGGCACCCCGGCCCGCGACCCGTATCGACCGCTCCATCGGGCGAGCTCGACAAGGTAATCGCGGTCGGTCGCGTGGGCCAGCGCGGCTCGCTTGACGATGTCGTGCAGCCTTTCCCGCGCGTCGACGACGCGCAGCGTCACTCCCATCTGAGCGGCCACGGCCGCCATCGCGGCGATTTCAGTTGCCGCCACCGGGCGCGCGCTATAGGTCCGCCGATCCGTTCGGCGCCGCGGGATTGCCTCCGCCAGGACGGTCTCGGCGCTATCGGGGGAGTGCGGGGATACCTCGATGGCGGCAAGGTGGCCGGGATCGGCTGGATCGGGTAGGCGGTGCACGTCAGCGCGCCAACCCATCGCCGCCAATGCGACGACGCAATGGTGAAGCGCTGCACCGCAACTCAAGATCAGATCCCGGCCGTCTGGGTCGGTGCTGGGTAATTGCATGCCCGGATCGGTGTAGAGGTGCAGGCTCGTGCGGTCCACGCGCCACCGCCACGGCTGCGTGTTGTCGATGGAAGGGGCCCGCGTGGCCAGCGTGAGGACCGCCTCGATGTCCCGAGCGTCGGGGAAAGGCCGAAGGGCTCCGCCGCTGTGCCGATGATCTTGCTTTGTGACCGTGTCCAACACGACTGCCTCCGGGTTTTCGGCGACCGATCCTCTTGCGTCCAGGGATATATAAATGAATAATATCCTCTAAATAGGCAGTGGGCAACAAGGCGAAGGGATGCTCGGCGCAGATGGTCCCCGAGACGGCAACAACGTCCGAGCGAAGGGCGCTGAGTGTTAATGCACGGCGCCAAAACATCTTTGGCCCGCAGGCCGCCGCCTATTCGGGGTATTACCGCCTCGGCTTGGGACTTTTGGCCCTGCCGCCGCGGCCGCGCCGGGAAGAGAATGGTGTTACGACTAGTTGCAGATAAAGTTGGGAGGTGGCGGCCGTGGATCAACTGACAACCCTTGACGCCGGCTTTCTGAAGGCGGAAGACGCCGACCGGCACGTGAGTTTGGCGATCGGCGGTCTGGCGGTCATCGAGGGACCGATCCCGGAGCGTGATGCGCTGATGGCGACCCTCGCCGAGCGGATTCGCTTGTGCCCGCGGTTCGGACAGCGCCTGCGAACGCGCCCCTTCGACCTCGGTGCACCCGTGTGGGTGGACGATCCGGACTTCGATCTCGGCCGTCACGTGCGGCACATCGCCCTACCGCGACCGGGCAACGACCGAGAGTTGTACCAGTTGGCCGCCGACGTGATCTCCCGCCGCCTCGACCGGGATCGCCCGCTGTGGGAAATCTGGCTCATCGAGGGCCTCAGCGACAACCGGTGGGCGATGCTCACCAAGATCCACCACTGCATGGCCGACGGCATCGCCGCTACCCACATGCTTGCCGGCCTATGCGATGACGGCATCGGCGAGAGCTTCGCAAGCCATATCCATGCCGCCAAAGGATCTGAACGACAAGGAGTCTCATCCGGTCGACCGGCAATCAATCCGTGGAAAATCCTCGGCGGGCTGTGGAACACCTCGGTCGCGATCACGGCCGCCACCGCCCGCACCGCGTTGGGCGCCGCGGAGATTACCGCCGGTTTATTGCGTCCCACGACGACGTCGCTGAACGGGCCGATAACCACGTTGCGCCGCTACGGCGTCGCGCGGGTTCCCCTGGCCGACATCGCGCAGGTGTGCCAAACCTTCGATGTCACCATCAATGACGTTGCGCTGGCCGCCATTACGGAGAGTTACCGCAACATCCTCGTTCAGCGGGGTGAAGCACCGTTGCCGGACGCGCTGCGGGCGCTGGTGCCGGTGTCGATGCGATCGGTCGATGCGTTGGACAGGACGGACAACCGCGTGTCGGTGATGCTGCCGTACCTGCCGGTCGACGAGGAACACCCGATAGAGCGGCTGCGGACCGTCCATTCTCGCTTGGGCCGCACCAAGTCTCACGGGCAGAGCCAGGCAGGCCACGCATTCGTGTCGATGGCCAACCGCATTCCCTTTCCGCTGACGGCGTGGGCGGTCCGGTTGTTGACCCAGCTGCCGCAGCGCGGTGTCACCACCTTGGCGACGAATGTCCCCGGGCCGCGCCGGCCGCTGCGGCTCATGGGCCGACGGGTGCTCAGCGTGTTCCCCGTCCCGCCGATCGCCATGCAATTGCGGACCGGGGTCGCGATGCTGAGCTATGCCGAGGACCTGTTCTTCGGGGTCCTGGCCGACTATGAGGCCGTCGCCGACATCGATGCGCTGGCCCGCGGGATCGAGCTGGCCGTGGCACGGCTGGTCGCGATCAGCAAGCAACGCAAACGAACACGCGGTCGCCGGGGGCTATCGCTGGTGGTCAACGTCTAGCCATCACCGCGGACGGAAAGACGCGGTCAGTCATGATGCCGCACAACGGGTTCGGGCAAGAACAGTCGGCAGGCACCGGGTTCGGCGAACGGAATGAGGTCCAGGCCCGGTGTGTCGGTGACGCCGAGCCGCTCCAGCATTCCCTCGACGATCCCGAGGTGGACCTGACAGACGATGGCCGGGTAGCGACGGGCGGCGTCCAGCAGCGGGCAGCGGCGCAGGGCGATGCCTCGGTGTGCGCCCGCTACGTCGGGCGCGAAACCGAGGCGGGCCAGCGCCTCGAGCACGGACCGCCGCGCATCGCCGCCGGCGTGGCTGCGCTCGTCGAGGAGTTCGCGTCCCCACTCGACGCCTGCGGCGCGCGCGTCGCGCTCGGGCTGCGCGCTGGTGCGAGCCAGCTGTCCGGCCAGCGCGGTCGCCAAACCCGCGTAGTCCCGCATCGCCACCGCGGGGTCGGCGGCCGAAGCCCGATACAGCGTTGCCGGACGCCCGCGCCCGGGTGTCCTGGCGGTGGATCGCTCGACGAGCCCGAGCTCGACGACGGCGTCCAGATGCTCGCGAACGGTGTTGGCGTGCAGGTCAAGAGCCGCTGCCACGTCGATGACCCGGACGGGGGAGTGCGCGCGCACGTGGTCGAGCACCCGCAGCCGCTGCCCGGACAGCGCGACGGGCGCCTCAAGCACCGGCGTCGGTCGGGGGCCCAGGACGACCGGCTCTTTTTTCACGGAATTTATTGTAGTAAATTATTGGACGTCGCACACTGCAATGAGCTCAGCGTGGCGATCGGGCTCGACGAAAGGAACCGAACATGCCGGCCAACGATGTGATCGTGGCGTCCACAGCTGCCGATGCCGGCGCGGTCGAAGCCATCACGAACCACCACGCGCAGCTGGCCGGGCAGCTCGCGGTGCTCACCGACGCGATGGTCACGGCGGTCGAGCGCGGCGCGGACTTCGAGCCGGCGCGTGCCGCGGCCCTGGTCTTCCTGGCCGGTGAATTGCTGCCGCACGCGGCCGCCGAGGAGGACCGCCTGTACCCGGCCGCCACGCGCACCCCGCGGGCGCGGCCCCTGATCGAATCGATGATCGCGGCGCACCGCATCATCGGCTCCCTCGTCGACGGCATCCGCACGGAACCGCCGGTGCGCGCGGCCGGTTCCGCCCAAGCCCTGCGGGTGCTGTTCGACGCACACCTGGTCGACGAGAACGAGCGGATCCTGCCGATCGTCGCCGCCGACCCGGATGTCTCCCTGGTGGAGGTGACCGAGGGCATGCACGAACTCCTCGGCCGCACGCATGCCGTCAACGGCGCGGAGCCATCGCACAATTGCGGCTGCGGCGAAACCGATTCCGATGATCCCGTGCTCGACGTCCGTGAGGTGCCGCATTCGATCCGGCACGCGACGGTGTTCGGCGCGTTCGACGCGGTTCCGGCTGGTGGTGCCCTGGTGCTGGTGGCTCCCCATGACCCGATTCCGCTGCTGCGCCAACTCGACCACCGCGTCTCGGGCCGACTCGAGATCCGCTACGAGCAGCGCGGTCCGGAGGCGTGGCGGTTGCGGCTGATCAAGCGATGAGGGTCGGTACGGCCCAGGCCTAGCCCGGAAACCGTTTGCTGTCAGGGTGATTCGCCGAGCATCTAGTCTTCGCGCGAGAGCGCCGCGCGCGGGCACGCGGCGACGGCCTGCTCGGCGAGCGCTTCCTGCTCTGGGGGAACCGGGTCGGTGCGGACCACGGCGTACTCGTCATCGTCGAGTTCGAACACCTCGGGTGCGATGTTCACACAGAAAGCATTGCCCTCACAGCGATCACGGTCCACAACCACGCGCATTCGAGAATCCTCCTTCGGCAGTTCAGCGGGCTGAAAGCCTCACGCGTTCGCCTGCTGGCACTCCCATCCGTCGGGAGTGCGCCCGGTCTCGATGAACCGGGCCAGTTCCGCGCTCGTGTGCGGCGGCAGGTCGGTGTCGGCGCTCGGATAGATGACCGGCTCCTCTTTGGAGTTGTGCTGCTGCAGCTGATCCAGCAGCTGCGTGCACGTATCCCGGAGCTGCTGGCTGTCGTCACCGGCGGCGAGCAGATCCGTCAGCGTGGCCATGGTGTGCCACAGCTCGCCGTGCTCGCGCATCATCACGAAGATGGGCATCGCCATCCCTCCTTCCCGCAGCGGCGGGAACAGGAAGACCTCCTCGAGGTAGATGTGCCGGCGCAGTGCTTCCAGCGTGGTGGTCATGAGTTCGCGCTGCAAGCTGCCACAGTCGAGCTTTTCGATGAAAGTCGCTATCGCATCGTCGATTTCGTGGTGTTCCCGTGTCAGCTCGGCGGATAGCGTCAGGCTGGCCATACGTGTCTCCTCTGCGTCGGGCAGATTCTGTTCTAGTCGAGCTCGGCGTCGACACTGATCTTGGCGCCGGCGAACAGTCGCGACACCGGGCACAGGGCGGCGGCCTGATCGACCACGGCGGCAAAGGATTCGGCATCCACACCCGCGACGCTTGCCCTGACCTTCAGCTGCGACGTGGTGATCGTCGGGACTCCATCGACCGCATCCAGGGTCACGGTGGCGGTGACCTCGAGTCGCTGCGGCGGAGTGTGGTTTTCGCCCAATTTCAGGGCCAAGGCCATCGAAAAGCACGACGAGTGCGCCGCCGCCGCAAGTTCTTCCGGACTTGTCTTGCCGCCGGGCTGCTCGGTGCGAGAGGCCCAGGTCAGCGGTAGGCCATCGAGGGCTCCACTGCTGCCCTGCGACAGTTTGCCCTCGCCCGACGCCAACGGGCCTTCCCAGGTGGTTCGCGCCGCACGTTCCGCGATGCTCATAGTCCCCGATCCCTTTCTCCGGTGTTCTCGGCTTTTATACAAGTTCCATTTGTGTAAACTCTAGATGTCGTTGCGCGGGTTGGCCAGAGCGATCGGCCATCGTCATGGTGCTGACGGCCGCCGGTACGCGGTGATGACGTCAGAATCGGGGTCGATGCCCAGGCCCGGCCCCCGCGGGACCGAAATCCGGCCCGCCGTCGGGGTGAGGGCATCGCCGTAGATGAACGCTTCCAGCTCGAACCAACGCCACTCGATCATGGCGTCGGTGCCGCCGAGCGCAGCGGTCGCATGAAGCGCCGCGAGCAATCCGGGACCGTCGTAAAAAGAGTGCGTCATCACCGGGGTGTTGTGGACGGCCGCGAGAGGAAAAACCTCGCTCAACTCGCTGATGCCTCCCATCTTGGCCGGGCTGGGCTGAACAAAGTCCACCGCTCCCGCGGCGAGCATCCGCTCGAATTCCAGTAGGGTAGAAGCGTTCTCGCCGGACGAGATCGGCATACCGGTGTTTCGTCGCAGTGCGGCCAGGCCCTCGAAATTCTCCGGCGGCCACAGCGGCTCCTCGAGGAATTTGAGCCGAACCGACCTGAGTTCGTCAGCGACGGCAGCGGCTTCAGTCAGGGTCCAGAGGCAGCCGGCGTCCACGATCAACTCGACGTCGGGCCCGGCTTCCTCGCGGGCCGCACGGATCGCCGGCATGTCCGCCTCGTGCAGCTTGAGCGCCGCAAAGCCGGCGTCGAGGGCTTGCCGGACGACCGCGCGGACTAGCGACGGGTCGTTATAGCAGGCGAGGCTTGCATAGCACGGCAGGGCGGCGACCCCGCCACCGAGGAGCTGGGACACCGGAGCGTTGGCGAGCTTGCCGGCGATGTCCCACAGGGCGATGTCGACCGCCGAGAGGGCATAGGTCAACGCACCGCCACGCCCGAACACGTGCAGCTTCTTTTGAATCTCCATCATCAGCGGGCGGATTCGCGTGGCGTCCCTGCCGAGGCAGAGCGGTGCGATGAGTTGATCGACAGCGAGTTTGGCCGAATCGACGGCGCTGAAACCGAACGCTTCCCCCCAGCCTTCCACTCCGTAATCGGTGGTCACCTTGACAAGCAGCGAGTCCGCCGCGGTCAACGGGTCGCCCCACAGCGACGCTCCAGGTGTGCTGCCCGCCTTGAGCGGGATTCGCAGGGGAATCGTCTCGATCGTGGCGATGACCGCGGCGCGGTCAGCGGTGATGGGCGTCATTCCGCTCCTGTGTGGCCCGCGGGTGTAGGCCGTCTTTCATGAGCGTCTCCTTCTCGAGTTATTGTGTCCGGCAAGCGGTTTGCGTTATTTTTTGCTGAGCAATTTGCGCAGCACGTACTGCATGATGCCGCCGTGCCGGTAGTAGTCGGCTTCGCCGGGAGTGTCGATGCGCACCTTCGCGTCGAACTCCACGTCACCGGCTTTGACGTGCAAGGTGTCGGGCAGCTCGTCGTTGAATGCGCTCACCCCGGTGATGTCGAGGGTTTCCTCACCGGTCAGTCCCAACGACTCGGCATCCTGTCCGTCCGGGAACTGCAGCGGCAACACTCCCATCCCGATCAGGTTGGAGCGGTGGATGCGCTCATAGGAAACCGCCAATACGGCGTGCACGCCCAGCAGCAGGGTCCCCTTGGCCGCCCAGTCTCGCGACGAGCCCGAGCCATATTCCTTACCCGCCAGGATCACCAGCGGCGTGCCGGCTGCGATGTAGTTCACCGAGGCGTCGTAAATGGTGGTAACCGGCCCGTCGGACTGGGTGAAGTCGCGGGTGAAACCGCCTTCGGTGTCCGGGGCAAGTTCGTTGCGCAGCCGGATGTTGGCGAACGTACCGCGGATCATCACCTCGTGGTTGCCGCGCCGGGATCCGTAGGAGTTGAAGTCTTTGCGCTCAATGCCGTTCTCGGACAGATACTTTCCAGCCGGCGAGTCGGCTCTGATCGATCCTGCCGGACTGATGTGGTCGGTGGTGACCGAGTCGCCCAACTTGGCCAGCACGCGCGCGTCGGTGATGTCATCGATCGGTCGGGGTTCGCGTGTCATGCCGTCGAAGTAGGGCGGCTGACGCACGTAGGTGGAGTCGTCGTCCCACTGGAAGGTGTCGCTATCGGGCACCGGAAGCGAACGCCAGTTCTCGTCGCCCGTGAAGACATTGGCGTAGCTCGCGGCGAACATCTCGGCCTGCAGATGGTCCTTGACGACCGCGTCGACCTCTTCGGCTGACGGCCAGATGTCCCGGAGGTATACCGGCCCGCCGTCGCTGCCGGTGCCGATCGGATCACTCAGCAGATTGGTGTGCAAGGTACCGGCCAGCGCGTAGGCGACCACCAGCGGTGGGGAGGCCAAAAAATTCATCTTGGTCTCGGGGTGAATGCGGCCCTCGAAGTTGCGGTTGCCCGATAGCACCGAACACACCGTCAGGTCATTGTCGGTCACCGCTGTGCTCACCTCGGGGATCAGCGGGCCAGAGTTCCCGATGCACGTGGTGCAGCCATAGCCCACTAGGTTGAAGCCGAGCTTGTCCAAATACGGTGTCAGTCCCGACTTTTCGTAGTAGTCGGTGACCACCCGTGAACCGGGGGCCAGTGAGGTCTTGACCCAGGGTTTGCGGCTGAGACCCTTCTCCACCGCCTTCTTGGCCAGCAGTGCGGCGCCTACCATCACCGACGGGTTGGAGGTGTTCGTGCACGACGTGATCGCTGCGATCACCACGTGACCGTTGTCGACTTCGGTGCGGGTGCCGTCGGACAATTCGACGACCACGGCGGTCGATAGCCACTCACCCTCGACGCAGTCGGTGTCCGGCGTACGCGGTCTGCCCGCAGGGCTGCTGGTGTTGCCGAACGCGATCGGGTCGCTGGCCGGGAACGAGTCTGCCGAAGCCTCATCGAGTTCGGACAAGGCCTCCTCGGTTGTCTTCGCCCCGCCGAGCAGCGCGCACACGGTCTGCGGCGCCAACCGCAGCGGGATGCGATCTTGCGGCCGTTTCGGCCCGGCGATCGACGGCTCGATGCTGCCCAGGTCCAACTCGAGGACTTGCGAGTACGTCGGCTCGCGGTCGGGGTCGTGCCACATGCCCTGCTCTTTGGTGTAAGCCTCGACCAGCTTGATCTGGTGTTCGGAGCGGCCGGTCAGCCGCAAGTAGTCGCACGTGACGGCGTCGACGGGGAAGATCGCGCAGGTGGCCCCGTACTCCGGACTCATATTGCCGATGGTGGCCCGGTTGGCCAGCGGCACGTTGGCCACCCCGGGACCGAAGAATTCGACGAATTTGCCGACCACGCCGGTACGACGCAGCAGCTCGGCCACGGTCAACACCAGGTCGGTGGCCGTGGTGCCGGCCGGTAGTTCGCCGCTGAGTTTGAGGCCGACGACCGGCGGGAGCAGCATGCTCATCGGTTGGCCCAGCATCGCCGCCTCGGCCTCGATGCCGCCCACGCCCCAGCCCAATACACCCAGGCCGTTGACCATCGGGGTATGCGAGTCGGTGCCGACCAGGGTGTCGGGGTAGGCCAGCGGGCCGTCCGCGCTGTCGCGGGTGAACACCACTCGGGCCAGGTATTCAAGGTTGACCTGGTGGCAGATGCCGGTGTCTGGAGGCACTACCGAAAAGTCGTCGAATGCCTGCTGCGCCCAGCGCAGCAATTGGTAGCGCTCAGCGTTCCGCTGAAACTCCAGCTCCGCGTTGATCTTGAACGCGTCCGCGCGTCCGAAGACATCGGCGATCACCGAGTGGTCGATCACCAACTCGGTCGGGCACAGCGGGTTGATCCTCTTGGTGTCGCCGCCCAGATCGGTGATGGCGTCGCGCATCGCGACCAGGTCGACCACACATGGCACGCCCGTGAAGTCCTGCATCAAGACACGGGCGGGGGTGTAGGCGATCTCCTGGCCATGTTCGGCGGCCGGATCCCAATCTGCCAGTGCCTGGACTTGCTCGGCCGTCACCAGATGGCCGTCTTCGTTGCGCAGCAGATCTTCCAGCAGAACCTTCAGGCTGTACGGCAGCCGGGCCGAACCGTCGATTCGATCAAGGCGGTGGATGAGGTATGACTGCTCGTCGACCGTAAGCCGGTCCAGGGTTCCAAAGCTGTTCGATGCCATCGCATTCACCTCACCGGTTGTGGGCGACCCCTTCACCACCGTAGTCAAAGAAGCGGATCAAAGGGCAGTGGTCGCGGGGGCGAGACTCAACTCGTCAGCCGCAAGACATCGGCGAGCGCGCGCCGCGGCGTGGGTGGTGGTGCCGCGTCGAGTGCCGGTGCGACACCCACTCGGATCAACACCTGGGGGAGATCGGTATGGCCCGTCAGTGCCGCGAGTAGTTCACGGCTGACCGATAGCTCGGTCAGTTGCGATACGGGGCAGGTGGCCAAACCGGCCATCGTGCATTCCAGAAGGACGCTCGAGAGCACCTCGCCGCACGCCAGCGCGTTGGCGTGACTGTCATCTTCGGTGGACAGCATCAGGATCTTCGAGAAATCTCGCGTCACGCCGGCGCGCCTGTCCAGATCGCGGGTGAAGGGAAAGTGGCGGTTGACGCCAACCCGCTTTGACTCGGCCGCCGAAATCAACGAGCTATAGGGGATCCCCTCTGATGCCTCGAACGGCCCTGTCCACCAGTCGAGTTCGAGATGGTACGAGGAGTCATAGAGGCGCAGCGACTCGGTGAACGCGGCAGCTTCGGCCAGCCGTGGGCGCATCTCCTCCGGCAGTACATCCAATCGCACCGCGCCGGCGCCGAGTCGACCGCGCAGCGCGGCCTCCAACGATTCCCAGTCCACCGGCGCGAGGAACGGCAGACGATCGGTTCGACGTCGCAGGATCGCGTCGGCGCGCCGCCGCTGCTCGTCCGTCACTGCGTTCGTGGGGGCGATGGTCACCCTGGCCAGGTGCGCGGGATTGTCCGGATCGGTAAACCGGTCGACCTCGGCGCTCCAGCCCGCGGCGGCCACCGCCACCCGAAGGTGTTCGAGCGCACCGCCGCAGCCGATGTGGGCCTCGCGCATCGATCGATCCGCGTGTACGACACGGGCCACATCGAGAAACAGGTCCAGCCGGGGGCCGTCGGCCACCCACCGCCAGGGCTGGGTGTTGTACAGCGACGGAGCGCGGCAGGCCAACCGGACCGCGTTCTCGATGACCTGGGTCTCTACCATGGTGTCCAACACGGCGCACCTCCGGTTTCTGTGCTGCCCCAATGTCGTTCGCTACCGGAGACATCTGGGGAGTGCGGTGCTATTATTAATGAATAATATCCTCGAAATAGCCAGAAGGCAACCGGACGAGAGGACGGACGGGGTGGGCGAGCAGCACGGAGACGAGGCCGGACGGCCGCACCGCGCGGCGCAGAACCGGCAGCGCCAACGAGTTTTTGAACTGGTGCGCGAGCATGGCGAACCGGTCGATGCGGCCGAACTCGCCGCGCGGCTTGCGCTGCACACGACGACGGTGCGTTTTCATCTCGACGCGTTGTGCGCCGAGGGACTGGTCAAGCGGACCCGGATCACGAGGACCGGTGTGGGCCGGCCCCGCACCGGCTACCGCGCGGTGCGCGAGCGACTGGATTATCGAATCCTGGCCGAGATCCTGGCCTTGGAACTCGGTGATACCGCCGATAAGAGGCGGCGCCGCGCCGAAGCCGCCGGCCGTCGCTGGGCCGAGCGGATCGCCGACGACGTCCCGCACGAAGACGCTGCGGGACAACGTGTTCCATCCGACGCGGCACCGAAGAAGGCCGCTGACGAGCGATCGGCGATGATCACGACGGTATTCGACAGGATGGGATTCGGTCCCGAGCCGGTTCCGGCACAAAAATCGACTCGCGACTATCAGCGGACGATCCGCCTGCACAGCTGCCCGGTCCGCGATCTGGCCCGTGATCACCCCGAGGTGGCGTGCGCGTTGCATCGCGGCCTGCTGCAGGGTCTGGCCGGCCCGACGAAGCCGGTCGGTTCGACTCCGGGGATGCACGTCGAGCTGGAGCCGTTCGTCGAACCCGAATTGTGCCTCGCGACGGTGATCGCGCATGACTGAGTTGTGTGTTCCCGTCGGCCAGGCGGACGCAGATCTGGTCGCCCGCGCGGACATCGAGGCGCTGTTGCGCCGGTTTTATGGCCGGGTGATGGTCGACGACACCCTCGCCGAACCCTTCTCGGAGTTGCGGAGCAAGGGCCTGGAGTCGCACATCCCGGTGATGGCCAACTTCTGGGAGACGGTGCTGTTCCGCGCCGGACTGTACCGCGGCAGCGCATTGCACGCCCACCGGCACGTCCATCAACGAATCCCGTTGGGCGACAGCCATTTCGTCCGCTGGCTGACCGTATGGAACGACACCGTCGATGAGATGTTCCGGGGGCCCATCGCCGAGCGCGCGAAGATCCAGGGCGCCCGGATCGCCTGGGCGATGCACCGACGGCTGACGGGCGCGGACTCGCCGGAACTCGACAGCCTGGTCCCGCGCTGAACGCCGAGGGGCGCACTACCGGCGAAAGAATTTGCGCCCCAGCCAGGCCGCCCGGTCGTATCTGCGGCCGGCGACGCGTTCCTTCATGGGAATGATGGCGTTGTCGGTGATCTTGATGTTCTCCGGGCAGACCTCGGTGCAGCATTTGGTGATGTTGCACAGTCCCAGTCCCTGCTGATCGTGGGCGAGGTCTCGTCGATCGGCGGTATCGAGGGGATGCATTTCCAGTTCGGCGAGGCGAATGAACATGCGTGGTCCCGCATACGCTCGCTTGTTGTCCTCGTGGTCACGGATCACGTGGCAGACGTTCTGGCACAGGAAGCATTCGATGCACTTGCGGAACTCCTGCGAGCGCTGGATGTCGACCTGGGCCATCCGGTACTCGCCGGGACCAAGATCCTTCGGCGGTGCAAAAGACGGTATCTCTCTGGCCTTTTCATAGTTGAACGAGACATCGGTGACGAGATCGCGAATTACCGGGAAGGCTCGCATCGGGGTGACGGTGACGGCTTCGTTCTCGGTGAAGCTCGACATGCGGGTCATGCACATCAACCGCGGGTAGCCGTTGATCTCCGCGGAGCACGACCCACATTTGCCCGCTTTGCAGTTCCAGCGCACTGCGAGGTCGGGAACTTGCGTGGCCTGCAGCCGGTGGATGATGTCAAGCACGACCTCGCCCTCGTTGACTTCGACGGAGAACTCGTGGAATTCGCCCCCGTGCTCGTCGCCGCGCCACACTCGAATATTCCCGTTGTAAGTCATCAAACGCCTCCGTCCCGTCAGTAGGCTATGCATCCAATCGGTCCCTGCCGCGCAGGAAATAGCCAGCGAGCCGACAACTTCCTTGAATCAAGGATTGTTGCCATCGCTTCCTCCAACTACGGCGGCAGGATTTTCCACTTCTGGTTCACCGTCAGGTAGCGAAGTCCGTCCGGGCCGGCGATGAACTGCGGACGCGCCCGACCTGGGAGCCATAACACGGCGCCGGGCGCCAGTTGGATCGTGTTCTTGGCGGTGGTGAGCCGGCCGCTGCCGGACAGCACGTGGATCATGGCGTCGACTTCGGTTCCGGGGGCGTCGATTTCGCCGTCGGGCGGCAGCGTGACAATGTTCCAGTCCAGGTGTTGTTCGCGCATGCCGGACCGCTTGGCCACTCGGGCGTCTTCGCGCAATCGGCCTGTCGGCAAGCCGGCATCGGCGGCCAGGACCGTCGATCGCATGCCGGACCTGGGCAGCCGCGCGTCGCCGAGTTCGTTGTCGGCCAGGGGTTTCGCGTTCTCGGTCATCGGCGCCCACTTCATCTGGTTTATACAACCGCACTTGTGTAAACTCTACGGCATGGCATATGTGATAGGGAAGCCATGCGTGGACGTGATGGACCGGGCCTGCGTCGAGGAGTGCCCGGTCGACTGCATCTACGAGGGTGGCCGGGCGCTGTACATTCATCCCGACGAGTGCGTGGATTGCGGGGCGTGCGAACCCGTTTGCCCCGTCGAGGCGATCTACTATGAGGATGACCTGCCCGAGGAGTTGCAGCCGTATCAGGCGGACAATGCGGCGTTCTTTTCCGAGACGCTGGAAGGCCGTGACGAGCCTCTGGGGTCGCCGGGCGGGGCCGCCAAGATCGGCCCGCTCGGCGTCGACACACCGCTGGTGGCCAGCCTGCCCAAGCAGGAACCCGAGCAAGCGTGAGCGCGGTCGTCATGCCGCGCGAGGGGCCACGGGGAATCTCGGGGTGAGCACCGCGGGCGTGCTGCTGCTCGTTGCCTCGTGACGCGAATCCCCGTCTCGCCCTCACATTCGCCCATACGCGACGGCCATCAACAGGAAGATCCCCGCGACCAGAAGAAACATCGTCGCCAACGGGTCGATCACATCGAAAATCATGGGATCGCCGTCAGCTGAGGCCCGCGAGGTGAACGCCGTAGGGGACGGCCTTCAGGAGGGTGACGCTGAGCGCGACACCGCTGGGCAGTGTGTAGGTGCGCTGCTCGCCGGGGCGCGCACCGGCGATGGCGGCGCCCAGCGGTGATCGGATCGAATAGACCTCCATGCCACCGTATTCGGCGCCGCGCACGCTGAACAGGAACGTTTCGACCTCGCCGGTGTCGTCGTAGCGGATGGTCAAAACCATGCCGGGCTCGGCGATCCCGTCATCGGGCGGGTCCTCACCGACGACCGCATCGACCAACAACTCATGGATCCGTCGGATGCGCACCTGCCACGCACGCTGGACGGCGATCGAATTCTCGTCATTGGCGCTACCGACGGCGTTGGTGTCACACAACTCCCGCAGCGTCGCCAATTCCCGCTGAAGCCGCTCGTAGGCCTGCGGTGAAATCCATGCGGGTTGAGTGCTGGTCATATCTTTTCCCTTCTTCTGACAGCGTTGGAGCGCGCCCGAGAACGTGCTCGCGGGCGAGGATTGGCGGAAGGCTTGCTTTCCGGGGTTAACGGGTGGCGTGACGCAGGGTCCGGTGCCGCGGGTCGAATTCGGCGAGAGCCTGGGGCTGCTTGCCGGTGGTGATCTGTTCGGCGAGCAGCCGCCCGGTCACCGGTCCATGTGCCAAACCCCACATGCCGTGCCCGCCGGCCACGTAGACGCCACGCGCCAGCTCACCGATCAGTGGCCGGCCGTCGGGGGTGACCGTGCAGGCACCGACCCACACATTGCTGCGCGCGGCCCAATCCACCCCGTCCAGCAGGGAACTGGCGTCGGTGGCGATGGCCTCCACCCGCTCGCGTGGGTGCGGCTGGTGGCGGCGACGGAATTCCAAGGCTCCTGAAACACGCAGCGCCCCTTTGTAGGGCGTGCACGCGACGCGAATGTCCGGCAGGTAGATCGGCGCCAGTATCGGGCGGTCCACCGGCACGGTGAACGAGTAGCCGCTCTGGGCCTGGACGGGGACGCGCAGCCAGCGGCCGGCCAGCCGCGACAACCGATCACCGGTGGCGATGACCGCGGCATCGGCGGTCAGCGGGTCGCCGCGGCGCGGGTGCACCACGGCCCCGTGATTCCAGCCGTGGACGTCGTCGACTTCCAGCCTGTGCATCGCCGCCCCGCGGGCCATCACCGAGCGGCCCAGGGCTTCGACGAACCGTCGCGGGTCGACGAACCGCTGTCCATTGATGTTCAGCCCCGCGGTGACTTCCGGGGAGGCCAGGGGCACTTGCTCGCGCAGCGCCGCGCCGGAGAGCGCGGTGACATACATTGGCTGTCCGGCGTTTTCGAGCTGCTGCAGCGATTCCAGCATGCGCTGCGCCTCTTTGGTGCTGCGAAACAGCGCGGTGATCGGCGCGTCGGTGACCGGTGCGTCGACCCCGTTGGCGATCAGCACGTCGAAGGCTTCGATGCAGTCCTCGTTGAGCGCCACGCCGGCGCGCAGGGCCCGCTGCGACGACGCACGCCGATGAGGCGGGGACAGCTGCATGAAAATGGCCCCCAGGTGCGCGCCGAGGGTTGACGGCAGCTGCGGCGGCACGGCCGGCTCGCGAACGGCCTGCCATTCGTCGCGCAGCACGCCGGCGGGCTGGAGCGGAAAAGTCAGTGCCGGGGCGATCCATCCCGCATTGCCCCATGACGCGCCCGCTGCAACGCCCGCGCGGTCGACCACCGTGACGTCGACACCACGTTCCTGGAGGAACCACGCCGTGGACAACCCGGCGACGCCGGCGCCCACGACGATCACGGATCTGGGCCCGCCGTCAATAGATTCGACGCCACCCATCGCGCACCTCCGCAACTGATCTTCTGACTGGTGAAGTCCATGGTGGTGTGGACGGGTGCCGCGGTGGTTGCCGGAATCCGACAATGCGGGACTGGGCCGTTGTGCCGAACCGACAACGCCGTTGTTGCCGTTACCTCATCGATGCCCAACCAGGTTGTCGAAGTCCCGTTGCCATCGGGCGTAGCGCGACCGGTCGAGGGCCACACGGACGACGCCGAACAAGCCCGCCGCCAACAAACTCATGGTGGACCAGGTCGCCACGGCGAACGCCACCCCCGCGTCGACAGCGGTCCGCGCCGCTGGGCGCACCGGGGCGCCCTTGCCATCGACCCAAATCTCAAACGCGTCACCGGACTTCACGTTCAACGGCGCGGAAACGTCGCCGGTGTGCTCGATCCCGTCGACCGACCATCGTGCAGGCACCGTCACCGTTGGGCTTTCGAGATCCCTGCGCGAGTGGCTGTCGCCGATGGACGTCGCGGTCACCTGCCGGCGAGCCTGCTCGGCGTGAACGCGGCTGCTGGACTCGTGGACGGCGGTGCCCACGGCAGCCCCGATGGGAACCCCCAGCAGCGAGATCGCGACGGCCAAGACCAACACCAGCGCCTCCACCCGGTCGCTGGCGCGTATCAGCGGGTTGTGCCCGAACAACCGCGAAGACAGTCCCCGCGGCAACGGCACTGTGAAGCTCTCCATGGCGGCGCCATCGTCCGGGTCGCCTGCGGGCCGAAGATGATCGGGACGGTGGGTGCTCATCGGGTGTTTCCTATCGACGGGTCGGCGCGGGCTTTGATCGCACACGGCAGCCGGAAACACGCCGCCACTGAAACCGGCCACGAGTGACAACCTCATGATGGCGGGCATGATCGCCACAGGGTTTGCCGAGCCAAGACAACCGGGCCGCGGCGCTTTGTCGGATCCCGACAGCCCCGTCGGTCAGTCGGTGTCGGTTGCCGCGAGCTCGATCATCATCGCCAGCCGCTTTCTGGCGTCGTCCAACGACAGGTTGGTGAGCTCGGCCATTTTGCGCAGCCGGTAACGGACGGTGTTCTCATGCACTCCCAGGCGTTCGCCGGCCTCGGTCGGGTCGCCCTGGGCCTGTAGCCACGCTCGCAGCGTGAGCACGTAGTCCGTGCCGTTGGCCTGATCGTGGCGGCGCAGTTCGGCCACCGGTCCGCGGGTCGGGGCGCGCCCTGAGCGTGCCGCGGCTCGCAGCCGCTGCAGCAGGATGTCGTCCCACGACTCGTCGTAGGCCGGCGGCGCGGCGGTCGGCGACATCTCGTGCAATGCCAGGCATTCGTCGGCCTCCTGGCGGGCGGCGGCGAGGTCCGCCAGCTCGGCCACACCGCTGATCCCGGCGATCACCGTCACCCGCTCGGGCAGGGCCGCGTGCAAAGTCATCACCCAGCGCCGCGCCGTCGCCGCGTCCTCGCCGGGGAGCACCGTGTAGACGATATTGCCCGCCAACGCGCTGCGCCCCGGCCGTGACCAGCCGAACCCCGTGGTGGCGCGCTCGAACGCCAACAGCAACGCCGCATCGCGGTCGGTCCCGACGAACGCCTGCACCGCGATCACGCGCAAACCGTTGTGCGCCAGGCCCAACCTGCTCGCCACCGTGGACGCGTCGGTCGCGCCCTCCAGCAATCGGATCACCAGCTCGGACTCGACCTGGCGCTCCAGGTCGGCGCTCGCGCGTGACCGCAGCAGGTGCAGGGCCACGGTGTGCGCGCCATCGGCCAGGGCCCCGCGCGCCGCGTCGTCCAGCGGCGCCGGGCATGCCACCCACACCGACCCGATCAGTTCCGCGCCGGATCGCACCGCAACCACCATGCGTCCGGTCAGACCCTGGTCAGGGGCCTCGGCGATAAACAGCGGCTCGTCGGAGACCGCCAGGTGAGCCAGCACCCCACGCGCCTCGAACAGCGCGCGCAGTGGTTCCGGCGTCTGCCGTCCAAGGATCGTCTCGACCCGTGCCGGGTCTGCATGTTGCTGCAGCCTCGAGTACGCCAACACCCGCAACAGACGGTCGTGGATGACGACGGCGCTACCGATCGCGTCTGCCAAACTATCGGCCAGCGCGAACAGATCGGTTGGGCCGCGCCCGGATTCCGTCTCGCGACCTTCCAGCACCAGGCCGTAGACCACCGCCGCGACCGCGCTCCATGACACCGCCTCGTCGATGACCATCACCGCGCCGACACCGGTGTCGCTGTCAAAGGTCACCGGCGCGTCACGGTCGCTCAGCACCACCACGATCGCGCGCGCCGACGCCGCCCAGCGCACCGCCTCGTCGTGGGAGCCGGCGCCGATGGCCAGCAAAACGTCGCCGACGACCGGCCGTTCGGTGGGCGGCTCGTGGACGACCACGCTGCGCAGCTCGGTCGAGCGGGGCACCGACGACCAACGCAACCGGACGCCATACCCACCCAGGACGTTCACCAGGCGGTCCAGTGTGATCATGCGCCAGCTCCAACGGTGTGCAGAAACGAGAGGTAGGTGCCTTGTATTGTGCCCCGGATCGCGAGCGGTAAGCCGATTGTGGCTGCGGAGTCGGAATTCGCAGCGGTCTACCGCGGGTTTCGGCCGGACCGCCCTAGGCGGTCAGCCGCAGTGAGGCAAGCCATCACGCCGCGCCAGTCGTCCGATGCGGTCCGTTCTGGTCAACGCGCCCGACGACGTCTAGACTTTTCACAATTTCATTTGTAAAAACATAGGGCGGGCATGTGCCGCGCGGGCCGCGATCAGCCACCGGCCGGCGATGGGCATCTGCGAAGAAAGGGCAGCGGCGCAATGAGTTTTCGCGACGACGGCAAGGTGTACCTCGAAGTCGGGGTCAACGAAGACGTCAGCAAGGATGAAAACCCGAATGTGCCCTACGGCGCCGAAGAGACGGCGCGCGACGTGGTCGAGTGCATTCAGCGCGGAGCCACCGCCGTCCAATTCCATGCCCGCTACGACGACGGCCGGCAGGCGTGGGCCGACGACGAGGTCTCCCGCACCATCTTGGCTGCCGCGGCCCGCGACGTTGACCCGTTGGCCTACCCGGGCTACGCCGGTAGCCTCGACCACATCTGGGCGCTGGCCGAGCACCCACCCGCCGGTGCGGGACTGCTGCTCGCGCCGTTCGACCCCGCCCAACATGTCAAGCGTGTGCTGTGGCAGGAGGACGAAAACCAGTTCAAGACGGTCGGTTCCGACGACTCGAACGGTTCGCAGCCGTCTTACCCGCCCGAACTCGACCGGTTCACCAAGCTGGGCCTGGTGCCCAGCATCGGTGTGTTCAACGACGTCGACTTGCGCTGGGTGATACTGGCGGGCCGCATCGGGATCTTGCGGCAACCGCTGAACATCAAGTTGTTCTTTTCCGATCGCTGGGTTTCCTATAACGATCCCGACCCCGATGTCCTCGATTACCTGGTCTCGCGCATCCCGAAGTGGATCGACCACGAGATCGTTGTCGTTCCGTATGCGATGAGCTCCGCCGAACGGCGCCAAGAGCTTTGGGAACATGCGCTCAACCGCGGGCTCGGCATCCGGGTGGGCATCGGGGATTGCCCGACGATATCGCGGACCACCACCAACGCCCAGCTGGTGGATCGCGCGGTCAACCTCGTGACCAAACGGGAACTCACGCCCGCCACGCAGGATGACGTACGCGCCCGCTTCGCCGCGGCCGAGGTGGACGAAAGCGAGTTGGTAAGGGTCGTCGTCAACCGGAACCGGTGTATGGGATGGGGCGTCTGCTACTCGCACGCGCCAGAGATCTACCAACCCGATGCCGAGGGATACTGTGTCGTCGTGAAGCCCCACGTCGACCCCAGCCTGCTGGAGAAGGCCCTCGAGGGCGCGGCGAGCTGCCCGGAACGGGCGATCCGCGTCGAAGTGTGACATCGCCTCGCGGCCGGACGATGCCCAGCGAGGATCACGGCGGGGATGTCACCGAGCGCTGCAGGAAAGGCGTGAGTATGTCGACGGGCAGTGGGAAAACCACGGTCGAATTCTGATCGGCGCCCAACTCCAAAAGTGTTTGCAGGTACCGGAGTTGAAGCGAGGCCGGATTCTTCGACAGGGTCTCGGCGGCCTGGCTCAGCTCGTCGGACGCCTGTAGTTCGCCGCGGGCGTTGATGACCTTGGCGCGGCGTTCACGCTCGGCTTCGGCCTCCCGGGCCATCGCCCGCTGCATGGATTCGGGGATCTCGACGTCCTTGATTTCCACGACCCGGACCTCGATCCCCCAGGGCCGGGTCTGCGCCTCGATGATGGTCCGAAGATCGTTGTTGAGGTCCTCGCGTTGCGCCAGCAGGGTGTCGAGGTCCGCGCGGCCCAGCAGCGAGCGCAGGGTGGTTTGCGCGATCTGTGAGGTGGCCACCGCGTAGTTCTCCACGGCGAGAATCGCTTTGAGGGGGTCGACAACCTGAAACATCACCACCGCATTGACCCGGGCGGGCACGTTGTCGCGGGTGATCACCTCCTGCGGCGGGATGGTCAATGTCACCACCCGCTGATCGACCCGAATCATCTTGTCCACCAGCGGAATCAACCACCGTGGGCCCGGCCCGTACAACGGGCGGGCATGGCCCATCCGGAACACCACGCCACGCTCATACTCGCGCACCACCGCAAGCGAAAGAAATGTCAGCACGACCACCAGCACCGCGATTGTCACCCCGGCCACCCACAACAGCGCGCTCACGTCGCCGCGTCCTTCTCCGGTCGGCCCGCGCCCCAGCGGGTCGAATAGCGGTCGACCGCGAGAGCCGCCTGGTCTTCCAGCGCGGAGCGGTGCGCCACGTGCCCGGGAGCGTTGGACGGGGTACGCCACAAATGGCCCGCCAGCGGCGTCCCCGCCGCCAGCGCGATGGCTATGACGCCGATCAGTACCAGCAGGTCGGCGGGGGAGTGCAGCCTGGCAAGCATCACCAGCGGCATCACCACCCCCAAAGCCGCTACGCAGCAAGCGATGCCGCGGTGAAAGCGTCCGGCTTCGGAATGCGGCCAGGGGTCGATCTCGCGGCTGATCTCGCGCCCGTGCTCCGAAGTCGTACAGGTCGATTTGACCGGGCAGCTGTTGCACACGCTGGGCTTGGCCCGGTAACGCATCACCCGGTGCTTCGGATCGAAGGAACTCGGCCACAGCCAGTGGTCCTCCGGGCACACCCACGCGTCATGGTCGGCGTGGTAACGGAATTGGCCGCTACGCCACTGCGCGGCGCGCTGCGACACGCGCCGTGCCATCGCGTCGACACCCCAGGCGGTGGCCACCAGTGCCAGTGCGTACCCGGCAACCAGCCATGCCGCGGCGGTGGGGGATGTCATCGTCAACCCTTCTGGGATGCAGCCGGAGTCGGGTCGAGTTCGGTGTAGAGCGGATGTTCGTGCAGCTCGTCGCTGGTCGGCGCGCGTCGGACGTTGCATATCGCGGTCCACGCGATCCAGACGAACGGCAAGACACCGCCGAGAATGAAGACGAAATCGCCAGGCAGCCGCAGCCATTCGATCAGCGAGTTGCCGGGACGGGTGAGGTAGCCCAGCGACCGCGCCTCGAAATACCCCGTGCTCACGGAGTGGTACAGCTGCAACACCCCCAGCGGCAGCAAGGTGGCGAACACCATCCAGGCCAGCCCGATGTTCATGCACCAGAAGGACAGCCGCGCCCACTTCTCCGGCCACTTGTCGGCCGGGATCGCGTAACGGAAGGCGAACATGGCCAGCCCGACGGCGAGCATGCCGTACACACCCATCATCGCTCCATGGGCGTGGTTGGCGGTCAGGGCGGTGCCGATCTGGTAGTAGGACACGATGGGCAGGTTGATCAGGAACCCGAAGATGCCCGCGCCCAAGAAGTTCCAGAATCCAACCGCCACCAGGAACATGACCGCCCAGCGATGCGGGAACGGTGTTTCGTGGCTTTGTTGGCGAGATCCCAGCTGCAGGAACGCCCAGGCCTCGACGGTCAGGAAGGTCAGCGGGATCACTTCGGCGGCGGAGAAGAACGCGCCCAGCGCCATGTGTTCCACGGGCGTGCCGGAGAAATACAGGTGGTGCATCGTCCCGATCACACCGCCGGCGGAGTACAGGATGATGTCGAGGAAGATCACTCCGAGCGCGATCCGCTCGCGCACCACCCCGAGCAGGACGAAGATGTAGGCCACCATCACGGTGGTGAACAGCTCGAGGAAGTCCTCCACCCACAGGTGGACCACCCAGAACCGCCAGAAGTCGGCCACCGAGTAGTGGGTGTCGTGGCCCGCCAACAGGCCCACGGCGTAGAAGGCCGGGATCGCCAGCCCGGTGAAGAAGAACATCCACGGCAGGTTCATCTTCGACTCGCCCTTGAGCTTGCCGCGGATGCCGCGCCAGATGATCGCGATCCACAGGAACAGGCCGACCGTCAGCAGGATCTGCCACAGCCGCGGCAGGTCGAGGAATTCCCACTGCTGGGAGAACAAGCCACCCGCGGGAATCACCCCGTAGATTGAGAGGGCCTCGCAGATCAATGAGCCGCCCACCACCAAGACGAGCGCGCCCAGCAGCCCGTACACCAGCCAACTCTGTCGTCGCGGTTCCCGACGGCTGATGAAGGGCACCAGGAAGATTCCCCCCGCCAGAAACGCGGCCGCCGTCCAAAACAGCGACAACTGCACGTGCCAGGTGCGGGCGAGGTTGAAGGGCAACAGCTTGGCCAGATCCAGCCCGTAGAACGCCGACAGGTCGGCGCGGTAGTGCTCGACGGCGCCACCCATCAGGGTCTGCGCCAAGAACAGCACCGAGACGATCGCGAAGATCCAGATCGCGGCGCGCTGCGAGGCGGTCAGTCCCACATCGCCGGGCTGGCGGAACGACAACGTGGATGCCTCCGCGCTGTGCCACCCGATCTTCTGGCTCCACCGCCCGTACACGGCGAACATGATGCCGGTCCCGC
Source organism: Mycobacterium sp. H4Y (assembly GCF_000364405.1). Lineage (NCBI taxonomy): Bacteria > Bacillati > Actinomycetota > Actinomycetes > Mycobacteriales > Mycobacteriaceae > Mycobacterium > Mycobacterium sp. H4Y. The sequence continues at coordinate 1,107,582 of NZ_AKIG01000001.1, forward strand.
CCAGCAACGTGACCAGCGACAACACCGACCACACCACGATCGATGCGGTGGGCCCATTGTCGACCCGCGGCTCGGCCGGCCAGTTGTTGGTGTAGCTGTAACTGTGACCCGGACGCTCGGCCGCGGACGCCCACGCCGTCCACGCGAAAAACGCGGTGAGGTCATGGATGTCGGCCGTGCTGGTGATCATGCGCGGCAGCAACCCGTACTTGGTGGAGTTCTCGCCGAAGTAATCCGCGTAATGCTGTTGGAGATGGTCGAAGGCGGCCGCCTGCTTATCGGTGAACACCAACGTCTTGGTGTCGGCGTCGTAGCGGTTGGTGCGAAACTCGGCCACCACCCGTTCCTTCGCGTCAGCAGCCCCCTGTGCCCGCCATTGCGCGGCCACATCGTTGGTCGACATGCGCAGATATTCCGCGGTGTAGTCGGGACCGAGGTAAGCGCCATGTCCCAGCACCGACCCGTACTGCATCAGGCCGCGCGCCTGATAGAGCTCTTGGCCGCGGGTGATCTGGGCGCCGGTGAACAGCACCTTGCCCGACTCACTAACAACGTTGGCCGGCAACGGCATTGAGGCGGTGTAGGTCCGGTACACCAAGATTCCCATCACCAAGAACCCGAAGATCATCACCAGCGCCACGCCCTGAGCCCAGCCCTTGCCGATCAACGACGCGGCGGGTGCCGGTGTGGAAGGTCGTGACGGTGCTGATCGGATTGCCATGTGCCGGTGCGCTCCTCGGGCTGAGTGAGGGAGGGAAACGTGTCCGGGTAATTACACAATGGCGATTGTAGAAATTCACTATGAGCTGCATCACGCCCGAATGCGGGGCGCATGACCCCGGTTAGCCGGCTAGCGACCGCGTTTCGTGCCCGCCTGCTGGCAAACCCATCCATCGGGTATGCGGCCCGTGACGACGAACCGGGTGAGCTGCGCGCTCGTCGGCGCCGGCAAATCGTAGTCGGCGTGCAGATACACCACCGGCTCCTCTTTGAAGTTGTGCCCGTGCAGTTGGTCCAGCAGCTGGTTGCAGGTGGCGTCGAGCAGTGGACCGCCTGTCCGGTCGGCGAGCAGTCGCGTCAGGGCTTCCATCGTCCGCCATAGCTCGCCGTGTTCACGCATCATCACGAAGACGGGCATCATGATCCCCGCCTTGCGGATCGGCGGGAACAGGAAGGTCTCCTCCAGGTAGATGTGCCGGCGCAGCGCATCCATCGTCGCCCTCAGCAGCTCGGGTTGGCGGTCGCCGCCGTCGAGCTTTCCGACGAAAAGTTCTATGGCAGCAGCTATTTCGCGGTGTTGCCGCATGAGTTCGGCGGATAGCACCCGGTCGGGCATCACGTGCTCCTCTACGTCAATGTGCAGATCGGGGCAGGCCAGTTCCTAGAAGGCGGCAGGTCAAGCCGGTGGCTTTGCCGGCGACGAGGCAAGGTTCGGCTCCCGTTGCCCGACAGCGAGTCCCTGCTGTAAGCCCCCGATGAGCTGCTGCCGCTGGGCGGGGGCGCCGGCAGGGCTGGTCTGTGCGCAGCTGCAGCTGAGGCCGCCAAAGGGATTGGGGCCGTCGTCACCCGGATCCGGGTCGGCGCCGGCGTGTATCGGCGTCGATGCCCCGAGCGCCACGATGACCGCGGCGCACAGGTTTGTCAGGAGCGCCAAAGGTTTTCGGTTCGGCGGCCGGTGCGCAGACCGGTGTGGTGTGGGTGTGTCCATTGCGATTTCCTTCGGATTCGACGAGCTTGCGCTTCCCGGGACGGGCTGCGGACGGGGGCGCTGCATCATCCGGCCACTGGCGAATGCGGGATGAGCGAGACACGCAAACCGACGCGCTGAACCGCACCCTCGGACTCGCGACCGACCATGCCGCCCAGCGGCAGCTTGGACACGGTCGGGCCGGGGGACGGCGCCGCGGCCCATCCGCCCGGCATGGCGCTGGAGTGGAGGGCCTGCAGGGGCGTGACCGACGAAACGGTGGCGGCCCAACTCGGGGGCACGGACAACGTGCTCAGCGAGCTGGCTTGGCCCACGCCCGCCGCAACGCTGTGACCCAATCCCGCGACCGGCGGGAGATTGCCCAGACCCGCGGCGGCGCCCATACCGCTGATGCCCTCCACGCCGCCGGCGCCCTCGGCCCCCAAAATGGAACCGGCGCCCGCGTAGTCCAGTGCCAACCCCTGGTAGTCCAAACCGAGCCCCTGGTAATCCAAATCGAGCCCGTAGAGGTCTATGCCGATTCCTCCGGTGTCGGCGATCAGGCCGGCGCCGTCGGCGCCGAAACCCGCCGCCTCTCCCGCCAGCGCGCCCGTACCGCCGTCGAGCGCCGGCGCGGCGGCGAGTGTGGAGGCCAGTCCCGTCGCGGCGCCCGCGCCCGTGCTCGCGCTCTTCGTCGCGCCCTTGCCGGAGGCGTTGGTCAGACCCGACAGCGCGCTGAGCGGGGCGGTGGCCCCCGACGATCCCAGCGAAGCGCCCGTGCCCATCGCCGCCTGCGACAGCCCCGTGCTTGAGGACGAGCCGGGTGTCGAAAGGCCTTGCAGGGTTTGCGGCACAGAGGAGGCCCACTGCGTCGCCGTCGCGTGGGCGGTGCTGCCGGATTGCAGCGCCGCGTGGGTGACGGCGCCGATGTGGCCGGCGACGGCGGTCGAAGTCGCCGTTTGGGGCGGCGGCGACGCCACGGGCGAAAGCGCCGAGGCCGACGCCGAACTGGCGGCGTAGCCGTACATCGCGGTCGCGTCTTGCGCCCACATTTCGCTGTACTCGGCTTCGGTCGCCATGATCGCCGGCGTGTTCTGCCCAAAGATGTTCGTTTGGATCAGGGCCAGCAGCCGAATCCGATTGGCCGCGACCAGCGGAGGGGGGACCGTCATCGCGTACGCGGTTTCGAAGGCCGCCGCGGCGGCCGTGGCCTGGCCGGCGGCCTGCTGGCATTGCTCGGCGGTCGCCGTCATCCACGCGATGTAGGGCATGACCGCGGCCACCATCGACATCGATGCCGGCCCCGACCAGGACTCGTCGGTGAGGCCGGCGATCACGGCTTGGTAGCTGCCGGCGGCATCAGTCAGCTCGGCCGCCAGCGTCTCCCATCCCGCCGCGGCGGCCAGCAAACTTGCGGGACCGGGCCCCAAATACATCCGACCAGAGTTGATCTCCGGTGGTAACGCGCCAAAATCCATGCCTATCTCTGTCCCCTTGTCAGTTCTCTGGGCGGACCGTGCTGACGCCGCGGCGGTCGCACGCGACATCCGGTCACGCAATCGATGTGGTGATGAAAAGCCCGAGTCCCCAACGCATCACGCGACGCGACCTGGTGAGCCCGCATACCCGGGTTCGTTGGATTGACCTCGCTATTGCGCGAATTGGCACACCTGTTTCCCGGCAGCACCGGGGTGTGTGTGATGGCCACAACACGTCTGCTGAACGGCCCAGACGACGACCGATCAGCAGATGCCGGGGGCACCGGAGCTGATCGCGGCTAGCGTCTGATCCGCCGCGGGTGGGTATTGCGCGCCGGCGAGGTGACGCGCCCGATCAGCAACGGGCGACGCAGAACTGAATCAAAATATTGTGCCCGGCGGGACTGGACGCCGGCGCGCGTGCCGGCGTATCGACGCGCTGCTGGGACCAAATTATGCCGAGGGTGGGTGGGGCCGACGATCCGGATTGCCGAGGCGTCGAAAGAGCGAAAGTGCTTCCACGATCACGCTTTAACGCGACGCTCTTGAACGCCTTGTCGTCGTTCACCGTGGATCCGACGCCGAGGCGACGTACCGGAACCGACTCGTGGTCGGAGTGCATGGGGTTGGAAAGCGGGCTGGCCGACGAGGCGGCCGCCTCCGGCGGCGAGGCGTTGGCGGCCATTTCGGCTCGCAAAGCCCCGCAACCGAGTACAGCTGCAACGAGTGCCAGCGCAGCAACGATGGCCAACGCGGGTTGCCGTCGCGGCCACCGTGAAAGCAGTCCAACTCCGAAATTCACAGTGCCATGCACTCTACCAGCCGCGATACATCGACAGGCAACGCGTCACGTCCAGCAAAACCCCGATCGGGCGCCCCCGTCAGACCATCCGCGGTCCGCCGAAACCCGGAACCGCGCCCACCGGGATCAGCGCCAGCGCGATGACGAGAAGGATGAACAGCCGCACCGTCTTTGGTGTGGGTCGCCGATCGATCTCGGGCCTGCGCGCCGCGAAAAGGAGGAAGACGATCGCGACGTCGAGCGCTACGATCGTCAGCCAACGGGTCCAGTCGAAGCCGGTCAGAAAGACCGGGATGACCAGCAGCAGACCGGTGATCACCCAGGGAGTTCGCCCGCGCAAGGCGTCGACGAACGCGCGCAGCGGGACGCCCGAAAAGGCGCTGAGACCCCACACCGTCACCGCGGCGGCACCGGCGCCGAAGAGCAGTGAGACGGTGAGGCCGAGCGCGCCGATGTGGCCGACGGTTCGGACGGCGTCCGCGATTCCGTTGGCGTAGTTCGGCATCACATTGCGGCACACCCAGTCGTGGTAATCGGTTTGATTCGGTTGTCCCGCAAGCACGTAGTGCATCAGCGTCGCAGGCGATGTGACCGTGGCAAAGGGGTTGGGCACCGGGTGATGTGGCACCGCCGCGCACAGTTGAGGGGCGATGTCGTGGCGACCGAACGCCGCCACGGCAGCCGTGGTGAGGACTCCCGGCAGCACGGCCAGGAGCATGCCACGGCGCCAGGTGGTTTCCAGGGCCCCGCCGAGGACGACGATTGCCAGGAATGCCCCCAGTGCGAACTGCAGCCCTATCGCCTCGTGCACCAGCGTCAAGGCGGCGATGACGGCGCCGTAGGCGGCGCACCATACAGTCGCGACGGGCCGGGATCGTGTGAGCGCCAACGCCGAGCTGAACGCCGCGAGGGCCGCCCCACCGAACAGGTCCGGCCGAGCCGAGAACGCCGCGAACGGGACACCGAATGGCAACAGCGGCAACACCGCCGCGACCATCAGTCTGCGTTCAGACCGATGGCGACCCGAGACCACCACACCGGCGACCGTTACCAGCCCGCCCAAATAGATCAGCGTGGACAGCCACCGCAGACCGAGCGTGGCCGCGAAGTAGTGGTTCGGGGCCAACCGGACCAGTTCACCGGCGAGCCCGCGGCGGACGAAGCCATGCGTGTAGTCGGCCGTGTAATACGACATCCAGTACACGTCGAGGGGAACGACCTTGATCGCGAACCACAGCACGGCCGCCGCCCACGCCGCGATCGCGACGGCGACACCCACGTGAAGGCGACGCGCGCGTTGATCGGCCTCGAGGGCGAGGTCCACCGTCACGACCCGTCCCCATAGACCGTGGTGGCGGACAAATGCAGGTCGGCCAGCGCGTCGCACGCGAGCTCGCTCGTGGCCGCGGTGATGGGGTGGGCGCCGCTGTGGTAGCCGACGATGGTGAGAAATCGGCTGCCGTTGACCGTTCCTGTGCCGCAGAACAATTGGCCGTGTGTTTGCTCGATGCGCGACCGGGTGATGCCCTGCTCGGCCAGCCGCATCGAGAACTCGGTGGCGTCCGCACCGTCGATGCGGCCGACGGCGGCATCGAGGCTGCCGAGGTTGGAGCAGCCCACCGGCAGCTGGCCGGCCGACATGGCGATGCCCTCGGCGCGACGGACCAGCCATCGTGGCGTGAACGGAATGAGTGGCAATCCGGCGAGCATCTCGTTGGGTTGGCGAGCCAAAGACGCCAACAGCTCTTTGACATCCGCACGCACGCCGCTCAAGTCGCCGGCCACGGTGTGGGCGTCGACGGTGAGCGTGATCGAGGTCAGCGCGTTGGCGCGGTCGTCATCGGCGGTGCGATCGCTGACCGGAAGCACCACCGTCACGGAGTTTTCGCCGGGGAGCACCCTGCCCATCCGGTGCGCCAGGCGAGCGGCGAACGCGACGCACAGCGTGTTGCTGCTCCCGCCGAGGCTGCGCGCACGTGCCTCCCATGCCGCGGCGTCGGTTTGGATCGTCACCGACCCGAATCCGTTCTGGCGCTGGCCCATTGGGCCGGACGCCCGAGGCGCGCGCGTTTGCGGCTGCGCCTGTCGATCCGCCGCGGCCTTGACCAGTATCGCCAGCGTCGCGATCAGCGCCCGGACGGCCGCCGGCAGGCTGAGAACGGCGTGGGACAGGTCCTCACGAATCGCGCGCCACCGGCCACGCGAATTCGGCTGTGGGTAGCCGCGATTGCGTGGCTCTCCCTTGACCGCTTCGGTGATGGCCGCTGCCATCGCGAGGCCGTCGACTACGCAGTGTGACGCCACCAGGGTGACCGCCGCCCCACCGTCGTCCAACGGCAGCACGCCGAGGTGAAATGTCGGGCCGTGCTCGGGGTCGACGCGCACCCGCGCGCGTCTTTCGATCCACGCGCCGATCTCGCTCCGGGGGCGCGGCGGTTCGCACGCGATGTCCGGTGAGCGGCTGTCGGCCACCCAGCGGTGGCGCCCGAACGGCAGCGGCGAACGCTCGATCCGGCGCCCGAGCAGACCGGCACCGAGACTGTCTCTGAAGGACCGCAATTCGTCGATATCGACGGCGCGGTCATAGACCCATGTGCATTGCACCGTGCTGCCTTGACCGGTGGCGCGCAGCCGCAGAAACGCGGCCTGGTCCAACAGTGCCAGCCTCGTCACTAGCACCCCGCCTCGGCCGGGGCGCGATATCCGCGCACCGCCACCGGCGCGAACACCGCGACCAGGACGCCGGCCCACAGGGCGGCTTGCCACAGCGGCGAGAGCACCGGCCCGCCCTCTGCGAGCGCGCGCATCGCCTCGATCGTCGCTGATATGGGCGAAAAACGGACCACCGGTTGCAGCCAGCCCGGAAAGACCCCGGCGGGCGCGACACCGGTGTTGAGGAACAGCAGCAGCACGCATCCCGCACCCAGCCAGGTCACCATGGCTTTGCCGTCCGCGCGGGCGGCGATCGCGATCACCAACGTCGCCATCCCGGCCGAAATCGCCACGGGTACCAGCACAAAGGCCAGCGCCGCGATCCAGCCGTAGCTGAATCGCAGCCCCAGGGCGACACCGAAGATGGTGAGCACAACGGCGGACGCGGTGGTGCGGGCGGCCTCGGCGACCAGCCGGCCCGCCACCGTGCTGGCCCGATGCACCGGCTGCACCCACAACCTCGTCAGTACGCCCGACTCTCGTTCCGCCGGCAAAGCCAAACCGGCGCCAAGGGTTCCGAACACGGCGCCCACCACCGCACACATGGGAACCAGCCCGTACAGGCTGTCGTGTCCGGTGACGGCCAGAACGGCTTTGCCGATCAGCAATTTGTAGACGATGAGGAGGAAGGCCGGGAACAGCAGGGCCTGCACCGCGACGATCGGGTCGCGCCGCCAGCGGCGCAGGAGCCGGCCGGCCTCCGAAGCGCTGTGACTGAGAAAGGCCGTCAGTGACGGCGCATACGAAACCCGTTGCGTCGCATGGGTAGCCACTGCCCCCCGCGACGGCTGCGCGGACGCATCCCGCGCCTGTCGAGCGCCCTGAGACGGGATCCGGACCGTGCGGGGCGCGCGGGGGCGTCCGCCGCCGACGCGTCGCTGCATCCGCACCGCCAAAACGCCGAACAACGCCAGCAGCCCCAGGCACCACGCCGATGCCACCGCCAGGTCCCTACCCGTTGCGTGACCGGCGGCGAGCCCGCGCAACGTGTCGGTGACCCGGGAGACCGGCTGGTGTCGGACGAACGGGCCCAGCCATGCCGGAAACGACTCCGCGGGAGCGATACCCGTGGACAACAGGACCAGCACCAGCTGGGGCAGCAGCAGCAATTGGCTCGACGATTCGACGGAGCCGACCCGCGAGCCGAGGGCGTCGGCGCCGAGGCACACCGCCATCGCGAACGCCACGACGATGATCACGAACAGGCCCGTGTCGCCCGGACCGCCGGCCATCCGGAAGCCGAACGACCACCCGACGGCGACAGCGGCGACGAGCGCGACGACCGAGCGTATCAAGCAATAGAGCATCCGCGCGGCCAGCGGCACCGCCGCGGGAACCGGCAAAGTCTTGAGACGAGACCCGAAGCCGGAGAGCCGGTCTCGTGCGGCACGGTCGGCGGTCGTCATCGCCCCGAACAGCATCGCCTGCACGATGACCACCGGCAGGACATATTGCGGATAGGTCATCGAGCCGGGATGGATCAGGCTGCCCAACACCAAGGTGAATCCCAGGAAGCAGCCCACGGGCGCCAGCGCCGCGAACAGCAGGTCGGCATCGCGCCGAGAGCCGGAAAGTGTGCGCAAGGTGAGTGCCGCCAAGGCACTCATGCCGAGACCTCGGTCGGCGGAGACAATTCCGCGTCACGCATCGGTGTTCAGCCCGGCGTCGGCCACCCGGGTGAACTCGGCGCGCATCGTCTCGACGTAGCGGGAGACCGACCTACGCGCGACGTCGGTGCCGGGGTAAGCGACCACCAGCTGCGTTTTGTCGTGCATGCGATTGACCCACATGCACACCGTCTCCGACAGCCTGTTATCGCCCCACACCCCGGCACGCAGACCGTCGAAGTAGTCGCCGAACGGCAACTTGCGAATATCGATGTACGACAGCATCGGGACCGGACGGTCCGGAACCTCGATGGGGTCCGACGATCCGTCCGGCGACTCGAGCAAGTGGTAGTACGGCACGGCACCCAGCGCCGTGTTTGCATCGAACGATGCCTGGGCGGCGCTGACGACCTCGTCGAACGAAGCGCCTGCGGTCGGAATTGCCAACGGGACAAAACTGGCCAACCATCCGACCGCGGTGGCGTGGGCGGGATCCCGCCGGTTGTCGAACGGGGTGAGGCCGAAATACGTTGCGGCGCCCGTCAACCGGTGCTCGGTCAGGGCGGCGCAGGCGAACACGCCACCGCTGAAACGCGCGCCCGCGGCGCGGCACGCCGCTTCGAACCGCCGTCCCTGGTCGTCATCGATCAGGTCGAACACGTCGATGGCCCCCGGGGTATCGGCGGCCGCCTCGCCAAGTTCCAGCGGAAATTTCGGCAGCGCCCCGTTGTTCGCCGCGAGAAAGGCTCGCCACGAACGGATCTCGGGTGACTCTTCGGTCAGGCCCCTGGTGTACGCATGCTGATTCGCGCTGTATTCGCGATGGCTGGCGGCGGGTGCCAGCGGACACTGTGCCTGCTGCAACGCGCTGAAGTACATCGTCTGGATGTCGAGGAAGATCACCCCGGCCGACATACCGTCGGCGCGCAGGTGGTCGACGGCGATCAGGACCGTGAACCGGTCATCACCCTGGATGACGCCGAAGGTGAAGCAGTCCCATTGCAGGGGATCGGGCGTGTCGAGCAGGAGTTTGCGGATCTGCGGTGGTCCCATCTTTCCGAGATCCGTTGGCGCCAAAGTGATGACCTCCGGCTCGGCAATGACGTAGCGAAGGACCTCGTCGTCGTCACCGAAGGCGAACCGGTCGTGGTAGGTGTCGTGCCGCCGCAGGTGCGCATTCACGGCGTAGGTCATCGCATCGATATCACAGACACCGCTGATTTCCCAGGCCCCAATGCACAACCGTGGGATATCACGACCCCGGCTGACCTGGCGTCGGTAGTATCGAAGATGCTGCGACTGCTGATAACTCACCGGCGCCGGATGGTATTGCGCTTCGGCAACACGCCGGTAGGTGGTCGCGGTGGGGTACCAGGATACGACGGTGCCCTCGGCCGTCCAGTCCTCAACCGTTCCCAAGAACATGCGCTACCTTTCGTCCGTCAGCTGGTGACGCCAGTTCGGATGACCTTAATGGCACAGCGCATGAGTTGCTGAACAAGTTGAGGACCCGAGGAGCCCCGTTACGCGGGCCTCCCGATCGCCGCACCGCCGGATGCGTCGACCAATGCGCGCGAGGGAATAAGTTCACCGTGATGTGAGTTGGCGACCCGCATGTTGTCAAGCGGCGCAAAGTCATGACTCGCCGGCGCACCCGCGGCGCAATCATAGAATTCCCCTCTCGGGCCCGAGCAATCTCTCAGGAACTTCTGACAACCCATGGTGTGCCCGTGTGAGGTAGTCAAAGACAGGGAGCCGAATTAGATCGCGCGGTTAACACAACCGTTGGCCGAACAAGCATTTCTCTCGACGCGATGACCCAATCTGTCGATTCCCACCCACAGAGCGGCGCTGTCTCGGCATGGCCACCCGAGACGATGCTGGGCCTGCCGAAACGGCGCTTCGGTTACCATATCGTGATGTATGGCCGTATTGGAATAGTGTCAGCAAAACCTTTCTTGCACCGGTGAGTCGGGCAAACAATCACACGATCCGCATAAGTTCCCCGGCGCTGCATCACATGCTCCCGTTGATGCGAAGCCTCGCATGGGATTCGGGCCGATTCCCGACTCCGGCAGCAAACTGCGGCCAACCGGGAATCCGGTCAATAGGGGGCGCCGCGGGCTTCCTCACATCTGAGAACGCATCGTTCCTCTATGCCCCTCAAGGCATTCGACGAGCCCAGGCCCAGGTCGTTTTGGCAGCGCACTGACACTTTGACGGCTTTGACGCCGGGTTACGCGCAGACAAACAGCCGGGGATCATCGATGATGGTTCGGACACTCCCTCGTTCCCCTCCCGCGAGATTCGTACAGAAGGGACGTTGACGATGCCCGATGAGCTCCGGGGGCCGGCCAGGTTGTTCGATGCCCTGACCACCAAGGGCACCGCCTTCACCGAGGACGAGCGACGGCGATTGGGCCTGATGGGTCTGCTGCCGACGACCGTCAAGACCCTCGAGCAACAGGCCGAGCACTGCTGGCACGAATTCTCCACGCGCCGCGACGATCTCGACAAACACATCTATCTGCGGGCGTTGCAGGACCGCAACGAGACGTTGTTCTACCGGGTTTTGCTCGACCACATCCCCGAGGCTCTGCCGATCGTCTACACGCCCACGGTGGGGGAGGCCTGCCAGCGTTTCAGCGAGATCTACCGCCGGCCGCGGGGATTGTTCGTGTCCTACGCCGAGGGGGACTGCCTGGACGAGGTGCTCAACAATCGGCCCCAGCGCGAGGTCGACGTGATCGTGGTGACCGACGGGCAGCGGATCCTCGGCCTGGGCGATCAGGGCATCGGCGGCATGGGCATCCCGATCGGAAAGCTGTCCCTTTACACCCTCATTGGCGGCATCGACCCCGCTCGCACACTGCCGATCGTGCTCGATGTCGGAACCGACAACAGCGAACTGCTTGATGACCCTCGGTACCTGGGATGGCGGCACCGACGCGTCGACGACGACGATTACTACGCGTTCATCGACAAGTTCGTCGCCGCCGTACGCAGGCAGCTACCCCATGTGCTGCTGCAGTGGGAGGACTTCGCGTCCACACATGCGCAGCCGATCCTCGCTCGCTACCGCGACGAACTCCTTACCTTCAATGACGACATCCAGGGGACCGCCGCCGTCACCGTTGGGGCGCTGCACGGTGCCGCCAAGGTCGCGGGACGCCCCCTGTCGCAGCAACAGGTTGTCATGCTCGGCGCCGGCTCGGCCGGCATCGGTGTGCTCGACATGATTCGCCGCCAAATGGTGAACGAGGGATTGTCCGAAGGCGCTGCCTCGGAGCGCATCTGGGTCGTCGACGTGGAAGGGCTGCTCACCGATGACCGCACCGATCTGTCCGCCGCGCAGCGCGGGTTTGCTCAGCCGGCCGCGCGGGTGGCGGGCTGGGGCGTGTCCGGGCGCGCCCGGCTCGCCGATGTCGTCCACCGTGTCGACGTCGGCGTGCTGCTCGGCTTGTCCACCGCCGCGGGCGCGTTCACCGAAGCGATCGTGCGGGAACTCGCGGGCAAGACCGACCGACCGATCATCTTCCCGCTGTCCAACCCGACGAGCCGGGCCGAGGCGCACCCGGCGGAGTTGGATCGGTGGACCGACGGGCGCGCCCTGATCGCCACCGGATCGCCGTTCGCGCCGCTGCGCCGCGACGGGCTGGAACGCCCTGTCGCCCAATGCAATAACGTCTATATTTTCCCCGCGATGGGTTTGGCCGTCACGGCGGCCCAGGCGACCCGGGTCACCGACGAGATGATGCGCGTCGCCGCGGAGACGTTGGGCGAGGCGTCGCCCGCCCTCACGGACCCCGACCGGCCGTTGCTGCCCGCGTGGTCGGACGTGCCCGATGTCGCCGTCCGCATCGCGCACGCGGTCGCCATGCAGGCCGTGGTGGACGGCGTCGCCCCGACGCGCAGCGACGCGGAGCTCGCCGACCGTATCGCCGAGGTGCGTTGGCGCCCGGAATATCCCACCGCCGCGAGTCAGTGAACACCGGCCGTCAGTAGACGTCGCGCACGTACCGGTGATTCTTGATCAGCTCGTTGACATAGGCGTGGGCGGCCTCGGCCTCCATCGCGCCGGCGTGGGCCACCAGCGCTCGCAACGCCTCGTCGACGTCCTTGGCCATTCGCTCGGCGTCGCCACACACATACACGTGCGCACCCTCTTCGAGCCAGCCGAAGATTTCCGCGGCGTTCTCCCACATGCGGTGCTGCACATACTGTTTCGTGGCATCCTCGTTTCCGTCGCGGGAGAACGCCAGGTCGAGTCGCGTGAGCACGCCCGATTCCCGGAAGCCGTGCAGTTCGTCGGCGTAGAGGAAGTCCAGCGCCCGATTCCGCGCGCCGAAGAACAGCCACGCCCGGCCCGGCGCCCCGGTCGCCTGCCGTTCCTGCAGAAAGCCGCGGAACGGCGCAATGCCGGTCCCCGGACCGACCATGATGATCGGGACGTCAGCGCCGGGCAGGCGGAAGGAGTGATTCGGTCGCAGGTGCACGCGTGCCGTCTCGCTGCGGTCGGCCAGGAAGGTCGAGGCCACCCCGCCATACCGGCGCCCACGGGCGGTGTACCGCACCGTCGCGACCGTCAAATGCGCGCGATCGGGATGGACCACCGGGCTCGACGCGATCGAATAGTCACGGAATTGCAAGGGACGCAAGGCGTCCACGAGTTCGTCCACACTGAGCTCGCCCAGCCTGATCAGGTCGAGCACGTCCCTGCCGTACAACCACGTGCCGGGCTTCGCGGTTCCGTCACCGGCGAGGGCGGCGACCGCGTCGGCATCCCCGGCGCGGGATGCCACCAGCGCCCGCAGCGCCCGCGACGGAGCCCGAATATCCAGGTGGTGGGCCAGCAGGACGCCGAGCGGCTCGTCGTAGCCGGCCACCGCATGGTCGGGGCCCGCATCGAGTTCGGCGAGCACTGCGTCGACCAAGTCGGGGTCGTTGGCGACATGCACCGCGATCGAATCGCCGGCGCTGTAGGCGATTCCGGCGCCGGTGAGGTCCAACTCGTAGTGACGAACCTCCTTCTCCGAACCCGGCGCGCTGAGCAGCCGGTTCACGACTATCGGTGCCTCAAAACGCTGATGGTGATCCCGGCCCGGCGGGGGAGGAGCGGCCGTTGCCTCCTTGGCAACCGTCGCGACACGCGGTCCCGCATGAGCGCGGTCGGCGGCCAGCAGCTTGACCAGGTCGCCCGTCCACGCCGTCGCGAGTTGCTGGTAGGCGCCGTCTACATCGACACGCGCGGTCAGCCTGACCGCTCCCAGCGCTTCCAGGCGCTCGTCGAGGAGCCGGCCGGCATTGCAGAACAGTTCGTAACTGCTGTCGCCGAGCGCCAGCACGGCGAACTTCAAATGGTCGAGCCGGCCGGCGCTTTCGGCGCTGATCGCCTCCCAGAACAACGCGGCGCTGTCGGGGAACTCGCCGTCGCCGAACGTCGAGGTGACCACGATGAAATGGCTCGCCGATTGCAGGTCGGCGATTTCGACCTGGTTGAGTTCCACCGCTTCCGATTCGATGCCCATGGCTTCCTGGACGGCCTCGGCGAACGACACGGCCGCGTCTTCGGCGTTACCCATGTCGGTGCCGTAGCCCACGATCAGTGAAAACTTCGGTTGGGCGGTCATGGTCGCTTCCTCTGTGCGCGGACCTGTGTCGCTGACCGGGCGGGAGCGCCGCCCGACCCAGGGCTAGCATAGGGTAGCCTAACCTAACTGACACGGGAGGTTGCTCACATGCGCACCGCGATTCACCATCCGCTGATATCGGGGATGGACATCCGCCGGGAGCTTCCGGTGCATGAGTCCAGCCGTCGCCTGCGCGCACTTTTTCCCGGGTGTCCCTTGGTGTATGGCATCGCCGTGCTCGACGATGTCTCGCGACAGCGCTGGTGGCCTCTCGATTCACAGCGGACCGACACGTTGCTGCAGGCGATGTTCGACGATGCCGCGAAAAACATCGGTCGCCACGCCGCCGCGCGGCAACTGGTGGCCAGCCTCATCCACGAGATTATCGGCCGGATGCTGCCGCTGGTGCTGCTGGAAGGAAGAGCCTGGGACGCCGGCCTGGAAAATCTCTGGCTGCACCGCGATCGCGACGGTGCAATTGATTGGGCCGCCGTGGTGGACCCCACGCTGCGCGTGCTGCCCGACGATCCCTGCGCGGCCGCGCGCAGTGGCGATGCCTTCGGGCGGCGCCCGCGCCGAGAGGGCGTGCTCACGCTGCCGAACGAAGCGGCACTGGCGATTTGGGTGGCGCATCGCTGCCACCGAAGCCTGTCGCGGCTGTTCGACTCCGTGCACGCAATCAGCAACGGCGCCGTCGCGGTCACGGCGATGTGGCACATCGTGGGGTCGGCGATCGTCGGGGTGGCCGCTCAGATCCCGCGCCCGGCGCCCGTGGACGACCATGTGATCACCCGCCGAAGCCAGGCCATCCTCGATGCGATGGTCGGATTCGGGCTGCCGGTACGCCGATCACGCCGCGCGACAGCGCCTTTGGTCGCCGCACACGCCGGCTCAATCTGACACGGGTGGCCCCGACAAACGCCGGGGGGTGGCGTTTTTGGCGGTCGATACCAACTTCGATGTTCCACTTGAACCACATACATACCGTGTGTATGTTAATACATACTGTATGTATGTGGAGGTGGGATCATGAGTGCCGTGCTCGAGGCCATAGCGGAAGAACGTAGGACCGTTTTGCAGCTTTGCTCGCAGATGCCGGATTCGATGTGGGCCAAGGACAGTGGATGTTCGGGTTGGTCGGTGCAAGATCTCGTGTCCCATATGGCGTGCAGCTTCTGGTTGGCGGTCGACCCATCGGCCCTGCCCGATCCCGGCGATTTGCCGGCCGAGCGCGCGGCGGACATCTATGTCGAGTCGCGACGCTCGATGACCCCCCAAGAGGTCGTGGCCGACTACGAATCGGTGAGCGCGCGGGGTCTAGAGGTGCTCGCCGCCGTCGAAGGTCAGGACGTCGACATTCCGATAGGCGATGTCGGCACCTATCCGGCGTCGGTCGTGCCGACAACCTTCGTCTTCGAAGCCTTCGTCCACATCCGGTACGACCTTTTTCCTCCGGATGGGCCGCTGCAAGGTGCACCGCCGCCCGTCGACCAGCTACGGCTCGCGCCCACCCTCGACTGGATCGAAGCGGCCCTGCCGCAGCAGAACACGAGTCTGCTCAACGAGTTACAGACAGGCGTGGAGCTTCGCCTCGACGGCCTGTGCCCTCGGATCCTCCGCATCGGCGACCACGACGATGTCGCCACGCACATCACGTCTGATTCGCAAGCTTTCGTGCGGTGGGTTACCCAGCGCGGTACCTGGGAAAGCTTGGGCGTTCAAGCCGAGGGGGATCCATCGACTCTGAACGTGATTCGTCGGCTCAGGGTGTTTTGAGTCCACCGCGGACCTCGACGCTACGCCGTCGGGCGGGACATCCCACGACCTCCGCGCGGTATGTATGAGAATGCACACGTGAGAGGCGGGGATTGATGGCGACGGGCGGTCGTCGCACACAGGCAGAGCGCGCGGCCGGCACGCGTGAAGCGCTGGTCGCTGCCGCCCGGCCGTTGTTTGCGTCGTTGGGGTTTGCCGACGCATCCCTGGAAACGATCGTTCGCAACGCGGGGGTGACCCGCGGCGCCCTGTATCACCATTTCGCCGACAAGACAGAGCTGTTCGCGGCGGTGTTCGAGCAGGTGGAGGGGGAGATGGCCGCCCGAATGGGAGACGCCGTCGCGGCGGCGGGGCACGGCGATCCCGTCGAGATCATGCGGCTGTGCGCCGCCCTGTGGTTGGACGCGTGCGCCGATCCCGAGATTCAACGCATCGTTTTGCTCGAGGCGCTGGCGGTGCTGGGATGGGAACGCTGGAGCGCCATCGGGCACCGGTACAACATCGGATTCGTCACGGGGCTGCTGACCGAGGCCATTGAGTCGGGCAGCATCCCGCGCCAGCCGATCGAGGCGACGGCCCTGACCATCATGGGGGCGCTGCGCGAAGCAACGCTCTACATCGCACGTGCGGACGATTACCACCAGGCGCGGGCGGACGCCGGCGTGGTGATGGACAGACTCCTTAGCGCGTTGCGCACCAACGCGATTGGCTAGTCTGTCGCCACGTGCGGCGGGTCGTAGACGACCAGGAAAACGAGTTCCCCGAACGAATGTTTGGCGGCCGCGCGTGACCGCGGGCCTATCAACCGGCTTCACGTGGAGCGACGGCTGTCAGCGGGCCCGGCCCCACATGGTATGTTCGCCCACGTGAACATCGGCGTGCGCGCGTATTGGCGCTTTATCGAGGCTCCGGGCGGAGCCGGCGATGAGGCGTCTGGTTGACGCACCCGCACGACTGAGACCCGGAGCCCAGCAGTGACCACACGGTCGCTGCTTTTCGCTTTTCAGGGCATCGGGAACCAGCGGGCGTGCCCTGGCAGCCAACACAGAAAGACACACCCACCATGTCCCTCACCGACGTCACCACAGCTGTCGACACGTCCGACCATCGGATCGTCTCGTTCCGAGAACTCTCGGCTCCGGCCGCGATTCGCACCGAACTGCCACTGACACCCGCGCGCGCCGAGGCCGTCCAGCGCGACCGCGACGAGGTGTCGGCAATCCTGGCCGGCCACGACGACCGCCTGCTCATCGTCGTCGGCCCCTGCTCGGTGCACGATCCGGCCGCCGCGCTCGACTACGCACGCCGGCTCGCCCCGCTTGCGACCCGGTACGCCGAACGGCTGAAGATCGTAATGCGGGTCTACTTCGAAAAGCCGCGCACCACCGTCGGGTGGAAGGGGCTCATCAACGACCCCGCCATGGACGGCAGCTTCGACGTGGAACGGGGGATCCGCACCGCACGAGGGTTGCTGCTCGACATCATCGACGTCGGCCTCCCGGTGGGCTGCGAATTCTTGGAGCCCACCAGCCCGCAGTACATCGCCGACGCCGTCGCCTGGGGCGCCATCGGCGCGCGGACCACCGAGTCGCAGGTGCACCGCCAGTTGGCATCGGGGCTGTCGATGCCGATCGGATTCAAGAACGGCACCGATGGCAACATCCAAGTCGCCATCGACGGCGTCAAAGCCGCGGCGGCGCCCCACCATTTCTTCGGAACCGACGACGTGGGCCGCGCGGCCGTCGTCGAGACCATGGGCAATCCCGACTGCCACGTGATCCTGCGGGGCGGTACCGCCGGCCCGAATTACGATGCGGCCTCGGTGGTCACGTCCATCGAACGGCTGCGCGGGGTCGGGCTTTCCGAGCTGGTCATGATCGACTGCTCACACGCCAACTCCGCCAAAGACCACGTGCGACAGGCCGAGGTCGCCGCCGAGGTGACCGCGCGCATCGCGGCGGGCGAGCGCGGCA
Source organism: Mycobacterium sp. H4Y (assembly GCF_000364405.1). Lineage (NCBI taxonomy): Bacteria > Bacillati > Actinomycetota > Actinomycetes > Mycobacteriales > Mycobacteriaceae > Mycobacterium > Mycobacterium sp. H4Y. Next base: position 1,125,247 of record NZ_AKIG01000001.1, read on the forward strand.
TCGCCGGCCTGATGCTGGAGAGCTTTTTGGTGGCCGGCGCCCAATCGCTCAGCGGCGAACTGACATACGGCCAATCCGTCACCGACGCCTGCATGGACTTCGCGACCACGGCGGAATTGCTGGCGAAGCTTTACGCGGCGATGGGTGATCGCGGGTAGGTGGCCCTGAGGCGGACAGGGCCGCGCCGAGTGTGGGGCCTAGGTACGGATTTGGTTCATTTCGTCCACACACTCGGTGAACCCAGCGCCCTTGCAAACCAACTAGTGATCGTGGCTACCATACGCACGGCGTGGTGCTAGCGCGCCGAAATCTGGCCGGCGATCGCCTTTTTGTCGATCTTGCCGATCGGCGTGGTGGGCAGCGTGGTCATCGGAACCAAGACGTCGGGACGCGCGTGCGCGGCCACGCCACGCCCGTCGAGGTAGCCGTTAAGCTCCGCGAGCGATAGCTCAGGGCCGTCGAAAACGATTGCCGCACAGATCTTCTCGCCCAGATAAGGGTCGGGGAGCGCCACCGCGGCCGCCGAGAAGATCGCCGGGTGGCTGTGCATCTGCTCCTCGAGGTCCGCCGCGGAGATGGTTTCGCCGCCGCGGCAGATGACGTCTTTGACGCGGCCGGTGACCACGACGTAGCCGTCGTCGGTGATCCGGACGAGATCACCGCTGCGGAAGAAGCCTTGCGCGTCAAAGCAGCGCTCGTTGTCGCGCTGGGCGCGAAAGTAGCCGTTGAACGTGTAGGGTCCGCGGACCAGCAATTCGCCTTCCTCGCCGGGGGGCACGGGCTCGCCCGCCGCATTGACGACGCGCAGTTCGTCGGCGGCGGACAACGGCCGGCCCTGCGTGTGCTCGGTGACTTCGGGCGGATCGTCGGGGCGCGTGTAGTTCAGCAGCCCCTCGGCCATCCCGAACACCTGCTGCAGGCCCGGCGTCAAGGCGGTGCGCACCAGGCGGGCGTCCTCGGACTCCAGCTTGGCGCCACCGACTTGTAAGAGCCGCAAGGTTTTTGGAGTCACCGTTTCCCACTCGCAGGCCTGCGCCCACAGTTTGGCCAGGGCCGGCACCAGGGCGGTGACCGTGACGCCATGGCGGTCGATGGCGGCGAAGGCCGCCTCGGGGCTGGGATCGGTGCCGAAGACGGTGGTGGCGCCCACCGTCATCGCGCCGAGCAGGCCGGGACAGGCGAGGGGAAAATTGTGGCCGGCCGACAGCACCGCCAGATAGACGTCATCGCAGGTGAGCCGGCAGAGTTCGGCGCTGGCCGTCGCGTTGAACACGTAATCGTCGTGGGTGCGGGGGATGAGCTTGGGTGTGCCCGTGGTCCCGCCCGAAACCAGAAGCAGCGCAGGCGATCCCGGGTCGCGGGGCGAGGGCGGCGGGGCGGCGGGCGCCTGCTCGCGCTGTTGCGCCCACGAGGTAAAGGGCCCCGGGTCGCCGTCGACGAGGACGTGCCGCAGCGTCGGGTGTTCTTCGACGAGCCCGAGCGCCATCGTTCGATAGTCGAAACCGGCTGCCGTATCAGGGATCACCAACCCGGTGGCGCCGCTGACCGCCGCGAAATGCCCGAGTTCGGCCGCCCGATGTCCCGGCAGGCACATCACTGGGATCGCGCCCGCCCGCAGCAACCCGAACAAGGCCACCGCGAACTGGCAGCTGTTCGGCAACTGCAGCAGCACCCGGTCGCCCGGCGCGATACCCAGTGCCCGCAGCCCGCCGGAGGCGCGGTTAGCCTGGTCGTCGAGGTCCGCATAACTGAAGCGGGTACCGCCCACGGCGTCGCGCACCGCGGTTCGATCGGGCCATTGCCGAGCCGCGTCGGTCAGGATCGTGTCCAGCGTCCGTCCCGCCCAATAGCCGGCCGCCCGATAGGCGGCGGCGCGATCAGCGGGGAAGGGCACGAACCCGTCGAGGACTCCGGCCGGCGGCGTTGTGTTCGGGGTCATGGCTCCTTAGACGGGGGCTTAGTAGCGGGGATGCACGGAGTAAGGATAGGGTAACCAAAAAATTAGGGCAGCCTGTGCTAATCCAGGGAGGGTCTGTGGTGCACGCCCCGGCACGCTCGGAGGACATCCGGGCGGAGGTGGCCGAACTCCTCGGCGTCGACGTCGATGCAGTTCAGCCGTGTAGCAACCTCATCGGTCAGGGCCTGGACTCGATCCGGATCATGACCCTGGCCGGGCGCTGGCGCCGCCAGGGCATCGCCGTCGACTTCGCCACGCTCGCCGAAACGCCGACGGTCGAGGCCTGGGCGGAACTGGTCAACGCCGGCAGGCCGAGCGCTGATCGGCCGGCCGAGCCCGCCGATGCGCCCGCGGACGCTGCGCGGTCCGGGGAGGACGAGCCCTTTGCGCTGGCCCCGATGCAGCACGCGATGTGGGTCGGCCGCCAGGAAAACCAGCAGCTCGGCGGCGTCGCGGGACACCTCTACGTCGAATTCGACGGCGGAGGAATCGATCCGGAACGCCTGCGCGCCGCGGCGACCGCGCTGGCACGGCGCCATCCGATGCTGCGGGTGCGGTTCCTGCCCGACGGCACCCAGCGCATCGCCCCGGCCGACGAGTTCGGCCCCTTCCCGGTCCACGTCGAGGACCTGCGCGAGCGGAGCATCGGCGAGGCCGACCGGCGGCTCGCCGCCATCCGCGCCGCCAAATCACACCAGCAGCTCGACGGCGCGGTGTTCGAGCTCGCGGTGACGCTGCTGCCGGCCGAACGGTCGCGGCTGCACGTCGACCTGGACATGCAGGCCGCCGACGCGATGAGCTATCGCACCCTGATGGCCGACCTGGCGGCGCTCTACCTCGGACGCGACCTGCCCGAACTGCACTACAGCTACCGGCAGTACCGCCAGGCCATCGAGGCCGAGGACGCGCGGCCGCAACCGGCCCGCGACGCGGACCGCGCCTGGTGGGCGCAGCGCCTTCCCGAGCTGCCAGACCCGCCCGCCCTGCCGACCACCGCGGGCCGCGCCGAGAACCAAAGCACCCGGCGCTGGCACTGGCTGGACCCGCACACCCGCGATGCGCTCTTCGCGCGCGCCCAGGCCCGCGGGTTCACCCCGGCGATGGCGCTGGCCGCGGGGTTCGCCAACACCCTGGCGCGCTGGTCGACCACCTCGCGCTTCCTGCTGAACGTTCCGCTGTTCGGGCGCCAGGCGCTGCACCCGGACGTCGACTCCTTGGTCGGCGACTTCACCTCCTCGCTGCTGCTCGACGTCGACCTCACCCGCGCGAACACCGCGGCGGCACGGGCCCAGGTGGTGCAGGACGCGATGCGCACCGCCGCCGCCCATTCGGCCTATCCCGGTCTGTCGGTCCTTCGTGACCTCAGCCGTCATCGCGGCACCCAGGTGCTCGCGCCCGTCGTCTTCACCAGCGCGCTCGGACTCGGCGAGCTGTTCAGCTCCGACGTGACCGGCCAATTCGGCACACCGGGATGGATCATCTCCCAGGGGCCGCAGGTGCTGCTGGACGCGCAAGTCACCGAATTCGACGGCGGCGTCCTGGTGAATTGGGATGTGCGCGAAGGCGTCTTCCCTGCCGGCGTCATCGACGCGATGTTCGCGCATCACATCGACGAGCTGCTCCGGCTGGCCTCCGCCGACGAAGCCTGGGAGGCGCCGGGCCCCCCGGCACTGCCCGAGGCTCAGCGCGCGGTGCGCGAGGCGGCCAACGGCCGCACCGCCGAACCGAGCGGAGAAGCCTTGCACGACGGGTTCTTTCGGCAAGCCGAGCAGCGACCCGATGCGCCGGCGGTCTTCGCCAGTTCCGGTGACCTCAGCTACGCGCAGCTACGCGACCAGGCGCTGGCCGTGGCGGCCGCGCTGCGTGCGGCCGGCGTCACCGCCGGGGACACCATCGCGGTGATGGGCCCCAAAACCGCCGAGCAGATTCCCGCGCTGCTGGGCATCCTGTCCGTCGGTGCCGTCTATCTGCCGATCGGCGTCGACCAGCCACGCGATCGCGCCGAGCGCATCCTCGAGTCCGGCGGGGTGAGCCTGGCCGTGGTGTGCGGAGGACAACGCCTGTCCATGCCGGTGCCCGAGGTGGTGCTCGCCGACATCCTCGGCGGCGCGCCCGCGAGCACCGAGATCACTTCAGCGAGAGTCGATCCCGCCGCGCTCGCCTACGTGTTGTTCACCTCCGGCTCCACCGGCGAACCCAAAGGCGTCGAGGTCACCCACGACGCGGCGATGAACACCGTGGAATTCATCGGCCGCCACTTCGACATCGGCCCCGCGGATCGATGCCTGGCCCTATCGACCCTCGAGGGCGACATCTCGGTCATGGACGTGTTCGTCACCCTGCGCACCGGCGGCTCCATCGTCGTGGTCGACGAAGCCCAGCGACGTGATCCCGACGCCTGGGCCCGGCTCATCGACGCCCACCAGGTCACCGTGCTGCATTTCATGCCCGGCTGGCTCGAGATGCTGGTCGAGGTCGGCCGCGGGCGGCTGTCCTCGGTGCGGGTGGTGCCCACCGGAGGCGACTGGGTGCGCCCCGAGGTGGTGCGCCGGCTGCGGGCCGAAGCCCCCAACCTCCGGTTCGCCGGCCTCGGGGGAGCTACCGAAACCCCGGTGCACAACAGCATTTTCGAGGTGACCGAGCCGATACCCGACGACTGGACGGCGCTGCCGTTCGGCGTCCCGCTGCCCAACAACGCCTGCCGCGTCGTCGACGACACCGGCGCCGACTGTCCCGACTGGGTGCCCGGCGAGTACTGGGTGTCCGGCCGCGGCATCGCGCGCGGCTACCGCGGACGCCCCGATCTCACCGCCGAACGCTTCGTCGAACACGACGGCCGAATCTGGTATCGCACCGGCGATCTGGTCCGCTACTGGCCCGACGGCACCCTCGAATTCGTCGGCCGAGCCGACCACCGCGTCAAGATCAGCGGGTACCGCGTCGAGCTCGGCGAGGTCGAGACCGCGTTGCGGCGCGTGCCGGGGGTGCGCACGGCGGTGGCCGCGTTGATCGCCGTGTCCGGCGAATCCGATGTGCTGGCCGCGCAGGTGTGCGCTGACGATGCCTCCGTGACCGCCGAGGGAATCCGGCAGGCTCTCGCCGACCTCGTTCCCGCGCACATGATTCCGCGCCACATCACGGTCGTGGAGCGGATCGGTTTCACCGATGCCGGAAAGCTCGACCGGCGCGCCGTGGCGCGCGAATTGGAAAGCGCCGTTTCGCAATCGCAGCGGCCCGGCCACCGCGCGCCGTCGACGCCACTTCAATCCGCGCTCGCCATGATCGTGGGCGACCTGCTCGGCCGGCAGAACATCGGTATCGACGACGACTTCTTCGCCCTCGGCGGTGACTCGGTGCTGGCCACACAGGCGGTGGCGCGAATTCGGGCCTGGCTGGACGCGCCGGACATCATGGTCGCCGACATCTTCGCGAACCGAACCGTGTCGGCGCTGGCCGCGGTCCTCGGGGCCGGTGAGCGCGACCCCGGCCGGCTTGACCAGGTCGCCGAGCTATATCTGGAGGTTATCGGCATGGACGCCGAATCGGTTCTGGCGGCCTCTCAGCAACCCGCGAAATCGTAAACGGTGCAATGACATTGAATAATCTGATCACCGTGTCTTCCACGTTCCCGTCCTGGATCAAGCTGACCCGGGGCCGCAACGACGGGTCGGCGGACCGCCGTGCGGGCGCCACGGTGGTATTCCCGCATGCCGGTGCGGCCGCCGCGAGCTATCGGGTGCTGGCGGCGGCGCTGGCCGCCGGTGGCGACACCTACGTCGTGCAGTATCCACAGCGGGCCGACCGCCTCAGCGAGCCCGCACACGAAAGCGTGCACGACCTGGCCGCCGGCCTCTTCCAGGCCGCACCATGGCCCAGCGTCGCACCGCTGACGTTGTTCGGCCACAGCATGGGTGCCGTCGTCGCCTTCGAATTCGCCCGCGTCGCCGAGACGCACGGTGCGGCCGTCCGCAAACTCTGGGTATCGGCGGGTCCGCCGCCGTGCGTCGTCGCCGACATGCCCGAACTGCCGACCAGCGACGACGGGCTGCTGGCGGACATCGCCGATTTGGGCGGCACCGACCCGGAACTGCTTGCCGACGAAGAGTTCTCGGAACTACTGACCACCGCGGTGCGCGCCGACTACGAGGCCTTCAACCGCTACGACCCGAGCCCCGACGTCCGCATCGGCGCCGACATCCACGTGTTGGGTGGCCATGACGACCACCGCATCGGGACCGGTGTGCTGCGCCAGTGGGAAAAACACACCGCGGGATCCTTCGCCGTGTCGCTGTATGAGGGCGGGCACTTCTACGTCTACGACCATGTCGACGCGGTCGCCGCGCAGGTGAATGCCGGGTGATACCGATGTCGAACGATGCGTATGACGCCGAGAGCGTCGGCCCCGTGGTGATCGTGGGAATGGGTGTCGAGGCGCCCGGCGGCATCGAAAACGCCGAAGGGTACTGGGATCTGCTGGTGCACGGCCGGGAGGCACTGGGACCCTTTCCCACCGACCGCGGGTGGGCCGTGCGCGAACTGCTCGCCGGCTCGCGCCGGAGCGGTTTCAAGGCGATTCACGATCGCGGTGGATTCCTCAGCGGGGCAACCACATTCGACCCGGAATTCTTCGGCATCTCGCCCCGCGAGGCCGTGGTGATGGACCCGCAGCAGCGGGTGTCGCTCCGCGTGGCCTGGCGCGCCCTGGAAAACAGCGGCATCAATCCCGACGACCTTGCCGGCCACGACGTGGGGTGCTTCGTGGGCGCCTCCGCCACGGGCTACGGGCCCGAGATGGCCAGGTTCTCCGAACACAGCGGCCATCTGCTCGCCGGGACCGCCCTCAGCGTCATCTCGGGCCGCATCGCCTACACGCTGGGATTGGCCGGCCCGGCACTGACCCTGGATTCCTCGTGCGCGTCCGCGCTGGTGGCCTTCCACGTCGCGGTGCGTTCCCTGCAGAACGACGACTGCGACATGGCCATCGCGGGCGGGGTCAATGTGCTCGGCTCACCGGGGTTCTTCGTCGAGTTTTCCAAACAACACGCCCTCTCCGATGACGGCTACTGCCGCCCTTACAGCGCGCAGGCCAGCGGAACCGTGTGGGCCGAGGGGGCGGCGATGTTCGTGCTGCAACGCAAATCGGCCGCGGTGCGCGCCGGCCGCCGGATCCTGGCCGAGGTGCGCGCCACCGCCATCAACCAGGACGGGCGCAGCGCCGGGCTCAGCGCCCCCAGTGGCGACGCCCAGGTCCGCCTCTTCCAACGGGCCATCACCCAGGCCGGGATCAAGCCCGCCGAGGTGGGCATGATCGAGGGGCACGGCACCGGCACCCGGCTCGGCGACCGCACCGAATTGCGCTCGCTGGCACAAACCTACGGCGACACCGAGGCCGGCGCCGGGGCGCTGCTGGGGTCGGTGAAGTCCAACGTGGGCCACTCGTTGGCCGCCGCCGGCGCGCTGGGACTGGCCAAGGTGCTCGTCTCCGCCGAACACGGGGCCGTCCCGCCCACGCTGCACGCCGACAACGCAAGCCCCGAAATCGACTGGGACAAACAGGGTTTGCGGCTGGCGCAGACCCTGACACCGTGGCCCGCGACCGACGGGCAGCGCATCGCCGCGGCGTCCGCGTTCGGGATCGCCGGCACCAACGCGCATCTGATTGTCTCCGTTCCCGAGGTGGCGTGATGCTCACCCATCATCTGCCGGACGGGCGCATCCCGGTGCTGCTCAGTTCCCACGACCCGGAGCTGATCCGCCGGGACGCCGCGGCGATCCTCGATTACCTGGGCCGCATCGATTCGCCGAACGCGACCGCCGCGATCGCATCCACCCTGCTGCGGCTGCGGCGCCCCCGCCGGCACCGCGCCGTGCTGCGCGCGGCCGACGCCGCCGAGCTGGCCGCCGGGCTGGCGGCGATCGCGCGGGGCGAGGAACAGGAGCTGGTCACGCATTCCGCGAAGACCACGCCGCCGCGCATCGCGTTCGTGTTCCCCGGCCAGGGAAATCAATGGCAGGCGATGGGCGCCGGCGCCTACCGGGAGCTGCCCGCCTACCGGGAGGCGGCCGACCGGTGCGCCGAAGAGTTCGTCGTCGCCGGATTCGCCTCTCCGCTGCCATATCTGGTGGGGAAGGAAGAGCGTAGCTGGTCACGCCCCGAAATTCAGGGAGCGCAGTTCACCCACGCGGTCAGCCTGGCCGAGGCATGGCGATGCTGCGGTGTGCTGCCCGATATCACCATCGGCCACAGCCTCGGCGAGGTGGCGGCGGCCTATGTGGCGGAGGCGATCTCGCTGCCCGACGCCGTCGCCCTCGTGGTCGCCCGCGCCACCGTGGTCGGCCGGCTGACGGGCCGTTACGCGATGGCGGTGCTGGGCGCCGGCCTCGACGTCGCCGAGTCGCTGCTGGCCGAGGCGCCCGGCTGGGTGGAGGTCTCGGCGGTCAACGGCCCGTCGTCGACCGTGGTCGCCGGCGATCACGACGCGGTGGCCGCCGCGGTGCGCCTGGCGCAACAGCGCGACGTGTTCACCCATCAACTGTCCGTCGACTATCCGGGCCACACCAGTGCGCTGCGGCCATTGCGTGCCAGCCTGGCCGAGCTGACGCCGCGGTCGGCGTTCCGGGACGGGCCGGTGCGCTTCGTCGGTTCCACCCGCGGTGCCGAGTTGGGCGAAGGGACCGATTTCTCGGACTATTGGTATGAAAACCTCTGCGGCACCGTGCGCTTCGATCTTGCCGTGCAGTACGCCCGCGCCTGCGGGGCCGACACGTTCGTGGAGCTCTCGGCGCACCCCTCACTGCTCTATCCGCTGGGCGACATCGTCGGCGACGAGTCGGTTGTCGTCGGCTCGGGCCACCGCGAGCGGCCGGTCACCGAGTCGCTCTCGGCGAGTATCGCCGCGGTCGCGGCCGCCGACCCCGGCTGCCGGTGGGCCGATGCCGTCCCGAACGCTGATCAGCCTCCGCTGCGGGGCTTCCCGAACGCGCCGATGCGCGCGGTGCACCTCTGGGCGGCGCCGGAACGAGTGACCGAAGCGGCCTCACCGTCCGCGCCGACCGTGGCCGTCGAGGACTGGCAGCACGCCACCTCGCACACCGTTGCGACACGTCCCGACATCGGCTTCTTCGGTACGGACGCTCTCGCCCGTTCGCTCGCCGATGCCGTTGCGGCGCAAGGCGACTGCCGCGTGGTGGCACCGAACGAGGCGGAGGTCCTGGCAATCGTGGCGCCGCGTCTCGACGAGCACGACGCCACGGCCGCCATCGAGCAGATCGCCGCCCGTCCCGATGCCGGCCTACCCGACTACCCCGCGCTCATCGGGCCGCGATGCCGGGCCGTCTGGCTACTGACCGTCGGCGCCGAACAGGTCGATCGAGACGACACCCACCTCTCGCCGGCGCAGGCGGCCCTGGCGGCGATGCATCGCAGCGTCGGGTTCGAATTCCCCGACCAGGCCTTCGGACATCTCGACCTCGAGCGGGCAGATGTGGACGCCGCGACCGCGCGGGCCGTCGCCGACGCGCTCTCGGGCGAGGCGGCCGAGGTGGCGTTGCGGGGCGGCGAGCCGCCGCTGAGCCATGTTCGAAGCCACGTACGGACATTCCGCGAATGCCGCGAATCGGCGACCAGCCGGGCCCTCGACGCCGCCGCCCTGGACGACGTGGTGATCACCGGCGGCAGCGGGGCGATCGGCCTGCAGTACGCGCGGTACTGCCTCGAACGCGGGGCGCGGACCGTCACCCTGTTGAGCCGCACCGGCGTGGACCCGGCCGCGCTGCGCGAGCTCGCCGACGGCCACGGCGCCGAAGTGCGTGCCCCGCAATGCGATATCACCGACCGCGCCGCGCTGGCCTCCGTGGCCGCGACGCACGCGGGTTCGGGGGCGTCGCTGCTGATCCACACCGCGGGCATCGCGCAGGCACGCTCGCGCGCCGACCTCACCGGTGTCGATGTCGCGGCCGTGTGCGACGCCAAGGTCCGCGGTTTGGCGCTGATGGCCGAGGTTTGGCCGCTGCGGCCGGACTGCCGAATCCTCGCCTGCTCGTCGGTGTTCGGGACCTGGGGCGGCTACGGCCACGCGGCCTACGCGGCGTCCAACCGGATGCTCGATGTGCTGGCCGCCCAGCTGCGGGCCGACGGCCGCGACTGCACGGCAATCCGGTGGGGGCTGTGGCAGGGCGCCGGTGTGGTGGTCGGCAACGAGATCACCCGCACCGAACGCTCGGGCCTGGTGGCGATGGAGCCGGAGGCGGCGATCGAGGCCAGCCTGCACCGCTACGACGGCGACCCGCTGATTTTCGACGCCGACTTCGACCGGCTGCAGGTGTTCTTCGAAAGCCAGGGAATGCCAATGCCGTTCAGTGCTTCGCACAGCGGTGACGGCGGCGCAAAAGAAGACGTCGCCGTCGCGAAGCCGCTCGCCGAGGTGGTACGGGCCGAATTGGCCGCGACGCTGCATCTGGGTGATTCGCTGTCGATCGACCCGGGCACCTCCCTGATCGACCTTGGGGTGGACTCGTTGCTCGCCCTCGATTTGCGTAAGCGGCTGCGGCGGACGGTCGGGAACTCGGTTCCGGTGGCGCGCATGCTCGGCGGCATCACCGTCAACGAGCTGATCGACGCGCTGCGCGCCGACTCACCCGGTGGCCCCACGCCGCCGCCCATCGAGCGCACCGGCGCCGCCAACGGTGCGCACCACTCAACGCTCGCGATGCTCGAAAGGTTGGACTCCTAGCGTGACAGACACCACCGGCGCCGGCACCCGTCTCGACGAGGAACGCTTGGAACTGCTGCGCCGCAAGCTCGCTGAACGCGGCCTGGCCAGGCCGACGGGCGCGGCTTCCGTGGCCACCTACGACGAGCCGCGCATGTCCGCCGGCCAGCACCGGATGTGGTTCGTGCAGTCGGTCGATCCCGACAGCGCGCTGCTCAACATCTGCGTCTCCTATCGCCTCCTCGGCGCCGTGGACGCCGCTCGGCTACATCGCGCCGTCGACGCCGTCGCCGCGCGTCACCCCGTACTGCATACGACGTATGACACCGACGGTGACGGCGACCCGCGGCCCGTCGTCCGCGACGACCTACACCCCGAATGGTCCGAGCACGACCTGTCCGGACTGGCCGATCAAGCCCGCCGGTTGCGGCTGGATGTGCTGGCGCAGCGGGACTTTCGCCGTCCGTTCGACCTGAGCAAGGATTCACCCCTGCGCGTCACCGTGGCGCACCTGGGCGCCGACGAGCTGATAATGCTGATCACCGCGCATCACATCGCCTGGGACGACGGCTCGTGGGCGCCGTTTTTCGCCGACCTGACCCGTGCGTACACCGACCCGGACGGCTTTGCCGCGGCGCCGGCGCTGCCGGATCTCGCCACCGACCCGACCGCGATCCGTCAGGCCGATCTGGACTACTGGCGGCCGCTGATGGCCGATCTCCCGGAGCCACTGGAACTTCCCGGCCCCAATGGGTCGGTGGTGCCCAGCACCTGGCGCGCGCAACGCGCGACCGCGCCACTGTCGGCGGACGTCGTCGACCGGGCGGCCGCGCTGGCCCGCGAGACGGGCGCCACGCCCTACATGGTGTTGATGGCCGCGTTCGGCGCCCTGGTGCACCGCTACACGCAGTCGACGGACTTCCTGTTCGCGGCCCCGGTGCTGAACCGCGGGGTGGGAACCGAGGATGTCATCGGGTACCACGGCAACACCGTGGTGGTCCGGCTGCGGCCGCGGCCACACCAGACGTTCCGCGAACTGCTGGCCCAGACCCGGGACGGCGCGGTGGGCGCCTTCGCTCATTCGCGCGCCGACCTGGATTGGCTGGTGCGTGAGTCGAATCCGGACCGCCGGCACGGCGCGGACCGGATGACCCGGGTCAGCTTCGGACAGCGGGAGCCCGACGGCGCCGGCTTTTGCCCGCCGGGCGTGCGCTGCGAGCGCGCCGAGTTGCGCGGTCATTTCAACCAGCTGCCGCTGAGTCTGATGGTCGAGTTGAACCGCACGCCGGATGGCCTGGGCGGCGGCGTCATCGAGGCCGAGTACCTCGTCGAGGTGCTGGATCAGCAGCTGGTGCAGCAACTGCTGCGCCACTACGCCGCCCTGCTGGACAGCGTGCTGTCCGACCCCGACGTGACGCTGTCGGCGTGCGCGCTGATGAACGACGAAGACGCCGAGTGGCTGCGGTCCGTGTCGACCGGTGAAGAATTCGTCACCCCGGCCAGCACCTTGTCCGAGCTGGTCAGCCGGCGAGCGGCGCGCACGCCCGACGCCGTTGCGGTCGTCTACGAAGGGCGCGCCTACACCTACCGCGAAATCGATGAAGAGTCGAACCGCGTGGCGCACTGGCTCATCGAGCAAGGAATCGGCACCGAGGATCGCGTCGCGGTCCTGCTGGACAAGTCACCCGAACTGGTCATCACCGCGCTGGGCGTGCTCAAAGCCGGTGGCGTCTACCTTCCGGTGGATCCCACCTACCCGGAGGACCGGCTGAGTTTCATTCTCGGGGATGCGGACGCCAAACTGGTGCTGCGCGAACCGGTTTCCGGATTGGAGAGCTATCCGACCACGGCGCCCACCGCGTTGCTGCGGCCGCTGAGCCCGCAGAACACCGCGTACCTGATCTACACCTCGGGTTCGACAGGACTGCCCAAGGGCGTGCCGGTGCCCCACGCGCCCATCGCCGAGTACTTCGTCTGGTTCGGCGACGAGTACCGGATCGACGAGACCGACCGGCTGCTGCAGGTCGCGTCGCCCAGTTTCGACGTGTCGATGGGCGAAATCTTCGGCACCCTGATCATGGGTGCCCGGCTGGTGATTCCGCGCCCGGACGGACTGCGCGACATCGGCTACCTCACCGATCTTCTGGCGCGCGAAGGCATTACGTCGATGCACTTCGTGCCGTCGCTGCTGGGACTCTTCCTGTCGTTACCCGGTGTCAGCCAGTGGCGCACGTTGCGGCGGGTGCCCATCGGCGGGGAGGCCCTGCCCGGCGAGATCGCCGACAAGTTCCACGCCACCTTCGACGCGTCGCTGCACAACTTCTACGGACCGACCGAGACGGTCGTGAACTGCACCAGCTACCCGGTGGAAGGCGCCCAGGGCACGCGCATAGTGCCGATCGGCCGGCCCAAGATCAACACCCAGGTGTACCTGCTCGACAACGCGCTGCGGCCCGTCCCTGCCGGGGTGATCGGTGAGATCTACATCGCCGGAACACATGTCGCGCACGGATACCACCGCAGGCCGCAGCTGACGGCCGAGCGCTTTGTCGCCGACCCGTTCACCCCGGGCGGGCGGATGTACCGCTCCGGCGACCTGGCCCGGCGTAACGCCAATGGCGACATCGAGTTCGTCGGCCGCGCCGACGAGCAGGTGAAGATCCGCGGCTTCCGCATCGAGCTGGGCGAGATCGCCGCCGCCATCTCGGTCGACCCCAGTGTCGGGCAAGCCGTCGTCCTGGCCATGGACCTGCCGCAGTTGGGCAAGAGCCTGGTGGGATACGTGACTCCGGCCGAGGGCGCCGGCACGGAAACCGTTGACGTCGAACGCATCCGCGCCCGGGTGGCCGCCGCGCTGCCGGACTATATGACCCCTGCCGCCTACGTGGTGCTCGACGAGATCCCCATCACCGCCCATCAAAAGATCGACCGCGCCGCGCTGCCGCAACCGCAACTGGCGGCCGGCACCGAGTACCGCGACCCGACGACCCCCACCGAAATCCGGGTCGCCCAGCTGTTCTCGGGGCTGCTCGGACACGAGCGGGTGGGCGTCGACGACTCGTTCTTCGATCTGGGCGGCCACTCGCTGGTCGCCACCAAGCTGGTCACCGCGATCCGCGCGGAGTGCGGTGTGGAACTCGGCATCCGCGACGTGTTCGAGCTCGCCACCGTGGGCCTGCTGGCGGAGCGGATCGACCAGCTGAGCTCGGGCCAACTGACGCAGTCGCGCCCCAGGCTGATCGCAACCGCACACGACGAGCCGATGCCGCTGTCGGCGTCGCAGCTGCGCAGCTGGTTCGCCTACCGCCTGGACGGGCCCAGCCCGGTCAACAACATTCCCTTCGCGGCCAAGCTGACCGGTCCGTGGGACGTCGACGCGCTGATCGCCGCCGTCGGCGATGTCCTCGCGCGGCACGAAATCCTGCGCACCAGCTACGTCGAGCTGGACGGCGTGCCCTATCAGGTTGTGGGCCCGGTCGGGGTCGAGGTTCCGGTGCGCCGCGCGGAGGGCGTCGGCGAGGCGTGGCTGCAAGAGCAGCTCGACATCGAGCGGCGCCATTGCTTCGAGCTGGACTCGGAACTGCCGATCCGGGTCGCGGTGCTGCGCACCGAGAACGCGGACGAGCACGTGCTGTCGGTGGTCGTGCACCACATCGCCTCTGACCATTGGTCGGCGGGTGTGCTGTTCTCCGACGTGATGACGGCCTACCGGGCCCGACGCGGTGGCGAAGCGCCGTCCTGGGCGCCGCTGCGCGTGCAGTACGCCGACTACGCGGCATGGCAGCGCACGTTTTTGGGGGACGCCAGCGGCCAGGAGTCCGCTATCGCCGCCGAGCAGCGGGAGTACTGGACCCGCAAGCTGGCCGGGCTGCCGGAGGACACCGGGTTGCGCCCGGACTTCCCCCGCCAGCCGGTGCCCAGCGGGGAGGGCGAATCCGTCGACTTCCAGATCGACTCGGCCACCCGCGCCAAGCTCGGCGAGCTGTGCCGCGAGCTGGGCATCACCGAATTCATGCTGCTGCAAACGGCTGTGGCAGTGGTGCTGCACAAGGCCGGTGGCGGCGTGGACATTCCGTTGGGCACCCCGGTCGCCGGCCGCACCGAAGCCGAATTGGACCAACTGATCGGCTTTTTCGTCAACATCCTGGTGCTGCGCAACGACATGGACGGCAATCCGACGCTGCGCGAACTGCTGAAACGGGCCCGCGAGACGGCCCTGGCCGCCTACGCCCACCAAGACCTGCCGTTCGACCGGGTGGTCGACAGTGTCAGCCCGGTGCGCTCGCTGTCGCGCAACCCGCTGTTCCAGGTCGTCGTGCACGTCCGGGATCACCTGTCCGCCACGCGGGTCATCGAAACCGCCCCCGCGGGCGGCGATGGACGCGACACCGTGTGCACGTCGCTGGACCCCATCTTCGACATGGCCCACGCCGACCTCAGCGTCAACTTCTTCGGCACCGACGGCACCGACGACGTCGGCTACAACTGCAATGTCATCTTCCGTACCGAGCTCTACGCCAGAACGACCATCGAGCGGTTGGCGCAATGGCTGTCGCGGGCGGTCGCCGCGTTCGCCGAGGATCTCGACTTGAGCCTGCGCGACGTTGCGCTGATCGATGCGGGAGAACAGCACCGCATCCTGCAGGACTGGAGCCGCGGCGCGCCGGCACCGCACGACAGGCCGCGCACCATACCCGAGCTGCTGGAACCGAGTCGGGCGTGGGACGCGGATCGGATCGCGGTGCGCTGCGGGGACGAGCGGATCGATTACCCTGCGCTGCACCGCCGTTCGGACAACCTGGCCGCGCTGCTCGCCAAGAACGGGGCGGGGCCGGGCGCGTTGGTCGGGCTGTCGACCCGCCGCAGCATCGACCTGGTCGTGACGCTGGTGGCCATCATGAAGGCCGGCGCCGGTTACTTCCCCATCGACCCCGGTTACCCCTTGGCGCGAAAGCAATTCATGCTCGACGACGTCGCGCCGCCGGTGGTGGTCGCAACGACCGAAGCGGTGGCGACCATGCCACACGTTGCGGGAGTCGAGTTGATTTCGCTGGACGATCCCCACGTGCGCGACCTGGTGGACCGCGATGACGTCGATCCCCAGTCGCGGGATTTGCCGCGGCCCCATCCCGACGACCCGATGTATCTGGTGTTCACCTCCGGATCGACCGGCAAGCCGAAAGGCGCGGTGGGCACCCATCGTTCGATGGCCGCCCGGCTGGATTGGCAGCTGCGGCACTACCCGCCGAGGACCGAGGATGTGCGGCTGGCGCAGGCGTCGATCACCTTCCTCGAAGGCGGGATGGAGATGCTGGCCGGCCTGGCCGCCGGTGCGACCATGATCCTGGCCGACGACGACGAGCACCGCGACCCCGAGGCCCTCGGGGAGTTGATGACCCGGTATTCGGTCGCCCAGGTGACCGCCGTGCCCAGCCTGGTCTCGGCGTTGGTGGACAGCCGGCCCGACGCCGTGCGCGCGCTGTCGCGGCTGGTGTGCGGTGGCGAGCCGGTCAGCACGTCGCTGCTGCAACGGCTGGTGTCGGTGTGCGCCGACGACGGTGCGACCGAGTTGCTGAACAACATCGGTTCCACCGAGACCTCCGGCGCGGTTTCCCGCGGGCCGTTGGGCCTGCCGAATCCGCTTGTCGGAAAGCCGGTCCCGGGCGCGCAGGCCTACCTCCTCGACGACGGGCTGCGTCCGGTGCCGGTCGGCGTGGTGGGCGAGCTGTACTACGCCGGTGACCAGCTGGCGCGCGGGTACTGGAAACGGCCCGCCCTGACCGCGACGCGGTTCGTCGCCAACCCCTATGGCGGGGAGCCCGGTTCGCGCTTGTACCGCAGCGGTGACCTGGCTCGGTGGACCGAGGACGGCCAACTGGAATTCGTCGGACGCTCCGACCACCAGGTGCAGGTCCGCGGCTTCCGGGTCGAGTTGGCCGAGGTCGAGGCGGCCCTCGCGGCGGCCGACGGCGTCGCCGCCGCGGCCGCGCGCACCTGGGAGGTGCACGGCGGCACGTCGCTGGCCGGATATGTTGTGCCCCAACGGCCCATCGTCGATGACGTCGACAAGGCGGCGTTCGCGGGGGAGGTGCGCGCCGCGATCGCCACGACCCTGCCGGGCTACATGATGCCGTCGTCGCTGACCGTTCTCGACGTCCTGCCCAAGACTGAGTCCGGCAAGTTGAACCGGCCCGGGCTGCCGCTCCCGGCGGTCAGCACCGGTGGCCTGACCGAACCGGCGCGCACGGACACCGAACGGGCGCTGGCCAAGGTGTTCGCCGAACTGCTTTCGACCCCCGAAGTGGGGCGCTTCGACGACTTCTTCGCCCTCGGCGGCGACAGCATCCTGTCCGTGCAGCTGGCCTCGCGGGCGCGCGCCGTCGGCCTGGCCGTGAGCCCGCGCATGATCTTCGAGAATCCGACGGTGCAGCAGCTGGCCGCCGCCGTGGACGCTCTGGGGAACGGGCAGGCTGACACCGAGCGGGACGACCAGGCGGCCGACGTCCGTTTCGAGCCGATGAGCACCTCCGGCCTCTCGTCCACGGATCTGGCTGCGGTGACCCAACTTTGGTCGTCGTCACGTGAGGGCACGACATGACGGCCGCCGACACCGACGTCGCGCCCGACATCGAGGACGTGATGGCGCTGAGCCCCCTGCAGGAGGGCTTGTACTCGCTGACCACGCTCGCCGAGTTCGCCGACGGCGAAGCCGCGGACGACCCGTACGTGATCGGCATGGCCGCCGACATCTCCGGCGCACTCGACGTCGCGCTGCTACGCGAGTGCGCGGAGAAGATGTTGGTGCGCCACCCGAACCTACGGGCCAGCTTCTTCAGCCGCGGCATCCCGCGGCCGGTGCAGATCGTGCCCTCCCGCGTCGAGTTGCCGTGGCGATCCGTCAGCGCCGCGCGCGAGGACGTGCCGGCGCTGGAAACCGGCGAACGCCGCCGGCCCTTCGACCTGGAACACGGGCCGGCCATCCGCTTCCTGCTGATCGAATTGCCCGGCGCGCAATGGCGTTTGGTGCTCACCGCCCACCACATCGTGATCGACGGCTGGTCGATGCCGGTGTTCATCAACGAGATGATGATCCTGTACCAGGCCGGCGGCAACCTGTCGGCGCTGCCCGTGGCGCCGCGGCCGTACCGCGATTACATCGGCTGGCTGGCCAGTCGCGAGCCGGAGGCCAGCCAGCAGGTCTGGCGCCGGCACCTCGCCGGCCTGCCCGGCCCCACCCTGCTGGCCGCCGCCCTGGGCTCGGTGGAGACGACGCAGGGACGGCAGACGGCGCTGCCGCGCACCACCGAACTGCGCCTGCCGGCCGAGGCCACCGCGCGGTTGGTCGACGAGGCCCGTTCGCGTGGCATCACCGTCAACACCCTGATGCAGATGGCGTGGGCGCTGGTGTTGTCCCGTCTCACCGACACCGACGACGTGGTTTTCGGGGTCACGGTGTCCGGCAGGCCGCCCGAACTGACCGGCGTCGAGACCATGGTGGGTCTGTTCATCAACACCGTGCCCCTGCGGGTGCGGCTGGACCCGGCCGCCAGCGCCGGCGAACAATGCCGCGCCGTGCAGCGCGACGCCGCCCTGCTGCGCGAGCACAGCTATCTCGGGCACGCCCAATTGCGTGCCCTCGGCGGGGTCGGGGAGATGTTCGACACCCTGCTGGTCTACGAGAACTTCCCGATGAACGGGCTGTCCTCCAGTGGCGAATTGACCGCCGGCGGTGCGACCTTCCGGCCATCCGCCCTGCAAACCCTGTCGCATTTCCCGATCGCCGTCGCCGCCCACATGGATGCCGGCGAGCTGGTGGTGCTGATCGAAGTGATCGACGGCGCGCTGGGCGCCATTCCCGCGGCCACGTTCGGTCGTCGGGTGCTGTCCACCGCCGAGCGGCTGCTGCGGGACTGGGCGCGGCCGCTGCGCGAGATCAGCGTCCTCTTCGACGACGAGGTTGCCCCGCTGCGTGCCGCCGGGGCGCCCGCCGCGACGTCACCGCGGAGCATTCACGCGCGGTTCGCCGACGTCGTGGCCAGCGCGGCCGACAGCCCGGCGGTCAGCTGGGCGGGTGGCACGCTGAGCTATCGCGAGCTGGATGACCGGTCCACCCGGCTGGCCGCCCAGCTCGTCCGCAAGGGCGTCGCGCCCGAAACACCGGTCGCCATAAGCCTTTTCCGCGATCCGCAGTACGTCGTCGCGATACTCGCGGTGCTCAAGGCCGGCGGCATGTGCGTGCCGCTGGTGCCGGGGATGCCCCCGGAGCGGGTCACCTCGATCCTGCGCCAATCCGGCGCGTCGATCGTCCTGGACGACGAGCTGACCGCACAGCTCCTCGAGGCCGGCCGGCCGCACGACGAATTCACGCCGGTCGACGTCGCGCCCGAACGGGCCGCGTATGTCGTGTTCACCTCGGGCACGACGGGAGAACCCAAGGGCGTCATCGGAACCCATGGCGCGGTGGGGGCGTACGCCGATGACCATCTGGACCGCGTGCTGCGGCCCGCGGCCGCAAGACTGGGCAGACCGCTGCGCATCGCCCACGCTTGGTCGTTCGCCTTCGACGCCGCCTGGCAGCCGTTGGTCGCCCTGCTCGACGGCCATGGCGTGCATGTGGTCGACGAGCAGACCCAGACCGATGCCGAGGCGCTGGTCGCGCTGATCGCCGAGCACGGCATCGACATGATCGACACCACCCCGTCGATGTTCGCCCAGCTGCAGGCGTTCGGCCTGCTGACCGACGTGCCGTTGACGGTGTTGGCGCTCGGGGGAGAGGCGCTCGGCAGCGCCGCCTGGGACCGAATCCGCGAGGCGTGCAACGCCACGTCGATGACGGCGTACAACTGCTACGGGCCGACCGAGACCACGGTCGAGGCGGTGGTCGCCGCGATCGCCGAGCACGACGAGCCCTGCATCGGCCGACCGACCCGGCACACCCGCGGATACGTGCTGGATTCCGGGCTGCGCCCGGTGCCGTGCGGCGCGACGGGCGAACTGTACCTGGGCGGCGCCCAGCTGGCTCGCGGCTACATCGGCCGCGCGGGGGAGACCGCGGCGCGCTTTGTCGCCGACCCCTTCGCGCCCGCGCAGCGGATGTACCGCACGGGCGACCTGGTGCGCCGATTGCCCGACGGCACAGTGCAATACATCGGTCGCGCCGACGCCCAGGTGAAGATCCGTGGCCACCGCGTCGAGCCCGGGGAGATCGCCGCCGCCCTCGAATCGCATCCCGCCGTCCGGCACGCCGGCGTGCTGGTACATCAGCACCGGGGAGCCCCGCGGCTGACCGCGTACGTGGCGACCACCGATACCGCGGGGGCCAAGCCGACGGCCACCGAACTGCGGGCCATGCTCGGCACCCGGTTGCCGCGCTACATGGTGCCGCAGCGCATCGTTTTGGTCGACGAAATCCCGTTGACCCCCAACGGGAAACTGGACGAATCCGCGTTGGCCGCCGCCGACGTCGCCGAATCAGCCGGCGGCGCGGCAACACCCGAGACCGCCACGGAATCCGCGCTGGCCGACCTGCTCGCCGAACTGCTCGGGCACCCGAGCGTCGACGTCACCGCGGACTTTTTGCAGCTGGGACTGGACAGCATCATGGCGTTGTCGGTGGTGCAGGCGGCCCGGGCGCGCGGAATGGCGCTGCGCGCCCGACTCATCCTCGACTGCACCAACATCCGCGAACTGGCCGAAGCGATCGACTCGGAAACCACTGCCGCGGCCCAGCAGGTGGACGAGGCAAGCGGGCCAATGCCGTTGCTGCCCAACGGCCGATGGCTCTACGAGCACGGCGACCCGCGCCGGCTCGCCCAGACCGAGGCCATCCGGCTGCCCGAGACGCTGCGCCGCGAACAGCTGGACGCCGCGCTGGCAAGCATCATCAACGGCCACGAGGTGCTGCGCACCCGGGTCGACCGCTCCACGATGACCTTGGTTCCGGTGCCCGACGCCGACGTCCTGGGGGCACTCGAAGAAGTTGAGGTGGACGCAGAGCTGGCCGCGGCGGTGCCGGCCCACGTCGCCCGGGCCGTCGACCGGTTGGACCCCGAACGGGGAACGCTGCTGGCCGCGGTGTGGCTCCGGCCCCCGGCCGGCGAGAGCGTGCTGTTGCTGGCCGCGCACGTCGTGGCGCTGGACCCCGCGTCGTGGCGGGTGATCCTCGGTGAACTCGGTGCCGCCCTGACTGCGGCGGCGACCGGTCACTCACCGGCCCCCGTACGGGAACACACCAGCTATCGGCGCTGGGCCGAGGCGCTCACCGCGCGGGCGCACGGCCTGGACACCACGCCGTACTGGGCGTCGGAGTTGGACGGCGACGACCCCGACCTCGGCGCCCGGCGGCTCGACCCTGACCGCGATCGGGCCCGCGATCTGATCGTCCGCAACGTCGCGACCGACGCCGACCTCACTCGCCGGCTGCTGAATTCGGGTCTGGCGTTGCCCACGCTGTTGGTCGCCGCCACCGCGGCGACGGTGACCAGCTGGCGCCGGCTACGCGGTCAGGCGACCCCGCCTCCGCTGCTGGCGCTCGAAACCCATGGCCGCGCGGACACTTTGGTCGACGGGCCCGGCGCGCACACCATCGACACCGGCGACACGGTCGGCCTGCTCAGCTCCATCTACCCGGTGCGGCTGGACTCCGACGACCCGCACAAGGTGGCGGAGAAGTTGGCCTCGATCCCCGGCGATGGCCTCGACTTCGGGTTGCTGCGCTACCTGCGGGACGACACCGCCGCGTGGCTCGCCGGCTTCCCGCCGCCGCAACTGCTGCTGAATTACCTTGGCGCCGCCCACACCGACGGCGGCACCGGGCTGACGCTCGAGCGCGAGCTGCTCGCCGGGGTGTCGCCCGTGCCCGAGCCCGAGCTGGCGGTGCGCCACGAGCTCACCATCGCGGCGATGGTGCTGACATACGGCGGGGAGCGGGTGCTGGCGGCCCAGTGGCGCGCGCTGCCCGACATTCTCACGGACGCGGACATCACCGCGCTGCAAGGACTTTGGATCGATTCACTGCGGGAGGTGGTGAAATGAGCACACTGGCGATCGTGGGCGCCGGCGCCAAGGCGGTGGCCGTCGCCGCCAAGGCGTCGGTATTGCGCGACATGGGCGTCGAGGTTCCGGACGTGGTCGCCGTGGAACGCATCGGCGTCGCGGCGAACTGGCAGGCCAGCGGCGGCTGGACGGACGGTGCGCACCGGCTGGGCACCAGCCCGGAAAAAGACGTCGGCTTTCCCTACCGCTCGGCGCTGGTGCCGCGCCGCAACGCCGAGCTGGACGAGCGGATGACCCGCTACAGCTGGCAGTCCTACCTGATCGCCACGGCGTCGTTCGCCGAGTGGATCGACCGCGGCAGGCCGGCGCCGCCGCATCGGCGGTGGAGCCAGTATCTGAGCTGGGTCGCCGACCACGTGGGCATGAATGTGGTGCACGGCGAGGTCGAACGGCTGGCCGTCACCGGGGACCGCTGGGCGATCCACACCCATGAGACCACCGTGCACGCCGACGCGTTGATGATCACCGGGCCCGGCCAGGCCGAAAAATCGTTGCTTCCGGGCAATCCGCGCGTGCTCTCGATCGCCCAGTTCTGGGACCGCGCCGCCAATCACGACCGGATCAGCGCGGAGCGGGTCGCGGTGATCGGCGGCGGTGAGACGGCCGCCGCGATGCTCAATGAGCTGTTCCGGCACCGGGTCTCGAGCATCACCGTCATCTCCCCGCAGGCGACGCTGTTCACGCGCGGCGAGGGGTATTTCGAGAACTCGCTGTTCTCCGATCCGACCAACTGGCCGGCCCTCACCCTGGCCGAACGTCGAGATGCCTTGGCCCGCACGGACCGGGGCGTGTTTTCGTCGAACGTGCAGGAGGCGTTGCTGGCCGATGACCGCATCCACCACCTGCGGGGCCGCGTCGCCCACGCGGTGGGCAGGCAGGGGCAGATCCGGCTGACGTTGTCCACCAACCGAGGAAGCGAGAACCTCGAGACGGTCCACGGGTTTGATCTCGTCATCGACGGCTCCGGCGCCGACTCGCTGTGGTTCGCACCGTTGTTCAGCCAGGACGCGCTTGATCTGCTCGAACTCGGTCTGGGTGGGCCCCTGACTTCGGAGCGGCTGCAGGAGGCGATAGGTTATGACCTGTCCGTCACAGACGTCACCCCTAAGTTGTTCCTGCCCAACCTGTCCGGACTCACCCAGGGCCCCGGATTCCCGAACCTGAGCTGCCTGGGGCTGCTATCCGATCGGGTGTTGGGTTCCACCGTCAGCCCGTCCGCGTATCCCCTGAGAAGGAGACATGATGAGCGCCAACCCCTTTGACGACGACAACGCCACCTTCGTGGTGCTCGCCAATGACGAGAACCAGCACAGCCTCTGGCCGACCTTCGCCGACACGCCGTCCGGCTGGCGGGTGGTCTTCGGTGAAGCAAGCCGCGCGGACTGCCTGGAGTACGTGGAGCAGAACTGGTCAGATATCCGCCCCAAGAGCCTGATTGAGGCGCTCGCGGGGGAGTAGCCGCAGGCGCGCGACAAGTGCGAGCCGCTACACGGTTGCGGCACAGACTATTCGGGGTGTTTTCCCGCGTCGCCGCCGTAGCGTCGTCGTAACGTGACCAACTTGAGACACAAATTCCGGAGTCACAGGGCACACTTACACCATCTTCAACCATGAAGACGTGTGACCGTGTGCGGCGATCCCCAAGATTTCCGCCACGGTCCATGTGCATCGAAGGGGGACCTGTGAATTCCGTGAAGTCCATTGCCACGGGCGTGGCGGCGCTGACCGCCATTGGCGGCGCCGCCGCCGCCGGTGTGGCTTCCATTGCAGCACCGATGGGTCTGGATCATGTGCAACTGGCTGCGGTCGGCGCGCCACTGCCGCAGGACCCGCCGCCGCCTCCGCCCCCGCCGCCGGGTGCGCCGGGCCAGTTGCCGACGGCCGATCAGTTGGCCACTCTGTGCAACCAGGTAACCGACCCCGGCGTCAACTACAGGGAGAAGGCCAACTTCGTTGAAAACGGCGTCAGCCAAAACGAGGGCATGGTGGCCGACCACGACCTGCGAAAGGCCTACCGCAACGGGAACTTTCCCGAGCAGTTCAACGTGACGAACATCGCGCCGGCGGGTCCGAACATGGCCCAGGCCGACGTCGCCATCACGGGCCCGAAGTTCGCCGGCCCCGTGACCAAGCACCTCGCGTTCGTCAACCAGGGTGGGAACTGGGTCCTGCAGCACGACGCGGCGATCGCGCTGATACAGGCCGCGACCGCCACCAACTGATCACCGCGCGTAAACCCGATGCCAATCGGGCGGACGCGCCAGATGTTCCAGCGCACCCCATGCGTCGCCTTCCGGAGGCGCATGGGGTGTGGCATCTGCGGCGACCCCCGCACAGCCGGCGCACAGGTTGCTCATGTTGTGTGCACAACGGCCGGCCGTAACGTATCGGTGCCGAGACACGAAATAAGAGACGAAAAGGGCACGCTGACACCACCCGTGCGTCGACTTTCGTGCCCACCGAAGGGGGAACCATGAAAACCGTTAAAACGCTTGCCACCGGCGTGGCAGCACTGGCGATCGTCGGCGGCGCGGCCGCCGGCCTGACCTCGATGTCGGAGCCGAGCCCAACCCCCCAGGTCGGGGTGCAGCTCGCCACGATCGGCGCGCCGCTTCCGCAGGATCCCCCGCCGGTGCAGCCGGTCGTGGGGGCCAACGTCCCGACTCCCGATCAGCTGACCGGCCTGCTCAACAGCCTGGCCGACCCGAGCGTGTCGTTCAGCAACAAGAGCAACCTGGTGCAGGGTGGTATCAGCGGCATCGAAGCCCACGTTGCCGACAAGAAGCTGCAGAAGGCCGCGAAAAACGGTGACCTGCCGCTGTCGTTCGACGTGACGAACATCCAACCGACTGCCGCCGGTTCGGCGACCGCCGACGTGTCGGTCTCCGGTCCCAAGCTGACCTCACCGGTCACCCAGAACGTCACCTTCGTCAACCAGGGCGGCTGGGTGCTGTCGCGGGCCTCGGCGATGGAATTGCTGCAGGCCGCCGGTCAGTGATCGGTACCAAGGTTTAATCTCGCGAGGCGCGCCGGATCCGCCAGCACATCGATCGCCCGGATCCGGCCGCCGCGCACCACGAATCCCATGACGGACGCCGCGCGTCCGGCGACGACGATGACGGCGCCGGCGGCGCCGTTGACGGTCGCGGCGCGCACCTCGCGGTCGGGCCCGGCGTAGCTTCGGGCCAGCCTGGCCACCGAGGCCGCACCGTCGGCCCGGAACGCCGCCGCGGCCGGGCCGAAGTCGCCTCGCAGCACCACCTCGGGATGCAGCACCGACACCAAACGCTCGAAGTCACCACTGCGGCCCGCCGCGAAGAAGGCGTCCACCACCTCGCGTTGGGCGGCGAGGTCGCCGTCGGGAACCGGATCGGCCCGCTCGATCCGTCGGCGCGCCCGGCTGGCCAGCTTGCGGGCCGACTCCGGCGTCCGATCGACGATGGTGGCGATCTGATCGAACGGCACGCTGAAGACGTCGTGCAGCACGAAGGCCAATCGCTCCGCCGGCGGCAGCGTGTCCAGCACCACGAACAGCGCCAGCCCCACCGCGTCGGCCAGCATGACGCGGTGTTCGGGATCGAATTCCTCGTCGGTTTCCACGATCGGGTCGGGCAGGCGGGCGCTCAGCTCCTCGCTGCCGTGAGTTCGGCGCTCGCGCAACATGTTCAGGCAGATGCGGGCGACCACGGTGGTCAGCCACGCGTCGGGGTTGGCGATCGTCTCCCCGGAGCTGCCGCTCAACCGCAGCCAGGCCTCCTGCACGGCGTCCTGGGCGTCCTCGAACGAGCCGAGCATGCGATAGGCGAGGGCGCCCAACCGCGGCCGGGCCGCCTCGAAGCGCGCCGTCAATGCCCGCAGTGACGGCGGTGACGGCGCGGACGCATCGGGATTGGTCACGGCCGATCGGTCTCCGGCAGGGCGCACACGCGGTCGCCGGAAAAGCCCGACGACCCGATGTCGAGCGCGATGTTGAAGCGGGCGCGCAGATTGCCCAGCGTGATGACGTGGGTCAGGCCGACCAGTTGGGCGGTGTCGAAGTGCGCGCGCAGCGCCTCGAAAAGCTCATCCCTCACCTCGACGGGGGTGCGGCTGATCGCGGTCGCGTATTCGAGGATCAGTTTGTCGACGTCGGAAAAGCACGGCGCGTCCCGATAATTGGCCATCCCCAGCAGCTCTTCGTCGGTGATGCCCCATTGCCGGGCGATCTGCGAGCCGAGGTCGATGCAGTATTCGCAGCGCACCGTCGTCGCCGATTTCAGCTCCGCCAGCGCTCGGTGGCGCGGGCTGAGAACGTCCAGCTTCGATTCGGCCTGCTCCAACTTGCCGTAGGCGTTGAGCAGTCTCGGGATGTGCGCATACATCCGCAGCGGTTCCAGCATTCCCGCGGTTTCCAGCCCGGTCATCTGCGCGAGCTTGCGCCTGGTGAAGAAGAAGGCGATCTTGGCGCCCAGGCCGGCGTCGCGGTCGGAGACTCCCTGTAGCCGTGGCATGGCGATCCTCCCGGCAAGTTGTGGTCGTGAACCAACGTCCTCACTAGGTCGACACGCGGGAAGGCCCAAACGTGACCACTAACTCACCCGGGCTGGCCCAGGGGCATGTCCATGTCGAACACGCGGGCGTGAAGCACGGTGCGGTTCCGCAGCGCGGCGCGCACCGCGCGGTGCAGGCCGTCCTCGAGATAGGTGGTGCCCTTCCACCGCACCGCGTGCGGGAACAGGTCGCCGTAGAAGGTGGAGTCCTCCGAGAGCAGGCGGTCCAGCGCGAGCACCGTTGTGGTGGTGACCAATTCGTCGAGCCGGATCTGTTGCGGCGGTATCTGGGACCAATCCCGATAGGACAGGTTGTGCTCGGGATACGGTTTGCCGTCGCGCACGCCCTTGAAAATCATTGGCCGATCTCCCCCGACGCATAGCTGTGGCCCGACCGGTTCATGCTGGAAAGGCTAGCCGGACACCGGCCGTCCCGGCGAGCAGACGCTTGCGCTCCACCGGTGCGGGCGACGGCGCCCGAGACCGTAAAATGAACCGGGTCAAAGCGGTATCGAAGGAGGTGACGACCAGTGGGAACTGCCGATGACCGACGGTTCGAGGTGCTGCGGGCCATCGTCGCTGATTTCGTCGCCACCAAAGAGCCGATCGGTTCCAAGACGCTGGTGGAGCGCCACAACCTGGGTGTCTCGTCGGCCACCGTCCGCAACGACATGGCGGTGCTCGAGGCCGAGGGCTACATCACCCAGCCGCACACCAGTTCCGGGCGGGTGCCCACCGAGAAGGGCTACCGCGAATTCGTCGACCGGCTCGACGACGTCAAGCCGCTGTCCTCGGCCGAACGGCGCGCGATCCAGGGATTCCTGGAGTCCGGTGTCGACCTCGACGACGTCCTGCGCCGCGCCGTGCGGCTGCTCGCGCAACTGACCCGGCAGGTGGCCGTCGTGCAGTACCCGACGCTGTCGTCGTCGACCGTGCGCCACCTCGAGGTGATCGCCCTGACGCCCGCTCGGCTGCTGATGGTCGTCATCACCGACTCCGGCCGGGTGGACCAGCGCGTGGTCGAACTCGGCGACGTCATCGACGACCACGAACTCTCCCAGCTGCGGGAGATGCTCGGCCAGGCGCTGGTGGGCAAGAAACTGTCGGCCGCCTCGGTCGCGGTGGCCGACCTCGCCGGGCAGTTGAGCAGCCCGGAAGGGCTGGGCGACGCCGTGGGCCGATCGGCGACGGTGTTGCTGGAGTCACTCGTCGAGCACACCGAGGAACGCCTGCTGATGGGCGGCACCGCCAACCTGACCCGCAACGCCGCCGATTTCGGCGGCTCGCTGCGCTCCATCCTGGAAGCGCTCGAGGAGCAGGTGGTGGTGCTGCGGTTGCTGGCCGCCCAGCAGGAAGCCGGTAAGGTGACGGTTCGCATCGGCCACGAGACGGCCGCCGATCAGATACTGGGCACTTCCGTGGTGACCACCGCCTACGGCACCTCCGACACCGTGTACGGGGGAATGGGTGTGCTGGGGCCCACCCGGATGGACTATCCGGGAACTATCGCCAGCGTTGCCGCGGTTGCCCTATATATCGGCGAAGTCCTGGGTGCTCGATGAACGCGCACCCGCAGTGTGGGTAGGCGCGGAGAAGACCAGGTATAGGAGAGTCAGGCGTGGCACGCGATTATTACGGGCTGCTCGGCGTGAGCAGAAACGCCGGTGACGCGGAGATCAAGCGCGCGTACCGCAAGTTGGCGCGCGAACTGCATCCCGACGTCAATCCCGATGAGGCCGCGCAGGCGAAGTTCAAGGAAATCAGCGTCGCCTACGAGGTGCTGAGCGACCCCGAGAAGCGGCGGATCGTCGACCTGGGCGGCGATCCGATGGAGAACGCGGCCGCGGCCGGCGGCGGTTTCGGCGGCGGTTTCGGGGGCCTGGGCGACGTGTTCGAGGCCTTCTTCGGCGGCGGTTTCAGTGGCGGCGCGACCTCCCGAGGTCCCATCGGGCGGGTACGGCCCGGCTCGGATTCGCTGCTGCGGATGCGGCTCGATCTCGAAGAGTGCGCGACCGGCGTCACCAAGCAGGTCACCGTCGACACCGCAGTGCTGTGTGACCGCTGCCAGGGCAAGGGCACCAACGGCGACTCGGCTCCGGTGCCGTGCGACACGTGTGGTGGTCGCGGCGAGGTCCAGACCGTGCAGCGCTCCCTGCTGGGGCAGGTGATGACGTCGCGGCCGTGTCCGACCTGCCGCGGCGTCGGGGTCGTCATCCCCGACCCGTGCCACCAGTGCATGGGTGACGGCCGGGTGCGCGCCCGCCGGGAGATCAGCGTCAAGATCCCCGCCGGTGTCGGCGACGGCATGCGCGTGCGGCTGGCCGCCCAGGGCGAGGTGGGACCCGGCGGCGGGCCGGCCGGTGACCTGTACGTCGAGGTGCACGAGCAGAGCCACGACGTCTTCGTCCGCGAAGGCGACGACCTGCACTGCACCGTGTCGGTGCCGATGGTCGACGCGGCGCTGGGTGCCACGGTCACCGTCGACGCCATCCTGGACGGCGTCAGCGAGATCACCATTCCGCCGGGCACCCAACCGGCTTCGGTCATCACGCTGCGCGGCCACGGGATGCCGCACCTGCGCACCGGCACCCGCGGTGATCTGCATGTCCACGTCGAGGTGGTGGTTCCCGCCCGCCTGGACGCCCGCGACACCGAACTGCTGCGCGAACTGAAGGCCCGCCGCAGCCGCGACGTCCCCGAGGTGCGCTCGACCCACGCCGGCGGCGGCCTGTTCAGCCGGCTCCGCGAGACGTTCACCGGACGCTAGTCAAGGCGCGCCGATGGTCGCGACCCTGTTCTACGCCGACGCGCTGCCCGAGACCGGCGCGCTGGCCGTCCTGGGCGGTGACGAGGGGTTTCATGCCGCCAGCGTGCGGCGGATCCGCCCCGGCGAGCAACTGGTGCTCGGCGACGGCGCCGGCGGCCTGGCGCACTGCGAGGTGGAGCACGCCGGGCGTGACGGGCTGCGGGCGCGGGTGCTCAAGCGCTGGAGCGTCGCGCCCGGAACCCCGCCGGTGACCGTGGTGCAGGCCCTGCCGAAGTCGGAGCGATCGGAGCTGGCCATCGAGCTGGCCACCGAGGCGGGGGCCGACGGGTTCCTGGCCTGGCAGGCCGCCCGCTGCGTGGCCAACTGGCACGGCGCCCGGGTCGAGAAAGGTCTGCGCCGCTGGCGTGCGGTCGCCCGTTCGGCGGCCCGGCAATCGCGCCGGGCGCACATCCCGCTGGTCGACGGGGTGCTGTCCACCCCGGCGCTGACCTCGCGCATCCGCGACGAGGTGGCCGGCGGCGCGACGGTGCTGGCCTTGCACGAGTCGGCCACCGAGCGGCTCGCCGGCGCCGACCTCGCGGGAGCGCTATCGGTGTTGTTGGTGGTCGGTCCCGAGGGCGGGATCGCCGACGACGAGATGGCGGCGTTGTCCGAAGCGGGCGCGACGGCGGTGCGGCTGGGTCCGCAGGTGCTGCGGACGTCGACCGCCGCGGCCGTGGCGCTCGGTGCGCTGGGGGTGCTGACCCCGCGATGGGACCACCCGTCGAGCCTGTAATGACTCGTCGCGCGCTGCACATTGGGCGAGCGTCGACCCGGCGGTAGGATAAAAACGCTAGAAAACGCCGGAATCGGCGAGCACTTCACACAAGGCAGGCATCGAAAACCACGTGACGCCCCGCGAGACCAGCGCTGCTGACGCAGCCGGACCCCTCCAGGCCGACGCTCAAGTTCGCAGCAGCATCAACGTTCCGCCCCATTCCGTCATGGGCCTGCTGGGTTCGGCAGACGAGAACCTGCGCTCGCTGGAACGCACCCTGGACGCGGATCTGCACGTGCGCGGCAACACCGTCACCATCTCCGGTGAGCCCGCCGACGTCGCGCTCGCCGAACGGGTGATCTCCGAACTGATCGCGATCGTCGCCGGTGGGCAGCCGTTGACCCCGGAGGTGGTCCGGCACAGCGTCGCCATGCTGGCCGGCACCGACAACGAGTCACCGGCCGAAGTGCTCACGCTGGACATCCTGTCGCGACGCGGCAAGACGATCCGGCCCAAGACGCTCAACCAGAAGCGCTACGTCGACGCCATCGACGCCAACACCGTCGTCTTCGGGGTGGGCCCGGCCGGCACCGGCAAGACGTACCTCGCAATGGCCAAGGCGGTCAACGCTTTACAGACCAAACAGGTCAGCCGCATCATCCTGACCCGCCCGGCCGTGGAAGCCGGTGAGCGCCTTGGCTTTTTGCCGGGCACGCTCAGCGAGAAGATCGACCCGTACCTGCGGCCGCTGTACGACGCGCTCTACGACATGATGGACGCCGAGCTGATCCCCAAGCTGATGTCGGCGGGGGTCATCGAGGTGGCGCCGCTGGCGTACATGCGTGGTAGGACGTTGAACTCCGCGTTCATCGTGCTCGACGAGGCGCAGAACACCACCGCCGAGCAGATGAAGATGTTCCTCACCCGCTTGGGCTTCGGATCCAAGATCGTCGTCACCGGCGACATCACCCAGGTCGACCTTCCGGGCGGGGCCAGGTCGGGTCTGCGTTCGGCGATGGAGATCCTCGACAGCGTCGAGGACATCCACGTGGCGGAACTGACCAGCGTGGACGTGGTGCGCCACCGGCTGGTCTCGGAAATCGTCGACGCCTACGCCAAGTTCGAAGAGCCCGACCTGACGATGAACCGGGCGGCCAGGCGGGCGTCGGGCTCGCGCGGTCGCCGATGATGGTGCGGTGAGCGGGTTCCATGAGCATTGAGGTATCCAACGAGTCGGGCATCGACGTCTCCGAGGCCGAGTTGATCAGCGTCGCGCGGCATGTCATCGCCAAGATGGACGTCAATCCGGCGGCCGAGCTGTCGATGGTGCTGTTGGACACCGCGGCGATGGCCGACCTGCACATGCGCTGGATGGACCTGCCCGGGCCCACCGACGTGATGAGCTTCCCGATGGACGAGCTCGAACCGGGCGGGCGCCCGGACGCCCCCGAGCCCGGGCCCTCGATGCTGGGCGACATCGTGCTGTGCCCGGAATTCGCGGCCAGTCAGGCCGCCGCGGCGGGGCACAGCCTGGGGCACGAGCTGGCGCTGCTGACCATCCACGGGGTGCTGCACCTGATCGGCTACGACCACGGCGAGCCGGACGAGGAAAAGGAGATGTTCGCGCTGCAGGACCGGTTGCTCGAGGAGTGGGTCGCCGACCAGGTCGAGGCCTACCGCCAGGACCGCCAGGAAGAGCGCGATCGCCGATTGCTTGACAAGTCAAGGTATTTCGACAATTGAGCCGACTCAGGATCCTGGTGGCGGCAGCCATCGCGTTCGCGCCGATCTCGATGATCGTCGCCATCCCCGGCACGGTGGCACAGGCGGCGCCCTGCGCCGGCGCGGGCTCGAACCCCGTGTCCTGCCAGCGCTGCATGTTCTACGTGAACGCCTATCACACGGCGAACGTGTGCAACGAGGACAAGCGCGGCGTCCAGGGGCCCGCGAGCAACGCGCCGACACCGGTTCCGCAGGTGCCCATCCCGGCGTACGAACCGCCCCCGCTTCCGCCGCCGGTGCAGCAACCGGTGGTCCTGCCGCCGCCCAACGCGGGCCAAAACACCGTCCCGGTGCTCGAGATCAATCCGCCCGGCCCCGATGCGCCGCGAAACGCCCCGGTGGTCGCGCCGCCGCGAGGGCTGGATGCGCCCTCGGTGGCGATCGCAGCGGCGAAGGCCGCGCCGGTAACCCGCGCCGACCCCGCCAACCCGCCGAAGCCGCCGACCGAGGTGGACTTCAACCAGCAGGTGCAAAACGTGGTGAATGCCCACCGGCAAAACGTCGACATCCTCAAGATCGACGAGCACCGGTTCGTGCGGCCGCGCCACTGGGACTACGTCGACTACGACGATGCCTACCGCCGCCCAACCCTCTACAACCCGCTCAATCAGGCGATGACGTTCCGCTACTTCTACAACGGCGCCTACCAGCAGCTGTACCTCCCGCGCGGAGCGCGGATGGTGCTCGACGCCGCGACCGTCGGCGTCGTCCCGTTCACCGCGGTCGGCGACAGCTATGTGGCCTCGGGCAGCTTCTACGGGGGTGGCTCGCTACCGCTCAACGGATACAACGGGCCACCGCCGCCGGACTACAAGCCGCCGGCGCCCCCGAAGCTGTACGACAACGTCGTCGTGTCCGTTCC
This sequence comes from Mycobacterium sp. H4Y, assembly GCF_000364405.1. NCBI lineage: Bacteria > Bacillati > Actinomycetota > Actinomycetes > Mycobacteriales > Mycobacteriaceae > Mycobacterium > Mycobacterium sp. H4Y. Next base: position 1,157,667 of record NZ_AKIG01000001.1, read on the forward strand.
CGCCAAGGGCGAGACCGTGGAAGTGGGCCACGTGGCGGTGGTGGGCCACGACGGTAGCCAATCCCCGGGGAGCCAGGACACGTTCCTGCTCGACGACTCCACCCTGGCCTGGGGCCAGATCGACAACTCCAGCAGCGCGCCCGCCCAGATCCGGGTGATCAAGACCCAGCCGACGCCGGGCGTCGGCCTCACCGACGACGGCGGCTTCTTGGTGCTGCTCGCCGTTCACCACCCGGAGCCCGGCCAACCCCACCAATCCGTGTGGACCATGGCGCTGCGCTTCGGTGGGTTCGCCGTGGTGGTGGGCCTGGTCGCCTGGCTGCTCAATCGCCGGAACCGCAGCGAGGACGACGCCGCTGAGTCCTCGTGATGCCACAGGGGAATAGTGACCACGTCGAGGGATGACCGTTGACCGGCTGGTCTGAGCTGTTCGCCGCGGTCGCGTTGATCGCGCTGGGCGGGCTTTTCGCCGCGATCGATGCGGCCATCAGCACGGTGTCGCTGGCCCGTGTTCAGGAAATGGTGCGCGACGAGCGGCCGGGCGCGGTGGCGCTGTCCAAGGTGATGTCGGAGCGTCCCCGCTACATCAACCTCGTTGTGCTGCTGCGGATCACCTGCGAGATCACCGCGACCGTGCTGCTGGTGGTGTTCCTCTATGACAACTTCGGGCTGAAGTGGGGATTGTTCGGCGCCGCGGCCATCATGGTGGTGACCAGCTTCGTCGTCATGGGGGTGGGCCCGCGCACCCTCGGCCGCCAACACGCCTATTCCATCGCGTTGACGACGGTGCTTCCGCTGCAAGCGATCTCGTGGTTGTTGATGCCGATCAGCCGGCTCCTGGTGGTGCTGGGTAACGCGGTCACCCCGGGGCGCGGGTTGAGGAACGGGCCGTTCGCCTCGGAGATCGAGCTGCGCGAGGTCGTCGACCTGGCTCAGCAGCGTGGCGTGGTCGCCGCCGAGGAACGCCGGATGATCCAGTCGGTCTTCGAACTCGGCGACACCCCGGCCCGCGAGGTCATGGTCCCGCGCACCGAGATGATCTGGATCGAAAGCGACAAATTCGCCAGCCAAGCCATCAACCTGGCGGTGCGCAGCGGCCATTCCCGCATCCCGGTGATCGGCGAGAACGTCGACGACATCGTCGGCGTCGTGTACCTGAAAGACCTTGTCCAGCAGACGTTTTTGTCGGGCGGCGGCGGGCGGACCATCCCGGTGGCGCAGGTGATGCGGCCGGCGGTCTTCGTGCCGGACTCCAAGCCCTTGGACGCCCTGCTGCGCGAAATGCAGCGCGACCGCAACCACATGGCCCTGCTCGTCGACGAGTACGGCGCGATCGCCGGCCTGGTCAGCATCGAAGACGTGCTCGAAGAAATCGTCGGCGAGATCGCCGACGAGTACGACCAGGCGGAGACGGCGCCGATAGAAGACCTGGGCGACAAGCGTTTTCGGGTGTCGGCTCGGCTGCCGATCGAGGACCTCGGCGAACTGTACGGCGTGCAGTTCGACGACGACCTCGACGTCGACACCGTCGGCGGGCTGCTCGCCCTGGAATTGGGCCGGGTGCCGCTGCCGGGCGCCGAGGTGATCTCCCACGGTTTGCGGCTGCACGCCGAGGGCGGCACGGATCACCGTGGGCGGGTACGCATCGGCACCGTCCTGCTCAGCCCCGTCGAATCCGACGGCTCACCCGATGGCGAGGAACCCCCGCAGCATGACTGAATTCCGTTCCGGCTTCGTATGTTTGGTCGGCCGGCCCAACACCGGGAAGTCGACCCTGACGAACGCGCTCGTCGGGACCAAGGTCGCGATCACCTCGAAACGGCCACAAACCACCCGGCACACCATCCGGGGGATCGTGCACCGGGACGACTTCCAGATCATCCTGGTCGACACGCCGGGTCTGCACCGCCCGCGCACCCTGCTGGGCAAGCGGCTCAACGACCTGGTGCGCGACACCTACGCCGAGGTGGACGTGATCGGGCTGTGCATCCCGGCCGACGAGGCGATCGGCCCGGGCGACCGGTGGATCGTCGAGCAGATTCGGGCGACCGCGCCCAAGGCGACACTGGTCGCCATCGTCACCAAGATCGACAAGGCGCCCAAGGACCGGGTCGCCGCGCAGTTGGTCGCGGTCAGCGCGCTGGTCGGCGAGCAGGCCGAGATCGTCCCGGTGTCGGCGGTGGCCGGGACGCAAATGGACGTCCTGATCGACGTGCTGGCCGCGGCGCTGCCGCCCGGGCCCGCCTACTACCCCGACGGGGAACTGACCGACGAACCCGAAGAGGTGTTGATGGCCGAGCTCATCCGGGAGGCGGCCCTGGAGGGGGTGCGCGACGAGCTGCCGCACTCGTTGGCCGTGGTCATCGACGAGGTCAGCCCGCGGGAGGACCGCGACGACCTGATCGACGTGCACGCGCTGCTCTACGTCGAACGCGACAGCCAGAAGGGCATCATCATCGGCAAGGGCGGGGCCCGGCTGCGCGACGTCGGCACCGCCGCGCGCGCCCAGATCGAGAAGCTGCTGGGCACCAAGGTGTACCTCGACCTGCGCGTCAAGGTCGCCAAGAACTGGCAGAGCGACCCCAAACAGCTTGGCCGGCTGGGCTTTTAGCGGGCTTTCTACGTGGCGAGCACCCGGATGGTGTTCAGCGACGGATCGGCCGCATCGGGCAGATTCATGCCGGCATTGACGCCCGAGCAAAGATAGTCCAGCACGGCATCGTTGAGACGCTCACCCGGCACGACGGCGGGGATGCCCGGGGGATAGGGGGTGATCTGCTCGGCGGCGATGCGGCCCGCGGCGCTGTCCGTGGACACCGTTTCCACCCGCCCGAAAAACGCGTCACGCGGCAACTCGACGGACTCCAGTTGCAGCTCGTCGGGCGAGGGCAGCGCGATGCTCGGCGGCGGCTCGAAGTCGTCGGCGGCGGTGCGCCACGCGCGCAGCGCGTCGGTGAGACGCCCCAGGGTCTCCTTGTCGTCGGCCATCGACAGGGTGGCCAGGATGCGGCGGTGATCGCTCATCCCCACGTCGATGTGCGCGTGCGCCCGCAGCCAGTCGGCGGCCTGATAACCCGAAGTGCCCGTTGCGGATACGTCGATCAGCACCTGCATCCGGTCCAGGTCGTGGGACGCCTGCGCGCCGAGCAACTCGTCGTCGAGAACCTCCACATCCGGGATGAGTTCGATCTCCTCACGCACGTGTCGCGTCAAATCGAGTGCGGCACCGAGCAATTCATGACCGTGCTGCACCATCTGCCGGCGCCAGCCGTCCATGGCGGCGTACAACAGGACGCTGGGACTGGTGGTCATCAGCTGATCCGCGCAGGCGGACAGGCGATCCCGATCGATCAGGTCGCCCTGCAGGTGAAACACCGAACCCTGCTCGAAACCGGCGCCCATCTTGTGCACGCTGACCACGCAGACGTCCGCGCCGGCGTCCATCGCCCAGGTCGGCAGGTCCTCGTGGAACGGCAGGTGTGCGCCCCACGCCTCGTCGAGGATCAGCGGCTTTCCGCGCCGGTGACACACCTCGGCGATCCCGGCGATGTCGGCGCAGGTGCCGTAGGGGCTGGGGCTGACGACGAGCGCGCCGGCGGCCTCGGGGTGCTTGTCCCAGGCCTGTTCGACCTGCTCCGGCGAGGGCGGATGAGAGAAGTGGTGCGCGGCGTCCCAGCGGGGGGTGATCCAGCGCGGCTGCACGCCGGAGAAGATCAGCCCCGCCACGATCGACTTGTGGCTGTCGCGGCTGACCAGCAGGCTGCCCTCGCCGCCGGCCACCGCCATCATCGCCGCCCGCACCGACAGGGAACTGCCGCAGGTGGAGAACCACGCGGTGTCCGCGCCCACTGCCTCGGCCATCAGGTCTTCGGCGTTCTTCAAGTACTTGTTGCTGGTCCGGCGGTCATCCAGGCCGCCGCTGGCCAGTACGTCGTCGAGGAAGGGTTCACGGCCCAGGACCGCGAGGACCCGCTCGTCGGTGCCGCGGCCCTGCCGGTGGCCGGGCGGCGTGAACCCGTATCGGTTCTTTTCCCGATAGTCGGCCAGCGCATCGAGCAGTGGGGCGTCGGATTGGTCCATGGCGAACGTGTACCCGCCTCGTCGGCAGGAAATTCACCGCTCCGACCTGCCCAGACGGCGGGACGCGGCGGTGATCTCAGCCGCTGGGCGCGGGCGCCGGAGGGGTGTCCGCGCTCTGGTGCCACCAGGGTTGGGGCTGCTTGCTGGCCCATCCGCACACGGCTTCGAGCTCGGCGGCCAGCGAGATCAGCATGCCCTCGCTGTTGGCCGGGCCCATCAGCTGCACGCCGATCGGCAGGCCTTCGGAGGTGAAGCCCGCCGGAACGTTGATGGACGGCCACCCCAGGACGTTCCACGGGAACGTCAGCGGGCAGGCCGCGATCATGGCCCGGTCGGTGCCGAAGCCGCTCAACCGGTCGAAGGCCCGCGCCAGCGGCGGGGGCTGGGCGGTGGTCGGCGCCAACACCACGTCGACGATGTCGAAGATCGAACCGACCCGGCGCTGGTCGGCCGCCTCGTGGCGGCGGGCGCTGCGCAGGATCGCCTGCCCCAGCGCGGCGCCCATGCGCAGGTTGGACAGGGTCCGGGGGTCCAGCACGACGCCGTCGCCCAAGCGCTCCTCCCAATCCCGCAGGCCCGCGGTGGACCGGGCGAGAAAGTCCCACGACAACCGCATGCCGTAGTCGGGGTTGCCGGACACCACGGTGTGGCCCAGCAGTTCGAGTTGGTTACCCACGGCGCGCGTCGCCGCCAGGATCTCCGGGTGCAGCTTGGGCCGGAAACCGGTGTAGGGAAACCGGGTTGACAGCGCGATGTTCAGCGGGCCGGGCGCCTTGCCCACATAGTCGGAGGCGGTGATCGCGGGCGGTTTGTGACGGTCCCCCTCGACGTTGCCGGACGCGGCGTCGAGCACCAGCGCCGCGTCGGCGACCGTGCGGGCCAGCACGCCGTTGACCGTGATGCCGTTGAACGCCTCCGGCAGCGGCCAGGTCGAGATCCGTCCGCGCTGCGGCTTGATGCCCACCAGGTGCGTCCATGCCGCGGGGATGCGGATACTGCCGGCGCCGTCGGACCCGATGGCGGCCGTGACCAGGCCCGCGGCCACCGCCGCGGCGCTGCCGCCCGACGACCCGCCGGGGGTGTGCCGCCGCGACCAGGGGTTGCGGGTGTGCCCGAAACCGGGTCCGCTGGTGAACGGCCACTGGCCGAGCTCACACGTGTTGGTCTTGCCCACGATCACCGCGCCGGCGGCCTTGAGGCGGCGCACCACCTCGGCGTCGTGCGTCGCCGGCGGAACCGTCCCCTCGGTGCCGAACGCAGTGGGCACGCCGGCAATGTCGACGTCGTCCTTGACGGCGATCGGGATGCCCAGCAGCGGGGCGGTGTCCCCGGCCGCGCGGCGCCGGTCGGCCTCGGCCGCGTCGGCCAGCGCCGACTCGGTGAGCACCACCCGGAAGGCGTTCAGCGTGGGCTGGCTGGCGTGGATGGCGTGCAGCGAACGACCCACCAGGGTGGTGGACGTCACCGAGCGGCTGGCCAACTGATAGAGCAGGTCGGTCAGCGTGGGCAGGCGCTGGTTGCCGGACCCGGAAATGGACCCGACTCCCGACCCCGAAGCGCCAATCACGGGGTACGAGACTAGACGGCGCGGATACCCGCAATGTCGCGGCGGGGTGCAAAACTATGGGGATGCGGCTATACCGAGACCGAGCTGTTGTGCTGCGCCAGCACAAGCTCGGCGAAGCCGACCGGATCGTCACCCTGCTGACCCGTGATCACGGGCTGGTCCGCGCGGTGGCCAAGGGCGTTCGTCGTACCCGCAGCAAATTCGGTGCGCGGCTGGAGCCATTCGCGCACATCGACGCGCAGTTGCATCCCGGCCGCAACCTCGACATCGTCACCCAGGTCGTCTCGATCGACGCGTTCGCCACCGACATCGTCAGCGACTACGGCCGCTACACCTGCGGGTGCGCCATGCTGGAAACCGCCGAACGCCTCGCCGGTGAGGAGCGGGCGCCCGCCCCGGCCCTGCACGGGCTCACGGTGAGCGCCCTGCGGGCGGTGGCCGACGGCCGCCGGTCCCGGGGCCTGCTGCTGGACGCCTACCTGCTGCGGGCGATGGGCATCGCCGGTTGGGCGCCGGCGCTGAACGAGTGCGCCCGTTGCGCCACGCCCGGTCCCCATCGTGCGTTTCATGTCGGCGCCGGCGGCAGCGTCTGCACCCACTGCCGCCCGGCCGGTTCGACGACGCCGCCGCCGGGGGTGCTGGACCTGATGTCGGCGCTGCACGACGGCGATTGGGACTTCGCCGAGAAGACGCCGCAGTCGCACCGCAACTACGTCAGCGGTCTGGTGGCGGCGCACCTGCAATGGCATTTGGAGCGGCAGCTCAAGACGTTGCCGCTCGTCGAACGGACGTATCACGTCGACCGCACCATCGCCGATCAGCGCGCGACGCTGATCGGGCAGGATATGGACTGTGGCTAAAGTCTGGGCCGGCGGACGGGCGGTGATCACATCCGTCACACCCGCATCTGCGTCAACCGGCATGTGTTGTGCCCACCTCCGAGCGACAAAAGCGGGTCACCCGAACGTGTCGCTCGGAGGTGGGCACAAGACACACGCCCTGCGACCGAGGCCAGTGGGGCGCTGGTGACACACCGCGGTTTCCCGCAGCTGCCCCCCGCGCCCGACGACTATCCGGTCTTTCCCGACAAGTCGACCTGGCCCGTCGTGTTTCCGGAGCTGCCGCCGTCCGCCGACGGCGGCCCGTGCCGGCCGCCGCAGCACACCTCCAAGGCGGCCGCGCCCAGGATCGAGGCCGACCGGCTGCCCAACCATGTGGCCATCGTCATGGACGGCAACGGCCGCTGGGCCACCCAGCAGGGGCTGACCCGTACCGACGGTCATCGAGCCGGGGAGGCCGTGGTCATCGACATCGTCTGTGGTGCAATCGAAATCGGGATCAAGTGGCTCAGCCTGTACGCCTTCTCGACCGAGAACTGGAAGCGTTCGCCCGAAGAGGTCCGCTTCCTGATGGGCTTCAACCGCGACGTGGTGCGGATGCGCCGGGTGAACCTGAATGCGATCGGGGTCAAGATCCGGTGGGTCGGGTCGCGGCCCCGCCTGTGGCGCAGCGTGATCAATGAGCTGGCGATCGCAGAAGACATGACGAAGGACAACGACGTCATCACCGTCAACTACTGTGTGAACTACGGTGGCCGCGCCGAAATCGCCGAAGCCACAAAGGAAATCGCACGGCTGGCCGCGGCCGGACGGCTGAACCCGGAGCGCATCACCGAGTCGACGGTGGCGAACCACCTGCAGCGGCCCGACATCCCCGACGTGGATCTGTTTTTGCGGACCTCGGGGGAGCAGCGGTCCAGCAATTTCATGCTGTGGCAGGCGGCATACGCCGAGTACATCTTCCAGGACAAATTGTGGCCCGACTACGACCGTCGCGACCTGTGGGCCGCCTGCGAGGAATACGCCTCGCGCAACCGCCGATTCGGGAGCGCATAGTGCCATCGCTACAGGAGCGTCTGGCGTCGATCCTCCGCGATGTCCTTGCGCTGCAGGAGGAGACCGACGGCGCGCTGACCGTTCACCATGACGGCACCATCGCCTCGTTGCGGGTGGTGAACATCGCCGAGGGCCTTGACCTGGTATCGCTCACCCAGATATTGGCGTGGGATCTGCCGCTGACCAAGAAGCTGAGCGATCAGGTGGCCAAGCAGGCGCGCGACAGCAACTTCGGCAGCGTCAGCCTGATCGAGAAGGTCAATGACAAAGCCGTGCAGCGTAATTCGGGCAAGGGCGCGGCCAAGAACGCCGATGTGATGCTGCGCTACAACTTTCCCGGCGCGGGCCTCACCGACGATGCGCTGAGGACCTTGATTTTGCTGGTGCTCGACACCGGCGCCCAGGTACGCCGCACGCTGACGGCGTAATCGTCAGGGCATGCACTCCGAACAGGTGCCGAAGATCTCGATGGTGTGGCTGACGTCGGAGAAGCCGTGCTTGGCGGCCACGGCCGTCGCCCACTCCTCGACCTCGTGATCGCCCACCTCGATCGTGGATCCGCAACTGCGGCAGACCAAGTGGTGATGATGGTGTTCCGAACACCTGCGGTAGACCGACTCGCCGGTGTCGGTGCGCAGCGTGTCGATCATTCCCGCCGCGGCCATCGACTGCAGCGTCCGGTAGACGGTGGTCAGCCCGATGTTCTCGCCGCGCCGGCGCAGCTCGTCGTGCAGATCCTGCGCCGAGCGGAATTCGTCGAGTGTCTCCAACAGCGTCGAGATCGCCGCGCGCTGACGGGTCGAGCGAACGCTCGCTCCTGATGTCACGGGGCGTCCTCGCTCGCGTGCGCGACGGCGTCCACCACGATGTGCGCGAGGTGATGATCGGCGAGCCGGTACAGCACCTCGCGCCCGGACCGCTCGCCGGCAACCACGCCCGCCGCCTTGAGAATCTTCAGGTGCTGGCTGACGAGCGGCTGGGGCACGCCGAGCGCGTCCACCAGCTCGTGCACGCAGCGATGCGACTCGCGCAGCTGCAGGACGATGGCGATGCGCACCGGCGCCGCCAGCGCCCGCAACAACTCGCCCGCGGCGTCGAGGATCTCCCGCGGGGGTGGGACGGGGTAATCGGCCAGTACGGAGTGCCCACCGGCGCCGAGTCCGCCGTGGTCGTGGGTGACCGCGTCCAGGTCCGTTCCTATGTCGCCGTCGGTGGCGGACGGCATCGACGCAGAACGTGAGGGGGACATCATGGGAGCGGCATCACCTCGAGAAGTGCCAGGTAGTGGGAAAGTATCCGCCGTATCGGCTGCCCTCCACTGTCACATGCATGATGACGCATGTCAAAGACCGCGGCGCCGATCGCTACCATGACTGATGCTCTGCGCACGGCGGTCGGCCGCCAGGCGCGCCCACCCAACCCCGGAAAGGGAGTGCACCACCCCGTGGCGTCCGTCATCGACACCGTAGTGAATCTGGCCAAGCGGCGCGGCTTCGTTTTTCCCTCGGGAGAGATCTACGGTGGAACCCGGTCGGCGTGGGACTACGGCCCGTTGGGTGTGGAGTTCAAAGAGAACATCAAACGTCAGTGGTGGCGCGCGGTGGTCAGCGGGCGCGACGACGTCGTGGGCCTGGATTCGTCGATCATCTTGCCGCGGCAGGTGTGGGTGGCCTCGGGCCACGTCGAGGTCTTCCATGACCCGCTGGTCGAGTCGCTGATCACCCATAAGCGTTACCGCGCCGACCATCTCATCGAGGCCTACGAGGCCAAGCACGGCCACCCGCCGCCCAACGGACTGGCCGACATCCGCGACCCCGACACCGGCGAGCCCGGGCAGTGGACCGAGCCCCGCGAATTCAACATGATGCTCAAGACCTACCTGGGTCCGATCGAGACCGAGGAGGGCTTGCACTATCTGCGTCCGGAGACCGCGCAGGGCATCTTCGTCAACTTCGCCAACGTGGTGACGACCGCGCGCAAGAAACCGCCCTTCGGCATCGGCCAGATAGGCAAGAGCTTTCGCAACGAGATCACCCCGGGCAACTTCATTTTCCGCACGCGCGAGTTCGAGCAAATGGAAATGGAGTTCTTCGTCGAGCCCTCGACCGCGAAGGAATGGCATCAGTATTGGATCGACACCCGGCTGCAATGGTATGTCGAGTTGGGTATCGATCCGGAGAACCTGCGGTTGTTTGAACACCCGGCCGACAAACTGTCGCACTACTCCGATCGCACCGTCGACATCGAGTACAAATTCGGCTTCGCCGGTAACCCGTGGGGTGAGCTGGAGGGCGTCGCCAACCGCACCGATTTCGACTTGGCGACGCATTCAAAGCATTCCGGCGTCGACCTGTCCTTCTACGACCAGGCGACCGACGCACGCTACATCCCGTATGTCATCGAGCCCGCGGCGGGTTTGACGCGGTCGTTCATGGCGTTCCTGATCGACGCCTACGTCGAGGACGAGGCCCCGAACGCCAAGGGCAAGATGGAAAAGCGCACGGTGCTGCGGCTGGACCCGCGGCTGGCCCCGGTCAAGGCGGCGGTGCTGCCGCTGTCCCGGCACGCCGACCTGAGCCCCAAGGCCCGCGATCTGGCGGCCGAACTGCGCCAGTTTTGGAATATCGATTTCGACGATGCGGGCGCGATCGGGCGGCGCTATCGGCGCCAGGACGAGATCGGCACGCCGTTCTGTGTGACGGTGGATTTCGACTCACTCGAGGACAACGCCGTGACGGTGCGCCGGCGCGACGACATGACCCAGGAACGCGTCGCGATGAACACCGTGGCCGATTATCTGGCGGCACGGCTCAAAGGCTGCTAATCACCGGGCCGCCGTCGGCGGTGCCATATCGGGTCCCGTTGCGTCGGTGCGCGTCTGGCCGACTCGCGCCGCCGTGAATGATGCGCCGTCGCCGGTTCGCATTTGCGAAATAAGGTTTGCTTAAAAATCGGGCCGCGATGGTGGCGGTGCCCTAGGATCTGCCGTGGGGCATAAGTAGATAGCTAGTTGAGCCATGGGCGGATGTCGGGCGTCTGTCGCTGGAGCCGTTGACTCGGTCGGTTGGGGTGTGGATGATTCCCGCGTTTTTGTTCTTCCCTCCGGAAATCAACTCGGCCTTGATAGTCGGCGGCCCCGGTGCTGGACCTCTATTCGAGGCGGCCTCCGCGTGGGACGGACTGGCGGCGGAGCTGTCGTCCTCGGCGGCCTCGTTCAACACCGTGGTGACGGACCTGGCGGCGGGCCCCTGGACGGGTCCTTCGTCGGCATCGATGACGGCCGCCGCGGCGCCCTACGTGCAATGGCTGCTGATCGCCGCCGCGGAGGCGGAGGTGGCCGCGATCCGGGCCCGGCTGGCGGCGCTGGCGTTCGAGGGGGCGGTGGTCGCGACGGTGCCGCTGCCGGCGGTGCTGGCGAATCGTGCCCGGTTGCTGATCCTGATCGCGACCAACTTCTTCGGCCAGAACACGGCGGCGATCGCGCAGACCGAGCTGGAGTACGTCGAGATGTGGGCGCAGGATGTGGCCGCGATGGTGGGCTATCACGCGGGGGCCCAAACGCTGGTGGAGACGTTGCCGGCGTTCACCCCGCCGCCCGCGGGTCTCGGCGGCGGCGCGGCGTCCGCGGGCCTGGCGGGCCTGGCCGACCTGGTGACGGCGCCTCTGACGCTCGCGTCCCAGTTTTTCCAGGGCTTGTCCTCGCTGGGGACCGCGTTCGCGTCGCAGCTGCAGTCGGTGTTCATGGCGCTCTCCCCGGCGGTCTCGTCGCTGACGTCGTTGATGACCTCGACGCCGGTGGCGACCTTGACGACGGTGGCCCAGGCCGGCATGTACCCGGCCGGCGCGCTGATGCCGCCCATGGTGGCGCTGGCCCAGAGCACCGGCCCGGTGGCGGCCGCGGCGCCGGCGGCGCCGGCGCCGATATTGCTCAGCGCCACCAACGTGGCCGCCGCCGAGGCCCCGCGCAGCGCCCATAGCGTGCTGTCCGACCTGCAACCGCTGGCGGGCGGGGGGCTGGGCGCGCTGGGCGTCGCGTCGGCGGGCCTGGGGACCGCGCGGTTCGTCGGGGCGATGTCGGTGCCCGCGGCGTGGCAAGGGTCGATGCCGGCGTACGTGCCCGCACCGGCGGTGTCGGGTGTGGCCACCGGAGCGCCCGCGGCGACGTCGGCCGCGGCCGGGTCGGGTAACGGCGTGCCGATGACGGCCATGCCGGTGGGCGACAAGGGGCCCGAGGGGGACAAGCGCGGCACCAAGGCGGAGGTGGTGCGGTCACGGCCCAAAGTGGTGCCGCGAACCCGATAATCGCGGTGCCGCTGTTGCGGATGTGCATGGAGTGCACTGCGTGAGAAACCGGAAATTCCGACTAGGTTGGCCGGGGCGGCCAAGCAACGCCGTACCGCAATATGCGAATTCATATAATTCGTCCCGTAACAACGCGCGCTCGCATGCGTTGCCCCGAGCGGGAAGCGCGGAGCCGGACCCCCTGCGCACCCGCGGCCGACCGCTCGATCCGATCACGACGGTTTAACCTAACGTGCTGTGCGGCAAGGAGTTTGTCCGTAGGAATCGACGGCGGATCGTCCGGGATGGCGCCCGAGTTCCCCGGTGTCGCCGGCCCGCGTGGCCCGCGCGGCGGTCCCCTTACCGGTTGGCGAGAGGCCCGCGTGGTCCGATACACGCTCAAATTAAGGAAAATTGGCAATTCCCGCATATTTTCTTCGGTTTGTCTTACGATGTCACCGGTTGGTGTAAATAGGTTCGCCACAGCGCCCGAACGCTTAGATCGGCTGTGGAAGGGGGCAGGGGTGCTTTTGCCTCTCGGTTCGCCGTTACCCGATGACACGGTGGCGGCAGTACGCGGTGAGTGCGGTGTGCTCGGCGGTTTATCGGTCCCACTCAAGTGGGGGGTGGTCGTTCCGCCCGACGACTACGACCACTGGGCGCCGAAGTCGGACGCGAGCGCCGACACCACGGAGGAGACACTCGACGCGCCCCGCCCGACGGCGGTCGCCGACGGCGTCTGGAGCGGGTGGGAAGGCGAAGCCGCGGCACGGCCCGTGGGCGTGATCCCGCATTCCCCGGCCGCCGGCTGAAGATCGGTAGGTAGAGAACCGAAAGCCGCCGCGGTCACCCGCGTGCGGCGCGTCAGAATCGGCCGCCGCCACCCATGAAACCGCCGTCGGAAGAACCCGGCGAGCCACCGAACGACGTCGGGCTCCAGCCGCCAAATCCGCCCCGCATCCCCCCGCTGAGCAGGTCGCCGATGATGATGCCGCCGAGCATCGCGCCCATGTCACCGCCGCCGCCACGCGTGTAGGCGCGCTGCATCGCCTGCACGTCGTCGTTCGCCAATGATTGAGCGTGAGCGGCCAGCGTCGACGCCGCGTTGGCGTGGGCGATCGCTTCGCTCGGGTTCGTCGCGCCCTTGTCCTGCGCGGCCTGCAGGTGGCGCTTGGCCTCGGCCAGTCGGGTGCGGGCGTCGGGGCCGACACTGCCGCGGCGCGTGTCGATGTAGTCGGACACCGCGCGCACCCGCGATTGCGCGGTGAACAAGGCCTGTTCCAGTGATCGGTTGAGTCGCTCGGCGGTGGCCTGTTCCTCGGCCAGGGTGGCCAGCAGCCCGTTGAGCGCGGCGTCGGCCTTGGTCACCTGTCCGAAGGCGGCCAGCGGATCTTCGGATCCGCTGGCGCCGGCGCTCTCGACGGCCCTGGTGGCCGCGTCGCGGGCCGCCACCAAATCGCCGCTGCGCGTGGGTTTTTTCTGCAGCAGATCGTTGGCGCGTGCGATGTCATCCTTGATGTCGGCGACGGCCGACGGCAGCCCGTCGATCGCGTGCTGAATGTCGCTGGCCGCGTTGTCCACCGCGTCGAGCAGCGCCCGCGCCTGCCCAAGGGCGGACTCGGCGGCCCGAACCGCGTCGACCAAGCCGGCCTGCCCACCGGAGACGGCGCGGGCGGCCAGCTCACGGGCGGTGCCGATGTTGCGGTCGGCGAACGCCAGCCGCTCCTTGGCCGTCGTGACATTGCCGGACACCGAAGTCAGTGCGGCAGCGCTGAAGTCGTGATGCAGCGCCGCCAGCCGTTGCTCCGCCGGCGCCAGACGGGTGGTGAGTTCCACGTACTGCTGCGTCAGCGCATCCAGCCGCGACGCGGCGTTGATCACCAGGTCGCGCAGCCTCTCGAACGCCTCGGTCTGTGACTCCAGCTCGCGGTCGGCCCGCGCCGCCGAGACGATCACCTGGGTGAGCAGTTCGCGCCGCTGGGCGGGTGTTTCCGGTGTGGAGTCGTCGAGTTGTTGGCGCACCGTGAACGCTTGGGACAGAGCCGCTTTGGCGTTGGCCACCGCGCTCGTGAAGGGTCGGGTGCGCTCTTCGCCGAATTCGCCGACCGCCAGGTCCAATTCGTTGGCGCTGGTGCGTAGCGCGTTGTCGACGTCCACCACCAGCGCGCGGGACAGGTCGTCGAGCGTCTGCAGCGGCAGCGCGGCGAGCGCGTCGACGTCGGTGGGGTCGACGCGCCGCGCGGCCGCCAACGCCGCGGCCCGTCGGCGCTGCCCGCGATGACGCATCACCAGCAGCAGGCCGGCCAGCGCGATGAGAATGCCCGCCAGCGTGGCCAGCAGGATCACCCGCCCCGACGAACCGGGCGACGCGTCGAGCCCGTTCGCCGCGGCCACCGCGGCGCCGCTCCAGTCACCGTTGTGCAGGGCGGGTTCGATCTTGTTGCGCCGCAAGCTGTCGACCTGACCGGCGTTGACGCTCTTGATGGTGGACGGCACCAGGAAGGCGTAGGCGCGGCTGGTGGTCGCGACGGCCAGCAGCGCGTCGTAGCCGCCCAGGTCGCTGGCGCGAACGGTGCCTTGTGCCCACCCGGTCGGGCTCTGCCCGGAGAAGTCGTCGACGTAGACCACCCAGAGCCGGATGTGGCGGTCGGTGTAGAGCTTGTTGACGGCGGCGGTGACGGTGCTTCGACCGGAATCCGACAGCGCCCCCGCGTTGTCGGTGACGTAGTCCGCCAACCGGAATGATGGTTGCGCGCCGGCGGCCGGTGCCGACAGCAGCCCGCCGCCGAGGCCGACCGTCAGGAGCGTCGCGAGCACGGCGAGCAGGCGAGCGGTGCAACGCATAAGGCCAATCTAGCCCCGCGACGATGCAGGCCAGTAGGCCTGCTGAGGAGTGGGGCGGTCAGGCGCGGCCCCGGCCGACACACGCCGGCGGGCCCGAGTCGAGCCGGACTTGGGCGGGCATTCCCTGGCAGACTGTGCGTCGGTGACCAGGAATCAGCGCGACCCCTACGACGACTTCGACCGTCAGCGACGGGTGACCGAAGCCGCGAAGACCGCGGGTCTGCCGGGCACCGAAGGTCAGCACCGCACCGACTTCGCCCGCGACCGCGCCCGGGTGCTGCACAGCGCCGCCCTGCGCCGGCTGGCCGACAAGACCCAGGTCGTCGGGCCGCGGGAAGGGGACACGCCGCGCACCCGGCTGACGCACTCCCTCGAGGTCGCCCAGATCGGGCGGGGAATGGCCGTCGGCCTGGGCTGCGACCTCGACCTGGTCGACCTGGCCGGCCTGGCCCACGACATCGGCCACCCGCCCTACGGCCACAACGGCGAGCGCGCCCTCGACGAGGTCGCGGCGAACTATGGCGGCTTCGAGGGCAACGCCCAGAATTTCCGAATCCTGACCAGCCTCGAGCCCAAAGTGCTTGACGTCCAAGGCAACAGCGCGGGTCTGAACCTGACTCGCGCGTCGCTGGATGCGGTCACCAAATACCCGTGGCCCCGCGGCGAAGGCCACGGGAGCGCGGCGCGCAAGTTCGGGTTCTACGAGGCCGACCGCGAGGCGGCAGCCTGGATGCGGGCGGGCGCCCCGGAGGGCCGGATGTGCCTGGAGGCGCAGGTGATGGACTGGGCCGACGACGTGGCCTACTCGGTGCACGACGTGGAGGACGGCGTCGTCTCCCAACGCATCGACCTGCGGGTGCTGGCCGACGACGACGAGGCGGCCGCGCTGGCCAAACTCGGCGAGACCGAATTTTCCCGGGTGCGCGCCGACGATTTCATGGCGGCCGCGCGACGGCTGTCCGCGCTGCCGGTGGTCGCCGCCGTGGGCAAGTACGACGCCACGCTCGCGGCGTCGGTCGCGCTCAAGCGGCTGACCAGCGAGCTGGTCGGGAGGTTCGCCTCGGCCGCCATCGCCACCACTCGCGCGGCGGCCGGACCCGGACCGCTGGTGCGCTACCGCGCCGAGCTGCAGGTTCCCGATCTGGTGCGGGCCGAGGTCGCGCTGCTGAAAATCCTGGCGCTGCAGTTCATCATGTCCGATCCGCGGCATCAGGAAACTCAGGCCGGGCAGCGTGAGCGCATCCACCGGGTGGCCCACTGGCTGTACGCGGGAGCCCCCCGAACCCTCGACCCGGTCTTCGCCGCGGCCTTCAACACCGCGGCCGACGACGGCGCCCGGTGGCGGGTCATCGTCGATCAAATCGCCTCCTACACCGAGGGCCGGCTGGAACGGATCGACTCCCGCCAGGCCGGCCCGTAGCGGGTCGTGGGGCGCAACTCGTCCGGCCCGGGGATCGGCGCGGCCGCCGCGAGTTAGGCTGCCCGACATGAAGAAATTCAGCGGCTCGCCTTTGATGGCCTCCCTTCTGATGGGGCTTCCCGTCGTCGCCATGACCGCCTGCAGTTCACCGCAGCACGAGAGCAGCCAGCCGGGCACCACCCCGCCGGTGAAAACCGCCGCGCCGACGTCCTCCGGGGAGGCGACGACCCCGGCACCCGCCGGCGGCTCGCTCAGCGCGGAGTTGAAGACACCCGACGGCCGGACGGCGGCTACCGCGACCTTCGACTTCACCGGCAACTATGTGACCGTCACCGTCAAGACGGTGGCGACCGGCATCCTGACCCCCGGCCTGCACGGCCTGCACGTCCACGAGATCGGCAAGTGCGAGCCGAACTCGGTGGCCCCCACCGGCGGTGCGCCGGGCAACTTCTTGTCCGCCGGCGGTCACTACCAGGCACCCGGCCACACCGGCAAGCCCGAGAGCGGCGACCTGGCGACGCTCGAGGTACGCCAGGACGGCGCGGCCTACCTGGTCACCACCACCGATTCGTTCACCCGGGACGACCTGCTGGCCGGTACCAAGACCGCGCTGATGCTGCACGGCGCCCAGGACACCGAGAACGCGATGGATCGCGTCGCGTGCGGCGTCATCGGAACGGGATAGCGTTCGCCGCCGCGCGCTTAGACTGAGCCGATGTCAAGCCCGGCAAGTTCACGGAGCGACGGCGACGCGCGCGCCCGGGGCCGCGGCCGGATTCCGGACCGCGACATCGCCGCCATCCGCGAACGGGTGCGCATCGACGAAGTGGTCGGCGATTACGTGCAGTTGCGGCGCGCGGGCGCGGATTCGCTCAAGGGGCTGTGTCCGTTTCACGACGAGAAGTCGCCGTCGTTTCACGTCCGCCCCAACCACGGCCACTTTCACTGCTTCGGCTGCGGCGAGGGCGGCGACGTGTACGCCTTCATCCAGAAGATCGAGCACGTCAGCTTCGTCGAGGCGGTCGAGCTGCTCGCCGACCGGATCGGTCACACCATCACCTACTCCGGCCCGGCGACCAGTGTGCAGCGCGACCGCGGCAGCCGAAGCCGGCTCGTCGCGGCCAACGCGGCCGCGGCGGAGTTCTACGCCGACGCGCTGGAATCCGACGAGGCGGCGTCGGCACGGCAGTATCTGACCGAGCGCAACTTCGATGCCCAGGCGGCCCGTCACTTCGGTTGCGGGTTCGCGCCGTCGGGCTGGGACTCACTGACAAAGCACTTGGTGCGCAAGGGTTTCGAGTTCAAAGAGCTGGAAGCGGCGGGCCTGTCGCGGCAGGGACGCCGCGGGCCGATGGACCGCTTCCACCGCCGCCTGCTGTGGCCCATCCGTTCCTCGGCCGGCGAGGTGATCGGTTTCGGCGCCCGGCGGCTCTTCGACGACGACCCGATGGAAGCCAAGTACATCAACACCCCGGAGACGCTGCTGTACAAGAAGTCGAACGTGATGTTCGGCATCGACTTGGCCAAACGCGACATCGCCAAGGGCCATCAGGCCGTCGTCGTGGAGGGCTACACCGACGTGATGGCGATGCATCTGGCCGGGGTCACCACGGCCGTGGCGTCGTGCGGCACCGCTTTCGGCGACGAGCACCTGGCGATGCTGCGCCGACTGATGATGGACGACAGCTTCTTTCGCGGCGAGCTGATCTACGTGTTCGACGGCGACGCGGCCGGGCGGGCCGCCGCCCTCAAGGCGTTCGGCGGCGAGCAGAACCTGGCGGGGCAGTCGTTCGTGGCCGTCGCGCCGGACGGCATGGACCCCTGCGATCTCCGGCTGAAGTCCGGCGACGGCGCCCTGCGCGACCTGGTGGCCCGGCGAACGCCGTTGTTCGAGTTCGCGATCCGGTCGGCACTCGCCGAGATGGACCTGGACAGCGCCGAGGGCCGGGTGGCCGCGCTGCGACGCTGCGTGCCCATGGTGGGCCAGATCAAGGACCCCACACTGCGCGACGAGTACGCCCGCCAGCTCGCCGGGTGGGTCGGCTGGGACGACGTCGCGCAGGTGATCGACCGGGTGCGCGGCCAATCCAAGAACGCCAAAACCCCGGCCCGCGGCGGGGCCGGACCCAAGGCGTCGCGGCGCGCGGAGCAACCCGCCGCCGCGGCCCATGCCGCCGCCAGCCGTCCCGACCCTCGCGACCCCACCCTGTGGCCCCAACGGGAGGCACTCAAGTCGGCGTTGCAGTATCCGGCGCTGGCCGGCCCTGTCTTCGACACGCTCACCGTCGAGAGCTTCACCCACCCCGGCTACGCCGCCATCCGCGCGGCGATCGAGACCGCCGGCGGCACGTCGAGCGGGGTCACCGGGGCGCAGTGGCTCGAGGTGGTGCGCGATCGGGCGTCGTCGCCCTTGACGGCCGCGCTGATCAGCGAGCTGGGCGTCGAGGCCATCCAGGTCGACGAGGAGAAAATGCCGCGCTACATCGCCGGCGTGCTGGCCCGCCTGCAAGAGGTGTGGATGGGCCGGCAGATCGCCGAGGTGAAGTCGAAGTTGCAGCGCATGTCGCCGATCGAACAGGGCGACGAGTATCACGCCTTGTTCGGCGACCTGGTGGCGATGGAGGCCTACCGGCGCAGCCTGCTGGAGCAGGCTAGCGGCGACGAGTAGAGGTCTCGAGCTCCTCGTCGGGCAGCCGCTCGACGTCGCGTTCCATGATGGCGGTTTGGTCGTCGATCTGCGCCAGCGTGACAAAGCCGGCGTCCGGGGAGATCCGGTTCGCGATCTTGCGGCGTCCCCCCTCGATCATCGACTTGGCCACCGGGCTGCTGGTCAGCGCTCGATAGGTGCCGACGATCTGCTCGTATCGCCGACGACCGGCTTTCGAGCCCAGCACGTAACCCAGTCCCAGCACCACGACATACCGGATCAAAGCGTTCCTCCCGACTATCGATGGCTCCATCCTGCCTCACCGGGTGGGGTGCGTGCGCGGTCGACCGGGTGAGACGGTGGCGACCCGCGCCAGTTGGGCGCGGTCGTGCCAGTACGCTAGAGTCGTCCCGCGATCGGGTTAGTCCCCTGTAGCTCAATTGGCAGAGCATTCGGCTGTTAACCGAAGGGTTCCTGGTTCGAGTCCAGGCGGGGGAGCAGCAAAATTCAGCGGGCCGCCCGGCCGTCACTGCCCGCTCGCGATACCGGCCGGATTTCCCGCCCATCCCGGCGTCGGCGACAAACCCAGATGCTCGCGCAGCGTGTGGCCGCGGTACTCGGTGCGGAAGCTGCCGCGCTCCTGCAGCAGCGGGACCACCTTGTCGACGAACTCGTCGAGGCCGTGCGGCGTCAGGTGCGGCACCAGGATGAAGCCGTCGCAGGCGTCCGACTGCACGTAGCGGTCGATCTCGGCGGCCACCTGCTGCGGCGTTCCGACGAACTGCTGGCGGCTGGTCACCTCGATGATCAGCTCCCGGATCGAGAGGTTTTCGGCCTCCGCTCGCGCCCGCCAGGTTTGGGCGACCGTCGTGGGATCGCCGTGCCGGACGCGTCCCCTCGTGATGTTCGGGTTCTCGACGGGGTCGACGTCGGGCAGGGGTCCGTCGGGATCGTAGGCCGACAGGTCCACGCCCCACACCTGCTCGAGAAACGCGATCGCGGTCGGACCGCTGACCTGCTGCTCGCGGATGTGGCGCGCGTTGTCCTGCGCCTCGTCGGGGGTGTCTCCCAGCGCGAACGTCGCGCCGGGCAGGACCTTGAGCTGGTCGGGGTCGCGCCCGTGGGCGGCGGCGCGGCCCTTCACGTCGGCGTAGTAGCGCTGCCCCGCCTCGAGCGAACCGTGCAGCGTGAACAGGGCGTCGGCGTGCCTGGCGCCGAAGTCGCGGCCGTCGCTGGAGTCACCGGCCTGCAACAGCACGGGGTGGCCTTGCGGCCCGGCGGGCAGCGCGGCCACGCCGTGGACGCCGAACTGCGGACCGAAATGGTCGACGACGTGGATGCGCGTCGGGTCGGCGTAGGTGCCGGCGTCGACGTCGGCGATCACGGCGTCGGGTGCCCAGCTGTCCCAGAACTTGCGCGCGACGCGGATGAACTCCTCGGCCCGGTGGTATCGGTCGGCGTGGGCGAGGAATCCGCCGCGGCGGAAGTTCTCCCCGGTGAACGCGTCGGAGGAGGTGACCATGTTCCACGCCGCACGCCCGTCGGACAGGTGGTCCAGCGTCGCGAATTGCCTTGCCACCTCGAAGGGTTCGTTGAAGGTGGTGTTGATGGTGCCGGCCAGGCCGAGTCGGTCGGTCACCGCGGCGAGCGCGGCCAGCACGGTGAACGTGTCGGGACGGCCGACGACGTCGAGATCGTGGATTTTGCCGCGGTGCTCGCGCAGCCGCAGCCCCTCGGCAAGGAAGAAGAAGTCGAACAGCCCCCGCTCGGCGGTCTGGGCAAGGTGCACAAACGATTCGAACGCGATCTGGCTGCCCGCGCTCGGATCCGACCACACCGTCGTGTTGTTCACCCCGGGGAAGTGGGCGCCCAGGTGTATCTGCTTGCGCTGTCCCGCATCTCGAACGGTCATCCGGTCAGCCCCCATCGTTTGGCGATCAGTTCATGCGAGCGCAGCCGGTCGGCGTGCCGGTGGGTGACGGACGTGATGACAAGTTCGTCGGCACCGGTGACCCGGCGCAGCAGCTCGAGCCGGTCGGCGACCTCATCGGGGTTGCCGACGAATTGTGTTGAAGTGCGGTCGGCCACCAATGCCTGCTGGGCCTCGGTCAGGGGTTCGCAGAAGTCGGGATCCGGGTAGGGGATCGCGCCCCGGCCGCTACGAATGGAATACACCCAGTGGCCGTAACTGGACGCGAGGTAGCGCGCGGTGGCGCTGTCCTCGGCGACCACGACGTCGGCCGACACCACCACGTACGGCCGCGCCAGCCGGGCGGAGGGGCGGAAGGCGTTGCGGTACGCGGTGATCGCGTCGAGCGCGGTGCCGGGGGTGATGTGGTAACTGGCGACGAACGGAAGCCCGCGGGCGCCGGCCACCTCGGCGCTCTGTCCCTTGGTGCTGCCGAAGATCCACGGTGTCAGCTGCGCGTGTTCGCCGGGAACCGCCCGCAGCTGATGGCCGTCGACGGCGTAGGTGCCGTCCAGCATCGCTTCGATGTCGGCGACCTGGTCGGCGAAATCCGCCGGCTGCGCGCACGGTTGGGCGAGCACCGACGCCTGCGCCCGCATCCGTTCGGATCTCATCAGCGGGGTTTGGTCGAACGGTGTGGGGACGAGCAGGCCGTCGACGTCCCGCCACGGCTCGGGCGCGCGGTCGGGCTGGGGGGCGCGCGAGGTCGCGGCCTCTTGCCGCCGCTGCCCGGAGCGGCCCAGGCCCATGTCGATGCGGCCGGGATGCAACGCGTCGAGGATGCCGAAGCTCTCCACCACGGCAAGCGCCGTCGTGTGGCCGACCTGCACGGCGGCCGATCCGACGTGAATGCGTTCGGTGGCCGCGGCGATCTGGCCGATCAGCGTCACCGGTGACGAGCTGGCCACCGCGACGAAGTGGTGCTCGGCGAGCCAGTAACGCTTGTAGCCCCATTGTTCGGCGTGCTGGGCCAGGTCGATGGTGTTGCGCAGCGCCGTCGCGGCGTCGCTGCCGGCGCTGATGGGTGCCAGGTCCAGGATCGACAGGGGAGTGAGGCTCATGACGGCGCCGTCGCGTAGCGGTTGGGGGCGGGCGCCAGGCCAAGGCGGTCGCGCAGCGTCTCGCCCTCGCGGTAGCGGGTGCGGAACCGCCCGGCGCGCTGCAGCAGCGGCACCAGGTCGTCGACGATCGCGGGCAGGTCGATCGCGTTGACCGCGGGCCGCAGCCGCACCCCGTCGACCCCGGCGTCCTGCCAGGCGAGCAGCAGCTCCGCCAAATCGCTTGCGCGGCCATGGAACACGTGCGCGTCGGAGGAGATGGCCGCGCCCGGCGTCAGCAGATCCTCACCCAGCGACACCACCAGATCGGCGTAGGCCTGGATCGTGCGGCCCGCCGCACGCTGCGCGTGGCCGACCTCGGCCAGGATCGCGCGCAGCGATTCCTCGTCGCGTGGGGTGACGAACACCAGGTCGGCGCTGGCGGCGGCGAATTCGTAGACGCGCGGCGCGTGCGCCAGCGCCGCCACCACCGGCTGGCCCTGGGGAGGGCGCGGGGTGATGGACGGTCCCTTGACCGAGAAGTGCTCGCCGGCGAAGTCGATGTAGTGCAGCTTGTCGCGATCGATGTAGCGGCCGGTCGCCACGTCGCGGATGACGGCGCCGTCCTCCCAGCTGTCCCAGAGGCGGCGCACCACCTCCACGGCGTCGGCGGCCTCGCGGAAAAGTTCGTCGCCGTCGGGGGCGGATCGCCGGCCGAACAGCGCCGCCTCGTGTGCCGTCGCGCTCACCCGCACCTGCCAGCCGGCCCGGCCGTGCGAAATATGGTCAAGCGTCGCAATCGCTTTCGAGACATGGAACGGCTCGGTGTGGGTGACCGTCGCGACGGGGATGAGTCCGATGTGTGCGGTGACCGGCGCGATGCGCGCGGCCACGAGCGTGGCGTCGGCGCGCCCCGCCAGGCGCCGCGGCGAGATCTCGGGCCGGCGGCCCGGCTGCGCATCCAGGCTGTCGTCGATGGTCAGGAAGTCCAGCAGGCCACGTTCGGCGGTGGCGGCCAGCGCGGCCCAGTATCGCCCGCTGAGTTGCCCGCCGCCGGTTGCGTTGTGCGCGAAGGCGTATCGCCACGCGTGGGGGTGCCACCCGTAGCCGTCGAGCCCCACGGCCAGATGCAGCTCGGTCATGACCGGGCCGCGGAATCTGCCGTCGGGACGCCGTCGTGCATCGTGTCCATAACCCACTGTGCAACGCTCAGCGCGGCAATGCATTCCGGGGCGGAGTTAACGTCAGCGTGAGTAATACTCTGCCGAGTTCATCGCCGAAGAATCAGATGGAGAAGTCCTCGCCGTACCAGACTCCGGCTTCGGGGGGCCGGATGACGTGGTTGGTCTGCGCGCCGTCCGCCCGGGCCTCGAGTTTGGTCACCCGGGTCAGCAGCGACTGCAGGCTGACACCGACGAGATCGGGCATCATCGAGTCATCCGGACTGCCGGGACGGCTACGGCTGATGACCTGTCCGGGCACCCCGATGACCACCGCGCTGGACGGAACCTCTTTGACCACCACGGCGTTGGCGCCGATGCGGCTGTCGTCGCCGATTTTTATCGCGCCCAAGACCTTTGCGCCCGCGCCGATGATCACCCGGTCGCCGATGGTGGGATGGCGCTTGCCGGTGTCCCTGCCGCTGCCGCCGAGGGTGACGCCGTGGTAGATCGTCACGTCCTCGCCGACCTCGGCGGTCTCGCCGATCACCACGCCGGTGGCGTGATCGATGAACAGCCCGGGCCCCAGGACGGCGCCGGGGTGAATCTCGACGCCGGTCAGGATCCTGGTGATCTCGGCGGTGATGCGCGCGATCAGCCTCGCCCCGCGCAGCCACAGCCAGTGGTTGATGCGGTGAAGCCAGATGGCGTGCACCCCGGGATAGGCGAAGATCACCTGCAGCGTGGTCGGGGCGGCGGGGTCTCGCTCCCTGGCGGCCCGGATGTCGGTGCGAATGGCGTCGAGCATGACTAATCGGCCAGGTCGGCGAACAGCGGCGTGCTCAGGTAGCGCTCGCCGAAGTCGGGCAGCACGACGACGATGAGCTTTCCGGCGTTTTCCGGGCGGCGGGCGACCTTCAGCGCGGCCGCCAGCGCGGCCCCCGAGGAGATGCCGACCAGCAGTCCCTCTTCGGCGGCCAGCCGCCGGGCCAACGTCATCGACTCTTCGTTGCCGACGGTGATGACCTCGTCCACCAGATCCATCGCCAGCACCGGCGGGACGAAACCGGCGCCGAGGCCCTGGATGGGGTGCGGCCCTTTCTGTCCACCGGAGAGCACCGGGGACCCCTCCGGCTCGACGGCGATGAATTGTGCGGAGGGCTTACGTTCTTTGATGACCTGAGCCACCCCGGTGAGGGTGCCGCCGGTCCCGACCCCGGCGACGAAGATGTCCACCTTGCCGTCGGTGTCGCGCCAGACTTCCTCCGCCGTTGTCTTACGGTGGATTTCGGGGTTGGCCGGGTTCTCGAACTGCTGCGGCACGAAGTACCGTTGGTCGCTCTTGGCCAATTCCTCGGCCTTGGCGATGGCGCCCGGCATGCCCTCCGGACCGGGTGTCAAGACGATCTCGGCGCCCAACGCGCGCAACAACATTCGCCGCTCGACGCTCATCGTCTCCGGCATGGTCAACACGCAGCGGTAGCCGCGTGCGGCCGCCACCAGCGCCAGCGCGATGCCGGTGTTCCCGCTCGTCGGTTCGAGAATGATCGTGTCCGGCTTGATCACGCCCGCCTTTTCGGCCGCGTCGATCATCGCGACCCCGATGCGGTCCTTGACGCTGTTTCCCGGGTTGAAGAATTCCAGCTTGGCGACGACGTCGGCGACCGCACCGTCGGTGACCCTGTTGAGCCGGACCAGCGGGGTGTTTCCGATCAGTTCCGTGACGTTCTCGGCGATGCTCATCTACCTTTTGTCTCCAACGATGTAGGACCAGGCCTCTCAGCCTGCCAGCTAATATCGAACTCTATGTTCATCTCGGTCGGGATGGCTAGCGCCGCATAATCGAGTCGAGCCTGATCAGGGCCGCTGCGGCTAGCTCCCGCCAGGGCGTGAATCGGCTCGGACGATACGGTCATCGGTCGCTAATTTTCCTGAAAATCTCCGTGAGCCCGCGTCTTGACGCCGCCGGACAAATACACCGAAACCGCCCTGACATGGGCTAGCGCGCGGATTTCTACAGTGTCAGAGGCGTGCGGATCAACAACAGCGACACGAACAGTCCGCGACGCGCGACGGGACAAAGCGCAGCTGTACGGAGTGTTGCATGCGTCCACTATAGGACAGGCGAGGTTTTCGCCCGTTGGGCTCAGCCGGGATCCGCGCCGTCTGGGCTGGTCATCGCTTCGATCGGCTCGGCGCGAGGGTCTCCGCATGTGTCGGCGCCGTGCCTAGGCGCTGACACCCCACCCGAGCAGCCGCGACGTCAGCAGCACGATGCCGAGGGAGACGGTGGCGACGACCGTCAGCCCGATGACCGCGACGACCAGCGGGCGCCAGCCGGTGCGCGCGATCTGACGGATATCGGTGTTGAGGCCCACGCCAGCAAAGGTCAGCAGGAACGCCCATTTCGACACGTTGGCGAGGTTGGCGGTTTGGCCTTTGGTCAGCCAGCCGGCGGTGGCGATCGCCGACACCGCTAGGAAGCCGAGCACGAATTTCGGGAATTTGTTCCAGACGAACGCGGCCTTGGCATTGGCGCCCCGCGCGATCTCGTCGGCCTGCCCGCGCGCGGCCCAATACAGCGCGAAGCCCAGCACGACGAAACCGATCAGCGCGTTGCGGGTCGACTTCACCAGCACCGCGATCTTGCCGGCGTGGTCGGAGTACAGGTAGCCCGTGGCGGTGGTTTCGGCGGTGTTGTCCACGGAAAGCCCTGCCCACAAACCGAATTCGTGATCGGTGAGCCCGATCGCGTGGCCCAGCGGCGGCAACACGAACAGTGACACCGCGCCCAGCGCCAGGATCGCCGCGATCGCGTAGCTGACATCGGAATTGCGGGCCCGGATCGCGCCCTTGGCCGCCACGATCGCCGACACCCCGCAGATCGACGTGCCGATCGCCAACAACGAGCCGAGCTTGCCCGACAACCCGAACGCGCGGGCCACGACGATGATGATCGTCCCCGCGATCGTCATGTCCACCAGGATCTGCACCAGGCTGATCCCGCCGAGCTTGGCGATGTCGCCCAGCACGAAACGCGAACCGAGCGCCACGATGCCGACCTTGAGCCAGAATTCGTAGGTCAGCACGCCGGAGCGAAAGATCGGGTGCAGGCCAACGGTATTGGTGATGAGCAGCCCAATCACGATCGCCCACAACACGTATTCGATGTCGGGCACCGTCCAGTGCTCGTGTTTGGCCAGCGCGTTCCACCAGATCTGGGCGTACTTGCCCAGCACCCCGACGCCGATCAGCAGCAGGATGCCCGGGACATAGTCGAGCGGACGGGTACTGGTGAACGTGGTTTCGGCAGATGCTTCGCCGGGCTCGACGCGCACCGTGCTCACGCCGGTCACCACGGAACCTTCGGAAGCACGTCGGCCACCGCCAGCGCGACGATGGCGCCGGCCACCGCGGTCGCCCACCAGTCCACCGATATCGCGCCGAGCCTCGCGGTCCAGCGCGGTCCCCGCAGCGCGTCGTCCTCTGGCACGCCCTCACCCACGATGGCCACTCCTCACGCGACTCCCCGGGCGACAGTGGCGGCTTGCGCAGCCGCATCCCGTTGAGGGGAATCGTGGCCCGTGGGTCCGGCGCGTCCAAGTGATTGACTCGGGCAGAATTTAGCTCGCCCGGGGCGGTCGATCAGGTTGGCAGGCCGCGCTTCTCGGCGTCGGCACGGTAGCGGTCCACCCACTCGTCGGAGCGATGGTCGGCCTGGCGTTCGAGCACCGGCTCCGGCGCCAGCTGCGGGTCGAGACCCAGCGCCTCGAGGATGGAGGCCACCACCTGGGTGAGGTTGCGCCACAACACCGGATACGGAATCTCCATGGGCGTGATGCCCTCCTGGGCGAACCAGTTCCGCCAGCCCTCTTCTTGCGCGCGCAGCATGGTGACCACGTGAGCGATCGCCCCGGCGTGGTAGGTGGCGCGTGCGTCGCGGGCCGGGTCGGGCCTGCCCCGCCAGACGCGGGTCTGCACCGCGCGCCAGAAGGACACCGCCTGCGAAATCACGTCGGGCCGGTAGACGTGAATCAGTAGCGGGTCTTCGCCCACCACGTCGCGGATGGCCGCGAGCAGGCCGTCGCCGCTTCGGTCCGGCAGGTTCTTGGCGCGGTCGAGCAGCAGCGGTGTCTGGTTCCACATCAGCTTGCCGCCCCACACCCCGTTCGGCGTCCGTCCGACCGTACGGATGTAGGCGCGCCAGATCTCGGGCGGCGCGAGGTCCGGGGTCCCGGCGTCCAGCGGGTCAAGCAGATTCAGGATCGACTCGTCGTCGACGCCGGCGAACCACTCCCGTGGCTGTGGCG
The DNA here is from genome assembly GCF_000364405.1 of Mycobacterium sp. H4Y. Lineage (NCBI taxonomy): Bacteria > Bacillati > Actinomycetota > Actinomycetes > Mycobacteriales > Mycobacteriaceae > Mycobacterium > Mycobacterium sp. H4Y. The sequence goes on from NZ_AKIG01000001.1 coordinate 1,184,877, forward strand.
ACTGGCTGGTGGCCGGCAAATACTGAAAGAACTCCTGCGGCTCGCCGGCCACGCCGGTCGCGCGCAGCGATTCGACCAGCAGCGTGCTGCCGCTGCGCTGCGACGCCAACACCAGGTATGACGACGGCCTGTTTGTCACCCGCAGAGTCTAACCAGAATTTGAAATCCCAATCTGTCAAGCACGATTAGGGTCGGCGTGAATGAAAACCTTGCGTCGCCCCGATGTTGCCCTTATAGCTCCGGCGCGGACGGCCAGCCAAAGCCACGGTTTCGTGAACCCAAGGGATTCAGGAATATTCGAGGTTTTGTTTCGTCGCAGCCAAAGGAGCCTGCTCGGCGGCGATCTCGCAGACGCACAAGCGCCTGCGCATCAGGTGCTGGGCGTAAACCTTGTCGCGCTGATCGCGCGAGAACGCGAAGTCCAGGTTGACGGGCAGCCCCGCCCAATCCACCCGCTCCTCCGTCACGCCGACGCGTCGTAGGCGGCATCGCAGCGGGCAGCCGTTCTCGAGGACCCGATCGGGTCCATCACAGTCCCGAGTCATACGACGACCCCTTCAGGTGCGCGACCTTCTGAGTGCATGGTGCGACGCGGATGTTTCATCGGCGGATGCGCGATGTTTCCGCCGTATTACAAGTTCGATGTCAGCGGCGGATCGGCGCTAGTAGACGTCGCGGTGGTAGCGCTTGTCGGCGCTGAGCCCTTGCACGTACGCCTGCGCCGCGTCCGGGTCGAGGTTGCCGAATTCGGCCGCGATGTCGCACAGCGCGCGGTCGACGTCCTTGGCCATCGGGTCGGCGGTGCCGCAGACGTAGAGCTGGGCGCCGTCCTGCAACCAGCTCCACAGCTGCGCGCCGCGGTTGCGCATCAGGTGCTGCACGTAGACCTTTTGCTGCTGGTCCCGGGAGAACGCGAGGTCCAACTCGGTGAGAAAGCCGTCGTCACGCATCTGTTCGAGTTCGTCGCGGTAGTAGTAGTCGGTGGCGGCATGTTGCTCGCCGAAGAACAACCAGTTGGGTCCGGTGTGGCCGAGCGCGCGCCGCTCCTGCAGAAAGCCGCGGAAGGGCGCGATGCCGGTGCCCGGACCGATCATGATCATCGGCGTGTCCGGGTCGCTCGGCGGGCGGAAATTGCTCGACGACTGCAGGTACACGGCGACTCGATCGCCAGGGGAACGGTCGGCGAGGTAGGTCGAACACACCCCGCGGCGCGGGACGCCCTGGAAGTTGTAGCGCACCGGTGAGACCGTCAGGTGAACCTCGCCCGGGCACTCTTTCGGGCTCGATGAGATCGAGTACAGCCGCGGCTGAAGGCGTTTGAGCACTCGCAGCCACTCGTGGGCCGACGCGATGACCGGCAGCTGCGCCAGCAGGTCGATGGATTGCCGGCCCCACGACCAATCCGCCAGGGCGCGCTTGTTTTCCGGCTTCAGCAGCTCCGCGAGTTTCGCATCGCCCGTGCGCTCCTGCACGAACCGCACCAGGTCCCGGCTGATGTGGGCGATTTCGATGCGCTCGGTCAGCGCCGAGCGCAACGACATCAGCCCGTGCTCGCCGACCTCGACGGGTGTCTGCGCGTCCAGCCCGGTGACGGACAGCCATTCGTCGACCAGCTGGTCGCTGTTGCGCGGCCACACCCCGAGCGCGTCACCGGCCTCGTAGGTCACGGTTTCTTCCGGCAGGTCGAAAACCAAGTGCCGCACGTCTTTTGCCGATTTCGGCCGACTCAGCACGGTGTTGCGGACCATGCCGGTGATCAGCGGATGCTTCTTGCTGTACGTGCTCGGCGCGGGCGGGCCCGGGCGCGACGGCGCCACCACCGTGGAGGCGCGGGCCGGCGCCGCCGCCCTGCCGTCGCCACCGACGGAGGTGGGGGTCCGGGTCAGGGCGTCGATGATGTCGCCAAGCCACTTCGCCGCGGAGTCGTCGTAGTCGGGTTCGCAGTCGACCCGGCCGGTGAGGCGGGTCGCGCCCAGCTCGGCGAGCCGCGCGTCGAGATTGCGTCCGTGGCCGCAGAAGTCGTCGTAATTGGAGTCGCCCAGCGCGAGCACGGCGTAGCGGGTATCGGTGAATCGCGGCGCGGTCTCGGACGTCAGCGCCCGCCACAGGCCGGCACCGTTGTCGGGCGCGTCGCCGTCACCGGTGGTGCTGGTGATGAGCAATAGCTCCCGCGTTTTCGTCAGCTCGGCCACCGGGAAGTCGTCCATGCTGTGCAATGAGACCGGCAGCTTGGCGTCGGCCAGTCGGGCGGCGATGTCGGCGGCGAGCTCCTCCGCAGTCCCCGTCTGCGACGCCCACAGCACCACGACGGGAGCGCGCTCGGGCGCGGGTGGGGGGCCGGCCGGCGCGACGGGCGGCTGCCCAACGGCCGGCGCCGGAGCCGATGGGGGCGCCACGGGCAGCGCCACCGGCTTGGGTCCGTCGGCGCGCGAGAACAATCCCGCCAGTAGGCCGTCCACCCACAACCGGGTGCCGGAATCGAACGGCGCGCTCGGCGGCAAGGTCGGCACCCCGGCGGCGCGGCGGCCGGCGTCCGAGCGGAGCCCGGTCAGCATCCCGGCGAGGTAGGCGCGGCCGAGTTCGTTGAATTCCGGCTTGGGCAGTGTTGTGACGCCGAGCAATTCGCCCAGGGTGTCGAGTTGGGGCACGCTGATTTCTCGTACCTCCCTGGCCGCGGCGTCCGGTGCGTCGGTGTTCGCCGTCGTCGTGGTGTCCGGATCGGGTTGGGAGACAGCTACTTTCGTCAAGGTGACGGCGCACGCCTTGAATTCGGGCTGGTTCGAGATCGGGTCGACGGCGTCGTTGGTGACGGCGTTGATCGACAGGTACTCGCCGAAGGCATCGTTCCAGTGGAACGGCGCGAAGCAGTTGCCCGGACGCACCCGATCGCTGACGACCGCGGGCAGCACCGCGCGGCCGCGGCGAGAAGCGATTTCGATCGGATCGTCGTCGGCGATATCAAGCCTCGCGGCGTCGTCGGGGTGGATCTCGACGAACGGTCCGGGGTTGAGCTTGTTGAGCTTGGCGACCTTGCCGGTCTTGGTCATGGTGTGCCATTGGTGCGGCAGCCGGCCGGTGTTCAGCAGGAACGGGTAGTCGTCGTCCGGCATCTCCTCGGGCAGCAGGTGCGGGCGGGCGAAGAACGCCGCACGGCCGCTCGGGGTCGGAAAGGCCAGTCGCGGCACCGTGCCGTCGTCGCGGACCAACTGTGATTGGCTGACACCGTCGTTCAGATAGCGGATCGGGTTGCGATCGGCCTCGCTGTCCGGCGCGCACGGCCACTGCACCGGACTCCGGCGCAACCGCTCGTAGCTGATCCCGCGCAGGTCGTAACCGGTCTTCGGGTTCGAGAACCGCTTGATTTCCTCGAAGACCTCCTCGGCGGAGTCGTAACTGAACGCCTCCGAAAAGCCCATCTCGCAGGCGATCCGGGCGATGATTTGCCAGTCCGGCATCGCGTGACTCGGTGCGGGGACCGCCGGCTGGAACAGCGTCATGTTGCGCTCGGAATTGACCATCACCCCCTCAGACTCCGCCCACAGGGCCGCTGGCAATAACACGTCGGCGTATTCGGTGGTCTCCGTCTCGAGGAACGCGTCCTGGACCATCACCAATTCGGCGCGCTCCAGTCCGGCCAGCACCGTCTTGCGGTTGGCAACGGAGGCAACGGGATTGGTGCAGACGATCCAGCACGCCTTGATCTGTCCGGCGGCCATTCGGGAGAACATGTCGATGGTGCCGGTGCCGACCTCGGTGCGCAGCGTTCCGCGGGGGACGCCCCACAGGTCTTCGACGAACTCGCGGTCCTCGGCCGAGGCGACCGACCGCTGCCCCGGCAGGCCCGGTCCCATGTAACCCATCTCGCGGCCACCCATCGCGTTGGGCTGCCCGGTGAGGGAGAAGGGACCGCTGCCGGGCTTGCAGATGGCCCCAGTGGCCAGATGCAGGTTGCAGATGGCGTTGGTGTTCCAGGTGCCGTGGGTGCTCTGGTTGAGCCCCATCGTCCAGCAGCTCACGAAATTGTCGGCCTCGCCGATCATCTGGGCCGCGGCGCGGATGTCGTCTTCGGGGATGCCGGATATTTCGCTGACCTTGGCGGGGGTGTACTGCGCCAGGAAGCTGGGCATCACCTCCCAGCCCTCGGTGAACTCGGCGATGAATTCGGGGTCGGTGTGGCCGTTCTCGACGATCAGGTGCAGCAGGCCATTGAGCAGCGCCAGATCCGACCCCGGGGCGATCTGCAGGAAGAGGTCCGCCTTGTCGGCGGTCGCCGTGCGGCGCGGGTCGACGACGATCAGTTTTGCGCCGGCCTTGACGCGGTCCATCATGCGCAGGAAAAGGATCGGGTGGCAGTCCGCCATGTTGGCGCCGATGACGAAGAAGACGTCGGCGTGTTCGAAGTCCTGATACGAACCCGGGGGGCCGTCGGCGCCCAGCGAAAGCTTGTAGCCAGAACCCGCACTGGCCATGCACAGTCGCGAGTTCGACTCGATCTGGTTGGTGCCGATGAACCCCTTGGTCAGCTTGTTCGCCAGGTACTGCGCCTCGATGGACATCTGGCCGGACACGTACATCGCGAACGCGTCCGCGCCGTGTTCGTCGATGATCGCCCGTAACCGTCTCGCGCACTGGGTGATCGCCTGATCCGTGTCGATGGCCTGCAGCGGTTCGCCGCGATCGGTGCGCACGTACGCCGAGTCCATGCGGCCGGGGGCGCCCAGCATGTCCGCGGTGGTGGCGCCCTTGGTGCACAGCCGGCCGAAGTTGGCCGGATGTTCTTTGTTGCCAACCGACTTGGTGACGTGACCGCGACCCGTTTCCGGGTCCGTTGTGATCTGCAACACCATGCCGCAACCGACGCCGCAATACGCGCACATGGTGTTCACGGCGTTCTCCTCCGCCATGGACTCCGTGGCCACGCTCACGTCCCTCCGTCGAGTGCGTACGGGTTAGCTCCGTATCGAGTGAGTTCATTGTGGAGCAGGCATGTTTCGCCGCCGCTCCCCGAAATTTCCCCCCGTTTACTTTCTTCTCTCACCGGCCGACACGCCAATGTGAAATCGCCGGGGGAATTCGCGGCGGGGGATCGCGTTACCGCAGGTCACCGTTGACCACCCGCCCCGCACGAGGTTACGTCGCGCACCCCGCACGACGCTTCTCAGAACGGGCTTTCCGACCAAACCGACGGAACATTCACAGTCTTCGCTAAGCTCACCGCGTGCGTCGGCTCACTGTGATCGTGCTGGTTTTGCTGGCCTGTGGTTGCGGCGGCAAAGCGCCCACGCCACCGCAGGCCAAGCCCGACACCTGCAAGGCCTCCGACGGGCCGACCGCCGACACCGTGCGCCAGGCGATCACCGCGGTCCCCATCGCGATCCCCGGCACCATCTGGGTTGAAATCGGGCGCGGCCATACCCGCAACTGCCGGTTGTCGTGGGTGCAGATCATCCCCACGATCGCGAATGAGTCGACTCCCCAGCAGCTGCTCTTCTTCGACCACAACAGGCCGCTCGGGACCGCCACCCCGAACCCAAAGCCGTACATCACCGTGCTGCCGCCCTCGGATGACACCGTGACCGTTCAGTACCAGTGGCAGAAGGGAAATGATCAGCTGTGCTGTCCCAGCGGGATCGGGACGGTGAAGTTCCGGATCGGCCCGGACGGCAAGCTGCAAACCGTCGGCAAGGTTCCCAACCAATAACCCGTCGGGCCAAGGGCTTCGACGACGCCGATCGGCTTCGCCTGTCAGCTTGTGACGGCGTCCGCCAAGTTCTCCGGGTGCAGCATCTCGGCGTAACGCAGTTGCTCGGGAACCCCGAAGCCGTCGACCAGTGTCGCGGCGTGCGGGCGCAGCGCCCGGCAGCGGTCGTTGATTCCCCGCGTGACGGCCTTGGCGCGCTCGGTGGACAGGTACCGGTGCTCGATGTACCACGCCTTGTCGTCCTCGATCACCGACAACGCGTACAGGTCGCACAGGATCCCCAACAGCTCGCGGGCCTCCTCGTTCGCGCAGCCGTCGATCCCGGCGACGAACGCTTCGAGCACCACGCGGTCGATGTGGGCGCTCGCCGCGTGCAGCACGTGGTCCTGCACCGAGTTGAACGCGTCGAATTCCGACATCTCTTTGGATTTCGCCTGCAGCCGGCGCGCCACCGACGCCAGCAGGTATTCCTCGCGGTCTTCGAACATCTTGATCTGCGTGCCGCGATTGAACAGGCTGCCCTCTTCCTCGCTGTCCTGGCGGGAGTCCACGATCGTTTGGATAATCGCTTCCGCCGCAGTGCGTTTGATGACGCGTTCACCGACGGTGTTGGCGGCAAAGCGCACCCATTCGACCGGGCTCATGCTCTTGATGTCGTCGGCGTACGCGGTCAGCAGTTCCTTGGCCACCAGCTGGGTCAGCACGTGATTGTCGCCCTCGAACGTGGTGAAGACGTCGGTGTCACCGCGCAGCCCGATCAACCTGTTCTCGGCCATGTAGCCCGCGCCGCCGCACGCCTCGCGGGATTCCTGGATCGCGCGGCTGGCATGCCAGGTGTTGGCGGCCTTTAGCCCGGCCGCGCGGGCTTCGAGCTCGCGTTGCTCGTCGGCGTCGGGTGCGTCGGCGCTCTGGACGTCATGACATTTGCTGACCAGTTCGTTCTGCGCGAACTGCAGGGCGTAGGACTTCGCGATCAGCGGGAACAGCCGCCGCTGGTGCACCAGGTAGTCCATGATCAGCACCTCGGAACCGTCGTCGGGGGCGCTGAACTGCCTGCGCTGCAACGCATACCGGGTCGCGATGTCCAGCGCCACCCGGCCGGCGGCGCCGGCGCTGCCGCCCACGGTGATCCGGCCGCGCACCAAAGTGCCCAGCATGGTGAAGAACCGGCGGTTGGGGTTCTCGATCGGCGAGCTGTAGGTGCCGTCGGGGGCGACATCGCCGTACTTGTTCAACAGGTTCACCCGCGGGACGCGAACGTGGTCGAACACGATGCGGCCGTTGTCCACCCCGGGCAGCCCGCCCTTGTATTCGCAGTCCGACGTGGTGATCCCGGGCAGGTCGTTGCCGTCCTCGTCGCGGATCGGGACCAGCACGCAGTGCACGCCGTGATTGACCGGCTTGCCGTCCTCGGTGGTGATCAGTTGCGCGAAAACCGCTGCCATGGTTGCGGTTTCGGCCGCGCCCCCGATGTAGTCCTTGCGCGCCGACGGGGTGGGGGAGTCGATGACGAACTCCTGCGTCTCGGCGTCGTAGGTCGCGGTGGTCTCCAGCGACTGCACGTCGCTGCCGTGCCCGGTCTCGGTCATCGCGAAACAGCCGCGCAATTCCAGGCTGATGATCTTGGGCACGTAGGTCTCGTGGTGGCGCTCGGTGCCCAGGTTCTCCACGGCACCGCCGAACAGCCCCCACTGCACCCCGGCCTTCACCATCAGCGAGAGGTCCGACATCGCCAGCATCTCGATCATCGTGATCGCCGCGCCGACGTCGCCGGTGCCGCCATGTTCTTTGCGGAAGCTGTCGGCGGCCGCGCCGAACGCCGCCATGATCCTCATCTGCTCCGCCACCTTGGTGCGGGCGATCACCGTGTTGGGGGTGTAGTGCGGGCGGAACAGGTCCTCGGTCAGCGTCGTCCGCATCCGGTTTCTGACGTCACGCCACCGGCCGTCCAGCGCGTTGCGGAGATGTTCTGCGGTGCTTGTCTTTTGTGGCGCCATAAGCCGACAGTAATGCGCGGCTCGCGCCGCGGGGAACAAGAACGACGGTTCAGGTGCCGCGGACCGGTGGGCGGTGCTCGCCGGGCAGCGGCGAGCGCAGCCGGTAGAGCGTGAACCCGGCCGCGACGGCACCGAACAGGCCGAGCATCACCATGTCGAAGACCCACCAGCCGCTGTAGTGGGTCCACGTCAAGACGTTGGCGGCCAGCGCGTCGGTCCTGCGTAGATTCACCGTGGACGCCGAGGCCGCGAAGCCCCACTGGGCCGGGACGAACCAGCTGATCTGCTGCAACCCCCACAGGCTCACCAGCTGCACCAGGCTCCCGTTGAAGAGCGCGGACGCCAGGATCACCGGGACCACCAGCGGTAGGACTTGCCGGAGCGCGGTGCCCAGCGCCGAGAGGGTGAGGCCGATCACCGCGGACACGATCGCGGTGGCCGCCGCGGTGACGTAGAGCTCGACCGTGGCGTTGCGCAGCAACGCGGCGTCGCCCGCCGGTCCGCCCCGCACGGCGACGACGATCGCGAACATGACGGCGGTCCACAGGGCGGCGGCCAGCGCGTACACCGTGAGCTTGGCGGCCAGGTAGGCCGGCGCGGACAGTCCTACCTGTTGTTCCCGGCGGAAGACGCGGTGCTCGAGGACCAGGGCGCGGATGGTCAGGGCCGTGCCCAGGATCACCGCGCCGACGTTGAGGGCGGCGAGGATTTCGATGGCTTCGTGCCCGTTGGCGCCGCCCGGCCCGGGACGCGTCAGGCCTGCGTCGCCCGGGATCAGCAGCGTCAGCCCCGCCAGCACGAACGGCAGGATCGCCAGGAACGCGAAGTAGCTGCGATGGGCCAGGAGCAGGCGGACCTCCCGTCGGGCCAGCAACCGGATCTGGCGGCGCCGGGGCAGCCCGGCCGGCGGCGTCCACGGTGCGGCGACCTCGGGCGGGGCGGTCAACGGCTGCGGCCGCGCGCGGAACGCGGCGTGCGTTCCGTCGGGATCGGCGCTCACCCGGGCGAGGAGTTGCGACCAGTCGGTGGTGCCCATGGCGGATCCGGCGTCGAGGGGGGTGCCCAGGTACGCGACCTTGCCCGCCCCGGTGAGTACCAGCACCTGATCGCACGTGTCGACGTCGGTGAGCGACGCGCGCGCCGAGATCGCGACGATGACGACACAGCCGATATTGGCCTGGCGCCGCAGCACCGCCATGACGTGGCGCTGTTGCGCCGGGTCCAGCCCGGCGGTGGGTTCGTCGACCACGAGCAGGCTCGGCCGCGTGATCAGCTCGATCGCCAGGGCGGCGCACCGGCGCACCTCGGGGGCGAGCTTGCGGATCCGGGTGGTGCGGTGCGGCGTCAGGTCGAGCTCGTCGAGCACCTGGCCGACAACCCGCTCGCGCTGCTCGGCCGAGGCCTCCGGTGGCAGCCGGACTTCGGCGGCGTACTGCACGGCCTGTTCGACCGTGAGCTGGCGGTGCAGCCGGTCGTCACGCGCGACGATCCCGATGCGGCTGCGCATGGCTTGCAGTTCGGCGTGCACGTCGTGCCCATCGACGGTGGCGCGCCCGGAGCTGGGTGCCCTGGTGCCGGCCAGCACGGCCAGCAGCGCGGAATTGCGCGCGGCGGAGGGCCCGATGACGGCGGTCATGGTGCCCGGACGGGCCCCGAACGAGATGTCCGACAGGATCTGCCGCCCGTCGACGGCAAGGCCCAGCTGGTACGCCGTCACCCCGGTGGTGCGCGCCGCGGTTCGCAGCGGCAGACGGAAGGTGGAGTTGGCCTCGTCGCTGCGAATGGAGGGGCGCTGGGCGCGCAGCTTCGAGGTGATCACCCGCTCGATCAGGCCCGGGCCTTTTGGTTGTTCGGCCGGTGCGACGGGCGGGTGCGTCGGTGCGACCGGTGGCTGAAAGGGAGGGAGCGCCGCGGGATGCGGCGTTACTGGCGGGGGTGGGGGCGCCGGGGTCGGTGGGGGCGCCACCACGGGCATGCGCTGGGTGGCGCTTTGGGTGGGGACCCGCGGATCGGGCCCGCCGGGCGGCGGGTGTCCCGGTGCGGCGGGGGCGGGCGCGAGCTGGAAAATCAGCCGCGGGCCGTGCTGGGGATCGCCGATGGTGATCCCCAGGCCGTCGCGGATCTCGACCGTCGGCACGCGAAATCCGTCGAGGAAGATGCCGCGGTGGCTCAGATCGATGGCCACCCATTGGGCCCCGGTGAACCGGAGCACCACATCCGGATGGGGCGCGGGCGGCGGCGCGGGACTTCCGAGGCGCTCCAGCGGGATGTCGCAGCCCGGGCCATAGCCGACGAGCACGTCGCGTCCCGGCGAAAAGACATACCTGCTCGGTCCGGCCCACACGGTCAGCGGGGAGGCCGGAACGGCCGAAGCCTCGGTCGGCATGGCCGCCACCTTTCGTCACCGGTCAGCTCGATTGGGTCTCGCCGTCAGGCGCCGGTCGCCCGTTCGGTTACGTGTCTACCCGCGCTCGCGGTCCGCTCTCCAGCATTGTGACGTTCACAGCGAGGTACGGCGGCCCGCGAGCGAGGTGGCCAGGGTGGCATCGTCGAGCAGTCGGCGCAACACGTCGACCGCTTGCATCAACACCTGGCGGTCACCGGCGTCGAGCAGCGCCAATTGGGGTTCGATCGCGGCGGCGCGGTCGGCCCGGACCGCGTTGAGGGTGCGCCTGCCCTCGGCGGTGATGCGGATGCGGACGGCGCGCGCGTCTCCCGGGTCGACCATGCGGGTCACCAGACCCGCTTCCTCGAGGCGACGCACCTGCGTGGTCATCGTCGGTTGCGAACAGTGATCGACGGCGGCGAGGTCACCGATTCGGGCTTCGCCGTGAACTTCGATGGTGGCCAGCAGCCTTGCCTGCGCGGCCGGCAGCGGCATCTGGATGCGCTGGGTGGCGAGGCGGTTGAGCCGCGCGACCACGGCGAGCAGATCGGCCCCCAGCCCCTGCGCTCCCTCGAGCTTTGCGGTGTCGACGACATTGTCCATGTATCCATGGTTGCATAGCTTTGCTAAGCGAGGGCGAAGCGACCAGGCGTGCCGCGCCAAAACCCTTCTTCAGCGGACACCCCCTCGCGGGACTGGCAGAATCGCCCAAGTGACCTTGCTGCGTATTCGGCAACCCGGGGAAGGGGCCCTGCGTCCGAATGAGTTGGCACAGGCCGCGGTCATGGGGGCCCTCTGCGCGGCGATCGAGATCCTCGCCGCGGTAATCCCATTCGCTCAGGGGTTGGGCGTGCTGGGCACCGTGCCCATGGGATTGCTGGCGTACCGCTACCGCCCCCGCGCCCTGATGGCCGCGACCGTAGCCGGCGGGGTGATCGCCTTTTTGATCGCCGGACTGGGCAGCCTGTTCATGCTCGTCGACTGCGCCTGGGTCGGCGGACTGTGCGGAATCGTCAAGCGCAAGGGCCGGGGCACGCCGACGGTCGCCTTCTTGTCGTTGATCGCCGGAGTCCTGTGGGGCGCCGGGTGGGTCGCGGTCCTGGCGGTGCTGACGCGGCTGCGGCAGCTGTTCTTCGACGTCATCACCGCCAATGCCAACGGGGTCGCGGCATTCCTGAATTGGGTACACCTGCCGGGCGTGGGCGACGCTTTGAAGCGATACGTCGCCAACGGGATACACCACTGGCAGCTACTGATTTTCCCGTACATGGTCTTGTTGGTCGTCATCGTTTCGTTCATCAGCTGGTCGGCGCTGTCTCGCCTCCTGGAGCGAATGCGCAAGATTCCCGACGTGCACAAGTTGGACGTCTCCGAGGGTGCTGGCAGTGCTCCGGTGGGGCCGGTGCCCGTGCGGCTTGACAAGGTGTCGTTCCGGTATCCCGGCGCCGACCGGGACGCGCTGCGCGAGATCAGCCTCGCCGTCCAGGCCGGCGAACACATCGCCGTGACCGGGGCCAACGGTTCGGGCAAGACCACGTTGATGTTGATGCTGGCCGGCCGGGAGCCGACGTCGGGAACCATCGACCGCCCCGGCGCGGTGGGGCTGGGCGAAATGGGCGGCACCGCAATTGTCTTGCAGCACCCCAAAAGTCAAGTTCTGGGCACGCGCGTCGCCGACGACGTGGTGTGGGGTTTGCCGCCGGGGGCGGAGATCGATGTGGGCGGATTGCTGCGCGAGGTCGGGCTCGAGGGACTTGCCGAGCGCGACACCGGCAGCCTGTCCGGCGGAGAGCTGCAGCGCCTTGCGCTCGCGGCGGCGCTGGCGCGCGATCCGGCGTTGCTCATCGCCGACGAGGTCACCACGATGGTCGACCAGCAGGGGCGAGATGCGTTGCTGGGCGTGCTCTCTGGTCTTGCGAAACGCCACCAGAGCGCCTTGGTGCACATCACCCACTACGACAACGAGGCCGCCTCCGCCGACCGCATCATCACGCTCAGCGATTCACCGGATAACACCGCCAAGGCCGAGACCCCGGCCACCCACGCCCAGACGCCTCACGTCGCGGCCCCGTCGCGCACGCCGGTGCTCGAGCTCGTCGACGTCAGCCACGAATACGCCAGCGGCACACCGTGGGCCAAGGTCGCCCTGCGCGATGTCAGCTTCGTGGTCGAGCAGGGTGACGGGGTGTTGATCCACGGCGGCAACGGGTCGGGCAAATCGACCTTGGCGTGGATCATGGCGGGGTTGACGACTCCGACCAGCGGTACCTGCCTGATCGACGGCGAGCCCACCCACGAACACGTCGGGGAGGTCGCGCTCTCGTTCCAGTCGGCCCGGTTGCAGCTGATGCGCGACCACGTCGACGCCGAAGTCGCTTCCGCAGCGGGCTTTTCGCATCATGACAAAGATCGGGTGGCCGAGGCGCTGATATCGGTCGGCCTGGACCCGGCGATGGGCACGCGGCGCATCGATCAACTCAGTGGCGGCCAGATGCGCCGTGTCGTGCTGGCCGGGCTGCTGGCCCGTTCCCCGCGGGCGCTCGTCCTCGACGAACCACTGGCGGGATTGGACGTCGGCAGTCAGCGGGGCCTGCTGCGGCTGCTGGAAAACCTGCGCAGGGAACGAGGTTTGACGCTGGTGGTCATCTCCCACGACATCGTCGGGCTGGAGGAGCTCTGCCCGCGATCCCTGTATCTGCGCAACGGCGTGCTCGAGACGGCGTCGACGGCGGCGGGGGGCATGCCATGACCGCGCCCGCGGACGCCAAGTCGGCGAAGGGAAAAACACGGCGCACTCCCCGGCCGGTCGTCCTGCTGGTGCCGGTGCCCGGAACGTCGAAAATTCACGAACTGTGGGCCGGCACCAAACTGTTGGTGGTGCTGGGCGTCTCGATACTGCTGACCTTCTACCCGGGTTGGGCGAGCGTCGGGCTGATGTTGGTGTTGCTGATCACGGCGGCCCGGCTCGCGCACATTCCCCGCGGCGCGCTGCCCTCGCCGCGGCGCTGGATATGGATCGTCCTCGCGGTGGGCGGCATCACCGCCGCTCTCGGCGCCGGAAGCCCCGTGGTCTCGATTGCCGGCGTGCATATCGGGCTGGGCGGCACGTTGCACTTCGTGCGGGTCACCGCGCTGTCGATCGTGTTGATCGGGTTGGGGGCGATGCTGTCCTGGACCACCAACGTCGCCGAAATGGGGCCGGCGCTGGCCGCTTTGGGCCGGCCCTTGCGGTGGTTGCGGATCCCGAGCGACGAATGGGCGGTTGCCCTGGCGCTCGCGCTGCGCGCCTTCCCGATGTTGATCGAAGAGTTCCAGGTGCTCTACGCCGCCCGGCGCCTGCGTCCCAACGAGACTCCGCGCAGCCGCCGGGCGCGCCGGCGCCAGCAGGCGCGGGACATGATCGACTTGCTCACCGCGGCAATCGTTGTGACGTTGCGGCGCGCCGACGAAATGGGCGATGCGATCACCGCCCGTGGCGGAATCGGTCAGCTCTCGGCCGCTCCCGGACGTCCGAAGCTCGCGGACTGGGTGACACTGGCGATCACCGCCGCGGCCGGCGCCGCCGGCGTGGTCGTCGACTCGATCCTCCAGCTTCACTAGGCGCGAAGCCGTGCGCGCCTTCGACGATCCGGGCACCTGGACCGAGCCCGGGGTGCGCCACCTGGCGGCCGACGGGCCCGGAGGGCTTCGCCGGCGCTGATCGCCGAACCGGAAACAGGAGGCGCAATTGGCAGCCACGTCGGTTGGCCTGAAGGAGCAGCTGCTGCGGCGCCGCCCCGTGGTGGGCGCGCACGTCGCGCCCGGTGCCGCGGAGGGCCTCAAGCGCGGCATCGGCACCTTTCAGCTGACCATGTTCGGGGTCGGCTCGACCATCGGCACCGGCATCTTCTTCGTCATGTCCGTGGCCGTGCCCGAGGCCGGGCCGGGAGTCATCGTCTCCTTCCTGCTGGCGGGCCTCGCCGCCGGCCTCGCGGCCGTGTGCTACGCCGAATTGGCCTCGGCGGTGCCGGTTTCGGGGTCGTCGTACTCGTACGCGTACACCACGCTCGGGGAGGTGGTGGCGATGGGTGTGGCGGCCTGCCTGCTGCTGGAATACGGGGTGGCCACCGCCGCGGTCGCGGTCAACTGGAGCGGCTACCTCAACAGGCTGCTGAGCAATGTGGTGGGATTTCAACTGCCACATGCCTTGTCGGCCGCGCCGTGGGACGCGCAGCCCGGCTATTTGAACGTGCCGGCGATCGCGCTGATCGGGATGTGCGCGTTGCTGCTCATCCGCGGCGCCAGCGAATCGGCGAAGGTCAACGCCATTATGGTGATGATCAAGCTCGGCGTGCTCGTCGTGTTCGCGATCGTCGCCTTCACCGCGTTCGACGCGCACCACCTGCGGGACTTCGCGCCGTTCGGCGTCGCGGGCATCGGGTCGGCCGCGGGCACCATCTTCTTCTCCTACATCGGCCTCGACGCCGTGTCCACCGCGGGTGACGAGGTGAACAACCCGCAGAAGACCATGCCGCGCGCGCTGATCGCCGCTCTGCTGACCGTCACCGGCGTCTACGTATTGGTTGCGGTGGCCGCACTGGGCGCGCAGCCCTGGCAAGCTTTCGCCGGACAGCAGGAGGCCGGGCTGGCAACGATTCTCGAGAACGTCACCCACGGCAGCTGGGCCGGCTCGATCCTCGCTGCGGGCGCGGTCATTTCGATCTTCAGCGTCACGCTGGTCACCATGTACGGCCTGACGCGCATCCTGTTCGCCATGGGGCGGGACGGCCTGCTGCCCGCGAGGTTCGCAAAAGTGAACCCGCGCACCATGACCCCGGTAAACAACACGGTGATCGTCGCGCTCGCGGCCTCGACGTTGGCCGCCTTCGTCCCGCTGCAAAAGCTCGCGGACATGGTGTCCATCGGCACCCTGACCGCGTTCGTGGTGGTTTCTGTCGGAGTGATCGTCTTACGGGTGCGCGAGCCCGACTTGCCGCGGGGCTTCAAGGTCCCGGGTTACCCTGTCACGCCGATCCTTTCGGTGGCGGCCTGCGGGTACATCCTCGCCAGCCTGCACTGGTACACCTGGGTCGCGTTCAGCGGCTGGGTCGTGCTGGCGTTGGTTTTCTATTTCGTCTGGGGCCGCCACCACAGCGCGCTCAACGACGAGACGGTCGGAGAGGTTTCGAGCGGCTCGCCGTGATCAGGCGCTCACTGACGCGCCGCGGCGGCGTTGGCCGCCGCCTGAGCGCGCCGTAACGTCGACGCGACATCGCCGCGGCCCAGGAACATTTCGTCGAAATACGGCTGCAGGGCGTCATTGCCCGCGGCAAACCCCGCGCCGCCGGGCGCCGCGATGCGCGGGCCGTTCAGCACGGTGAAGAAGGGCGTGACATCGACGCCCCGGGTGGCCCAGTAGTGAAAGTAGACCGGCTGGGCCGACGACACCGCGGGGATCGCCGCACCGTGGCGGCCCAGGTATTCGTTGCCCTGCCTGCTGCCCATCCAGGCCAGCACCCGGCGCACCGCGTCGGGATGCCGTGATGCCGCATTGCCCGCCGCGGCAATGCCGTTGGTGACGCTGACCCGGCCCGCCGGGCCCGACGGCATTAGCGCCACACCCCAATGGAAGCGGGCGTCGCGGGCCACCGGGGCCAAGTTGTAGGTACCGGACTGGAACAGCGCCATCCGGCCGGCCAGGAACTGGTTGCGGGAAAAGTCGCCGTTGTCGTTGGTGTCGGCGGCGGGAGGCGCGACGTGGTCGCGGTTGATCAGGTCGACCAGATATTGAAACGCGGTCACGGCCCCGGGATTGTCGAACGCGAACTCGTCGCCACGCTGAAACACACCGCCGGCCGACCCGATGTAGTTCAGGTAGATCCCCTGGGGGTCATTGGCCGCGTTGTATCCCCACTGCCGCACCCGCCCGGCGTCGAATCCCTTGCTATCGCCGCGGTTTCCGTCGGCATCGACGGTGAGCCGGGCGAGGACGGGCCGCAGCGTGTCCCGCTCGTCGGGACCCCATCGCAACGTGCTCAACTGGGCAGGGTCGACGCCGGCCGCGCCCAGCAGGTCGGCGTTGTAGTACAACGCGATCCCGGCGTCGGTCAGCTGCGGCACGCCCCAAAGCGTGCCGTTGCGGGTGAACTGCTCGACGACCGGTCGCTCCCAGGCCGACGCGGCGGTGGGGCCCAGCGCCGCACCGATATCCAGCAACCGGCCGCTGTCGGCGTAAGCCGCGAGGTAGGCGTTGGACAGCCAGAAGATGTCATCGGCGCTGCCGCCCGCCACGTCGGTGCGCAGGGTATTGAAGTAGGTCGAATACGCCACCAAGTTGACGTGCACTTCGATGTCGGGATGGGCGCGACTGAACTCCTGGAACGATTGCCGATAGGCCGCGGCGATCTGATCGCCCCAGATACGCACCGTCACAATGGTCTTGCCGCCGTGGGGCTGGCCCGAGTAATCCAGCAGCACCGCCGTCGCCGCCAGCAGCACCGCAACCGCCCCGAGCGCCGCGGCGACCAGCGTGGAAAACCGGGGCCGGGTCATTTGAGCCCCGAGACGACGATCGAGGCGACGATGTGGCGCTGGAAGGCCACGAACAGCACGATGAGCGGCGCGATGGCAATGGTGGTGGCCGCCATCACCAGCGTCCATTGGGAGTTGAACCGCGACTGCAGGTCGGCGGTCGCCACGGTGAGCACCCGCCACTTGTGGCCGCTCGTGATCACCAACGGCCACATGAAGTTGTTCCACTGCGAGACCACGGTGATCAGCGCCAGGGCGGCCAGGACAGGCCGGCTCGACGGGATCACCACGTGCACGATCTCGTCCAGCGTGTTGGCGCCGTCCAGGCGGGCGGCGTTGACCAAGTCGTTCGGGATCATGCGAAAGTGCTCGCGCAGCAAGAAGATCGCGTAGGGCGAGCCGAATATGAACGGCAGCACCAGCGCCCAGAACGTGTTGCGCAGGCCGAGCTGGGCCATCATGAGATACATCGGCACGATCGTGACCGTCGCCGGCACCATCAGCGTCGCGATGTAAACCCAGAACAGCGCGTCGCGCCCGGGAAACTGCAAGCGCGCGAAGGCGTACGCGGCCAGCACGGAAAATGTCAACTGGCCCACCAGAATCACCGCCGTCATCAACGCGGTGACCGCCGCCGCGCGGCCGAACCCGGCGCCGGCGAGGTCGGTGAAGTTTGCGAGCGTCGGTGGCCGCGGCAGCTGCAGCGGCGTACCCGTGACGAATTGGTGCGCCGAGGTGAACGCGGTCATCAAGCCAAGGGTGAACGGCGCCAACGTGATCAACGCGCCCAGGGTCAGCCCGGAATAGATCAGCGCGTTGCTGGCGCGGCTAGGTGAGGTCATAACTGATCCGTCGCCGAAAATACAGATGCTGAAGCAACGTGACGCCGATCAGGATCACGAACAGCACCACCGCCATGACCGACGCCCGGCCGATCGCCGCCGAACCGAACGCCTCGGCGTAGATGCGGTGGGCCACCAGGTCGGTGCTGCCCGCCGGCCCGCCGCCGGTCAGGGCGTACACCGTGTCGAAAACCTGTGCGGTGCTGACAATCCCGGTCACCAGCACAAAGAAGGTCGTCGGCCGCAACATGGGTATGGTGATGCGCCAGAACCGCTGCCACGCGTTGGCGCCGTCGGTGCGTGCGGCGGCGTGGACCTCGTCGGGGATGGCCAGCAGGCCCGCCAGGAACGACAGCGAGACGTATCCGACGTTGGTCCACACCACGACGGCCGACACGAGCGGCAGCGCGAAGCTGGGATCGGAAAGCCATTCGATGCTGTGTCCCAACACGGTGCTCACGGCGCCGTCGGTGGGAGCCAGGATCCACCGCCACAACACCGCAATCGCCAGTGGGGCGCAAATCCATGGCAGCACAAACACGGTGCGAAACAGGCCGGTGCCACGAAGCTGGCGGGCCAGCATCGACGCGGCCAGCAATCCCAGCGCCGTCTGCGCCGGCACCACGATCGCCACGAAGATCGCGGTGACGATCAGCGAATTGCCGAATGTGCCGTCGGTCAGCACCGACCGCCAATTGGACAGGCCCACAAAGCGCAGCGGTCCCAGCAGATCCCACCGGCACAGGCTCAGCCAGATCACGACCAGGATGGGCAACAGCAGAAAGGCGAGGACCCCGAACAGGCTTGGCGCCAGCAGCGCATAGCCCAGCGCGGTCGATCGAGGACGAATCCTGCGTGCGGCGCCGGCCATGGGGTAATTAAAGCGGGCGCTGCCGCGGTTTGGGGTGAGCGGCCGTTACGGTGTAGCCGTGACACCGAACCGGGGGATCGATGCCGACTTCCTCGGCCTGCCGCGCCACGAACTGGCCGACGCCGCGCTTGCAGCGGCCACCGCGGCCGGGGCCACGCACGCCGACCTGCGCGTTCATCGCATCACTACCGAGATCATCCAGCTGCGCGACGGCGCGCTCGAGACGTCGGTGATCAACCGCGAGGTCGGCCTGGCGGTGCGGGTGATCGTCGGCGGCACCTGGGGATTCGCCTCGCACGCCGAGCTGGTGCCGTCGGTCGCCGCCGAGACCGCGCGGCACGCGGTGCAGGTCGCCACCACGCTGGCGATGCTGAGCACCGAGCGCGTCGAGCTGGCGCCCGAACCCGTCTACACCGACGCCACCTGGGTGTCGAACTACCGCATCGACCCGTTCGACGTCTCCACCACCGACAAGATCGCCGTGCTCGAGGAGTACTCGGGGCGGCTGCTCAGCGCCGACGGCATCGATCACGTCTCAGCGGTGCTGACCGCGGTCAAGGAGCAGACGTTCTACGCCGACACGTTCGGATCCTCGATCACCCAGCAGCGCGTCCGCATCCAGCCCACCCTGGAGGCGGTGACCGTCGACCCCGCGGCGGGCAGCTTCGATTCGATGCGCACGCTGATCCCGCCGATGGGCCGGGGTTGGGAGGTCCTGACCGGCGACGAGGTCTGGAACTGGACCGACGAGCTGGCGCAGCTGCCGGCGCTGCTGGCCGAGAAGGTCAAGGCGCCCACCGTTGTTCCGGGTCCCACAGACCTGGTGATCGACCCGACCAACCTGTGGCTGACGATTCACGAATCCATCGGTCACGCAACCGAATACGACCGCGCGATCGGCTACGAGGCCGCCTATGCCGGAACGTCGTTCGCCACACCGGACAAACTGGGCACCATGCGGTACGGGTCGCCGGTGATGAACGTGACTGCGGACCGGACGGACGAATTCGGTTTGGCCACAATCGGTTACGACGACGAAGGAGTTGCCGCGCAGAGTTGGGATCTGGTGCGCGACGGGATCTTTACCGGCTATCAGCTCGACCGGGTGTTCGCTCGGCGCCTGGGGCATGAGCGCTCCAACGGCTGCTCGTACGCCGACTCGCCGCACCACGTGCCGATCCAGCGCATGGCCAACGTGTCGCTGCAGCCTGCCCCCGAGGACATCAGCACCGACGAGCTGATCGGCCGGGTCGAGGACGGCATCTACATCGTCGGCGACAAATCCTGGTCAATCGACATGCAGCGCTACAACTTCCAGTTCACCGGCCAACGGTTCTTCCGCATTCGCGACGGCCGCCTCGACGGGCAATTGCGCGACGTCGCCTATCAGGCCACCACGACCGACTTCTGGAATTCGATGGAGGCCGTGGGGGGCCGGTCCACCTGGCGGCTGGGTGGCGCGTTCAACTGCGGCAAGGCCCAGCCCGGGCAGATCGCGGCGGTGAGCCACGGCTGTCCCTCGGCGCTGTTCCGCGGCGTCAACGTGCTGAACACCCGCACGGAGGGCGGGCGATGATCCGCCCGCAGCACGTCGTCAACATCGTGCTCGACGAGGCGGCCAAGCTGGGCGGCGCCGACGAGACGATGGTGCTGGTCACCGACAAGGTCGAGGCGACCCTGCGCTGGGCGGGCAATTCGATGACCACCAACGGGGTTTCGGTGAGCCGCAGCGTATCGGTGATCTCCGTAGTGCGCCGGGGCGGCGGCGCGCGCATCGGCACGGTCGTGTCCGCCGAGGCGGATCCGCGGGTGCTCCCCGGATTGGTGGCGGCCTCGCAGGAGGCCGCGGGGTCGGCGCCGGAGGCCGGCGATGCCGCGCCGCTGCTGGCCGATAGCGGGGTGCCCGCCGACTGGGACGCGCCGGTGCCGGGGACCGGGCCGCTGGTCTTCGCTGACGCGGCCGACTCCCTGAGCCGCGGCTTCAAGGGCGCGGATCGGCTCTACGGCTTTGCGCACCATAGCGTTTCGACGACGTTCCTGGCATCGTCAACCGGGTTGCGGCGGCGTTTCAGCCAACCCACCGGTGCGGTGGAGATCAATGCCAAACGCGGCGACGCCAGCGCGTGGGCGGGCGTCGGGACGCCCGACTTCGTTGATGTGCCAATCGATTCGCTGCTCGAGCAGCTGTCGACCAGGCTGGGCTGGGCGCAGCGCAGCGTCGAGCTGCCGGCGGGGCGCTACGAGACGATCATGCCGCCGTCGACCGTGGCCGACATGATGATCTACATGGCGTGGTCGATGTCCGGCCGCGGCGCGCAGGAGGGTCGGACCGCGTTCTCGGCGCGCGGCGGTGGAACCCGGGTGGGGGAGCGGCTCACCGATCTGCCGCTGACCCTGTTCTCCGATCCGATGGCGCCCGGCCTTGCCTGCACGCCGTTCGTCGCGGCGAGCAGCTCCTCGGAGACGCTGTCGGTGTTCGACAACGGCATGGAGATCACCCAGGTGGACTGGATCCGCGACGGCGTGATCAACGCGCTGGCCTACCCGCGGGCCACCGCCGAGAAGTACGACGCCCCGGTCGCCGTCGCCGCCGACAACCTGGTGATGACCGGGGGGACGGCCACCCAGGACGAGATGATCGCGGCCACCGAGCGAGGCCTGCTGTTGACCACGCTGTGGTACATCCGGGTCGTCGACCCCACCACCCTGTTGTTCACCGGACTTACCCGCGACGGCGTCTACCTCATCGAAGACGGACGGGTGACCGCCGCCGTCAACAATTTCCGGTTCAACGAAAGCCCGCTGGACCTGCTGCGACGGGCCATCGAGGCCGGTGCGAGCGAGAAGACGCTGCCGCGCGAATGGGGGGATTGGGCGACCCGCGCTGCGATGCCGTCGCTGCGGATCCCGGACTTCCACATGTCCTCGGTGAGCCAGGCTCAATAGTTCGATTGCCGCCGGGCGACACGCGCTCTAGCGTGTGACGAATGGCGGCCCCGGTTTCGGTTCGAGAAGACCAGCTCACGCGCCTGGTCGCGCTGTTTCCCGCGGCGCCCGCCGACGCGCGCATCGCGGCGTTGATCCGGCGGGCGTGCGCGCAGACGGTGTCGCTTCCGCCGCTGCCCTCGGCCGTCGAGGTGGGCGAGCCGGAATCCGACGCCGAGGCGGCCGTCGTCGACTTCGCCGAACAATTCAGCGCCGACGTCGCGGCGATCACCGCCGAGCAACGGTCCCGGTTGTCGAAACACCTCGGGGACCGCATCTTTGGGGTCGTCGTGCAGATGTACATCGCCGACTTCGTCCCCCGGGTGCGGGCCGGGCTGGAAGCGCTCGGGGTCGGCTCGCAGTACCTGGGCTGGGCGACCGGACCGATCAATTGGGATCACACCACCGACCCGTCGGATCTGGTGTTCAACGACTTTTTAATCGCCGTGGCGCGAATGCGTGCGCTGGACCCGGTCACCTCCGAACTGGTGCGGCTGCGGGGCGCGGCGCAACACAATTGCCGGCTGTGCAACTCGCTACGCGAGGGCGGCGCGCTCGACGCCGGCGGTTCGGAAACGCTGTACGAGGAGATCGAGCGGTTCGAATCGTCGAGTTTGCTCGACGACCGCGCAAAAGCAGCGCTGCGCTATGCGGATGGGTTAATTTGGACCCCTGCGCACCTCGCCGCCGACGATGCCGCCGAGGTGCGCTCCCGCTTCTCCGAGGCGGAATCCGTCGAGCTCACCTTCGACATCATGCGCAATGCCAGCAACAAAGTCGCCGTGTCATTGGGCGCCGACGCCCCACGCGTCGAGAGCGGCACCGAGCGGTATCTGATCGACGCCGAGGGGCACACGGTATTTAGCTGACGGCGGCCGGTGTTAACCCGGTAGCCGACTGCCGCACGCCGTTTAGCTGCGGGCACCGCGACGCCCGGCGGTAGGGTTCGTCGACGTTTGCGCAGCGGCGTGGCCGACGGGTGAGCCAGGAGCTCATCCGGGCGCGAGGGCACGAAATGTTAACCATTCGTACATCGACGCGCAAGCGTGCGTTTTCGCTGTGTGCGGGGGTCGTTGGATAACTTAAGCCCCGTCGCCGACACTGAAATGACCACTGAGACGTGACGGTAGCGAAATGGCAGCGTGGCCCCAGCCGGGTGGCCATGGGACGTACGTCATGAGCCGTCATGCCGATGGATTTCCCGGTTCGTTGTTTGCAGCATTCGTAGCTTGGGTTTGCGTCGGAGCCAATCGAGTTCCTGCGCAGAGGGAGGTTCGAACATGACAAGCACCCGTACCCGCTCGCGCTTGCGGGTGTCGTCGGTCTGGGCTGCCGGTGTCGCGCTGGGGGCCTCGATGTTCGGCGGAGCGGTGCTTTCCGCGCCCGTGGCTTCGGCGACGTGCGACTTGAGCCCTGCGGATGACCAATACATCAACCTGCTCGCGCAGAACAACATGGTGCACACCGCCGAGTACAGCGACTGTCATGAGGCCGCCGAGGGCCGGTGGTTCGCCAACCAGGTGAAGAGCTCGTCCGATCCGTTCGGCCGGGCCAAAGAACTCGTGAACATGGTGACCAACACGACGCCGCTCAAGGCCGACAAGGCCGAGTGGGAGGTCGAGTCGGCGATCTATGTGTACGCGCCCGAGGTGATCCCGAAGATCAAGGACCAGGCCGCCAAGCAAAACTGGCCGACGGAGTCTTAAACCCCGGGCCCGCGCGTGCGCTTTGCTACGAATATCGAACGGCCGCAACGGATTTGAATTTCATCCGCTGTATTTGATGTTCTCAGCTAATTGAATAGCGGGACCTTGAACCGCTGACGACGATGCCGGATGCCGCCGTGCCTGTGGAGGAGCTCGTCGATCCCTGAGCGGGGTGGTCGCTCAAATAGCTTCTCGCGCTGCGGTTTTCGATCGTACTTGTTCACCCATTGTTTGCGTTCCCGCCGTTTGTCGTGCTCTCTGTCCGTGTACCCATTGGTGTGCGACAGGTGGATCAGCAAATTTCTACGCGAAGGAGTTCGAAAGATGACCATCAGACGTACACGCTCGCGCGGGCAGATGCTGGCGTTGGGGGCTGCCGGCGCCGTCGTGGCGACGTCGATGCTGGGCGAAGCGCTGCTGTCCGCGCCGCAGGCAGCGGCCGCCTGCAACATGACCCCGAAGGACGACCAGTACATCAACCTGCTTGCGCAGAACAAGATGATCCACTCCGCCGAGTTCAACGACTGCAACATGACCGCCGAGGGCCGCTGGTTCGCCGACCAGGTCCGCAGCGCTGACAATCCGTTGGCCGCCGGGAAGCGGCTCGTGACCATGGTGACCAACACGACCCCGCTGAAGCCCGAGCAGGCTGAGTGGGAGGTCGAGTCCGCGATCTTCGTCTACGCGCCGGAAATGATCCCCGCGATCAAGGGGCAGGCGGCGCAGGCGTCGTCGCCCGCCTGATTGCGTTTTGTCGATGGGCGCCGCCGCGACGCGGTGCCCATCGCTATGTGACCTGCCATGTGTGCGCCCGCCGCCCGACGGACACTGGCTCCGGTCTTCGGCTACGGTTTCCTACGGAACTACCCCGTCGGGGGCGGTAGCTCAGTTGGTTAGAGCCGCGGACTCATAATCCGTTGGTCGTCGGTTCGAGCCCGACCCGCCCCACCAGAGTTTTTGTATGACGTCGGGTGATGCGTGACATTTTGCCTTCGGTTGATGCGTGTCAGTGTTTCGGCTGATGCGTGACAGTTGTTTCGGTTGATCGGTGACACTCCCTAGATGAGGGAGTTAAGTGTGGCTGAGCAGCGGTATCAGGCCGTGATGGCGGTGATCGGCGACGGGTTGTCGGTGTCACAGGCCGCAGAGAAGACCGGGGTGGCGCGTCAGACGCTGCACCGATGGCTGGCCCGTTATGAAGCCGCGGGCTTGGAAGGACTGGTGGATCGGTCGCATCGGCCGGTGTCGTGTCCGCATCAGATGCCCGGGCAGGTGGAGGCCGAGATGCTCGAGCTGCGCCGCTCGCGACCGTATTGGGGGCCGCGGCGGTTGGTGTTCGAGCTGGCCAAACGAGGTGTCCATCCGGTGCCGTCGGAGTCGGCGGTGTATCGAGTGCTGGTGCGGGCCGGTCTGATCGACCCCGCGATGCGAGATCGACGGTCGCGCAAATGGAAGCGCTGGGAGCGAGGGGCGCCGATGGAGCTGTGGCAGATGGACATCGTCGGCGGGTTCGCGTTGGCTGACGGCACCAGCGCCAAAGCCTTGACCGGTATTGATGATCATTCCCGGATGTGTGTGTGCGCCAAGTTGATGGCTCGTGAGCGCACCCGCGCGGTCTGCGACGGATTACAGGCGGCGCTGGCGGCTTACGGCGTGCCTGAGCAGATCTTGACCGATAACGGCAAGGTGTTCACCGGGCGGTTCTTTCATCCACCGGTCGAGGTGCTCTTTGATGCGATCTGCCGCGAGCACGGCATCGAGCACGTGTTGACCCAGCCGCGAAGTCCGACCACGACGGGCAAAATCGAGCGGTTTCACCGCAGTCTGCGTGCTGAGTTCCTCAGCGGCCGTGAGCCTTTCACCAACCTCAAGGTCGCTCAGCAGGCGCTCGATGAGTGGGTCGAGGACTACAACACCACCCGGCCGCACCAAGCCCTGAAGATGACCACACCGGCTCAACGGTTTCACGCCGGTGCGCCGGCATCACCGCCCTCGAACTCGTGTGCCCGACACGTCGACCGCAGTGGCGATGATTGGGTAAGTCGACGGGTGTGCTCCAACGGCATCGTGTGCGTGTCCTGGCAGCAGGTCTGTATCGGGCGCCACTATGCCGGCGCGCGCTGCGATGTCCACGTCGATGGGGACCTGCTGCGGTTTTGGGTCGGCGATGATCTGGTCAAAACCGCCGCGCGCACCAGCCGCGGCGAGGTACGAAACAAACGGGCCCTGCGCACCAGCGCACCGGCCTAAACCACAACACAGAGTGTCACCGATCAACCGACATAGAAATGTCACCGATCAACCGACTCTGAACACACCACACGCTTTTCACCTGTAGCTATTCGTGGTGCTCGGGCTCGATCCGGGTGTTGTGCCGGATCAGCGATCGCGCCTGATGCAGGTGCTTGGCCGCCCATCGGCGATACGTGCGTTGCGCCCACGACAGTCGCTCCTGCGAGCGCTCGGTACGGCGCACCAGCTCGAGGTCGACATGGTCGAGCTCCTCGGGCCCGATCTCTATTCGGTCGCGGCCGTGGATGAAATCCAATACCAGCGCATCGGGGTCCAGCAGTTCGCGCTCCCATGCCTCGTGGTCGTCGAGGTCCGCGATGCCGATCGTGTCGGCGGCGTCGCGAAGCACCTCGCCCAGCTCGCCGTCGAGCAGTTGACGAAACGCATCGGCGCCCTGGCGAGGATTGGCGATCATCCACGAGTGATACGCGTCCGGCACCTTGTACAGCGTCGCGTCCGCCTCGTTGGCGATTTCGCGCGCGTGCGGGAACGGAACGATCATGTCTTTTTCGGCGTGCACCACCATCGTGGGCATCCCCTCGTCACGGATGGTGTGCAGCATCGGCGTGTAATCGCCGGATTCGATGATGGCCCTGATCGTCCGGACGGCCGCGAGTGGATAACGCAGGTTGGGCACCGCCACCGCGGCCAGCACGCGGAAGTATCCGAGTTGCTCGCCGGGTGAGAGCTGAGTCGGGTCGCCCAGTGTGTCGCGGACAGCGGTGTAGGCCGCGCCCAACGCCTTGGTGGGGGACCTCACCAATTTTGGGATGGTCGTGTCGAACCGCGCTCCGGCCGCCGGGTCGAACAGCACGGCGGCGAGCACCCGCTCAGGCGCGCGTGCGGCCAGTTGGATGGTCATTCGCCCGCCCATCGAATGGCCGACGAACAACGCCTGCCCGATGCCAAGGGCGTCCAGCGTGCGCAACACCGAATCGGCGCGATCGGTGAAGCCGCACGCGTCGCTGGGCAGTCGCCCGGTATCGCCGTGACCGGCGGCATCGACGGCGACGACCAGAAATCCCATACCGGCGATCCGGCTGAGCATCCGCAGATAGGCCCTCCGACTCAGCAGCAGCCCGTGCATGAACAACAACGGCACTCCGCGGCCGCCGACTGAAAGCCCGATCCGGCGCCCGTCATCGAGTTCCACGACGTGATGGCTCAGGCGGATCCGGCTTGGTGATGTTTCCGGCATGGCCACGGCGGAATTCCCGGCTGGCGGGACGTCAAAACCGATTGCCGACAGGTGGTCCTGCCGGGAAGCGCAGGCTTGTGCGGCCGCAACCGGGGTATACCGCTGAGCAAGATGACGCAAACGTCCTACGGAAGCACCGGCGAAATCGATCCTTGTGTGCGCGTTTACGGGGCGCGGGTGCACAATCTGCGGGGTGTCGACGTCGTAGCGCCGCGTGACGCGCTGGTCGCATTTACCGGAATCTCCGGATCGGGCAAATCGTCGTTGGCCTTCGGGACCATCTATGCCGAGGCCCAGCGCCGCTACTTCGAATCGGTCGCTCCGTACGCCCGCCGCCTGCTATTGCCCGCCGGCGCGCCGAAGGTCGATGACATCACCGGGCTACCGCCTGCCGTCGCACTGCAGCAGCGCAGGGGTTCGGCGACATCGCGGTCGACGGTCGGCACCGTCACCACCCTGTCGAACCTGTTGAGGATGCTGTTCTCCCGCGCCGGGACCTATCCGCGGGGGGCCACGGAACGACTGGACTCCGATGCGTTCTCGCCGAACACCGCGGTGGGGGCGTGCCCCGAATGTCACGGGCTGGGACGAATCCATCGGGTGACCGAAGAGACACTGGTGCCAGACCCCGCGCTGACCATCCGCGAAGGCGCTGTCGCCGCATGGCCCGGCGCGTGGCAGGGCCAAAACCTCCGCGACATCCTCGTCACGCTGGGCTACGACATCGACAAGCCGTGGCGGAAACTGCCTAAGCGTCAACGCAATTGGATTCTGTTCACCGATGAGCAGCCGACCGTCGAAATCGATCCGAGCCAGCACCCCGTGCAAGCCGATTATTACTACAACGGCACGTTCTCCAGCGCCGAACGCCATGTCCGCCACACGTTGGCCAACTCCCATAGCGCGATGATGCGACGCCGCGTATTGCAATTCGTCGACACGGTCGGATGCCCGGTATGCGACGGCTCTGGGTTGCGGCCGGAGGCGTTGCGGGTGACCTTCGCCGGGCGCACCATCGCCGACTACTTGGCCATGCCATTGGGCGGCCTCGCGGACACGTTGCGCCCGACGGCTTCTCGGACCGACGCCGTCGCCGCCTACGAGTCCACGACATCCGGCGAGCTGACGGAAGTGGCGACCATGATCGCCGCTGACCTGGTCGCACGCCTGCAGGTACTCATTGATCTCGGCCTCGGCTATCTCACGCTCAGTCGCCGGACCCCGACCGTGTCACCCGGCGAACTGCAGCGGTTGCGGCTGGCCACCCAACTGCGCGCCGGCTTGTTCGGCGTGCTCTATGTGTTAGACGAACCGTCGGCCGGTCTGCACCCGGCCGACGCCGAGCCGCTCCTCGAGGTGCTCGATCGCCTCCGGCGCGCGGGCAATTCGTTATTCGTGGTCGAGCACGACATGGACGTCGTGCGCCGCGCCGACTGGATCGTCGACGTTGGCGCTGGGGCCGGAGAGCTCGGTGGCGCCGTGCTCTACAGCGGGCCGGTGTCCGGCCTCGCCGACATCGAGGGGTCGGTCACTCGTCGCTACCTTTTCGACGGTGCCCGGCCGCCGCGTCGACAACCACGCACGCCGTCCGGGCAATTGCGGCTGCGCGGGATCTGCTTTCATAATTTGAAAGACCTCGACGTGGACCTGCCCCTCGGCGTGTACACGGCGGTCACCGGGGTGTCCGGTTCCGGCAAGTCGACACTCGTCGTCAAGGTCCTCGGCGATGTCGTGCACAGCCATCTCGGCACCGGACGAGCGGCCGAGCCGGCCGAACCCGACGACGACGAAACCGACAGCGGGATAGACGATCTCGATCATGACGCGACTGTCGGTGTGACGGCAGAGGGGGCCGAAAACATCAACCGGCTGGTATCGGTCGACCAGCGTCCGATCGGACGCACGCCGCGCTCGACGCTGGCGACCTACACCGGCCTGTTCGACGCCGTGCGCCGTGAATTCGCTGCGACCCCGAAGGCCCGTCGCCGCGGTTGGACGGCGGGCAGGTTCTCGTTCAACGTGGCCGACGGTCGCTGCCCCACCTGTCAGGGGGAGGGTTTCGTGTCGGTCGAATTGTTGTTCCTGCCAGGCACATACGCCACCTGCCCGGCGTGCCAAGGAGCGCGGTACTCCGACGAGACACTCGAGGTTCGCTATCGCGACCGTACGATCGCCGATGTCCTCGCGATGACCGTCGATGAGGCTTCGGAGTTTCTTGCCGACGTCGCCAGCGCGGCGCGCAGCCTGACCACGCTGCAAGAGGTCGGCCTCGGATATCTGCGTCTCGGACAGCCCGCCACCGAGCTGTCGGGCGGCGAGGCACAGCGGATCAAGCTCGCCGCCGAACTGCAGAGACCCCGGCGAGGGCACACCCTCTACGTCCTCGACGAGCCGACCACCGGGCTGCACCCCGCCGATGTGGATCTGCTCGATAGTCAACTGCACCGCCTGGTCGACGCGGGCAACACCGTGGTGGTGGCCGAGCACTACATGCGGATGGTCGCGGGTGCCGACTGGGTGATCGACTTGGGACCGGGAGCCGGCAGCGACGGCGGCCGGGTCGTCGCGGCGGGGCCACCTGAGCGCGTGGCACGGGCCAAACGGAGCCGCACGGCGCCGTATCTGGCGAAGCGGTTGGCGCCGTCCGGCACTCGGTGAAGACGCCGTCTCACGCCCGGCTCGGCGCTGCGGTTGATCCTTGACGCCCGTAGCGAGTTGAGCGTGGAATCAGCGGCGTCGCCAATGTCGAATGCCCCCAAGAAGGGGATCGCCACTCCGGCAAAGAGGCCGATGCGAAGCGGCTGGGAGGGGGATCATGGGCTATCCCCAGTGCGGCGGCACCTCGCTGCCCGGGCAGTCCGCGTAGCGGCAGTTGACGTCCCGCACCCGCCTGCCGGTGACTTTGCCGTCGCTGTCGTAGCTGTACTCGACCGTGGCCTCGGCCGGACGTCGGCAGTGCGGGCAGACTTCCATTTCGGTTTTGAAGCGCGCCATCATGTCCTCCCGGTCGCAATGCTATTGAAGCGCGCCTCGACCAAACGCGGCGCTCAAGATCCGAGCACTGAAGTGAATTGCGGCGCAATCTCGGGTGGAATAGGGCGGAGGGGAACCAGCGGAGGTAGCGTCAATAGCTGGTCGAGAGCGCAAACGGGCGGTGCGATGCAGCTGAACTGGTTGAACGTCGCCGATCTGATCGCCCAGGCCGGCGGCGATCCGTGGGCGGTCAACAAGAGTTTGCAGGCCGGGAACCCGTTTCAGATCTCCCAGTTGGCGGAGGCCTTTCACGCCGCGGGCCGGTGCTCCACCGCTGCCCAAGAGGAGTTCGATCAGGCCCGCAAACGCTTCGACGCGGCCTGGAACCACCAGAACGGCGACCACCCGATCAACGGCTCAGAAGAAGTGCAGCGGCTGACCAAATCGCTTCGCCTGCAGACCGACCAGTTGCCCAAGATCGCTGCGGACCTGGAAAACATCGCCGCCATGCTGGCCGCCGCGCAAAAAGAGGGCTCCGCGGAGATCACCACGCTGGAACGACAGCTGCAGCTGCTCGACAAGCTGATCGGCGCCGCCACCAAAGATCTGCAGGACCCGACCCTCGACGCGAACAGCCGCAAGGCACTCGAGACCCTGATCAAGGACGCCAAAGCCGACGCCGCCGACGACACGCGGGACGCGCTCAAGCAGATGAACTCAATTCGCGACACTTACACGAAATCGCTGCGTCAGGCACAGGCGAACGGGCACCTCACCCCGCAGGATGCCGCCGCGGTCGCCGAGTTCAAGCCGGCGGGCTTCGGGGACGGGCAAGACGCTCCGCAGAGTGACCCCAGGATCACGGGACCGGCCGGCCCGCCCCAGCACGAGCAGAACACCTACGACCTCCAAGACCAGTTCCAAGACGGCCAGGGCCCGACCTTTGGGGGCGACCCCCGAGATGGCTTCCCCCGCAGCCCGGCATCGGAGCTGGCGCAGGGACCGCCGGGAACTCGTCCGCTGCCGACGGGGACCGCGCTGGGGCCCGACGGTCATCGCTATGCCTTTTTCAGCCACCCGGATGGGTCCGTGACCCCCGGGTTCAACGAATTCGCCACCAACGGGTCGGTCTGGGATTACACCGATCCCGCACATCCCGTGAAAGTCGGTGAGCTGCCGGGGATTTACCAAGCCAGCGGCGTCTACGACCCCGCCACCAACCAGATGGTGATCGTCGGCAACACCAGCAACCGGGTCGGCGACACGACCCGCGGCATGTGGGTGTCGGGACCCATCGATCCGGCCAAACCCAACAGCTGGGTCAACAACCTGCAGCGCGTCGGCACCGTCAGCCTCCCCGGTGATCGCGAAAGCCAACTGGTCTCGCTCAAAGGTGGTGGATTCATGCTCGTCGGCGCGACCAACGGCGGCCCCGTGCAGGGCATCACCGCCGCCACACCGCAAGGCCTGATGGGGGCGACACCCCAAACCCTGGTGGCCCCAAACCAGCTTCCGACCGTCTACGGCCCCACCGTCATGGGCACGACGCTCGACCCCGCGACCGGGCTCGAGACGGTTCAGCTTCGAGTGAGCACCTGGCCGCCCGGGCCGACCTATGATCCCAACACGTGGACGACCACCTTCGGCGTCCAACACTAGGAAGGGGGACGCCACATGCTGAGCAGGGTGGCCCTAGCCGTGATCACCGCGTGCATTGCGGTCCTGAGCCTGGCGTGTTCCCGCAACGCCCCCGGCTTGGCCACCGCCACGCCGCCGCCGAAATTCCCCGATCTGAACGCATTTCAAGCGGTCGACGCCGCGCCCTATACCGCCGCGGCCCGCGCCGGCGGCGCAGCCTATTTCGCGACACCCGATGGGCTGCAGTGCATCCTCCCCAACCCACCCAAGCCCGGGGATCACGTCAGCGCCAGCTGCGATGGGCCACTGCCTGGTCTGCCGGACAACGCCCCCGTCGGCAGCGACGGCTGCTCGGTGGTCGCCTCGCCGTCATCGCTTCCGACAGACCTCAACCCGTACAGCTTTCAAAAGGGCACCGGCTGCCCGATCATCACCTCGCCGCTGCTCAACGTCGGCCAAAAGCTCACCAAAGGTGACATCACGTGCGTCGTGGGCGCTGACCGCCTGACCGCCTGCATCGATCCAATCCTTAACCGTGGCTTCGTGCTTCAGTCCGCCGGCTCGTGGACTTTCTAGACGGCCGCGATTCGGTAAGATTGCTTGCGTGAGTCGCCTGCGCGGGTTGACGTTGGCAGCGGTGCTTAGTGCCGCCGCCGTTGTCTTCGCGCCCGGCGCGGGCGCCGACCCCGGGTCGCCCTCGTACAACCAAGGCAAACAGGCCATCGATGAGCAGATTCAGCACTACCACGTGCAGCTGAATGCTGACACCGATTGGAACCAGTACTGCCAGAGGGTCCTTCAGAGCGATCTGAAAAGCGGGAAGATCGCCCAAGTGGACTCGGGCCCTGATTTCATTGCCGGGTGCACCGACGAGGGCCGTGCCCTCGTAGCGTCTCACTGAAAGCCGTTACGCCCGGGGGCTCCTAGGAGCGCCGGGCGTAACGCCACGGCGAAAAATCAGCGCTTCTTTCGCCGTGGCGTTACGAGCGCGGTGCTAAGAAGGCGTTACGCGCGCGGCCGCCCGGGGCCGCGTCTCACAGACCGATGTAGACCGCCTTGGTGTTGAAGTAGGCCTCGATGCCCTTGCGGCCGCGCTCGCCGCCCCACCCGGACTGCTTGTGGCCGCTGATCGGCATCGACGGGTCGGCCGCGAGTGAGGAGTTCACCCAAACCTGGCCCGCGCGAAGCTCATTCACCATGCGGTGGGCGCGGGAGAGGTTCTCGGTCCAGATGGACCCGGCCAGCCCGTAGTGCGTGTCGTTCGCGGCAGCGATTACCTCGTCCTCGTCGTCGAACGGGATCACACAGCCGACCGGCCCGAAGATCTCCTCCTTGATGAGCCGCATGTCGGGCGTGGTGTTGGTGATGATCGTCGCCTCGTAGAAGTAGCCCTTGCGGTCCATCGGCTTGCCGCCGGTGATCACCTGCGCGCCGGCGGCCACGCCGTCGTTGACGATGCCTTCCACCCGTTTGCGCTGCTTGTCGCTGATCAGCGGGCCCAACACCGAGTCGGGATCCTCGCTGCCGCCCATCGGCAGCATCTGGGCGAACTCCGCCAGCCGCTGCACGACGTCGTCGTAGATGCCGCGCTGGACGTAGATGCGCGACGTGCACGAGCAGTTCTGACCCGAACCGGCGAGCAGGCCCATGCCCGCCCCCAGGATCGCCTTGTCGAGGTTGGCGTCGTCGAACATGATCAGCGGCGACTTGCCGCCGAGCTCGAGCGTCAGCCGCTTGAGGTTGCCGGCGGCCGCCTTGACGATCAGCCGCCCGACCTCCGTCGACCCCGTGAAGGAGATCTTGTCGACGTCGGGGTGCGCGGTCAGCGCGGCGCCCGTGGTCTCGCCGTAGCCGGTGATGACGTTCAGGACGCCGTCGGGCAGGCCCGCCTCGCGGAAGATCTCCTCGAGCTTCAAGGCGGTCAGCGGCGTCTCCTCGGCGGGCTTGAGGACCGCGCTGCAGCCGGCCGCGAGGGCGGGCGCGACCTTGAGCATCGCGACGAAAAACGGCCCGTTCCAAGGGATGATGAGGCCGACGACGCCGACCGGCTCGAGCTGGGTGAACGTGTGGTAGGTCTCCCAGGTGCCCAGCAGGCCGTCGGACACCAGATTGGCCGACTCACCGTGGATCTTGCCGACCCAGCCGGCGTAGTACTTCAGCATGTCGACCGACACCGGGATGATGTGCCGCGCGGCCGTCAGGTTCATGCCGTTGTCTTGGCCCTCGAGCGCGGCGAGCTCGTCGGTGCGCTCCTCGATGATGCGCGCGGCGCGGAAGAGGACGTTGGCCCGGTGCGACGCGGGCGCCTTGCGCCACACGCCCGACTCGAAGGTCTCACGCGCGCGGGCCACCGCCGCGTCGACGGCCGCCTGGTCGGAGTCGGGGACCTCGGTGATCAGCTCCTCGGTGGACGGGTTGAAGACCTCAATGGCGTTACTCACGGTTCTCAGTGGCCTTTCGCTCGCGAGAATGCTGTCGTTGCGCGACAGAGGTTACGCGCGTAACCAGTGGGTGTCCAGTGCGTGGGGGAGCCGTGGCGGGCGGGCGTCTCGGGCGGATTCTGCTGGTCGTCGACGTGCGCAAAGCGATTCGCGCCCCGTTGGTCGCGGATGCGGCGCCCTCCTGACCCAACGCGAATGGGCGGCTAAGTTACCTGTATGCGGGTTATTCGCCTGTTCGGTTCCGTCCTGACGATCCTCACCGCGGGCTTGCTGCTGGCAAGCCCCGGCGCCGCGCAGCCGCCGTCGAAGCTCACGGACCACATCACCGACACCACCGGGGTCTTGACCGATCCGGGTCGCGCGACGGTCAGCGCGGCGATCGACCGGCTGTATCGCGATCGCCATATTCAGCTATGGGTGGTCTACGTCGACAACTTCTCCCGGTTCAAGCCCGACAACTGGGCCGACAAAACCCGCGCCGCCAGCGGGCTGGGCGGCCAGGATGCGCTGCTGGCCATAGCCACGAACACCAAGGCGTACTCGTTCACCGTGCCGCCGCAGGTGCAGGGCCCGACCGAGGCCGGACTGAACAGCCTGCGGCGCAACCAAATTGAACCCGTGCTGGGCGCCAAGGACTGGAGCGGAGCGGCGGTCGCCGCGGCCGACGGGTTGGATAAATTGGCGAGTTCGGCCAAGCCGGCGAGCTCGTCGAAGCCGATCTGGCCGCTGGTCGCGATCGGCGTCATCGTCGCCGTGGTTCTGCTGTTGCTGTTCGTGCTCTATCGCGCGCGTCGGCGCCGGCGCGCGCCGGGCGGCGTTGCGGGGCACGGTGAATCGTTGCCGCAGGCGCTGTCCACCGCGGATGCACGGTTGCGCCAAATCTCTGACTACGTGTCCCGGCATCGCGACAGCGTCGGCGCCGACGCCCAGGCCCGGCTCGACGAGGCCCAGCGGCATTTGGCGGCGGCGCGCGGAAAGGAATCCACTAACGACGCCGAAGCGATCGCGCACGCTAACAGGGCATCGACCCTGGCCGCTCAGGCCCAGACGCTGGCTAACGCCGACGTGCTAGGACGGCACGGCGCGCGACGGCGCCGTTAGCGGTAGGAAGCGCGCAGCAGCGCCAGCGCCTGCTCGACGGTCTCCTCGCTGTCGCGCGTCGCATCGACCCGCAGAACGGACGGTTGCTCGTCGGGGGGCGTGAATGCGGCGCGCAGCTCGGGCCACAGCTCGATCCGCGCATCCGAGACCACGCCCTTCTGCGTGGCGCGCCGCTCGAGTCGCGCGATCAGGGTGGCGTCGTCGGCGTCGCACAGCACGACGCGGAGGTCGGCGCCGAGGCGGTGCGCCAGTTGACGCATCTGGGCGCGCTCGCGCGGATTGCCGAACGTCGCGTCGACGGCCACGCCCCGGCCGCGACGCAACCAGCGCGCGGCGTCGCGGCGCAGCGCGGCATAGGTGCTGCGCGTCATCGCGGGATCGTAGAGCCCCGAACCGAATTCGTCGCTGCCGCGCCGGGTGGGTTCGATGCCCGCCATCCGCTTGCGCGCCACGTCCGACGAGAGATGCACCAGCCCGAGTCGGCCGGCGAGCGCGCGCGCCAGCGTGGTCTTGCCGCTCGCCGGCAGACCCATCGTGACCACCATCGGCGGACGGGGCAGCCCACCCGCATGCGCCCACGCCAGGTCGAAGTACGCCCGCGACTCGGCGACGAGCTGAGCGGTTTCACCGCCGGACGCCTGTTCCGTCTGGGCCAGGCGCAGGCTGCGGACCTTGCCGCGAACGTAGGCCCGGTAGCAGGCGTAGAAGTCGAGCAGGTCGAGCAGACCGTCGTCGCCGCTGGCGCGCACGTAGGAATCAACGAACCCCCACGCCAGATCCGCACGCCCGTGGTATTCGAGATCCATTGCCAGAAAGGCGACTTCGGAAGCGAGGTCGGCGCAACGATAGCGCGGCGCGAATTGCAGGCTGTCGAATAGCAGAATTTGGCCGTCGTCGATGCAGATGCTGGCGGCATGCAGGTCGCCATGGCCATCGCGCACGTGTCCGTCGGCCACGCGTCGCTCGAGCGCCGGCGCCCGCGTTCGCAGGAATTCGTCGACGTAGCGTCGGATGTGGTCGTTGACGTCGCATGAGATGGTCCGGCCGACGAACGGAGAAATCTGATCGAAGTTCTCCTGCCAGTTCGCGGCCACGCTGGACGGGCTGCCGTACGCATCGATGTCGGGGCCGGTTTCGGTCCTGCCGTGAAGCTTGGCCAGGGTGCGGCCGATTCGTCGCGCGAGACGAAGGTCGACCTCCCCGCGCGCGAGCTTGGCCGGCAGCATGTCCTCCTCCGGCAGGCGCCGCATCCACACCGCCGGCTCGCCCGACCCGGACTCGCCGCCGATGCGGTAGTGGCCGTCCCGCTCGGTGACTTCGACGACGCCCAAGTACATCTGGGGACTGAACCGCCGATTGAGGCGCAGCTCCTCGTCGCAGTCGGCGCGGCGCCGCTCGATGGAGGTGAAGTCGAGAAACCCGAGGTCCACCGGCTTCTTGAGCTTGTAGGCATAGGGGCCGGCGAGCAGGACCCACGAGCTGTGCGTCTCGTGAAGACGCACGTCGTGGGCCGGCGGGTCGTACGCATCGGGCCGTAGCAAGTCGGCGACGATGCGCGGGTGGCCGTCGGGTCCGGTCGGGTCGAAGGCGTGTGTCATGCTCCCGCCGACGATTACAGGTGGGCTGGGTGGCCGTCAAGGAACGTCAGGTTCCCGTCGGTCGCGATAGTGAGTGCGTGACGGCGGTGCCGTCGTAAGCGACTATGTGCGCGGGATGGCGCAGGGGCTCGATGCTGGTGTCCGCGTGGACGACGACTCCGCCGCCCGTGGGGATGCCGAGCCCGGTCGCTTCTCCGTGCAGCGATTGGATTGTCTGCGTCAGCCGCGCCCACTCGCCGCGTTCGTCGTGCACGTCGATCACCATGGGGACGAGGCCGAACACGTCGAGCAGTTCGGTGCCTGGGAGCTCGAGGATTCCATAGCGTCCGAGCTGGACCGCGCCGGCCGAAATACCCACGAGGACAGTGCCTTTGGCGTAGCGGTTCAGGATCGTCTCCTTCATGCCGGTTTTCTCGAAGGTGTTCCAGCCGAGGCGGACATCGCCGCCTGCGAGGACGATCACCTGGGCGCCTTCGAGGAAGGCGCGGTCGGCCCGGCCGAACGACGAATGGATCATGCGACGGTCGGTGATCCCGACGGCGTCCACGGCCGCCTCGAAGATTTCGTAGAACTCCGGCCGGTCGCCATTGGAGGCCCCGATGTAGGCGGCGCTCAACGGTTTGTCTCGAGCCAATCCGTCGAGCGCCGTTTCCAGTAGCGGGCGGCCGTCGCGCTTCCAGAACAGCAGCTGACTATCCGCTAGCAGGTAGAGCGGTTGGCGTTGTGGCGCTGTCACTTCGGCTGGTCTCTGCAAGTAACCTGATCGAAGTGCGCAAGGGCCACCTCGAGATCTGACCCCTCGAAGACTTCGACGCGGCTAAGCAGGTTTCCCTCGACCACGATCACGTAGGTCAACCGCAATTCCGCGTCAAATCCATCTTGCGAGGTCATTTTCAGCACTTGAGTAGTGACGGTTCCGTCTTCGGTGAGCTGATGCACGGCTTCGATGTAGGCGCTGGTATCCGAAGTGAGGTCCCACAGGGCACCGACGGATGTGGCCAGATCAACCCCCTCGATCGATACGAGCGATCGATGATCGATGTAAACCGGATCCGGCGTCGTCGCGGGAAGCTCGTGACGATTGAATTTGGCGTTAGCCCTTGAAGTCACCGACCAAGTGTGCGCGTACGCGGCCGCTTCGCCGGCGAGGTAGCGCGCATCGAGTTCCTCGAAGGCAGCATCGATATCGTCGGCGTCGAAAAAGACGTGGGCGGCGATCCGCCCGTCGGTGTCAATTTCGGCGATTCCCAGCAGCTCTACCGCAAATCCCTCCCGCCGGGAGTCGGGATTGAACGAGCGGACGCGGGCGAGCGAGAGGCGCTTTCCACGAGTCGCGATCACCGTCAAGGACACCTGCGCAAGGCCCTCGGCCAGTGCTCGCATTTTTGCCATCACGGCATCGCGACCGTCCCAGAAGCCGACATTCACCACTCGACGTCGATCGTCGACGAAACTGTCCGGCGCCAAGATTTCGGCTATCGCCGCCCAATCGTGGGTGCTCGAGCGATCAAAGAGTCGGTGTTCTGCGCGGCTTGCCGCGTTTTCCAGCTTCCGCGTCTGGCCGTGCAGCTCATCGAACCTGGCGAGCGCGGTGTCTAGGTCGGACTCGTCGAAAAGCTCACAGCGGTTGATCCGATCGCCTTCGAAAGTCATGACGTCGATTACCTGCCACTCGGCGTCGAGCCCTTCGGGCGAAGTCCCAGCCGCGACATGAGTGATCACCGCGCCAAGGCTGCTCAGGCGGTGCACGGCGGCAACGTAGAGGTAGGACTGCGGCGAAAGTTCCCACGCGACGGAGAGATATGCCGCCAGATCACCCGTGCCGATCGGCACCAGTCGTCGGTGATCAATGTTTACCCAATCTGATGTCGTCGCAGGGATTTTCCGCTGGTTCAGCGCCACAAAGGCGTCCGTCACCAGCGTCCAGGTGTGGGAGTGGGTGGAGGCCTCCCCCGCGAGGTACCGCGCATCGAGTTCGGCGATGGCCGCGTCGAGTTCGTCCGCGTCGAATACGACGTAACCCGCAACTCGGTTGTTGTCGTTGATCTCGACAACGGCGAACGCCGCAGCGGAATACGCCGTAGAGGCCTTGTCGTGGTTTGTGAAGGCGTTGCGAAAAAGCGCGAGGCGTTCTCCGCGGATAGCGACGGTCGACGCCACGTGAGTGCTCCAGACTTCACTAGTAGCACGCCAATTCGCCAGTTCAGCATCGCGACCACGCCGGACCCCGGCATTCACGACTCGACGACGGTCGTCTGAGAAAACGTCCTCGGCGAGCAATTCTGCCATCGCCTTCCAGTCGCGGACCGCATAGTGCGCTAGAAATTTCTCGGCCACTCGGGCAGCCGCATTCACGAGCTCGGTTGTCGGCCGGCTGAGTTCTTCGAACCTCGCATTCGCGGCGTCGAGGTCGGGCTCGTCGAAGACCTCGACGCGGCGGTAGAGATCGCCGTCGGTTACGCCAACGATGACTGTCCGCCACTCGGCATCAAAGCCCTCCTGCGAAGTGCCGCGCGCGGTATGGGTCATGACCGCTCCCAGCTCATTCAGCCGATGCACCGCTTCGACGTAGACTCTGACGTCTGGCGTGAGGTCCCACAGGGCGGGAAGGTATCCCGTCAGGTCCTCCCGTTCGGTCGTTAAGGCCGCTCGATGGTCCACGAACACCGAATCCGGTGTCATGCCGGGAACTTCGTTTCTGTTGGCGGCGGCATAGCCTCGCGTGATGACCTGCCACGCGCGCGCGTAAGGAGCGGCTTCTCCGGCGAGGTAGCGAGCGTCGAGTTCGGCTATCGCGACGTCAAAGTCGTCGACTTCGAAGAAGACGACTGCGGCGATTCTCTCGTCAGAGTCGATCTCGAGCACTCCGAGTACCTCGGTGAGAAATGTTTCGGGCCCTTGATCGCGCCCCGAGAAGCGGAGACGCATGAGGGCAAGGCGCCTCCCGCGAGTCGCTATGGTCGTCGGCATCACCTTCGTGGTCCACAGGTCGGCAACTGTCCGCATATGCGCGATCTGGGCGTCTCGACCGTGCTGGATTCCAGCGCCTACCACACGACGTCGATCGTCGTTGGAAAAGTCTTCGGAAAGCGTCTCCGCCATAGCGTCCCAGTCGTGAGCCGCGAATTGCGCTAGGTAACGCTCGCCCGCGCGGCTCGCCGCGTTTTCCAACCTTGTTGTAGGCCGCCCGAGCTCCTCGAATCTCGCGAGCGCGGTGTCGAGGTCTCCCTCGCCAAATAGCTCGCAGCGGCTGAGCAGGCCGCCTTCGATCGTGAGAAGGAAGACTTCCCGCCACTCGGCGTCGAAGCCCTCTTGGAAGTTTCCGTTCGTCACGTGGGCGACGACCGCGCCGATGTTGTTTAGCCGATGTACAGCCTCGATGTAGGTGCTGCCGTCTTGTCCGAGATCCCAGGCAGCGCGGACATATGCGATCAGGTCACCAGGCGCGAACGCCGTCCCCCGTCGGTGGTCGATGCTTGCGAAATCCGGTGTCGTGGCGGGGACTTCGCGTCGGTTGAGCGCCGCGTAGGCCTCCGCGATTACCTCCCATGTGTGCGCCTGGGCGGCCGCCTCGCCGGCGAGATATCGAGCATCGAGTTCGCCTATGGCACTGTCGAAGTCGTCCAGGTCGTAGACGACGATCGACGTGATTCGCTCGTCGGCGTCGATCTCGACGAGATTGAAGGCATCGTTTTGAATCGTCTCCGGGTCGCGACCGGACGCACGCACCCGTGTGAGGGCGAGGCGCTCACCCCGGATCGCTACGACGTCGGCCATCCCTATCGTGAACCCGAGGTCGGCGGCCACCTGCAGATCCTCGATCACGGATTCTCGGCTACCTCGGTCCCCGGCATTCACGACCCGTCGATGATCGGCGCCGGATAAGTCTTCGGAGACGGTGGCTGCCAGGGCGTTCCAATCGCGGGCGGCGAAGTACGACCAGAAGCGTTCGTACACGCGGGTTGCCGAGTTCTTCAGACTTCGCAGGTTCGGACCTTCCGCTCCGAACCGAACGGCATCGAGTTCGGCGAGTGCGGCGTCCACGTCTTCGAGGTCGAACCACACTTGCAGGGAGATCTGGCCGTCTTCATCAATGCCATAAAGCAGGAGGAATTCGTCCTGCGGTGCCCCGGGGCCGACGTCCTCCGCGCCTATCACCAATCGGGCGAGCGCTAGACGCTCGCCTCGCACGGCGATAACCGTTTGGGTGAGCCGCATAGGAACTGTCTCCAAAACACGCCTGTTCACACGTGGAAACTCGCCCGGTGGGACGTCGATCTGTCCAAAGCCGACAATCTTGCGGCGGCTCTCGATGAATCCATCTGGCGCGAATAGCCGCTCGAACTCGTCCCAAGCCTCACGATTTATGGCGGCCACCACGTTTTCGCCCGCTCGCACGCATGCGTTGTCTAATTCGGCCCTTGGCGCCTCGGATGGAGGCGGGGTGGGTGCAACGGCAGTCTCGCCGAGGATCACGCGCGCCCTCTCCGCAAGCGCCGCAGCGCCTTTGCGTTCGTACAGCTCGACCGCTTGTTCGGCGGCCTCGCGCGCCGCCACGACGTCGCCGGCGCCCCCCAAAACCGTCGCCAACGTCAGGCAGGCGTCGCCGTGGTCAACCAGCGCGTCTGTGCGTTCCGCCAAAGTGACAGCCGCCTCGGCAACCTGCCTAGCCGCAGCGTGATCACCGCCGCGCGCCAGCAAATGCGCACGCAGGGTGCGCCACGCGATCGATGCCTTCAGCGCGTGCCCGGCGAGACGCTCGCTCTCCGAACACAATTCGTCCGCCTCGTCATCGCGCCCGAGCGCAAGGCATGCGCGGCCCAACAACGCGGCGGTCTCGGCGGTGTCCGCGTCCAGGCCCATGCGACGAAAGCCGTTGCAGGCCTTCCGCAAATGCGGCTCGGCGGCGGCCGGATCGTCGACGATGAGCTCGACGATCCCGGCGAACTGCTCAACTTCCAGCAGCGCATGACGCAAGCCGAGCTCGCTCACCGTGCGCCGGGCCGAGTCGATCATCCGACGGGCCGCCGCGGCGCGGCCGCGAAAGGCCTCCAACACGGCCTGGCATCGTGTCGAGGTGGCTTCGACGGCGGGGGAGTCGGTCGTGATCCGCAGCAGCCGCACCACGTCGAGGCACCGCCCGCCCGCACGGGGCACCGGGTTGGGGCCCCACAGCGCCGCGAGGGGAGCACCCGCCAAAACCGCGTTCACGCGGCGGTGTTCGCGCGCGCGACGCGCCGCGTTCAGCGCGTCGTCGAGGGCGCCCTCGCAGTCGGCGATCCGCCCGAGACGGGCGAGGCACCCAGCGCGGACGGTGTGCGCCGTGGCTTCTCCGGCGGCGTCGTCTTGTTCGGCGAGTTTGGCGGCGGCCGCGGCCAACGCGGCTTCGACCTCGTCCAACCGTTCGGGGTGGATCAGCATCGACAGCTGCCCGTCGAAGCAAGTCGCCCACGCCGCGAGCCGGGCCGAATCGACTGTCGCCGCCCGCAATTGGGAGACCGCACCCGCGGCCGAGGACACATCGCCGGCGGCCAACAAGGCCTCGCAGCGCGCGACCAACAGCTCGGCGGTCTGGTCGTCGCGGTCGGGCAGCTCGTCGTCAAGTTCTTCCAGCGCGTGCAGGGCGCGGTGGTACAGGTCGGCCGCGCCCTCGTAGGCGAGACGTGACATCGCCTGGTCGGCCGCGCGCCGACAATAGAAAACCGCCTTGGCGGCGTTTCCGGCCCAGGCGCATTCGAAATAGTGGTGAGCAAGCTCGGCGAGCAACTCGTCGTCGGCGCCGGGCAGCGTCTCGAGCGTTGCGGCGATGCGCTGGTGTAATCGCATGCGCCGCACCGACGCCAGCTCGGCGAGCAGCGATTGCCGGACAATCGCGTGGTTGAACCGGTAGTTGCCACCGGGTTCTTCGATGACGATGCCCGCCCGGCGCGCTTCGTCGAACTCGTCGACGAGGTCCTCGCCGACCACCTGCTCGACCAGCTCCAGGGCGAACCGGCTGCCGACAACCGCCGCCGTGGCGAGGGCTTTGTTCGTCTCGGTCGGTAGCCGGGAAAGCCTGCGGCTCACCGCTTCTCGTACACCCTGCGGCAGGGTGCTCTGATCCCACACGCCGCCGCTCTCATCGACGTGGCGCAAGGCCTCGATGAGGAAGAAGGGGTTACCGCCGGTGACCGACGCCAGCGCGTGCGCGAGTTCCTCGTCGTCGTAGCCGGCTTCGGCGACGTAGGTGGTCACGTCGTCCTCGTCGAGGCCGCCGAGGTTGAGCCGGTTGGCCGTGCCGTCGCGGTGCAGGTCGGCGAGCATCGCCGCCAAGGGGTGGGAGCGGTCGAGGTCGGTGCTGCGGTAGGTGCCGACGATCTGCACGCGGGCGTGGTCGCCGAAGCGCAGCAGGTGCCGCAGCAGGAGCAGCGTCGGCTTGGCCGCCCAGTGCAGGTCGTCGAGGATCAAGAGCACCGGTGCGCTCGCGGAGGCGATTTCGAGCAGGGCAACGGCGGCATCGAAGAGTGCGTATCGCTCGGTGTCGGGATCCGCGTGCGCCGGGGGAGCGAGGTCGGGCACCACATCGGCCAGCCCGGGCGCGAGCGGCAGCAACGCTTCGACGCCACGCAGTCCCCGCAGCCGCTCAGCGCCCATACACGGCACGAGCGCACGCAGCGCTTCCGCGAACGGTTGATAGGGCGCTCCGAGGTCCTCGTCGCACCGGCCGTACAGCACGACCGCGCCCATTTCATAGGCCCGCTGCGACCACTCACCGGCCAGGCGGGTCTTGCCGACGCCGGGTTCGCCGGCGATCAGCACCGTGCGCACGCCCCCCGTCAGTGCGCCCTGCCACGCCGACAGCAGGCCTTCGAGTTCGCGGCCCCGCCCGACGAACGGCCCGGGGCCGACGAGCACCGCCGGAAGTCCGGGGCGCTCCATCGGGGTTTCGGCCGCCGCCGGCTGCGGACGCTGCTCAGCGGTTTCCAGTCGCAACTCGAAAACGTGCTCGGGCCGTGCGAGATTCCGCAACTGGCGCATCCCCAGGTCGGTGAGCACCACGTCGTCGGCGAGCGAGTCGATGACGAGCTCGGCGGTCGCGCCCGAGCACAGGATCTGGCCACCCTCGGCCAGCGACCGCAGCCGCGCGACCCGGTTGACGGCCCGGCCGAAGTAGTCGCCGTCGCGAAGCTCGACCTCGCCGGTATGCAGCGCCACCCGGACGCGGATGGGTTGCCGCAGCGCCCAGGGTTCATGCGCGATCGCGTCCTGCAACTCGACCGCTGCCGAGGCCGCCGCAGACGGCCGTTCGAAAACCGAGAAGGTGGCATCGCCCTCGCCGCGCGTCTTGATCAGCCGACCGCCACGCGACGTGACCACGTGTTCGATCAGCTCGTCGTGTCGGGCGAGGGCCGCCGCCATGGCCCCGGCCTCCGCCTCCCAGGCGGCCGTCGACCCCTCGATATCGGTGAGAAGGAACGTCACCGCGCGGGTCACCGACGGAACATGTTGTGCCACAGCAATGTCCAGGGAGGAGTCCTGCGCGACGATCAGGGCCTCGAGCCGGCGAAGTTCCGGTCCGGGATCGACGCCGAGCTCGTCGGCAAGCAGCGCCCTCGCGCGTTGGTACGCGCCGAGGGCTTCGCCTTGCCGGCCGGCGCGGTAGAGGGCGAGCATCAGCTGGCCCCACCGCCTTTCGCGCAGCGGAGCATCGGCAATCGCGGCCTCCAGATCGCCGATGACTTCCGCGGCGCGGCCCGTCGCCAGCAACGCGTCGGCTCGATCCTCCACCAGCGCGGCGTGGCCCTCCATCCACCGCGTTTTTTCGGACGTGCCGCGCCGGCCATCGGGAAGTTCGGGGATTCCGCGCCATAGGGCGAGGGCCTCGTCGAACCGGGCCACCGCTTGGCTCGTGTCGCCGGCGGCGGCGGCAGCGCGTCCCAGGCGGGTGGCCGTCTTGTACCGC
Source organism: Mycobacterium sp. H4Y (assembly GCF_000364405.1). NCBI lineage: Bacteria > Bacillati > Actinomycetota > Actinomycetes > Mycobacteriales > Mycobacteriaceae > Mycobacterium > Mycobacterium sp. H4Y. The sequence goes on from NZ_AKIG01000001.1 coordinate 1,229,058, forward strand.
GAGGCATCGACCTCGCTGTCGGCGAGGACCCAACCCGCGCCCTGTGTCAGGACGAAGCCGTCACCGAGCGTGCGGCGCAGCGCGGAGATGTGGGTCTGCAGGGCTTTGTCGGCGGTGCGCGGCGGATCCTCGCCCCACAGCAACTCGACGAGCGTGTCGGCCGGCACGACGGAACCGTCGTGCAGTCCGAGCATGGTGAGGATGGCGCGAGGTTTCGCGCCCGGGATACCGACGGCCGCTCCGCCTCGCCGGACCTGGAGAGGGCCTAAAACCCCCAGTTCCACCGCTAAAAGGGTACTCACCTTGCCTATCGTCGGCGGGGCAATTCAATACCCGGTCAAGATTCAGTAAAGGCCGCTGCGCCCGCGCGCCGGCAACCCCACGCACTACCTTGGTGCCTATGGACAGCGACCGGAGTGACTCCGCCTTCACCTGGCAGGGCCGGCGCGAACTGGTGGGCCAGATGCACGACCAGCTCGACGAGCTGGTGGCGGCGCGCGACCAGATGGAACAACTGGTGCAGGTCATCGTCGAACTGGGCTCCGATCTGGACCTGGACGTGACGCTGCACCGGGTCCTCAAAGCGGCGATGGAGCTGACCGGCGCCCGCTACGCCGCCCTGGGCATCCGCGCCCCCGACGGCAGCCTCGTGTCCTTCGTGCACGCGGGCATCGACGGCGACGCAGCGCGACGGCTCGGCGACCTCCCGGTCGGCGACGGGCTGCGCGTCGACGATCTGAGCGCCGATCCGCAGACCGCCGGGCTGCCCGCACAGGACCCACCGTTGCGGGCGTTTCTGGGAATCCCGATCACCGTGCGGGCGGCCAACTTCGGCAACCTCTACCTGGCCGACGACCGGCCCGGGCGCGTCTTCACCGACTCGCAAGAGGGTGCCGTACGAGCGATGGCCACGGCGGCCGCCGCCGCCATCGACAACGCACGACTTTTCGAGCGCGAGCGTGAAACGGCGAAATGGACGACGGCCAGTCGTGAGATCACGACCGCGCTGCTGTCCGGCGACCCGCAGACGGGGCCGCTGCAGCTCATCGTGAACCGGGCGCTGGAGTTGGCCGGCGCCGAGCAGGCGATCTTGCTGGTGCCCCGGGAGCCGGACTCGGTCGCCGACGAGGCCGACACGCTGGTGGTGGCCGCAACGGCGGGCCGCTATTCGTCGGAAGTGATCGGTCGGCAGGTCCCGATGGAGGGCTCGACCACGGGCGGTGTGGCGCGACGCGGTCTGCCGCTGATCACCGATTCCTTCCAATACCCGATCGAGGGCTTCACCGATGTCGGTGAACGCCCGGCGATAGTCATCCCGCTCATCGCGGACGGCGCGGTGCTCGGTGTCATCGCCGTCGCGCGCGACCCGCGCCAGCCCCCGTTCGGCAACGACTACCTCGACCTCGTCAGCGACTTCGCCCGGCACGCCGCGATCGCGTTGGCGCTGGCGGCGGGCCGCGAACACGCGCTCAATCAGGAACTGGCCCAAGCCGATACGGTCGAGGAAGCGGTCCACACCGCCGCCGAAGAGCTGCGCCGGCTGTGGCGGGCGCGCCGGGTCCTGGCCGTCACCTTTCCGGCGTACGGCTCGTCTACGGAGACGGCCTTCGGCGCGCCGCAGGTGGTGTCGGTGGGCGAGCCTGCGCAGTGGGCCGACCTGCCGTCCGACACCCAAGGGGCGCTCAGCTCGTTGCGGGACGGCGACTTACTCACCCCGACGACGACGCAGCCGGGGACGGCGGGCATCGCGCTGCAGCACCCCGAGGGCGTGCTCGTCGTCTGGATCGACCTGGCCGAGCAACGCCCGTTCACCCTGGAGGACCAGACCTTGCTCACCGTGCTGGCCGGCCGCCTCGGCCAGGGTCTGCAGCGGGTGCACCAAGTCGACCAGCAGCGCGAAACCGCTCTGGCCCTGCAGCACGCGATCCTCGGCCCGGCCGATCTGCCCAGCGGATTCGCGGTGCGCTATCAGGCCGCCACAAGGCCGTTGCAAGTGGGCGGCGATTGGTACGACATCGTCGACCTCGAGGACGGGCGCATCGCGTTGGTTGTCGGCGACTGCGTCGGCCATGGCCTCGCCGCTGCCGCGGTGATGGGTCAGGTGCGCAGCGCCTGTCGTGCGCTATTGTTCGAAAACCCAAGCCCCGCTGCAGCTCTCGCGGGGTTGGATCGCTTCGCCGCGCGGCTGCCCGGCGCGCAATGCACCACCGCGGTGTGCGCGGTCCTGACCCCCGACACCGGTGAACTGGTCTACTCCAGCGCCGGGCACCCGCCGCCCATCCTGGTGCACGGCGACGGCAGCACCCAATTGCTCGACGACGGCCACACCATTGCTTTGGGAATACGGGGGGACTGGTCGCGCCCGGAGGCCCGCGTGACCATACCGGCGCGCACGACCCTGCTGCTCTACACCGACGGGCTGGTCGAGCGTCGCCGCAGTCCACTGGATCGGGGCATATTTCGCGTCGCAGACGTCGCGCAGGACGCCCGAACGCTGGGACTGGAAGATCTGGCCAACCAGGTCATGACGCGCGTCGCGCCGCCGGGCGGGTACCAGGACGACGTCGTCCTGTTGCTCTACCGTCATCCGGCGCCGTTGGAGCTGAACTTCCCCGCCGATGTCAGCCAGCTCGCGCCCACCCGCAACGCCTTGCGTAAGTGGTTGGCCCGCGTCCGGGTGGGCCCCGAGGAGGCCTTGAACGTGCTGGTTGCCGCCGGGGAAGCGGTCGCCAACGCGATCGAGCACGGCCACCGGCACAGACCGGAGGGCCTCATTCGGCTCGGCGCGGTCGCGGTGGGCGATGAGGTGAAGTTGACGATCACGGACACCGGTTCGTGGAAGGCTCCGCAGCCGGCCTCCCATCATCGTCGCGGCCGGGGCATCCCGCTGATGCGAAGCCTGATGCACGACGTCGACATCCGACCGGCGCACGACGGAACCACCGTTCACCTATCGGCGCGGATCACCTGATGACCACGCCGCTCACGCTCGACACCGCGCGCGGGCGCGACGGGAAACTCGTGCTGGTCGCATCGGGGGAAATCGACCTGACCAATGTCGACGCCTTCACCCTGGCCCTGTCCACCGCCGCCACCGGCAGCGACGGGGCGGTGCTTGTCGATCTCAGCGCCGTGGAGTACCTCGACAGCGCCGCCATCAATGCCCTGGCCGCCCACGCCGACCGCATTGAGCTGGTTGCGCACCCGATCCTGATGCCCGTCCTTAAGGTCAGCGGCCTGACCGAGCTCACCGCCATCGTCCCCGCGCCGCCGACCGAGAAGCGCTAACACTTTCTCGGTGTTGAATATCCTTGCGGCGCAACATATAACCTGTTATGACTGGCCCATGTGCCTCCTGCGTGCCACGATGGCGCAATGGGTGAGGACGCGCTGAGCTCGGAACGGGACTTCAACGAGCACAACATCGAAGAGTTTCGCCGCAATGGTGGCAAGGTCGGCGGACAGTTCGAGGGCTTCCCGCTGTTGTTGCTGACGTCAGAGGGTGCGCGCAGCGGCGCCCAACGCGTCAACCCGGTCGCCTACTTCGACATCGACGGCAAAATCTATATCGTCGGCTCGGCGGCCGGCCGGGACAACCATCCCGCGTGGGTGCACAACATTCGCGCCGTCCCCGAATTGACCGTCGAGATCGGCTCCGACGCTCCCAAGTCGGTGACCGCGCGCGAATTGCCGCGCGAGGAAAGGGATTTGATCTATCCCGTGATCGTCGAGCGCGCTCCCGGCTTCGGCGAATACCAGCAACGCACCGATCGCGTCATCCCGGTCTTCGAATTGATGACCGACTGAAGGCGCGAGCCGCCAACAACATTCAGGTCCGCCGATTCGGCACGCTAACGCGTCGATTGCCGCACAATGATGTGCGCGGGTCCGGCCTGATGCGACGGCCAACGCCGCGCGCCCTGCCCCAAGGACAAAGTGAGGTCGGCGATGAGACGGTATCTGCGGCGCTCCCTGATCGGCGTGTTCGCCCTCGCGCTGGCGGGGTTGCCGGTGACGGTGCTCGGGACGTCCGCGATCGCCCGCGCCGACGGTGAATGCGCCCCGGGCTGGGGCTGGAGCGTCGAGCTGAATGAGTGCGTGTTCTTGCTTCCGGCCGCAAATGGCCCGGGAGGCCCCGGGGGGCCCGGTGGACCGGGCGGGCCCGGCGGTCCTGGTGGGCCCGGAGGCCCCGGTGGGCCCGGTGGACCGGGTGGGCCAGGTGGACCGGGTGGGCCCGGTGGACCCGGGGCGCCCGGCCACCCAGGAGCGCACTAAAAGGCCCGCTTAGCTGCGGCAACGCCCGCCTGGAATCGGCGACATCGCCGGATGGTCGGCGCGCGGGAACTCCACCCGCCCGCCGGTCGTTATACTGGCTAAGTAATCCGATTCCGAGGGGGACAACAGCCGCATGCCACGCACAGACAACGACACCTGGGACCTCGCGACCAGTGTGGGCGCGACCGCCACGATGGTGGCGGCCGCCCGGGCGATCGCGACCAACGCCGACAAGCCGCTGATCGAGGACCGATTCGCCGAGCCCCTGGTCCGTGCCGTCGGTGTGGACTTCTTCACGCGCTGGGTCTCCGGCGACCTGGTCGCCGCCGATGTCGACGACCACGAATCCGGCTGGAAGCTCGAACACATGCCCGCCGCGATGGCCGCCCGCACCCGCTTCTTCGACTCGTTCTTTCAGGCCGCGACGCAGGCCGGGATCCGGCAGGCGGTGATTTTGGCGTCCGGCCTGGACGCACGCGCCTACCGGTTGGCCTGGCCGGCCGACATGACGGTGTTCGAGATCGATCAGCCGCAGGTGATCGAATTCAAGGCCGCCACGCTGGCAGAGTTGGGCGCCGCCCCGCAGGCCGAGCTGCGCACGGTCCCCGTCGATCTGCGCAACGATTGGCCAAAAGCATTGGCGGACGCGGGCTTCGACAAGAGCCGGCCCACGGCATGGATCGCGGAAGGGCTCTTCGGTTATCTGCCGCCCGAGGCGCAGGACCGCCTCCTGGACAACATCACCGCACTCAGCGCCGACGGCAGCCGGCTGGCGTGCGAAGCTATTCCGGACATGTCCGAGGTAGACACCGAGAAAGCTCAGGAGATGATGCGCAGGGCCACCGCGAAATGGCGTGAGCACGGCTTCGACCTGGAATTCGGCGATCTCGGCTACCAGGGCGAGCGCAGCGACGTCGCCGCGTACCTCGACAACCTGGGCTGGCGCTCGGTCGGCGTCCAGATGAGTCAGCTGCTGGCGGACTTCGGCCTGGACTCGATCCCGCAGACCAACGACTCGGTCTCGGTGGCCGACACCGTCTACTTCAGCTCGGTGCTGGCCAAGTGACCGCACCGCAGCGTCGCGGGCTCAACGAAGCCGTCACCCGGATGTGGACCTTCCTCGCGCCGGCCTACGACCTGCCGTTCCTGCAACAGTGGGTATACCGGCCGCCGCACAACGAGGTGATCGCGCAGCTGCGCAACCACGGGGCGCGAAAGATCGCTGATATCGCCTGCGGCACAGGGATTCTCAGTGACCGGATCCAGCGTGAACTGAATCCCGACGAGATCTATGGCGTCGACATGTCCGACGGCATGCTCAACCAGGCCCGGGCCAAATCGGATCGGGTGCAGTGGTTGCGCGGCCCGGCCGAACAGCTTCCCTTCGACGACGGTGCGCTCGACGCGGTCGTGACGACCTCGGCGTTCCACTTCTTCGATCAGCCCGCGGCGCTGCGCGAATTCCATCGCGTGCTCGCGCCCGGCGGACTGGTGGCCGTGTCGGCCCTGAGCACGCGGCAACCGCGGCTGCAGTCTTCCGCGCAGAACCGGTGGAAGCCGCAACACAACACGTCGGCGCCCGAGATGCGGGCGCTGTTCGAAGACGCCGGGTTCGTGATCAGCGATCAGCACCGGATCCCGCGGCCGGTCTGGACCCGCCTCGTGTCCGACCTGTTGACCGTCGGCACCAAACGCTGAAACTCGCGTCGAACCGCGGAAAGCATTCGCCGCCAACGCATTAAACGACGATGCCCGCCTCGCCGATCGGCGAGGCGGGCATTGCGTTCAGCGATCTTTACAGCGGAATCCAGACCCCGAAGAAGTCGAATCCCCACTGGTTGAAACGAGGGTTCCAGTACGGCGTTTCCTGGTAGCCCCAGTAGTCGATCGGGCCGTAAACCCAGTGACCGCCGGGCGGGGGGAGCGGTCGGTCCCACGCCGGCCGCGGCGGCGCGCCCGCACCCCACGGACCGGGCCCGTCGCCCCACGGGGCGCCATGAAAGTAGCCGCGCTGGTCATCGCCGTGCCACGGGCCACCCGGGCCACCGGGTCCGCCCGGACCACCGGGTCCACCCGGGTGACCGGGACCGGGGCCGCCGGGACCACCCGGCCCACCAGGCCCGCCGGGGTGATCGGGACCGGGGCCACCGGGTCCACCCGGCCCGCCAGGCCCACCGGGATGACTGGGTCCACCCGGACCCCCGGGCGGACCACCAGGACCACCGGGACCGCCAGGACCGCCAGGACCACCGGGTCCGCCGGGATCATTGGGCCCGGTGGGGGCGTGGAAGCCCCCGGGCTGCGGTGCGCCATGACCACCGGGACCGGGCGGCGGACCGCCCGGCGCGGCGTTGGCAAACCCGGCGCCCATTCCCAGGGCCGCAGCGCTCAGCGCGCCGGCCACGGTCACCCCTCCGACAAGCTGCTTCAACTTCATGATGCTTCACCTATCCACTAGGGACTTCTTCAACTAGGGATGTGCTCGGAACCTCCCCCTGACACAACCCAGACGCTAGATAGCTTCCCTATGGACTAGCTGTGTCTGGCCCATGCAATGCTTGGGCGGGCCATCGAAACGCACCGGTTTGGCAAGGCTAGGTTGGCTAGTCGGCCAGGGTTTTCCTCTATATCGTTGCCGCCGTGTCGACTACGTCACATCCGGCCGAACCGCATGTCGGATCGGTGTCCTCGAAGCTGAATTGGCTGCGGGCGGGCGTGCTGGGCGCCAACGACGGGATCGTCTCCACCGCGGGCATCGTCGTCGGGGTTGCGGCGGCAACGACCCTGCGAGCGCCGATCTTGACCGCCGGAAGCGCCGCGCTGGTCGCCGGAGCGGTGTCGATGGCGCTCGGCGAATACGTATCCGTCAGCACCCAACGCGACACGGAAAGGGCGTTGCTGCGCCAGGAGCGTCGCGAATTGCGCGACGATCCGGCCGCCGAACTGGACGAGCTCGCCGAACTCTATGAAGCGAAAGGCCTGACGGCCGCCACTGCGCGCACCGTGGCAGAGGAACTCACCGATCAGAATCCGTTGCTGGCCCATGCCGAGGTCGAACTCGGCATCAATCCCGAGGAGCTGACGAATCCGTGGCAGGCGGCATCGTCGTCGGCCCTGTCCTTCGCGATCGGCGCCCTGCTGCCGTTGATCGCCATTCTGGCCCCGCCGACCACGTGGCGGATCCCCGTCACCATGGTGGCGGTGCTGATGGCGCTGGTGGTCACCGGAGCGGTCTCGGCCGGCCTGGGCGGGGCGCCGAAGCTTCGCGCGGTGCTGCGCAACGCCATCGGGGGCAGCCTCGCACTGACGGTCACCTACGTGATCGGTCACCTGGTGGGCGCCGCCATCGACTGACCGGCACGGTGCGCATCCAGCGACTGGAAGCGTAACTGTAACATTCACGGTTGCGGATCTCAGCAGGGTTCCGCGATCCCCTCACACGAAGGGTCATGCAGTGGCCGAGCCCAATTTCGTTCCGGATGAAGCCCAATGGGCGGAACCGGCGCCGTATTTCGTGCGCGACGAAAAGCATTTCGTACCAACACAAATCGCGCGCGGCGGCTGGGGCCCATCGCTCAGCGGCCACGTCGTCGGCGGACTCTTGGCGTGGGCGGTCGAGCGGGCCGCGCCGGACGCGCACCTGCAACCGGCCCGGCTCACCGTCGACCTGCCCCGGCCGACCGCGCTCAAACCGCTCGAGGTGCACACCGAGGTGCGCCAGGACCGGCGGCGTTTGCGGCTGGTCGAGGCCGTCATCATCCAGGACGGCGCCCCCGTGGCACAGGCCAGCGCGCTGTTCGTGCGGCGCGGTCCCCAGCCCGACGGACACATCTGGTCACCGCCGGTACAGATGCCGCCGATGCCGCTGGGTGAGACTTCCCCGACGCTTTTCATGCGCACCTACGGCTGGGGCTCGGAGGTGCAGAACCCCGAGCCGGATTGGCCCCAGACCGACGGCCCGAAATACACCTGGTTGCACGAGAACCGCCCGTTGATCGACGACGAACCGCTGTCCGCCTTCACCCGCGCCGCGATGGCGGGCGACATCACGGCCTCGATCGCCAACTGGGGCACCAACTCCCTGGAATTCATCAACGTCGACTACACGCTGACGCTGACCCGGCTGCCCGAGGGACCGCAGATCGGGCTGGCCTCCCTCACGCACCACAGCCACGACGGGGTGGCCAGCGGCTCCGCGGTACTCGTCGACGAGAAGGGCCCGATCGGCACCGGTGTGTCGGTCGCCGTCGCGCACTCGGGATTTCGCCCGCCCCCCACCGACCCGACGGTGCGCTGACGTTGGCTGGCGCCGGCACGTTCTGGGCGTTGATTGCCGATGCGGCGCAACGTGGATCGGACCGGCCGCTCCTCGCCGACGAGCACGGTCGCAGCCTGACCGCACGCCAGCTCCGCGACGCCGCGTGCGCCACCGCCGCCGCCTTCGCCGAACGGGGTGTCCGCGCGGGAACCGTGGTGTCCTGGCAGCTGCCCACCACGCTGGAAACCCTGGTGGTGATGTCCGCGCTGGCCCGGCTCGGTGCGGTGCAAAACCCGATCATCCCGTTGCTGCGCGAGAGCGAAGTCGGCTTCATCACCGGCCAGTTGAACACCGAATTCCTTGTGGCACCGGACGTTTGGCGTGGCTTCGACCATGGCGGCCTGGCCCGCGAGTTGGCGCGGGACAAGGGTTTTGAGGTCATCACCCTCGACCTGGAAACGCCTCCGTCCGGCGAGCTGCGGCTGCCCGGCGCCCACCACGGCTCCCTGCCCGCGCCCCCACGATCGGCCGACGACGCCCGCTGGGTCTACTACTCCTCCGGGACCACCGCGGACCCCAAAGGGATCCGCCACACCGATACCTCGGTCATCGCCGGCTCGGCGGGGGTGGTGGGCATGGTCGGGGCCACGAGCAGCGACGTGGACCCCATCGCCTTCCCGATCGCTCACATCGGCGGGGCGGCGATGCTGGCGACGGCCCTGCTGACCGGCATGCGGCTGGCGCTGTTCGCGTCGTTCGACCCCGCGACGACGCCGCTGGCCATCGCCGCCCACAACCCGACGTTCCTGGGCACCGCCACCCCGTTCTTCGTGGCGTTCCTGGAAGCCCAACGCGCCCACGGTGATCGGCCGTTGTTTCCGTCCGTGCGGGGTGGCCTGGCGGGAGGCGCGCCCATCACCGCCGAACTCGGACGGCAGGTCCGGGAGACCTTCGGCATCGCCGGGATCGCCAACGCGTGGGGGATGACCGAGTTTCCGTGTGCGACTTCGCCGCCCCTGACCGCCCCGCCGGAGGTGCTCGACCACACCGTCGGCCCGCCGGTGCCCGGGGTCAAGGTTCGCGTGGTCGACAACTACGAGGTCGAACTGGGCGCCGGCCAGGAGGGGGAGCTGCGACTCAAGGGCCCCCAATGTTTCCTCGGTTACGCCGATCCTTCGCTGGACGCCGAGGCTTTCGACAACGACGGGTGGCTGCGCACAGGCGATCTCGGCCTGATCGATGCGAACGGCAACGTCCGCGTCACCGGTCGCACCAAAGACGCGATCATCCGCAACGCGGAGAACATCTCCGCCCTCGAGATCGAGAATGCGCTCGCGACCCATCCCGCCGTCGCCGACGTCGCCGTCATCGGGATCCCCGACCCGCGCACCGGCGAACGCGTCTGCGCCGTCGTGGTGCCCGCCACCGCCGACGGTGTGACGCTGGAATCTCTTGTGCAACACTGCCAATCGCGGGGGCTGAGCCGTTACAAGCACCCCGAACATCTCGTGGTCGTCGACGCGCTCCCGCGCAATCAATTCGGCAAGGTGATCAAAAAGGACCTGCGCGCGGCGTTTGGCTGACCTTCCCTATTCGCGCACGTGTAACGCCACGGCGAGATTCCGCTGGGCAGATTCATACGGTCAATGCAATTTCCACGTTTGAGGAGGTTGCAGGTGTCAGTTGCTTATCCGCGTTCGATGCGGCGAGAGTTCTTTGATCGGGTGTGTGCAGGGGAATCATTGCGTGAAGCCGGCCGTCAGGTCGGTGTGTCGATCCAGACCGGATGGAGCTGGTGGCATGACGCTGGATCAATGCAATTACGAAGTGGTACGGGCTCTGATACCGGCCTTGCCGAACCAGGTGATCTGACCCGGCCGGGCGCGCGGGGACACCGGCTCAGTTTCGATGAACGCCTGGTGATTATGCGGGGTCTGGACAAGGGCCTCACCCAGGTCGAGATCGCCGACGAGCTCGACCGCGACGCCAGCGTCATCTCCCGTGAGCTCAAACGCAATCGCAATCCCGACGGGGATTACCACGCTGGTCTTGCCCATGCCCGCGCCGCCAAGAAAGCCAAGCGTCCCAAAGCATTCAAACTCCAAGACCGCGCGCTATGCGAGGCCATAGAGGACTGGATGGATCAGGGATGGAGTCCCAAACTGATCGCCGATGTCTTGGCGCGCGATCACCCCGATGACAGGCTGGCACGGGTGAGCCACGAAACCATCTACCAGTGCCTCTACGTCCAAACTCGTGGTCAACTGCGCGCCGACCTGAGTAAGCGTTTGTCGACGAAACGCGCGGCCCGCAAATCCCGGGACCACACCGAACGGCGGGGGAAATTCCACGATGTGTTCACCATCAGCGACCGGCCCGCCGAGGCCGCCGACCGCGCGGTGCCCGGCCACTGGGAAGGTGATCTGATCGTCGGCCCCAACAGCGCCATCGGCACCCTGGTCGAGCGGTCCACCCGCTTTACGATGCTGCTGCATTTGCCCGGCGATCACACCGCCGAGACGGTGGCCGGCGCGATGATCGAAGCGATGCGCCAGTTACCCGAACACCTTCGTCGATCAATCACCTGGGACCGTGGCAGCGAAATGGCCCGCTGGCGCGACATTCACCTGCAACTCAACACCCCGGTCTATTTCTGCAATCCGCACTCGCCCTGGCAACGCGGCACCAACGAAAACACCAACCGCCTCCTGCGCTTCTGGTTCGAAAAGGGCAGCGACCTCAGCGGTTACACCCCAGCAGACCTCAAACGCATCCAAGACACCCTCAACCGACGACCGCGCCCAACCCTTGACCTCGACACCCCCGCCCAACGCCTGGCCGCCCTCCTCGACCAAGCCGCCTAACAAAAATGCATTAGCCACTTGACTTTGAGGCTGAATTTTTCGCCGTGGCGTTACGCCCGCGGCGCGATGCTATAACCCCTTGGGCGCGTCGCGAACCGCCTGCACGGCCGCGGCGTCGCCGTCGAACTCGACCTGCGCCGCGCGCCCGACGGAGAACAGCAACAGCTCGGCGGGCGCGCCGGTCACCGTGACCGCCGGACCCTGACCGGCGGTGAGCAACGTCTTGCCCTCCGGGGTGCGCAGCGCCACCCGGGCGGGCACCTTGGCGAGCGTCATCCGGGCCATCAGCGGCAGGGTGCGGCGCAGCATCGTGCTCAGCGCGGGCTCCAGCGCGCGCGGCTGCCAGCCCGGCTGCGCGCGGCGCACGTCCTCGTGATGGATGAACATCTCGGCGACGTTGGCGACCGGGTCGAGCAGCTTGAGCGGGGAGTAGACCGGCGGGCCGGCGGCGACCTTGCCGACCAGCTCGTCCCACTCGTTTCGCTCGCTCACCTGGTTTTGCACCTTGGCGGTGTGGGAGGCGAAGAACGGGATCAGGATGCCCGGGGCGGCGTCGGGCCGATACTCCCGGATCACCAGGTGGGCGGCCAGGTCCCGCGTCGTCCAGCCCTCGCACAGGGTGGGAGCGTCCGGACCGACCTCGCGCATGGTGTCCACCAGGGCGGCGCGTTCGCGTTGAGCAACAGACATGGGTTCAGCGTAGAGCCGGTCACCCCCGAAGAGGACGGGTCCACCACACACCGACGGCCGGCGGCTCGGTAAATTTGAGACCGTCCGGCCCTGGAAAGGAGATATAGGAGAAGTCATGAACGCGCGCGTCGAGCAGTTGGAGTTTCAGGCAGAGGCTCGGCAACTGCTGGATCTGATGGTCCACTCCGTCTACTCCAACAAGGACTCGTTCCTGCGGGAGCTGATCTCCAACGCCTCCGACGCGTTGGACAAGCTGCGGCTCGAAGCGTTCCGCAACAAGGACCTCGACGTCGACACCTCCGACCTGCACATCGAGATCGACGTCGACCACCAGGCGCGCACCCTGACCATCCGCGACAACGGCATCGGCATGACCCGCGCCGAAGTGGTCGACCTGATCGGGACGCTGGCCAAGTCGGGCACCGCCGAGCTGCGCCAGCAACTCCGCGAGGCCAAGAACGCCAAGAACGAGGCCGCGTCGGAGGAACTCATCGGCCAGTTCGGCATCGGCTTCTATTCGAGCTTCATGGTGGCCGACAAGGTCGAACTGCTGACCCGTAAGGCCGGCGAGAGCGACGCCACTAAATGGGAATCGAGCGGCGAGGGCACGTACACGATCGAATCGATCGACGATGCGCCGCAGGGGACGTCGGTCATCCTGCACCTCAAGCCCGAAGACGCCGAGGACGAGCTGCACGACTACACCTCGGAGTTCAAGCTCCGGGGTCTGGTCAAGAAGTACTCCGACTTCATCGCCTGGCCCATCCGCATGCAGGTCGAGCGCCGGGAACCGGCCAGCGAGGAGGGCGGCGAGGAGACCGTCACCATCGAGACCGAGACCCTCAACTCGATGAAGGCCCTGTGGGCCAGGCCCAAAGACGAGGTCTCCGAGGAGGAATACAAGGAGTTCTACAAGCACATCGCGCACGCCTGGGACGACCCGCTCGAGGTCATCGCGATGAAGGCCGAAGGCACCTTCGAATACCAGGCGCTGCTGTTCATTCCGTCGCACGCGCCGTTCGATCTGTTCAACCGCGACGCCCAGACCGGCATCCAGCTCTACGTCAAGCGCGTGTTCATCATGGGCGACTGCGATCAGCTCATGCCCGAATACCTGCGCTTCGTCAAGGGTGTGGTCGACGCGCAGGACATGTCGCTCAACGTTTCTCGCGAGATCCTGCAACAGGATCGGCAGATCAAAGCCATCCGGCGACGGTTGACGAAGAAGGTCCTGTCCACCATCAAGGATCTGCAGTCCGAGCGCCCCGACGACTATCGGACCTTCTGGACCCAATTCGGCCGCGTCGTCAAGGAAGGTCTGCTGTCGGACTTCGACAACCAGGAGACGCTGCTGCAGATCTCCTCGTTCGCCTCGACGCACAGCGAGGAGGAAGCCACCACGCTCGCCCAGTACGTGGAGCGCATGAAGGACGGCCAGACGCAGATCTTCTACGCCACGGGGGAGACGCGTCAGCAGATCCTGAAGTCGCCGCACCTCGAGGCGTTCAAAGCCAAGGGCTACGAGGTGCTGCTGCTCACCGACCCGGTCGACGAGGTCTGGGTGGGAACGGTGACCGAATTCGACGGCAAGCCGCTGCAGTCGATCGCCAAGGGCGAGGTGGACCTGAGCGCCGAGGGCGACGAGAGCGAGGCCGAGCGCGAAGAGCAGCAGAAGGAATTCGCCGATTTGCTCGCCTGGATGAAGGACACCCTCGCCGATCACGTCAAGGAGGTTCGGCTCTCCACTCGGCTCACCGACTCGCCCGCCTGCCTGATCACCGACGCGTTCGGGATCACGCCCGCGCTCGCGCGCCTCTACCGCGCCTCGGGGCAGGACATCCCGGTGGGCAAGCGGATCCTCGAGCTCAATCCGAACCACCCGCTGGTCACGGGCCTTCGCCAGGCACACCAGGACCGCAGCGACGACCCGTCCATCGCTGAGACCGCCGAATTGCTCTACGGCACAGCGCTTCTCGCCGAGGGCGGCGCGCTCGACGATCCGGCGCGGTTTGCCGAGATGCTGGCCGATCGGTTGGCCCGCACGGTGTAGGCCGGGCTTGGGCGCCGGATGCCGAAGTTTTTCGGATTGAAACGCCGCGGGTGGGGATAATTAGGTCCCATGGCTGAGTTCCGCGTCATCGACCCTCACGGGCGGGTGGTCGCGACGAAGAATTTCGCCAACGCCGAGGCCGCGCACGCATGGTTCGTCCACTCGGTCGGCGGCAACACCGAGCTGGGCTGGCGCATGGAGGTCAACGACGACGGGCAGTGGGCCTTCTTCGATGACACCGAAGGCTTTACCGCCCCGGTGAGCCGACGGCCGACGAAGCGCTGAATCAACGATCGTCGCGCGCGGCCGGCCACGTAGGCTCCCACCATGCATGTCGACGCGATGACGACGCCCCAGCCGCTCGCTCAAATCGGCGAACTTGCCCGCCGGACCCAATCCGCCGGCTTCTCCGGTTTGTTGTTCACCGAGACGGGCCGCACCGCCTACCTGAACGCCGCGGTCGCGTCGCAGGCCGCGCCCGGTCTCGAGCTGTCCACGGGTGTCGCGGTGGCGTTCCCGCGCAGCCCCTTCGTCACCGCCGCCGCGGCGTGGGAACTGCAGGAAGCGACCGAGGGAAAGTTCCGGCTGGGTTTGGGAACTCAGGTGCGCACCCACGTCGTGCGGCGCTACGGCACGGCCTTCGAACGGCCCGGGCCGCGGCTGCGCGACTACCTGCTCGCCGTGAAGGCGTGTTTCGCGGCCTTTCGCTCCGGGACGCTCGACCACCACGGCGACTTCTACGATCTCGACTTCATCACCCCGCAGTGGAGCCCGGGACCCATCGGCGCTGTCGACCCGAAAGTCGATATCGCGGCGGTGAATCCGTGGATGCTGCGGATGGCCGGCGAGGTGGCCGACGGGGTGCACGTCCACCCGATCGGCGAACCGGGATACCTGGCCCGCCACGTCCTGCCGACGGTCGCCGAAGGGGCGGCCAAGGCCGGGCGTTCGGTGTCGGACCTCGCGATCATCGTGCCCGTCATGACGATCGTCGGTGACAGCGACGAGGAGCGCGACAAGCAGCGCGAAGTCGTGCGCGCCAGCATGGCGTTCTACGGAAGCACGCCCAACTACGCGTTCATCTGGGACGAGGCCGGTTTCGAGGGCACGACCGCCCGGATCCGGGAGAAACAAAAGGCCGGAGACTTCGCCGGCATGGCCGCCCAGGTCAGCGACGACCACATCGCCGTCTTCGCCACCGAGTCCAGCTGGGACGGCCTGGCCGACGCGTTGACCGACAAATACGCCGGCATGGCAACGCGTTTGGTGATGTACAACTCCGTGGCCGACCAGGACCGCTTCGAGCGCTACGGCGAGGTGGCGCGGCGGATACGGCACCGCCAATAGCGTTACGGCAGAAGGCTATCGGGGCCGTCGAGCATCGGAGTCCGCTACTGTTTGTCGACCTTCGCGGCGATCTGATTGGCGATGTTGACGCCGAGGTCCCCGACATCCTTGCGGCACACGTCGACGTCGATGACGACGTTGCGGCGGGCGGTCAGCGCCCGCTGACAGGGCATCGTGACGTTCGTGCCGTCCCCGTTGACGGTCACGATCACCGACGTGCTCAGCACCCCATTGGCGTTGGACACCTGCCTCACCTTCCACTGAAGCTCGGGGTGGGTGCCGTCGGCGGGGACGGTGTCCTGGCGGTTGGCGCAGGCGGGCCAGCGCTGAGATGACGTGGAGAAGAAGGCGTTCGCCTGCTCGGGGGAGGGATACAACACCACGAACTGGTAGACGTCGGGGCTTTCCAATTGGTTGCCGCGGGGCGGCGTCGGTGCGATGTCGTGGTAGCCGTACACGCCGGTGCTTCCGCTGTCGGCGTATTCGGACGCCAATCCGGCATGGATCGTGTACTTGCATTCGGGCGGAAAGGTGTAGTCGGTGCGGTGCACCGGGTCCTCGCCGAGGTTGGTGAACGGCGGGTCGCTCGTCGTTCCCCGGGTGCCCAGCGCGCTGTCGATGTCGTCGGGGCTGAGCATCAGGTCGGGCAGCGCGGCCTTCGCGAGGGGAGTCTTGGGCGACGCCGTGGTGGTCGTGCTCGACGACGCCGCGGTGTCGCCTGCGCTGCTGTCACCGCACCCGGCGACCAGTAGCCCGGCGACGGCGACGGCGGCAGTTAGCTGGCGCATGGTGGGTGCCCTTCCTGCTTGAGCCGACTCCTCAGGGGTCGTTTGCGGTGGAGCATACGACAGCACTGGCCGCGGCGCGCCGGTTCGGCGCGAAGCGCTATCTTCGCGGGGTGTCCGCAGTGAACTTCGCGTCCGTCGCGCCGATCGTCCCCGTTCGGAATCTCGATGTCGCCCTGGACCGCTACCGGCGGCTCGGGTTCGACGCGCGCGCATACGACGGCCCGGACCGCTACGGCTTCGTCGACCGCGGGTCGGTGTCGCTGCACCTCACCGAGTGGGACGAACACGACCCGTTGCGCACCGCCGCGAGCGTGTACTTCTACGTCAGCGACGCCGACGCGCTGCACGCCGAGTGGTCCGCGCTGGAGAATCTCGAGGGCCGCTTGATCGCGCCGCAGGACACGCCCTACGGATTGCGGGAGTTCGCCTATGTCGATCCCGACGGGACCGCGCACCGGGTCGGCTCGCCCCTGACCTGATCTTCGGCCGTCGCGCCGGCTTCGTGGCGCAGTGGTCACAGGCGCAACACGCGTCCCTCCGCCGGGTGACAGACGAAATGCCCACCTCCGAGCGACAATCCGAGCGGGAGCGGCGGGACACCGCCCCAACACCGGACCACCCCGCGCGGTTGTCGCTCGGAGGTGGGCATTTGCGGTCATCCTCCCCGGGCGGCGCCAAAGCTCCCTACGTGACGGCCGTGGTCAACAAGCGGTGATGCCGCGACGCGCGCGTCAGCTCTCGCGCCGGATCCTGAGCGCGGTGGTGATCATGGGAATCTGCAGCGGCAGCCGGGCCAGGGCCACGATCCGCATCGCCCACGGCTTGTCCCACCACAACCGGACCATGTTGACGTTGCCCGGGAAGACCCCGACGAACAGGGCGACGGCGGCCAGCGCGGCGGTTCGCCGGGTGCGTCGCGGCACCAGCAGCGCCCCGATCGCCAGCTCGGCCACTCCCGACCCGTAGGTGTACAGCCGCGGGCTGCCGGGCAGTTCGACGGGGATGATCGAGTCGAACGGTTTGGGCGCCACGAAGTGCAGGGTGCCGATGCCGAGCAGCATCGCCGCGACGCGGAAGGCGAGTCGCTGGGTGGCGTCACGGCCGGCGAGGGGTCTCGTTGTCATGGAGACATTGTGCCCATTGCGGCCACGGCCTACCCGCGGTCGGCGTCGGTGTAGCGGATGATGCCGCGAATGTTGCGCCCCTCGAGCATGTCCCGATAGCCGTCGTTGATCTGCTCGAGGGTGTACTCCCGCGTGACCATGTCGTCGAGATTGAGCTGCCCCAGCTTGTACAACTCGAGGATCGCCGGGATGTCGTACTGGGGATTGCCGCCACCAAAAATGCTGCCCTGCAAGCTCTTCTGCAGCAGCGAGAGCCCGGCGAGGTTGAGGGTGACGTCGTTGGCCAACACGCTGGCCATGCCGGTGAGGCAACATACTCCGCCCTTGGCCGTCAGCGCCATCCACGACTCGACGTCTTTGCCCTCCACGTGGCCCACGGTGACGATTACCTTGCGGCACATCATGCCTCGCGTCGCCTCGGCAATTCCGGCCGCGGCGCTGCCCACGTCCGCGAAAGCCGCTGTGGCGCCGAACTTGAGCGCCTGCTCGCGCTTCCATTCGTAGGGATCGACGGCGAATATCCGTCGGGCCCCGGCGATGCGGGCGCCCTGCAGCGCGGCGACGCCGACGCCGCCGATGCCGATGACAGCGACGTCCTCACCCGGTGCGACCGCCGCGCTGCGCACCGCCGAGCCGTAGCCGGTGGTCACCCCGCAGCCCACCAGGCAGGCCACGTCGAACGGGATCGCGGGATCGATTTTGACCACCGAGGTCTGGTGCACCACCGCGTACGGCGCGAACGTCCCCAGCAGTGACATCGGGATGACGTCGCGGCCCCGCGCGGTGACCCGAAACGATCCGTCGGACACCGATTGACCCGACAGCAATCCCATGCCCAGGTCGCACAGGTTGCGCAGCCCCGTCTGGCACGGCGTGCACTTGCCGCAGGAGGGGATGAACGACATGACCACGTGGTCGCCGACGGCTAGGTGCTCGACACCGTCGCCGACCTCGGTGATGATGTCGGCGCCCTCGTGCCCGCCGAGCACCGGGAAGCAGGGGATGGGGAAGTCACCGGTCAGCAGGTGGTGGTCGGAGTGGCACAACCCTGCCGTCTCCAACCGGACCGTCACCTCGCCGGGGCGGGGATCGCCGATCTCGATCTCGTCGATCACCCAGGGTTCGTTGAGATCCCAGATCAGGGCGCCTTTGGTTTTCAACGGGGAGGCCTCCTGAACGTGTACTAACCGCTTAATTGTTAGCGCGGTCACAGACCGGCCCCCACCGAACTTAGACCAATACTATTGTCTATACAGTATTTGAAACGATTCGCCGCGACTGAACGCCGCCAGACCGCTCGAGGTTGAAAACATGGGTACACCCGTCATCGTTGGAGCCGTCCGAACGGCGATCGGCCGTTCCTTTAAGGGGACGCTGGTCAACACGCCGCCCGAGACGCTGATCACCGCGGTGCTTCCCGAGGTGGTGCGCCGGTCCGGTGTGGACCCGGCCGCCATCGATGACATCATTTTCGCCGAATCCCATTACGGGGGCGGCGATCTCGCGCGGTATGCGGCCACCGCGACCGGCCTCGAGCATGTCCCCGGTCAATCGGTCAACCGGCATTGCGCGGGCAGCCTCACCGCGATCGGCAACGCGGCGGCGCAGATCGGTTCCGGCATGGAGCGGGTGCTGATCGCCGGCGGCGTGCAGTCGCTGTCGATGACGCCGCTGACCAACTGGCGCATCCCCGGACCCGAGCTGAAGTTCGAGGAGCGGTGGATGCCGCCGACGCACGTCGAGACGCCCGACGCGCCGGCCAAGGACATGTCGATCACCGTCGGCTGGAACACCGCCCAGACCGTCGGCATCACGCGCGAAGAGATGGACGCGTGGGCGGCCCGCTCGCACCAGCGCGCCGTCGCGGCCCAGGACGCGGGCAAGTTCGTCGATGAGATCCTGCCCCTGAAGATTTTGCAGGCGGACGGTTCGGTCATCGAGTTCGCCGTCGACGAACACCCCCGCCGTGACACCACCGTCGAAAAGCTGGCCGGCCTCAAGGTATTGCACCCCGAGATCGAGGGCTTCTCGATCACGGCGGGCAACAGCAGCGGCACCAACGACGCCGCGGCCGCGGTCGCCCTGGTCGACCGCGAGTACGCCGACGCGGAGAAGCTCAACGTGATGGGCACGGTCAGGGCGTGGGCCGCCGCGGGCGTGCCGCCACGGGACTGCGGCCTGGGTGCGGTCAAGGTCATCGGAAAGGTGTTGCAGCGCGCCGGGTTGTCGCCCGGCGACGTGGCGCTGTGGGAGATCAACGAGGCGTTCGCGTCCGTGCCGATCGCGGCGTGCCGGGAATACGGCCTCGACGAGGAGAAGGTGAACTTCTCCGGTAGCGGCTGCAGCCTGGGCCACCCGATCGCGGCCTCCGGCGCGCGCATGGTGACCACGCTGGCCTACGAGCTGGCCCGCCGCGGCGGCGGCATCGGCGTCGCGGCGATGTGCGCCGGCGGCGGCCAGGGCGGCGCTGTCGTCATCGAGGTCTAGCGGCGATCGCGAGGGCGGCAAAGCGGGTCGCCGCCATCAGGTCTAGCGGCGTCAGTTACAGAACGTGTAGCCGATGAACTGGGTGCCGCGCGTGTCGCCGCTGGCGTAGTTGGCGAAGTGCACGGCCGGTTTTCCGTCGTACTGCGTGTTCATCTGCTGCACGGACGGCGGCGGGACGTCTTTGGGGAAGGCCAGGATCATGTCGGCGAAAATCTCCAGGCCGGCCTGGCAGATGGCTTCGCGCCGGGGCGGCTGTGGATTCCACGCGTGCACCACGACCGGCTCGGTCAGCTGAGATCCCGTCGCGCAATTCGGGTCGCAGAGCTTGAACACGGCCGTGCCGGTCCCGTCGGCGCCCTGCGGTCCCCAGGAGCTCCACGACATGTCCTGCAGCGCAACCGCCACGCTGGCGCACCCCAGAACGTTGAGCTTCTTGGGACGCGCGACCGGAGGGACGGACGGGTTGTAGCAGCCGGGGATGGCGAAGCTCTCCGGTGCCGACAGCGGTGGGCTGGTGGTGGGACCCGTCGCGCTGTGGTTGCCTTCGGTTACGCGCACCCCCACGACGGCCAAAACCCCGACCAGCACGACCGCCGCGATGCCGATCGCGATCAAACGCCCCCGCGAGATGTGCCGCAACCGCCTCGATGTAGGGACGTTGGCGTTGCCGCTCACAACCACCAGATTACGGACCAGTTTCTGGTCGGGGGTGGCAACCCGCGATGGCTTCTCAGGGTAAAGTTGGTCATCGCTGCCAACTTATCAAGGATTCCGTGGAGATGCCGATGAATGACCATGACCTGGCCGCGCGGTTGGCCACCGACGCGGGCCAGCTGCTGCTCGGGGTCCGGCAGGAGTTCGCCGACGCGGAAGCGAACGAACGGAAAGCCGCGGGGGACAAGCGATCCCACGACTTTCTGATGGCTGCGCTCGCCGCGCAGCGCCCCGGCGACGCGGTGCTGTCCGAGGAGGGCGCCGACAACCCGGTGCGGTTGCGCGCGGAGCGCGTCTGGATCGTCGATCCGCTGGACGGGACGCGGGAGTTCTCCGAGCTCGGGCGCGACGACTGGGCGGTGCACGTCGCGTTATGGGAGGCCGGCGAGCTGGTTGCCGGCGCCGTGGCGCTGCCGGCGCAGGGCATCACGTTCGCCACGCCCGACATCGCGTCGCCTCCGGCGGCGCCGGGCAAGCCACGGATCGTGGTCTCGCGCACCCGCCCGCCCGCCATCGCGCTGAACGTCCGGGACGCCCTGGACGGCGTTCTGGTCGAAATGGGTTCGGCCGGCGCCAAGGTGGCGTCGATCGTCCAGGGCTTGTCCGATGTGTACGTGCACGCCGGCGGGCAGTACGAATGGGACTCCGCCGCCCCGGTGGCGGTGGCGCGCGCCGCGGGGCTGCACACCTCCCGCATCGACGGGTCCGCTCTGGCCTACAACCAGCCGGACCCGAAGCTGCCGGACCTCGTGGTGTGTCGTCCCGAGCTCGCGGAGGCCGTACTCGCGGTTACCGGCTGACCGGCCGCGCCGGCCTGCGTCCAGGGGACCGCTAGACCGTGACGAAATCCGCCATCATGGCCATGTCCTCGTGCTCGAGGTTGTGGCAGTGGACCAGATAGGTTCCGCGATAGTCGGTGAACCGCACGATCACTTCCACGGCTTCGGCCGGGGCCACGTCGACGGTGTCTTTCCAACCGTGATCGAAGCGCCCGGGCGGCTTGTTGTTGCGCGACAAGACTTGAAACGGGTTGAGATGGACGTGGATTGGATGCCGGATGTCGGTGATGAAGCGCCAGACTTCGACATCGCCGATGCGCGGCGTCGCAACCGGAGTGCCGGGCTTGTAGGGCTTGTTGTTGATCGTCCACACACCGGCCCGGCCTTGTCCGAACAGAAAGGTGCGGGTGGTCGTGGCACGCCTCCGGTCCAGGGGTGCAACGCTTTCGCTGAGCCGTTCGGGAATGCTTGATTCGTCTGAGCGGTCGGTGCCGAGGACGTCGAAGCGCATGACCTCCGTAGTGGACTGTGCGCCAAGGGTGTTGACGAGCCGTACCCGGGTGCCGCGACGGTAGCGGGAGAAGTCGACGACGACGTCGAAGCGTTCGGCCGGCGCGATGTCGATCGCGTCATGCGTGATCGGACTGCTCAGAAGCCCACCGTCACTTCCGATCTGGGTGAACGGCGGTCCCTCGGGTGGTGGCGGGTCGAGCCGCAATCGGTAGCGGCGGGCGTTGGAGGCGTTGAGTACTCGGAATCGATACCGTGCGGGATCGGTGTCGAGCACGGGCCATGGCGCGCCGTTGACCAGTACGACGTCGCCGAGCACACCATTCATATAGGGGGCGGCGACCTCACCGCTGTCGGCGAGCGGGTACTGGAAAGAGCCGTCCGCGGCAAACGATCGATCGGTGATCATCAGCGCGATGTCGCGATCACCCTTCGGCAGTGGGAGGGCCAGCTCCTCATCGTCGTGCACGAGGTGAAATCCCGCGAGCCCACGCCAGACGGCTTGGCCGGTGTAGCCCATTCGGTGGTCGTGATACCACAGCGTCGCCGCGCGTTGTTGCATGGGGTAGACGTATTCGCGTTGCCCGACAACGGAATTGCGCGACGTTCCCGCCGCCATGCCGCCGTCACCGGGAGTGACCTTCGGGCCCTGTGGTTCGATCAGGTCGAGTGGATAACCGTCACTGTCGGGCGGGGTATGGCCGCCATGAAGGTGCACAGCAACGGGAACGGGCAACGCGTTGTGGTGGCGGATCACGGTGCGCCGTCCCGACCGGGAGACGATTGTGGGACCGGGAAAGGTTCCGCCATAGGTCCAGGCGGGCGTAGTCAGGCCGGGCAGTATCGGCAGGTCGGCGGCGCACTGGGTGATCTCGTAATAGTCGCTCGTGGCGTCGCTGGCGACGGGGGCCAGCTGAATTGGGATCGGCAACCGCGTCTGGTAGAGCGGCGGCAGCGGTACCTGGCTGCGCAGCAGCTTGCCCGGCTCGGCGGGGCCCAGCGCCAGCTGCGCCGCGGGCCATCCCGCTCCTGCGACACCGACGCCCGCCGTGAGCAAGCCGGCGCGCAGCAGGGTGCGCCGCTTCACGATGCCACCTCGCCGTCGACGGCGCGCCGAGCCGGCAACGGGGTACGCCAAATCACCGTCGCCACTTGGACAATCCCGACGACGAGCAAGACGCCCAGCGGAACGTGTACGGCAGTCAGTCGCAGTTCGCCTGCGGCGAACTCGGCGACGAGCAACAACGTCTGCGCTATGCCGCCCAAGAACGCGCCGCGCGGGCCGCCGAGACGCCAGATCCAGGCGAGGATAGCGACTTGCACCGCAGAGGTGAGGGTGATCGCTTTCGCCCCGAGCGAGTGCAGCATCAGCGCGTCGTACTGGCCGCCGAGAAAATTGCCCGCCAAAGTGGCCTGCGCGAGCGCGAGCACCACCATCGATGCGGTGCTGGCACGCGCCAACAGCAGCGGTCCCCGTGTGGTCGGGCCTCGCCGGTCACCGGCGTTCACAGGACCGCCGGGTGTGCTGCAATCGCCACGCCGAGGGCGGCGCAGTTGAGCGCCAGCAGGAATCCGCCGAACATCATCTGGCCCGTGATGTCGTGGGCCAGCACGTGGGTGTACACGGCGCACACGAAAAATATGACCAACCCCGCAGCGGCGGCAATGCCTATTGCCGGTATCCACAGGCCCACGATGAGTCCCAGGGTTCCCAATGTCTTCAGGGTGCCGATAGGAAACCTCAACCACGACACCGGCACGCCCGCGCTCGCCATCCCGGGCAGAATCGGCGCGAAGTGAACCAGCGCCGCGATACCCGAGAATCCATCGAAGGCGATCGCAGTGAATGTCACGATCAAATATGCGGTGTGCACCGTGTCCTCCTCGGGGGATTCATCTCGTCGGTATCGAGTCAGAGTCTTTGGCCGACAGTGCCTCTCGACGTACCATCTGCCTCAGGGTCGGGGTGGACTGGGTCGTCGAGATGACCACGATGCGGCCGAGGGAGGCCGAGTCGAGTCGGCCCGTTGGCTCCGAAGATGACCGTCTTCATCGTTCACTTCCCAATTTGTCACAACTAGTGATTATCACGGTACATGACGATTATGCACGGTGCCAGACTGAATGTAAGGAGACTGAAGCCGCGCTGCACGGCGCCGGCAGCACGGTGTCGTGACTTCGCGCCGTATGGCTTAGGGAATGCGGCCGACGAGCGCATTGCCTCATCGCGCCCGCCGATTGGTCAATGACCGGCGATCACGCCAGTTGGGGATGAACTCCGGGAATGAGCCCTGCCCCCGCGGCGACGCGCTGAAGAAGGCGGCGCAGCGTGTCGCGTTCTTTCGCAGACAGGGGCGCGGCTATTTCGTTTTCGAGGTCGCGGCCCTGCTCATGCAGCGCGGGCAGCAGGCGGCGGGCCTTGGCGGTAAGCGTGACAGCGACCGCGCGCCGATCCTCGGGGCGCGGTAACCGCTTTGCGAGTCCTCGCTGTTCAAGCTGGTCGATGACCACAACCATGGCATTGCGGTGGATCCCGAGGCGTTCGGAGAGCTGACGCTGGGATTGGCCGTCGGCACTAGCGAGTGCCAGCAGAACTGCGTACGTGCGGGGGTCGGCCCCTATCGACGAAAGCCGGCGCTGGAAGTCGCTGCTGATATGGGCGCCGAGTTGCGCGAGGAGAAACGGGATTCGTTCGTCGAGTTCAGCAATGCCGGAGTGATGTTCACTCGGCGGCTTGGGCAACGTCGGCTCCTCGAGTACTGGACTGTTTGCACCGCAACGCTTTACGTGCGAAGCGTTGCCAGTGCAGGGATTATCATCCTACAAGATCGTCATCGGCCGGTACAGTTCTTGACCGTTGCCGTGGCGTGTCGATCCCGCCGCGCCCGCCCCCGCAAGATCCGCTGCGCATAAGGGTCTCTCAGAGCAGGGCCTGCTGCCACGACAGGACGCGTGCGGCCAGTTCGGGTCCGCGGTCCTCCTGGATGAAGTGGCTGGCGTTGATGCGGGCGTGCGGCTGGCCCGCGGCGCCGGGGATGTGCTTGATCAGCGGGGTGTCCGCTTGCCCGAGGATGGGGTCGCGCGCACCGAAGATGGCCAGGAACGGCTTCTCCCAGCGCCCGAGCGCCTCCCACGCCCTCCTGTTGGCCGGAATCGCCGGATCGCTGGGCGAGGTGGGGACCAACTGGGGGAACGCGCGGGCCCCGGCCTGATATGTCTTGTCCGGGAAGGGGGCGTCATACCCGGCCCGCACCTTCGACGACACCCGGCGGACGGTCCCGGCGCCCACGATGCGTCCCGCCGGCAGCACGGGGGAGTAGCGCGCAAAGGCGCGCCAGGCATGGAAGGCGGGCGGGGTGCGCCGCTGTGCGGTGGGCAGGAAACCGTTGGCCACCACCAGCCGCCCGACGCGGTCGGGCTGCTCGGCGGCGATGCGCAGGCCGATCAACGATCCCCAGTCCTGCACGAGCAACGTGACATCCCACAGATTGAGGTGCTCGAACCACGAGACCACCCATTCCACGTGCCGCTGGTAGGTGTAATCCTCGATGCGGCTGGGCTTGTCCGACCGGCCGAAACCGATCAGGTCGGGTGCCAGCACACGGTTCCCGGCGTCGGTCAGGGGCGTGATCATGGAGCGGTACAGATAGCTCCACGTGGGCTCGCCATGCAGCAGGACGATCGGCGGCCCTTCGATCGGCCCCTCGTCGAGGTAGTGCATGCGCAGCGGCCGGGTGTCGCTCGCCGTGACGTCGAGATAATGCGCTACGAACGGGTAGCCCTCCAGGTTTTCGAAACGGGAGTCCGGGGTTCGCAGCACATGCATATCAGCTCCTCCGGTGAACCGGCACCTCTGCTAGCCTCTCTCGCCGAGGCGCATTCGTCTAGTGGGAGATTCATTGAGCTGGGCCGCGCCGGCCATTAAACTGGCTTATTCATGGCAATTCGGCGCGCGGTTCTGCTCATAGCCGACATCGGCGGTTACACGCACTACATGCAGTGGAACCGGACGCACCTTGCCCACGCCCAGCTGACGGTCGCGGGCCTGCTGGAGTCGGTCATCAACGCCGCCAAGGGGCTGAAGCTGGCCAAGCTCGAGGGCGACGCCGCGTTCTTCTGGGCGCCGGACACCAACGCCAAAGTGGTGGTGTGCGAGCGGCTGTCACGGATGCGCACGTCGTTCCTGGAGCGGCGGGAGCGGATGAAAAACGACATCGCCTGCCAGTGCGCGAGTTGCGCGCAGCTGGAGAAGCTGTCGCTCAAGTTCGTCGTGCACGTGGGCGAGGTGGCGGATCAGAAGGTGAAGCGCCATGTCGAGCTGGCCGGCTTCGATGTAATCCTGGTGCACCGAATGCTGAAAAACATGGTGCCGGTAGCCGAATACGTGCTCATGACCGATCCCGTCGCGGAATGCCTCGACGAGTCGATGCGTGGGCTGTGCACACCCATGCTGCACGTGTTCGACGGCATCGGCGAAACGTCGACGCACTACATCGACCTCGCGTCGTTGCAGGTTCCCGCCGTGGAGTCCGAGCGCAGTTTCTTGCGCCGGCTTGGCGCGACGATGAAGTTGGAGTTCAACACCCTGCCGTTCACCCTGGGCATGCGGGAGCCCGCCGAGGGGTTCCGCAACTTGGGGCGCGGGACCGAAGAAATCTCCGCGTAGCCCCCGCGCCGCTACTGAGCGCCGGCGAGGGCGCGGCCCATGCGCGACAGGGCCTCGGTGAGGATGGCGCGTGAGGTGGCGAAGTTCAGCCGCACGTGCCCGGCTCCGCCGGTGCCGAACACGTGGCCGGAGCTGAGCGCCACCCGGGCGTGCTCGAGGAACCAGCGGGCGGGTCCGGACAGGTCGGCGACCACCGCGAGGCCATCGCTTTCCTCTTCGTCGATACCGAGTGCCCGGCAGTCCAGCCACGCCAGGTAAGTGCCTTGTGGCCATTGACATTTCACGCTGGGCAGCTGCTCGGCGACCAACTCGCCCAGCAGCTTCCGGTTAGCGTCGAGGCCGGACAGCGTCGCGTCGAGCCAGTCGGCGCCGCTGCGGAACGCCTCGGCGTGCGCGATGACGCCGAGATGGCTGGCCCCGTGGCTGACCTCCTCCGGCATCCGGTCCAGGTCGGTGGCCGCCTCCGGCCCGGCGATCGCCACCGCCGCCTTCAGCCCGGACAAATTCCAGGCCTTGGACGCCGACGTCAGGGCGAAGGCGTTCTCCGCTCCGGGGACGGTCAGGAAGGGGGTGAACCGCGATCCCGGCAGGATGACGGGCGCGTGGATCTCGTCGGACACCACGCGGACGCCGTATCCGCGCGCGAGTTCGGCCACCGTGCGCAGCTCCTCGGGCGTGTGCACCGTGCCGGTCGGGTTGTGCGGATTGCACAACAGGTAGGCCACGTTCCCGTGCGTCGCGCGGGCCCGGGAAAACGCCTCCGCTAACGCGCCCAGATCGATGCGCCCCTCGGCGAGCGGCGCTTCGATCACGCGGCGGCCGTCGTGCGCCACGAACGCGTAAAACGGTGCGTACACAGGGGGATTGACGACGACGGCGTCACCGCGATCGGTGACCAGACGCAACACCTCGACGATGCCGAGCATGACGTCGGGAACGAGCGCGGTGCGGCCCACCTCCAAGTCGTCCCAGTCCCAGCGCCGCGCCGCGAATTCGCTGACCGCCTCCGCCAGCGCCGTGCCGCACGGGTATCCGGTGTCGCCGTCGTCGACGGCCCTGCGCAGCGCCTCGGCCACCGTCGGCGGCAGGTGCACGTCCATCTCGGCGACCCACAGCGGCAGGACGTCGGCGGGATGCGCCCGCCATTTCATGCTGGTGCGAAGCCGCAACTGCTCGAGCGTGAGCTCCTCGAAGGGATTAAAAGTCACTCGGGCAGATTATGTGGCGAACGCGTGCTTCGGAATCGTCAACGGCAGGTCGACCGAGCTGAGCAATCCCGGCTTCGCGGCAACGACATACGACACCGCGTTGACGACGCGCATCGCGGTGGCGACCATCGCGCCGGCCCCCGAGGTCATGCCCGCGATCCCGGCCCCGCCGGGATCCCGCAGCGTCGCAGCCAGGGTGCAGTCGAGGTCGGGGTCGCCGGTGATCATGACGCGATAGGACAGGTCGCCGATCCCGATGGGCCAGTCGGGCGCGACGTCGTGGGCGAGCCGGGTGACGTGTTCGATGACGATGGCCTCGCGGCCGTCGACCACCCCGATCGCCTGCATCCGCAGCGCGCCACAGGTTCCGGCCTCGACGGTGCCCATCGCGACTTCCAGCGTCCGGTTGGTGACCGCGCGATCGAAACCCTCACGGACTTCCTGGACTTCGACCCCGAGGGCGTCGGCGATCAACCGGATCTGGCCCTGCCATTCGCCGGCGATCGCGCCGGGAAAGCCGATCCAGGGTTGGTAGTCGAGCGGGCGGCCGAAACCCAGCGCGTCGCTCATGATGTCGGGAACCCCGTAATCGTCGTAGAGGCCGATCTCGAACGAGTGGATCTTTTCGATGACCGACGACTGGGTCGACAGCACCAGCGGCAGGTAGTCGGCGGCGAAGCCCGGCTCGATCCCGGACGCGTACAGCGATGCCTGGCCCCGCTTGGCGGCGGCGACCAGTTGGTCGCGCCACTCCGCCGGTTCGTAGGCGTGCGGGTTGACCAGCCGCGTCGTGCTGGTCGTCACGACGTTGATCCCGGCTTCGAGCAGCGTGACGTAGTCCGGGATGGCCAGCGCGTCGCGCTCCGGGCCGCTGGCCGCGTAGATGACGCAGTCGGGCTTCAACGCGATCAGCGCGTCGGCGTCGTTGGTGGCTGCCACGCCGATCGGCTCCCCGCCGGCCAGTTCGCCCGCGTCCTTGCCGACCTTGTCGTCCGAGTGCACCCAGACGCCGGCCAGGTCCAGATTCGGGCGCCGGGCGAGGGCGCGGATGGCGATCGAGCCGATGCCGCCGGTCGCCCACACCACCACGCGATGAGTCGTCATCTCGTTCCTCCTCAAGTCCATATCAGCCGCTGGTCTAAGACCAACGGCCGCCGCGGTTTTCGTGTGTTCGCGACGCGCGCGGCCGGTTCGAGCGGTCAGGTTTAAGAAAGCAGACACTATCTTAACGAACAAATTTTAGGTTAGTCTGCAGCGGTGGGGGCCGAATCCGAGTTTTTCCCGCCTCCGGGCGACGATTCGGGACCACGTTGTCGCTGTGCGGCGGGCATTTTTCGGCAGGGCGCGGGCGGGCGCTGATGTTCACGCTCAGGTTCGACATGCGCGCCCCCGGTTTCGGCGCGCCGCCCGCGGATCTGTACGCGGCGGCCATCGACATGTGCGCGTGGGCCGAGACCCGCGGCGCGGCGGCATCGCCCCCGACGTTGCCTGGCCCTATCTCGAACGCGCCGCGGCCGCCGCCGCCCAGGCGCACGATTCAGCGGGGCCGCGAGAGTGAATTCCACGACGCCGTGGCGGCGTGTCGCGTCGCAGGATTCACCCTCGGCCGCAGGACAGGTGAGGAGCAGAGCTATGAGGGTTGTCGTGTGGTCCACCGGCGGCGTCGGCAAGGTCGCGATCGACGCCGTCCGCCGACGCCCGGATCTGGAACTCGTTGGGGTATGGGTACATTCGGCGGACAAGGTCGGTCGAGACGCCGGCGAGCTGGCCGGCGGCGACCCGCTCGGCGTGACGGCCACCGACGACGCCGACGCCCTGATCGCCCTGGCACCGGACTGCGTGGTGTATGCGGCCAGCGGGCCCGAGCGCGACGGGGTGGCGGTGCCCGACTACGTGCGGCTGCTGAAGGCCGGCATCAACGTCGTGTCGACGTCGTCGACCAGCCTGGTGCACCCCCCGTCGTATTTCGCCCCGGACTGGCGCGACGAGCTCGAGGCGGCGGCCACCGCCGGCGGCGCCTCGTTCTACGTGTCGGGCATCTTTCCCGGCTTCGCCTCCGATCAGCTCGCGCTGCTCATGACGACGCAGTCGAAGCGCATCCGGACCATCACGGCCAGCGAGGTCGCGCTCAACGACCACTACCCGGTGGCCGACGTGATGATGAACGGGATGGGATTCGGCCACCCGCTGGATTTCCAGCCGATGCTCGCCACCCCCGGCTTCATCGAAATGGCTTGGCAGGCACCGATATACCTGATCGCGGGCGGCCTCGGGGTCGAGGTGGAAGGGGTGCGCGGCTCCCTGGACCGACGGTTGACCGACCGCGACATCGAGGTGGCATTCGGCACCATCAAGGCGGGCACCTGCGGCGCCGTGCGGACCCGGGCGGCGGGCGTGGTGAACGGTCGCGAGGCCATCGTGATCGAACACGTCATCCGGATGGCCCGCGACGTCGCGCCCGATTGGCCGACCTCGGAGTCCGACGCCACCTATCGGGTCGACATCGACGGCGATCCCGACGTCCACTGCGAGATGAGGATGGGGGAGGCCGCAGGCCACGGCGCCGGGCACGCCGCCATGGCGTCGACGGCGATGCGGGTCGTCAACGCGATCCCGTACGTGGTCACCGCACCCGCGGGCCTGCTGAGCTCGCTGGACATTCCCATGACGCTGCCGCTTTACGCCTTCGAGTGAAGGTGTAACGTGCATCACCAAGATTAGGCCACCTAGGAGTCTGCCGTGTACACACTGCGCTTCGACATGCGCGATCCCGAATGGGCCGCGGCCCCAACCGATCTGTACGCCGCGGCGCCCGAAATGGCCGCCTGGGCCGAGGAACACGGCGGTCTCGCCGCCGTGCTGTGTGAGCACCACGGCTCCGAGGACGGTTATCTGCCGTCGCCGTTTTTGCTGGCCTCCGCGGTGGCGGCGCGCACCCAGCGCCTGGCGCTGAGCCTGATCCTGATCCTGCCGTTCTACGAAACCGTGCGCCTCGCCGAGGACATGGCGGTCCTCGACATCATCAGCAACGGGCGGGCGTCGTACATCTTGGCGCTGGGGTACCGGCCGGAGGAGTTCGAGCACTTCGGCGTGCCGATCAAGAAGCGCGGTCGCGTCTGCGACGAGAAACTCGCGCTGCTGCGGCGACTGCTCGCCGGTGAAACCGTGATCGAGGACGGGCGGCGGATCACGGTCACGCCGCGCCCGCTGACCCCCGGCGGACCGGGGCTGATGTGGGGTGGGGGAACCCTGGCGGCGGCCCGCCGGGCCGGCAGGTACGGCTTGGGCATGCTGGGCAACGCCAACGCGCCGGGCATCCGGGAGGCCTACGAGGAGGCCTGCCGCGAGCACGGCCACACGCCGGGCCCCACCATGTTTCCCGACCGCAACACCCCGTCGGTCGTGTTCGTCGCCGACGACGTCGATCGGGCGTGGAAAGAGATCGGCGATCACCTGCTGCACGACGTGAAAACCTATGCCGCGTGGAACCCCGGCGACGAGACGACGGCCGGCTTCTCGCACGTGAACACCGTCGACGAGCTGCGCGAGACCGGAACGTCGCACGTGATCATCTCTGTCCCCGAAGCGATTTCGCGCGTGAAGGCCGGTCAGGTGCTCAACCTGTCGCCCCTGTGCGGCGGGTTGCCACCGGAGATCGCGTGGCCCTATCTCAAGCGGGTGGGCGAGGTCGTGCTGCCCCAATCGTTGTCCTGAGGACGCGTGCCGAACGTGGAGTTGTTGCGCGAAATGGTCGCGATTCCGCGCCACAACTCCACGTTCGTCGCTAGCGCGGTTGGTTCGGGACGCCCGGGAACAGTTCGCCCGCCGGCGGCTCGGTGGTCACCCAGCCGCCCAGCTTGGTTGCCAGGTGGGGCGCGAAAACGGCGCCGTAGAGGACGTTTCCGATGACGATCACGGCGACGACGGACAGGATCGAGGAGGTGACGCGGTTCTTCGACCTGTTCTGCGCCCACATCTCGATGACGTTGCGTCCCTGGTCGTCGGTCCGGCCCAGCAGGTAGGTGAAGAGCATCATCTGGATGCCCATCGCCAGCGAGTCGTAGAGCGGGTACTGGTGCAGGGTGCCCTCGCGGATCGCGAGCCCGGGAATCACGCGGCCGTAGTAGAACACGCCGAGCTTGGCGCCCAGGAACCCGTTGAAGAACAGCGCCCAGCAGAAGCCGACGATCAGTCCGACCACCAACAGCGTCTGGGGTCTGCGCCAGTTGAACCGGGCGGCCACCCATCGGCCCAGGGCCGCGCCGGTCACGGCCGGCAGCACGAAGTAGGAGATGTAGCCGACGGGAACGAACAGCGGCAGCCCGCCCCACGTCATGTTCAGCGGCCACCACGACGGCATCCGGGGGATGGCCGGCGGGAACTGCGCGTACATCGCCCAGTCGTAGGGGGCCTCGATCCACGAGAACGACATCGCCGAGATGCACAGCAGCAGAAGGGGGTGCACGCGCCGCTGGCGCACGCTCAGATAGATCCCGAGGGCGGTGAACGTGATGCCGCCGACGAGCGCGAAATCGCTGGCCGCCTGCATCACCGGCGTCATCTGGGAGCTCACCGGTCGGCCCCTTGACTCCGGCGTGCCTGCGGGTCGAAGCGCAGCACCAGCCCGAAGATCACAACGATCA
This sequence comes from Mycobacterium sp. H4Y, assembly GCF_000364405.1. Lineage (NCBI taxonomy): Bacteria > Bacillati > Actinomycetota > Actinomycetes > Mycobacteriales > Mycobacteriaceae > Mycobacterium > Mycobacterium sp. H4Y. The sequence continues at coordinate 1,261,461 of NZ_AKIG01000001.1, forward strand.
AGCCGAACAGCGTGCCCAGCATGATGACAGCGCCCACAGTCGCAATCCCTTCCGATTCGAGCTCGACTGATTAGATAGTGCCTACTATCCTAAAGGGAGTCAACCATCGGGTGAGGAGGCAGTGACGTGGTTCAGCGGTCGTCCGGCACGAAACGCGGCGCGGCGGAGGCGTCGGCCTCGGTGCGCCGGCCCCGCGGCGCCCCGCGCAAGCTGCTGCTCGACACCGCCCGGGCCCGCTTCGCCCGCCAGGACTACCGCAGCACGACGACGCGCGAAATCGCCCAGGCCGCAGGCGTTACCGAGCATCTGTTGTTTCGCCACTTCGGCTCCAAGGCGGCGTTGTTCCGTGAGGCGCTCGTCCTGCCCTTCACCGATTTCGTCGAGGAGTTCCGCCGGACCTGGCAGTCGGTCGTCCCGGAGGAGACCGACGAGGAGGAGTTGGCGCGCCGGTTCGTCGGGCAGCTCTACGACGTGTTCGTCGAGCATCAGGGCCTGCTGTTGACCCTGATGGCATCCGAGGCGCTGTCCGAGGAGGAAAAGGCCGACGCCGGCATCGCCGAGATCCGGCAGGCCGTCACGGCGCTCGGGCAGATCAGCGCCGAGGGCATGCACCTGCGCGGGCTGCGCTCGGACCATCCCGACCTGCCCGCCCACTCGACGGTCGCGATGATCGCCGGCATGGCGGCGTTGCGGTCGACCTACTTCGGGACCGAGCCGCCGTCGAGGGAGACCATCGTCGACGAACTCATCCAGGCCATCTTGCACGGCTTCCTACACAGGAACGGCTGAGCTTTCGAAAGACCGCTCTACTCAGAGGAATTGGTTCATGACAGACACCAGCGCGATCGAGTTGTACTACGACCCCTTCGACTCCGTCATCGACGACGACCCCTATCCGGTGTGGAAGCGGATGCGCGAAGAAGCGCCGCTGTACTACAACGAGAAGTACAACTTCTACGCGCTGAGCCGCTACGAAGACGTGGCGCGCGAACTGCCCAACTGGCAGACCTACCGATCCGGCCGGGGCACCACCGCCGACATCCTGTTCGCCAATATCGAAGTGCCGCCCGGCATTCTGCTGTTCGAGGACCCCCCGCTGCACGACCTGCACCGCCGCCTGCTCTCGCGCGTTTTCACGCCCCGGCGCATGCTGGCCGTCGAAGACCTGGTGCGTGGGTTCTGCGTCCGCGAGCTTGACCCGCTCGTCGGCGCCGGCGGCTTCGACTTCATCGCCGACCTCGGGGCGATGATGCCGATGCGGACCATCGGCTACCTGTTGGGCATCCCCGAGGCCGACCAGGAAAAGATCCGCGACCGCAGCGTCGCCAACATCGAACTGTCCACGGACAGCGACCCGGCCGCGGTCGACGCGAACATCTTCGCGAACTCCATTGCCCTGTTCGCCGAGTACATCGAGTGGCGGGCCAGTCATCCCTCCGACGACCTGATGACCGAGCTGCTGCGGGCCGAGATCGACGAGCCCGACGGGACCCGGCGCCCGCTGTCGCGCACCGAGGTGCTGGCCTACACCGCCATGATCGCCGGCGCCGGCAACGAGACGACCGCCCGGCTCATCGGTTTCATGGGACAGCTGCTGTCGGACCATCCCGAGCAGCGCCGCGAGCTCGTCGCCGACCCGTCCCTCATCCCCGGGGCGATCGAGGAGACGCTGCGCTTCGAACCCCCGTCGCCGGTGCAGGCGCGCTACGTGGCCCAGGACGCCGAGCAGTACGGCCGTGTCGTCCCCGAGGGGTCATTCATGTTGCTGCTCAACGGTTCCGCCAACCGCGACCCCCGGCGGTTCGCCGATCCGGACCGCTACGACATCCACCGGCAGGCGGGCGGCCACCTCAGCTTCGGGCAGGGCCTGCACTTCTGCCTGGGCTCGGCGCTGGCCCGGATGGAGGCGCGGGTGGCCTTCGAGGAGGTGCTCAAGCGCTGGCCGGACTGGGAGGTCGACTACGCCAACGCCGAGCGTGCGCACACCGCGAGCGTGCGCGGATGGGCGCGCCTGCCGGTGGTCACTCGTTGAGCCGGGGCACCGCTAGGGCTCGCTCCGGTCCACCAACACCGCGCCGTCGGGCCGGTTTCCCAGCGTCTGCAGCGGGATGTCCCCGCCGTCGGCGGTGAGGCGCACGATCTGCGCGAGCTGTTCCGGGGCGTCGCACTGCAGATAATGGTCGGCGCCCGGCACCACCCAGTAGCGATTGCGGCCCGGCTTGTTCTTCAGATAGGTCTGCCAGACGTGGTTGGGAACCCGCAACGGGGCCACGTTGTCGTGGAGGCCCCACACCACCGTGGTGTTGACTTCGCTGGTGGAAAGCGCCTCCAGCCAACCGGTTTCGTCGGCGGCGCGCTCGTGGAGGTATTGAATCGTATCGGGCAGCACGCGGATTCCGTCATTGTGGGCAAAACACTTGGCCAGCGCGGCGATCTCCGGATCGTCCAATGTCCGCCGCGGCATGAACGTGCTGGCGCCCAAACCGGCCGCCAGCATCTCCGGCGTCGTCGCCGCCGCGGTGGCGCGCCCGGTCCCGGGATCGAGCAGCGCGGTCTGGAACGCGGTCAGGTTCGAAAGGGGAAGGTAGATATTGGCATTCGTCACGATCAGGTCGGCGGGCAGCGACGGCGGATCAAGGGCTGCCAGCATGCCCAGCGCGATCATCCCCACGCTGCTGCCGCGGTCGTGGGTGAGCATGCGGTAGTCGGTGAGCTGCCACGCCTCGGTGATGGCGTAGACCAGCAGCCGCGCGTCGTCGTACAGCGAGTACACATACGGCTCGGGCGGTTTGTCGGACAGGCCGTAGCCGGGAAAGTCGAGCAGGTAGATGTCGAACTCCGCGCGCAGTTCGGCCGCCAGCGCGAAGTAGTCGATGCTCGACGTCGGAAAGCCGTGCACCAGCACCAGCGCGGGCGCGCCGGGCGTGCCGCAACGGCGGCTGAAGATCGTGACTTCTCTGGCCTCGTTGGCCGCGGTGGTCGACCGCCAACGAAGTTGGGTGCCGCCGTTTTGCCACTGCGCGAAGATGTCCAAGCTGTCAGCCTGTCAGAGGGGGCCGCGGCAGACAACCACGGCGGCTAGGGGCACGTCACGTGGATCCCGAACCTCACGTCGCGCACGCCGCTTTGCCCGGGTGTGGTCGCCTGGCCCGTTCCGGTGATCGTGTAGCCCTTGCCGTCCTTGGTCGCCTGGACCTGCGTCGGCGAATTGGTGCCTTGATAGGGCAGCTGATATTGGCCATTGGGCAGCTTGAGTGAAATCGCGAACCCGTCGACGGTGGGGGGCCGTTCGTCCGAGACGGCCAGCGACACCGACGCCGCGTCGTCGTGCACGCTGATGCGGGTCGTGAGATCCCCCGATTCCGGCGGCGACGCATTCGGCTGGGCCGCCGAGCTCGTGCAGTCGACCGCGGCGATGAGCGTGTGCTTGTTCCCATCGATCATCACGGTCGTGCTCGTCAAAGCCGGTGTCGAACTGGGGGGACTCGCCGGGTGACTCTCCTTGCCCGAACAGGCCGGCAGGCTCGCCCCCAGCGCCAGCGCGCCGAGCGCGGAACCCGCACGAACGATCCACGGCCGAGGGTGTGTCATATCGGTCCTCCGCTAGACGGTCATGAGGACTATAGAACCTTGCCTTCTGATTCGATATGCGTTTATATAGATGCATGTCGAATCAAACCGCGGCGTGTTGCCCGGCGTTGGGGGCGGCCGCGCTGGCCGAGCCGCAAGCCGCGGAACTGGCGGCGATGTTCAAGGCGCTCAGCGATCCGGTGCGGTTGCGGCTGTTGAGCCTGGTCGCCAGCCACCCGGGCGGTCAGGCCTGTGTTTGCGAGATCTCCCCGACGTTCGACGTGTCGCAGCCGACGATCTCCCATCACCTGAAAACGCTGCGGTCGGCGGGGCTCTTGGATTGCGAACGGCGCGGCACGTGGGTGTACTACTGGGTGGTTCCCGAAGCGCTGCAACAGCTTTCATCGGTGTTGCACGTCGACGCCCTGTCGGGCGCGGGATGCGGCTCATGAACGAGGCGGTGAGCGCGCGGCTTTCGACGCTGGATCGATTCCTGCCCGGATGGATCGCAATGGCGATGGTCGCCGGCCTGCTGCTGGGCCGGCTTGTCCCGGGCCTGGGAGGGGCGGTGAGCGCCGTTCAAGTGGACGGGATCTCGCTGCCCATCGCGATCGGGCTGCTGGTGATGATGTATCCGGTCCTGGCCAAAGTTCGGTACGACCAGCTCGATACCGTGACCGCGGACCGCAAACTGATGGCGACGTCGCTGGCGTTGAACTGGTTGGTCGGACCCGCCGTCATGTTCGCGCTGGCCTGGCTCCTGCTGCCGGATCTGCCGGAGTACCGCACCGGGCTGATCATCGTGGGGCTGGCGCGTTGCATCGCCATGGTCATCATCTGGAACGACCTCGCCCGCGGGGACCGCGAGGCCGCGGCGGTCCTGGTCGCGCTGAATTCGATCTTCCAGGTCGTCATGTTCGCCGCCCTGGGCTGGTTCTATCTGTCCGTGCTCCCGGGGTGGCTGGGGCTGAGCACGACCGGCATCGACGTATCCGCTTGGCAGATAGCCAAATCGGTGCTCATCTTCCTGGGGCTGCCCCTGCTGGCCGGGTACCTGTCGCGCCACCTCGGCGAACGCGCCAGGGGCCGCGGCTGGTACGAAAATCGCTTCCTGCCCCGGATCGGGCCCTGGGCGTTGTATGGGTTGCTGTTCACCATCGTCATTCTCTTCGCGCTGCAAGGTCACCAAATCACCTCCCGGCCTTGGGATGTCGCCCGGATCGCGCTGCCGCTGCTGGCGTACTTCGCGATCATGTGGGCGGGCGGATACGCGCTGGGGGTGCTGCTGCGGCTCGGCTATGCGCGCACTACCACCCTGGCGTTCACCGCCGCCGGCAACAACTTCGAGCTCGCGATAGCCGTGGCGATCGCGACCTACGGCGCCGCCTCGGGTCAGGCGCTGGCCGGCGTCGTGGGACCCCTGATCGAAGTTCCGATCCTGGTCGCATTGGTTTACGTTTCCCTGGCCTTGCGGCCCCGGCTCTTTGGTGCGGCCGACGGTTCGCGGTCGAGCGCCGACAGGCCCAGCGTCCTGTTCGTCTGCGTGCATAACGCCGGTCGTTCCCAGATGGCCGCCGCGCTGCTGCGCCACCTAGCCGGCGACCGCATCGACGTCCGTTCCGCCGGAACGGAACCCGCCGATCAGATCAATCCCGCGGCGGTGGCCGTGATGGCCGAATGGGGCATCGATATCACCGACGTCCCGAAAGCACTCGACGCCGACGTGGTGCGGACGAGCGACGTCGTCATCACCATGGGCTGCGGTGATACCTGCCCGTTCTTCCCGGGCGTCTCGTACCGCGATTGGCCCCTGCGCGACCCCGCCGGTCAGCCGGTCGAGACGGTGCGGGAAATCCGCGAGGACATCGCCGAGCATGTCTATGCCCTCATCCGGCAGCTGCTCGGGATCACGATGACGATCGATGTGCCCGCCACGAAAGGACAGTGATCATGTCGCGCATCCAACTCGCTCTCAACGTCGACAACCTCGACGAGGCGATCACGTTCTACACCAGACTCTTTGACGTGGAGCCGGCCAAGGTCAAACCCGGCTACGCGAACTTCGTCGTCGCCGACCCGCCGCTCAAACTGGTGCTGCTGGAAAACGCCGGCCAGGGCGGGACCCTCAACCATCTCGGCGTCGAGGTTCCCACCAGCGACGCCGTGCTCACCGAAAACAGCCGGCTCGCGCAGGCGGGTCTGCTCACCGACGAAGAGATCGACTCGACCTGTTGCTATGCCACCCAGGACAAGGTGTGGGTGAGCGGCCCGGGCGGTGAACGCTGGGAGATCTACACGGTCAAGGCCGATTCCGAGACCTTCGGGCCGGCCGACGAATCGCAGTCCACCTGCTGCGCCTCGTAGCTACGGCCAGGCCTCCCAGGCGATCATGCTGCGCAGCGGCCCGGCGAACACCGGCCGCACAGCCGTTGAGCGCCAACGTTCTTCGATGAGCGGAGCCAAGGCTTCCACGGTGGCGAGCGGATCCTCGTCGAGATAGACGACGCTGATGTACTGGTGGTCGGTGCGCCACGCCCGGGGCAAGTGGCTCCACCCGGCGCTGGACCCGAATGTCCACGCGCCGGCCGTGCCCGGGGTGGCGAGCAGCGCCGGATAGTGCTCGGCGTGCAGCCATTGCAGCCATTCGTCCGGGCGGCCGTCGCTGGGTTCCTCGACGATCAGCACGATGCCGCGGTGCGGCCGAAACGGCACCACCTCGGGCGAGATCAGCGCGTGCGGCGAGGACCGCCACTGCAGCAGGCGCAAGCCCGCCACTTGCAGCGACGGCCGCACGACGGGAAAGCGGCCGTTGTCGCGCAACGCGCGGCCCAGGGTGACGAACTCGTCGAAGGTCTCTTCGACCGGGTCGGTGACCAGATAGTGCACCGCGTTGCCGATGTCGCCCAACGGTCCGCGGGCGGCCAGGCGATGGTCGGCGTAGTCGCCGTCGGCGATCCAGCGCAATCCATGCACGATGCCCGGCAGCTGAAATTGCTCGGGCATGTGATCCAGCAGGTGCCAACGCAGGTAGCTGCCGTCATCGTCGGGCGGCGCCGCGGCGGTGAGGCTGAATATGCCTGCCTTGACGCGCATTACGTGGCACCGCCGGACAGGGGATGAAGTTCGGCGAGGGCCTGCAGGTTCTCCAGGTAATGGGGCAGCGAGGTGTGCCGGAACACGGCGCTGACAATGGTGGCGCCGTGCGCGGCGGTTTCGGCCACGAGATCGCGGGTCCGTTCCGGATTGCCGATCGGGTCCAGCAGCGAGGGCGTGGGCAGGATGACGTCGAAACCAGGGCCGAAGTCGAAGCGGCTCAGCCAGTCTCGCGCCTGGCGCAGGCTCACGTTGAACGGCGCCCAGCCGTCGGCCAGCGTTGCGGCCCGGCGCAGTGAGCGCAGCGTTTGCCCACCGATCCAGAGGGGGACGCGGTCTTGGACCGCGCACGGGTCGACGACCATGCCGCCGAAGGAGTAGAACTCGCCGTGGTATTCCGGTTCGGGCGTTGACAGCGCGGCGCGCAAGGCCCGCAGCGCGTCGTCGGCGCGTCGGCCGCGGTCGTCGTAGGGCGCGCCGAGCAGGTCGAATTCTTCTTTGAGGCTGCCGACGCCGACCCCCAGGATCAGCCTGCCGCCGCTGATCCGGTCCAGGGTGCCGTAGCGTTTGGCGATCTCGAGCGGATGGTGGTAGCCGAGCACCAGCACGTTGGTGGCCAACCGAATTCGTCGCGTGCGCGCGGCCAGGTAGCCGAAGGTCGCCAGCGGGTCCCAGTAGCGGGTGCCGCGGCGGCCCGTCTCGGTCGCGGGCAGGGCGACGTGCTCGCTGCAGGTCAGGTGGTGGTAGCCGAGCCCGTCGGCGGCCTCGGCGATCCGCGCCAGGTCCTCGATGGTGGCGTCCTTCTCCCAGTCGCCGGCGCTGTGGGGGAACATCGTCACGACCGGGGTGGCGACCGACAGTTTGGCGTGACCGCTCATCGGTGCACGCATCCTCCGGCGTCGACGGGGATGCATAACGTGGTCTTCCCAGGATGATTCATGCGGGGGTAGATTCTAACAGTGCTCGAATCTGGCGGGAGTCGAACCGCCGCCGTGGGTAAGCGGGTGCCGCGATGACGGCCGCGGTGCGCCGGCCCTATGGCGAACTCGACCGCGCCCGCGTGGTGACCTCGCTGCGCGACCTGGCCCGCCGCGTCGGCGTGCAGGGCGTGACGATGCGCGAGCTGGCCGCCGAACTCGGCGCCGCGGTGCCCTCGGTCTACTACCACGTGCCGGGCAAGCAGGCGGCTCTGGACCTGCTCGCCGAATCCGTGCTGGCCGAGATCCCCGTCGTCGAGACCGGGTCCTGGGACACCCGGCTGGCCGAACTCTATTGCGCGGCCCGTGAAGTGATCCTGTCGGTGCCGGGCATCGCGGGTGTCCTGCAAGCGGGCGGCGGAGGCGACTCCGCCCGTCGGCTCGACAAGCTCAGCCGTACGTTGCTCGCCGAGGCGGGCCTCACCAAACCGGTTGCGGCGGCGGCCCACTCGGTGCTGTACACCTACCTGCTGGGTTCGGTGAGCCTGCAGGAGACGCGGCCCGCCCACCGCGGCAAGCGCCAGGCCGCCAACCACTTTCGCGCCGGCCTCGAGGTGATCATCGCCGGGATCGGGGCCTCGCGACCGGACGGATCGGCGCCGTCGTGAGCATTGCCAAACCCACGCTGGTGAAATCCCTGGTCCCGCAGAACCTGGACACCGCCGCCGACCGCGACGCGGCCGCCGTGCTCGATCCCGACACCTTCGTCACCGGCGCACCGTACGACGCGATGACGAGGCTGCGCGCCACCTCGCCGGTGCACCCGGTGCAGCTGCCCGGGCTGCCCAGGGCGTGGCTGTTGACCAAACACGCCGACGTGCGCCTGGTCAGCCGCGACACCGACACCTTCACCAGCAGCAAGGGCAACACACTGGTGGAGGCCGAGGCCGGGCCGAACTCGGCGATGCTGCCCGGCATCGATCCGCCCCGTCACGTCCACTTCCGCAAGCTGATCAACCAGGGCTTCACCGTCCGCAACGTGCAGCGGCTGGAGCCGAAAATGCGGCAGGTGGCGCGCGGCATCGTCGCCGCCATCACCGACAAGCGCGAATTCGACGCCGTGACAGACATTTCCGCCGAGATGTCGCTGCAGGTGATCGCCGACGTGCTCGGCGTTCCCGCCGAGGACCGGATGGACGTCTTCCGCTGGAGCAACGCCATCGGCAGCCTGGGCATCGAAGATCCCGACTACGCCCCCACGCCGGAGGCGCTGGGCCAGGCCGCCGCCGAAATGTTCACCTACTGCGGGGAATTGGTGGAGCATCGGCGCAAGCACGGCCTCACCGACGACATCTTGTCGGCGCTGCTCGCCGCGGAGGTCGACGGCGAAAAGCTCAACCGCGACCAACTCAACGAGTTCTTCCTACTGCTGGCCATCGCCGGCAACGAAACGACCCGCAACACGTTGAGCCACGGCATCTTGGCGCTCGCCGAGCACCCCGAGCAACAGGCGCTGCTCGCCCGCGATCCCGCGGCCATCAAGCCCGCGGTGGAAGAGCTGTTGCGCTGGGCGACCCCGGTGATGCACTTCCGGCGCACCGTGGTCCGCGACGTCAAGATCGGCGGGCAACGAATCCCTTGTGGCGACTGGGTGCTGATGCACTACCTGTCCGCCAACCGCGACGAGGAGGTCTTCGACCGGCCGGACCAGTTCGACGTCACCCGCCCCGACGCCGGCCACGCCGCGTTCGGGGGCGGGGGAGTGCACTTCTGCCTCGGCGCACAACTGGCCCGGCTCGAACTGCGCGTCATGCTCGAAGAACTTTATGCGAACGCGCCCGGCCTGGCCGTCACCGGACCGCCGGACCGGCTGCGCTCGTCGTTCTTCCACGGCATCAAAAGGCTGCCTTGCACAACGTGATTCAGCCGCGTTCCACCGGGCGGGACGGATCCGAACTCCACTCCGACCACGACCCGGGATACAAGGCGGCCTCCCGCCCCAGCGAGGCGAGCGCCGCGATCGCGACCGTGGCGGTGACGCCCGAGCCGCAGTAGGCGCCCACCGTGTCTTGACGCTCGATCCCGCGATCGGACAACAATCGGGCGACCGAGTCGTCGTCGAGGAAGGTGCCGTCGGCCGCCAAGACGGCGACACTGGGAAGGTTCTTGGCGCCGGGAATGTGGCCCGCGGCGGCGTCGAGGGGTTCCACGTCGCCGCGGTAGCGCTCCGGCGCTCGCGCATCGAGTAGCGGCACCGAGCCCTCGGCCATCCGCTCGGCCGTCAGCGTCGGACGGCTTCCGGCATACAGATCATCGTGCGGCACAGCCACATTGCCGGGCGCCGGTTCGACGGGCCCGGTCTCGAGGCGGTAGCCGGCCGCGCGCCACGCGGCCAAACCGCCGTCGAGGATGCGGACGTTGTCCAGTCCGGCCGCGGTCAGCACCCACCATGCGCGCGCGGAACCGGCCCGATTCCAGTCGTCGTAGGTCACCACCAGCGTGTCCTGCCGGACTCCCCAGCGGCGCGCGGCGGCTTCCAGGTCGCGGCCCGACGGCAGGGGGTGACGGCCCCGCCCGGAAATCGAGTGGTCGCTGAGTTCGTCCTCGAGCGAGACGTACACCGCGCCCGGGATGTGCCCCTCTAGGTACGCCGCGCGCCCGTCGGTTTCGTCGATCCTCCACCGCACGTCCAGGACGCTCACCGGATCGCCGGCCTCGATGACGCCGGCCAACTCGGCGGCGCTGATCAACACCCGATCGCGTGCTTGCACTGGCCCTCCTCGTCGTCTCCGTCGAGACTAGCCGGGACCGGGGTGGCTACGCGGTCCGCTCCGAATCGCGGCCGTCGAAGGCGGGCGCGCCCATCGACGCGAGCATCCCGGCCGCCGCCCGGTGCCAGGTGAAATCCTCGGCGCGGCGCCGCGCGGCAACGCGGCGCTGGTGTTCGGGTCGGCCCACGATGGCGCTGACCGCGGCCGCGATGGCGGCCGGGTCGTTGTCGGCCGCCGCGCCGCTGTCGGGCGTGATGATCTCGGTCAGCGCGGACGTGCGAGAGACCACGGCTGGTGTTCCGCACGCCAGCGACTCCAGCGCGGCTAGCCCGAATGTCTCATGCGGGCCCGGGGCCAGCGTCACGTCGGCCGAGGCCAGCAGCTGCGCCACGACCTCGCGATCGGAGACGAAACCGGTGAAGTCGATCGGTAGGCGCGCGGCCTGGCGCTGCAGCCGGGCCCGCAACGGGCCCTCGCCCACGACCACGAGCCGCGCGTCGATGCCCGCGTGGCGCAAGGCGCCGAGCGCGTCGATGCTGCGGTCGACACGTTTTTCCACCGACAGCCGACCGCAATGGACCAGCAGCAGCTGTGTCGGCGCCGCCCAGCGCCGGCGCACCAGATGCGAGTAGCGGCTCGGATGGAACGTCTGTAGATCCACGCCCAATGGGATTGTGACGGTGTTGCCGGCGTCGATCCGGTCGAACTCCTCGCGCGCGAAACCGGTGGTGCACACCACGGTGTCGTAGTTCGCGGCGGTGCGTGCGTTGGCCACATCGGCGAACTTCCGCGCGGCCCGGCGCGGAAGCACCTGGCCCACAAGGCGATCCAGGCGCTCATGGGAGATCATCAGCGTGGTGACACCGTGGTCGCGGCCCCACCGGCCCAGCGATCGCAGCGTGAGCCGGTCCGACACCTCCAGCGCGTCGGGCCGCAACGCCGTCAGGAGGGCCTTGACGGGACCCGGCATCACCGCACGGTAGCCGCCGGTGAAGGGAATCAGCCTGGCGGGCAGGGTGATTCGGACCACGCCGGTGTAGAGCTGGACGTGAGCGGTCCGCCGTCCGGGGACGATCAAGAAGACCTCGTGACCGCCCGCGCAGTATTCGGCGCCCAGCCGGTCGATCGCGGTGCGAAGGCCGCCGGAGCGAGGGCCGTAGAAATTGGCGACCTGTACAACGCGCATAACGCGAGGACACGCGGTGCGCGTGTGCGCACATCAATGCCGACCCGACGCGCGCCTGAACACTGTATGAATTTCGCTTGTGGGTGCCGCTATCCGTTGGACGGCGGCCCGAACCAGCGCCGCAACGCCGCGCGCAGCGCCTCTTCCTGAGTGCTGCCGAATTCGTCGGCCGCCCAAGCCACATAGCCGTCCGGCCGGATCAGCAGCGCCGCGGCGGGTCGCTCGGCGGCGCTCGCGGTGACGACGTCGACCCGAGCGGCCCAGCCTTGCGCCGCGTTCGCGACGGCGCCGCCGAGGTCGAGCAGGACCGGACGGCCATCGTGGAGTACGTCGGCCACCCGTCGGCCGCCATCGAGGGTCAGGTCGGGCACGAGGTGGCCCGACAGCGGGTGGTCGTCGCCCACGTCGTAGCGCACGTCGGAGCCGGCCAGCAGCGCCGCCATGTGCCTTTGTGCGTCCGGGAAGGTGGACAGCTCGCCCAACAGCGTTCGCAGCGCGGCGACTTCGGGTCCCGGCGCCATGAGCGCGATCTGGGACAGCGAGTGCATCATGACGCGCTGGCCGACCGGATGGCGCTCAGACTGGTAGGTGTCGAGCAGTCCGGCCGGCGCCGTTCCGTTGATCTCGGCGGCCAGCTTCCAGCCCAGGTTCATGGTGTCCTGCAACCCCAGGTTCAGGCCCGGGCCGCCCATCGCGCTGTGCACATGCGCGGCGTCGCCGAGCAGCAGGACGCGGCCGACGCGGTAGCGTTCGGCGTGCCGGGTGTTTTGTCCGTTGATGCGCCGAAGCGCATGGGGCCCGGGGTCTTTCGGCTCCTCGAACGGAACGTCGGCACCCAGCACGCGGCGCGCGCTCTCGCGCAACTCGGCCAGACTCATCGGCACCTCGTCCACCGGCGGGCCGAATTCGATGGTCCCGAGCAGTGCGCGGCCCGGCTCGAACTCGGCATAGATCATCCCGCCCCGGTCAAAGCGGCTGTGCCCGAAGCGAAGCGGACCGAATCCCGGAACCTCGATGCTGGCGATGTCCGGGCGGCGGTACTGGTCGGGAATGTGCACGTGGGCCAGCCGAGCGACCATCGGTGAGGTGGTGCCGGGAAAGTCGATGCCCAGGGACTTGCGCACCAGGCTGCGCCCGCCGTCCGCGCCGACCGCGTAACCGGCGGCGATGGCGTAGTCGTTTCCGGGTGACGAGACGTGCAGCGCGACGGATTCCGGCCCCGGCACGATCCCGACGAGTTCGTGGCCCCAGCGCACATCCACGCCGAGGTCGCGGGCCCGCTTCTCCAGCAGCCGCACGAGCCGGGGTTGGGGCATGAGCATCGCGTACATCGGGTTGTTGCGGCCCTCGGGGAAGATCAGCGGCATGGCCGCGAACATCCATCCCGGGCTGGGCCGCGGTGGGTCCTCGTCACCGGTGAAGTCCCGATACATCCCGCGCATGTCGAGCATCCGAACGACCTGTCCGACAAGGCCGTTGGCCTTCGGCTCGGAGCTGGGGCCAGGCAGGGCGTCCAGTACGACGGGCCTGATGCCGGCCAGTGCCAGCTCGCAGGCCAGCATCAGCCCGTTGGGGCCGGCGCCGGCGACGACGACGTCGGCGTGTTCGTCAGCCATGGGCTGCCTTCTTTCTGGTGGGTTCCGGTAGCCCCGCCTCGACGGCGGCGAAGCCCGAGCGGATCAACGTGGTGATCGGAACCGGGGGGTCGGCCCATGCATAGGCGTCGGCCGCGGCGTCGCCGACGGCCCGCACGACGGACATGACCAGTCGCGGGTACAGGTCATGCTTCGGGTCGGTGCCGGTGCGTTCGGCGATCACGCTGAGGAACTCGTCGAACAGGTTCTGCGGCACCGAGTTTCGAACTTGCGGCTGCATGAGCAGCTTTCGCACCTCGACGAGTTCCTGGCGGCTGGGTGCCCGGTTCTCGTCGCCGTAGACGTCGCCGAAGTCGTCCTCCAAGGGCTCCAGCACGGCGTGGGCGATCGCCGTCCAGAGCGGCTCGTCGGCGGGACGCTCCCGGAGCAATGCGACGCTGCGACGCAGGCGTTCGGCTTGCCGGTAGGCCAGCGCCTCGTATTTACCGCTGAAGTAGTTGTTGAACGTGCGCAGTGAGACGCCCGCCATGTTGGCGACGTCTTCGCGCGTCACGTTGTCCAGCCCGCGCTCGAAAGCCAGGCGCAGCGCGGCATCGCTGAGCGCGCGCCGGGTGTCGGCCTTTTTGCGTTCGCGCAGTCCGGACATAGGCGCCACCGTACGCAAAAGATGCCTACTAGGCAATATTGCCTAGTAGGCAATTAACGTCGAGTGTGCACTGAGGGCTTTCGGAGTGAAGCCACGGCGGCGACACGCCGGTGAAGCCCGCCCAGGTTTAACTCGTAACGCCCAGGATTCACACTCGCCGCGCAGGCGGGGCGAACGCCGCAGAGAGCACGCCAAGCCAAGCGCGCCTAGCGCGCGCCCCAATCCCACCGCGGGGTCGTGATCAGGGTCTGGCCGCCGATGCGCGTTTCGCCCCAGTCCTTGTACAGCTCGATCTCGATGGCACCGTCGGAGTCTTCGCCCATCGGCGCCGCGTCCAGGAATTCGAGCAGGACGCGCGAATGTGTGACGACCACAACCTGGGTCTTGGCGGCGGTGGTGCGGATCAGCGACGCCAGCGGCGCCACCAGGTCCGGGTGCAGCGAGGTCTCGGGTTCGTTGAGCACCATCAGCGAGGGCGGTTGCGGGCTCAGCAGCGCGGCGGCCCACAGCAGGAAACGCAGTGTGCCATCGGACAACTCGGCCGCGCGCAACGCGCGCAGCATGCCGCGCTGTCGCAGCTGAAGGTCGAACAGCCCGTCGTGGATGGCCACCGAGAGGGTGGCGCCGTCGAACGCCTCCGCGACGGCGCGGCCCAGATCGTCGAACCCCGCTTCGAGGATGGTCTGGATCGCGGCCGCGAGGTCGCTGCCGTCGTCGGAGAGCACCGGGGTGCGGGTGCCGACCTGCGGGTGCCGCGCGGGCGCCCCGCCGTCGACCCGGAAGCCGTCGTAGAACCGCCACCCGCGCAGCCGTTCTCGCACGGCCGCGAGCTCGGGAAGCGCGTGCGGGTGGGCGTATTCGGCCAGCACGCTGTGATACGACGGCAGTGATCGGGACAACTCGTCGAACCCACCACCGGAGTCCGCGCGGGCCTCGGCGAACACCCGCGACCGGCGCACCAGCGTCGTACTGGGCCGCAGCACCGGGCCGGCGAACAACACTTCCCGTTTGATCTCCGGATCGCGGGCGAACACCGACTTCCCGGCGGACTGCGGGATGCCCAGGTCCACCAGATATCCGAAATCGTCCGCGGCGAAGCCCATTTCGAGCGACACGGGCCGGGTGCGCACCGTGCCCTCGGTCTTGCCGGTGCGCCGGGCCCCGGCCACCTGCTCGGGGCCGGCCCACAGCACCGACTGCAGCCCGCCCTCGCGCGCGAGCGACCCGATCACCTCGCCGCGCCCGCAGTCGGCCAGCAGCCGCAGCGCGCGATACAGCGACGACTTGCCGGATCCGTTGGCGCCGGTGATCACCGACAGCCGGCCCAGCGGCAGGATCACCTCGCGCAGCGAGCGATATCCGCGGA
This sequence comes from Mycobacterium sp. H4Y, assembly GCF_000364405.1. Taxonomy (NCBI): domain Bacteria; kingdom Bacillati; phylum Actinomycetota; class Actinomycetes; order Mycobacteriales; family Mycobacteriaceae; genus Mycobacterium; species Mycobacterium sp. H4Y. The sequence goes on from NZ_AKIG01000001.1 coordinate 1,276,605, forward strand.
TCGCGACGGTCTGCAGCATGCGGCCGACTGTACGGTCGGCCACCGACGGGCCCTAGTCGCCCTCGTCCTCGTCGGCCGCGGCGGCGAGGAGCTGCACCTCCTCGAGATCCATCTCGTTCTGCAGCTCGCGCAGCACGATGTCGTCGATGAGGTTCTGGTTGCGCAGCGCGGTGATTTCCCGGCGCTTGTGCTCGAGCACGCCCAGGCGCACCTGGCGGACCTTCTCGCGGCCCTTGAGGATGCGGTGGTCGGTCGACCCGTCCTCGGTGGCCAGCACCAGCGCGGCCTTTTCCTCGTATTCGGTTTGCAGCCGTCGGCGCAGGTCGTCGCTGATGCCGACCTCGTCGGCGACCGTCGGCAGCGCGGCGAGCGCGGCCTGGGACCCCCGACAACGAGCCAGTTGCAGTTCCTCGGCGTGGGTGGCGTCCTCGGGCATTTTCGCCCATCGGACCACGGCCGGCAGGGTGCTGCCCTGGACCAGGACGGTCACCAGGATGACGACGGTCACGATGAAGATCAGCAGGCTGCGGTCCGGGAAGGGCGCGCCGCTCAGCGTCGTCATCGGCACGGCGACCGCGGCGGCCAGCGATACGGCCCCACGGAACCCCGCCCAGACGGTGACGAAGCGCTGGCGCCAGTTGACCCGACGTTCGCGCTGGACCTGACGCCGGTCGATCAGCCGGATCAGCAGCGTGGTGATCTCGCCCCAGAAGATGCGCGACACGATCACGACGGCGGTGACCACCAGCGCGACGAACAACGCGTGGCGAATTCCGCCGTCGACGCCGGCGATGCCGCGCAGCGCGCCGGGGATCTGGACGCCGACGAACACCCAGAGCGAGCCGTTGAGCAGGAAGGTCGCGATGTCCCAGAAGGCCGAGGATTGCAGTCGCGAGCGGGCCCTAATCACCACGGGACCGGCGTAGGCCAGGACGAGCGCGGACACCATCACCGCGACCACCCCGCTGCACTCCATCGATTGCGCGAGCAGGAACGCCGCGAACGGCGTCACCAGGCTCAGCGCCCCCTCCTCCTGGGGCGCGTCGATTCGCTTGCGCAGCAGCGTGACCGCGCCCCCGACGAGCAGGCCGGCGGCGATGCCGCCGAGGTAGGAGCCGATGAACCGGGCCGTCACCTCGGGTGGGCTGATCGCGGCCCCGCCGATCGCGACGTGGACGCTGACGGCGAATAAGACCAGGGCGGTGCCGTCGTTGATGAGACTCTCGGCCTTCAGCACGGTCAGCGCCCGGCGTGGCAGCTTCTTCGCGAGGCCGGCGACCGCGGCCGCGTCGGTGGGCGAGAGCACCGCGCCCAGGACGCCCGCCGCGTGCGGATTCATGCCCAGCGCCCGCGCCGTCCACGACACCGCCACCGCGGTCGCGATCACCAGGGCGACGCTGAGGAACACGATGATGCGCGCGTTGGCCCGGATCTCGCGGAAGCTGGTGTTCAGGCCCTCCCAGTACAGGATCGCGGGAAGAAACAGCAGCAACACGATTTCGCCGTTGACCCGCACATGACCGAAATGGGGGACCAGACCCAGCAGCACGCCCATCAAGATGAGCAGCACCGGAGGACCCACGCGATAGCGCCGGCCGATGACCGTCCCCACGATGACGGTGGACACCAGGGCGACGATCAGTTCGAGGCCAAACACCAGCCCATCCTGCCGGATGACACGGTCGGTGGCTGCGCGGGCCGCCCGACGTCTGACGGCCCGCCCGGTCACGCACGATGGCGTCGCGCCTATCTTCGGTCTGGATCAGACCGATAGGCTCCGGAGCGGAATCGAAGGGGGATCTGGTGAAGGTGAGGCTGCTGGCAACAGTCGCCGTGCTCATGTTGTCGTCGGTGGTGGGCTGCCACTTCGCGTCCAGGAATCCGCCGTCGACCAAGACCCTTCGGGTCCCGATGACCGAAGTGCTGACCCAGAGCGAGATCAACCAGAGCATCACCCTCGACGTCGGCAACACGTTGGTCGTGGAATTGGGTTCGAACTACACCACGCCCTACCGGTGGACGCCCGACACCAAGATCGGCGACTCGGCGATCATCAGGCAGCTCAGTCACGAGTTCGTGCCGCCGGCCTCCGACGCCCTGGGGGCGCCGGGCACCGAGACGTGGACGTTCGCGGCCATGAGACCGGGGACCACCACCATCGGCGCGACGTACAACAGCTTTGTGGAAAAGGACGCCAAGCCGGGATGCGTCTACACGCTGACCGTGACCGTGCGATAAGTCCTTGCGGCGTCAGCGGTTACGCGACGGCGACCTGGCGTTGGCGTGCGTAGATCTCGGCGAGGAATTGCTCGACGGCCACCGCGGTGTGCGCCGCGCGCACCGAGCCGAAGATGTCGAAAGCGTGTTGGGTGAAAGGCAATTCGGCGTAGAGCACCGGCTGTGCGCTGGTTTGGCGCAGCTTTTCGACGAAGGTGCGCGCCTGTTCGACGTAGGCCAGCGAGTCGTTGCGGCCGTGCAGGACGAAGAACGGGGGAGCGTCGGCATGGATGTGGTTGACCGGCGACGCGGTTTCGAACGTCTGTCGGTGGGTCGAAGGCTTTTGTTTGATGATCGACTTGATCAGCAGCCCGGGCATCATCGGGTGCAGCGTCTTGTCGAATCGGGTGAAGTCGTAGATGCCGTAGAACGGCACGGCCGCCTGCACGCGGGTGTCGACGTCCTCGAAGCCCGGCTGGAATTGCGGGTCGTTGGGGGTGAGCGCGGCCAGCGACGACAAATGGCCGCCGGCCGAGCCGCCGGTGATGGCGATGAAGTCGGGGTCGCCGCCGTATTCGGCGATGTGTTGTTTGACCCAGGCGAGGGCGCGCTTGACGTCGACGATGTGGTCGGGCCAGGTATTGCGCGGGCTGTGCCGGTAGTTGATCGCCACGCAGATCCAGCCGAGTTCGGCGAGGTGGCTCATCAGCGGATGCGCTTGTCCGCGTTTGTTTCCCGTCGTCCAGGCGCCGCCGGGGATCTGGAACAGCACCGGGGCCTTGCCGGCCGGATCGAGGTCGGGGCGCCGCCAGATGTCCAGGCGGTTGGCGCCGCCGAATTCGCCGTAGCTGATGTTGGAGTCGTGGGCGTAGTCGCGGTAGATCCGCAGCATCCGTAGCAGTCCCGGCGTCTTGGCGGTGCCGCTGCCGCTCGGCCGGCGCCACAGGCTGGCCGACTCGGTGAGGCGGTCCGGTCCCAGCCCGCTGTCCAACGCCTCGGTCAGCGGCACGTTGGCGCGATGGCCGGCGCGGCTCAGGTTGAGCAGGCCGAGCGCCGAGAGCCCGGCGACCAACCATGCCGTGATGCGCACGGGCCGCGTCAGGCGCCGTGCCGTCAGGGCCAGCCCGCCGAGCTGGCTGACCAGCGTCTGCAGCGGCAACTCGGTGACGATGAGCCCGACCATCCACGAGTACAGCGACGGGTAGCCGCCGCGCGCCAGGGGGCGGTAGGCGTTGAGTGTGGACGCCGCGGTCACCGCGGTGACCGCTAGCGACCCGACTTGCCGGGTGAGGTGGATGATTCGAGCTGTCCGCATTGCCTCACCTTACGAAACGGGTGGATTCGTCTCGGATTAGCGGGCTACGACGCCTCTGCCCTGCTCTCGAGGTTCTTCACCGGGGCGGGGTCGTTCTCGGTCAGCCCGACCTTCGCGGCTCCGCCGGGCGAGCCGAGCTCGGCGAAGAAGTCGGCGTTGATCTGCAGGTATCCGCTGTGCTCGTCGGGCAGGTCGTCCTCGTAGAAGATCGACTCGACCGGGCACACCGGCTCGCAGGCGCCGCAGTCCACGCACTCGTCGGGGTGGATGTAGAGCATCCGGGCGCCCTCGTAGATGCAGTCGACGGGGCATTCCTCGATGCATGCCTTGTCTTTGATGTCGACGCAGGGTTCGGCGATCACGTAGGCCACGAATGTTGTCCTTCCGTCTGGCTAGCGGGGTCAGCCGGCTGCGGGCCGCAGCAACTCGGTCAGGCTGGCTAATTTAGCGCGGCGGCATCCGCGCGGCTCACCGCCCCTTTCGGGCGGCAATGTTTCCCATGCTTCCGGCCCGCGCCGGGCGTGAGTAGAGGTTTGGCGTTGTGGTGTCACAAGCTATAGTTGTGGTCACACGATTTGATTGTGAGCGCTGCACCATGCCACTCAGCCCGCGGCTGCCCGAACTGGCCTCGTTCGAGGCGTTTTTGGCGATCGCCGAGACGGGCAGCCTCGGCCGGGCCGCGCGTGAGCTGGGGCTGACCCAGCAGGCGATCTCCCGGCGCCTGGCCACCATGGAGGCCCAGATCGGCGTCACCCTGGCCGTCCGGACCACGCGCGGCTCCCAACTGACGCCCGCGGGCCTGATCGTCGCGGACTGGGCGACCCGCCTGCTCGACGTCGCCCACGAGGTCGACGCCGGGCTGGGCTCGCTGCGCAAGGAAGGCCGCGAACGCATCCGGGTGTCGGCCAGCCAGACGATCTCCGAGCAACTCATGCCGCACTGGTTGCTGTCCCTGCAGGCCGATGCGGCGCGGCGCGGCGACACCGCGCCGCAGGTCATCCTGACCGCCACCAACAGTGACCACGCGATCGCCTCGGTGCGCGACGGCACCGCCGACCTCGGGTTCGTCGAAAACCCCGGCACACCAAAGGGTTTGGGCAGCTGCGTGGTGGGGGAGGACGAGCTGGTGATCGTCGTCCCGCCGGACCACAAGTGGGCCCGACGGTCGCGGATCGTGACCGCGCGCGAACTCGCGCAGACGCCGTTGGTGTCCCGCGAACTCCATTCCGGCATCCGCGATTCGCTGGCGGCGGCGCTGCGCCAGGTGCTCGGGGAGGACATGCAGCAAGCCGCACCCGTGCTGGAGTTGACGTCGTCGGCGGCGATGCGCGCCGCCGTCCTGGCCGGCGCGGGCCCGGCGGCGATGAGCCGGCTGGCGGTGGCCGACGACCTGGCGGTCGGGCGTCTGCACGCGGTCCACATCCCAAAGCTGGATCTGCGCCGCAAGTTTCGGGCCATCTGGGTCGGCGGGCGTACTCCGCCGGCCGGGGCGATCCGCGACCTGTTGAGTCACATCATCAACCGCACGACGGCGTAGGACGCTCGGCGAGCGTGGAGTTGTGGCGGCGTTTGCGGGCGTTTTGCCTCAACAACTCGACGTTCGGCGGGAAGAAGGAGAGAGGCAGGGCTTACGCCGCGGCGTCGGCGGCCAGCGCCTCGTCGTAGCGGTCGAGCACGGTCTCGGCCACTAGCGGGTGCGCGCCCAGCGGGGAGGCCATCCGAATGCCGTTGTCCCGGGCGAAAGTTGACACGCCGTCGGTGATGAATCCGGGCGCCAAGAACCACGGCGCGATCACCAGTCGGCGAGCGCCGCGGCGGCGCAGCTGCTCGGCGGCCCGGGCCACCGACGCCTCGGGCCGGGTGGCGAACGCCGTTGCGGCGCCGGCCCATCGGGTGCCGGCGGCCAGCCGCGACGCCACCTTCGCGGTGCGGGCATTGGCGGCCAGGTTCGACGAGCCGATCGCGACGACCATCACCCCGAGATCGTCGTCGAGGGGCGACACGCCGATCTCGGTCAGACGCTCACGCAGGACGGTGACCAGGCGGTCGTCCTCGCCGAGCACGTCGGCCTGCCGGATGCCCTGGGCGCCGGCGCGGGCGATCTGTTCGGGGATGTCCAGGCGTGCGTGATACGCGCTGGCCAGCAGCAACGGGGCCACGACGGCGTGGCGGCTATCGGGCAGGCCGGCCAGCACGTCGACGAAGTTCGGGGCGTTGAGCTCGAGGAACGCCAGCCGCACGTCGAGGTCCGGCCGCATCCGCCTCAGGCGGTCGGCCACGGCTTCGGCGTTGGCACCCGACCGGGGGTCGCGGCTGCCGTGCGCGGTGAGGACGAGCGTGCTCACCGCAGGTCGTCCTCCTCGGCGCGCAGCGCCCAGGACGCGAAAGCCTCTCCGCTGTCGCGCTTTTCGAGGTACTTGCGGGTCACCCGGTCGATGTAGTCGCCCAGCTCGGCGCTGGTGACCTTGTGCTGGCGCAGTTTTCGGCCGAAGCCGCTCTGCTCGCCCAGGCCGCCGCCCAGATGCACCTGGAAGCCCTCGACCGAATTGCCGTCACCGTCGTCGATCCACTGGCCCTTGAATCCGATGTCGGCGACCTGGATTCGGGCGCACGAGTTCGGGCAGCCGTTGAGGTGCACGCTGATCGGCACGTCCAGTCGCGACTCGACGTCGGCCAGGCGCCGCTCGAGCTCGGGCACCAAAGTCTGGGTGCGCACCCGGGTTTCGGCGAACGACAGCTTGCAGTACTCAATGCCGGTGCACGCCATGGTGTTCTTGCGCCACGACGACGGCCGCGACGGCAGCCCGAGCGCGTCGAGGCCCGCGACCAGTTCGTCGACCTTGTCGTCGGCGACGTCGAGGATGACCAGCTTTTGGAACGGGGTCCACCGCGCCCGGTCGGAGCCGGCCTTCTCCATCAGGTCGGCCACGGCCGACAGGGTGCTGCCCGACACGCGCCCGGCGATCGGCGCGACGCCAACGGCGTTGAGGCCGTTCTTGATTCGCTGCACGCCGACGTGGTCGATGGTGTGCTTGACCGGCGTGGGGGCCGGGCCGTCGATCAGCCGGCGGTTGAGGTATTCCTCTTCGAGGACTTCGCGGAATTTTTCGACGCCCCAGTCCTTGACCAGGAACTTCAGCCGGGCCTTGGCGCGCAGCCGGCGGTAGCCGTAGTCGCGGAACAGCTGGGTGACGGCCTCCCAGACGTCGGGCACCTCGTTCAGCGGAACCCAGACGCCGAGCCGCTGGGCCAGCATCGGGTTGGTCGACAAGCCGCCGCCCACCCACAGATCCAGGCCGGGGCCGTGTTCGGGGTGGTGGACGCCGACGAACGCGATGTCGTGCGTCTCGTGCGAGACGTCCTGCAGACCGGAGACCGCGGTCTTGTACTTGCGCGGCAGGTTGGCGTATTCCGGGTTGTTCAGCGAGCGGCGGACGATCTCGTCGATCGCGGACGAGGGGTCGAGCACCTCGTCGAGCGAGTCGCCGGCCAGCGGCGAACCGTGGATGCCGCGGGGGCAGTCGCCGCAGGCCTCGGTGGTCTGCAGCCCGACGGAGTCGAGCCGCCGCCAGATCTCGGGGACGTCCTCGATGCGGACCCAGTGCAGTTGCAGGTTTTCGCGGTCGCTGATGTCGGCGGTGTCGCGGGCGAATTCAGTCGAAATCTGGCCCAGCGTGCGCATCGTGTGCGCCGTCATCGCCTTGCCGTCCGAGCGGACCCGCATCATGAAGTACTTGGCTTCGATCTTGTCGGTGTTCTCGTCGCCGGTCCAGCTGCCGTCGTAGCCCTGCTCGCGCTGGGTGTAGAGGCCCATCCAGCGGAACCGTCCGCGCAGGTCGGACTTGTCGATGCTGTCGAAGCCCTGCTTGGAGTAGACGTTGATGATGCGGTCGCGGACGTTCAGCGGCCCGTCGTCGTTCTTGATCTTCTCGGTGTCATTGAGGGGTTCGCGATCCCCCAGCGCCCACTGACCCTCGTTGCGGGTCTTGACGGGACGTGCGGTGGTCATATGCGTGCTCCTTCGCGAACTTCGTCGCGGCGGCTCAGATTGGCGGCGTGCGGCCGGAGGCGGGCTGCGGGCCTTCTCGGCTACCGGGCATTCGCGATGATGTTGGGTCTGTGGGCACCCGCAGGTTCGTCATTGGACCCACGGGGCGCGATTCCATAGTGCACGAGTCGCGCCGGCGTCAGTAGAGGTCACATGTTGTGAGGGCACAACCTCGCGTTGTGTGCGCTGCTTCACGGCGTTGCCTTGGCGGCCAGAGGGATTGGCCGGACTCACAGTAGTGTGGCCGCTTATGAGCTCCTCCGACATCCATGACGTGATCATTATTGGTTCGGGTCCTGCTGGGTATACCGCGGCGTTGTATGCGGCGCGGGCGCAGTTGGCGCCGGTGGTGTTTGAGGGGACGTCGTTTGGTGGGGCGTTGATGACGACGACCGAGGTGGAGAATTATCCGGGGTTTCGTGACGGGATCATGGGTCCGGAGTTGATGGATCAGATGCGTGAGCAGGCGTTGCGGTTTGGTGCTGATCTGCGGATGGAAGACGTCGAATCGGTGTCGCTGGAGGGTGCGGTGAAGTCGGTGACCACCAGCGAGGGGGAGACCGTTCGGGGGCGGGCGGTGATTTTGGCGATGGGGGCGGCGGCCCGGTATTTGGGGGTGCCCGGTGAGCAGGAGTTGTTGGGTCGTGGGGTGAGCTCGTGTGCGACCTGTGATGGGTTCTTTTTCAAGGATCAAGACATCGCGGTGATCGGTGGTGGGGATTCGGCGATGGAGGAGGCCACGTTTTTGACCCGGTTTGCCCGCAGTGTGACGTTGGTGCATCGCCGTGAGGAGTTCCGGGCCTCGCGGATCATGTTGGAGCGGGCGAAGGCCAACGACAAGATCACGTTCCTGACCAATAAGGCGGTTGAGGCGGTCGAGGGTGCCCAGACGGTGACGGGGTTGCGGTTGCGTGACACGGTGAGCGGTGCGTCCTCGACGTTGGCGGTGAGCGGGGTGTTCGTGGCGATCGGGCATGACCCGCGTTCGGAGTTGGTGCGCGAGGTGCTCGAGACCGACGCGGATGGGTATGTGTTGGTGCGTGGCCGCACTACCAGTACCTCGATCGAGGGGGTGTTCGCCGCCGGGGATCTGGTGGATCGCACCTACCGCCAGGCCGTCACCGCCGCGGGCAGCGGCTGTTCGGCCGCCATCGACGCCGAACGCTGGCTCGCCGACCACGAGGAAACCGACGTGGACGCGTCCGTGACGCCGGCTATCGGTCGAGAACCGTTGCGTAACTGAGGTTTAGACGGGGAGTTTGGCGGAAGTCGTTCTGCGACCGCCGAGTTGGGCCGGCAGCCGGGTGTATCCGTGCAAGTTGATCAGCCCTCGCGGTTGTGGGGGAGCCGTCAGGCGCAGATCGGGAAAACTCTCGAACAGTGCGCGCAGGGCGGTCGCTCCCTCGATGCGGGCCAGGGCGGCACCGAGGCAGGCGTGGATGCCGGATGCGAACGCGAGGTGGTCGCGCGCGTTGGCCCGGGTGATATCGAAAGTCGTTGGCTCGGTGAACACCTTCGGGTCGCGGTTGGCGCCGCCGAGGAACAGTCCGACCATGTCGCCGGACGCGATGTGGGCGCCAGCGATTTCGACGTCGCAGTTCGGGGTGCGCGCGGTCATCTGAACCGGACTGGCGAACCGCAGGATCTCCTCGACCGCGGACGGCCACAGGTCCGGATTGTCGTGCAGCAGGGCCAACTGCTCGGGGTGCTGCAGCAACAGCACGATGCCGTTGCCGATCAGGTTCACCGTCGTCTCGAAGCCCGCGCCGACGATCAGCGCGGCGTTGGCGGTGAGTTCGCGGTCGGTCAGCGAGCCGTCGGCGGCCATGCGGCCGAACGGATTGTCGCTCTGCTGGCCGGCGCGCAGTCTGTGGAGGTGCTCGAGCAGGTAATCGTCGGCGCCGCGCAGCCCGTCGATGGCGTCGCGGTACGTCTTCCAGTCGATCCCGATGTCCAGCAGCGGGGAACCGCTGCGGCCCCACCCCAGCATGCGCGGATACGAATCAGGCGGCAGGCCAAGGATTTCGGCGATAATAGCGACCGGCAGTTGCATCGCGAAGTCGGCGATCAAATCGGGCTGCGTTGTGGCGGCGATGCGCTCGATCAACTCCATCGTCACTTCGGCGACCCGGGTGTCCAGTGAGTCGATCGCGCGCGGGGTGAAGCTTTGCGCCACCAGTTGCCGGTAGCGGGTGTGATCGGGCGGATTCACGATCACCATCGCGGGTGGTTCGACCGGGTTGGCCACGCCGGGGTCGGTTTTGGCGATGAGCGCCTTCAGCGGGCGGGGCAATTCCATCTCGCTGGGCGCGGTGACACCAAAGCGCTTGTCCCGCAGAATTTGTCGACACACGGCATGGTCGACACTGGCCCACACGTACGGGGAGCGCACCACGCGTCCGCGCGCCCGGATCTGCTCCATCAGCGCATAGCGGTCATCGGCCGTTCCGCTGCGCAGCAGCCGCGCCAGGGGGTCGCCGCGGCGGGCCTGAACGGCGAAGTACGCCCGCGGCACGCCGTGCATGGCCGCCCACCGGGCCCTGAGTCCGACACGCATACGGATCCCTCCCGGAATCTCAACCCCGCTTGCACCTTGCGATACAATGAGACCCTAAATGTCTCGCATGTTCCGATCGCTACGATACGACGACCGCGACGAGCGGGCAAGGAGGGATTCGTGACCTCGACGCGAACGGCGGAGTTCGTGCGGCGACTCACCGAGCCCGATCCCGTCGTGCTTGCGCAGGTCGACAACCCCGACGAGATCACCGCCCGCATCCTGGCCGCCACCGCCGAACAGGCCGAGCTGGTGGGGATGCGCCGAACCACCATGGAAGATGTCGCGCGGCGCAGCGGCGTCGGGCGCGCCACCCTGTATCGGCGGTTCCCGACCAAGGCGGCGCTCGTCGATGCCGTCGTGCTGGCCGAGGCGCGCCGCTTCCTCGAGGGCGACGCGCAGGCCTGGGCGCGTGGCACGACACTCGAAGAGCGCATGGTCTACAGCACGCTGTTCTCGGTGACGTTCATGCGCGAACACGCCTTGCTCAAGAAGCTGCTCCGCACCGAGCCCGAAACGATTCTGCCCAGCCTGACTATCGACGCGGGCGCCATTCTCGACTTCGCCACCGAGCACGCCATGGGGCTGCTGCGCGCCGCGCTCTACGGCGCTTCGAAAACCACGGCGGCTCAGGAGCGCCACCTGCGCACCGTCGCCGAACTGCACACCCGGCTGACGCTGTCATTCATCGTCACCCCGCACACCGGCATCAACCTGGCCACCATTGACGACACCCGCACCTACGTGCGCAACTACCTGATGCCGATGGTCACCGGGCCGAGCTAGTCGGCTGTCGGTGGCCCGGTGAGTCACATGCGCCACTTTCGTCTCTCCGCGAGACGGCATATCTTTTGCCCACCTCCGAGCGACAATCGCGATGCGCGGCAGTGTGTTGTCGCTCGGAGGTGGGCACTTCGTATGGTCGTCCGGACCGCGGTGGCACCGGAATACCGCCCGGCGTCGCACCGGAATACCGCCCCGCGTCGGCCCCGGATCACCGGCCCGCGACGTCCCGAGGTCGTCTAACCCCGCGGCGTGAGATGGGCGGTGACGATCGGGGTGACCCGCGCGATGAGTTCGTCCACTGGAGCGGACGCGATCGGTTCGACCTGCAGGACGTGGCGCAAGTAGGCGATGCCCAGGAGTTGGCCCATGGCCAGATCGACACGCAGTTGTGCATCCGATCCCGTCAGCAGTTTGGCCATCTGCGGATACAGCTGGCCCTGAATGAACTGACGCACCAGGGCGGCCGACTCGTCGTGGGTGGCGGCGCCCCGCAGGATTGCCAGTAGGGAAGCGCGCGAGTCCGGCCGCTCCCATGCTTCGAAGAACACCCGCGTCAGGCGCGCGCCGATTTCCTCGCGATCGCCGCCGGCGATGCGCGCGCTGATCTCGGCCGGGTCGAACGGCCACCCCATGGTGGACCGGAACAGCTCGGCCTTGCTGCCGAAATAGTGCCGGATCAGCGCCGGATCGACGCCGGCGCCGGCGGCGATGTCGCGGACCGAGGTCTTGTCGTATCCCGACTCGGCGAACAGCCGTCGAGCGGTCGCCACGATGTCGTTCCGGGTGTCGGGGTTGCCCGGGCGTCGTCCAATGGGGGGCACAATCCGGAAATTCTACAGTCGTTGACTTCCGGATGCTGCAGCGTTAGCCTGGATCCATAAATTCCCCAAGTGAGGAGTTAAGGAGATGCCAGCACCGCGATGGGTTGCCCGGGCCAACAAGATCGGCCTCAATCGGTTCACCAAGTACATCGCCCCGTGGGCGCCGGGATGGGCTATCGTCGTCCATCGCGGACGCAAATCGGGGCGCACCTTCCGCACCCCGCTGTGGGCTTTCCGCCGCCACAACGGATTTGTGATCGCGCTGACATACGGCCCCGAAACCGATTGGGTGCGCAACGTTCTGGCCGCGGGGGGCTGCGAACTGCAGACCCGGCGCCGGCGGTATCAGCTCGGCGCCCCGGTCGTGTTCCGCGACGAGGACGCCACCGACATGCCGGCGTTCATCCGGTTCATGCTGCGCAAGGTGATCAAGGCGCCGGAGTTCCTCCGCCTCGACATCGTGAGCCAATTGGCAACGGCGCGTTGACGATGGACCTACCGAGCAGCCCGCTGGGGGAGCTGGATCCGCAATTCGAAAAGCTCGGACTGGAGGTGGCCGCGTTCACGTTCGGGCTGCCGGGGACGACGTCCGTGACGTGATTCGCTTCTGCGCCGAGTATGGCATCGGGCGCGCCGCGGCGGCCCTGCGGGCGCTTGACGACGTGCTGGTCGGCTAGGGCGTCTGGCGGATTACGCGTCGCCCGAAGCGAATACGACGTCGGGGTTGAGGATCCCGGCCGGGTCGAAGCCGGCCTTGATGCGGCGCATCAGGTCCACCTTGACGGGATCCTCGAGTTCGACGAAGTACGGGGCCTTGGCGCGGCCGAGGCCGTGCTCGCCGGAGATCGCCCCGCCCAATTCCATTGCCAGCGCGAAGATGTCGGTCAACAGCTTCTTCCGCGTCGCGGGGTCCGGGCAGAAGATGGCCAGGTGCACGTTGCCGTCGCCGGCGTGCCCGCACCCCGCCGCGGCACCGCCGGCCGCCGTCGCCAATTCGCGCGCGGTGGACAGGAACTTCGGCATCGCGCCGCGCGGCACGACGGCGTCGATGAGGTCGTCGGCGCCCACCGCCTTGAGCGTCCAAAACGCCTTCTCGCGTGCCTCGATCAGCTTGCGCGCCGCGCCGCCGTCGAGCACATAGGCGTCGACGGCACCCAGCTCAGCGAGCAGCTCACCCGTCGTCTCGACATCCTCGTCCAGCCGATCCACGGTCCGGTTCTCGAGCGCCACAACGAGATAGGCCTGGCAGCTGTCGCGGACGTCGTCGGGAACGCCGAGCTCCAGGTTCTGGGTATGGACCAGCGCGGCCATCGTCACGTTGTCGATGTATTCCAGGATGTAGGGTGCCAGGCCGCTGGCGAGGATCTTCGGCACGGCCTGCATGACCTGGTCGAAGTCGGCGAACGGCGCGAGCACGGTGGCGGTGTGGTCCAGGCGGGGATGCAGCTTGACGATCACCTCGGTGGCCAGCGCCAGGGTGCCCTCGGAGCCGACGATGAGCTGGGTCAGGTCGTAGCCGGTGGAGACCTTGGCGATCTTGCCGCCGGTGCGGATGATCTCGCCGGTGGGCAGCGCCGCCTGCAAGCCGAGCACGTTGTGGCGGGCGATGCCGTACTTGACCGCGCGCATGCCGCCGGCGTTGGTGCCGACGTTGCCGCCGACGCTGGAGGACAGCTCGCCGGGGTGGACCATGTACCGCAGCCCCGTGCCGGCGGTCGCGGCGTCCAGTTCGGTGAGCGTCACGCCGGGCTGGACGACGGCGACCTGGTTGGTGACGTCGACCTCGAGCACGGCGTTCATGCGCTCGAACGAGATCAGCAGGCCGTCGGCGCGGGGGATCGCCGCGCCCGACAGGCCGGTTCCCGAGCCGCGGGCCGTCACCGGCACGTGGTTTTCCGTGGCGGCCCTGAGCAGTTGTGCCAGCTCGTCGGCGGTCGCGGGCTTGGCCAGGTACGCGGGTCGTTGCGGGGGCTTGGTCAGCACCTCGTCGTGTGCGTAGTCGTCGGAGATGGCGTCGCCCGTTAGGATGTGGTGCGCGCCGACGATCGCCGCGAACCGCGTTGTCATGTCGGTCATCGAAGGCCCACCTTCTCCCGTCGGACAGCCACTCACTGTATCGGGGTGTGGGGGACGGCGGCGCACCGTAGTTGCGGGCGGCGCTGCCGCGCGGTTGCGACACGCGTGAGCCTGCGCACGTTATGTCGACGCCCGATTCGGGAACACGCGGGCTGGACTGTCTTCGACGTTGCGAAAGGATTGCGCAGTGGCCTCCTCGTCCCGCGGTTCGCGGCTCGGTACCCGGTTCGGGCCGTATGAGCTGCGATCACTGATCGGTGCCGGGGGACTGGGCGAGGTCTATCGGGCCTACGACACGGTTAAGGACCGGATGGTCGCGCTCAAGCTATTACGTGGCGAGACGGCCGCGGACCCTGGCTTCCAGCAACGACTTTGGCGCGAATGCCGCAAGGTGACGCGACTGCAGGAGCCCCACGTCCTGCCGCTGCATGACTTCGGCGAGATCGACGGGGTGCCGTTCATCGACATGCATCTGGTCGACGACGGGGGCAGCCTCAAGGACCTGCTGCGCGAGCAGGGCGCGCTGGAGCCCTCGCGCGCGGCATCGATCACCGCCCAGGTGGCGCGCGCCCTGGACGCCGCCCACGCCGCCGGGCTGGTGCACCTCGACGTCAAACCCGAAAACATTCTGCTCACCCACGATCACTTCACCTACCTGGCCGACTTCGGCATCGCCGAAGCCGCCGGGGACGAGTCCCTTTCGCGCACGTACATGGCGCCCGAGCGATTCACCACCGGACGCATCGGGTCGCAGACCGACGTCTACTCCTTGGCATGTGTGCTCTACGAGTGCCTCACCGGGCAGCCGCCGTTCGAGACCGAGGACGCGGGGGAGCTGAAGAGCGCGCACCTGCTGTCGCCGGCGCCGAGGCCCAGCATCATGCGCCGCGGCGTCGGCCGGGACTACGACGACATCATCACCCGAGGCATGGCCAAACAGCGCACGGCGCGATTTGATTCGGCCGGCGCATTGGCCCGGGCCGCCAGCGAAGCGGTGTTCGCGGCGTACGAGCCGGTTTCCGTTGGGGCCGGCCAGCTCCCGCTCCCGCGCACCCGTCCGTTCCCGGCGGTGGCGCTTCCGGATACCGGCCCCGACGGCGACGCCCCCGAGCCGCCCCCTGCGTCGCCGCGGCCCGCGCGCCGACTGATGGTAGGCCACGCGCCGCTCGTGGTGACAGCGGTGGCGACGGTGCTGCTGATCGCCGGCCTGGTGTTGTCGGTGAAATCCGTTGTCGGCACTCATCACAACAGTTCGGCCTCCCCGGGGCCGTCGTCAGCGCGAGCGGCCGCACCTCCCGCGCCGTCGAGCTCACCGCCGCCGCTGACGCCGACGTTGTCGCGTCCGGTGAAGGGCGCCGACGGGCTCGGGTTCGTCGGCGAGACGGCCCGCTGCGACCCCGGCAACCCGCCGGCCGCCGTGGTGCGCACCGCCAAGTCGCTGGCGGTGGTGTGTCAAAACCTCAGCGGGACTTACTATTACCGCGGCGAGCGGATTCGCGATGGCGCCCACATCGAGCTTTCCAACGCCAAGCCCGTCGAGGACGGATTCGACGTCACCAATCCGGTCGACGGCGTCGTCTACGAGGTCCGCCCGCACCGGCTGCGGATCATCAGCTACGGGCACGTCGATTCGTCGGAACCCGTCCTGCAGTACGCGACGGCGTCGTAATCACTGGGAAGGCAACCTCTTCGGCATACCCGGCCGTGCCAACGCGCAGGGTGGCACATGTCTTTCGAACGCGCTAGCGGATGTGATAGCGGTTTGCACACAATCCCGGTGCAAGCACGGCCGAAAGCGTTGGTTGCCAACGGCTCTGCTTGAGCCGCGGTATCGACACGGCGTGGCTGGCGAGCCCGATGCCCGCACCCAGGATGGGCCAGATCGGCCAGAAATAGGTCGCGCCGGTCGTCAGGGCGACGGCCGCCCAGACGGTGAGCACGACGACGACCATGGCCAGGTACGCGGCGAGGTGGGCGCGCACGCCGCGACGGGCCGCGGCGACGCGAGCGGCGCGCCGGCGGGGATCGTCGCGCCGGATGCGATTGACCGGCAGGTCGGCGAGCAGTTCGCGGAGTTCGTGGTCGGTCTGCGTCTGGAAAGCGGCTTGTAGCCGTCGGTCGTACTCGTCGATCTGCAGGTAGCCCTGGGCGAGGGCCTGACCGAGCAGGTCGGCCGTGCGCTCCCGGTCGCGGGTGCCGGCGAGCGTGGATGTGGTGTCAAGCAGATTCGTCATGTCGTCTCCTTGGTCGCCGATGTGAATGTCATTAACATAGACCTTAATGTTAATGTCGTCAACATGGCTGTGAAGCGGTCGACCTTGCGCCGGCGGGAGAGCTATCACCACGGTGATCTCAAGCGCGCGCTCACCAGCGCCGCGCTGTCGCTAGTGGCCGAGAAGGGGCCGAAAGGGTTCACCCTCACGGAGGCGGCGCGCCGCGCCGGGGTCAGCGCCGCGGCGCCGTACCGGCACTTCGCCGACAAGGCCGAGCTGCTGGCCTCGGTCGCCGAACAGGGATTCCGCGAACTGCACGCCGAGTTGGCCGCGGCGGCCGATCGCGTGTCGGATCCGAAGGAACGGGTGACGGAGCTCGGGCGGGCCTACGTGCGGTGGGCCATCGCCCATCCCGATCACTATCAGGTGATGTTCGGGGCGTCGCTGAAGGCCGAGCAGGGCCTTGCGATAGCCGGCGAGCAGGCGTTCGGGGACCTGCTCGACGCGATCACCCGGTGCCAGGAGGCCGGGATCGTCGCGGCTCAGGATCCCCGCGAGGTGGCCGGGCCGCTCTGGTCGCTGGTGCACGGCATCGCGACGCTTGCGATCGGCGGGCAACTGCAGGCGGTGGGGATCGTGGAGGCTCCCGACGAGCTGGTCGCGGGCGTTGTGGCGCAAGTGCTTTGAGTGCTCACCAGGGCCGTTCTGTTTCCCGGCTGGGTCCCGGGGTGAAGGTGACCGGAAGCTTGCCCAGCCCAGTCATGCTCGGGTTGCCCAGGTACTGGTGGACGTTTTCGACGTCGACTTCATAGTCGGGGATGCGGTCGAGGACGGCCTTGACCATCACTGCCGACATCAGCCGGGCGAGATGCGATCCGATGCAGCGGTGCGGGCCGAGGCCGAATGCGACGTGGCGGTTGGGCGCGCGGTCGAGGATGATCTCGTCGGGTCGGTCGAACTCGGTTTCGTCGTGGTTGGCCGAGAGCCAGCTAAGGACGACCCGGTCGTTCTTTCTCAGGCATTGGCCGCCGAGGACGACGTCGTGAGTGACTGTGCGGCTGAGGGTTTGGTTGACCGAGAAGTAGCGCAGGAATTCGTCGGTGGCGGTGCGGTAGAGCTCGGGATGGTCGATGAGTTGCTGTCTGAGGTCGGGGTGAGTGCCCAGGTGCCTTAGGGTCAGTGCGGTTTGTGAGGTGGTGGTGTCGACGCCGCCGCCGATGAGGTTCCACAGGATGTTGAGCAGCTGCTCGTCGGTGAGGCGGTGGCCGTCGAATTCGAATTGCAGCAGGAAGCTGGTCAGGTCGTCTTCGGGGTTGCTGCGTCTGGCCGTGGCGAATTCGATGACTTCTTGCATCATGGCGGGGACTTTGGCGATCGCGTCGGCGTACTCGTCGCTGTCTTGGGGGACGGCCATGACGGAGTGAAAGAGGTTGGCGTACAAGTGCCAATTGTCGTAGGGCAGGCCCATCAGCTTCATGGTCAGGATGGCCGGGACCGGGCTGGCGTAGTCGAGCACCAGGTCCATCTGCCCTGTTGTGATGTGTTGGTCGAGGAACCAGTGCGCGGACTGCTCCATGAACGGTTTGAGTTTCTCGACGGCGCCGGGGGAGAAGAACGGGGCCAGCGCGTGGCGGAGGGCTTGGTGGTAGGGGCCGTCGACCTCGCCGATGCCCAGGGCCGGTTGGCCGTCGGGGCGCGGGACGCCCATCTCGCCCTGGTAGTCGACGCCGTCGGGGGCGTTGGGTTCGTATTTGTGGGCGAAGGTGTCGCCGTCGCGGGCCGTGTGGCTGACGGCGTCGTAGCTGCTGAGGTACCAGAAGCCGTCGTAGTTCTCGTTCCAGGCGACTGGACATCGTTGCCGCAGTTCGGCATTGACGGCCAGCTCGTTGAGGTTGAACGCGTCGGAGTGATGGTCGAAGTCGACGGTGGCGTCGGGCCGGACCTTCGGGCGTGTGACCATCGAAAGCTCTCCCACGGAAGCGGTCTGCTTAGTTGGCGGTGACGGGCGCTTATTGGTTTATCTTTGCATTATTACGCTTTCGCGTGGCGTGGAGAAGCTTGGTTAAAGGCCGGTAGCGATTGCATTCGTCTGGGGTCTGACTTGCTGCGGAGGTTGGGTTGAGAAGTCATCGAACGGTTTTCAATCACGTTGGGTTGTGCGTCACGGATCGCGAGCGGTCGCGCCGCTTCTACGAGGGTCTGCTGGGGTTCCAGTTCTGGTGGGAGCTCGACCCGCCCGATGATGCGACGTCGCAGCTGGTCGGACTGCCCGAGCCGCTCGGCGTGCACGCGACCTATCTGGTGCGCGACGGGTTCGTGCTCGAGCTGATGGACTACTCGAAGCGTCAGGTTCATGCCGGCACGGAGCGGGCGATGGACCAGATCGGCCTGACGCACATCTCGTTGTCAGTGTCGGATCTTCCGGGTGTGCTGGCTCAGGTGGCGGAGTTCGGGGGAGCGGTGGTCGATTCGTCAGTGTCGGCCGGCGCGGCGATGATTCGGGATCCGGATGGGCAGTTGCTTGAGTTGCTTTCGGATGGCTGGTTGAAGGCGTTGCCTGCGCGGCCTGCGTACTAGGTTGCCCGTTTCGCCGCTGCCGTGTGGCGCAGGCTGGTCCGAGAAGGCCCATGTTGTTCGGTGCCGGATGAGATGGTGTCACTCGGAGAGGCGATGGCGCGAACAACTGGTAGGTGGGGCCGCCGATCGCGATGCGGTTGCCGTGCTCAAGTTGCGGGCCGTGGTGATTTGGCACATAAAGCGACATGCAGGCAAAGAGGTCGAACTCAAATGGTCCCGGTATGTTCGCAGGTGGTGAGGCGGGCCTTACACAATCGGTCGCAAAAGCGAGTTCCCTGGTGCCGTCATATGGACCGCCTCGAGTGAGCCGTGACAGCCTCTGGATGAAAATGGGGCCTGGCGTCGTGCCATCTTGGCAGCAATTTGGTGGAACGTCCATATTCACGGTTGCGGGTCGCGGCGCAGCGTCAAACGAAGCGTACCTCGGCTACTGTCAGTGGAGGATTTGGCGAGCTGGCATCGACCCACGGCAGTGCAGTTTAACTAGTTGATCGCGAGCCGGCGGGCGTAAGGGCGTCGGCAGGCGTTAGGCCTTCTTTAATAGTTCGGTACAGAATCAGTAGTACGACCAAGATTCCGTCGACCAAGATTACCGGCGCATCCGTATGCGGCTGTTTCCAGCAAACGACGGCTAAGGTTGCCGCGGTCAGGATGAAGAGCGCGATGGACGCGTATCGACGAGCTGGAACGTCTTGGTCGGCAGGGCGTTCCTCGTACTTACCAGACCGGCGCATGCGCAGGGCGATAAAATCCCAAGCAATATATAGGAGAGCGGCGGCTGTTACGAGGGCTGTCGAACGAAATGCCTCTGGCGGAGAGCTACTTCCAGCTATCCGGTAGTGGACAGTCATGACGGGGACCAGCCAGTAGTCATACACGAGAAGGACGTCGATCAAGAATAAGAGAGTTGGGAAGTTCCAGAACCGGAGAAAGTAATTCACCCGGTTCACGCTGTTGTGGTAGCCCACCCAGCTTCCGATTGTCAGCACTGCAGCGACAAACAGGTGGCTGATGGCAGCAGCGGGCAGGGGACCGCCGACGCTGACCTCGAGGATCTTTCCCACAACGAGTGCAAAGAGCACATCGACGAAGGTGACGCCAGTGTCCCGCGTATCAATTTTGGGCGGTCGGTTGGGGTGCCAGCGAACCCTTGTTGTCATGGCAACAAGTTAGCCCAGTGGGTGTCCGTGATACGTCGGATTGCTTCGAGCGCTCCTCGAAGATCGGAAACAACCATTATTTGTCCATTTGTTGCGCTTGTTTCGCGTCGCTCGTGCTCCCACATGTAGCCGTCGACGTAGACACCGATAAATCCCGCCGAGAGTGCCGGTTCGATGTCCGACGGGAGACTGTTGCCAACCGAAATCGCCAGCCGTTGGCCAGTCCGAAACCTGGCGATGGCTGTGAATGTTTCGGTGGTCTTCGCAGGCACGACGACACAACGGTCGAAGTAGTGCCGAAGCCCCGACTGGCGAATCCGTCGGTGTTGAATCCATCGCTCACCTTTGGTAAGGAGTACAAGGTCATACCGCTGTTCAGCCTCTTGCAGGACGATTTTCGCATCGGGCATTAGCGATGGGTGCTCCAAGTAAACTGCTAACGCTATAAGAAAGATCACCAATTTAAGTGCCCACTTTGTGGGCTCCGCGCAGAGGGGCGCAACCTCGTCGAACGCGAGCAAGCAAGACCGCGGAAACCGATGCCACGCGAAACCCTGAGTCGCGACGCGTTCCAGATCGATCTTGCGCTCCACTAGCTCCCATCGAGCCCCGTCGATGCCGAACCTGCACAAAAGCGTGCGGATGCGCCTTCGGGCACGGTCGTAGAGGGGCTCGGTTGCCCACAGTGTGTCGTCTCCGTCGAAGACGGCTAATGTCCTGCTCGACATGGGTCAAGGGTAATAGAGGGTTCCGACAGAAGCTCCCGTCGAACTGCCCCGGTGCGGTGGGAAATTGGCGCAGACTCTTGACGGCGTTCACTGTGGCCAGAAGCACAGTCCCGGATGGCCAGCGCCCCGCGCCGCAGAGAGTCCGTCCAGGCTGAAACCGTGTGCTTAGATTAGGAGTGGATTGCGCCGCCGCATAACACTCTGAGGGGTTCTGAGAAGCACCGTTATTCCGAATGTGGGCGTCGATAACGAGCTTTTTCGGCGGTGGCGACCTGATTTGACTGGCTTATCCGCTAAGCCGGCTCATAGTTCATCGCGAGGTCTGATTCATATAGCGCCTGCACGGATCCCTTGGCGTGGATGACCACCTCTCGAACAGTTGCGTTTTGCAGGTCGAGCACCCGCATGTGGGTGCCGATCTTCGTGAGCGCCTCGATGCGGTGGAATTCGCAGCCGTACTCCTGCGCAAACCGGGCTAACGCCTGCAGCTTCACCAGTGAGTCTTCAAGGTGGTGGCCGTGCGGATCGACGATAGATGCCCTCACCGCGCCGTTGATCTCGTTAAAGAATAGGAAGTCTGGGTGCATCGACCGCCAGTTCCCGACTTCGTCGCGGTAAGTGACGCCAAGCGAATCAACCGCGGCTCTGGCTGGATTGCGATACCAGCCAACGCAATCGGGCCGCTTGGTTTCGGCAATCACAACCGCGCGCTCCCAATCATTCAGCGTTCCGATGGGGAACATCCCGTCCGCATCGGACATCAAGTGCTTACCGACCAGAGGCGCCACGCCGATCTGCCCCGCGTCATCCGTGGTCGCATAGTCCTCCATCCTTCGGCGCGGCCGAGCCAGTTCACCGCGGCGAGGCTCAGTCGCAAGTGCCCGAATCGTCTCGTAGTCCTGCTGCCGCTCGTCGGTTAGGCCCTTAATCGACACTCGATGCTGGACAAACCACCTGTCGGCGAGTTCGTCCGCCTCGGCGTCGACCTTTTCCCGCACGTCCGGAACGGTGGCGAGCGCGGACGTCTTGACGTACGCCGATCGGAGGCCGTCGTCGTCCGCTTCGTCGTCTGGAGCGAGGTGGTTGACATATGACTGCGCTATATCGGCGCCAAATGCCTTGCGCGCGTCCTCAAACGCGACTCTGATCGCCCGGTCGTCGGCCCGCTCGACGAAGTCGATGTACGTCAGCTTTGACTTCCCGACGGTGCCGGTGATGGATTGCCCGCGCACTGCACGAACCTCGAATTCCGCGTCATCTAGTTTCCGCGCGTACCTGGTCGCGTAGGTGTCGAGAATCGTCCGCATCTCCTGCTCGACTAGGCTCAGCGCGCCTGACTGCAGACCATCGCCAGACAGCGCCTCGGCAAGCGCGACCAGACGCTTGACAGGGCGCGCACCGCGGGCCGGTACCGTCAGGGTGGGGAGCGCGTCCCAGCATGCCCAAACATCCATACCGATGTGCGGATTCGGGGCGAGCTCGCGGCCGTCGAGCAGTACCTTCGGCCCGGTCGTCGGCATCTCGGTCAACTGACCGGTCAGGAGCTTCACGACGTTGCCGGCCGTGGTGCGGTCGAAGAACGGCAGGATGCAGTCGACCGCGTTGAGTCGATCGTCGCCTGGGACCCGGCGCGCCAGCGGATTGCGCACCATGCGACCGAGCAGTTGCGTGATGTGGGTGTGGTCCTTCGCGGGCCGGAACGAAACCAGCACTTCTGCGCGCGGACAGTCCCAACCCGTCGAGATGCCGTCCTTGGCGATGAGCACACGCACGTGAGTGGCGTCTTCGACCCGCTGGGGCTCGATGTACCGGACCTCCCACGAACCGAACTGTTGCGTCGAGTGTTCGCCTAGGACGTGGCGGACCTGCTCGGCGCCGAATTCGGGGAACTCGCGGAAGATCTCATCGAGAGCGCGTCCGAGATCGTCCGGGTTAGGTGTGTTAGGTGCTTGAAGGACGAGCAGCGGGTGCACCAGCTGCGTCGACCCTTGCGACCGGACATATTCGTTCCACCGTTCGGTCGACGCGCGTAGCTTCTTCGCGGCGCGACGAACAAGGACAGTATCGAAGTTGCCCGCCTCAGCAGGGATATCCAGCACGACGGTGTCTTTCACGAGCCCGGACTCCTGAACTCGAGCCGGTTCAACAGTCACAGCCGACAACGCGCGGCGGCTCTTCGCGGCGTGGGCCGCGTCCATCGCCTCTCGGAACCTCTCGATCGTGGCGGAGATGCCCCACACGATGGGTACCGGCGGTAACCCGGCGTGGCCGTTGACCAGCCGCCTGACAATGGTCGGTTTGTCGGACGTGGTCTTGGTGTTAAATCCCCGGTGGGCCTCGTCGAGGATCAGGTAGACAGTCAGGTCGTCGTTAGCGATGGTGTTCGCGATCGTCTCCCAGATCGTCCACCCCTGCATGTCCGGCGGTGCGTCGGTGCCCAAGCCGGGCAGTGCGCCTGTCAGCGCGTCGGGGTCGTGCCCGCGGGTGAGGAGCGAGCTCTTCGTCAGCTTGCCGGTGTTCAGAAAATATACTTTGCCGGGGTCGAGCTGGGGCTTGGAAAAGGGGGGCTCGATAACAACAAGGTCGGACGATACGAGCTTCTCGGACGCTTCCATCAGACGAAACCGGGTCTGCTGGTTCAGGTTCGGGTCGTCGGAGAACCAGATCACGACTGCGCCTGGGTCAGCGGCGAAGTCGAAGTTGTCGCTGCCGTAGAACAGAGCTTCGATCGCGGCAGCAGCCATGACCGTCTTGCCGGCGCCGGTGGTGGCAGTGAGCGTGAACGACGTCTCTTGTCCGTCTCGGCGGTAGAGCGTGCGCGCTTGCTCCAGACGGCGCAGGACGTCCTCAACACCCTCTGCTTGGTAGTCCTTCAGGGTGAACTTCACCGGGCACCCCTTCCCGCTTCGATCTCGAAGTTGCGCAGGTACGCCTCGTACAGCCGGACAGGTTCGATGTGCTCAGGTAGGTCGCGGCACACCGACTCGAACAGCCAATCCTCGTCGGTTACAACGAATGCATGCGTCGCGTCCGGTTTGGTGGCCAGTGCGTCCATGAACTCGTCGGTGTGGTCGAAATCCGCTATAACACCGTACGCTTCCACGACGTCCCAGCCCTTCGAGATATCGTCGATCCGGGAGCCCCGCGACCCGGCTCGCATCCAGAGGAGAGGGGCGACTCGCTCGAACTCCCGGTTGCTGGCAACACGAAGTGGCGCTTCGTAAGTGAGAGTGAAGAACTCGGCATTCGCCTCGAAACCCTCGGCTAGCGGGAATTCATCGGTGAATGCATAGTGACCTTTTATCGGCTCATCATCAGGGGTCTTGCCGGTGATGGCCGCCTTAATGCGGGGTTTGGCGACGTACTCGCATATGCCCCGGCGTTCCCACTCTGGGTCGCCAGGTCGGACGCCTTTTTGGCGCAATGTCTTTTGCTCGTCGGCCGCGACCTCGTTATTTGTTACTAGTATTGATTGGCGTCGGCCGCCGTCTTGCCTATTCAGACGCAGGACGGCATGCGTGGTTGTGCCCGATCCCGAGAAGAAGTCAACTATCACGGCGTTTGGAGTGGCACCAACCACCAGTCGCAAAGCGTCTTCAACCGCGTAGACAGATTTGGCGTATGGGAACTTCCGGCCCGGAATGATGGCCGAGAGGAGGCCCGTGCCATTGCTCTGGGCATTGTGTGACTCTTTGTCCCACTGAGTGGTTGGCAACGACGCCTTTCCAGTCGCATATGTGACGACAACTGACCCGTCAGGGTCGCGACCAGTAACGAGGAGCTCACCGCTCGCGACCTCTGCCACCTGGCCACTGGTTAGGTAGTACAGGGTTGGTGGCTTGCCATTCTTCCCGCGGATGACCTTTACGAATCCCTCGGCAAGACGCTTCCGCAGTGTCGCCGGTGTAAGACCCCAAATCATCTCCGTGCCGTCGGGCTTTAGCGGCCAGATGGTATGGCATCCGGCCACGTCTGCCACGGTCGATCGGTCCACCCCCAGCGGTATTGAGGCTCCAACATTTTCGATTCGGCCTGACGTGGCTCCAACGTAGATGGGGTAAAACTGATCGGGCCGTGGCTGCGGACCGTTGCGTCGCGATGAGTCCTCGAACCTCCGAAGACTCGCCCAACGGACCTTCTCGTTGGCAAGCTGCCGCTCGGCAACGAGTTTTTGGTCACCGAGTAGGACCAGAAAAATGAACTCGTTTGTGCGCGTAAGTTCATTCGTCCGAACGACCCCTTTGCGGTTGATCACGGACGACACCATCTGTATGCGCGCCTCTGGGAACGTCTGCTCAAGCAGGAGCCCGAGGCGTAGGTATTCACGTTCGTCGATTGTGACAATCAGCGCAGAGGACAACGGGTTCAACAGGTCCCGAGAGAGGACTAGGCGCCGCTCCATAAATGCCAACCATTTCGAGTGACGATAGTGGTCGTCGGCTTCGACGTAGTCGTTGTTGTACTTCCAATCGCGGGCGCCAGTGTTGTATGGCGGGTCGATGTAGATGCAGTCGACTTTCCCGCGGTGCGTGAACATAAGTAACTGCAGCGCGTGAAAGTTCTCGGCGTTAATGACCGTGTGGTATGGCTTATCGCCGCCGCGCTCGATCTTGCCGGTTGACACCAAACCGGGGTAGATCGGATCGCGGAACTCGGCGACTACGACGAGGTCCTCGAGGGCGGCTGTTGCCGTCTCGGTGTCGTCAGCTAGGGCAATGAGTTCGGCAGTCCGACAATCGCCGTCTCGCTCGATTGAGGCCACACGCCAAAGCTTTTCGTCCGATTTTTTCGGAGGTAAACCGCGCGCCGGGAGGATGCGCACCTTGTCGCCGCGGCGAACGCGACGGCCCGGCAACTCCACTGCCTCGGGGACATGGCGCTCAAAGTTGAGGCCGAATGCGCGGCGGTCGGCCAGCGCGGCGACTTCGCGCTGCAGGTCGGCGGCGAGCGACGGGTCCTTCTCGTTAACTTGGCGAATCAGGTCGTTGATCCGGGACAACTGGTGACTCCTTAGTCGCTACTCGGGTCGATGGTCAACGTGCCACGCGCGAACGTGGCAAGGATGCGTTGGTGGGTTTGGCGCGGCAGGTGCCGGTTGCCGGGTTCGCCGAATGGGGTGCCCGGCCGCGGAGGTGCTTGGTTCAGCAGCTCGATGAGGCCGGGTCGGCAAACCATGAGTAATCCGTGGGTTGCCCGTGTGCACGTGACAGCCAGACGCCCGAAAGCCGAATGGAACGCGTCGAGCTCGGTTGCACCATTGAGTGGGTGTACGGCGACCGTGATTCCGTTCGTCTGCCCTTGCCACGAGTCAACGGTTGAGGCGACGATCTCGTTGGCGGCAAGTAAGTGCTTTTCGCGTAGGCGCTCGACCACATCGGTCGCGTCATCGACCGCTTGGTTTCGCGTTGCCAGGATCACGACGAGGGGGTCGGTGGAGCCGTCGCCCGGACGTTGAGTTGTTGTCGAACCGGTTGGAGCGCCGGTGTCGTCGTAGTTGGTGCGTATTAAGGCGAATTCGGACGACAGCAGTTCATCCAGAAGCGATTCGACGACCTCCATGAGCGGGAGGTCGATGTCGGGAGCCTCCGCGTCGCGTAGCCCGGCGACCTCGAGCAGTGTAGGGACGCCTGTGCCGACCTGCGTCCAAACGGTGGCCGTCTCGCCGGTCAGGCCCTTGGCAACCAGCGAGCGGTCGCCCGGGGCGGCGACACAGTTCAGCTCATCCCAGTCAGGGTAAAACGCTCGCCATAGGTCGAGGTGCCCGGCGGCGGGACGCCAGACCGCTGGCAGCTCGACAGACACGGTGCGGGCATCGTCGACATCGTCGAACTCGGTTGGCCATGCGCGATATGGGTTGTAGCGAGGGTCGCCCCGCCAGGGGTTGGCCCCGATCTCCAGTGGCGGCAGCTGACCAACGTCGCCCACGCCGACCGCTACGGGCGCGGCCTTCGCGACGCGGTCAAACAAATAGTGGGGAAGCTGCCATGCCTCGTCAACAAACAGGACGTCGAATGGAGCGTCACCATTCCATCCGGGTCCGAAGTGTTCGCGCATTCGGCGGAGTTCGCTCGGTGCGCCTAGTTTGTGGCATGTGGATATGACGACCTTCGAGTCGACTGGGATGGTGCTGGTAGTTGTCGCGATCGTCGCGTTGGTCCGTGCGTCATTGGGAATGTCGCCGAGCCTGTCTTTGGCAACAAACAGGCACACCCGATCGGCGCCTAGGGATTTACCGAGCGACACGGCCAGAGGGTGGATTTGGTTGTTGGTGAACGCAGTTACTGCGACCCGCGCGCAGTTGGGCTGCGCAACCGCGTCGACGAGTAGCCGCTTGAGGACGAACGATTTCCCAGCGCCAGCGGCAGCTCGTACCAGCAGCCGGTCGATCGGTTCGACGCCTGACAAAGCGTTGTTGAGAACGCTCGCGGCGTCGTTCGCGACGGCCGCGTTGCGCGCCGCCGCTTGGGCGTGGTGGATACGGTCGGCAGTGTTGGGCGTGGGCTGAATGAACTGGAGTGTCACGCTCAGTCCACATCGTCAAGGGTTAAATCGTCGGGTGGAGGGCCGACCGAGTCCGGCTGCGAAGCTGCAGTGGGAGATCCGGCTCTAGCGACTTCGAAAGCGTCGCGGTCGATCACCGGCGGCCACGTGTCAGGGTTTAGCTCGCCTCGCGCTCGGCGTGCCGCAAGTTCGTCCGACCAGGCCGCCTCTGCGTCTTCGTGTGGGCGACAACAGTACTGGTGCGAGTTCGGGTCGTTTTCGTACGAGTCGTCCGTGCAGCCCGGTTTAGGGGCCGATATGGTGTCAGGTGTTGGCCGGTCCACCTTTAGGAACTTGTTCCCCTTCAAGTCGCAGAACCACGCGAAGTCGGCAACAACTAGTCGGGCGCCGGCGGAAACCGCCGGGTCGTTCTCGGGTGCCCAGGCCAAGTGCTTGGTGTCGGCGATGGCAGCGAGTGGTCCGATCGACAGACCCTCGAACTTGAAGCTGCCCTTCTGGGGTTTCACGGTGACCTGAGAACGTTCGATGCACGCTTCGCCATCTACGTGTAGCAGCACCACTTTGGATCCGGCTCCGATGCGTCGCGATTCGACGGACAGTCGCAGCGGGTTGACGTTGACGACCGTTGCGGCCGCGACGTGACGGATTCCCGCGTCCGCCGCCAAATCTTCGGCTGCCTGCGGGTTGGCCAACACGAGAAGTTGATTGCGGCACAACGTATCACTCTCGATCGCAGGGACGAGTGAGTTGCGCCAGTGGCGGTACGTTCGACCGAACCGAACCAGATCCGAGGCGTGCAGCCGCAGCCTCCGCCGCCACACCGCCTGTGCGTCGCCCTCGATCGCGCGGTAAACCTCCCGGAGCTTCGAGTCGGCGACAGTGTCGAGGTAGTTCAGTGCACCCTCGAGCGTCGTGCATTTGTAGTCCAGTTCTTTGGTCACGAGATCGATGTATGCCTGCGGGTCAGCGGTCCTCGCGGTGTGGATGGCGTTGGACGTGCGACTGGTCAGACGGGCACCCGGAGTATGGTCCGACGTCTCGATGTAATCCTCGAACTGTCGTGGCTGCACCGGACCACGAGTGAGTGTCTCGGCCCACCCGACGAGGTAGTCCAGACGATAAGAAGCCACAGCGGGCCCGCCTGCCGCGACGTGTCTGGCTAGCGCCGCTCGAAGGTCGACGATCGGCGACCGCAGGGTCATTGCGCGGGCACGATCCTCTTCCAAAAGGAATGACACGGCCGTCCGATCGGATTCTGCCAGCGCCGAAGGGATGTCGGCGGGTTCTCCGTTGAAGGTGAGCGCGGGTCTACCCACTTGAAGGTCGCGCTCCCAGCGCAACCGACTCAGCTCGATCCCGGCCATGTTGTCTGCGATCGATACGAGAACATCCGCCGTCGTGGTGTCCGGAACGACCAGATGGACGGGGCTCGGTTCGTCCTTGTTCGCCTTGCGCTGGTCGCGCATCGCATTAGCGACTTCCTCGCCGAGCAGCCGCAGTAGGTCGCGTCGAGTCTTCGGCGCCTGTGGATCATCAAACACGGTGACTCGCCACGGCTTTCGCCCTGTGGCCGTCACACGTTGGAGCGCGATGCCGTGAACGCCTAGTGCCGCGGCGTCCGACTTGGCAATGACAACATTTACAGTGCCGGGCAACCCCGCCTGGTCTACGCGCTTTTGGCCAGTGGGCTGCGCGACGCCCTTCAGCGTCGCCATGACATTCGCAACTACAGACGCGGGTGGCTGACCGAGCACCCCGGTGCCGTCGATCAGGCCCACGACATTGGGCCGGATATTCGCTGCCACGCCGAGCTCGACGAGCAGATCTGTCGGGTTCGACGACGTTCGAAGTTCATCGCGGCAGTAGCTAAAAAGTTGGCATGTCGGGCACGTCGCAGGGTCGAAGGTGGCGATCAGGTGGGCAACGAATTGCGCAGCGTCCGCCGATTTATCGAACGATATAAGTTCGGCCTCGCGAACGCGCTCGGCGATGCGCTGCCGCACTTCACGCCTGTGGTCGTCCAACAGCTCCACGAGCGGCTCGGGCTGCAGGAAAGCGTTGCGCGGAACCGCCAACACGCCATGTGAGTGGACCGCCATCCTGTCCGGCCGCAGAGACCATGCATCAAGCGACTCCGCGCCGACGGCGACCTGGAGAAACCCTTTTAGTAGCCGCGTGTCCTCGACGCGGGAACGCATGCGTTCATAGTCCTTCGCGTCGCCGACAATGATCCAAGATCTAGTCCGATCTATAGTCGCGGCGACGATCGCGAAATCCGGTCGGACGTTTGTTGCGCCGGTTGCCTCAAAGCCTGCGAACGGGACGGCTAGTCCGTGGATAAGAGTGGCGTCTCCATCGCGGACGGACCGAGTATGCGCGTCGGCGAGCAGTTTCGCCGTATTTCCGACGTTGACGTGGGCGTTAACTGTCACTACCTGTGTGGGACGTGCAAGCCCGAGACGCCCCACCGCCGTCGTGGTGACCTCGCTGGCAAACGCCACATCTCGTACGAGCCGCTCGAAAGTCATCGCACGCATCCATCGCGCATCGGGGATGCGTCCCGATTGGTCAGCGAAGCCAATTTCCGCTGCGAGACGTCGCCGCGTTCGCCCAACGATCAGCGGATCAGTGCCGCGGAAGCGAGCGCAGGCGGCATGTGCGGAGGCTGCTACAGCGCCCGATCCACCCCCCAGGGACGGGTGCGGTGGCGGCGCAGCTGACGTGGCGACGACAGTCACGATCCACTCCATTTCTCGGGGCAGAGCATCGACGTCCCCCGTTTACTTGCATATGCGTATAGTCTGCCGCGGAGCTGCGACCTTCGCGGCAGAATAGAGTGGATTCGCGCGCGTCCGAGTAGTCGCCGCTTGGACCGTAGTTTCGTGAGCTAGTCACACATGCGGCACTTCCACGTGAAGGGGTTCGGAGGTTGCGCGGCCGCGCTTGCCGCCAATTGTTGGTCATCGCTGCGGAACATCATGGCGCGGCTCGGGATTTGCCGGGCTGCGTCCCAAACCGCGAAAACTGGGGATTGGCCGCTATCCCGGCTGTCCGAGGAAACTCGAAAATGGCGAATCGGAGGTGTCACTCATCCTCTCGTGCGCGTTCAGTCGCATGCATCCATAGCGCTACATCAATCCTCCGGAGGAGGCTGACACCGCTGGGTGCAGCGGCACACACCTCTTCAATGGTTTGTCGCCTTACCTTATCGGCTAGCTGGTCGTGCATGTTGGCCCAGAATTGCCCCTTGGGAGGCACTAGTAACCGTTTGACTCCAGAATCGAGGATCGCCAGTAGTCGTGGGCGCTTCGCTGCCAGCAGCTTGCCCGCGGTAACATATCCCACGCCCTTAAGCTCCATGAGCGCTGTATGTAGTTGTGCGGCGGCACTTTCTGGCTCGACGTCCGATCGTGGCATGTCCCAAAGGTCGATACCGTCGGGCACCTCCGCTAGCAGTCCGTTGAATTGGTCAGCTTCGGTGATGAGGAGCCGTGCGGCAGATTCAGTCGGCACCTTTACAGAAAGTGCCTCCACCGCAAGTACATCCGACGGGGCGAACTTGTTAACGTCAGCCGCCGCGGCAAAGATTTCGAACCAGCGCCCAGCGAACTGATCGTTGCATCCTCCGTCGAAATAGCGTCTTAAATAGTGTTGAACTTGAATCGCGTTTTCGGAGAACCACTCTCCAAGGTCGAATGCAAAACCGTTGCTCATAACTTCCTTCGGGTGCGACAAGTTATTCTTCCGAGAGTCAGGGTTACTACTGATCCTCAACCTTCGGCATATACGTCTCCACTCAGACGGCAAAAGTCGCGATATTGCCGAAACGTTCTCGGATGGCCCGTGCTTCGGCTTTACGGTCGTGGGTTAGCACGAAGTACTTGCTGGCCTTCGTCGTCCCGCTGCAGCCGCAGTAGCAAGTCCCGTCTGGGCGAACGTCAGGGTTTGCAGGAATGTCCCCGCTGTGTGTCTCCACCGTCGACTTCCTCAGGATGGGTCGGAGTATCTTGAACTGCTAATGCGACGTTAATCTGCGCCTCCAGGCCTATCCCGAGTCACTAACGATCAGCCCAGACGAACTACGGCGCAGCACTTTTCGCTCTAGTGCCTTGTTCAGCGCATCGTTCAGCCGAGCATCGATCGCCTGCGTGACGCGGCGGCCACCCAGCAGATTGAGCGCTTCACGTTTGAGGTCGTACGTCTCGATCCCACCCGTCTGCTCCGCGACGACGATCATCGCGTTGCCAATCTCGATCAGCGACACGTGTTCTAACTGACGGCTGACGCCTTCCGGTGGTCGGCGCACGATCCGCCAGTCTTCTGGCTCGACGCCGACGGGCCAGAAGAACCCCTCGCCTGTCGGCCGGCGATACTCAACGGGGACGATTCGTTCAATCGATCGATGGCGATTCTCGTTGAGTCTGGTCAGATTGAAGGCTCCTGCAACCAATTTGGTAAGTCGACGCGGGTGTATCGGGGCTTCCACGGCCATCGCACTGATGATCGCGTCGTATACCCGCGACTCCGCGTAAGCGATCGGCAGGTCGTCCAGCACAGTTACATCCCCGAGTCGACCCGGTTTCCACTCGCGATAGACCTGCACCATCGGATGACTTTGTGGCGCTTGTGGTTTCGGAGGCAGCGTCGCTCGCAGTAGGGGCGCGTTCTGACGCAGGGGAGCCGGCGGCGCTGTCTCCGCCGTTATCTCCCCGGACAGCACACGCTGACGCGTTGTTTCTACCGACTCCTTGAGTTGGGCCACGACGTGTTCAGGTCGTCGTAGCCACTCGGGCAACCACACCCGTTCGATAGCAGCCCAATGCATTAGGTCGCGCAGAACATCCACCGGCAGGGCGTCGCGGTCGGCAACGGTGCGCCGTGCGCGCCAACTCTGACCGTCGAGGAGAACTGCGACAAGCTGCCGCTCGGGTTCCGTGGGATCCCCAAGTACAAGATCCACTCGGAAATCGGACAAGCCGAGATCGGTTGTCACGACCAGACCGGCGTCTCGCAATGCAGCGGCGATGTCATCCCGGTGGCGATCGATCACGGGCGTCCGACGCATGCTGTCGGCCGCGTCGTCGACACCGCGCGCCGCCATCTCCAGGTACGCCTTCAGATGCTTCGTGCCGATCTGGCTGGTTTCCTCCGCGCGTAGGTCCTCCGCGTCAAAGCTCGCGTAGAGGACCACCTCTCGCCGAGCGCGGGTGATCGCAACATTGAGCCGGCGTTCCCCGCCGGGCCTCGACAGCGGCCCGAAGTTGAGCGGCACCACCCCTTTTTCGTTGGCGCTGAATGCTACCGAGAACAGGATGGTGTCGCGCTCGTCGCCCTGGACGTTTTCCAGGTTCTTGACGAAAAGCCCGTCCGGCTCGTCCAGAGCACGCACCACCCGTTCGTCTGCACTGTCGCGCAACAGGTTATCTATCAGGTCGCGTTGCTGGGCGTTAAACGTGATGATGCCTAGGGACGGAACCCCGTCGGGCGACTGCTCGAACCGCCGCGCTACGTCATCGACGATGGCATCGGCCTCGACGCGGTTGGTCCGCAGTGTCTTGCCTTTGCCGGACCGCTCGAAGGTCCCGTTTACCCGGATTAGCGATATTCCTTGTCCGCCCGCATCGGACGCGCCACCGCTTCGCGGTGCGGGGAAGGAGGCCAGCCGCCGGTTGTAGTAGTGCTGGTTGCTGAAGGCAATCAATGCCTCGTCCTGGCTGCGGTAGTGCCAGGACAACCACTGCTGGGGGAGCTGGGCGTGGACGCACTCGGTGAGGATCGACTCCTCGTCGAGGAAGAACTCTTGGTCGTTGTCGTCCGCGTCATCGACGTTGGCGTTCGCCTCGGCGAAGCTGGTCGGCGGCATCTGCTTGCTGTCCCCCACGACGACTACAGAGCGGCTGCGGCCCATCGCCCCGATGGCATCAGCGACCCGAATTTGAGATGCCTCGTCGAACACGACGATGTCGAACAGATCCGGGCGCGCCGGGAAGAACCGCGCCACCGAGTCGGGGCTCATCATCGTGCACGGCATGATCTGGGTGATCAGCTCCCCGTAGTGCTCGATCAAACCGCGCACGCTCATCCCGCCGCGGCGTCGGTCCAATTGGCGGCGCAAGCCGCCGATCTGGCCGCTGGCCGCATTGGCGTCGAATCGCCTCTTTTGTAGTAGCGCCGCCGGGATCGCTCGAGGCAACTCGCCGCGGATCGCGCGCAAACTCTTCGTGTATCGCTCGACGGTCTTGTCGTGGGCCTCGGCGCTGAAGCTTCCCAGGGCGGTGGCGTCGCGGCGCTCGGCAACGGATGCCACGGCGATGCCGCGCGCGAACGCCAAGCTGGCATCGTCGGGGTCGATCTCGCCGTTGAGGATGGCCGTCCGCACGGCGGACATCCCCGCAGGTTTGAGCGGTTCGATGAGATGCAATAACGCTGCCCAATGCTCGATTGAGGCCGTGTCACCGAGGCGGCGCGCGCTGCGCATCGCCCACCAGTGGACGATGAAAGATTGGGGCTGTGCCCATTCGTTCTGCCGCTCGGAGTTGGTTTCGGTGGTTTTCGTCAGGGCGCTCCACGCCGACGGGATGCGGGCAAGTTGGCTGGCGAAGGCGCCGACGGGCTGATTCGCGTAGTACGACCGCAGATCGTCGATGTGCGGGTCCTTGAGGTGAGCCGAAAGGAGTGCTGCAGTCCACCGCAGCCAACCCAATTCCTGCCTGACCTTCGCGGTGTGCTCGGCGACAAGGGGATTCCACGGTTCGCCGATGACGGTGGTCGGAATCCTCGCCACCCTGCCGCGCACGTCGGAAACCGCAGCGTGCGACTCCAGGATGTCCGCGACGAGGCTAGTAAGTGTTTTGAGGTCAATGGTTTTCGGGTCGACCACCAACACATCAGAAAGCTGCTCCAGCACGGCGCGCCGACGTTTCTTGCGCCCGAAGAACTTCGATTCGTCCGCCGCCACCGCGGCCGCGTAAATCGTTGGAATGTCGAGGTCGACCGCGTCCACCGAGGCGACTGACCGCCACTCGGGTGTGCGCTGGGTCAAGCTATGCAGGTCGGCGTCGAGTGACGCCAGCTCCTGCGCCCAGGCGTCTTCGTGCAAGGTGTCCAGCGCGTCCAACGGGTACCGTGGAGCACCACAAAGCTTTACCCAGTTGTCGAAACCGGCGGGGAGGCCGCACCGCCCCAGGCTCTCGATCGTGAGGCCACACTCGACGGCTGCGGCTAACGCTGAGTCGAACTCGACTGCGCACCGGTGGATTTCGGCGACATCCGATTCCGCAGGGGGCGAGTCGATGAAGCCCCAGGGGTGATCGACGCTTGGCTGCGCGAGATCGGCGACCTCTGGCAGCTTTCGCATCACCTGCTGGAGGGCATGCAGCGTCTCCGAAGGGCCGCCGGCGACAAGCTCTTTCGGAACTTCAATCGGGGCGACGTCCTGGTCGGCGGCGAGCTCGGCCGTGCGCGCTGAATACAACGACATGCCGGCGGCGTTTTCCTCATGCAGCCGCCGCGCGTAGCGGGCGAGGGCATTTCGACTGGATTCAGCCGCCTCGGTTTGCGTACGCAGCGAATCGGCATCGGCGCTGACACTGAGATCTAAAGCGGCGCGGATCTGTTCGCGAACGGCGGCGGGCCGCGCAGACTTGTCATGCAGATCCAGCGACAGCTCGCCCAATCCGACCGCCTGCAGCCGTTTCTTGACGACGTCCAGGGCGGCGCGCTTTTCGGCCACGAATAGCACCCGCCTTCCGGCGGCCATGGCGTGGGCGAGCAGATTCGTGATCGTCTGGGATTTGCCGGTGCCCGGCGGGCCTTCCAGCACGAAGGTCCGTCCGGCGGCAGCTTGAGCGATGGCCTGCAGCTGAGACGAGTCGGCGGATACCGGTATTTCGTCGCCGAGCCGATCGAGGTCGACTTCGGTGCTGCCGGCCACCGGGTCGGTGAACGGCTTGTCGGGCGAATCGATCAGGTGCCGAACCAAGCTGTTGCTCGACAATGCTTTCCACGAATTGTCAAGGTCCTTCCACAGAGGAAACTTCGCGAACTGCAGGATCGCGAGGTGCGTCGTCTCCTCGACGCGGAAGTGCAGTCCTGCCCGCGTTATCGCGCGGCGAACGGCGTTGAATGTGGCCGCCAGGTCGATCCCCGAAGCATCATGCGTAGGTTCCTTGAGATCGGGAACCTCCAGGCCGAAGGAAACCCGCAGCTTTTCGACTAGGCAGTAGTTCGGTGTCGAGGCTCCCGTTTCGTCGAGGGCTAGGGTGTAGCGTTCGCCGCGGTTGGCCGTGCTGAGCGTTACGGGCACGAGAACCAACGGCGACCGAAGTTCGCGGTCGTCGAACCGCCAGTTCAGCATCCCGAAGGTCAGATACAGGTTATTGGAGCCGGTTTCCTCGACGATGGTCTTGGCTTTGGCGGCCAAGTACCGCAGCTTGGTCTTGTACGCCGCGGCGGTGATGTCGATGTATGCGCTGTTCTTCTCGGCGAGCAGCAGTTCGCGTTCGCGTTCGGGAAGATCACGCCCATAGCGGATTCCGCGGGCGACATCGATTTCCTTGACGGCGTCAGACGCCAGCAACGTTATGCGTGCATTGTCGTTAACGGCGTCTTCGAAGCGGCCGAGGGCGGGTCCCGGTATCTCCACCCGGTATCCGGCGCGGTCGGTGTAGTTGATCAACTTGTTGCGCAGGCTCAAATCCAGCAACGCGTTCTTCCATTTGGCGACCCGCGGCGGCACCGAGTCTGTCTGATGCGAGACGGTCGCGCTCGAGTCGGAGCGTTGATAAGGGGCAATCACAGGCCCCTCAGCCGGGGTGTATTCGGTGACGACGACGCTGCCATCGGGACTCAGCGTGCGACTGGGCAGCGGATAGATCCTGGAGAGCCGTGCCTGGCGAATGTCGGTCACACCAAGGACATTCGACAAGTCATCACCGAGATGTCTTCTGCCCGCGCCGACCGCATCCGGAAAGGGTGAGGAGTCGTCGCCACCTGCCAGCATCGTCGTCTCGACAAGCCGTATCTGACCGAGGTCCACGAGGTTGGCGACGTCGATTACTTCGGTGGTGGAGATAGCCGGCAGTGCAGAGTCGACTCGCCAATAGCCGAGCAACGCATGTCCTTTGAGCACCCATAGGGTGGTGTTGATGCCAGCCTGTTCCAGCGCGGCGGCCATCGTGACAGCGGTGTCCAGGCAAGTTCCCAGTCGGTCGTCAAGGACTTCGTGCGGCGTGCGAATTTTTTGACCGTCGAGTCCCCAACTTGCCGGAGGTTCCGCATACCGGATATCCCTGGCGCGCATCGCGTCATAAACCGCTTGCGCGATGGCGTCGGCTCGTTCTGGACTTTCGCTCTGATAGCCGTCGATCGCCGAGCGTCCGGTGGCTGCATTGAGACGGTCGGAAACGTCCTGCATTAGCCCGCCGATCGCTGATGCGTTCGGCTGGATGTGCGCGGCTAACATCTCCAACCCGAGCTGTAGCGGGGTGGCCTTCCACTGGTTGGCGGCAAGAATGTTGACCTCGGTGAAGCCTTTCGCGATCACTTCCCCTGCGGCATCCTGCAGGACTGCTTCAATGCGGCCTGGGCGCTGGTCGTCGACCGTGAGCATGGAGGCAGGGTCCAGCGCCAAGTCAACGTCGCGCAGGATCGTGGGCTTGCCGGCCGCGAGGTCAACGTGCAGTTCGCGTGGTCCGCCATGTGAACCCGTGGCGCTGACCACATCCACCCGGAGCACCGCACCCCGCAGGTCCTCGGTGACCCCGTCGATCGTTACCTGGTCGACCACGGGTATCCGGCAATGTGCCATCGGATAGCTCAGGTCGGAGATGGCCTTGATCTCCAGTCGGATCGCGGCCGTGCTCGCCGCCGGCAGCGTAATTGTTTCGTGCGTCGGGGCCGGGGCGAAACGGGTGGCGGGAACCGTCTGTTCATCGGGTCGTTGCGCCATCGGCGGGGTAGGCCCGCTTGCCGGTCGGGGTTGGCCTTCGGACGTGGGCCCAGCGGCAGGCAGGGGACTGACGGTCAATTTCAGCCGGGCGGCTTCGGCCGCGCCGCCGGGGGCATTGGCCGTCCGCAAGAGCAGTTCGATCGAGTCGATAGCTCGGTAAGCCTCGGCGGCGCTGAAGGTCTCGTTGTGGGCCCACCGGTTGCGGACGTCGCGCAATTCGCTGGCGTAGCTTTGTCCGAGCCGGGACAGCTGTCGGTTGAACGGGAAGCCGTATTCACCGAGCCGTTCGGTCATGGCCCGCAGCATTAACGACAAGTCCCGGGCCTTATACATGCCCATTTGCCGTCCGGCGGCGGCATCCTTGCGGCGCAACACCTCGGTCCACGACACGCTGGGTGGCAGCGACTTGGCGCACACCTCTTCGACGAACGGGCTGAGGCCGTCGATCAATATCGACAGCGCCTCACCCACGACGATGTGGTAGTTCTTCTCGCTCACGAGAGGTCTCTCCAGGTGAATTCGGTGAATGCTGCCGCGCTGCTCGGACGTGAGGCGAGCTTAAGTGGCCCGACCGACAGCCCGCGTTGGACATAAAACCACGACAAGCTAACTTTCCGCAGGCGTTCCTGAGCAGCGCCTTACGCGAAAAGCGTGTGGCGTGTCAGCGCGCGCTTTTACTCTCTTCCCCGTGGGAGCACAGGAGCCGGTGAACGACACGCTGAAGAATTACGTGCTGGCACTCGCCGACGCAGACGAATCGCTGAGCGAGTCGGCAAGGCTGGCAGTGTTGGCCGCGCTGGAAGACCCCGACGTCCTCTCCGAAGCGCTGGGCGGTGCCGCGTCCGCGGACGTCTCGGATCTGCTAACCGCCGCCGACGAGCCCGAGCACCCGGTGGGGGCCTATCTCGATTCGATCACCGTGTCGGGGTTCCGCGGCATCGGACCCAAGGTTACCGTCCCCCTTCAGCCCGGCCCAGGCCTGACGGTGATCGCCGGGCGCAATGGGTCGGGCAAGTCGACGTTGGCCGAGGCGCTGGAGCTGGCGCTGACCGGCGTCAATTCTCGATGGAAAGACAAGCCGGTTGTGTGGTCGCAGGCGTGGCGCAACCTGCACGCCGGTGAACCGGCACAGATCCGCATCGGCCTGACTGAAGAAGGCTCGGGCACAACGACAATCGGCGTGGACTGGCCGGCGGGCCAGGAGGTTCCCGTGGAGGACGCACGGCGCTGGGTTCAGCGCAAAAAGCAGAAGCAAGAACCCGTCGGCGCGCTGGGATGGGACACGGCGCTGACGATGTATCGGCCGTTGCTCAGCTACGACGAGCTCAGCGGCATCCTGGAAGGCAGGCCAAGCGAGTTCTACGACCAGCTCTACCGGCTGTTGGGCCTCGAGCAGCTCTCCAGCGCTATTGGCATCCTCGACGCAGAGATCAAAAAGCTTCGCCAACCCGGCGCCGACCTCAAGAAAGCTGCCGACGCCCTCAAGCCGATATTGGCCGCCCACGAAGATGCACGCGCCTCGGCCGCGGCGGCACAGGTCAAGAAAACAAAGCCCGACCTCGATGCAGTGCGCCCATTGATCACCGGCGTGCCACCCAATGTGCCCATGGCGTGGGAACAGGCGCGCCAGCTGACGTCGCCGAGCGCCGAGGACTCCGAAATCAAGTACACAGCCCTTCGATCGGCGGCGCAGGCTCTACAGGCAGAAGTCCGGCGCGCCGATGCATTGGCGGCCGACCGCGCCCAGCTGCTTGAATCCAGCCTGGAGTTTCACGACCAGCACGGTGATCAGCTTTGCCCGGTCTGCGGTCAAGGGATCCTAGACCAAGGTTGGGCGCTGGCCGCGCGCGCGGCCCTCGAGCGCGATCAAAGTGCCCTGAGCGACCTCACCGCCGCTCGCGCCGAGGCGCAGCAGGCGCGATCGGCAGTCGTGGCAATGGTGCGATCGGTGGCTCGCCCGCCGCTCGCCGATGCCGAGCTGAGCACTATCGAAGCAGCGCGCGCCGCCTACGATGTCTTCGCCGAGCTCCCGATTGGCGACGACCTCGCGCTCGCCGACCATGTCCAAGCGACGCTGCCGGCGCTGCGCACCGCCTACGCCGCGCTGACCCAGGAAGCCTCGGACCTGCTCCAAGCCCGCGAGGACGCGTGGAGCCCCGTGGCCGCGGAGCTGGCCGCCTGGCTGCACAAAGCCGAGGCCGCCGCCGCGGTAGCTGACCAGCTCGCAGTCGCGACCGAGGCATCGAAGTGGTTGCAGGCCAACGCTAGTCAGCTACGTAACGAACGGATCGCGCCACTGGCCGAGAAGTCCCGCGAGATCTGGGCGGCACTGCGCCAGGAGAGCAACGTCGATCTCGGTGGCATCCGCCTGGAGGGACAGAAGACCACCAGACGCGTGGTGCTACAGGCTGCCGTCGATGGATCGGACACCGAGGCATTCGGCGTGATGAGCCAAGGTGAACTGCAGGCCCTGGCCCTGGCAATTTTCATTCCGCGCGCGACATCGCCCGAGAGTCCCTTCCGGTTCCTGGTGTTCGACGATCCGATCCAGGCGATGGACCCGTCGAAGATCGACGGGTTTCTGGACGTCCTGATCACGCTGGCCAGAGACCGCCAGGTGATTGTTTTGACCCATGACAACAGGCTCCCGGCGGCCATCCGCAGCTCGCGGGCTCCCGCGCGAATCGTCGAGGTGACACGCGCGGCGAACTCGTCCATCAGCATCGTGGAGTCCACTTGCCCCGCGACGCGGCTGCTCGACGACGCGTTCGCGATCGCGGCCGACGATGCGGTGCCGGAAGGCATCAAGCGATCCGCTATCCCAGCACTGTGTCGAGAGGCGTTGGAGGTGACCGCCTGGGATGTCTATTCGTCGAAGGCTTTGTCGGATGGCCGATCTCGTGAAGCTGTAGAGACAGCTTGGGAAAAAG
Organism: Mycobacterium sp. H4Y; assembly: GCF_000364405.1. NCBI lineage: Bacteria > Bacillati > Actinomycetota > Actinomycetes > Mycobacteriales > Mycobacteriaceae > Mycobacterium > Mycobacterium sp. H4Y. Next base: position 1,316,483 of record NZ_AKIG01000001.1, read on the forward strand.
CCACCAAGGCGACCAAGCGGTTGGCACTGGCCTTGTCGGGCGACGCCGACGATGACGTTGCGGTGGACAAGTGGAAGTCGGGTGGTCGTGCGCGCCGAGACACGTTGTCCGTCGTGAACAGGGGTGTCCACCAGGGAGTTTCGGATTACAGGGGCGCGGTCAAAGATGCCCGGTTGGCGGTCGGCGACTTAGCCCGAGTGGCTGCATGACTGTACGCGCCGCGCTGCTCGAGTACGCCGATAACGTGCTCGATGGAAGCATCGCGCTGGGCCCGCGGGCGGCACGGACCGCGGCGCTGCTGGCACGTCTTGCGTTGGAGGATTGGCTCAACGAGGAGAGCGCCTCCTGGTCATCGTCCAGTGAGAAGCCGCCGACAATGAACTCAAAACTTGTGGTGCTAGGTAGGAATCGAGGAGCTGAGGTGGGGGAGCGGGTAAGGAGGGCTTGGCATTCGCTAAGTCGGGCGGTGCACCACCACGCCTATGAGCTACAGCCCTCGGTGACAGAGGTACGGCACCTTGTGGGACAGGTGCGTGCGTTTTGCTGTACAAATTCGACGACAGCCATTGAGTAGTAAGAGAAGCCGCTGCCCGCCGACCAAACCGAGCGGACTTCCACGATGAGTTGGCGTTCAGGCGGGAAAAGGTTGCACTTAGCCCAAGGGATGGTTGAGCAGTGATACTTCTGACTTGGAACATCAGGCAGGGTGGCGGTTCGCGGGTGTCATCGATCTGCCACCACGTCGAAGATGTTCGACCAGACTTGCTAGCGTTTACCGAATTTCAGGCCCGAAACGAAGCATCGTTGCGCGCACATTTGGACCGGCTTGGCTACCCGTTCGTCATGACGTCAAAACCGATTGCAAATCACAACGGCCTACTCGTTGCCTGCAGGTGGCCGATTGAGCATGCTCCCGATGACTACACACTCGGTGCCGACCAGGAACGGTGGCTCGCGCTTCGTCTCAATGAGCTCGACCTCGACATACTGGCTGTGCACATCCCGGGAGCTCCTGACAATAAGTTCGAAAACGGTTACGGCATCTCCGGCGCGAAGCGTAAGGAGTTGTTTTGGGAATACACCATCAACTACGCCGTCAGCCATAAAGACCGTCAAGCAATCATTCTGGGGGACTTCAATACCGGGTTCCGGATCGATGCCGAGGGCACTAACTTCAAGCAGTCACATTGGATGGCGAAACTGCTTGAGATCGGATACATCGACACGTGGCGGCACCTTCACACCCACGAACGCGACTACACTTGGTTCTCGAAACGGGTGGACAAGACCACGGGTAAGTCCGAAGATCTCAACGGGTTTCGCCTCGACTATATCTTTGTCTCCCCGGCACTGCAGCACGCAGTAACCGACGCCGCAATACTTCATGGGCCTCGAACGGCCGGGGCATCAGACCACGCCAGCGTGGTTCTCAAACTGAGAACGCCGGAAGTAGGCGCCACGACGGTAATCGCCAAAGAACAATTGTCGACGGAAACGATGACTGGTGAACAATCCTTTCACACCTTGAGCGACAAGCTGTTCCATCCAAGAGGGCATAAGGCAGCAATGCTGGTCCAGGGCCGGAAACTCAGTGCTCGCTTCGAGATCGTAGGCGGTCTCCCCGACATGAAGTGCGGCCTCAACGGCCAGGAGTTCTTGCAGCAGTTCCGTCCGACCTACGTGACAGCTGAGTGGGCCGAAGGTGTGCTCAAAGAAGTCAGGATCTGGGGCCCACGCGTGCTCCAAGACGGTTCACTCGGCAAACGGGAATTGGACCACCAGTGGAAAACGCCGGTCCCGGATGGCGGAGTTAGATACAGCGACTTGCCGCCTTCAGTTGCGGCGCAGCTGAAGGCGCATGTAAGTGACAACGGTTTCGCAGGGCCGCCACAGTGAGCTGAGCTGCAGCGCCGCCAGGTGGACAGGCAAGTTCCTGAAACCGCTAGCGCAGGAGCTATCACTTTCCGCAAACCCTTGGCACTCCCGGACAGCCGCGTTCAGTACAGTCGAGGAACCCTTAGTGGGCAAGAAAGGACCTCGGCGATGACGCGAATGCCCTTGGTCAGCACCGACCGCCAACCCGAGGGGATTCAGCAACCCATCGCGAGCCCGGATACCCTCAACGTGCTGCGCCTGATCGCCAACGCCCCCAACGTGTTCGACGGATGGTCGCAGATGGCCGGGCAGCTCTTCGAAAGCCCGACTTTCACCCCGCGGATGCGCGAAGTGATCATCCTGCGGGTCGGCCACCTCCAGGAGTCGCCCTACGAGCTCGCCCAGCACGTGGTCTTCGCCCGAAAGGCAGGGCTCACCGACCGACAGATCGACGCCCTCCAGGACAAAGCGGACCTGGACGCGGCCGGGTTCGAAAGCGGCGAACGCCTCGTCATCGACACCGTCACCGAGCTGTGCACCACCCGCCGGCTAAGCGACGACTCCTTCGCCCAGGCCCACCATCTGCTCGGCGACGAGGCACTCACCGAGATGCTGATGATCGTCAGCTGCTACTACGGCCTGGCGCTGGTGCTCAACGCCGTCGACCTCGACATCGACGCCCCCGCATGACCCGCATCCCGTACCGCGACCCCGAGGACATGCCCGAACTCGCCCGCGAATTGACCGCGCGGCGGGGCAATCTCAACGTCTACCGCGCGCTGGCCAACGCCGAGAAGGTGTTCACCAGTTGGATGGTGGCCGGCGACGCCGCCCTGACCAGCCCGGTGCTGCCCAGGAGGCTGCGCGAACTCATCGTCCTGCGCACCGCGTATCTCATGGACTGCGCCTACGAGCTCGGCCAACACAAGGACGTCGCCCAGACGGTTGGCCTAAGCAGCGACAGCATCGCCGCGCTGACTTCCGAATCCGGTTGGCAAAACGGCGATTTCGACGCCACCGAGCTGGCCGTCCTGCACCTGACCACGGAGCTGGTCACCACCCGCCGCGTCGCGGCAGAGCTTTTCGCCCAGGTACACCAAGCCCTCGGCTCGGAGGCCACCATGGAGGCGTTGATGGTCATCAACCGCTACGCCGGCCTGGCGCTGATGCTCAACGCGCTCGACGTGGACCTCGACGAGACCGCCCGACTGCCGATACCGCCGACAAAATGACGGTGGCCCGCGGTTCCTCCACCAGCCAATCGGCCTTCCCGTAACCTTCACGACATGGTGGTGCGCAAGCAGCCGTCGACCCGCCTGTCGGCCGAGGACTGGCTCGAGGTGGGCTACACCGTGCTCGCCGAAGAGGGTGTGCGCGCACTCAAAGTCGAGCGTTTGTGCCAGCAGGCCGGTGTCACGCGTGGCAGCTTCTACTGGCACTTCGAGGACATCGACCACTACCGGGCCGCGCTCGTCGAATCCTGGAATAAATTCCTCGAACGCGACCGCCAGGCGCTGTCCAAGCTCGACGAGCTGCCACCCCGGGAGCGCCTGTTGGCCCTCACGCGCACGCTGGTCAGCCCCCAGTACTGGATGCTCGAGCGGGCGATGCGCGAATGGGCCCGCCTGGACCCGGTCGCGGCCGAAAACATCCGCGCGGCGGACCGGCTCTTGCTGCGCACCGTGGTCAAGGCCTACTGCGACTACGGGTTCAGCTTCGAGGACGCCAAACTGCGCGCGGAGTTGACCTTCGCCGCGGGAATCGGCCTGCTGCACCTCACCAGCTCGGCCGAGCAGGCCCAATCGCTGTCCCAGCGAGAACGATTCCTGGCCGTGATGCTGGGCGAGTCGGGGACCGCCGGCTCAGATCATGGCGATGGGTGAGATCTTCGCGCCAATCGCCAACGCGCCGGCCAACTCTCGGCTCGTGTCGTAGTCGAACACCACATGCCCCGCGGCGATGTCCACGTCGCGCTTGGCGCGCTGCAGCGGGCTCGACAGGAAATGAGCGCTGGCGCCGGCCGCCTCCAACAGAGCGGCGATGATCGCCCGGCACTCGTGCACCGTGCGCGCCGCCGCCAGCCGGGCATCGGCGCGCACCGACCGGCTCACCCGCCCGCCGCTGACCACGATCGCCTCGATCTCGTCGACGGTCGCCGCGATCAACGCCCGCAGCGCGCTCAGCCGCACCCGCGCCTCGCCGAGCCGGATCTGCGCGGCGGGCTGATCCTTTTGCGCCACCCCGCTGTAGGCCAGCACCCGCCCACCGAGGCGCTCGGCGAACAGCTCGGTCACCCGTTCGGCCGCCCCGAGCACGGGCATCGACGCCGTCAGCGCCAGCGCGGGCACCATCGGCCACCGGTACGTCGGGACCCCGTGCGCCCGCGCGCCGGGTGCGGTGCCGCCGTAGATGTCGGCCACCGCGACCAACCGATGCTCGGGGACGAAAACATCGTCGACGACCAGGTCATGCGAACCGGTGGCCCGCATGCCGGCCGTGTGCCAGGTGTCGACGACCTCGACCCGGTCGGCGGGCAGCACGACGAGCACCGGGTCGATCCCGTCCGCGCGCTCGATCAGCGCGCCGACGATCATCCAATCGGCGTCCATCGCCCCCGTCGCCCACGACCACCTGCCGGTCACCCGCACCCCGCCGTCGGCCGGGACGCCGCGGCCGGTCGGGGCCAGGGGAGCCGGCGCCAGCGCCGGTCCGGACGCGAACACCTCCTCCTGCGCCCGCGGATCGAACAACGACAGCATCCAGTTGTGCAGCGCGTAGAAACCCAACGTCCAGGCGCTCGAGGCGCAGCCGTGCGCCATCCGCCGAATCGGTTGCAGCAGTTCGGGAAACGAGGCCTGCAGGCCGCCGAACCGCGCCGGCAGCAACAAGCGGAACAGCTCGGTCTGCCGGAAATCGCTCACCGTCGCCGCGGGGAGGCGCCGCAGCCGCTCGGCCTCCTCGGCGCGCTCGGCCAGCCGCGCCACGAATTCGTCGGTGATGCCGTGCAGGGGACGGCTGTCGACCACGGACATGCCGACGACCGTAACATACTTTTTAGTATGTAGCGGCGCCGGTTGTTACCATCGCCCGGTGAGCGATCGCCCGGGCGGGATGCGATCACGCCGCGACGTCCTGAAGATCGCCGGTGTCCTGCCGGCGATCCTCGGCGCCGCCGCCGTCCTGCCCGCCCCGCGCGCGGCCGCCGGTGTCGCCGGGATGTCGGTCTTCCTCGATCCCGGCCATAACGCCGTCAACGACGCCTCGATCAACCAGCAGGTGCCCAACGGTCGCGGGGGCACCAAGCCGTGCCAGACCTCGGGCGCCGCGGCCGGCGACGGCTATCCCGAGCACGCGTTCACCTGGGCGGTGGTGGGGCTGATCGCCGACCAGTTGAACCAGATGGGCGTTCGGACCCAGCTCTCGCGCGACGGCGACGGCGGCGTCGGTCCGTGCATCGACCAGCGCGCGGCGGCGGCCAACGCCATGCGCCCGGACGCGATCGTGAGCATCCACGCCGACGGGGGACCGCCGTCGGGCAGCGGATTCCACGTCAACTACTCCAGCCCGCCACTGGGCGATGTTCAGACCGGACCCGCCGTGCAGCTGGCCCACGCGATGCGGGATGCCTTGGCCCAGTCGGGATTACAGCCGGCGAACTACATCGGCTCCGACGGCCTGTACGGCCGCGACGACCTCGCCGGGCTGAACCTGGCCCAATACCCGGCGGTGCTGGTCGAACTCGGCAACATGAAAAACGCGGGCGACGCCGCGCGGATGGAAAGCGCGGACGGCCGGGCGGCCTACGCCGCCGCGGTCACCCGGGGAATCGTCGCTTTCCTCAGCGCCAAGGCCGGCTGACTCAGCTGCCGAAGCCCCCGCTCGCGGGTGGCGGCGCCGGGGCGGGGCCGCCGAGGCCGAGGTGGCTGGAGGCGAAGGCGACGCCTTTGTCGATGATGGAGCCGTCGTCGGCGTAGGTGTTGTGGGCGGCGAAGTTCATGCCGTCGGAGCAGACGGGGTCTTCGGTGGCGCAGACTTTGAGGGTTTTGTCTTGGTAGGCGGGTCCGATGACGACGGGGGGTTCGCCGAGGAAGTTCATGGCGCGCACGTTGGGCATGCCGAAGAGCACGACTGAGGAGACGTGGTTGGCGACGTCGGGGGACAGGGGTTTGGGGACGGTGGCGGGGTCGATGCCTTCGGGGACGGCGGCGGAGGTGACAAAGCCCATGACGGCGGCGCCTTGGGAGTAGCCGCCGAGGACCATTTTGGTGTTGGGGCAGTCATGGGCCATGGACACGACGTGGGCGCCGGCGTCGCGGATGCCGTCGATGCCGGTGTCCCATTGGTCGGTGGCGGGGTAGTTGACGGGGTAGACGTCGAAGGAGCGGTCGCCGACGCGTTGGTGCAGGGCGTCGACGAAGGCTTGGCCGGTGGGGCCGACGCCGGGTTCTTCGCCGGTGCCGCGGGCGAAGACCACTTGCACGTCGGGACATGCGGCGGCGGCGGTGGGGATGAGGGAACCGGAGACGGCCGAGGCGGCCATGCCCGACGCGGCGATAACTACTGCTGGACCAAAAGAACGAACAATTCGACGCACGATCATGCCGTCCAACGTGCCCATGCGAGCCCCTCCCAAACTGTCAACTTGCCGACCATTTCGTGATGTTTTCCTGTATACCGGCGCGCGCCGGCATGCGGTGGATAGCGGCTCCGTCGCCTCCATCGGACCGACGCGGCCAGTGCGCATCTTGTTACCAAAAAACACTTTAAGCCGTCGTTTGATTTCGTCTGTCGAGGGTAGCCGCAGATCGCGGGACTCTGCCAATCAGAGGGGCGGCGACATGGCAACGGGCGAAACGGGTTTCGGCGGCGTAACCTTCGATCTCTTTTCCGTTCAACACCACTCGGTGATATCGGGCCGCGACGACGACCCGTGCGCGCGACGCAACCCACGCGGGACCGAATGGGATTGCCTCCGGCCCCGCGATGAGGACGCCGGTGCGGCGAATTGGTTTCCGCGTGAGCCGAAAATGCTGAGCGGGCGCACAGGTGTCGGCATGGTCACATACGGGCAACGCTCAGGTGCGCTCGGCGTGGCGCCCTATTAGAGTGACGTATCTTAGGGAAAGCTTATGATTCGTTAAGTATGGAAACAGGTAGCACGGAGCAAGGCTGTGAAAACGGACCGTTTCGACGCGATCATCATAGGCGCAGGTTTCGGCGGCATCGGCGCCGCAATTCAGCTCAAGCGCCTCGGTTTTAAGAACTTCGTCATCCTCGACCGAGAGGATGACCTGGGTGGCACCTGGCATGTCAATCACTACCCGGGCATCGCCGTCGACATCCCCTCCACGACGTACTCGTACTGGTTCGAGCCCAATCCCGGGTGGTCACGGTTGTTTGCGCCGGGCGCCGAGGTCAAGGCGTATGCGGCCGACGTCGCCGACAAGTACGACGTGCGCCGCCACATGCGGTTCAACACCACCGTCGAAGGCGCCGAGTGGGACGAGGACGCCGAGGTCTGGCGGGTGGCGCTGGCCGGCGGCGAAAACCTGACCACCCGCTTCCTGATCACCGCGACCGGCTTCCTGTCCCAGCCGCGCCTGCCGGACATCCCCGGCATCACCGGCTTCGAGGGCAAGATCGTCCACACCACCGCGTGGGACCACGACTACGACTACACGGGCCGCCGCATCGCGGTCATCGGGACCGGCGCGTCGGCGGTTCAGCTCATTCCCGAGCTCGCCAAGCGGGCCGGCGAGCTGACCGTCTACCAGCGCACCGCGACCCACATCATGCCCAAGCCCGACTTCGAGTTCCCGCAGGCGGTGCGACGCCTGTTCGCCCGGCTGCCCGCCTCGCAGCGCGCGCTGCGGTGGGTCACCGACATCATCTTGGAAATCATCATGGTCGTCGGGGCGCTGCACTATCGGGAATCGCGGGGGCGCGGCAACATTTCGGCCGCCGACCTGGCCAAGATCAACCGATTCCGGTGGATCCGGGACAAGGATCTGCGGGCCAAGTTCACCCCGGACTACGACTGCGGCTGCAAGCGGCCCACCCTGTCCAACACCTTTTATCCCGCGTTCGCCAAGCCGCACGTGCACCTGGAGACCAACTCGATCGAGCGGATCGAGCCGGACGGCATCGTCACCACCGACGGGCGCAAGACCGTCATCGACACCCTGGTCCTGGCGACCGGTTTCGACCTGTGGGAGGCCAACTTCCCGGCCATCGAGGTGATCGGCCGCAAGGGCCGCAATCTCGGTAAGTGGTGGCGCGAGACCAGGTTCCAGGCCTACCAGGGCGTCTCAGTGCCGTACTTCCCGAACTATCTCGGCCTGGCAAGCCCGTTCGCCTTCTCCGGACTGTCCTTCTTCCACACCATCGAATACCAGATGCGGCACATCGACCGGCTGCTCGGCGAGGTCAAGCGCCGGGGCGCGACGACCTTCGAGGTGACCGAGGAAGCCAACGACCGGTTCATGGAGCGGATGACCAAACGGCTGGACAGTTCGGTGTTCTACAGCGGCGACTGCGCCACGTCGCGGTCGTACTACTTCAGCCCCAGCGGTGAGGCGTCGCTGCTGCGGCCCACGTCGACGCTCAATTCGGTGCGCGAAGCGCAGACCTTCCCGCTCAGCGACTACGTGATCGCCTAGCGCCTCAGCGGCGCGCGGATCCGGTCAACGGTTGCCCGTTGGCGGACTGCAGCAAGCAGATGACGGTGCTAGGGGTGGGGTCGGCGCCGGTGCGGTCCTGGTTCGAGTCGATCAGATAGGTGATCGAAAATCGGCCGGCGTCAACGGATTGCCCGGTATAGGGGGCGAGTCCGGCGGCGCAGTCCTTGTTGGCGACGGCGGCGGTGGCGGTGTCGACGGCCATCGGGGCGCGCAGATACACCTCGGCCAAATGCGCTGTCGCACAGTCGACGACGGTGACGTCGACGCGGCTGCCGTCGGCCGGCGGCAGGTCGGCCACGCACTCACCGGCCCGCAGGTCGATCCATTTCTCGGTGTGCGAACCGGGCGGCAGCGGAGTGGCGACGGCGGCGGCGCAGGGGGCCAACATGGCCGCGACGACGAGCACGCCCACCGGGTGAAGGGGTGAAGTGCGCATCGCAGCCTCCCTTGCTCTTAGCGGTGGAGTTTAGGAGGTGTTGGTCAGCGCCGGGTCCGGTTTTCCCGACGACATCGATAGGAACCCGCGCACGCAGCGCGCGGCCAGCCACCAGTTCGCCGGCTTCCTCATGTCCAGCCCGCCGAGGAGCTGTTTGACCATGGTCAGGCTGTCAAAGTAAATGCGTTCGCAGACAAGGGTTTCGGTGTCGTCGAAGACGAAGTAGGCGGTCATGCGGACACGGAACCGGCTGCCGGTCGGCGGGACCTTGCCCAGGTAGCCGCGGTGGGTGCCCATCAGCCAGAATTCGACGATCACCGCGTCGGCGCTGTGCCGCAGCGCGATGATCTCGTGATCCTGGTCGGGAAACGCCGTGCGGGTCTCGGTGTAGTAGCCGCGCACCGCCGCGTCGCCGTCATGCACGAGCATCTGGGGGATCAACTCGTAGCGCGGATGCGGGAACGTCGCCAAGACGTCGTCCCAGGCCTGGCGGACCTCGTCATGAAAGTGGTCGAGCACGAGCTTCTGGCGCGCGGCCAGCACCTCGGGGGGCGGGAACGCGGGGATGGTCACGTGGTCAGCGTAAGCCCGCGACCTCGCGATTAGAGGCGACCTACCGCGGGGGAGTCCAGGCGACCGGCAGGGTCTTGATGCCGTGGATGAACTGCGACAGCAGCCGCGCGGGCTCGTCCGTCGCGACGATGTCGGGGATCTCGCGGCGCAATTCGTCGAAGACCACCCGGATTTCGCGACGAGCCAGGTTGGCGCCCAGGCAGAAATGCGCGCCCCCGCCGCCGAAGCCGAAATGGGGATTGGGGGTGCGCGCGACGTCGAAAAGCCAGGGATTGTCGAACGTCGACTCGTCGCGATTGGCCGAGTTGTACCACAGCGTGACCTTGTCGCCGGACTTCATCTTGGTGCCGGACAACTTGAAGTCCCGGGTCAGCGTGCGGCGCATGTAGATCACCGGGGACGCCCACCGCACGATCTCCTCGACGGCGGTGGGCGTCAGGCGGTCGAAGTTAGACCACCACTTGTCCCGCTCGGCGGGGTAGCGCGACAGCGCCAGCACACCGTGGCTGATCGCGTTGCGCGTCGTCTCGTTGCCGGCCACCACCAGCAGGATGAAGAACGACGCGATCTCGGCCGACGTGAGCCGTTCCCCGTCGACCTCGGCCTCCACCAGGCTGGTGGTCAGATCGTCGTGGTGATTCGACCGCCGGTCCTCGGCCAGCGCGCTGGCGTAGGCGCCGATGTCCATCGACACCTGGAGGAACTCCCCGAAGTCCGTGGCCAGGTCCGGGTCGCCGAACCCGAGAATCACGTTGGTCCAGTGGAAGATTCGCTGATGGTCCTCCTCCGGAATGCCCATCATGTCGCAGATGACCTGCAGCGGCAGCGGACCGGCGAGCTCGCCGACCAGCTCGGCCTCCCCGTCGGGATGGTTCGCGATCAGCGAGGCGACCAGCCGGCGGGCCCGCTCGCGGACCGACGCCTCGATGCGCGCCACCACTTTCGGGGTGAACGCGCGACTGACGATCGAGCGCAGCCGCTGGTGCCGCGGATCGTCGAGCACGATCATCGAGCCGAAGTACTCGCTGATCTCCGGGGTGTTGTCGTTGATCGTGATGTTGGGGCTGGAGCTGAAGATGTCCGGATGACGGCTCGCGAAATACACGTCGTCATGCTTGGTCAGCGCCCAGTGCCCGTTGCCCGGCTCGAACCCCTCGTACTCGACCGCGGGCCAGAACGAGATCGGCGCCTCGCGGCGCAGGGTGGCGAAGGTGCCGTCGCGGACATCGTCGTCGAGCGCCCAGAAGTCCAGCGACTCGAGGTGGATGTCGGCCAGCGGGATCTCGGGCGGCGGCGCCCCGTTCGTCCGCGCCGCCAGGCCCTTTTTGGGACCCGTCTTGAGGCTCACCTAGACCTCCTCGTGTCGTGCGGGGGCGTGCGGCACGGTCAGTGGGTGCAGACCGTTCGGGCGGGCGTGCCGACCGTGGCCGTCGCCGCGCTGACCACGTTGCCGTCGACCAAGATCTTGCAGGAGATGGGGCCGGGCCCCTGCGCGCTGATCGTGAACACCTCGCCACCGAACCCGGTGAACTCCGTCGACCACGGCAGCGGCGCATTCACCTGATGCAGCTGCCCGGTGTCGGTTTGGTAGTAGATGAATTCGGCGACCGCGGGCCCGTTGACCTCGTAGCGGATCTGCGGCATCTGGGGCAGCGCGTGGGCCACGCCGCCGGCATTCGCGAACCCTAAACCGACGGCCAACACGATCGCAGGTCCGGTGAGGTGCTTCGTCATGAATTGCATCGTGTCACCACGGGCGACGGTAGGGAAGCTTAATGTGAAGTTCCAAGCGGGGGCTGGTGAGTGGAAAGGTGGCGTAAAGGCATGGCGGGACACGGCTCAAAGCGCGTGGTGGTGTTCGGCACCGGCTTCGTCGGCAAGATGGTGATCCCCGAGATCGTCAAACACCCCTCGTTCGAGTTGGTGGGCGTCGGCGTCAGCAACCCGAACAAGGTCGGCCGCGACGTCGGCGAGATCTGCGGAATGGGCGAGAAGGTGGGCATTCTCGCGACCGACGACATCGACGCCCTGATCGCCCTGAAGCCCGATGCGCTGGTGCATTACGGCCCGACGGCCATGCACGCCAAAGAGAACATCCTGCTGATCACCCGGTTCCTGCGGGCCGGCATCGACGTGTGCTCGACGGCGATGACCCCGTGGGTGTGGCCGACGATGCACCTGAACCCGCCGAACTGGATCGAGCCGATCACCGAGGCCTGCGAACTGGGTGAGTCGTCCTGCTTCACCACCGGCATCGACCCCGGATTCGCCAACGACCTCTTCCCGATGACGTTGATGGGCCTGACGTCGGAGGTGCGGCGGGTGCGCGCATCGGAACTGCTGGACTACACCAACTACGAGGGTGACTACGAATTCGAGATGGGCATCGGTCGCGAGCCCGAATTCACGCCGATGCTGCAGGACCGCGACATGCTGATCTTCGCGTGGGGCGCCACCGTCCCGATGATCGCCCACGCCGCCGGCATCATGCTCGACGAGATCACCACCACCTGGGACAAGTGGGTGACACCGACGGAGCGCAACTCGGCCCGCGGCGTCATCAAGCGCGGCCACGTCGCGGCCGTCCGGTTCACCATCAACGGCGTCTACCAGGGCGAGACCCGCATCCAGCTCGAACACGTCAACCGCATCGGGCTCGACGCCGCCCCGGACTGGCCGCGGGGCCACGACAACGACGTCTACCGTGTGGACATCGAGGGGACCCCGAGCATCTTCCAGGAGACCGCGTTCCGGTTCACCGACGGCTCCGGCCGCGACGCCGCCGCGGCCGGCTGCCTGGCGACCGGGCTGCGGGCCCTCAACGCCGTGCCGGCGGTCAACGACCTGCGGCCGGGCTGGGTCACCCCGCTCGACCTGCCACTCATCGCCGGGGCCGGCAACATTCGCTGACCGGCGCACAGCGGTCACATAGCCGCCACCGACACGCGATACAGGATTTGGCGGCACAATAGCGGCTAGCCGGATGCGAATTGGTGCTGCGAACAACGGGGATCGAACTATGGCCAATGGAGCTGGGACCGCACTGGGCCTATCGATCGGTGTCACCAACCTGGCGGCCGCGACCTCCGATAACGCCATCACCCGCAAACCCGTCCTGACCCTGTATCCGGACAAGCCCGCCGAGATCGGCATCCCCGCCGAAAACCCCCGCCTGCAGGGGCCGGGCGTCGTGCTCACCGGCTTCGTGAACCGCGTCGGCGACCCGCGCGGCGTCGTGGCCCCCGACGGCTCGGTGCATCGGGGCGAGGTGTTGCTCGCCGACGGGTTGCGGGCGCTGGCCTACGCCGCGACCGGCGGACGCCCGCTGCCCGACGACGTCGCGGTCACCTACCCGGCCCATTGGGAGTCGCCGGCGGTGGAGGCCCTGGGCGCCGCCCTGGGCGAAATCCCCGAATGGTCGGGGCGCGCGCGCCCCATCCTGTTGATTCCCGACGCGGCCGCGACGCTGCTCGCCGTGCGGACCAACCCGGGCATACCGGCGCGCGGGACCGTGGCGGTGTGCGATTTCGGCGGCAGCGGCACCAGCATCACGCTGATGGACGCCGACGGTGACTACCGGGCGGTGGCGCCGACCGTGCGGCACCGCGACTTCTCCGGCGACCTGATCGACCAGGCGCTGCTGGGGGTCGTGGTGGCCAACATGCCGACCACCGGCGCGTTCCCGACGGGCACGGCGGCGATCGGCTCGCTGAGCCGGCTGCGCACCGGGTGCCGGATCGCCAAGGAACAGCTGTCCTCGAGCGCCGCGACGACGCTGACCAATGGGCTGACCGGGGCGCAAGGTGAAATCCGGCTCGCCCGACACGAACTCGACGACGCGATCCGACCGGCGCTGACCGGCTTCCTCGCGCGGCTGGATGAAACGTTGGCGCGCAACGGGATCCGCGACCTCGTCGCGGTGGTGTCGTCGGGGGGCGGGGCGAACCTCCCAGCCATCACGACCACGCTGGCGCGGCATCTTCGTGTCCCGGTCGCCACCACGCCGCGGCCGCAACTCACCGCGGCGGTCGGCGCCGCGCTGCGGGTGGCGCGCGGCGCCGGCGATGCGACGTCCGCGGCGCCCGCCGTGCCCGCGACCGCGACGGCTCGGGCGGCGAGGCCCGACCGCACCGCGACAACCCAACTGCCGCCCGCGGGCCCAACGCCGATGCCGATCCGGGCCTGGTCGGCCACGGCCCGCCAGTCGCGCGTCATGCCGGCCGGCGACGCGCCCGATTTGGAGGCACCGACCACCCGGATCGCCGCCCCGGCCGCGCGGCGCAAGCGGATGTTCGCCCGATGGCGCCTGCTGCCGGCGGCCGCCGTCCTCGTCACCGCTGCGGCGGTGCTGCTGGTGGGGGCCGCGCTGGCGGTCGGGCTGAACCCGCCGGACAAATCGGCGACGACGCTCGCCCCGGCGGTGACCACCACGCCGCCGGCGCCGGCGCCGGCGACCGCGGAACCCGCGCCCGTGGACGTCCCGGTGCCGTCGACCTCCGACACCAACCCGCCGGCCGAGACCGAGACGCCGATGACCACGACGCCACGGGCGACTCCCCAGGCGGCCCCGCCCCCGCGCCCGGCAGCTCCGCGCCGCGTGGCCGTCCCGCCCATTCCACCGATTCCCGGGCTCAATGAGCCCATCCCCGGGCTCGACCGGGTCAACCAGATCCTTCAGGAGATCCAGGGCGGCCTGGGCGTCAACGCACTCGGGCCGTTACCCGCCCGCTGAACGACCCTTACCCGCCACCGGGGGCCGGTACACGAATTACCTTTCGGTGATACGTTTTTCGCCTTTGTTCTCCGCGGTGGCGGCTTCCCTCAGCACCTCGTTGAGGGCCTTGTCCTTCTCGATCTGGTCCTGCAGATCCTTCTGCTCGCGGCCGTCGTCGTCCTTGGCCTGGGAGTCCGTGCCCTCGGCGACTTCATGCTTCGGGTTACCGTCCTCGTCCAACCATTCGTTGACGGCGGTGCCGGACACGCTCCCGCCGGTGCCGGGCAGCACGATCGTGGGCTTGTCCTTGTAGGCCTCCATCATCTTGGCGGCCTCTTCTTTGTCGTCCTCGTCCGGCTCCGGCTTCTCGGTCAGTCGTTGCTCGTCGTCCTGACCGGACGATTTGTCGTCCTGCACGCTCATGCATCTACCCCCTTGCATCGCAGATTCGACGATGGCGGGGGATTACCCGTTGCGCGGCTGTGCCGAAACTCTCCTCAGCGCGCCCCGTCGCCCTTGACCAGCACAACCAGGGCCTGCGGGATCCGCATCGGCTCGGGTGCGCTGGACAGCCGCTCGGCGACCGCGGCCTGCAGCTGCTCGACGAACTGCCCGGCCCGTGGGTCGTGGATGCCGCCGTCGAGCGCGCGCACCAGGGCGGGGAACAGCGCGGACCGCGCGAAGGCGGCCCACTGGGCGCCGAAGGCGTGGGCGTCGTGGTCGGACTGGAAGCGGGCCCAGAATCGATCCTCGGCGTTGAAGATCTCGAGGTGCTCGATCATCAGCCCTTCGAACCGCCCCTTGGGCGCGAACGGCGCGCGAAAATCCTTCTCGGTGCGGGCAAAGGTGGGAATTGTCATGCGCCGCAGCTCATCTGGGCTCAGCAGGCCGTCGCGTCGCTGCTCGTCCAGCGCGCCGACGATCGCGTCGAGCAGCGGCGCGAAGCCCGCCGTCTCGTCCTCGTCGGCCGCCAGCGTCAGCGCCACCAGCCGGCCCTCGGGCGCCAATTCGCGCCCGCGGAACGCCACGAAGTTGTGCCAGTCCAGGGCGGCCTGGTCGGAATAGGCGGATCGCACCGCGTCGTCGGCGGTGCACGAGACGTGCACGTGATCGGGCACCTCGCAGGGCGTTCGGCTCAGCCACTGCGTCGCCCAGGACGTCCAGCCCAGGTTGACGGTCTTGGACGGGACGATCTGGTTGTAGAAGGACCGGCCGATCGCCGAGGTGAACGTGGCCCCGTCGAGGTGCAGGTAGCTTTCGGGGTCGTCGGCCACCGTGCCGAACAGCGCCGTGAAGTCGTTGCGCGGTACGTCGGTGTGCGCCACCAGGATTGCGTGGTCGTGGCTGGTGCGCCGGCGCAACACCGCGATGGCCGCCGACAGCGGCCGCAGCGAATTGTGGCCGTTGGCGGCGCCGTAGTCGGCGAGGACCATCGGCTGTGGAGACCGGGGCAGCGCAACCTGTTCGGCGGCCCGCTCGAACACCGCGATCGCCTTCGCCAACCCGGCCGCCCGCAGCCGCGACGCCTCGCTGAAGGTCGGCTCGGGGCGGACCACAATGCTCGATTCGGGCATCGGCGGTTCAGGCTGCATAGGGCAACGATAGTGGTTGGGCTGGTGGTCAGTTCGGCGTGGCGAGCGGGCCGGGCGATGTCAGTGGCCGCGCGCCACCCATTCCTCGTAGTGCACGATCTCGTCACCGATGGTGGTGCTGTCGCCGTGGCCGGTGTGCACCACGGTATCGCCGGGCAGGGTGCCCAGCCGCCCGGAGATCGACTGCAGGATGGTCGGGAAATCCGAATAGGAACGCCCCGTGGCGCCCGGGCCGCCGGAGAACAGGGTGTCCCCGCTGAACACCACACCGAGTTCGGGGGCGAACCAGCACACCGAGCCCGGGGAGTGCCCCGGCGTGTGCAGAGCCAGCAGCTCGGTGCCGGCGATGTCGATCGTGTCGCCGTCGGCGATCGTGCGGAAGTCCTTGTCCGGGTGGGTCATTCGCCACAACACGTCGTCGCCGGGGTGCAGCAGGACCGGCGCGTCCAGGGCCGCGCCGAGTTCGGGGGCCACCGTGACGTGGTCGTTGTGCCCGTGGGTGCAGACCACCGCGACGACGTTGCGCTTACCGACCGCGGCCAGGATGGGCTCGGCGGCGTGCGCGGCGTCGAACACCACGACGTCGGAGTCGTCCCCGACGATCCAGATGTTGTTGTCGACTTCCCAACTGCCGCCGTCGAGTTCGAACGTCCCGTGGGTGACCAGGCGCTCGATCGCCGCCATCAGAGCACCACCACCGAGCGCAGCACCTCGCCGCCGTGCATCTTGTGGAACGCCTCCTCAATGTCGCCGAGCCCGATGCGTTCGGAGACGAACTGCTCGAGCGGGAGCCGGCCCTGCAGGTACAAGTCGATCAGCGTGGGGAAGTCGCGTTCGGGCAGGCAGTCGCCGTACCACGACGACTTCAGCGAACCGCCGTGGCTGAAGAAGTCCACCAACGGCATCTCCAGCGTCATGTCGGGGGTCGGAACACCCACCAGCACAACGGTTCCGGCGAGATCGCGGGCGTAGAAGGCCTGCTTCCAGGTTTCGGGCCGGCCCACCGCGTCGATCACCACGTTCGCGCCGAACCCGTCGGTGAGGTCGGCGATGGTGGTGACCACATCGAGTTCGCGGGCGTTGACGGTGTGCGTGGCGCCGAACTTGCGCGCCCAGTCCAGCTTGGTGTTGTCGGTGTCGACGGCGATGATGCGCCGCGCGCCCACCAGCGCCGCCCCCGCGATCGCGGCATCGCCCACCCCGCCGCAGCCGATCACCGCGACGGTGTCGTCCCGGGTTACGGCGCCGGTGTTGATCGCCGCGCCCAACCCGGCCATCACGCCGCAGCCCAGCAGACCCGCGACCGCGGGGTCGGCCTCGGGATTGACCTTGGTGCACTGGCCGGCGGCCACCAGCGTCTTGTCGGCGAACGCCCCGATGCCCAGCGCGGGCGTCAGCTCGGTGCCGTCGGTCAGCGTCATCTTCTGGGTGGCGTTGAAGGTGTCGAAGCACAGGTGCGGCCGCCCGCGCTTGCAGGCCCGGCACTGCCCGCACACCGCGCGCCAGTTCAGGATCACGAAGTCGCCCGGCGCCACGGCGGTCACGTCCGGCCCGACGGCCTCGACCCGGCCGGCGGCCTCGTGGCCGAGCAGGAACGGGTACTCGTCGTTGATGCCGCCCTCGCGGTAGGTCAGGTCGGTGTGGCACACCCCGCAGGCGATCACGTCGACGAGAGCCTCGCCCGGCCCGGGGTCCGGGACGACGATGTCGACCAACTCGACGGGTTCGCCCTTCTTGCGTGAAATCACGCCGCGCACTGTCTGACTCATGGCTCCAACCTACTGATCGCCGCCATACATCTCGCGGCGGGCCGTCCACCCATCGGGCCGGTGTAGCGTCGCAGGGCGTGACGGCCAGGGAAACCACCGAAGAATTCACCGAACGCATCGCCGCGACCCTCGACGGCGCCAGCCTCACAATCCTGTTGAGCATCGGGCACCAGACCGGCCTGCTGGACACCATGGCCGGCCTGCCGCCATCCACCAGCGCCCAGATCGCCGACGCCGCCGGGCTCGACGAGCGCTACGTCCGCGAGTGGCTGGGCGGCATGACCACCGGGCGCGTGGTGGAATACGACGCCGACACCGCCACCTACTCGCTGCCCGCCCACCGCGCCGGCGTGCTGACCCGCGCCGCCGGGCCCCAAAACCTCGCCGTGGTGGCCCAATTCCTGCCGCTGCTCGGCGAGGTCGAACAGAAGATCATCGGCTGCTTCCGCGCGGGCGGCGGCCTGCCCTACAGCGAATTCCCGCGCTTCCACCAGCTGATGGCCGAGGAGAGCGGCGCGATGTACGACGCCTCGCTCGTCGACGTCGTGCTGCCGTTGGTGGACGGCCTCGTCGAGCGGCTGCGCGCCGGCGCCGACGTGGCCGACTTCGGCTGCGGCAGCGGCCACGCCGTCAACGTGATGGCACAGGCGTTTCCGGCGAGCCGCTTCACCGGCATCGACTTCTCCGAGCAGGCCATCGCCACCGGCATCCGCGAGGCCGCCGACCGTGGCCTGACGAATGCCACGTTCGAAAGCCACGATCTGTCCGAGTTGGACAAGCCCGAGGCCTACGACGTCATCACGGTGTTCGACGCCATTCACGATCAGGCCCGGCCGGCGCGGGTGCTCGAGAACATCTACCGGGCGCTGCGGCCCGGGGGCGTCCTGCTGATGGCCGACATCAAGGCGTCGAGCCGGCTGGAGGAGAACGTCGGCGTGCCGATGAGCACCTACCTGTACACGACGTCGCTGATGCACTGCATGACGGTGTCGCTCGCGCTCGACGGCGCCGGGCTGGGCACCGCCTGGGGAACGCAGCTGGCCGTCGCGATGCTCGGCGACGCCGGGTTCGACGACGTGCGGGTCGCCGGGATCGAGGCGGACCCGATCAACAACTACTACATCGCCCGAAAGTGATGGCGCCCCTCGACGTGCTGGCCGACTGGCCGGTCGGGGCCGCGGCCGCCGCCGTCGTCGGGCCGGGCGGCGTGCTGGCCGGCCACGGCGACCCCGGGCGGGTGTTCGAGCTGGCCTCGGTGACCAAGCCGCTGGCGGCCCGGGCCGTGCACGTCGCCCTCGAGGAGGGCGCCGTCGACCTCGACACGCCCGCCGGCCCGCCCGGTTCCACGGTCCGCCACCTGCTGGCGCACACCTCGGGCCTGTCGATGCACTCCGAGAAGGTGCTGGCCGCGCCCGGTGCCCGCCGCATTTACTCCAACCAGGGCTTCACCGTGCTGGGCCAGACCGTCGAACGCGAGACCGGCATCGACTTCGCCCGCTACCTGGCCGAGGCGGTGTGCGAGCCGCTGGGCATGGCGGCGACCCGCCTCGAGGGGGGCGCGGTGGCCGCCGGGTTCGGCGCGACGTCGACCGTGGCGGACCTGGCCGCGTTCGCCGGGGACCTGCTGCGCCCGGTGACGGTCTCGGCAGGCCTGCACGCCGAGGCCACGACCGTGCAGTTTCCCGGCCTGGACGGCGTGCTGCCCGGATACGGGGTGCAGCGGCCCAACGACTGGGGGCTCGGATTCGAGCTTCGGGACGCGAAATCGCCGCACTGGACGGGCGCGCGGAACTCGGCGCGAACGTACGGCCATTTCGGCCAGGCGGGCGGGTTTATCTGGGCGGATCCGGAAATCGAGCTCGCGCTGGTGGTGCTGACCGACCGCGAATTCGGGGAGTGGGCGCTGCGGCCGTGGCCGGAGATTTCCGATGCCGTGATAGCCGAGTACAGCTAATTCGGACTGCACACTAGCGCAACACGGGTATCACAAGGCACAATAGACACGCACGACACACAAATAATCGAAGATTTCGCGCAAGCTGCCCTGCTTGCCGGGTCCACAGGTCGTTGGGGAAGACGTCCCTGGTGGAACCGAAGGAGCAGGAAATGCGAGCGTCGAATCAATTCGCCGACGTGACGACTGGCGTGGTGTACGTGCACGCTTCGCCGGCGGCGGTATGCCCGCATGTCGAGTGGGCGTTGTCGTCGACCCTGGGCGCCAAGGCGAACCTGAACTGGACGCCCCAGCCGGCGATGCCCGGTCAACTGCGCGCGGTCACCAACTGGGTCGGTCCCGTCGGCACCGGCGCCAAGTTGGCCAACGCGCTGCGCTCCTGGTCCGTGCTGCGGTTCGAGGTCACCGAGGACCCCAGCCCCGGAGTCGACGGCCATCGGTTCAGCCACACCCCGCAGCTCGGCCTGTGGAGCGGGGCGATGAGCGCCAACGGCGACGTCATGGTCGGGGAGATGCGGCTGCGGGCGATGATGGCCCAGGGCGCCGACACCCTGGCCGCCGAACTGGATTCCGTGCTGGGAACGGCCTGGGACGAGGCGCTCGAGGCGTATCGCGACGGCGGCGACGGCGGCGAGGTGAGCTGGCTGAGCCGGGGGGTCGGTTAGTTTTCCCGGCGGTGGGACGCAAGAGCCTTCGCGCCGAGTGAACGGCGCTGACCGGTCTAGCGAAAAGGCCGGGCCGACTACGGAACCCGCGGACGGCTAGGTCGGTTCGCAGATCACCACCGGAATCACCCGGTCGGTCCAGGATTGGTATCTGGCCCACCGCGGGTTGTGCGCGGTGAGTCGCGGCCACAGTTGTGTGCGTTCCGTCTCGTCGGCGACGCGGGCACGCATGCTGCGAGTCTGCGCTCGGATCTGGACGCGCACATCGGGGTTGGCGCGGAGGTTCAGAAACCACATTGGGTGTGTGGGCAGACCGCCCTGTGACGCCACCAGGACCAGTCGCGCGTCGTCGGCCATGAATATCAGTGGAGTGGTGCGGGATAACCCGCTCTTGCGGCCGGTCGTGGTCAACAGGCACAGTGCGAGTCCCAACTCGTGGCCGGCAAGGCGGCCGTCGGTGGCGCGATAAATAGCCACGTTCGCCTTGGAAACCCATTTCAGGAGTCGCGGAGCCAGAACCGAAATGAGGACGGGGGGCCGCTTGGCGTCGACCCTGCGAGTGTTAGCCCCCCAACGCCACATTGTTTCTGTTCCTTGTTCGGGTCGCGCGCTCGGCAGGTCTTCTTTTAAAGGATTATAATCGTTAAAATAGACTTTGTGCAGGTGCACACATCGGGACGGCAACGCTACGGGTCAGTCAGCCATGGCGGAAAACAGGCGACGAGCCATCCGGGAAGTAAGAAGCGGCCATGAAAGATATCGAAACCCCCGTAATCGAAGCGCTCGGTGATCACGATTACCTCGTGCGTCTCGGCCAGGACGAGGAACGTGTGACCATCCGGGTGCGGGCTACGCCCGAGGTCGTCGCGCGCATTGCCGGACCCGAGGCCGACGAAGCGCGCGTCATCGCCGCGACCATGGCCTATCTGACGGTGCGTCAGCGCCCCGACGATCTACCACCGCAACTGGACCTCGACGACGTCATCGCCGCTTACGACGATTACCTCGATGACGTCCGTAACGAAATCGGCAACCTGCGGTGAACGGTGCGCATGGCTACCGGGCCGGGCGCAAAATCTGCAGAGCTTCTGGCACCGCCGCGATCTCGGCCGGCAACGCGCACGCGAAGTCGCCGTCGGCGTAGACGTTGATGCCGGGGCACTCGACGTGGATCGATCGGGCGCGCGCGGTGCTGACCTCGTCGAGGTCAACGTGCGTGCCCTTCATCACGGTGGGGAACAGGCGGACCAGCTTGGTGCGGGATGCCGAGTGCACCATGGTGATGTCGAGCAGGCCGTCGGTGTAATCGGCGGCGGGACAGATCCGCATGCCGCCGCCGTAGCTGCGGGTGTTGCCGAAGGCGGCCAGCGTGATGTCGGCGTCGATCTCCGTGGTGCCGTCGAGCACCAAGCGAAAGGGTAAGAGCCGCAACTGCGACAGCTCGGCGAGCATCGCGAGGTAGTAGCGCAGCCGACCGTGCGGCCAGCGCATCCGGTTGGCGCGATCGGTGACCAGCGAATCGAAGCCCGTGGCCGCCACGGTGCCGAACCACTTGCTCACCCCTTCGCTGTCCGTAATCCGGCCCAGGTCAATGGTTTCGGTCCAGCCGTCGACGACGAGGTCCGCGGCCGCCTCGGGGTCCTGGGTGGGGATGCCGAATGCGCGGGCATGGTCGTTGCCGGTTCCCGCGGGAACGATGCCGACGGGAATGTCGGTGCCCGCCAACACCTGCAGCGCGTTGGAGACGACGCCGTCGCCGCCGGTCACCATGACCGCGTCGGCGCCCTTGTCCAGCGCCGCGCCGACCAGGTGCCGCGCGTCGTCGGCGTCATCGCCGATGATCTCGACGACCTCCACCCCCCGCTTGTGCAGCCGGGCGATCGCGACCTGCGCGGCGCGCACGGCGGTGCCGTGCCCCGAGATCGGGTTGGTCAGCGCGATCACCTTGCCGACCTCGCGCCGGCGCAGCGGAGTCACGGAATCAGCTTGCCGGGATTGAGGATTCCGGCCGGATCCAGGGTCGCCTTGACCGCGCGCAACACCTGCACTCCCAACTCGCCGATCTCGTCGCGCATCCACGGCCGGTGATCGGCGCCGACCGCGTGGTGGTGGGTGATGGTCCCGCCGGTGGCCATGATCGCATCCGACGCCGCCCTTTTCGCGGTCTTCCATTGTTCGATCGGGTTGCCTCGCTGGCCCGCGACGACGGTGAAGTACAACGAGGCGCCGCATGCGTAGACGTGCGAAATGTGACACATCACCAGCGCCGGGGTGCCCGTCTCGGCGAGGGAGTCGGTGAGTGCCTGGGTGACAGCGGTTTTCAGGGCGGTGACGTTCGACCAGTCGGTCGCGGTCTCCAGCGTCTCGCACAGCGCACCGGCCGCGAGCAGCGAGTCGCGCAGGTAGGGCGCGCCGAACCGGCCGCGCTCCCACGCCCGCGCGGGCCCCTCGCCCAGCGAGGTTCCGCCGCGGGCCGCGAGCAGCGCGCTGGTTTCCGCGTGCCGGCTCTCGACGTGCTCCTCGGTGCCCTCGAACATGGTGATGGCCAGGCATCCGCCGGTGATCTGGGATTCGCCGATCGCCTCGGTGGTGGCCAGGTTGACGCCCGTCTCGGCCTCGTCGGAAAGCCGAACGACGGTGGGGCCGGTGGCATTTTGGGTGACGGCCCGCAGGGCGGCGGCGCCGGTCTCGAAATCGGGGAACGACCAGGCCTCGTAGCGCACGGCCGCCGGGGCACGGTGGACGCGCAGCCGCACCCGGGTGATGACGCCCAGGGTTCCTTCCGAGCCGATCAGCAGCTGACGCAGATCGGGGCCCGCGGCCGATTCCGGTGCGCGGCCCAGGTCCAGGGTGCCCACCGGGGTGATCACCCGCAGTCCGCGCACCATGTCGTTGAACCGGCCGTAGCCCGCCGAGTCCTGCCCGGACGAGCGGGTCGCGGCGAAGCCGCCGATGGTGGCGTACTCGAAGCTCTGCGGGAAATGGCCGAGCGAAAAGCCGTGTGCGCCAAGGAGTTTTTCGGCGTCGGGCCCGGTGACGCCCGCCTCCAAGACGGCCTGGCCGGACACCTCGTCGAGCGAGATCAGCCGATCGAGGCGACGGAGGTCGAGCGAGACGACGGCGCCGAACTGGGCGCGATGCGGGTCCAGCCCGCCGACCACGCTGGTGCCCCCGCCGAAGGGCACGACGGCGATGCGGTGCTCGCTGCAGTGGCGCAGGATCGCGGCGACGGCGTCCTCGTCGGCGGGCAGCAACACGGCGTCGGGCGCGTCCTGCGGCCCGCGTTGTTTGCGGTTGAGCAGGTCGACGGTGGACTTGCCGCCCGCGTGCAGCAACCGGTCGGAGTCCGCCGTGCGGCAGTAGTCGGCGCCGACGATGGCGGCCAGCGCCTCCCGGTCGATCGGCGACAACGTCGACGGCCGCAGCTCCACCTGGTCGGGTTGCAGTTCGGCCGCGGGGGACCCCTCGACCCCCACAGCCTGCTGCAGCAACGACCGGATCCCTTCCGAGAGGGGCTTGGCCGCGGCGGGATCTCCCCACGCGTTCCATTTCATGGGCGGCAGGAGCCCCTCGGGATGCGTCATGCGTTACAGTATTACATATGTTGTCAATCCGTAACGAGCTGGATGTCGGGGAGCGGATCCTCGCGGCGGCCGCCAGTTGTGTGGTCGACTTCGGCGTGGACCGGGTGACCCTCGCCGAGATTGCCCGACGCGCGGGAGTCAGCAGGCCGACGGTCTACCGGCGCTGGCCGGACACCCACTCGGTCGTCGCGGCGCTCTTGACCCGGCACGTCACCGAGGTGATGAGCGAAGCGCCGCTGCTCGGCGGCGACCGGGAATCGCTTGTGCGACAGATCGTTACGGTGGCCGACCTGCTGCGGCAGGACCCGCTGGTGATGTCGGTCCTGCACTCGGAGCTCGCGACCACCTACATCACCGAGCGCCTCGGGACCAGCCAGCGCATGTTGATCGACGCCCTGGCCGCCCGCCTGCGAGTCGCCCAGCGCCACGGCAGCGTCCGCAGCGGCGACCCGGTCCAGATGGCCACCATGGTGTTGCTGATCGCGCAGTCGACCATCCAGTCGGCGCGCATCGTCGCACCGATGCTCGACGCCGACGCGCTGGCCGCCGAGCTGGCCCACTCGCTGAACGGATACCTGTCGTGATTCCTGACCCCACCGCCTTGAACGCCGCGCGGCGCGCCGTCGACCTGACCGCGCTCGCCGAGGGCGAGCCGCTGGACGTCGTGGTGATCGGCGGCGGCATCACCGGCGCGGGGATCGCGCTGGACGCCGCGGCGCGCGGGCTGCGCGTCGCGCTGGTCGAAAAGCACGACCTGGCGTTCGGCACCAGCCGCTGGAGTTCCAAACTCGTCCACGGCGGCCTGCGCTACCTGGCGACCGGCAACGTGGGCATCGCCCGCCGCAGCGCCATCGAGCGCGGAATCCTGATGACCCGCAATGCGCCCCACCTCGTTCGGGCGATGCCGCAGCTGGTGCCGCTGTTGCCGTCAATGAGCCCGGGCACGCGGGCGCTGGTGCGGGGTGGGTTCCTGGCCGGTGACCTTTTGCGGGCGCTGGCGGGCACGCCGGCCTCGACTTTGCCTCGGTCGCACCGGATTTCGGCGCGCCGCGTCGTGGAAATGGCTCCCACCGTGCGGCGCGACGGCCTCGACGGTGGGTTGTTGGCCTACGACGGGCAATTGATCGACGACGCCCGGCTGGTCACCGCCGTCGCGCGCACCGCGGCGCAGCACGGCGCCCGGATCCTCACCCATGTGTCGGCGTCACAGGCCACCGGCACCTCGGTGCGGTTGACCGACGCGCGCACGGGCGAGGCCTTCGACGTCTCGGCTCGCGCCGTCGTCAACGCGGCCGGGGTGTGGGCGGGCGAGATCGACGGCTCGTTGAGGTTGCGGCCCAGCCGCGGGACGCACCTGGTGTTCGACGCCGCCGCGTTCGGCAATCCGACTGCGGCGCTGACGATTCCGATTCCGGGCGAACTCAACCGCTTCGTGTTCGCGATGCCCGAACAGCTGGGCCGGGTCTACCTGGGGCTGACCGACGAGGCGGCGCCCGGCCCGATCCCGGATGTGCCCGAGCCGTCGGTCGACGAGATCACGTTCCTGCTCGACACGGTGAACACCGCGTTGCGGACGGGCCTCACCGCCACCGACGTGATCGGTGCCTACGCCGGGCTGCGGCCGCTGATCGACACCGGCGAGGGCCGCACCGCCGACGTCTCGCGCGAGCACGCCGTCGTCGAGTCGGCGTCCGGGGTGATCAGCGTGATCGGCGGCAAGCTGACCGAATACCGTTACATGGCACAGGATGTGCTGGATCGCGCCGTCCGGGTGCGGCGACTGCGCGCCGCGAAATGCCAGACCCGCAACCTGCCGCTGATCGGGGCGCCGGCCAACCCGGGGATCACCGCGGCGCCGGATGTCGGGCTACCCGAGTCGCTGGTGTCGCGCTACGGCGCCGAGGCCGCCAAGGTCGTCGCCAGCGCCGCCTGCGAGCGGCCGAGCGAGCCGGCCGTCGAGGGAATCGACGTCACCCGAGCCGAATTCGAGTACGCGATCACCCACGAGGGCGCGCTGGACGTCTCCGACCTCCTCGACCGGCGGACGAGGATCGGCCTGGTGTCGCGCGATCGGGAGCGGGCCGTCGCGGTGGCCGAGGAGTTTCTGGCGCGGTTCGGTTAGGGGGCCCGCCCGATGTCCTCGTGCCACAGCTCGGGGTGCTCGGCGATGAAGGCGGACATCATTTGTGTGCAGCGCGGGTCATCGACCACGGTGACCGTCACGCCGTGCTGCGCCAGCCATTCGTGCCCGCCGGTGAACGTGCGGGATTCGCCCACCACCAGCGCGCCGATGTTGAACTGGCGCACCAGGCCGCTGCAATACCAGCACGGCGACAGCGTCGTCACCATCACCGTGGAGCGGTAGTCGCGCTGTCTGCCGGCGGCGCGAAACGCGTCGACCTCGGCGTGCAACGACGGATCACCTTGTTGCACACGGCGATTGCGGCCGCGCCCGAGCAGGACGCCGTCGGCGGTGAACAGGGCGGCGCCGATGGGGATGCCGCCCTCGGCCAGCCCGGACCGCGCTTCCTCGAACGCGACGTCCAGCATTGCCGGTGCTGAGAGGCTCACGCGTTCATCCTCCACTACGCTGCAGCGCAGGGATAGGCGATCTCGATACATGGGATCCGTCGCATCGGAAGGGGGCGAGATGGCGTCGCGGGTTCCCGTGCTCATCGTCGGTGCCGGCGCGGCCGGGCTCGCCACCTCCGCGCTGCTGGCCAAGTATGGGGTCCGGTCGATGCTGATCGAGAAGCGTCGCGAAGTCTTCATCTATCCGAAAGCCCGCAACCTGAGCTTTCGCAGCCTGGAGATTCTGCGCGGTCTGGGGTTGAGCGATCAGGTGCACGCGGTCGCCGATGGGGTTTCCGGCATGGTGGTCAAGCCGACGCTGAACAGCGTGGACCAAGCGCCCGCCATGGACATCGACGCCATCTTCGCGCCGTTCGTGGGACTCAGCCCGGAACCTCCCGCGCAGTATTGTCCGCAGAGCAAGCTGGAGCCGATGCTGCTGGCCGACACCCGCCGGCGAGGAAGCGAGGTCCGCTACGGAACGGAGCTGGTGTCGCTGGAACAGGACGACGCCGGCGTGACGGTGGTTGTGCGCGAGCGCGATTCGCGAAGTACCGAGACGGTGCGGGCCCAGTACGTCGTCGCCGCCGACGGTGTGCACAGCCCGATCCGCGAGGCGCTCGGCGTGACCACGTCGGGATACGGCGCGCTACCGATCTTCATCGTTTTCGTCTACTTCAAGGCGCCGTGGCGACGGTTCGTTCCGGATCTGCTCGACGGGGACGGCGTGCAGGTCAAGAACCCCGACGTGGACGGGATCTTTCTGGTGGCGCAGGGCGACCTCGGCATGTTCATCACCACATACCTGCCGGGCGAGGGGGAAACGGCCGAGCAATTCACCGCTGAGCGCTGCGTCGAGCTGCTCACCAAGGCGATCGGCGAGCCGATCGACATCGACGTCATCGAAATTGCACCGTGGCAACCGTACGAGCGGGTTGCCGACCAATTCGCTTGTGGGCGAGTATTTTTCGTCGGCGACGCCGCCCACACCATGCCGCCCTTCAAGGCCGGGGGCGCCAACACCGCGATCCAGAGCGCGGACAACCTGGCCTGGAAGCTCGCAGCCGTGGTGAACGGCGTGGCCGATCCCGCCCTGCTGAGCACGTATCACGCCGAGCGGCACCCGGTCGGGCGGTTCAACGCGCGCCAGTCCTTGACCGGCCCGACGCTGGCGCTGATCAGGCTGGACGACGACCGACCCCAATTGCCGCCGGAGGAAGAGGCGCCGATGTTCGCCTTGCTCGCGGGCTACCAGTACCACTCGGCCGCAGTCATTTCCGGCGCGCCGGCCCCGGCGGATCCGGGCGCAGTCTCACTGGTGGACGAGCTGCGAGGGCAACCGGGCACCCGGGTCCCGCACGTGTGGGTGCGCGACGGGGTTTCGACGCTCGATCTGCTGGGCCCCGGGTTCACCGTGCTGGCAACAGACGGGCGATGGTGCGCGGCAGCGGCTTCGGTGTCGCTGGCCGCGCATCGCATCGACAGCCACGAGTGGGCGACGATCACCGGGCTCGCGCCGGACGGGGCGCTGTTGGTCCGCCCGGACGGATTCGTCGGCTGGCGTGCGGAGACGCTGCCGACCGATCCCGAAAGCGAACTGCGCCGGGCGCTCTCGACGATCCTGGGCCGGCCGCGGGCGTAACGTGGCGGCGACTTCTGTCGCGATTTTTCGCCGTGGCGTTACGTCCGCGGTAAGTAGGTGACTTACAGCGGGATGTTCTTGTGGCGGCCGCGGCGCGCGGGCGCCTGCGCCAGCGCCTCGGTGAGCTTGCTGCGGGTGTGCGACGGGTCGATCTTCTCGTCGACCACGCCGATCTCGATGGCGCTGTCCACGCCGCCCGCGATCCGCTCGTGCTCGGCGGCCAGCTCGTCGTGCAGCGCCTCGCGCTCGTGCTCGGGCGCGGCGGCCAGCTTCTTCTTGTGCAGAATGCCCACGGCGGCCTTGGCGCCCATCACCGCGACCTCGGCGTCCGGCCAGGCGTACACCTTGGTCGCGTTGAGCGAGCGGGAGTTCATCGCAATGTAGGCCCCGCCGTAGGTCTTTCGGGTGACCAGCGTGACGCGCGGAACCGTGCACTCGCCGAACGCGTGCAGCAGCTTGGCGCCGCGGCGCACCACGCCGCCCCACTCCTGGTCGACACCGGGCAGATAACCCGGCACGTCGACGACCACCACCAGCGGAATGCCGAACGCGTCGCACAGACGCACGAAACGCGCTGCCTTCTCGGCGCTTTCGGAGTTCAGGCAGCCGCCGAGGCGCAGTGGGTTGTTGGCCAGCACGCCGACCGTGCGGCCCGACAGCCGGCCCAGCCCGATCACCATCGACGGCGCCCAGTTGGCCTGGAACTCGTCGAACGGCGTCTCGTCGTCGAGGATCGCGGTCACGATCGGGCGCACGTCGTAGGCCCGCCGCGCCGACTCGGGCAGCAGCGCGTGGATGTCGGTGTCGCCGGCCTCGGCCTTGGTGCGGTCGAAATGGCCCTGCTGGCAGAACAATCCGACCAGCCGGCGGCCGCGCTCGTAGGCGTCGAGCTCGTCGTCGGCGACGATGTGGCACACCCCGGACTTCTTGTGGTGGGTCTCGGGGCCACCGAGCGAGGCCATGTCGACGTCCTCGCCGGTGACGCTGCGCACCACGTCCGGGCCCGTGACGAACACCCGGCTCTCCGGCGCCATCACGACGACGTCGGTCAGCGCCGGCCCGTAGGCGGCGCCGCCGGCCGCGAAGCCGACGACCACCGAGATCTGCGGGACATAGCCCGAGGCGCGGATCATCGCCTCGAACACCAGGCCCACCGCGTGCAGCGCCTTCACACCCTCGGCCAGCCGGGCGCCACCGGAGTGCCAGATGCCCACGATCGGGCTCTGCTCCTCGATGGCGGTGTCGTAGGCGTCGACGATGTGCGTGCAGCCCTCGATGCCCATGGCGCCGCCCATCACGGTGCCGTCGGTGCAGAACGCGATGGTGCGCACACCGTTCACGGTCCCGGCGGCCGCAAGCACGCCGGAGCGGTCACGCTCGTGCAGGAGTTCGACGCTGTCGTCGTCGAAGAAATTGCTCAAGCGCAACAGCGGGTCGCGGGGGTCGAGCGACTCGCCGACCGCCTCGGGGGCCGTGATAGTCATCGCAGTCTCCTGATATTCCGGTGTTGCTCGGTTTAGTACCGCCCGAAGGCGATGGCCACGTTGTGTCCGCCGAATCCGAACGAGTTGTTGATCGCGTACTCGTAGTTGCCGGGTCGGGGTTTGCCGGCCACCACGTCCAGGTCGATCTCGGGGTCGAGGTTTTCCAGGTTCAGTGTCGGGGGGACGACCTGGTCGCGCAGCGCGAGCACGGTCAGGATCGATTCGACGGCGCCGACGGCGCCCACGGAGTGGCCCAGGGCGGCCTTGGGGGCGTAGACGGCGGCGTTGCCGCCGTGGGGGCCCAGGGCGTTGTTGATGGCCCTGCCCTCGGCGACGTCGCCGACCGAGGTGCCGGTGGCGTGGGCGTTGACGTGGTGGATGTCGCTGGGGGAGAGCCCGGCGAGCTGGATGGCGCGGGTCATGGCGTGCCCGGCGCGTTCGCCGTTGGGGTCGGGGGCCACCATGTGGTAGCCGTCGGAGGTGATGCTGGCGCCCATGATGCGGGCCAAGATGTTGGCCCCGCGGGCCTTGGCGTGCTCCTCGGTCTCGATCACCATCAGGGCGCCGGCCTCGCCGAACACGAAGCCGGTCCGGTCGCGGTCGAACGGGCGGCACGCGCCGACGGGGTCGTCGTTCTTGGTCGACATCACGATCCGCATCTGGGCGAACGCCGCAATCGGCACCGCTTCGATCTTCGTTTCGACCCCACCGCAGATCGCGATGTCGGCTTCGCCGAAGACGATGTTGCGCCACGCCTGGGCGATGCCCTCGGAACCCGACGCGCACGCCGATATGGGCGTGAGGACCCCGGCCTTGGCGTGCCGTTCCAGACCCACCGCCGCCGACGCGCCGTTGGGCATGTACTTCTGCACACCGAGGGGAGAGACCGCCTTCATGCCACGAGCGCGCATGTCGTCGTAGCTGAAGACCATCTCTTCCGACGAGCCCAAACCGGTACCGATCGACACCAGCAAGCGGTCGCTGTCGACCTCGGGCGAGCCGGCGTTCTCCCAGACCCGCCGGCCCAAGATCGTCGACATCCGTTGCAGGTAGCCCGACCGGCGCAGCTCGACGCGGGTCAGCTGGCTGTCGAATTCCTCTAACAGATGACCGCCGATGCGCACCGGCAGGTCAAACTCCTCGACGAACGGGTCCTCGAGTTTGCGGATACCACTTTGGCTGTCGAGCAACAGCTTCCAGGTGGTCTCGGCGTCAGTCGCCAGTGCGGTCGTCATGGCAACGCCAGTGACGACCACGTTCGGAAGGGTCTTCCCGGTAACCAGCTCTGTCATGGGTCTTGCGAACGTTCCTTTCCTGCTAAGTGGTGACCGCGAACCCGGCGGGGCCGGGACGCGGATCGCCACCTTCCGTGGTGTCCGGCTCCTCCTCGGGCCGTTCGCGGCCCGCGTCGTCGCCGGACGCCAGCTCTAGTAACGCCCGAAGGCGAGTGCCACGTTGTGGCCACCGAAGCCGAACGAGTTGTTGATCGCGTAACGGAAATCGCCGTAGCGAGGTTCGCCCGCAACAACATCCAGGTCGATCTCGGGGTCGGGGGTTTCGTAATTGAGGGTGGGTGGAATGACGCCGTCGCGCAGGCTCAGCACCGTGAGCACCGACTCCAGCGCCCCGACCGCACCGATCGAGTGGCCCAGCGCCGACTTCGGCGCGTAGACCGCCGCCTGCTGGCAACCGGCGACTCGGATGGCGTTGGCCTCCGCGGTGTCACCGATCGGCGTGGCGGTCCCGTGCGCGTTGACGTGGTCAACGTCCTTGGGGGACAACCCCGCCAGCTCGAGCGACCGCGTCATCGCCCGACCCGCACGCACACCGTCGGCCGCCGGGGCCACCATGTGGAACGCGTCCGAGGTGATGCCGGCACCCATCAACCGGGCCAGCGGCTTGGCGCCGCGGGCCTTGGCGTGCTCCTCGGTCTCGATGAGCATCAGCGCACCGGCCTCGCCGAACACGAAGCCGTCGCGGTCCTTGTCGAACGGCCGCGATGCGCGCTCGGGCTCATCGTTGCGAGTCGACATGGCCCGCATCATCGAAAACGCCGCGATCGGCAGCGCCTCGATGGGGCCCTCGACGCCACCGCACACCGCGACGTCCGCGTCACCCATGACGATCTGACGCCAGGCGTGGGCGATCGCTTCGGAGCCCGACGAACACGCCGACACCGGGGTGATCACCCCGGCGCGGGCGCCGAGCTGCAGGCCCACGACGGCGGCGGCGCCGTTGGGCATGATCATCTGGACGGCCAGCGGCGACACCTTGCGGGGGCCGCCCTCGTTCATCAGGTCGTAGCTCTCCACGATCCTTTCGGCGCCACCGAGGCCGGTGCCGACCACGACCGAGAACCGGTCGGGATCGAGCTCCGGGTTGCCGGCGCTCTCCCACAGCTGGGTGCTGAGCAGCTTGGCCAGCCGTTGGACGTACGACATACGTCGCATGTCGAGCCTGCTCATCTGCTCGTCGATGGGCTCCTTGAGGTGTCCACCGATCCGGACGGGAAGGTCCCACTTGGTGATGTAGTCGTCTTCGAGGACGTGGATGCCGCTTTCGCCGGCCAACAAACCCTTCCACGTGCTCTCGACGTCCGGCGCGATCGACGTCGTCGCCGTGACGGCGGTTACCACAACGCTGGGGTAACCGCCGTTAGCAGTGGAAGGCTTACTCACTTGGTGTCCGCTTCCAGCCTTGCCTTGACGTTGGCGACCGCGTCGGGGTTCTCGGTCTCCAGCTTGGCGCGCAGCGCCTCGGCAGCCTCGGGGTTCTCTTCCTCGAGCTTCTGGATGTAGGAGACGACGTCACCGACGGTACGCAGACCGGCGAGGTCCTCGTCCGGGATCTTGACGCCGTACTTGTCCTCGGTCTGCACGGCGATCTCGACCATCGACAGCGAGTCGATGTCCAGGTCGTCGACGAAGGACTTCTCCGGGGTGACCTCGGAGGGCTCGATACCGGTGACCTCTTCGATGATCTCGGCGATACCGGCGATGATTTCTTCCTGGCTGACAGCCACAGCGTGCTTCCCTTCGTAATGTGTTGTGAGATAGTCGAACTGACGTGCTATGTGGTTGTACTGGATGCGGCCGACTTAGAGCTCGGCCAAAGCGTCCAGGTCTGCGGGCGACTTGACGGCGCGAGCCGTAACTCCCCGAAGTTCTCGTTTGGCGATACCGGTGAGCGTGCCCGCGGGCGGGAACTCCACGGCCGCACCGACTTCCAGCTCGCGCAGCGTCGCGGTGCACAGGTCCCAGCGCACCGGCCGGGTCAGCTGGGCGACCAACGCCTCCATCGCCGCGGCGGCCGAGGCGACGGGCTTGCCGTCGCGGTTCGACAGCAGCGTCGCGGTGGGCTCGGACGTCTGGACGGCGGCGGCCGCGGCGGCATAACCGTCGAGCGCCGACGCCATGTACTTGGTGTGGAACGCACCGGCCACCCCCAGCGCGCGCACGCGGGCCTTGGCCGGCGGGTCTTCGGCGAGCTTCTCCAACGCGTCCAGCGAGCCGGCGGCGACGATCTGCCCGGCGGCGTTGCGGTTGGCGGGGAACAGGTCGAGCTGCTCGAGGCGGGCGAGGACCTCGGCCTCGTCACCGCCGAGCACCGCGGACATGCCGGTGGGCTCGACGGCACACGCCTTGGCCATCTCGGCGCCCCGGGTGGCGGCCAGGGCGACGGCGTCGTCCGCGGCCATCACGCCGGCGATCGCGTAGGCGGCGATCTCACCGACGGAGTGACCGGCCACGACCAGGTCTTCACCGGCGAGCAGGCCGCGCTTGGTCAGTTCCTGGTGTGCGAGCAGCGTGGCCGCGACGACCAGTGGCTGGGTGACCGCGGTGTCGGTGATCTCGTCGGTCGATGCGGTGGTGCCCAGGCGCACGAGGTCGAGGCCGCTGGCCTTGGACCACAGCGCCAACTGGTCGGCGGCGCCGGCGAGCTCCAGCCACGGCGAGAGCATCCCTTCGGTCTGCGAACCCTGTCCGGGCGCAAGCAATGCAATCACGTGTTTAAGAGAACACTGTGGAAACGGTTTTGGCGGGTGTAACAGATTATGAACCTCGTCTTAGGTTTTTGTGTACACCCTACAAAACGGCTCCGTAAGCTACGGGTTTGATATCGTCCCGCGACCTGTCGCCTGGGTCACTATCACCCGATCTGGCCCACCGCAGCCCCTTTGACCGGCAGCGGAACGACGGGCATGGCGTTGTTGGCGGCGCTGGCGGG
The DNA here is from genome assembly GCF_000364405.1 of Mycobacterium sp. H4Y. Taxonomy (NCBI): domain Bacteria; kingdom Bacillati; phylum Actinomycetota; class Actinomycetes; order Mycobacteriales; family Mycobacteriaceae; genus Mycobacterium; species Mycobacterium sp. H4Y. The sequence continues at coordinate 1,350,249 of NZ_AKIG01000001.1, forward strand.
ATGCGTCGGATAGTTGAGCTGGCCCACCGTCGCCGCCACTCGCAGGACATATGCGTCACGCGGCTGCATGGGATCGCGCCCGGTGAAGTCGGTGATCCGCTTGAGTCGGTAGCGCACCGTGTTTGGATGAACGAACAACTTTCTGGCACAGGCTTCAATCGCGCCGCCACAATCTAAGTAAGCGTCAAGAGTTTCGATGAGCGTCGGGCCGGCGTCGGCCAGCGGCCCCATCACGTCGGTGTGCAGCGCCACGATCGCCGACGCGTCGCCCATCAGGGCCCGTTCCGGCAGGAGCTCGCGCGCCAGCACGGGACGCGGCGCCCCGCGCCAGCCACCGACGGCGTTCATCCCGGATATCGCCTCGCTGGCGCTGTGGTAGGCCGCGGTCAGCATGGGCGCCGTCGGCCCGACGACCACGGGGCCGTCGGCGAACGCGGCCAGCAGCTCCCCGAGGAACTTGTCGGTCGGCGACAATTGCCCGGACACGATGGCGACCAGCCAGGTGCCGTGCACGTCGGTGAGGGCCGCGCGGCCGTGTTGCGCGGCGATGTCGCGGACGTGCTGGCTCGCGCGCTCACTGTCGCCGGGGCCGGTCGACCCGTCGCGCCCGGGCGCCGGGGTTCCGACCACCACCGTCGCGGGCTCGGTGGTGTCCCAGTTCAGGGCGGCCGCGCGGGACAGCAGTTCCGGGCCGGTGTCGCCGCGGACCACCGCGTCGACCACGCTGGCCTCCATCCGGCTGTCCCAGGTGCCGCGCGCCTCGGCCGCGTCGGCGTACGCCCCCGCCGCGGTGAACGCCAGGTCGCGGGTGTACTTCAGGATGCCCACGGTCAGCGCGGTCAGCTGCTCCTCGGAGCGGGCCAGCAGCGGGACGACCTCCTCGAAGATGTCCATGGTGACGCGGACCATGTCGACGCTGTGGCGCAACGCGATCCGGCGCTGCAGCTCCTGGGGCACCAGCTCGAAGGCCTGCGCGGTGTAGCTGACGTTGCTGTGTGGGTCTTGCATCCATTCGACGAAGTTCACGACCGCCGTCTGCACCACCAGCGCGACGCTGGCCCGCTGGGACGCCTCCAGCTCGGCGAAGAACGGCAACCGGTCCTGCATGGCGTTGACCGCCTCGGTGGCCAGCCGCCCGGAGTACTGCTTGAGCCGGCGCAGCACGGAGTCGGGCACCGAATCCAGCGTTTCCAGCGGCGACCGGGGGTGCTTGGCGAACGGGCCGGCGAAGGGATTGTCACTCACCCCTAAAACGTACGCGACTTTTCTGGAAGTTTCCGCCAAAGAGGCGCGTGGCGCCGTGCTCGAACGTGCGGCTGGCCGCACGTTCGGCGAGTGGCGGCCGGTGGACGGCTGGAGCGCCCGGCTGGCCGGGCGCTCCACGCCCAGCGCCCGGCTGCCCGGGCGCTCGGCGAGCCGGGGAGTAACGCGCCAGCCGTTATGCCGCCCTTAGGCCACGCCGGGGTCCGACGTCTGCTCCGGCGCGGCCTGCACGTCGTCGATCCGGTACTGGCGGGCGGCGGCCACCGGCACCGAGGGGTCGATCTCGCCGTCGCGGGCCAGCGCCTCGAGCACGGCCACCACCTGCGACTCGGCGTCGGTGTTGAAGTACCGCCGCGCCGCGGGCCGGGTGTCGGAGAAGCCGAACCCGTCGGTCCCCAGGGTGACGTAGGTGCCGGGCACCCACGGCCGGATCTGCTCGGGAACGGCGCGCATCCAGTCCGAGACGGCGACCACCGGGCCGACGGCGTCCGACAGCGCCTGGGTGACGTACGGGACGCCCGCCTGCCGGTCCGGGTAGCGCAGCCTCGCCCTGTCCACCGCGACGCCGTCGCGGTTCAATTCGCCCCAGCTGGTCACCGACCACACGTCGGCGGCGACGTCCCATTCGGCGGCCAGCATCTTCGCGGCGTCCAGCGCCGCCGGCATCGCCACCCCCGACGCCAGGATCTGTGCCTTGTTCGCGCGCTGTTCGGTGGCGACGTGGTAGCGGTACAGGCCCCGCAACACGCCCTCGGGATCGAAGTTGTCCGGCTCGGGCGGCTGCACGTACGGCTCGTTGTAGACGGTGATGTAGAAGAACACGTTCTCGGGGTCCTGCCCGAACATCCGGGCCAGCCCGCTTTCCACGATGTAGGCGATCTCGTAGGCGAACGCCGGGTCGTAGGCGACCACCGCCGGGTTGGTGCTCGCCAGCAGCAGCGAATGCCCGTCGGCGTGCTGCAGGCCCTCGCCGGTGAGCGTGGTGCGTCCCGCGGTGGCCCCCAGCAAGAAGCCGCGCGTCATCTGGTCGGCGGCCGCCCACAGGCCGTCGCCGGTGCGCTGGAACCCGAACATCGAATAGAAGATGTAGATCGGGATCATCGGCTCGTTGTGCGTCGCATACGAGGTGCCGGCCGCGATGAACGACCCCACCGACCCGGCCTCGTTGATGCCCTCGTGCAGGATGTGGCCGACTTCGCTTTCCTTGTAGGCCAACATCAGATCGGCGTCCACGGCGGTGTACAGCTGGCCGTTGCGGTTGTAGATCTTCAGCGACGGGAACCACGAGTCCATGCCGAACGTGCGCGCCTCGTCGGGAATGATCGGCACGATGCGCGGGCCAACCTCCTTGTCCCGCAACACTTCCTTGAAGGTGCGCACCGTCGCCATGGTGGTGGCGACCTCCTGGGTGCCCGAGCCCTTCTTCAGCGCGGCGTAGATGTCGCGGCTGGGCAGCCGCAACGCCTTGGCCTTCGTCCGACGCTCGGGAAGGTAGCCCCCGAGGGTGCGCCGGCGGTCGATCATGTAACGGATCTCCGGGGCGTCGGAGCCGGGGTGGAAGTAGGGCGGCAGGTACGGATCCTCTTCCAGCTGAGCGTCGTTGATCGGTATCCGCATGGCGTCGCGAAAGTCCTTGAGGTCTTGCAGCGCAAGCTTTTTCATCTGGTGCGTGGCGTTGCGGCCCTGGAAGTGCGCGCCCAGCGAGTAGCCCTTGATGGTCTTCGCCAGGATCACCGTGGGCTGCCCCTTGTGGTCGACGGCGGCCCGGTAGGCGGCGTAGACCTTGCGGTAGTCGTGGCCGCCGCGCTTGAGATTCCAGATCTCGGAATCGCTCATGTTCGCGACGAGTGCCTTGGTGCGCGGGTCGCGCCCGAAGAAGTGGTCGCGCACGTAGGCGCCGTCGTTGGCCTTGTAGGTCTGGTAGTCCCCGTCGGGCGTGGTGTTCATCAGGTTCACCAGCGCGCCGTCGCGGTCGGCGTGCAGCAGGGCGTCCCACTCGCGGCCCCAGACCACCTTGATGACGTTCCAGCCGGCGCCGCGGAAGAACGACTCGAGTTCCTGAATGATCTTGCCGTTGCCGCGCACCGGGCCGTCGAGGCGCTGCAGGTTGCAGTTGATCACGAACGTCAGGTTGTCCAGGCCCTCGAGCGCGCCGACGTGCAGCAGGCCGCGGCTTTCCGGCTCGTCCATCTCGCCGTCGCCCAGGAAGCACCACACGTGCTGGTCGGAGGTGTCCTTGATGCCGCGGTCGTGCAGGTAGTGGTTGAACCGGGCCTGATAGATCGCGTTCATCGGGCCCAGACCCATCGACACCGTGGGGAATTCCCAGAAGTCGGGCATCAGCCGCGGGTGGGGGTAGGACGGCAGGCCGCCGCCGGGATGGCTGTGCTCCTGGCGGAAGCCGTCGAGTTGGTCGGTCGTCAGCCGGCCCTCCAGGAACGCCCGCGCGTAGATGCCGGGGGAGGCGTGGCCCTGGATGAACACCTGGTCCCCGCCGCCGGGATGCGACTTGCCCCGGAAGAAGTGGTTGAAGCCGACCTCGTAGAGCGCCGCGGACGACGCGTAGGTCGAAATGTGGCCGCCCACACCAACTCCCGGGCGCTGGGCGCGGTGCACCATGATCGCGGCGTTCCAGCGGATCCACGCCCGGTAGCGCCGTTCGACGTCCTCGTCGCCGGGAAACCACGGCTCCAATTCGGTGGGAATGGTGTTGACGTAGTCGGTGGACGTCAGCGACGGAATGGCGACGCGCTGCTCGCCCGCCCGCTCCAGCAGCCGCAACATCAGATAGCGCGCCCGCGACGGGCCGGAGCGCGCCAGCAGTTCATCGAAGGACTCCAACCACTCCGAGGTCTCTTCGGGATCGATGTCGGGGAGGTAGGAAGCCACCCCCTCGCGGATCACCCGGACGCGGTCGGGTTCGGTTGCGCTGTTGGGACTTGTGGCCAGATCGTGGCGCACGAATTCGGTTGTCAACCCACTACTCCTGTAATTGGCGGGATGTGTGACGTGAGGGCGGGTCGCGCCCTCTCCACCATCGTGCCGCACGGGTGTTTCAGGCGGGCAGCCGCCATCTGGTAGCCGTCAAAGGCTCACCCGGTGCGCGTCAACTCGGCGTGTATGGGGCGGGTGCACAAGCCACCCGGTAACGTCAGGCCTGTGCTCATCCGGTGGCGTGCCGTCCCCCCGAGGCAGGTGGGGGCTTTCCCCCGGCGTGGCGCGCTGGCCCTGGGCTGTGTCGCGGCCGCGCTGATGGGCATCGTGGGATGTACCTCCGTCACCAACGGAACGGCGACCCCGGACACCAAAGTCGCCCCCGCCTACCGCCAGTCGGTGTCCGCGTCGGTGTCGGCCTCGTCGGCGACGTCGAGCGTCCGGGAGTCCCAGCGCCAGCAGTCGCTGACCACCAAGGCGGTGCGCACCGCCTGCGCCTCGCTGATCACCACCAGCAAGAACGCGATCGACAAGACCAACGAATTCGTCCAGGCGTTCAATTCGGGCCGCGGCACCGGCCCCACCGAGGGCCCGGCGATCGACGCCCTCAACGACAGCGCCACCACGGTGGCCAACAGCTTCAATGACGCGATGTCGCAGCAGATCAAGGACGCGTTCAACGCGTACATCGACGCCGCGCACTCGGTGGCCAACGCCATTGGCACACACGCGGGGACGTCGGAATTCAACAAACGCGTCGATCAGCTCAACGACACGAAAAAGAAGGCGATCAAACTCTGCTTGGCAACGTAATGAGGCGGAAGTGTGAACGGGATCCGCGCTGTGCGACGATAATCCCGAAGCGCACATCGCGAGGGAATTGAAGGAGGCTCCACGGTGGTCGCGGCGGATCACGCCCCGAGCTACGCTCGCAAACTGGGCATCCAACCCGACCATGTTGTCCAGGAGTGGGGCTGGGACGAAGACACCGACGATGAGATCCGCGCGGCGGTCGAGGAAGCCTGCGGCAGCGAGCTGCTCGACGAGGACACCGACGAGGTAGTCGACGTCGTGCTGCTCTGGTGGCGCGACGGCGACGGCGACCTGGTGGACACGCTGATGGACGCGATCGGCCCGCTCGCCGAGGACGGCGTGATCTGGGTGCTGACCCCCAAGACCGGAAAACCGGGACACGTGCTGCCGGCCGAGATCGCCGAGGCGGCCCCCACCGCCGGTCTGATGCCGACCTCGTCGGTCAACCTGGGGGATTGGGCCGCCAGCCGTCTGGTGCAGCCCAAGTCCCGGGCCGGGAAGCGTTGATGCTGTCGGTCGGCACCGCCGCCCCGGACTTCACTCTGCGCGACCAGAATCAACAACGCGTCACGTTGAGCTCCTACCGCGGCGCCAAGAACGTTCTGCTGGTGTTCTTCCCGCTGGCGTTCACCGGGATCTGCCAGGGCGAGCTGGACCAGCTGCGGGATCATCTGCCCGACTTCGAGAACGACGACAGCGCGGTGCTGGCCATCTCGGTGGGCCCGCCGCCCACGCACCGGGTCTGGGCGTTGGACAGCGGCTTCACCTTCCCGGTGCTGTCGGATTTCTGGCCGCACGGCGCGGTCAGCCAGAGCTACGGCGTGTTCAACGAGGACGCCGGCTACTCCAACCGCGGGACGTTCGTCGTTGACCGGGCCGGGCTCATTCGATTCGCCGAGATGAAACAGCCCGGGGAGTCGCGCGATCAACGGTTGTGGACCGACGCCCTGGCGGCCTTGAGGGCCTGATTTTGGGGACTTGGCCGGCGGGCGGGTAGCCTGCCCGCAGCAACGGGCGCGTAGCTCAGTGGTAGAGCTCTGGTTTTACACACCAGCGGTCGGCGGTTCGATACCGTCCGCGCCCACTCCTTTTGGCGGTTCGCGGCCGTAACGTGCGGCGACTTTGGGCGCCGATGTTACGTGCGCGGCCCTATCCGGAGGGCCGGTACTCGGGCCCCGAAATCCAGGCCCGGGCGCCGGCGAGCACCGCGGCGTGCACCGCCCGGGCGATCCGGGCGCCGAACACCGAGCGCGGCCCGCCATAGGTCTCCTCGGCCCCGTCCGTCGGGCAGTGCACGACGACCGCGTCCGACGCGGTTCCGGTGGCGCGCACCCCGACCTCGTGCAACGCCTGCGCCTTGGCCTCCGTGGCGGTGGCCACGGCGTTGACCAGCGCCGCCCCGGACAGCCGCACCGGCACCGCGACCACGATGTTGATGGTCCCCACCCGGTACCCGTCGCCATCGGTGAGCGGCCGGTACTCGACGATCTCGTAGTCGGTGAACGCGGTCGTGCGCAGGCCGGCCGGCACCTCCCGGCGGAAGTGCCGGTCGGGCGCAGCCGCCCAGGCGGGGCTGGACAGCCCGACCGTCGCGGTGGCGTGCACACCGCCGTCGGCGGCGAGGTGGTAACGGGTCACGTCGACCGCGGTGAGCAGCCCGCAGCCGGTGCCGGCGAGACCCAGCGCGGCGCCGATCTCGGTCAGGTGGCGGTCCGGGTCGGTCCGGTGGTAATCCAGGGGGACCGTCGCGTTGACCAACCAGTCGCGGGCGCCGACGCCGCCGCCGAGCGGGCCCGACGCGATGCACAGCCGGGGCTCGCGGAATTGCCAGACGAGCAACGGGATCGACCGACTGTGTTCCACTCGCGTGGTCAACCTGGGATCCATGGTCACATCCTCGCGTGCCGACCCACCCCGCGCGTCGCCGGTGTCACCGACGGCGGCACTATGAAGCGCGTGAAACCGTTCCGCATCGACGTTTCCGACGAGGTTCTCGACGATCTGCGCGCGCGGCTGGCCCGAACCCGTTGGCCCGAGGCCGAATGCGTCGACGACTGGAGCCAGGGCATGCCGCTGGCCTACACCCGCGAGCTGGCCGACTATTGGGCCAACGACTACGACTGGCGGGCGCGGGAGGCCGCGCTCAATCGCTTCGACCACTTCATCACCGAGATCGACGGGCTCGACATCCATTTCATCCACCAGCGCTCGCCGCACGAGGGCGCCTTCCCGTTGGTGATCACCCACGGCTGGCCGGGCTCGATCGTGGAGTTTCACAAGGTGATCGAGCCGCTGACCAACCCCGCGTCGGGTCGCGCCGAGGACGCCTTCCACGTCGTGTGCCCGTCGCTGCCGGGCTACGGGTTCTCCGGCAAGCCCAACGGCGCGGGCTGGGGCGTGGAAAAGATCGCCGAGGCGTGGGAAACGCTGATGGTGCGCCTGGGCTACGAGCGCTACGGCGCCCAGGGCGGCGACTGGGGCGCCGCGGTCACCACCCAGATCGGCCGCAACCGGGGCCACTGCGCGGCCATCCACCTCAACATGCCGGTCGGCAGGCCCACCAAGGAAGCGCTGTCGAATCCCACCGAGGAGGAGCGGCAAGCCATGGCCGGGTTGGCCAATCACCGCAAATGGGGCACCGGCTACTCCAAGCAACAGTCCACCCGGCCGCAAACGCTGGGCTACGGGTTGGCCGATTCGCCGGTGGGCCAGCTGGCGTGGATCGTCGAAAAGTTCTGGGACTGGGCGGATTGCGACGGGCATCCCGAGAACGCGGTCAGCCGCGACGAGCTGCTCGACAACGTGATGGTCTACTGGGTGACCAACACCGCCGCGTCCTCGGCCCGCCTGTACTGGGAGAGCTTCGCGGTGTGGGGTAGGGGAGACCGCGTCGAATTGCCCACGGGCGTCGCGGCTTTCCCCGGCGAACTGCTCAAGGCGCCGCGCAGCTGGTGCGAGCCGGTCTACAACATCACCCACTGGACCGACATGCCGCGCGGCGGGCACTTCGCGGCGTTCGAGGAACCGGAGCTGTTCGTCGAGGATCTGCGCGCGTTTTTCGCGACGGTGCGCTGAACGAATCAGCCCGGCGGGGCGAAGAACTCGAGCGCGATGCCGTCGGGGTCGCGGAAACTGAGGCCCGAGCCGTAGGGGGCGTCCACGATGCCGCCGTGCTCGATGCCCAGTTCGCCCAGCCGGGTGACCCAGTTCTCCAGCTCGGCGCGGCCGGCGCAGCCGAAGCCGACGTGGTCCAGGCCCACGCGGTGTTCGCTGAATCGTTCGTCGGTAGCCGGGCGGTCGTGCTGGTGAATTCCGAAGACGGTGCCGCCGTCGAGCATCCACACCTGGTGCCGGAAGCCGGCGTCGGTGTGTTCGTCGAGCATCGGGTCGGTGCCGAGCAGGTTGCGATACCACTGGCCGCTGACTTCGATGTCGCGCACGGTGACCGCGACGTGGTTGAGCGCTGGGAAAGCCATGGTGTCGACTCTAACCCTCGACGGGCCGGCTGCGCAGACGTGCCCGAGATCGCCTGCCCCACAGGCAAAGTGATGCGACCCGGGTCGCGCGCCGGGCGCCTCGTGGGGACGGTCACCTCCGGTGTGAGACGCTGCCGGGGTGTTTGCGACGCCCCGCACGGCCGGCGTGCTGGTCGGTTACCTGGCCGATCGCGCGCTGGGCGACCCGCGACGCGGCCACCCCGTCGCCGCGTTCGGCACGGCCGCCGCCGCGCTGGAGAGCCTGACCTACCGCGAGAGCAGGGCCGCCGGCGCCGTCCATGTCGGCCTGCTGATCGGGTCGTTGGGACTGCTGGGAGCGGCGGCGCAACGGGCCGCCGGGCGCGGCGGCCGGCCGTGCTCGATCGCGGTGACCGCCGCGGCCACCTGGGTCTGCCTGGGCGGAACGTCGTTGGCGCGCACCGGGCTGGCCATGGCGGAGCTGCTGGAGCGCGGCGACGTCGAGGGCGCGCGCGGGCTGCTGCCGTCGCTGTGCGGGCGCGACCCCGCGTCGCTGGACGGCGCGGGCCTGACCCGGGCGTCACTGGAATCGGTCGCCGAGAACACCTCCGACGCCCAGGTGGCGCCGCTGCTCTACGCGGCGGCCGGCGGGGTGCCCGCGGTGCTGGCCTACCGCGGCGTCAACACCCTGGACGCCATGGTCGGCTACCGGTCGCCGCGCTACCTCCGATTCGGTTGGGCCGCAGCGAGATTGGACGACGTCGCCAACTACATTCCCGCGCGGGTGACGGCGTCGCTGGCGGTGCTGTCGGCGCCCCTGGTCGGCGGCTCAGCGTCGGGGGCGGCGCGGGCGTGGCGGCGCGACGCCGGCCGCCATCCCAGCCCCAACGCCGGCGCCGTCGAGGCGGCGTTCGCCGGGGCGCTGGGTGTGCGCCTGGGCGGGCCCACCCAATACCGTCACGAGCTGCAGATCCGGCCGACGCTCGGTGACGGCCGGGAACCCACCGTGGCCGACCTGCGGCGCGCGGTCGCGCTGTCGTCGCTGGTGCAAGCGGGCGCCGCGCTGCTGGCCGGGCTGCTGTCGGGTTATCGGCGTCGGCCGTAACGGTCGGCGAGTTTGTCCTCCACCGTCTGCGGTGCCTCGGGGGCGGGCGCCGACGCGGCGGAGGGTGACTGCTTTTCCTGGCGGCGCGCCCGGATCTCGGAATAGGCGAAGTAGCCCAACCCGATCGGGGCGAGGATGCCGAACGCGATCCACTGGATGCCATAGGACAGGAACGGGCCGGCGTCCAGCTGCGGCACGCCGACCAACCCGAGGCCGCCGGGCTGACCGTCGACCAATTGCAGATAGGACCCGGCCAGCGGGACCTTGGTCAGCACGGCGATCTGCCCGGTGTCGATCGAATACACCTGCTGCACACCGTCTCCCACGAACGGATCCTTGCCCGCCACGGGGGGCTCCGAGTTGCGCAGCCGCGCCGTGACGGTCACCGTGTCGGCGGGCGGGCGGGGGATCGGCGGAACGCGAGATCCCTCCAACGGACGCACGTAACCGCGGTCGACCAGCACGGTGGGGCCGCCGTCGACGACGAAGGGCGCCAGCACCTCGAAGGCCGGTTTGGAGTCGATCACCCGCAGCCGGGCCAGCACCTGGACGTCGGGCAGGTAATGCCCGGTCGCGGTGACCTGACGCCACTGATGGCCGGGGGCGGCCGAGTTCTGCTGCGGCAGCAGGGTTTTCACCGGGACGGGCGCGGTGTTCAGGGAGTGCTCGATTTGGTGGTTCTCCCGCGAGGTCCTGTTGTGCTTGCCCAGCTGCCACGGCGCGAGCACCGTGAAGCACAGATAGGCGAACGCGATGACCACCAGTGCCAGCACGATCCAGCCCGGGCGCAGCACGAACGCCAACCTGCGCATCACCCCGACCCGTTCTGCGCGAGGCGTTCATCGACCCAGTCGTGCAGGCCGGGCAGCGCGGCCTCGATGACGGTGTAGACGCGTTCGAAGTCGCTGGTGTCACCGTAGTAGGGGTCGTCGACGTCGGGGGTGTGCGCGCCGGTGCGCGGATCGAAAGACCGCAGCATCTTGACGCGGTCCTCGTCGGCGCCCAGGTGCCGCAGCATCCGGGCGTGGTTGCGGTCCAGGGCCACCACCAGATCGGCCGCCAGGTGCTCGGCGTCGACCTGCGCGGCGCGGTGCTCGGTCGGGTAGCCGTGGGCGCGCAGCACGCCGGCGGCCCGCTCGTCGGCGCACTCGCCGACGTGCCAGTTGCCGGTGCCGGCGCTGCTCACCCGCACCGCGTCGCCCAGACCCCGGCGGCGCAATTGGTCGGCGAACATCTTCTCGGCCATCACCGACCGGCAGATGTTGCCGGTGCACACGAACGTGATGTGCAGCGGCTCGCGCTCAGACACCCAGGGCCCTCCGTAGCTCGTCGACGGTCGCGGCGTGCGTCACCCCGCTGAACGTGTCGGCGCGGCCGTACCCCCAGCCGACCACCACCGTGTCGATGCCGTGCGCGGCGGCGCCGTGCACGTCGTGGCTGCGGTCGCCGACCATCAGCACCCGCTCGGGCAGCGGCTCCAGCTGCGAAAGCGCATGGGCGAGCACCTCGACCTTGGCTTTGCGGGAGCCGTCGGGGCTCGCCCCGGCGATGACCTCGAAATGGTGGTCGAGCCCGAAATGGGCGAGGATGCGCCGCGCGGTGGGTTCCAGCTTGGAGGTGGCCACGGCCAGCCGGACGCCGGCGGCGCGCAGATCGACCAGCAGCGCCTCGATGCCGTCGAAGAGCGCGTTCATCGCCCACCCCCGGGCGCCGTACTCCGCGCGGAAGGCCGCGATCGCCTCCTCGGCGGCGTCGCCGAGCTCCATGGACCGGAAGGTGTCGTCCATCGGCGGGCCCACGATCTGGGCGACGAGGTCGCCCGGGGGCACCGGGGCGCCGATGTGATCGAGCGCATGCAGGAAGCTGGCCACGATGCCCTCCGCGGAGTCGGTCAGCGTGCCGTCGAGATCGAAGATCACCAGCTGCGCCCCTGGGGCTTGGCGATCGGTGGACGTTGCGCCTGTCACCTCACCATTGTCCTCGATGGGCGCGGACGGGTACGACGGTGTTGCCGGTGTTCGTCCGGCCGGCCCGCGCGGCGCACTAGTGTTTCACGGATGGCGAGTCTGAACCTGAGCCCGCCTGCGGCGCGCTATCACGGCGATCAGGCCGTCGCGCCCGGGATGCTGGACTTCGCCGTCAACGTCCGTCACGGCCAACCGCCCGACTGGCTGCTGGGGCGGCTGGCCGCGCGGCTGCCCGACCTGGCGCGCTACCCGGGCGTCGACGACGTCCGCGCGGCGCAGGACGCGGCCGCCCAGCGGCACGGCCGGGCCCGCGACGAGGTGCTGCCGTTGGCCGGGGCGGCCGAGGCCTTCGCGCTGCTGGGCAACCTGCGCCCGGCGCGGGCGGCGATCATCGCGCCGGCATTCACCGAGCCGGAGGCGGCGCTGAGTGCCGCCGGAGTGCCGGTGCACCACGTGGTGCTGCGGCCGCCGTTCGACCTCGCGGGCGCGGTGGCCCCCGAGGACGCCGACCTTGTCGTGGTGGGCAATCCCACCAATCCCACCTCGGTGCTGCACCGCCGCGAGGAGCTGCTCGCGTTGCGCCGGCCCGGCCGGATCCTGGTAGTCGACGAGGCCTTCGCAGACTCGATTCCCGGGGAGCCCGAATCGCTGGCCGGTGACGCGCTGCCCGACGTGCTGGTGCTGCGCAGCTTGACCAAGACGTGGGCGCTGGCCGGGCTGCGGGTGGGCTACGCGCTGGGGTCGCCGCAGGTGTTGGCGCGGTTGACCGCCACGCGGGCGCACTGGCCGGTGGGCACGCTGCAGCTGGCGGCCATCGCGGCGTGTTGCGCCCCGCAGGCGGTTGCCGACGCGGCAGCCGGGGCGGCGCGACTGGGGCGGCTGCGCGCCGAGATGGTGGCCGGGCTGGCGTCGGTGGGCGCCGACGTGGTCGACGGCCGGGCGCCGTTCGTGCTGTTCCGCATGCCGGAGGCCGTTGCATTGCGAAAACGACTGCATGACAGGGGAATTGCCATCCGTCGCTGTGATACGTTCGTCGGCTTGGACGAGCAGTACCTGCGGGCCGCGGTGCGCCGGGAGTGGCCGCTGCTGGTGCAGGCGATTTCGGAGGTGCGCCGGTGAGCGTGAAGCTGGCCGACGTCATCGCGGTGCTCGATGAGGCGTACCCGCCTCGGCTTGCCGAGGCATGGGATTCGGTGGGCCTGGTATGCGGTGACCCCGACGACAAGCTGGAGTCGGTGACCGTCGCGGTCGACGCGACGCCCGCGGTCGTCGACGAGGTTCCCGACGCCGGCCTGCTGCTGGTCCATCACCCGCTGCTGTTGCGGGGGGTGGACACCGTGGCGGCCAGCACGCCCAAGGGCGCGCTCGTGCACCGGATGATCCGGACCGGGCGTTCGCTGTTCACCGCGCACACCAACGCCGACTCGGCCAACCCGGGTGTGTCCGACGCGCTGGCGGCCGCCCTCGGGCTCGATGTCGAGGCCGCGCTGGAGCCGGCGACGGGTGCGCCCGGCCTCGACAAGTGGGTCATCTACGTGCCCAACGAGAACGCGGAAGCGGTGCAGGCGGCGGTGTTTGACGCCGGGGCCGGCCACATCGGCGACTACTCGCATTGCAGCTGGACCGTCACCGGGATCGGGCAGTTCCTGCCGCACGAGGGGGCCTCGCCCGCGGTGGGCAGCGTCGGCAACGTCGAGCGGGTCCCCGAGGACCGGTTCGAGGTCGTCGCGCCCGCGCGGGTCCGGGCCGCGGTGCTGGCGGCCCTGCGCGCCGCCCACCCCTACGAGGAGCCCGCGTTCGACATCTTCGCGATGGTCCCCCCACCCGGCGACGCCGGGCTGGGCCGCGTCGGCACGCTGGCCCGACCGGAACCGTTGCGCGACTTCGTCTCCCGCGTGCACGCCGCGTTGCCGCGGACGTCCTGGGGGGTGCGGGCCGCGGGTGACCCCGACATGCCGGTTTCGCGGGTCGCCGTCTGCGGCGGCGCCGGAGATTCGCTGCTGGCCGCCGCGGCCGGCGCGGGGGTGCAGGCCTACGTCACGGCCGATCTGCGGCACCACCCCGCCGACGAGCACCGCCGCGCCTCGGACGTTGCCCTGATCGATGTGGCACATTGGGCAAGTGAATTCCCGTGGTGCGAACAGGCCGCCGACCTGCTGCGGTCGCGTTTCGGTGCGGAGCTTGCGGTGCGAGTGAGCGCGATTCGCACCGACCCTTGGAATGTCGAGCGCGGTGACAACGAGTCCGGGGGAGAAGGGTCATGAAAGCCGAAGTGGCACAGCAACGTTCGCTGCTCGAGTTGTCGAAACTGGATGCTGAGCTGTCCCGCCTCACGCACCGGGCGGCCCATCTGCCGGAGCAGGAGGCCTGCCGGCGCATGCAGGAGGAATACGACGCCGCCGGCGACCGCATCGGTGCGGTGCGGATCGCCCTGGAAGACATCGACGCCCACGTCAAGCGGCTCGAATCGGAGATCGACGCGGTGCGCCAGCGCGAAGACCGTGACCGGGCGCTGCTGCAGTCGGGAGCGACCGACGCCAAACAACTGGCGGACCTGCAGCACGAGCTGGAGACCCTGCAGCGTCGCCAGACCAGCCTGGAGGATTCCCTGCTCGAGGTGATGGAACGTCGCGAGGAGCTGCAGTCCCAGCTGGACACCGAGCAGAAGGCCCTCGACACCCTGGAGGCCGAAATGGCCGGTGCGCGGCAGGCGCTCGACGCCGCGCTCGCCGAGCTCACCGAAGCCCGCGAGCTGCATTCGTCACAACGCGACTCGCTGAGCGCCGCGCTGGACCCGGCCCTGTCCGCGCTCTACGAACGGCAGCGCGCCGGGGGAGGGCCGGGCGCCGCGCAGCTGCTGGGAAAGCGGTGCGGGGCCTGCCGGCTCGAGATCGACCGCGGGGAGCTGGCCCGCATCTCGGCCGCCGCCGAAGACGACGTGGTGCGATGCCCGGAATGCGGCGCGATCCTGCTGCGGGTCAAGGGATTCGATCAGTGAAGGTCGTCATCGAAGCCGACGGCGGATCACGCGGCAACCCCGGACCGGCCGGCTACGGCGCGGTGGTGTGGACCGAGGACCGCGCGACCGTCCTCGCCGAGAACAAGCAGGCCATCGGCCGGGCCACCAACAACGTCGCCGAATACCGCGGCCTGATAGCCGGTTTGGACGACGCCCTCAAGCTCGGCGCCAGCGAGGCCGCGGTGTATCTGGATTCCAAGCTGCTGGTGGAACAGATGTCCGGGCGGTGGAAGGTCAAGCACCCCGACCTGATCGAGCTGCATGCCCAGGCCCGAGCGCTGGCGGCGCGGTTCGACAGGATCAGCTACTCGTGGATTCCGCGGGAGCGCAATTCGCACGCCGATCGGTTGGCCAACGAGGCGATGGACGCCGCGGCCCGGGCCAACGGTGCGGCGGAGACGCCCGAGCCGGCCGAAAAGCCCGAGCCCCCCGGCGCCGAGACGGCGAAAACCGTTGCGGCACCGTCGCCGACGGCGCCGGGCTGGACCGGCGCGCGCGGCACCCCCACCCGGCTGCTGCTGCTGCGACACGGGCAGACGGAGCTGTCGGTGCAGCGCCGCTATTCGGGGCGCGGCAACCCGGCGCTCACCGAGGTGGGGCGGCGGCAGGCCGACGCGGCGGCGCGGTATCTGGCTCAGCGCGGCGGGATTTCGGCGGTCTTCTCCTCCCCACTGCAGCGGGCCTACGACACCGCGGCGGCGGCGGCCAAGGCCCTGGGCCTCGATGTGACCGTCGACGACGACCTGATCGAGACCGATTTCGGGGCCTGGGAGGGGCTGACGTTCGCCGAGGCCGCCGAGCGCGACCCGGAACTGCACCGTCGTTGGCTGCGCGACACCAGCACCGCCCCGCCGGGCGGCGAGAGCTTCGACGCGGTGCACGACCGGGTGTCACGGATCCGTGACCGCGTCCTCGCCACCCAGCAAGGCACGACGGTGCTGGTGGTGTCTCACGTGACGCCGATCAAGATGCTGCTGCGGGAGGCGCTGGACGCCGGGCCGGGCATCTTGTACCGGCTGCACCTCGATCTGGCGTCGCTGAGCATCGCCGAATTCTATTCCGACGGAGCCTCTTCGGTGCGCTTGGTGAACCAGACGGCGTACCTAGCCGGCTGAGGGCGACGCGCCGCCGTAATCGCCGAAGGACCACAGGTTGCCTTCGGGATCGCGGACGGTGAATTCGCGTGCGCCGTAGTCGGTTTCGGCCAGCGGCCGCACCACCTCGGCCTTGTGCCGCAGCACCCGTTCGTAGAGCGCGTCGGGATCGGCGGTGACGACGTAGCCGCCGGCGGTGCCCGGTTCGCGGCACCACTGCGCGTCGGGCTTGTGGCTGCCCAGCATGATCCCTCCGCAGCCGTACGGCCAGTTCAGTTGCGCGTGATCGACGGTCTCGCCCTGGCCGTAGCGCGCCGTGAGGACGAAGCCGAATGTCTCGACGTAGTAATCGATCAGCGTGGGGGCGTCATGGGCCTGCAATGTCAACCAGACGGTCGGATTCGAAGCGGTCATGGTCCCACTGTGCGCCGAACGAGTGGCCGCCGTCTTGAATGTTTCGGAACTCGTCGGCCAGCCACCGTCGCGGCGGCACTCCGACGAACCGGACGAATTCGCGGGTCAGGTGCGCCTGGTCGCTGTACCCCGTGGCGGCCGCGACCCCCGCGAGGTCGACGCGTCCGTGCCGGCGCGCCGACGCGGCGATGCGCGCCGTCGCGTGCTGGAAGCGCATCAGCATCGCCACCGTCTTGGGCGAGCGGCCGACCTCCTGGCCGAACAGCGTCGTCAGGTGCCGGGTGGTCACGCCGACCGTCTCCGCCACCGCGGCCACCGGTATCCGGCCCCGGCTGCGCTCCAGCAGGTGCCAGGCATGCGCGACCTCGGGACGCACGGTCGCGCTCTCGCGGCGCCGCCGCGCCTCGACGAGGTAGCGGGCCACCAGAGCGAACACGTCCGGCCAGCCGTGCGCCTCGGTCACCCGATCGTGCAATTCGAGGCCGCCGCGATCCAGCACGGCGGTCGCGTCGTACTCGGCGACGGGAAGCTCGGCGCTCGGCACGCCGAACAGCGCGCGCGATGCGAGCGGATGCACCGCCAGCTGCACGCCGGCCTGGCCCCGGCGCTGCCGCACGTGGCTGGCCTGCACGTGCAGCCCGCTCAGCAGCAGCGGGTTGGGGCGCGCGACGGCCAGCGCGTCGGCGCTGTCGCCGGCTTCCACCCCGTCGTCGAGGCTGACGATGAACGTCAACAACGCGGATGGCATGCCGCGGTGCACGGTCTCGGGAACGTCGAGCGTGCGGTATCCGACCATGGACGTCACGCCCGGCGCACTGTGCGGCGGTGCGAGATGGTATTCCGAGCCCCGGTCCATCGCTCCACGCTAACGCCGCACCGGTCAGCTGTGCAGGTGCAGCCGCTCGCCGTGCGGGCCGAAGATCACGATCGCCTCCACCGGCCCGTCCACCACGCCGAACCAGTGCGGCGTCCACGTCGAGAATTCGACGGCCTGGCCCGGGTCGATGGTGAAGTCGCGGTCGCCGAGGATGAGGCGCATCCGGCCGGAGAGCACGTACATCCAGTCCTGCCCCTCATGCACGGGCAGCTCGGCGGGCGGATTGCGGCGCCGGGCGCTGACCCGAACCTTGAACGCGTGCAGGCCACCGGCGGGACCCTGACGGGTCAGCGGCGAGTAGGTGACGCCGTGGTGGGTGTGCGCGGCGCCGCGCACCCGCGGGTCCGGCGCCGACGAGGTCTGCAGCAGCTCGTCGGTGCTCACCGACAGGGCCCGGGCCAGCCGCGGCAGATGATCCAGCGCCAGGCGCCGTTTGCCGGACTCCAGGCGGCTCAGCGTCGAGACGTCGATGCCCGCCCGCGCGCCGACCTCCTGCAGCGTCATGCCGCGCTGCGCGCGCAGCTCCCGCAGTCTGCGCCGCACCACCAGGTCGATATCGGGGGTTTTTGCCTGCATGGCAATTCAGCTTGGCAAGTCGGGGCGGAATCGGCAAGCTCGCGGTATGGACAGTTCGTGCAAACCCGATGATGCCCAGCAATTCTGGGAAGACCGCTACCGTTCGACCGAGCGGGTGTGGAGCGGCCGGGTCAACCCCCGGCTCGCCGAGGTGGTCGCCGACCTGCCGCCGGGCCGCGCCCTGGACCTGGGCTGCGGGGAGGGAGCCGACGCCCTGTGGCTGGCCGACCGCGGCTGGCAGGTGGTGGCCGTCGACGTCTCTGACACCGCGCTGCAACGCGCCCGCGCGGCCGCATCGGCGCGGAATATGGCCTCCCGCATCGACTTTCAGCGGCACAACCTCAACGAGACGTTCCCGCAAGGGATGTTCGACCTGATCTCCGCCCAGTACTTTCATTCGCCGGCCCGCCTGGACCGCGAAGACGTGCTGCGGCACGCCGCCGAACGGGTGAATCCCGGTGGCGTGCTGCTGATCGTGGACCACGGGGCGGTGCCGCCGTGGGCGCAGCACCACGATCACTCCTTCCTCGGCATCGAGGAGGTGATCGCCTCGTTGCGGCTGGACACCGCCGCCTGGACGCGGCTGCGGGCCGAGGCCGTCGAACGCGAAATGACCGTCAACGGGGAAACGGCCAGGGTGCCCGACCACGTGATCGCCTTGCGGCGAGACCGATAACCCTCACGCCGCGTCGTGAAAGATCAGTCCCATGGCGTAGCGCTGCCCGGTGCGAACCACGGACACGCCGTGGCGCACCGGTGCCGCGGACCAACCGCGGGCCGAGGGCACCGGCCGCTCCCGCGTGGTGAAGACGTAGCCGTGTCCCTGCGGCAATTGTGTTGCCGTGCCCCGGGATTGCGCCCGCAGTCGCTGCTCGACCAGCAGGAACTCCCCGCCGGTGTAA
The DNA here is from genome assembly GCF_000364405.1 of Mycobacterium sp. H4Y. Classification (NCBI taxonomy): domain Bacteria; kingdom Bacillati; phylum Actinomycetota; class Actinomycetes; order Mycobacteriales; family Mycobacteriaceae; genus Mycobacterium; species Mycobacterium sp. H4Y. The sequence continues at coordinate 1,368,668 of NZ_AKIG01000001.1, forward strand.
TCGGTGGCCGGGTCGCTGAGATTGATCACCACCTGCAGGGGGAACACCAGGTCCCCGTAGAGGTCCCGGTGCAGCGCATTCCAGTCGCCCGCACCGTATTTCAGCATCAGGGCGGTGGATCGGGTCTGGCCGGCGGCGTGGCAGGCCGCCAGCCAGTCGTCGAGGCGGTCCGGCCAGGGCGCGTCCCGGCCGAGCTTGGCACACCAGTCGCGGGCGATCGGCAGAAGCCGCGGATAGAGCGCCTGTTTGAGTTCCTCGATCGGCGCCGGGTAGGGCGCGTGGAAATAGCGGTACTGCCCGGACCCGTACCGTTTGGGCGCCATGTCGATCGTGGAGCGGAACAGGGCGTCGTCGGCGTAGAGCGCGCGCAGCCGCGCCGCCTCGCTGGGCGTGATCAGTCGCGGCAGCAGCGCCCCGCCGTACTCGTCGACCGCGGCGGCGATCGCGTCCCAATCGCCTGAATCGACACGCCTTTTCCACCGGGACATCGCGGGCCTTCCCATTCGTGATCCGAGTCCACGGTAAACGGTTGCTGGCCCCGGCCGGGTGCAGCGGGTACCGTTTATCGTCGCGGACGAGTTGGCCGGGCGGCCGCGGGCCGTCGCAAGGCGGTTCGAGGAAAGTCCGGACTTCACAGAGCAGGGTGATTGCTAACGGCAATCCGAGGTGACTCGCGGGAAAGTGCCACAGAAAACAGACCGCCACCCTCGCGGTGGTAAGGGTGAAACGGTGCGGTAAGAGCGCACCAGCATCCCGGGTGACCGGGGTGGCTCGGCAAACCCCACCCGAAGCAAGGCCAAGAAGGCCGTACCGCTGGTGCGGCCGCGCAGGCGTTCGAGGGCTGCTCGCCCGAGCCTGCGGGTAGGCCGCTCGAGGCACCCGGTGACGGTGTGTCCAGATGGATGGTCGCCGCCGCACCGCCGTTGCTCACGCGCGGCGGTGGGGAACAGAATCCGGCTTACAGGCCAACTCGTCCGCCTTCAGCCCCTTCGGCGACTAGTGCCCGGCCTTGCGCACCGCCTTGGCGAGCTTGCGCAGCGTGCCGTCGAGTTCGCGGCGGCACCGCTGCGCCAGGTCGGCTTCCCGCTGATACAGCAGGCCGTAGGTGAAGGTGTCCTCGCCGGCGGCGTGTGCGATGTCCGCTTCCTGGCGCAGGTGTTCCCGGCTGACCACGCTGTCTTGGTGATCACCGAGCAGCGACTGCACGGCCTTGGCCCGCTCGGACACTTTGGCTTCCCCGGTGGCGGCCGCGGTGTATCGAAGTCGCTTGGCGCGCTTGCGGATTCGATGTATCGCTTCGTCGCGGTGGTGGTCGCCGGGGTTCTCCCGATCGACCTGGGCGGCGGCCTTGGCGGCCTTGCGGACCTTCTTGTACGCGGCCTCGACGGTGACCGGGGCCTGCTCCTCGGCCGCGGCGGCGCCGGGGGTTTGGACCGCGATCGCCTCCAGGGAGTCGAGCAACCGGAAGTAGCGTTGCGAGCGCATCGCGATCAACGAGCGGCGCAGGCCGGTCTGGTAGCGGCGCTGCGCGCCCCCGACCAGCCGTTCGCGCACCGGACCGCGCACCAATTCCGGTGCGAGCCCGTCCAAGTCACGCTCGTAGCGCTCGGCGAGCACCTCGGCGTCGCGCGCCATCCCCAAAATCCCGGCGAGCTCACGCAGCTCGTCCAGGACCCACCCCTCGTCGGGCAAGCCGAACGAATCCTGGTAGTCGCGCAGCAGGCTGCGCAGCTTGCGGGTGGTCACCCGCATCTGGTGGATGGAGTCGTAGGCGTCGGCGCGCACGGCGCGATCCCACACCAGCAGCTCGCGGACCTGCTCGGCGATGGCGCGCTGCAACGGATCCTCGCTCGGCTGCGCGCCGTTGGGCGGTGGCGGGGTGCCGAGCACCCGCGCCAGCTTGGAGCCGTGTCCGGCGGGCGCGGCGCCGGCGTCCAGCAGCCGGTTGCTCAACCGGTTCAGCAGTTCGGTGCCGGCCGCGCCGTTGGAGTGGCCGCCCGCTTCGAGGAGCTCCAATTCCCACTCCCGCCATTCGAGCTCGGTGGGCGGCGCACCGGATTCATCGGAGCTGTCATCGGGCCCCCGCGTCGACCACGCGGTGACGGAGTCGTTGCTGAACTCGGCCAGCGCGACGCCCGCGGCGTCGTACAACACCTGGCTCTCGCGCTCGGTGGTGATGCGCGCGACCGGCTGCAGCGGACGGTCACGGACGATCGCCAGCACGACGTCGGCCAACTCGGCGGGCACGGTGTTGTTGCCGTCGGGTCCGGACGCGTCCAGCGGCGCCCGGACCTCGGTGCGCGCGTCGGGCCCGGCCGGCAGCTTCAGGTGCCACCCGGCGTCGGAGCCGCCGGTGCGGCGGCGCAGCGTGATCTTGTTGCGCGCGAGGTCATGTGCGGGCGTGTCGAAGTACGTCGCATCCAGGGTTTGCGTCGGCGCCTTCTCGACGTGGGCGACCGCGGCGATCCCCTCGAACGACGGCGACACGGTGGACTCGCCGACATCGAATTTGCGCTCTACCTCCAGGTGACGCGAGGTCTGCGGCGTTTTTGCAGGCATCTTCGGCTCCGTTGAGGGCGCGTCGCCGCGGCCTTGAACGTAATGGACGGTGGGGATGAGACCCATAGCCTGCCATACGGAGGTGACGACGTTATGGCGGCGGCGGAGGAGGGGGCGGAGCCGTCGTCTCGTCCTCCGGCAGCGGCGCATAGACCGCGGGTGGAGGGGCATAGCGGGCGATGTTGTCGGCGATGTTGGTGCAGCCGCTTACCGAGATGCGTCGGCCCGCGCCCACGCACACGGTCGCTTCGACCCGATCGGCGGATGGCGCCGCGGTGAGAATCGCGGGGACGGACACCACGCCCGAGAACACCAGCAATGCGGCAAGCCCGCGGCGGCGATTCATCTGCACTCTCCTTCCGACCCCTCAGTGCATTGTGCCGTCACAGCGCGGCGGGCGGGCCCGGAATCTGAATATCGACGCCGCCTCCGACGCCGCCGCAGAAAAGTGTTAAGCGGTGTGCACGTTCGGGGTGCGGACGTGTTCGGGACGAAGGCCGCGCCCGAAGGCGATCGGCGGGATGGAGCGCAGCGGGCCCCGTCCCACGATCGCGGGGATCGGGATGGGTGACAGGTCACCGCCGTTCAGATTGGGCGCGATCACCCGGTCCTGTGCGAACACCTGGATCGCCTGGATGACCCGGGCGGGCAGCTCTCGCCGACGCTGCACCTTGGCGAGGTCCGCGTCGCGCAGACGTCCGTCGCGCAGTGGGGCGCACAGGATGTTGGCGGCCGCCACCGCATCGGCGACAGCCAGATTGATGCCGACGCCACCGATCGGCGACATGGCGTGGGCCGCGTCCCCGATGCACAGCAGGCCGGTGCGCCACCACCTCTCGAGCCGGTCCACCCGCACGTCGAGCTGACTGGTCTGGTCCCAGGAACGAAGGTCGTCGACGTGTTCGCGCAGCTGTGGCCGCGCCGCCACGATGCGCTCTTTGAACGCCTCCAGCGACCCGTCGCGGGGGTCGGACCCCTTGGGCATCAGATACGCGATCTGCCAATAGTCGCCCCGGTAGATCAGCGCCATGGTGAGGCCCCGACGGGCCACCCCGTACAGCTCCTGCGGATCGCCGGGTCGCCAGTTGAGCCGAAACCACAGCACGTCCATCGGGGAGTGCGCGGCGGCGGTCCTTAGGCCGGCCGCCGCCCGCACCGCGGACTTGCGCCCGTCCGCGCCGACGACCAGGTCGGCGCGCACCTCCACTTCGGGCGTGCGCGCCCCGATCACCCGATCGCCGTCAAAGATCAGGTCCTTGACTTCGGCGTTGCGGATCAGCGTGAATTCCGGGTAGGCAGAGGCCTTTTCGGCGAGGAAGTCGAGGAAGTCCCACTGCGGCATCAACGCGATGTACGGCTGTTTGAAACCCAACCGTTTGAGCACGCCGAAGTTGCCGAAGGTGCGGATCGTCCCGTCGGTGTCGAACGCGACGCGGTCGACTTTGGTGTGCGGCAGGCGCAGAAGCTCATCGACCAGCCCGAGCTCGTCCATGATCCGCAGGGTGCTCGGGTGCACCGTGTCGCCGCGGAAGTCGCGCAGGAAGTCATTGTGCTTCTCCAAGACGACAACCCGGATCCCCGCGCGGGCGAGCAAGAGCGCGTGAACGAGACCGGCGGGGCCCCCACCGGCTACGCAAACCTGGGTCTGAAGCACTTCCGCCACGGCCCGACCCTACCGCGGTCGCGCACTCGTTTGCCGCCTGATTCGCGCGTGCGCGGCGGGCAAACCCCTTATGGTTTGCGGTACGAATACCGCTCGCCTTGGGCGATGGTCGACGAAGGAGCGTTTGCATGGGGTCTTTTGTTCGCCCGGCGGCCCGGGCCGTTGCCGGCGGGATGGCGGCCTGCGCGGCCACTGTGGCAATGCTTTTCGCGACGGCGGGTTGGGCCGCCGCGGACGTGCCGGCCGACGAGCCGGAGCCGGCGCCCGCGTCGCAACCCAATTGCACGGCGGCCGACCTGGCCCAGGTGTCCTCGGGCGTCGCCGCGGCCACGTCGGCGTACCTGTTCACGCACCCCGACGTCAACGACTACTTCACCAGCTTGAAGGGCCAGCCGCGCAGCGACATGCGTGATCAGTTGAAGCAGTACATGGACGCCAACCCGCAGACCCACGCCGACCTCGAGGGCATTCGCCAGCCGCTCACCGACTTCCAGAATCGGTGCCGCTGACGCCTGCGGGTCAGCCGGCCGGCGGCGGCCGCAGATGCATCGCCAGGTCGCTCAACTCGAGGATCGTCTCAATCTCGGTGTCGCGGAACGGCCGTCCGTCGGGACCGAGCAAGTCGTGAAACCATTCCTGCGGCATCGCCGGATCCGGGTTCGGGTGGTCCCAGGAGTCCCAGGGAAAGTACGTCTGGGTTTTGCCGGCGACGAATCCCCAGTTGAACGCGCCGACGCCGGTGCGCTTCGCGATCGGCAGGATGTTTTGCACCGTGCTGCCCAGCGGCCGGGCCATGTACTCGGTGCACAGGATCGGGCGCCCCAGCGGGACGAGCTCGGCGATGCGCCTCTCGAACGCCGCCGGCTCGCCGTAGCAGTGGAAGGTGATGACGTCGGAGTTGTCGAGCTGGATCCCGGCGATGACGCTGCGGCGCGCCGGGTCGGCCCACTCGCCGTGCCACACGCCGCTCGTCAAGGGCTGGCGGGGATCGACCAACCGCGCCCACTCGAACACCTGGGGGAGCAGGTTGGCGACCAGGTCGAGCTTGTCCTTGCGCTCCACTGAGGCGTAGGTGTCCGCGGGGTTGTCCGGCTCGTTCCACAGGTCCCAGCCCAAAATGCGGTCGTCATTGCGGAATTGGGTCAGGACCCCGGTGACATAACCGCGCAGGGTGCGGACGTAGCCGCGGTCGCCGAGGCGCTCGGCGCCCGGGCTCTGCACCCAGCCGGAGTTGTGGATGCCGGGCCGCGGCGCGGGCTGCGGACCCGGGCGCGGGAACGGATCCCAACACGAATCGAACAGCACGAACAGGGGTTTGATGCCGTGGCGGGCCGCGATGTCGACAAACCGCGCGAGCCGGCCCTGGAACCCGCGGTGGTCCTGCGCCCAGAGCAGATCGTGCAAAAAGACCCGCACCGCGTTGAACCCGTTGGACTGGGCCCAGCCCAGTTCGGTGTCGATGCGCCCGGGATCGAAGGTATCGGCCTGGAACATCTCCAGCTGGTTGATGGCATTGGACGTGATGTAGTTGGCGCCCACCGGCCAGCCCTGCGCTTGATACCAGCGGTTGGCTCGCTCGGGTGACCATCGGCTTGCCTGCGGCGAGGTGCGCGGCGGCTGCGCGGACGCGTGCGGTGTGCGGGCCAAAACGATGCCTCCTGCCACTAGCAGCGGGAACTTCAGCACCGTTCGACGGTGTACGAAGCCACCACGGTCCCCCCGGTCGATGTGGTCCACCTTTGCTCTTTTGAGTCCGGATCGTCTCTTAACAACGATCGTACATGCCTGCCACACAACGTTTTTCGGCACTTTCGTTGTGACCGGGGTAACGTGGTGGTCAACGAGGCGGGACCCTCAGCGCGGTGGTCCCGGCGCGCAGCAGGACGTGCCGTGAATCGTGCGGTGGCGCGCCGGATCAGAAGCAGTGTTCGTCGGCGGGGAAAACCCCACCGGCCACCTCTTGCGCATATTGCGTTGCGGCGCGGCGCAATTCCCCGCCGATGTCGGCGAAGCGCTTGACGAAGCGGGCGGCCTTGCCGCTGCTCATGCCGGCCATGTCCTGCCAGACCAGGACCTGGCCGTCGCAGTTCGGTCCGGCCCCGATCCCGATGGTCGGAATGGTCAGCTTGCCGGTGATCTGGGTGGCCAGCTCGGCCGGCACCATCTCCATCACCACGGAGAACGCCCCGGCCTCGGCGACGGCGATCGCGTCCGCGACGGTCTGTTCGGCCGCGTCGCCGCGGCCCTGGACCCGGAAGCCGCCGAGGCTGTTCACGCTCTGCGGGGTGAACCCGATGTGCGCCATCACGGGGATGCCGGCGGCGGTCAGGCAGGCGATCTGCTCGGCGACCCGCTCGCCGCCCTCGAGCTTCACCGCGTGCGCGCCGCCCTCCTTCATGAACCGCGTGGCGGCGGCCAGCGCGGCGGCGGGCCCGGCCTCGTAGCTGCCGAACGGCAGGTCCGCGACGACCATGGCGTGCTGGGCGCCGCGCACCACGCCGCGGACCAACGGGATCAGTTCGTCGACCGACACCGGCACGGTGGTGTCGTAGCCGTAGACGACGTTGGCCGCCGAGTCGCCGACCAGCAGGACCGGGATGCCCGCCTCGTCGAAAATGCGGGCGGTCGAATAGTCGTAGGCCGTGAGCATCGCCCACTTGTGCCCCTCGGCCTTCCACTTCTGCAGGTGGTGGGTGCGGATCTTGGTGAGCGGCTGCGCGGGCGCAGGCGAGTTGGCACCGTAAACGTTGTGCTCAGACATCATTGTCCCTAGTGGGTGGTCGGGTCGATCCTCGTGGCCCTCAGTCTTTGAAAAACCTGAACGGGTCCCCGGGTTCGTCTGACGGTGTCATTCTGCCATTTCTTCGGCGCGGTTGAAACGGCGCGACAGTGTGAGACAGGCCATGCTCCGCGCGCGGCGGTGCCGCTGATCAGGATCTCAGGTTTCCTCTGGCAGCATATGTTGGCATGGGTTTGACTCGCCGAGGCACGCGCGCGCGCACGCTGCTGATCTGGACGTCGGTCGCTGCCGTCGCGCTGCTGGTGGCGGGCTGCGCGCGCGTGGTGGTGGGGCGCGCCGTCATGTCCGAACCCAAGCTGGGCCAGGCGGTGGAGTGGACGCCGTGCCGGGCCGCGAACCCGAAGGTCAAGCTGCCGGCCGGCGCGTTGTGCGGCAAGCTCGCGGTTCCGGTCGACTACGACAACCTCGACGGCGACGACGCCACGCTGGCGATGATCCGTTTTCCCGCGACCGGCGACAAGATCGGTTCGTTGGTGATCAACCCCGGCGGGCCGGGGGAGTCCGGCATCGAAGCGGCGTTGGGCGTCGTCCAGTCGCTGCCGAAGCGGGTCCGCGAACGGTTCGATTTGGTCGGCTTCGATCCCCGCGGGGTGGGCGCGTCGCGCCCCGCGGTCTGGTGCAACTCCGACGCCGACAACGACCGGCTGCGCACCGAGCCCAACGTCGACTACAGCCCGGCCGGCGTGGCCCACATCGAGGACGAGACCAAGCAGTTCGTCGGCCGCTGCGTCGACAAGATGGGCAAGGGCTTTCTGGCCAACATCGGGACGGTCAACGTCGCCAGGGACCTCGACGCCATCCGGGCCGCGCTTGGCGACGACAAGCTGACCTACCTCGGCTACTCCTATGGCACCCGGATCGGCTCGGCGTACGCCGAGGCCTTCCCGAACAAGGTGCGGGCGATGATCCTCGACGGGGCCGTCGACCCCAACGCCGATCCCATCGAGGCCGACCTGCGGCAGGCCAAGGGATTCCAGGACGCGTTCAACAACTACGCCGCCGACTGCGCGAAGCAACCGAGCTGCCCGCTGGGCACCGACCCGGCCAAGGCCGTCGACGTCTACCACAGCCTCGTCGACCCGATGGTCGACCCCAACAACCCCATGATCGGCCGGCCGGTCCCGACCAACGACCCGCGCGGGCTGAGCTACAGCGACGCCATCGTCGGCACCATCATGGCGCTGTACTCACCGAACCTGTGGCACCACCTGACCGACGGCCTGTCCGAACTCGTCGACCACCACGGCGACACCCTGCTCGCCCTGGCCGACATGTACATGCGCCGCGACGCCCACGGCCACTACACCAACGCCACCGACGCGCGGGTGGCGGTCAACTGCGTCGACCAGCCGCCGATCACCGACCGCGCCAAGGTGATTGACGAAGACCGCCGCTCCCGGGAGATCGCACCGTTCATGAGTTACGGGCAGTTCACCGGCAACGCGCCGCTGGGCACCTGCGCGTTCTGGCCGGTACCGCCGACGAGTAAGCCGCACACCATTTCCGCGCCCGGCCTGGCGCCCACGGTGGTGGTGTCGACCACGCACGACCCGGCGACCCCCTACAAGGCCGGCGTGGACCTGGCCGACCAGCTGCGCAGCTCGCTGCTGACCTACGACGGAACCCAGCACACCGTCGTCTTCCAGGGCGACAGCTGCATCGACAACTACGTGACGGCCTATCTGGTCGGCGGCACCACGCCGCCCAGCGGCGCCAAGTGCTGACGCCGAACGTGCACTCCCGGCGGGATTTTCGTCGATTCGTCGCCGTGCGTGCACGCTCGGTGGCGACGCGAGCCGGTTGAGAGCCGAGACCAAGGCGTAATCGTTTCGCGCTGCCACGGGTACCCGCGGCTGCAACGATGACTGCCATGTCGCGCCTGAGATCGTTGAGCTCGGCGCTGCTTTCGTTCGGTCTGGTGCTCGGTGGTTCCGCCGCGCTGCCGGTGGCCGGCGCCACGCCCGAGCCCGGTGCCGGGCAGACCCCGGCGCCGAACCCGCCGGCGGCCGCGGTGCCGCAGGGCTGGGGGAGCTGCGACCAATTCGTCTCGGACACAAGCGATATCCCCGCCGCGCGATGCACCACGGTGTCGGTCCCGATCGACTACAACAACCCCGGGGGCGCCCAGGCCAAACTGGCGGTCATCCGCGTGCCCGCGACCGGACAACGGATGGGGTCGTTGCTGGTCAATCCCGGCGGGCCCGGCGGCTCGGCGGTCGACATGGTGGCCGCGATGGCGCCGGACCTGGAGAACTCGCCCGTGCGGCGCAACTTCGACCTGGTCGGCTTCGACCCGCGCGGGGTGGGCCACTCCACTCCGTCGCTGCGCTGCCGCACCGACGCCGAGTTCGACGCGTACCGGCGCGAACCGATGGTCGACTACAGCCCGGCCGGTGTCGCGCACATCGAGCAGCTTTACCGGCAGCTGGCCCAGCAATGCGTCAACCGGATGGGCAGCGCGTTTCTGGCCAACGCCGGCACCGCGTCCGTCGCGCGTGACATGGACGCGGTGCGCCAGGCGCTGGGCGACGAACAGATCAACTACCTGGGATACAGCTACGGCACCGAGCTGGGCACCGCCTACCTGGAGAAGTTCGGCAACCACGTGCGGGCGATGGTGCTCGACGGCGCCATCGACCCGACCGTCGGCCCCATCGACGAGAACGTCAACCAAATGGCCGGATTCCAAACGGCTTTCAACGACTACGCCACCGACTGTGCCCGCTCGCCGGGCTGCCCGCTGGGCACCGACCCGTCCCAATTCGTCGCCCGCTACCACGCCCTGGTCGACCCGCTGGCCACCAAGCCCGCCCGCACCGCGGACCCACGCGGGCTGAGCTACGGCGACGCGACCACCGGCACCATCAACGCGCTCTACACCCCGACGCACTGGAAATACCTGACCAGCGGCCTGCTCGGCCTGGCGCGCGGCACCGACGCCGGCGACCTGCTGCTGCTCGCCGACGACTATCAGGGACGCGGCCGCGACGGGCACTACTCCAACGACCAGGACGCGTTCAACGCGATCCGCTGCGTCGATGCCCCGAACCCGACGGACCAGGCCAGCTGGGTGACCGCGGATCAGCGGATCCGCCAGGCCGCTCCCTTCCTCAGCTACGGGCCGTTCACCGGAAACGCTCCCCGCGATTTGTGCGCGCTCTGGCCGGTGCCGCCGACGTCGGCGCCGCACGCCGCGCCGGCCATGGCGCCGGGCAAGGTCGTCGTCGTCTCCACCACGCACGACCCGGCGACCCCGTATCAGGCCGGGGTGAACCTGGCGCGCCAGCTGGGTGGCCCGCTGATCACCTACGACGGCACGCAGCACACCGCGGTGTTCAACGGCGACCAATGCGTGGACAACGCCGTGGTGCGCTACCTGGTCGCGGGCACGCCGCCGCCGGCCGCCTACACCTGCCGGTCCTGACCAGCCTGTCGCGGCCATCGCAACGGTTCTGAGCGGGCATCGGTAACACAGAATTAACAGCCGTTGCATACTGTTCGAGTTATGGATCGTCAGAAGGAATTCGTGCTGCGCACGCTCGAGGAACGAGACATCCGCTTCGTTCGGCTGTGGTTCACCGATGTGCTCGGCTTCCTCAAGTCGGTCGCCATCGCCCCGGCCGAACTCGAGGGCGCCTTCGAGGAGGGCATCGGCTTCGACGGATCCTCGATCGAGGGCTTCTCGCGGGTCTCGGAGTCCGACACCGTGGCCAACCCCGACCCGTCCACCTTCCAGGTGCTGCCGTGGGCGTCGCCCAACGGTCACCACCACTCGGCGCGGATGTTCTGCGACATCACGATGCCGGACGGCTCGCCGTCCTGGGCGGACCCGCGGCACGTGCTGCGCCGCCAGCTGCAGAAGGCCAACGACCTGGGATTTTCCTGCTACGTGCATCCCGAGATCGAATTCTTCCTGCTCAAGGCCGGCGCCGACGACGGGACGCCGCCGGTCCCGGTCGACAACGCCGGCTACTTCGATCAGGCGATCCACGACTCCGCCTCGAACTTCCGCCGCCACGCGATCGAGGCGCTGGAGTTCATGGGCATCTCGGTGGAATTCAGCCACCACGAGGGCGCGCCCGGACAGCAGGAGATCGACCTGCGCTTCGCCGACGCGCTGTCGATGGCCGACAACGTGATGACGTTCCGCTACGTCATCAAGGAGGTGGCGATCGAGAACGGCGCCCGCGCGTCCTTCATGCCCAAGCCGTTCGGGCAGCACCCCGGCTCCGCGATGCACACCCACATGAGCCTGTTCGAGGGCGACGTCAACGCGTTCCACAGCCCCGACGACCCGCTGCAACTGTCCGATGTGGGCAAGTCCTTCATCGCCGGGGTCCTCGAGCACGCCTCGGAGATCAGCGCCGTCACCAACCAATGGGTCAACTCCTACAAGCGACTGGTGGGTGGCGGCGAGGCGCCGACCGCCGCGTCCTGGGGCGCGGCCAACCGCTCCGCGCTGGTGCGGGTGCCCATGTACACCCCGCACAAGACGTCGTCGCGGCGCGTCGAGGTCCGCAGCCCCGACTCGGCCTGCAACCCGTACCTGACGTTCGCCGTGCTGCTGGCCGCCGGGCTGCGCGGGGTGGAGAAGGGCTACGTGCTGGGGCCGCAGGCCGAGGACAACGTGTGGGACCTGACGCCCGCCGAGCGCCAGGCGATGGGATACCGCGAGCTGCCCACCAGCCTGGACAGCGCGCTGCGTGCCATGGAGTCCTCCGAGCTGGTCGCGGAAACCTTGGGGGAGCACGTCTTTGACTTCTTCCTGCGCAACAAGCGCACCGAGTGGGCGAACTACCGCAGCCACGTCACCCCGTACGAACTGAGCACCTACCTGTCGCTGTAGCGGTTTCATGCGCCGCCCGCGCCTGAAGATCGGCGGGTTGCGATACCGTCGTGGTCGTGACCAAACCCGCGACGCAGCGACCCCGGCTGCCCAGCGTGGGCCGGCTCGGGTTGGTCGATCCGCAAGCGGCCGAACGCATAGCGCAACTGGGCTGGCACGACCACGACGACCAGGCCCACGTCGACCTGCTGTGGTCGCTGTCGCGCGCCGCGGACCCCGACGCCGCCCTGCTCGCCCTGGTGCGGCTGGCCGAGAACCCGGACGCCGGGTGGGACGAGCTCAACGCCGCCCTGCTCACCGAGCGCCCCCTGCGCGGGCGCCTGTTCGGTGTGCTCGGCGCGTCGCTGGCCCTCGGGGATCACCTGATCGCCCAGCCGCAGTCCTGGAAACTCTTGCGCGGCAACGTCACCCTGTCCACCCACGACCAGCTGCGCACGAAGTTCACCGAGTGCGTCGAGGAGGCGCTGGCCGACCCCGGTTCGGCGATGGTGCGCCTGCGCACCCTGTATCGCGATCAGCTGCTGGTGCTGGCCGCGCTGGACCTGGCCGCCACCGTCGAGGACGAACCGGTGGTGCCGTTCACCGTGGTGGCCGCCCACCTGTCGGACCTGGCCGACGCCGCGCTGGCCGCCGCGTTGCGGGTGGCCGAGAGCACCGTGTGCGGCGACAAGACGCCGCCGCGGCTGGCGGTCATCGCGATGGGCAAATGCGGTGCCCGCGAACTGAACTACGTCAGCGACGTCGACGTCATCTTCGTCGCCGAGCACGCCGACACCCTCACCACCCGGGTGGCCAGCGAGATGATGCGGCTGGCCTCCGAGGCGTTCTTTCAGGTCGACGCCGGGTTGCGGCCGGAGGGCCGCAGCGGCGAGCTGGTCCGCACCGTCGAGTCGCACATCGCCTACTACCAGCGGTGGGCGAAAACCTGGGAGTTCCAGGCGCTGCTGAAGGCGCGCGCGGCGGTGGGCGACGCGGAGCTCGGACAGCGCTACCTGGACGCGCTGATGCCGATGGTCTGGGTCGCCTGCGAGCGTGAGGACTTCGTGGTCGAGGTGCAGGCGATGCGGCGGCGCGTCGAGCAGCTGGTGCCCGCCGAGGTCCGCGGCCGCGAGATCAAGCTCGGCAGCGGCGGGCTGCGCGACGTCGAATTCGCCGTGCAGCTCCTGCAGTTGGTGCACGGGCGCAGCGACGAGTCGCTGCACGTGGCGTCGACGGTGGACGCGCTGACCGCGCTCGGCCAGGGCGGCTACATCGGGCGCGAGGACGCCGCGAACCTCACCGCCTCCTACGAGTTCCTCCGCCTGCTCGAGCACCGGCTGCAGCTGCAGCGGCTCAAGCGGACCCACCTGCTGCCCGAGCCCGACGACGAGGAGGCGGTGCGCTGGCTGGCGCGGGCCGCCCACGTCCGGCCCGACGGTCGCCACGACGCGGCCGGGGTGCTGCGCGAGGAGCTGCGGCACCAGAACCTGCGGGTGTCACAGCTGCACGCCAAGCTCTTCTACCAACCGCTGCTGGAATCGATCGGCCCGGCCGGGCTGGAGATCGCGCACGGCATGACGTCCGAGGCCGCCGAGCGTCAGCTGGCCGCCCTGGGCTACGAGGGCCCGCAGTCCGCTCTGAAGCACATGTCGGCGCTGGTCAACCTCAGCGGCCGGCGCGGGCGGGTGCAGTCGGTGCTGCTGCCCAGGCTGCTGAACTGGATGTCGTACACGCCCGACCCCGACGGCGGGCTACTGGCCTACCGGCGGCTGTCCGAGGCGCTGTCCGGGGAAAGCTGGTATCTGGCCACCCTGCGCGACAAGCCCGCCGTCGCCCGCCGGCTCATGCACGTGCTGGGGACCTCGGCGTACGTGCCGGACCTGTTGATGCGCGCGCCCCGGGTCATCCAGGACTACGGCGACGGGCCGAGCGGCCCGCACCTGCTGGAGACCGAGCCCGCCGCGGTGGCCCGCGCGCTGGTGGCCTCGGCCGCCCGCTATTCCGACCCGGTGCGGGCGATCGCCGGGGCGCGCACCCTGCGCCGCCGCGAGCTGGCCCGGGTGGCGTCGGCCGACCTGCTCGGCATGCTCGAGGTCGTCGACGTGTGCAAGGCGCTGACCTCGGTGTGGGTGGCCGTGCTGCAGGCCGCGCTGGACGCGATGATCCGGACGAACCTTCCCGCGGACGGTAAGGCGCCGGCGGCCATCGCCGTCATCGGCATGGGCCGGCTGGGCGGCGCCGAACTGGGCTACGGCTCGGACGCCGACGTGATGTTCGTGTGCGAACCGGCTTCTGGCGTCGAGGATTCCGTCGCCGTGCGCTGGGCGACGACGGTCGCCGAGCAGGTCCGGACGCTGCTGGGAACGCCCAGCGTCGACCCACCGCTGGAGGTCGACGCCAACCTGCGGCCCGAGGGCCGCAACGGTCCGCTGGTGCGCACCCTGGCCTCCTACGCCGCCTACTACGGGCAGTGGGCGCAGCCGTGGGAGGTTCAGGCGCTGCTGCGCGCGCACGCGGTCGCCGGCGACGCGGAGCTGGGGCAGCGGTTCCTGCTGATGGCCGACAAGACGCGCTATCCACCCGACGGGATGTCGTCGGAGGCGATGCGCGAGATCCGCCGCATCAAGGCCCGCGTCGACGCCGAGCGGCTGCCGCGCGGCGCCGACCCGAACACGCATACCAAGCTGGGCCGCGGGGGACTGGCCGACATCGAATGGACCGTGCAGCTGCTGCAGCTGCGGCACGCCCACGAGATCCCCGCGCTGCACACCACGTCGACGCTGGCGTGCCTGGACGCGATCGCCGAGGCCGACCTGGTGCCCGCCGACGAGGTGGAGCTGCTGCGGCAGGCCTGGCTGACGGCCACCCGGGCCCGCAACGCGCTGGTGCTGGTCCGGGGTAAGCCCACCGACCAGCTGCCGGGCCACGGACGCCAGCTGAACGCGGTCGCCGTGGCCGCGGGCTGGCCGACCGACGAGGGCGGCGAATTCTTGGACAACTATTTACGGGTGACGCGACGCGCAAAGGCCGTCGTGCGCAAGGTGTTTGGAAGTTGAGTCAGGAGGCCGGCGCGTTGGACGCCATATTCGAGGTGCTCAGCGCGACGGAAGCCGATCGCGTGACCGCGCTGTATGCACCGTTGGCCGATGCGGTCCGCGAGCTCGTCGACGCGACCATCCGCACCGAGGCCGACGACGACGTCGTCGCCGAGGCCCGGCGCGCGATCGAGGCCGTCACCGCATCGCTGCGGGAACGCACCCGCCCGATCGGGGTGAGCTACCGCGTCGACGGCCGCCCGCTGCCGTTGGGCAACGCCGCGATTGGCGTGTGCAACCCCATCGCCCCGCCGATCGTCGTGCACCACGAGGGCGACGGGCGCTGCTGGAGCGAGTTCGTTCTCGGCTCGGCCTACGAGGGCCCGCCCAAGCTGGTGCACGGGGGCGTCAGCGCCCTGGTGCTCGACCACATGCTCGGCGAGGCGGCCAGCGAGGGCCTGTCCAAGGCGCGGTTCACCGGGACCATCACCGTGAAGTATCTGCGCGGCACGCCGCTGGGCCCGCTTCGTTGTGAGGCGTGGGTCGACGGCAAGGAGGGCCGCAAAGTCTTTGCGCGCGGCACCATTTCGGATTCCAATGGCGTCACCGTCGAGGCCGACGGCGTCTTCATCGAGCCGGCGTGGGCGGCGGAGGAGCAGTGAAGTTCTACATCAGCAGCGCCTTTTTGAACACCCGCGAAATCATCGAGCTGGCCAAGGCCGCCGACGAACTCGGCTACGACGGGATCGGCATTCCCGACCACGTCGTCAACCTCGAGACGCTGGACACGCCGTACCCGTACACCAAGGATGGGGAACGGCGCTGGCAGCCGTTCACCGACTGGCCCGACCCGTGGGTGCTCGTCGGCGCGCTCGCCCAGGTCACCACGCGGTTGCGCTTCGTCAACACCGTCTACATTCCCGCGATGCGCAACCCGTATTCGGCGGCGAAAGCCATTGGTACCGCGGCGGTTTTGGCGTCGGGCCGGGTGGAGCTGGGCATCGGCGTGGGCTGGTGCCGCGAGGAATTCGCGTTGATGGGTGAGCGATTCGAGGCCCGTGGCAAACGCACCGACGAAATGATCGGGCTGATGCGGGCGCTGTGGTCGCCGGGCTGGACGGAGTTCGAGGGTGAGTTCTATACCGCGCCGCGCCTCGAGATGCAGCCCACCCCGCCGCCGATCCCGGTGTACGTCGGGGGACTCAGCGAGATCGCGCTGCGCCGTGCCGCCCGCAACGACGGCTGGATCGGGGATCTGATCAACACCCAGCGGGCGCTCGATGCCATCGGCCGGCTGCGGGAGATGCGGGCCGAAAACGGTTTGTCCATGGACGATTTCACTGTGTTGACCCCGCTGACCGACGCGTTCACCACCGCCGATTATCGGCGCGCGGAGGCCGGCGGCATCACCGGCATCATCACGATGCCGTGGATGTTCTACGCCGGGCCCGACGCCAGCCTCGACGACAAGATCGACGGCATGCAGCGCTTCCGGAAGGACCTGTCACTCGACGGGTAGGAGACACCTGCTTTGCGGCGGGTTTACCGTGCGTAGGGGTCGGTGATCTCGCGGAGCTGATCCAAGATCTGCTGCAGCAGTGTGAAGTTGCGGGTACCCAGGTAGGCCTTCCACTCCGAGTGGATCTCGTCGAGAGTTGCCGTGGCTACCGCGACCGCGCGCCGGCCACGTTGCTCGATGACGATCAATCGGGCGCGGCCATCCGCGGGGTCGGGGACCCGGCGGACATAGCCCAAGCGTTCGAGTTGATCGACCAGGACGCCCGCGCTCTGCTTGCTCATTTGCGCCTGTTCGGCGAGGTCTGTGAGGCGCGAACCGTCCGGGGCGATGCGCTGGAACACGCGGCACTGGGCAAGGGTCCAGTCGTCGAATCCGGCATCCTGGAGCGCCCGGAAAATCCGGTCTTCGGTGTACCGGTACGGGATGAACAACGACACCCCTAGATCAATCCGCTGCTCGTCGTTCATGCTGCCCTCGGCTCCATCGCCCACGTGGTCCAACGAAATTCACACCCTACGTCCACCGCTACTGCGCTCGGCGGCCCTGCATCACCTGGGTGACTTGCTACATGCCGCTGTTGCGGGCATGGCCTCCGACCATCAGATTAGTAAATATCATTGACTACCATAGACGTCGGCTTGGTCCTAATCTGTTATGGAATCTTGACATTAGCCGAGAGCATGGACGATAGTAGTCAACGTTCCTGACGAGTTACCCGGCGATGGAGGGGTGGCTACCGCGAGGCGGGCCCCGCTCACCATCACGCCCTTTCATCCGTTTCATCCGTTCTAGAGAAAGCGAAAATTTTGTGAAGTTTCTTGTCCTTGGAGCAACCGGCCGCACCGGCCGTCTCTTCGTCACGAAGGCCCTCGACCAGGGTCACCAGGTCACCGCCCTCGTTCGGCGGGCCGACGCCACCGTTGACCCGCGCGCCCACGTCGTCGGCGGCGACGTCACCGACGCCGCCGTCATCGCAACAGCAGCCCGAGGGCACGACGCGGTCATCAGCGCACTCGGAGTCAAAAACGTCCGCCAAACCCCGACGCTGATCACGGACACTGTCCGCGCCGTCATCGCGTCCGCCAAACATCGGGTGTTGACCGGTTTGTGATCGTGTCCGCATTCGGAGTCGGCGACTCCCTGGCCAAGGCATCGTTTCTCGCCGGCCTGATATTTCGCACGGCGCTGCGCAAGAAGTACGAAGACAAAGCTGCGTCCGAAGTGCTCTTGAAAGCCAGCGGCCTGAAATGGACCCTCGAATACCCCGGGGCATTGAACGACGGGGTCGGCGGCCGTTACACCGCGAGGGCGCTCGATGACGTCACGACGTTGCCGATGCTCCCCTCAACCTCTCGCGGAAACGTCGCCGACTTTCTCCTCCACTCCGCCTTAGAGGACACGTTCATCCGTCAGGTCGTCGTCGTCACCGACGCCAAATAGGTCGCCGCAGCGGGCGCTGCCCACGGGGCAGGTTTCGGCGGCGGAACTCGCCGCGGATGCAGTCGCGGCGGCCGAAAACGAAACCACCCGCGCGGCAACAGAACCGCGCGGGTGGTTTCGTCAAGCCGACTCAGACGTCCTTAAACGTCGTAGTACAGCGCGAATTACGTCCTGAGCGTTCGCAACCGTTAGCTGTGTTTACAGCGTAGGGAAATCGCAGGTCACAGCGTTGCCAATGTTGGCAAGCGTGAACTGTTTTGAAAACTACTGCGGACGAACTGCGGACGGAACCGCCTACGCATCCCCGAACTAACCCCGAACATGGAGGGAATCATCGTGCCCAACAACACAACCCCAACCGAGGCCCACACCGCGCTCACCCACGCCTTGCAGCATCTGCGTCACGCGCTGCGGCTCATCACCAACACCGACCGGCTCATCGTCGCCGGTGATCCCGAAAGCCTGGCAACGCAACGCTGCGCTGTCCTGTACGCCGACCTCGCAGCCGCGGCCCGCTCCTGCGCCAGCCTGATCGACCACCTCGACGGCTTCCCGCTCTACCCGCTGCTTGACGACCACCGTGAGGCGATCGCAGCAGCCATGTCGAAGCACCCGGCGGGAAATGCGCTGGGCGGTGCCTTGTGAGTAACCGGAGCTGGCTGGAACGTATCGCCGCGGCCGCCGCGGTGACCTTGGCCGTGGCCTATGTCGGCGCCGCCGAGGTTGGGGTAGTCGCCGGTCTTCTCGCGGGCGTGTTCACCGCCGTGCTGTGGGGCGCAATCCTTCTCGGCCAATACCTGGGCGGGAAGCGATGACCGACAACCACGCATCGGACACCGCTGTCGGGGCCGCGGCTAACCCGACCGACATGCTGCCCACCCAAGCGCAGGACACCCCAGCGTTGGCCTGGGCCGACGACAACCCCGACCAGGAGGACCACCCGGTACCAGCGTCATGGGGCGCGGTGTTCAACTACGCCGCGTTCCTGATCATCTGCGGACTCATCGCCGCAGCCATCACCGCCGGCTTCGTCTGGTTCGGGGACGGTGCCCGGTGAGGGCCGCGCTGACCGCCGTCGCGGTCGCAGTGGCGGTGTGGCTGGGATGCCCAGCCGCGCACGCCGACCCGGCACCACCGCCGCCCACCCCAACACCGCCGGGGTATGTGCAATGCAACGGGCAGCTGATCCCCGCGGATCCGCGCCTCGATGTACAGAACCCGGTCGGCGCCGCCATGTACCGATTTTTCTTGCAGCAGATGTGCGCGGCACCACCACCGGCGCCACCCGGATAGCCCATCACGGCACAGCGCCCCGTCGACATCGGCGGGGCGCTTCCCCTTTCCGGGCTCCCGCAACGATTTTCGCCACGTTTGCCCGATAAGCGCCCCCAGACCGGGCGCGGCGTGCCAACATCGGGCGCAACGACCCCAACCCCATTGCGTCACGGAGAACCAGATGACCCCAGCAGTCCAACTCGCAGTCATTGCGGCTCATCGCCTGCGCGGTGTGCGCGACACTGCTGCTCGTCGTCGCCCCGCCAGCAGATCCCCCAGTTGCGGGAACGCGCGGACGGCTGGCGCGACATCGCAATCCAGCTCGCCGCCCAACTAAACGGCGGGTGCTAACCTCCCGGGGCGGCACCGGGTCGCGAACGGCTACCGGAATCCGGCGGAGTTCATTGCTCGCCGGGCGCTTTCCCGGTCGTCTTCGAGGCTTTTCACGCGGCGGTCCAGAGCCTCGAGCTGACGTTTAAGTTCCTCGATTCGCTGCTCGAGTACGTGCGGTTCGGTCATCGCCAGCTCCCTTTCATCACGGGGGCCATTGTCCTTGGCAGATAACGCTAACGCCAGCCGACCGAGTTGGATTCGCGAAAATCGTTCACTCGAAACGGTTATCGAGCCAGAACTGCTTCATCGGTTCAACAACCCCGTGGAGGTCGAACGCGACGAGAGCCTCCTTATACGCGGCGCTTTGGGGTGTACCCAATTCCACCCAAGAGCGGATCACTGGCAGATCAAAGCGGCGCACCAACTCAAGCGCCAACAAACGCACCGCACGGCCGTTGAAGTCGGCAAATGGGTGGATGTTCAACACCTTTGCTTCGGCGAACGCCAATGCCTCTACCTGCAAGTCCGGGTCGTCCCCGGCGTAATGCACCCGCGCGCCAAGACCATCGAAGAACTCGCGCATCAGGCGGTCGATGTGCCAGTGGTCAGGCGGAATGTGGTTGCCCACCGACACCGGCTTGTCACGCCATACCCCGGCGATACCGGGGACGATATCGGCAAGGAACGCGGCGTGAAAATCGCGGATCAGATCAACGCTCAACATCCGATCGCCGTAGTGACCAGCTTGGATGTCGTCCGCTAACGCGCTGAGCCGGTCTGCTATTAGGTCGCTGATTTCGGAGTAGCTCTTGACGCCATCGGGTGTCTCAAACCTCGGCTCCGTCGAATCGACTTCAGACATCGATCCTCAGTCGTGCGGCTACCGTGCAAGGCGCGCGCGCTGAGCTGCGCGCGCGCGCTGCTCCCAAGCCGCGCTGACAGGCTCACGCTCCATGCGCATCGATCCCACAACCTCGTCGACGACAGTCGCGCGGCGGCGCCACGTCTTCTCCTCGGCAGGTAGAGCGCGCCAAGCAGCGACGTGGGTACGAAACTCTGCCCTGGTCATCTGCGGCCTCCTCCTACCGATCGTCTTCGATGTCATTAAGGGTAAACGAAAAATAGCAGCTCTCCCATCCCCGCGGGCGCCGAAAAGGTCACAAATCGCCCCACTAGCTGCTGTGACACAGGGCGAGTATCGGGGGTGGTCATAGGCAAGATTCTGCCCCCGAAGCGGCCGCCGCTCACTACGTCTGAACCGGTGAACCACAATGACCGGCCGCCCAGCCTCCCAACGCGCCACCCGTGCCTCGAGGTCGGCTATGCGCCGCCATCGGTACATTTCACTCATGCCGTTGCACTCCGATGCCCTGGTAATCAGGGCTGGAAAGGTGCGAGACGTCGAGACGCTGACGGAAAAGGTAAATGAGGCGATCGAGGACGGCGACGGTGCGGTGATCTCGGTTTTCTGCGACGTCAGGCGCACAGACGCTACTGACGGCATGACCCTCAACGAACTATGCGCTGAGAGCGAAGTTGTACACTCAAAAGTGCAGGTCACGACAGTTGGCCGGTTGCGGGACCAAGGCTTTGAGCCAATACTGGATGTATCGAATGGGCAGAGATTCACACACCACCACGTCGTGTTGGCGGAGCCGGTGCAAGGATCCACGCTACAAACGTTCATTAACTGCTTCGGCGAGCCGGTAGCCAACCCGGCCGGCGGCAAGAGGGAGAGGTCGAATTGAAGCGCGTAAAGGTCGACTTCAGCACTACGGTAAAAGACGGCTTGATCAGGGCGAATCAAGCGCGGGCAAACGCTCCCCTGCACGAAGGCGATGAGGTTGTAGCGTTCGACCCCGCCGAAGAAATGGAGTTTGTCGGTGTCGTGGATCATCTATCCACCGACGGCCGGTTCGCTTTCTTATGCATGCAATGGGAGGACAGCCCGCCACCGCCGCCCGAGTTGACGCCAACCTTCGCCTATGTGACCCAGACGAAAACGGTCGGCGTGCCTATCGTGCTCCCGGTCGCCGAGTCGGTTCCCTGCCTGACTGCATGAGCGAAGCATCCGAGTCCGCACACGTGCGGATACTCCTTGCCGACTACGCGATCGTCGACCCACTCGGCAAGATCACGATCGTGGGCGGCGGCATATCGATCCTAGGATTCAACCCGGCTTCAGGAACGACAGCTCCTTTCAGCGTCGTTGCGATCGCGTCTTTCGATCCAAAATGTATCGGCGATAGCCCCGCAGTCGAGCTAATGCTCGAAAACGACGAAGGTCAGCTTGTGCACTTACCAGGCCAGCCCGGCCCCCTGCGAGTCGGCACATCAGAGAAGCTAAATCCGCTCGCACTTCCGGGCGCCAATATCCCGAACGATGCTGTCCGGCCTAAAGCTCAGATACTCATGCAGTTTCAAAACGGGCTGCCGCTGCCTCCGGGGAACGGCTTCAGGTGGCGCGTGAGAGTGGACCATGAGTCACGCCCTGAGTGGGCCGAGCCCCTATACGTTCCCACGGCTAGCGCCGGGCCTGTCATCTTCTAGCAGGTCCGAAAACCTGATCCAGCGCCGGTGCGCTGGTGTTCTGCCTGATAGCCACCCACTTGCACAATCCGCGGCCTCCCGGCCTCCAACGCCGCGACCCGCTCCTCGAGGGCGGCCACGCGCCGCTGCGTCGACCACCGCCACCAGCGCTTCATTCGGCCCACCGCGGTCGACGCCGGCGCGGCTCACCAGGAACCGCATACGTGCGGCAACGGCCGCGGCCGGCGTGACAACCAGCCAGCACCGCGTTGCTGCCCCGGACATGTTCGCCATGCTGGTGCCGCTGCCCGCAGTACGGGCACAGCACCACGATCGTGTCGCGGCTCTCAGCGACGATCTCCGCGACACCTTCAACCCACTCGCCTGGGGTGTTTCCGCAGGTCAACGTACTCATTTCTCAAACCTTCCCTACGGGCCGCACCGAATCATCGGGGCGGACCTCAAACTCGTCAGAAACGCGGCCCTCGCCGCTGAACGTGGGCCGTAGCTGCGCCGGCAGCGGCAGCGAATTGCCGCCGAACATCCACGCCGGCGCGGTGAGCGGGCGCCCAGCGGCAAAAAGCTCCATCTCGGCGAATTCAGAGCCCGCTACTGCCGCCTGTTTCTGCTGGTAGAAGCCTTTTTGGTCGGAAAGTAGGAGCCTTGGGTCAACCTCGGTCTGGTGCTGCGCCTCCCGCCGAACC
This sequence comes from Mycobacterium sp. H4Y, assembly GCF_000364405.1. Classification (NCBI taxonomy): domain Bacteria; kingdom Bacillati; phylum Actinomycetota; class Actinomycetes; order Mycobacteriales; family Mycobacteriaceae; genus Mycobacterium; species Mycobacterium sp. H4Y. The sequence goes on from NZ_AKIG01000001.1 coordinate 1,391,350, forward strand.
AGCACGGCGTAGGCGCCCTCGATGACGACCGCCCCGGCGCTGCCCGGTGCTTCGAGCAGCTCAGGCATGCTTTCCCCACCTGGCGTTCGCGGCCTCGCGGGCTTTCATGGTGCGCAGCGATTCCGGCTGCTTCGGGGCCGCTACCTCGACCTTCGCCAGAAGCTGAACCACCAGCCGGTCTAGTTGCCGGATCTCGGTGGATAGTTTCACCTGGACTTTCGCCTCCGAGGCGCCATCAAAAGCTCTGGTCAGAGCGGTGCGGCGGTCGATTGTGTCCGCGAGGATCTCGAGGGTGTGTTGCTCGGCTGCGGTCCATGTCAGCGACACCCCCTGCCGCTCGGCCGCCTTGGCGAGCTTCGCGTCGAGCGCGTTGAGGAGTTCCTGCGCCTCCTGGCAGTGGGTGGTCATCGTTTGCTGTCCTTTGCTGACGTTAGCCGGTTATTTGCTGTTCCTTATTGACACGCGCCCGCTATTGACAGCCGAAAACAAAACGCGATGCGTGCGTTCAGATGCGTTCTTGCGCCCGGCCGGTGAATCTTTTCGGGTGGTCGGGGGCTCCCCTGCACCCCTTCTGACCTGCCGAAACACTGAGCTCAGTTGAGGACGTCTCTCGTCATTGGAGCAGCGTCGATGCGCTCCACTATTAGACACGGCTCGGCTGTTGATCTTGATCGGCCCGATAATGTTTGCTGGCGCAGCCATAGCTAGCCCGCTCTGCCCGATAGCCGCTGCCCGAGCTGACGCTTAGTTGGCCAATGTGGACTGCCGCGCCCATCCCGCCGATGACTCACCACCGGCGGGATACGAAGCTCGGGCAGCGGCGGCTTATCGTCCCCGGCTGTCACAACTCCGCCTCGTAACGGCGCAGTTCCGCCTCTGGGTCATAGCGCTGGTCGTAGGCGATCGCGGGGATCCGTTGCGGCCGCAGCCCATCCGGCGACGGCCCCGACCGCACAATCATGTCGTTGAGGCGTCGCCAGTCGGCGTCGCTGACCGTCTGGGCCTGCTGCGCTGCCACGAGGATCTTCTGCGCCGCACCGAGGGCGGGAACCTTCTCGGCGAACAAACCATCCAGGTAATCATGAACGTGCCCTTTGGCTCGCAGCCACGGCTGCAGCTCCTCAACCAGAACGGACAGCTGCTCACCGTCGGCGGACTCGATTGCCTCCCGCACAACGTTGATCATGTCGCCCGGATCGGTCGAATCCAGCAGCCGCTCTGTGCGCCCCCAATATCTGAGGTTCCGACTCTCGGTTGCTGCGTCACCCGGTTTCGTCAACGCGGCACGTTGAGCGTCGACCACCCGTTGTGCCTCTTCAACTTTCACGTGTACGGCTTCGTGCTGCAGCTCAGCGTCACGGTACGCCTGCGTTGATGTGAACGCATTGACGTGTTCCCGGATCTGTTCGTGCGTGTACCGCGGATCATGCACGGCCGGTTCGGTCGCGGCGAGGTAGTCAGCGAAAGCATCGAAGGCGTGTTGCTTGGATGCCCAGGCGCGTTGCGCGGCTGTTGCGCCGGCCCGGTGCGCAAGTGCTTGCGCTGCTGGTGGTTTCAGGGAGAATTCGGGCTGGTTCGGGAGATCCTTTGGGCTCATCGCTCCGGGGTTGGTGTGTTCGGGGAGCGGCGCTGACCAGTGGGCGGTTCCGTGCTGGGTGACGGCGCGGTCAGCTTCGAGCATATGGTAATAGTCCGTAGTCATGGTACGACCTCTCTTGATTGTGAAGGGTGTTGCAGGGTATTCAGTTCTGGTCGATCTTCTGGATTATTTAGTTGTGTGCCTTGGATCAATACCCCAGTGGCGCAGGCGATTCAGGGGTTGAGTGGAATTGCAGATCCAAATGTTGCACCCGTTGCGGAGAATGAAACGGAAGATGCGCCATTGCCTGCCGCGTCGCCAATCAGCAGACCCAGAGTGGTGTCGACACCATTGCCCGTGGCCGTCCAGCGCTGCGTTTGGTTGTAGCCGCTCATGCTTCCCCAGCCCACACGGCCCCTGGAAGTTCCTCGCCAGGCGGGACCGACACCGCCGCGCCGTTATTTGTATCGTCGCCCTTAGCGACACAGAGAGGCCCTACCGCGCTGACGCCGGACCAGAACGACGCATGCCAAGAGTTGGCGCAGACACTGGCGCGCGCGGGGGCTGTGTCCCAGGCGGATCGAAGCGACCCCTGACCGTCCCTCCTAGTTGGCATCGGCCCAGCGAACACCGAAAGACTGAATCCCCGACTCTCATACCTGAAGCCGCCCAGAAAGTCGAAATAGTGACCCGTCAGCGTCTCTGTGCTGGGTGGCGGCCCAGAAGCGGGATCATAGGCCGGATTCCACCCGGTTCCGACGGTGACAATGCAGAAAATATCATCTGGTAGCGACCTCTTTTCGGGCCAATCCCAAACATCGGGGGACCACGACCATCGACGTTTCGGCCACTCAGCCTGGCCATCATCGAAACAGATCGCCCCGTACGCGCCGTGGTGTTTCAGTGTCATGGCCGGCCCCCGTACCGCATCATTTGCAGCCGTTGCCGGCTGTCGATTTCTCGGCGCATGGCTTCGACGTCGGAGACCGTGACGTTATCGATGCGAACGCTGTAGTCCGGCGAGTAGCCGCCGCCGGCCATCTCGGGGTCAAGTTCGGGCATTCCCCGGCTGGCTATCGCGTGTAGGTCATCGAATTGAGTCGGTGACAAGATCGGCTCAGGTCGACTCGTCATGTTCGCCGCCAGTCCGCCGGGCATCAACCAGCCACCGGTGTCGAAGACGTTGAGCAGCCCGCCGAGGTCGGTTGGCTGTATCGGCTGCGTATTCGGCGGGATCGCCTGCGGCTGCGGTTGCGGTGTAGCCATAGGGCCGGAATGCGGCACCGGAGGCGTAACCGGTTGCGTCGGTGCGAGACTCGGCGCTGCGGGGCTGTTGGGCTGCGGGCCGGACAGCCCCGGCGTCCCGACGGGCGCGGGCGTGAAGTTCCCGGTGCCCGGTTGCGCGATTGGCGCCGGCGAGCCCACCACCTGCTGGCCCGGAAGCTGCCCAGGCTGCACAGGTCCGGCCGGATTTATCCCGGCCTGCTGCGCGCCTTGGGGATTGTCCTGCGTCTGTTGGGCCTTCTCGCCAGTCGTGACCGCCGCCGACATGTTCGGCAACTTCGGCACGAACTGGGAAGGATCGGTCTGGAAGAATCTTGGAACCCCAAATGGCATCAATATCTCGGTCAAAGCGTCGCCGCCGATGCCCGCGAGCTGAAAACCGTACTGCACACCGCGTTTCGCGGCCTGCGTGCCGATACCGATCAAGAATGACGAAGCGGAACCGGCAGCCTGCCCGCCAGCGCCGAATGATCCGGCAGTTGCCGCCGCTGAGATGGCGGTGGCCGCCGCCGATGCCGCCTGGTCGATCAGGCCGTTGACAGCTTGGGCGCCCATCTGCATAGCACCCGACCACAACGACGTTCCGGCCGTGCCGCCACCGCCCGCGCCAGCCGGGATATATCCCTGCGTGCGAAGGTCTTTCCCGCCCGGGTTGGTCACCGCAGCCAGCGGGTCGCTATCAGGCTGCTGCCCCGTGAGGGATGTGAGGGCCGCTGCGCCGTTCGGTCCCGGCGACATACCGGACGACAGCGGGGTATCGCTCGGGCCGGCGCCTATACCTGGCATTCCCTGCAGGGCGTTCTTTGCCTGATCCTGCGTTAGAATGACTTCGGGCTGACCGCTGGCGTTATTCGTCAACGTCATCCCCGGGGGCAGTACACCGCCATCGTCGTACCCCGTTGGCAGGATTCCCTGCAACAGCGCGGCGGCGTTCTCCCGCCCCGGCAGGCCGGCACCCCAGTCGCTGCCGGACGGGTTGGACTGCAAGATCCTCGCCGCGATCTGGCCCTGCTGCTGCGGCGTCGCCGCCAACGGGTTCGGGGCGAACTCCGTTCCGCCGTGCGCCGCCCACGTAGCCGGGGTGATCTGAAAAAGGCCTTGGGCTGCGTTCGGGGAGCCGGGACCACCGTTAGCGTCGGTGATCTGCTGGCCGATATTCCGGCCACTCGACTCGCGGCCGATCAGATGCGCCCACGCCGGATTCGGCGACGTCCATGCCCCAGCGGCGGTCTGCACCAACGGAACACCAGGACCCGTCACGTTGCCGCTCGGTGCGGCCGGGGCGCCGCTCGGCGTTAGCGGCGGCAGCAGCGTCTGCGGGACAAAGGGTTTCGGCCCCTGCACCGGAGCCTTGGGCGGCGCGCTACCCGGCAAACCATGGCCGGGCGTGTCCGGGCTGGAATCGAACGGGTTGAACGCTGACCAGCCTTTGCCGTTCAGCGCGGCCTCGCCGCGGTTGAGGAACCAATACGGGGTTAGAGGGATCCCGTCCTGTGGTGCCACGCGCTGCCCGTTGAAGAACTTCTTGTTCACGTCCGCTGAAAGCTGTTGGCCCATCGTCACCGCGGAGAGGAAAGCCGCCACCGGGCCGGCAGCAGCCGATGCAGCAGCCGCGATGCCACCAATCTTTCCGATAGCCCCGTCCGCGTTCCCGGTGAACGTTTTCAACGCATCCGCGCTGCCGCCGATCGCCCCTTTTAGGACGCTGAAATTCTGCTGCGCGGTCCCGGCCCGGGTTGCGATGTCCCCAATGACGTTCGCGGCGTCACCCTGACCGATCGCACCCAAAGCGGTTGCCATACCGCCTAACACGCCGGCAGCATCTTTGTCTTTGATGCCCGTGATCGACCGCATGATGCCGTCAAAAGCGTCGGCGGCGTGATCTCCGTCGATTCCGAGCTGGCGCGCCCAGTCCCCGATCGGACTGTTCCCGATCGCGTCGCCGATAGCCCGGCCGGCTTTCGCAGCCGCCTTCCCGAACTCGGCCTCTAAGGTAGTGCCGGCATCCTTGGCGCCCTGGCGGGCCGCTTCGAGGATTGACCCGCCGATGTCGCGGATGATGCTGTCGCGGGCCGGTTTCGTGTCCGGCGGCGGGATAGCGACTTTCGTGTTCTTGCTGGCCTTCTCGATCTCTTTGCCCAGCGCGTCGCCGGCCTTCTTGCCGGCGTCCTTCCCGGACTTTTCCGCAGCCGAGCCGATCTCTTTGTTGATCGCTTTGCCTGCGTTTTTGGCGCCTTGAGTGAGGCCATCCTCGATCGCCTTGCCGGCTTGCTTGCCAACCTTGTCGGCGGTCTTACCCACGCCGGTAATCTCAGCGGTAATGTCCCGCATAGCATTTCCGGCCTGCTTGACCGTTAACTCAATGAACCCGCTTGCCAGCTTGATGCCGTCGCTCATCGGACACCCCTACGCGGATTCGGCTGGCCGCCAACGCGTTTTTTTGGGCATTCCCTGCCATGTACCCGACAGCCCGCGCGCGCGGCGGCGCGGCGCGGTTGGGGTGCGGACGTCGGGGCGGCGGTCATGCGTCGACCGCGCTTCGGCCGAACGCGTCGAGGGCGGCGCGGTCAACGCGGACCACACGGGAGCCGAAACGGCGGGCGGGGAGCTGCCCGTCGTGGATCCACTTTTGGACGATGCGCGGCGAAACTTGGAGTTCGGCGGCGACTTCAGAGACACGTAGCAACGGCATAGCACTTGCTTTCATGTGCTTGTCCGTTGCGGACGATGGATGCCGTTGCGGCTACAGAAAAAGCGAACGTTCTCGCTGTTTCCAGCATAACGCACACAGTTGCGATACGCGAAATATCACGAACTAGGAGGACTTTCGGTGCGCACAGGTCTAGGACACCGAGCATCACCCGGCCGCAGGTCTGTGCCGCACCACGTCGATCTGCCCTGGCGCAGAGAGGATGACCGTCCCAAACGATCCGTCTCCCATCGGAACTCGATCACACAACGTGCGAGGCGCATTAGCCACATGTGACGGGCTGGGATGAACCACGACCCGCGAGGGCCGCGGCCCACGCGCCGGTTTTGGTGGTCACTCGCCGCTCCGATCAGTCAGGCGCCCAGGTGTCGCCTGGGAATGCACTACTGGGCCGGGCGCGCAGGCCTCTGACCTGCGGTGTGAACCCCTGTGTACCCCTTTCGGGTATGACCTACATATGCGTGCGCGCGGGAAACATACAGAAACCCCTTCACAGGGGTTCACACCAGTCTTACCGTAAGCTTTTCGGCATGGTCTTCCGTAATGGTCAGTCATTGCTTCCACCTGCCTCAACCGCGATCCCTTGCCGCCACATGCCATCGCGGGTTCGGGTAGCCTTAAACCCATGAGCGGCCAAGGACTCGTAAAAGTCCGCGTCAGTGACCCCGGCAACCCCCGCGGATCCGCTCCAGGTGCGGTAGGCGGCAAGCAGCGCTTGGGTCTTCGCCTTGACCGCCGGGCCAGTTATGCACGCTTCGTTGATGAATTGACCGACCGTGCCGCTGCGATTCCGGTAGTCCCGGGTAGCATTTTTGACCAGATCAGGCGGGTTGAGGCCGGCGAGTTTGAATTCGGCGTAACCGCGTACGGCCCAGGCGAGGATCCCTTCGGCCTGTAACTCGAGCCGCGCCCCTAGTGTGCCGTCCCGTTCCTCCTCCGGTATCACGACGTCGAACGGGACCACCGTCAGGCGGCGCCATAGCGCTTCGTCGTCACCGGAAACATCCGGCAGGTGATTCGTGATCAACACCGAGGTGTGCGACGGCTCGAATTGGACGAAGTCTTTCCGCATGCGGCGGGCGCGGATCGTGTCACCGCCGGTGAGGCGTTTCACGGTAGCCTCGGCCAGTTTTCGCCCTTTCTCTGATTCGGAAACTGTTACCCAGCGGCGCCCCATCAGGTCCATTTCGCCTGTGGGGTGGGCGTTGTCGCGGTGCATGAACAGGTTCGGTTCGCAGGAGATGGCGTAGTCCCCGAGTGCATACCGGATGGCGTTGTCGCACACCGATTTGCCGTTGGCTCCGGTGCCCGTCCATATCGCTAGGACGTGTTCACTGACGCGCCCGGACAGGCCGTACCCGACGTAGCGCTGCAGGAATTGGCGCACATCGCTGTCGGGCAGCACCCGTTGCAGGAATTCCTCCCACAGGCCGGTGGGCGTGTCCGGGTTCCACGCGCCACCAGTCACTTTGGTGATCCGATCGGCGGGGTTGTGTGGGGACATCTCCATGGTGCGCAGATCGAGCGTCCCGTTGGAGACGTTGAGTAGGTGCGGGTCGGCGTCGAGGTCGCGGACTGTCGCCGCGAATTCTTCGCTGGCGGCGGCGATGTCGAGTACCCCGGAGATGCCGCCCGCTGATTCACATTTGCGGACGTCGGAGGCCAGCTGTTTGTCGCCCAGGGAATCGGCCAGGGCTGTCCGCAGTACAGCTACTACGGCCCGTTTGGCTGCCCCGGTGTCGTCGTATGCCCACCGTTTACCGTCCCAGTAGTGCCAGCCGATTCCGTGGACGTGCAGCAGCTTCCCGGCGTAGGCCTCCGCGAGCCGGTAGGCCATACGGACTTGCCCGGAGTGGATCTCGTCCGGTGTCCGGTTGTCGACGACCAGCCCGCCGGTGTTGAAGTTGTTGTCGGTCACGATGCCTCTTCGGGGATGAATGTGGTGTCGCCGGTCTGTGCCTGCGGTTGGGGGATGTCTTTCGCTTCGGCCAGGTTCCAGGCGTTGTCGAGTTGACGTTCAGTGTCTTTCTCATCGAAGCCGTGGGAGGACGCCCAGTCGTGCAGAAGGTTGCGGAGCCCGGCGGTGTCGGCGTGCCCGGCTTTGGCGAACGCGAACACTTTGCACGCCACTTTGAACAGCGTTGGCCGGCGGCCGTATTCGCTGTCCCCAACGACGGCTTCGCCGAGCCGGGCGAGTTCGCCGTCAAGGGCAGCTTTCACATACGCCGGGTTGCGCCCGGGTAGAGCTGGGTTTCCGACCGCCTGACGCGGCTGTGGGGGCGGTTTGATGATGCGGTCCCGCCACGCGGTAGGGGCGGACGCCGGCAGCCCGCCGGGGAGTCCGTCCGGGCCTGCGTTCAACCATGTGTAGGTGCCCATAGTGCGACGCGATGGCGCGGCTACCAGATAGCCTGTGCGGCCGATCTTTATGTCGATGCCGGGGCCGAGTGCACCGTGGACGTGGCTGGTGTCGCCGACGTTGAGCCAGATATGCAGGCCGCCGGTAGCGGTTTGTGCTGTCCAGGTGTCAGGGAGTGGGCCGAGTTCGCCGATCAGCTTGTCCAGCGTTGCCTGGCCCGGTTTTTCGTCTGCCACGTCTACGTCCACGGCGGCGATGCGGTCCCATGGCCGGATCCCGATGTTGGCCTCCGGGTGGCGGTCCCACCATTCGCGAATTGTGTCGAGGTCGACGGTGGCGTCGTGCAGGCCGTGCCCAAGCCGGCCGCATTCACCTTTGCACCGCCCGCGAAGCGGATCGTGCTTGCCGGGGTGCGCGTTCGGGAACAGTGGTGTCTTGTCGCCAGGGCGCAGCGGGAACACCGGAATGTTGGCGTTCGCATAGGTTTCCGCCGCCGAAAGGAGCGCCGTGTTGAGGGCGGCTTCGGCCGTCAGTTCTGCCCAGACGTTCCCGCTCATGCGGCGTCACCGCCCTCGAAGCGGGCACGGATGACGTTGGCTTGCAACCGCACCCCGAGGGGCATGAGGTGGTAGTACTGTTCATCGACGCTGGCGCGAATGCAGCGGCGGTACCAGTCGTCGCGCCACTTGTCGTTGGGCGTGGAATCGTGTTGCTGTGTTACGCTTGGACTATCGGTGTCGGAGAAGGTCGTCCCATTGCGGGGGCGGCCTTCTTTGCTATGGTCGGTGGTCATCGGTGTCAGCTCCGTGTGGTGGGTGTTCCGCGGTCCGTCAACCGGCCTGTAGGCCCCCGCGGAGCTGGTGGATATTGCGTTGGGGTCAGGGGCGTTAGGCGGCTCCTGGTCGTTGTTGGGCCGCGCGGTAGGCGCGGTTGGTTGCAACCTCGCCGGTCCGATCGGAGTAGCACAATGTCGACGACATCGCTTCGCTGCACGCGGTCGCGTCACGGGTGAGTTCGGTACGGAAGTATTCGGCGAACGTTTTGGCCAAACCAGCCGTGGCGCAATGCTGTTCGTAGGCGCGGGCGACCTGTTTGATCCGTGATATCGGCATCCGCAACCCGAGGTCGTGCAACACGATGTTGGCGACGCGGATGTGTTCCTCGGTCTCGCGGGCGCCGCGGGACCAGGAGGTCACGCCGCGCCGGCCGGCACTGCCCCGCCGCGGCGGGTGGCCTTCTCTTGCTCGGCTATCCACCGCTCCACTTCGGAGCGCCGGTAGACGACGCGACGGCCCAGCTTGAAGCTGGCGGGGCCGATGCCGGCATGCCGCCAGTAACGCAGGGTCGCGGCGTTGACGCCTGTCTCCGCGGATACGGACGATGCGTACATGATGTCGTTCATCGACAGCACTCCAATCAAGGGTTTGTAATGTACTCCTTTAGAGAGTACATAATAAAAGCGTTGACTACAAACCCTCTAATCGAGTACCGTTCGGCCTTGTGAGTGACGACCAGGAGGTTGGTGCGAATATTCGCCGGTTCAGACAGGCGCGTGGCCTTCCGCAGGCCGCGCTTGGCGAACCACTTGGTCTAAATCAGCAGGCCATCGCGAAGATTGAAAACGGCACCCGCGCGGTCAAACTGGCTGAAGCGGCGGTCATCGCACGAACCCTCGGTGTCGAACTGGACGACATTGCCGCCGGTCCCGAGCGCACAAGCCGCCGAGCTGCGTTCACTCGACTGACCACCACGCTCCGCGGCCTCGATGAGGAACTCACGTACTTGGCCGAGCGGTTGTCAGAAGCCTTGGTTGAACTTGCGAACGAACTGGGCGGCCACCTAGGCGCACCCGTAGAACTTCGGGTTCCATTAGAAATCGCCCGCGAGGCTGACGAATTGCTCATTCGACGATGGGGCCACGACCTGGACGACCTTCTGCGGGAACTAGTTACGACCCATGCGCCCGGACACGCCGAGGACTACCAGGACTACGTAGACGCCTTACACGCAATCGTTGAAAGTGCCGCGGACACCGGATATCCCGGCATTGACTCGCCGGGAAAGGTTGACGATGACCCAGAAACGTAACCTGCGGGCCGGAGTCGAGGACCGCTGGAACAAGACGGTTCGCGACGAGCACGGCAACCCGCAGACCGTGCCCAGCGCCAACTACGGTAAGGGGAAGCGCTGGCGGGCGAGGTATGTCGACGAGCAGGGCCGCGAACACGCCCAGTCGTTCGCTCGCAAGGTGGAAGCGCAGCAGTGGCTGACTGCTCAGACCGCGACCATCGTCGCGGGCACCCATGTCGCGCCGCGGGACGCCAAACTCACGGTGCAGCAGTGGTGTGACACGTGGATCGAGGGTTACAAGGTTCACCGCGAAGGGACCGTGCGTGAGGCCCGGACCCATATCCGGCAGATCGTCACGGAGTTCGGCGACACTCCACTAACCCAGGTGCGTCCGTCGCAGGTGAAGGCATGGACGGCCCGGTTGCGCGCGGACGGCATGAAAGCGAGCTACATCTACGCGCTGCACAGCCGGTTGTCGCAGATCCTGTCGGACGCTGCGCACGATGGCGTGCTTGGGCGCAACCCTTGTTCGCGGCGCACGGCGCCGCCGATGGGCAAAGCGAAGGTGTATGTGGCTACCACGGAGCAGGTTTGGGCGCTCCACGACGCCGTGCCCGATCACCTGAAAGTAGCGGTGCTGCTGGGCGCGTTCGCTGGCTTGCGGGTCGCCGAGGTGTCTGGGCTGCGCGTGTCCGATGTGGATTTCATCAGGGGAGTGGTGCACCCGAAGCAACAGTGGCCGGACAAGCCCCTCAAGACCGAGGGCAGCTCAGCACCGATACCCATTCCGCAGGATCTCGCGTTGCTGTTGTCGGCGTCGGTGCAGAAGTACCCCGCCGAGATGATGGTGACCAACGGACCCGGCACGGATCGGTGCGGGCCGTGGATCATCGAGCGGGCGATCCGCGATGTGCGCGGCGGGATCGACGACCTACCCGAAGGGTTCTCGTTCCACGACTTGCGCCACTACCTCGCGTCGCTGCTGATCGCTCGAGGCTGCGACGTGAAGACGGTGCAAGCGCGGCTGCGGCACAGTTCGGCCAAGACAACGCTGGACACATACAGCCACCTGTGGCCAGACGCCGACGAGTCCACCCGCTCGGCGATCGGAGCTGTGCTCGCCGAGCGGGTGGACTCCGGTGAAACTACTGCGGACGAACTGCGGACGACGCGGCCCAGCCGCGGGCGTCGGCGCAGGTCAGGAGGTTAGCTGGGCCTATACGTCGTAGTACAGCGCGAATTCGTAGGGGTGCGGCCGGATCTGGACCGGCAGGATCTCGTTCTCGCGCTTGAAGTTGATCCACGTCTCGATGAGGTCGGGCGTGAAAACGCCGCCCTCGGTGAGGTATTCGTGGTCTTCTTCCAGCCGGTCGATCACCGCGGACAGCTGCGTGGGCGCCTGCGGGATGTTGGCGGCCTCTTCGGGCGGCAGCTCGTAGAGGTCCTTGTCGACCGGGGCCTGCGGCTCGATCTTGTTCTTGATGCCGTCCAGGCCGGCCATCAGCATGGCCGAGAACGCCAGGTACGGGTTGCCCGAGGAGTCGGGGCAACGGAACTCGAGGCGCTTGGCCTTCGGGTTGGTGCCGGTGATCGGGATCCGGACACAGGCCGAGCGGTTGCGCTGGCTGTAGACCAGGTTGATCGGGGCCTCGTAGCCGGGAACCAGACGCTTGTACGAGTTCACGGTGGGGTTGGTGAACGCCAGCAGCGACGGGGCGTGGTGCAGTAGGCCGCCGATGTAGTGGCGGGCGGTGTCCGACAGGCCGGCGTAACCGGTCTCGTCGTACATCAGCGGGCTGCCGTCCTTCCACAGCGACTGGTGGGTGTGCATGCCGGAGCCGTTGTCACCGAACAGCGGCTTGGGCATGAACGTGACGGTCTTGCCGTGCTGCCAGGCCGTGTTCTTGACGATGTACTTGTAGAGCATCATGTCGTCGGCCGCGTGCAGCAGCGTGTTGAACTTGTAGTTGATCTCGGCCTGGCCGCCGGTGCCCACCTCGTGGTGACCCTTTTCCAGGCTGAAGCCGGCGGTGATCAGGTTGGACAGCATCTTGTCGCGCAGGTCGACGTAGTGGTCGACGGGGGCGACGGGGAAGTAGCCGCCCTTGGGGCGGACCTTGTAGCCGCGGTTGGGGCTGCCGTCGAGCTCGTTGGGCGAGCCGGTGTTCCACCAACCCGAGATCGCGTCGATCTCGTAGAACGAGCCGTTGGTGCGCGAATCGAAGCTCACCGAGTCGAAGATGTAGAACTCGGCCTCGGCGCCGAAGTACGCGGTGTCGGCAACGCCGGTGCTGATCAGGTAGTTCTCGGCCTTACGGGCGATGTTGCGGGGGTCGCGCGAGTACGGCTCGAGGGTGAAGGGGTCGTGCACGAAGAAGTTCAGGTTCAGGGTCTTGGCTTCGCGGAACAGGTCGATCTGCGCCGTCGCGGGGTCGGGCAGGAGCAACATGTCCGATTCGTGAATGGACTGGAATCCGCGAATGGACGAGCCGTCGAATGCCAAGCCGTCCTCAAAAACGCTCTCGTCGAAAAACGAAATCGGAATGGTGAAGTGCTGCATGATGCCGGGCAAATCACAGAACCGCACGTCGACAAACTCGACGTTTTCGTCCTTCGCGAGTTTGAAGACGTCGTCGGGCGTCTTTTCCGTCACAGAGTGCTCCTTTACTTGGTGAGATCCGCGGCCTGACGCTAGGGAGCAGATGTTGCCCGTCAGTCAACCCGATGTTGCGCGCACGTTACGTGACCATGCCACACGCAAAAAGTGGCCGCTTTGGCGGCGGGTTCTATTGTGGGGCCATGGATCGCAAGATCGTATCTTTTCTGGTGGCAGAGCGCACCGTCCGCCCACCGTTCCGGACCCGGCCGTCGGTTTATTCGGACCCCGGTCCGCGGCGATGATGCCGGAATCGCGATCCGCCTACCCCGGTGAAAAGCTGGGATTGCCTGAGAGCGGGCCGGGCTCGCTGGCGCGGATGGGACGACGGCTGGGCGCGCTGACCATCGACTGGCTCATCGCGTTGGGGCTGGCGGCGCTGGCCATGCGGCTCGGGTGGTTACCCGAAGGGGCGCTGGCGACCGCCGAGCTGGTCGTCTGGTTCGTGCTGGGCGTGGTCTCGGTGCGACTGTTCGGCTTCACGCCCGGCCAGCTGGCGCTGGGTCTGCAGGTGGTGACGGTGGACGGGCGCGGGCTGGTCGGCACGGGCCGCGCGGTGGTGCGCGGCCTCCTCGTCGGCACCGTGGTCCCGGCGCTGTTCACCGACTGGGACGGTCGCGGGCTGCAGGATCGGCTGACCGCGACGGCCGTGGTGAGGCGCTGAGCGCCGAGTTCGACCCGCTGCGATTACTTGCGGCGCACCGTGCGCTGCACGCCGCGCATCTTGCCGGCGTTGGGCAGCGGACCCTTGGGCATGACGGCGGCCCCGGCCCGCGTCCCCAGCGCGGCCAACCGGGACTCCAGCGTGTCCATCTGCTTGACGGTGATGTTGGCCGGCAACCGGGTGAGATGGCGCTCCAGCTTGGCCAGGGGCACCTCGTCCTCGCCGTTGCCGACGATGATGTCGTAGATCGGCACGTCCCCGATCAGGCGGGCGGTGCGCTTCTTCTCCTGCGCCAGCAGTGGGCGCACCCGGGTCGCCGAGCCCTCGCCGACCAGGATCACGCCGGGACGGCCGATGACGCGGTGCACGGCGTCCAAGTGGCCGGTCGCGGCCACGCCGGGGGTCACCCGCCACTTGCCGCGCAGGTTGTCCAATGCCCATGCGGCCGCCCCGGTTTGGCCTTCGGCCTTGCGGTAGACGGACTTCTGGGCGCGGCGCCCGAAGACGATGAACGCGACCAGCGCGCCCAGCACCACGCCGAGCGGGATCAAGGTGATCATCGTCAGCCCGCCGGCCCAGAGCCCGACGCCCACCGAGACGCCCACGATCAGCACGAAGGCGCCGATCATGTACGGCAGCAGGCGCTTGTCCTCCTGGCGTTGCAGGTTGAACGCCTGCCACAACTGGGTGCGGCGCTCCCGCGCGGCGGCCTTGCGGGCGGCCTGCGCCTGCGCTCGGGCGGCCTTGTTCTCAGCGGCAGTGCGGGATTTAGCCATAGTCAAAGAATACGTAGCGCCCCGACGGTCACCGTGCCGCGGCGTCCGAGGCGCGGGCGGCGGCCGCTTGCTGATACAGCCGCCCCGCGCGATACGACGAGCGCACCAGCGGCCCCGACAGCACCCCGGAGAACCCCAGCTGCTCGGCGTGCTGCGCGAACTCGACGAATTCCTCCGGCTTCACCCACCGCTCGACGGGGTGATGCCGCGCCGAGGGCCGCAGGTACTGGGTGATGGTGATGATGTCGCAGCCGGCGTGACGCAGGTCGGCCAGGGCGGTGCGCACCTCGTCGGGGGTCTCGCCGAGGCCGAGGATGAGGTTGCTCTTGGTGACCAGCCCGGCGTCACGCGCCGCGGTGAGCACGTCCAGGCTGCGCTGGTAGGTGAAGGCCGGCCGGATGCGCTTGAAGATCCGCGGCACGGTTTCGACGTTGTGCGCCAACACTTCCGGGCGCGACTCGAACACCTCGGCCAGGCGGGCGGGCTCGCCGTTGAAGTCGGGGATCAACAGCTCGACGCCGGTCGACGGGTTGAGTTCCTTGATGGCGCGCACCGTCTCGGCGTAGAGCCACGCGCCGCCGTCGGGCAGGTCGTCGCGGGCCACGCCGGTGACCGTGGCGTAGCGCAGCCCCATCGTGCGCACGCTGTCGGCCACCCGCCGGGGCTCGTCGCGGTCCAGCTCGGCTGGCTTGCCGGTGTCGATCTGGCAGAAGTCGCAGCGACGGGTGCACTGGTCACCGCCGATCAGGAAGGTCGCCTCGCGGTCCTCCCAGCATTCGAAGATGTTGGGACACCCGGCCTCTTCGCAGACCGTGTGCAGGCCCTCGCGCCGGACCAGGCTCTTGAGCTCGGTGTATTCCGGGCCCATCTTGGCCCGCACCCTGATCCACGGCGGTTTGCGCTCGATCGGGGTTTCGGCGTTGCGCACCTCCAGGCGCAGCAGTTTGCGTCCCTCGGGTGCGACAGTCACATCGCTGATGCTACGCGCGCGGCGCTGTCGTGCTCGCGCACCGGCAGCACCCCGTCCAGGGCGTCGCAGACGGCGTCGGCGACGCTCGTGCGGATGTCGTCGACGGTCACCGGGCGGCGCAGTTCGGCCGACAACGACGTCACCCCGGCGTCGCTGATGCCGCACGGCACGATGGCGTTGAAGGCGCCCAGGTCGCAGTCGCAGTTGAGCGCGAACCCGTGCAGGGTGGTGGCGCGCGACACCCGCACGCCGATCGCCGCGACCTTGCGGTCGGGCCGGCCGTCGGTGCCCGGCACCCACACCCCGGACCGGCCCGGGACGCGGACCGTGTCCAGGCCCAGGTCGGCGCACACCTTGATCAGCGCTTCCTCCAGCCGCCGCACGTAGTTGACCACGTCGAGCGGTTCGATCAGGCCGATGATCGGATACCCGACCAGCTGACCGGGACCGTGCCAGGTGATCTTGCCGCCGCGATCGGTGTCGACGACGGGGGTGCCGTCGGCCGGTCGTTCGTGCGGCTCGGTGCGCCGTCCCGCGGTGTAGACCGCCGGGTGCTCGAGCAACAGCAGGGTGTCGGCGCCGCCCGCGGCGCGGGCGTCGGCCAGGTCGCGCTGCTGCTGCCAGGCCACGCGGTAGTCGACGGTTCCGAGCTGGCGGACGTCGATCAGGGACCGGCTGGACCGGATGGAATCGATCACCTTCGCGACGGTACTCGGCCCGCCCGCGCGAGGGCGACGCACGTGCCGCTAGTCGTGGTCTCGCCGGGCGGTGGCGTAGCCGAGCGCCTCACCAATCGTGTTGTGGTGGAACAGAAAACCGGCGCGCTCGAGCGCCGACGGGATGGCCCGCTGGCCCGTCAGCAGGCCTTCGTCGGCGAACTCCCCGAGCGCGGCCCGCACCGCGAACCCGGGCAGCATCAACGGCGTCGGACGGTTGACCGCCCGCCCGAACGCGGTGGTGAACTCGGCGTTGGTGACCGGCGCGGGCCCGGTCATGTTCACCGGCCCCGACAGCGCGGTGTTCGATATCGCGAACAGCAGCGCGCGCACTTCGTCCTCCAGCGTGATCCACGACATGTACTGCCGACCACTGCCCAGCCGGGCCCCGAGGCCCGTGCGGAACAGCGGCCGCAACCGCCCCAGCGCGCCACCGGCGGGGGAGAACACCAGCCCGGTGCGGGCCAGCACCACGCGGGCGCCGCCGTATTGGGCCGGCAGCGTGGCGGCCTCCCAGTCCTCGCACAGCCGGGCCAGGAAACCGCTTCCGGCACGGTCGTTTTCGTCGACCACGCGGTCCTTGGTGTTTCCGTAGAAACCCACCGCGCTGGCGTTGACCAGGGTCGCCACCCCGGCGTCGGCGACCGCGTGCGCCAGGACTTCGGTGGGGGCGATGCGGCTGTCGCGCAGGCTCTGCTTGAAGGCGCCCGACCAGCGGCGCTTGCCGATGTTGACGCCGCACAGGTTGACGACGGCGTCGACGTCGCCCAGCGTGTCGGGGTCGAGGTCGCCGCTCTCGGGGTTCCAGTGCACCTCGTCGGCGTTGCTCGGCGCGCGACGTACGATGCGCAGCACGCGGTGGTCGGCGGCCCGCAGGGCCGCGGTGAGGGCGGAGCCGATCAGGCCGGACGACCCTGCGACCGCGACGACGAACTTTTGACCAGCCACGTTCGCGCTCAGAGCCCGAGGTCGGCCTCGAACGCTCCCTCTTCGAGCCGGTGCTTGATGGTGGTCAGGAACCGCCCGGCATCCGCGCCGTCGATCAGCCGGTGGTCATAGGTCAGCGGCAGGTAGCAGATCGATCGGACACCGATCGATTCGTTGCCGAATTCGTCGACGATCACCCGGGGGCGTTTGACGATGGCGCCGGTGCCCAGCATCGCGGCCTGCGGCGGGACCAGGATCGGGGTGTCGAACAGCGCCCCCTGGCTGCCGATGTTGGTGATCGTGAACGTGCCGCCCGAGAGCTCGTCGGGTTTCAGGTTGCCCGAGCGGGCGCGCGCGGCGATGTCGGCGATCGCCCTGGCCAGCCCGGCCAGCGACAGGTCGCCGGCGTTGTGCACGACGGGGGAGAGCAGACCCTGTTCGGTGTCGACCGCGAAGCCGAGGTGCTCGGCGTCGAAGTAGGTGATCTCCTTGGTTTCCTCGTTGTAGCTCGCGTTCACGTTCGGGTGGATCTTGAGGGCGTCGATCACCGCGCGGGCGATGAACGGCAGGAAGGTCAGGTTGACGCCTTCGCGTTCGGCGAACGCCGCCTTGGCCCTGGCCCGCAACCCGACCAGCCTGGTCATGTCGACCTCGTGGGTCTGGGTGAGTTGGGCTGTGGCCTGCAGGGATTCGCGCGTCTTGTTGGCGGTGATCTGACGGATCCGGCTGGCCTTCTGGGTGGTGCCGCGCAGGTGCGCCAGCGCCGGCGCCGGGGTGGGCGCGGGAGCGGCCTTGCGGGCCTCGCCGGCAGCGGGGGTGGGAGCAGCAGCGGCGGCGGGCGCCTTGTCGGCCTGCTGCTTGCGCTCGGCGGCCGCCAGCACGTCTTGCTTGCGGATGCGGCCGCCCACTCCGGTGCCGGTGACCGAACTGAGGTCGATGTTGTTCTCGGCGGCCAGTTTTCGCACCAGCGGCGTCACGTAGGGGGTGCCGTCGCCGCTCGCGTCCGCCGGCTGGGCCTGTGCGGGTTGGGCTTTCGGCTCGGGTGCCGCCTTCGGTTGCGGTGCGGGGGCCGGCGTCGGTTCGGGCTTCGGCTGCGCCTGGGGCTGGGGCTGTGGTTGTGGTTGCGGTTGTGGCGCGGGTTCCGGCTTGGGTTCGGCCTTGGGCGCGGGCGGCGGCTGCGGCGCGGCGGGGGCGGCGGCCTCGGAACCGCTGCCGATGCGGGCCAGCTCGCCGCCGACGGGCACGGTGGCGTCTTCCTCGGCGGTGATGCTGATCAGCACACCGGCCACCGGCGACGGGATCTCGGTGTCCACCTTGTCGGTGGACACCTCGACAAGCGCGTCGTCGACCTGGACCGAATCGCCGACCTTCTTGAGCCAGCGGGTCACGGTGCCCTCGGTCACCGACTCACCCAGTTCGGGCATCAGCACCGGGGTGGCGTCGCCGCCGCCGGAGCTCTGCTGGGCCGGCTGCGGCTCGGGCTGGGCCTGGGGCTGCGGCTCGGGCTCGGGTTGCGCCTCGGGCTGGGCGGGGGGCGCCGACTGCGCCTGCGGCTCTTGCTGGCTCGGCGCCTGGGATCCGCCGTCCTCGTCGCCGATCACGGCCAGCTCGCCGCCGACCTCGACGGTGTCGTCTTCCTGGGCGACGATCTTGGTCAGCACACCCGCGGCCGGCGACGGGATTTCGGTGTCGACCTTGTCGGTCGACACCTCGACGAGCGGCTCGTCGAGTTCGACCGTGTCGCCTTCCTGCTTGAGCCAGCGGGTGACCGTCCCCTCGGTGACGCTCTCACCGAGTGCCGGCATCTGGACGGAGAAGGCCATCTTTTCTGACTCCTCGATCGCTCGTGGGTCGGGGCGGGTCGTGCAGCTCGCTTGTGGAAGGCGAAGTAGCAATCCAAAACTATCCTGTCACTGCGGCCGCGCCGGCACGCAGCCAGGGCAGATACCGCGCGCTGGCCGGGTGACCCCGATCACGCTTGCTACCGTGTGGCCACGGCAGCCAGAGCGGGAGGTCCGATGCCGCCATCACAACAACTACCCCGGCATTTCGTCGACAGCGCGGACGGCGCGCGCATCGCCGTCTACGAAGAGGGCAACCGCGAGGGCCCCACCGTGGTGCTGGTGCACGGCTTTCCCGACTCGCACGTGCTGTGGGACGGGGTCGTGCCGCTGCTGGCCGAGCGGTTCCGGATCATCCGCTACGACAACCGCGGCGTCGGCCTGTCCTCGGTGCCCAAGCCGGTATCCGCCTACAGCATGGATCGCTTCGCCGACGACTTCGCGGCGGTGACCGGCGAGCTGAGCCCGGGCGCGCCCGTGCATGTGCTGGCCCACGACTGGGGCTCGGTGGGGGTGTGGCACTACCTCAAGCGCCCCGGCGCGGGTGACCGGGTGGCCACGTTCACGTCGGTGTCCGGACCCGCTCAGGACCAACTGGTCGACTACATCTTCACGGGCCTGCGCGCGCCGTGGCGTCCGCGTACTTTCCTCCGGGCGCTCAGCCAGGCGCTGCGGTTCACGTACATGCTGCTGTTCTCGATCCCGGTGCTGGCGCCGTTGTTCCTGCGGCTGACGCTGTCGGTGCCGGCGCTGCGCCGCAACGCGGTCGACAACATTCCCGTCGAGCAGATCCATCATTCCGACAAGCTCGCGCGCGACGCCGCCCAGTCCGTGAAAACCTATCCCGCCAACTACTTTCGCTCGTTCTCCGGTCGCAAGGGCGGCGTCGCGGTCATCGACGTGCCGGTGCAGCTGATCGTCAACACCAGGGACAAGTACGTGCGGCCGTACGGGTACGACCACACCCCGCGCTTCGTGCCGCGGCTGTGGCGCCGCGACATCCGGGCCGGTCACTTCTCCCCGATGTCGCACCCGCAGGTGATGGCGGCGGCGGTGCACGACTTAGCCGACCTGACCGAGGGCAAGCAGCCCAGCCGCGCCCTGTTGCGCGCGCAAATCGGGCGCCCGCGCGGATCGTTCGGCGACACCCTGGTGTCGGTCACCGGCGCCGGCAGCGGGATCGGGCGCGAGACCGCGTTCGCGTTCGCGCGCGAGGGCGCCGAGGTGGTGATCAGCGACATCGACGAGGCGGCCGTCAAGGCCACCGCCGCCGAGATCGCCACCCGCGGCGGCGTCGCGCACGCCTACGTGCTCGACGTGTCCGACGCACAGGCGGTGGAGGCGTTCGCCGAGCGGGTCAGCGCCGAGCACGGCGTGCCCGACATCGTGGTCAACAACGCCGGCATCGGGCAGGCGGGCGGGTTCCTGGACACCCCGGCCGAGCAGTTCGACCGGGTGCTCGACGTCAACCTCGGCGGGGTGGTGAACGGCTGCCGCTCGTTCGGGCGGCGACTGGTGGAGCGCGGCACCGGCGGCCACATCGTCAACGTGTCGTCGATGGCCGCCTACGCCCCGCTGCAGTCGCTGAGCGCGTACTGCACGTCGAAGGCGGCCACCTACATGTTCTCGGACTGCCTGCGCGCCGAACTCGACACCGCCGGCGTCGGCCTGACCACGATCTGCCCGGGCGTCATCGACACGAACATCATCAAGACCACCCGCTTCGACGCACCCGCGGGAAAGCTGGCCGAGGCCGTCGACGGGCGCCGCGGGCAGCTGGGCACGATGTTCGCGCTGCGGCGCTACGGCCCCGACAAGGTCGCCAACGCGATCCTGTCGTCGGTCAGGAAGAAGAAACCGATCCGCCCGGTCGCGCCGGAAGCCTATGCGCTGTACGGACTTTCGCGGGTGGCGCCGCAGGGACTGCGCAACGCCGCGCGGATGCGGGTGATCTGAGGCGATTACGGGCCCGTGGCCGCGCCGCGGCGCCCGGTCAGCAGGGTCGCGCCGATCGCGATGACGCCGAGCACCGCCAGCGGGATGGCCCACGCCCGGCGGCCACCCACCGACGACTGGCACTGCGCGACAAAATCGGTGTGCGGGACGATCTGGTTGAGGATCGGGATATTCGCGCCATTGCTGTTGTTCGCGCTTCTGGCCTCGGAGAGATCCGTCGCGACGGCGTTGCCGCACCCCACCGAGTGGCCATTGCTGTCGGTGACCGACACCGGCGCCAACAAACCGATGACCCCGGCCAGCAACAGCACCGCGCCCACACCGATGATCAACCGTCGCGCCGTCATGGTTTGCCTTTCTCGCCTTTTCCTGCCAGGGATTACGACCGCTTGCAGATTAACCGGAGCGAAGCGCCGATAAACCCGGACGGATACAGCGCCCGTTGGTGGGTATCCCGCCGCAGTAGTCACGAGCGGAAAGGATGTGCGGTGATCACTGCGACGCGAGAGGTGCCCGTCCCGTGCGAGCGGGTGTGGGAGGTGCTTGCGCAGGGCTGGACCTACACCCAGTGGGTGGTCGGCAACAGCCGCATGCGCGCCGTGGATCCGAACTGGCCGGAGGCCGGCTCCTCGATCAGGCATTCCATCGGGATCTGGCCGCTGGTGATCGACGACGCCACCATCGTGGAGGAAAGCGAACCGCCGCACAGGCTGGTGTTGTGCGCCCGCCTGGGGCCGATGGGCGCCGCGCGGATCACGATGCTGCTGCACGAGATTCCGCAGGGGTGCCGGATCGAAATGATCGAGGTGCCGGTCGAGGGCCCGATGAGCCTCGTTCCCGATTCGGTCGCGTTGGCCGCGGCCTACCCGCGTAACAAGGAGTGCCTGTTGCGGCTGGCGGCACTAGCGGAACGTCTGGAGCCGAGCCAGGTGAAGTGACCGTGCACGACGCTGCCGACGCGGTCGTCATCGGTGCCGGGCACCACGGGCTGGTTGCCGCCGCGATGCTGGCCGACGCGGGGTGGGACGTGCTGGTGCTGGAAGCCCAGCCGGAGCCCGGCGGCGCGGTGCGCAGCGCCGAGCTGACCCCGGGCTATATCACCGACCTGTTCAGCTCGTACTACCCGATGACGGTGGCCTCGCCCGCGATCGCCGCGCTGCGGCTCGAGGACCACGGCCTGCGATGGTCACACGCGCCCGCGGTGGTGGGCCACCCACGCGGCGGCGCCGACGACGACCCGCCCATCATCTACCGCGACCCGGCGCGCACCGCCGCGGAATTCGCGCGCCGCGAGCCCGCCGACGGCGAAAACTGGTGGCGCATCGTGAAGTTGTGGGAGCGCATCAAGGCGCCCCTGCTCGACGCCATGCTGGCGCCCTTCCCGCCCGTGCGCCCGCTGCTGCGACTGCTGGCCGAACTCGGTACGTCGGAAGCGATCCGGGTCGCGCGCCTGCTGGTGCAGCCGGCCAACACCATGGCGAGCGAGCTGTTCGCCGGGGAGGCACCGCGAGTCTTGTTGTTGGGCAACGCCATGCACGCCGACGCCCCGCCCGATGCGCCGATCAGCGGCGCCATGGGCTTTTTGATGACGATGCTGGCCCAGGACTGCGGCTGGCCGGTGCCGGTCGGTGGGTCGGGTCAGCTGACGGCCGCGCTGGTCAGCCGTGCCCGCTCCGCCGGCGCGCGAATCGAGTGCAACGAGAACGTTTCTCGCATCGAGGTGCGGGGCGGCCGGGCGGTCGCGGTGACGACGGCCGAGGGGCGCACGGTGCGGGCGCGTCGGGCGGTGGTGGCCGACGTGACGGCGCCGCGACTGTTCTGCGACATGCTGCCCGCCGACGCGGTGCCGCCCAAGGTGCGGCGCGACCTCGAGCACTTCGCGTGGGATCCGCCGGTGGTCAAGGTGAATTATGCGCTGCGCGAGCCGGTTCCGTGGCGGGCGCAACGGCTGCGCGGGGTGGGCACCGTGCACCTCGGGGCCGACGGCGACGGGCTGGTGCGCTGGATGGCCGACCTGAACACAAAGACGGTGCCCGATCATCCGTTCATGTTGCTGGGGCAGACCACCACCGCCGACCCGACCCGGTCGCCGGCGGGCACCGAAAGTGTGTGGGCGTACACGCATTTGCCCCGCAATGTCGCCGACGACTCCTCTGCCGAGCGCCTCGCCGACTCGGTGGACCGGGTCATCGAGGAGCATGCGCCCGGCTTCGGCGCGGCGGTGATCGACCGGTTCGTGCAGCGCCCGTCGGACCTGGAGGCCAGCGACGCCAACTTGCACCTGGGCGCGCTCAACGGTGGTACCGCGCAGCTTCAGCAGATGCTGATCTTTCGACCGGCGGCCGGGATGGGCCGGGCCGAAACCCCGGTCGAGGGGCTGTATCTGGGCAGTGCGTCGGCCACCCCGGGCGGTTCGGTGCACGGCGCCTGCGGGCGCAACGCCGCCAACGCCGCGCTGGCCGCGGGCGGGGTCAGCGGCTGGCCGCGGCGCAGGCTGACCCGCGCCGCGATGTCGCTGCTGACGAAATAGTCTGCGCGTCAGCAGTTTTCGGCGATGTCCTCGAGGACCGCGAACATGGTGCGGACCGGCACGCCGGTGGCGCCCTTGGGCGTGTAGCCCCACGGTCCGCCGGTGTTATAAGCGGGACCGGCCACGTCGATGTGCGCCCAGCCCACGCCGTCGGCGACGAACTCGCGCAGGAACACGCCCGCCACCAGCATGCCGGCGAAGCGCTGCCCGCTGATGTTCGACAGGTCGGCCACCGTGGACTTCAGGTCCTCCTTGAGTTCGTCGGGCAGCGGCATCGGCCAACCGTTTTCGCCGACCCGCTGCGAGATCGCGGCCACGCGGTCGCGGAACTCGTCGCTGCCCATCACCCCGGGGATCCGGCTGCCCAGCGCCACGGTCTGCGCGCCGGTCAGCGTGGACGTCTCGATCAGGTAGTCCGGGTTGTCCTCGCAGGCGCGCACGATGGCGTCGGCCAGGATCAGCCGGCCCTCGGCGTCGGTGTTCTGCACCTCGACGGTGATGCCGCCGTACTGCGTCAGCACGTCACCCGGGCGCTGCGCCGTCGCCGACGGCATGTTCTCGGCCATCGGCACGGTGGCGATCACGTCGATGGGCAGCTGCAGCTGCGCGGCCAGCGTGACCGTCGCGATGACCGCCGCGGCCCCGCCCATATCCGAGGTCATGTGGTGCATCCCGGCCGCCGGCTTGATCGAGATGCCGCCGGTGTCGAACGTGACGCCCTTGCCCACCAGGGCGACTCGCTTCGCCTGCTTGGACCGCTTGGCCAGCTTCGCGCCCCGGTGGGTCAGCCGCACCAGCCGCGGCGGCCGCGACGACCCCTGGCCGACGCCGATGATCCCGCCGTAACCGCCCTTGCGCAGCGCCTTGTCGTCGAGCACCTCGACCTCGAGTCCCACCGACTCGCCCAAAGCCCTTGCGCGCTTGGCGAATTCGTCAGGGAACAGGTGGCTCGGCGGGGTGTTGACGAAGTCGCGGGCGGTGGCGACCGCGGTCGCGACGGCCGCACCGTGCGCGGCCTCCTTCTTGGCGTCCTTGGCGGTGGCGAGCACCGTGATCTTGCCCAGCCCTTTGTCTTTGGGTGCGGACTTGGGGCTGCGGAAGTCGGTGAACCGGTAGCTGCCCAGGATCAGGCCCTCGACGGCGGCCGAGACGACGCCGTCACCGGGCAACTCGCCCAGCGTGGTGATCACGGCCGCGGTGCTGCCCAGCGACCGCGCGGCCACCCCGGCGGCGCGGCGGACCGTGTCGGCAGGCCACTCCGGCCGCGGCTTGCCCAGGCCGATCGTCAGCACGCTGGACACCGGCAGCGATCCCACCACCAGCCGGTGCACCTGGTCGGCGCCGCCGGTGGCCTCCAGCGCGCGCAGCCCCGACTCGATCTCGGCGACCGCATCCGAGGACAGGAACGGCCCGGCCTCGGTGACGGCCGCGCCCGGCTTGTCGTCGTCGCCGGTCGAGACGACGGGCACGATCAGCACGGTGGACGCGGCGGCGCGCCGGGGCAGCGAGGAGGCGACAGTGACAGCGGGGGAGGAGTAACCGGGTTCTGTGCTCATCCGCATCACCCTAACGGGCCGCCCGTCGCGGCCCCTTAGGGTGAAGAGTCGTGAGCAACGAAGCCGACCTTCTGCACGGACCGTTAGAAGACCGTCACCGCGACCTGGGTGCCAGCTTCGCCGAGTTCGGCGGCTGGTTGATGCCGGTGTCGTATGCGGGCACAGTCAGCGAGCACAACGCGACGCGCAACGCGGTCGGCCTGTTCGACGTCAGCCACCTGGGCAAGGCCTTGGTGCGCGGGCCGGGCGCCGCGCGGTTCGTCAACGCCGCGCTCACCAACGACCTGAACCGGATCGGGCCCGGCAAGGCGCAATACACCCTGTGCTGCACCGAATCCGGCGGGGTCGTCGACGATTTGATCGCCTACTACGTCGACGACGACGAGATCTTTCTGGTGCCCAACGCCGCCAACACCGCGGCCGTGGTCGACGCGCTACAGGCGGCCGCGCCACCCGAACTGACCATCACCAACCTGCATCGCTCCTATGCGGTGCTGGCCGTGCAGGGCCCGCGCTCGGCCGACGTGCTCGGCGAGCTGGGACTGCCCACCGACATGGATTACATGGCCTACGCCGACACCTCGTATTCCGGGGTACCGGTGCGGGTCTGCCGCACCGGCTACACCGGCGAGCACGGCTACGAGCTGCTGCCGCCGTGGGAGTCCGCCGGTGTGGTGTTCGACGCGCTGGCCGCCGCGGTCACGGCGGCCGGCGGCGAGCCGGCCGGCTTGGGCGCCCGCGACACGCTGCGCACCGAGATGGGCTATCCACTGCACGGGCACGAACTGTCGCTCGACATTTCCCCGCTGCAGGCCCGCTGCGGCTGGGCGATCGGCTGGAAGAAGGAGGCGTTCTTCGGCCGCGACGCCCTGCTGGCCGAGAAGGAGGCGGGGCCGCGGCGGCTGCTGCGCGGGCTGCGGATGACCGGCCGCGGGGTGCTACGCGCCGGGCAGACCGTGCTGGCCGGCGACACCCCGGTCGGGGTGACCACCTCGGGCACCTTCTCCCCGACGCTGCAGGCCGGCATCGCGCTGGCGCTCGTCGACACCGACGCCGGGGTCGAGGACGGCCAGGAGATCACCGTCGACGTCCGCGGCCGTCGCGCCGCCTGCGAAGTCGTGCGCCCGCCGTTCGTCGCGGTGAAAACCCGCTAGCCGCGCCGCTTGCGCGGGCGAAATCCGATTCGGCGGGCGGATATACAATCGGCGGATGACCAGTGGCTCCCTCGAGTTCACGGTTTCGCGCTCGACACGTCCGGCGACCGACACCGAACGCGAAACCATCCTGGCCGAGCCGGGTTTCGGTAAATACTTCACCGACCACATGGTGGCGATCGAGTACGACGAGGGCCGGGGCTGGCACGACGCGCGCGTCATCCCCTACGGCCCGATCGAGTTGGACCCGTCGGCGCTCGTGCTGCACTACGCCCAGGAAATCTTCGAGGGCCTCAAGGCGTACCGCTGGGCGGACGGCTCGATCGTCTCGTTTCGCGCCGAGGCCAACGCGGCCCGGCTGCGGTCCTCGGCGCGGCGGCTGGCGATTCCCGAACTGCCCGAAGAGCTGTTCATGGAATCCCTGCGCCAGCTCATTGCCGTCGACAACGCCTGGGTCCCGTCCGCCGGTGGGGAAGAGGCGCTGTATCTGCGCCCGTTCGTCATCGCCACCGAGCCCGGACTGGGCGTGCGGCCCTCCCGGCAATACCGCTACCTGCTGATCGCCTCGCCGGCCGGCGCCTACTTCAAGGGCGGCATCAACCCCGTCACGGTCTGGGTGTCGACGGAGTACGTGCGGGCCAGCCCCGGCGGCACCGGCGCGGCCAAATTCGGCGGCAACTACGCCGCCTCGCTGTCCGCTCAGGCCGAAGCCGCGGCCCACGATTGCGACCAGGTGGTGTGGCTGGACGCGGTCGAGCGACGCTTTGTCGAGGAGATGGGCGGCATGAACATCTTCTTCGTGTTCGGCAGCGGGGGGTCGGCGCGGCTGGTCACCCCGGAACTGTCCGGCTCACTGCTACCCGGGATCACGCGGGATTCGTTGCTGCAGTTGGCCATTGACGCCGGGTTCTCCGTCGAGGAACGCAAGATCGACATCGACGAGTGGCAGAAGAAGGCCGCCGCGGGCGAGATCACCGAGGTGTTCGCCTGCGGCACCGCCGCGGTCATCACACCCGTCTCCCACGTCAAGTACGGCGACGCCGAATTCACCATCGCCGACGGCCAATCCGGCGAGGTGACGATGGCGTTGCGCGACACGCTAACCGGGATTCAGCGGGGCACCTTCGCCGACACCCACGGCTGGATGGCCCGGCTCGGGTAGGCGGCTCGGGTAGGCAGCTCGGGTAGCCGCCCGATCGCCCGGCCAGTCGGGCGCTCGGGTGTCGGCGCCCGGCTGGCCGGGCGCTCGGCGCGTTAGAACCGCACCAGGGCCGCGAGCGCCACCGCGCACACCGTCGTCGTCAGCTCGATCGCGGCGCCCAGCACGTCGCCGGTGATGCCGCCGAAGCGGCGCGCGCAGTGCCGCACCAGCACCGCGCCGCAGCCCAGGCCCAGCAGTACCGCCGCCGGTCCGTGCCACGGCCGTGGCACGGCCGCCAGCGAAACCCCCAGCAGCACCGCGACCCAGGCCGCCACCACGGCCGTCGGCTGACTTCCGGCGACCGCGGCACCCAGCGCGCTGCCCTCGGCGGCCGGCACCGCGCGGTGGCCGGCCAGCACCGCGGCGACCCGCCCGGCGAACACCGCCACGGCGATCCCGACGACCCCGCGCACCCCGCCGCCCGCTCCCAGCGCCGAGAACGCCAGCCCCTGCAGCAGCACCACGACGACGACGGCGGCCACGCCGAACGGCCCGGTCGATCCCTCCCGCATCACCGCCAGCGCCCGCTGCGGCGGCCCGTAGCAGCCCAGGCCGTCGGCGGTGTCGGCGACACCGTCGACGTGCAGGCCACGCGTGATCAGCAGCAGCACCACGACCGGGAGCAGCCCGGGCAGCGGGCTGGACGGCCCGAACGCGTGAACCCCGCCCCAGGTCACCGCCGCGGCCAGCGCCCCCAGGGCCGCACCCACCACCGGCAGCGCCGTCAGGGCGCCCCGACCCATCGGCGCGGTCCGTGCACCCGGGACGGGCAGCACCGTCCCGAACGCGAAAGCCGTTGCCAGCGAACGGATCACGACGGGGGAGCGGCCTGGTCGGGGCGGTTGGACACGCCGGCCTCGGTGAACGTGGCCATCGACGACAGCGCGGCCACCGCGGCGCGCAGCACCGGCACCGCCAGCGCGGCGCCGGTTCCCTCGCCCAGCCGCATGCGCAGGTCGAGGATCGGCTCCAGATCCAGTGCCGTGAGCGCCAACGCGTGGCCCGGCTCGGTGGACCGGTGACCGGCCTGCCACCACATCCGGGCGCCGGGAGCCAGGTGCTCGGCGACCAGCGCGGCCGCCGTCACCGCCATGCCGTCGAGCAGCAGCGGCGTGCGCCGCACCGCGGCCTGCGCGCAAAAGCCCGCCATCGCCGCCAGATCCGCGCCGCCCGCGCAGCGCAGCAGCGCGACCGGGTCCGGCAGCACCTGCCGCGCGCGGAACAGGGCGTCGCGCACCGCGGCGGTCTTGCGTCCCCACCCCGCGTCGTCGATCCCGGTGCCGAAGCCCACCACCACGACCGGCTCGGCGTTGGTCAACGCCGCCACCAAAACCGCTGCGGCCGTGGTGTTTCCGATGCCCATGTCACCGGCGATCAGCAGATCCGCGCCCGCGTCGACCTCCTCGTCGGCGATGGCGGCGCCGGCGGCCAGGGCCCGCTCGGTCTCCTCGTCGCTCAACGCGTCCTGCACCGTGATGTCGCCGCTGCCGCGCCGCACCTTGTGGGCGCCGATCGGTGGACTGAGCGCGTCGGCGTCGACCGCCAGGTCCGCGACGCGCACGCTCGCCCCGGCGATGCCGGTCAGCGCGTTGATCGCTGCCCCGCCCGCGTCGATGTTGGCGACCATCTGCGCGGTCACCTCCGGCGGGTAGGCCGACACCCCCGAGCCGGCGACACCATGATCACCGGCGAACACCACCACCCGGGCCCGCTCGAACTGTCGCGGGGGGCATTGGCCCTGGCACGACGCGATCCACACCGACAGGTCCTCGAGGCGGCCCAGCGCGCCGCGCGGCTTGGTCAGGGCGTCCTGGCGCGCGCGGGCGGCGGCCGCGACGCCCGCGTCGGGCGGTGACACGAC
Organism: Mycobacterium sp. H4Y; assembly: GCF_000364405.1. Taxonomy (NCBI): domain Bacteria; kingdom Bacillati; phylum Actinomycetota; class Actinomycetes; order Mycobacteriales; family Mycobacteriaceae; genus Mycobacterium; species Mycobacterium sp. H4Y. Next base: position 1,420,160 of record NZ_AKIG01000001.1, read on the forward strand.
GGCGAATTCCATTAGCCCCCCGACGGTTTGATCGGCACCGCCTGCCCGGCCACCACCAGCACGACCCGATCGCACAGCCGGGCGAGGCGCTGGTTGAGGCCGCCGAGTTCGTCGGCGAACCGGCGCCCGGCGGCGGTGGCGGGCACGACGGTCAGCCCGACTTCCGGGCTGACCAGCACCAGTGTCGAGGCGAAGCCGCCGACCGCGGACAGCACGTCGTCGACCGGCGCCGCCACCGAGCCGCCCTCCCATGCGTTCTCGCGGTCCATCGCGCCGGCCAGCCAGGTGCCCAGATCGTCGACCAGGGTGGGGGTGTCCGCGGATTGGCGCAATTGCGTTGCGATGTCCTGGGTTTCGATCGTCGCCCAATGCGCGGGCCGGCGCTCACGATGTTCGGCGACCCGGTGCGCCCAGGCCGCGTCGCCGGCACCGGTCGGCCCGGGAGCCAGGTAATGAACCGGCCGGCCGGGCGGCAACCCCGCGGCGATGGCGTCCTCCGCCCACCGTGACTTGCCTGACCTGATCCCGCCGAGCACCAGGGTGCGCACCGGCGTCAGCCGGCCTTCGGGTAACGGTTATTCGACACTGGCGCCATGCTTGACCTGGGGCCGCGGCGCGCGCAGCCGGCGCATCTGGGAGGCGCGGCCGGCGGCGTAAAGGCCTAGCTTCCAACGGCTTTCGGTGTTGTCGGGGAATTTCGCGTCGACCAGCTTGCTGACTTTGCGGCCCAGGATCAGGCCGTCGACGCTCATCACCGCCATCAGCGCCAGCATCGCCGGGGAAATCCAGAGCTGCAGCTGCGGGACGCCGAACATGACGAACATCAAAAACAGGGTCGACGGCATGAACAGGCCCAGCAGGTTGCGCCGGGAATCCACCACGTCGCGCACGTAGCGCCGGATCGGGCCCTGGTCGCGCGGCAGCAGGTAGCCCTCTTCGCCGGCCATCATGCGGTTGCGGCGCTCCGACATGCGCGCGCGGTTGGCGGTCTTTTCGGCGCGGCGCTCCTCACGGCTGAGCTTGGGCCCGGCCAGCGATTTGCGCCGGGCCCGCGCCTCGGCGGAGGTCATGGGTGCGGGCGCGACGGGACCCTTCTTCGCGTTCCGGCGGGCCTCGTTGCGCTTGGGCGTGGGACGCCCCTTGGGTCCGGTCCGGCGGGGTGCGGCGTCCGGGGCGCCAGCAACGTCGGAGGCGGCCGACACGGCCACGGTTTCGTCGAGGTCGGTGTCCTGGCCCTTCTTGCGACCCAAAAGCTTCACAGGGGCCAGGTTACTTCGCGGACGACGCGCGCCGGAATTCGCCTGGAATGCCTTGCTATTAGACCTGCGTTAGTGCCGCACTTGGCCCTACTCTTACACGTGATGAATGGCTGCCTTTGATGGACGACGGGTCGATGGCCTCGGATGATGCTGCCCCCGGCCTGGCACCCGGCCGCCTTCAGCTACCCGCGATGCAGGTTTTGGTGGCCCCGGACTGTTACGCCGACAGCATGTCGGCCCTGGAAGCCTCCGCCGCCATCGCGACCGGCTGGACACGGTCGCGTCCGGGCGACCGGTTCATCGTCGCGCCGCAGTCCGACGGCGGGCCCGGCTTCGTCGAGGTGCTGGCCAGCCGGCTGGGGGAGATGCGGCGATTGCGGGTGTCGGGGCCGCTAAAGGCCATGGTGGAGGCCGAATGGGTCTTCGATCCCGGGTCGGCGACCGCATACCTGGAGTGCGCCCAGGCCTGCGGTTTGGCGCTGCTCGGCGGTCCGCCCACCCCAGAGACCGCGATGGCGGCCCACAGCAAAGGCGTGGGGCAGCTGATCGCCGAGGCGCTGCGGGTGGGGGCGACGCGGATCGTCGTCGGGTTGGGTGGCAGTGCGTGCACCGACGGCGGCCAGGGCATGATCGCCGAGTTGGGCGGCCTGGACACCGCCCGCCGCCAACTGGGCAACGTGGAGCTGATCGCCGCCTCCGACACCGAATACCCCCTGCTCGGTCCGTGGGGAGCGGCCCGAGTGTTCGGGCCGCAGAAGGGCGCCGACACGGCCACCGTCGCGGCGCTGGAAGTTCGGCTGCAGGCCTGGGCGCTCATTTTGGAGGCGGTGGCCGGGCGCGACGTGAGCGCCGAACCGGGCGCGGGCGCCGCCGGCGGCATCGGCGCCGGGCTGCTCGCGCTCGGCGGGCGGTGTGAGTCCGGGGCCGCCATCATCGCCGAACACACCCGGCTTTCCGACGATCTCGACACGGCGGAGTTGATCGTCACCGGCGAGGGCCGCTTCGACGAGCAGTCCCTGCACGGGAAGGTGGTGGGCTTTCTGGCCGACGCGGCCCGGCCGCGGGGCATCCCGGTGGTGGTCCTGGCCGGCCAGGTCGATCTGGACAACGCGACGGTGCGCTCGTCGGGGATCATGGCCGCGTTGTCGATCGCCGAGCACGCAGGATCGGTGCGGCTGGCCCAGGCCGACGCCGCCAATCAGCTCATGGGTCTGGCCTCCGTTGTGGCGGCGCGACTCGGGAATAGCGGTCCTGCAAGGTACCGTTGATGGTGTGGACTTTCCGGCAGTCCGGCGGCGCCGGGCGTGATCGGTCCCCGCTCAACAAATGAGGCATGTAGGAGAAGCAATGACGGTGCAAAACGAGTCGAACGCCAAGACCCACGGCGTGATCCTGACTGAGGCCGCCGCCACCAAGGCCAAGTCGCTGCTGGACCAGGAGGGTCGCGACGACCTGGCGCTGCGCATCGCGGTCCAGCCGGGCGGGTGCGCTGGGCTGCGCTACAACCTCTTCTTCGACGACCGGTCGCTGGACGGCGACCTGATCGCGGAGTTCGGGGGTGTGACCCTGACGGTGGACCGGATGAGCGCGCCCTACGTCGAGGGCGCGTCCATCGACTTTGTGGACACCATCGAAAAGCAGGGGTTCACCATCGACAACCCCAACGCCGGCGGGTCGTGCGCCTGCGGCGACTCGTTCAACTGATTTCACCGCGAGACTGCGACTACCGACGCGTTCCCCGAGTAGGGCCGTCGGCGGTTGCGGTCTCGCGGCAAGAAAAGCTCTAGTACGAGCCCCCGGTGCGCAGCACGTATGAGCACACCATGATCTGGCCGCGCTGGAAGAGCAGCTGCGCGATGCCCTGCACCTGCCCGCGCATGGGTCCCCCGCTCACCGGCGACACCCGCATGGTGAACAAAGCCTGAGCCTGGTACTGCGACAGGTACACGATCTTGTCGATCGAGGTGATCTCCACCTCGGAGAACTGCTTGCGGAATGCGTCGCTGCTGAGCTTGGCCAGCGCCTGGTCGGATCGCTTGTCCTGGACGGCGTCGTAGAGGCCGCACAGCGCGTTCCGGGCGATCTCGTTGATGTCGCGGTGCTCGAGCGCGTCCAGGTATCCCTGAATCGCCGTCTTCGCCGCGCCCTCGGAGAACGTGGTGCCGGTGTTGGCCCCGTTGGTGCGCACCCCGTAGACGATGGCCACCGTCATCACCGCGACGAGCGCGATGGCCAGCGCCACGCCGACGATCAGCCGCCGCCTGGAGCGTGGCGGCGGATACGGCGCCGGCCCCGGGGGCGGCCCGGCATAATTGCCCGAAGGGGGTCCCGCCTGCGGAGCCGGGGTGAAGCCCGGGCCGCCGGTGGCGGGGTCATCGGGGAACTCGAGTGGCTCGGATTCGCGTGGGGGCTCGTGTCCGCTCGGTCCGTTGCCGCCGCCAGCGTGGTTCGGCGAGTGCGGGCCTGCCATCGTGGTTCTCCTACGGTGGTAGACGGGACTGCAAGCGGGTTGCGGCGCACGCATTGTGATCCCGGCGACTTGAGTGAGTTCCCTAGGGAGGCTAGCGCAGACCTTGCGGCGACCGTGCACGCGACGACGGTCGGAGGCGCCTGAGTAAGCTAGATAACCTTACTAACGAAGGATGGAGATTTCGTGACGATCGCGGTGACAGGTTCGATTGCGACCGACAATCTGATGCGGTTCCCCGGCCGGTTTTCCGAGCACCTGCTGGCCGAGCACCTGCAGAAGGTGTCCTTGAGCTTCCTGGTCGACGACTTGGTGATTCACCGCGGCGGCGTGGCGGGCAACATCGCCTTCGCCATCGGTGTGCTGGGCGGCGACGTCGCGCTGGTCGGCGCGGCCGGTGACGATTTCGGCGAGTACCGCGACTGGCTGCAGAGCCACGGCGTCAACTGCGACCACGTGCTGATCTCGAAGACCGCGCACACCGCGCGCTTCGTGTGCACCACCGACGAGGACATGGCCCAGATCGCGTCGTTCTATCCCGGCGCCATGTCCGAGGCCCGCAACATCAAGCTTGCCGACGTCGCGTCGTCGGTCGGCACACCCGACCTGGTGATCATCGGGGCCAACGACCCCGACGCGATGGTGGTGCACACCGAGGAGTGCCGCAAGCTCGGCCTGCCGTTCGCCGCCGACCCGTCCCAGCAGCTGCCCCGCCTGTCCGGGGAGGAGATCGACAAGCTGGTCGACGGCGCGGCCTACCTGTTCACCAACGACTACGAGTGGGAGCTGCTGCTCTCCAAGACCGGCTGGTCCGAGGCCGACGTGCAGCAGAAGGTGGGCCTGCGGGTGACCACGCTCGGCGCCAAGGGCGTCGACATCGTCGAGCGTGACGGCACCACCACGCACGTCGGCGTGGTCCCCGAGACCAGCCAGACCGACCCCACCGGTGTCGGCGATGCGTTCCGGGCCGGTTTCCTCACCGGGCGCAGCGCCGGGCTGAACCTCGAGCGTTCGGCACAGCTGGGCTCGCTGGTGGCCGTGCTGGTGCTGGAGTCGACCGGAACCCAGGAATGGGCGTGGGACCGCGAGGTCGCCAAGACCCGTCTGGCCGACGCCTACGGCGACGAGGCGGCCGCCGAGATCGCCGCGGTGCTGGGTTAGCGCCGTTTCCCCGACGCCCTTTCTCGCCCGGGCCGCATCGAGTGTGAACCCACGGCGTCGCGTGTGCGCTGACGGCGCCGACACGCCGACACACCGCGCCCAGGGTTCACGATGAAAGCCCAGGATTCACACGCGAAGCCCGGGCGTGGCCTAGAGCTGCACCGGATACATCGGCTCGCTGATCTGCGGCACCACACTGCGCTCGACGAAGATCGCGTGCCAGAGCATGAAGATCAGCAGCGTCCACAGCCGGCGGCTGTGATCGCCGGCGCCGCTGCGGTGCTCGTCGAGCATCCGGTGCACGGCCGCCCGGTCCACCAGGTGGTCCGCCTGCGACGACGCCGCCAGCTCGTAGGCCCACTCCAGCAGCTCGCCGGTGCGCAACCAGTGCCGGATCGGCACCGGGAACCCGAGCTTGGGCCGGTGCAGGACGTGCGCGGGGACGATCGGCTCGAGCGCGCGGCGCAACGCGTACTTGGTGGTCGTGCGGGTGATCTTGGCGTCGACGGGCAACCGGGACGCCACGGCGAACACCTCGGGATCCAGGAACGGCACCCGAAGCTCCAGCGAGTTGGCCATCGTCATCTTGTCGGCCTTGACCAGGATGTCGCCGCGCAGCCAGGTGAACAGGTCGATGTGCTGCATGCGGGCCACCGGGTCCCAGCCCGCCGACTCGGCGTACAGCGGCGCGGTCACGTCGGTGTGGGTCCACTCCGGGCGGAAGCCGGGCAGCGCGTCGCGCAGCTGCGCGTCGGAGAAGCTGCGGGCGTTGCCGTAGTAACGCTCTTCGAGCGTCAGCGAGCCGCGGTGCAGCAGGCTCTTGCCCCGCATCCCCTCGGGCAGCGGGCGCGACACCTTGCCCATCGACCGCCGCAGCGGACGCGGCAGATAGTCGAAGGGCTTCAGCGACAACGGCTCCCGGTAGATCGTGTAGCCGCCGAACAACTCGTCGGCGCCCTCGCCGGACAACACCACCTTGACGTGCTTACGGGCCTCGCGAGCGACGAAGAACAGCGGCACCAGCGCCGGGTCGGCGACCGGCTCGTCGAGGTACCAGACGATTTCTGGCAGGGCGGCGACGAACTCGTCCGGCGTGACCACCTTGGCGATGTGGCGCGCGCCGATCGCCTCCGCCGAGGCCACCGCGACATCGATCTCGGAGAATCCCTCCCGCTCGAAGCCGGTGGTGAACGTGATCAGTCGCGGGTTGTGCCGGATGGCCAGCGCCGCGATGGCGGTGGAGTCGATGCCGCCGGAAAGGAAGGACCCGACCGTCACGTCGGCGCGCATGTGCTTGGCCACCGAGTCCTCGAGCACCGCGGTGATCTCGTCGTACCGGGCCTGCTCGCTGCCGCGGGCGATCGGGGTGGCGGCGAACCGGGGCACGAAGTACCGGGTGACCTCGGGTTGCAGGCGGTCGGGGCGGATCCGGGCGTAGCAGCCCGATTCCAGCCGGCGCACCCCGCGGTGCAACGTCTCGGGCTCGGGCACGTACTGCAGGACGGTGTAGTGCTGCACCGCCCGCTCGTCGATGCGCGTGTCGAACCCGATCAGCTCGGCCAAATCCAGCAGACACTTTTTCTCGCTGGCCACCGCGGTGCCGCCGGCACCGGTCGCCATGAACAGCGGTTTGATGCCGAAAGGGTCTCGGGCGCAAAACAATTCGCGGGTAACGGTGTCCCACAGCGCGAAGGCGAACATGCCGCGCAATCGGGTCAGGACATCGGTGCCCCAGTAGTGGTAGCCGGCGACGACGGCCTCGCCGTCACCATCGGTGGCGAAGACGGCCCCATGGGAGGTGGCCAGTTCGTCGCGCAACTCCAGGTAGTTGTAGATCTCGCCGTTGAACACCAGCACGTAGCGGTCGGGCGCCTCCGGCGGCCCCCAGCGCAGCGGCTGGTGCGAATGCGCGATGTCGATGATGGACAGCCGGTTGAAGCCGAACACCACCGAACCGTCGGTGTCCGGGTCGACCCAGGTGCCGGGCTCGTCGGGCCCGCGGTGGCGCATCGAATGCGACGCGCGCGCGATCGCGTCGTCGGCGCGGGCGGCGGCCGCCTCCTTGTCCCCGTCCTCGGGGGCGGCAACGAACGCCAGCAGACCACACACGGCGCCCCAGTATGCCGCACTTGGCGACCGCTCGTGGACGTCGCACCCGGCACGGCGCGAGACTGGCGGGCCGGGGTTTCGTCGCCCGCCTCAGGCGCGTGGTCTACGCTGCGTAGTATTCGATATCCGAGCAGGAGGCGCCAACGTGACCCCTCGCGAGCAGGACCGTTCGCAATCTTTGTCGCAGGGTAGGTTTCAGCGCCGTCCTGGGGGCTCCGCCACCGGTCTTTCCCGCCGTCTCCGGCCGCTGGCGCTGGCCGTGACGCTGGGTGTGCTGGCGATGTTCCTGAGCGGGTGCAGCAGCTGGGCCGACGCGCTGGCCCTGGGCTGGCCGAGGGGGATCACGCCGCAGGCGCAGCTCAACCGGGAGCTGTGGATCGGCGCGGTGATCGCCTCGCTGGTCGTCGGCGTCATCGTCTACGGCCTGATCTTCTGGTCCTCGGCGTTCCACCGCAAAAAGGCGACCGACACCGAGCTGCCCCGCCAGTTCGGCTACAACATGCCCTTGGAGCTGGCGCTCACCGTGACGCCGTTCCTCATCATCTCGGTGCTGTTCTACTTCACCGTCGTGGTGCAGGAGAAGATGCTGCACATCGCCAAGGATCCCGAAGTGGTGATCGACGTCACGGCATTCCAGTGGAACTGGAAGTTCGGCTATCAGCGCGTCGATTTCAAGGACGGCACGCTGACCTACGACGGGGCGGACGCGGCGCGCAAGAAGGCCATGGTGTCCAAGCCGGAAGGCAAGGACGAGCACGGCGAAGAGCTGGTCGGGCCCGTCCGCGGCCTCAACACCTCGGACCGCACCTACCTGAACTACGACAAGGTCGAGACGCTGGGAACCAGCGACGAGATCCCGGTGCTGGTGCTCCCGACCGGCAAGCGCATCGAATTCGATCTGGCGTCCGCCGACGTCGTCCACACGTTCTGGGTTCCCGAGTTCTTGTTCAAGCGCGACGTCATCCCGAACGCCGACGCGAACAACTCCGTGCACGTCTTCCAGGTCGAAGAGATCAACACGCCCGGGGCGTTCGTCGGCCACTGCGCCGAGTTCTGTGGCACCTATCACTCGATGATGAATTTCGAGGTTCGCGTGGTGTCGCCCAACGACTTCAAGGCCTACCTGCAGCAGCGGATGGATGGCAAGAGCAACGCCGCGGCGCTGCAGGCGATCGGACAACCTCCCGCCGCGGTGACCACGCACCCGTTCGACACCCGCCGCGGCCAGTTAAGCCAGTAGGTTAGGACACCAAATGCATATCGAAGCCAGGCTATTCGAGTTCATCGCCGGGTTCTTCTTTGTGGTTGCGCTGCTCTACGGGGTTTTGACCGCGCTGTTCGCCACCGGCGGGGAAGAGTGGGCGGGCACCACCGCGCTCGCGCTGACGGGTGGGCTGGCGCTGATCGTGGCCACCTTCTTCCGGTTCGTGGCGCGCCGGCTCGACACCCGGCCCGAGGACTACGAAGGCGCCGAGATCAGCGACGGAGCAGGGGAATTGGGCTTCTTCAGCCCGCACAGCTGGTGGCCGATCCTGATCGCGCTGTCGGGCTCGGTGGTGGCGGTGGGCATCGGGCTGTGGCTGCCGTGGCTGATCTTCGCCGGCGTCATGTTCGTCCTGTCGTCGGTGGCCGGACTGGTCTTCGAGTACTACCTGGGTCCTGAGAAGCACTGATTCGCGGCATAAAGGTCACAATCCGATCACGTGATCGCTTGCGCCGATCGCCACGGCGGCTCTGCCCGTTTTGGGTTCGGTAGTGTTTCGCGCAGGCAATGAGAAGTTCCCAGCGCGCCCGGCAACGAGGTGATTGCGGAGTTTTACGCGCAGGTGATGCAGTCGAACAGGGTAGGCAAAGGGCAGAGATGAGCGGGTCGAAACCCCCGGGATGGGAACCTGACGAATCCGATCCTGTCGACCCGATCAGCCACCACGCGGACGCCGGTGACGACCCCGCTGACGACGGGGAGCCCGGCGGCGACCACGACGTCGAGGGCGCGGCGGAACCCTTCGACGACAGCGCCGAACTGGCCGCCGCTGACCAGACGGACGCATACTCGCGTGCCTACTCGGCCCCGGAGTCCGAGCACTTCACCAGCGGCCCCTACCTACCCGCCGATCTGCGGCTCTACGACTATGAGGACTACGACGAGTCCGCCGACGAGGACGAACGCAGCACCGCGCGCTGGCCGTGGGTGGTGGGGATCGCCGCCATCGTGGCCGCGATCGCGCTCGTCGTATCGGTGTCGTTGCTGTTCGCCCGGACCGACACCACCAAGCTGGCCAACCCCAACACCACCACCGCCCCGTCCACGCCGCCGATGCAGGACGAGATCACGACCACCAAACCACCGCCGCCGCCTCCACCGCCACCCACGACCGAACCGCCGCCGCCCCCGACAGCAACGGAGACACAGACTGTGACGGTGACGCCCTCTCCGGCACCGCCGCCCCCGCCCGCACCCGCTCCGGCACCGCCGGCGACCTCCACCGCGGCGGCGCCACCGCCGCCGACGACGCCGGCCGGGCCGCGGCAGGTCACCTACTCGGTGACCGGCACCAAGGCCCCGGGCGACATCATTTCGGTGACCTACGTCGACGCGTCCGGCCGCCGGCGCACCCAGCACAACGTGTACATCCCCTGGTCGATGACCGTCACCCCGATCTCGCAATCCGACGTGGGCTCGGTGGAGGCCTCCAGCCTGTTCCGGGTCAGCAGGCTCAATTGCTCGATCACGACGAGCGACGGAACCGTGCTGTCGTCGAACAGCAACGACTCGCCGCAGACGAGCTGCTGATGGTCAGCAGATATTCGGCATACCGGCGCGGAATCGGCGACGACACCGTTTCGCCCGAGGTGATCGACCGCATTTTGCTCGGCGCCTGCGCCGCCATCTACCTGGTGCTGTTGGGCGTCAGCGTGGCCGCGGCCGTCGCGCTCACCGATCTGGGCCGGGGCTTTCACAAATCGGCCAGCAGCCCGCACACCACCTGGGTGTTGTATGCGGTCATCATCGTTTCCGCGCTGATCATCGCGGGCGCGATCCCAATACTGTTGCGGGCCCGGCGGATGTCTCAGTCCGAGCCGGCCGCCCGGGCGATGACAGCGCCGAACCGGCCGCCGGTGCGCCTGATGTCTCAGGCGCCGCGCACGGCGGCCGAGCGGGCCCGGCAGGCCACGGTGCAGGCGGCGCCGGCGAAGACGGATGCCGAGTGGTCAGGGGAGACGGTGGACCGAGTCTGGTTGCGCGGCACGGTCATACTGACCGGCACCATGGGTGCGGCGCTGATCGCGGTCGCGACGGCGACCTACCTGATGGCCGTCGGCCACGACGGCGCGTCCTGGACGGCGTATGTATTCGCCGGTGCCATCACCGCGGCGATGCCGGCGGTCGAGTGGCTGCATATCCGCCAGCTGCGCCGCGTGGTCGACGAGCGCTGACGCGTATCGCCGTCGAGGTGTAAACCATCGACACATAAGCATTGCGACGACACGTCGTGCGTCGTCGCAATGCTTATGTGTCGCGCGCGCTCGTGGGTGATTGCGGGTGCTCGATTGCCCGGCTCCCGCGTCGGCCAGGGGGCCGATGGGGAGCCGGGCTGAGCGGGTCAGTGCTCGCCGTCGGTCGAGCCGTTGGTCGAACCGTTCGTCGAACCGTTGAGGCTGTCCTGGTGTTCGCGCAGTGCGGTCAGGGCACGCTGCTCGGAGCGGTGCGCCGCCTCCCGCAACGCCGCGTCCTCGGACGCCGGATCGGCGAACATGAAGCTGCCGCTGCCCGGCGTCCCGGCCGAGCCCAGCTTGTTCATCTTCTTGGGCAGCGCCGCGCCCTGGTACTCGAGCGGCAGCGGGTGGCCGTGGTCGTCGACCGGGCCCAGCGGCTGGTGCAGCTCGATGTAGGCACCGTGCGGCAGCCGCTTGATGATGCCGGTCTCGATGCCGTGCTCGAGCACCGCGCGGTCGCTGCGTTGCAGGCCGATGCACCACCGGTAGGTGACGAAGTAGACGATCGGCGGGACGATCACCATGCCGATGCGGCCGATCCACGTCGTCGCGTTCAGCGAGATGTCGAACTTGAACGCGATGATGTCGTTCATCGCGCTCAGCGTGAGCACCATGTAGAACGCGATCGCCATCGCGCCGATCGACGTGCGCACCGGCACGTCGCGCGGGCGTTGCAGCAGGTTGTGGTGCGCGTAGTCACCGCTGAACCGCTTCTCCAGGAACGGGTAGATGATCAGCAGGACGAAGACCCCGCCCATGATCAGCGCCACCCAGACCACCGCCGGGATGGTGTGGTGCCAGAAGTAGAACTCCCATGGCGGCCAGATACGGGCCAGGCCTTCGGTCCACATCATGTAGAAGTCCGGCTGCGAGCCCGCCGAGACGTGAGATGGCTTGTAGGGCCCCAGGTTCCAGATCGGGTTGATCTGCAGCAGACCGCCGAGCAGACCCAGCACGCCGACGATCGCGGCGAAGAACGCGCCGGACTTCACGGCGAACACCGGCATCACCCGCACGCCGACCACGTTGTGCTCGGTGCGGCCCGGTCCCGGGAACTGGGTGTGCTTCTGGAACCACACCATGGCCAGGTGCAGCCCGATCAACGCCAGGATGATGCCGGGCAGCAGCAGGATGTGCAGGGCATACATGCGGGGGATGATGTAACCCGCTGTGGCGCATTCGTTTCCGACGCCGCCGCAGGGGAAGTCACCGCCGAACAGGGCCCAGTGCAGCCAGGTGCCGATCACCGGCATGCCCAACGTGATCGAGGACAGGGCCGCGCGCAACCCGATGCCCGACAACAGGTCGTCGGGCAGCGAGTAGCCGAAGTAGCCCTCGAACATGGCCAGGATCAGCAGCAGCGAACCGATGACCCAGTTCGCCTCGCGCGGCCGACGGAACGCGCCGGTGAAGAAGATGCGGGCCAGGTGCACCATGATCGACGCCGAGAAGATCAGCGCGGCCCAGTGGTGGACCTGACGAACGAACAGGCCGCCGCGTACCTCGAAGGAGATGTCGAGGGTCGACGCGAACGCCTTCGACATGTCCACCCCGCGCAGCGGCTGGTAGGCGCCGTTGTAGGTGACCTCGCCCATGGACGGGTCGAAGAACAGCGTCAGGTACACCCCGGTGAGCAGCAACACGATGAAGCTGTACATCGCGATCTCGCCCAGCAGGAACGACCAGTGGGTGGGGAACACCTTGTTGAGCTGTCTGCGTACGGCAGCCGAGGGGTGATAGCGCGTATCGATGTCCTCGCCCTGGCGGGCCAGGACGTCGCCGATCTTCGGGGGACTCAGTTTGGGACTCATGATGTCGTCCTCTCCCAGAATGCCGGTCCGACGGGCTCGATGAAGTCACCGTTGGCGACCAGATACCCGTTGGTGTCGATGGTGATCGGCAGTTGCGCCAACGCACGCGCCGCCGGCCCGAAGATCGGCTTGGCGAAGTGCAGCGCGTCGAACTGCGACTGGTGGCAAGGGCACAAGATTCGGTAGGACTGCTCCTCGTAGAGCGACGCGGGGCAGCCCAGGTGCGAGCAGACCTTCGTGTAGGCGAACAGCTCGCCGAAGTTGAAGCTCTCCTGGCCCTGCCGCTTGACCACGCGGTGCATGTCGGTGGGGCGAATCCGGATGAGCATCACGGGATTACGCACGCCCTGGTTGATCGCGCGCAGCTTCTCCTGCGACTCCGGGGTGGTGCCGTCACCGTCGGACTCCCGCCACGGGAAGACGGTTTCCATGCCGCCGGCGTCGATGTCCTCGGGCCGCATCTTGACGAACGGCGACCCGGCGAAGCTGCCGGTGGCGCGTGCCAGGTAGATGGTCTCGCCGTGGTAGCGCGGGGTCCAGTCGGAGGTGAACAGCACCGCCTTCTTGCCGTTGGCGGTCTGCACCACCGGCTTCCACGGGTTCTTGATCAGGCCGCCGGCAAACGCCACCAAGGTGGACAGGCCGAACGCACCCAGCCCCACGCCCAGCGACAGCCCGACCAGCTTGCGCCGCCCGATGGTGGAGCCGCTGTAGGCGTCGGCCAGGTTCGCCACGACGGTCTTGCGGTCGACGTCGCGGGAGGCGCCGTCGTGCCGGTCCTGAATCGAAATCTCTTCGGGGATAAAGCGTTTCTGGTACAGGATGGTGCCGATCCCGATCGACAGGATCGACATCCCGAAGGTCAGGCCGTACAGCGGGGTGGTCAGCGAGTAGAGCCAGCTGTCCGCGGCCTCCTTGGGCTTGTACTCCCACGGCCAGAACAAAAAGATCAGCAGCAGCGCCAGCCCGAAACCGCCGCCGCCCAGCAAAAGCCACAGGGCAACGCCACGCTCGGCGCGCTTCTCGGCCTTGGTGCCCTCGACCGGCCAACGGTTTTCCTTGAACACGGTCTCGACGCCGTCGAGCTTGCCGCCCAGCGCCACCAGCTCCTGCTGCGACATCGCGGCCAGCGCGGCGTCGTCGGGCTCCCGCTCGCCGGTGCCGTGCGGGTTTCCGCCGGTGTCCGAGCCGCGAACGTTTCCGTGGTCAGCTGAGTCGCTCATGCCCGTGCCCCAATCCACAGTGCCAGCCCGATCGCGGCGACCATCCCGATGATCCAGGCGGCCATCCCCTCGGGCGCGGGTCCGAATCCGCCGAGGCCGTAGCCGCCCGGCTGGCGCTCTTCGGTCACCGCCTTGATGTAGCCGATGATGTCCTTCTTGGCCTCGAAGGACAGCTGGCGGTCGGAGAACTTCGGCATGTTCTGCGGACCGGTCCGCATGGCCGCCAGGATCTGCTGCTCGTTGGCGGGCTCCAGGTCCGGCGCGTACTTGCCGGACGACAGCGCCCCGCCCTTGCCGGTGAAGTTGTGGCAGGATGAGCAGTTGAGCCGGAACAGGTCACCGCCGCGGCCGAGGTCCTCGCCGCGCAGCGAGTGCATCGCCAGGCTGCCGTCGGGGTTGCGCACGGTCGTCGGGCCGCCGCCGTTGGCCTGCACGTAGGCGCCCAGGGCGTCGATCTGGCCCTCGTCGAAGATCGGTTCCTTGCGGGGCGCCTGCGCCTCGCCGGTCATCGCCGGCATCCGGCCGGTGGACACCTGGAAGTAGACGGCTTCCTCGCCGACGCCGATCAAGCTCGGCCCGCGATCGGGCACGCCCTGCAGGTTGGCGCCGTGGCAGGACACGCACGACGTGTCGAACAGCTGCTTGCCGGTCCGCAGCAGCGCCGAGTTCGACTCGTCGGCGACGGCCACCTGCGGGCGGGGGGTCAGGACGGCGGCCACACCACCGGCGATGGTCAGCGCGATCAGCAGCAGCAGGCCGCCCGACAAGCGGCGGCGCAACCGCCGCCGCGAACGGTCACGCTGCCCTTGGTGCGACTGAGGAAGCCGCGACCCGGATCGGGTAGACCCCAGTTTCTTCAACCGAGCACTCCTGTTCGTCCAGCGCCTGCTCATCGGATGAAATAGATCACGGTGAACAGCGCGATCCACACGATGTCGACGAAATGCCAGTAGTACGAGACGACGATGCTGGCCGTAGCCTGCGCCGGCGTGAACTTGCTCATCGCGGTGCGCGCCAGCAAGAAGATGAAGGCGACCAGGCCGCCGGTCACGTGCAGGCCGTGGAACCCGGTGGCCAGATAGAACACGCTGCCGTAGGCGCTGCCGGGGATGGTGGTCCCGTGGGTCGCCAGGTGGAAGTACTCATACCCCTGCCCGCAAACGAAGAACAGGCCCATCAGGAAGGTGATGACGTACCAGCGGCGCAGCCCGAACACGTCACCGCGCTCGGCCGCGAACACGCCCATCTGGCAGGTGAACGACGACGCGATCAGCACCAATGTCACGGGGACGGCCTGGTACAGGTTGAGCTCGGTCGGCGGCGGCGGCCATTTTCCGCCGGACTGGGCACGCGCGGTGAAGTACATCGCGAATAGGCCGGCAAAGAACATCAACTCGCTGGAGAGCCAGACGATGGTGCCGACACTGACCATGTTGGGTCGATTCAGCGAATGAACGCGCGACGTGATTGCAGTACCTGAGGTCCCGACAGCGCTGGTCACATCCGCAAGTATGACGCTTTGTAGTTGTTGATCTCCACCCGGGGCGCAATTTGATGCCTCGCGCGTCGCGCGCGTGTGTGGTCGGGCCGCCCGCGGCCGACGGTTGGGGCCGCTGTGGTGCTCGTGGGACCATCGGCGCGTGGCTTTGTCATCTGAGGTCTCGCCGTCCGGCGGGTCCGCGACGTCGTGGCCGCGGCTGCTGGGCCGGCTGACGGGCGGTCAGGACCTGACCCGCGGCCAGGCCGCCTGGGCCATGGACCAGATCATGACCGGCGCGGCGAGCGCCGCCCAGATCGCGGCCTTCGCGGTGGCGATGCAGGTGAAGGTGCCCACGTCGGCCGAGGTGATCGAGCTGGCCGAGGTCATGCTCGGCCATGCGCTGCCGATGCCCGATTCCGGGATGCCCGAGGACACCGTCGACATCGTCGGAACCGGCGGCGACGGCGTCAACACCGTGAACCTGTCCACGATGGCGGCGATCGTGACGGCGGCCGCGGGTGTGCCGGTGGTCAAACACGGCAACCGGGCGGCCTCGTCGTTGTCCGGTGGCGCCGACACGCTCGAGGCGCTCGGCATCCGTATCGACCTCGGGCCCGACGAGGTGGCGCGCAGCCTCGCCGAGGTCGGCATCGGGTTCTGCTTCGCGCCGTTGTTCCACCCGTCGTACCGGCACACGTCCGCGGTGCGCCGCGAGCTCGGCGTGCCGACGGTGTTCAATCTCCTTGGGCCGCTTACCAATCCGGCCCGGCCCCGGGCCGGATTGATCGGCTGCGCGTTCGCCGACCTGGCCGAGGTGATGGCCGGGGTGTTCGCCGCCCGCCGCTCCAGCGTGCTGGTGGTGCACGGCGACGACGGGCTCGACGAGTTGACGACCACGACCACCAGCACGATCTGGCGGGTACAGGCCGGCACCGTGGACCGGCTGACGTTCGATCCGGCCGGGTTCGGCTTTCCCCGCGCCGACCTCGACGACCTGTTGGGCGGCGACGCGCAGGCCAACGCCGCGGAGGTGCGTGCGGTGCTGGCCGGAGCCAAGGGCCCGGTGCGCGACGCCGTCGTCCTCAACGCCGCCGGCGCGATCGTGGCCCACGCCGGGTTATCCAGTCGCGCCGAATGGCTGCCGGCGTGGGAGGACGGGTTGGCCCGCGCCGGCAAGGCCATCGACTCCGGCGCGGCCGAACAGCTGCTCGCGCGTTGGGTGCGGTTCGGCCAGCAGGTCTGAATCGCGCAGGGCTTGCTCGGCGGCCAGCCGCGCCGAGCGGGCCGCCTCCGCCCACGCCGCCCACCCGCCGGCCGATCGCAGCGGGGACGCCCAGCCCGCGCCGTCCCCGGTTGCCTCGACCCGAACGATGCGCACGCCGGGAGCGTCCAGCCAGCGCGCGATCAGCGCGGTCTCCTCGACCAGCGCCCCGCCCAGCGGGGCCGGCCCGGGCAGAATCGCTTGTGCCCCAGCGGTAATCGCGTCGACGACCGGCATCGGCGGCACCCCCCGTCGGGCGTTGCCCGCGGCGGCGAGTTGGCCGTGGCGGATGACGGCGAGGTGATAGCCGCCCTGGCCGTCGGGCGCGGCGGCGACCAGCTCGGGCAGGGCGACCAGGGCGCGCAGCCGCTGACCGCGCCACAGCGTCTCGACCGCGGCGGCGGTGCGGTCGCGCAGCCGCGCGGCGCTCTCGAAGTGACGCCGCTCGGCGAGGGCGGCGACCTGGGCCACGGCGGACGTCAGGGCGGCGTTGTCCGCGCCGTCGACCAACGCCGCCATGCGCGCGACGGCCGCGGCGTATTGGGTGGCGGTGACGTCGCGGGCGGCCGGGCACGGTGAGACCTCCGCCTCGGCGCACAGCGGCCCGTGTAATGCCGTGCGCCCCAACCGGTTCGTGCAGGTGCGCAGCCCGGTGAAGCGGGACAGCAGGGCGGCGGTGTCAGCGGCGTCGGCGCGCGCCCGGAACGGGCCGACGGCGCGGTCGTGGCGCGGGGCGCGCACCACCGCCAGGCGGGGGAAGGCCTCGTCGGTCAGCGCCACCCACCACCAGCGCTGCGGGAACCGGGATCGCCGGTTGTACGGCGGGGCGTGCGCGGCCAGCAGCCGCAGCTCGCGCACACCGGCCTCCAGCGCGTGGGCGCACTCGACATGGTCGACCGCGCAGGCCAGCGTGACCATCTCCTTCATGCGGCCGCGCGGATCGGCGCCGGTGAAGTACTGCAAGACCCGCCGCCGCAGGTCGACCGCGGTGCCGATGTAGAGCACCTCGTCCGACGGCCCGCGGAACAAATAGACACCCGGCCGGTGCGGGAGCCCGTCGGCGAGCACGCGTTTGCGGCGCTGGGCCGGTGCCACGTCGGGCAGATAGGAGCGCAGGTCGGCGTAGGTGTGCACGCCCTGGTTGCCCACGCGTTCGATGAGGGCGTGCAGCACGTCGACGGTGGCGCGTGCGTCGTCGAGGGCGCGGTGGGTGGGCTGGGTGGTGACGGCGAACAGCCGCGCCAGCGACGCCAGCCGCACGCTGGGCGCCTCCTCGCGGCTGAGCACCCGGCGGGCCAACCGCACCGTGCACAGCACCTGCGGCCGCGGCCAGGCGATGTCGCACCGCTGCGCGGCGGCCCGCAGGAAGCCGATGTCGAAACCGGCGTTGTGCGCGACCAGCACGGCCCCCTGGTCCAAGCGGGCGAACTCCAAAAACATCGGCAGCACGGCGTCGATGGTCGGCGCGTCGGACACCATGGCCGTGGTGATGCCGGTCAGCCGCACGACCTGGGGCGGGATGCTGCGCTGCGGATCGATCAGCGTGGCGAACTCGCCGAGCACCACGCCGCCGCGCACCTTGACCGCCCCGATTTCGGTGATGGCGTCCGGCTCGGTTCCCGCGGCGGATTTGGTGCGTCCGCCGGTGGTCTCGAGGTCCACCACGACGAAGGTGGTGTCGCGCAACGAGAGTTCGTCGGGCGTGAAGGGTGATCCCACGTCGGCGAAGCTCAGCTGAGTCGCCCCGCGTGCAGTCACGGGGGTGACGTTAAGCACGACGGCTGACATCCGCGGCGTCCCACGCCGCGGCCCCGGGGAGATGTCGGTGCCCGCGGTTACCGTTCGGGCAGACCGGCGTGATGTTCGTCGGAGCCAGACCGAGAGGACCGATCCCGATGGCACCAAGAACTCGACCCACCGACGTCGCCATGCCGCCGCCCGAGCCGGGCGCGCCGGTGGTGATCGACTGTGACGACTGCGCGGTGCGCGGACCCGGATGCCGCGACTGCGTGGTCAGCGTGATACTCGGGGTCCCGGATACTTTATTGCAGGACGAACAAGCGGCATTGGAGGTTCTCGCCGAGGTCGGCCTGGCTCCGCGACTTCGTCTGGTGCCGATTCGTCGGGACCGCGGATCTGGTGTAGCGTAAATGCCTTGTCCGCCAACGGCCCTCGGTCAGGCGGAATGGATCACATGAAAATGACAGAATTCTTTCTAATTTCTTAACCGCCCGCTTTGGACAAACGCCGATATCGTTTCGTAACCTGTTTGAGACCTAAACCCGCTCGACGACCAGTGTTCGTCGATGGCCGTTTAAGGAAGCAAATCTTGAGGCTTGATTCTAGTTGCCTGGTTGCGCGTGTCCTGACACGTTCGGCCCTAGGGACGCTAGCTGGCTTCGCGATTCTGTGCGGTGTGGTGATCGCCCCCTCGTGGGCGGACCCGGCCCAGGACGCCATGGCAAAACTCAACGAGCTGTCGCGCCAGGCGGAGCAGACCACCGAGGCGATGCACAGCGCCCAGCTCGACCTGAATGACAAGCTGGCCGCCCAGCGCGCCGCCGACAAGAAGCACAACGACGACCAGGCCGCCGTCGACGCGGCGAAGGCCCATCTGGCGTCGTACCAGAACTCCGTCAACAACCTGGCCGCGGCGGCGTACATGGGTGGTCGCGTCGACGGCATGCAGGCCATCCTGACGGCCGGTTCGCCGCAGGGGCTGATCGACAAGCTCGCGGTGCAACGCGTGATGGCCACGCAGATGGCCAGCCAGATGAAGAGCTACCGCATCGCCGGCGAGCAGGCCGCCAAGGCCGAGCGGGAGTCCGCGAAGTCCGCCGCCGACGCCAAGAGCGCGGCCGAGCAGGCCGCCGCGGTGCGAGCGAGCTTGCAGTCCAAGCAAAGTCAGCTGCAGGTGCAGATCGCGGTGGTCAAGTCGCAATACATGTCGTTGACCGCCGACCAGCGCACCGCGCTGGCCAATCCCGCACCCGCCGCCGTCCCCGCGGCGGCGCCGGCGCCCGGTGCCCCGGCGCCGGAAGCGGCACCCCCGGGACCCGGGCAGGCGCCGGGTGAGGCTCCGGCTCCAGGCGGCATGCCCGGGATGGCTCCCGGCGGTGGGGTCGGCGGCGGTGACCGTGCCACCGTCGTGCAGGCCGCGCTGACCCAGGTCGGCTCGTCCTATGTATGGGGCGGCGCCGCGCCCGGCGGATTCGACTGCTCCGGACTGGTGATGTGGGCGTTCCAGCAAGCCGGCATCTCGTTGCCGCACTCCAGCCAGGCGATGGCCCACGGCGGTCAACCCGTTTCGCTGTCGGACCTGCAGCCCGGTGACGTGCTCACCTTCTACTCCGACGCCTCGCATGCCGGCCTGTACATCGGTGACGGCATGATGATCCATTCGTCCACCTACGGTGTGCCGGTACAGGTCGTGCCGATGAACTCCTCGGGCCCGATCTACGACGCCCGCCGTTACTAGACACTCCACGCTGCGTCGGCGGCTTCCGCTACTGCTGGCCTGGGTCTTCGTCGTCGAATTGATCGTGGCCGCGGCCGTGCCGTTCGACGCCGAACGCAGCAGCCGGATCCGGCCCCCGCAGCTGATCACGCCCGCGCGCAGCCAGGTCAGCGCCTCGACGAAGTCGATCGTCGTCGGCGACCGCACCGTCCGGCTGCTGGGCCTCGGCGGCCCGTCCAGCGAGCGCCTGTTGTTTCGGGTGGCCTCGGACATGGGCGCCGCGATCGGCGCCGTGGAGGCGTTCTGGGGCCTCGACTGGCCACGGGAAATCTCGATCGTCGCGGCAGGCACCGACGAGGAATTTCGCGCCGCCGCCGGCGGGGGACCGGCGGCGCAGTGGGCCGACATCGCCGCCGCGACGGTCTCCGACCGGATCGATCCCGTTCGCCGGGTCGCCCTGGGCCAGCGGATCGTGTTCGCGCCGGGTGCGGCCAACATGAGCGCGGCGTCCCTGCGAATCGTGTTGGCCCACGAGCTTTTTCACTACGCCGCACGCGCGGACACCGTTGCCGACGCGCCCCGCTGGCTCACCGAAGGCGTCGCCGACTTCGTCGGCCGCCCCCCGACGCCGGTGCCCAAGGAGGGGTTGCTGCCCATGACGCTGCCCTCGGACGCCGACCTGGATGTGCCGGGGGCGCCGCGCTCGCTGGCCTATGACCGCGCCTGGTGGTTCGCCCGGTTCGTGGCCGACACCTTCGGAGCGCCGAAGCTGCACGATCTCTACCTGGCGACCTGCGGCCTCAGGCGCGCCGACATGGCGACCGCCGCCCACGACGTGCTGGACACCAGCGAGGCGGGCCTGCTCACCGCCTGGCGCCAGTGGCTGACCCACTAACTACGCACCGGGCCGTGTGCACGCACGGCGCCGCCGCCACGCTAGCCTGTCGCAGGTGAGTCGGGTCCTGCTGGTAACCAACGACTTTCCGCCCCGCCCGGGCGGCATCCAGTCGTACCTCGGTGAGTTCGTCGGCCGACTCGTCGAGGCCCGGTCGCATTCGGTGACGGTGTACGCGCCGCACTGGAAGGGCGCCGAGGCCTTTGACCGCTCGGCCGAGGCGGCCGGCTACCGCGTGGTGCGCCATCCGGGCACCCTGATGCTGCCCGGCCGGGCGGTCGACACCCGGATGCGGCGGCTGATCGCCGACGACGGCATCGAGACCGTCTGGTTCGGGGCGGCCGCGCCGCTGGCGCTGCTGGCCCGGCGAGCGCGGGGCGCGGGGGCGAAGCGGGTGGTGGCCAGCACGCACGGCCACGAGGTCGGCTGGTCGATGCTGCCGGTCGCGCGGTCCGTGCTGCGGCGCATCGGCGACGACACCGACATCGTCACGTTCGTCAGCCGCTACACGCGGTCCCGGTTCGCACCCGCCTTCGGGCCCAAGGCCTCGCTGGAATACCTGCCGTCCGGGGTGGACACCGACAAGTTCCGGCCCGATCCCGCCGGGCGCGCCGCGTTGCGTCGGCGCTACGGGTTGGGCGAGCGGCCCACGGTGGTGTGCGTGTCTCGGCTGGTGCCCCGCAAAGGCCAGGACATGCTCATCAAGGCGCTGCCCTCGATCCGGCGACGCGTCGACGGGGCCGCCCTGGTCATCGTCGGCGGCGGACCCTACCTGGAATCACTGCGGACGCTGGCCCGCGACTGCGGGGTGGCCGACGACGTGATCTTCACCGGCGGCGTGCCGGCCGCCGAACTGCCAACGCATCACGCGCTGGCGGACGTGTTCGCGATGCCCTGCCGCACCCGCGGCGCCGGACTGGACGTCGAGGGACTGGGCATCGTCTTCCTGGAGGCCTCCGCGAGTGGCGTGCCCGTCGTCGCCGGGAAGTCCGGGGGGGCCCCGGAAACCGTGCGGCACAACGAAACCGGGCTCGTCGTCGACGGTTGCTCGGTGACCGAGATCGCCGACGCCGTCACCGAGTTGCTGACGGATCGGGACCGGGCGGCCGCGATGGGCGCGGCCGGGCGCGACTGGGTGACGGCCCAGTGGCGCTGGGACACCCTGGCGACACGGCTGGCCGGGCTGCTCGGCTAGCGGTGCGCGCGGTCAGTCCTTTTCGTAGATGGCCTCGATGTCGGAGGCGAACTTTTCGGCCACGACGTTGCGCTTGACCTTCATCGTCGGCGTCAGTTCCCCGGTGTCCTCGGTGAAGTCGACGGGCAGGATGCGGAACTTGCGGATCGACTCGGCGTGCGACACCGCCTGATTGGCGTCCTTGATGGCCGCGTCCACCTCGGCGACGAGGTCGGGATCGGTGGCCAGATCGGCCACCGACGCGCCGGATCCCTTCTGGTTGCGCTGTTTCCAGCCGTCGAACGCCTCTGGATCGATGGTGATCAGCGCGCCGACGAACGGCTTGGCGTCGCCGACGACCATGGCCTGGCTGATCAGCGGATGGGCCCGCAGCCGGTCCTCCAGCACGGCGGGGGCGACGTTCTTGCCGCCCGCGGTGACGATGATCTCCTTCTTGCGCCCGGTGATCTTCAGGAACCCGTCGTCGTCGAGCACACCAAGGTCGCCGGTCTTGAACCAGCCGTCGGTGAACGCGTCGGCGGTGGCCTGCTCGTTGCGCCAGTAGCCGCTGAACACCACGCCGCCGCGCACCAGCAGCTCGCCGTCCTCGGCGATGCGCATGCTGTTGCCGGGCAACAACGTTCCGACCGTGCCGATCTTGACGTTGCCGACCTGGTTGACCGTGATCGCGGAGCTGGTCTCGGTCAGGCCGTAGCCCTCATGGATGGTGAGGCCGACGCCCCGGTAGAAGTGCCCCAGCCGCGACCCCAGCGGCGCGCCGCCCGACACGGACGCGTGGCAGTCGCCGCCCAGCGCCGCGCGCAGCTTGCGGTACACCAGCCGGTCGAACAGCGCATGCTTGGCGCGCAGCACCGGCCCCCGCCGGCCCCCGTCGGAGGCCTCGCTCCAGTCGACGGCGGTTTGCACGGCCATGGCGAAGATGCGCCCCTTGCCATCGTTCGCGGCGTTTTGCTCCGCCGTGTTGTAAACCTTCTCGAACACCCGCGGAACCGACACCACCACCGTCGGTTTGAACACCGCGAACATCGGCAGCAGGTTCTTGATGTCGCTGGTGAATCCGACGGTCACCTTGTTGGCGAACGCGGACAGGGTCAGCGAGCGCGCCAGCACGTGGGCCAGGGGCAGGAAGATCAGCAGCCGCTGGCCCTCATCGAGCAGCGTCGGCAGGCTCTCCTTGGCGCCGCGGGTCTCGTACAGCAGGTTGGAGTGCGTCAGCTGGCAGCCCTTGGGCCGCCCGGTGGTGCCCGAGGTGTAGATGAGCGTCGCGGGGTCCGCGGCCCGCAGGCCCTCCAGGCGTGCGGTGAGCTCGGCCGGTTCCACCGACTCGCCGGCCTCGACGAGCTGGTCGAGCGCCTTGGGCCCCGACCCGTTGATGTGCAGCACCCGGCGCAGGGCGGGCAGTTCGGCGGTCAGCTCGGTGACCATCGCCGCGTGCTCGTCGGTTTCGGCGAAGGCCAGCACCGCCTCGGAGTCCTGCAGCACCCAGCGGACCTGTTCGGCCGACGACGTCTCATAGATCGGCACCGTGACCCCACCGACCGCCAGGATGGCCAGGTCGAGGATCGCCCATTCGTAGCAGGTGGCACAGAAGATCGACACCCGGTCGCCCGCCTGCACGCCCAGGGCGATCAAACCCAGTGCGGCAGAGCGGATCTGACCGGCGGCCTCCGCGCAGGTGACGTCGGTCCACTCGCCGTCGACCTGGCGTTGGTAGATGACAAAGTTCGGGTCATCGCGCTCGTGCTCGAAGACCATCGCCGCGATGTTGTCGTCATCGTCGACCGGAAAGCGGGCGGGGACGCTGTACTCACGCACTCTTATGACCTCAATTGACCTCGTGACGTTTCCCGGCAGCCGGGGTTGCTGTCGACCAGCCTAATCCGAGCATCGAGCCAGCACGGCCACAGTCGGTGCGGCCGGGACCCCGACGCCCGCCGCATGCGGGTGTGTGAAGCTGTGGGCATGAACAGCATCCAGATCGCGGATGAGACGTTTGTCGCCGCCGACGGCGCACGGGTGGGCGCCGCGGTCGCAGATCGGGCTAGTTGGCGCCGCTGGTGGCCGGACCTGCGGCTGCAGGTCGTCGAGGATCGCGCCGACAAGGGCATCCGGTGGTCGGTCACCGGCGCGTTGACGGGGACCATGGAGGTCTGGCTGGAACCTTTGATGGAGGGGCTGGACGGGGTGGTGCTGCACTACTTCCTGCACGCCGAGCCCACCGGGGTGGCGGCCTGGCAGCTGGCCAAGCTGAACCTGGCGAAAATGACACACCGCCGCCGAGTGGCGGGCAAGAAAATGGCCTTCGAGGTCAAGACGACACTGGAACGGTCACGTCCGGTCGGAGTTTCTCCGGTAGTTTAGCCGGGTCGGGTCCGCGCGGAGAGTACCGTGTCGGACCGAGACCCACGGGGGTCCCCGCACGGCCGGTTCCGAGCAGCCGGGACCCATCCGCTCGCGGGAGAGAGGGCAGCAACCAGGTGGCGGAGAAGACGACGCAAACCATCTACATCGACGCCGACCCGGGCACCGTGATGCGGGTGATCGCGGATATCGATTCCTACCCGCAGTGGATCTCGGAGTACAAGGAAGCCGAGGTTCAGGAGAAGGACGCCGACGGCTACCCGAAGGTGGCGCGGATCGTCATGGACGCCACCGTCCTCAAGGACACCATGGTCATGTCCTACCAATGGCCCAAGGATCGCCAGTCGGTCAGCTGGACGCTGGTGTCGAGCTCGCTGCTGCGTGCCCTCGAAGGCTCATATCGGTTGGCGCCCAAGGGATCTGGCACCGAGGTCACCTACGAACTCTCCGTCGACTTGGCCATGCCGATGATCGGCCTGCTCAAGCGCAAGGCCGAGCGTCGTCTGACCGACACCGCGTTGAAGGATCTGAAGAAACGAGTCGAGGCTGAGTGAGACGGCTGCGCCCGCCCCGGCCCGGATCAGTCTCTTCGTTGGGAAAGGCGGGGTAGGGAAATCCACCCTGGCTTGCGCCACCGCGGTCAGTTCTGCGAGCGCGGGACAGCGGGTGCTGGTGGTGTCCACCGACCAGGCGCACTCGCTTGGTGATGTGCTGGGCACCCCCGTCCCGCCCAGCCAGGACGAACTGGTGCGGGTGTCCGCCGATCTCGAAACCGGGCGAGCGGAGGCCGGCGGCGGATTTCTCGATGCGCTGGCCTTGGACACCCTTGCCCTGCTCGAGGTCCGTTGGCGTGAGGCCGTCGCCACGTTGGACCGGCGGTTCCCCGACTCCGAATTGAGCACCATTGCGCCCGAAGAGCTTTCGGCGTTACCCGGCGTCCAGGAGGTGCTCGGCCTCTACGCCGTCGGTGAGCTGGCCGGCTCGGGACGATGGGACCGCGTGGTGGTCGATTGCGCGTCGACCGCGGACGCGTTGCGGATGTTGACGTTGCCCGCCACCTTCGGGCTGTACGTCGAGCGGGCGTGGCCGCGGCATCGCCGGCTATCCGTCACCGCCGACGACGGCCGCTCGGCGGCGGTGGTCGAGCTGCTCGAGCGCATCAGCGCGAGCGTGGAGACGCTCGGCGCGCTGCTCACCGACGGCGAGCTGGTCAGTGCGCACCTGGTGTTGACCCCCGAGCGGGTGGTCGCCGCGGAGGCGGCCCGCACACTGGGGTCGCTGGCCTTGATGGGCGTGCGCGTCGAAGAGCTGATCGTGAATCAGGTTCTGCCGCAAGACGACTCATACGAGTACCGCAACCTGCCCGAGCACCCGGCCTTCTACTGGTACACCGAACGCATCGCCGAGCAGCGCAGTGTGCTCGACGAGCTCGACGCCACCATCGGTGAGGTGGCCCTCGTGATGACCCCACACCTGTCCGGCGAGCCGATCGGCGCCAAGGCGCTGGGCGCGCTGCTCGACGCCGCCCGCCGCCGGGGAGGCACCGCGCCGCCGGGCCCGTTGCGGCCCGTCGTCGACCTCGAATCCGGGACGGGACTTGGGTCCGTCTACCGGATGCGGCTAGCGTTGCCGCAACTCGATGCGTCGGCGCTGACCCTCGGGCGGGTCGATGACGACCTCATCATCAGCGCCGGCGGATTGCGGCGCAGGGTGAGGCTGGCGTCGGTGCTTCGGCGCTGCATCGTGCTGGACGCGCGCCTGCGGGGTAGTGAGCTGACAGTGCGTTTTCGACCAGATCCGGAGGTGTGGCCTAAGTGAGTGGGGCTCATCCCGAAATCGGTCCGGAGCTACGCAGGCTCGCCCAGACGATCCTGGACGGCATCGACCCCGCGGTGCGCGCGGCCGCGGCGCTGACGGCCGGCGCCGGACCGGGAACCGGCAAGTGCCAGCAGGTGTGGTGCCCGGTGTGCGCCCTGGCCGCGCTGGCGACCGGCGACCAGCACCCCTTGCTCACCGCGATCGCCGACCACAGCATCGCCCTGCTTCAGGTGATCCGCGACATCGTCGACGACATCGACCGGGCGTCGCGCCCGACGCCGGAACCGCCGCCCGCCGGTCCGCCCGGCGGCGCGGCCGACAGCGGCGACGCCGAAGCGCGGACGCGTTATCAGCCCATCCCCGTCACGCTGGACGAGTGAGGGCGCTGCGTCGCAGGTGGTCCCTTCCCGTGGGGATAGGTACAGTTGGCGCAGTACATCAGCGGGGTGTAGCCGAGAGGGAGGGCCATGTGGTACTGGCTATTCAAGTACGTGCTCCTCGGCCCGTTGCTGTCACTGCTGGGGCGGCCGAAAGTTGAAGGCCTAGAACACGTTCCGAGCTCCGGGCCGGCGATACTGGCAAGCAATCACCTGGCCGTGATGGACAGCTTCTATCTTCCGCTGGTGGTGCGGCGCCGAATCACCTTCCTGGCCAAGTCGGAATATTTCACCGGCACCGGTTTGAAGGGGTGGTTCCAGCGGTGGTTCTTCACCGCCGTCGGGCAGGTGCCGATCGACCGGACCGACGCCGACAGCGCCCGGGCCGCGCTGACCACCGCGCAACAGGTGCTGGGTGAGGGCAAGCTGCTGGGCATGTATCCCGAAGGCACGCGGTCCCCGGACGGCCGGCTCTACAAGGGCAAGACGGGGCTGGCGCGGCTGGCGCTGCAGACCGGGGTCCCGGTGATCCCGGTCGCGATGATCGGCACCAACGTCGTCAACCCGCCCGGGACCAACATGTTGCGGTTCGGCCGGGTCACGGTTCGCTTCGGCAAGCCGATGGACTTCTCGCGCTTCGACGGGCTGGCCGGCAACCGCTTCATCGAGCGGGCCGTCACCGACGAGGTGATCTACGAGCTGATGGGGCTGTCCGGGCAGGAATACGTCGACATCTACGCGGCCAGCCTGAAAAAGGGCGGTGACGCGGCCGACGGTGAGGCCGCGCGGATTCCCGAGACCGCGGCCGGTTAACCGACGGCGGTAGCCGGCGCCAGCGGCTCCGGCGCGGCCTCCCGCGAAACGCCGCGGGCGGTCACGGTGACGCCGGCCGCGACGATGACCGCCAGCGCCCACCACACGTACGACATCCCGGCGAGTTGGCGCCACCACACCGCGCTCGCCTCGTGATGCTTGGGCAGCAGGTCGATCGGCGTCCACCTCATCAGCGCCACCCCCACGGCGCTGACGACCATCAGCAGTGCGTTGCGGCGCCGCCAGCCCAAGACGGCCGTCACCAGCACCGCGGGCAGCACCCACACCCAGTGGTGCGACCACGACACCGGCGAGACCACCAGCCCGAACAAGGCGACGCAGACCAGCGCGAGCGTGGGCTCGCCGGCGCGCAGCACCCGGCGCATCGCCCACACCGTCGCCGCCAGCACGAGCAGGGACGCCGCCACCCACAGCAGGAAGCGCTCCTGCTGTCCCAGCCCCAGCCGGGCCAGGGCGCCGGCGATGTTCTGGTCGGTGTTCAACGACGCCGAACCGATCCGGTCGGTGTGATGCACGGTGTGCGTCCAGTACTCCCAGGAGTCGTTCCAGGCCAGCACGAAACCCAGCAGCGTCGCCCCAGCGAACGAGGCCAGCGCGGTCAACGCCGCACGGTGATCGCGGCGCAGCAGGAAATAGAGCAGGAAAACCGCCGGCGTCAGCTTCAGCGCCATGCCCACCCCCAGCAGCAGCCCGCGCGGCCACGGCGTGCGGCGCGGCACGCAGTCAGCGATCACCAGCGTCATCAGCACCACGTTGATCTGGCCGAAGGCGAAGTTCGAGCTGATGGGTTCCAGCCAGACCGTCGCGGCCGCGGCGGCGACGACGGCCAGCCACCACCGGCGCAGCCAGGCCGGGCCGGGCAGCACGGCCGACGCGCTCCAGACGTCGAGCCGGGTCAGCACGATCACGGTCGACACGACCAGCAAAACCAGCGTCAGGGCGGTGATCGCGACACTGGCGGCCGGCATGTGCATCCAGGCGAACGGGCAGAACACGATGGCGGCCAGCGGCGGATAGGTGAACGGCAGATCGACGATCGGCGTGTGGAACAACACGTCGCCGCGGTACAGCGGGCGGCCGTCCATCCAGGCCCGGGCGCCCATCTGATAGACGTCGATGTCGATGCGATACGGGATGTGCCCGAACAGCTGCCACGCCGCGTAACCCAGCCCCGCCGCGGCCGCCAGCCAAGCCGCGCCCCACACCAGCGCCCGCCCGGGGGCACGCTTACCTGAGAAGCCCGCCCCGGGCGCCTGCCGTGTACTCATGTCGCACAACAGCGTAATGGGTGCCCGCGCCCGGACACCCCTGGTGCAGCGCGGCTCCCACGGCCGCGGCGCGGGGAGGCGTAGGTTTCAAGGGTGCTCCACTCGTTCGTGGACGAGATGTCCCGATGGTTCGAACATGACATTCACGACCGGGGCCACCTGCCACTGTTGTGCTGCCTGGTGGCCTTCATCCTGACGTTTTTCGTCACGCGGACGTTCGTGCGGTTGATCCGGCACCGCGTCGAAAACGGCCGGCCCACCAAGTGGTGGCACCCGCGCAACGTCCACGTCGGGGGAGTGCACATCCACCACGTCACGTTCGGGGTGGTCCTCACGTTGCTCTCCGGGCTGACGCTGGTGACCCTGTCGATCGACGGGCACGAGCCCCAGTTCATGATGGCCGCCACGTTTTTCGGGAGCGGGGCCGCCCTGGTCCTCGACGAGTACGCGTTGATCCTGCACCTGTCCGACGTCTACTGGTCCGAGGACGGCCGCACCTCGGTCGATGCGGTCTTTGCCGCGGTCGCGGTGGCCGGGCTGCTGATGATGGGCCTGCACCCGCTGATGTTCTTCCTGCCGATCTGGCACGACGCCAACTCGTGGGCGCTGCGCGCCGTGGTGGGGGGCGCCATGGCGTTGACGCTGCCGCTGGCCGTCGTGGTGGTGCTCAAGGGCAAGGTCTGGACCGGCCTGCTGGGCATGTTCCTGGTCATCTTGCTGGTGATCGGGGCGGTCCGGCTGTCGCGCCCGCACGCGCCCTGGGCCCGCTGGCGGTACGCCACGCAGCCGGACAAGATGCGCCGCGCGCTGCAGCGCGAACGGCGGCTGCGCCGCCCGGTGGTGCGGGCCAAGCTCTACCTGCAGTGCGCCATCGCGGGCACGCCGCGGTTTCCGGATCAACGTGCGGTGGACGCCAGGTTGGACGACGAGGTTCATCCCGCCCCGGCGCCCACCGGTCCGATCCTGATCAGCAGATAATCTCCCTTCGTGCGGTACTTCTACGACACCGAATTCATCGAGGACGGCCGCACCATCGAGCTCATCTCGATCGGGGTGGCCGCCGAGGACGGCCGCGAGTACTACGCGGTGTCCACGGAATTCGATCCCGAGCGCGCCGGCCCGTGGGTGCGCGCCAACGTGCTGCCCAAGCTGCCGCCCCCGGCGTCGCAGGTGTGGCGCTCACGCAGGCGGATCCGCGAGGACCTGGAGGAGTTCTTCGGCGTCAATTCCGGGCGGGCGGCCGCTGAGCCGATCGAACTGTGGGCGTGGGTGGCGGCCTACGACCACGTCGCCCTGTGCCAGTTGTGGGGCCCGATGCCGGACCTGCCGCGGGCCATCCCGCGTTTCACCCGCGAGCTGCGGCAACTCTGGGAAGACCGGGGCAGCCCCCGGATGCCCCCGCGGTCGCCCGATGCCCACGACGCGTTGGTCGACGCCCGCGATCAGCTCCGCCGCTTCCGGTTGATCACGGCGGGAGACTAAGACGGCCGCGCTCGACGGCGTTCACGCTGATCAACCCTGACCGGGGGCGTCCGCGACCCGGTTACGATGGACCGATGAACTGGACCGTCGACATCCCGATCGACCAGCTGCCGCCGCTGCCGCCGCTGCCGACCGATCTGCGGGCGCGATTGGACGCCGCGCTGGCCAAGCCGGCCGCCCAGCAACCCAGCTGGCCCGCCGATCAGGCGTCGGCGATGCGCACGGTCCTCGAGAGCGTGCCGCCGGTCACGGTGCCGATGGAGATCGTGCGGCTACAGGAGCAGCTCGCCCAGGTGGCCAGGGGTGAGGCGTTCCTGCTGCAGGGCGGTGACTGCGCGGAGACGTTCACCGAGAACACCGAACCCCACATCCGCGGCAACGTGCGCACCCTGCTGCAGATGGCGGTGGTGCTGACCTACGGCTCGAGCATGCCGGTGGTCAAGGTGGCCCGCATCGCGGGGCAGTACGCCAAACCGCGATCGGCCGACATCGACGCGCTGGGGTTGAAGTCCTACCGCGGCGACATGATCAACGGCTTCGCCCCGGACGCCGCGGTGCGCGAGCATGATCCGTCGCGATTGGTGCGCGCCTACGCCAATGCCAGCGCGGCGATGAATCTGGTTCGTGCGCTGACGTCGTCGGGGTTGGCGTCGCTGCATCTGGTCCACGACTGGAACCGCGAGTTCGTCCGGACCTCGCCGGCGGGCGCCCGCTACACGGCGCTGGCCACCGAGATCGATCGCGGCCTGCGCTTCATGAGCGCGTGCGGGGTGGCCGACCGCAACCTGCAGACCGCCGAAATCTACGCCAGCCACGAGGCTTTGGTGCTCGACTACGAGCGGTCGATGCTGCGGCTGTCCGAGAACGACAGCGGCGAGCCCCAGCTGTACGACCTGTCGGCGCACACCGTGTGGATCGGCGAGCGGACCCGCCAGCTCGACGGGGCGCACATCGCCTTCGCGGAGGTGATCGCCAACCCGATCGGCGTCAAGATCGGCCCGACGATCACCCCGGAGTTGGCCGTCGAATACGTCGAGCGGCTCGACCCGCACAACAAGCCCGGCCGGCTGACACTGGTGAGCAGGATGGGCAACAACAAGGTGCGCGATCTGCTGCCCCCGATCGTGGAGAAGGTCCAGGCCACCGGTCACCAGGTGATCTGGCAGTGCGACCCGATGCACGGCAACACCCACGAGTCGTCCAACGGGTACAAGACCCGCCACTTCGACCGCATCGTCGACGAGGTGCAGGGCTTCTTCGAGGTGCACCGCGCGCTGGGCACCCATCCCGGCGGCATCCACGTCGAGATCACCGGGGAGAACGTCACCGAGTGTCTTGGTGGGGCGCAAGACATTTCGGACACCGACCTGGTCGGCCGCTACGAGACCGCGTGCGACCCACGGCTGAACACCCAACAGTCGCTGGAGTTGGCCTTCCTGGTCGCCGAGATGCTGCGCGACTGAGCGCGCCTACAGCAGCCCGTTGAGGTTGCTTCCGACGGTCCACGCCGCGGTCGCCACCAGGCCGGTCAACGCCAGCACCAGCGCCACCCACACCAGCACCATGCGCCGATTGTGCTGGCGGGTCCACACGAATTCGCTGATCGGGATGCCCGCGAATTCGCCTGCGACAGGCTCATATTCGTAGTCATCGTCGTCCTCGTCGGGTTCGTCGACGGCCGCGGCCGGGCGCTGCGGGCGCGGCCAATCCTCGGGGCCCCGGGTCAGTTGGCGGGTGGGCTGGCGCACCGGGGCGGGCCCGGGCTGCTGCGCGGTGGCCGGGCGCTGGCCCATCCGGCTGTGCTGCAGCGCGGCCGAGCGGTGCTGCGCGGAGTTGCGTGGCGCCGGCACGGAGAAGTCCGGCAGCGCAAGCTCATCGGCGATCGCGTCGAGATCGGCACCCATCTCGGTCGCGTCGGCGTACCGGTCGGCCGGGTCGCGGGCCGTCGCCCGCTGCACGAACTGGTCGAACTGCACGGGCACACCGTCGATGGACGCGCTGGGCGCCGGCACGTCGGTGTCCAGCCGCCGGTAAGCGATCGACAGCGCCGAGTCGCCGGTGAAGGGGGTGTGCCCGGTCAACAGCTCGTAGGCGAGGATGCCCGCGGAGTACACGTCGCTGCGCGGGCTCGCGTCGCCGTCGCGCACCTGCTCGGGCGACAGATACGCCGCGGTGCCCAAAATCACACTGGTAGAGGTGATTCCGGCGGCGGCGACGGCGCGGACCAACCCGAAGTCGGCGATCTTCACCTCGCCGTCGTCGGAGATCAACACGTTCTCCGGCTTGACGTCGCGATGCACCAGACCGGCGCGGTGCGCGGCGGCCAACCCGCCGAGCACCGGACGAAGCACCGCCGCCACGGCGTAGGGCGGCATGGGTCCGCGCTCGCCCAGCAGCTCGCGCAGGGTGCCGCCCTCGATGAGCTCCATCACCAGAAACGGGTGCCGAGCGTCGGAGCCCTGGTCGTAGACCGCGACCAGCCCGGGATCCTTCAGGCGTGCGACGGTGCGGGCCTCGCGCTGGAAGCGGGTGAGGAACTGCTCGTCGCCCGCGTAGCGAGAATCCATCACCTTCACGGCGACGGGACGGTCGAGCCGGGTGTCGAGACCGCGGTACACCGTCGAGGTGCCGCCGCTGGCGATCTTCGCCTGGATCAGGTAGCGGCCGTCCAGCAACGCGTTGTCCAACGGGTCCGCCGTCCCGGCCTCCGCCGGCGGACGATGCGGACCGGCCCGGCCGGGCGGATGAGCTTGGGCCACGGGGCCATCGTAGGTGCGGCGCCATGATTGGGCGGAAGAACACGGGCTCACGGCGCGTATCAAGGCTTACACTTGCGCGGATGAGCAGTATTCCTGCCGGCGACGATGTGCTAGATCCCGACGAGCCGATCTACGACCTCCCGCGGGTCGCCGAATTGCTTAAAATCCCGGTAACCAAGGTCCACCAACAGCTCCGCGATGGCCATCTGGTCGCGGTCCGGCGCGGCGAGGGCGTGGTGGTGCCGCAGGTGTTCTTCACCCAGTCCGGTGAGGTGGTCAAGAGCCTGCCGGGATTGTTGACGATCCTGCACGACGGCGGCTACCACGACACCGAGATCGTGCGCTGGCTGTTCACCCCCGACCCGTCGCTGACGGTGACCCGCGACGGCACCAAGGACGCCATCAGCAATGCCCGCCCCGTCGACGCGCTGCATGCCCACCAGGCCCGCGAAGTCGTGCGCCGGGCGCAGGCGATGGCCTACTGAGCCGGTGCGGCGACCTCGGCCGGGCCGGTCCGAGGGCGGGGTGTCCGGTACAGGGTGTACCAGGCGATCAGCGCGACGGCGGTGGCCAGCGAGAAGTGCAGCCACGAGTACATCCCATGCGAGCCATCGGGTTTGAAGATCACCATCACCCAGGTCGACGCGCCGCCGATGATCGCCACCGCCCGTCGTGACTGGGCCAGGGGAGCCACGATCGCCAGCGGCCACGAGTAGTACCAGGGCAACGCGGCCGGGACGAACAGCACCACGATCAGCATCGAGTACGCCATGCCGGTGAGCGCGGCCCGGTCATCACGCCGGAACCGCCACCACAACAGCGGCAGCGAGACCGCGATGATCGCGATGCCGACCAGCCGGGTGACCCGCAGGAGCGGATAGAAGCTCACGGGAAACAGCCCGCTGCCGATCGCGTGGATCAGGTTGGCCGCCGCGGTCGGCACGGTCAGCCAGTTGATGATCTTCACCGAACCGGCCAGCGCGGTCAGCCATCCCAGCCCCACGCCGGCCACCGCGGACAGGATCGCGAACACCACCGCGAAGACCAGCAGCGACGCCGCCGCGGCCGCGAGAAGCGCTCGCGCGGAACGATATCCCCGCCGGTCGCGCAGATCCCGCGCCCACACCCACACCAGGAAGGGCAGCGCGATGCCGGCGGTGGCTTTGACCGCGATGGCGACCGTGATCAGCGCGGTGCCCGCGACGTGGCGACCGCCGAACGTCAGCGCGATGCCGGCGGCCATCAGGCCCACCATCAGCATCTCGTTGTGCACGCCGCCCATCAGGTGGATGAGCACCAGCGGGTTGAGCACGCAGATCCACAGCGCCGTCGAGGGGTCGGCGCCCAGGTGCCGCGCCACTCGCGGAGTGGCCCAGATCAACAGCGCCAAACCGGGCAGCATGCACAGCCGCAGCAACATGGTGCCCGCCACCACGTTGTTGCCGACGAGGACGGTGATCAGCTTCGCCACCAGGATGAACGCCGGACCGTAGGGGGCGGTCGTGATCGACCAGATGGGACTGACGTTGTCCAACAAGATGTTTGGATTGGCGACCGGGCCGACGGCGTAGGGGTCCAGGCCGTCGCGCAGCAGTGCGCCCTGCGCCAGATACGAATAGGTGTCCCGGCTGAAGACGGGCACCGACACCAGCAGCGGCGCCAGCCAGAATCCGGTGGTGGTCTTCATGACGAACTCGGTCGCGTCGCCGGCCAGCACGCGGCGGCCCAGGCCCAGCCAGGCGATCAGCATGAGGCCGACGCCGGTCCACAGCACGATCGACGACAGCACCAGGCCGTGGCCAAAACGCAGCCAGGACATGTGAATCGACTCGAGCAGCGGGTCGTGCTGGCGGGTGCTGCCCGCGCCCAGCCCGCCCAGGGTGATCAGCACCGACCCCAGCAGGCCCAGTTTGGCCGGCCGCGATTCGTCGGCCGCCACGAACGCCCTCAGCTGGGAAAACCGTTCGCCGCGAGGGGGTTTGGCTGCCGGCGCGTCGTCGGCCGGGGTGTCGGTCGGAGTCGTCATCGGTTCAGGCGGACCGGTTCGTGGCGATCTTGGCCAATTCGGACAGCCCGGCTTTGGCCGCGGTGTTGATGGGGGCGGCGGCCAGCGTCGCCAGCGCCCGCTGGGTCAGCGTGGCGATGCGTTGTTCGGCCGCGGCCAGGGCACCCACCGACTCGATGACCTCACGCAGCCGATCCACTTGCGCGTCGGTCAGCTGGGCGCCGATCGAGGTCCGTAACAGGTTGGCCGCCACCGGGTCTGACGTCTCCGCCAACTCCACCGCCTCGGCCAGCAGCACGGTGCGCTTGCCGGATCGCAGGTCGTCCCCGGACGGCTTGCCGGTCACCGCGGGGTCACCGAAGACGCCCAGGACGTCGTCGCGCAGCTGGAACGCCACCCCGAGGTCCGTGCCGAACTGGCTGAAGATGTCGTGGACGTCGGGTCGGTCGGCGGCGGCGGCCACGCCGAGCTGCAGCGGGCGCGACACGGTGTAGCAGGCGGTTTTGAAGGTGTCGACGTTCATCGCCGACGCGATCGAGGCGGCGGCGCTGGCTTCGGCGACGATGTCGAGGTACTGCCCGCCGAGCACCTCGGTGCGGATGTTGGCCCACACCCGGCGGATGCGGCGCTGGGCCTGCGGCGTCAGGTCGACACCGAAGACGATGTCGTCGGCCCAGGCCAGGGCGAGGTCACCGAGCAGGATGGCGGCCGACGCGCCGAACCGCTCGGGCGAGCCCTGCCAGCCCCGGTCGCGATGCAGGGTCGCGAACTGGACGTGGGTGGTCGGCCGTCCCCGCCGGGTGGAGGAGTCGTCGATCACGTCGTCGTGCACCAGCGCGCAGGCGTGCAGCAGCTCGAGCGAGGAAAACAGCAGCAGCACTTGCTCGTCGGGTTCGTCGGTGGCCACGGCGCGCCACCCCCAGTAGGCGAACGCGGGGCGTAGCCGCTTCCCGCCGCCCAGCACGAAATCTTCGAGCGCGGCGATCAGGCCGTTGTAGTCGTCGCCGATGTAGGCGGTCTCGGCGCGCCGCTCGTCCAGATACCGCCGCAACTGTTCGGTGATGGCGCCGGTCAACTCGACGGTTGCCGCCGCTGCTGTGGCTTTGACGCTCAGCGCGGCGCCCCTTTCTGCTCGGCTGGCTGGGTGTTCCAGGCCCGACCAGTGTATTCGTCGCGCGGCCCGGGGTGGGTCCCGCGTGAGGTCGCCGGGCGCACCCAGTTGCTTCGACTGCCTCACTAACCCGCCCCTATGCTTGCGGGTGCGCTGGGGCTCGCGCGGATGCTGCGCGGCCAAGAGACGCCCCGGGCCCATAGTCGTCGGACGGAGAGAAGCCGCGTGACCCTCAACACCATTGCGCTCGAACTGGTGCCACCAAACGCCGACGAAGGTCGGGAGCGGGCACTCGAAGAGGCGCACAAAGTGGTGCGGCATTCGGCCGAGGCCGGTCTGGACGGCCGGATCCGGCACGTGATGATCCCCGGGATCATCGCCGAGGACGACGACCGTCCCATTCAGATGAAGCCCAAGCTGGATGTGCTCGACTTCTGGTCGGTGGTCAAGCCGGAACTGACCGGGATCAGGGGCTTGTGCACGCAGGTCACCGCGTTCATGGACGAGCCGTCGCTGCGGGGCCGGCTGACCGAGTTGTCCTCGGCCGGAATGGAAGGCGTGGTGTTCGTCGGCGTGCCGCGCACCATGAACGACGGCGAGGGCTCCGGCGTCGCCCCGACCGACGCCCTGTCGATCTATCGCGAGCTGGTGACCAACCGCGGGGTGATCCTGATCCCCACCCGCGACGGCGAACAGGGCCGGTTCAACTTCAAGTGCGACCAGGGCGCCACCTACGGGATGACCCAGTTGCTGTATTCCGACGCGATCGTGGGGTTCCTGAGCGAGTTCGCCAGGCAAACCGATCACCGGCCCGAGATCCTGCTGTCCTTCGGTTTCGTGCCGAAGATGGAAAGCCGCGTCGGACTGATCAACTGGCTCATCCAGGACCCGGGCAACGCCGCGGTCGCCGCCGAGCAGGAGTTCGTCCGCAAGCTCGCCGAATGCGAGCCCCCGCAGAAGCGTCAGCTGATGGTCGACCTCTACAAGCGCGTCATCGACGGGGTGGCCGACCTCGGTTTCCCGCTGAGCATCCATCTCGAGGCGACCTACGGGATCTCCGGTCCCGCGTTCCAGACCTTCGCGGAGATGCTCGCGTACTGGTCACCCACCCAGCAGGGTTAGCGCGGCGAGGCTAGGTGGGCGGCGGCTGGTCGCGCGGCGCGGTGAGCCGCGGTGAGCGGTCCCGGCCGACCCACGCCAGCAGCCCCACCACGCCGGCGGCCGCGAAGGACGCGATGCCCAGCCACACCACGGCGCCGGTGAAGGAACGGGTGTTGGGGTCGGTGTAGCGGGCCTGGGCGGTCATGGTGCTCACCACGCCCGGCTTGAGCTTCCAGGACACCACGTCGGGCTCGACCCGGTCGCCGTTGGTGGAGGTGACCACCCCCGGAAAGGCGACCGTCAGCTCGACGTCCGCCTCCGAATCGGTCAGCGACGTCAGATCCGCGCGGCCCTCCAGGATCACCAGGTTGCCGTTGCGGCGCAGCGACAGGTTGACGCCGGAGGCGTCGGAGTTCATGTTGGCCAGCTGCGGCAGCTCGGCGAACGTCAGATCGGAGAACACCGCCTGGGAGCCGACGTAGCCGTCGCTGTCGTAGTTCGACACCGCCACCTTCTGGCTGAACGGCAGGTTGTTGCTGTCGAGCTGGGGGCCGGTGTCCTTGGGGGTCTTGGGTTTCGCGGCGGCGACGATCTCCCCGGAGACCAGGTCGTCGGGGGAGACGGTGAGCGAGGCCCGGACCCGCAGGCATCCGGTGGCCAGCGGCACCAGCAGCAGCAACATCGCGATGGCCAGCAGACGGCGCCGTCGGGCCCGGGGGGCTTTCACGCCGCGGCCGCGGGCTGGGGGAGAGCTGGCGCGCACCAGGTCATCGTGCCAGATCCGATGTGCCACTTGAACAAGGCCACTCCGGAGCGCGGGCGTCCGATGCGCGCCCGGTTCCGCGGTGTCACAGCGGTAGTTCGCGGCCCAGGATCGCAAACGCCCGCGGGTCGCCGGCGAAGTGGTAGCGGCGGATGACGTCGGTGAAGCCCAGCCGGCGGTACAGCCGCCAGGCGCGGTTGGGCTCGCCGTTGGTTTCCGGCGTCGACAGCAGCACGTTCTTTTCCGCGCGCCCGGCGAGCAGCCGCCGAGCCAGCGCCTCGCCGAGGCCGCGGCCCTGGGCGCGGGGATGAATGTGCAGCTCGGTCAACTCGAAATAGCTGTTCATCAGCCGGGCGATCTCGTGGGGCGGCGAGCCGCCGCGCTGCATGCCCAGCACCACCTGCTGCTGCCACCATTGGCCGGGCGCCCCGGGATAGCCGTAGGCCACGCCGAGCAGTGGGGCGCTGGTCAGATCCTCCGCCGAGGGCATCGGCGCGCCCTCGTCATCGGGCCCGTCGGCTTCGACGACCCCGGCGCCTTGCCAGCCACGGCGGCGGATGTGCTCGAGCCACATCGCGGCGCGCTGTTGCTCGGTGCCGCGCGGGTAGCGCATCGCATCGACGTACACCGTCAGGGCGTCGGTGAGGCGACGCTCCATGTCGTGGGGGAGCAGATCGATGAGGAATATCCCCAACTCGCGGTGCCCTCCTCATCCGGTGATCGGTCTCGTTCGATGCTGCGGCGTTCTGACCCGGCTGCTAAGAATCATTATCGGACCCCCACGGGCCGGCGCGACGAGCGGTCGTGGCACCGAACCAACGGACGCCCCCGGGTCGGGAAGCCGGTTGTAGCGCACGGGCGTTCCGGTCTGGCGGATTGCCGCGATCCGGCCGGGATAGAATCGGCGCGGAACCAGTGGTATGGGGCAGATTGACCTCGTATCATTCAATTAGTTGCCCGCGCAACGGGCATCGCGTGCTATCGATAGTCACGTGCCAAACTGTCGGCAAGGAGGGACGAATGCCACTCTCCGATCATGAGCAGCGAATGCTCGATCAGATCGAGAGCGCTCTCTACGCCGAAGACCCCAAATTCGCGTCAAGCGTCCGCGGCGGGGGCTTTCGCGCGCCCACGGCCCGCCGGCGCCTGCAGGGAGTGGCGCTGTTCGTCGTCGGCCTGGCGATGCTGGTGTCGGGGGTGGCGTTCAAGGCCACCTGGATCGGCGGCAGCGTCCCCATTCTCAGCATTTTCGGGTTCATCGTCATGTTCGGCGGCGTGGTGTTCGGCATCACCGGTCCCCGATTGTCAGGCAGGCCAGACCATTCCGGCTCCGCGCCCACCTCGCTGCGCCAGCGCCGCAACAAGGGCGGGGGCTCCTTCACCAGTCGCATGGAGGATCGGTTCCGCCGCCGCTTCGACGACTGAGCGCCGACCCACCCGCACGGGGTAGCCGCTGGCTGCCCCGTTTTGCATTTCTCCCGCGTCGTCCGCGCCTCGCGCCGCCCCGGCCGTCATCGTCGCAGCTTCCGGCCGGCTGACTGACGCCGCGCAACCGTCGATACCGTTTTGCGCCCCAACCGAGCCCTAGCCGACGCGCGGGCCGGCGGTTAATCCCCACCGGGCCCCACTAGAGTTCCCCACTACGCCCCACCGGCGACATTTTCCCTGCTAGCTGCGCTGCCGGGGCCGCCCTGAATCCCGGTGCGAGGGCCGCCCGACACGCCTCTCGTAGCGCGTCGAGGGCCCCGTGACGACGGAGAACCCGGAAAACGCCACGGCGACATGCCATGAATGGGGCGAAGTGGGGGATTGTGGGGTATGGTGGCTGCAGTGTTTGGGTGACCTCGAACGGGAGGTGAGCTGGTGTTTCTTGGCACCTACACGCCCAAACTCGACGACAAGGGGCGGCTGACGTTGCCCGCCAAGTTCCGTGACGCGCTGGCAGGGGGGTTGATGGTCACCAAGAGCCAGGACCACAGCCTCGCCGTCTACCCGCGGGCGGAATTCGAGCAACTGGCCCGCCGGGCGAGCAAGGCGTCGCGAAGCAACCCTGACGCCAGGGCCTTCCTGCGTAACCTCGCCGCCGGCACCGACGAGCAGCACCCCGACGCCCAGGGCCGCATCACGTTGTCGGCCGACCACCGTCGTTACGCCAGCCTGTCCAAGGAGTGCGTGGTGATCGGCGCGGTCGACTACCTCGAAATCTGGGATGCGCAGGCCTGGCAGGACTACCAGCAGACCCACGAAGAGAACTTCTCCGCGGCCAGCGATGAAGCACTCGGCGACATCATCTGAGGCGCATGCCCGTGCAACGTGGCCTCTGCCCGAACCGACCCTGGCGTACTTCCCCAACGCCAGGTTCGTGCCTTCGGACAGGGACCTCGATGCAAGGGCGCCACACCTTTTCCGGCACGCTCGGGCCATACCGGGGCGTGCGGCCCACGGGTGGCGGCAGAACCGGGGAGGCGTTGCGGTGGCTGACAATTCAGGGCGCGGTGATCGCAAGCGCGGCCGTGGTGACCGCAAGCGCGGCGCAGCCGGGCGCAGCGGGTCGCCGCCATCGGGATCAGGCGGGCACGTGCCCGTCCTGCTGGAGCGTTGCGTCGCGCTGCTCACGCCCGCATTGACCCGCCACCACCCGGACGGAACGGGGGCGACCCTCGTCGACGCGACCGTCGGCGCGGGAGGGCACGCCGAGCGGTTCCTCACCGAACTGCCCGGCCTGCGGCTGATCGGACTCGACCGCGACCCCACCGCCCTGGACATCACCCGAACGCGGTTGGCGCGATTCTCCGACCGGGTCACGCTGATGCGCACCCGCTACGACGGCGTCGCCACGGCGCTGGCCGAATCCGGCTATGCCGCAACCGAATCGGTCGACGGGATGCTGTTCGACCTCGGCGTGTCGTCCATGCAGCTCGACCGCGCCGAACGCGGCTTCGCCTACGCCCATGACGCCCCGCTGGACATGCGGATGGACCCCGACGCGCCGCTCACCGCCGCCGACATCCTCAACACCTACGACGAGGCCGAGCTGGCGAACATCCTGCACCGCTACGGCGAGGAGCGCTTCGCGCGGCGCATCGCCGCGCACATCGTGCGCCGGCGGGCCCGCCAGCCGTTCGCGTCGACCGCGGACCTGGTGGCCCTGCTCTACGAAGCGATTCCGGCCGCGGCCCGGCGCACCGGCGGGCACCCGGCCAAGCGCACCTTCCAGGCGCTGCGGGTCGCGGTCAACGACGAATTGGATTCGCTGCGTGCCGCGCTCCCGGCCGCCCTGGACGCGCTTGCCGTCGGCGGGCGCATCGTGGTGATGGCGTACCAATCGCTGGAAGACCGGATCGTCAAACGGTCGTTCGCCGAGGCGGTCGCGTCCCGCACCCCGGTGGACCTGCCGGTCGAACTCCCCGGTCACCAGCCGCGATTCCGGCCCCTGACGCAGGGTGCCGGACGGGCCGACGCCACCGAGATCGAACGCAACCCGCGTAGCGCCGCGGTGCGGCTGCGGGCCCTGCAGCGAATGGAATCACAGCAGGCAACCGGGAAAGGCGATTGATGAAAGCGGACCGCGAGACGTCGAAACGACGCGGCGGCAGCGACCGCCGGGGCGCCCGCGACGGTGCTGCCCGACGGGGCAGGCGCCCGGCGCCCGAACCCGGCGCGGCGCGGCGCGCCCGCGGCGCCAGGACCACGGCGCCCGCCCGCGAATCCCGCGCGCCCAAGGCCGGTCCGCAGAGCAGCCCCGTCGCCCGGCCGGTCGAGCGGTCGGCGCGGCCGAAGAACGCCAGCCAGGCCAAGGCGCGCGCCAAGGCCCGCAAAGCCAAGGCGCCCAAGGTCGTTCGGCCCAAGCTCACCGAGCGTCTGGCCGCCCGGCTGGCGTCGATCGACCTGCGGCCGCGGACACTTGCGAGCAAGGTTCCGTTCGTCGTGTTGGTCATCGGAGCGCTGGGCGTCGGGCTCGGGCTCACGCTGTGGTTGTCCACCGACTCCGCCGAACGCTCCTACAAGTTGAGCCACGCCCGCGAGCGGACCCGGTTGCTGCAGCAACAGAAGGAGGCCCTGGAGCGCGACGTGCGTGAGGCCGAAGCCGCGCCCGCGCTGGCGGAGGCCGCCCGCAAGCAGGGCATGATCCCCACCCGGGACACCGCGCACCTGGTCCAGGACCCGTCCGGGAACTGGGTGGTGGTGGGCACCCCCAAACCCGCCGACGGTGTTCCGCCGCCGCCGCTGAACACCAAGCTCCCCGACGAAGCGCCGCAGCCCCCGAAACCCGCGGCGCCCGCCGCGGAGATCCCGATGCGGCTCGAGCCGGTCCCCGGCGCCCCCGCCCCGGCCAGGTCGGGGCCCGAAGCGCTGCTGCGCGCACCCGACGGCGCCTCCACGGTGGGCGGTCAACACTTCCCGCCGGCAGTTCCGCCGGTGCCCGGCGCGCCTGGCGCCGCCGGCGCGCCCCCTGCCGGTACGCTGCCCGGCATGCCAGGCGGCCCCGTGACCGGTGCGCTCCCCGGCATGCCCGGCGGGCCGGTGACCGGCGCGCTGCCGACGCCGGGATTGCCGATGCCGGCCAGACCCGCGACCCCCCCGGTGCCCGCCGAGGTCCCGATCCCGTTGGGCGGCCTGCCCATTCCGGCCCCGGGCCAGCTACCCGCGCCCCTGCCACCGGAGGTTTCCGTCCCGGTGCCGCTGGGCCGCGCGGCCGGCCCCCAGCCGATCGCCCCCGCCGCTCCGGCGCCCGCCCCGATGCCGCAACCGGGTACCGGCTCCCTGCCCGGGCCCCCCGGCGCGGTGCCAGGTGCTCCCAGGTGAGCCGCGGCGACACCCCACGGGCACGCCGGTCGCAGGCCGCACGCCCGACACGCGGTCCCCGTAAGGACATGGCGGACAACGCCGCCCGGCAGCCCAAGCGCCGCGCGAAACCGCAGCAGGCGGACCAGGGCCGTGACGTTCGCGAACCGAAACGACTCCGGAAAGCCAAGCAGCCCAAGGCCAGCCGGGGTGCGCAGCGCCCCGAGCCGGTGGGGGCCGGGCATTCGGCGCGGGAGCGGCGCACCCGTCAGATCGTGCAAATGGCCGGCCGCGGTGGGTCGTTCGTCTTCCGCCATCGCGCCGGCAACGTGGTCATCCTGGTGCTGATGCTGGTGGCCGCCGCCCAGCTGTTCGTCCTGCAGGTGACCAAGGCCCCGACGCTGCGCGCCCAGGCCGCCGGGCAGCTCAAGGTCACCGACGTGGAAAAGGCGGTGCGGGGCAGCATCATCGACCGCCGCAAGGATCAACTGGCGTTCACCATCGAATCTCGTGCGCTGACGTTTCAACCGAAACGCATTCACAAGCAGCTGGAGGAGGCCAAGGCCAAGAATTCGGCCGCCCCCGACCCGCAGCAGCGCTTGCGCGACATCGCCAAGGACGTCTCGGGTCGCCTCGGCAACAAACCCGACTCGGCGACCCTGCTGAAGAAGCTGCAAAGCGACGAGAACTTCGTCTATCTCGCGCGTGCCGTCGACCCCGCCGTCGCCAGCGCGATCTCGGACAAATTTCCCGAGGTCGGTTCCGAACGCCAGGATCTGCGCCAGTATCCGGGCGGATCGCTGGCCGCCAACATCGTGGGCGGCATCGACTGGGACGGCCACGGGCTGCTGGGCTTGGAAGAGGCCATGGACTCCGTGCTGTCCGGGACCGACGGTTCGGTCACCTATGACCGCGGATCCGACGGCGTGGTCATCCCCGGCAGTTACCGCAACCGGCATCGGGCGGTCAACGGCTCGATGGTGCAGCTGACCCTCGACGACGACATCCAGTTCTATGTGCAGCAGCAGGTTCAGCAGGCCAAGAATGTCTCTGGCGCGCACAATGTTTCGGCCGTCGTGCTCGACGCGAAGACCGGTGAAGTGCTGGCCATGGCCAACGACAACACGTTCGACCCCTCCCAGGACATCGGGCGTCAGGGCGACAAACAGCTGGGCAACCTGGCGGTGTCCTCGCCGTTCGAGCCCGGCTCGGTGAACAAGGTGATCACCGCGTCGTCGGTCATCGAGTACGGCCTGTCCAATCCCGATGAGGTGCTGCAGGTTCCCGGCACGATCCAGATGGGCGGGGTCTCCATCCACGACGCGTGGGACCACGGCGTGATGCCCTACACGACCACCGGCGTGTTCGGAAAGTCTTCCAACGTCGGCACTTTGATGCTCGCACAGCGGGTGGGGCCGGAGCGCTTCTACGACATGGTCCGCAAGTTCGGGCTCGGGCAGCGCACCAATGTGGGCCTGCCCGGGGAGAGCGCCGGGCTGGTGCCACCCATCGACCAATGGTCGGGCAGCACCTTCTCCAACCTGCCCATCGGGCAGGGCCTTTCGATGACGCTGCTGCAGATGACGGGCATGTACCAGACGATCGCCAACGACGGGGTGCGGATCCCGCCGCGGATCATCAAGGCCACCATCGCGCCCGACGGCACCCGCACCGAAGAACCGCGCCCGGACGGCGTGCGGGTGGTGTCGGCGCAGACGGCTCAGACCGTGCGCAACATGCTGCGCGCCGTCGTGCAACACGACCCGATGGGCTATCAGCAGGGCACCGGCCCCGCCGCCGCGGTGACGGGCTACCAAATGGCCGGGAAGACCGGCACCGCCCAGCAGATCAACCCGGCCTGCGGCTGCTACTTCGACAACGTCTACTGGATCACGTTCGCCGGCATGGCCACCGTCGACAACCCCCGGTATGTCATCGGCATCATGATGGACAACCCGGAGCGCAACGCCGACGGCACCCCGGGCCACTCGGCGGCCCCGCTGTTCCACAACATCGCCGGCTGGCTCATGCAGCGCGAGAACGTGCCGCTGTCGCCGGACCCGGGCCCGCCGCTGACGCTGCAGGCCACCTAGACTTCCCGGCCGCGGCCGGTTGCGACGGTGAAATCGTTGTTGCGCGCGTCGATTTGAGCCTGAGTGGC
Organism: Mycobacterium sp. H4Y; assembly: GCF_000364405.1. Lineage (NCBI taxonomy): Bacteria > Bacillati > Actinomycetota > Actinomycetes > Mycobacteriales > Mycobacteriaceae > Mycobacterium > Mycobacterium sp. H4Y. The sequence goes on from NZ_AKIG01000001.1 coordinate 1,464,801, forward strand.
CGGAATCAGGAGGTCGCCGCCGGGTGCCGCCGTGGCCTGGCAGCGCAGGGCGTGGGGTCGCTGGTCGCGTTCGTACTGCTCGCACGCGTGGCCGAGATCGCCGGGATGGTCGCGCAGCGCTCGCGCGAGAAACCAGGCCCCGGTCAGGGCCAGGGAGGTGCCGCGGCCCGACAGGCTCGAGGCACAATGCGCCGCGTCCCCGACGAGGACGACGCGACCGCGATGCCAGCCGGGCATGTGAATCTGGCTGACGGAATCGAAGTACAGTTCCGGGTCGGCGATCGCGGCGTCGAGCAGTTCGGGTACCCGCCACTCGCCGTGGCCGGCGAACGCGTCGACGAGTAATCGTTTCTGGGCCGCGAGGTCGTGGTAGTCGTAGTCGATCCAGGGCGATCGAAACATGAAGACCGCCAAGGCTTTGTCGTTGTAGGCGGCGATGCCGGCAAGGTGCCCGGGGAAGTTGTACATCGGGTTGTCGCGCCCGGACGGCGTATAGCCGGGCAAGTCGGCCAGCGCGACATAGAAGCCGAGATGGCGCAGAAACCGTTGCTCGGGACCGAACGTCAGGCGTCGCACGGCCGAGTGCATCCCGTCGGCACCGACAACCAGGTCATAGCGCTCGCGGTCGCCGGAATTGAACCGCACATCGACGCGACGGTCATCGTCGTCGAGTTCGCCGATGGATTCGTTGAACCGCAGTTCTACCGTCGGCCCCAGGCGGTCGCGCAGGATGGTTGTGAGGTCTTCCCGCGGGATTTCGATGTCGCCGGCGGAGTCGTTGATCTCGTCGAGCGGCGGTTCGGCCACCACGGTGCCGTTTTCGTCGACGAACTGGACGCGTTCGGTCATATCGACCCGGTGCGCGCGGATCGGTGCGAGCACGCCCATCTTGTCGGCGACACCGATGGAGTCCCCGCGAATGTCGATCGGGGAGCCGTTCACCCGCAGGTGGTTGGCGCGTTCGACCAAGGTGACGTCGTGGCCGTCGGCGCCGAGGTTTATCGCCGCGCTTAGGCCGCCGATTCCGGCACCGGAGACGAGAATGCGCATCGATTCCACTCCTGTTCGCTATAAGATACGTTCTGTATCCAAAGAACGTAGACCCGACCGTTAGGAAACGCAATGTCTCTTAACTCGACCGGCGTGGCCCGGCGGCGCCGGGGTCCCGCGTTGGAGGAGGCGTTGCTGGATGCGGCGTGGACGGAGCTGACCGAACGCGGGTACGACGAGCTCACGATCGACGGCGTCGCCGTGCGGGCGGGCACCAGCCGTGCGGTGCTCTACCGGCGCTGGCCGAACAAGCAGGAACTCGTGCTCGCCGCGGTGGCACATGAGGTCGCCAAGGACGTCGTGGTCGCCCCTGACACCGGCAGCCTGCGCGGTGACGCGATCGCATTGCTGCGGCAAGCGAACAAGGTCAGGGTGGGGTTGGTGGTCCCGTTGCTGACCCGGCTGGGCGGCTTCTACCAGCAGACCGGCAGCAGCCTGGCCGATCTCGAAACGCTGGTGCGAGGGCGGCGCGATGCCGCGTTGGATCAGGTGATCCAGCGCGCCATCGATCGCGGTGAAATCGAGCCCGACCAGTTGACCGAGCGCATTGCGCGCCTGCCCGTGGACCTGTTTCGCTACGAGGTCCTGATGACGCTGCGGCCCCTGCCCGACGAAGCCATCGAAGAGATCGTCGACACCGTCTGGCTCCCCCTGCTCGAGCGGCGCAACGGGTCGTGACACCGGCGCCCGGGCGCGGGAACATCCGTCGGCCGGTGCTCCTAGGTAGGGTGTCATGGCCGATCATGGCTGACGGAGGTGGTGACGGGGTGTCGGTGCCCAGTGCGCTGCGGCCCAGCGCCGCAGCGGGCGTGCGCTTGCCGGCGTTGGCGGCTGACATCGGAGCCGCCCCGGCCGGCGATCGGGCCGTGCCGAACCTGCCGGTCACCGGGGTCACGCTGCGCGCCCAGGAGGTGCGGCCCGGCGATCTGTTCGCCGCGCTGCCCGGTTCCACCACCCACGGCGCGCGTTACGCCGGCGACGCGATCGAACGCAGCGCGGTCGCCGTGCTCACCGACGCCGGCGGGGTCGCCGAGATGGGCGCCCTAGGGCAATCCGTGCCGATCCTCGTTCACCCGGACCCCCGCGGCGTGCTCGGCGGGCTGGCCGCCGCGGTGTACGGGAACCCGTCCGAGCGGGTGACGGTCGTCGGCGTCACCGGCACGTCCGGCAAGACCACCACGACGTATCTCATCGAGTCCGCACTGCGCGCCGCCGGCCGCACCGCCGGGCTGATCGGCACCATCGGGATCCGCATCGACGGCGCCGACATTCCCAGCGCGCTGACCACCCCGGAGGCCCCCGCCCTGCAGGCAATGCTGGCGGCCATGGCCGAACAGGGGGTGGACACCGTCGTCATGGAGGTCTCCAGCCACGCCCTGGCGCTGGGCCGCGTGGATGGAACCCGGTTCGCGGTGGGCGGTTTCACCAACCTGTCCCGCGACCACCTCGACTTCCACCCGACGATGGCCGACTACTTCGAGGCCAAGGCGATGCTCTTCGACCCGAGCTCCCCGCTGCGGGCCCGGCGCGCCGTGGTCTGCGTCGACGACGACGCCGGGCGCGCCATGGCCGCCCGCGCCGGGGACGCGATCACCGTCAGCGCCGAGGGCCGGCCCGCGCACTGGCGCGCCACCGACGTGGCCCCGATGGGCGCGGGGGGACAACGGTTCACCGCCATCGATCCCGCCGGGGCGCGCCATCAGCTGGGTGTTCGGCTGCCCGGCCACTACAACGTCGCCAATTGCCTTGTCGGACTGGCTATTCTGGACGCGGTCGGGGTGTCCCCGGAGCAGGCGTCGACGGGCCTGCTACAGGCCCGCGTGCCGGGACGCATGGAGGAGATCGATGCCGGCCAGGACTTCCTGGCGCTGGTCGACTACGCCCACAAACCGGGCGCGTTGCGCGCCGTGCTGACCACGCTGGCGCGTCCGGATCGCCGGCTGGCCGTGGTGTTCGGCGCCGGCGGCGAACGCGACCCGGGCAAACGGGCGCCGATGGGCGCGACGGCGGCCGAGCTGGCCGATCTGGTCGTCGTCACCGACGACAACCCGCGCGGTGAGGACCCGGCGTCGATTCGTCGCGAAATCCTCGCCGGGGCGACCGAAAGCGGTTGTGCGGCAGACATTGTCGAGATCGCCGACCGCCGCGACGCGATCAGGCACGCCGTCGCCTGGGCGGGCCCGGGCGACGTCGTGCTGATCGCCGGCAAGGGCCACGAAACCGGCCAGAGCGCCGGCGGGCACACCCGCCCCTTCGACGACCGGGTCGAGCTGGCGCAGGCGCTGCGGGACCGGAACGGGGCACCGCGATGATCGAGTTGACCGTCGCCGAGATCGCCGACATCGTCGGCGGCACCCTGGCCGACATCTCGCCGCAGGACGCCGCGCGACGCCGCGTCACCGGGACGGTGGAATTCGACTCGCGCGCCGTCGGACCCGGCGGGCTGTTCCTGGCGCTGCCGGGCGCGCGCTCGGACGGCCACGACCACGCGGGCGCGGCGATCGCCGCCGGCGCGGTGGCGGTGCTGGCCGCCCGACCGGTCGGCGTTCCCGCCGTCGTCGTCGCCCCCGCGGGCGCGTCGGGATCGCGGGCCGGGGTGCTCGAGCACGACCCGGACGGCTCGGGCGCGGCGGTGCTCGCGGCGCTGGCCAAATTGGCCCAGGTGGTGGCCGCCGAACTGGTCGCCGGCGGGCTCAGGATCGTCGGGATCACCGGATCGTCGGGGAAGACGTCGACCAAGGACCTGGTGGCCGCCGTGCTGAAACCGCTCGGCGAGGTGGTCGCCCCGCCCGGGTCGTTCAACAACGAGCTCGGGCATCCGTGGACCGTGCTGCGCGCGACGCCCGACACCGACTTCCTGGTCCTCGAGATGTCGGCGCGCCACCCGGGCAACATCGCCGCGCTGGCCGAGATCGCCCCGCCGGCGATCGGCGTCGTCCTCAACGTCGGCACCGCGCACCTGGGCGAGTTCGGCTCGCGCGAGGCCATCGCACAGACGAAATCCGAACTGCCCCAATCTGTTCCGGCATCCGGGGTGGTGATCCTCAATGCCGACGACCCGGCGGTGGCGGCCATGGCCGGCGTGACCGCGGCCCGGGTGGTGCGGGTCAGCCGTGCCGAGAACACCAGCGCGGGCCCCAGCCAGCTGTGGGCCGGGCCCGTCTCGCTCGACGAGGTGGCCAGGCCGTGCTTCACGCTGCACCACCGCGACGCCTCGGGGACCACTCAGGCGCAGGTCCGGCTCGGCGTCTACGGCGACCACCAGGTGACCAACGCGCTGTGCGCCGCCGCGGTCGCGCTGGAATGCGGCGCCGACGTCGACCAGGTGGCGGCCGCACTCGCCGGCGCCGGCCCCGTCTCGCGGCACCGGATGCACGTCACCACGCGCGCCGACGGCGTCACCGTGATCGACGACGCCTACAACGCCAACCCCGATTCGATGCGCGCCGGGCTGCAGGCGTTGGCCTGGATCGCCCACGGCGGGGGGGACCGGCCGGCCGAAAAGCGCAGGAGTTGGGCCGTGCTCGGTGAGATGGCCGAACTCGGCGAGGACGCGATCGCCGAGCATGATCGCATCGGCCGGCTGGCCGTGCGCTTAGATGTGTCTCGACTCGTTGTCGTGGGAAGTGGGAGGTCGATGAGCGCCATGCACCACGGAGCGGTCATGGAGGGTTCGTGGGGCTCGGCCGATAAGGGGGCCGTCAACGTGGCCGACAGCGAGGCCGCCCTGGCGTTGCTGCGGGCCGAGCTGCAACCCGGCGACGTCGTGCTGGTCAAGGCCTCCAACGCGGCCGGGCTGGGGGCGCTGGCCGACGCCCTGGTATCACAAGGCTCGCAGGGCGGTGCCCGCCCGTGAGACAGATCCTCATCGCCGTCGCCGTCGCGCTGACCGTGTCGATCCTGTTGACCCCGGCGCTGATCCGGCTGTTCACCCGGCAGGGATTCGGCCACCACACCCGCGACGACGGCCCGCCGACCCACCACGCCAAGCGCGGCACACCGTCGATGGGCGGCGTGGCCATCCTGGCCGGCATCTGGGCCGGTTACCTGGGGACCCACCTGGCCGGGCTGGCGTTCGACGGCGAGGGCGTCTCCGCGTCGGGTCTGCTGGTGCTGAGCCTGGCCACGGTGCTCGGCGGCGTCGGCTTTCTCGACGACCTGATCAAGATCCGCCGGTCGCGTAATCTCGGGCTGAACAAGACGGCCAAAACCGTCGGGCAGGTCGCCGCCGCGGTGCTGTTCGGCGTGCTGGTGCTGGAATTCCGCAACGCCAACGGCCTGACCCCGGCCAGCGCGGACCTGTCCTACGTGCGCGAGATCGCCACCGTCGCGCTGGCCCCGGCGCTGTTCGTGTTGTTCTGCGTGGTCGTCGTCAGCGCCTGGTCCAACGCCGTCAACTTCACCGACGGCCTGGACGGGCTCGCCGCCGGCAGCATGGCGATGGTCACCGCGGCCTACGTGCTGATCACGTTCTGGCAGTACCGCAACGCGTGCGTCACCGCGCCCGGGCTGGGTTGCTACAACGTGCGCGATCCGCTCGACCTGGCGATCGTCGCCGCCGCCACCGCGGGCGCCTGCATCGGCTTTCTGTGGTGGAACGCCGCGCCCGCCAAGATCTTCATGGGCGACACCGGATCGCTGGCGTTGGGTGGCATCATCGCCGGCATCTCGGTCACCAGCCGCACCGAGATCCTCGCCGTCGTGCTGGGTTCGCTGTTCGTCGCCGAGGTCAGCTCGGTGGTGTTGCAGATCCTGACTTTCCGCACCACCGGGCGCCGGGTGTTCCGGATGGCGCCGTTCCACCACCACTTCGAATTGGCCGGCTGGGCCGAGACCACGGTCATCATCCGGTTCTGGTTGCTCACCGCGATCGCCTGCGGGCTGGGCGTGGCCCTTTTCTACGGTGAGTGGCTGGCCGCGATCGGTGCCTGATGAGCGGGCTTGACCCCTTGGCGCCGGGCGCCCCGGTGCTGGTGGCCGGCGGCGGGGTGACGGGCAAGGCGGTGCTGGCGGGCCTGACCCGCTTCGGCGTGGTGCCAACCCTGTGCGACGACGACCCGGCCACCCTGCGCGGGTACGCCGACGCGGGGGTGGCGACCGCGCCGACGTCGGTGGCCGCCGAGCAGGTCGCCCGCTACGCCCTGGTGGTGACCAGCCCCGGCTTCTCGCCGACCACGCCGCTGCTGGTCGCCGCCGCGGCGGCGGGCGTGCCCGTCTGGGGCGATGTGGAGCTGGCCTGGCGGCTGGACGCGGCCGGCCACTACGGCCCGCCGCGGCGCTGGCTGGTGGTGACCGGGACCAACGGCAAGACCACGACGACGTCGATGCTGCACGCCATGCTCACCGCGGCCGGGCGGTCAAACCTGTTGTGCGGCAACATCGGCAGCCCGGTGCTCGACGTGCTGGACCAACCCGCCGAGCTGCTGGCCGTCGAGTTGTCCAGCTTCCAGCTGCACTGGGCGCCGTCGCTGCGGCCCGAGGGCGGCGCGGTGCTCAACATCGCCGAGGACCACCTGGACTGGCACGGCACCCTGGCCGACTACGCCGCGGCCAAGGCCCGGGTGCTCGACGGCCGGGTAGCCGTCGTCGGGCTGGACGACGCCCGGGCCGCGGCGCTGCTGAGCACGGCGCGGGCGCCGGTGCGGGCCGGCTTTCGGCTGGGCGAACCGGGCCCGGGGGAGCTCGGCGTGCGCGACGGACACCTGATCGACCGCGCGTTCGCCGACGACCTGACGCTGGCGCCCGTCGACTCGATACCGGTGCCGGGCCCCGTCGGCGTGCTCGACGCGCTCGCCGCCGCCGCGCTGGCCCGCAGCGTCGGGGTGCCGGCCGAGGCGATCGCGTCCGCGCTCGCGGCCTTCCGGGTCGGGCGGCACCGGGCCGAGGTGGTGGCCGTCGCCGAGGGCGTCACCTACGTCGACGACTCCAAGGCCACCAATCCTCACGCCGCCGAGGCGTCCGTGCTCGCCTACCCCCGGGTCGTCTGGATCGCCGGCGGCCTGCTGAAGGGCGCCTCGGTCGACGCCGAGGTCGCCAGGATCGCGTCGCGGCTGGTCGGGGCGGTGCTCATCGGCCGAGATCGGCAAGAGGTTGCAGAGGCGTTATCGCGACACGCGCCGGATGTCCCCGTCCTCCACGTTGTGACAGGCGAGGATGCTGATATGGATGCGACTGCAGTGGTTCTTGGTGCAGATGTGACAGAAGTGAAACATTCGAGTGGAGATCTCGGCGCCGCCGTCATGACCGCGGCGGTCGCCGCGGCTCGTGGCCTGGCCGCACCCGGTGACACTGTCCTGCTGGCACCGGCGGGCGCATCGTTCGACCAGTTCGCCGGGTATGCCGACCGGGGCGACGCGTTCGCGGCCGCCGTGCGCGCGGCGATCCGGTAGGGCGGGGCGTGGGTAACGCACTGACCCGGCTGCTGGGCCGGGGCAAAGCGACCGGCGGAACCGCGACCGAGCCGGGGCCGGCGGAGGACGCGGACGCGACGGCCGAGGTCACCGACGCGGCCGCGGACGACGGCGACAAGGCCGACGAGCCCGCCAAGCCCGCGAAGGCGCCCAAGGCGAAAAAGGACAAGGCCGCCGGTGGCGATGGCGGTTCGCCCACCCGGTTCGGTGCCTGGCTCGGCCGCCCCATGACCTCGTTTCACCTGATCATCGCCATCGCCGGCTTGCTGACGACGCTCGGCCTGATCATGGTGCTCTCGGCATCGGGGGTGCGGTCCTACGACGCCGACGGGTCGGCCTGGATCATCTTCGGCAAGCAGGTCCTGTGGACGGTGATCGGCCTCATCGCCTGCTACACCTCGCTGCGGATGTCGGTGCGGTTCATCCGCCGCGTCGCCTTCACCGGCTACGTCGTCACCGTGATCCTGCTGGTCCTGGTCCTCGTTCCCGGCATCGGCAACCTGGCCAACGGCTCCCGCAAGTGGTTCGTGGTCGCCGGCTTCTCCATGCAGCCCTCCGAGCTGGCCAAGATCGCCTTCGCCATCTGGGGCGCGCACATGCTGGCGGCCCGCCGACTCGAGCGCGCCAGCCTGCGCGAACTGCTCATCCCGCTGGTGCCTGCGGCGGTGATCGCGCTGGCGCTGATCGTCGCGCAGCCCGACCTCGGGCAGACCGTGTCGCTGGGCATCATCCTGCTCGCCCTGCTCTGGTACGCCGGCCTGCCGCTGCGCGTCTTCGCCACCTCGCTGCTCGCGGTCTTCATGGCCGGGGCGATCCTGGCGATGTCGGCCGGCTACCGGTCCGACCGGGTGCGGTCCTGGATCAATCCCGAGAACGACCCGCAGGACACCGGCTACCAGGCCCGGCAGGCGAAATTCGCGCTGGCCCACGGCGGCATCTTCGGCGACGGCCTGGGCCAGGGCACCGCCAAGTGGAACTACCTGCCCAACGCCCACAACGACTTCATCTTCGCGATCATCGGCGAGGAGCTCGGTTTCATCGGCGCCTTCGGGTTACTGGTCCTGTTCGGGCTGTTCGCCTACACCGGGATGCGGATCGCCCGCCGGTCGGCCGATCCGTTCCTGCGGCTGCTGACCGCCACCACGACGATGTGGGTCCTGGGTCAGGCGTTCATCAACATCGGCTACGTGATCGGGATCCTCCCGGTGACGGGCATCCAGCTGCCGCTCATCTCCGCCGGTGGAACCTCCACGGCGGCAACGCTTTTCATGATCGGGATCATGGCCAACGCGGCCCGTCACGAACCCGAGGCGGTGGCCGCGCTGCGGGCCGGCCGCGACGACAAGGTGAACCGGCTGCTGCGGCTGCCGCTGCCCGAGCCCTATTCGCCCACGCGCCTGGAGGCGTTCCGCGACCGCAAGCGGTCGCGCCCGCAATCGGGCGCCGCGCCGCGCAAGGGCGCCGGGTCGCCCGGGCGCAAGGCGCCCCGCAACGGCGAGGCGCCGCTGCGCGGGGCGCCCCCGCGGGCGGCCGGCCGCCCGGTCCGCCGGTCTGCGGGTAACCCCCGCTCACGGGCGGGGCATCATGGATCTGGCCAGCGCTATGCGACCCTGGGAGCCAATCAGGCCGCCGGCCGGCGCCAGCAACGGCGCACACGCGCATTGGAAGGTCAGCGTTACGGGTGAACGACACGGTCAACGAGCCGACCGGCGGGCGGGGGGCAGACCCTCTGCCCGCCGGTGCCGCGTTGTCGGCTTTTAGGCCCTTGTCGGTCGTGCTGGCCGGCGGGGGAACGGCCGGGCACGTCGAACCGGCGATGGCCGTCGCCGACGCGCTGCGCGCGCTGGATCCCAAGGTCCGGATCACCGCGCTGGGCACGGCGCGGGGGCTGGAGACCAGGCTGGTGCCCGCGCGCGGCTACGACCTCGAGCTGATCACGCCGGTGCCGCTGCCCCGCAAGCCCAGCGGTGACCTGGCCCGGCTGCCTTCGCGGGTGTGGCGGGCCGTCCGGGAAACCCGCGCCGTGCTGCGGTCGGTCGACGCCGACGTCGTGATCGGCTTCGGCGGATACGTGGCGCTGCCGGCCTATCTCGCAGCGCGTGGTGTCTCGCCGCGCAGATCCCGGGTTCCGGTGGTGATCCACGAGGCCAACGCCAGCGCCGGGCTGGCCAACCGGGTCGGCGCCCGCAGCGCCGAGCGGGTGCTCTCCGCGGTGCCCGACTGCGGCCTGCCGGGCGCCGAGGTCGTCGGGGTGCCGGTGCGCGAAGCCATCACCTCGCTGGACCGCGCGGCGCTGCGCGCCGAAGCGCGCCGACACTTCGGCTTCGCCGACGACGCCCGGGTGCTGCTGGTGTTCGGCGGCTCGCAGGGGGCGGCCTCGCTGAACCGCGCCGTCGCCGGGGCGGCCGCCGGGCTGGCCGCCGCGGGCGTGGCGGTGCTGCACGCGCACGGCCCCAAGAACACGCTCGACCTGCGCGAACCACTGCCGGGCGACCCGCCGTACGTGGCGGTGCCCTACCTCGACCGGATGGACCTGGCCTACGCCGCCGCCGACCTGGTGATCTGCCGGTCCGGGGCGATGACGGTCGCCGAGGTCTCGGCGGTGGGCCTGCCGGCGATCTACGTGCCCCTGCCGATCGGCAACGGCGAGCAGCGGCTCAACGCACTACCGGTGGTCAACGCCGGCGGCGGCATGGTGGTCGCCGACGCCGACCTGACCCCCGGGCTGGTCGCCCGGGAGGTGGCCGCCCTGGTGGGCGACCCGCCGCGGCTGGCGGCGATGACGACGGCCGCCGCGCGCGTGGGACACCCCGACGCGGCCCGCCAGGTGGCCCAGGCGGCGCTGGACATCGCCAGGAAGGCGCAGCTCGGCCGCTTGTCGGCCGGAGGGCAGCCATGACCACCGAGCAGCTGCCGCCGGAGCTGCAGCGGGTGCACATGGTCGGCATCGGGGGAGCCGGCATGTCGGGCATCGCCCGCATCCTGCTCGACCGCGGCGGGCTGGTCTCCGGCTCCGACGCCAAGGAGTCGCGCGGCATCCATGCCCTGCGGGCCCGCGGCGCGCAGATCAACATCGGGCACGACGCGTCGTCGCTGGACCTGTTGCCCGGCGGCGCCACCGCCGTCATCACCACCCACGCAGCCATCCCGAAAACCAACCCCGAGCTAGTCGAGGCCCGGCGGCGCGGCATCCCGGTGATCCTGCGGCCCGCCGTGTTGGCCAAGCTGATGGACGGGCGCACCACGCTGATGGTCACCGGCACGCACGGCAAGACGACGACGACGTCGATGCTGATCGTGGCGCTGCAACACTGCGGGCGCGACCCGTCGTTCGCGGTCGGCGGCGAGATGGGGGAGGCCGGGACCAACGCGCACCACGGCAGCGGCGACTGCTTCGTCGCCGAGGCCGACGAAAGCGACGGGTCGCTACTCGAGTACACGCCCAACGTCGCCGTCGTCACCAACATCGAGACCGACCACCTGGACTTCTACGGCAGCGCCGGCGCCTACGTCGACGTGTTCGACGCGTTCGTGGACCGGCTGGCCCCCGGCGGGGCGCTGGTGGTCTGCGTCGATGACCCCGGGGCCGCGGCGCTGGCCCGACGTACGGCCGAACTGGGAATCCGGGTGCTGCGCTACGGATCCGGGACCTCGTTACCCGGTGAACCCCTGGCCACCACCCTGTTGTCGTGGCAGCAGCAGGGCACCGAGGCGGTCGCCCAGATCCAGCTGGCGCCCGACCTGGACCCCGAGCAACGCCCGCGGGTGATGCGGCTGTCGGTGCCCGGACGCCACATGGCGCTCAACGCGATGGGCGCGCTGCTGGCGGCCCTCGAGATCGGCGCCCCCGTCGACGCGGTGCTGGACGGGTTGGCGGGCTTCGAGGGGGTGCGGCGCCGATTCGAACTGGTCGGCACCGCGGGCAACGGGCAGCCGGTGCGCGTGTTCGACGACTACGCCCATCACCCCACCGAGATCGTCGCCACGCTGGCGGCGGTCCGAACCCTGCTCGAGCAGAGCGGCGACGGCCGCAGCATCGCGGTGTTCCAGCCCCATTTGTATTCGCGGACAAAGGCTTTCGCCGAGGAGTTCGGTCACGCGCTGGACGCCGCCGACGAGGTCTTCGTCCTCGACGTCTACGGCGCGCGCGAACAACCGCTGGCCGGCGTCAGTGGTGCCAGCGTCGCCGAGCACGTCAGCGTCCCGGTGCGCTACCTGCCGAACTTCTCCGCCGCCGCCGAGCAGGTGGCCGCGGTCGCCGGGCCCGGCGACGTCATCGTCACCATGGGGGCCGGCGACGTGACCCTGCTGGGACCCGAGATCGTCACGGCGCTGCGGGCGCGGGCCAACCGCGGCGCGCCGGGAGCCCTGTGATGACCCAGCCGCTCGACCCGGGCACGCCGGGCGGCGGGGCCGGCCAGGCCGACGACCCGGTCCCGGACGACGCCGCCACCGAACCGCTGGTCACCGGCACGGGCACCGAGCCGACGGCAACCGATCAACAGCCCGATCCGGCCGAGGTCGAGGGGCCGCGCCGGCGCGCCCGCCGGGAGCGCGCCGAACGACGCGCCGCCCAGGCCCGCGCCATGGCCATCGAAGAGGCGCGCCGGGAGGCCAAGCGCAGGGCCACCGGGCGGCCGGTCCACGAGCCCAAACCCGTTGCGCGCGGCGTTGTTCGAGGGCTCAAGATGCTGTTGGTCACCATCCTGCTGGTGATCGTCGGCATCGGCCTGGCATTGGTCCTCTATTTCACGCCGGCGATGTCGGCCCGCAACATCGTCGTCGTCGGGACCGGGGTGGTGACCCGCGAAGAGGTCCTGGATGCGGCTCAGGTGCGGCTCGGAACGCCGCTGCTGCAGATCAACACCAGCCAGGTCGCCGACCGGGTGGCGGCGATCCGCCGAGTGGCCAGCGCGCGCGTGCAGCGCCAGTACCCGTCCGCGCTGCGGATCACCATCGTCGAGCGAGTCCCGGTGGCGGTCAAGGATTTTCCCGACGGGCCACACCTGTTCGACCGGGACGGCGTGGACTTTGCGACCGGACCGCCGCCACCGGCGCTGCCCTACCTCGATGTCGCCGACCCCGGGCCCAACGACCCGGCGACCATGGCGGCGCTGCAGGTGCTCACCGCGCTGCGTCCCGAGGTCGCCGACCAGGTCGGCCGGGTCGCGGCGCCCTCGGTGGCCTCGATCACGCTCACACTGAGCGACGGCCGGGTGGTGATCTGGGGGACCACCGACCGCACCGACGAGAAGGCCGAGAAGCTGTCCGCGCTGTTGACCCAGCCCGGCAAGACCTACGACGTGTCCAGCCCGGACCTGCCGACGGTCAAGTAGCGATCTTCGTCACGTCGCTCGCGCCGCGGCGCCGCCGAACAGCGCTCACGCCCGCTCAGCCGCGGAAAAATGCCCAAAATTTGCGGGACGCGCGTCGGCGCGCCTGCAGGGTTCGCGCGCGCCATGCCCATACCGTTCTGGTTGCGCGGAACTACTTGACATAACTCTAACCCTATGGTTGAGGTTGAGGGTTTGCCAGGGGGACCGCCACCGTCCGGAGGAGCCCACCACCGGGAGAGCCGAGCCCATCAGGGAGGAAGACGAATGATGACCCCCCCGCACAACTACCTGGCCGTGATCAAGGTCGTGGGTATCGGTGGCGGCGGCGTCAACGCCGTCAACCGAATGATCGAACAGGGCCTCAAAGGCGTCGAGTTCATCGCGATCAACACCGACGCGCAGGCGCTGTTGATGAGCGACGCCGACGTCAAACTCGACGTCGGGCGCGACTCCACCCGTGGCCTGGGCGCCGGCGCCGACCCGGAGGTCGGGCGCAGGGCCGCCGAGGACGCCAAGGACGAGATCGAGGAGCTGCTGCGCGGGGCGGACATGGTGTTCGTCACCGCCGGCGAGGGCGGCGGGACCGGCACCGGCGGGGCTCCCGTCGTCGCCAGCATCGCCCGCAAGTTGGGCGCGCTCACCGTGGGTGTGGTCACCCGCCCGTTCTCGTTCGAGGGCAAGCGGCGCGGCAACCAGGCCGAAAGCGGCATCGCGGCGCTGCGCGAGAGCTGCGACACCCTGATCGTGATCCCCAACGACCGGCTGCTGCAGATGGGCGACGCCGCGGTGTCGCTCATGGACGCCTTCCGCAGCGCCGACGAGGTGCTGCTCAACGGTGTCCAGGGCATCACCGACCTGATCACCACCCCGGGTCTGATCAACGTCGACTTCGCGGACGTCAAGGGCATCATGTCCGGCGCCGGCACCGCGCTGATGGGCATCGGCTCGGCGCGCGGCGAGGGCCGCTCCCTCAAGGCCGCCGAGATCGCCATCAACTCGCCGCTGCTGGAGGCGTCGATGGAGGGTGCGCAGGGCGTGCTGATGTCGATCGCCGGTGGCAGCGACCTCGGGCTCTTCGAGATCAACGAGGCGGCCTCGCTGGTGCAGGACGCCGCCCACCAGGACGCCAACATCATCTTCGGTACCGTCATCGACGACTCGCTGGGCGACGAGGTGCGCGTCACCGTCATCGCGGCGGGCTTCGATGCCACCGGCCCCGGCCGCAAACCCGTCATCGGCGGCAATGCCGACAAGGAAGAGAAAGTCGGCGCGCACCGCATCGAATCGGCGAAGGCCGGCAAGCTCACCTCGACGTTGTTCGAACCGGTCGACGCGGTCAGCGTGCCGGTGCACACGAACGGTTCGACCTTGAATATCGGTGGCGATGACGACGACGTCGACGTGCCGCCGTTCATGCGCCGCTGAGGTCTCGATTTGCTTGCCACTGCGCGACGAACCGGCCTCGAAAGATAGTGGCCCTACGTCGATGCAGCCTGGCAGGCAACAACTTCCGGATACTGATCACGTGAGCGTTCGCGTCCGACGGGTGACCACCACCCGCGCCGGTGGTGTCTCCAAGCCGCCCTTCGACACCTTCAATCTGGGCGACCACGTCGGCGATGACCCGGCCGCGGTCGCCGAGAACCGGGCCCGGTTGGCCGCCGCCGTCGGTCTGCGCCCCGGCCGCGTGGTGTGGATGAACCAGGTCCACGGCGATCGGGTCGAGGTGGTGGACGGGCCGCGCGAGGCCGCCGTGGAGGACACCGACGCGCTGGTGACCCGCACGGCGCGACTGGCGCTGGCGGTGGTGACCGCCGACTGCGTTCCGGTGTTGATGGCCGATGCGCGCGCCGGGGTGGCCGCGGCGGTGCACGCCGGCCGGGTCGGTGCCCAGCGCGGCGTGGTGGCGCGCACGGTGGAGGCGATGCTCGAGCTGGGGGCGCAGCCCGACGACATCTCGGCCCTGCTGGGTCCGGCGGTCAGCGGCCACAACTACGAGGTGCCGGAGGCGATGGCCGGCGAGGTCGAAGCTGCGCTGCCGGGCAGTCGCACCGTCACCGGTGCCGGAACCCCCGGGCTCGACCTGCGGGCCGGAATCGCTTGCCAGCTCAAGGGTTTGGGCGTCACCGCGATCGATATCGATCCCCGGTGCACGGTCGCCGACCCGACGTTGTTCAGTCATCGCCGGGATGCGCCCACCGGCCGGCTGGCCTCGCTGGTCTGGATGGAGTGACCGCGATGGCGGTGGACATGTCCAATGGGGGAGACCGCGAATCGGAATTGACCCACGCATTGGCGGCGGTGCGCTCCCGCCTTGCCGCGGCGGCACAAGCCGCGGGCCGCAATGCCGCGGAAATCGAGGTTTTGCCGATTACCAAATATTTTCCAGCAATCGACGTCGTGACTTTGTCCCGATTGGGGTGCCGGGCCGTCGGCGAATCGCGGGACCAGGAAGCGACCGCAAAAGTGGCCGAAGTCACTCGGCTCCTGGCGGCTCCCGAACGGGCGAACGTGGGAAATCCGCGCTGGCACATGGTCGGTCATATCCAACGGAACAAGGCTCGGTCGGTGGCCGGTTGGGCCCACACCGCGCACTCGGTCGACAGCACCCAGCTGGTGACCGCCCTCGACCGGGGGGTGGCGGCGGCGCTGGCCGAAGGGCGCCGCACCGACCCGATGCGGATCTACGTCCAGGTCAGCCTCGACGGCGACGAGTCCCGCGGCGGTGTGGACATTTCCCGGCCGGGGGCCGTCGACCAGATGTGCGCCCAGGTCGAGGAGGCGTCCAATCTCGACCTGGCCGGGTTGATGGCCATCCCGCCGCTGGACTCCGATCCCGACGAGGCCTTTGACCGGCTGCAATCGGAACATCGGCGGGTCCTGGAGTCGCACCGGAACGCGGTCGGGCTCTCCGCCGGCATGTCCAACGACTTCGAAATCGCGGTCAAACACGGATCGACATGTGTGCGTGTCGGTACCGCCCTATTGGGCCGTCGGAGGTTACCGTCACCGTAAGTAGTCACTGCAGTAACAGCTTTATCACTAACACCAGGAATCCCAGGGGCTAGAAGGGTCAACGCAATGAGCACACTGCACAAAGTCAAGGCCTATTTCGGTATGGCCCCAATGGACGACTACGAGGACGAGTATTACGACGACCGCGCGCCGTCCCGCGGTTTCCCGCGCCCCCGGTTTGATGACGGCTACGGCCGCTACGACGGCGACGACTACGAGGACCCCCGTCGCGAGCCCGCCGACTACCCGCCGCCGGCCGGCTACCGCGGCGGCTACGCCGACGAACCCCGCTACGGCTCCGTGCACCCCCGCGAATTCGACCGGGCCGAGCGGGGCGGGCCGCGCTTCGGCTCGTGGTTGCGCAACTCCACCCGCGGCGCGCTGGCGATGGACCCCCGCCGGATGGCGATGATGTTCGAAGAGGGCCACCCGCTGTCGAAGATCACCACGCTGCGGCCCAAGGACTACAGCGAGGCCCGCACCATCGGCGAGCGCTTCCGCGACGGCACCCCGGTCATCATGGACCTGGTGTCGATGGACAACGCCGACGCAAAGCGGCTCGTCGACTTCGCGGCCGGCCTGGCCTTCGCGCTGCGCGGTTCCTTCGACAAGGTGGCGACCAAGGTGTTCCTGCTGTCGCCCGCCGACGTCGACGTGTCCCCGGAGGAGCGTCGCCGGATCGCCGAAACCGGTTTCTACGCTTACCAATAGGCGCACCCGCCGCGCTCGGCAGCGAGAGCTGACCGCACCCTCGAACGGTTGAACGACTGCCGAGACCACGTGAGGTGGGGCCGCTGACCCGGAGTCGGTAGGCTGGCAGGCGCCGCGCACGTCCGCGGCGCTTGGCATCTCATCGATAAGGTCGGGGCACTTCAGTTGGTGTTGTTCTTTCAGATCCTTGGGTTTGCGCTGTTCATCTTCTGGCTGCTGCTCATCGCTCGGGTCGTCGTTGAGTTCATCCGCTCGTTCAGCCGGGACTGGCATCCCACCGGGATCACCGTGGTGGTGCTGGAGATCATCATGTCGATCACCGATCCGCCGGTGAAACTGCTGCGCCGGCTGATCCCCCAACTCACCATCGGAGCGGTCCGCTTCGACCTGTCGATCATGGTGCTGTTGCTGGTCGCGTTCATCGGGATGCAGCTGGCGTTCGGCGCCGCGGCGTGACCCCGTTCCGGCCCGCCGCCTGAGGCCCCCGCGCCGCCCCGGAGACGGTTCGGACACGTTTTAGCGTCGGTTTGGTTCCCGCGATTTAAAATTTCTAAGGTTTCGGATTTTATTGGCCTCAATGTTTGAAATTGGCTCTTATTTATTGGGCTAATCAGCAACCGTCGCGCCTGGTGTGACAGGATGGACGGCAGTTGCACCACGGCTACCACTGCGTTCTACACTTTCCAGAACGTTCGACAGGAACTTGAGGGGACGAAACAATGCCGCTTACACCAGCCGACGTCCACAATGTGGCGTTCAGTAAGCCACCGATCGGCAAGCGGGGCTACAACGAAGACGAGGTGGATGCCTTCCTCGATCTGGTGGAAGCCGAGCTGACGCGACTCATCGAAGAGAACAGCGATCTGCGCCAACGGATTGAAGAGCTCGACCAGGAGCTGGCCTCCGGCGGCGGGGCCGCCGCCCCGGCCGCGGCCGCCGCGCCCACGCAGGCCATTCCGGTCCGCGAGCCCGAGCCCGAGCCCGTCAAGGCCGCGGCTGCGCCGGCCGCCGCGGTCAACAACGAGGAACAGGCCATGAAGGCCGCTCGGGTGCTGAGCCTGGCCCAGGACACCGCCGACCGGCTCACCAGCACCGCGCAGGCCGAGTCGGAGAAGATGCTGTCCGACGCCCGCGCCAACGCCGACCAGATTCTCAGCGAGGCCCGCAGCACCGCCGAGACCACGGTCGCCGA
The DNA here is from genome assembly GCF_000364405.1 of Mycobacterium sp. H4Y. Classification (NCBI taxonomy): domain Bacteria; kingdom Bacillati; phylum Actinomycetota; class Actinomycetes; order Mycobacteriales; family Mycobacteriaceae; genus Mycobacterium; species Mycobacterium sp. H4Y. Next base: position 1,482,515 of record NZ_AKIG01000001.1, read on the forward strand.
GGCCCGGCAGCGCGCCGACGCGATGTTGGCGGACGCGCAGACCCGCTCGGAGACCCAGTTGCGCCAGGCCCAGGAGAAGGCCGACGCCCTGCAGGCCGACGCCGAGCGCAAGCATTCCGAGATCATGGGCACCATCAACCAGCAGCGCACGGTCCTGGAGGGTCGACTCGAACAGCTCCGCACCTTCGAGCGCGAATACCGGACCCGGCTCAAGACCTACCTGGAGTCTCAGCTCGAGGAACTCGGCCAGCGTGGGTCGGCGGCCCCCGTGGACTCCAGCGCCGATGCCGGCGGGTTCGACCAATTCAACCGGGGCAACAACTAGCCTTTTCAGCTGTGCCGGACGCTCGCCGAGCTTCGGGGTTGGCACACTAGGTCCTGAACACCGCAGTCCGCTCGTCGCCTGGAGGATGCCCGATGCTCGTCATTGCGCTGGTATTGGCCCTGATCGGGCTCGTCGCGTTGGTGTTCGCCGTCGTCACGAGCAACGAGCTGGTCGCCTGGCTGTGCATCGCCGCCAGCGTGGTGGGTGTGGTCCTGTTGATCCTTGACGCCTTGCGCGAGCGCCAGCACCGCGAGCCCGGTGGGGCCGAGGCCCAGGATGCGGGTGAGGCCCGTCCCGACGAGGACGACTACGTGGACTATCCCGAGGAGGCTGCCGCCGAGGGCGAAGCGGAGGCGGTCACCGACGGGACCGAGGCGACGGAGGAATCCAGCGTCGCGGCCGAGGGCCGCGGCGACGAGTCCGCCAAGTAACGCTCAGGCCGTCGGGGTGGCGAGCAGTTCGCGCACCTCGTCGTCGCTGACCTGATGAAAATCGTCGTAGACCTGCCCGACCGCTTCGAATCCGGGCGGCATCGTCGCGCACACCACGTCATCGGCCTCCCGCGCCAGGTCGCGGCAGGCGGACTCCGGCCCCACCGGGACCGCGACGGTGATTGATTCCGGTCCCGCGGCGCGCACCGCTCGCACGGCGGCCAACATGCTGGCGCCGGTGGCGATCCCGTCGTCGGCCAGGATCACGACCCGGTCGCGCGGGTCGGCGATCGGCCGGCCGCCCCGGTAGGCGTGCTCGCGCCGGAGCAGTTCGGTGGTCTCGCTGTCGATCACCTCGCGCACCTGCTCATCGGTGACGCGCAAGCTGGCCACGACGTCGTCGTTCATCACCAGGCCGCCACCGCTGGCCAAGGCGCCCATCGCCAGCTCCGACCAGTTCGGCACCCCGAGCTTGCGCACCAGGAACACGTCCAAGGGGGCGCCCAGGGCCGCGGCGATCTCCCAGGCCACCGGCACGCCGCCGCGCGCCAGCCCGAACACCAGCACGTCGCGCCCACGGTAGGACGTCAGTTCCTCGGCCAGCGCGCGACCGGCCTCGCGGCGGTCACGGAAGTTGCGCGTCGCCGTTCGCCGGAGAAAGCCGTTCGGTCGATTCATTGGTCGTATACCAGCCTACGTGGGAAAGCTCACTTCGGCGGTGCATGCCCGGTGGGACGGCCGGCGCAAGCGCAATACGGTTGCGCGGGAAGGCGATTGGATTTGGCCGGCGGCGCAGTATCGGTGTGATCGCGGCTTCGCCGCTCAACATGGTCCATCGGCTCGGGTGTGATCGCGGCTTCGCCGCTCAACATGGTCCATCGGCTCGGGTGTGATCGCGGCTTCGCCGCTCAACACACTCCATCGCCTCAGGAATGAATGCGAGCATTCATTCCATTCGGCTCAGTCGTGTGTCCGAGGGGGGACTTGGCCACTTACGACACGGGTTGAGACCTTTCAACTGCGTCTCTGACCAGTGAGTTTACGGCGTCAGGCGTCTGGGGTGCAGTGGACGCAACGGAGCGATGTCCGGTGGGGTTGCAGAGGTGGCCGAGTTCGGTATTCGTGCGCTCGAACCATCACGCGGCGCCGAGTTTGCGAGGGCAGGCAGTAACGATGTACACGCGACCGCCGAGGCGGCGGATAGGTAATTCAGCGGTCTTCACCGTGCCGTAGGCAGACGCCGTTCGCCAAGAAGAAGAGCCGGCACGGGGCCGTCAGTGTCCATCAAAGGCATCGTCGCGACTGGGTGGTCAGAAAGGTCCGCGGCGCAGCTGCGCGACGGTGGCCGTCCATACGGTGTCGACGGCTTCCTGTAGCCGTTTCTTTGATCCCCCGAACAGACCGGCTTCTACGGCTGGCCACTGGTCGCCCGCGTTTCGAGCATCCACCAACGTGTGCGCGACTTCGGTCTCCTCGAAGGGGTAGCACTCGGCCGCGTGCGCGACGAACAGCCCCAGCCAGGGCTGGTCGAGGAGGCCTGGGCTACGTTGAGCCGCGAGATCGGTGACTAGAAGGGCAAAAAGTAGCTCGCTGGCATCGAACAGCCTGATGTACTGAGAATCGGTGTGGTCGGGAAAGTACGACCGCAGCGCATCGAACAAGAAAGCCGAGACCGGGTAGACCGGTCGGCGCGGAAGTCGACCCGCTGCGAGGGCGTCCAGCAGCTGCTCGGTGAGTACACCTGTCTGGGCGGCACGCAGGGCAAGTCCGAGATGCCGCTCGCGGCCGACTATCTCCCAGGGGCCAGCCTTATCGAGGACCGCCACCTTGCGGTTCGTAAAAAGGGACCAATCGACGGTCAGAGCGCGGACGGCGCCATAGTTCTCGTGTTCAATTGCCGCGATTGTGCCGGCGTAGATCGTGAGCGTCGCTGGCAGCAATGCCAACGCCTCCAGCTGTTGGTTTCGGACAGCCGTGATGAGCGAACCACTCTCTTGGGCAAGCGGTCTCGGCTCGGCGAGCGCGGTGATGACCTGTCGATATTCGACTTCAAGCGTAGTGCTTTCGACCCGACAACCCTCGATGACGAGAGGAAGCAAAGGCGCCGCGGTCTCGCAGTAGCCATCAGCGATCTCGACGTATTGGGTGATCTGCTTCGTCGGCACTCGACTGGCGAAGCCGGGTGGGAACTGTTCAGGGTTGCTGCACGCGTCGATCACACCGCGGGCGGCGCTGCGCATCAGGCGGCCGGCCAACCGGTAGTTGCCGTTACCGATCGCCTCGTCGAACGCGTCACTGTCAGAGACCGGAGGGTCCTGCAGGAGCCGGTTCTGCAGTTCGTTGAGCTCTCGATGGGTTGCCGGCTCGGAGCCGGAGATGCCGCGGCGGAAAACAGTTCCGGACTTGTAGCTCTCGTAGTCCTTGACCAGGGAGTGGATCCGGTGGCCGGGCTGCGGTGGTGCGACCGTGATGATCAGGACGAGTTGCCCGTGGAACTCGACATAGTCGACGTCCCAGTGTGGTCCGTCGACGTAGGTTCGCAGCATCCCGGCGAGGTCCGCCGCGTCGTGCACCGCGACGGCGCCGAGCACGCCGTCAGGCGAAACGCCCACGACGAGGTACCCTTCGCCCTCGCACTCGCGGGCCGCGTTCGCCGGGTCGCGATTGGCCAAAGCGATGATCGCTTTGGCCGCGCTGACCTTGTCCTTGGCCTTGGAGAAATCCAGGGTGCTTTTCCACTCCACCCAATGGGTCTCGGGCGTGGTGGTCGAGGTGGCGTGATAAATCGCTTCGACGAGTTCGCCGAAGCGGTGGCTGCGTCGAAATGACACACTCGTGTCTAGGTTGAGACCCACAGCGGTCGAGCATATTCCCGACCCCGCGCAGGAGCGTCGGCCTGGGGACTCCCGCGGGCGAGACCAACGGCGGAGCGGTCGGAATGTGGTGAGGCACCAGCGTGTGAAACCCCGGCTCTGCGAGCGCAGTTCCGTCGAAAAAGTCGAACAAGATCTCTGGATCTGAACATCGCCCAGCCACGGGCGCGTCGGGCGATGTGGCGATTAACGGAGATCGCTGGCCGACGACGGGGTGCCCGCGATCGCCAGTTTCGTCGAGAATCAGCGGGCAATCCGCCAGCCGCCAGGTTGAATGCGATAACCGCCAACTCCACTGACTCCGGACACAACCACCATCGCCCGCTGCCTATCTCCGTCCCGGGATGAATGTGCGCTTGACGGAGCCGAGGATTATCGGCCCTGTCGACGACGACCCGGTGCAGTGCATCTTTCGTGGCCGGATGACGGCGGTCTTCAGTTGGATTGATCCTCTAGTCCGGCGATGCGTGCCGTCCAGGTTGACAGAAACTCGCGCCCTTCCGCAGTCGACAGCACAGACAGGAGCCCGGCATAGACATCGCAGACGGCCCCCACCAACCGCGGGCCAGCTGACTCACGATTCACGGCGTCGAAGACGTTTGTTGAGTCTGGCGCGATCTTCAGCGCGCATGGCTTCGATCGCCTGTGCTGCATACCGGTTGTAGACATCAAAACTGTCCGCCGCCGGCGCAGTGCTGAACCGGTGGATCTGGCTGTCGATCGTTTGAACGTCTAGAGCGAAATACTGGATTACGACTCGATAAGCGAAGTCGACTGCCCGTAGCAACTGCGCCAGCCGCCCGGATTCCGCCGCTTCAGTAAGCGACCAGTGCAGGCCGTCGGAATGGTTCGTTCCGCGGTGGGAGATCAAGGCGGCGGCGCGTCGGAGGTCGCTGAGGTCTGGATCATCACCCGTGACTACTGGCCAGCGCTCGACAATCACACCATCGCAACGTAATTGGACCGTCGCATACTCCAGCATTTCCGCCACACGAACCGTTTCAGCGAAGACCTGACGCGCAGCGGCCTCCGATGACTGATCCACGGCGACGGTGATATACCCCGCCGCAGGGTTGCGACGATCGTTCGGCTCGAGATGTGTCACAGTCCATTGGCTCATGAATGCGGATCATTCCATGGGGGTGCGACACAATCCTCGTCGTGACGGGACGGCTATAAGGTCAACACACTGGTGCGATCCACCTTCAGGTGCGCTTTCTTCGACGAGTGGACCCCAGCCGTCCTGATCTGCCAGGAGCTGCAGATATTCGAAGGTGTCTGCGAGCACCGCTCGCTGAAAGGCTTCGTCCGCCTGATCGCCAAGTGGCGTGAAGTGTGCACCAACGAGATGCCGATGCAGCCGCAGACCTTCCTAGACCTGACCGCCCTCGCCGCCCGATGAGCAACTACCCAGCCGTAGCGCTGTCGCGCCTCATCAAAGCGCTCCAAGGCGACGCTTAGAGCAGGCGAAGTTCGCCGCATCGTCGGGCTGTCGATAGCGTCAGCCAGCGCTGTTGTCCCAGGGTTGCTCACCAACGGAAGCGCCTGCCGCAGTCAGCTTGTGCGGCCGGGGTGGGCAGTGCGGCAGCCGCGGGCGATGCGCTGGAGCAATCGTTCGCGGTCGGTCAGGATGTCGAGGAGATACACCATGGGCACGAACACGATGTCTGCCGGCAGGCGGCCGGTGTGTTCGGCGAGGATCTCGGCGTTTTCGTTGAATCCGTGGGTGGTGTTGCGGCGGGCGTTCCATAGGTGAATCAGTCGCGACTCCGTTGTGGCGTCGGGGTTGGAGCTGGGGGCGAAGAACTCGTCGGAGACCTGCTGCGCTGCTGTGAGTGCGCGATAGGCCGGCGCCATGACGAGTGGTTTGATCCGGGTGGGTACGTGTTCTTCAATTGCCTTGATGCGCTTCGCGAGTCGCGTCGGTGTCATGAGTTGGCCGATGCCGTTGGCGCCAGTAAAGCTGTCGGCTAGAAGGTCCATGGCTGGGAACATGAGCATGAGTTGTGCTGACCGGTCGCGGGGATGGCTGAGGATCGCCCCGATGCGGGTAATCAATTGTTCAAGGTTCAGCATCCAGCGTTGGTGGGCCTCGGGGACGTAGGTGTTCTTAGCTGTCGCTTGCCAGGGTGATGGGACCACCGTTTTGCCATGAGCATGGGACCGGGTGTTTCCGGTTGTTGGCCGTGTGGTGATGGTGGCCGATGACGGGCCTTCCGGTCAATTCGGCTGGTCCGAATTGACCGGCTTTCCGGGACGGGGTTTCTGGCGTTGCCTGTAGGACTCGCCTTCGACGACGAGTTCGTAGGCCGCCGATTGCAGGCGGTCCATCGCCGATTGGGCCAGCAGTGGGTCGGCCATCATGGTCAGGATCTCGGGGGGTTCGCGGTTGCTGGTGATGACCGTGGAGGTCTGGCGGTGGCGTTCGACGATCAGCTCGTAGAAGTCGCTGGTCTCGGTGGCCTCGAGCCGGTGCAACGCGAGATCATCGATGACGAGCAGTTCGACGCGGTGCAGCTTGCGCATCTCGTCTTCGTAGCTTCCGTCGAGCCGTGCGCCACGGAGGCGTTTGAAGAGTTTGTCGGCGCGTTCGGTGTGCACGCTGTGATGACGGCGCACGGCGATGTGTCCTAATGCGTTGGCCAGGAAGGTTTTTCCGACCCCGACCGGACCCATGATGAGAACGTTGTAGGCGTCGGCCAGAAACCGCAGCGAGGTCAACTCGGCCCACAGTTGCTGATCGAAGGTGACCGCGGCGGTGTCGTCCCAGGCCGGTAGCTGCATCTGCGGATCCAGATGCGCGGCCTTGGCGCGGCGGGCGGCGGACTCGCGGTCGCGGCGGGTGACCTCATCGGCCAGCAGCATCTCCAGGAAATCGTGGTGCGGCAGCCTGTTGGATCGTGCCAGGGCCAGCCGCTCGGGCAGGGTGTCGAGTAGCTGGCCGAGCTTGAGGCGGCGCATCAACGACTTGAGCTCCGAGGACACCTCGATCGGCTTGACCGCCGGGGTGACATCGGGTCGTCGGGTGGTGGGGCTCATGACGGCCTCCGCACTGAGAAGTCGGTGGCCGCGCGGACGAACCGCGACGCGGCAGGCGGGGTCGGGATTAGCGGCAACTGGGCACCGGCACCGCGGGTGAGCATGCGCTCGATCAGTCCGACGTCGATGACCTCGGCATCCAACGCGCGCTGGCAGGCGTCATCGACCGCGTCCGGGCCGTGGCGGCGCACCAACCCGAGGAGGCGATAGACCTGGCGCATCTTGGTCCACGGCAGCGGATGTTCCAGCACCGCCGCCGCATACGCGCCGACATGGGTGCCGTGGGCGGCTGCCTTGCGCTGCAAGGTGTTCAGGTCGCGCATCGCATAGACCGACACCTCGGCCGGGAGATCGGCGGGGTCGGTGCGCCGGCGTCCCGGCGCCACCACCGGGTGGACCTTGATCAGCTCACCGCGCCAATACAGCTTCACCGTGCGCGCATCGACCCGGGCATCCAGCCGGCGCCCGATCAGCTCACCGGGAACGCTGTAGAGCCCCTTGGCGACAGCCACGTGCCGATCCGGGGCCACCTTGGGCCGGCACCAGGTCGGGATGTCGAACACCTCGTCGGGCACTGGCTTGAGGTGGGGTAGCTCGTCGGCGGCGAACACCTCGGCCGGGCGGCACCGGGTGGTGCCATGTATCCGCATCCCCGCCACCTGCTCACACCATTGCTCGGCTCGCGCCCGGCAGTCGCCCAGGTTTCGAAAGTCTTCTCCGGCAAAGAAATTCGACCGCGCATACGGCACGCAACGCTCGACGCGCGGCTTATCCCGGGGGCTGCGGATGCGAGCCGGATCCACCACGAAGCCCCCGCGCCTGCGCGTATTCCCGGAATGCGTCGTTGAGTTTCGAATCGATCGCATCAGCCTTGTCGACGATGGCCTTCATGTTGTCGGGAATCACCACCGCGAACACCCCACCAAAGAATGCCCACGCCGCCTCGAACCCGGCGATCACCTCGTGAAGCGTCTGGCGGTAAGTGGGATAGACGAACATATGTCGCGAATACACCGCGGTGAAGATCAACCCCTGCACCACCCGCCGGCGACCATCTTCGACATCGGTGAGCATCCCGAGGCGACCGAAATCGACCTGCAGTTCAGCACCGGGCTCACAGTCAGCCACCGGCACCGTGGCCTGACGCTGCCCGAACCCCAATTCCGTTGTGGCATAACGATGCAAGGTTCGATACGACACCACCACACCCCGACGCCCCAACAACGTGTGCACCTTCGTCAAAGTCAAGTCCTGTTTCAGCCACGCCTTGATCTGCTCGGCCTCGGCATCGATGGTCTCCCAGGCCTGGCTCTTGCCATTGGGCCGACTCGGTCGCACCTCGGCGATCACCGCCCCCAACAGCTCATCGGTCAGCTGGCTGGCGTCGCCGTCACGATCGAGCCCGCACGCGCGGGCCCGATCCACATACCGGCGCACCGTTTTGCGGTCCATGCCCGACAGCCGAGCCACCTCCCGCAACCCCCGACCCGCCAGCCACAGCCGCAGCATCTCCCTGACTTCGATCATCGACACCTCCCGGTAGCTCATCTGGCCAATACAGCGGCCGAGCAACCGGAAACCCCCACGCCACGCCGGGTGGTCCCATAACTGGCAAAACCCCTACCCAGGCGGTCCCATCACTGGCAATCAGGTGGTCCCATGCTCATGGCAAAACCGGCGTCGAGCTGGTCCCTTACTCCTGGCAGCCGACACTTAGCGTCGAGATACGTTGTGGGAGAAAAGATGTCGTTTATTGTCTTGTCGACACGTGAGGCCCACCAGTCAACGGTCTCAGAGAAGATCGCCCTGTGCATGTCCGACGCGTCGGCGATTGTGTTCGCGAAGTCGTGGGTGGGGGAGTGGTGGATAAGCACCCGGAGGCAGTCGAGCGGGTCGCGGCTTGCTCCGAATCCTCTTCCGTTAATCAGGCGGCCGAAAGTGTAGACGATGACCTGTCCGACTCGTGGTACGCCTATTCCCCACATCGATGGACTCTGACTGCCGAGTAAGGGAGCAAAATAGAGGCCTCCGAAAACAGTGCCTTCTAACAGCGCTCCCGACGACTGGAACGTCGCCTTCTCGGGGTTTTGTTTGGACTCCTCGACCAGTTCGGCTGCGGTGGTGTGTCTGAGGCGTAGGAGCACCTGGGGGAGTTTGGACCAGCGGTAGGCGAGAGGGTCGATCCGGACGTCGTGGACGGAGAGGCGCGGGAACAATGGCTCAGTGGCGCCGTCAGCCCGTTCTAGGGGTATGCGGGAGAGCGCAGCGCTGCCCCATTCGATGGCGGCAGGGACTTGGTGGTCGGGGACGGCGATCAGCGTGGTGATGATGCGGTCAAGGCGGGCCGCCAGCGCGGGGTTTTCGTCGAGGGCTTGGGTGATCTTGTCGAAGGTGTCGGACAGTTTCGGTGGCATGCCTCCTGGTACGTCGGGGGTAGGTGCTGGCGAGACATCGAACCTGCTGCGTTTGAGGGCGGGGCCATGCAAGGTCTGCGCGGAGACGAGGTCGGTGTGCTTGGCGGAAACTTCCCACACCGTGTCAGAGCCGATGGGGCGTCGCAAGACGACGAGGCCGAGGTGGTCGATGAATCCGGCCGGATCGTTGCCATACATTTCGGGCGGGACGTCGATGTTCATGATGGCCCGTTGTCGATTTGGTACGCCAGCCAGCGGGTGGCCGTCTCGATAGCTGTGGTGTAGCGGGCGTTGACGGTGCCTAATCGGTCAGTGATCACGACGGGGTCTACAAGGTGCTCTTGGATGAGTGCCTGAACGAAGTTCTGGTCCTTGGGACGGAATGCGCAGAGTTTGCCGACGCAGAGGTCTTCTTTGTCCAGGCACCAGCCGATGAATTGGGGATCACCGGAGGGGGCGGCGGTGTTGGCGTTCTGAACTTTGACGAGGCGGTCTCTCCAGCCCTCGGGTAGGGCAGCGGTGGTGAGGTCGACACCATCGATGCTGAATCCGTGCGTTTGTTCGAATGGTGAGAGTTCGCCGGCAACCCCGACGATGAGGTCGGCAAGTTCAATGGTGGTGTTGTTGTCGTCGGTGATGGGTAGGATGTCGACTTCCATTGAGCGGGTCGCAAGGTGCGGCAACTCGTATTCGGGGTAGGTGCCAAGGATGGCCTGAGAGCCAATCACGATGACTTCGGTTTGGGCGGTGATCTGGCAGGCGGTACGGATTGCGTGTTCCAGTTGGTCGCGGCGCATCACACAGCGTTTCGGAGTGCTTGCCGGCGCTCTTCGTCAGTGAGGATCCCGCCCATCGGTGTGACCTCGCGCATTTCGATCGAATGGCGGTCGACGCCGGTCAGGATGCGGCGCAGCGCGGGGACATCCTTGGTACTGACGAGATGCTGCCAGTGGTCGAGGTTGGCGAGATGCGGTTGGCCACGTACACCAGCGCGTAGGCGGGCTATGTTGGCAAAGATCGTTGGCTGCCAGGCAGTTAAGGATGTGGCATTCAGGTGCGTCGCCAATTGCCGGTGCATGCTCCAAGAGCGGCGCTCGGAACGCGTTAGGTTCGCGTTTACGGCCTGGCGGCTGACTTCGAGTCGATAGCCCATGCACGACAGCAGTCGGTCGATCTGGTCATCGCTGAAATCGATTGTGCCGCTTAGAAACTGGCTGATGCTGGGCTGTCGGACACCACTGATTCGCGCGAGCTGCGATTGGCTCATCCCGGTTGCAGCCATGACATGGCGAAGGACGTCACGGGGACCCATCTTGAAACTATAGCATCCAATACTATAGGCGTAGCCACGCAGAGCGGGCATCTTTGCACAGGGGTGCCACCGTGGTGCTCGTGCGGAGCGAGCACAGGACGACTGCCGCGGTATGGCACCGCAATGGGATGTTCTCCGTTCCCACCGTCGGGCAGAATTAGGACATCGACGCGATGCCAACTTGGCATCAGCAAATACTGGAAATTAGCTTCGACCGAGCTCAGAGCGGATATGCTATCCGTGCAGCTAAGAAATTGTGTCCGAGGGGGACTTGCCCACCTACGACACGGGTTGAGACCTGGCGAATCGGTACCTGATCGTCGTCCGTGCTGGGGTCGGCCCACTCTAATGTCGGGCGGTCGGATTAGGGGTCGAGTTGGGCGGGGGCGACTCGGCACCCGGCGGCTTGGGCTCCGGTGTGCAGGCGTCGGTCCCAGACGGCGACGATCAGGCCGGGGTCACCGACAGCCGACGCGCTGGCCAGATGTACTGCGTCGGCTCCGCGTAAGGCATGGGCTCGGGCGAGGCGGCCGGCGTGCTGTTCAACGGTGGCGGTGAGTTCGACCGGGCGGGTGGCGGCCCAGAAGTCCTCCCAGTCACGCTCGGCGTCGGCGAGCTCGGATTCGGTTAGGTCGTGATTGCGGGCTGCTGCGGCGAGTGCGGCGCGGACTTCGGGGTAGGCCAGGCGGCTGGACAATGCGGCGTCGCAGCCGTCCCATAGCGCGGACGCCAGCCAGCTTCCTGTCTCGGTGGTGAGAAGTTTGACGAAGGCGCTGGCGTCGAAGTAGACGAGTGGCACCGGTCAGCGCCGCTGGTCGCTGACCCGGTCAGACACCGGCCGCCGCGGTCGGGGCCGGGACCGACCCGCAGCGACGGGCCGCTGGGCGGTGGCCTTGCCAATCACGCCTTCGGCCGCGAGACGCTCCAAGTTGCCTGCGCTGTCCAGTGCAGCGAGCCGCGCGACCGGAATCCCGCGGTCGGTGATGACGACCTCACCACCAGCCCGAACTCGATCGAGCCAATCGCTGAGGTGCGCGCGCAACTCGGTCACGGATACCTCCACACCATGAACTGTACACTCACTGAGCCATGATTTGTACATGTCACTTCTGAGTGTGGCAACGACGACTTGAGAGATTGACCTGCGCAAGCCGGAGGCGAGGTGGCAACGGGCCGGTACACCGATTCGTCCGCGGTGCTGGCGACGCCGAGACGGTCGATATCATGGTGGCTGGTGGCCTTCCGTCCAAGCTGCATCCGAAGGTGTTGCGGCGGAAGGTGTTTGCCGTCCCCGGTGGGACTTCGGCGCAGCTGGCGTTCGTGGTCAGCTGCATGGAGACGGCAGCGCCTCGGTGTCGGACGCCGGGTCTAGCTTGCAGCAACGAGCTTTTGAATTCTCTGCTTGAGTTGCTGTGTGCGGTGACTGCTGGCGATCGCCTTCATTGGCGTTCTGTTGCCAGCGACCCGATTGAACGACTCTCCCAGTAGTAACAGTTGGCCTGAGTCGCGAAGAACCTCGACATCCCTTGGATCGTATTCGTATGACGGAGCGTGCTTCAAGCTGGTGTAGGCGTCCCAGAACAGTTGGCTCCACATGTCTAGTTGGTGGCATTACCCCGAGACCGTGGCTATGAGACCGAAATCACAACTACCCGTTTAAAATTCAATAGCCCACAACTGACTAGGAACATAAGGGGTAACCCAGCTTCAAAACTTGGGTGCGATTGCTGAACAACCGTTTTTACTCAATCGTCACGTCGAGGGGCTCGCCCATCGGGCGGCCAGGAGTCGGTACCCGACTCAAGCGGAATATTCAAGGATCGAAGCAGGATCGAAAAGAGCCGCCAATTGGCGATCGCTCCGACAAGTTCGACCAAAACCGCGTGATCGCCATTGAATGCCTTGTGGCACGCGGCCCAGTTTTCCTCGGCAATGACCCCGTCACGTACCACATCATCGGTCGCGGCCAGGACCGCACGCTCGGCATGGCCCAGACGATTGGAACTTTGCCAGTCACGCACCGCCAGAAGGTCATCCGAAGCCACACCGAGCAGCGTCGCGATTCGCCAATGCTGTGTCCACTCATATACCGACCCCGTTACCCAGCCGATGCGCATGATGATCAATTCGCGTAGCCGGGCGTCGAGCACACCGTTAAATAGCAGCGCCTCGAGCATTCCGTACAGGGCCACTGCGAGGCTCGGCTGGTGAAGTGCCACGCGAAATACTGACAGTTCTGCCATCTCTTCGGGCAGCCCACACTCGGCAGCCCGCAGCCGGGCCTGCTCAAGGTCGAGCATCGGTACGCGTTCCGTCCTCGTCACGTGACCTTTCTCTGTTGAAGCTCCGCATGCTGTGAGGGCGTGGGCACGAAGACGTTGTGCAGGGCCGCACTCGATTTGGCATTTTCATCTGCAAGCGAACTGAGCAGCGGCGCGAGACCAGCGAATCCGGTTGATTCTCTTGTGATCCGGTCGAACGGCCAGCGGCGCGTGGCCAGAATCTCGAGGGCTGCCCGGTAGGCGGGATACTCCACGCCGAGTGCACCGGCGATGTGTAATTCCTTATACACCAGCGTGTCTGGTTCAAAGCCGGGCGCGCCGCCTCCGCCGCGGGTGCCGGCAACCACGACCGTGCCGCCAGGCTTGGCAAGGGCGACGGCGTCGGCGAACGCGGAGGGTGCTTTGGCGGTGACATCGACGACCACGTCGGCAAGCTGTCCGCCTGTCTCACGCTGGAGCGCTGTCACTACATCGTCCTGCGATACGTCGATGGGCAGGTCGACACCGAATGATCTGGCTATGGCCAGTCGCTGATCGTCGCGTGGACCGATGCCGGTCATCGCGACGAAAGCGGCTCCCGCCTCTTTCGCCGCCACCGCCGCGCAGATCCCGCGGATGCCGGGTCCCAGTATCGCTACGATACTCCCCGCCTTGGTGTCGGGAAGAGTTTTCCCCCATTGGATACCGGCCCCGAGAGGGTTGAACAACGTGGCGAGAACGGGGTCCATGTCTTCGGCAATCGGGAGTAGCATCGCGTCCCACGGAAGCTCCACATGGGTGGCGTATCCGCCCCATAACCCGGCGCCGATCTCCACGTCGACGAACCCGAACATGGTGGCGATGCCGTTCACCGCACATCGCCGGTATTCGCCGCGGCGACACTCCGGGCAGTCTCGGCAGGACCGGAACACCTCGACGGCCACGCGCTGGCCGGCCTGTACGCACCAGCGTTCGCTGGCCGCGTTGCCGACATGTTCGACGATGCCGACGATTTCGTGACCTGGAACGAATGAGAAGCCGGCAGGCAGGTGTCCGGTGAATTGTTCGTGATCTGTACCGCATAGACCACATGCTTCAACTCGCAGGATCGCACCGCGGTCACCGACGTCGGGGATGGTCATCTGGCGTCGCTCCAGATTCCGCGGTCCGGTCAACACCATGGCCTCGGCGATCATGGAAGCTCGAATCCCGTGGACGACCCTGTGTTTCGGAGGCAAACCGTTCTGCCAACGTACATCTCGCCCGCCATCGCCTCGGCAATCTGCGGATCGTCGCTGCGTGCGACGACTCTTCGCCCGTCGGAGAGGTGCGCGATGATCGGTGTCCATCGAGGTCGTCCGTCTCGGTCGTACACGACCGTGTACCCGTCCACTGTCGCGCGACCGGTCGCCTCGTCGACGCCTGCGACGGCCAGCCGCGATGAATCGATCTGAGCTTGTTCCTCTGCCGTGTCGATCAGTCGCCACCCGGTTGGTGGAGGGGTGGCCGACCACACACCGACCGAATGTTTCGTCGAATACCAACCGAGGCCGGTGACGAGTCCGGCATCGGTGGGGTCGCGTCTGCAGCGTCGGACCATCTCAACGATCGCGTGACTGACGTAGTTGTTACCGGGACCGCCGTGATAGGGGAGGCCTCCGGTTACTGTGAGGCCTCTATCGTCGCGGGGGTCCAACTCGAGAGCCTCGGTGGCTATCTGAACTGCCGACGGGAAGCAGGAGTAGAGGTCGAACCACCGAATGTCGTCGGTGGTCAATCCGCCCGCGTCGAGAGCCTTCCGTGCCGCTACTTCGATACCCGTTGAGCGACTGAGGTCCGGCCGTTGCACGGGGAAGTACACGTCGTTGCAGGTTGCCGCTGACCAGGGAAAGACCCAACGATCGCGCGAGACGCCCAATTCGTCTGCCATCTCGGCCGCCACAACGATGAACGCGGCAGCCATGTCGACGGACATGTTGCTGTTGAGCAGCTTGGGATAAGGCAAGCACACCATGCGGTTTTCCGCCGTTACTTCGCTGAGTTCGGCGGCACTTCGTGTGCGCGGGAACCAGGCCTGCTCGGGATGGCGCGCCGCCTCGGCTGTGAACGGTGCCATCAGCGTTCCCAGCCACTCCCTTTGCGCATCGAAATCATGGCCGTGGCGTGCGGCGATCGCGGACTCGAAGATGGGATACACCTCGTGCGGCCAACTCAGACCTACCGACATCTCGGCTTGACTCAGCCCGGGGCGGGCGTCCCCAAGGGATTCGTCGCCGGAGCGGGGCGGGGCTGGGCAGTTGAGAAGTGTCTCACCCTGGAGCTTGCGCGCGGAATGCCCGCTCTCCGCGCCGACGACCAGGACAACATCTGCGCGGCCCTCGGCTATTTCTCCACCCAACACCTCGACGAGATACTGCGGGGTGTTTCCGCCGACTGGACAGCTGATGCGGCGGGCGGGACTGATGCGCATCGCTTCGGCGATCCTGCTGGCGGGATTGTCCCGCGATATGACCAGGATGCCGGGAGCCGCGACCGTGTCGATGCGCCGTTCGACCGCGCGACCGGTGTCGTTGACCGCGCGGCGTGCGGCCTCCACTGCCAAGTCGATCGGGTCCACGACGTCGTTCCCGCGATGGGTGACTTCGCCTACGCCGACCACCACCGGAGTACGCGCTTCTACCGACAATCGATCACTCGCTCAGGGCCACGGGCTGTTGTGAGACACGAATGCGATGGTGTCATATCTGCAGTCAAGCCACAATGGTGTGCGCCCGCGGCATACTGGCTGTTGTGTCGACGAAGTTGGTGCGATGGGGTGCTGCCGCGCCGTCAGATCGTGGTTCCGCTCGCGACCGATTGCTAGATGCTGCCGAGCGGTGCCTAGAGAGTTGCGGCGTGGTAGGCACGACCATGGAGGACATCGGCAGAACAGCGGGTGTCTCCAGGGCAACGGTGTATCGCTACTTCCCCAATCGGGAGGCGGTGATGTCGGGCGTCATCATTCGCGCCGCCGAGCGCTATCTCGATCGCATCAACCCCCGGATCGCGGAGCACACCGATCTGGGCTCCGCTCTCGTCGATTTCGTAGAATACACAGTTGAGGCCGCGCGCCGCGAAGAGATCATCGGATTGTTGTTCGGCAGCGACGAGGAACTCGCCGGCGTTGGCCTCGCGGCGGGGACCTCGACGTCACTCTTCGAACTCGTCACCGAGTTTCTCCGTCCCATCTTCAGGAGACACTGGAGTTACGTAGAACCGGGCGTCTCCGTCGACGACGCCGCCGAGTGGGTTCTCCGCACGATACTGAGCCTGCTGACTGTTCGAGGACCGCGGGAGCGCAGTCGTGACGGGCTCCGGACATTTCTTTCAAGGTTTCTCCTTCCCGCAATCCTGGCGAGCGACCATTGTCGACCGATGTGACAGACAAGGCGTAATGTCTCAACCACAGCTGAGGTAGGAGGCCGGACATGTCTGTGCAGTTCACCACGTTCAACCAGCAGGTCGCTGAACAACTGCAGAGCGCAGCAGAAACCACGGGCGGGTTGGCCGGTTACTTCGGCTTCCGGCACACTGAATTCACTGCTGGACGGCTCGTCGCGGAGATGGACGCACGCGACGACCTGAAGACGCCTTTCGGCAACTTGCATGGCGGCTGCTTGTCGGCCATGGTCGACCATTGCCTTGGAGTGGTGTTTTATCCCGTGATTCCGATGGGATCCTGGGTCGCGACGACGGAGTTCAAACTGAATTTGCTTCGTCCAGTCTCCAGCGGAACCTGTGTAGCCACGGCTGAGATCATCTCGCTGGGCAGAACCAGCGGTGTGGCACGTATCGACATCTGCAACGACGGCAGAGCGGTGTGTGCGGCGCAGGGCACCGTCACCGTCGTCGCACCGAAGGCCATCTCTTGATGTCTGCAAACAGAGCACATGATTCGTCCGCTCCTGTCGTCGAGCGCGTGCCCACGGTGGATGGGCTCTCGCTGGCGGTCGACTTCTACCGCTGTGACGGACCGCGGGCGGTCGTGTTGCTCCTTCACGGCGGTGGTCAGAGCCGGCACGCCTGGGATGTCACCGCCCAACGATTGCATCAGCGGGGCTACACCGTTGCCGCCTACGACGCAAGGGGACATGGTGACAGCGACTGGGATCCGGACGGACGCTATGACATCGAACGGCTGGGGTCCGACCTGTTGGCCGTGCGCGCGTACGCCGGCTCCGCCCGCCCAGTTGCCGCGATCGGGGCATCGTTGGGCGGTTTGACCATCCTCGGCACGCACTTGCTCGCCCCGCCGGAGCTATGGCAGGCCATCGTCCTGGTTGACATCACTCCGCGAATGGAGATGCACGGCGCCCGACGAGTCGTAGCGTTCATGTCGGCCCATCCCGAAGGTTTCGACAGCTTAGAGTCGGCCGCTGACGTGATCGCCGCCTACAACCCGCACCGCCCTCGCCCCGAAAACGTCGACGGCCTCCAACAAGTCCTCCGGCGACGTGGAGATGGTCGCTGGGCCTGGCGATGGGATCCGGCGTTTGTGACGTCGAATTTTCAGTTCCTGCAGGGTGATTTAGACGACGGCGCAGAGGAGTTCGAGATGATGAGCGCATTCCTTGTCGATGGCGCGCGACAGGTGTCCGCGCCGACGCTGCTGGTCCGCGGCCTTCTATCAGACATGGTCTCCGAAGAGACAGTGAAGGATTTCCTCACCCTGGTTCCCCACGCGCAAACCGTTGACGTGTCGGGCGCGGGCCACATGGTTGCTGGCGACAACAACGACGCATTCTCAACGGCGGTCGTCGACTTTCTCGACTGCACCGTTTGACGCCTGTCGTCAGGCTGCGCGGGGGATCCCAGTTCGCCACCTATTCTGCTCGTATGCCAACTGAATCGGTGCGGATGTCGTTTCGCCGACATATGCGCGAGCAGGTCTTGAGGGCGACACGGGAACTCACCATTGAGAAGGGCTGGGAACAGGTCCGGGTGAGTGAGGTCGCCGAACTTCGTTATCTCGAGTCTTCGAGCAAGAGGGGCTATTGACCTGGGAGTCTGCGTTGTAGACCCGGATTGGACGATGACCTCGACGTCGCGGCCGCCGTGGTCGCCCCGGTCCGCGACGTGGCCTGGGCCTCCCGATTTCGGTGACCAGCCGGGTCGCTCCGTCGTGCTTGCGCGTCAGCACTGGGCCGGTGTGCTGGTGGCGGTGTCGGGGGACAGCGGCGGGTGCTTGCCTGCGCAGCCGCGCCGATGTCGAGGACGTCGACTGTGCTGACCTGGCCACCGGCCGCGACATCGATGAACCGGCGTGAGCACAACGGTAGGTTACTGGCCGGTGCTGCCCCGACGGTTCTATTGTGGTGGCTGTGACTATTGCTGATCGCGCGACAACGGAGTTGTCACCGTGGTCGCCCAGGGAGACCGAGTTGCTGGCGGTGACGTTGCAGCTGCTGCAGGAGCATGGGTATGACCGGTTGACGGTGGACGCGGTCGCAGCGACCGCCCGAGCCAGCAAGGCCACCGTGTATCGGCGCTGGCCGTCGAAAGCCGAATTGGTGTTGGCGGCGTTCATCGAGGGCATCCGCCAGGTCGCGGTTGCGCCCGAGACCGGCACATTGCGGGGCGATCTGGTGCGACTGGGCGAGGTGGTATGCCAGGAGGCGTGCCAGCACGCCAGCACCATCCGCGCGGTGCTCGTCGAAGTGTCGCGCAACCGGGTTCTCAACGATGTCATGCAGCGCCAGTTCATCGAGCAGCGGAAAGGCTTGATCCGCCACGTCCTGCAGCGGGCGGTCGACCGCGGTGAGATCGGGGAGGCCGCCATCAGCGACGAACTCTGGGATCTGCTGCCCGGCTACCTCATCTTCCGGTCCATCATCTCCACCCGGGCGCCCACCCGTCAGACCGTGTCGGCCCTCGTCGACGACGTCATCATCCCCAGCCTGACCCGGCCCGCCGGATAGGGTGGTCGGTCATCGCGCGCCCGGCCAATGTGTACGGTGTGCGTCTCTTGTGATGTCCGGCCCCGTACCGTACCGTCATAGCCGATCGATCCCCGCGTGACGCGCAGGAAGATGTGTCACCGGTCATCGAAAGGCCAACGGGTGAAGGGTATTTCAGTTAGCCGCCTGGTCAGGCGCGGCTGGATGATGCTGGTCGCCGTGGTCGTGGTCGCGGTCGCGGGGTTCGGCGTCTTCCGACTGCATGGTGCCTTCGGGGCGCACAAAGGCACGTCGGCTACCGGTGCCGTCTCGGAAGAAATCGAGCCTTTCAACCCTAAACGCATCACCCTTGAGGTCTTCGGCGAACCCGGGAAGGTGGCAACCATCAACTACTTGGACATCAATGTACAGCCCCAGCAAGTCCTCGACGCGACCCTGCCGTGGTCGTTGACCATGATCACGACACAGCCCGGGGCCTTTGCCAACCTGATGGCACAGGGCGACAGCAATCCCCTTGGCTGCCGCATCACCGTGGACGGCGAGGTCAAGGACGAGAGAATCTTTAACGAAGTGAACGCCTATACCTTCTGCCTGGTGAAGTCCGCATGAGCGACCATGACGGCCGACGGTCTTTCTTGGCGCACACCATCCGCCGGCTTTCGGTGCCGCTCGTGCTGCTCTGGCTGGCGCTGGCTGCCGTCACCAATATTGCCGTGCCCAACTTGGAGGCGGTTGCAGAAGCGCACACGGTGGGGATGAGCTCCAATGATGCGCCGTCGCTGCAGGCGATGAAACGCATGGGCAAACTCTTTCACGAGTTCGATTCCGACAATTCGGCGATGGTCCTTCTGGAGGGCGATAAGCCGCTGGGCGATGACGCCCACCGGTTTTACGCCACCGTGGTCCGCAAGCTCGAAGCCGATATCAAGCACGTCCAGCACGTCCAGGACTTTTGGGGGGATCCGCTGACGGCGGCGGGCTCGCAAAGCAACGACGGCAAGGCCGCCTACGTGCAAGTGTATTTGTCCGGCAACCAAGGCCAGAGCTTGGCGACCGAGTCTGTCAACGCCGTGCGTGCCATCGTGGACCATACGCCGCCACCACCCGGGGTCAAGGCCTACGTGACCGGCCTGGGGCCGGTGATCTCGGATCAGTTCAGCGCGGGCCAGAAAAGTCTTCTGAAGGTCACCCTGATCACGGGCCTGGTGATCTTGGTCATGTTGTTTTCGCTGTACCGGTCTGTCGTCACCGTCGCGCTGGTGCTGGCGGTGGTTTTGATCGAGGTGGCCTGCGCCCGCGGAATCGTCGCCGTCCTTGGAAACTACGGGATCATCGAACTTTCGACGTTCTCGGTCAATATTCTCACATTGCTGGCCATCGCCGCCGGGACGGACTACGCGATATTTGTCGTCGGCCGTTATCACGAGGCCCGGCAAGCGGGCGAGGATCGCGAAGCAGCCTACTATACGATGTCGCACGGGACGGCCCACGTTATCTTGGGGTCGGGACTGACTATTGCCGGCGCGGTGTTTTGTCTGGGCTTTACCCGGTCGCCCTATTTTCAAAGCATGGGCATTCCCGGCGTGGTGGGCATGCTGACCGCGGTTGCAGCCGCGCTCACGTTGGCCCCGGCCGTGCTGACCGTGGCCAGTTTTTTTGGCTTCTTAGACCCCAAGCGCGCGATGAGGACCCGGGTGTGGCGGCGCATCGGCACGGCCATCGTGCGCTGGCCCGGGCCCATACTGGTGGTGACGTGTGGGGTCGCCTTGGTCGGTCTGCTCGCCTTATCGGGGTATCAAACCAGTTACGACGCTAAGGCCTATATGCCCTCATCGGTTCCGGCAAAGGTCGGGTATGCGGCGGCGGAACGGCATTTTTCTCCAGCCCGGCTAAATCCCGAACTGCTGATGATCGAGGCCGATCATGATCTGCGCGACCCGGCCGATATGATCAACCTGGAGCGGGTAGCCAAGGCGGTCTTTCACACTCCCGGTATCGCCCGGGTTCAGTCCATGACCAGGCCGTTGGGAACCCCGATCGATCACACCTCGCTAGCTTTCCAGATCAGCGCGGGAAACGTCGGCCAGATCCAGAACCTGCATTACCAGAAAGAACGCGCGGAAGATCTGTTGAAGCAGGCCGACCTGCTGAGAAATACGATCAACATTTTGAACCGGCAGTACGCCCTGCAGAAGGAGCTCGCCGCCGCTACCCACGCCGAGACCCAGAACTTTCACGACACGATCGCAACGACCAATGACCTGCGCGATAAGATCGCGAATTTCGACGACTTCTTCCGGCCGATTCGCAGCTATTTTTATTGGGAAAGGCACTGCTACGATATCCCCGTCTGTTCTGCGCTCAGAAACGTCTTTGACGCACTCGACGGTATCGACAAGCTCAGCGAACAGTTTCAAAACCTCACCGCATCGTTGGATAAATTGGATGCCGGCCAGCAGCAACTGCTCACGCTGCTACCGCCGCAGATCGCCGACCAGGAGAAAAATCTGGAACTGACGCTGTCCAGCTACGCCACCAACTTCGGGATCAACGCCCAAACGCGGGCCTCGACTGACAACGCGACTGCCCTGGGACAAGCGTATGACGCCGCCAAAAATGACGATTCCTTCTACTTACCGCCGGAGGCTTTCGACAACCCCGAGTTCAAAAGAGGTCTGAAACTATTCCTCTCCCCCGACGGCAAGGCCGCCCGCATGATCGTCTCCCATGAAGGCGATCCCGCGACCCCCGAGGGTATCTCGCATGTCGATCCGATCAAGAAAGCAGCCCACGAGGCTGTGAAGGGCACCCCCCTGGCGGACGCCCACATCTACCTCGCCGGCACCGCGGCAACCTACAAAGACATCCACGACATGGCCAATTACGATCTCATGATCGCCGGTCTGGCCGCGCTGAGCCTGATATTGCTGATCATGCTGTTCATCACCCGAAGCCTGGTGGCCGCGGTGGTCATCGTGGGCACGGTGGCACTTTCGCTGGGCACCTCGTTCGGGCTGTCGGTACTGGTCTGGCAAGACCTTTTGGGCATCAAACTCTACTGGGTGGTGCTTGCGCTGTCTGTCATCATCCTCTTGGCGGTGGGATCCGACTACAACCTGCTGCTGATCTCGAGGTTCAAAGAAGAAATTCACGCTGGATTAAAGACCGGCATTATCCGGGCGATGGCCGGCTCCGGCTCGGTGGTAACCTCTGCGGGCCTAGTGTTCGCCGCCACCATGGCCTCCTTCATGTTCAGCTCGCTGGTGATTCTTGGCCAGGTGGGGACCACCATCGGTCTAGGTCTGCTGTTCGACACGCTGATCGTGCGATCGTTCATGACCCCGTCCATCGCCACACTTCTCGGGCGCTGGTTCTGGTGGCCCCAACGGGTACGCCCGCGTCCAGCCAGCCAAATGCTTCGGCCCTACGGACCACGTCCCGCCGTTCGCCAACTGCTGCTATGGGAAGACGGAGACCCAGCGGTGACTTCCCAATCAGCATGAGGTTCTACGGGTCGATCCACCGCTGCCACCGCAGGAAGCAACCGTCGAGGAGCTGATCTACCCCTTACGTGACGACGCGCTGGAAATCGTCAACAGCGATGCCACATCGCGGAGCAAGCTCGATAGCAGATGCTCCTATGTTCAGGCAACGATTTTTGTTGCCTTTCTTGACGGTTGGAGGGCGTGGAAGATTTCGCGGGCGAGGTAGCGCTTGAGACAGCGCATGACCTCATTTTTGGTTTTCCCTTCGGCGAGGCGCCGCGCCATGTAGTCACGGGTGGGTTGGTGGCGGCGCAGCCGCACGACCAGGATGACATGCAGCGCCCGGTTGGCATCACGGTTGCCGCCGCGGTTGAGTCGGTGTCGGACGGTTTTGCCGCTGGAGGCCTGCAGCGGGCTGACTCCGCAGAGTTTAGCGAAGGCGCCGTCGCTGGTGATCCGATCGTGGTTGTCGCCGATCGCTGCCAGCAGCGTGGCGGCGGTGTCGGGGCCAACACCGTAGACGGCGCGCAACTGCGGTGCGGCGGTGGCGGTGATGGTGTCGATGTGGTGTTTGAGCCGGGCGGCTTCGACGTCGAGTTGCTCGCAGCGCGCCGCCAGTGATTTGATCGCCATCGTGATGGCATCGGTTGGACTGCTTGGCGTTTCGGACTCAGACAACTGTTTGCAGGCCTGGATGAGACGCTTTTTGTAGAGGCCGGCCAGCTGTTCACGCAGCGCTGCGGGAGCGGTGACCAAAAGGTCCTGCAGGGCGGTGTAGGCCTTGGCGCGGGCGCGCACCGCACTGGTACGGGCCACCCGCAGCACCCGCACCATTTCGGCAGCACCGTCGGCGGACTTGGGGTCGCCGAGGGCTTCGCCGGCCAACACGATCGCGGCGGCTCCGGCCGCATCGGTGTCGTCGGATTTGCCGTAGCGTGCCCGGCGCTGCCGTTTGGGGCGGCCGACCTCGGTGACCGCGATGCCCTCGGCGCGCAGGTAGCGGGCCAGGCCCGCGCCGTAGTGGCCGGGGCCTTCGATACCGACGATGACGAGCTGGCCCAGCCCGTGAGCCCAGGACACGAATTGACGGTACCCGGCGGTGCTGGCTGCCATGCGGTGGCTGCCCAGCGGACGGCCCAGCTGATCGGCGGCGTGGGCGACGTGGAACTGCTTGTGCGTGTCGACACCGACGGTGACCTGTGGTTGGGTGGATGCGGCGATGGTGGATTGCATTGCGGCCTTCCTGTGACCGGGATTTCCTGGATGGGGTGAAAGGGCGAAGCCGTCGGGCGGGGACGATACTGCTACGGGATGCTTGGTCGCGCTCCTATCAGGTCATTCCGTCCGGCGGTTCCGCGCCGAACCAGGCACGGTCGACGGATCTGACGATTGCAGGCACGCCACACTGCTCGCGGCCGGTAAAGAAATGAGTCAGACCGCACCGGTTCGGACGCGGACCCTACCGACGCCCCGCTTCGCGAGGCCGCGGAAACGCCGGTAGTTCTTTAATAGCAGTAAGGAAAATTCTCACCAAGTCGGCCTTACAGTTCCGTCTGCTCGCCATTCCGGCATAGGAATCGGCGGCCGACGACCGTCAGCGGCGCTCCCGTTCGGCGCGGACCGTGCGGTGATCCTCCTGACAGAGACTTCTCACACCGCAGGCCAGAGCCGGTTTTTGGGTTCCTTGGGTGGCGCTCGCCGGTTTGTTGGGCGGCGGCGGACGGGAGCGGCCAAGCGGACGGTAGCCGCCGCCCCTGGCTTGGTCGGCTATTGCGGTGCGGTGAGGATGTTCAGGAGGGTTTCGGCGCTGCGTCCTAGGTGGTCGAGGGTTTTTCTGCCCTTGGTGGCGGTGGCGCGGCTCGGGTAACCGATGACACCGCTGTCGGTATAGGCGGCGATGCCGAGGGTGGTCAGGTAGCGGCGGTCGTCGGCGGTGTGGTTGGCACCAGCCCAGCCGTCGCGCAGATATTCGGGGTAGGCCGCCAGCAGTATCGAAGTTTCGAGTTCACCGGCGTGCATGTCGTCATGGTTGCTGCTGGTGATGTCGGCGGCTTCGCGGGCTTCGGTCCAGTCGTCACGGCTGGGGTATAGGCCGAGTCGGATCCGTGCGCCGGGGTGGTTGGCTTGCTGGACAACGTTGGTCAGGACAGCGTTGCCGCCATGGGCGTTGACGATCATTAGCCCGCGGACATGTTGCTCGGCGAGGGAGTGGGCAATGTCGCCGACAACAGCAGCCAGGGTGGTGGCTGTGATGCTGAGGGTTCCGGCGAATTCGGCGTGCTCGTGGGAGCAGCTGAAAGTTAGGGGCGGAAGCTGAAAAATGTTGTGATGTGCGCTGATTGAGGTTGCAATGGCGACGGCAATTAGGGTGTCGGTGCCAAGTGGCAGGTAGGGGCCGTGCTGCTCGAACGAGCCGACCGGCAGGACCGCAAGATCGGCTCGGGTGTGGTCGCTGGCCGCGGTGATATTGGGGATGACGGTATCGGTCATGGGGCGATTCCTTCGGTTGCGTCCTTGATCTGTCCGAAAAGTTGTTGCAGCAGTGGGCTTTTGTCGTGTCGGCGCCGATCACGCAGGAGGGTCGCGCAGCTGGCAAGGTGTCGCCGTGCGCGTTGGGACGGCGCGGCCAAGTAACCGCGCAGGGCTTCGGCGGCGTGGGCGCAGGCGAGTTGATACTCGCGGATCACAACGAGAGCGTGTAGCAGCCGGATGTCGGCGACGGCCCGGTCACGATGCTGATGGGAGGTCCAGGACGGTCGGTGCCGGGTGAGCAGCTCGACGGCCTGCTGTGGCTGGCCGAGTTCCAAGTATCCCGAGGCGATATCGCTGGCGACGAATCCAGCGTGGGCGTAGGTGGCGCGATCACCGGCGGCGGGTTCGATATCGCCGAGTTCGAGCGCATGCGCGGCGTGACGCAAGAACCCGCGTTTGTCCTCGTTGGCGATCGCAGCGAGGGCCTGTTGACGGGCGATGCTGGCTTGCAGCCGTCCTACCTCGTGGCCGTCGATCAATCGTGCGGCATCGGCGGCAAGTTCGACCGCCAGGTCGGGGTCCTGGCTAGCGATGATGTTGGATTTGCGCATCCACACCATGGCGCGCAGGTCAGGGGCGGCGGCCCGCAGGTGATCGGTGGCTCGATCGGTCAGTTCCCGCGCTTTGGGGTGGTCCCCGAGGTCTTGCGCTATCCAGCCGGCGACTTCGGCGATGGTTCCCGCTACCTCACGTACCTGGGTGCGCAGCTCAGCGGGCGTGGATTTGATGAGCGCTTCCACGGTCTGCAAATCGCGTTCCACCAGCGGTTGGGCGTAGTCAGGACCGAAGGTATGTTCGGCCTGGATATGGACTTGGCGCTGGTCAGCGATCACGGTCAGGACATCACGGTCAACCGGAAGCTGCAGCAGAAGTGGGCGCGGCAGACTGGTTTCGACTGTCAGCCCGAACAGCTCGGCAGGATCGAGGCCTAACGCTTCGGCGAGGTCGCCACGCCACATCGGCCCCGCGCTGCCGCCGCCTTCGATCCGAACGATCTGCTGGCGCAACGTAGCCCGCTCCGGTGGTGTGTCGCCGCGCTGCTTGCGGACCGTCTCGACTCTGGCCGCCAGATCGTTCAGACTCATCTTGGCGTCCTCGCGCGCTTGATGAACCTGTAGTCCGCTCTGGCGGCGAGCAGGGTCGGTCAAGGCCATACAACGATCATGCATGAACAACGCCGCAGGTCCGGGCATATGTGCGCGTTCGCAGTGTTCCTTGCTGTTCCTAGCTGCCGCTATCGACGCTTCGCCCATCGCGCTGTCCTAGATCCAGTCACCACACGTCGGTGACAACGATCGGAAAGGACAGAACAGATGAAACTCAAAATTGACACCACTGCGGTGTCGTTTATCTGCACGAAAAACCCCGAGCCGCGGACCGATTTCGGCACCGGGCAGCCCAAAATCGATAAGGCCACCGGCGCGGTGCTGCATACGGTGCAGTTGATGGCGCTGGACGTCGATGGCGGGGACGTGTTGTCGGTGACCGTGCCTGGTGCTCCGAAAGTCGCTGTGGGCCAGCAGGTATCGGTGACTGGTTTGGTGGCACTGCCGTGGTCGCAGGACGGCCGCAGCGGTATCGCGTTCCGTGCTGAGACGATCACCACCGCCGAGGGCGGCAAGCCGGGTTCCACGCCGCGCCCGTAACCGCCAGGGAACCATCCCGGCAGCCACTAACTGCTCACGTTGGCTTTGAGCGCTGCCGGGGTGGTTTCCCGACTCCCGCATTCTTTTTCACGAAAGGCAGAAGTAGTCGTGTCGAACACAAACAACAAGAACAACACCCAATCCTCTGGTGAGGATTGGGTCGGTGAACTTATCTGGTCAATCCTGGTAGCGGCCGGGCGGCTGCTGTGGTGGGGTGCACAGTTCCCGTTGCTCGGTGCCCCGGTCGCTGTCGCGGTCGGCGTGGCGTGCTGGCAGGGCCTGAACGCCGGATTCCTCACGCTCGTAGGTTTCATCGCCCTGTACACGCTGTGGGGATTCGTCGACGAGAATAGTCTGCAGCGGTGGGTGATCGACCCGCCCACCCACTATGCGCAGACCTGGTGGCGCTACCGGCGCCGCTGGGAACACGTCTGCAGCCTGCACGGGTTGACCACCAAACTCGTTGACCGCCAACTCATTCCAGCACTACTTGGGGTGTATATCGGCGACTTCACCGACATACTTGCGGTGCGGGTGGTGACCGGTCAATCGATCAGCCACTGGCAGCGCCAAGCCGACGCGTTGGCTGCCGCGTGGACGGCCGACCGGATCACCATCACCGCCACAGCACCCGGTGAAATCCGGATCACGATCATGCGCGGCGACGTGCTCGCGGAACCCGTCGCCCTGCCCATGCCCGAACCTGGTGCGACGGTGAACTTGTTGGCCATCGGCGTCGGAGTCACCGAGAACCGGGGCGTGTGGCGGCTGCCGATCCTCGGGCATCACGTGCTGGTGGCTGGGGCCACCGGTGCGGGTAAGGGCAGTGTGTTGTGGTCACTGATCGCCGGTCTAGCCCCGGACGTGAAGAGCGGGCGCGTCCGGTTGTGCGTGATCGACCCCAAGGGCGGCATGGAACTCGGTCCCGGTGCGTCGATGTTTTCGTTCTTTGCCCATGACGTCACCGGCCAAACCCTGGAACTGCTCCGTGCGTTGGTCATGCTGATGCATGAACGCGCCAACCGGCTACGCGGGCACGCCCGCCTACACACACCGACCACGGCCGATCCGTTGTTCGTGGTCGTCATCGATGAGATCGCGGCGCTGACCGCCTACGTCACCGACCGCAAGATCAAGACCGAAATCGAACAACTGCTAGGGCTGCTGCTCTCGCAGGGCCGCGCGGTGGGTATCTCGGTGGTGGCGGCGGTGCAGGATCCGTCCAAAGACACCCTGCCCGTGCGGCAGCTGTTCACGGTGCGGATCGGGTTGCGCCTGACCGAGGCATCGCAAACGGCCATGGTCCTGGGCCAGGGTGCCCGCGATGCCGGGGCCGAATGCGATCTAATCCCCGACGGCACACGCGGGGTCGGCTACATGATGATCGATGGCACCGCCCACCCGGTCCGCATGCGCGCGTTCTGGGTAACCGATGCCGATATCGCTTATCTGGTGCGCGCCTTCCCCGCGCGGCGCACACGCTCATCCCAGGCTAGGGAGGCCGACAGCGAGAACACCACCGGCACAGACGGCGACAGCGGCAACCGTTCGGGGCACCAGTGAGCGCCGTCCACGAAGCAGGGTGCCCGGCAATCACGCTGCCGGGTCTTCCCGCCGACATCGACCACCATCGCGTGGTCACCGAAATGATGCGCCGTGCCTGCTCGCCGGGATTCGACACCTGGTGGCGGCGCGCCGGATCAGTCGGTTTCTGCGCCAACCCGATCCAACTCACCGGTACTGACGAGTTCGGCCGCGAAAGAATCGTGTGGGTGCGGTGCAACAACCGCCGTGCCACCGTCTGCCCCTCCTGCTCAGACCTGTACGCCCGCGACACTTGGCAACTCGTCGCCGCAGGAACCACTGGAGGCCGCC
Source organism: Mycobacterium sp. H4Y (assembly GCF_000364405.1). Lineage (NCBI taxonomy): Bacteria > Bacillati > Actinomycetota > Actinomycetes > Mycobacteriales > Mycobacteriaceae > Mycobacterium > Mycobacterium sp. H4Y. The sequence continues at coordinate 1,510,644 of NZ_AKIG01000001.1, forward strand.
ACAACATCACCCCCGCCGTGGCCGACCGTCCCCAGGTATTCGCCACGTTGACCGCGCCCAGCTTCGGTCCTGTCCATGGCAGCACAGGCAGCGTCTGCCGTGACCACCGTATGATGGGTGGCCACAAGCAATGCCCACACGGAAAACCCATGTGGTGCCGCATCATCCATGATCGCACCGACCCCGCGGTCGGGCAACCGCTGTGCGCCGAGTGCTACGACTACCTCGGGCACGTCCTGTTTACCTGGCACCTGCCCGAACTATGGCGGCGTTTCACCATCGCCCTACGACGCAATCTCGCCAAACACCTCAAAGCTGCTGGCATTGCACCTGGCTCGGTGAAAGCCAGTTTTGTCAAGGTCGTCGAAATGCAGGCCCGTGCGATCCCCCACATTCACGCCCTCATCCGCCTCGATCCCCCCGAAGGCCACGCCGGTACCGCCACCGCCGGCTCACGTGACCAGAGCGATCACGGCCCCGCCGCCACATGTGGTGGTGGGGAGCCCCGTTCGGCAACCGGCCCTGTCTGGGAGCCGCCGATAACTGCCGCCGAACTCGCCGCCCTTATCCAGCACGCCGCCCGCACCGTCACTCTCGACGTCCTGCACCCCGACACCAACCGCCAATCCGACAATCCCAACAAGTCTCACGACACTGCGCCACTGGTGGTCCGGTTCGGCAGGCAGATCGATACCCAACCACTGGGAACCCAAAACCACGCGGTCCCAACAGAATCAGATACACACATCGCCATGAGTCGGACGTCGCCGCGCCGAGTCGCCGGATACCTAGCCAAATACGTCACGAAATCCCTACAAGACTTCGGTGTCGCTGCCCGCCGCCTATCCGCTGAAGCCATCGAGGACCTGAACGTCACCGACCACATCCGGGCGATCCTGACCACCATCGCCCACCTGGCAGACCAAGCCCACACCCTCGGTATCGATGCCTTGGCAGGGATCGGGCGTTGGCTACACACCCTGGGCTACCGAGGACACGTCACCACCAAATCCCGCCGCTACTCGGTCACCATGGGCGCGCTACGCGCCATCCGCGCCACCTGGATTCGAGAACAAGTCGCCAAAAACTGTTCACCACAACACTATTCACCACTCGATCTAGCCGAGCAAAGTGACCAGGTGGGGTGGGAGTTCGACCGTGCAGGACACGCCACCTCCGGCGACCGCACCCTCGTCTACTCTGCCGCCCTCCAACGTATCGACACCCGCCGCATCGGACTGGTAGAGGCCCGTCGCCAAGCCCGCGACGAACAATCGGATCTGCCAGGGGGACCCGATGACTGACAACTCCCGAACAGCACATTCTCGCTCCGAGTGCGACGCTCGACTCGATGCGCCGACCCTGTCAGAGGAGGGTGTTGAAGTTGACGTCGCCGACCACTACCGAATTCCGCGCGAGGCCAACCGCGCGCTGGTACACGTCATAATGGCTGTGCGGGACCGGATGCTTGGATCAGGGAGGGGAGTGGCATGAGCCTGAGGTTCGCCTTCTATGGCCGAGTGAGCACGGAGGACGCTCAAGACCCGGAGGCGAGCCGCAGCTGGCAGAAGCGGCGTGCCATGGACCTGATCACTCCGCACGGCGGAGTCCTCACCGCTGACTACTTCGATGTGGGACAGAGCCGTTCGCTGCCATGGAAGCGCAGGCCAGAGGCGTCACGGCTCCTTGCAGATGTCGCTTGTAGTGACCGTAGCTTCGACGCCGTAGTGATCGGGGAACCTGCCCGTGCGTTCTATGGGCCGCAGTTCGCGCTTACTTTCCCGGTGCTCACGCACTACGGAGTGGGCCTGTGGGTGCCGGAGGTTGGCGGAGCGGTCGATCCCGGCTCCGAGGCGCATGACTTAGTGATGACTCTTTTCGGCGGCATGAGCAAGGGAGAGCGCGCCCGCATCCAGATGCGTGTCCGTACGGCGATGTCGGCACTTGCGCAGGACACGGCCAGATATCTCGGTGGTCGACCGCCGTACGGTTACCGGCTCGTCGATGCCGGCTCGCACCCAAACCTTGCCAAGGCAAATCTTGGGCAGCGGCTTCACCGCCTCGAACCTGACCCCGCGACATCGTCGGTCGTCGAGCGGATCTACCGCATGTACGCCGACGGAGCGGGCCTGCGCTACATTGCGCAACGGCTCACCGACGATGGTGTGCCGTCGCCGAGCCAGTATGACCCGGCGCGGAATCGTCACCGTGACCCGCGAGGTTGGTCTCATTCGGCGATCCGCGCCATACTTGACAACCCGACATATCTCGGTGTCCGCGTTTGGGGCAAGCAGGAGAAATACGAGGTCCTGGTAAACCCTGACGACGTCGCTGCCGGGTATGAGACGCGTATGCGCTGGCGTGATCAGGCAGACTGGATCGCACCGGACCGCCGCACACACGAAGCGCTGATCCCTGACGATTTGGCTCAGGCTGTTCGTCTTCGTACGCAGGCGCGGCGTGGTCCCGGTCTCGTCTGCAGCAGAGAATCGGCGGTGCCGTACGCGCTTCGCGGGATGCTGTACTGCGCCGTATGTGGACGGCGGATGCAGGGCGCTGCTCGAGTGGGGAAGCGAGCAACCCGGATCCTCTACCGTTGTGAGCTAGGTAGGTCGCGTTCTGTACCTGCGGAACTGACTGATCACCCGCGTACGGTCTACCTCCGCGAGGACGCCGTGACACCTCGACTCGACGAATGGATCGCCAGCCTGGCCGATCCGGAAGACCTGGCGCGCGGGCAGGAGGTGGACCCGGCAGCGGGAGCTGGCTACGCCGCCTTGCAGCGCCAGCTCAGCGAGGCGAATGGCAAGGTTGCTGCTTTGATTACCGCAGTAGAGTCTGGTGTGGCCGTTGAGGACTTGACCGCTGCATTGCGCCGTCGCACCGCCGAGCGCGACGAGCTGATGGCCCTTCTTGAACGAGCCGAGAGACCCCGCGCCATGTCTGCTGCACAGATTAGCGAGTTGGTCGAGGAGTTGGGCGGGCTGTCAGCGGTGCTTGGTGAGGCAACCGGGGCGGAACGCGCTCAGGTGTACGCGAGCCTGGGTCTGCGTCTTGATTACGATCCCCATCTGCGACGAGTCAAGGCGACGGCCGACTTGAGTCGTGTCGCCGGATGTGTCCGAGGGGGGACTTGAACCCCCACGCCCATTAGTAGGGCACTAGCACCTCAAGCTAGCGCGTCTGCCATTCCGCCACTCGGACAAGGCCAAACCAGCATGGGTTGGCAGCTAAGGCTATCGGATTGCCTGCCGCGAACCCAATCCGACTCCTCGTGACGCCGCGATGCTCGGCATCGGGCCGTCCGGCCGCGGCAATGGTAGGAAAGGGGGTTGTGACCATTCAGAGCGGGGCGACCGAGGAGCCGACCAACCCGAGTGACGACGTCGTCGAGGTGGTCAGCAAGCTGATCCGGTTCGACACCACCAACACCGGCGAACCCGAGACCACCAAGGGCGAGGCCGAGTGCGCCCAATGGGTCGCCGAGCAGCTCGCCGAGGTCGGCTACGCCCCCCAGTATGTCGAATCCGGCGCCCCCGGCCGCGGCAACGTCTTCGTCCGCCTGCCCGGCGCCGACCCCTCGCGTGGTGGCCTGCTCATCCACGGGCACCTCGACGTGGTGCCGGCCGAGCCCACCGAGTGGAGCGTGCACCCGTTCTCCGGCGCGGTCAAAGACGGCTTTGTCTGGGGCCGCGGGGCGATCGACATGAAGGACATGGTCGGGATGATGATCGTGGTGGCCCGGCAGTTGAAGCGGGCCGGCATCGTCCCCCCGCGTGACCTGGTCTTCGCGTTCATCGCCGACGAAGAGCACGGCGGCACCTTCGGGGCGCAGTGGCTGGTCGACAACCGGCCGGATCTGTTCGACGGGGTCACCGAGGCGATCGGCGAGGTGGGCGGGTTCTCGCTGACCGTGCCGCGCCGCGACGGGGGAGAACGTCGGCTCTACCTGATCGAGACGGCCGAAAAGGGGCTGTCGTGGATGCGGCTCACCGCCCGTGGCCCCGCCGGTCACGGGTCGATGGTGCACGACCAGAACGCCGTCACGGCCGTCGCCGAGGCCGTCGCCCGGCTGGGCCGGCACCAGTTTCCGCTGGTGCTGACCGACACCGTCGCGCAGTTCCTCGCGGCCGTCAGCGAGGAAACCGGGCTGACCTTCGACACCGAGTCGGGCGACCTGCGGGGAGCGGTCGAGAAGCTGGGTCCGATGGCCCGCATGCTCAAGGCCGTGCTGCACGACACCGCCAACCCCACGATGCTCAAGGCCGGGTACAAGGCCAACGTCGTCCCGGCGATCGCCGAGGCGGTGGTGGACTGCCGGATCCTGCCCGGTCGCAAGGAGGCGTTCGAGGCCGAGATCGACGAGCTGCTCGGGCCGGACGTGACCCGCGAATGGATCAAGGACTTCTCGTCCTATCAGACCAGCTTCGACGGTGACCTCGTCGACGCGATGAACGCCGCCGTGCTGGCGCTCGACCCGGACGCCCGCACCGTGCCGTATATGCTCTCCGGTGGTACCGACGCGAAATCCTTCGCGCGCTTGGGTATTCGCTGTTTCGGCTTCAGCCCGCTGCGGTTGCCGCCGGACCTGGATTTCACCGCGCTGTTCCACGGCGTCGATGAACGGGTACCCATCGACGCGTTGCGGTTCGGCACCGACGTGCTGACCCACTTCCTGACCCACTGCTAGTTGACGAACGCAAGCCGATCACCCGAGAGGACCGCCATGAGCACTGCGCCCGACCCATACGCATCGCTGCCCAAGCTGCCGACGTTCACGTTGACCTCGCAATCGGTCACCGACGGTCAGCCCCTGGCCAAGCCCCAGGTCAGCGGCATCATGGGCGCCGGTGGTGAGGACGTCAGCCCCCAGCTGAGCTGGTCGGGATTCCCGGACGGGACCCGCAGTTTCGCCGTCACCGTCTATGACCCCGACGCGCCGACGGCCTCCGGGTTCTGGCACTGGGCGGTCGCGAACCTGCCCGCCGACGTCACCGAGCTGGCCGAGGGCGCCGGCGACGGCAGCAACCTGCCCGGTGACGCGCTCACGCTGGTCAACGATGCCGGGCTGCGCCGCTACCTCGGCGCCGCGCCGCCGGCCGGGCACGGCCCGCATCGCTACTACATCGCCGTGCACGCCGTGGACACCGACAAGCTGGATCTGCCCGAGGACGCCAGCCCGGCCTTCCTCGGGTTCAACCTGTTCCAGCACGCCATCGCCCGCGCGGTCATCCACGCCACCTACGAACAGAAGTAGGCTCAGCCCCGAGCCGCCGCGCCGACCGCCTCACTGAGCGAGGCGAACCCCCCGTCGTGCAGCCGCCGGGCGACGCCGTCGTGAATCTGCTTGGCCCACAAGCCTCCTCCGTAGATGAAGCCGGTGTAGCCCTGCAGCAGCGAGGCGCCCGCGGTGATCCGCTCCCAGGCGTCGTCGGCGTTTTCGATGCCGCCGACGCTGATCAATACCAGGCGGTCGCCGACCCGGCCGTAGAGCCGGCGCAGGACCTCGACCGCGCGGCGCGCCACCGGCGGCCCGGAGATGCCGCCAGCGCCCAGCTCGTCGACGCCGGGCGTCCGCAAACCCTGCCGCGAGATCGTGGTGTTGGTGGCGACGATGCCGGCCAGGCCCAGCTCGACCGCCAGGTCCGCGATGGCGTCCACGTCGGCATCGGAGAGGTCCGGCGCGATCTTCACCAGCACCGGTGTGGTCGTCTCGGCGAGCACGGCCGACAGGATGGGCCGCAGCGACTCGACCGCCTGCAGGTCACGCAGCCCGGGGGTGTTCGGCGAGCTGACGTTGACCACCAGGTAGGAGGCCAGCGGGCCCACCAGCCGCGCGCTCGCCCGGTAGTCGTCGACTGCCTGATCGGCCGGCGTTGCCTTCGTCTTGCCGATGTTGACCCCGATCGGCACCTCCGGCCGCTGGCGCGCGAGCCGCATCGCGAGCGCGCCGGCGCCGAGGTTGTTGAAGCCCATCCGGTTGAGCAGGGCCCGGTCGGCGGGCAGCCGGAACATGCGGGGGGCCGGGTTGCCGGGCTGCGGGTGGGCGGTGACGGTTCCGACCTCGGCATGCCCGAAACCCAGCGCGCCCCAGGTGAGTACGCCCAGTCCGTCCTTGTCGAAGCCGGCCGCCAGGCCCAGCGGACCCGGGAAACGCACCCCGAACACCGTGCTGGCCAGCGCCGGATCGGTCGGGCCCAGCAACCGGCGCAAGGCCCGGCGCGCCCAGGCGACGGCCGTGACGCCGCGCAGGAAGCCGAAGACCAGCGTGTGAATGCGCTCGGGCGGGATCACGAAAAACAGCTGCCGCAGCAGGCCGTACAGCCGGTGGCCGCCCGCGCGTGGCCGGTCGGGTGTCACAGTTGCGGCTGGTCGGGCCGCCGCCCCTCGTAACCGGTACCGTCCAGGCGAGACTTCTTGCGGCGCAACAACACTCGTCTGCTGCCGTCGTTGTAGAGCCGCACCCTGGTCAACTCCCAGCCGCGGTATTCGGCCTCGATGGACAATCGGGTCGACGCGCTGACCCGGGTCACTTCCGGGGGTAGGCGCAGCGGCACCCATTCGTATTCGTCGGACATCTCGGTGTCCCAGCCCGCGGGCAGGCGGCTGTGCCGCGCCGCGGTCAACGCCTACCCGCCGCGTGATCGATGACCTGAACTCCCGCACCGGATCCCGACACCACGTACAAGGTGTCCGACGCTTCGTCGAAGGCCAGTGAGTTGGGTTGCTGCACGGTCGGGTAGCGCACCTTTTCGACGGGGATTCCGGTGGACAGGTCGTAACCAATGACGATATTGGAAACGGTCTGCGAAACCCAGGCTAACGCGCGGGAACCCGCCAGGCCGTAGGGCGCCTGCGACACCGGGTAGGCCTGCCGCAGGATCAGCGGGTCCACGCCGTAGACCAGCAGCTGACCGCCGCGGGTGTCGGCGACCAGAACGCGGCCCAGCGCGTCGGCGGCCATGGTGGTGGCGCCCCGGCCGGCACGCAGGGCCTGCTGGACGTGGCCGTCGGCGTCGATCGTCGTCACCGACGTCTGCCCGCGATCCAGCACCACCGTCGTATCGCCTTGTGTGACAAGACAATCGACGCGCGCGAAGACCTTGTTGCGACTGGCGACGCTCGCGGCGCTCACCGCGCCCGGCTTGGGGGAGGCGAGGGTGTAGACGGCGCCGTCGGCGCTGCCCAACACGAGCCGGCCGTCGGCGCGTCGCGCCACCGCGGTGAACTCGGTCTGGGCCGCGTCGCTCACGCTCACCTGCGCCGTGTGGCCGGTGGACAGGTCGACCGCGAAGTAGCCGCCGCGCGCGGCCAGATAGGCGGTGCCCTGGCCGTCGTCGGTCAACGCGCTGGCCGGCCCCGGCAGGTCGACGACGCGCGGCGGGGCCTGCGCCTCACCGAAAACGGTGATGCTGCCCGGCGCTGCCGGGTCGCTGCCCGGCGCCAGGACCGCCAGCCGGCGGGTGCCGGCATCGAACACCGCCGCGGCGGCATGGGCGGGCAGCGGCCGCACCGCGCCGGCCGGCGACTGCGACGGCGGCGGCGACACGGCCGCCGCCGCGGGTTCGATGGTGCGCGGCGCGCCGGCGAGCGGATTCGACGAGCAACCGACCGTCGCACCGAGCAAAACCGCGAGGCTCAACACACCGCCTTGAGCTGCCAGCTTGTGGCGCCATGGTCGTGACAGCAAGTGCTTTCCCTCGTGGTGCGGCGGTGGAACACAAATTCTAAGGAACGAGGTCGGTCCCACAGGGCCATGCTGCCCGCGTCTGGCCGGACCGGCGAGGTATCGTCGGCTCATGGCCGTCACCGCTGACCGTCATATGACGCAGAAAGAGTTTGCTGTCGAAGACATGTCGACAGGCATTTTCGCTAGCGGATACGGACAAGTCGGTGATGGGCGAAGTTTCTCGTTCCACATCGAGAACCGATCACTTGTCGTGGAAGTTTACCGGCCACGCCTGGCCGGGCCCGTTCCGCAGGCCGACGAGGTGGTCGCCACCGCAGTCCGCAGCCTGGTCGATATCGATCTCACCGACGAGCGCAGCCTGAGCGCGGCGGTGCGCGACTCCGTGGCGCACGCGGAGCCGGTTTCCCGGTAGGGCGCCCGGGTCGCCGGCGTCGGTCCACTCAGCTCCGGTCGCGGGGCCGCGTACCGGGTAGCGTCATGGTCGACATGACCGTCATTCTGCTGCGACACGGCCGATCCAGTTCGAACACCGCCGGCATCCTCGCCGGTCGTTCGGAGGGCGTCGACCTCGACGACAAGGGCCGCGAGCAAGCCGCCGCGCTGATCGACCGGATCGGTGATCTGCCGATCCGCGAGTTGATCACCTCGCCGCTGTTGCGCTGCCGCCGCACCCTCGAGCCACTGGCCGACGCGCTGTGTCTCGCGCCGCTCGTCGAAGACCGGCTCGCCGAAGTGGACTACGGGGAATGGACCGGCCGCAAGATCGGCGAGCTGGTGAGCGAGCCGTTGTGGAAGGTCGTGCAGGCCCATCCCAGCGCGGCGGTCTTTCCCGGTGGCGAGGGTCTGGCGCAGGTGCAGGCGCGGGCGGTGGCCGCCGTCCGCGAGCACGACCGCCGGCTGGCCTCAGAGCATGGTGGCGACGCGCTGTGGGTCGCTTGCACTCACGGTGATGTCATCAAGGCGGTCATCGCCGACGCGTACGGCATACACCTGGACGGGTTCCAGCGCGTCACCGCCGACCCGGCGTCGGTGAGTGTGATCCGGTACACCGAACTGCGCCCGTTTGTGTTGCACGTCAACCACACCGGCGCGCGGCTGGCCGCCGCACTGCGGGCCGGACCGCCGCCGAAGGAAGAGGCAACGGCGGAAACCGACGGGCAGTCCAACGGCGAGGCGCAGGCACCACCGGCCGCCGGGGCGCCGTCCAGCGACGCCGTGGTCGGCGGTTCGACGGATTAATTCGACTGCCACCACTATCGGATCGCACGGCGACGGCAACAGCCGGTATTTTGGAGGTGCCATGTCCCGCGCAATTCACGTCTTCCGCACCCCCGACCGCTTCGTGGCCGGGACCGTTGGCCAGCCCGGAAATCGCACGTTCTACATCCAGGCGGTGCACGACGCGCGCGTGGTGTCGGTGATCCTGGAAAAGCAGCAGGTTGCCGTACTGGCCGAACGCATCGGTGCCCTGTTGCTCGAGGTGAATCGCCGGTTCGGCACGCCGGTTCCGCCCGAGCCCGCCGAGGTCGAGGACCTCAAGCCGTTGATCACGCCCGTGGACGCCGAGTTCCGGGTCGGGACCATGGGTCTGGGCTGGGATTCGGAGGCCCAGACCGTGGTGGTCGAGCTGCTGGCCGTCACCGACGCCGAGTTCGATGCGTCGGTGGTGCTCGACGACACCGAGGAGGGTCCCGACGCGGTGCGGGTGTTCCTGACGCCGGAGTCGGCGCGGCAGTTCGCCAGCCGCTCCAACCGGGTGATCTCGGCCGGGCGTCCGCCGTGCCCGCTGTGCGACGAACCGTTGGACCCGGAGGGACATATCTGCGCGCGCGCCAACGGCTATCGGCGCAATGCGCTTCTCGGGTCTGACGATGACCCCGAGGTGTGACGACCATGAGGTGTTGCGCAACGGCGAGCTGACGGTCATCGGACGGATCCGCTCGGCCAGCAACGCCACCTTCCTGTGCGAATCGACGCTCGACGAGCGCGCGGTGCACTGCGTCTACAAGCCGGTCGCCGGCGAGGCGCCGCTATGGGACTTTCCCGACGGAACGCTGGCCGGCCGCGAGCGGGCCGCATACCTGGTGTCGGCGCAGTTGGGCTGGAACATCGTGCCCTACACGATCATTCGCCACGGGCCGGCGGGCCCGGGCATGTTGCAGCAGTGGGTGCAGCAACCCGGCGACACGGTGGACACCGAGCCGCGGCCGGGCCCGGATCTGGTCGACCTGTTTCCCGCGGGCAAGGCCCAGCCCGGCTACCTGCCGGTGCTGCGCGCCTACGACTACGCCGGCGACGAGGTCGTGTTGATGCACGCCGACGACATTCGCCTGTGGCGGATGGCGGTGTTCGACGTGCTGGTCAACAACGCCGACCGCAAGGGCGGCCACGTCCTGCGCGACCTCGACGGCCACATCTTCGGGGTCGACCACGGTGTGTGCCTGCACGTGGAGGACAAGCTGCGGACCGTGCTGTGGGGGTGGGCCGGCAAGCCGATCGACAGTCAGACGTGCAAGGCCGTCGCCGGCCTCGCCGAGGCCCTCACCGGCTCGTTCGGCGACGAACTGGCCGAGCACATCACGTCCGCGGAGATCGCCGCGCTGCGCATGCGCGCGCACGCGCTGCTGGACAATCCGGTGATGCCGGGACCCAACCGGCATCGCCCGATCCCGTGGCCGGCTTTTTAGCAGTGATCGCAAGCGCGGCACGGCGTCGGCGATACTGAACCGGTGAGCCATGCCCCCGACGACGAGTCGGACGAGATGACCGATGCCGCGCTGGCCGCCGATCTCGCCGCCGAAGCGGGGGAGTTATTGCTCAAGGTCCGCGACGAGGTCGGGTTCGGCTATCCCTGGGCGCTGGGCGACGCGGGTGACAGCCTGGCGAACGACCTGATCCTGCGGCGGCTGCGCGTCGAGCGGCCCGGCGACGCGGTGCTCAGCGAGGAGGCCTACGACGACCTGTCCCGGCTGCAGCACGACCGGGTGTGGATCATCGACCCGCTGGACGGCACCCGCGAGTTCTCCACGCCGGGCCGCGACGACTGGGCGGTCCACATCGCGCTGTGGCAGCGACCCAGCGATGGCCAACGCGAGATCACCGACGCGGCGGTGTCATTGCCCGCGCGTGGCAACATCGTCTACCGCAGCGACACCGTGACGGCCGGCGCCGCCCGCGCCGGCGTCACCGACACCATCCGCATCGCCGTCAGCGCCACCCGGCCCCCGGCGGTCCTGCACCGGATGCGGCAGACGCTGCCCATTCAGCCGGTCGCGATCGGCTCGGCGGGCGCCAAGGCGATGGCCATCATCGACGGCGACGTCGACGCCTACGTGCACGCCGGCGGCCAGTGGGAGTGGGACTCGGCCGCCCCGGCCGGGGTGGTGATGGCCGCCGGGATGCACGCCTCGCGGCTCGACGGATCGCCGATGCGCTACAACCAGCTCGACCCGTACCTGCCCGACTTCGTCATGTGCCGCGCCGAGCTGGCCCCGATCCTGCTGGGAGCCATCCGCGACGCCTGGCGCTAAGGGTGGGCGATTCCGGGCAGCTTCGTCGACGCGCTGTGCTGATTGCGCGCCTCCTCCGCGGCCCACTGCGCGGGCCGCATCGTCGACGCGCTGGGGCTGATTGCGCGGCTCCTCCGCGGCCCACTGCGCGGGCCGCTTCGTCGACGCGCTTAGGCTGATTGCCATGCAGTCGTGGTCTTCCCCACAGGTCCCCGTATTGGCGGGGCGCGGCCCGGAGCTTCGGCTGTATGACACCTCTGACCGGCAGGTGCGCCCCGTGGCGTCCGGGTCGACCGCCACGATGTACGTCTGCGGCATCACCCCGTACGACGCGACCCACCTGGGCCACGCCGCAACCTATCTGGCGTTCGATCTCATCTACCGCCAATGGCTGGATCTCGGCCACGACGTCCACTACGTCCAGAACGTCACCGACGTCGACGACCCTCTGCTGGAGCGCGCCGAGCGCGACGGCATCGACTGGCGGGAGCTGGCGCAGCGCGAGGTGTCGCTGTTCCGTGAGGACATGACCGCGCTGCGCATGCTGGCACCCCGCGAGTACGTCGGGGCGACCGAGGCGATCGCCGAGGTCGTCGAGCTGGTCGAGAAGATGCTGGCGTCCGGGGCGGCCTACGTCGTCGAGGGCGAATACCCCGACATCTACTACCGCGCCGACGCCACGCCCCAGTTCGGCTACGAGTCGGGCTATGACCGAGAAACCATGCTGCGCTTGTTCTCCGAGCGCGGCGGCGACCCGCAGCGGCCCGGCAAGACCGATCAGCTCGACGCCCTGCTATGGCGGGCGGCGCGGCCCGGGGAGCCCAGCTGGCCCTCGCCGTTCGGCGACGGACGGCCCGGCTGGCACGTCGAGTGCGCGGCGATCGCCCTCAGCCGCATCGGCAGCGGCCTGGACATTCAGGGCGGGGGCAGCGACCTGATCTTTCCGCATCACGAATTCACCGCCGCGCACGCCGAATGTGTCCGCGGCGAAAGGCGATTCGCGCGCCACTACGTGCACGCCGGGATGATCGGCTGGGACGGGCACAAGATGTCCAAGAGCCGAGGCAACCTGGTGCTGGTGTCGACGCTGCGCGCCCAAGGCGTCGAGGCGGCGGCCATCCGGCTGGGCCTGCTGGCCGGCCACTACCGCGGCGACCGGTACTGGAGCCAGCAGGTGCTCGACGAGGCCGTCGCCCGGCTGCAGCGCTGGCGCACCGCGACCGCGCTCCCGACCGGCCCCGACGCCGCCGACGTGATCGCGCGGGTGCGCCAATATCTGGCCGACGACCTCGACACGCCCAAAGCGCTTGCGGCGCTTGATGGTTGGTCAACCGATGCGCTCGAGTACGGTGGCCACGACGCCGAGGCGCCCCGCTTGGTGGCGACCGCGGTCGATGCGCTCCTGGGCGTGGCCCTGTAGTCGCGGTAAACCTATCGCGAGGAAAACCGCTCGCACGTTCTGCAACCTCTAGCGGAGTCGACGCGAAAGTCGTGCATCTGCGGACGGCGCCTGAGCCGATTCAAGCCGTTCCTATGAGTTTGCTAAGGGGGCCTCGGCCGGTGCCCCGGGAAACTTATGAAACAGCTGTACAATCAGCATATTTAATTTACATATGTGTGAATTGAGGGGTAGAAAATAATTTGCTGTCCGCGGCCTACCCGAGTATATTTCAAGTAATACTGGTTCTAGAGGGGTGAGGTCCCGTGCGTACGAGGAGCGGGTCAGCTCGGTGGATATCGGGCAGACGGCGAGGCTGACCGGCAAGTCGCGATCGTAGTCGGCGGCACAAACAACGTGTGGCGGCTACCGCTGGGCCGTGCCGGCCCCGATGGAGATTTACGACCGAACCCACGGAAGCTGCCTGATATGTATGCACGAAATACGCGCACTGCGCCCTTGAATTAAGTAGGGCTTCAGATGCACGGGGGTAGGGGGTCAGCGTGGCCTGTAGTTGGGCGCGATGTCGAGTTGCGACGATCGCTGGGGGCGCTCAGTAACGGCGAGTTCCAAGGCGTCGCGTTGGTCGGCGACAGTGGCGTGGGCAAGTCGACGCTGGCGCGGATGCTGGCGAAGACGGTGGAGTCGGCGGGGCGCACGGTGCGATTTGCGCTGGGCACTCAAACGGGTCGTGCTGTGCCGTTGGGCGCGTTTTCTCGCGCGGTGAGCCTTGGGGTGGCACACGAGCCGGCGATCATGCTGGCCGCCGCGCATCACACCTTGAGCCAGGACAAGAACCTGGTGGTGGTGGTCGACGACGCGCAGCTGCTCGATCCGCTGTCGGCCACCTTCGTCAATCAGCTTGCGGCCGGCCGCAGCGCGAAGTTGATCGTGACCATCCGGTCCGGCGATTCGGTCTTGGACGCGGTGACCGCATTGTTGAAAGAGCGCCTGTTGCTGACCGTTCACATCGATCCGTTCACGCGCGAGCAGACCGAGCTATTGGCCTGTGCGGTTCTGGGTGGTCCGGTAGACCCACGCTTGGTCGACGAGTTGTCCGAGCGCAGTGCGGGAAACCTGTTGCTCCTACGCGGATTTCTGACCGCCGGCCGCGAAAATGGGGCCCTGGTTCAGGGCGAACACGGCTGGCAACTCCAAGGCCCGCTGCGCGCAGATCGCGAACTTTACGACGTTCTGGAGTTTCAGCTGCGCTCGCTGACCCCAGCGGAGCTGGAGGTCGTGGAGATCTTGGCCACCGGCGAGGTGCTGGGGTGGGAGGTCCTGCGGGAGATCTGCGATGCCGACGCGATGGCGAACCTGGAGCGTCGTGGTCTGATCCAGTTGGTCGCCGACGGATCCCACGCTCTGGCGCAGTTGAACAACCCGATGCTTGGTGAAGCGGCGACCCGCCACGCCGGGATGGTGCGCATCCGGGAACTCAACGGCGAATTGGCGCGAGCCCTTCAAAAGCAGCAGCGGGCAGGGAGCCGGCTGCCGGGGTTGCCCGGCCCACAGGGACGAATTCGGCTGGCCCAGTTCATGATGCGAAGCGACCTACAGCCCGACCTGGAGATGGTCATCAAGGCGGGGATGGACGCGCTGGCGATGTCGAATGTGGGGTTGGGCGAGGAGTTGGCGAGGTTCGCGGTCGATCGCGGCGGCGGTCTGCCGGCCGCTCTGGTGCTCGCCGAGGCGGTGAGCTGGCAGGGGCGCGGCGAGGAGGCCGACGCCGTGCTCGTCGACGCCGAGCCCGACGGCGGCGACGAGTGGCTGATCGCGCGGTGGGGCTGCTTGCGCGCTGCCAACTTGTACTGGGGTTGCGGGGACGTCGAATCCGCCACCCAGGTACTCGATGACGTGAAAAAGCTTGTCTCGTCCGAGTTGTGCCTCCGCCTCATCAACGGGCTGGAGGTCTCCATGGCGTACTTCCGTGGCGACGTAGAGACGACGATCGAACTCGGGCCGGGCCTATGCCAACCCGATGCACTGCCGATGGCGACCGTGTGGGCGGTTTTCCCGACATGTTGTGCGTTGGCGGGAGCCGGGCGGTTTTCCGAGGTTCCCCGCTTGGCGGCCATCGGGGCGCGCGCGGCCGAGCTGTGCGGATTGGGACCGCATCGATTCAACATCGGCATGGCCGAGGTCATGGCGGCGACGGCCGCCGGCGACTATCGGGCGGCGGAGCAGATCTACGAGCGTTACGCCGCGATGGCCGCCGGCCTTCTTGCCGCGGAGGCCATGGTCGACGCGATGCTCGGGCTGGTGCAGGTAGCCCGCGGTGAGCTGGCGTCAGCGTGCGCTGTATTCACCAATGCCACTGCGGTATTCGCCCAGGGGTTTCCGTCGCCGTGGCTGATCGTGGTGGCCGCCCTCCATGCCCAGGCCGAGGGGGCGCGGGGCGACAGTGCGGCGGCCGCCGCGGCGCTGCGGCGAGCGGAGAAAAACTACGGACCGCATGTCGCGGTGTTCCTGCCCGAACTCGAGCTCGCCCGGGCCTGGGAACGGGCAGCTGCCGGTGACACGTCGGCCGCCCAAGCGCAAGCGACGCAAGCGGCGCAGATCGCGCGAGCGGCCAAGATGCATGCGGTGGAGATGCGGGCACGCCACACGGCCGTGCGCTTCGGCGATCCTTCGCAGGCCACGCCGCTGGAGAAACTCGCTCGTATCCTGAACACCCCGTTGGCCGCGGCGGTCGCCGACCATGCCTGCGCTCTGGCGAAACACGACGGTGCCCTGCTCGATGCCGCTGCGGGTCGGTTCGCTGATCTCGGCGCATTGGCGCTTGCCGCGGACGCGTGGGCGCAGGCGGCGGGCGAGCATGGCCGCCGAGGCGATCGCGGCAAGAAATTTGAGTCGTCGACCCGGGCGCACGCTTTGGCGAGCCATTGCGAGTTGCACACACCGGCGGTCGAGAGCGCGGCACGCCCACTTCCCTTCAGCGGCCGTGAGCGCCAGATCGTCATGCTGGTCGCGGCCGGTTTATCCAACCGGCAGATCGCCGACCAGTTGGTCATCTCGGTGCGCACGGTGGAGGGACACCTGTACCGGCTTTTCGCCAAACTCGGGATCAACACTCGCGAGCAGCTCATCTGCCTGATGCGCAGGGAGCCGTCCATGCGAAGCGAGTTGTCACGTCGCGGCGACGAGTCGCTGCGTTACGAGCGCCACGATCACCCGCGGACCGGCTGAGTCTTCGTCGGCAACCGATCGATTCGACGGGCCGCCACTCGATCTCCAGGCGCGCACCACTCGACTTGTATCCGGATTCCGGCGATGCCTGCTCGAGGGACCATACCCTCCGGCACATGAGTGGCAGTCGCAAGCGCGCGGTCGCGATCGTTAATCACGATGTCGGCCCGTCCGTACCCGCAGAGACGGCCTCGCCGTGGGAGTCGCCGACAGTCGAGGACCGACGCGCATCGGAGCCGTTGGCGCCGGCCTCGACTTCGTTGGACGCCTTCAGGCTTTATCTGGCGGGCGCGCGGTCCGGGTTTGTGTAGCGGCGGCCCAGGGCGTCGTCCGGTGGACGACAACGGCACTGGCTCGCGCCCGTCACGGACCAGCAGCAGTCTGGCCGCGACGTCGCCGGCTGGGGGGAGCGGGGAGATACATCGTTTGACACAGAGGGCAAATGGGTCGACGTGGCCCATCGTGGGACGCGATGCGGAGTTGCGCCGGTCGCTGGCCGCGCTGAACAACGGGGACTTCCACGGTGTGGCGCTGATCGGCGACAGTGGCGTGGGCAAGTCGACCTTGGCGCGCATGCTCGCGAAGACGGTGGAGTCGGCCGGGCGCACGGTGCGATTTGCACTGGGCACCCAAACGGGCTGGGCCGTGCCGCTGGGCGCCTTTTCGCGCGCGGTGAGCCTCGGGGTGGGGCATGAACCGGCAATCATGCTGGCCGCCGCCCATAACACCCTGAGCCAGGACAAGAACCTGGTGGTGGTGGTCGACGACGCGCAGCTGCTCGATCCGCTGTCGGCCACCTTGGTCAACCAGCTTGCGGCCGGCGGCGGCGCGCGGTTGATCGTGACGATCCGGTCCGGTGAGCCGGTGCTGGACGCGTTGACGGTGTTGCTGAAAGAGCGCCTGTTGTTGACCGTTCACATCGACCCGTTTACGCGCGAGCAGACCGAGCTATTGGCCGGCACGGTTCTGGGTGGTCCGGTCGACCCGCGACTGGTCGACGAGTTGTTCGAGCGCAGCGCCGGAAACCCGTTGCTACTCCGGGGCTTTCTGACCGCCGGCCGCGAAAGCGGGACCTTGGTTCACGCCGAGCATGGCTGGCAACTACAAGGCCCGCTGCGGGCGGATCGCGAACTGCGCGACGCTTTGGAGTTCCGGTTGCAGTCGCTGACTCCAGAGGAGTTGGAGGTGGTCGAGGTCTTGGCCACCGCCGAGGTGTTGGAGTGGGAGATCCTGCGCGACATCTGCGATGCCGACGCGATGGCAAACCTCGAGCGTCGTGGTCTGATCCAGTTGGTCGCCGACGGAACCCACACCCTGGCGCAACTCAATCACCCCATGCTCGGTGAAGCGGCCACCCGCCACGCGGGGATAGTGCGCTCGCGGCAGCTCAACGGCATCCTGGCGAAAACCCTTCGGAGGCACCTGAGGGCGGGCGGGCGGCGCTCGCACCTCGCCGATCCGCGAGGCCGAATCCGGTTGGCTCAGTTCATGTTGCGCAGCGACCTGGAGCCCGACCTAGAGGTGGTCATCGATGCGGCGGCCAGCGCACTGGCGATGTCGAACGTGGCGCTTGGTGAGGAACTGGCCAAGTTCGCGGTCGAACGCGGTGGTGGCCTGCCGGCCGCGCTGGTGCTTGCCGAGGCGGTGAGTTGGCAGGGGCGCGGCGAGGAGGCCGAATCCATTCTTCTGGACGTCGACCTCAGTGACGCCGACGACTGGCTGATCGCGCGGTGGGGCTGCCTGCGCGCCGCCAACTTGGCGTGGGGTTGCGGTGACGCCGAAACCGCGACGCGCGTAGTGGCCGAGGCGAGGCAGCGCCTCGTGGCCGAGGGCGCCCTCCAGCTGCTCGCCGCGCTGGAGATATCAATCGGGTTCTTCTGCGGCGACATTGAGACGACGATCGAGCTCGGGCCGCGTCTGTGCGAGGCCGACGTAGTGCCGATGGCGACCGTGTGGGCGGCCGTCGCGACATGCGGCGCCTTGATGGCGGCCGGGCGCTTTTCCGAAGTCAGCCGCATCGCCGCTGCCGGTGTGCGCGCGACGGCACTCTGCAGGGCGGGCGCGCAGCGATTCGCCATCGGAATGGCCGAGGTCATGGTCGCGACCGCGGCCGGCGACTACCCGGCGGCCGACCGAATCCATAGGCGCTACGCCGCGCTGGCCACCGGTCTCCCCGCGGCGAAGGCCATGGTTGACGCCATGCTCGGGCTCGTGCAGGTGAGCCGCGGCGAGCTGTCGTCGGCGTGCGCCACACTTGACCGATCCATTTCGCAGCTGTCCCAAGGCTTTCCGTCGCCGTGGCTGCTGGTGGTGGCTGCCCTGCTGGCCCAGGCCGAGGGGGCGCGGGGCGACGGCGCGGCGGCTGGCGCGGCGTTGCGGCGTGCGGAGGAAACGTATGGACCCCACGTCGGGGTGTTTTTGCCCGAACTCGAGCTTGCCCGGGCCTGGGAGCGGGCAGCTGCCGGTGACACGTCGGCCGCCCAATCGCATGCGATGCAGGCGGCGCAGATCGCGCGAGCGGCCGCGATGCACGTGGCGGAAATGCGGGCGCGCCATGCCGCCGTTCGCTTCGGGGACCGGTCACAGGCCACCCGGGTGGATGAGCTCGCCCGAATGCTGGGCTCTTCATCGGCGCAAGCGGTCGCTGACCAAGCCCGCGGTCTGGCGCAGCACGACGGTGATCTGCTCGATGTCGCCGCGCACAAATTCGCCGATCTCGGTGCGTTGGCTTTTGCCGCCGACGCGTCGGCCCAGGCGGCCGGCGAGCATGCCCGGCGCGGCGAGCGGCGCAAGGAGGTCGAGTCGTCGAGCTGGGCCCATGCTTTGGCGGGCCAGTGCGGCGTGCGTACACCGGCGCTCGAGGCCGCGGCGCGCCCCCTTCCGTTCAGTGGGCGTGAACGTCAGATCGTGCTGCTGGTCGCGGCCGGATTGTCCAATCGTCAGATCGCCGACCGGCTGGTTATTTCGGTGCGCACCGTCGAGGGACACCTGTACCGGCTTTTCACCAAACTCGGCGTCAACAATCGCGACCAGCTCGTTCAGCTACTGAACCTGGATTGGTCCGCGACGCACGACGACGATTCGAGCACGTCATGACGACGGTTCCGCGCCGGCGGATGGCCATCGAACAGGCCGCGCTGGCCGCTCAAGCCGACCTTTCCCGGCCCGGCTACCGCATTTGCGGGTCCATCGCCGCGGGGGAGCCGTAGCCCGTCGTCTGCGGCACGTCCGGCTGTCTCTCCTGCGGCCGTCAACACAGGCCGGCGCCCGCGTCTTCGCCGAACAACAAAGGCAGCAATATCGCGAAACACGCTGCAGCAGAATCAAATCCGCGCTACCACGCAAAATCTCGGCGAACTCTGCCTGCCGCTACCAAGGGTCACTCTCGTAAATCGCGCTCACCACTCTATGTGCGCGTCCGGACTACGCTACCCGGCTTGATAAGGCCGACAACAGGATTGAAACCCATACGCTCCCGGTCATGTCGAGACCGATGCTGGGTCAAGCCCCCTGGCGCCCGGTCCAAAACAGCACGTGCAGTGAAGTGCGCGACCCATGCGACAACGACGTTTGGAGGCCCGGTGAGTACCAATCCGTTCGACGACGACACTTGCAGCTTTTTCGTCTTGATCAACGACGAAGAGCAGCACAGCCTATGGCCGGCGTTCGCCGATATTCCGGCCGGCTGGCAGACGGTTTATGGCGAAGCGGATCGCGCCGCGTGCCTGGAGTACATCGAACAGAACTGGCCCGATATCCGGCCGAAGACGCTGCGGAACAGGCTGGCGGCAGCGCGCCAGGCTTCTGACAGGTAGACGGCAAAGGGAATCCGATGACGATCGATGACCGGGCGCTGTCGGTTGGGCGCGAACGACTGACGGAATCTGACGGGGGGCCATTCCCTCTGACGCGCGGGCAACTGGATATATGGCTTGCGCAGGAAACGGATCGCGGAGGCGCGAGGTGGCAACTGGGCTATCTTCTGCGAATCGAGGGCACGCTCGACCCTTGGTTGCTGGAGCACACGATCCGTCAAGTGGTGCGCGAGGCCGAACCATTTAGAGCCGCCTTTTTCCAGGTGGATGGCCAGGTGTTCCAAGCGGCGGTTGATTACCCGGATGTCGAGCTTGCTCGCTATGAGCGGATGGGCTCGCAGGATCCTGTCCAGGAAGCCTATCGGCTGGCATCCTCGATTCAGCGCACGGTGATGCCGCTCAGCGGGCCGCTGTTCAAATTCGCGTTGTTGCAGACGCGGGCAGATGAATTTTATTTGTTCGTCTGCTGCCACCATATAGTGGCGGACGGAATCGGCCTCGCTCTTATTTGTCATCGGATCGGCGATGTCTACAATGCCATGGCGTCGGGCGCGCCGATTCCCCCCGCTTTTTTCGGATCGCTGAGTGATCTGATTGCTTGCGAGGCGGAATACGAAGCGTCCACCGATTATCTCGACGATCAGGCCTATTGGACCAAGAACCTGCCGGCCGAAAGCGAACCGCCTTATGGGTTGGCGCCCGCCGCGGACGGCCATGAACCCTACGAATCTTCTGCACCGGTGGAATTGGACCCTGTTGCTGTCTCTGGGATCCGAGAGTTGTCGCAGGCGTTGGGGGTGCGTCGCTCGTCGGTGATTGCCGCGGCATGCGCGCTCCTGGTGGGAGGGTGCGGCGTCGAGGGCTCGGAGGTGGTTTTCGATTTTCCGGTAAGCAGGCGGGTCCGTCCGGAGACACAGACGGTGCCCGGAATGGTTACCGGGTTCGTCCCATTAGTCTTGAAGGCTTCGCCGGAATCCACGATTGCCAGTTTTTGTGAGCATGTTGACAGGCGACTGCGAGAAGCGTTGGACCATCAGCGGTTCCCGGTGCATCTCATCGAGTACAGGCGACCCCGCGGCTCCGCGCAGAGGTCGAATCGCGTAATCCTCAATTTCATCCCGACTACAAATCTGGCGAATATCGCCGGTGCCAAGATTTCTGGCACCCTGACCCATACGAATCTCGTCGATCAATGTGGGCTGGACTTCTTCAGCGACCACGATCGGCTCTTCCTCGGCCTGCAACCCGGCGCGAAGACGAGTGGGTTCGGCGGCGCTGGGCAGTGGCTTTCTCGTTGTGACATCCGCGATTTGGTCGGTCGGTTGGAGCGGGTGTTGGTGGGGATGGCGGCCGATGCGGGTCGGCGGTTGTCGTCGGTGGATGTGCTGGGTGAGGGTGAGCGCGCCCGCCTGGAAGAGCTTGGTAATAAAGCGGTTTTAACGAGCCCGCACGGTGTTGCGGTGTCGGTGCCGGAATTGTTCGCCACCCAGGTGGCCCGGATTCCGGATGCCGTGGCGGTGGTCGGTGATGGCTTGTCGCTGACGTATCGCGAGCTGGATGAGTCCTCGAATCGGCTGGCGCACCTGCTTGTTGGGCGGGGTGCGGGGCCGGGGCGGACTGTGGCGGTGGTGTTGTCGCGGTCGGCCGAGGCGGTAGTGGCGATCGTGGCGGTGCTCAAGACGGGGGCGGCGTACCTGCCGATCGACCCGGGTCTGCCCGCGGAGCGGATCGGCTTCGTGCTCGCCGATGCCGCGCCGATCGCGGCGATCACCACCGCGGCGCTGACCGAGCGGCTCGACGGCCATGACGTGGCGGTCATCGACGTCAACGATCCCGCCATCGACGCGCAACCGGACACGGATTTGTCGGGGCCGGCCCCGGACGACATCGCGTATGTGATTTACACCTCGGGCACCACCGGGGTGCCCAAAGGGGTGGCGATCACGCACCGCAACGTGACTCAACTGTTGGGGTCGTTGCAGGCCGGGCTGCCGGCCGCGGGGGTGTGGGCGCTAGGTCATTCGTTGGCGTTCGACGTGTCGGTGTGGGAGATCTTCGGGGCCCTGCTGCGCGGTGGCCGGCTGGTGGTGGTGCCCGAGGCGGTGAGCGCCTCACCGCAGGATCTGCATCGGGTGCTGGTCGCCGAAGGCGTCAGCGTGTTGACCCAGACCCCGTCGGCGGTGGCCGCGTTGCCCACCGAGGGTTTGGAGTCGCTGGCTTTGGCGGTGGTCGGTGAGGCGTGTCCGGCCGAGGTGGTGGATCGGTGGGCACCCGATCGGGTGATGGTCAACGCCTATGGCCCGACCGAGACCACGATGTGCGTGGCGATCAGCGCGCCCTTAAAGGCCGGCTCGAGTGTGGTGCCCATCGGTGCGCCGGTGGCGGGGGCGGCGTTGTTCGTGCTGGATGGGTGGTTGCGCCCGGTGCCGGCCGGTGTGGTCGGCGAGCTGTATGTGGCCGGTCGCGGCGTGGGATGCGGCTATGTGGGCCGACCAGGGTTGACCGGGTCGCGGTTTGTGGCCTGCCCATTCGGGGCGCGGGGCCAACGGATGTATCGCACCGGGGATCTGGTGCGTTGGCGCGCCGATGGGCAGCTGGATTACCTGGGGCGCGCCGATGAGCAGGTCAAGATCCGCGGCTATCGCATCGAGCTCGGGGAGATCCAGACCGCCCTGACCGCGCTGAGTGGGGTGGATCAGGCGGTGGTCATCGCCCGCGAGGACCGCCCCGGCGACAAACGCCTGGTCGCCTACGTCACCGAATCCAGCACCGGCACCGTCGATCCCGGCGAGCTGCGTACCGCGCTGGCCAAGCGGCTACCGGAATATATGGTGCCGGCCGCGGTGGTCGTGCTCGACGCGCTGCCGTTGACGGTCAACGGCAAACTCGATACCCGCGCCCTGCCCGCACCCGAATACCAGAGCGCCGGTTATCGCGCGCCGGCCAACCCGGTCGAAGAGATCCTGGCCGGCGCGTTCGCCGAGGTCCTCGGGATTGAGCGCGTCGGGGTCGACCAGTCGTTCTTCGATCTGGGTGGGGATTCGCTGCTGGCGACGCGCCTGGTCGCCGTAATCAACACCAGCCTCGATGCCGAGCTCTCGGTACCCGCCCTGTTTGACGCGCCCACGGTTGGCCAGTTGGCGCTCCGCGTCGCCGGGGATGGCGGTCGACGCGAGCCCGTGGTGGCGGTTGAGCGGCCCGCGGTGGTGCCGTTGTCGTTTGCCCAGCAACGCTTGTGGTTCATCGACCAACTGCAAGGGCCTTCACCGATCTACAACATACCGGCGGCGTTGCGGCTCAGCGGACCGCTGGATGCCGAGGCGTTAGGGGCGGCGCTGTCCGACGTCGTGGCCCGCCATGAGAGCCTCCGCACGCTCTTTGCGGCGCCCAACGGAACACCGCAGCAGGTGGTTATCCCAAGGGAAGAAGTCGATTTCGGCTGGCAGATCATTGATGCCACCGGCTGGTCGGAAAGCCGGCTGAGTGAGGCCGTCAAAGCCACAGCGTGCCACAAGTTCGATTTGGCCACCGAGATTCCTTTGCGGGCACGGCTTTTCCGCATCGCGGACGACGAACACGTGCTGGTGGCCGTGGTGCACCACATCGCTTCCGACGGCTGGTCGATCACCGCGCTGGTGCATGATCTGGGACTGGCTTATGCCAGTCGGTGTGCGGGGCATGCCCCGGGTTGGGCGCCGTTGCCGGTGCAGTACGCCGATTACACGCTGTGGCAGCGTGCGCAGCTCGGTGAGGTCACCGACAGCGACAGTCCGATCGCCGCGCAGCTGGCGTACTGGGAGCAGGAGCTGGCCGGGCTGCCCGAGCGCCTGGCATTGCCCACCGACCGGCCCTATCCGCCGGTGGCCGACTACCGCGGCGCCAGCGTGGTCGTGGACTGGCCGGTTGAGCTGCAGCTGCGGATTGCTCAGGTCGCCCGCGAGCACAACGCGACCAGGTTCATGGTGATCCAGGCCGCCCTGGCCGCACTGCTGGCCAAGCTGACCGCCAGCAGCGACGTGGCGGTCGGATTCGCGATCGCCGGGCGGCGCGACCCGGCGCTCGACGAGCTGGTGGGGTTTTTCATCAACACCCTCGTGCTGCGGGTCGATGCGGCAGGGGATCCCACCGTGGCCGAGTTGCTCGCTCAGGTGCGGGCGCGCAGCGTGGCCGCCTACGAGCACCAGGACGTGCCCTTCGAGGTGCTCGTGGAGCGCCTCAACCCGACACGAAGCCTGGCGCACCACCCGCTGATACAGGTGGTGTTGGCCTGGCAGAACTTCCCCGGCCACACCAGCGATCCCGCCGCCGGGCTGGACTTGGGTGACCTACAGGTCACGCGTTTGCCGGTGGACACCCAGTCGGCGCGCATGGATCTGACATTCACGCTGGCCGAACGGTTCACCGAGGCCGGTGAGCCCGCCGGGATCGCCGGGGATGTGGAATTCCGCACCGACGTGTTCGACGCGGCCAGCATCGAGGTATTGATCGAGCGGTTGGAGCGGGTGCTGGCGGCGATGACCGCCGATCCCAGCCGGCGATTGTCGTCAGTGGATGTCCTGGATGCCGCTGAGCGCGCACACCTGGACAAGGTCGGTAACCGGGCGGTGTTGGCCCGGCCGGTGCCAACCGCGGCGTCGATTCCGGCGGTGTTCGCCGCGCAGCTCACCCGCGCCCCGGAGGCCGTGGCGATCAGCTCCGACGGCCGGTCGATGACCTACCGGGAGCTCGACGAGGCGTCGAACCTGCTGGCGCACCTGCTGACCGCCCAAGGCGCGGGTCCGGGACAGTGCGTGGCGCTGCTGTTCAACCGTTGCGCCGAGGCAGTCGTAGCGATGTTGGCGGTGCTCAAGACCGGAGCGGCGTATCTGCCGATCGACCCCGCGCATCCGGCGGAGCGGATCGCGTTCGTCGTGGCCGATGCCGCGCCGATCGCCGCGATCACCACCGCGGCGCTGGCCGGGCGGCTGGATGGGCGCGACCTAACGGTCATCGATGTGGCCGATCCCCGCATTGACGGCTTCCCCGACACGGGATTGCCGGCGCCGGATCCCGATGACATCGCTTACGTGATCTACACGTCGGGCACCACCGGGGTTCCCAAAGGCGTTGCCATTCCCCACCACAACGTGACCCGCCTGCTGACGGCACTGAGCGCCGACCTGGAGCTGTCGCCGGAGCAGGTGTGGACGCAGTGCCATTCGCTGGCCTTCGACTACTCGGTGTGGGAGATCTTCGGTGCGCTGTTGCACGGCGGGCGGCTGGTGGTGGTACCAGAGTCCGTGACGCGCTCACCCGAAGACCTGCACGCGTTGCTCATCGCCGAACAGGTCAGCGTATTGAGCCAGACGCCGTCGGCGTTTTATGCGCTGCAAACCGCCGATGCGCGGGCACCCGAGCGGGGATCTCAGCTGAAGCTCGAGACGGTGGTGTTCGGCGGCGAGACGCTAGAACCCCAGCGCCTGGGAACCTGGTTGGACCGCCACCGCCGGTCACCGCGGCTGGTCAACATGTACGGCATCACCGAGACGACCGTGCATGCCTCGTTCCGCGAGATCAGCGTCGCCGACGTCGACCGCAGTGCCAGCCCCATCGGTGTGCCGTTGGTGCACCTTGGCTTTTTTGTGCTGGACGCGTCGTTGCGTCCGGTGCCGGTCGGGGTGGTTGGGGAGTTGTATGTGGCCGGCGGCGGGCTGGCGTACGGATACCTGGGCCGGGCCGCTTTGACCGGTTCGCGGTTTGTGGCGTGCCCGTTCGGCGCGCCGGGACAACGGATGTATCGCACCGGGGATCTGGTGAGTTGGGGGCGCGACGGGCAGCTGGATTATCTGGGTCGGGCCGATGAGCAGGTCAAGATCCGTGGGTATCGCATTGAACTCGGTGAGATCCGGGCGGCGCTGGCCGCGCTGGATGGGGTGGAGCAGGCGGCGGTGATCGCCCGCGAGGACCGCCCCGGTGACAGGCGCCTCGTCGGCTATGTCACTGGCGCCGTTGACCCGGCCGATGTTCGGGCCCGGCTGGGTCAGCGGCTGCCGGCCTACATGGTCCCGGCGGCGGTGGTGGTGATCGACGCGCTGCCGTTGACGGTCAACGGCAAACTGGACACGCGGGCGCTTCCGGCGCCCGAGTACTGCGAGGGTGATCGCTACCGCGCGCCGGCCACGCCCACCGAGGAGATCGTGGCCGGCATCTACGCCCAGGTGCTCGGGCTCGAGCGCGTCGGGGTCGACGACTCCTTCTTCGATCTGGGCGGGGATTCCCTGTCGGCGATGCGGGTCATCGCCGCCATCAACAAATCCCTGGACGCCGGCCTCGCGGTGCGCACGTTGTTCCACGCGCCGTCCGTCAGGGGCTTGAGCCGGGAATTGGGCCAAGATGCCGGCGAGGTGGAAGTCGTGCCCGTCGAGTTCCTCAAGGAGGGCACCGGTATTCCGCTGTTCTGCATCCATCCCGCGAGCGGGCTGAGCTGGCCGTATCACGCCCTCGGAAATTACCTGGACTGCCCGATCATCGGAATTCAGCAAGCCCCGCAAAACGGCGAGGCCGAACCCGCGTCAATCCGCGACATGGCGAAAAACTATGCCGACCGGATTCAGGGGGTCGATCCGACCGGACCCTACAACCTTCTCGGCTGGTCTTTCGGAGGCGTCGTCGCCCATGAAATCGCCATCGAGCTTCAGCGACGCGGATGCTCGATCGCACGCCTTATCCTTCTCGACGCCCTCCTGACCGTCCCGAACAGCGACGTCCTCAACAGCGATGTGTTGGTCGAGAAGGCGCTGGAAGAAGTTTTGCGGTTCTGCCGCATCGACATTCCCGATGAGCCGCTCACCTACGAGCTGGCAGAAGAACTACTCCGCGAACGAGGAATCGTCGAATTGGCTCGATACAAGCCGCTCCTCGATTCGATCGTCCGCAACGACGACACGAATCTGGCGTTGGCCCGAGACCATCAACCAGGGGTTTTCAACGGTGACGTGGACGTTTTCGCTGCCGTGGGGGATGACGACGACCAGAATTCGTCTCCGCTGCAGAGTTGGCGACCTCACATTACTGGCGAAATCCATTGCTACGCGGTCGATTCCAGGCATCAAGAAATGCTGAATACAGAATCGCTCATCCAGTATGGCCAACAACTCAAAGTTCTATTAGAACTCGAAGGTGCGCGCACAGAATGATGGCCGTCAAACCGAGCGCGCCGCGCCCCGCGAAGAGGCGCCTTCCGCCTTTGCTGCGGTCTCGCCCGTTCGTCGCCGTCGTTGTCGCGATCGGCGGCATGCAACTGATGGTGGCGATGGACGGCCCCGTCGCGATCTTCGCGCTGCCCAGGATCCAGAACGAGCTGGGCTTGTCGGATGCCGGGCGGAGCTGGGTGATTACCGCCTACATGCTGACCTTCGGTGGCCTGATGCTGCTGGGTGGCCGCCTGGGTGACACCATCGGCCGCAAGCGCGCTTTCATCGTCGGGGTCGCGCTGTTCACTTTCGCCTCGACCTTGTGCGGCATCGCCTGGGACGGGGGGACCCTGATAACGGCGCGGCTGCTGCACGGCGCGGCTTCCGCGATCATGGCGCCGACCAATTTGGCGCTGATAGCGACCACGTTCCCGAGGGGATCGGCACGCAACGTCGCAACAGGGGTGTTCGGCGCGATGTCCGGTCTCGGCGGGGTGCTGGGCCTGGTGGTGGGCGGCGCGCTGACCGACGTGTCGTGGCGGCTGGCGTTTTTGGTGAACGTGCCGATCGGGCTGGCGGTGATCTGCCTGGCCGTCATCATGCTGCAGGAAACCCAGAAGGAGCGGATGAAGCTCGACGCCACCGGGGCCGCGCTGGCCACGTTGAGCTGTACCGCCGCGGTGTTCGGCCTGTCGATGGGCCCGGAGCACGGGTGGCAGTCGGCCATCACGATCGGTTCGGGCCTGGTGGCCCTGGCCGCCCTCGTGGCGTTCGTCGTGGCGGAGCGCACCGCCGAGAACCCCATCGTGCCGTTCGGCCTGTTCTTCGACCGCAACCGGCTGGCCGCGTTCGCGGCCATGTTCCTCGGCGGTGGCGTGCTGTTCAGCCTGACCGTGCTGGTCGGCATGTATGTGCAGACCGTCATGGGCTACAGCCCGCTGCGCGCTGGTGTCGCCTTCATCCCGTTCGGCATCGGGGTGGCCATCGGGGTCGGCGCGGCGTCGAAGCTGGTGATGTGGTTCCCGCCGCGGGTGGTGGTGCTCGCCAGCAGCGGCCTGATTCTGATCGCAACGCTGTACGGCGCGACACTCAACGCCGGGATCCCGTACTTCCCGAACCTGCTTGTGCCGCTCAGCATCGGCGCCCTTGGTATCGGCGCGATCTTCGTCCCGCTCACGCTGTCGGTGATCGCCAGCGTCGGCTCCGACCGGATCGGGCCCACCTCGGCGATTGCCGTGATGCTGCAGACCTTGGGCGGACCGCTGGTGCTGGTCATCATCCAGGCCGCCATCACATCGCACACCCTGCGGCTGGGCGGCACCCTGGGTCCGGTGAAGTCCATGAACGCCGCGCAACTGCATGCGCTGGACCGCGGCTACACCTACGGCCTGTTGTGGCTGGCCGGGGTCGTCGTGCTGCTCGGCGCGGTGGCGCTGCTGATCGGGTACACGGCAGCGCAGGTGGCCCGCGCGCAGGAAGTCAGGAAAGCCGTCGACGCGGGGGAGATCTAGCTCGTCGCGGCCACGGCCGAAGTGTGCGGCGTCGACGAAAAATGCTGTTGCAGAGCGTGATCCGAGCAGCGATCCGGTTTCTGGTGGAGTACTGCCCGCCGCCGGCGCAGCCACCACTCTGTTGGCTCGCGTCGACCACTCTATGTGCGGGTCCTGACTACGCTACCGACTTAATAAGCCTGACAACGGGATTGCAAAACCACAACGCTCTGAATCATGCACCTTGTCGAGCCGTTCCGGGCGATGCCCCAGAGCGCTTGCAACAGCTGTGCACCGATGTGTTCGGCCCTTGCCCACGCGAGATTTGGAGGACCGGTGAGTACCAATCCGTTCGACGACGACCCTGGCAGCCAACTCAGTCGTTGCTGTGAGGGCGCGAAATGACTACCTACCCGATCGACGACGTCATGCAGCGCTCGCCGTCGACCGACTCGCCCCCGATCGGCGCCACACCTGTCACTCCCATTGCTGTGATCGGCATGGCGTGCCGGCTACCGGGAGGCATCGACTCCCCGGAGCAGTTGTGGGAGGCGTTGCTGCGCGGCGACGACCTGGTTACCGAGATCCCGCCCGACCGCTGGGACGCCGACGAATACTACGATCCCGAGCCGGGTGTGCCGGGCCGGTCGGTCTCGCGGTGGGGCGCATTCATCGACGACGTCGCCGGCTTCGATCCCGAGTTCTTCGGGATCAACGAGCGGGAAGCGACCGCGATGGATCCGCAACACCGGATACTTCTGGAAACCTCGTGGGAGGCCATGGAACACGCCGGTCTTACGCGGGAGCGAATCGCCGACTCGCGCACCGGCGTGTTCATGGGATTGACGCATGGTGACTACCAACTGCTGGCCGCCGACGCGCACTCCGTCGAGGGGGCATACGGCTTTTCCGGCAGCAACTTCAGCCTGGCCTCCGGGCGCATCGCCTACGCCCTGGGGGTTCACGGTCCCGCACTGACCGTGGACACCGCCTGTTCTTCCGGCCTGACCGCGATCCACCTGGCTTGCCGCAGCCTGCACGAGCGCGAAAGCGACCTCGCCCTTGCCGGCGGCGCCACGCTGGCGTTGGACCCGCGGAAATTCGCCGCGGGGTCGGCCGAGGGCATGCTGTCGCCGACCGGGCGCTGCCACGCCTTCGACGTCGCGGCCGACGGGTTCGTGGGCGGCGAGGGCAGCGTCATGCTGTTACTCAAGCGGCTGTCCGACGCGCTGCGCGATGGCGACCGGATTCTGGCCGTCGTGCGGGGGACCGCCGCCAATCAGGACGGTCACACCGTGAATATCGCCACTCCGTCGAAGACCGCGCAGACCGCGGTGTATCAGGCGGCGTTGGCCGCCGCGGGTGTCGACGCCCGAACGGTTGCCATGGTCGAGGCCCACGGGCCCGGCACCCCGGTGGGTGACCCGATCGAATATGCCAGCCTGGCCGACGTTTACGGCGTCGAGGGGCCCTGCGCGCTGGCGTCGGTGAAGACCAACTTCGGCCATGCGCAGGCGGCCTCCGGAGCGCTCGGGATGATGAAGGCGATCCTCGCGCTGCAGCACGGTGTGGTTCCCCGGAATTTGCATTTCACCCGGCTACCCG
The DNA here is from genome assembly GCF_000364405.1 of Mycobacterium sp. H4Y. Taxonomy (NCBI): domain Bacteria; kingdom Bacillati; phylum Actinomycetota; class Actinomycetes; order Mycobacteriales; family Mycobacteriaceae; genus Mycobacterium; species Mycobacterium sp. H4Y. Next base: position 1,540,552 of record NZ_AKIG01000001.1, read on the forward strand.
ATGACCTGGCCAAGATCGATACGAAACTCTTTGTGCCCCTTGAGACTACGCCGTGGACTACCAACGGGGACCACTCACGACGGGCGGCGGTCTCGTCGTACGGCCTGTCGGGAACCAACGTGCACGCCATCGTGGAACAAGCACCCGAACAAGCCTTGAAAACCGTTGTATCCCAGGCCGAATCGTCGACCACGGAACCGCTGATATTTCCGCTGTCGTCCACCTCGGCCGATGAACTGCGCCGCACGGCCGGCCGGCTGGCCGGCTGGGTGCGAGCACATGACGATCTGGCGTTGCCCGACCTGGCCTACACCCTGGCGCGCCGGCGCGTCCACCGCCCGGTACGTACCGCGGTCATCGCGGATAGCCGGGCCGGGCTCGTCGTGGCGCTGCGCGAGGTCGCCGACGGCGATGCTCCGTATCAGCCCGCGGTCGGACAGGACGACCGCGGGCCGGTTTGGGTGTTCTCCGGGCAGGGTTCGCAATGGGCGGCGATGGGGGCAGACCTGCTGGCGACCGAACCGGTGTTTGCCGCCACCGTCGCGGAAGTCGAACCGCTGATCGCGCGGGAGTCCGGATTCTCGGTGATCGCAGCCATGTCGGCGCCGCAGACCGTGGCCGGCCAAGACCGTGTCCAGCCGACCCTGTTCGCCATGCAGGTCGCGCTGGCGGCCACGATGAAGGCATATGGAGTGCGCCCGGGCGCGGTGATCGGGCACTCCCTCGGCGAGGCCGCGGCAGCTGTCGTCGCGGGTGCGATGTCGCTGGAAGACGGGGCGCGGGTGATCTGCCGCCGCTCGCGGCTGATGTCCCGCATCGCCGGTGCGGGCGCCACAGCATCGGTGGAATTGCCTGCCCAGCAAGTGCTTTCGGAGCTGACGGCGCGTGGCGTCAACGACGTCGTGGTGGCGGTGGTGGCCTCGCCGCAGTCCACCGTGATTGCCGGTGCCGCCCAAACGGTTCGCGACCTGGTCGCGGCCTGGGAGCAGCGCGATGTGATGGCCCGCGAGGTCCCCACGGACGTCGCCTTTCATTCGCCTCAAGTCGATCCGATCATGGACGAGCTGACCGCGATGCTCGCAGAGATCAGGCCGATGACACCGGAGGTTCCGTACTACTCGGCGACCCTGTTCGACCCGCGCGAGCAGCCCGTGTGCGACGCCCGCTATTGGGCGAACAACATGCGCCGTATGGTGCGGTTCGCCACGGCCGTGCAGGCCGCTTTGGAGGACGGCTTCCGGGTCTTTGCCGAGCTGGCGCCGCACCCGCTGCTTACCCGCGCTCTCGAGCAGACCGCGCGCGGTCGGGAGATGCCGATGGCCGCTCTGGCCGGGATGCGCCGTCAACAATCGCTTCCCCACGGGCTGCGTGGTTTTGTGGCGGATCTACACAGCGCGGGCGCGGCGGTCGATTTCTCCGTGCTCTACCCGAGTGGGGGGCTGGTGGACGCGCCGCTGCCGACCTGGACGCACCGCCGGCTGTGGTTGAGCGGCGGCGGCCAGGAATCCCCAACACACGGCGGCTGCACCGTTTCCGTGCATCCACTGCTGGGTTCGCACGTGCACCTGCAGGAGGAGCCCGAGCGCCACGTGTGGCAGGCCGAGGTCGGCACCGCCGCGCAGCCGTGGCTCGCCGACCACCAGATCCGCAATGTGGTTGTGCTCCCGGGAGCCGCGTACTGCGAGATGGCGTTGGCCGCCGCGCGCACCGTGCTGGGCGAGACGGCCGAGGTTCGCGACATCCGGTTCGAGCAGGCGCTCCTGCTGGATGAGCAGACCACGATCGGCGCCTTGGCGTCGTTGTCCTCACCGGGCGTCGTCGAGTTCACCGTCGAGTCGAATCGGGGCGGCGAACAGGCGCGGCATGCCGCCGCAATCCTCCGTGCCGCAGAGGATGACCGGCCCCCCGCGTACGACATGTGCGCGCTCCTCGCCGCGCATACGGGTAGCGATGATGGCGACGAGGTGCGCGCGCGCATGGACCGACGTGGCGTTCAGTACGGTCCCGCATTCGCCGGTTTGGGTGTCGTCCACACCGGCAAGGAGGCGCCCGGCACCGTCCTGGCCGAGGTGGCGCTGCCCCGCCAAATCCGCTCGCAACAGGCTCTTTACGGCGTACACCCCGCATTGCTGGATGCCTGTTTCCAGTCCGTTGAAGCTCATCCGGACGTCCGGGCCCTGGGCGACGGCGCGCTGGGGTTGGTATTGGGTATTCGTCGACTCCGCGCCTACGGCGCCGCCCGCAATGCCCACTACTGCTACACACGGGTGACCAAGGCCGACACTTCCGGGGTCGAGGCCGACATCGACGTGCTCGACGAGCACGGGGCAGTCCTGCTCACCGTGCAGGGCCTGCGGGTGGGCACCAGCGCATCCGAGAGCGGCAACAAAGATCGGGTGCTGGCCGAGCGGCTGCTGACCGTCGAATGGCGGCAACGCGAATTGCCGGAGCCGGACCGCACCGACGCCGGAAGCTGGCTATTGCTTTGCACTTCCGCCACCGCGGACGTGGCCGCCAGCTCGCTCGCCGACGCGTTGAAAATCCACGGGATGCAGTGCACGACCATGTCCTGGCCGCGGCACGCCGACCACAGCTCCACCGTGGGTCAGCTCGGAAATCATCTGCGTACCGGTGGATTCGCCGCAGTGGTGATCCTCACCGGGCCGGACAACGGTGAATCCGAAGAGCAGTGTGCGCTTTTGGGCCGGGACTACGTGCAACATCTGGCGCGCATTGCCCGCGAGCTGGTGGACGTTCCCGGCGAACCGCCGCGCTTGTACGTCGTCACCCGCAACGCCCAAACGGTGGTGTCCAACGACGTGCCCGACCTCGCGCAGGCCGGGCTGCGGGGCCTGGTCCGGGTAATCGGCATGGAACACCCGCATCTGGGCGCCAGTCTGACCGATGTGGACGAAACTACCGACGCCGAGCAGCTGGCACGGCAACTGCTCGCCGATTCGGACGAGGACGAGACCGCTTGGCGAAACGGCGCGTGGTACACCGCGCGGTTGTGCCCCACTCCGCTGCTTGCCGAGGAGCGGAAAACCGCCGTCGCCAACCACGAGTCCGACGGGATGCGGCTGCAGATCCGTACGCCCGGCGACCTGGAGTCACTCGAACTCGTTGCCTGCGACCGCGTTCCACCGGGACCCGGAGAGATCGAGGTCGCCGTCAGCGCGTCCAGCATCAACTTCGCCGACGTCCTCGTCGCGTTCGGCCGTTACCCCGCCTTCGAGGGCCGGCTGCCTGCGCTGGGCACCGACTTCGCCGGCGTGGTGACCGCGGTCGGACCGGGCGCGACCGGCCACCGGGTGGGGGATCATGTCGGCGGCCTGAGCGCCAACGGTTGTTGGGCTACGTTCCTCACCTGCGACGCGCGCCTGGCCGTCACGCTGCCGCCCGGCCTTGCCGACGACCAGGCGGCGGCGGTCACCACCGCACATGCCACCGCTTATTACGGCCTGCATGAGCTGGCCCGAATCAAAGCCGGCGAGCGGGTGCTGATCCACTCCGCGACCGGTGGGGTTGGACAGGCGGCAATCGCCATTGCCCGGGCCGCAAAGGCCGAGATCTTCGCCACCGCGGGCAGCGAGCAACGTCGACAATTATTGCGCGACATGGGTATTGAGCATGTCTACGACTCGCGAAGCGTGGAGTTCGCCGACCTGATACGTCGCGACACCGACGGCTATGGCGTGGACATCGTGCTCAACTCGGTCGTCGGCGCCGCCCAGCGCGCGGGCGTCGAATTGCTGGCGTTCGGTGGCCGATTCGTCGAAATCGGCAAACGCGACATCTACGGTGACACCCGGTTGGGACTCTTCCCGTTCCGGCGAAACCTGACGTTCTACGCCCTCGACCTGGGGTTGATGTCATTCAGCCACCCGGACAGGCTGCGAGACCTGCTGAACACGGTGTACCGGCTCACCGCGGACGGCTCGTTGCCGATGCCGCAGAGCACGCACTACCCACTTGCCGACGCCGCCACCGCGATTCGGGTGATGAGCGGCGCGCAGCACACCGGCAAACTCGTGCTCGATGTCCCGCGCACGGGCCGCAGCCGCGTGATGGTGCCGCCCGCGCAGGTCGGGGTCTTCCGCAGCGACGGGGCTTACATCGTCGCCGGTGGGCTGGGAGGCTTGGGGCTGTTCCTGGCCGAGAAGATGGCTACTCCCGGTTCGGGAGCCGGTTGCGGGCGTATCGTGCTGTCCTCGCGCTCGCAACCAACTCCCGAGGCGCTGGAGATGATCGAGCGCATCCGCGCGATCGGTGCCGACGTCGTGGTCGACTGCGGCGACATCACCGAGGCCGAGACGGCCCGGCGATTGGTGGCCACGGCAACCGCCACCGGGCTTCCGGTGCGCGGTGTGCTGCACCTGGCGGCGGTGATCGAGGACGCCACGCTGACCAATATCACCGACGAGCTCATCGAGCGTGACTGGGCACCAAAGGTTTACGGTGCATGGAATTTGCACACCGCGACCGCTTCGCAGCCATTGGACTGGTTCTGCTCGTTCTCCTCGGCCGCCGCGCTGGTCGGCTCGCCCGGTCAGGGCGCCTACGCCGCCGCCAACAGCTGGCTGGACGCCTTCACCCGTTGGCGCCGGGCTCGAGGTCTGCCGGCCACCGCGATCGCGTGGGGCGCCTGGGCGCAGATAGGACGCGCCACCGCCTTGGCCGACCGCGCCGACGCTGCTATAGCTCCCGACGAAGGCGCTTATGCATTGGAAGCGCTGCTGCGCCATGACCGCGCCTGCACCGGCTACGCCCCGATAACGGCCACACCGTGGTTGGCCGCTTTCGCCCAACGCAGCCCCTTCGCCGAAGCGTTCCGCTCCAACGGGCAAAGCGCCACGGGCACAAGCAGACTGCGCGCCGAGCTCGAAGAGCTGACCCTGGACGAGTGGCCCACCCGGCTGCGGCGATTGATCTCCGACCAGGTCAGCCTGATCCTGCGCCGCAACATTGACCCCGACCGTCCGCTGTCCGAGTACGGACTCGACTCGCTGGGCGGTCTCGAACTACTTACCCGCATCCAGACCGAAACGGGCATACGCGTGACGCCCGCCGACATCGCCAGCATTGGCACCATTCGCGGTCTGGCGGAACTGCTGTGCTCAAAGCTGGCGCCCGCGGACGCGGCGTGAGGCGGAAAGGATTTCATCATGGCTTCCGATCACATGGTCACAGGAAAGTCCGCTCCGAGCGGACCCGAGCACCTCGACTTCTTCACCGACAAGGCGCTCGTCGACGACCCCTACGACTACTACGACGCGATCCGGCGTTGCCCGGTATGGCGTGAGCCGGCGCACGGTGTGGTGATGGTGTCGGGGTACGACGAGGCCCTCGCGGTGCAACGCGACACCGAGCAGGCCCTGTCGGTATGCAACATCGTCAGCGGGCCATGGTCGGGGATTCCGACCAAAACCGACAGCGATGACATCTCGGACGTGATCGAGCGGCACCGCAAGAAGGTTACGTTCGGCGACTACTTCATCACGTTCGATCCACCGAAGCACACCGCGCACCGCTCGCTGTTGAGCCGGTTGTTCACGCCGAAACAGCTCAAGAACAACGAGGACTTCCTGTGGCGCCTTGCCGATGAACAACTCAACCGCTTCGTCGCAAAGGGTAAGTGCGAGATCGTCTTCGACTACAACTTCCCGTTCACGCTCGACGCGATCACCGACCTGCTGGACGTACCCGAGGCCGATCGTGAGCGATTCCGCCACGCGGCGAGAGCCAGCAGGCTCGAAGGCGACCGCAGCGGTTTCGTCGGCGTGAAAGAGGAGTGGTTCGTGGAGTACATCGAGGAACGGCGGCGCAATCCGCGCGACGACGTCCTCACCGAGCTTGCGTTGGCAAAGTTTCCCGACGGCACGACCCCCGACGCGTTAGACGTCGCCCGCGTTGCCACCTTCATGTACGCCGCGGGCCACGGCACGACGATCGACCTGCTGAGTCTGTCGATGCTCACGTTGGCGGAGCGACCGGACCTGCAAGAGCAGCTGCGCGAGGACAATTCAAAGATTCCCGCCTTCATCGAGGAGATGCTGCGCATCGAGAGCCCGATCAAATCGAACTTCCGCCTGGCGCGGCGTAGCACCAGGATCGGAGACGTCGATGTGCGAGCCGGTACCAGCATTCTGGTGATGAACGGTGCGGCAAACCGCGATCCCCGGCGGTTCGACGATCCCGACGAATTCCGCCTCGGCCGCCCGAACATACTGCATCACATGGCGTTCGGCCGTGGTGTTCACACGTGCCCGGGCGCGCCCATCGCCCGCGCCGAAGTGCGGGTGAGCCTGGAACGAATCCTGGCTCGGATGCGCGACATTCGGCTTTCCGAGGCCGAGCACGGTCCCCCGGGCGCTCGCCGGCTCGACTGGGACCGCACCCTGTTGTTCAGGCGCCTCAAGGAATTGCACCTCGAGTTCGCACCCGTTCAGGAGGTGTCCAATTGACCACGACCCGAGTGGCTGTCGGCGTTTGCGCCCTCGCATTGTCGTTGACCGCCGGTGCCGGTCTTGCGTCCGCCGATCGGGACCTGAGTCCGTTCGTCAACACCACCTGCAATTACGGACAGGTGATATCGGCGCTGCAGGCGGCGGATCCGCAAGCCGCCGCACAATTCAACTCTTCGCCGGAGAGCGGGGCCTTCTTGCGTCAGTTCCTCGCTTCGCCGCCGGGTCAACGCCAGCAGATGGCCCAGATGCTGGCCGGCCAGCCGGGGGCCGACCAGCAGTTTGAACTCGTCCAGCGCGTCTTCGGCACCTGCAACAACTACTGAGCAGACCGGCACCCACCGTCGACCACCGAAAGTGTTTTGGAGTTCTTTGTGGCCACCCTCATCGATCGTTTCCCACTGATCAGCACGCTGCGAGACGCTGTTTTCCTCTCCGCGACGGTCAGCGAGATCGAAAGTCTGACACCAAGAATGCGCCGCATCCGGTTCAGCGGCCCGCGGCTGCAGGGACTGACCTGGACGCCGGGTCAGCAGGTCCGGCTGCAGGTCGCGAACCTGCGTGATTCCGTTGTTCGGCTGCGCCCGTACCCGGTGCTCCGCACGTATTCCATCTACGACGTCGACCCCGACCTCGGTGCGCTCGACATCGTGATGGTCGACCACGACGGCGACCCGAAGAACGCGACGCCCGCCAGACGCTGGGCGACGGCCACCTCCGTCGGAGACCAGGCCCAGTTCACCCGCCCCCAGGGCAAATTCGTCATCCGCCGCGGCGCGCCCTACCACGTGTTCGCCGGCGAAGAAACCGCGTCGGTCGCGTTCGCCGCGATGCTGCGCTCTCTGCACCCGTCCGCCGAGGTTTACGGCGTGGTCGAGGCCGCGACCGACACCGACCACCTTCCCCTCGCCACCCCCCTGACCCGGGTCGAGCGCGGTGACGCTCCAGCGGCAGACTCTGCCGTGCTCGCCGATGCCCTACGTAGCCTCCCGCTACCCGCCCATCCCGGCGTCGCCTACCTCGCCGGCGAGGCCCGCACCATACAAACCTTGCGCAAGATCCTGACCACCGAACGTGGCTGGGATCGACGCCAGATATGCACCAAACCCTTTTGGACCCCCGGCCGAGCCGGCATGGAGTGATCATGGTTGAGACGTCCATTTCGAACCTGCTGTGTGAACGAGCCAGCTTGCAGCCCAACGACACGGCGTTCACCTTCATTGACTACGAGCAGGACTGGAACGGAATTGCCGAAAGCCTGACGTGGTCTCAGCTGCAGCGGCGAACGGTGAACCTTGCCCGGCAGCTTCACGATTGCGGGTCGACGGGTGATCGCGCCGTCATCATGGCCCCGCAGGGCCTCGACTACGTCGTGGCGTTTCTCGGCACACTGCAGGCGGGGCGGGTCGCGGTTCCGCTTTCGGTTCCGCTGGGTGGCGTCAGCGATGAGCGGGTCAGTTCGGTGCTGCGCGATGCGTCACCGACGGTCGTCCTCACCACGTCCGCCGCTGCGGAAACCGTTGCGAACTATGTCAAGTCGGAGTCCGGCGGGCCCGTGCCGTCGGTGGTTGAGGTCGACCTGCTGGGCCTGGACGCCCGCACAGGATCCGGCGCCGGGAGCGAGAATCACGCAGATCTTGCGTATTTGCAGTACACGTCCGGGTCGACCCGTCAGCCCGCCGGGGTCATGGTCTCGCATCGGAACTTGCTGGCCAATTTCGGGCAGGTGATGTCCGACTTTTGTGTGGAGTACGGCGGCGTCGCTCCACCCGATACGACCATCGTGTCGTGGCTGCCGTTTTACCACGACATGGGTTTGGTACTGGGGGTGTGCGCACCGGTCCTGGGCGGTATTCACACGGTGCTGATGAGTCCGGTGTCGTTCCTGCAGCGACCGGCCCGATGGATGCAATTGCTGGCCAAGGAAAGTCACGCATTTTCCGCGTCGCCGAACTTCGCTTTCGAATTGGCGGCCCGCAAAACCTCAGACGAGGACATGGCCGGACTGGATCTCGGGGATGTACTGGTCATCCTCAGTGGTAGCGAACGGGTGCATCCGGCGACCTTGCGGCGTTTCACCGGGCGGTTCACGCGCTTCAATCTGCCCGACAAAGCGGTGCGGCCCGCCTATGGGCTCGCGGAGGCAACGGTGTACGCGTTGACCCGCACACCGGCGCAACCACCCAAAATCGCCCACTTCGACTCCGAGAAACTGGCCACCGGGATTGCGCAGCAGTGCGAAAGTTCAACCGGCACACCACTGGTCAGCTACGGGGCGTCGCGGTCTCCGGTGATTCGTGTCGTTGATCCCGACACCAGGATTGAGTGCCCCCAGGGAACGGTCGGTGAGATCTGGGTGCATGGTGACAACGTCGCCATGGGCTATTGGCTAAAGCCCCAGGAGACCGAAAGCGCCTTCGGCGGTCAGCTTGTCGCTCCGTCGGCCGGCGCACCGGAAGCGCCGTGGTTGCGAACGGGGGACTCGGGGTTCTTCTTCGACGGCGAGCTGTTCATCATCGGCCGCATCAAGGATCTGCTAATCGTCTACGGGCGTAACCACTCGCCCGACGACATCGAAGCGACGGTCCAGGAGATCACCCGGGGCCGGTGCGCGGCGATTGCGGTTCCGCATCAGGGCATGGAAAAGCTCGTCGTGATCGCCGAAGTCAAGAACAAGGCCGCGTCCCGCGCCGAGGCGGTGGACACGCTCGCCGTCGTGGAGCGTGACGTCACCTCCGCGGTCTCCCACTCGCACGGCGTCGGCGTCGCGGATCTGGTTGTGGTGGCACCCGGGTCGATACCGATCACCACCAGTGGCAAGGTGCGGCGCTCGGCGTGCGTCGAGCAGTATCGGCAAGGTCAGTTCGCCCGCTTGAACGCGTAGGGGACCACCCACGCCGCCGACACAGCGTTGATCGCCTTATTTCTCCGTCTTTTAGCCGGCGAATTAGGTTACGCCCGTCATTACGCGACGTTCTTCTTTGTCGCCGCATTCCATGTCTTTCCCACCGGGCGCCAGCAGAATAGGTTGCTGCCCTGACGATGCCAGAGATAGGTGTCCACGTCACCGAAGCTGGCATGGGACACAAATTTCCACACGGGTAGATTCGATGGAGTCGATTTTCTGTGCATCATCCCTCCCGTCAATTACTGAAGCCGACTAGGCCGAGGGTGGATGCGTTGTTAAATCCGGCGCGCGGTGGCTGGGTTGGCGGGGCCACCGCGCGCCGGTGGCTTATCGGGTATGGCCGAATTCGACTTCTACAAGGGTCACTGGCGGTGGGGCAGAGCTGTCGACTGTCATCCCGTGGCCCCCGCCGACATGCGCAACTGCGTGTCATGCCCGGAGCCTACGGTCGGCATTGGTGTCGGCGGGCAAGGTGCGAACGAATAGAGTAGTGGGGGCGGCAAGTTAGCGTAGTGTTTACACAGACTCGTCGATCCGCAAAGAGTGGGCGGAGATAACCATCGCCCCGCGACACTTTATGAGACGCGCGCTAAATACCGCCCGCTTTCTGTAATCAATTTCGTGGCCGCTAATTCCATTCGTGCGTAATTCGTCCGCCTGGTGATCCGCGGAGAGCCTCGACCGACCGATCGGCGTCCTCGGCCCGCGCCGCCGAGGCCGATGGCGACCGTCCCGCGCGGGCGGCCGCAGTCACTCCGGTCCACAGCGCGGTACGTTGTCGGCCATGACATCGCTGCGGGACCAAGTCGTTTTCATCACCGGCGGCGCGCGGGGGATCGGCGCCGAGGTCGCGCGCCGGCTGGCCGCCAAGGGCGCCAAGCTCGTCCTCACCGATCTCAACGAGGCCGACCTGACGGCGCTCGCCGACGAGCTGGGCGAGGACCGGGTGCTGACCGCGGTGGCCGACGTGCGCGACCTGTCGGCGATGCAGGCGGCCGCCGCCCGCGCCGTCGAGCGGTTCGGCGGCATCGACGTCGTCGTGGCCAACGCCGGCATCATGAGTTACGGGTCGGTGACCCAAGTCGACCCCGAGGCGTTCAAGCGGGTCCTCGACATCAACGTGCTCGGCGTCTTTCACACGGTCCGCGCCGCCTTGCCCGCCCTGACCGAGCGCCGCGGCTACGTGTTGATCGTCTCCTCGCTGGCCGCCTACACGGCCTGCCCCGGGCTGGCGCCGTACAACGCCTCCAAGGCCGCCGTCGAGATGTTCGCCAATGCGCTGCGGCTGGAGGTGGCCCGCCACGGCGTGCGGGTCGGCTCGGCGCACATGTCCTGGATCGACACCGCGCTGGTCCGCGACACCCAAACCGACCTGTCCGCGTTCAACCAACTGCTGGCCAGCTTCCCGTGGCCGCTGAACAAGACGACGACCGTCGACAAATGCGCCGCCGCGTTCGTCAAGGGCATCCGGCGCCGGCGCACCCGCGTCTACTGCCCGCGCTGGGTGGCCCTGTTCCGGTGGGTCAAGCCGGTGTTGTCCAGCGCGGTCGGCGAAGCGCCCCTGCACAAATCGACCGCCGAGCTGTTACCCCAACTGGACGCCCAGGTCGCGGCGCTCGGCCGTTCCACCAGCGCCTATAACCAGGGACTTGGCAAGTCCTAGCCGGTCTGGGCCGCGCGCTGCGACGCGATGGCCGCCACCCGGTTGCGCACCAGGAGCCACCCCGCGCTCAGCGCCGGGATGACCACCACGACCGTGGCGATGGTCCAGGTGCCGGTCTGTTTGTCGAAGGCCATCATGACCAGGACGCCGGCCAAGAACGCCAGGGTGAGATAGCCCGAATAGGGCGCCCACGGCATGCGAAACCGGGGCCGTTGCAACAGCCCGGCCTTGGCCATCCGGTAGGCGCGCAGCTGACACAGCACGATGGTCGCCCAGCACGCGATGATGCCCGGCGCCACGATGTTGAGCACGATCTCGAAGGCTTCGCCGGGATTGACCGCGTTCAGGGCAATGCCGAACAGGCAGATGGCGGCCGCCATCGTGATGCCGACGTAGGGCACCCCGTTCTTGGACATCCGGGTCGCGAAGCCGGGGGCGCTGCCACTGGAGGCCATCGAGTGCATGATGCGGCCGGTGGAATACAGCCCCGCATTCAGGCTCGACAGCGCGGCGGTGAGCACCACCACGTTCATCACGTCCCCGGCGCCGTGGAAGCCGATCGTGGAAAAGAAAGTGACAAAAGGGCTTTCGGTAGCCTTGTACGAGGTGTACGGCAGCAGCAACGCCAGCAGCGCGACCGACCCGACGTAGAAGATCGCGATGCGAGCGATCACCGAATTGATCGCGCGCGGCATGACCTTTTCCGGCTCCGCGGTCTCCCCGGCGGCCGTGCCCACCAATTCGACGGCGGCATAGGCGAATACCACGCCCGAGGTGGTCAGCAGCATCGCCAGCACGCCGGAGGGGAACATGCCGCCGTGGTCGGCCCACACGCTCAGTCCGGTGCTGTGGCCGTCGATCCGATAGCGCCCCGCCAGGAAGATGATGCCCACGACCAAGAAGGCGATGAGGGCGAAAACCTTGATCAGGGCCGCCCAGAACTCCAGCTCACCGAACCATTCCACCGAGATCAGGTTCATCGACAGCACGACGATGAGGGCCAGTAGCGCCAACACCCACTGGGGGATCGATTCGAAGCTCGTCCACCGCCGCAGATAGGTGGCGATCGCGGTGGTGTCGACGATGGCCGTCATCGACCACCCCAGGAAATACATCCAGCCGATCGCGTAAGCGGCCTTCTCGCCGAAGAATTCGCGCGCGTACGACACGAACGAGCCCGACGACGGGCGATGCAGGACCAGCTCGCCCAGCGCCCGCAGGATGAGAAAGACGAAGAACCCGCACACGGCGTACACCAGGAACATCCCGGGGCCGCCCTTGCCCAGCCGACCGCCCGCGCCCAGGAACAGCCCGGAGCCGATCGCGCCGCCGATGCCGATCATCTGCACTTGCCGGGGCTTGAGGCCCTTGCGGTAGCCGGCGTCTTCGCCGAAGTCGCCGGCTCCTGGGTTGGGGTTGCCGTCATCGGGCAACGAGGGCATGAAACGTCCAATCGGTGGGTGCGAAGCGATGTTTCCGTAGTTGATCGGTCGCCGGCAAGTTCGGCGACCGCGTCATTAACGCCCGAAGCCGGGACGGCGACGGCGCAGGTAGCGCTCGAACTCGGCGGCCAGGGCGTCGCCGTCGATCTTGCCCAGCGCGTCGTTCATGTCGACCTCGGCGTCGCCGCGCTGTTCCAGCGACTGCACGTATTCGGCGAGATCCTCGTCCTCGGCGGTCATCTCGGTGACCGCCTGCTCCCATTCCTCGGCGTCGGTCGGCAAGTCCGCCAGCGGAACCTCGATGTCGAGCACGTCTTCGACGCGGCGCAGCAGGGCTACCGTCGCCTTCGGGTTCGGTGGCTGCGACACGTAATGCGGCACGGCCGCCCAGAACGTCACCGCCGGGATCCCGGCGGCCACGCAGGCGTCCTGAAACACCCCGGCGATTCCGGTGGGCCCCTCGTAGCGGCTCTCCTCAAGGCCGAAGCGCTTCGCCGACTCGGGGGAGTAGGCCGCGCCCGAGACCGGAACCGGCCGGGTGTGCGGGGTGTCGGCCAGCAGGGCGCCCAGGATCACCACGGTGTCCACGTTGAGCTTGTCCGCGATGGCCACCAACTCCGCGCAGAAGGTGCGCCAGCGCATGTTGGGTTCGACCCCGTGCATCAGCACGACATCGCGGTCGCTGCCCGGGGGCCGGCAGTGCGAGATCCGCATCGCCGGCCACACCAGCTCGCGGGTCACGCCGTCCACCTGCCGGATCACCGGGCGATTCACCTGGTAGTCGTAGTACGCCTCGTCGTCGATCTCCAAGATGGGGTCGGCTTCCCAGATGGCCTCGAGGTGTTCGAGCGCGTCGCTGGCCGCGTCGCCGGCGTCGTTCCAGCCCTCGAATGCGGCCACGACGATGGTCTGATGCAGTTCGGGCAGAGCGGCCTTACCACTAGGGAGGCCAAAGGGAGGGCCATCGGGCGGGGTCACAGAATTAGCGTACGGCCTTCCGCGCGACGACGATGCGGACCGCGCGCGGTTCGATGAGGAGTCGGGCAATTGGATCTAGCCCCCATCTTCGGGGCGCGGTGGCGGTGAATTGGCGCCCGCCGAGCGTTTCACCGGGGGCTTTACATAGGCCGACTATTCTTATGGCGTGACTGCCGCTGACGAAGGCCGTGCCGTGGACTTTGTGCTGGACGATCGCTACAACGGCGTCGCCGCGGTCAAGGCGAAATACGGCCGGCTGCAACCTCGTTAACCTTGGTAACTACTCCATTGCCGACAAGACCCGTGCGCTGGCGAGCCGGGGCAGCGCGGGTCGGGTCGAGCCAGGGCGTCCAGGCGTCGGGTGACGACGTAGACTTTTCTGGTCGAGAGGCGTTGCAACGGTTTCTGGAGGGTGCCTGGTCCCCTGCCGGTCTCCGCCACGCTCGGCAGAGTCAAGGACGCCTTCCGCTACGGAAGGAATGCACATGACGGCCGTTGAGACGAAGACTTCCGCGACGAACACTTCCGCGTCGGATGCCTTCGCGCCGAACATCCGCCCCGACTGCACCGACGAACTGACGGCGGCCCTGCGCCAGCGGATCATGGTGATCGACGGCGCGATGGGCACGGCGATCCAGCGGGACCGGCCGGACGAGGCCGGCTACCGCGGCGATCGGTTCACGGAATGGCCGACCGCCCTGCAGGGCAACAACGACCTGCTCAACCTGACGCAACCGCAGATCATCGAGGGCATCCACCGCGAGTACCTCGAGGCGGGCGCCGACATCCTGGAAACCAACACGTTCAACGCGAACGCCATCTCGCTCTCCGATTACGACATGGCCGACCTGGCCTACGAGCTCAACTACGCCGGCGCCGCCCTGGCCCGCAAGGCGGCCGACGAGTACAGCACCCCGGAGAAGCCCCGCTACGTGGCCGGCGCGATCGGGCCGACGACGCGGACCGCGTCGATCTCGCCGGACGTCAACGATCCCGGCGCCCGCAACGTCTCCTACGACCAGCTGGTCGCCGCCTACCTGGAAGCCGCCAACGGCCTGGTCGACGGCGGTGCAGACCTGCTCATCATCGAGACGATCTTCGACTCGCTGAACGCCAAGGCGGCGGTGTTCGCCGTCGAGACGCTGTTCGAGGACCGCGGACGCCGCTGGCCGGTGATCATCTCGGGCACCATCACCGATGCCTCCGGGCGGACGCTGTCCGGTCAGGTCACCGAAGCATTCTGGAACGCGATCAGGCACGCGAAGCCGATCGCGGTCGGCCTCAACTGCGCCCTGGGCGCGCCGGAGATGAGGCCCTACATCGCCGAGATGTCGCGGATCGCGGACACCTTTGTCTCCTGCTATCCGAACGCCGGCCTGCCCAACGCCTTCGGCGAGTACGACGAGACCCCGGAGCGTCAGGCCGGCTACATCGCCGACTTCGCCGAGGCGGGCCTGGTCAACTTGGTCGGCGGGTGCTGCGGAACGGCGCCGCCGCACATCGCCGAGATCGCCAAGGTCGTCGAGGGCAAAGCGCCGCGCGAGGTGCCGACGATCGAGGTGGCCACCCGCCTGTCGGGGCTGGAGCCGCTCAACATCACCGACGATTCGCTGTTCGTCAACATCGGTGAGCGCACCAACATCACCGGCTCCGCCCGGTTCCGCAACCTGATCAAGGCCGAGGACTACGACACCGCGCTGTCGGTGGCCCTGCAGCAGGTCGAGGTCGGTGCGCAGGTCATCGACATCAACATGGACGAGGGCATGATCGACGGCGTCGCCGCGATGGACCGATTCACCAAGCTGATCGCGGCCGAGCCGGACATCAGCCGCGTCCCGGTGATGATCGACTCCTCCAAGTGGGAGGTCATCGAGGCGGGCCTGAAGAACGTGCAGGGCAAGCCGATCGTCAACTCGATCTCCATGAAGGAGGGCGAGGAGAAGTTCATCCGTGAGGCGCGGCTGTGCCGCAAGTACGGCGCCGCCGTCGTCGTGATGGCGTTCGACGAAACCGGGCAGGCCGACAACCTGGAGCGCCGCAAGGAGATCTGCGGGCGCGCCTACCGGATCCTGACCGAGGAGGTCGGCTTCCCGCCCGAGGACATCATCTTCGACCCGAACTGCTTCGCGCTGGCGACCGGTATCGAGGAGCACGCGACGTACGGGATCGACTTCATCGAGGCCTGCGCCTGGATCAAGGAGAACCTGCCCGGGGTGCACATCTCCGGCGGCATTTCGAACGTGTCGTTCTCGTTCCGGGGCAACAACCCCGTGCGCGAGGCGATCCACGCGGTGTTCCTGTTCCACGCCATCAAGGCCGGCCTGGACATGGGCATCGTCAACGCCGGCGCGCTGGTGCCCTACGACTCGATCGACCCCGAGCTGCGCGACCGCATCGAGGACGTCGTCCTGAACCGTCGCGAGGACGCGGCCGAGCGGCTGCTGGAGATCGCCGAACGGTTCAACAAGTCAGAGAAATCCGAAGACCCCGCCGCGGCCGAGTGGCGCAACCTTCCGGTCCGCGAGCGGATCACGCACGCGTTGGTCAAGGGCATCGACGCCCACGTCGACGACGACACCGAGGAATTGCGGGCCGAGATCGCCGCCGCCGGTGGCCGCCCGATCGAGGTGATCGAGGGCCCGCTGATGGACGGCATGAACGTCGTCGGTGACCTCTTCGGCTCGGGCAAGATGTTTTTGCCCCAGGTGGTGAAGTCGGCCCGGGTGATGAAGAAGGCCGTGGCGTACCTGCTGCCGTTCATCGAGAAGGAGAAAGAGCAGAACGGCACCGCGGCAGCCAAGGACACCAACGGCACCATCGTGATGGCGACGGTGAAGGGCGACGTCCATGACATCGGCAAGAACATCGTCGGAGTTGTGCTGCAATGCAACAACTTCGAGGTGATCGACCTCGGTGTGATGGTGCCCGCCGAGAAGATCCTGGCCGCGGCCAAGGAGCACGACGCCGACATCATCGGGCTGTCCGGGCTGATCACCCCGTCCCTGGACGAGATGTCCAACTTCGCCGTCGAGATGGAACGTGAAGGCCTCGAGATCCCGCTGCTCATTGGCGGCGCGACCACGTCGCGGGCCCACACGGCCGTGAAGATATCGCCGCGCCGGTCCGGTCCGGTGGTGTGGGTCAAGGACGCGTCCCGCTCGGTGCCCGTGGCCGCGGCGCTGCTCGACGACAAGCAGCGGCCGGGCCTGCTGGAGGCCACCGAGAAGGACTACGCATCGCTGCGCGAGCGGCACGCTCAGAAGAACGAGCGCCCGATGCTCACGCTGGAGAAGGCCCGCGCGAACCGGACCCCGATCGAGTGGGACGGCTACACGCCGCCGGTGCCCGCCCAGGGCCTCGGGGTGCGGGAGTTCAAGGAGTACGACCTCGCCGAGTTGCGCGAGTACATCGATTGGCAGCCGTTCTTCAACGCCTGGGAGATGAAGGGCCGCTTCCCCGACATCCTCAACAACCCGGCCACCGGCGAGGCGGCCCGCAAGCTGTACGACGATGCGCAGGAGATGCTCGACACCCTGATCAAGGAGAAGTGGCTGACCGCCAACGCGGTGATCGGGTTCTTCCCGGCCAACGCGGTCGGCTCGGGTATCGAGGACATCGAGGTCTACACCGACGACACCCGCACCGAGGTGCTGACCACGCTGCACCACCTGCGTCAACAGGGCGATCACCGGGAGGGCATCCCGAACCGGTCGCTGGGCGACTACATCGCGCCCAAGGACACCGGCCTGGCCGACTACATCGGCGCCTTCGCCGTCACCGCCGGGCTGGGCAGCGGTGAGAAGATCGCGGAGTTCAAGGCGGCCCTCGACGACTACAGCGCGATCCTGCTGGAGTCGCTGGCCGACCGGCTGGCGGAGGCGTTCGCCGAACGGATGCACCAGCGGGTCCGCAAGGAGTTCTGGGGATTTCAGCCCGACGAGCAGTTGGACAACGACGCACTCATCGCCGAGAAGTACCAGGGAATCCGCCCCGCCCCGGGCTACCCGGCCTGCCCGGAGCACACCGAGAAGGCGACGCTCTGGAAGTTGATGGACGTCCACGAGCGCACCGGCATCGAGCTCACCGAGTCGATGGCGATGTGGCCCGGCGCAGCCGTCAGCGGCTGGTATTTCTCGCACCCGCAGTCGCAGTACTTCGTGGTCGGCCGGATGGCCCAGGACCAGGTCGCCGACTACGCGAGGCGCAAGGGCTGGACCCTGAAGGAAGGAGAGCGCTGGCTGTCCTCCAACCTCGCCTACAACCCGGAGGACTGAGCTTTAGCGCCTTCGTGCCGCATCGTCGGGAAGCCGAGTACTTCAACGTGTGACGCCCGGCGGCCTCGGACTGTGGCCAGGGTTTGGCCGCCATGGCATCACACCTTTTGCCCGCCTCCGAGCGACAATGACCTCATCCGTCTGACGCTGTCGCTCGGAGGTGGGCACATCGGCACTACCCCGGCTCAGGTACTCCTGTGACTCGCGGTGTGCCTGGGGGGCAACGACTTACACGGGGCTCATACGCGCAGCACGGAAGCCAAGGCCGACAGCGGGATGTGCGCCTGCACCGTGCCGCCGTCCATGTACCACTGCATGACGCCGGGCGTGAAGTTGATCGGGCTGTCGTGGCCGACCGGGTAGTCCGGCATGTAAAGGATCAACTCGTCGGGGGTCACCGCCCAGGCCTTGTACGCCCCGGAATAGACCTTGTCCGGGGTCCAGCGGTCGACGGTGAACGGGTAGGTGCCGGGGTCGTGCGGTGGCGGCGCCTGATCGAGCGCGGTTTGGACAAACGGTTGAGCCAGAGGGGGAATGGCGGTCAGCGGGTCTGACGTCGTCAGGTCCGCCAGCTGCACCCGCCTGCCGCTCGACATGTCAAACGTGAACGTCCGATAGGCGTTGTTGGACTGGGGGCCGTCGGCGTGATAGTCCTCGTGAAACACCGCGCTGAGCAGATTGGCGTGCCGGAAGATTTCGAAGTTCTCCTCGCCGTAGCTGTCGGCGGCCATGCTGGAGTTGGCGTTTCGCCAGTTGTTGACCAGGGTGTGCAGGTAGTCGCGGATCACCGGTCCTGTGGTCAAATTGTCGACCAGGTCCTCGGGCACCGCGACCTTGATGTCGCGCACGGCGTTGCGTTCCGAGGTGACCGAGGTGTGGCAGTACTGGCCGTCCCAGTTCCCGCCGAGCTCGCCGCAGAACGACGGCGCCGAGGCGTGCGCACGGGCGGTGGTGGGAAGCGTTGCGGCGGCGACCAATACGAACGCCGCGACGAGCCGGCGCGTCACAGCAGCTGCACCTTGCTCGCCCGCCAGCGGCCGTCGACCTTTACCATGGTCATCTTGATCCTGCTGCGGTCGATGCGGGGATCGGGTGCGGCCGTGTTGGTGACCGTCTGGTCGATGAACACCAGCACGACCACCTTGTTCATGGATTCGGACTGGATGGCCGAGTCCACCACGACGCCGTGCGCGGTCGCCTTGTTGTCGATCAGCAGCTGCCTAAGTTTCACGCTGGACTGGGTATACATGTCCTTGAATTCGCCGGTCGCGCCGTCGAGCACCTGCCGGAAGTTCTCGTCGACCTTGTTCGAGTCGATGCTCGTCAGCACCTGCGCGTAGGCGATCGCCGCCTGCTGGGCCTGTTCGCCCGCCTGTGTGACCCGATGGTCCTGCCACTGTCGCCATCCCAGGAATCCCGAAACGGCAAGCGAGGCAACGAGTAACAGCGGCAGGATGCTGCGGCGCAGGTATCGCCCCAGATCCTGTTTCCGAAGCCGGTTGCGGCGCTCGGAGGGACGCTTGCGCGTGAGCAGGCCACCCTTGTCGCCTTGGCCCTCGGCCTCGCCGGCGGTCACGTCGTCGACGTCGTCTGACACATCTTGGGCCGATTCGGCATCCGGTTCCGTCTTGACGGCCTCGGATTTCGGATTCTTTTGGGAGGTCACGAGCACGGGCATCTCCTAGGGATCGGCGCGGGCGGTTCGGGGGCTAGTGCGGCGGTTCGATCGGCAGCTGCGGGCCGCCGTAGGGGGTCGGAATGGTGAAGCGGCCCTTGGGGGTCGGATCGGTGCGGCGGCCCAGGTTGGCCCCCATCGGCGGGCCGGCGGTGTCGTCGCCGCCCGGCCGCGGCGCGTTCTTGGCGCCCCGGATCGAGACGGCGGGGTCGTCGTCGCGGCAGTAGGTGTACATGAACGGCTCGTAGTAGTCGGCGGCCGACGGCGGGTGCGACGGTGTCCCATAATCGCACACGTAGCGGGGGTAGAGGTCGGCGATCGCCCAAACCCCGTTGTCGTGAAACGCGCTCGTCACTGCGTCCAACACCGACCCACGGTAGTCCGGGAACAGGGCGTTGAGCGCCGGAACCCGCAGATACAGCAGCTGCGACACGGTGGCCATGCTGCCCAGCAACTGCACCATCGTGTCGGAATTGTCGGCGAACAAATTGTCGACGGCAGACAGGGTGCGCGGCGTCTGCGCGGTCAACCGGCGATAGCCCGCCTGCATCCTGGACACGCCGGACAGCGTGTGGTTGAGTTCCGTTGCGGCCGCGCCCAAGCCGGTGTTCTTGTCGCTTGCCAGGGTGAGCACCACCCGGCTGGTCTTGATGATGCTGGTGGTTTGGGGCAGCACCGAGTCGAGCGTGGACAGCAGGAAGGTGCCGCCGTCGACGATGGCGGTCAGTTTCGCCGGGCCCTCCTTGCTCAGGCTCAGTTCCTTCTTGATCAACTCGATCTTGTGGGGATCGACCTGGGACAGCAGCCCGTCGGCGTCGCCCAGCAACCGCGCCAGGCTGACCGGAACGGTGGTGTGGTCCAGGGCGATACGGCTGCCGTCGTGCAGATACGGTCCGGCGTCGGACGCGGCCTCGAAGTTGATGTACTGCTCACCGGCCGGCGAGAGCGCCGAGACGTGCACGACGGCGTTCGCCGGGATCCGCACCTTCGACGTGATGCTGGCGACGGCGTTCACCCCGTCGTCGGTGATCTGCAGCGACTCGACCCGGCCGATGCGCACCCCGCGCAGCGCGACGTCCTGATTGGGGAGCAGCCCGCCGGATTCCGGCAACTGCACCGTGACCCGGTAGGACGAGGCGAAGGGCTTCACCCGCAACGCGCCGACGAGCAGGTACGCGGTGGCGACGACGAGGATGAGCACCAATCCGGCCACCGACAACCAAACTTGTCGCCGGTGGCCCGTGCGCACCACTCGGACAACGAAATTCGCGAAGGTGGCGATGGCGCGGATCATGGGTGAGGTCCCGGCGGCGGCGGTTCGGGTGGCCCCGGTGGCGGGGGACCGGGGGCGACGTCGATCTGGCCCGGGATGGTCGGGTCCGGAATCACCGGAACCTGCGGCGAATCCGGCCCCCGGCCCACCACGCGCTCCTGCAGGCGCCACAGGGTGTACTTGAGCGTGCCGACGAGAAGGTTCACGTTGTAGTGGTGCGGGCCGTGCAGCCCGATGTCACCGGGATACCCGATATCGGGAAGCGACCCGAGCAGAATCTTGTCCACGCTGACGTTCACCGAAATCGAGTTCCCCGCGGTCGATTTGACCAACGGGGGGATCAAGCGGTTCACCGACAGCCAGCTGGTGTCGGGGCTCACCGCCACATCGTTGGCGGCCCCGGCGACCGTGTTCAGGTCGCGGATCAGGCTGCGGCCGCTGGTGTCGGTTCCGCCGATCGACGGGAACCTGGCCAGCAGCCGCGAGGTGTCGCCCACCTGCACGGCCAGATTGGAGAGCTGGGCGGTGTTGTCTGCCAGGGCCGACGTGGCGGGACGGGCGGCCGACATCAGGTCGCTGATGGTGTGATTCTTGGCGTCGAGTTGGTCGGCCAGGTGCGACAATTGGGTCAATGCGTTCTTGATCTGATCGGACCGCGAATCCAGCGTCCCGAGCAGCTCGTTGGACTTGCGGATCATGTCTCCGAACGCCTGGCCCTGGTCGCCGGTCGCCTTGCCGAAACCGTTGATGATGTTGGTGAAATTGCGGACCGCCCCGCCGTTGACCAGAATCGCCGCCGAGCTCAGCACCGACTCGACGGTCGCGGCGGCCGCCGTGGAATCCAGGCCGATGGTGTCGCCGTTGCGCAGCAGCGGCGCCTCCGTATCGCCCGCGGCCGGTGGCTTCAGGGCGACGAACACGTCGCCCAGCGGTGTCGCGGTGCGCAATTCGGCGGTGCTGCCGCGGGGGAGCTGCACGCCGTCCCTGATCCGCAGCCGGGTCAGTGCGGTGTAGTTGCGGGCGATCATCGATTCGAGCTGCCCGACGTCGGCGCCGGCCAACTTGACCTTGGCGTTCATCGGCAGGTTGAGCGCGTTGGAGAACACCGCGTTCAGCGAATAGCCGCCCGAACCCAGCCCCGGCGCCGGAAGGGGCAGGCTGGCAAGGCCATTCGTGGCGCACCCGGCGCTCACCATGACCGCGGCCAGCAGCGACGGCATGGCCCGCCCGCGGGTGGTCATCATTTCTGCCCCATGGCGGCCATCCCGTCCAGCACATAGGTCAACCCGAAATCGGGGCCGAAGTCCTGGATGGTCCCGGTGCTGCAACCCAGTTGCCGAAGACCCATCAGGTTGCAGATCTCCTTGGTGTACTGGCTGTCGAAGATCAAACGGTCCGTGAGGAAGCGGGCCCGCACGGCGCCGTTGGCCCGGTCGATCATGTTGTAGGCGTTGTCGGCCAGCAGCGGGGCCAAATCCAGGAGCTCGGCCAGGTCGCGCCGCTGGTCGGCCACCGTCTTCAGCGTGGTGTTGCCGCTGCCGACGGCCTGCTTGACGTTGTCGCGGTTGGCGTCGAGCAGGTCGCCCGCCCGCTGGATCAGGTGGTCGAGCTTGCGTCCGGTGCTGCCGCTGCCGAGGTCCTCGTCCGCCATGATCTGGCTGACTTGGTGGATGGTGGAGGCGAATTCGCGCAATTTCGTGTCGTTGGCGGCCACGGCGTCGAACAGCGTGCTGATGTTTTTGACGATCGTGGTGATCTGCTCGCGGGTCGTCGTCCCGCCGTCGCTGGACAGGCGCAGCGCCTTGGACAGCTCGCCGAGAGCGGCTTTGATCTTCTCGCCGTTGCCGCTGACCACCGCGGTGCCACCGTTCAGCACGTCGGCGATCGGGCCGCCGCCGTGGCCGTCGCCCTCGAGCGATTTGGTCACCTTGTCCAAAACATTGAGGACGCTGCTGAATTCGACGGGTGTCTTGGTGCGGGGTAACCCGATGGTGTCGTGGTTCTGCAGGGTCGGCCCGTCGTGATAGGGCGGCGTGAGTTCGATCTGCCGGTCGGTGAGGATGGAGGTCGACACCGTCACGGCCTGCGCGTCGGCGGGAATTTTGACGTGGCGGTCGACGGTGAAGTCGACCTCGACGTAGCCGCCCTTGGCGTTGATCTTGGTGACCTTGCCCACCGGCATGCCCAGCACCGCGACCACGTTGCCCTCGTAAAGGCCCGAGGCGCTGTCGAATTGGGCGGTCACCGTGATCGTGTCCTCGTCGGAGCGCAGGTACCACCAACCGGCGACGGCCACCACCGCGATGGCCGCCACGGCGGCGACGACGGCCACCACCTTGACGACGAGCGAGGCGCCGGCGTTGTTCGTGCGGCCCCTCACTTGCAATCCTTGAAGTACTGGATCATGCCGAACTGCTTGGCGCGACCGCTGATCGCGCACATCCACGAGTCGATCAGCGGAACGTTGGGGGCGTTGAAGTTGACCGCGTTGCCCTCGCCCGTGAGGTTGGCCGCCTCGCGGAAGAAGATCGGGCTGATTTGCAGCATGCTGTGCAGCAGGTCGTCGTGCGCGGACATCAAGGCGGTAAAGTCCCGCATGTCTTTGATCAGCGCGTCCAGCCCCGCCCGGTCGTTGACCACGACCTGGCTCATGGTGTCGACGAGACTCGTCAACGACTGCATCATCGCGTGGAAGACGGCGCGCCGCGCGACGAATTGGCCGAGCAGGTCTTGGCCCTGGTTGACCAGATTGCCGATGCCGGCCTGCTGGCGGCGCAGGGTGTTCGTCACCTGCTCGGTGCTGCGCAGTAGCTGGCCCAGCTGGTCACGGCGCACCGCGATGATCGACGACAGCGTGTTGATGTTCGTGATCGCCTGCGGCACAACCGCGGGCAGGCCCTCGAGCTGCTTGCCCAGCACCGCCAGCGATTGGGCGAACCTGTCGGAGTCGACCTGCTCGAACGTGGTGGTCGCGTCCTGCAGCGCGGCTTGCAGGTCGTAGGGCACCTCGGTGTGAGCCAGGTCGAAGGTGTTGTGGGGCAGGTGCGCCGGGCCGCTGGGTTCCAGCGCGAGGTACCGCGACCCCAGGATGGTGGTGACCTTGATCCGGGCGCGGGAGTCCTTGCCCAGCGCGATGTTGTCCCGAACCTTCAGCCCGGCCTCGACGTGGTCGCCGACGAGTTTCATGCTCGTGACGTTGCCCACCGGGATGCCCGCGACCACGATCGGATTACCGGCCCGCAGCGAGGCGGCTTGCAGGAACTCCGCGGTGTAGTGCCGATAGCCGGCGCCGATGGCGTGCAGCAGCAGCATGACGCCGATCACCACCGCCACCACCGCGACCGCGATGAATCCGAGCCACGTCTTGTTGTAGCTTTCCAGCGGGCGCCGCTTCATCCCCGAAAGCCGTTGCCGCACAGTCTTGTCAGCCATCGACGGTGCTCCTGCATCTCGGGGTGTGCCACGCCCTGTTTCCCGGCGTGGCCGCGTTGATGATGATCGGCACGACATCGTTGAGGCCGGGGAAGAACCCCAGGAAGTTCACGTCACACACGTAGGCGTTGCCGTAGGCGCCCTGATTGCCGACCCGGACAAGTCCTTTCAGCAGCAGCGGGATGTTGTCGCCGAAGAACGCCACCTGCGGCTCGACGTCCATGATGTGCCGGGCCACGCCGGGCTTGCGATCGATGAATTCGCGCAGCGCCGGATAGACGTCGGACGCCGAGGTCGACAGGCGGCCGGTCACCCGCGCCAGCGAGCCCACGGAGGCGACCAGGTCGGGGCGCCGCCGGTCGAGCTCGCCGACGACGCTGCGGGTCTCGGTGATGACCCCGTCGAGATCGTCGTTCTGCGCCGCGAGGTTGCCCACCACCTTGTTGAGGTTGGTGATCACGCTGCCCAGCGCCTGATCCCGGCCCGCGAATGTCTCTGTGAGCGTGGACGTCTGGCCGACGAGCGTGGCCAGCGACGAGGTGTCGCCCTGCAACGACTGGATGATGCCCTTGGTGAGGTTGTCGGCGTCGTGCGGGTTCAGCAGGCTGAACAACGGTTCGTAGCCGTTGAGCAACGTGGTGACGTCGAACGACGGCTCGGTGCGTTCCACCGGGATGGTGCTGCCCGGCGCGAGCAGCTCCGGACTCCCTTCCTTGCCCAACGACAGTCCGAGGTAACGCTGGCCGACGATGTTCTGGTAGGTCACCGACGCCAGGGTGTTTCCGAACAACCGCTGTTCTTGCTGCACGACGAACGAGACCTTCGCCAGTTTCCGGTCGAGCTCGACCTTTTCGACGCGGCCGACGCGCACCCCGGCCATGCGGACGTCGTCGCCCTCGCGCAGCCCGTACACGTCGGTGAACACCGCCGAATAACGTGCGGTGTCGCCGGCCACGTCACGGCGCAGGCTCACATACACCAGCCAGGTCAGCGTCAACGAGACGACCATGAACAGCGCCAGTGCGATGAGTGGACCGCGAAACTTCATGGGGCCTCCCCGGACGGGCGGCTCAGCGACACCGTGCTGCCACGGGCGACCGGTCCGAGCAGCAGCTCGGTGGCCGGCGAGGCGGGCGTTCCGGTGATCACGCCCAACAGGTTTCGTTCGTACTGGCTCCCGACGGGTCCCACGTTCCCCCCGAATCGAGAGCCCCCGAAGGCGGACTGCGGAATCCACGGCGCCTTGGGCGCCACCGGGGCGACCCACGGCTGGTGCGGCTGCGGAGTCGCCGGCGCCCCCGGCGACGGGTTGTCGGGATTCGCGCTCCCTGGCACGGGCGGCGACGGCGTGATCCCCGGGGCCAGCGGGGGATTGGGATCGGTCAGATTGGGAGTCGGGTTGATCAGCGGCGGGCCCACCGCGACAAGATTCCCGTCCGGCCCGATCACCGTGCCCGGCGGGGGCGCCAGATCTTTGGGCGGATGATAGTTCTGCGGCAGCAGCACCTCGGGCAGGTCGGGGCGCACCGGAATCAGCGGCGCGGTAAAGCAGCTGGGCCCCTTGAGTTCGCCGTAGTGCGGACAGTCGGCGCGTGTGTAGGTGGAACTGGGCGTGAACGTCAGCATCGCGTGCATGTTGCCCAGGTTCTTCTCCGGGTTCCAGACCTGCTCCATGAACTGGTTGGCCAGGTTGTCCAGCTTGGTCACGGCGGGAACGAAGTTGTTCGACTTTTGCGCCAGCACGCCGAGCACCGGCGTGAAATCGGTGGTGATCCGGATGAGTTGGTCGATGTGGTTGTCGAACGACTGCCGCGTCGTGCCGACCGTGTAGTCCGCACCCGACACCAGCGAAGCCAGCTGCTCGCGCGTCTCGGCGAAAGTCCGCATCGGTTCGACGGCCTGATGCAATGCGTCGAGAAGATCGGGGGCGGTCTGCGCTAGCCCCGTCGTCGCATCCAGCAGGGCGGACACCGTCGACGGGCCGGTATCGGTGCTGACAATCGAATTGAGCTGGTCGAGAAGGCGATTCAATTGCGCGCCGGCATTGAGCAGGCTGACGCGACGGTGGTCGGTGGCCGCACCCAGGGCGGCCAGGATCCCCACCGACCTGTCGTCGCGGCCGCGCCCCCGCGGCGGCCAGCAGGTCGCGCAACTTGCTGACGGTGGTTTGGAACAACACGGTCGGCAGCTGCTTGTCCTCCGGAATATGCGCGCCCTGGCGGATTTTTGCCCCCGGCCCATTACCTACCAACTGCACCGACGACACCGCGAACACATTGCTGGGCACCACGCGCGCGGTCACGGCGGCCGGAATCGCCTGGGCGTATTCGGGTTTGAGGTCGATGTGGACATAGTTGGGTTTGCCATGCGCCGCCGGGACGACGTCGTTGACCATGCCGACAAGCACGCCGTGGTATTTGACGTCCGACTTCTGCGGAAGGCCATCGCCCACGTTGACCAGATCGGCAACCACTCGCACGTAATCGTTCAGCCTGCCAGTGGATTTGACCAACATCATGGCCGTGACCAGGGCGCTGACCACCACCACGGCGATGCCAACGCCGAACAGCTGGCGCTCGGAGGGGCCGCGTCCGTCCAGCTCAAGGGAATTGGGCATCATCCACCGACCTCGCCACGGGCCTACCCGCCGAACCTTGCGCCGGAATCCACACCCCACAGCGCCATGGTGAGCAGCATGTTCACGATGATCACGACCGTGATGCTGGCCCGCATGCCGTGCCCCGCGGCGACCCCGACGCCTTCGGGTCCGCCGCTGGCGTAATAGCCGTAGTAGCACTGGATGGTGGAGGCGATCCACACGAAGATGACGGCCTTGATCAGCGAATAGACGATGTCCTGGCCGGCGAGCATCAGCGTGAAGTAGTGCAGGTAGGACCCGGTCGAACCGCCGCTGCCGATGCCCACCACGACTTGCGTGCTCAAGTAGCCGATAGCCAGGCAGGCGGCATAGAGCGGAATGATCGCCACCACCGAGGCGATCAGCCGGGTGGTCACCAGGTAGGGAATGGGGCGGATCGCGATCGACTCCAACGCGTCGATCTCCTCGGCGATGCGCATGGATCCAAGTTGGGCGGTGAAGCGGCAGCCGCCCTGCATGGCGAAGGCGAGCGACGCCATCAGCGGAGCCAGCTCGCGCGTGTTGACCAACGACGAGACGAACCCGGTGGCGGGCCCCAGACCGAGCAGGTCCAAGAAGTTATACCCCTCGATCCCTACGAGTGTGCCGACCGTCATGCCCAGCACCACCGCCACGCCCGCGGTGCCGCCGCCGACCACGATCGAGCCGTTGCCCCAGGTGATGTTCGACAGCAGCCGCAAGAATTCGCCGCTGTACTGGCGCACGGCGAGCGGCACGGCGACGGCCGCCCGGACGAAGAAGACCAGCAGATGGCCGAGCCGGATGATCGGCACTTTGCCCCTGCGGTAGAGCCGGACCAGCGGCGTCGAAATCGGTGCGAAAGGCTCATACGCCGAGGCCGTCACGTCAGAGCCCCGTCCTGGGCGACAGCATGATGTAGAGCTGGCTGATGGCAACGTTGACGATCATCAGCAGCAGGATCGCCTCGACGACGGCGGCGTTCACCGAGTTCGCGACGCCGGTCGGTCCGCCCTTGGTGGACAACCCTTTTTGGCTTGACACGATGGCCACGATGGCGCCGAACACGATCGCCTTCAGCAGCGCCAGGACCATGTCACCGGTCGTCGCGAACGACGCGAACGTCGACACGAAGCTGCCCGGCGCGCCGTTCTGGAAGTACACGTTGAACATGTAGCTCGCGAAAAATCCGGCGAAGCATACGACGCCGGTCAGCGCCACACCGATCATCACCGCGGCTGCGAAGCGGGGGACTACCAACCGCCGGATCACCGAGACCCCCATCACCTCCATCGCGTCGGTTTCCTCGCGCATGGTGCGCGAACCCAGATCGGCGGTGATCGCCGACCCGACCGCCGATGCCATGAGCACCGCCGCCACCAACGACGCGCCCTGGCGGATGACGGCGAGTCCGCTGGCCGCGCCGGCCAGCGAGGTGGCGCCGACCTGGCCGGCCAGCAGTGCGAACTGGATGGACAGAGTGACGCTGATCGGCAGCGAGACCAGGATCGTCGGCAGCACGGCGGTGCCGGCCATGAACGCGCCCTGCCGGACGAATTCGTGCCATTGGAACCGCCCGGTGATCAGGTCGACGAAGAAATATTGAACGGTGCGCACACCCAGGACGAACTGTTCGCCCACGGTCGTCAGGGAGGCGACCGGATGACGTTTGACGTATCCGACGGACCAGTCCCGGATGGCGACAACGCCGTCAAGCTGTGCCGTCGTCATAGCGGCGCGACCTGCGGTCGGTCTAGCAAACCCATGGCACAGGTCATCGCGTACCAGCTACCGCTGTCATCGGCCCTCTTCCCACCCCTAAGTCCTGAGTGCCGAGCAGAGGCCGTTGGGCCGCCGTTGGACGCTAACTTTATTAAAATAGTGTCAACAAGCGCCAAGTCTCTGCAGTTCATCGGTGTGTGCTGCATCACACTAGCCTATTTGATAGGGACTTTCAATAGTGTAGAGTCCCTCATCTGAGTTCGTCGCTGGACGCACCGCGGGGTTGTTTTGTCGGATTGACGAAGGTGATGGCATGCCCTCAGCAAACACCGGTTCGTTGCGGGACCGACGCCGTGCTGAGCTGCTGTCCCAGATCCAGCAGACCGCGCACCAGCTCTTCGCCGAGCGGGGCTTCGAGGCGGTGACGACCGAGGACATCGCGTCGGCCGCCGGGATCTCCATCAGCACCTATTTCCGGTACGCGCCCACCAAGGAGGGCCTGCTGGTCGACCCCGTCCGGGATGCGGCCGCCGAGATCGTGGGTTCCTACAGTGCGAGACCGCAACACGAGTCGCCCGTCGAGGCGCTGATCCAACTGTTCGTCACGCACGCCAGGGACGTCAGCAACGTTGACAACCTGGACACCTGGCGCCTCGCCGTGGCCACCGCGCCGCACCTGTTGAGTAAATCCGTGCTGATCAGCGAAACCGACCACGGCAACCTGATCCAGCAGGTCGCTCACCGGATGGGTGTCGATGCGATGGCCGACATTCGACCCGCATTGTTGGTCCACACCAGTTTGGCCACAGTCCAATTCGTCCTCGACGGATGGCTGACCTCCGATGTCGGCGAAAGTCCGCCTTTTCACGAGCAATTGGAGCAAGCGCTGCGGCTCACCCTCGCCGGATTCGACTGAACCATGCAGTGCTGAACGAAACCGCCGTGACTTTGCCGACCGGCGCGTGAAACAATCGCTGGCCGTGAAGACCTTCGAGGATCTGTTCGCCGAACTGGGCGAGCGTGCCCGCACCCGGCCGGCCGGCAGCGCGACGGTCGCCGCGCTCGACGGCGGCATCCACGGGCTGGGCAAGAAGATCCTCGAGGAAGCCGGCGAGGTGTGGCTGGCCGCCGAACACGAACCCGACGACGCGCTGGCCGAGGAGATCAGCCAGTTGCTCTATTGGACACAGGTGCTGATGGTCGCCCGCGGGCTGTCCCTCGACGACGTGTATCGGAAGCTGTGACCATGCTGCGGGTTGCGGTTCCCAACAAGGGCACGCTGAGCGAGCCGGCCACCGAGATCTTGGCGGAGGCCGGCTACCGGCGCCGCACCGATTCCAAGGATCTGACCGTCATCGACCCGGCCAATCAGGTCGAGTTCTTCTTCCTGCGGCCCAAAGACATTGCCATCTACGTGGGTTCGGGCGAGCTGGATTTCGGCATCACCGGCCGCGATCTGGTGGGCGATTCCGACGCCCCGGTGCGGGAACGCCTGGCGCTGGGATTCGGTTCGTCGAGCTTCCGCTACGCCGCCCCGGCCGGGCGCGACTGGAAGATCGCCGATCTGGCCGGCAAGCGGGTCGCTACGGCGTATCCCAACCTGGTCCGAAAAGACTTGGCGGGCCGGGGTATTGAGGCGACCGTCATCAGACTCGACGGCGCGGTGGAGATCTCGGTGCAACTCGGCGTCGCCGACGCCATCGCCGACGTGGTCGGGTCCGGTCGCACCCTGAGCCTGCACAACCTGGTGGCCTTCGGTGATCCGCTGTGCGATTCGGAAGCCGTGCTGATCGAGAGCGACCAGGCCAGCCGCTCCGGGACGCAGGCCGCGCGCGATCAGCTGGTGGCGCGCATCCAGGGTGTGGTGTTCGGCCAGCAGTATCTGATGCTCGATTACGACTGCCCCCGCTCGGTGCTGGACAAGGCCACCGCGATCACCCCGGGGCTGGAGTCGCCCACGATTGCGCCCCTGGCCGATCCGGATTGGGTTGCCATCCGGGCGCTCGTCCCGCGCCGGGGAGTGAACGAAATCATGGATGAGCTGGCCGTCATCGGCGCCAAGGCGATCCTGGCGTCCGATATCAGGTTTTGCCGGTTCTGATTGCACACGCGGTGCGACCGCCGCGGCTGTGTTAGCGTCCGCCTCGGGGGACTGCCCGGGTTGGCGTATGGGCCGTCCCTGAAAAGGTCGCCGGCTGTTTCGTCCTCCAGGAGGTCTTCGTGACTCACGCGCTTGTTGTGTTGCTGGCTTTGTTGATTGGTGTCGTTGCCGGGTTGCGTTCGCTGACGGCGCCCGCGGTGGTCGCCTGGGCCGCCGCCCCCGCCCTCCTGGGGTGGATCGACCTGCACGGCACGTGGGCGTCCTGGATGGCCAGCATCGTCGCGGTGGTCGTCTTCACGGTCCTCGCCGTCGGCGAATTGATCAACGACAAGCTACCCAAGACCCCGCCGCGCACGGCGGCACCGATCTTCGCGGGCCGCATCGTGATGGGTGGTCTCGCGGGCGCGGCGCTGGGCGCCTGGCCGCACTGGACCTTTACCGCGCTCGGCGCCGGCGTCATCGGCGCGGTGCTGGGCACCCTCGGCGGCTACCAGGCGCGCAAGCGGCTGGCCGCCGCGGCGGGCCGGGACCTGCCCATCGCGCTGCTCGAGGACGCGGTCGCGATCGTCGGGGGACTCGTCATCGTGGCCGTGACGGGCCACGTGCTGACGGAGTACCTGCTGACGGCGGTTAAGTGACAGAACATTTCGACGCGATCATCGTCGGTGCGGGCCAGGCGGGCCCGCCGTTGGCGGGGCGGCTGACGGCGGCCGGGCAGCGCGTCGCGATCGTCGAACGCAAACTGATTGGCGGCACCTGCGTCAACACCGGGTGCATCCCTACCAAGACGCTGGTGGCCTCCGCCCATGCCGCGCACCTGGCGCGGCGCGGCGCCGACTACGGCGTCGGCACCGGCGAGATCAGCGTGGACATGGCGAAAGTCAAGGCCCGCAAGGACGAGATCATGCTCGACGACCGCAAGGGTGTCGAAGACTGGCTCGAGGGCATGGACGGCTGCACCGTCGTCCGCGGGCACGCGGTATTCACCGATCCGCACACCGTGCGGGTCGGTGACGACCTGCTGCACGCCGACCGCATCTTCCTCAACGTCGGCGGCCGCGCCGTGGTGCCCGACATTCCGGGGCTGGACGAGGTCGACTTCCTCACCAACGCGTCGATCCTCGAACTTGATGAACTGCCAACACATCTCGTCATCGTGGGAGGCAGCTACATCGCGCTGGAGTTCGCGCAGATGTACCGGCGCTTCGGGGCGCGGGTGACGGTGGTGGAGCGGGGTCCGCGGCTGGCGTCGCGCGAAGACGAGGATGTCTCGGCCACCATCGAAGACATCTTGCGGGCCGAGGACATCGACATCGTCGTCGACGCCGACGACGTGCGGGTCACCAAGACCGACAACGGGTTTGAACTCACCCCGCGCGACGGCGCCACGCCCATCCGGGGGAGTCATCTGCTGCTGGCGGTGGGCCGGCGCCCCAACACCGACGACCTGGGCCTGGCGGCCGCCGGTGTGCGGACCGACGCCCGCGGCTACATCGTCGTCGACGACCAGCTCAAGACCAGCGTCGAGCACATCTGGGCGATGGGCGACTGTAACGGCAAGGGCGCGTTCACCCACACGTCCTACAACGACTTCGAGATCGTCGCCGCCAATCTGCTCGATGACGACCCGCGGCGGGTGAGCGACCGCATCACCACTTACGCGCTCTACATCGATCCGCCGCTGGGGCGCGCCGGCCTGACCGTCGAGCAGGTCCGCGCGTCGGGGCGCAAGGCGCTCGTCGGAAAGCGGCCGATGACCAGAGTCGGCCGTGCGGTGGAAAAGGGTGAGACACAAGGCTTCATGAAAGTCGTGGTCGACGCCGAAACCAAGGAGATCCTGGGGGCCGCCGTCTTCGGGGTCGGCGGCGACGAGGCCATTCACTGCATCCTGGACGTCATGTCGGCCAAGGCACCGTACACCACGCTCTCCCGCACCATGCACATCCATCCCACGGTCAGCGAGCTCATTCCGACGGTGCTCCAGGACATGTCACCGCTGGACTAGGCGCTACGCCGCCGGCTCGCTCGAGCGCGAATCGCTTTGCGCGTCAAACGATTCCGGCCAGCCCGGGTAGGGCGGCGGTATCCCACCGAAAAGGGGGCAGTGCTGCTGGTGGGGGCACCAGTCGCACAATCGCGACTGGGTGGGACGGAAATCGCCCGTCTGACCGGCGGATTGGATGGCGCGCCAGATCGCGATCAGGGTCTTCTCGAAGCGCAGCAGCTCGTCGTGATCCGGCGAATAGTCCAGGACCTGGCCGTCGGCCAGGTAGATCAGCCGCAGCCGGGTGGGCGGCACGCCGCGAGAACGCAACAGGGCCACCGCGTAGAACTTCATCTGGAACATGGCCTTGAACTCGGCCAGGGCCCGAGCTTCCGGTGGCGCCTTGCCGGTCTTGTAGTCGACCACCCGGAGCTCGCCGGTGGCGGCGACGTCGATGCGGTCGATGAATCCACGCAGCAGCGTGCCGTCGGCGAGTTCGACCTCCACGCGTTCTTCGCAGCATTGCGGGTCGAAACGCGTCGGGTCCTCGAGGCGGTAGTAGCCGGCGAGCAACGCCTGGGCCTCGGCCAGCAGCTGGGAGCGCTGGGCGGGGTCCAATCCCGCGGTCATCTCCGGCGTCGCGGCCATCACCTGCTCCCACGCGGGCTGCACCAGCGAAAGGGCAGTGTCGGGGCCGCGCTGCGCGGCGGGGAGCTCGTAAAGCTGCTGCAGGGCGGCGTGAACCAGGGACCCGCGCAGCTGCGCCGGCGACGGCGCCTCGGGCAGGCGGTCGATGGCCCGGAAGCGGTACAGCAGTGGGCATTGCTTGAAGTCCGCCGCCCGCGACGGTGACAGCGCCGGGCGGGACACCTGCCTCGCCGGGCCCGTCACCGACTGCGGCGCCTCCGGCTGGACGATCATGTCGAAAGCCTATGACCGGGCTCCGACAACCCCCAAGCACCCGTGCGGGCGAGTCGGCTGGCACGCTAGACCGCGTGTCCGTAACCGGCCCGTTCACCGTGGGCGAGCGTGTGCAGCTCACCGACGCCAAGGGCCGGCATTACACGATGGTGCTCGCCGAGGGCGCCGAGTTCCACACCCATCGCGGGTCGATCCCGCACGACGCGGTCATCGGGCTCGAGCAGGGCAGCGTGATCAAGTCCAGTAACGGCGCCGCGTACCTGGTGCTGCGGCCGCTGTTGATCGACTACGTGATGTCGATGCCCCGCGGCCCGCAGGTGATCTACCCGAAGGACGCGGCACAGATCGTTCACGAGGGCGACATCTTCCCCGGCGCCCGGGTGCTCGAGGCCGGGGCCGGTTCGGGCGCGCTGACCTGTTCGCTGCTGCGCGCCGTGGGGCCCGGCGGGCGGGTGGTCTCCTACGAGCAGCGCGCCGATCATGCCGAGCACGCCCGACGCAATGTGTCGGTGTTCGCCGGCGGCGAGGCGCCGGACAACTGGGAATTGATCGTCAGCAATGTGGCCGACTCCGAGCTGCCGGACGGATCCTTCGATCGCGCCGTGCTCGACATGCTCGCGCCGTGGGAGGTGCTGGAGTCGGTCGCGCGGCTGCTCATCCCCGGCGGCGTGCTGATGATCTATGTGGCCACCGTCACACAACTGTCGCGCGTCGTCGAGGCGCTGCGAACGCAGCAGTGCTGGACCGAGCCGCGGTCGTGGGAGACGTTGCAACGCGGGTGGAATGTCGTCGGGCTCGCGGTGCGCCCGCAGCATTCGATGCGCGGGCACACGGCCTTCCTGATCTTCACGCGACGGCTCGCCCCGGGGGTGGTTGCGCCCGCGCCGCTGGGCCGCAAGCGCGAAGGCCGCGACGGCTAGCTCCCCTAGGCCAGATCTTCGGGGCGCACCAGCGAGCGTCGCACCGACAGCAGCTCGAACTCGGGATGCGCGGCCACCAGCCGCTCGGCCGCGTCCAGCACGTCGACCGCGTGGCCGCGGTCACCCGAAACCAGGGCGACCCCGATGCCGGCCCGTCGATACAACTCGTGCGAACCCGTCTCGGCCGCCGAGACGCTGAACTTGCGCTGCAGTTCGGCGACGACGGGACGGACGACCGATCGCTTCTGCTTGAGCGAGCGAACGTCGCCCAGCAACACGTCGAACTCGAGCCAGCCGATCCACATCCGGCGCGTCAGCCCGGCGGGTTTTGGGACGGACCGGGTTCGGGAGCCGGCGGGGGAGGCGGCGGTGCGGGTTCGGGCGGGCTCGCGGGGGCGCCGGAGGACGGGGCCGCCGGCGACTTGCCCATGGCCAACAGCGTTTCGGCGGTGTGCCGGGAAAGCTGCCAACCGCCTTGGAAGGGAGCGAATTCCATCGGGAGGGTGAAGTTCGCGTTGTCGGCCTGGGCGGTGTGGACGGCGACGCTGGCCTTCACATTGGACGGGTTCTTGTCCGACCACGCGATGTCGTTCGCGGCGAAGGTCATCGGCAGGTAGCCGTTGTCCCGCAACGCGTTGGTGAACTTGTCCAACGTGGCCGCGCTCTCCGGGGTGGCGCCCTCCACCAGACTCACCTTGGCGTCGCCGGGGACGTTCGGATCGGCCAGGCGAGCCAGGACATCGGTGAGGGCTTCGGGCGGTGGCAGGGGAGCCGTGACGGGCGCAGCAGCTTGGCTGGACGTGACCGGTGGCAGCGACGAGATGGTCGACGACTCGCTTGCGGGGTGCTTCGACGAACACGCCGCGAGTCCGACCACCGCCAGGGTGGTGGCGGTGCTGAGCGCTACGGACAGTGGTCGATGCATCCAGTGGGTCGGCCGGCTAAACGGCTCTGGCAGCTTCGGGTGGGAGCGATGTCGCTAAGGTCGGGCCGATGGGTGCAACTGAAGTCACACCGGCGGTGACCGCGACGCGAGCCGAGCCGGTGGCGAGGCTTTTTGCGGTCACTGTGCCACCTCCCGAGGCCGTTTCGATCATCACGATTAGTGGCCGAGATTACCAGCGTGACGAAAATCTTAACTTTTCGTGGGTATTTGACTACGCACATCAATCGTCAATCGCCGGTAGCTTTGAAGTATCCGCCGCGCCAATTCGGTGTGGGAAAGGAGCGCAAGATGGGTAGCTCAGAGCGTTCTGAAGCTTTCGGAACCCCCCACGAATCAGACATGTCCAGCGGCGACGAGGCCGAGTTGGAGCAGCTACGCCGCGAGGCGGCGATGTTGCGCGAGCAGCTCGAGCACACGGTCGGTGCGCAAGGCGGCGCCCGCTCTGCCCGCGACGTGCATCAGCTCGAAGCGCGCATCGACTCCCTCGCGTCCCGTAACTCGAAGTTGATGGAGACCCTCAAAGAGGCCCGCCAGCAACTGCTGGCGTTGCGGGAGGAAGTCGACCGGTTGGGCCAGCCGCCCAGCGGCTACGGCGTCCTGCTCGGCACGCACGAGGACGACACCGTCGACGTGTTCACCTCCGGCCGCAAGATGCGCCTGACGTGCTCGCCGAACATCGAAGTCGCGTTGCTGCGTAAGGGCCAGACCGTTCGCCTCAACGAGGCGCTGACGGTCGTGGAAGCGGGCACCTTCGAGTCGGTCGGCGAGATCTCCACACTGCGTGAGCTCTTGGCCGACGGGCACCGGGCGCTCGTGGTCGGGCACGCCGACGAGGAACGCATCGTCTGGCTCGCCGAGCCGCTGGTCGCCGAGAACCTGCCGGACGGTCATCCCGACGCCCTCAACGACGACACCCGGCCCCGCAAGCTGCGGCCCGGCGACTCGCTGCTGGTCGACACCAAGGCCGGCTACGCGTTCGAGCGCATCCCCAAGGCCGAGGTCGAGGACCTGGTGCTGGAAGAGGTGCCCGACGTCAGCTACCTGGACATCGGCGGCCTGACCCGCCAGATCGAGCAGATCCGCGACGCCGTGGAGCTGCCCTTCCTGCACAAGGAGCTCTACCGGGAGTACGCGCTGCGTCCGCCCAAAGGTGTGCTGCTCTACGGTCCGCCCGGCTGCGGTAAGACGCTGATCGCCAAGGCGGTGGCGAACTCGTTGGCCAAGAAGATGGCCGAGGTCCGCGGCGACGACGCGCGCGAGGCCAAGTCGTACTTCCTCAACATCAAGGGCCCTGAGCTGCTGAACAAGTTCGTCGGCGAGACCGAGCGCCACATCCGGCTGATCTTCCAGCGCGCCCGCGAGAAGGCGTCGGAAGGCACCCCGGTGATCGTGTTCTTCGACGAGATGGACTCGATCTTCCGCACCCGTGGCACGGGGGTGTCCTCGGACGTCGAGACGACCGTGGTCCCGCAGCTGCTCAGCGAGATCGACGGCGTCGAGGGGCTCGAGAACGTCATCGTGATCGGCGCGTCCAACCGCGAGGACATGATCGACCCCGCGATCCTGCGGCCGGGCCGGCTCGACGTGAAGATCAAGATCGAGCGCCCGGATGCCGAAGCGGCGCAAGACATCTTCTCGAAGTACCTGACCGAGGAGTTGCCGCTGCACGCCGACGACCTCGCCGAGTTCGGCGGCGACCGCACGGCCTGCATCAAGGCGATGATCGAGAAGGTCGTCGAGCGGATGTACGCCGAGATCGACGACAACCGGTTCCTGGAGGTCACCTACGCCAACGGTGACAAGGAAGTCATGTACTTCAAGGACTTCAACTCCGGGGCGATGATCCAGAACGTCGTCGACCGGGCGAAGAAGAACGCGATCAAGTCGGTGCTGGAAACCGGTCAACCGGGCCTGCGCATCCAGCATCTGCTCGACTCGATCGTCGACGAGTTCGCCGAGAACGAGGACCTGCCCAACACCACCAACCCCGATGACTGGGCGCGGATTTCGGGCAAGAAGGGCGAGCGGATCGTTTACATCCGCACGCTGGTCACCGGCAAGAGCTCGAGCGCGTCGCGGGCCATCGACACCGAGTCGAACCTGGGTCAGTACTTGTAAACATTTGTCGGCGCCACCGGCTAGCGTCGCACCCGTGCGGCTCCGCTTTGAGGCTCCGGGTGACGACGACGCCTACGACCAGGTTCGTGGCGTGCTGCTGGACGAGCTCGACGGTTGGTGGTCCGGAGTCGACTCGGATCGGGAAGCCGTCGTCTCCGACGTCGCCGTCTTTCTGGACTGGCGTTACTTCGACTCCACCGGTGTGCTCGACGATTTCGCGCCCGCCGATATCGCGGAATTTTTGCTGGAGTGGTGTCCGCGGCGGTTCGAAGGCCGGCCGGACGACGCCGCCAGTCTGTGCTTCGCGGTCGGCGTATACGTCGACTTCATGGAGGCAACGGGGCGTCTGGTCGGCGGTGCCGACCGCGCCGCCAGGTTGCGCAGGCTGGCCGACGACCTTGCGCCGACCCTGCTGGCCGACGACCTTGCGCCGACCCTGCTGGCCGAAGCACGCGACCCTACCGTTGTCGAGGATCTTCCGGACTTGGGCGACGCGCCGGAGCCGTTCGAACTGCCGTTCCTCTACGTTCCGCCGTCCGCGACCGATCTGGCGGCCGCCGCGACGGCGGTCCCGCTGCTCGCCAAACTCGATGCCTTGCGCGACTATCTCGGGCCGGACGGCAAGCCGCTCACCGACAAGGGCGAACTCGAACTTGCTGATGGTCGCGCGCTGGTGGAACGCCTCGACACCGGCGACGTGTTGGATTTCGAGTTGGGCGAGCTGAAATATCCGGCGCGGTCGACGGCGGCGCTGCGGCGTCTGAATTTCCTCGTCCAAGTGGCTATCGAGGCGGGCGCGGTGGACGTGCATCGCCACCGGGTGCTGCCGGGGCAGGAGTGGGGGACGCGCTCGCCCGTGGAGCGGGCGGAGTCGCTGTTCGCGGCGATCCTCTTGTCACGTCCGTTGCGGTCGTTGCATTCGGCGCAGCTCTATCCCGAGCAGCACGTCATGCACGACCTGCTCGACGACGGGATCGCGTGTTGGCTGGCGCCGCTGCTGCAAGACGGCGCGAAACTTCCCTTCGAATCCTTGCTGGAGTGGGTGCACGCGCTGGTTGCCGCGCAACGGCCGTCGCCGCGCTGGTATGCCGACGAGGAGGACACGCTGGAGGCATACGTCGAGGACGACATGGGCCGACTCCTCGACGTGCTGCGGCAGGCCGGTGTGGTGCGCTGGACCGACGCCCTCGAACGGCCGCAGCCGCTTGGGCCTAGCAATTGGACGGGTGGGACTGTGGCGCTGACCGCGCTGGGGCGTCACGTCGTGCCGGAATACGTGGAGGACGCCGGATTCGCGCTGCGCCGTCTCGACCGAATCAACGACTGGGATGCGACGGACCTGATCGGCGCAATGCTGTTGGTGGGCAAGGACACTCATGTGCCGTTGATAGCAAACTGGCAGGCCGACCGGCCGGCCGCCGAGCGGGTGCAGATGCTCACCGAGGCCGTCGCGGCGACACCGAGCGCGGCCGGCCGCCTGATGGGATTCGTCGCCCTGAACGAGTTCGACATCGACGTGGCCGAACCCTTCGTTCGTCAGCTGCTGGACAGCCCGGTCGCCGGCCACGCCGCGCTCTGGCTGATCCAGCGGGACCGCGCCGACGCCGAGACGCTCGCGAGCTTTGTCGACGTTGCCGTGCTCGTCGACGTCCTTGCGGGGACCCTCGAATCGCCCGAGGAGCTGTGCGGCCTCTTCGCCGGTTTGTCCGACCCGTCCCAGTTGCTGGACGACATCTGGCGTCATCCGGCGCCGGAGACCGCGCTCGTCCTCGACGCGCTCGGCCGTCACCTGCCGGACCGAGCACTGGCCAAGGCCGCGCGCAAAGCGGCGGTGCGGCACCAGAGTTGGATGGCAAATCGCCTGTGATGCGGCGTCAGTCCAACTGGAGCGAGTAGCTGTTCGTCAGATCGTCCTGCGTGACATGCGCGGAACGGGTGCGGGTGTCCACCCGCAACTCCTCGGTCAGCACGCGCGGCTGATAGGCCCACCCGTGCGGCAGGTTGAGCCGGGCGGCCAAGCCGGGCAGGTCGGCGCGCGACAAGGTGGGGTCGGCGACCTGGCTCCAAGTCTGCATGACCCAGCGCTGCCCGCCGGGATCGAGGAGTTCGTAGACCTCTTCACCCGGGTTGAAGACGAAGACCGTGTGGCGGTTGACCTGATTGGCGGTATAGGGCGCGGGGTTCATCGACGACAACAGGACCGTGGCCTGCTGAATCATCTCGATCCCGCCGAAGGTCTTGGTGATACGCGGCCCTTGCCGTTGCTTCTCGATGGCGTTCATCAGCCAGTAGCGCGGACCGTTGAGCAGCGCCGTGGCCGCCCCGTGCTCCTTGGCGATGGCCTGGGCGTCGAGCTTCGACCACAGCTCGGCCGGACAGTCGTTGAGCGGGAAGCTGTTGTACACCGTGGCCTGCGGTCCCGCCTCCCCGGGGGTCACGAGAAGCACTTCGCCGTAACGCTTCCCGGATAGGTCGGTCATCCCGTGAAGCTAATCACCGTCGTCGGCGGCGTCAACAGCAAACGCGATCACCGATGACCAGCGGCGCCGGGGCGCCGACGCCCGGGAGAAGGTCAATTCCGCACCTCGCCTAGTCTTTGAAGCATGCAAAGGATTATCGGGACGGAGGTCGAATACGGCATTTCCTCGCCATCGGACCCGACGGCGAACCCGATCCTCACGTCGACGCAGGCGGTCTTGGCTTATGCGGCCGCGGCGGGCATTCAGCGCGCCAAGCGGACCCGGTGGGACTACGAGGTGGAATCGCCGCTGCGCGACGCGCGCGGGTTCGACCTGAGCCGCTCGGCCGGCCCGCCGCCGGTGGTCGACGCCGACGAGGTCGGCGCGGCCAACATGATCCTGACCAACGGGGCACGGCTCTACGTCGACCACGCGCACCCCGAATACTCCGCGCCCGAATGCACCGACCCGCTCGACGCCGTGATCTGGGACAAGGCCGGCGAGCGGGTGATGGAGGCCGCCGCCCGACACGTCGCCAGCGTGCCCGGGGCCGCGAAATTGCAGCTTTACAAGAACAACGTCGACGGCAAGGGCGCCTCCTACGGGTCGCACGAAAACTATCTGATGTCGCGGCAGACGCCGTTCTCGGCGATCATCGCCGGGCTGACCCCCTTCCTGGTATCGCGGCAGGTGGTCACCGGCTCGGGACGCGTGGGCATCGGGCCCTCCGGCGACGAGCCCGGCTTTCAGCTGTCGCAGCGCTCGGACTACATCGAGGTCGAGGTCGGCCTGGAGACCACCCTCAAGCGCGGCATCATCAACACCCGCGACGAGCCGCACGCCGACGCCGACCGGTACCGGCGCCTGCACGTCATCATCGGCGACGCCAACCTCGCCGAGACGTCGACCTATTTGAAGCTGGGCACCACGTCGCTGGTGCTGGACTTGATCGAAGAGGGCCCGGCGCACGGAATCGATTTGAGCGATCTGGCCCTGGCGCGGCCGGTGCACGCGGTCCACGCGATCAGCCGCGACCCGTCGCTGCGCGCCGCGGTGGCTCTGGCCGACGGTCGAGAGCTGACCGGGCTTGCGCTGCAACGGGTTTACCTCGATCGGGTGGCGAAGCTCGTCGACAGCCGCGACCCCGATCCGCGCGCGGCCGACATCGTCGAAACCTGGGCTCACGTGCTCGACCAACTCGAGCGCGATCCGATGGAATGCGCCGAGCTGCTGGACTGGCCCGCCAAGCTGCGTCTGCTCGAAGGGTTCCGGCAGCGGGAGAACCTGAGCTGGTCGGCGCCGCGGTTGCACCTGGTCGACCTGCAATACTCCGACGTCCGGCTGGACAAGGGTCTGTACAACCGGCTGGTCGCGCGGGGCTCGATGAAGCGCCTGGTGTCCGAGCACCAGGTGCTCGAAGCGGTGGACAGCCCGCCGACGGACACCCGCGCGTACTTCCGCGGTGAATGCCTTCGCCGGTTCGGCGCCGACATCGCCGCGGCCAGTTGGGACTCGGTGATCTTCGACCTGGGGGGCGATTCCCTGGTCCGCATTCCCACGCTGGAGCCGCTGCGGGGCAGCAAAGCGCACGTGGGAGCGCTGCTGGACTCGGTGCACAGCGCGGCGGAACTGGTCGAACAACTCACCAGCTAGCCGCCGGTTCGGCCGGGGAACGTCGGGGTTGACCGGTAGGGTAGGAAAGACCAACGGGCGGCGTGGCTGGACAATTGAAAGGCCATTCAACAAGCCCAGACAACGCAGGAGGCGGCGATGGCTCAGGAGCAGACCAAGCGTGGCGGTGGCGGCGACGAGGACGACTTCGCCGGCAGCACGGCCGCGGGCCAAGAGCGCCGGGAGAAGCTGGCCGAGGAGACTGACGATTTGCTCGACGAGATTGATGACGTTCTCGAGGAGAACGCCGAGGACTTCGTGCGGGCGTACGTCCAAAAGGGCGGCCAGTGACCTGGCAGTTCTCTGATCGCCTACCCATCAACTCCGCACTTCCGGGAAACCCCGCTGTAGACCTTTCCTCGTTCGCCGACTTCCTGCGCCGTCAGGCGCCGGAGTTGCTGCCGGCCTCCTTCGGGGCCGTCCAGTCGGAAAGCGCCGGGGCGCAGCTGCCCCACGGGACTACCATCGTCGCGCTGAAGTACCCCGGCGGTGTGGTGCTCGCCGGCGACCGGCGCTCGACGCAGGGCAACATGATCGCCGGTCGTGACGTCAAGAAGGTGTACATCACCGACGACTACACCGCGACCGGCATCGCCGGAACCGCCGCCATCGCCGTGGAGTTCGCCCGCCTTTACGCCGTGGAACTCGAGCACTACGAGAAACTCGAAGGCGTGCCGCTGACGTTCGCCGGCAAGGTGAACCGGCTGGCGATCATGGTGCGCGGCAACCTGGCCGCCGCCATGCAGGGGCTGGTCGCGTTGCCGCTGCTGGTGGGTTACGACATCGACGCGCCCGATCCGGAAGGCGCCGGCCGCATCGTGTCGTTCGACGCCGCCGGCGGCTGGAACCTGGAGGAGGAGGGCTACCAGTCGGTGGGCTCGGGCTCGATTTTCGCCAAGTCGTCGATGAAGAAGTTGTACTCGCAGGTCACCGACGCCGACTCCGCGGTGCGGGTCGCGATCGAGGCGCTCTACGATGCGGCCGACGACGACTCCGCGACCGGCGGGCCGGATCTGGTCCGCGGCATCTATCCCACGGCGGTCACCATCGGCGCCGAGGGGGCGCTGGAAGTGCCGGAGGGCCGCATCGCCGAGCTGGCTCGTGAGGTGATCCAAAGTCGTTCGCGCGCTGACACTTTCGGCCCCGATGGTGGTGAGAAGTGAGCTTCCCGTATTTCATCTCGCCCGAACAGGCGATGCGTGAGCGCAGCGAGCTCGCGCGCAAGGGCATCGCCCGGGGCAAGAGCGTGGTCGCCCTGGTCTATGCCGGCGGGGTGCTTTTCGTCGCGGAGAACCCGTCGCGGTCGCTGCAGAAGATCAGCGAGCTCTACGATCGGGTGGGCTTCGCCGCCGCCGGAAAGTTCAACGAATTCGACAATTTGCGCCGCGGCGGAATCCAATTCGCCGACACCCGCGGCTACGCCTACGACCGTCGCGACGTCACCGGCCGCCAGCTGGCCAACGTCTACGCGCAGACGCTGGGCACCATCTTCACCGAACAGGCCAAGCCCTACGAGGTGGAATTGTGCGTCGCCGAGGTGGCGCACTATGGGGAGTCGAAACCGCCTGAGTTGTACCGCATTACCTATGACGGGTCGATCGCCGACGAGCCGCATTTCGTGGTGATGGGTGGCACCACCGAGCCGATCACCACCGCGCTCAAGGACTCGTACGCCGAAAACGCCAACCTGCGCGAGGCCACGCGCATCGCCGTGAAAGCGTTGCGGGCCGGCAGCGAATCCTCCAACGGCGACCAGTCCACCCTGGACGTGGCCAGCCTGGAGGTCGCCATCTTGGACGTCAACCGCCCGCGGCGGGCGTTCCGGCGGATCAACCGCGCCACCCTGGAGAATTTGCTGCGCGAACTGGATTCGAACGGATCCTCCGACGGCGACGAGTCGGAGTCGAACGGCGGCTCGCCCGACTAGACCACCGTCGGGCATAGCGTCCGACGCGGTGGTGCTGGTGTGGCTGCCGGTGCTCAAGGTGCCGATGAGGCTCGCATCTCCCCGGGGTTGCGCCCCGGCCGCGTCATCGCCAGGTGGAGCGGCGCGGCCATAAAACCGGACCGCGCAAAACTTCGTCGATCGATACGCGCGGCTTGCTCACCGTCATGCTCGGACAACCAGTACGCTCGATTACGTGCAGCGACGAATCATGGGCATCGAGACCGAGTTCGGGGTCACCTGCACATTCCACGGCCATCGCCGGCTCAGCCCGGACGAGGTGGCCCGCTACCTGTTCCGGCGGGTCGTGTCGTGGGGGCGCAGCTCCAACGTCTTCCTGCGTAACGGCGCCCGCCTCTACCTCGACGTGGGCAGCCACCCCGAGTACGCCACCGCCGAGTGCGACAGCCTGGTGCAGCTGGTCACCCACGACCGCGCCGGGGAATGGGTGCTCGAAGACCTGCTCGTCGACGCCGAGCAGCGCCTCGCCGACGAGGGCATCGGCGGCGACATCTACCTGTTCAAGAACAACACCGATTCGGCGGGCAACTCCTACGGGTGCCACGAGAACTACCTGATCGTGCGGGCCGGCGAATTCTCCCGGATCTCCGACGTCCTGCTGCCGTTCCTGGTCACGCGCCAGCTGATCTGCGGGGCCG
Organism: Mycobacterium sp. H4Y; assembly: GCF_000364405.1. Classification (NCBI taxonomy): domain Bacteria; kingdom Bacillati; phylum Actinomycetota; class Actinomycetes; order Mycobacteriales; family Mycobacteriaceae; genus Mycobacterium; species Mycobacterium sp. H4Y. Next base: position 1,584,724 of record NZ_AKIG01000001.1, read on the forward strand.
GCAAGGTGCTGCAGACCCCGAAGGCGGCGACGTTCTGCCTTTCCCAACGCGCCGAGCACATTTGGGAGGGCGTCTCGTCGGCCACCACCCGCAGCCGGCCGATCATCAACACCCGCGACGAGCCGCACGCCGACGCCGAGAAGTACCGGCGCCTGCACGTGATCGTCGGCGACTCCAACATGTGCGAAACCACCACCATGCTCAAGGTGGGCACCGCCGCGCTGGTGCTGGAGATGATCGAAGCGGGCGTGCCGTTCCGGGATTTCTCGCTGGACAACCCCATCCGCGCCATCCGCGAGGTCAGCCACGACATCACCGGCCGGCGGCCGGTGCGGCTGGCGGGCGGGCGTCAGGCCAGCGCCCTGGACATCCAGCGCGAGTACTACAGCCGCGCGGTCGAGCACCTGCAGACCCGCGAACCCAACGCCCAGATCGAGCAGATCGTCGACCTGTGGGGTCGCCAGCTCGACGCCGTCGAGAGCCAGGACTTCGCCAAGGTGGACACCGAGATCGACTGGGTGATCAAGCGCAAGCTGTTCCAGCGCTACCAGGACCGCTACAGCATGGAGCTGTCCGACCCGAAGATCGCCCAGCTCGACCTGGCCTACCACGACATCAAGCGCGGGCGCGGCGTCTTTGATCTGCTGCAGCGCAAGGGACTTGCGGCCCGCGTCACCACCGACGAGGACATCGCCGAGGCGGTCGACAATCCGCCGCAGACCACCCGGGCGCGGCTGCGTGGCGAGTTCATCAGCGCCGCCCAGGCCGCCGGCCGTGACTTCACCGTCGACTGGGTGCACCTCAAGCTCAACGACCAGGCGCAGCGGACCGTGCTGTGCAAGGACCCCTTCCGTGCGGTCGACGAGCGGGTCAAGCGGCTGATCGCCAGCATGTAGCCGCGCCGACGCGGTTGCGCGACGCGGTGCGCGGGTGGAAGCGCCGGGCGGCGACCATCGAATAATCTGGTGCCAATGGCGACGTCAAAAGTCGAACGGTTGGTGAACCTGGTCATCGCCCTGCTGTCCACCCGCGGGTACATCACGGCGGAAAAGATCAGGTCGAGCGTGGCGGGTTACTCGGAGAGCGCGAGCGCCGAGGCGTTCTCCCGCATGTTCGAGCGCGACAAGAACGAGCTGCGCGACCTCGGCATCCCGCTCGAGGTCGGCAGGGTGTCGGCGTGGGACGCATGCGAGGGCTACCGGATCAACCGCGACGCCTATTCGCTCGCGCCGGTCGACCTGACCCCGGACGAGGCGGCCGCGGTGGCCGTCGCGACCCAGCTGTGGGAGTCACCCGAACTCATCACCGCCACCCAGGGGGCGCTGCTCAAACTGCGCGCCGCCGGCGTCGACGTCGACCCCCTGGATGACGGGGCGCCGGTCGCCATCGCGTCGCCGGTCGGAGTGCCGGGCCTGCGTGGCTCGGAGGATGTTCTCGGAATCCTGTTGTCGGCCATCGATTCCCGACGGGCGGTCCAGTTTCCGCACCGGCCGTCGCGGGCCGAGCCCTACGCCACCCGCACCGTCGAGCCCTGGGGTGTCGTCACCGAGAAGGGCCGCTGGTATCTGGTGGGCCACGACCGCGACCGCGACGCCACCCGGACCTTCCGGCTCTCCCGGATCGGCCCCGATGTCACGCCGATCGGCCCGGCGGGCGCGGTCACCGTGCCGGAAGGCATAGACCTGCGCCGGATCGTGGCCCAGACGGTCACCGACGTTGCAGCGACACCGGCCGGCGGGCTGGCCCAGGTGTGGGTGGCCGCCGGGCGGGCCACCGCGCTGCGCCGGGCCGGCAGGCACGTCGGCGAACGGCGACTGGGTGAGCGCGACGGCGAGGTGATCGAGCTCGACATCCGATCCACCGACCAGCTCGCCCGTGACATCGCCGGCTACGGCGCCGACGCCCTGGTGCTCGAGCCCCAATCGCTGCGCGACGACGTGCTGGCCCGGTTGCGGGCGCATGCGGGCGTGTCCGCATGACCGCCATCTCCACCCGCCTGGTCCGGCTGCTGAACATGGTCCCGTACTTCCAGGCCAACCCGCGGGTCACCCGGGCCAAGGCCGCCGCCGACCTCGGGGTTTCGGCCAAGCAACTCGAAGAGGACCTCAACCAGCTCTGGATGTGCGGCCTTCCCGGCTACTTCCCGGGCGACCTCATCGATTTCCAGTTCTCCGGGGACACCATCGAGGTGACGTTCTCCGCCGGCATCGACCGACCGCTCAAGCTCACCTCACCGGAGGCCACCGGCCTGCTGGTGGCGCTGCGGGCGCTGGCCGACATCCCCGGCGTCGTCGACCCCGAAGCCGCGCGCAGTGCGATCGCCAAGATCGAGGACGCCGCCGGGGCCCTCGGCCACGACACCGCACCCGCTGCGACGGCCGTCGACGAGCCCGCGCCGGCGGAAAGCCGGGCCGCCGCCGCGGTGCGCGCCGCCGTGCAGTCGCGACACGCGCTGGCCATCGACTACTACTCCGCCTCGCACGACACCCTCACCAGCCGGGTCGTCGATCCCATCCGGGTGCTGCTGATCGGCGGCCACAGCTACCTGGAGGCCTGGTCGCGGGAGGCAGAAGGGGTCCGGCTGTTCCGCTTCGACCGCATCGTGGAGGCCAGCGAACTCGATGAGCCCGCAGCGCCGCCCGAGCCGGCGCTGCACGCGCCCCCCGACACCTCACTGTTCGACGGCGATCCCTCACTGCCGTTCGCCAAACTACGGGTCGCGCCCACGGCGTCCTGGATGTTCGAGTACTACCCGATGCGCGACGTGCGCGAGTTGCCCGACGGATCCTGCGAGGCGGTGATGACCTACGCCTCCGAGGACTGGATGACGCGGCTGGTGCTGGGCCTGGGGCCGGCCGTGCGGGTGCTGGCACCGGAGTCGCTGGCACAGCGGGTGCGGGACGCCGCGGCGGCCGCGGTGGCGTCGTATGACGCCCTGAGCTCATAAAAGTCCAGGCAACGTGGCCCCTCGGCGCGGCGCGGGCCCACCGCCACGCGGCGCTGCTGCGGTAGCATCGGGTCAACGTCTGGAGGTAATCAAAGTGGGCAGTCTGAGTCCGTGGCACTGGGCGATCCTCGCGGTCGTGGTGATCTTGCTGTTTGGTGCCAAGAAGCTCCCCGACGCGGCGCGTTCGTTGGGCAAGTCGATGCGGATCTTCAAGTCCGAGATCCGGGAAATGCAGAGCGAGAACAAGCCGGAGACCTCGGCTTTGGGGACCCAAAGCGACGCCCCCGCGGCGAACCCGACGCCCGTGCAGTCGCAGCGGGTCGACCCTCCGGCGCCCAGCGAGCAAGGGCACAGCGAAGCACGCCCGGCGTAGCCGCCGTCATCGTCGCGGTGCCCGAGCGCCCCTGACCGAGCCCTAGACGAGCATCGTGAAATCACTCAAGGTTTCAGCGCGCACTTCTGGCCTGCTGAAGCGCCTCAACCCACGCAACAGACGCAGTCGCACCAACCCGGACGCGACCATGTCGCTGGTCGACCACCTCACCGAACTGCGCAGGCGGCTGCTGATTTCCCTGGCGGCCATCGTGCTGACCACGATTTTCGGGTTCGTCTGGTACTCGCATCCGATCTTCGGGCTGGAAAGCCTCGGCGAGTGGCTGCGTCATCCCTACTGTTCGCTGCCGCAGTCGGCGCGCGCGGACATCAGCGCCAACGGGCAATGCCGGCTGCTGGCCACCGCGCCGTTCGACCAGTTCATGCTGCGGCTCAAGGTGGGACTGACCGCCGGGGTGGTACTGGCCTGCCCGGTCTGGTTCTACCAGCTGTGGGCGTTCATCACCCCCGGCCTCTATCAGAAGGAGCGCCGCTTCGCGATCGCGTTCGTGGTCCCGGCCGTGGTGCTGTTCGGCGCGGGTGCGGCGCTGGCCTACTTCGTGCTGTCCAAGGCCCTGGGCTTTTTGCTGACGGTCGGCAGCGACGTGCAGGTGACCGCCCTGTCCGGTGACCGCTATTTCGGGTTCCTGATCAATCTGCTGGTGGTGTTCGGCGTCAGCTTCGAATTCCCGCTGCTGATCGTCATGCTCAACACGGTCGGCCTGCTGACCTACCAGCGGCTCAAGTCGTGGCGGCGCGGCCTGATCTTCGCGATGTTCGTGTTCGCGGCGGTATTCACACCAGGCTCCGATCCGTTTTCGATGACCGCACTCGGCTTGGCGCTGTCCGTCCTCCTCGAGTTCGCCATCCAGATCGCCCGCCTCCACGACAAGCGCAAGGCCAAACGCGAAGCCCAGACGGAGATCCCCGACGACGAAGCATCGGTCATCGATCGGCCCACCGCGATACCGGAGCCGTCGGTCACCGCCGGGCAACACGACGATGTCACCTGAACCGTCGGCGCCCCATGAGGTGGCGGAGCTGGTCGAACTCACCCGATTCGCCATGGATCTGCCCTTCGCGCTCGACGGCTTTCAGCATCGGGCGTGTGTGGCGCTCGAACGCGGCCACGGCGTGCTGGTCTGCGCGCCGACCGGCGCCGGCAAGACCGTCGTCGGGGAATTCGCGGTACACCTGGCGCTGGCGGCCGGCGGCAAGTGCTTCTACACCACGCCGCTCAAAGCGCTGAGCAACCAGAAGCACACCGACCTGACGGCGCGCTACGGCCGCGACCGCATCGGCCTGCTCACCGGGGACATGTCGGTAAACGCCGATGCGCCCGTCGTGGTCATGACGACCGAGGTGCTGCGCAACATGCTCTACGCGGATTCGCCTGCGCTGCAGGGCCTTTCCTACGTGGTAATGGACGAAGTGCACTTCCTGGCCGACCGGATGCGGGGCCCGGTGTGGGAAGAGGTGATCCTGCACCTGCCGGACGAAGTCCGCGTGGTCAGCCTGTCGGCGACGGTGAGCAACGCCGAGGAGTTCGGCGGCTGGATCCAGACCGTGCGCGGCGATACGACGGTCGTCGTCGACGAACACCGGCCGGTGCCGCTCTGGCAACACGTGTTGGTGGGCAAGCGCCTTTTCGACCTCTTCGATTACCGGCATTCGGACACCCCCGAGCAGCCGGGCGCCCCGCGCGAGCCGCGCGTCAACCCGGATCTGTTGCGGCACATCACCCATCGCCGCGAGGCGGATCGGATGTCGGATTGGCAGCCGCGGCGAAGTGCCGGACGCGGGCGTCCGCCAGCGCGGTCGGGCCGGCCCCGGCTCTACCGCACGCCGGCGCGTCCGGACGTGATCGCGAGCCTGGATGCCGAAGGGCTGCTGCCGGCGATCACGTTCGTGTTCTCGCGGGCCGGCTGTGACGCCGCCGTCCAGCAATGCCTGCGTTCGCCCCTGCAGCTGACCACTCAGGAAGAGCGGGCGCAGATCGCGGAGGTGATCGAGCACCGCTGCGGCGATCTCGCCGACGCCGACCTGGCCGTGCTCGGCTACTACGAGTGGCGCGAGGGGCTGCTGCGCGGTTTGGCCGCCCACCACGCCGGCATGTTGCCCGCCTTCCGGCACACGGTCGAAGAGCTGTTCACCGCCGGGCTGGTGCGGGCCGTGTTCGCCACCGAGACATTGGCGCTGGGGATCAACATGCCCGCCCGCACCGTGGTGCTCGAGCGGCTGGTCAAGTTCAACGGCGAGCAGCACGTGGCGCTGACGCCGGGGGAGTACACCCAGTTGACCGGGCGCGCCGGGCGGCGCGGCATCGATGTCGAGGGCCACGCGGTGGTGCTCTGGAATCCCACCGAAGAAACCACCGAACCCTCCGCGGTCGCCGGGCTGGCCTCCACCCGCACCTTCCCGCTGCGCAGTTCGTTCGCCCCGTCGTACAACATGACGATCAACCTCGTGCAGCAGATGGGCCCCGAGCAAGCACATCGCTTGCTGGAGCAGTCATTTGCGCAGTATCAGGCCGACCGTTCCGTCGTCGGGCTGGTGCGCGGCATCGAGCGGGGCGACGCGATGCTGGGCGAGATCGCCGGCGAGCTGGGCGGCCCCAAGGCGCCGATCCTCGAGTACGCCCGGATGCGCGCGCGCATCTCCGAGATGGAGCGCGCCCAGTCGCGTGCCTCGCGATTGCAACGCCGGCAGGCGGCCACCGACGCGCTGGCCGCGCTGCGCCGGGGCGACATCATCAACATCGCCCACGGCCGGCGCGGTGGGCTGGCCGTGGTGCTGGAATCCGCCCGCGACAGCTCCGACCCGCGGCCGCTGGTGCTCACCGAAAATCGTTGGGCGGGAAGGATTTCCTCGGCCGACTATTCGGGCATGTCGGCGCCGGTCGGGTCGATGCCCCTGCCGAAGCGGGTCGAGCACCGGCAGCCGCGCGTCCGCCGCGATCTGGCGTCGGCGCTGCGGTCGGTCGCCGCCGGGCTGGCCATTCCGGCGAAGCGCCGCGGCCGCGGGGACGCCGACGGCGAATTTCATGACCCCGAGCTGGCGAAGCTGCGCGAACAGCTGCGGCGGCACCCGTCGCACAACACGCCCGGCCGGGAAGAACAGGTCCGCCAGGCCGAGCGCTACCTGCGGATCGAACGCGACAACGCGCAATTGGAGAAAAAGGTTGCGGCAGCGACCAATTCGCTGGCCCGGACCTTCGATCGGATCGTCGGGCTGCTCACCGAGCGTGGCTTCATCGAAGGCGGCGACGGCGATCCCCGGGTCACCGACGACGGGCGGCTGCTGGCGCGCATCTACAGCGAAAGCGATCTGCTGGTCGCCGAATGCCTGCGCACCGGCGCGTGGTCCGGTTTGAAGCCCGCCGAGCTGGCGGCGGTGGTCTCGTCGGTGCTGTACGAGAGCCGGGGCGGGGACGGGCCGGGCGCGGCATTTGCCGCCGACGCCCCCACGCAGCCACTACGCCAGGCGTTGCAGCAGACGTCGCGGCTGTCGATGGCGTTGCGCGCCGACGAGCAGACGCACCGGATCGCCCCGAGCCGCGAACCCGACGACGGCTTCGTCAACGTCATCTACCGTTGGGCCCGGACCGGTGATCTGGCCGCGGCGCTGGCGGCGGCCGACCCGGCGGGCAGCGGCTCGCCCCTGCTGGCGGGCGATTTCGTGCGCTGGTGCCGGCAGGCGCTTGACCTGCTGGACCAGGTGCGCAACGCCGCCCCGGACGCCGAGGTTCGGGCCACCGCGAAGCGGGCCATCAACGACATTCGGCGCGGCGTCGTTGCAGTTGACGCCGGGTAGGCTAGGCCGGAGCTACCGTTAAACGCCGATAGTTCATGCCGAGACACAAGGGGCTGAGGAGAAAGATGAGCGGACCGCAGGGATCGGACCAGCAGTGGCAACCGCCCGGCCAAGGTCAAGGCAGCGACCACTCGTCGGACCCGACCCAGGTGGCGCCGTCCTGGCACGACCAGCAGACCCAGGAGGCCTCGTGGCAGGCGCCCGCCTACACGCCGCCGGCCGAATACCCGCAGTACCAGCAGCCGGCTGAACAGGCCTATCCGCAGCAGTACCCCCAGCAGCCGGGCTATGCCCAGCCCGGGCAGTACGGTCAGCCGGGTCAATACGCCCAGCCGGGTCAGTACGGGCAGCCGGGCCAGTACCCGCAGCCCGGCCAGTACGGGCAGCCGGGCCAATACCCACCGCCGGGTCAATACGGGCAGTACGGTCAATACGGCCAGCCGGGCCAGTACCCGCAGCAGTACCCGCCCTATGAGCAGCCTGGCAAGAAGCGACCGGTTGGGCTGATCGCCGGCGTGGGCGGCGGCATCGCGTTGCTGCTCGTCGTCGTCGTGCTGGTGCTGGGATTCTGGCAGCCGGGCTTCTTCGTCACCACCAAGCTCGACGTCAGCAAGGCGCAGGCCGGGGTTCAGCAGGTCCTCAGCGACGAAACGAACGGCTACGGCGCCAAGAACGTCAAGGACGTCAAGTGCAACCACGGCCAAAACCCGACCGTCAAGAAGGGCGCCACGTTCGACTGCGACGTCAGCATCGACGGCGCGCCGAAGCACGTGACGGTGACGTTCCAGGACAACAAGGGCACCTACGAGGTCGGCCGCCCTCAGTAGCGGACCCTCAGGTCGGCAGCGCGTCGAGCGCTTTCTGCAGGCGCGCGACCGACGATCCGACGCCCAGTTCGGTCGCCAGCTTGGCGGTTCGTTGCGGATCGGCCGCGACCAGCGGTAGTTCGTCGCTGGCCGTCGAAAACGTGACGTGCGCGTCGGTGGCCACCCGCACCACGTCGCCGGCCGCCTCGATGTAGTCCAGCGCGCCCAGCAGTTTCGCCCGCAGGCCCTTGGGCATCTTCGACTTCGGATCGTGGGCGGCGGCCAGGATCTGTTCCAGCGAGCCGTGCTGGGCCAGCAATGAGGCCGCGGTCTTCTCGCCGACGCCCGGGACGCCCGGTAGGCCGTCGGACGGGTCGCCGCGCAGCAACGCGAGTTCGGCGTAGGCGGGCCCGGCCCGCTCGACCGGCACGCCGTAGTGCTCGGCCACCTCGGCGGGCCCGAACAACGTGGCTTTGCTCAGCCCGCGGCCGAGGTAGAGCACCCGCACCGGGACCGGATCGTCCGACACCACCTGCATCAGGTCGCGGTCACCGCTGACCACCACGACCGGGTCGTCGCGTTCCCGCGCCGCCAACGTGCCGAGCACGTCGTCGGCCTCGAAACCCTCCGCGCCCGCCGTCGGAATCCCGAAGGCGTCAAGCAATTCGGCGATCATGTCTATCTGGGGCGTCAGGTCGTCGGGGACCTCCTCGATGTCCGGTTCGCCCGGCGGCTCGGGCTCGGCCACGCGGTGGGCCTTGTAGGACGGCACGAGGTCGACCCTGAACTGCGGCCGCCAATCCAGGTCCAGGCAGACCACCAGCCGGCTTGGTCGCTGTTGGGTAATCACGAAGGCGACGGAATCGATGAATCCGCGAACCGCGTTGACGGGCCGGCCGTCTGGGGCGGTGATCGAGGACGGGACCCCGAAATACGAACGGAACCACATGCTGGCGCCATCGAGCAGCACTAGTGGTCCTGGCATGCCGCATATGGTCTCACGCCGTCGAACGTCGACTTGTTGTCGGCCGGGCGACTCCACCCCGTCGAACGTCGAGTTGTTGTCGGCCCACGGGCGAAATCGGCGCAACAAGTCGACGTTCGGCGGGCGGGTTAGCCTGACTGCCATGGAGTCACACCGCTTCGACGCAGCCGTGTATGCCCGTCGATTGGCCGCGGCCGCTGCCGCGGCCGCCGATGCGGGTCTGGCCGGGCTGGTGATCACGCCGGGGTATGACCTGCGCTACCTGGTCGGGTCGCGCGCCCAGACCTTGGAGCGGCTCACCGCGCTGGTGTTGCCCGCGTCCGGTGACCCGACGGTGGTGGTGCCGCGACTGGAGCTGGCCTCGCTGAAGGGGTCGGCCATCGCCGAACTCGGCCTGGCGGTGGTCGATTGGGTCGACGGCGACAATCCCTACGATCTGGTGGGCGCCGGGCTGGGCGGTGCTCCCGCCGCGACCGCCGTGACCGATTCCATGCCGGCGCTGCATCTGCTCCCGCTGGCCGGTGTGCTCGGCGCGCTGCCGGTGCTGGCCACCGACGTGTTGCGCACGCTGCGAATGGTCAAGGAGGAGTGCGAAGTCGACGCGCTGCGCAAAGCCGGCGCGGCCATCGATCGGGTGCACGCCCGGGTGCCGGAGTTTTTGGTGCCCGGCCGCACCGAGGCCGACGTCGCCGCCGACATCGCGGACGCCATTGTGGCCGAAGGGCATTCGGAGGTGGCGTTCATCATCGTCGGATCCGGGCCGCACGGCGCCGACCCGCATCACGGGTATTCGGATCGCGAACTGCAGGCCGGTGACATCGTCGTTGTCGACATCGGCGGCGCCTATGAACCCGGGTACAACTCCGATTCGACGCGCACCTACAGCATCGGTGAGCCGAATCCAGAAGTGGTTGAACAGTATTCGGTGCTGCAGCGCGCCCAGCGCGCCGCTTATGAGGCGGTACGCCCGGGCGTGACGGCCGAGCAGGTCGACGCGGCCGCCCGCGATGTGCTGGCCGCCGAAGGACTCGCCGACTATTTCGTGCACCGCACCGGGCACGGCATCGGCTTGTCGGTGCACGAAGAGCCCTACATCGTCGCCGGAAACGACCTCCCGTTGACCGCGGGCATGGCGTTTTCCATCGAGCCGGGCATCTATTTCCCAGGCCGCTGGGGCGCGCGCATCGAGGACATCGTCGTCGTGACCGAGGACGGCGCCCTGACCGTCAACAACCGGCCGCACGAACTGATCGTCGTTCCGGTCGGCTGACGCTGTGGATGCCTGAGTTGTGGCGGCTCGGGGGCGCGGCTAGCTTGGCGGCAGCGATCATTGGGTGAGTAGCGTCGCCGGACGGGCCTGAGCGAAAATTTCCCGTGTGGCTCCCTTGGCCGTTGATCCGGAGGCGATGTACGCCGCGGGCAGCGCGGTGGTTGCCGCTGGTGATGGCCTTGCCGCGAGTCTGGCCATCCTGACCGCTGGTTTGTCGGCCCACACCGGGGTGGACCGCGCCGGCGAGGTGTTCGGCTTGGGGTATCAAGACACGGCGGAATCGCTGCTGAAAGCGGCGGCGGCGGCCGTCAACGCGTGCCGGAAATGCGGGGCCATCATCCAGCAGGGCGCGGCGAACTATTCGAACGTCGACGCGGCTTCGACGCTGGGCGGCGGTGGCGGCGTATTGCAGTCGCCATCTCCGCCGGCCGAGCTCGCCGCGCCCAAAGCCCCGGGAACGATGGGGCCCGGCTAGCCGCCACCGATGCTGTGGGCGGTCGTGCAGTCGTTTGTTCTCGAGTTGTGGCCCGACGGCGATGTAGCGGGTTTGCGTGCGGCCACATCTCGTTGGCGTGGCTTCGCCGCGGCGGCCAAAGGGGTGGAAAACGGTCGAGCTTCCACGACTCATGGACAATCCACGTGTCACCAAGATCGTGATCATCGATCCCGAAACAGGTGCTGAAACAACGGTTTTCGAGCGATGAAGGAGCCGAGGATGGATCCGGCCGACATTAGCGCCGCAATTGTCGTGGCCATCAGCGACACCACCGTTCCTCATATCGACAAACAGAAGGTGCTGGAGGTGTACGGGCCATCGCAAGCCGAATTGCTGGTTTCGCGTATTTCCGCACTGGTGCGTGAGGCAGTTGGCATGCCGATCGAGTGGGGCAATATGACGTTAGCGGAGGGCGTGAACGATATCCTCCGACGATTCCATCAAAAGCATCCAGAGTTATCCCAGGAAGCGTTGCATGAGATTGGCCGATGCGTTGGATGGAATCTTCGTTAACGGATGCTGCGATCGGCAAACTGCTAGACCAAGTTATCGCACCGGCGGCCTAGGCGTAGTCCGGCCCGGCTGACCTAGAAAAAATGTAATGAAATATGACGACACCTACTTTTCGCGAGACGATAGGTATTCGATCGGCGTCGAGACGATGTCGGGTCGATACTACGCTTCCATACCTGTGAGCAACGGAATCGTTGACTACGAAGAATATTACGAGCTCACGCCGAGTCAATACCACGAGTTTCTACGCGACAGCGGAGCGGCAATTCAATTCGTAGAAGCTTGCCGCAGGCATGAGCATGACGACCTACTGCTACAACAACCAGGCAATAATCGCGGAACTCCGGTGTGAAGGCCGAACACAGTCGCCGTCGGTCGGTCGCGGCGAGATCCGAGGCGATCCGTCTCGGCGCTCTTACGCGCCCCGGTCCAAAAGATCCGACGACCCGAGCACCCGCTCCACCTGAACCTCGATGACCACGCGCCGCGGGTTGGGGCGCGGCGTGCGGTAGCGCTGGGCGTAGCGCAACTCGGCGTCGCGCACCGCGTCGGCGTCGCTGTTCACCTTGGACCGGCCCTCCAGCGACAGCCAGCGCGCGCCGTCGACCTGGCTCAGCACGGCCAGCCCGCCGCGATCGGCGTTGACCGCCTTCTGGGACCCGCCGGTGGTGATGACCCGCGCGATGTGCGTCCTGGGGTCGAAGGTGAAGCCGACTGCCACCACGTGCGGCGAATTGTCGGCTCGCAACGTGGTGAGCATGGCCAGATGGCGTTCCGACAGAAACGCGAGGGCCTCGTCGGTTAGTCGGGTCGTGGTATTCGCCATCACCGCTCACGCTAGCGCAGGTAATAATCGCAGCCGTGGACGACACGGGCGCGGGTCCAGTACTAATCCTGGGCGGACGCAGCGAAATCGGGGTCGAGTTGGCGCGACGCCTGGCCCCCGGGGCGACGGTGGTGCTGGCCGCGCGCCGCGCCGATCAGCTCGCTGACCAGGTCAGCGCGCTCAAAGCGGCCGGCGCCGCCGCGGTCGACACCAGGGAATTCGACGCCGACGACCTGGCCTCGCACGCCGCCCTGGTCGCCTCGGTCGTCGCCGACCACGGGCCCATCGGCACCGCGGTGCTGGCCTTCGGAATCCTGGGCGACCAGGCTCGCGCCGAGACCGACGCCGCGCACGCGGTCGCCGTCGTGCACACCGATTACGTCGCCCAGGTCAGCATGCTCACCCACCTCGCCGCCGCCATGCGCAACGCCGGCAAAGGCCGACTGGTGGTGTTCTCCTCGATCGCCGGTGCCCGGGTGCGGCGCGCCAACTACGTCTACGGCTCGGCCAAAGCCGGCCTGGACGGCTTCGCCAACGGTCTGGCCGACGCGCTGCACGGCACCGGGGTGCGGGTGCTGATCGCCCGCCCGGGATTCGTCATCGGGCGTATGACGGAAGGCATGACGCCCGCGCCCCTGCCCAGCACGCCCACGAAGGTGGCCGCCGCGACCGCGCGGGCGCTGGCGAAAGGCCGGCGCACCGTGTGGATCCCATGGGCGCTGGGACCCGCGGCCGCCGTGATGCGATTGGTGCCCGCGTTCCTCTGGCGCAGGATGCCGCGATGATGCGCGCCCGCGGCGATGAGGGGCCGCGCTCGTGATCGTCGTCGTCGGTATCGGCGCCGACGGCATGGCCGGTCTCGCCGAAGCATCGCGAGCCGAATTACGAAGGGCCACAGTTATTTACGGCTCCCAGCGCCAACTTAACGTGCTCGACGACACGGTGCCCGCGCGCCGCCGGGAGTGGCCCTCGCCGATGCTGCCCGCCCTGAAAGCGCTGCCCATGGACGACGACATCCACGTGGTGGCCAGCGGCGACCCGCTGCTGCACGGCATCGGCGGCACGCTCATCCGCCTACACGGCCCCGAGAAGGTACGGGTGCTGCCGCACGTGTCCTCGGTGACACTGGCGTGCGCGCGGATGGGCTGGAACGTCCACGACACCGAGGTGATCAGCCTTGTCACCGCGCAACCGCACACCGCGGTGCGCCGCGGCGGGCAGGCGATCGTGTTGTCGCAAGGCAGATCCACACCCACCGAGCTGGCCACCCTGCTCAACGCGCACGGCCGCGGTGATTCGCAGCTCACCGTGCTCGAAAGGCTCGGCGGCCCAGACGAACACCGCCGCGACGGCACCGCCCGCGACTGGGCCGGCGGCGCGCCCGGCCACGTCGACGACCTCAACGTGATCGCCGTGCGCTACCTGCCCGACGAACGCGTCTCCCCAATACCCGACGACGCATTCACCCACGACGGCCAGATCACCAAACTCGGGATCCGCGCGGTGACGCTGGCCGCCCTGGCGCCGCGGCCGGGGGAGCGGTTATGGGACGTCGGCGCGGCCTCGGGCAGCATCGGCGTCGAGTGGTGCCTGAGCGGACCGGGTTGCGGCGCAATAGCCTTCGAACGCGACGAACAACGCCGTCACAACCTTGAGCGCAATGCCGCGGCTTTCGGCGTCGGCATCGAGGTGCGCGGCGACGCCCCCGAGGCCTTTGACGGCGCCGCGCCGCCGTCGGCGATCTTCATCGGCGGCGGCCTGACCCAGCCCGGCCTGCTCGACGCCTGTCTCGACCACCTGCCCGCCGGCGGGCGGCTTGTCGCTAACATGGTCACCACCGAATCGGAAGCCGCTGTCACACAGGCATATACGCGCCTCGGCGGTGAGCTGCGACGCTTCCAGCACTATCACGGCAAGGCCCTGGGCGCCTTCACGGGCTGGCAGCCGCACTACCCGGTCACCCAGTGGGTGATGACCAAATGACGGTATATTTCATCGGCGCCGGGCCGGGCGCCGCCGACCTGATCACCGTCCGCGGTCAACGGCTCCTCCGAACCTGCCCCGTGTGCCTGTACGCCGGGTCAATCATGCCCGACGACCTGCTGGCGCTCTGCTCTAAGGACGCGAAAATCGTTGACACGGGCCCGCTCACGCTGGAACAGATCATCGCCGAACTACGTGACGCGCATGCCGCAGGACACGACGTGGCGCGGCTGCACTCCGGCGACCCGTCGCTGTACAGCGCGCTGGCCGAACAGTGCCGCCGACTCGACGCGCTGGGCATCGACTACGAAATCGTGCCGGGCGTACCGGCTTTCGCCGCCGCTGCGGCCGCCCTGAAGCGCGAGCTCACCGTCCCCGGCGTCGCGCAGACGGTGACGCTGACCCGGGTGGCGACCCTGTCGACCGCGATGCCGCCCGGCGAAGACCTGGCGACGCTCGCCCGATCCGGCGCCACCCTGGTCCTGCATCTGGCGGCCGCCCAGATCGACGCCATCGTTCCGCAACTGCTCGACGGCGGCTACCGCCGCGAAACACCCGTCGCCGTCGTGGCTTTCGCGAGCTGGCCGCAGGAGACGGTGCTGCGCGGCACGCTTGCCGACATCGCCGCCCAGATGCACGAGGCCGACATCACCAAGACCGCGGTCATCGTCGTCGGCGACGCGCTGACCGCGGGGGAATTCACCGACAGCTATCTGTATTCGACCGGGCGGGCCCGGGGGAGCAGGCATTGATGCGCGTCTTGCTGCTCGGCGGCACCGGCGAGGCGCGCGCGCTGGCGAAAACCCTGCACCCCCGCGTCGACGTCATCAGCTCCCTGGCGGGCCGGGTGCCGGACCCGGCGCTGCCCGTCGGCCCCGTGCGCATCGGCGGCTTCGGCGGCGTGGACGGCCTGCGGCGCTGGCTGCGCGACGAAGGCATCGACGCCGTCGTCGACGCCACCCACCCGTTCGCGGCCACCATGACGGCGCACGCCGCCACCGCATGCGGCCAATTGCGGATACCTCATCTGATCCTGGCGCGCCCGGCCTGGGATCCCGGCGAGGCACTTGTCGTCGGGTCGGACACGCATGCGGCGCAAACGGTTGCCCGGCAGGGCTATTCGCGCATATTCCTCACCACCGGTCGCTCCGGCGTCCACGCCTTCGCCGGCAGCGACGCGTGGTTTTTGATCCGGGCGGTCACCGAACCCGACAGCGCCTCGCTGCCGCGTCATCACCGGCTGGTGCTCTCGCGTGGCCCGTACCGCTACGACGAGGAAGTCGCGCTGTTGCGCGAGCACCGCATCGACGCGCTCGTCACCAAGAACAGCGGGGGGCAGATGACGCGGGCCAAACTGGATGCCGCCGCCGCGCTCGAGGTGCCGGTGGTGATGGTGGCGCGCCCGCCGCTACCCGAAGGCGTCACCACCGTCGGCACCGTGGCCGACGCCGCGGAATGGGTTGGCGCGCTAGCCGGTTAGGTCGCTGCGCTCGCCGTCGGCCAGCAACGCATCGCGGGCGCGCGCGACCCGGGAGCGGATGGTGCCCACCGGGCAACCGCACACCGCGGCGGCGTCGGCGTAAGGCAGCCCGAGCAACTGGGTGAGCAAAAGCGCTTCCCGCTGTTCGGGATTGAGGCCGGCGATCATCGTCGTAACCTCAACGAGGTCTTCGAACCCGCGGGCGTTGCGGTCGCCGCGCACCACGTGTTCGGGATCGGCGCCCAGCGCGGCACGCGGCCGCGACTGCAGCTGGCGGATGTGATCGGCCACGACCCGGCGCGCGATGGACAGCAGCCAAGTCCGGGCGCTCGAGCGTCCGGAGAACCGCTCGATGGCGCCGATGGCGCGCAGGAAAGTCTCTTGGGTCAGATCGTCGGCATTGCCGGCATCGGAGAGGTAGGCGACGAACCGCCACACGTCTTGCTGGGTGGCTTTGATGAACGCCTCAAGCGCTCGCGCGTTCCCGCGCGCGGCGGACAAAGCAAGCTCGGTTACCGCCTCGTCGTCGCTCGGCGCGATCATGCTCAACCACCTTAGTTGCGCGGGTTTTCCGATCCTACGACGGGTCGTCGTAGAGGGCGCGGCGTGGTCGGGGGCGGCGTGGTTGATCGGCCGCAGGTGCCCGCGCCGTCGACCGCTCGACGGGTCGGCCGCCGAGGCGGGATAGTCGGCGTCGACCGAGCCATCGGAGCCGTGCCGCCGGTGCGAGCCCACGCGCTCGCGCGCCACCAACAACGCGAATGCCAGGCCCAACAACAGCGGCATGTGGCTGGCGATCCGGGTGGCCGTGACCTGTCCGTCGAAGGCGTCGACAATCACATAACCAAGCAGCGCAACGGAATACACGCCGGTGATCGCCGCCACCCCCGACGCGGAGGCGGGCCAGACGCCGGCGGCGACCATCGCCAGGCCCAACGCCAACAACCACGCCGTGGACTCGTGCATCAGGTGCTCGCCGGACATCGCGCCGTGCATGTGACCGGACACCATGCCGAAATCGACCCCACTGATCTGGGCCGCGGCAATCGCCACCTGGAACAGGCCCACCGCGATCAAACCCCAGCGCCGGTAGTGCGACCGCAACCAGCGCATCCACCTCGGGTGTCCGGAGGCTTGGTCGTCGATGCTGGCCATGATCTTGTCGACCAGGTCGGGTCCCTCGCCGGGCGCCACCGAGGCGAACCGACGGGTCTGCGCCGCCGCCCCGATAAGCCAGGAACGGCAACTGCGGCACGATTCAAGGTGGGCGTCGACCTGCTGCGCGAGCACCTGGGGTCGCTCGCCATCCAATCGAGCCGACAGCGCTTCACGCGCAACGTCACACCGCATCCCTGCATCGTTGCAGCACGACCGTTCGCGCGCAAAGAAGCCCGGCTTTTTGGCACCCGAACGAAATGGCGGGGAACTAAACGGCCGCCGCAACCGACCTCTGGTCGTACGCATCGCCAGCCCATCCACGAGATTCCGAAGAGGTATTCGTGTTCTTGCCTGAAGGCCCTAGACGATGACCGCCCCGATCTTTGCCGCGTTTCCTCCCGAAGTGCACTCGACCTTGCTCAGCAGCGGCCCCGGCCCCGCCCCGCTGCTGGCCGCGGCGACGGCATGGTCGTCGATGAGCACCGACTACGCGACCGCGGCGGCCGAGCTCAGCGGGTTGCTGGGCGCCGTGCAGGCCGGCGCGTGGGACGGGCCCAGCGCCGACCAGTACGTGGCCGCGCACGTTCCCTACCAGGCCTGGCTGGCGGAGAGCGCGGCCAAGAGCGCGACCGCGGCCAGCCTGCACGAGACCGCGGCCACCGCCTATACCGCCGCGTTGGCCGCCATGCCCACGATGGGCGAACTCACGGCCAACCACGCGGTGCACGGGGCGCTGGTCGCCACGAACTTCTTCGGCATCAACACCATCCCGATCGCCGTCAACGAAGCCGATTACGCGCGCATGTGGGTGCAGGCCGCGACGACGATGACCACCTACCAAGCCGTTAGCGAAGCCGCCCTGGCCGCGGTCCCGCCGACCACTCCCGCGCCGCCGATCGTCGTCCCGGGCGCCGAGGCCGGGACCGCCGGCGCCGCGGCGATGCAAGCGGCCGCCGTGGCGCCGGCGACGGATTCCGGCTCCAACCTCAACAACGCCGACACCTCGAGCGCCCAGCAGCAGGCCACCACCACGACGCAGTACCCGTCCTGGATGGACCAGCTGACCAAGTGGCTGCAGCAGTACACCCAGAATTTCGCGTGGCCGGTGTCCAAGGACCTCAACCCCGGTGGGTGGCCGTTCCCGCCGGTGCCGTGGGTCAACAGTCTCGCCTCGTTCTTCGGGCAGCTGGGACTGTCTCCGGCGCTGTCGACGGCGCTGGGTTGGGCCATCTTCCACACCTTGATGATCTTCTGGCCGTTCATCCAGCTGGCGATCCAGATGGCCGTGGTGCTGGCGCCGGTCGTCGTTGCCGCCATCGGCGCGGCCGCGGCCGGTGGGGCGGCTGCGGCGGTCACCGCGATCAGCGTCGGGATCCCGCTCGCGTCTGCCCCGCCCCTGCCGGCCGTCGCGGCGGCGCCCGCACCGGTGGTTGCTCCGGCGCCGACGATTGCCACCGCGCCCGCCAGTGTCAGCCACGTGTCGGCACCGTCCACCGCCCCCGCGACGGCGGTTGCCGGGTCGGCCGGCGGCGGACCGGTCGGCGGCGGACCCGGGGTGGGCTTCGGTCCGACGGCGACCGACGGAATCGGCGCGGGCCTCTCCAACGCCCTGTATGCGGTGGGGTTGTCGGGACTGTCGGCGCGCGGCAGCGCGAGCAGCCGGTCACGGCGCAAGTCGGAGGAGCCGTCCTCGGACGACCTCGACGCGCCCGCCGGCGCGGCCGCTGCCGCCGCAGCCAAGAAGAAGGCCCGGGCCCGTCGGCGCCGCGGCGGAACCGCCACCGAACGCGCCTACCGCTACGAATTCATGGACCTGGACCAGGATCTGGATCCGGGCGTTGATGCCGAGGATCCGGACGCCGCACGGCCCTCCGAGGACAGTGCGGGGCCGCTCGGATTCGCCGGTGCCGCAGCCAAATCCGACGCGGCCCGGGCCGCCGGATTGGCGACGCTGACCCGGGACGGATTCAGCGACGGTCCCAGCATGCCGATGATGCCGAGCACCTGGGACCGCGACTAGCCCTACGACGATGCAGCCCGCGTAGTGGGGTGCGGAGGAGTAGGGCAATCGGACTGAGCCCTATGACGATGCAGCCCGCGTAGCGGGGTGCGGAGGAGTAGGGCAATCAGACTGAGCCCTATGGCTGATAGCGCCGGGGAGTGAAGACCCGGTCCTCAGTGGAATCGGCTGAGTACCACTGGGTTTGCGATGACCCGACGATCAGCAGGCAGCGCATGTCGATCTCGGCCGGGTTGAGATCGGCCAGCCGGACGACGCGGACGTCTTCGTCGTCGCCCGACACGCTGCGGCCGATCACCACCGGCGTGCCCGGCTCGCGGTGGGCCAGCAAAATGTCGCGCATCGCACCGACCTGCCAGGTCCGCGTCTTCGACGCCGGGTTGTAGATCGCGAGCACCAGGTCGGCGGCCGCGGCGGCCTCAAGCCGCGCGGAGATCACCTCCCACGGCTTGAGCCGATCCGACAGCGAGATCACCGCGTAGTCGTGGCCCAGGGGCGCGCCGACCCGGCTGGCCACCGCCTGGGCCGCGGTCATCGCCGGGATCACCCGGATCTGCACGCCCGGCCATTGTTTGGCCTCTTCCAGCACCGCGGTCGCCATCGCGAAGACACCCGGGTCGCCCGACGACACCACCGCCACGGCCCGGCCCTGCTCGGCCAGCGCGCAGGCCAGCCGCGCGCGCTCGGGCTCGTCGCGATTGTCGCTGGGGTGCCGCTGCTGGCCCTCGTGCACCGGGACGCGATCCAGGTAACCGGCATAGCCGATCAGGTCGGTCGCCGCGGCCAGCTCCCGCCGGCTCTGCGGCGTCATCCAGTCCACGTCGCCGGGGCCCAGGCCCACCACCGCGACGCTGCCCGCCGCCTGCACCTCGGCGGCGCGCCGGTGCAGCCGACGGCCGCCGGGCAGCATGGCCAGCGAGAAGTACGGCACGCTGGTCTCGTCGACCTCCGCGGCGGGCAGGATGCGTTGTCCGGCGCTGCTGGCGCGTTCGACATAAAACGTGTCGTCGAGCTGTCCCGACGCCGAAAGCGCTTCCCGCACAGCGTGATATGAGCGCCCCAACTTGAGGACCACGGCGGCGTCGGCGTCGGCGAGCCGGCGGGTCAGTTCGGCGACCGGCAACGTGCCCGGCAGCACCGACAGCACCTCGTCGCCGGCCACCAGCGGCGTCGCCAGGGCCGCCGAGGCCGCGCTCACCGACGTGACGCCCGGAACGATGACCGCATCGAATCGCTCGGTCAGCCGCGTGTGCAGATGCATGTAGGAGCTGTAGAACAGCGGGTCGCCCTCGGCCAGCAGAGCCACGTTGCGCCCGCCGTCCAGGTGGGCGGCGATGCGTTCGGTGGCCTCGGCGTAGAAGTCCTCGAGCGCGCCGGCATAGCCGCCCGGATGGTCCGTCACCTCGGTCGTCACCGGGTAGACCAGGTGCTCCTCGATCTGGCCGGGCCGCAGATACCGTTCGGCGATGCCGCGCGCGATGCTGCGACCGTGCCGGGCGCTGTGATAGGCGACCACGTCGGCCTCGCCGATCACCCGCGCGGCCTTGACGGTCACCAGTTCCGGGTCGCCAGGTCCCAGCCCGACGCCCCACAGCGTCCCCCGGGCGGTCATTCGGCGTCGCTCGCGATCGCGTTGACGGCGGCAGCGGCCATGGCACTGCCGCCCCGCCGGCCCTGCACCACCAGATACGACATTCCGCGCGGACGGTCGACGAGCTCCTGTTTGGACTGCGCCGACCCGACGAATCCCACCGGCCCACCGAGCACGCCGGCCGGCGGCGCAAGCCCCTCGTCGATCAGCTCGAGCAGCCGGAACAGGGCCGTCGGTGCGTTGCCGATGGCCAGCACGGCGCCGTCGAGCCGCTCGGCCCACAGCTCGACCCCGGCCGCCGAACGGGTGGTCTGCCGGCGCGCGGCCAGCTCGGCCGCCCGCGGGTCGGCCACCAGCGACACGACCTCGTTGCCGGCGGGCAGCCGTGCGGTGGTGATCCCGGCGGCCACCATCGACGAGTCGCACAACACCGGGGCGCCGCCGCGCAGGGCCGCGCCGACGCGCTCGACGACGTCGTCGGTGAACGCGACGTGCTCGGCGACGTCGACCTGGCCACACGTGTGGATCAACCGGACGACGACGCGGGCCACGTCGGCGGGGAATCGGGCCAGGTCGGCCTCGGCGCGGATGGTCGCGAACGACTGGCGATAGATCTCCGCGGCATCGCGGATGTAGTCGAGCACCCGCTCACCCTAAGGCTTGTCAGGTTCGCAGCATCCGGTATCCGTCGCCGGTGGCGACCAGCACCTGACCGGCCGGCGGGCTGCCGCACGCGCGCTCGCAGCCCACGAAGTGCCGGTGCAGCGTGACGTCGGCGTCCAACGCCTCGGCGGCGTCGGCCCGCACGTCGGCGGCCGAGTGCGCACACCCGGGGCTGCCCGTGCAGGCGCTCACGGTCAGCCAGGGGGAGTTCTCGTCGAACACCAGCCCCAACGGGGCCAGCACGCGCAGCGCGGTGTCGGCCACGGATTCCTGCAGATCGCATACCAGCACCGAGCGCCACGGGGTGATCACCAGCGGCGCCTCGATCGCGGCCAGGTACTCCGCGACCCGCGCGGGCAGCACACCCAGTGGCGCCGCGGCCCCCAGCGTCACCCGGCCGTCATCCTGATCGATCCAGCCCACCGGCGCCTTGGTGACGACGGGAAAAGGTGTCCCACCCGGCTCGGCGTCGGGTAGTAGCCGACGGAGGTCAGCCAATTCCTGGACGCGCCAGGCGGTTTCGCGGATCTCGACGAAGCGCGTCGCGAGAGCGACGAGCGTCTCCACCACCTCGCCGGCGGCCAGCCGCACGCCGGTGTCACGTCCGGCGAGCAGCAGCGCGCAACCGTCGGGCGACGCGTGCACGCCGATGTCGGCGCGCAGACCGGACACGTCGGCCCGCCCGTCGTCGAGGCTGAACCAGAACCGGCCGCCCAGGTCCGCGAGGCGTGGCGCCGCGCAGATCGCGGCGTCCAGGTCGCCGACCCAGCCGCGCACGTCGACGTCGCCCCCGGCCCGCCCCGACAGCGGCGACGCGACGATGTTGCGGACGCGCTCATGCGTCGTCGACGGCAACAGGCCTGCGGCCGCCAGCGTCTCGGCCACCGCGGTGACGTCGGTCAGCCCGCGCAACTGCACGTTGCCCCGCGCGGTGAGTTCGAGCGTTCCCGACCCTGACTGCGTGGCGGCGGCGCTCAACGCCGCCAGCTGCGCGGCCGTGAGCATGCCCCCGGGTAACTGCACCCGGGCCAAAGCGCCGTCGGCGGCCTGGTGCACCTGCAGCGCACCCGGGCAAGCGTCGGTGTCACGCGTCCTGGCCACCTGTACACGGTACGGCCACCGGCTGAACACGGCGGCCGACATTGGCTTCAGGCAGACGTAAACCCTTACCCACGGCAACGGTCGCGCCCTACCGTCGGCACGGTGAGCATTGCCACCGCGCTCGACGCTGCCCCGAAACAGCCCGGGAGCGCCCAAACCGGCGCGCCGGGCGGGTTATGGGCGCGCCGCAAATGGGAGATCGTGCGTATCGCTTCCCCGCTGGCGTTGCTGGCCCTGTGGCAGCTGGGCAGCGCGGTCGGTGTCATCCCGCAAGATGTGCTGCCCGCGCCGTCGCTGATCGTCGAGGCCGGAGTCGAGTTGATCCGTGACGGCCAGCTCGCCGCCGCGCTGCAGGTCTCCTCCGTCCGTGTTGTCGAGGGGCTGGTCCTGGGTGGGGTGATCGGGGTCGGCGCGGGCGCGGCGGTCGGACTGTCCCGTTGGCTCGAGGCCACCGTGGACCCGCCCATGCAGATGATCCGCGCGCTGCCGCACCTGGGCCTGATCCCCCTGTTCATCCTGTGGTTCGGGATCGGCGAGCTGCCCAAGATCCTGCTGGTGGCGCTGGGGGTGGTCTTCCCGCTCTACCTGAACACCTTCTCGGCGATCCGCCAGGTCGATCCCAAAATGGTGGAAACCGCTCAGGTGCTGGGCTTTTCGTTCGCGCAGCGGTTCACCCGCATCCTCGTGCCCAGCGCGGCGCCGCAGGTGCTCGTCGGCTTTCGGCAGTCGCTGGCGATCGCGTGGCTGACCTTGATCGTCGCCGAGCAGATCAACGCCGACAAGGGAATTGGCTTCCTGATCAACAACGCCCGAGATTTTCTGCGGATCGACATCATCATCTTCGGACTGACCATCTATGCGCTGCTGGGCATCGTCACCGACGCGATCGTCCGCCTCATCGAGCGCCGCGCCCTACGCTACCGACACTGAAAGGTTCACGGTTGACAGTCATCGCAGAATCCGACGCCCACCCGCGGGTGCGGACCGAGGTCGCGGGGGAGCTGCGCCACGTCGACAAGTGGTACGGGAATCGCCATGTCCTCAAAGACGTTTCGGTGCGGGTGCGCGGCGGCGAGATCGTCGCGCTGGTCGGGCGCAGCGGGTCCGGCAAGTCGACGGTGCTGCGGGTGCTGGCCGGGCTCTCGCGTGACCACAGCGGCGAGCGCGTGGTGGCCGGCGCCCCGGCCCTGGCCTTCCAGGAGCCGCGGCTCTTTCCGTGGCGCGACGTGCGCACCAACGTCGGCTACGGCCTCACCCGCAGCCGCCTCCCGCGGCCGCAGGTGCGACAGCGCGCCGAGCGTGCGCTGGCCGACGTCGGGCTAACCGACCGCGCCGGGTCCTGGCCGTTGACCCTGTCCGGCGGGCAGGCGCAACGGGTTTCGCTCGCGCGGGCGTTGGTCGCCGAGCCGCGGCTGCTGCTGCTCGACGAGCCGTTCGGGGCGCTGGACGCGTTGACCCGGTTGACGATGCACGCCTTGTTGCTGGATCTGTGGCGCCGGCACGGGTTCGGGGTGTTGCTGATCACTCATGACGTCGACGAGGCGGTGGCGTTGGCCGACCGCGTGCTGGTGCTCGAGGACGGGCGCATCATTCACACGCTGACGATCGGCGAGCCGCGGCGCACACCCGGTCATCCCGGCGCCCATACCGAGCGGCATCGCGCCGAGTTGCTGGATCGACTAGGTGTGCAATCGTGAACCGAGAACAGGCCGATCCTTGCGACGTCGAATCGAACTCCACCGCAACGGCATCGCCCGGCTCGCCGTTTGGGATCACGGCCCCAGGGGCACACTCGTGGCCGTGGACACGGTGGAATACGCCCCCGGACGCTTAGCCGACGTCTTCGGCGACTCCCGACGTCCCACCGTCCTGCTGTGGCACGGCATGCAGACCGATGCCCGCGCGGCGTTCGGACCCCTGGCCGGTATGCTCAGCGACCGCGGCGCGGCCGTGGTGGCGCCGGACTGGAATTCCCATGCCGACGACGGCGGCCGGGCGGATCTGTTGGGATCGCTCGATTTCACCCGCGACTTCGCGGGCCCCGGCAACGGCATCGTGCTCGTCGGGTGGTCCATGGGCGGTTGCGCCGCGGCGGGTCTGACGCTCAACGCGGCGCGGTTCGACGCCACCCTCGTCCACACCGTGTGTCTGGCCGGCGCGTTCATGGTGCCCGATCCGCTCTCCGGTCAGGCGCCGGCCGACGCGCTATCGGATGGCCGCGCCGGCACGCCGTTCACGCTGCTGCACGGGCTGGCCGACGACGCCGTCCCGGTGAGTGCCAGCCGGGAGTTCGCCACCGCCCTGGGCCGCGCCGGCTGGCCGGTCGAGTTGGTGGAGCTCGACGCCGACCATGGTTCGATCGCCGGCGCCGACTACGACCCGGTGGCGGATCGCTACGAGCCCGGCATGAGCGAGGAGGCGCTGCGCGTCGCCGGGGAGGTCGCCACGCGGATTGCGGCCCTGATCGGTCACTGACCGACGCGAATCACCCGTCCGCGAGGCTCAGACGCCACCTCGCTCGACGCCACCAGCGCTGTGCCGCAAGAGTTTTCCGGGAGGGGAGGAAGCGCGAGTAAAGTGACGTCGGTGGCCGCGGCTTCGTCGAATGACCGGATGATCGCCGGGGTCGCCGCTGCCTCCGTCGCGCTCGGTGTCACCCAACTGGCCAGCATCCCGTTCGGTGCGCGGGCCGAACCCCGCGCCGCCGTGGGTTCTGCGGTCGTCGACCTGACACCGGGGCCCGTCAAAGAGTGGGCCATCCAAACGCTTGGCCCGCTGGACAAACCGTTCCTGGCCGTCGTCGTGCTCGTGGTGATCGCGACGATCGCGGCGATCGCCGGGACCCTCGAGACGCGGCGCCGCCCGTTCGGCAGCGTGGTGATCGCCGCGGCGGGCGTCCTCGGCTGCATCGCCGTGCTGTCGCGACCAGGCGGGACGGCGCCCGATACGCTCCCCACCATCGTCGGTGCCGCGTGTGGCGTAGGGGTGCTGCGGGTGCTCACCCGGCGGTTCTCGCCTGAGCCGGACGACGACGCAGACGACCAGGAGGTGGCACATCCAAGCCGGCGCAGGCTGGTCATGTACGGGTTGCTCGGACTGGGCGTCGTCAGTGGGGTAGTGGGGGCGTTCGGTACCCGGCTGGCGCATTCGGTGGAAGCCGACCGTAAGACGTTCGCCCTACCCCGGCCACGATCCCCGGCGCGTCCGATACCGGCCGAAGTGCAGCCGAAAGGCGTTGCGTTGCCGAGCTTTATCACTTCAAGTGCTGACTTCTACCGGGTCGACACCGCGCTGAGCGTTCCCCAGCTCAGCCGCGGCGACTGGCGCCTGCGGATCCATGGGATGGTGGACCGCGAGATCACCTTGAGCTTCGACGACCTCGCCCGCTTCGACATCGTCGAGACGGTGACCACGTTGACATGTGTATCCAACCCCGTTGGTGGAGATCTCATTTCAACGGGCATCTGGACCGGCTACCGGCTGGCGGAGCTGCTGGCCGCGGCCGGTGTACACCGCGATGCCGACATGGTGCTCTCAACGTCGATCGAGGGATTCACCGTCGGCACCCCTGTGCAGGCGGTCACGGACGGCCGCGACGCGTTGCTGGCGGTCGGCCTCAACGGTCAACCGCTGCCGGCCGAGCACGGCTACCCGGCCCGCATGGTGGTGCCGGGACTCTATGGCTACGTCTCGGCCACCAAGTGGGTGGTGGATTTGGAGCTGACCCGGTTCGATCGGGCCAAGGCCTACTGGACGCGGCAGGGCTGGGCGGCGCAAGCGCCCATCAAGACGGAGTCGCGGATCGACGTGCCCAGGGGTGGCCAGACGGTGCCGGTGGGGCCGGTGGTGTTCGGCGGCGTTGCGTGGGCACAAAATCGTGGCGTGCGGGCGGTCGAAGTCCGCATCGGCGACGGCGGCTGGCAACCGGCCGAACTGGGCGCGAGTTATTCCAATGAGACATGGCGATTGTGGCGCTTCCCGTGGCAGGCGAAAAGCCCCGGGCGGGAAACCATCACCGTGCGAGCCATCGACAACACCGGTGCCGTCCAGACCGAAGAGCGCGCCAATCCCGTCCCCGACGGCGCCACCGGCTGGCACACGGTGAACTTCGCCGTCGTGCCGGCGTAGCAGCCTATTTCGACGAGAGCTTCCGCCAACTGATCACCGCGATCGCTATGCCGACGAGCGCTGTGATCGGCCCGATGACGGACCAGGTGGTGGTGTTGCTCATCGGGCTGCCGCCAAGCACCCCGAACCCTTGCAGTGCCCAGATCACCCCGAACAACGCGATGATCAGCCCAACCGCGAAAGTGACGACGAATCCTCTGCTCATAGAGGGACCCTACGTGCCGATTCGGCGGTCCGAAGCCGCTGCGGTACGAATGACGGGTGGCTGAACCGACCATCCTGCTGCTGTCGACATCCGACACGGACCTGATCAGCGCCCGTTCCAGCGGGAAAAACTACCGGTGGGCCAACCCCTCGCGGCTCTCAGAGGACGAACTGCCCGACCTGCTGGCCGGCGTCGCCATCGTGGTGGTCCGGATCCTGGGCGGCTACCGGGCCTGGCAGGGCGGGATCGACACGGTGATCGCCAGCGGCGTGCCCACGGTGCTGGTCAGCGGCGAGCAGGCCGCCGACGCCGAGCTGACCGGCTTGTCCACGCTGGCGGCCGGCATCGCGGTCCAGGCGCACATCTACCTGGCCCACGGCGGCGTGGACAACCTGCGGCAGCTGCACGCCTTCCTCTCCGACACCGTGCTGATGACCGGGTTCGGGTTCACCCCGCCGGTCGTGACGCCGACGTGGGGCGAGCTGGCGCGGCCGAATGCCAAGGATGTCGATGGGCCGACGATCGCCGTGCTGTACTACCGCGCTCAGCATCTGGCCGGCAACACCGGTTACGTCGAATCGCTGTGTGGGGCCATCGAGGACGCCGGTGCACAGCCGCTGCCCGTCTACTGCGCATCGCTGCGCACCGCCCAACCCGAACTGCTGCAACGGCTCAGCGCCGCCGACGCGATGGTCGTGACCGTCCTGGCCGCCGGGGGACTCAAACCGGCCACCGCGTCCGCGGGCCGCGATGACGACAGCTGGAACGTTGAACACCTTGCCGCGCTGGATATTCCGATCCTGCAGGGGCTGTGCCTGACCAGCCCGCGCGCCCAGTGGTGCGAAAACGACGACGGCCTGAGCCCGCTCGACGTGGCCAGTCAGGTGGCCGTGCCCGAGTTCGACGGCCGCATCATCACGGTCCCGTTCTCCTTCAAAGAGATCGACGAGGACGGCCTGATCTCCTATGTCGCGGACGCGGAACGCTGCGCCCGGGTCGCCGGGCTGGCGGTGCGGCACGCGCGGCTGCGCCACGTCGCGCCGCCCGACAAACGGGTCGCCCTGGTGTTTTCGGCCTATCCCACCAAGCACGCCCGTATCGGCAACGCGGTGGGGCTGGACACGCCCGCGAGCGCCGTCGCGCTGCTGCGGGCGCTGCGCGATCGCGGGTACCACGTCGGTGACCTGCCCGGCGTCGAGGCGAACGACGGCGACGCCTTGATTCACGCGCTGATCGAACGCGGCGGCCAAGACCCCGACTGGCTCACCGAAGGCCAATTGGCCGGCAACCCGATCCGCGTGTCCGCCAAGGACTACCGCGCCTGGTTCGCGACCCTGCCCGCCGAATTCACCGACGCCGTCGTCCAGCATTGGGGACCGCCACCGGGGGAGCTGTTCGTCGACCGCAGTAACGACCCCGACGGTGAAATCGTGATCGCGGCAATCCAATCGGACAACGTGGTGCTGATGGTGCAGCCGCCCCGCGGCTTCGGCGAGAACCCGGTGGCCATCTACCACGATCCCGACCTGCCGCCCAGCCACCACTACCTGGCCGCCTACCGCTGGCTGGACACCGGGTTCGGGGCGCACGCCGTGGTGCATCTAGGCAAACACGGCAACCTGGAATGGCTGCCGGGAAAAACCCTGGGCATGTCGGCGGGCTGCGCGCCCGATGCCGCGCTGGGCAACCTGCCGCTGATCTACCCCTTCCTGGTCAATGACCCCGGCGAGGGCACCCAGGCCAAGCGGCGCGCGCACGCGGTGCTCGTCGACCACCTCATCCCGCCGATGGCGCGCGCCGAAACCTACGGCGACATCGCCCGTTTGGAACAGCTGCTTGACGAGCACGCCAACGTCGCCGCGCTGGATCCCGGCAAGCTGCCCGCGATCCGCCAGCAGATCTGGACCCTCATCCGGGCCGCGAAGATGGACCACGATCTCGGGCTCACCGAACGTCCCGCCGAGGACTCGTTCGACGACATGCTGTTGCACGTCGACGGCTGGCTGTGCGAGATCAAGGATGTCCAGATCCGCGACGGCCTGCACATCCTGGGCCAAAAGCCCACGGGGGAGCCCGAACTGGACCTCGTGCTGGCGATCCTGCGTGCCCGCCAGCTCTTCGGCGGCGAGCACGCCATTCCCGGCCTGCGCCAGGCGTTGGGTCTGGCCGAGGACGGCACCGACGAACGAACCAGCGTGGACGCGACCGAGACGGTGGCGCGGGAGTTGGTCGCGGCGCTGCAGGCCTCCGGCTGGGATCCCGATGCGGCCGAACGGCTCAGCGACAACCCGGACGTGGCGCGAGTGCTCCGGTTCGCCGCCACCGAAGTGGTGCCCCGGCTGGCCGGCAGCTCCGCCGAAATCGAGCAGGTGCTGCGCGCCCTGGACGGACGATTCATCCCGGCCGGCCCCTCGGGCTCCCCGCTGCGCGGCCTGGTCAACGTGCTGCCCACCGGGCGCAACTTTTACTCCGTCGACCCCAAGGCCGTGCCCTCCCGGCTGGCCTGGGAAGCCGGTGTGGCGCTGGCGGATTCGCTGCTCGCCCGCTACCGCGACGACCACGGTCGGTGGCCGCGATCGGTGGGACTGTCGGTCTGGGGGACCTCGGCGATGCGCACCGCCGGCGACGACATCGCCGAAGTGCTCGCGCTGCTGGGCGTTCGGCCTGTGTGGGATGACGCGTCGCGCCGTGTCGTCGACCTCGCCCCGATTCCCCTGAGCGAGCTCGGGCGCCCCCGCATCGACGTGACGGTCCGGATCTCCGGCTTCTTCCGGGACGCCTTCCCGCACGTGGTGACGATGCTCGACGACGCGGTGCGGCTCGTCGCCGGGCTCGACGAACCGGCCGACGACAACTTCGTGCGGGCCCACGCTGAGGCCGATCTGGCTCAGCACGGCGATCAACGCCGCTCGACCACAAGGATTTTCGGATCGAAGCCGGGCACCTACGGCGCCGGACTGCTGCAGCTCATCGACAGCCGCAACTGGCGTGATGACGCCGACCTCGCCGCGGTCTACACCGCGTGGGGCGGGTTCGCCTACGGACGCGACCTGGACGGCCGCGAGGCAGTCGACGACATGAACCGGCAGTATCGGCGTATCGCGGTGGCCGCCAAGAACACCGACACCCGGGAACATGACATCGCCGACTCCGACGATTACTTCCAGTACCACGGCGGCATGGTGGCGACCGTGCGGGCGCTGACCGGCCAAGCGCCCGCGGCCTACATCGGCGACAACACCCGCCCCGATGCGATCCGCACCCGCACCCTGTCGGAGGAGACCACGCGCGTGTTCCGGGCCCGGGTGATCAATCCGCGCTGGATGGCGGCGATGCGCCGGCATGGTTACAAGGGCGCGTTCGAGATGGCGGCGACCGTGGACTACCTGTTCGGCTACGACGCGACGGCTCAGGTGATGGCCGACTGGATGTACGAACAGCTCACGGAGCGTTACGTTTTGGACCCGGAGAACCGGAAGTTCATGGCCGAGTCGAATCCCTGGGCGCTGCACGGCATGGCCGAACGGCTGCTGGAGGCGGCCGGGCGCGGCATGTGGGCGCAGCCGCAACCGGAGACCCTCGACGGGCTGCGCCGGGCGCTGTTGGAAACCGAGGGCGACCTGGAGGGCTGACCCCTCCCGCGAGTATGCGGCGTGCCGCACACCCGGCACTCAATGTGCGGCTGGCGGCACGCTGGGCACGAGCCGGCGGAGCCGTCAGATGCAATCCGATCCGCCATCCGGTAGGCGGTGATGGCGGCGACCCCTTCGGGGAGGCCGGCACGGCCGAGGTCGCAGTGCTGGTGAAAGTTGTCGTCGGCGGCAAGGATGTCAACGTCGAATTGCCACGAGCGGTAGGTTGGCACCGTGACACCGACGTTCGCCGATCTCGCCAAGGCGCAATACATCCTGTTGACCACGTTCACCAAGGACGGCAGGCCCAAGCCGACGCCGATCTGGGCCGCCGCCGATCAAGGCCGGCTCCTGGTCATCACCCAGGAACAGTCGTGGAAGGTCAAGCGCATCCGCAACACCCCGCGTGTCACGCTGGCCACCTGCACGATGAACGGCCGCCCCACCAGTGAGGCCGTCGAGGGGACCGCCGTCATCCTCGACAAGTCGCACACCGCCGCGGTCTACGACGCGATCGGCAAGCGCTACGGCATCGTGGGCAAGGTGTTCAACTTCTTCAGCAAGTTGCGCGGCGGCATGGAAAACAATGTGGGGCTCGAGCTGAAAGTGGCGTGAACGCTAGGCCGTCGCGCCGGCCGCCAGGTGTTCGCCGAAGAACGCGAACACGCGGCGCCAGGCGTCCTCGGTGGCGTCCTCGTTGTAGCCGAAGCCGGTGATACGAAGCAGACCCTGGGCGGGAAGTTCGTTGGCGAAGCTGTGCCCGGCGCCGGGGTAGACCTTCACATCGGCGGTGATGTTCTTGTCGGCGATCGTCTTGCGCAGCTTCTCGGGCGCGCCCCGTCCCAATGGGTCACGACCGCCCAAGCTGGCCACGATCGGGCACGCCCCATCGAGCGTCTTGTCGAGGTTGCGGGGCAGGGGAGTGCTGTAGAAGGGCGCGGCGGCACCAAAACCCTTGGGCGACATGACAAGTGCGAACTGGCCGCCCATGCAGAAACCGGCGATGCCCACCTGACCGGAACATTCCGGCATGGCTTTCAGGTGATCGCGCGCGGCCAGGATGTCGGTGAGGGCCCGGCCGCGCTGCGTCTGCAATTCCTTCATGACCCGCGAGATGCAACGGATCCGGCCACCGCGGGCATACATGTTCGGGGTGAGAGCCAGATATCCCGCCCGGGCGATGCGGTCGTTGGCCGACTGCTTGTCCCGGCCGTAACCGAACGCATCGTGGATCACCACCACGCCCGGCCACGGGCCCTGTCCCGACGGCGTGCTCAATAACGCATCGATCGGTCCGTCGGGGGTATCGATCTGAATCGTCGTCATAGCGTCATCTAACTGCAATCGCGAGGACGAGCACCACGGGAACTCCAACGCGGTCCGCGGACGTTGGCCTGACATGGTGTCGCGGCTGTTGCTCGTCTATGCCGTCGTCGAACTGGCGGTGATCTTCGCGCTGGTGTCGACGATCGGATGGGGTTGGACCCTGCTGATGCTGTTGGCGACGTTCCTGCTCGGGTGGGGCATCGTCGCTCCGATGGCAGGGTCCCACCTCATCCGTCGAATCGGGAGACTGCGCTCCGGGCCGGCCGGCTCACGCGACGCGGCCGGCGACGGCGCGGTGGTCAGTTTGGCCGCGCTGCTCGTCCTCATGCCCGGGCTAGTCAGCACGGCGCTGGGCCTGTTGCTGCTCATTCCGCCGGTGCGGTCGGCCGCCGGCCCCGGGCTGGGCGCCATGGCGGTGCGCACGCTGCGGCGCCGGGTGCCCGGAATCAGTTACGCCACCACCTTCCGCGCCGATCCCTATCCGGCCGGTCCTTACCCGGATGACGTCCGCGGCCAGGGCGACTACATCGACGGCGAGGTCATCGACGTCAAGGACGTCGAACCGGTGCGAACCCAGCGCTTCGACGGGCGCTGAGCCGGCGGGGCCGACCACAGTTGCCTTTGCACGTAGCTTTGGGCTGTGGCTGATGGTCCCCTTCCTCCTCAGGCCGTTTCGCGGCCTGCATCGTCACGGCACGTGACCGATGGTCCCCTTCCTCCTCAGGCCGTTTCGCGGCCTGCATCGTCACGGCACGTGACCGATGGTCCCCTTCCTCCTCAGGCCGTTTCGCGGCCTGCATCGTCAGGGCACGTGACCGATGGTCTCAATAGCCCGGTGACTCTGCTCGTCAACGGCCGGGTGCACAGCCCCTCGCACCCCGACGCGACCGCGATGGCGGTCCGCGGCGGCGTCATCGCCTGGCTGGGCAGCGACGAGGTGGGGCGCAGCATGTTTCCCGATGCCGACGTCGAAGACGTCGACGGCGGTTTCGTGGCGCCGGGATTCGTCGACAGCCACATTCACCTGACTGCGACCGGCCTGACACTGAGCGGGCTGGACCTGCGCCGGGCCGGCTCGCGCGCGCAATGCATTCAGATGGTCGCCGACTACGCCGCCGCCCACCCCGGCCAACCGGTATGGGGGCACGGGTGGGATGAAACCTCGTGGCCGGACAACACCCCGCCCGGCACCAGCGACCTCGACGCCGTTCTCGGCGACCGACCCGCCTACCTGGCACGCGTGGACGTGCACTCCGCGGCGGCCTCGACGGGCCTGCGACGCCTCGTCGCGGAACTTCCTTCGGCGCCCGGCTTCAGTGAGCAGCGGCCCCTTGCCGGCGACGCGCACCATCTGGTGCGCGCCGCCGCCCGCGCCCTGCTGACCCCCGAGCAGCTCGCCGATGCCCGCGCCGCGGCGCTCGAGGCCGCCGCGGCGGCTGGCATCGTCGCGGTGCACGAGTGCGCCGGTCCCCAGATCGGCGGGATCGACGACTGGTTGCAGCTGCGGTCTCTCGAGCACGGTGTCGAGGTGATCGGCTACTGGGGCGAGGCGGTGCGCACCCCGGCGCAGGCCCGCGAGCTGATGGCCGCGACCGGGGCGCGCGGCCTGGCCGGTGACCTGTTCGTCGACGGCGCGATCGGGTCGCGCACCGCCTGGTTGCACGAGCCCTACGCCGACGCGCCGGACCGCGCGGGCACCTGCTATCTGGACGCCGACGCCGTGGAGGCCCACGTGCGGGCGTGCACCGAGGCCGAGATCACCGCCGGGTTCCACGTCATCGGGGACGCCGCCGTCGCCACCGTCGTGGACGCCTTCGAGCGGGTCGCCGCGGACCTCGGGCCGGTCGCCGTCGCGCGTTGCGGGCACCGCCTCGAGCACGTCGAGATGATCGACGCCGAGCAGGCCACCAAACTGGGTCACTGGGGCGTCGTCGCCAGCGTGCAGCCCAATTTCGACGCCCTTTGGGGCGGCGCCGACGGCATGTACGCGCGCCGGCTCGGCGCCGAGCGGGGCAGTCGGCTCAACCCGTTTGCGCTGTTAGCATCCCAAGGCGTGCCCCTCGCGCTAGGTTCCGACGCCCCGGTGACGGCTTTCGACCCGTGGATGAGCGTGCGCGCGGCCGTCAACCATCGCACCGCGGGCAGCGCCGTCTCGGCGCGGGCCGCGTTTGCTGCGGCCACCCGCGGTGGCTGGCGCGGGGCCGGTGACCGCGACGGCAAGGCGGGCACCCTGACGCCGGGTGCGCCGGCGTCGTACGCCATCTGGGATGCCGGGGCGCTGGAGGTGCACGCCCCGCGCGACACCGTGCAGCGGTGGTCGACCGACCCGCGGTCCCGCGTGCCCGCGTTGCCGCGCCTGGGCCCGGACGACGCCCTGCCGCGGTGCCGGCGAACCGTGCATCGGGGCGCTGTCATCCATGGCTAGGCACTGGTCGGGCGGTGAGGAGCCCCCGGACCAAGACGAACCGGACCAAACCGCCGCCGCCGACCCGGTGGAGGAACGGCCCGACCCGATCAGCGACGACGCCGAATCCGAGCGCGACGACGAGCCCGCCGACGCGCACCCGAAACGGCCCCGCGAGCGCGCGCGGCTGACCGACCGACTGGGGACCGTGGCCCGCCGGGCGGCGACCGGGCTGGTGACCGCGGTGATCGCGAGGCTGCCCGCCGCCCAGGCCGCACTGCTGCCCCGGCTGACCCGGCTGATCTGCGCCGTGGTGGGCGGCCTGCTTCTGTGCGCCAGCTTCCCGACTCTGAACTGGTGGTGGGCTGCCGTGATTGCCGCGGCGCTGCTGGCGTGGGTGCTGACCGATCCCGCGACGACGCCGGCGGGCGGGCTGGGCTACGCGTTCCTGTTCGGCCTGGCCTTCTACCTGCCGCTGTTGCCGTGGGTCGGGCTCCTGGTCGGTTCCGTGCCGTGGGTCGCCCTGTCGGCCGTGTCGGCGCTGTTTCCCGCCGCCTTCGGTCTGTGCGCCGTCGTCGTGCGCCGGCTGCCCGCCTGGCC
Organism: Mycobacterium sp. H4Y; assembly: GCF_000364405.1. Lineage (NCBI taxonomy): Bacteria > Bacillati > Actinomycetota > Actinomycetes > Mycobacteriales > Mycobacteriaceae > Mycobacterium > Mycobacterium sp. H4Y. Next base: position 1,619,043 of record NZ_AKIG01000001.1, read on the forward strand.
CATCTGGTTCGCGCTGCTGTGGGCCGCACAGGAATGGCTGAAGTCGGTCTTCCCGTTCGGCGGCTTCCCCTGGGGCTCCGTGGCGTTCGGCCAGACGCACGGACCGTTCCTGCCGCTGGTTCAGCTCGGCGGCGTCGCGCTGCTGTCCATGGCCATCATGCTGGTGGGTTTCAGCGCGACCGCCATCGCGCGGGAGATCGTGAAGTGGTGGCGCGCGGGCCACCCGGTGCGCGGCGCGGCCGAGGGAGCGGAAACCGAGCCGCCGCCGCCCGCGGTGGTGCTGCCCGGCGTCTGCATCTGCCTGGTGCTGTTCGCGTCGGCCATGGTCTGGCCGCAGGTGCGGCACGCCGGCACCGGCTCGGGAGGCGAGCCGTCCGTGACCGTCGCCGCGGTGCAAGGCAATGTGCCGCGGCTGGGTTTCGAGTTCAACGAGCAGCGACGGGCGGTGCTGGACAACCATGTCCGCGAGACGCTGGCGCTGGCCGACGACGTGCGCGCCGGGGCCGCGCCGCAACCGCAATTCGTGATCTGGCCGGAGGACTCATCCGACATCGACCCGCTGGTGAACCCGGACGCCGCGCTGGAGATATCGCAGGCCGCGGCCGCGATCGGCGCCCCGATCCTGATCGGCAGCGTGCTCGAAGTCCCCGGACGCCCCCCGGAGGATCCGCACTACACGAACACGATGATCGTGTGGAACCCGGCCACCGGCCCGGCCGAACGCCACGACAAGGAAATCGTCCAGCCGTTCGGCGAGTACCTGCCGATGCCCTGGCTGTTCAAGCATCTGTCCGGGTACGCCGGCCGCGCCGGGAGCATGGTGCCCCGGCCGGGCAGTGACGTCGTGCACATGGCGGGGGTCCCCGTCGGGGTCGCGACGTGCTGGGAAGTGATCTTCGACCGCGTCCCGCGGCACGCGGTCCTGGGCGGCGCCCAGCTGCTGACGGTGCCGGCCAACAACGCCACCTTCAACAAGACGATGAGCGAACAGCAGCTGGCGTTCGCCAAGGTCAGGGCCGTCGAACACGACCGATACGTGGTGGTCGCGGGCACGACGGGGATCAGCGCCGTGATCGCCCCCGACGGCGGCGAGTTGGCGCGTACCGACTTCTTCCAGCCCGCCTACCTGGACATGCCGGTGCGCCTCAAGACCAAGTTGACGCCGGCAACCCGCTGGGCGCCGCTGTTGCAGTGGATCATGGCGGCAGCGGCCGGGGCGGTCATTTTGGCAGGGATACGGCACAATGGATGGTTCCCGCGTCCGAGTCGTCTCAGGACCAGGTCCTCGGGTCGATCGGCACGTCCTTCCAAAACGGCCGGTGCGACCCCGGGCACATCCCCGCCCGACGAGCACGACTCAGACACCGCGCCCGACGAGGGCGGGGATCGCACGCCGGCAGACAACGGCGGGTGACGACACTCCGTCCCACCCGGGGACGGCCGACTTGCTTTCAATTCGGGCGACACAGAGGAGCTACATGACCACCGGCCAGCCGGCGCCCCACGCCCCGGGCAATCGTCCCAGCCAGCGCGTCTTGGTGATCATCCCGACCTACAACGAGCTGGAGAACCTGCCGGTGATCCACCGGCGGCTCAAGGACGCGTGCCCGCACGTGCACCTGCTCATCGTGGACGACAGCAGCCCCGACGGCACCGGCCAGCTGGCCGAGGAACTGGCCGCGGCCGACGCCGGTCGCACGCACGTCATGCACCGCACCGCCAAGGACGGCCTGGGCGCGGCGTACCTGGCGGGCTTCGCCTGGGGACTGAGCCGTGACTACTCGGTGCTCGTCGAAATGGATGCCGACGGCAGCCACGCCCCCGAACAGCTGCACCGCCTGCTGGACGCGGTCGACGGCGGCGCCGATCTGGCCATCGGCTCGCGCTACGTCGACGGCGGGACGGTGCGCAACTGGCCCTGGCGGCGGTGGGCGCTGTCCTGGACCGCCAACACCTACGCGCGGCTGGCGCTGGGCATCGGGGTGCACGACATCACCGCCGGCTACCGCGCCTACCGGCGCGAGGTCCTCGAGGCGATCGACCTCGACGGCGTCGACTCCAAGGGCTACTGCTTCCAGATCGACCTGACGTGGCGGACCATCTGCAACGGGTTCACCATCGTCGAGGCGCCCATCACGTTCACCGAACGCGAGCTCGGCGTGTCCAAGATGAGCGGATCCAACATCCGCGAAGCCCTGGTCAAAGTGACCCGATGGGGCATTCAGGGCCGCCGGTCGGGCGCGCGGGCCACCAGGGCGGACAACCGCAGCTAAACCGCGCGGTCAGCCCCGTCGACGGGTCTTGATGATCTCGAGGCGCTCCTTGAGCAGCTCTTCGAGTTCTTCGACCGAGCGGCGCTCCAGCAGCATGTCCCAGTGCGTGCGCGGCGGCTTCACCTTCTTGGGCTCGGGCAGGTCGCCCTCGATCAGGGTGCCTTCCAGCCCGTTGCGGCACAGCCAGGTGCCGGGGATTTCGGCGTCGTCGGCGAAGGGGACCTCGAACTCCTCGCCGTTCTCGGTGCGGTACTTCGCGAGCTGGCGCGGCGCCAGGTCATGGTTGCGGTCGGTCTCGTAGCTCACGGCTCCGAGGCGACTGCCTCTCAGTACGCGATCAGCCATGGGTGCTACTCCTTTAAGTCGTTTCGGAGCCCTGCGGCCCCCTGTGGTGCAATTCTCTCTCGATTAGCAACGCTGTGGCGATCTGCGCAGTTCCCGGCGTACAGCCGGCGTACGCGACGCGACCTTCAATGATACCGGGATCGCAGGAGATCCCCGACTAAAGTCGGCAGGCGTGAGTCGCCGTACCCACCCGCAGCCCTGCCGCTGGTGCGGTCGAGACGTCGCCGACGTGGGGATGGGCCGCCGCCGCCAGTACTGCCGGCAGTCGTGCCGGCAGCGGGCCTACGAGCAACGTGCCTCGTTGAACCGGCACGGCGCTGCGGCGGTGCCCGACGACGCGGTGGTGCTGTCGGCCGACGACGCGGCCGACCTCTCCGACCGCGTCTACCAGGTGCGGTGCGCCGCAGAGGATGTCGCCACCGCCCTCGAGGAAGGCGCCGAGGCCACCGAACTGCGCCAGTTATGCGACGCGCTGATCCACGCGGCCCGCGCCGCCGACGGCTGGCGCCGAGCGGGTGTCTGACACTGCGCCTGACCACCGACTATGGCTAGACGGGTACAGTCTCGCCATGGACCACGGGCCACGTCTGCAGCGGGCCGTGGTCCATCGAGTTCACCGGGCTGGGCGCGGCGCACCTCGCCTGAGCGGGCGCCGCACCTGTCCAAGCCGGTCCTCCTGTAGCAATCGGGAGCAGCGGACGTTTTGAAATCCAGTCGGAGTTGGCCATACTCACCAGCAACATTCTTGGGTCGGAAAGCTGCACGACGCTGGTCGAACGAAACACGGCGTCGCCTCGTGCAGCGAATCCCGTGAATCGGCGACAACCGCAGCCGGCGGGACAAGACGGCCAGACATTAGGTGAGGGTTAGGGCGAGGTTTAGTGATGGTGGACCAACTCCAGCATGCGACCGAGGCGCTGCGGAAAGCGCTGGTCCAGGTTGAACGCCTGAAGCGCACCAATCGCGCGCTACTGGAGCGGTCAAGCGAGCCGATCGCGATCGTCGGCATGTCCTGCCGCTTTCCCGGCGGCGTCGACAGCCCCGAGTCGCTGTGGCAAATGGTGGCCGACGGCCGCGACGTGATCTCGGAGTTTCCCGCCGACCGAGGATGGGACGTCGGGGCGCTGTACGACCCCGATCCCGACGCCCGCCACAAGTGCTATGTGAACGCCGGCGGTTTCGTCGACGGTGTCGCGGATTTCGATCCGGCCTTCTTCGGCATCGCGCCCAGTGAAGCCCTGGCGATGGATCCCCAGCACCGGATGTTGCTGGAGCTGTCCTGGGAAGCGTTGGAGCGGGCCGGGATTGACCCCAGTGGCCTGCGTGGCAGCGCCACCGGGGTGTTCGCGGGGCTCATCGTGCAGGGCTACGGCATGCTCGCCGAGGAGATCGAGGGTTACCGGCTGACCGGCATGACCTCGAGTGTGGCCTCGGGGCGGGTGTCGTATGTGCTGGGGCTGGAGGGTCCGGCGGTGTCGGTGGACACGGCGTGCTCGTCGTCGTTGGTGGCCTTGCACATGGCGGTGCAGTCGCTGCGTTCGGGGGAGTGCGATCTGGCGCTGGCCGGCGGCGCGACCGTCAACGCCACGCCGACGGTCTTTGTCGAATTCAGCCGGCACCGGGGACTAGCACCCGACGGGCGATGCAAGGCGTACGCCGGCGCGGCCGACGGCGTCGGCTGGTCTGAGGGCGGGGCGATCCTGGTCGTCGAGCGGCTGTCGGATGCGCAGCGGTTGGGGCATCCGGTGTTGGCGGTGGTGCGGGGTTCGGCGGTCAATCAGGATGGTGCCTCCAATGGGTTGACTGCGCCCAATGGTCCCTCGCAGCAGCGGGTGGTGCGTGCGGCGCTGGCCAACGCGGGCCTGGCCGCGTCGGAGATCGACGTCGTGGAAGGGCACGGCACTGGGACCACGCTGGGTGATCCGATCGAGGCGCAGGCGTTGTTGGCCACGTACGGGCAGGATCGGGGTACTAGCGGGCCGTTGTGGTTGGGGTCGATCAAGTCGAACATGGGTCACACGCAGGCCGCCGCGGGTGTGGCGGGTGTGATCAAGATGGTGCAGGCCATGCGCCATGAAACGCTGCCCGCGACACTGCATGTCGATGAGCCCAGCCCGCATGTCGACTGGTCGGCGGGTGCGGTGTCGTTGCTGACCGAGGCCCAGCCCTGGGGTGCGGATCGTCCGCGGCGGGCGGGGGTGTCGTCGTTTGGCATCAGCGGCACCAACGCCCACGTGATCATCGAGGCCGCCCCCGCCGAAACCGTTGAGGTCACCGAGCGCCCCGAGGTGCCCGTGGTGCCGTGGGCGTTGTCGGCGAAGTCGGCCAGGGCGCTGGCGGCCCAGGCGGCGCGGCTGGCCGAATACCTGCGTGCCCACCACGAATTGGACGTCGCGGACGTGGGATGGACGCTGGCCGGTCGCGCGACGTTCGAACATCGGGCCGTCGTGGTGGCCGCCGACCGGGACCGGTTGCTGGCCGGGCTGGACGAGCTGGCCAACGATGACCCGACCGGGACCGTCCTGCGGGGCATCGCGACGCCGGCGGGCAAGACCGTGTTCGTCTTCCCCGGACAGGGCTCCCAATGGCTGGGCATGGGCATCGAACTGCTCGATACCGCACCTGTATTCGCACAACAGATCCAGGCGTGCGAAGAGGCGTTCGCCGAATTCGTCGACTGGTCGCTGATCGACGTGCTGCGCGGCGCACCCGGCGCACCCGGAATGGATCGCGTCGACGTGGTGCAGCCGGTGCTCTTCGCGGTGATGGTGTCGCTGGCCGAGCTGTGGAAATCGGTCGGGGTGAGCCCGGACGCGGTGATCGGCCACTCGCAAGGCGAAATCGCCGCGGCCTACGTCGCCGGAGCCTTGTCGTTGCGCGACGCAGCCCGGGTGGTCACGCTGCGCAGCAAGCTGCTGCGCTCGCTGGCCGGCCCCGGGGGCATGCTGTCGATCGCCTGCAGCACCGAGCGGGCCCGGGAGTTGTTGGCGCCCTATGGTAGTCGGGTCAGCATCGCCGCCGTCAACGGCCGGTCGGCGGTCGTGGTGTCGGGCGACGTGGCCGCGCTCGACGAACTCGTCGGGTTCTGCGCCGACCTCGAACTGCGAACCCGGCGCATCGACGTGGACTACGCCTCGCACTCGGTGGAGGTCGAGACGATCCGCGACGACCTCGCCCAGGCGCTGTCCGGCATCGAGCCGCGTTCCTCGCGCATCGCGTTCTTTTCCACCGTGACCGGAAACCGCCTGGACACAGCGGGTTTGGACGCCGACTACTGGTACCGCAACATCCGGCAGACCGTGCAGTTCGACCAGGCCGTGCGGAGCGCGAGCGAGCACGGATACCGGACGTTCATCGAATCCAGCCCGCACCCGGCCCTGGTCGCGGGCATCGAGGACACCGCCAACCACCATGCCGGCCGCGACGCCGAGGCCTCCGAAGCCAAGGTCATTCCGACCCTGGGCCGCGACGACGGCGGGCTCGACCGATTCCTGACGTCCGCTGCCACCGCGTTCGTCGCGGGAGTGAGCGTGGGTTGGCGTGGTGTGCTGGACGGGGCCGGCTTCGTCGAGCTGCCCACGTATGCCTTTGACCGCCGGCGGTTTTGGCTGTCCGGCGAAGGAGCCGCGGCCGACGCCACCGGCCTGGGCCTGGGAGCCAGCGAGCACCCGCTGCTGAGCGCAGTGGTCGAACTGCCGTCCTCGGGCGGGGTCGTGCTGACGGGCCGCCTTTCGCCCAGCCTGCAGGGCTGGCTGACCGACCACGCCGTGTCCGGTGCGGTCGTGTTCCCCGGGGCCGGCTTTGTGGAATTGGCGATCCGCGCCGGCGACGAAGTCGGGTGTTCGACGGTCGACGAACTGACCCTGCAGGCGCCATTGATGTTGCCCGCCAAGGGCTCCGGAGCGGGATCGGTGGCCGTACAGGTCGTGGTGGGCCCGGCCACGGAAACCGGTCAGCGCGTCGTGTCGATCTTCTCGCGGCCGGACACCGGCTCGGGCTGGGTATGCCACGCCGAGGGCACACTGAGCACCGGCTCGGTCGAGCCGGGCGCGGACCTGTCGGCCTGGCCGCCGGCGGGCGCCGTCGCGGTCGACCCGGCCGACGGTTACGAGCAATTGGCCGCCCGCGGTTACGGTTACGGCCCGGCGTTCCAGGGCCTGACCGCGGCCTGGGTGCGCGGCGACGAGATCTTCGCCGAGGTGCGGCTGCCCGACGCCGCCGGGAGCGTCAATGGGTTCGGCGTGCACCCGGCGCTGCTCGACGCGGCCATGCACGCGCTGGTCATCGGCCACCAAATGGCCGACCACACCGACGAAGTGGTGTTGCCGTTCTCCTGGCAGGGCGTGTCGCTGCACGCCGCGGGCGCATCGGCGGTGCGCGCACGCATCGCGCCGGCGGGCGCCAGTGCGGTGTCGATCGAACTGGCCGACGGCCTCGGATTGCCGGTGCTGTCGGTGCGCGCGATGGTGGCGCGCTCGATGAGCGAGCGGCAGCTGCGCGCGGCGGTGTCGGCCTCGGGTCCCGACCGGCTCTTCGAGCTGGAGTGGTCGCCGGCGACCGCCGGCGCGGGCGAGACGCCCCCGCACGAAGTCTTCGAATCCCTTGCCGCCGAGGAAGACCCGGTCACGGGATCGTATCGTCGCACGCATGAGGCCCTGGCCGCCGTGCGGTCGTGGCTGTCCGAGCACGACTCCGGGGTGCTGGTCGTCGCGACGCGCGGCGCGATGGGACTGGCGGGGGAGGACGTCCCCGACCTGGCCGGCGCGGCGGTGTGGGGGCTGGTCCGGTCGGCGCAGACCGAGCATCCCGGCCGGATCGTGCTGGTGGATTCCGATGTCGCGCTGGACGATAGCGCGATAGCGACCGCTCTCGCCGTCGGCGAGCCGCAGGTGCTGCTGCGCGACGGCAAGGCCCACACCGCACGGGTGCGGGGCAGCCGTGCGGTCGACGGCATCATGACACCCCCGGAAAGCGGCCCCTGGCGGCTGGGCATCAGCAGCGCGGGCACCTTCGAAAACCTGCAACTCGAGCCGGTTCCCAACGCCGACGCTCCGCTGGAGCCGGGTCAGGTTCGGGTGGCCCTGCGCGCGATCGCCACCAACTTCCGCGACGTCATGATCACCCTGGGCATGTTCACCCACGAGGCGCTGCTCGGCGGCGAAGGCGCCGGAGTCGTGGTCGAGGTCGGACCGGGAGTCACCGAATTCGAGGTCGGCGATTCGGTGTACGGCTTCTTCCCCGACGGCAGCGGCACCCTGGTGCCCGGCGACGTCCGTCTGCTGCAGCGCAAGCCGGCCGACTGGTCCTACGCCGAAGCCGCCGGCATCTCAGCGGTTTTCACCACCGCCTACATGGCGTTCATCCACCTGGCCGAGGTCCAGCCCGGGCAGCGAGTGTTGGTGCACGCCGCCGCGGGTGGGGTCGGGATGGCCGCCGTCCAGCTCGCCCGGCACCTCGGCCTGGAGGTGTTCGCCACCGCGAGCCGCGGGAAATGGGACACGTTGCGGGCCATGGGCTTCGACGACGACCACATCTCGGACTCCCGCAGCCTCGAGTTCGAGGACAAGTTCCGCTCGGTCACCGGCGGGGCCGGCATGGACGTGGTGCTGGACTCGCTGGCCGGCGAATTCGTCGACGCCTCCCTGCGCCTGGTCGCCCCCGGCGGCATGTTCCTGGAAATGGGCAAGACCGACATCCGCGACCCGGGCGCAGTGGCCCAGGAATACCCGGGCGTCCGCTACCGCGCCTTCGACCTGTTCGAGCCCGGACGTCCCCGCATGCATCAGTGGATGATCGAGCTCGCCGGCCTGTTCGACGCCGGGGTCCTGAAACCGTTGCCGGTGACCACCTTTGACGTGCGGCGCGGTCGCGCGGCCTTGCGGTATCTGAGCCAGGCCCGCCACATCGGCAAGGTCGTCATGACTGTGCCTACCGGACCGGGTGCCGGCCTGGCCTCGGGCACCGTGCTGATCACCGGCGGGACCGGCATGGCGGGATCGACGCTGGCGCGTCACCTGGTGGCGCACCACGGCGTCGAGGACCTGGCGCTGCTGAGCCGGCGCGGACCGGACGCGCCGGGAGCCGCCGAGCTGATCGCCGAGCTGGAAGCGGCCGGCGCCCGGGCGCGAGTGATCGCCTGCGACGCGGCCGACCGGACGGCGCTGGCCGCGGTGATCACCGAACTCTCGGCGACTCGGCCCCTGTCCGGCGTGATCCACGCGGCCGGCGTGCTCGACGACGCGATGCTCACCTCGCTGACACCCGAGCGGATCGACGCGGTGCTGCGGGCCAAGATCGACGCGGCCTGGAATTTGCACGAACTGACCCGCGACCTGAATCTGTCGGCGTTCGTGATGTTTTCCTCGATGGCCGGGCTGGTGGGCTCGTCGGGCCAGGGCAACTACGGCGCCGCGAACTCGTTCCTCGACGCGCTGGCGGCGCATCGGCGCGCGCACCGGCTGCCGGCGATCTCGCTGGGCTGGGGCCTGTGGGACCAGGCCAGCGCCATGACCGGCGGGCTCGACGCCGCCGACCTCGCCCGGCTGGGCCGCGACGGGATCCTGGCGCTGTCCTCGGACGAGGCCATGGAACTGTTCGACACGGCATTGATCGTCGACGAACCCTTCCTGGCGCCCGCCCGCATCGATCTCGGCGCGCTGCGCGCCCACGCGGTCGCGGTGCCGCCGATGTTCACCGACCTGGTCAACGCGCCCACGCGGCGCCGGGTCGACGACTCGCTCGCGGCCGCGAAGTCCAAATCGGCTCTGGCGCATCGCCTCGACGGCCTGTCCGAGGCCGAGCAGCACGCCGTGCTGCTGGACCTCGTGCGCTCCCACATCGCCACCGTGCTGGGCAACACCTCCGCCGAGGCGATCGACCCGGACAAGGCGTTCCAGGAGTTGGGCTTCGACTCGCTGACCGCGGTCGAAATGCGCAACCGGCTCAAAACCGCGACGGGACTGGCGCTTTCGCCCACGCTGATATTCGACTACCCGACACCCAACGGCCTGGCCGGCTACATCCGCACCGAACTCGCCGGGGCCCCGCAGGAGATCAAGCACGCCCCGGTCGCGCGCGCCACCGAGGACGATCCGATCGTGATCGTCGGCATGGCGTGCCGCTATCCCGGCGGGGTGAATTCCCCCGAGGATCTGTGGCAGATGCTCACCGAGCGCCGCGACGTCCTCTCCGATTTCCCGACCGATCGCGGTTGGGATCTGGCCGGCGTGTACAACCCGGATCCCGACGTCCCGGGCACCTGCTACACCCGGACCGGCGGTTTCGTCGACGGTGTCGCGGATTTCGATCCGGCCTTCTTCGGCATCGCGCCGAGTGAGGCCCTGGCGATGGATCCGCAGCAACGCATGTTCCTCGAGCTGTCCTGGGAAGCCTTGGAGCGGGCGGGAATTGAACCCGGCGCGCTGCGTGGCAGCGCCACCGGCATGTTCGCCGGCGTGTACACGCAGGGCTACGGCATCGACGCCGCGCCCACCGCGGAGGGCTTCCGGCTGACCGGTCAGTCCTCGAGTGTGGCCTCGGGGCGGGTGTCGTATGTGCTGGGGCTGGAGGGTCCGGCGGTGTCGGTGGACACGGCGTGCTCGTCGTCGTTGGTGGCGTTGCACATGGCGGTGCAGTCGCTGCGTTCGGGGGAGTGCGATCTGGCGCTGGCCGGCGGCGTCACGGTCAACGCGACGCCCGACATCTTCGTCGAGTTCAGCCGCATGCGCGGGTTGTCCGTCGACGGCCGGTGCAAGGCGTACGCCGGCGCGGCCGACGGCACCGGATTCTCCGAGGGCGGCGGCATGCTCGTGGTGGAGCGGCTGTCGGATGCGCAGCGGTTGGGTCATCCGGTGTTGGCGGTGGTGCGGGGCTCGGCGATCAATCAGGACGGTGCCTCCAATGGGCTGACTGCGCCCAACGGTCCCTCGCAGCAGCGGGTGGTGCGTGCGGCGCTGGCCAACGCGGGCCTGGCCGCGTCGGAGGTCGACGTCGTGGAAGGGCACGGCACTGGGACCACGCTGGGTGATCCGATCGAGGCGCAGGCGTTGTTGGCCACGTACGGGCAGGATCGGGGTACTAGCGGGCCGTTGTGGTTGGGGTCGATCAAGTCGAACATGGGTCACACGCAGGCCGCCGCGGGTGTGGCGGGTGTGATCAAGATGGTGCAGGCCATGCGCCATGAAACGCTGCCCGCGACACTGCATGTCGATGAGCCCAGCCCGCATGTCGACTGGTCGGCGGGTGCGGTGTCGTTGCTCACCGAGGCCCAGCCGTGGGGTGCGGATCGTCCGCGGCGGGCCGGGGTGTCGTCGTTCGGCATCAGCGGCACCAACGCCCACGTGATCATCGAGGCCGCCCCCGCCGAAACCGTTCAGGTCACCGAGCGCCCCGAGGTGCCGGTCCTCCCGTGGGTGGTGTCGGCGAAATCGCCGTCGGCGTTGAGGTCTCAGGCTGCCCGGCTGGCGACCCATCTGCGCGCCCACCCGGATCTGGACGCCGTCGATGTGGGCTGGACGCTGGCGGGCCGGTCGACCTTCGAACAGCGGGCCGTCATCGTCGCCGACGACCGTGACCGCCTGCTGGCCGGGCTGGACGAGCTGGCCGCAGACGAACTGGCCCAATCAATCATTCGCGGGACGGCGGCGCCCGGCGGCAAGACCGTGTTCGTCTTCCCCGGTCAGGGCTCCCAACTACTCGGCATGGGTAGGGGATTGCACGACGCGTACCCGATGTTCGCCGAGGCCTTCGACGCCGTCCTGGCCGAACTGGACCAGCACCTGCTGCGCCCCCTGCGCGACGTCATCTGGGGCAGCGACGAAAGCCTGCTGAACACCACCGAATTCGCGCAGCCGGCGCTGTTCGCGGTGGAAGTCGCGCTGTTCCGGCTGCTCGAATCCTGGGGCATACACCCCGACTTCGTGATGGGCCATTCGATCGGCGAGCTGTCCGCCGCCCACGCCGCCGGCGTCCTGTCGCTGAAGAACGCCGCCGTCCTCGTCGCCGCCCGCGGCCGATTCATGCAGGCGCTGCCTTCGGGCGGGGCGATGGTCGCCGTGCAGGCCACCGAAGACGAGGTGCGGCCGCTGCTCGTGCCCTCCGAACAAGACAGCGTGGGCATCGCTGCCGTCAACGGGCCTGCCTCCGTGGTGATTTCGGGAACGCAAGGCGCGGTGACCGCGATCGCGGACCAGCTCCGCGCCGAGGGCCGCCGCGTCCATCAACTCGCCGTCTCGCACGCGTTCCACTCCCCGTTGATGGACGCCATGATCGACGAATTCGGCACCGTGGCGGCGGGACTGACCATCGGCAAGCCGACCATCCCGATCGTGTCCAACGTGACCGGCGGGCTGGCCACCGATGACTTCGGAACCGCGGCGTACTGGAAGCGGCACGTCCGCGAGGCGGTGCGATTCGCCGACAGCGTCCGATTCGTCCATGCGGCTGGCGGCAACCGATTCCTCGAAGTCGGCCCGAGCAGCGGTCTGACGGCGTCGATCGAGGAAACGCTGGCCGACAACCCGGTGACGACGATGTCCGCGCTCCGCAAGGACCGGCCGGAGCCGACGGCCCTGGTCAACGCCGTCGCGCACGGGTTCGTCGCCGGCATGGCGGTGGACTGGCGCGGCGCCATCGGCACGGCGAATCTCGTCGAACTGCCCACGTATGCCTTTGATCGGCGGCGCTTTTGGCTCTCGCGCGACGATGCCCCCGCCGATGCCGCGGGTCTGGGCCTGGCCCCCGGCGAACACGCCCTGCTGGGCGCGGTGGTCGAACTGCCGGCGTCGGGTGGGGTGGTGTTGACCGGTCGGTTGTCGCCGGGTACGCAAGGCTGGCTGGCCGATCATGCCGTCGGCGGTGTCGTGCTGTTCCCGGGTGCGGGATTCGTCGAGTTGGCCATCCGCGCCGGCGACGAGGTGGGCTGCGGAATCCTCGACGAGTTGAATCTGGCCGCGCCGCTGGTGCTCCCGGCCGGTGGCTCGGTCGCGGTTCAGGTCGTGGTCGGTGGCCCGGACGACTCGGGTGCGCGCGCGGTGTCGGTGTTCTCACGCGCCGAAGCGGGCTCGGGCTGGTCGTTGCACGCCGAAGGCGTGCTGCGCGCGGGGTCGGTGGAGCCGGGCGCGGACCTGTCCGCGTGGCCGCCCGTGGGTGCGGTCCCGGTGGAGGTCGGCGACGGGTACGAGCAACTGGCCGAGCGTGGTTACGGGTACGGGCCCGCGTTCCGTGGCCTGACCTCGATGTGGCGCCGTGGCGACGAAATCTTCGCCGAAGTGACCCTGCCGTCCGACGCCGGGGTGTCGGTGAGCGGGTTCGGGGTCCACCCGGTGCTGCTGGACGCGGCGCTGCACGCGGTCATCTTGTCGTCCGAGAGCGACGAGCTCGCCCCGGGTTCGATACTGGTGCCGTTCTCCTGGCAGCAGGTGTCGTTGCACGCCGCGGGGGCGGCGGCGGTGCGCGCCCGGATCATGCCCGTGGGCGCCTCGGCGGTATCGATCGAACTGGCCGATGGGCTCGGACTGCCGGTGCTCTCGGTGGCATCGATGGTGGCCCGTCCGGTGACCGATCAGCAGCTCCTGGCCGCGGTGTCTAACTCGGGACCGGACCGGCTCTTCGAGCTGATTTGGTCCGCTCAGCCGACATCGACGGTGCAGCCGGTGTCGGTAAGCGCTTGGGGTGCACCGGAATCCGCGGAATCCGACAACGGCGAGGCCGGACTATCCGTGGTGCTGTTCGAATCGGAGCCGGTGTCGGGCGACGTGATCACCGAGGTGTACGCGGCGACGCGAGCGGTGCTGCCGGTGCTGCAGTCCTGGTTGTCCCGCGACGTCACGGGGACGCTGGTGGTGGCGACCCGGGGCGCGATGACGTTGCCCGGGGAGGACGTCACCGATTTGGCCGGCGCGGCGGTGTGGGGCCTGGTGCGGTCGGCGCAGACCGAACACCCCGGCCGCATCGTGCTCGTCGACACGGACGCGCCGCTGGATCCCGACGCGATCGCCGCCGTGTTGGCGGTCGGCGAGCCGCAGGCGTTGCGGCGCAACGGGATGGTCTACACCGCGCGGGTGCTCGGCAGCCGCGCGGTCGGCGGCCTGCTGACGCCGCCCGAGCAGGGCCCGTGGCGGTTGGGCATGAGCAGCTACGGCACGATCGAGAATCTGCGGATAGAGCGGATTCCCGACGCCGACGCGCCGCTGGGACCCGGGCAGGTGCGGGTGGCGCTGTCGGCCATCGCCGCCAACTTCCGTGACGTCATGATCGCGTTGGGCCTCTATCCCGACCCGGACGCGATCATGGGCATCGAGGCAGCCGGCGTGATCACCGAAACCGCCTCGCAGGACGGGCGTTTCGAGGTCGGCGACCGCGTCATGGGGCTGTTCCCTGACGGCACCGGAACGATCGCCAAAACCGACGAGCGCCTGCTTGTCAAGGTGCCGGCGGGATGGTCACACACCGCCGCGGCGACTGCTTCGGTGGTGTTCGCCACGGCGCGCTACGCCCTGGTGGATCTGGCCGCCGCGAAGCCCGGTCAGCGGGTGCTGGTGCACGCCGCCGCCGGCGGGGTAGGAATGGCCGCGGTCCAGCTGGCCCGCCAGATCGGGCTGGAAGTGTTCGCGACGGCAAGCCGTGGCAAGTGGGACACGCTGCGGGCCATGGGGTTCGACGACGACCACATCGGAGATTCGCGCAGCCTTGAGTTCGAGGACAAGTTCCGCGCGGTCACCGGCAGGACCGGCACGGCCGGGATGGATATCGTGCTCGACTCGCTGTCCGGCGAATTCGTGGACGCCTCCCTGCGGCTGGTCGCGCCGGGCGGGGTGTTCCTGGAGATGGGCAAGACCGACATCCGCGACCCCGAGGTCGTCGCGCGCGACCACTCCGGGGTGCGTTACCGCGCCTTCGATCTCTTCGAAGCCGGACCGGACCGCATCGCCCAGATGCTCGACGAGCTGGCCGCCATGTTCGCCGAAGACGTGTTGAGGCCGCTGCCGGTGACCCGATTCGACGTGCGCCGTGCGCCCGCCGCGCTGCGCTATCTGAGCCAGGCCCGCCACGTCGGCAAGGTCGTCATGACCATGCCGGACGCGTGGACGGCGGGCACCGTGTTGATCACCGGCGCCACCGGGATGGCCGGTTCGGCGGTCGCGCGGCACGTCGTGACCCGCCACGGCGCGCGGAACGTGGTGTTGGTCAGCCGGCGCGGTCTTGATGCGCCGGGGGCGGCGGAGCTCGTGGCCGAGCTGAGGGCGGCCGGCGCGCACGCGGAGGCGGTGGCCTGCGATGCCGCCGACCGCGAGGCCTTGGCCAAGGTGATCGCCGACATCCCGATGCAACGCCCGCTGACGGGGGTGATCCATGCCGCCGGCGTCTTGGACGACGCGGTGGTGACGTCGCTGAATCCCGAGCGGATGGCCGCGGTGCTGCGTTCCAAGGTCGATGCGGCATGGAACTTGCACGAGTTGACCCGCGACCTGGATGTGTCGGCCTTCGTGATGTTTTCGTCGATCGCCGGCCTGGCGGGCGCCTCGGGACAGGCCAACTACGCCGCCGGCAACTCGTTCCTGGACGGGTTGGCCGCGCATCGACGCGCCCACGGCCTGCCGGCGATCTCGTTGGGCTGGGGGCTGTGGGATCAGGCCAGCGCCATGACCGGCGGGCTGGGCGCCGCCGACCTCGCCCGGTTCGGCCGGGACGGGATCGTCGCGATGTCCTCGGAGCAGGCGCTGGAGCTGATGGACACCGCGCTCATCGTCGACGAGCCGTTCATGCTGCCCGCCCACATCGACCTCGCGGCGCTGCGGGTCAAGTTCGACTCGGGCACGCTGCCGCCCATGTTCGTCGATCTGATCAACGCGCCGACGCGACGCCAGGTCGACGACTCGCTGGCCGCCGCCAAGTCGAAATCCGCTCTGCTGCAACGCCTCGAGGGGCTCCCCGAGGACGAGCAGCAGGCGATACTGCTGGACTTGGTGCGTTCGCACATCGCCACCGTGCTCGGCAGCTCCAGCCCGGAGGCGATCCACCCGGACCGGGCGTTCCAGGAGCTTGGCTTCGACTCCCTGACCGCAGTCGAGATGCGCAACCGGCTCAAAGCCGCGACCGGGCTGGCGCTTTCACCCACGCTCATCTTCGACTATCCGAACTCCGCGGCGCTGGCGGGCTACATGCACCGAGAACTCGTGGGGGCGTCGGAACAAACCCCGGGGGGCGCGGCGCCGGGCGAAGCCGAGATCCAGCGCGTCGTCGGGTCGATTCCGGTCAAGCGGCTCCGACAGGCCGGCGTGTTGGAACTGCTACTGGCGCTGGCCGACGAATCCAACGGCAACGCGCAGTCCGCGGCGCCGGCGACCACCGAAAAGGACATCGCCGACATGGACCTCGATGACCTGGTCAACGCGGCGCTGCTGGACGACGACGACTAGCCACCTATGACCACCAAAGGCATTCAGTGAGAATTGCTGTCACCGGGGCCAGCGGAGTGCTCGGCCGCGGACTCGCCATGCGGCTGCTCACCCAGGGCCACGATGTCGTCGGCCTTGCCCGCCACCGCCCCGAAAGCTGGCCGAGCGCAGCCGACTTCGTCGACGCCGACATCCGTGATGCCGCCGCGGTCAAGCGCGCCCTGGCGGGCGCGGAAGTGGTTGCGCACTGCGCGTGGGCGAACACTCCCGGACCAGACGAACGGATCGGTCACGAGGTCAACATCGACGGCGCCCGCAACGTGCTCGACGCGATGGTCGAGACCGGGTCCAGGAGAATCGTTTTCGCGTCTTCGGCGCACGTCTACGGCGGCGGCGGTGCGCCCAAGGCCGAACACGATGCCTTGACCCCGGTCACCGTCGACGGCCAACTCAACGCCCAGGTCGAACGCATGGTCGCGGGAGCGGGCACGGAATGGGTCGCGATCCGCTCCGCGCTGATTCTCGGCCGAAGCGTCGACAACTGGGTGCGCCGGATGCTGGCGCTACCGGTGTTTCCCGCCCGGTCCAGCGATCACCGCATGCAAGTCGTCCATCTCGACGACGCGCTTCGGCTGTTCAACCAGGCAATCGTGGACGGTGGAATCGACAGCGGCCCGGTCAATCTCGCCGCTGCCGGACAGGTGACCTTCCGGCAGATCGCCGCCGCTCTCGGGCGCCCGGTCGTGAGGCTGGGCTTCGAGCCGGGCGAACTGCAACGGGCGCATTGCGCCCCGCTCATGGATCTCTCGCGATTGCAGCACGAGTGGGGATTTCGGCCCGCGTGGGAATCCGCCGAATGCATCGACGATTTCGCGCTGGCCGTGCGCGGCCGGGTCACCGTGGGCAAGCGGGTGATATCGCTGCCCTGGCGCCTGGCCACCATCCAGGACCTACCCTCGGTCGACGCGCCGAGCGACGACGGCGTCAAGCCGAATTTGGCGGGCGCAGCGGGGGATAACGGGGAATTCGACACACCGATCGACCCGCGCTTTCCGACGTTTTTGGCCACGAACCTGTCGGAGGCACTACCCGGCCCGTTCTCGCCGGCGTCGGCGTCGGCGACGGTCCGGGGACTGCGGGCCAGCGCGGTGTGCGTTGCCGAGCGGTTGCGCCCGGGGGGCACGATCCAGCGCGAAATCGCGATGCGCATGGTCGCGGTGTTCGCCCACCGCCTGTACGGCGCGATCACGACCGCGCATTTCATGGCCGAGACGGTGCCTTTCGTGAAGCCCACGACGGTGGTGAGCAACAGTGGATTCTTCGGCCCCAGCATGGCCGCCTTGCCGATCTTCGGTGAGGAACATCCGCACTCCGACACCGATCGAATCCGCAAGCGACTGCGCACCGTCCGCAACATCGGGGTATTCGGCGTCAACCTGATCGGCCTGTCGGCCGGCGCGCCCGCCGACACCCGCGAATTCGTTGCCGACGTCGATCGCCTGGAACGCCTGACCGAAGGGGACCTCGCCGGAATCGACGATCGCCGGCTGCTGAGCCTGATCTTTCTGGCGCGGGACCAGGTGGTGCACGGCTGGGTGCTGGCCGCCGGCTCATTCCTGCTGTGCGCGGCGTTCAACGTGCTGCTGCGTGGTCTGTGCGGGCGGGACGTCGCCGCCCCCGGTGGGCCCGAATTGGTCAGCGCGCGTTCGGTCGAGGCGATGCAGCGGTTGGTGGTTGCCGCGCAGCGCGATCCGAAAGTGACGGCGCTGCTGGCTGAACCAGGGGACCGGCTGGACAAGCTGGCCGTCGAGGCTCCGGAATTCCATGCCGCGCTGCTGGCCGAGCTGGCGCTCATCGGCCACCGTGGGCCCGCCGAGCTCGAGATGCTGTCAACCAGCTACGCCGACGACCCCGAGCTGCTGGTCCGGATGGTGACCAGGGCGATGAGCGCGCCGTCGGCGCAGCAACCCCAGCGCCCCCAGATTCCGTTGCACGCCAAGCCAATTGCGGTGCTGGCCACCCAGCAACTGCGCGACCGTGAGGTCCGCCGCGACAAGGTGGTGCGGGCCAACTGGGTTCTGCGCACGCTGCTGCGCGAGTACGGGCGCAGGGCGGTCGAGTCGGGCGTCTTCGAAGCCGCCGATGATGTCTTCTATCTGCTTGTCGACGAACTGGATGCCCTGCCGGCGGACGTGGGCGCGCTGGTGGCCCGGCGCCGGGCCGAGCAACGCCGGCTGGTCGCGGTGGCGCCGCCGACGGTGTTCAGCGGAAGCTGGCAGCCAACCGCGCCCTCGTCGCCCGCCCTGGCCGGCGGGGACATCCTGCGCGGGGTCGGGGTGTGCGGCGGGCGGGTGCGCGGCCGGGTACGCATCGTGCGCCCCGACACCATCGACGACCTGCAGCCCGGCGAGATCCTCGTCGCCGAGGTCACCGACGTCGGGTACACGGCGGCGTTCTGTTACGCCGCCGCCGTTGTGACCGAACTGGGCGGCCCGATGTCCCACGCCGCGGTGGTGGCCCGCGAATTCGGCTTCCCCTGTGTTGTCGACGTTCAGGGGGCGACCAAGTCGTTGCCGGCGGGTGCCCTGGTCGAGGTCGACGGCGCGACGGGCGAAATCCACGTCCTGGAGCTCGCCGCGGACGACGCGCTGAGCTAGTCGAATTCCATCTCCAGACCGACCGGCCCGCTCAGTCCCAGCATCGGTTTCCACTGCGCCGTCGCCACGCGCCGCGGGTTGGTCATGCGCCGGGCGAGGACTTTGAGCGCTCCGGCGAGTTCCGTTCGGGCGAGGTTCGCGCCCAGGCAATAGTGGGCACCGCCGCCGAACGTCAGAATGGGCGGCGGGTCCTCCCGGGTGATGTCGAACCGGTCCGGGTGCGCATAGACCTCCGGATCGCAGTTGGCGGCAAAGGTATTCACTGAAATGAAGGTGCCGGCCGGAAAGGTGTAATCGGCGAATGTGACGTCGTCGAGGACGGTGCGCAGGGTGGTACAGACCGCGGGCGAATGGCGCATGCATTCCTCGACGGCCGGCATCGCGAGGTTGGGGTTTTCGCGGAGCATCGCCAGTTGCTCGGGGTGATCGCACAGCGCGTGCATGCACGCGGCCAGCTGATTGCGGGTGGTGTCGGTGCCTGCGGACAGGATGCTGAATGCCAGCATGCGCATCTCCGCGTTGCTCAGCCGGTCCCCGTCGTCCTGCGCGCGGATCAGTTCGGAGATCAAGTCGTCGGTCAACCGGCTCCGCCGTTCGGCGATCATGTCGTCGATGTAGGCGTCGAACTCGTCCCACGCCCGCATTACGATGTGTTGCTCGTTCGCCAGGTCGGAGTCGAACCGCACGATCTTGAAAATGTCTTCCGCCCATAGGGAAAACTGCTCCCAGTCCTCGGGTGGTGCGCCCAACAACGCACAGATGATCGGGATCGGGTAGGGCCGGGCGATGTCGGTGACGAAGTCGCAGCGGCCGGCCCCGGCGACCTGATCGATCAAATGGTTGATCACCGTGTCGATGGTGTCTTCCATGCGCGCGGACGCCCGCGGGGTGAATGCCTTGGAGACCAGACCGCGCAGGCGCCGATGTTCCTCGCCTTCCATGCCGAGGATGGTGCCCAGCACCCGGTCATAGAGCGGGCCGGAGGTTATCCCGCGAGCCGTCATGTGCATGCCGGGCGGGAAGACGAACCGGGGATCGCGAAGTATCCCTCGGGCGAGTTCGTAGCCGAGCACCTCGGGTCCCAGTGGCCCGAGGGCGATCGGAGAACGCTTGCGCGCCTCGTGGATCCGCGGGGCGACCTGGTGCACGGTGTCGGTGATGTCGTAGTGCAGTGTGGGCAGGCCTGCGTCGAAGACGCTGGGTGCTGCGGTGTCGACGGTCATGATGTCTCCTTGGCCGAAATCAACTCGGTTGGTAGCGCTTCGGTAGTACCTCGAAAGGCGCCGAAATGGCCTCGCCCGGGGCTAACTCACCGGAGTCGGGCAAATCCGGCATCAACCTGGCCGTCGACGTGTCGGTGATCGCCGCGAAGTTGTCCCGCACCTTCTCGATGGTGAGATCGGCGTCGTATATACCCGTCGTCTGACCGAACACCCGGATGCCCACGTTTCCTCCACCCGCCTCGAAGTTGGCTCCGGATACCGGGCAACTCTCGTGAACCAGGAACGCCACCGCGGGTGACACCAGGCCGGTCGGAAAGTGATCCTCCATCAGCCTGGTGAAGGCGGACGGGTTGTTGAAATGGCGCACGGCGGTGGTGTTGGCGGCCGGCCCCAACGCATTGACCTTGATGCCCAGCGGTGCCCCTTCGACGGCGAGACCGCGTGTCAGCCCGAAGATTCCGCCCTTTGCCGCACCGTAGATGGAAAGATTCTCCAGTCCGAACATCGCCCCGGAGGTGGTGTTCACAATGCGGCCGTAACCGGCATCGCGCATGTGGGGCCACGCCGCCCGGCACATCCACACGGTCCCCATCAGGTGCACGTCGATGACATTGCGAATGTCGGCGTCGGAGATCTCGTCGAAGTGCGCCATGAAGCACACACCGGCATTGTTCACCAGGATGTCAACGCGGCCCCACACGTCCAACGCGGTCTGGACGACCCGGCGCGCGCCGTCCTCGTCGGCGACGCTGTGCAGATCGGCGACCGCCTCACCACCGGCCGTACAGATCTCATCGGCCACCTGTTCCGCATTGGCCCGCAGGATGTTTCGGCCGTCGGGGCCGACGCCGAGGTCGTTGACGACGACCTTGGCCCCTCGCTGGGCGAGCAGCTTGGCGTGCGAGCGCCCCAGGCTCGGCTCCTGGCCGCCGGCCCCGGTGACGATCGCCACCCTCCCGTCGAACCGAAGCTCGGTCATGACCTCTCCGTGGCGAGGATCCGCAGCGGCAATAGCGGCAGGGTGCACGTCGGGGACGGCCACGTGTTCCAGGGTCCCGGTGGCAGCTTGGAATGGGGTATCCGCCTTGACCACTCGGTCACGACGCCGCGGCCGAGAGCCATGGGCAGATCGTCCGAGTCGAGCTCGCAAACTCCGTTCGGCTCACGATGTTGGGCCATGCCGTCTCCAATCACGGAATGTTGGTCGCCAGGAATGTCAGTGGCAGTCCCAGGATCGACACGTCGTTTTCGTCGAGAAAGGTGCCCTCGCCCTCCATGCGTTGCCGGAAACGCGTTGTCGCACCGTAGCGCTCGGCGACGGCGTCGGCCCTGGAAGCTTCCGGGACCCCGATGACCACGGTGAACACGCCGTCTCCGTGGCGCTCGAGGAACTCGGTCACCGAAACGGCGACCTCCCCAGTCGACCCCGGGATCGGGCTGATCAGCTCGATGCCCCGATTCCAGTCGAGGTGAATGTCCAGGCCGAGCTCGGCCAGCTGCAGCGGCTCGAAGACGAACCCCAGATCGCTGAACATCTGGGTCACGGCCGCATGTCGCTCCGGTGCCACGGCGAACACGACGTGATGGAGCGAGGGTTCTTGTGTTGTCGTCATGTCGCCAGGACTCCGCGGGGAAGTAGCAGGGGGAGGTCGTTGTAGGTGACGATGCCGGGAGGCGCGGCGACGACGGCGGGTATCGCGGTGATCGCCGGCACGGCGGTGATGGTGAGGCCCAACATGATGTAGTCGTCCAAGGTCGTGCCCTCGAAGTCCGGCGGTGGCAGGAAGCTCAGCGTGGTCTTGATCGTGGGTCGGCCCTGCACCTCGACGGTGTAGCCCATGTCCAGTGGCCAATCCGGTTCCAGCGCTTGCCCCTTCCGCCATTGCCCGCCGATCTCGATGACCTCTCGACCGGCAACAATCCCTTTCCAGCGAACGTGAATGCCCGCCACGCAGCCCGCCGCGATGTTCCAGTCCCCTGGCAGGTGCAGATCCTCGGTGGTCTGGGCGTACTCGGCTTCACAACGGATCTCGTCGAGCTCGACGCCGAGGGCGTCGGCGAGCAGCAACACGCCGTCGCGGAAGATGCCGGATCCTTTCTCGGTGACAGCCGGCAGGTCCGGACGGTCGATGGGATAGCCGAAGCCCATAGGGATTTCGGTCGCCGGCGAGTTGTAGATCGTGGTATCAAAGGACTCCAGCACCGACACCCTGTCCACCCGCTCCGAGAGTCCCGCCGACACGATGGTGAACAGTTGGGCGAAGCCGGGGTTGATGCCGGTGCCGAAGATGCTCGATCCGCCCGCCTGGCAGGCCTGGGCGATGCGCTCGCGTCCCGCGCCGAGAAAGTGGCCGGTGATGAACTCGGCGGTGCCCACCACATTGATGCCGGCCTCGAGGATGCGGACCAGCTCGTCGACGTCGGCGAACATCGGGTTGTAGACCACGCAGTCCGGCTTGAGCGCGAGCAGCGCCTCGATGTCGTTGGTGGCCTTGATATTCAGTGGCTCGATCCCGCACAGCTCGCCGACGTCGCGCCCTGCCTTCTCCGGCGAGAAGGCATAGCATCCGACCAGCTCCAGCGTCGCGTTCGCGGCAATCGCCCGGACCGAGCTCTTGCCGACGTTACCGGTCGTCCATTGGACGACCCGATAGGTCACCGGGCCGGCCCCGTCATGGGTGCGTCGGCGCCTGCGCTTGGCGGGCGAGTCGTTCGTCGTGGATCTTGACGAGTTCGCGGAACCCCAGCCGGTGGTACTTCGGTATCGGTTGGATGCCCCAGACGTCCTGCGCGGTGGCTTTGCCCTCGGCGCCCTCCGGGGGCCCGAACGGCGGGTAGGGGTACTTGCACTCCAAGGTGTCGTTGGAGTACCGGATCTTCAGCAGCTCACTGCAGATTTGGGTGAGGCTCAGCGTCGGGTACCCGTAGTAGATCGCCATGAACGGCAGCGTGAAGGCACCCTCGATCACCAGCGCTACCAGGCACACCAACACGGCGCGCTTGATCCAGGTGTGCATGCGCGCGTAGTACGGCGTCGTCCCGGGCTCGAGATCGGCGGCCGGGTCCTTGTCTTCGGTGGGGGACGGTACGGACGGACTAGTCATGGCACTGCTCCTTTTAGTCGGAGAAGATTTCGCGATTGACGGTGTGCAGGTACGGGATCGCGAGGAACGGGGTGATGTAGAAGATGTCGTAGAGCCACCAGCCGATGACCGGGAACACGACACCGGCGTAGCGCACGTCGGCGAACATGGTCATGTTGAAGACGTAGGCCGACCAGATCACCACCCCCATCCAGCAGGTGACGACCATCCACTGATGGCCCCAGCGCTTCATCTGCAAAAACCCGATCGCCGCCGCCACCCGCATCGAGAACACGGTGAGGATCAGGCCTGCCACGTAGGCCTTTTCGCCCGGGCCCGCCGCGCCGCCGATCCACAGCTCGTTGTAATGCCAGAAGTAGCCGGCGTCGAACATGTTGCCCCACCCGACCATCAGCACCCTGTTGATCAACGTGTGGTTGGCGACCAGGTCAAGAGCCCAGCCCAGACTGTTGAGCATCCCGTCGATCAGGACGAGATAGCCGATGAGGGTCACGATCATGGGCCGGACCGATAGCCCGGCGCGCAGGGCCTGGCGCTGCAGCCATACCCCGCGCATGAAGATGGGAAATCCGATCAGGCCCGGCGCCCACATGCCCATCAGGGCGGCGCCGACGATCATCCACTTGTCGGCGTGGCGCTGGGCCTGGCGTGATTCGTCGTGGTGATCATCGAGGCTGCGCGACGCGTCGGCGCGGTCGGGCGTGCCTCCCGAATTCCGTTTCAGCAGCGGTACATTCACAGATCCCACCAGCCCCGCGCGAACGACATGTAGAGCTGGACTCCGAACATCGCGAGCAGATAGCCGTAGATGAAGATCTGGAAGATGATGAGCGCCCTTTTGCGCTTCTCCTCCTGTCGGTCCATGCCGGTTGCTCCTTTCCCTAGGGCGAACTGGTCGAGGTGGCCAGGCTGGCTGCCGCGACTTCACGCAGACCGTCGGTGACCGCGCCGTCGGTGCTCAGCGGCGCGAGTATGCATGCGTCGGCGGCGTCCAATTCGGTTGCGCCGGCGGCGATCAGCTGGGCGGCGGTGACCAGCACCCTGGTCGACGGCGGTTCGAAGTGGAAGGCTTCGTCGGCGGTGCGGATCGCGACCGCGCACCCGACCAGCCGCTGGGCGGTGGCAAGGGGGATTCCGGATTCGGCGACGATCACGTCGGCCTCGCGGTCGGGCGGCAGATAATGCATCGCCAGCGTGACGAACCGTTGGCGGAACGAGGGTTTGAGCTCCTTGAGTGAGCTGCGATAGGCCGGGTTGTACGAACACACCAGCATGAACTCTTCGGGGGCTTTCACCACCTCGCCGGCGCGGTCCAGGTACAACGATCGTCGGTGATCGGTGAGCGAGTGCAGGATCGCCAAGGAGTCGTGGCGGGCCTCGACGACTTCGTCGAGGTAGCAGATCGCGCCGGCTTTGACGGCCCGGGTGAGCGGGCCGTCGGTCCAGACGACGTCGCCGCCGGTCACCATGAAGCGGCCGACGAGGTCGGAGCTGGTGAGGTCGTCGTGGCAACTGATCGTGACTACCGGTCGCTGCAGCAGCGAGCCCATGTGTTCGACGAACCGGGTTTTGCCGCACCCGGTCGGGCCGGTCAGCATCACCGGCAGGCGCCGTTGAAAGGCCTGTTCGAACAGCTGAACTTCGTTGCCGTTGGCGAAATATGTGTCGGTGGTCATCTCTTCCTCAATCGGTCGGCATTCACGCTGCGACCAGTTCGCGATGGACATGGGCCAATACCCGGGGTAATTCCTCGATGCGCCGGATCCGTTGCGAACGGCGCGGCCCGAACACCTCCGGGAGGGGGTCGACCCGGGTCGGCCCGACGCCCACGTAATACATCGACACCCCGGCCTCGTTGGCCTCCTCGACGGCGTGCGCGGCATCGGCCCAGGCGTAACGGCCCTCGTAGCCTTCATCGGAGATCAGCCCGTCCCCGATGATGATCAGCAGGCGCCGCTCGGAGGCCTGGGCAAGCAGGCGGCTGGTCAAATGGCGCAGCGGCGCACCGAGTCTGGTGTAGCCGCGGGTGGACAGGCCCAGCCCGCTCGGCGGCACGAACCGGCGGTCTTCGAAGTCCTTCAGGCACCGCACCTCGACCCGGTGCCGGGTGTTGCCGGTGAACACGAAAACGCCATGGCGTTCGCGCGCCAGCGTCATGGCACGCGAAAGCGCGTCGGCACAGGCCAATTCGAGCTGGAACACCCGGCCCCCGTGCACCCCCAGCGACGAGCTGCCGTCGAGCAGCAATGCGGTGGTGACGTCGCGGCTGCTGGGCAGCAGGTCGCGAAACACCCGCGGCTCCTTGGCCTCGCCCGTCGTCAGGTCGATGTAGTGGCTGACGTATTGGTCGACGTCGAGGCCGGAGCCGTCTTCGAGTCGGCTGGTCATTGCACGGTGGGTGTGTTCTTCGAACCACTTGCGGACGTCGACGGCCACCGGCACCGGACGGCGCAGGCGCCGGCCGTCGGCGTGCTCGACGACAGCGACGTGGTCGTGCATGAATCGCTGTGTCCACATGTTCCACTCGGGATAGGGAATCCCGGGCCGGTGTTGGGGTGTGACGTCGAGATCGTTGTCCTGCGGCCGGCTCGGCGGCGGCAGGTTCGGGTTGCGGACGCCCCCGTCACCGCCGACCGGAACCGAGTATGGCCGCGGAAGACGCTTCTGCGTCGTGGTCCACGGCATCCTCCCGAAGCTGCGTCGCAACTTATCGGTCAATCCCTGCGGCGCCGTGTAGGCCAGCGGCAAAGCGCCCAGCAGCGGTGGGACCGCCAACTCCCGGCCGGTGGCCGCCAATCCGATTGCCCTGTCGAGCATCTGGGCGCCGTCCATTTCCGCGGCGTCGGGGTGGACGTCGGGGAGCAGCCGTTGGACCTCGGGAAGCAGGCCTGGCCACCGCGACGCGATCCAGCCGAGCGCGACGCCGCCTTCGACGAGCGTGAGCGCGCGCAGTTCGCGCGCGGACAGCTCGTTCAGCCGAAATTCGGTGACGCGTTCCTTCGATGGTGAGCATTGCAGGGCCACGCCGCAGGTGAGGGTTCTGCGTGTCCAGTCGGAGGGGGCGGGGTAGGGGACGTGGACGAATGTGAGCCCCGCGTTCAACCCGAAGCCCCGCCGCTCGCCGGTGACGAGCCGCACGCCTTCTCGGCGTTGCTCGCTCAGCGCGACCGCCGTCACCGCGCAACTGCGTTCCAGCGCCATCGCATGGCCGTCGGAATGCTCAGTCATCGGCCCAATCCCGCGCTCCGCGAACCCGGCTCAGAACGTGCCGATGTTGGAGAACAGCCAGTACCAGAACCAGATGATCAGTCCGGTGCCGCCCCACGCGGCGACGTAACGAAGGATTTCCCATAGATAGCCCATGATGTGACTTCCTCGGTGGCGTAGTGGTTTTCGGGTCGCGCATTTCAGTCGGAGAAGAGTTCGCGGTTGACGGTGTGCAGATAGGGGATGGCCAAAAACGGGGTGATGTAGAAGATGTCGTAGAGCCACCAGCCGACGACCGGGAGCACGACGCCGGCAAAACGCACGTCGGCGAACATCGTCATGTTGAACACGTAGGTGATCCAAATGACCACGCCCATCCAGCAGGTGATGACCATCCACTGGTGGCCCCACCGCTTCATCTGCAGAAACCCGATGGCGGCGGCGATCCGCATGGTGAAGACGGTCAGGATCAGCCCGACCTCCAAGGCCTTCTCGCCGGGCCCCGCCGCGCCGCCGACCCACAGCTCGTTGTAGTGCCAGAAGTAGCCGGCGTCGAACATGTTGCCCCACCCGTTGAGCAGCACGCGCGCCAGAATGGTGTGGTTCGCCACCAGATCAAGCGCCCACCCGACGGTGTTGATGGCGGCGTCGATGATGACGAGATAGCCGAGCAGGGTGACCAGCATCGGCCGGACCGAGAGGCCGTCGCGATGCGCCCGGCGCAGCAGCCGCACTCCCCAGAGGAACAGCGGCAGCCCGAAAATACCCAGGGCCGCCGTACCGATCAGGAGACTGCCGGAGATAAGCCATTTGTCGGCCCGGCGCTGCGCGAGCTGTGAGCGTTCCATGTGCTCGTCGATGGCCAGACCCGGCGATGGGGCAGAGCCGGGCGATCGCGTGGCTGCACCTATCCCGGCGTCGCGCTGATGCAGCTTCGGCAAATTCACGAACCCTCCCCGCCATCGACACTGATTGGACCGGCGAGTGCACTATAACAGGCTGACTACAGTCAGCAGAAGACGCCCACCGAGTCGACGGCGAACAGTCAGCGAGATTCGCTCCACTTCCCGCAGTTAGTGCGTGCCACAGTGCTAATGCGGAGTTCACGCGGCTTGTCCACGCCCCACCAGCGGAGCGACAGTACTGACGAAAGTCAGCTGGCATTCGTTGACACGCCCGTTGCCAGACGCCTACGCTCAGCGAGCGCTCAGGCATTCTGGCCATGCAAAGGAGTAGCGATGACGCTCAAGTCGCCGGCCGAGAAGAAATATCGTGTAATCCAATGGGGCGTCGGCAATGTCGGGACGATCGCGCTGCGTCATTTCGTGCACAACCCTGCCTACGAACTGGTCGGCGTCCTGTGCAATCGACCGGAGAAAGTCGGCAAGGACGCCGGTGAGCTCTGCGGCAAACCGCCGACCGGCGTGCGGGCGACCACCGACAAGGATGCCATCGAGGCGCTCGACGCCGATTGCGTGTTCTATGCGCCGCTATGGTCCGATCCCGACGAGGTGTGCCGCCTACTGCGCGGCGGCAAGAATGTCGTCGCATCGGGTGGGGCGTGGTGGTATCGGACCGAGCACAGTCAGGCGGACATCGACAAGATCGACGCCGCGTGCCACGAGGGCGGCACGTCGTTTCATGCGGGTGGTGTCAACCCCGGGTTCGCCGGAGACCTGCTCGTCCTGACGCTGGCCCGAATCATCAGCCAGATCGACACCATTCACATCTACGAGGTGGTGAATTTCGGGCGCGACACCCTGAAGTACCTGTTCGAAATGGGGATGGGCAGCGACCCGGCCGGGTTCGAAGACGGCCCGAATCTGCTCGGACAGGCATGGCCGTTGTTCGCCCAATCGATGGCGATGGTCGTCGAGGGACTGGGCAAAACGGTCGAGAGATACACGACCGAGGTGGAGCTCGGGACTGCCACCCGCGACATCCCCTTCGAGGGAGGGGAGACCAGCGACATGCCAGGCTTCAAGGGCGTGATCAAAAAGGGGACTGTCGCTCGCCAGCACCACAAGTGGACGGCGTGGGTGGACGGCAAACCCCTCATCGTCTTTCACGAGATCTACACGATGGACACCTTCGACGCCATTGCACCGCAGGAGGATTGGCCCCAGCACTACCACTACCGCATTGTGATCGAGGGCGATTCCTCCACCGAGCTGATCCTGCAGGGCGCGCAGGACCCCAACGGCGGCTACGCGCTGCCCGGATACACCTGGACCGCGATGGGCCCCGCGAACGCCATACCCGCGGTCTGCGACGCTCCGCCGGGGTTCATGTCCCACAAGGAACTCGGCCTGATGCCGCTGCGCGGCGTCATACGCCCCTAGCGGCGGGTCAGGGTTTCAAACTTCGCAACGTCCTCGCGACGTAGTCTTCCAGCAGCGCATGGCCTGTCGGCCAGTGGTTGGTGGTGATCAACAGCGCGTAGAGACCCAGCAAGAAGAACACCGCACTGTTCATGGGATTGACGTGCGGATCCGTATCACCGCGTTCCTGCGCCTGCGCGATTTCCTGGGCGACCAGGACGATCAACGGGTGATCCCTGCCGTCCTCGGTCTGCGGGCGGGTCTGGGAGAAGTGCAGCGCGAGAAAGTCATTGAAGAGCCGATCGCCCAGCCGCCGTTCGAGCCCGACCACCAGGCGGACCGCCTCATTCAACGCGGAAGCGAGATCGTGCTTGGACTTCAGGAATTGGGCGAACTGCTTGGCTATGCGGTCCTCTTCGCGGCGCTCGAGCTCCAGCAGCACATGCTCCTTGGTGGGGAAGTGGAAGAAGAACGTCCCGTGCGCCACGCCCGCGGCGGCCACGATGGCACTGACGTCCGCCTCGGCCATGCCGGCCCGGGCGAACTCCGCGATCGCGGCCCCCATCAAACGCTCCCTCGTCTGCAGACGCTTTGCTTCTCGGGTCGACAGCCGATCCGTCACAGCCATGTGTTTCCTCACAGTTGACCCGACTCATGCGAGAGTTGCGGGGCTCAACGGCTCATTATGCCGTGTCCGCGCCAAAAACGCTTGCATAACTTGATCATTCTCAGACAATCAACGGTACCGCGAATGCCGATCGGAATGATTCGTTGACTTTAGTCAGCCTAGTTCATAGATTAAACGGCGCACCCCACGCACGATCGAAGGAGCTCGGCATGGCGTTGGAACAGTTCCAGCTCGATGGGCAGGTCGCGATCGTGACGGGCGCCGGGAAGGGTGTCGGGGCGGGCATTGCCCGGGTGTTGGCGGAGGCCGGCGCCACGGTCGTCGGGACCGCGCGTACCGAGGCGGATATCGTTGGCACGATTGAGGGCATCGAGGCCTCGGGCGGCAAAGGGCTGGCGCTCGTCGCGGACGCGATGAGCCGCCCGGACGGCGAGCGCGTCGTGAACACGGCCATGGAACGCTTCGGGCGCATCGACATTCTCGTCAACAACGTCGGCGGCTCCACCTATGCGCGCTTTCTGGACATCACCGACGAAGACTTCCGGCACACCTTCGACTGGTGCGTGACATCAGCGTTCATCATGAGCCAGCTCGTCGCCCCGCACATGATCAGCGCGGGACGCGGATCCATCGTCAACATCTCGTCTGGTTCCGCCCGGTTCGGCATCCGCGCGTTGACGGCCTACTGCGTCGCGAAGGGCGGCCTCGAGGCGCTCACCCGCGCGATGGCACAGGAACTCGCGCCGAAGATCCGCGTCAACGCCATTGCGTTGGGATCGTTCGCCACCGACGGCTTGCGTGGCAGCCTGGACTTGATGCCCGGATCGCTGGAGAAAATGCAGGAGGCCACCCCGCTGCATCGGCTCGGTGACGTCGAGGATCTCGGGCGGCTCACGGTGTACCTGTGCACGCGCGACTGCTACGCGACGAACGCGATCTTCCACGTCGACGGCGGCATCGACTCGAACAACTCGCCGCTCCCAATCCCCGATTACTGACCTGGACCGCGACGCAACGCGCCATGATGGGTCATCGCCCACGGTCGGAAGGATGAGGGTAAGTGCGCAGAGTCATACAGTTTTCCACCGGGAATGTGGGCCGGCACTCGTTGCGGGCCATCATCGGCCGACCGGATCTGGAACTGGTCGGCGTGCACGCCGCCAGCGCCGACAAGATCGGCAAGGACGCGGCGCAGCTCTGCGGGCTGGACGCGCCGACCGGCATCATCGCCACCGACGATATCGACGCACTGCTCAATCTTGGCGCCGATTGCGTCGTCTACACGTCTCAGGGTGAGACGCGACCCATGGAAGCCATCGAACAGATGGCCAGGTTCCTCACGGCGGGCATCAACGTCGTTGGCACATCGATGGTCTGGCTGGTGACACCCCGCCATGCCGACGATTGGTTGCGAGAGCCCTTGGAGCGCGCCTGCGCGGCAGGCAACGCCTCGCTCTACGTCAACGGCATCGACCCCGGCTTCTCCGGCGATACGCTGGTGCATTCGGCGGCCAGCCTGACCACGCGGATCTCGTCGATCACCGTGCAGGAGATCTTCGACTACGGAAACTACGACGATGCCGAATTCACCGGTGCGGCAATGGGGTTCGGAACCACGCGCGACGACGACTCGCCGATGATGTTCTTGCCCGGGGTGATCGTGGCGATGTGGGGCGGTCAGGTCCGCAGTCTGGCCGACCATCTCGACATCACGCTCGACGACGTGCGCCAGCGCTGCGAGCCGTGGTACACGCCCGAACGCATCGAATGCACGATGATGACCGTCCAGCCGGGGCAGATGGCCGCGGTCCGATTCGCCACCGAGGGCGTGCGCGACGGCAAGCCGGTCATCACCCTCGAGCACGTCACCAGGCTCACCCCGGCCGCCGCGCCCGGCTGGGAATTCCCGCCCGATGGCCACACCGGCGTGCACCGCGTCGTCGTGGAGGGCGAGCCGCGGGTGGAGATCAACACCCACGTATCCCACCCCCTTTACGATTCCACCGATGCCGGCTGCATCTCGACCGCCGGCCGGGCGGTCAACGCGATCGACTGGGTGTGCCGCGCGCCCCAAGGGCTGATCGGGGTCGAGGACATCCCATTGTCAGCGACGATGCGCGGGCTGATGTGGAACGAGCACTGAACTGACCACCCCGGCTCCAGGACGCGTTGCCGGTAAACGCATTCTGATCACCGGCGCCGCCCGCGGCATGGGTCGCGGCCATGCGCTGCGCCTTGCGCAGGAGGGCGCGGACCTCATCCTCGTCGACATCTGCCGATCCCTGCCGCAGATTGAATATCCCTTGGCCACCGAGGACGACCTCACCGAAACAGTAAGGCTGGTACGGGCTTTCGGTCGCCGATGCGTGAGTCGCGTTGTCGACGTCCGCGACGAGGCGCACCTGCGGTCCGCGGTCGACGAGGGAGTCGGCGAGCTGGGCGGCCTTGACGGCGCGGTCGCCAACGCCGGCGTGCTCACGGTGGCGCCGTGGGACAAGACCACCGCCGAACAGTGGCGCACGGTGGTCGACGTGAACCTGATCGGCGTCTGGAACACCTGTGCGGCCGCGATACCGCACCTGCTCGAGCAAGGTGGAGGCAGCCTGGTCAACATCAGCTCCGCCGGCGCCATCAAGGGATTCCCGCTCCAGACGCCCTACACGGCGGCCAAGCACGGCGTCGTCGGCTTGACGCTGGCCTTGGCCAACGAGCTGGCGGCGCAGAACGTGCGTGTCAACACCGTGCTTCCCACGGGCGTGCCCACCGGGATGGTTCCGCCGTCGTTCGGGCCTCTCCTGGGTGAGCAGCGGTCCGATCTCATTCCCATCTTCGTCAATGCGATGCCCACGCCGGCCGTCGAGCCCGCCGATGTCAGCAGCGCAGTGTTGTTCCTGCTTTCCGACGAGTCCAGATACGTGACCGGGCTGGAGTTCAAGGTCGACGCGGGCGTCACCATCAACTGAAGCGAAACTCGTCCGATGGCGATTTGCCCGCCGGCCCACATAGTTTGCGTGTTCACGCTGCGGGTGGCCCGGGTACGGGTTACAAATAGCTGACCTTACAAAGGAGGGCTCATGACAAAGGTCCGGACGTCCGCGGTCGGTCTGGCGGCCGCCGCGATGCTGCTCAGCGCCGCGATCGCCGGCTGCGGCGAGGACAAGAACTCGACGGCGCCATCGGGTCCGGCCGCGTCGTCGAGCGCGGCCATCTCGTCGAGCGCCCCGTCTTCACCCGGGGCGCCGGCGAACTACAGCTCCTTGCTCATCCAGGCCTCCGACGTCGGCCCGCACGCCACCGCTGACGGGCCGCCCAGCCAGAATCCGGGCGGCATCGTCGGCGTGGGGCAGGTCTTCAAGAACCCCGACGGCAAGCGCACCATCATCGACACGATCGCGGTCTTTCCCGACGCGGCGACGGCCGACAAGACGGCCGCGAACATGCGCGACGTCGTCGGCAAGAAGGTCAGCGGCGAGCAGCAGCCCATCGACGTCGGCACCAACGGATTCATGGTGATCGGGCAGAGCACCGACCCGGCGAATCCGATGGAGATCTCTGAGGCGGTATTCGTCGAGGGCAGGGCCATGGTCGATATGGAATTCGACTGTGTCATAGGCAATCCCACGCCAGCCGACATCCTGCTCGATCTCGCGCGCAAACAGGACGCCGCGGTCAAGGCGGGTCTGCCGGCCAGCTGAGCGGCCGTTCCTTCACAGAGGCCAGCCGTCCGGCGGCAGCGTGTAGCGCAGTTCGGCCGCCGGGGGCAATGGCCGCCGCTCATCGACCGATATGGCATCGACGACGAGGGCGACGTAGCGTCGCCAGCCGTCGCTGTCGGAATCCATCGTCGAGAGCACGCTGAAGAGCATGGCGATCAACCGAGGCAGGTCGTCGCTGACCAGGTCGGCGCGAATCCTGCCGAGGCGCTGGCCTTCCCGGGCAAGCTCGGCGAGCGCGGCATTGAGCGACATGGAGATGTCGGACGTGAGGGAACCGGCCCGGCGGGCGGCGGCCAGCAGGCTGTGTTCGCGCGCGCCGAGCGAGATCGCCGCTTCGATCAATTCGGTCAGACCGCGCAGAGGATCCTTCGCGCGGCGGGCCCCGTCGATCACCGGCGTGAGATCCTCGGCGATGCTCTGTTCCAGCGCCGCCAGGACGAGATCCGCCTTGGTCGGAAACCTGCGGTAGAGGGTTCGTTCGCCGACGCCGGCCCGGCGGGCGACCGCCTCCACCGGGGCGTCCGGGCCCAACTCGCCGTAGACCTCGCGCGCCGCGCGCAGTATGCGCTCGACGTTGCGCGCCGCGTCCGCCCGCAACGGCCGGTCCTCCACCGCGGTCATCGTGACAGCGTAACCGACAGTTGACTACCGACAACGGTCCCTTTACGCTCTACAACTGGCAGATAACTGACATTTAATGGGAAACGCGGCTTATGTCACAATATCTTTCGAGGCATCCGACTCCTGCTCGGACGCGGAGCTTCCTGCACTGCCCGTGCCGCGTCCCGCCCACTGTCCGCTCGCAACGCCGGTAGAGTTCGCGAGCTGGCGGGAAGAGCCCGGGCTACGACAGGCGATGTTCCACGGCAATCCGGTCTGGGTGGTGAGCCGCTACTCCGACATCAGGGCGGCGCTGGTCGATCCGCGGCTGTCCGCGAAGACCATTCCGGACTCCATCATGCCCACCAACGCCGACAACGAGGTCCCGGTGATGTTCGCGCGCACCGACGATCCCGAGCATCACCGGATCCGGCGGATGATGACCGGCAACTTCACCTTCAGGCGTTGCGAATCGATGCGGCCGCAGATCCAGGAGATGGTCGACCATTTTCTTGACGAGATGATCGCGGTGGGGCCGCCTGCCGATCTGGTGCGTGAATTCGCCTTGCCGGTACCATCATTGGTGATCGCGCTGCTGCTGGGTGTGCCGCCCGAAGATCTCGAGCTTTTCCAGCGCAACACCACCGCCGGGCTCGACCAGAAGACGTCCGAGGCGGAAAAGGGACAGGCCTTCGGGGCGATGTACGCCTACATCCAGGAGTTGGTGCAACGCAAGGAGCGCGAACCCGGCGACGATCTGATCAGCCGCATGATCACCGAGTACGTCGCGACGGGTCAACTCGACCACGCGACCGCGGCGATGAACAGTGTGATCATGATGCAGGCGGGTCACGAGACCACCGCCAATATGATCTCACTGGGAACCGTTGCGCTGCTGCAACATCCGAGCGCCTTCGAGCGGCTCGGCCAGACCGACGATCCCGCCCTCATCGCGAACGTCGTCGAAGAGCTGATGCGCTATCTGAGCATCGTGCACAGCCAGGTCGACCGCGTGGCGACCGAAGATCTGGTGATCGGTGGCCAGTTGATCCGGGCAGGGGAGTTCGTGATGATGAACCTGCCCGCCGGAAACTGGGACACCGAATTCGTCGGCGACCCAGAGAGTTTCGACATCGATCGAAACACGCGCGGACACTTGGGTTTCGGGTACGGCGTGCACCAGTGCATCGGGGCCAACCTGGCCCGCGTGGAGATGCAGGTCGCGTTCGCCACCCTCGCGCGACGGCTGCCCGGGCTGAAGCTGGCCGTTCCGCCGGAGGAGTTGCGGTTCAAAGAGGCCGACATTTACGGCATGAAAGAGCTTCCGGTCACCTGGTGATGGCGACCATGCCGCGCCGCACACCACCACCACCGCCGAACGTGGAGTTGTTGGTGTCGAATGCCGCGATTTCACGCAACAACTCGACGTTGGGCAATGAAATCCTCAGCAGCTGAACGCCGCGCCGACCCCGTCGGGCGGCGGCACCGACTTCAGGCAGCCGAACGGCTGAATGCCCGCGGGCGCAAAACGCGCCGCCGACTGATGCGCGTAGTTCACGCAATACAGGCCGGCCTGGTCGGCGCGGCACCGATAGTCGCCGAACGACAGCGAGTCCCCATTCGCCAGCTCCGGTCCGTTGCCGTTGACGAAGGGGCCGGGGTCGGCCCGCGCGGCTCCCACCTGCAGGCGCATCCCGTCGAAGGTGACCCAACCGCCCTGCCATATTCGCCATACGCGGTCGCGGGCGCCGGCGCCGGAGTGGCCAGGTTCACCAGGCAATTCAGCGCGCCGTCGGTGTGCGCGGCATCCGTCATGCAGGAGACTTTGCCGCCCACCGCCGCCAGGGCGATGTCGCTGCCCAGGGGTGTGGCCACGCCGTCGCGTATAGCCGTGTGGTAGCGGCCAGGATCGGCGGGCCGGGCCGCCTCTATCCACGCGATGACGTCGGAGACCGCGGCGCCGGCGGCCGGCGCGGCGGATGCTCCTGGCGTCTTGCTTCCGGACGGCCCAACGGAGGTCTGGGTGGTACTCGGTGTCGGCTCGGAATGGTTGCCCGTGGTGTGTGAGCAGCCGGCGACCAGTACCGACGCGGCGATCATCGCAGCTATCCGCATCCAGTCAGGCTAACCGCCGCGCCGGGCAAATAACGCGCTGCGCGCGCGTTAACGCCGTCATGTCGGTTACCGTCGGGTTATGCATGACCGGACTGTCCGCGCACGCACGGCCACCGGCACCGTCGAGGGTTTCACCCGCGACGGGGTCCATCGGTGGCGGTCGATCCCGTATGCCCGTCCACCGGTGGGAGACCTGCGCTTCCGGGCGCCGCAGCCGGCGGCGTCGTGGTCGGGGGTGCGGCACTGCCACGGCTTCGCCAATTGCGCACCCCAGCAGCGCCGTTACACCCTGCTCGGCCTGTCGGGTCTGGGCGGCCGCTATCAACCGATGAGCGAGGACTGCCTCACCCTCAACGTCGTGGTGCCCGAGGGTGCCGCGGAGGGGCCGCTGCCGGTGATGGTCTTCATCCACGGCGGCGGGTACTTCCTTGGCAGCTCGGCGACACCGCTCTACGATGGCGCGGCCCTGGCACGCCGGGGATGCGTGTACGTGTCGGTGAACTACCGGCTGGGCGCGCTGGGATGTGTGGACTTCTCGTCGCTGTCGACACCCGACATCACCATTGACAGCAACCTGTATCTGCGCGATCTGGTGCTGGCGTTGCAGTGGGTGCGCGACAACATCGCCGGGTTCGGCGGTGACCCGGACAATGTGACGATCTTCGGCGAGAGCGCCGGCGCGTGCATCACCGCCTCCCTGCTGGCGGTGCCCTCCGCCAAAGGCCTGTTCGCCCGGGCCATTTCGGAGAGTCCCGCATCGGGCCTCACGCGGTCCAAAGAGGTTGCCGCCGAGTTCGCGAACCGCTTCGCCGGCCTGCTGGGCGTGCGCAAGCAGGACGCCGCCGACGCGCTGATGCGGGCGTCGGCCGCCCAACTGGTGAAAACCCAGCACGCATTGATCGACGAGGGCATGCAGAACAGGCTGGGTGCCTTCCCGATTGGTCCGGTCGTCGGGGACGACGTGCTGCCGATGGATCCCGTCGAGGCGATGCGGCGCGGTGACGCGCACCCGGTACCGCTGATCGTCGGCACCAACGCCGAAGAGGGCCGGCTGTTCACCCGGTTCCTGGCGATGTTGCCGACCAACGAGTCGATGGTCGAAGAGCTACTGGCCGAGGCGGAACCCGCTATCCGCGAACGCATTACCGCCGCGTACCCGGACTACCCCGAGCGGGCGGCGTGCATCCAGCTCGGCGGTGACTTCGCGTTCGGATCGGCGGCCTGGCAGATCGCCGAGGCCCACAGCGCGCACGCGCCGACCTACCTCTACCGGTATGACTACGCCCCGCGCACGTTGCGCTGGTCGGGTTTCGGCGCCACCCATGCCACCGAGTTGTTGGCCGTCTTCGACGTCTACCGCACCAGATTCGGCGCCCTGCTGACCGCGGCGGCCGACCGGCGCGCGGCGTTGCGGGTCAGCAACCAGGTGCAACGGCGGTGGCGCGCCTTCAGCCGCACCGGCGTCCCGGGCGAGGATTGGCCCCGCTACAACGCCACCGACCGCGCCGTGATGGTCTTCGACCGCAAATCGCGGGTCGAGTTCGATCCCCACCCGCACCGCCGGATGGCCTGGGACGGCTTCTCACTCGCGCACTGACCTGGCACGCTAACCCTCATGCACGCCGAGACCGAGCAAGTCATCGAAACCCCGAGTGACCTCACCGCCTCCTGGTTGGCCGCGGTGATCGGCACCGGAACCATCGCCGATTTCTCGGTCGAGCGCATCGGCACCGGCCAGATGAGTGAGTGCTACCGCATCCGGCTCAACTACGCGCAGGCCGACGGCGGGCCCGAGTCGGTGGTGCTCAAGGTCGCGGCCACCGACCCGGTGAGCCGGCAGACCGGGCTGGCGCTGGGACTCTACGAGCGGGAGGTCCGCTTCTACGGCGACATCGCGCCTCGACTGGGCGGGCCGATCGCGCCCTGCTATCACGCGGCGGTCGACACCTCGACGGGCGTGTTCGACCTGCTGCTGGGCGACGCGGGCCCGGCCGTGGTCGGCGATGAAATCGCCGGCGCCACAATCGAACAGGCCCGCCTCGGCGCCGTCGAACTCGGACGGCTGCACGGCCCGCTGCTCGGTGACGTCTCGCTGGCCGAAGCGCCGTGGCTCAACCGCGAGGCGCCGCTGAACCAGGCGATGATCACCCCGCTGTACGCCGGATTCGTCGACCGTTACGGCGACCAGATCGCACCGGAGCACCGCGTGGTGTGCGAGCGCCTGGTTGCCGCGTTCGACGCCTACCTCGACCAGGAGGCCCAGGCGTCCGGGATACAGGGCCTGGTGCACGGCGACTACCGGTTGGACAACATGCTGTTCGGTACCTCGGGCGCCGACCGCGCGCTGACGGTGGTCGACTGGCAGACGGTGTCGTGGGGCCCGGCACTGACCGACCTGTCCTATTTCCTCGGGTGCGCGCTGCCCACCGAGGACCGCCGCGAGCACTACGACGCGCTGCTGCGGGCATACCACGAGGCGCTGGGAACCGGGGCGCCGCTGACCCTGGCCGACGTCGCCGACGGCGTGCGCCGGCAGAGCTTTTTCGGCGTGATGATGGCGATCGTCTCCTCGATGCTGGTGGAGCGCACCGACCGTGGTGACCAGATGTTCATGACGATGCTGCGCCGGCACTGCGATCACGTCCTGGACACGGACGCGCTGGCGACGCTGCCCGCCACGGTGGCGCCCGAGCCATTGCAACCGGTGCCCGAGGATGAGCTCGCCCATGAGCCCACCCCCGAACCGCTGTGGAGCGAGAGCTGGTACGCCGACTTCGCCGACACCGCACAGGGATTGGGCGGCTGGTTCCGCCTCGGCCTGGTGGCCAACGAGCAAACCGCATGGGTGCACGTGCTGCTGTGCGGCGCCGGCATGCCCACCGTCGCGGTCGACGCGCAGGTCCCGCTGCCGGCGGACCCGTGGACGGTGCGCACCGACGAGTTCGAGCTCGGACATTCCGCCGGTACGCCGTTGCAGAGCTACCGCGTCGATGTGCGGGCGAGGGCTCAGGCTTACCCCGACCCGGCTGCGCTGTTGCGTGGGGAATCCGGCACGCCCGTCGCGATGTCCATGAACCTGGTGTGGGACACCGACGGCACCCCATACCAGTACGGGCTCACGACGCGATATGAGATTCCCTGCACCGTCTCGGGCACCGTCACCGTCGGCGACACCAGCTACCGCCTCGACGCGGTGCCCGGCCAGCGCGATCACTCCTGGGGTGTTCGCGATTGGTGGAGCATGGATTGGATCTGGAGCGCACTGCACCTGAACGACGGCACCCATCTGCACGGCGTCAACATCCGCATCCCGGGTGCACCGGCATTCAGCATCGGCTACACCCAGCGCGCCGACGGCCGGGTCGCCGAACTGCAGACCGTCGACTCACGAGAGTCCTTCGACGACAACGGGTTACCGCTGGAGGCGACGCTGACGCTCAACCCGGGGGAGATCACCGCCAACGTGGACGTCCGCGGCCAGGCGCCGGTCCGGCTTGTCGCCGCCGACGGGCGGGTCAGCCAGTTCCCCCGCGTCTGGGCCACGATCACCACCGCCGACGGGCGCAGCGGCGTCGGCTGGCTGGAATGGAACCGCAACCTCGGCGAACAATCCGGGTGAGCCGATCGGCTCCCGTCGTGGTGATGGGCGTATCCGGATCGGGCAAGTCGACGGTCGGGGCGGCGCTCGCGCGACGCACGCGGGTCCCGTTCGTTGACGCCGACACGCTGCACCCGGCCGCCAACATCGCCAAAATGGCGGTCGGCGAACCGCTCGACGACGACGACCGCTATCCCTGGCTGGACAAGGTCGGCGAATGGCTGACCGCCCACCGCGACGGCGGGGTGGTGAGCTGTTCGGCGCTGAAAAAGGAGTACCGCGACCGGCTGCGCGCGCACTGCCCGGGCGTCGAGTTCCTGCATCTGTCCGGTTCGGCGGAACTGATCGCCGGCCGGCTGGCGGCCCGGACCGACCACTTCATGCCGGCCGCGCTGCTGCGCTCGCAACTGGACACCCTTGAGGCCCTCGGCCCGGACGAGGCGGGCATGACCGTCGACGCCGGCCAAGACGTCGAGGCGATCGTCGACGCCGTGCTGCGGCAGCGCGGCTAGCAGGGCCAAACGCGCCGGTGTATCATTCTGCTACAGAACGTAACGACATGCTGCGCCCCAGGAGGAAGTCATGGCCGACGCTCCCGATCGTGTGACCCGGGTGGCGTCCGACCTGATGGACAGCGCGGCCTCCGAAGGCGCCCGCCAGAGCCGTTCGGCCAAGCAGCAACTCGACCACTGGGCGCGTGTCGGGCGCGCGGTGTCCAGCCAGCACACCGCCTCGCGTCGGCGGGTCGAGGCCGCGATGGCCGGCCAGCTGGCGACCGGCGAACTCACCGTCGAGGAAGGCGTGGTGTTCAACGCCGAGATCTCCGCGGCTATTGAAGAAAGCCTGGTGCACGCCAACTACGGGGCGACGCTGGCCGGGCATGGGGTCACCACGGTCGCCCTCAACGAGGACGGCGACATCGTCGAGCACCTGCCCGATGGCGCCGCCGTAATGCTGGCGCGCGGGCGCTGACCCGGCGTTCGCCGGCGCGGTCCGATGCAGCGACTTGACCTGGTGGTCGGGCCGAACGGTGCCGGCAAGTCGACCTTCATCGCGTTCACCCTGGCGCCGCTGTTGCCCGGCAGCCCGGTCGTCAACGCCGACGAAATCGCAAGGCAGCGCTGGCCGGGGGAGTCGGCGGGGCGCGCCTACGAGGCCGCGCAAATCGCCGCCGACACGCGCGCGAAGTTGATCGACCTGGGGCGGTCGTTTATCGCGGAGACCGTGCTTTCCCACCCGTCGAAGCTGGACCTCATCCGCACCGCCCACCGAGCGGGCTTCACCGCCGTCCTGCACGCGATGCTCATCCCGGAAGACCTTGCCGTCGAACGTGTCCGGCACCGCGTGCGGGCCGGCGGCCACGACGTACCGGAAACCAAGGTTCGCGAGCGCCATCGTCGCTTGTGGACACCGGTCACCGACGCCATCGCGCTTTCCGACGTCGCCACCGTCTACGACAACAGCCGGCTGCGCGGGCCGCGCATTGTCGCCCGCCTCAGCGGCGGCATGACGATCGGTTCACCGGACTGGCCGGCGTGGGCTCCGGAGATCTTGCGGTCACACTGGCCGGACTAGCTGCACCAGTCCGACGTAATCACCAGGACAGCTTGCGCCGACCGGTCTCGACCTGACCGCCGCCGCGCTTGCGCGCGGTGTCGGCCAAGTGGCCGCCGCGCTTGCGCGCGGTCTCGGCGAGTTCCTCGGAGCGCGCCCGCGCCGTGTCGGCCAGCTTCTCACTGCGCTTGCGCGCCTTCTTGGCGAGCTTCTCGCTGCGTTTGCGCGCCTTCTTTGCCAGCGGTGCGGCCCGATCGGCGGCCTCATCGGCGAGCTCTTCGCCGCGCTTACGCGCCTTCTCGGCCAGATAGGCCGCGCGGTCGGCGG
The DNA here is from genome assembly GCF_000364405.1 of Mycobacterium sp. H4Y. NCBI lineage: Bacteria > Bacillati > Actinomycetota > Actinomycetes > Mycobacteriales > Mycobacteriaceae > Mycobacterium > Mycobacterium sp. H4Y. The sequence continues at coordinate 1,660,108 of NZ_AKIG01000001.1, forward strand.
CCTCGTCGGCCCATTCCTCCCCACGCTTGCGGGCCTTCTTCGCCAGCGGCTTGCTGCGCTCGGCCGCGGTGCTGGCCAACTCGCGGCCGCGCTCCAGCGCGGTCTCGGCATACGGCGCACCGCGCTGCGCCGCCGTGCTGGCCAGTTCGCGGCCGCGTTCCAGCGCGGCTTCGGCGTAGGGCGCACCCCGTTCCGCCGCGGTGCTGGCCAGTTCGCGGCCGCGTTCGGCGCCGACGTGCAGGCCGTGCGCGATCCGGTCGCCCAGCTCCGACAATTCGCCGTCGAAGGCCGAATCGTCGGATCCGGGCCACGCCGACGACACCCGCTCGGAGAGCCGTTCGGCCGCGCGGCGTCCACGCCACCCCAGCGACGGCTTGCCCGCGGTGTCGGCGGAGGCGATCAACAGTCCGCCCAACAGGCTCAGGTCGGTCAGAAACTGCTGCCGTTTCTGGGCTTTGACCGCCGGATCGCTTTCGTTCCAGAACGAGTGCGCCCCAATGTTGGCCGGTAACACCGTCACCGCCAGCGCGGCCGAAGCGATGCGCGGAAGCTTCCCGCTGGCGAGCAGCAGGCCACCACCGATCTGGACGGCCGCGGTGATTTGGGCGACCGTCTCGGGGTCGCTCGGAATGTTGGCGCTCACCGAATCCGGCAACGCCTGCAAGCCGTCCACTGCCGGCGCCGCCGCCTGGGCCGCCGATTTGGGGTTGAGTAGTGAATTGACTCCTTGCCCGATGAATGCGACTGACAACAGGGGTCGCGCGATTCTCCTGATCACCATGGCCGGTGTATTACCCGACTGCCTGTCGAGCAAACCGTGACGCCGATTTGCGCAGCTAGGGCGGCGCTCCGGCCCAGCGGGATAGTGTGGAGCCCGTGCGAGCGTTGATCGTCGTCGACGTGCAAAACGATTTCTGCGAGGGCGGCGCCGTGCCGGTGGCCGGCGGCGCCGCCGTGGCGCCCGCCATCAACGCCTACCTGTCTAGCGCGCCGGGCTATCGCCACGTGGTGGCCACCCAGGACTTCCACATCGACCCGGGCGGGCATTTCTCCGACCGGCCGGACTATTCCTCGACCTGGCCGCCGCACTGCGTCGCCGGAAGCGCGGGCGCCGAATTTCGGCCCGACTTGGACACGGCGCGCTTCGATGCCGTCTTTCGCAAAGGCGCGTACTCCGCGGGGTACAGCGGGTTCGAAGGTGCCGACGAGAACGGGACCCCCCTCCTGGAGTGGTTGCGGCAGCGCGGCATTGACGACGTCGACGTGGCCGGCATCGCCACCGACCATTGCGTCCGGCGGACCGCCGAGGACGCGGCGCGGGCGGGTCTGAGGACCCGGGTGCTCGTCGACCTGACCGCGGCCACAACAGCGGATGCGGCCGCCCAGGCGCTGGCGGAATTGGAATCCGTCGGCGTCGAATTGGTGGGGGGATCGTAATGGTGGTGCCGCTGGACCGGGAACGTCTACTCGCGGCGGTGGAGCGCTCACCGCAGGCGGCCGCCGCGCACGATCGGGCCGGATGGGTGGGGCTGTTCACCGGCGACGGCCGCGTCGAGGATCCGGTGGGCTCGCGGCCCCACGTGGGGCATGAACAGATCGGCCGTTTCTACGACACGTTCATCGGCCCGCGTGACATCAAATTCCACCGCGATCTCGACATCGTCGTCGGCACGACGGTGTTGCGCGATCTCGAGCTCGAGGTCGCCATGGGCCCCGCCGTGACCATGTACATCCCCGCATTCCTGCGCTACGACCTCCGAGAAGCCAACGGCGAGTGGCTGATCGGCGAACTACGGGCGTACTGGGAACTGCCCGCCATGATGGCGCAGTTTCTGCGCACCGGACCGGGCGCGGCGAGCCCGGCGCTGCACCTGTCCAAAGGCCTGCTGACCAATCAGGGATGGCGGGGGACCGCGGGATTCATGGCCGGATTCCGTCGGGCGGGGGCACGCCACCAACGGCTGGTGCGGACATTCCTCGCCGCCGCCGCGCGAGGAGACGCATTCGCCGCGGCACGCGCGCTGTCATCAACGGCCCCAATAACTTTGGGTGATCGCGATCCGCTTGAGCTGGCCGAATTGGTGGAACAACTGGACGGGGCCGGCGCGACCAAGACCAAGAGCGCCGGCCCGACGGTCGCGGTCTCCATCAACTCGGGCCACGGGCGCGCCATCATGTTCGCCGATGTGACCCGGCGCGGCAACGCGATCGAGCGGATCCGGTACTTTCCCGGCTGATCCGACGATGTTCAGTGGGCGACCATCAGCGCCAGCGACGTTGCGGACAGGCACAAGTAGGCCCCGGGGAACGCGATGTTGTACAGGACGCGCGCCTTCACATGCGTCAACACCGCGCCGACGAAAAACAGGACCAGGCCTGCGGCGGCGGCGATGCCCAGTTCGCGGGCGCCCAGCAGCCCGACCACGATCCCGGCGGCTCCGGCCAGCTTCACGGCGCCCAGCGCCGGTAACCACGAACGCGGTACCCCGACTTGGGCGGAGTTCGCCAGCACGAATCGAGCCGGAACGAAATCGGCGATGGCGATCGCGGCGGTGACGGCCGCGGTCGACAGGGTGATCACGACAAGTGCGGTGTTCATGTGGATCAATCCCTTGTCGCGCAGCGAGTTCCGCGGCGAATTGTCTGGTTACTGAGCGCGCCGCGGCGCACAATCGGTAGGGTCATGGTGTTGGTCTCCTTCGCAACAGGAAGTCCAGTGGATGCGGTCATCTCCTTGACGATTCCCGTGCAGAAAAGGTGACCCATGAGCGCAACAACGGATTTGGTGGCTCTCGCGGAGCGTTTCGACGCGGATCGGCGGCACCTGCGATCGGTCGCGTTCCAGCTGCTGGGTTCGGTGGCCGACGCGGACGACGCGGTGCAGTCGGCGTGGCTGAAGGCCAGCCGCGCGGACTTTCGGGCCGTCGACAACCTCTCCGGTTGGTTCACGACGATCACCGCGCGCGAGGCGCTGGACCAGCTGCGGGCGCGCAAGCGCCGCGCCGAGCAACCCCTCGCCGAACCCGACGAGCTGGACCGGCTGGCCGGGGCGGCGTCGGCGCCTGCCGACGAGGACGCGCTGCTGGCGGAGTCGGTGAGCAGCGCCCTGCTCGTCGTGCTCGACCGCCTCTCACCGGCACAGCGCGTCGCTTTCGTGCTGCACGACGTGTTCGCCATGCCGTTCGAGACGATCGCCGCGTTGTTGCATCGGTCGCCGGACGCGGCGAAGAAACTCGCCAGCCGGGCCCGCGGCCGGCTGCAGGCCGCCCCGGCCGCCCAGCCCCGCAGCACGGCCGGCCACCTCGAGGTGGTGGAGGCGTTCCTGGCGGCCTCCCGCGGTGGCGACATCGCCAGCCTGCTCGAGCTGCTCGCACCCGACGTCGTGCGCACGGTTGACCGCTCCCTGGTCCCCGCGGACGTGCCCACCACGGTGCGCGGCGCCAGGCAGGTCGCCGAGGAGACCCGCCGCTTCGCCCGGCGGGCGCGCGCCGGTGCTGTCATGCTCATCGACGGGGCACCGGGCATCGTGATCGCCGCCCGTGGGCGCGCTCAGGTCCTGCTGGTGATCGGCATCGGAGCCGACGACCGCATCCACACGATCGACATCACCGGCGATGCCGAGCGCATCCGCCGGGCGGCGCTTACGCTGCCGGCCCGGCCGATCCAGGAACATCACAAGCTCGTCGGGTACCAAGGACGTCAGACACAACCGGCCAACGGCCGGGAACGCGGCTAGACCGGGAGAGCCATGCTCGACAAGCCGTTCGGACGGCGCAGCCTGCTGCGGGGCGCCGGCGCGCTGTCCGCCATCGCGCTGGCACCGTGGTCCGCCGGCTGCGCTCCCGACGACGACGCGCTGACCTTCTTCTTCGCGGCCAATCCGGACGAGCGAGAGGCGAGGATGCGCATCATCGACGAGTTCGCGCGCCGCCACCCCGACATCAAGGTGCGTGCGGTGCTGTCCGGGCCGGGCGTCATGCAACAGCTTTCGACGTTCTGTGTCGGCGGCAAATGCCCCGACGTGCTGATGACGTGGGAACTGTCCTACGCGGAACTCGCCGACCGCGGTGTGCTGCTGGATCTGAATCCTCTGTTGGCGCGGGACAAAGCGTTCGCCCAGCAGCTCAAGGCGGACAGCATCCCGGCGCTGTATGAGACGTTTGCGTTCAACGGAAGCCAGTTCGCCTTTCCCGAACAATGGTCGGGAAACTACCTGTTCTACAACAAGCGGCTGTTCGCCGACGCTGGGGTGCCCGCCCCGCCCACCACGTGGCAACGGCCCTGGGATTTCAGCGGATTCCTGGACACCGCCCGCGCGCTGACCAAGCGCGACGCCTCCGGGCGGGCGGCGCAGTATGGCTTCGTCAACACCTGGGTGTCGACCTACTCGGCGGGACTGTTCGCGATGAACAACGGCGTCCCCTGGTCCAACCCGCGGCTGAATCCGACCCACCTCAATTTCGATGATGCCGCCTTCCAGGAGGCGGTGCAGTTCTACGCCGACCTGGCCAACGAACACCGGGTCGCGCCCAATGCATCGGAGACGCAGTCGATGTCCACCCCCAACCTGTTCGCGGTGGGACGGGCGGCGATCGCGCTGGGCGGGCACTGGCGCTACCAGACCTACCTTCGCGCCGAGGACCTCGATTTCGATGTCGCGCCGTTGCCGGTCGGCCCGGCGCTCGCCAACGGGCGTGCGGCGTGTTCGGACATCGGCGCCACCGGGCTGGGCATCTCGTCGACCAGTCCACGCAAGGAGCAGGCCTGGGAGTTCGTGAAATTCGCGACGGGTCCGGTCGGCCAGGCGCTGATCGGTGAATCCTGCCTGTTCGTTCCCGTGCTGCGGTCGGCGCTCAATTCGGAAGGATTCGCCAACGCCCATCGGCGGATCGGCAATCTCAGCGTGCTCACCGAGGGCCCGGCGTATTCGCAGGGTCTGCCGATCACCCCGGCCTGGGAGAAGGTGAATGCGTTGATCGACCGCAACTTTGGCCCCGTCCTGCGCGGACGCCAACCGGCCACGTCCTTGGCCGGCCTGTCCCGCTCCGTCGACGAAGTGCTACGCAGCCCATGACCGCGATTCATTCGGGTGGCGCGGCCACCCCTGCGCCGAAGGCGGGCGCAACGGTCCCGGAAAACCCGAGCCCATGGCGCCGCCACGCGTGGGCGGGCCGGCTGTTCGTCGCTCCCAATTTGGTGGCCGTCGCCCTGTTCATGCTCTTTCCGCTGGGCTTCTCGCTGTACATGAGCTTTCAGCGGTGGGACGTGTTCACACCGCCGAAATTCGTGGGGCTGAAGAACTTCGGGGAGCTGTTCACCGCGGATCCGCTGTTCCTGATCGCGATCCGCAACACGGTGATCTTCACCCTGGGGACCGTGGTGCCCACGGTCGTCATCAGTTTGGTTGTCGCCGGTGTGCTGAACCAGAAAGCCAGGGGCATCGGCATTTTCCGCACCATTGTCTTCCTCCCATTGGCCATCTCGTCGGTGGTCATGGCGGTCGTGTGGCAGTTCGTTTTCAACACCGACAACGGCTTGCTGAACATCATGCTCGGCTGGGTGGGGCTCGGCCCCGTCCCATGGTTGGTCGAGCCCCACTGGGCCATGGTCTCGCTGTGCATCGTCAGCGTGTGGCGCAGCGTACCGTTTGCCGCCGTCGTCTTGTTGGCCGCGATGCAGGGCGTCCCGGAGACGGTGTACGAGGCGGCCAAAATCGACGGGGCAAGCGAGATAAGGCAATTCGTCTCGATCACGGTGCCGTTGATCCGAGGATCGATCTCGTTTGTGGTCATCATCTCGGTCATCCATGCCTTTCAGGCGTTCGACATGGTCTACGTCCTCACCGGCGCCAACGGCGGACCGGAATCGGCGACCTACGTCCTGGGCATCATGCTGTTCCAGCACGCGTTTTCGTTCCTCGAGTTCGGATACGCGTCCGCGCTGGCGTGGGTGATGTTCGCCGTCCTGCTGGTGCTGACCGTCGTGCAGTTGAAAGTGAGCCATCGACGTTCTTTGGAGACTTCGCGTGGGCTTAAGTGAGGGGGTCGTCAGGCGCACCGCCTTGCGCGGCGGCATGGTCTATGCCGCGCTGCTCGGCATCGCCTGGTGCGCGCTGTTCCCGATCGCGTGGGCGGTGTCGGGCTCGCTGAAAACCGAAGGCGAGGTCAGCGAGCCCACCCTGCTGCCGGCGCACCCGCGGTGGTCCAACTACACCGAAGTGTTCGCGCTGCTGCCGTTCGGGCGGATGTTCTTCAACACCGTGCTGTACGCGGGGTGCGTCACCGCGGGGCACGTGTTCTTTTGCTCGCTGGCCGGATATGCGTTCGCGCGACTGGATTTCCGCGGCCGCGACGCGCTGTTCGTAATGTATTTGGGTACGTTGATGGTGCCGTTGACGGTGACGGTGATCCCGCAGTTCCTCGTCATGCGGACCCTGGGATGGGTCGACACTCCGTGGGCAATGATCGTGCCGGGCTTCTTCGGTAGCGCGTTCGGCACGTACCTGATGCGGCAATTCTTCCGGACCCTACCGACCGATCTGGAGGAGGCGGCGATACTCGACGGTTGTTCGCCATGGCAGGTCTATTGGCGCATCCTGCTGCCCCACGCCCGGCCGGCGGTCATGGTGCTCGCGGTGCTCACCTGGGTCAACGTCTGGAACGATTTTCTCTGGCCGTTGTTGATGATTCAGCGCAACAGCCTGGCCACGCTGACGCTGGGGCTGGTCCGGATGAAGGGTGAATACGTTGCCCGGTGGCCGGTCCTGATGGCAACCTCGATACTCATCATGCTGCCGTTGGTCGTCATCTACGCGTTCGCGCAACGCTCGTTTGTCCGCGGCATCGCGGTCACGGGGATGGGTGGCTGATCGTGGCCTCGGTGAGCTTCGAGCAGGCGACGCGGCGCTATCCCGGAGCGGATCGCCCGGCGCTGGACAACCTGGATCTCGTTGTCGGCGACGGCGAGTTCGTCGTTCTGGTGGGGCCATCCGGATGCGGCAAGACCACCTCGCTGCGGATGGTGGCCGGGCTGGAAACCGTGGACTCCGGACGCATTCGGATCGGTGACCGAGACGTCACCCGTGTCGATCCCAAGAACCGCGACGTCGCGATGGTCTTTCAGAACTATGCGCTCTACCCGCACATGACGGTGGCCGAGAACATGGGCTTTGCCATGAAGATCGCCAAAACCCCGAAGGCGCAGATCCGTGAACGGGTATTGGACGCGGCGAAATTGCTTGACCTGCAACCGTATCTCGATCGCAAACCGAAGGACCTGTCCGGCGGCCAGCGTCAGCGAGTGGCGATGGGGCGCGCGATCGTGCGCCGGCCGCAGGTGTTCCTGATGGACGAACCGCTGTCCAATCTCGATGCGAAACTGCGGGTGCAGACCCGCAACCAGATCGCCGCATTGCAACGGCGGCTGGGTACGACCACCGTCTACGTCACCCACGATCAGGTCGAGGCGATGACCATGGGTGACCGCGTCGCCGTGCTGCGCGACGGCGTGCTACAGCAGTTCGCCCCGCCCCGGGAGCTCTACCGAAACCCGGCCAACGTCTTTGTGGCGGGTTTCATCGGGTCGCCGGCAATGAATTTGTTCACCCTGCCGCTTGTGGATTCCGCCGTGTCGCTTGGTGATTGGCCCGTCGCGGTGCCGCGGGAGATCGCCGGTGCCGCGGGGGAGGTCGTCGTCGGGGTCCGTCCCGAACACTTCGAGGTGGGCGGCCTCGGTGTCGAAATGGAGGTCGACGTGGTGGAAGAACTGGGTGCGGACGCCTACCTGTACGGGCGAATCACCGGCTCCGGCAAGGTCATCGATGCGCCGATCGTGGCGCGCGCCGACGGACGCAATCCACCGGCAAGGGGCAGCAGGGTGCGCCTGCACCCGGAGCCGGGACACGTGCATTTCTTCGGCGTGGATGGTCGCCGACTGTGTTGATCGTGCTCGCGGTTTTCGGCGTGCCGCGCCGGGACAGCCCCGCCCGGTCCGGCTAGGCTGGTGGCAGTGAGTGACGTGCGTGCCGACCTGGTGTGCGAAGGCGGCGGTGTCCGGGGGATCGGACTGGTGGGAGCGGTGGACGCGCTCGACCAGGCCGGGTACCGGTTTCCCCGGGTCGCGGGAAGCAGCGCGGGCGCGATCGTCGCCTCGCTGGTGGCCGCCCTGCAGGTCGCCGGTGAGCCGATCAGCCGGTTGGCCGACATCATGCGCTCCATCGATTACCGGAAGTTCCTCGACCGCAACCTGATCGGGCGGGTTCCGCTGATCGGCGGCGCCCTGTCCCTGCTGACGTCGGACGGTGTGTATCGGGGGGCCTATCTCGAGCAGCTGCTCGCCGGGCTGCTCGGTGATCTGGGCGTGCGGACGTTCGGCGACCTGCGCACCGGCGAACAGCCCGAACAGTTCGCGTGGTCCCTGGTGGTGACGGCCAGCGACCTGTCACGGCGCCGGCTGGTGCGAATCCCCTGGGACCTCAGCACGTATGGCATCGACCCCGATGACTTTTCGGTCGCGCGCGCGGTCCACGCGTCGTCGGCCATCCCGTACGTGTTCGAACCGGTTCGGGTCGCCGGCGCCACATGGGTGGACGGCGGATTGCTGTCGGACTTTCCGGTGCAGTTGTTCGACCGGCCGGATGGCCAACCACGGTGGCCCACATTCGGAATCCGGCTGTCGGCACGTCCCGGCATCCCGCCCACGCATCCCGTCCACGGCCCGGTGTCGTTGGGGTTCGCCGCGATAGAGACGCTGGTGAGTAACCAGGACAACGCCTACATCGACGATCCCTGCACCGTCCGGCGCACCGTCTTCGTGGCCGCCGACGAAGTCAGCCCGATCGACTTCGACATCACCGTGCAGCAGCGTGAGGCCCTTTACCGACGAGGATTGCAAGCGGGCCAACAGTTTCTGCAGACCTGGAACTACGCCGACTATCTCGCCGCGTGCGGCGGCCCGGTGCCTAAAACAACATGAGGGCGCTGAATTCGGACGCGGCTACCCGCGCGAGCATCGCATCACATGAACGCGACGCTGGACACGCTCGACGTCCTCGGGTGTCGGCAGCTGGTTGGTGATCCGGGTGATCTCCACCCCGATGTCGATCGGGCTGATCGGCCAGACGCGACGCGCGATGAGATCGCTTGCGATGGCGCTGATGTCGTGGCCGCAGAGTCGTCGGCGCGTCAACGCCACCAACGGCACGTGACCGGGGGCCGGCATGCCGGTGGGGTAGCCGGCCCGCACAAACGCGACAATGCTTGTCACCCAATGCGACAAGTCCATACGTCCACCTCGCTAACCGCCGCAAGTTGCGCATGAGCGGCAGTGCTTGCCTTAGCTAGCAACGTACCATCGCCGACGCGATCAGCCAGGTAACGCCACACAGTTAAACGCATGTTTTTGCGGCGTGCCCGCGCTGGTGCCCCCAGAGTGATCTTGCCGACTATCGCCACACCCTGGCGCGCCGTAACACTGTTTGGGCGCAAGGCTTTCTAGGATTGCCGCGTGGTGGATCGTTATGGGAGCGATGTGTTGGCCGCGGGGCGACGCAAGCCGCGCTCGACCGAACACCCGGCCGACCTGGGCCTGGTTGTCGAGGACGTCGAAACCGGCTACGTCGGCGCGGTGGTGCGCGTCGAATACGGTCGGGTGGACCTGGAAGACCGACGAGGCCATGTGCGCGGCTTTCCTTTGGGCCCTGGGTATTTGCTCGAAGGCCGCCCCGTCATCCTCACCGCGCCTCGACGGGCGGCGCCCGCCGCCGCGACCAGGACGGCGTCGGGCTCGGTCGCGGTGCCCGGTGCCCGGGCACGGGTCGCCCGCGCCAGCCGAATCTATGTCGAGGGCCGTCACGACGCCGAACTCATCGCCCAGGTGTGGGGCGAGGACTTGAAGATCGAAGGCGTCGTCGTCGAGCAACTCGGCGGCGTCGACGATTTGGTGGACATCGTCGCCGAATTCGCTCCCGGGCCGGGGCGGCGTCTCGGAGTGCTCGTCGACCACCTCGTCACCGGCTCCAAGGAAGCCCGCATCGCCGACGCGGTGCGGCGGGGCCCGGGCGGCGCCGACACCCTCGTCGTCGGTCACCCCTACGTCGACATCTGGCAGGCCGTGAAGCCGCAGCGGCTGGGGCTGGCCGCCTGGCCGGACGTGCCGCGGCAGGTGGACTGGAAACACGGCGCGTGCCAGGCGCTGCGCCTGCCGCACGCCGATCAGGCCGACATCGCCCGGGCGTGGCGGCATATCCGTTCGCGGGTACGCGACTGGAACGATCTGGAGCCGGCGCTGATCAGCCGGGTCGAGGAACTCATCGACTTCGTGACGCAGCCGGCCCGCTGACCTCGGCGCCCGAATGGCCAGGCCGCCAGGAGCCTTTCGGGTCGGCTACGCTAAGCCGCAGATCGGCGGGACAGAAACAGGGCGCATGCAGGGCGTATTCGGCGTATTTGTAGGCACGTTCCTCATCGGCCTCCGCGAAGGCCTCGAGGCTTCGCTCATCGTGAGCATCGTCGCCGCCTTCCTCAAGCGCAACGGCCAGACGATCCGGCCGATGTTCGCCGGTGTGGCCTCGGCCGTGGTGCTCAGCGTCGCGGTGGGTGTCGGCCTCGACCTGTTCGCCGCGAGCCTGCCGCAGGTCCAGCAAGAGATGATGGAAACCGTCATCAACGCCATCGCCGTGGTGTTCGTGACGTCGATGATCATTTGGATGAACGGCAACGCCGCGCAGCTCAAGGGCGAACTCGAGCGCGACGCCGGGCGGGCGGTCCATCGTGGCGGCGCGCTGGCGCTGGCCGCGATGGCGTTTCTCGCCGTTCTCAAGGAGGGCTTCGAGACGTCGGTGTTCCTGCTGGCCGCCGCCGAGACGTCGCACGGGAACCGGTGGTTCGCCCTGCTCGGCGGCGCCGCGGGTATCGCGGCGGCGATCGGGCTCGGCGTGGGCCTGTACTTCGGTGGCGTGCGACTCAACCTCGGCCGATTCTTCCGAGTGACCGGGGTGTTCTTGGTGCTGATCGCCGCCGGGCTGGTGGTGGGCGCCCTGCGCACCGCACACGAGGCGGGCTGGGTGAGCATCGGCCAGCAGCAGGTGCTCGACCTGTCCGGGTGGATACCGAGCAATTCCGTCCTGGGCGCGGTGACCGCCGGCGTATCCGGCATCCCCGCCGACCCGCGCCTGATCGAGGTGCTGGGCTGGCTGCTGTATACCGTGCCGGTGCTCATCGTGTTCCTGTGGCCCGCCGGCGTCGCCGCCGCCCCGCGAGCCCGGAGCCGGCTGCTGGCGACCGCCTCGACACTGCTGCTCGTCGCGGCGGCAGGGCTGGCGATCATGGCGCCCGCCGGTGGCTCGTCGCCGAACGCGCGGCCGCGCACCGTCACCGACCGTTCGGGCCACACCTCCGCGGTGTCGATGGGGACCGGGCCGCACGGACGCGAGCTGACCGTGGCCCCCGCGGGCGCCGCGACCGTCCACAGCATCGTGCTCGTCCCGGCGGACCACCAAACCGTGGACGGCTTGCCGGTACAGGTATGGCAGGCTTCCGAGGCCGCCGGTGCCGATGGTGCGCCAGAGGTCACGCTGGATCAGTTGCTGAGCATGACGGGGGGTCGGCTGCCCGTTGGTCTCGGGGTCGGCCGCACTCCAGGGCCGTTTCAGGGTCAATGGTCGACGACCACGGTGTACACGGTGCTCGCCCGGGGTGATGTCGTGGTAAGTGCGCAAGCGACAAGCAACCGCACGGCGATCTTGACCGGCGGCGGGCTGACCGGCGCCAAGACCGTCAGTCTGGGCGGCCTGGCGACCGACTGGTCCACGTCCTGCGCCGAAGACCACTCGACCGCGGCCGAGATCGCCACGAGCGGACGCAATCGCGCGGACCGGCAGCTCTGGAATGTCTGGCTTCCGTTGGCGCTCGGCGGTTTCGCCCTGCTCTGCGGTCTCGGCGCTATAGCCTCGATGCGGCGCCGGCACGCCGGCCACACGAGAGGGAACGATTGATGGTGAAGCGTACCGCGAGGCACCACACCTTTGAGATGCGTTTGGCGGCAACGGCTTTGGTAGCCGGCATGCTGTCGGCTACGACCGGCTGCAGCCACCCGGGCACTAACTCGGGCCCCGCGACGCAACCGAGGCCGGGTGGCACCAGCGCCGTCAAGGTCACCATGACCAACGACGCCGGCAAGGACGGCTGCGCGCTGGACACCGCCACCGTGCCCGCCGGCCCGGTGACCTTCACGGTGGCCAACACGAACGCCCCCGGGATCAGCGAAGTCGAGTTGCTCAGGGACCAGCGGATTATCGGCGAGAAGGAGAACCTTGCGCCGGGCCTGGACCCGGTGTCGTTCACCGTCACGCTGGACGGCGGCGCCTACCAGCTCTATTGCCCGGGGGCGAGCACCGAATACCAGACCCTGACGGTGACAGGTACCGCGCCGGCGACGCCGACGGGCACCGTGGCCAGCATCCTCAGCCAGGGCACCAAGGACTACGCGGCCTACGTCGTCAATCAGATCGCCCAACTCAACGACGGCGTGAAGGTCCTCGACGCCGCGGTGCAGTCGGGCAATCTCGACGCCGCGAAGACGTCCTACGCCAAAGCCCGGTTGTTCTGGGAGCGTTCGGAGTCCACCGTCGAGGGCTTCGTGCTGCCAGGCTATGCGGTCGGTGACAATGCCGGCAGCCTCGACTATCTGATCGACATGCGGGAGTCCACCCCGGTCGACGCCAAGGTCGGGTGGAAGGGTTTCCACGCCATCGAGCGTGACCTGTGGCAGGGCGGGGCGATCACCCCCGCAACGAAGGCGTTCAGCACCGAATTGGTCGGCAACGTCGGCAAATTGAACGGCATCGTCACCACCCTGACGTATAAACCCGAGGACTTGGCCAACGGCGCCAGCGACCTGATCGAAGAGATCCAGAACACCAAGATCACCGGCGAGGAAGAGGCGTTCAGTCACATTGACCTGATGGACTTTTCGGGCAACGTCGAAGGCGCCCAGCAGGCGTACGCGTCGTTGCGCCCGGGCCTGGACAGAATCGACGCCAATCTCGTCAAGCAGATCGATCAGCAGTTTCGCAACGTGCTCGCCACGCTCGACGGGTACCGCGACCCCACCGCCCTGGGCGGCTACCGGACCTACACCCCCGCGCTGAAGGCCAGCGATGCGCCCAAGCTGACCGCGGTCATCCAGCCGCTCCATCAGAGCCTGTCCACCGTCGCCCAAAAAGTCGTCGCGGGCGGCTGATCGTGACCGACGACACCACCGGTTTGGCCGACGACGGCCCGGACGGCATTGGGGCACGGCCGGACTCGGCAGCGGTGTCGCGCCGGCGCGCGCTCGGTGGCGCCATGCTGGCCGGGCTCGGCGGCGCGGCCCTCGGCGCCGTCGGGGGAGGCCTCGCCGGGCACGCGATGACGGCCGGACAGCGCGGCGGCGACGACGACACCGTCGACCTGCGTCGCAGTTACCCGTTCTACGGGCAGACGCACCAGGGCGGAATCGACACCCCACCACAGCGTTACGCCATGTTCATGTCGTTCTCCCTGGCCGCCGGCGCCGGCCGCGCCGAGCTGCAAACCCTGTTGGCGCGATGGTCGGCCGCGGCCGCGATCCTGCAGCACGGGAAGCCGGTCGGTACCGTGCAGCCGCAGGTCGATGTGCAGCCACCCGCCGACACGGGGGAGGCTTACGGGCTGAGCCCGGCCAGCCTGACCGTCACCATCGGCCTGGGCCCGGCACTGTTCGGTGACCGATTCGGACTGGCCGCGCGACGCCCCACCGGATTCACCGACCTGCCACCGCTCAACGGGGATAACCTCGATCCCCGCCTACACGGCGGCGACCTGTCCGTGCAGGCGTGCGCCGACGACCCCCAGGTCTGCTACCACGCCGTGCGCAACTTGGCCCGGCTCGGACGCAACATCGTCTCCCCGTTCTGGGCGGTGCTGGGATTCGGCCGCGCCTCAGCAGGTCCGGGCCAGCACACGCCGCGAAACCTGTTGGGATTCAAAGACGGAACCCGCAATGTCGCCACCGACGCCGAATACCACAAATTCGTCTGGGTCGATAACAGCGACCAGCCCTGGATGAACGGCGGGACCTACCAGGTCGTCCGCAAGATCCGGATGCTGCTCGAAACATGGGACGTCGACCGGATCGGCAACCAGCAGAGGATCTTCGGCCGAACCAAGGACGAAGGCGCACCGCTGAGCGGCAAGGCCGAATTCGATACACCCGACTTCACCGCCAAGGGCACCGACGGCAACCCGCTCATCGATCCGATGTCCCACGTCGGCCTGGCCGCCCGCGAAAACAACGACGGCATCATGATCCGCCGGCGGTCCTACAACTACACGGACGGTCTGGACGCCAACGGCCAACTCAATGCCGGTCTGCTGTTCATCTCCTACCAAAACGATCCGCAAGATTTTATCCGCCTGCAGAACCGCCTGGGCGCCCACGACCTACTCAACGAATACATCCGCCACATCGGATCAGCTATCTTCGCGGTTCCTCCCGCGCCCGCTGAAGGCCACTACATCGGGCAAAGCCTGTTCCGCTGAGCAAACTTCGCCGCGCCGTGGCGGCGCTGAGCGCCGCCGCGTTTCACCCATGTGACGTTTCGTGGCGCGCGGGTAAATCAATCCCACCCGCCGTCACGCATCGGCGCCCGCCAAACACTAACTCCGTGAAACCGCACAATCAGCGAGAAACGGAGAACACCCATGACCGACGCGCTCGTCATCGACGCCGAAGGCCTCGACCGGCTGTCGTGTAACGCCAAGGCCAACCCCGAGAGCGGCAAGAAAACGCTCAAGGCCAAGACGGTGTGTGAGACCGGATTTCGCAACATGACCTACGTCCGCGACCTGGCGCCGATGCTGGTGGGGGAGCCGCCCGCGCTGCTCGGCGACGACTCGGCACCCAACCCCTCCGAAACCGCCCTGGCCGCGCTGGGCTCATGCGTGTCCGTGGGACTGTTGGCCAACGCCACACATCGTGGCGTGACCCTCACCAAAATCGAGGTCGAGATGGAAGGCGACATCGACATCTCCGCGGTGTGGGGCGTGGGGGACACCCCCGAACGAAAGCGCCTCGGGTTCAGCGAGGTCCGTTGCACGGTGAGCCTCGCCGGCGACGCCGACGAAGCCACGCTCAAGGAGATCCACGACAACGCCATCGCGTGGTCGCCGGTCGTGAACACGTTTCGCAACCCGGTGAGCCTCGAATCGACGCTGCGCACCGGATAAGCATCGCGACCTCAAACCATAACCATGGCAAAGACATTGACCAAATCCGACCTTGCCGAGACGATCAGGCTCGCCCGCGTCAAGCACGGACTGAGCTGGGCGAAAATCGCCGAAACCATCGGCAAGGACCCGGCATGGACCGTCGCCGCGCTGCTCGGGCAGCATCCGCTCTCGGCCGGCGACGCCCGGGCGGTGGCGTCGCTCCTCGGCCTCGACGAGGAGGCGGTGGCCGTTCTGCAAATGATGCCGCACCGGGGATCCGATGCGACCATAGCGAAAGATCCGACGATCTACCGGTTCCACGAGGCGCTGGCGGTCTACGGTCCGGCGATCAAAGAACTCATCCATGAAGAATTCGGGGACGGCATCATGAGCGCGATCAACTTTCAGCTCAGCGTGCAGCGCCGTCCGCACCCCCAGGGCGACAGAGTCGTCGTCACATTCGACGGCAAGTTCCTCGATTACGCGTGGCAACACTCCGCCGAGCCGGCGCAGGAGGTGGCGAAATGACGGCGACCCTGGATCCCGCGGCCGGCCGGCTGGATGTCGGCCTGTTGGAAGACATTCGGGCCCACGCCGCGGCATTGGACGGCGGCGAGCACCGGTCCCGCCGCAGCTTCACCGCGCTGGGGGAGGCCGGTCTGCTCGGCATCGGCGCCCCGGCCAACGCCGACGGCCGGCTCCCGGCGATGGCCGAGGTGATCCGGTTGATCTCGGGGACGTGCATGAGCACAGGCTTTTCGCTGTGGGCCCATCGCATGGCGGTCGAGTATTTGCTCACGGCCGCAACACCGTTCGGCGCGGCCGCAGCCGACCGGCTGCTTTCGGGAACCGTGCTGGGAGTCACCGGCATGGCCGCGGCGTTCAAAGAGGCCGCGGGCTGTGGCAGCGTGGAGTTGACCGCCACACCGGTGGCCGGTGGCTACCGGGTGTCCGGCCCGATCAGGTGGGCCAGCAACCTCTATCCCGACTCGACCATGGTGACGGCGGTGCGCACCGATGCCGGCGAGAGATTGATCGTCGCGTTGACGTTGGACACACCCGGGGTGCTCCTGGGTGAGCACTTCGAGCTGTTGGCCATGGGGAGCACGGCCTCGTCGTATCTGAACCTGGACGCCGCTCACGTGCCCGACGGCCAGGTGCTGTCGCGCGACTTCGAAGGCTTTTTGCACGCGGTCCGCCCGACTTTCCTTGTGCTGCAGTCGGCGATGTGTCTGGGACTGGCCAGGGCGGCAATTGAGCAGGCCAGGCTGGGGCTCGGCGGTGTCAACGCGGTGTTCGGCACCGACGTCGACCGCGTCTCCGAGAGGCTCACCGACGCCGAGGCGACGTTGGCCCACTTGGCCGCCGCGGTGGGCGGCCCCCGGTCGCCGGCCAAGAAGAAGCTGCTGTCGCTGAGGCTCACCGCGGCCGAATTATCCAGCGCCAGCACTGATTTGGAGATGCGAACCGCCGGTGGGAAGGGATATGTGAGCCGGACCTCGGTGAGTCGCCGCTACCGGGAGGCCGCGTTCATCCCCGTCCAGTCGCCGTCCGAGGGCCAGCTGCGCTGGGAGTTGGCCCGATGCGCCTGAGCATGGACCGATGGTGACCCCGGTGGCGGTGCCCCCGGAGGGCACCCGACCACCACGGCTGGTCGGCGGGGTTCCGCTGGCCAGCCTGGTGCGCGACTACCACCGCCCCATGGTGAATTTCGCCCGGACCATGGTGGATTCGCCGGCCGTCGCCGAAGAAGCCGTGCAGGAGGCGTGGGTGCAGGTGCTGCAATCGCCGGATTCGTTCCAGGGGCGCTCGTCGGTGAGCACCTGGCTGTTCGGGATTGTCAAGCACACCGCGTCGCGCCACCGGCGCCGGGAATCGCGGATCCGTCATCACGAGATGCTGGCGACCGCGGATGCTGACCCCCTGTCGGGCCGCATGCACCCCGACGGCCACCCCGACGCCGGACACTGGCGCGAGCCGCCGTCGCGGCGCTTTCTGCCGGAAGATCACACGGTCCAAAGCGAACTCGTCGGGTACGTCCGTGCGGCGCTGGACGCCTTGCCCGAGCGGCAACGGCAACTGGTCATCCTGCGCGACATCGTCGGCGCCCCCGCCGACGAGGCGGCCGAGCTCCTCGATCTGACCGCCGAGGCGCAGCGGGCGCTGCTGTACCGCGCCCGCGGAAATCTCCGAAACGAACTGGAAAAGCGGTATCAACGATGACCGTTCACGACAACACCGTCCCCGCCATCGATTGCGTCGACTTCGTCCGCCTGGTCGACGACCTCGTCGACTCCGACCCGCGGCAATGGGGACCGATCGTGGCCAAGCACCTCGACGAATGCCCCCCGTGCCTGGTCTACCTGCAACAGATGCTCGACCTCAAGATCCTGCTCAGCCACGTCTTCGACGGCGAGCGCCTCACCGAGGACCACGTCTCTGGAGTCCTCCACGCGATCAACACCTTACGGAAAGGCGAACACGGATGACCATCAACGCTCCAGCGCAGCCGCTGCCGAGCTCGGCAACGGCGGGCACGGTCACCGCGTTGCCCACCGGCGTCGTCACCACCGACCGCGCGCCCGAGGATCCCTTCGAGCCGCTGACGGTGGGAGCGATGGTGGAGCGGGTAGCGGCCATGGCAGTGGAAAAAGCCGCGCATCCGTGGGCCTTTCTGATGCGCTCCCTGGTCGGTGGCGTGATGGTGGCGTTCGGGGCACTGCTGGCCCTGGTGGTCAGTACCGGCGTCAAGACGCCCGGGGTGGCGAGCCTGTTGATGGGCCTGGCGTTCGGCATGTCCTTCGTCCTCATCCTGGTGTCGGGCATGTCGCTGATCACCGCGGACATGGCCGCCGGTTTCCTCGCCGTGCTCAAACGCACGCTCAGCGTCGGTAACTACGCCCTCCTGGTGACCGTCGGACTCGTCGGAAACATCGCCGGCGCACTGGTATTCGTCACCATTTGCGCCGCGGCCGGCGGTCCCTACCTGGGCGCCTTTGCCGAGCGCGCCGCGACCGTCGGTACCCTCAAGGCGGGCCAGCCCTTCTGGACCGCGCTCCTGCTCGCCGTCGTCTGCACGTGGTTCCTGCAGACCTCGATGTGCATGTTCTTCAAGGCCCGCAGCGACGTCGCGAGGATGACGTTCGCGTTCTATGGCCCGTTCGCATTCGTGATCGGCGGCACCCAGCACGTGATCGCCAATGTCGGATTCCTCGGTCTTCCGTTGTTGCTCAACCTCTTCCATCCGACCGCGCCCCGCGGCGCGATCGGCTGGGGATTCGGTGCGCACGGCTTGCTCACCAACATCGGCATCACCACCGTCGGCAACCTCATCGGGGGAACGGTTTTCGTGGCGCTGCCGTTCTGGATCATCGCGCGGCTGCAGCACCGCCAGATCTGACTGCCGGGGTCGTCATAGAGCGTTCGCGCGGCGGGCCGTGGGGCGCAACGCCGCGAAGAGCGCCCCGGCGGCGAAGACCACCGCGATCACCCACGGAAACCGCCCGTCTGGGGCGAAGCCCTTGGCGGCGACCACGGCGAGGGCGTAGGCGGTCATCGCGGCGCCGGTGAGCATCACGGGCTCGGCCCGGCGCTCGCTGAGCGGGACACCGAGCAGTGGCAGGGGAGCGGCGAAAATCCTTCGCGCCCACCATAACAGCGCGATCTCGGCTGCCGTCACGACGCTGAGGATGGCCACCCATTCCAGCCGGGCCAGCCACCAGGCGGCGCTTCCTTCCGGGGGTTGCGGCAAGAGTCCGGCCGGATACCCGACGATCGCCACGATCACGACGGGAATCATGTGCCACAGATAGAGGGCCATGATGTTGTTGTTGGCGATGGACAGAGCCCGCTCGACGCGGGCCGCGCGCAGCGCGCGGTTGAGCATGGGCGCGAGCGCCATGACGATGCCCGTTTGCGCGCCACCAAAGGCCATCAGCGCCACGGTAGGCGGTGTCGTGTTGTCGATGGTCTGGCCGGGAACGCCGATCATGCTGACCGGATAGACTCGCAGCCAGATCAACCCCGCCAGCCCCGCCGCCGAGGCACCGGCCAGCAACCAGGGCCTGCGGCCCGTCAATAGCCCACCGCGCCAGGCGATTCCGAGCTGATACAGGGCTCCCCAGCCCAACAGGTAGTTCAGCCAGTCGAGGTAGTGCACGTGAGTGCTGAGCCTGGCGGCATCGACGACCGCGACCCCCAACACGAGCGCCGCGGGCGCCCGAAGGCCCCAACGGCGGTGTGCGGCAATCCCAACCGGCGTCAGCGACACCACCACCAGATACACCGCCAGGAACCAGAGGTGCATCGCCACCGCCCAGCCGGCGTACTCGAGCACCGAGCCCGCGACACCGCACGCGTCCAGCACAACCACCGCCACCGACACCAACGCGGTGTACGCCGCGGTCGGCCCGAGCACCCGGGCCAGCCTGTGCTGCAACCAGGTCTGGCGCGAGACTCCGCCGGTGTCGCGCCGATGCGTCCACGACACCGCGCCGGCGTAACCCGCCACCAAAAAGAACGTCGGAACCGCTTGGAACGGCCAGGTCAGCCACTGGGTCCAGGGCATGTCGACGAGCGGGTTCTGCCGGCCGAACTGTCCGTCGTGGTAGGTCACCGACCCGGCCAGCCAGTGTCCCAGCACGATCAGCACCACTCCGGATACGCGGTAATAGTCGACCGCCAGATCGCGGGCCGGGCGCGGGCTGTTTGCGCCGCCCATCAGATCGGGGGAAGCTCGACGCGGGACACAGCGCCACGGTACCGTCCAGCGCTCAGCGAGGCCTCGCTGAACCACGTCAAGAAGAGGAGAAGGGCCATGAAACAGGCTCAACTCGGTGAGCTGCGGGTCGGGCGCCTGGGACTGGGCGCGATGGGAATGTCGGTCGCCTATGCCGGCGCCGGCAGCGACGACGCCGAATCGATCCGCACCGTCCATCGCGCCATCGACCTGGGTGTCACCCTGATCGACACCGCTGAGGTTTACGGCCCTTACGTCAACGAGGAACTTCTGGCGCGTGCCCTGCGGGGCCGTCGCGATCAGGTGGTGGTGGCAACCAAGTTCGGTCTCATCTCGCATACCGGCCGTGACGGGCTCGACAGCAGCCCCGCCAATATCCGCCTGGCCGTGGACGGTTCGCTGCGGCGGCTGGAAACCGATTACATCGATCTGTACTACCAGCATCGCCTCGACCGCCAGACCCCGATCGAAGAAACGATGTCCGCGCTGGCCGAGCTGGTTTCCGAAGGGAAGATCCGGCACATCGGCCTTTCCGAAGTCGGCGTCGACACCATCCGCCGCGCGCACGCGGTGCATCCCGTCACGGCCGTCCAATCGGAGTATTCGCTGTGGACGCGCGACCAAGAACCGGCGATCTTGCCGTTGCTGCGCGAGCTGGGCATCGGTTTCGTCGCCTACTCACCGCTGGGCCGCGGCTTCCTCACCGGTACGGTCCGCTCCACCGAGGAGCTCCCCGACAGCGACTACCGCAAGACCAATCCGCGGTTCTTCGACGAGAACTTCCAGCACAACCTGCGATGCGCGGACGAAGTGCGCGAGATCGGCGCTGACGTCGGCGCCACGGCGGCCCAGGTCGCATTGGCGTGGCTGCTCGCGAAAGGGCCCGACATCGTGCCCATCCCGGGCACCAAACGGGTCACCCGCCTGGAAGAAAACGTCGGGGCCGACGCGCTAGAGCTGACCCCGGACCAACTGGCGCGGCTCGACCGCCTCACCCCACCCGTGGGAGGGCATCACGCCGAGGCGCAAATGGCATGGATAGACCGCTAGTGGCCGACAAGAAGCTGGTGATCGGCGCGAGCGGGTTTCTGGGATCACATGTCACACGGCAACTGGTGGCGGCGGGTGAAGACGTGCGAGTCATGTTGCGCCACACCAGCTCCACCGCGGGCATCGACGATCTCGACGTCGAGCGCTGCTACGGCGACGTGTTCGACGACGCCGCGCTGCGCGCCGCGATGGCGGGCTGCGACGTCGTCTACTACTGCGTCGTCGACGCCAGAATGTGGCTGCGTGATCCGGCGCCGCTGTTCCGCACCAATGTCGAGGGCCTGCGCCATGTTCTGGACGCGGCTCTGGGCGCCGACCTTAAGCGGTTCGTATACACCAGCACCACAGGCTCTTTGGCGATCAGCGACGGCAAGCCGGTCACCGAGGAGGACCCGCACAACTGGGATCAGGGCGGCGCCTACATCGAAGCGCGGGTGGCCGGCGAAGACCTGCTGCTGTCGTACGCGCGGGACAAGGGCCTGCCGGGCGTGGCGATGTGCATCTCCACCACCTACGGGCCGGGCGACTGGGCGCCGACCCCGCACGGTGCGCTGCTCGCCCTGGTCGCCAAGGGCCGTTTTCCGTCCTATTTCGATTACTCGTCCGAAGTGGTGGGCATCGAAGACGCCGCCCGGGCAATGCTTCTCGCCGCCGAGCACGCGCGCGACGGCGAACGCTACATCGTGTCCGACAGGTACATGAGCATCCGGGAGCTGCATGAGATCGCCGCCACCGCCGTCGGAAGGCGATCGCCGCGCATCGGCATCCCGATGTCGGTGCTGCGGGCCGGGGCGCGGGTGAACGACGCGGCGGCTTGGCTGCTGGGCCGCGACCTGCCGTTCGCCTACGCGGGAATCCGGATGGCCGAACTGATGTCGCCGCTGGACCACTCCAAGGCCACCCGCGAACTGGGATGGACGCCCGAACCCGTCGAGGACTCGATCCGTAAGGCCGCCGTCTGGTTTGCGTCGCGCTAGTCGACGCTGGCCAATGCCGCCGTGCCGTACTTCTTTTCGATCAATCCCCAGGGGTCGGCGTAGGGGCCGCGCCCTTCCAGCCGGCGCTGCACCACGAAGACGGCGCGCAGAATCGGCCGCAATAGCGGGCCAAGCAGCCGCAGCACGTTGCGCACAGGGCCCTGCGAGTCGGCGAGCCAGGCCACCGTCTGCTGCCAGTCATGCTCTTGAAACTCGAGCAGCGCCTGCGCTTCGGTGGTGTCGTACCAGCCGGTGAAACTCCAGCCGCGATCGTCGCCCGGGTCGCCGGGCAGGCCGGCCGAGGGGCCGAGCGGGCCCAGCCCCGCCGCGGTCATGAGGTCGTCTTGCAGCCGGTGCTGCAGCATCACATACGTCTCGTTGCCGCCGATGAGCAACACCTTGCCGGAGATGGCCGTTTCGCGGTCGACGCCGTTGGCGAACGCCAGTGCCACGTCGCGCGCATCCACCGCGTGAATGCGGTTATCGCTCGGCATCGACCGCATCAGGACGAGATAGTCACCGTTGATACCGGCCTGGGTGTCCGGCGAGATGACACCCGCGAGCCGGTAGAGCGCGTAGGGCAGGCCACTGGCACGGATCGCCGCCTCGGCAAGCACCTTGTCCTGGCCGTATTGATCGATGGGATTCACCGGGGTATCCGGGGTGATCCGCTCGGGCTGGCGGAAGGGATTCCGCGATCCGTACACCGCTGCGCTGGACGCCATGAGGAACAGCGGTGGGCGGGGGAGCGTGGCGCAGGCGGCCAAGAGATTCTCGGTGCCGCCGACGTTGACGCGCCGGGCCAATGCAGGGTTGCGATACGACGGCGGAGAGACGATGGCGGCCAGGTGGACGACGGCCCCGGGACGGTGGGCCGCGACCAGATCACGCACCGCGTCGGCGTCCAATAGATCGGTGTAGGCGGGGATCAGCGTCCCGGATTGGCCCGCGGCGGCCAGTTCTTTCTCGACGGCCACGGTGTTGTCGTTGCGCAGATCCATCGCGACGACGGTGTGCCCCCGGTCGAGCAGGAGCTGCGTGCAGCGCCTACCGACTTGTCCGAATGCGCCCGTGACCAGAACGGTGTCGACAGCCACGACGCGTCACCGATCCATCAGCCGGCCGGCGATTTTGGCGATCGCCGTGCGGATTCGGGGGGACACGTAAATCGAGAATAGCGGGGTCACGATGTCCTCGCGGAGCCGAGTTAGCTTGGAGCTCTTGATAAGCCAGCGGCCCGCGACGTTTTCATAGGTTTCGTGGTAATGGCCGTAGCCGACCAAGGTTGCCCCGGGCCCGAACCGAACGACGTCTTGCAGCGCCCATATCCCACGCGCCGTCGTTGCCGACGTGAGCTCGATTTCGGGGGTGTGCACCTGGTGCGCGGTGGCCTGGGTGGGTCGGCCCAGGGCCTGGCGGGTAAAGGCGACGAAGTCGTCGGCGCCGGCGATCACCTTGCCGCCCGCTTCGGAGGTGTCACTGACGAAGTCGTCGGCAAAGATCGTTCGCCAGGCCGCCCAATCCTTGGTGTCCAGGTAGCGGCAGTAGCGCGCTTTGAGCTGCTTGATGGACTCGATCGCGGGCAAGCCGTCGGTGACCAGGTTTTCCGCGCGCTCTGTCATTGCGGCTCGATTCTGCCCGTAAGGGCCCCGGCGTGACGTTTCACTGGCGAAGTGTAAACCTGTCAGCCCTTGAAGTAGACGATCTGATGTGTGGTGGCCAGCAGTCCGCCCGCCCGGGTCCACACCTGCGCGCTCTGATCGAAATAGCCGTTTGCGAAGCGGTTGGCGTGGGCGGTGGCCAGCACGAAGTCGTCTCCGACGGCCTCGAGTAGCTGCTGATCGGCGTGAAAGTACGTGGTCAGTGAGATCGTTCCGGACGGGAGGAAGCCGCCGTGACGCAGGAACACCCGCGGGTAGAAGATGTCGCACAGCGCCGCGAGCGCCGCGTAGTCGACCGGGCGGCGCGCGCGGTCGCGCACCCACAGCGTGGTGGTCGAAGAGGGGCTGGGGTCCCCGCCTTTGCCGGGCATCGCCCCCTCGACGTAGCGCGTGTCGTAGAGGCCGGTCCATCGCACGAGGCCCGGATCGACGGCGGACAACTGCTCCGGGGCCGGCGCGCTCGGCGGGTGCGCTTCCGTGTCGGCCCAGCTCTCGCGCCGGATCGCGAAGATCGCGGTCGCCGTGGTCTTGACCACCCCATCCTGGCTGAGCTCGACAATCCAATGCTGGTTGGTGCGGTTGGTGCGCGCGGCCCGAAGCGCGATGTCGAAGTCGCCGTCGGCGATCGGTGCGGCGAAGTTGACGGTCAGGGCGAGCGGCTCGCCGATGCGGTCGGGCTGCCCTTCGACGGCGGCCAGCATGACGGCGGCCGTGATCCCGCCGAATGGCCCGACCATGTTGGCCCACTCCGCGTGCGTGCGACCGCGTCGGACGTCCGCGCTGACGGTGTCGAGGCGGACGGCTTCGTCGAAGGGATGTGTGTCGGTCATGTTGGTCGACGGCAGACTACTTGCGGTCGAACTCGCCGCTGGACACGGGGTCGTTGCACCCGACCGGCGATTCACCTCCCCTGATACGGTCCGGCGAGCGACAGCCTGAACGAAAGCGAACCGCGATGACCAACTCCAAGCACGACGCCGCGGCCAAATCTCCCGCCTCGTTGATCGATGCCAGGATCGAGGAACTGGGGGATTGGCGCGGCGAGACGCTCGCCCGGATCCGGCAACTGATCAAGGAGGCCGTCCCCGACGTAATTGAAGAGTGGAAGTGGCGTGGCGTTCCGGTGTGGTATCACGACGGGATGATCTGCACTGGCGAGACGTACAAGAACGTCGTGAAGATGACGTTTGCGAAGGGGGCGTCGCTGCAGGATCCCGCGGGTCTGTTCAATTCGAGCCTCGACGGCAACACCAGACGCGCAATCGATTTCCACGAGGGCGACACGATCGACGAGAACGCGTTGACGGCGCTCATTCGGGCCGCGGTCGACCTGAACAGGTCGTAGGGCGCCACCTGTACAGCGCCGTCGCCGTTGCTGTACAGTCGCCCAGCACAAGGACGACGGTCGAGTGAGAGGCCAGCCGGTGACTTCCGAGTCGGTCGAGGAATTTCGGCGCCGGGCCAGGGCCTGGCTCGCCGCGAACATGCCGCGACTCGATCCGGCCGAGGCGGTGTCGCTTCAGCGAGATCAGCTGCCGGCCTGGCACCGGGCCCGCGAATTGCAGAAGCTCCTGTGGGAGGGCGGATTCGCCGGCATCTGTTTCCCGCGTGAGTATGGCGGCCTGGGGCTGAGCTACGAATACAAGAAGGCCTTTGACGCCGAGTCGCTCGGCTATGAGACGCCGCTTCTGCTCAACGTCCCGTCCTTCGCCATCTGCTGCGCCACGATCCTCGATATGGGCAGCGAGGAGCAAAAGCAAACCCACATCCCGGCCGCGCTGCGCGGCGACGAGGTACTGGTGCAGCTGCTCTCGGAGCCCAGCGGGGGATCGGACCTGGCGGGCGTCATCACCCGCGCCGAACACCGCGACGGCCGGTGGATCATCAACGGCGCCAAGACCTGGAGCACCTGGGCATTCGCCGCCGATTACGGGCTGTGCCTGGCCCGCACCAACTGGGACGTGCCCAAGCACGACGGTCTCACGATGTTCCTGGTGCCGCTTCGGCATCCCGGCATCACGATCAACCGCGTTGAACAGGTCAACGGGTCGATCGAGTTCTGCGAAGAGTTCTTCGACGACGTCGACGTGGGGGATGACGCCGTTGTCGGCGAGCCGGGCAAGGGCTGGGAGGTTGCGTCGCGCCAGCTCTACCACGAGCGCCGCAGCATGGGCGACGGTTCGGAGTACACCAGCGGGCCGGGAATCGCTGAGGCCGAAGATGTTTCGGTCGACCTGCTGGCATTGGTCGACAAGACCGACCAGCACGACAGCGAGCGGGTCCGGGAGATGATCGGTCGGGCCCTGGTTCACCGCACGGTCCACGGCCAGCTCAGCGAGCACGTCTTTCATGCCGTCGCCGGCGGCGCCCTGCCGCCAGCCGCGGGATCGATCATCCGGCTATCCATGGCCGCGGTGCACGACGTGGAAACCGACACCGCCCTTGCCGTGTCCGGGACGTCGGCCGTGGTCGCGGACGACGGTGCACTCCTCGACATCGGGACGCGCTATCTGGGCCGGCAGACCGCCAGCATCGGCGGTGGCACCACCGAGATGGCGCGCAACGTGATCGGCGAGCGGGTGCTGAATTTTCCGCGCGAGCGCGCCGATGACCGGGGCGTGCCGTTCAATCAGGTGCGACGCGGCAAAAGCCTGGGAGGAGAACGGAATTGAGCGACCAGCTTCGTGACATCCGAGAGTTGGCGGGGGACACCGACGCCTACCGCGACGAACTGTACCGACGCTGGACGGGCCTGCTGAGCTACCGCTACATCGGCCGCAAACACTCGTCGATGAATCTCGGCGAGACCGACGACACCGTCACCATCCGCCGCGACATGCGCAACGAGGCGGGCGGAATCATGGTGGCGCCGTTGGCCATTTCCTCCCCGGAGGGTTGTCAGACCGACATGGTCGCCGTGCCCAACCCGGTGATCGCGTCGGTACAGATCGTCGACCCCGGCTACGACGTGACGCGGGTGGAGATCGTCGGGTCTGGCATCGTGCACCAGGGCCGCACCATGGGCTACGGGCGCTGCACGATCGTCGACGCCGATAACCCGCAGCGGGTGATCGCGTTCAATGAGGGGCAGGGAGCGATCATCGGCATCCCGCCCGAAGGCCTGGACAGGATGGATGTTTCGGGCACGGAGCTGGTGATCGAGGACTCTCCGGATCTGCCGCCGCTGTGGCGGGCCTTCGGCGCCAGCCGTCGCGGCGACGGCCATTGGGTCCTGCCCGAGCTCAGCACCGAACTCGCGTCACCGGATGCGGCGTTGCACATCGGACCCCAGCACGTCGTTCTCGAGACCGCCGCAATCGATTTGGCCGCCGAGGTCGCGGGAAGCAGAAAGCTGCAGGTCGTGAGCTGGCACGTGATGTTCATGTCGCGCGGCAAGGTGGGTCCATTCCGGGTCGAGGGCACCGCGCATCCTGGCGGGCCCGGGCGCGTCGGCGTGCGCATGCTGCTGCACGACGAAGGCAACGCCGACAAGGCCGTCACCTCCGCTGCCGCGGTCTTCGACGTCGTCGGCTGAGCCGGGCTTGGCGACCTCCGCTCGGGTGCGCCCCGGGGAAGGGCGATAACCTTCCCGAAGGCGACGCGAAGGAGCGTGATGGTCATGCAGATCTCCATGTTCGGGCAACTCAGCGGATCGGGCGGTCAATCGCCGATCGACGCGACGATCGCCAACCTCGCTATGCTGCGCGACGAGGGCTTCACGCGGGTGTGGATGAGCCAATTGCCCTATGAGCCAGACCTTCTCACGATTCTGGCCATCGCGCTGCACGAGGTCGACACGATCGAGGTGGCCAGCGGTGTGGTGCCGATCCAGAATCTGCATCCGATGCTCATGGCGCAGCGTGCCCTCACGCTGAGCCTCGCCTCGGGTGGCCGGTTCACGCTCGGGCTCGGCATGACCCATCAGGCGGTGACCGAAGGGATGTGGGGCATCCCGTGGGACAAGCCGGTGCGCAGGCTGAACGAGTACCTTGACGGGTTGTTGCCCCTGCTGGCCGGTGAACCCGCCGCCGCCGCGGGGGAGATTGTGACCACCCGCGGTGCCCTGATGATCACCGGGGCGCCGAAGCCCGACGTGTACATCGCGGCCCTGGGCCCGCAGCTGCTCAAGGTCGCCGGGCGGCGCACGTCGGGCACCTGCACCTGGATGACCGGCCCCAAGACGCTGGCCGAACATGTCGGCCCGACGCTGCGGCGGGCGGCCGCCGATGCCGGCCGGGAGGACGAGGTGCGTGTCGCCGCGTCGTTGCCCGTCAGCGTCACCGACGATGTCGACGCCGTCCGCAAGCAGGCGGCCGAACAGTTCGCCATCTACGGCGAGTTGCCGTCGTACCGTGCGATGCTCGACCGCGAGGGCTACGCGGGGCCGCAGGATGCCGCCATCATCGGCGACGAGGACACCGTGCGCGGCCGGCTCGACGAGCTGCGCGCCGCGGGCGTCGACGAGTATGTTGCGGCGGCATTCGATCCGTCACCGGAGGGCCGGGCCCGCACGCGGGCGCTGCTGCGCGCCTACGACTCCTGACCCGGCGTTTGGCTATGGCCATACATTGCCTCCGGAACGTATGGTGCAGAGACGAACTCAGAGGACAGGAGAAGCGCAGTGGCAGAACGGTTGGCGGGAAAGGTCGCCCTCATCAGCGGCGGCGCCCGGGGGATGGGCGCATCGCACGTGCGGTCGCTGGTCGCCGAGGGAGCCAGGGTGGTGTTCGGTGACATCCTCGACGACGAGGGCAAGGCGGTGGCGGCCGAGGTCGGGGACGCGGTCCGCTACCTGCACCTCGACGTGACCAAGCCGCAGGATTGGGACGCGGCGGTGGCGACCGCCCTGGGCGAGTTCGGCCGCATCGACGTGCTGGTCAACAACGCGGGCATCATCAACATCGGCACGCTGGAGGACTACGCGCTCTCGGAGTGGCAGCGCATTATCGACATCAACCTGACGGGGGTGTTTCTCGGCATCCGCGCCGTGGTGAAGCCGATGAAGGAAGCGGGCCGGGGATCGATCATCAACATCTCCTCGATCGAAGGCATGGCCGGCACCATCGCCTGCCACGGCTACACCGCAACCAAATTCGCGGTGCGCGGGCTGACGAAGTCGGCCGCACTGGAACTGGGGCCCAGCGGAATCCGGGTGAACTCCATTCACCCCGGGCTCATCAAGACCCCGATGACCGATTGGGTCCCCGACGACATCTTCCAAACGGCGCTGGGCCGGGCCGCCCAACCCGTGGAGGTCTCCAACCTCGTGGTCTATCTGGCCAGCGACGAGTCCAGCTACTCCACCGGCTCGGAGTTCGTCGTCGACGGCGGCACCACCGCCGGACTGGGGCATAAGGACTTCGCCAACGTGGAGACCGACGCGCAGCCGGACTGGGTCACGTAGGAGTCATCTGCCGCGAAAGCGCAACTGCCGGCGGGATCCCGAGTGGGACCGTCGGCAGGTGCACTCTCGAGCGTCAGGCGTGCGCGGTTACCGATTCGCGTTCTTTGGCGGCGGGTTTGGGCCACGGCGAGGGGACCGGCCGTTGACGCACGTGCTGTGGCCACCAGAACCACTTGCCCAGTAGCGCCGCAATCGATGGTGTCATCAGCGACCGCACGATCAGGGTGTCGAACAGCAGACCCAGCCCGATGGTGGTCCCCACCTGGCCGATGACCGTCAACTCGCTGACGGCCATCGTCATCATCGTGAAGGCGAACACCAGGCCGGCTGAGGTGACCACCGAGCCGGTGCCGCCCATCGAGCGGATGATGCCGGTGTTCAGGCCGGCGTGGATCTCTTCCTTGAACCGCGCGACCAACAGCAGGTTGTAGTCGGCGCCCACGGCCAGCAGGATGATCACCGACATCGCGAGCACCATCCAGTGCAGTTCGATGCCGATGAGGTGCTGCCAGATCAGCACCGACAGTCCGAAGGACGCGCCCAGCGACAGCAAGACCGTCCCCACGATGACCGCCGAGGCCACCACACCGCGCGTGATGAGCAGCATGATGATGAAAATCAGGCACAGCGAAGCGATTCCGGCGATCAACAGGTCGTAGGTGTTGCCGTCGCTGAGGTCCTTGTAGATCGACGCGGTGCCGGCGAGGTAGATCTTGGAGCCCTCCAGCGGCGTGCCCTTGAGCGCCTCGTAGGCGGCCTTCTTGATCGCCCCGATGTGCGAAATGCCTTCCTGCGACATCGGATCGCCGTCATGGCTGATGATGAAGCGCACGGCGTGCCCGTCGGGGGAGATGAAGTTCTTCATGCCCTTCTTGAACTCTTTGTTGTTGAAGGTCTCCGGGGGCAGGTAGAACGAGTCGTCGTTCTTGGAGGCGTCGAACGCCTTACCCATGGCGCTGGAGTTCTTCTGCGCCTCTTTCTGCTGATCCTGCAGGCCCTTCTGGGTCGAATACATGGTCAGCATGGTCGTTTTCATCGCCTTCATGTTTTCGATCATGGAAGGCATCAGCGCCACCATCTGGGGCATCAGGGTGTCCAGGTGGTCCATGACCGGCAGCAGACTTTCGATGTCGTCGGTCATGGTGTCGATGCCGTCGAGGCCGTCGAACACCGAGCGCAGCGACCAGCACGCCGGGATGTCATAGCAGTGCTTTTCCCAGTAGAAGTAGCTGCGCATCGGCCGGAAGAAGTCCTCGAAATCGGCCATGTGGTCGCGTAATTCGTTGATGTCGATGGTCATGTCGTGCATCTTCCTGACCATGACGTGCATGTCGTTGGCCATCTGCACGGTGATGCTGGACATCTTTTCCATGCTGTCGATGGTCGTCTGCATCATGTCGGCCTGGTGCAGCATGTCGGCCATTTGATCTTCTTGGTATTTCTGGCTCATCTGCTGGCTGACGCCCTGCATGCTGATCTGGAAGGGAATCGACGTGTGTTCGATCGGCGTGCCCTGCGGGCGGGTGATCGCCTGCACGCGCCCGATGCCCGGGACCCGGAAGACCGTCTTGGCGATCTTGTCGATCACCAAGAAGTCCGCCGAATTCCGCAGATCGTGGTCGCTTTCGATCATCAGCACCTCGGGGTTCATCCGCGCCTGCGAGAAGTGGCGATCCGCGGCCGCATACCCCTCGTTGGCCGGCAGGTCCGTCGGTAGGTAGTTGCGGTCGTTGTAGTTGGTCCGGTACCCGGGCAGGGTCAGCAAGCCCACCAACGCCACGCCGATGGTGAGGACCAGGATCGGGCCGGGCCAGCGCACGACGAGCGCACCGACCTTGCGCCACCCGCGAATGCGTTGCGTGCGCTTGGGTTCCAGTGTCTTACCGAAGCGGATTACCACGGAGATGACCGCGGGACCCAGCGTCAACGCCGCCGCGACGACGACCACCATGCCGATCGCCAGTGGGATACCCAGCGTCTGGAAGTAGGGCAGGTTGGTGAAGTGCAGGCAGAAGGTGGCGCCGGCGATGGTCAAGCCCGACCCGAGCACCACGTGCGCGGTGCCCTTGTACATCGTGTAGTACGCATCTACTCGGGACTCGCCGATAGAGCGGGCTTCCTGATATCGGCCGATCAAGAAGATCGCGTAGTCGGTGGCGGCCGCGATACCCAAGGTGACCAACAGGTTGGTGGCGAACGTCGAGAGCCCGATGAGCTGGAAATAGCCTAGGAACGCGACCATTCCGCGTGCGGCCGACAGCTCGAGCACCACCATCACCAGCGTGAGCAGCACCGTAATGACGGAGCGATAGACCAACAGCAGCATCGCGATGATGACGGTGAACGTGGCCGCCGTGATGAGCTGCATGCTGCGGTCGCCGGCCTCGTGCTGGTCCGCCGACAACGCCGCGGGACCGGTGACGTAGGCCTTCACCCCTTTGGGTGGGGTCACACTCTTGACGATGTGTTGGACGGATTCCACCGACTCGTTGGCCAAGGCCTCGCCCTGGTTACCGGCGAGGTAGACCTGGACGTAGGCGGCCTTGCCGTCGTTGCTCTGCGCGCCCGCTCCGGTGAGTGGATCGCTCCACATATCCTGTACGTGCTCAACGTGTTTGGTGTCGGCGTCGAGCTTCTTGACGATGTCGTCGTAGTAGGCGTGCGCGTCCGCGCCCAGCGGATTCTGGCCCTCGAGGACGATCATCACCGAGCTGTTGGACTTGTACTCGTTGAACACCGCGCCCATGCGCTTGGTCGCGACGACCGACTGCGCGTCATCCGGTGCCATCGACACCGAGCGCATCTTGCCGACCTCCTCCAGCTGGGGGACGGAGACGTTGAGCACCGCGATGATCGCGATCCAGCCGAGAATGATCGGTACGGCGAACGTCCGGATGAGCCGGGGGATCTTGTCCCGAACGGGTTCGTCGACAACGGGGATGGTGTCGGTGCGGGCGTCGTTGAACGTTGTGCTCATGCGGATTTCACCATGCAGAAGGTCAGGGCGTGTACGCCGTGGGTGAGGTTCTCGTCCTTGACTTCGTCATCGATGGTGATGCGGCAACCGAGGGAGTTGCCGTCGCTTTGTGCCGAGAGGTTCGGGAACACCGACGGGGCGGTGGTGCTCAGGACCAGCGTCCACGGCAGCGGCGCGCCGTCGATCCGCTTCGGGTCGGCGGACAGATCCAGGTAGTTCACGTTGGCTTGGGCGGCCGAGCCGAAGACCTCGTATTTGACGACCTTGGGCTTGAACGGCTTTGACTCATCGAGTCGCGGGCTGGTCATGACGCCCGTGTCGTGCGCGCCGAAGAACGACTTGACCCGAACGACGGCAAATCCGCCGACCAGCACCACCGCCACGATCAACAGCGGCAGCCAGGCGTTGCGCACAAGTCTCGATATCTGCACCTGGGTGATCCCTTCCTCATCACGCGGACGTGACGCGGATCAGCGTTTGCGCGACTGGAGGTCGTGGACAGGTGAGTGCCCACAGTCGCACCGATCAACAACGAACTGCGTGGATTGCTTGGTTCGTGCGCGCAAGACCGTCAAACGCGGTGAAAGTCGCCCATCCCCACTGCCGACGTCCCCGGCGGCGACACCCGGCTCACCTTGTTGCTGAAGCCTCCCCGGGTAACGCCACCAGCGCATAGTACATGATGTGCATACCTTGCAGTGTATGCAACATTTGCTGCTGGTGTTTCAGGTCACTTCGTGAAGATGCTGTTCACCAGCGCGGCGGCACGCTCAACATAGGGCATCGGCGTGTCGGCGGTTTCACTCGCCTCACCGCTCGCCCAGCGTTCCAGGCCCGACCGCACCGCCGTCAGCGCCAGCGCGGAAATTAGCGCGGCCATCTCGTCGTCGGGCTGCATCGCCTGGCGGCGGACGATGATGTCCGTCAACTGGTTCTGGAATCGTTCCAGATCGGCGAGGAACGCCGCCAGGACGGCGGGCGAAGTCTTCGCGAGTTCGAGCATGTGAGCTGCGTGTTCGCGCCGAGGGGGGACGTCGCGCAGGTGGTGTGCCGCCAGGGTGATCAGTTCCGCGAGGACGACCGAGTAGGGGGCGGGTCCGGCGGCGACGAAATCCTCGGCCAGCTCGGCGGGTATGTCAGAGGGGCCGTAGGCGAGTGCGGACTCTTTGTTGGGGAAGTAATTGAAGAACGTGCGGGTCGAGACGCCGGCTTCGGCGCAGATTTCGTCGACCGTGACCTTGTCGAATCCCCGTTCCAGCGTGAGCCGTACGGCGGCGTCGCGGATGTCGGCGCTCGTCTGCCGGCGGCGGCGCTCGCGTAGCCCCAGGGGATTGGCCATACTCATATAGTTGCACGTTGTGCACAGTTTGCAGTCAAAAGGTGCCATCTGGCGGTGCGGAGGCGAGGCCGCCCGGCACCGTCCAGGGCGAGCGGCGGCGTTCCGCGTTCTCGCCGCCTCGCACCAGCCCTGTTCTTGCGCAACATCATTCGGCCAGCCGCTGTGGTGCAAGAGGTGGGTTCGGGCCGGTCATCCGCTGGGGGTGAGGGCGCCCCGCAAATAGTCGCATTGGCTTTGGAAGAACTTCGCCGAGATCGCCGCCTTGTCGGCGATCTGGTCGAACGCGTGAAACGCGCCCGGAACGATCTCCTCCTGCACCGGGACGCCCGCCTCGCGCAGGCGTCGCGCGTACTCCAGACTCTCGGAGTAAAAGAGGTCCAGCGTTCCCACGCCGATCCAGGCGGGCGGCAAGCCCGACAAATCCTTGCGGCGAGCCGGTGCCGCCTCTTCGGGATCGGCCCCATTGAGGTACCACTGCCAGGCCAATTGGTTATCGGATTCGGTCCACATGATCCGCCTGGGGCCGTCACGCCGGGCGCCGGTGCGATCGTCGAGCATCGGATACACCAGCATTTGGAAAGCGATTTTGACGTCCTGGCGGTCGTGCGCCCGCTGCGCCACCGCGGCGGCGAAATGCCCGCCGGCGCTGGCGCCGCCGACGGCGACTCGATCCGGGTCCACCCATGGCTGGCGCGCCAGCCAGAGCAGGGCCGCATAACAGTCCTCGACCGGTATCGGGTAGGGGTGTTCGGGGGCTAGCCGGTGTTCGACCGCCGCGATCGCGACGCCGGTGAGCTGAGACAGTTGGCGCAGATACTTGTCGTCCTGGGCGGCGTGGCCCATGATGGTGCCGCCGCCGTGGATCCACAGCAGCGCCGGTGCGTGGTCGGCAAGGCCGGCCGGACGGTGCAGGCGGACGCTGACGTGCTCGTTGACCGCGGCCACCGGCACGGTGCGGATGCGGCCGGCGTTGCCCATCAGGTTCATGATGGCGCGCTGCAGCTTCAGACCGCGGTGCAAGGCGTAACCCCGGGGCAGGAATCGAGCCACTTTGCGAAGACCGGGATCCAAGACATGGGGCGACGTGTAGGCGTTATCGGGAAGGCCGTTTGCCATCGGATGCCTCTGTTCCCTCGCGCCGGCAGACATGCTGACCATACAGGACGCAGGTAATGTCCATGCGTGGGAATTTGAACGAGTTTCAGCGGTATTCGCGCCGTCACGTGTCGGCCCGGCTGCGGACGCATTGGCCAAGCGGCACAGCCCGTTTCAGAGCGCCTCGTCGCTGTCGGTCAGTGCGCGCACGACGTGACCGAACATCGTCTGTTTGATCGCTCCGAGCGTGCCCGGGTCCTTGCCTCCGAATGGGCGAATCTGGTCGACGGCCGTGCCGGTGACCGCGTCCGCCGGACAGGCGACGTCGACGAGGCCGAATTGTGCTGCGTCGGGCCCGGTGAACCGACGGCCCGTAGTCATCGAGGCCACCGCGGCGCGAGGAGTGAGTTTGGACTGGATGAGCGCGGCCATGCCCGGGTTGAACGGAATGCGGATGTCGACCTCGGGAAAACAGAAGTACCCGCGATCGTCGCGCATGGCGCGAAAGTCGTGCGCGATCGCCAGCATTGCTCCGGCACCGAACGCGTGACCGACCACGGCGGCGGCGGTGGGAACGGACAGCGTCAGCACGCGCGCGAGCAGCCGGTGCACCCGATTGATGTACCAGGAGCCCCGGTCGGTGTGGGCGCTCAGCCAGTCCAGATCCAGCCCGTTGGAGTAGAACTTTCCGCCGGCGGTGGTGACCAGCCCCAGGGCGCCGTCCGAGATGACCTGATCGAGCGCGGCCTCAACGTCATCCAAAAATGCTGGGGAGAAACGGTTCTCATCGTCGCCCAGCCGGATGATGGCGATCTTGTCGTCGTAATCCAGTTTTACAGCCATGTGTTCCCCTGACTTCTTTCATGGTTCTCATCGGTCAGCCGCGTCGTTGCCGCGGGGCGGGAGGGCCGATCTCCAGCACGGCGCGCACGGCCGCGCGCAGATGCGCTCGCGCTGTGGCGCTTCCGAGGCGGTCTCGCCGAAGCAGCAACGCGGTGGGCAGGTCGACGACGCAGCTGGTTATCGTGTCCACCGCCGCCGCGTCCTTGCGCTCCCACACCGCGACCGCAAGCCGCACCATCAAATCGACGAGAAGTTTGTCGAGGCGTCGCAATTCGTCGGCAATGTCGTCGGGGACATCGTCGGCGAGTACTTCCTCGCGGCGCACACGCAACAACAGCGTCGATGAGCCGGGATATTGCTCAGTGAAAACCACCGGCGCGTCGGCGGCGGCCACCACCGCTTCGATGGGACCGCCCGGGTCGGTACCGGTCGCGGCGTCGTCGACAAGTGCCGTCTGTACCGCCAGGAAACGCCGGCCAGCCCGCAGCCAAGCCTGGCCCATCAGCCCGCCCCGCGATGTGAACGTGTGGTACACAGCGCCGTTGGAGACACCCACGGCCGCGCCGACCGCCCGGATGGTCACCGCGCTCGGGCCCGACCGCGCCACCAGGTCCTCGACGGCGTCGAGTACGGCGTCGGGATCGTGAAGGCGGGGCCGCGGCATGCAACCACCATAACAGAGCGGATGCTCTATTACGCGCCGGGGCGTGAGTATCTCCCTGTGCCGCGGGGCACGATCCGACCGTGATATGGCGCCGGTTAGCATCGGACGTCCGGATGTCGGTGCGGAAGGTAGGGCATTGGCTGCGATACCCGTCATCGCGCTCACCGGTCATCTCGGCGCTGGCAAGACGACGCTGCTCAACCACTTGTTGCGCCATCCCGGCACCCGAATCGGTGTCGTGGTGAATGATTTCGGCGACATCAACATCGACGCTTCTCTGGTGGCCGGTCAGGTCGACGAACCGGCCTCGATCGCCGGCGGATGCATCTGTTGCCTGCCCGATGGCGGTGGGCTCGACGACGCACTCGTCAAACTCGCGGATCCGGCCCGGCGCCTTGATGCCATCGTCGTCGAGGCCAGTGGTCTGGCCGACCCCGTGGCGATCGCGCGGATCATCGGTTTCAGCGAGATACGGGGGGTCCGGCCGGGGGGACTCGTGGATGTCGTCGATGCGGTGAACCATTTCGACACCGTCGACTCCGGGACGCTACCGCCGGTCCGCTATGGTGCGGCGTCGCTGATCGTTGTCAACAAGCTCGACCAAGTGCCTGACTGCGAGAGGTCGGCTGTGGTGCAGCGCGTCACACAGCGTGCGGCGCAACGGAACCCGCACGTTCATGTCGTGGGCACATCGGGTGGCCGGATCGACCCGGAGCTGCTCTTCGACGCGTCTGGCACGTCCGGACAGGTTGGCCAGCTCTCGTTCCTGGACTTGGTGCCCGAGCACGAGCATGACCACGTCCATGCTGATGCGGTCACCGTGGCCGGCGCTGGTTGTATCGACCCCGACGCCCTGGTCGATCTTCTCGAACAGCCGCCTCCGCAGGTGTTCAGGATGAAAGGCATTGTGGCTGTGTGGGAGCGCGCGACCGTGCGCGAATACGTGATCAACTTGGTGGGTGGCGCCGTCCACATCGCGAAGGCGCCGTCGGGAGCAATGGCCAATTGCCTCGTGGCGATCGGGATGCATCTCGACATCCCCGCCGTACGCGCGCGGCTCGATGACGCGCTGCAGCCTGTGTCGGGGTCGGCGTCGGCACCGGCGTTGCGGCGGCTGCAACGGTACCGGCGACTCAGCGCGTGAGTGAGGATCCGGCAAGATACGTCGTGATGTCATCTTCGCTCGGCGACGTGCTCGCCACCTTGGAGCTCGACCGAGTCGATCAGTGGCTTTTCGTCGGGCGGCAGCTTCCCGCGCCCGCCAACCATATACTCGGTGGGCACATCTCGGCTCAGGCGTTGTTGGCGGCAAGCCATACCGCACCGGGCCGAACGCCGCACAGCGTCCACACGTACTTCCTGCGGCCCGGCGACTCGCGTCACCCGGTTGATTTCGAGGTCGTCGACCTCCAAGAAGGCCGGACGTTTTCTGCTCGACGGGTCACCGCACGCCAAGACGGCAAGATTCTGATGGAGGCCATGTCGTCGTTCAAAGTCGCCGATTTCGCTCCCGCGCAGGTCGTCTATCAGCCACCTATGCCGCCGGCTTCCAGCCCGGAATCCTTGCCGTGGGTTGCCCCGCATCTCGCGGAATCCGACGAGAGCGCCCAAGGGCGGTGGGCGAGCCTGCGCTGGTTCGAGCGCCGGATCATCGACACCGAGGCTGCTCCGCCCGCCCGCGCGCCGATGTGGTGGCGACCCGACGGGCGAGTTCCCGGTGACCCGGTGCTGACCGCCAGCCTGGTGGCGTACCTGTCGGCGGTGACGTTGACCGAACCGGCATATGCCGCACGCGGCGGTGTCGGGGCATCGGCGCAGCGCGACCATTCGGTGTGGTTCCACGGTCCGGCGGCGTTGTCGGATTGGCTTCTCTACGACCGGTCCTCGCCGAGTAGCGCCGGTTCGCTGGCACTGGCGAGTGGGACGATGTTCAACCGCACCGGCGAACTGGTGTGCACGGTGAAACAGGAGATGTATTTTCCGACGCGCAATTGATGGGACAGTCACAGTGCACGTTCCGATGGTTCACTATCGCAACGCGTGACATCGTACCGTCTCAATATGGCCGCGCCGCAAGGCAATTCCGTCACAGTGACGTAATTAGGCCATAGGGTTTTCCACGGTGGGGAAGGGGATACGGTGGTCGGGTGCGGTCTGTAGCGCGACCCGGTGTCTCTTCTCCGCCATATCCTTACACTGTCTCGTGGTGATCGGAGTCTCGTGGAGCTCTCTGCGCCCGACGAAGGAGTCGTAAGCCGAGCCGGCCACGATGTGATCGCAGTAGCGCTTACCGCCTTGCATAATCGTCACCGTGACGAATCGGGCGGGTCGGGGATTCCCACCCACCTCGCGGGGGCCCGGAAGCCGCTGCGTAAAAGTGCGAGGTAGTGATTGCGAGGCCGCCGGATTGGGTAGTCGGTTTACACTCACGCCCAGCTAAAGTCTGGACGCCTGAGATGGGAGGGCTCGATGAGTGTGTTCGTTCGTCGCGTCGTGTGCACCGTGGCGGTGGCATTAGGACCAATGGCCTACGTGGCGGCGGTATCGTCCGGCGTGGCCTCCGCCCAGCCCCCGGATTGCGGTGCCGGCAACTGGTGGAACCCGGGGGCCAATGCGTGCCAGCCGGTGGCACCGCCGCCCCCTGATTGCGGTCCTGGCAATTGGTGGAATCCCGGGGCCAATGCGTGCCAGCCGACGGCACCCCCTGATTGCGGTCCGGGCAACTGGTGGAACCCGGGGGCCAATGCGTGCCAGCCAGTGGCGCCCCCGCCGCCGGAGTAGCGCCTCGTACGTACCCTCGCCGAGCGCGGCGAGGTGGGATCGGGGCCGTAGCGCGTCCGCGCCCAGCATCGGACCCGCATTGGCCGCACATTGGTGCGGGCCTTATGTGCCGCCGCCACAACGCAATTCGTCACTGTGACGTAATGATGGCGGTAAAGGCCCGGTCAGGCGAGCGAGGCCGAGGATCACTCAATGGGCTGCGCGCGATGTCGTGCGGAAGCGCTCGATCAGACGATCACAAGAGTTGGTTCATTCGCGCGACTGGCGCGTACCCACGCGACAGATTTGCCAACTGAGCGTTCTCGGCTTGCTGCCATGGAAGGCAGTGGACAAGGGTTACTGGACTCGTTTTAGCCCCGACGCGGGCGCGCTAGCCGCCTTGCGCCGGTGAGCATTATGCCGATAAGCGACATTATGTCGGGTAATCGGGAGAAGGCTCCACTCTCGGACGTTGCCATCAGTATCGGTGTCCTGCGGCATGAGTTGGGCATGACATTGACACCGTCAGACTTGGAGTTGATCCGCTGCTCTCCCGTTAATGGGTGCGGACAACTCAAACCCTGAGCAGTACCACGCCCTTCGAGCCGAGCAAGGCTATCGTTGCGGCATTTGCGGTATCAGTGAGGCGGACGTTGATCTCACAGGGTTGGCGGCCGTCCGCGCGCTGATGGTCTGCTCAAGGTTCCGTTCGCCGTAGAGGCGCGAAGCTGCGTCGGGCTAACCCGCCAAAAGGAGATCATCATGCCCGTCGGCCGCGTCTTTGTCGACCGGGTCGTGCGCGGCGATTGCGGTCGTCATATCAGCCCCCGGGACGCCGATAGGCGTTAATGGACGGTCGAAGCTTCGGCTTTCTCGTATATCCGAAGATACGAGCGCGAGATCACGATTGCGGTAACGGTCCTTAGCGACCACAGCACAGTCGTGCTCCTGCACTGCGCGGCGAGCAGGGTGACCCGCGGTGAAGTTGCCATCGTGACTAAAGACCCTCCCTGCTGCGGCGCGGGACGGATATGCACCAATCCAATATGGATGTTTACCGGCCGATGCTTCGGCTATGCCCACCATCACTTCCGGCAACACCAACGCGCCGACCATGCGCATCGCCGAGCGCGCAGCGCGGGCGATCGTCGGTAGGTCGTTCTCCCGCATGTCCTTTCGCGGTTATAGCCGAACGATCACCGCTTGGTATCTATTTGGGCATGCAACCGCGTTTCGACTGGCGCAGCACTATCGGTAACAACAGTCACATGTTTAACCTTGCGCCGTGCGCAATTTGCCCTCTGCCGCCACCGATGTGCCATTGCGCACTGTCTCCCGGCGCGACGCGCTGCGCTACGCCGCCACGTTGGCCGGTCTGGGTGCCGCATCGGTAGCTTGCGGCATGCCGACAGCGACTGCCGCCGCTCCCCCTCAGCTGATCGACTTTGCCGCACACCAGATTCCGGCGCAGCAGATCCGGGCTGCCGGCTATAGCGGGGTGGTCAACTACGTCTCGTTGTCACGTCCCGGCTCCTCGTTCGGCGCCAAGCCCATCACTCGGTCCTACGCCGACTCACTGACAGCCGCGGGTTTGGTGATTGTCAGTAACTACCAATACGGCAAGCCGGGCGGGTCGACACCGTCAGACTTCACGCGGGGCTACGCGGGCGGCGTCGCGGATGCGCGCACCGCCTGGCGTTTGCACACCGCGGCAGGCGGCGGCCAGAGTGCGCCGATTTTCTTCACCATCGACGAGGACATCAACCGCAACACCTGGATTCACACCGCGCTGCCGTGGTTTCGCGGAATCAACTCAGTTCTTGGGGTTCAGCGCACCGGGGTCTACGGAGGTGTCAGGGTCTGCCAGTGGGCCGCGGCCGATGGCGTTATCGGGTCTTCGAGCACACCTGGCCGCCGGTGGGCCTGGCAAACTCGAGCCTGGTCCGGTGATCAGGTCCACCCCGCCGCTGTTCTCTACCAGCGCGTCGTGAGCACCGCGTCCAATCCCGGGCCGAAGGTCGGCGGATTCGAAGTGGACGTCAACGACGTCCTGGCCCCCGACTGCGGCCAGTGGAACCTCCATGCGGGTCGTCCAAGCGGCGACGTGCGATAAGGTGTTGCCGCCACTTCCGGCAATACCAACGCGCCGCTCATGCTCGTCGCAGAGCACGCAGCGCGAGCGTCCATGGAATAAGTCGGTTAAGCGCCGACATCAACGATGTTGCGGTGCAATCTGACCCAGGGCTGGCGTGGGCTTATGCGCCAGACGGCAGAACTACGCCGGGTTCATCTGATGAATCAGGCCCGCTGGAGGCCGTGCTCACCGAGGAGGATCTGAGGCAACCAGCTCGCGAATCTAATCCCGTGTGCACACTGCACCACCAGCTTTTGCATGGTGGAATGTGCCCATATGCAACCGCTGAAAAGCGCCTCACCCTGTGTGCGGGTTGACTGATCAGTGAGCTCCGGTCGCTAACTCATCGTCAAGGCCGTGCCCACGGCGACGCTGATCACCACCATGAGGGACACCCAAATCACCGTAATCGACACGCCCACGATCTCTTCTTCCGTGAGGCGCCAACGCGGTTCGTCGACAAGAGCGGTTTCCCTTAGGGGCGCAACCGCGTTGATTGCTGCGACCGCCAAGAGAAGATCGTTCGCGTCGTCCGCATCCTTCTCGATTGCCTCAAGCGCGGCGATTGCGGTCGTCATATGAACCCCCAGGATTGCGGTCGCCAACAGGCGTTATCTCGTATACCCACGGTAAGAGTGCGAGATCAAGATTGCGGCAACGCTCCTTAACGGTCGCAGCACAACCTCCCCGCTCCAGGAACAATGGACCATGCGCAACGCCCGTCCCCTCGAAATCGCGCTCGGCATTGCGCTGGCCACTCGGCGATTCTGAAGGCATGACATCGGGACTGGCGCCTGAATACGACGGATTCGAATATGCAGTGTTACCGGTAAGTTTTTCGTGAGTTCAGCCGGATTGAAGCGATTTCAACTGGAACTCACGGCCTTTCGGCCCTGAAGGGGTATAACTGCGGCGGGTTCGTGGGCCTGAGTCTAGCTGCGTTGGGTGGCACTAGGGCTCCAACGCTTGCTCCAGCTCGTCGCTGAGCAGGCGCTCGGCCACGGCGGTGTAGCGCCGTGCGGTGTTATGAGAAATGCCGAAAACGAGAGACAGATGCAGCGGGTCCGGACCCGCGGTCAGCGCTTCGTGAAGGAGTCGGTCGGCACGGAGACGTTCGACCGTGAATCCATTGTCGCCCAACGATTTCTTCACCGATGTTTGACTCACCGGCGTTGTGCGCAATGCAGTTTTCGTCGTGAGTAGAACGTGCCGGTTCGGAGTGTGAGGCCATCTGTTCCGGCGGTGGTCGAGCCATGTAATCAGCGCTCTGTGGGTGAGCTCGCCGAGCCGTTGGTTGTGTCCAGCAAGGGTGATCCGCCGGTTCGGCAGGTCAATGTCGTCGACCATCAGTTTGCGTATAACGCTTGTGCGGCAGGCATGTTCGACGCTCAATGCAACAACTAGACGTGCACGCGGTTCGCTCGCGAGCTGCTCGATCGAGCGCACCTCATCATCGGTGATGGGCACGAGGTCTTGGTCTACTGGTTGGCTCTTCAAACCCGCTGTTGGGTTGCTGAAGACCAGACCATTCTTCTTGGCGTGCCGGAACAGCGACCGCAGCGCCTTGATCAGATTATGGCGCTGATTTCCCTGAAACGGCCGCAGCGCCGCGTCGACGTCGGCCCTGGTGACCTCCCTGAGATGGTCATAGGAGGTGGACCAGTGCGCAAGAAGAGGTCTGACCGCGCCGAAGTAGCTGTACAGCGTCCTCGGCGATCGTGGGCGAGCACGTGCGCCGCCGGCCAACAGGGTAAGGAGCCAGTGGTGCGACGGTTCACCGAACCCTGGCGGAAGATCCGCGGTGACGCGGTCGATCCAGGCACGGATCGGAGGTTCGGTGTCGTCTGTCAGCAGGTCGAAGTGGGAGAGAATTTCGACGAGGCTGCGACGAGAGGCGAGCCGATGCGGCCGCGTTCGAACCTCCGTGAGCGGCACGCGATCTCCGGTGGGCCGACCGGCCAAAAGGGTGACCAGGGCGTCGAGACATCGGTTTGTGGTGTCACCGCACCAATCGTGGGCGGCAGCGCGTTCCCGGGCGTATACCGCAGCGGCTACGAGCACGGGGTCGTCGGATTCCAAGGCTGGATGCCGCCGGGCCGGGCGAGCAGGCAGTCCCGCCTTTCCGCGATGGTAGTGCGCTTTTTTTGAACAGCTTCTGCCGCAGTATTTTTGGTCGCGGCGACCGTTGGCTGGCAGTTCGGCTCCGCATTGCAGGCAATTCATCGCGGCGGCAGCGACCTTCTCGTCCGGGCGCGCGGCGTGACGGGACGGGCCTCACCCGCCGCGGCGGCGGCCTCCTCGCTACCCTTCGGCGTGGGTGCGGCCACGGTTTCGGGCTCGGGGATCAGCAGTTCGTCGATGGCGCAGTCGAGCACGGCGCAGAAAACATCGAGATCGTGGAGCTTGATGGCATTGGGATTGCCCGACCACAAGCCCGACATCTTGCCGGCGCTGATCACCAGGCCGCGCTCGGCCAGCATCCGGTGGAGTTCGCTGGCCTTCCAAATGCCGCGGTTGGCCGCGGTCAGGCGTAGATTCCACTTCATTGAGCCAATCCTTTCCATCGGTCTGCGACTCGGCGTTGCCCGGTGACCCAGGCATCTTCGACGTGGGTGGCATGGACGTGGATATATCGAGCCGTCGTGCCCGTCCAGGCGTGACCACATAATTCCTGGATGGCGAACAGGTTCATTCCGTCGAGGTAAAGCTGGGACGCGCAAAAGTGCCGCAGCACATGGGGGGTCAGCTTCCCCGACCACTCAGGCAGATGCCGGTCCGCCGCCTCGGCCAACGATCGGCGATAGACGTCAGCTGTCGCACGCATGCACGTCCCGTCGATGTTCTTGCGTTCGGACGGAAACAGTGGCGCGCCATGGCCATTCGGGTCGATATCGAACAGTCCGAGCACGTCTTCGATGAACCATCTCAGGCTGCGGTCGGCGCCGTTGATCAGCGGCACCAGTCGCGGTTTGGGGCCTTTGCGCCGTGATCCCTTGCCGTGACGGACGTTCAGCTTGCCGAACCGCCCCAGCTCCCACCGCACATCGTCCAGATCGAGCATCCGCGCCTCGTTGATGCGCAGTCCCACGTCGGCCGCCAGCCGGGCGACCGCGTAGTTGCGGGCGGCCGGGGCGAACTTGCGGCAGGTGACCAATTCCTCGCGCCACCCGGCGAACAGCCGCTCCACCTCGTCGGCGGTCGGAGGGATACGCAGCTGCGGATCGACCGAAGCGCGCGGCCGGTTGATCTCGTCCAGCGGGCACTCGACGACCCGACCTGTCATGTTGTGCAGGTCGATCTTGTGCCGAAGCTCCAAGAACTGGAAGTACACGGTCAGTGCTGCCGCCCGCCCGGTGCGGGTGGAGGGATTGGCGTCGCGCAGCACCTTGCCGAAGTAGACGTCGGCATCGACGGGCTGCATCTCCCACAGCGGCCGGCCGAACCAGTCGCGGATCAGCTCGAGGTGGTTGATGTCGTTGCGGATCGTGCTGTCGACCAATCCGGCCGACGCCCGTGCCAGCACGAACCCGGCCAACACATCGGTCTCGAAGTCGGCAAGCTCCTCCTCGCTCGCCGGTACTCGATGTTCCCGCAGATCGCGGACTACAGCCAGAGCCAACCCACGCCTCCTCGACTTCACTCAAAGTGAAGAAACATCATCTGATCAACTATTCAATCAGCAAGAATGATGCCGGTTCATCAGA
The DNA here is from genome assembly GCF_000364405.1 of Mycobacterium sp. H4Y. Lineage (NCBI taxonomy): Bacteria > Bacillati > Actinomycetota > Actinomycetes > Mycobacteriales > Mycobacteriaceae > Mycobacterium > Mycobacterium sp. H4Y. The sequence goes on from NZ_AKIG01000001.1 coordinate 1,704,681, forward strand.
CGGTTTTGGTGGAGGGACACGCCTACAACGGCTGTTCCAGGCGTTGAAACGGCTAACGGGCGATACCGGTGGGCTCAGGAACTCGTCGACTGTTGATTATCCGGACGGTTCCGCTATCGCACGTCGCGATTAGCCTTGGTGGCCTGAGGCAAGCTTTGGCTATGACATCGACTCCCTCTGGTGTGGAATTAATCCGCCTGAGGTGATCGACGGCTCGGCCCGTTCGACAGGATAAGGCGGATGCCGCCGTACGGATTCGACATTGATGATGAGTTGCACGATCAGTTGCGTGCTCCAGTTCCACCGGGCGTACTGGCATGGGTTGAGCGCCAGACAAAATGTCAGGTCATTGCGCAGCGGCCGTTGGAAGGCGGCCAGTCCGCGGCGATTCACCGTCTTGTTCTCGATAACCGAAGCGCTGTGATCCTGCAGCGATTCGTCTTGGACTGGATCCGCGACGAGCCGTGGGCTCCTGCGAACGAGGTACTGATCTTAGGTCTTTTGGCCGACACATCGGTTCCAGCGCCGAAGGTGATTGCCGCCGACCCGCACGGACAGGACACCGGTGTGCCCACCGTATTGATGACCGCACTGCCAGGCGCCGTCGTGTGGGACCCACCAGAGCTAGACCCATGGCTGGACGCCGTCATCGACGTCATGATGACGATTCATGCCATACCGGCGCCGCAACAGTTACGCCGGTGGGAGCCTTACCCGCCGGAGAACGCCCCACCGACGTGGACCCGCTACCGGTGGGCATGGGAACGCGCCGTCACCACGTACCATGACGTGCGCCCAAGCAGCGACCGTGTGTTCTTACACCGCGATTTTCATCCCGGCAACATCTTGTGGCAGCAAGGCAAAATATCCGGACTTGTCGACTGGGTCTCGTCGTGCGCCGGACCCGTCCAGGAGGATATCGCCCACTTCCGCGTGAACCTGGCCATGCACCACGGACAAGCCGTCGCAGATCGCTTCCTGCGGCACTGGATGCACGCCAGCGGCCAGTTTGAATACCACCCCACCTGGGATCTACTAACTGCGGTGTCCATGGGCGGCGACGAACCCAACCACCAACTCGACGAATTCATCGCAGCCGCCGCCAACCGCCTCTGACCGCGTTTCCTGATCAACGCCTCCCGCCGACGCGATCACCGCCACAACGCAATGTCGGGGAAGCGGGAAACAGATCACCCATCCACAGGAATTGACAATTCCTCAGCAGGGGGTGTTTCAGATCAACATTCGTCTGTTGGCGCCAGACGACGACCCGTGACTGGGAGTTGGGGCCGCGGGCTACAGCCCGGATGGTACGACGTTGCCGTTTACCGTCACTTCGACCTGGCCGGTCTTCGGGTTGTACTCGATTTTGCCGTGCTCGAAGTTCGATACAAGCAGATCGCCAACGGTGTTCACGTCGCTGGTCGGAAAGCCCAGCGGTCCCGCCGACCCGTTATTGCCGGTGATCGCGGGCGCGCCGTTCGGGTCGCGCGGAACATTCCATGCCTCCCGGATCTTGCCCGTGGTGATAAACGCGGGTGTACCGACCGCGTCGTTCCTGGCGGTGATCACGCCGCCCTGGAACTGCTGAAATACCAAGCCGCTCTCCCGTTTTCCCGCGTTGCGGTCACCCGTCAGCGGTTTGCCGAGGGCCTGCTTCTGATCCTGGGTTGCCGACGAGTACTTGGCGGCGATCGGGCCGGTCAGGATCACCTCGACGTTGCCCTCACCGATGAGCTTCACCTCCGCGGGCGGCGCTGGAGTCTTAGACGTGGTGGTGGCGTTCACCCCTGCGTGAGGCGGTGCCGACGCGTCGACGCTCTTGCCATTGCCGCAGCCCACAGCAATCAGTGCGACGGCGGCCAGGCCGGCGACTGCCGCGTGGCGGTATGCGATCGTTCTCATGAGCTTCCTCTCGCGTCTTCCTGAGGCAGGCGGTCGCGGTCGTCGTGGCTCCGAACGAACTTACCCGCGGTCATCGACGGCGAGCCAGGGCACCTAACGGAGGATCACCGCAGCTTTGTCAGCTGCCCAGCACCGAGACGATCTTCTTGGCGGTAGCCTTGGCCGATCCCGGATTCTGGCCTGTGACCAGCCGCCCATCGACAACGACGTGCGAGGCGAAGGGAATCAGACCCTTAACGTAGCGGGCGCCGCGCTTCTTGATTTCCGCTTCGGCGTTATAAGGCACCAGCTTGTTGACCCGGGCCAGGACCTCCTCCGACCAGGCGAACCCGGTGAGCTTGCGCCCGGCAACCAAGAGCGATCCGTCCGACAGCTTGGTGTTGAGCAGGCCGCAGTAGCCGTGGCAGACCGAGGACACGACTCCCCCGTGCTCGAAGATCTCGCGCGTGATGCGTTGCAGGCCTTCGCTATCCGGGAAGTCATACATGACCGCGTGGCCGCCGGTGAAGTAAATCGCGTCATAGGCCGTCGAGTCGATCTCATCGGGTGCGGCGGTGCGGGCCAGCAGCGCCATCTTCGTATCGTCGGCCTTCCAGGCCTTGGCGCTCTTGCCGAAACTGGGGAACTTCAACGAGCGCGGCTCCAGCGGTGAAGCGCCGCCTTTCGGGCTGACGATCGTCTGTTCGTAACCCGCTTCGGCGAAGACGTCATAGGCGTGCGTCAACTCGGAGAGCCACAGCCCGGTCGGCTCGGCGGGGTCGTCGTAATGGGCGACGTTGGAGACGACGTTGAGGATGCGCTTGGTCATCCTCCCAGGATTCCACTTATAGCCCGCCCTGTGCCCAGCGTCGACGTGTAGTAGGTGACACCGTTCATCGTTTGTCGATTGTCGTCGGTCTGTGGGATCGGCCCCAACTCGTGGTCCGCGAGCAGTCGACCCATTGGAGTTGCGACCGATGTCCAGCCGCGCGCGTCGAGGTACGCGCCGACGTCGTGGCGCTCGCCCTCGAACTCGATCACGGTGAAGTCGGGTTCAAAGCCGTGCCGGCGCCACTTGGCGGTCGCCGCCTGCATGCGTTCGTGGGCCGCGTCGGGGTCCATGTCGGCCGTATTCGGGACGGCCTCGGTGCCGAGTCGACTTCCTGGCGCGCTGAGCGCGGTGACGGTGTCGAGCAGCTGGTCCTGGGCCCCGGGTGCCAGGTAGCCAAACAGCCCCTCGGCGATCCACGCCGAAGCTCTGTTGGGCTCGAAGCCCGCCGCGTTCAGCGCCGTCGGCCAATCCTGGCGCAGGTCGGTCGCGACGGGGCGCACGTCGGCTTTGGGTTCGGCGCCAAGACTGGTCAGCGTCGTTGTCTTGAACTCGATGACGGCCGGTTGATCGATCTCGAACACCGTCATCCCTCCGGGCCACCCCAACCGATACGCGCGGGTATCCAGGCCCGAGGCGAGGATGACGGCCTGGCGGATGCCAGCCGCGGCGGCATCCGCAAAGAATTCGTCGAAGTACCGTGTGCGCGCCGCGATCGACGCGGGCATCTGTGCCAGGCCCCACGGGCTGCCCTCCACGTCGACATCCGACGCGGACAGCTCACCGGTAGCCCAGCGGGTCAGAAAGGTCACGCCGACCGCGCGGACCAACGGCTCGGCGAAGGGATCGTTGATGTCACCATTGGCGGTCGCTATGGCCCGCGCCGCGGCCGCCATCGTCGCCGTGGTTCCTACGCTGGTGGCGGGATCCCACGATCCCTTCGTTGGTGGCATTCTCTACCTCCGAAGTTTTTGGCTACGTAGTGCGTTGCGCTGCGCTCGGAGGCAACGAACTCGCCGCTGCACGGCAAGAAGCGCATCGGCGCCCGGCTTGGGCCGGTGGGCCCCGGAGCGGCACAGGCTCAGTGCACCGTCGGCGCTAAGTGCAAGGATATTGCCCGTTGAGCACGCAATTCACCGGTGGTGAGTAGGTACCGCTCAGCACGCCCCTGAAACCACCTGTGGCCGAACTACCGGGCGCAATGACGCGATTCCAATTCGCGGGAGTGAGCACATGGTGCGTGCCAGTCTGCGTGACGGTGCTGTTCCACGCGTGCAAGACGGATTCGCCCGCCGGCAAGTCGAATTCGAGTTTCCAATCGTTCAGCGGCGCCATGCTCGAGTTGGTGACGGTGAAGTGGGCGATGAAACCGCTCTGCCACGAATGGGACACCGATAACGTTGCCGTGGCAGCGGCCGCGTGAGCTGCCGGCGTGATGGCGAGTCCGAGTATGACAACCATCAAGGCCGCCACGGCCGCGTGAAGCGCTGTGCGCCAGCGCTTCACGCAATTGTCCACTCCCGCCATACCAGCAACACTAAAGCCGCAGAGGCGACATCGGGCCTCGCATCGCGGGTAAGCCGCAGTACCTTTGCCCAACCGAAACCGTCATGAAATCTAGCCTTGATCCGTCCCCGGACTCCCCTTAGTCGCGCCCTCGGGTGAGGATCAGCAACCCGGTCGGCAGCGTGGCGATCGCGAGGGTTGTGGTCTGCGCAACCGCGGCCGTCGTCGTGACGTTCTCGAGGTGTGTGACGTGGAAGACCAAGTGCGGGACTGCGAACAGCAGGTAGGCGCCCAGTGCGACCCGGACCAAGCGTCGTTCCATCGTCATCGCGGCGGCGACGACGACGAGTGCCAGCGCGAGGTTCATCGCGCCGTAATCGCGCATGAGGTGTTCGGAGTAGGGCGGGATGCGATCGACCCACGGGACATAGTCGTAAAAGGCCCGAGGAGCCAGCGTCGCGACGAGCCCGACCGCGACTTCCACGAATGCCAAAAACCACAGTCCGCCGCGCAGCACGGGGCTGGTCATCGTCGCCTCAAGTAAGCGCGGATGGCGTCGCGGTACGGCAGCCGGCCGGCGGCTTGCTGTTCTTCGAGGTATTGCTCGAACGTGATCGTGCCGGCGGTGTGCTCGGGGGTCAGCAGCCCGCCGCCACGAATCCCACCAAATACCTTGCCGGGCAATCGGATCGGGACCATGGGACGACGCCTACCGGCAATCGCCAGGTAGCTGCGGGCGAGATCGTCGAGCGTACGCGCCTGTGGACCCCCGAAATCTGGTGCGCGCCCGATCGGCTCGCCGAGGGCCAAACCCGCCAACCGTTCGCCCACGTCGCGCACGTCGACCGGTTGGAATTTCAGGCCTGACGGCAGCGCCATGACCGGCGGTTTCGCGAGCACGCGCAATACGAAAGCGATCAGGTCGTGAAACTGCGTCGCCCGCAGCACCGTCCATGGCACGCCCGACTCGGCGATCGTGCGTTCGTTGGCGAGCATTCTGCGGTAGAAGGCGAAGGGAACGCGATCGATCCCGACGATGGAGACGTACAGCAGATGCGCTGAACCCGCCCGTTTGGCAGCCGCGACCAGGTTCTCGGTGGGATAGACGCAGTGCACGATCGTGTCGACGCCGTCCAGCGCAGCATCGAGCCCAGCACCGGTCTGCACGTCCCCCACGACATGTTCGACGTCCGCGCGTTGGTTCGGGCGCCGTCCGCGGCTCAGGACCCGGACGTCCTTGCCCGCGGCCGTCAGCTGGTCGACGACGACGCGGCCTACAGTTCCGGTGCCGCCGGTTACGAGTACACAGTTCGTCACGTCTTATGAACCGGATGGCGCCACCGGATGTGACAACTGCTTGGCAAGAAAGCGCAATTTGTCCGGATTGGCCAAGACCCGCAGCGCCGCTATCTGGTCCCCGGCGATGTCGAAGCACAGGACGCCGGCCAGCGTGTCGCCGTCGAACGCCAGCATCGCGGGCTCGCCGTTGATCTCGGCGACGTCGAGACGCGGACCCGCCTGCGCCAGGTTCCTGCCGAACACGCGCGCCACATAGCGGGCCGTCCGATCGCGGCCCGAGACGACGCGCCGGGCGGCCGCCACCTTGCCGCCGCCATCGGCCGTCGACGTCACGGTGTCGGTCAAGATTTCGACGAGTCCGTCCACGTCGCCGGCTCGGGCGGCGGTAAAGAACCGTTCGACGAGGCGCCGCCACTGCGCCCGGTCCGGTTGGAAGCGCCGCCGGGGCTCACCCAGCCGCTGGCGCGCCCGCCGGTACAGCTGGCGGGCATTGGCTTCCGAGGTTTCCAGGATCTCGGCGATCTCGAAATGGCTGTAGGCGAACGCTTCTCGGAGCACGAACGCCGCACGCTCGGTGGGCCCGAGTCGCTCCATCAGGCTCAGCAGCGCGATCGATACCGACTCGCGCTGTTCGGCGGTCTCGAGCGGCCCGAGCGTCCGGTCGTCGGTGAGAACGGGTTCGGGAAGCCACGGGCCGGGGTAGACCTCCCGGCGGGCGCGGGCCGACGTGAGCCGGGTGAGGCACAGGTTCGTGACGGCCGTGGTGAGCCAGGCCGGCAGCGATTCGATGGCCTCCGCATCAGCGCGGTGCAGGCGCAGGTACGCGTCCTGCACGGCGTCTTCCGCCTCGCTCGCCGACCCCAACAGCCGGTATGCCAACCCGAACAGACGCGGCCGCTGAGACTCGAAATCCCGCACGACATCGCTCACCCGTGCAAGCCTGCCACCGGTGCGCGCGGATCAGAATCGCTGAGAAACCTCGCCCGATATCTCGACCGCGGTGGCACGTTGACGAGTGGCGTTGCTGAACCTGGAAGCGCGACGTTGGGCTACTCGAATCGAGACGACGGGGTCAGCTCCGCGTGGACCGTGCGACCGAACTTGGACCGCATCAAGCGATGCGCCGACGGGACCAGGACGCCGTGCAGGAAGGGATACTTCTGCCGCAGCAGGCGCCCCACCTGCCGATACTCATCTCCGTCGAGCAAGCGCACGACGCCAGGTTGCACGGGTCCCGTCGGCTTGCCCGACCCCGTGGACGGCCCGAATTCGACGGTTGGGTTACGCCGGATCCGGCGGATCTTGACCGCTTGCTCGAAACTCCGGAAGTAGGCGCGATCGCCGTCCACGACGATGCTGACGGGGCTCGAGCCGGGGGTGCCGTCCTTGCGAAAGGTGATCAGCCGGATCGTCTTCTGGCGCACCAATGGCGCCAACGTCTGGCTGGTGGCCATGGGAACGCTGCCCAGTACGTAGCCCAGTTGATGTAGCCGCAGCACGAACGCCGCGACCAGGGCCACCGATACCGCACCGAGCGCCCACGCTTGGGCGGGCGAACCTCCCAGGTCAAGGTCCATCACGTGGTTCACGGTATGCACGGTGTTGGCCACAATGAACCCCGCGAGGGCGACAGCCAGAGCGTCCGCCCAGATCAGGGCGAGCAGCAGCGTGATTCCCAGGCCTATCTGGAACGCGCCCACGTCGTGCAGAAAGTGCTGGTGCTCGCCAAACCCGACGGCACGGGCGAATGAGGGCGGATCGAGCACACACCAGATCCCGATGCCGGTGGTGACCGTCCCGACAAAGGCCGTCACCGCGATCAGGTATGCCCGCGCAATGCCACTCAAGCGCTTCATCATGCCGCCTCTCCCACAATTGGCTTGTCTGTTCCTCATTCGCTAGACGGGACGGGGCGGCAACATGTGACATCGCTAGCGGCGGCATCGACGGGCCGCCCATCCCTACCGATGAATCCCGGGCGCTCCGGCAGTCAGTCCTTCCAGACGAACAAATCGAGAGCGAAGGTAGATGCCATGCCCCCCGAAACCGCGGCCTTGCCGCCTGTGGTCGATCACCGAACCTGGCGCGCCGAACTCGACAAACTGCGCAAACGTGAGAAGGCCGCCACCCGCGAGCTGGATGCGATCGCCGCGCAGCGCCGCCGACTGCCGATGGTCGAGTTGCCCGACTACATTCTGATCGGTGCCGACGGGCCCATCCGCCTGGTCGACGTGTTCGACGGTCGCGCCCAGCTCATCGTCTACCACCACATGTGGTCGGACGGCGCGGAGTGGCAGTGCAGCGGGTGCACCGGCTTTACGTCACAGTTCACCCGGCTGGAGTTCCTCGACCGCTATGACGCCCGGTTCGTCGTTGTCACCAACGGACCGATCGAGGAAGCACTCGCCTACAAGCGCAAGGTCGGCAATCGCATGGATTGGTATTCGTCATCGCAGAGCCCCTTCGCCGCCGACATGGATGCGCCACCCGGCGGCGGTTTCGGCGTCAACGTGTTCCTACGCGACGGCGGCACCGTGTACCGCACGTGGCATACGAACGGGCGGGGCACCGAACAACTCAGTCACACCTTCGCGTTGATCGACGTCCTGCCATGGGGCCGCCAGGAGGAATGGCTCGATTCACCCGAAGGCTGGCCCTCGCGACCCACATACTCCGGATGGCTCGACTCCCCCGCTATCGCAGCCGCCTACGGCCCAGGGACAAACGAGGACAACGCATGAGCGCCAGCGATGAACGATACGTCGTCACCCGCACCATCGCCGCGACCCCGGCCGAGATTTTCGCTGTCCTCGTCGACCCAGCGCGCCACCAGGACACCGAGCCCACCGACTGGGTCCGCGACCCGGTCGACACTGCGCCGCTCACCGGCGCGGGACAGATGTTCGCGATGAACATGTACCTCACGCGGGCGGGAGGCGACTACGTCACGCACAATCTGGTCAACGTGTTCGACGAGAACCGTGTCATCGGGTGGATGCCGGGCGTGCTCGACGACGCGGGCGGGCATGTGCCCGGCGGGTGGTTCTGGCGTTACGAACTCGCCCCCAACGGCCACCGCACGGACGTCACCCTCACTTACGACTGGAGCGGCACGCCGCAGCACTTCCGAGAACGCGTTGGTGAAATGCCCATTTTCTCTGAGGATTACCTGGTCGCATCGCTGGCCGCTCTGGAGCGATGGGTCGCGGACTGATCACATCTCCCCTACCCGGCACCAATGCACCCATCGTCAAGCGGACAGCAGCCGTTGGCGCAGTACAGGCAGTCCGGGCCCATCGAGTTTGTCCAGCAGCGCGCTGCGGCCGCTGACGGCCATCATCAAAGCGGACGCGCGGCCCCGGATTTCGGCTCCCTTACGCCAGGATCGATCAATGTCGGTGCCGTGCAACGAGATGCCCCGCAGTCGGCCCAGCCGCACGAAGCCAACGGGCCATGGCCCAGTCAGGAAATCCAGCGCAAGCCCGACGCTTTCGGGATCGGGATCAAACGGGAGCCCGAGCGGAATGCTGATGTCGCCGCCGTGGATCAAGATATCGGTGAACGGAGCCACCGGCCCGATCACCGGCGGGCTCAAAGGGTGATCGGCGCACTGACGCAGGGTGGCAACGATTTCTGCGGCCGGCCGCTGCGCACGACGACGCGCGAGCTCATCAATCGCGCGGTTCAGGCTGCCGCGGCGCAGAGCCATCGTCATGGCCGGCGGGAGTCCATCAGCGACCGAGCAGGCGAGATGGGCGGCCACCGTCTTGACGTCCCAGCCGGCACACAGGCTTGGCGTTGCCAGCTGGGTGTCGTCCAACCCTTCGACCAGTGTCGCGATCCGGCGCCGCTCGTTCGCGACAGCGGCGAAGACACGCTCGCGGTCCACTCGCACGAGAAAAACTCTATCGCTGGGATGCGACCGCCGTAGCGGCTAAGAAGGATTTTAGCGCGCCTGGCGTGCATCGCCGTTGATGGCTAGTGGCACGAATCCGTCTGTGGCACCAAAGGTCTGGAGGGAACCAGGGGCCGTTACCGCAGCCGGAACCGCGGAGCAATCGTCAGGTCTCGTATAGACGGGAGCGGCGCCGACCGGGCGTTGAGAGGCGTCGACGTGATGTTGCTGCCGCGGTCGCGGACTTCGACGCTTATCGGGGCCGAGCGCGCCAGTCAGGGATCGCTGTCGGGTCGGCTTCCTTATCTACTGAGATGCCCGCAATCGCCCCTATTGCGATCGGTAGCAGCTGTAGAGTCGGCGATACAAAGAATTACCGAGGTGATCATCTCGCCGCATCTGGTCGACAAACACCACTTGTATAGGCCGAATCTTCGATGACACGTCACCGATCCAACGTAGGAGGCGATTCGGTGAACGGTGATGGCCGCGACCGCACACAGCGTGACATAGCCGATGCTGACCAGCAGGTGGTGACATCGGCTGATGGAGACGATGCTCCCCGGGGCGCGCGGTTGACCCGCGAAGTGGTTTTGGATACCGCCATCGCGCTCGTTGACCGCGACGGTCTGCCGCAGCTGACCATGCGTCGGCTGGGGGCGGCCTGCGGCGTGGAGGCGATGGCGCTGTACCGCCACGTTCACAGTCGTGGTGACCTGCTCACCGGCATCATTGACCGCATCGTTGATCGCCTCCACGCCGAACAACTTGCCGCGCGTCGTCAAGAGGACGGCTGGCAGGACTACTTGGTACGCCTGGCGCATGGGGTACGCCAAATCGCCCTTGAACACCCGCAGATATTCCCGCTGTTGGCCACGCATGCGCCCGAAGCGCCATGGGTCCGCCCGCCGCTGCGCAGCCTGCGCTGGATGGAAACCTTCCTCGAGACGCTCTTCTCCTACGGCTTCGACGACGATGCGGCAGTGGCCGCCTACCGCGCCTACACCACGTTCCTGCTGGGCCAGTTGCTTCTGGAAGTGCACGCCCACGGCGCCGAACTACATCCGGACGAGGCCATTCTCGACGGCGAACCACCGCGTCGGCATCTCACGGGCTACCCGTGCCTGCAGCGGTTACAACCGATGTTGTCCGAGGATCACAGCACCGCAGAGTTCGAAGAGGGACTCGAGTCGTTGCTCGATCGCATCGAACTTCTGATGGCTCGTCGCTAATAGGGCTGTCGCCGCCGACAACCCAACAATCGCGCCCACCTGTTTACAACGTAAGCCCTGCTGTTTACGCTGTAAACGACGCGGCGTGCTCGTCAGCCACCAGCAATGCGACTCTGGTCCGTTGCGGCCGAACGGTGCACTGCGGTTCCGCTCAGGCCCGAAACGACGAGGAATACGAAACGTGCGCGTGCATTTGGTCGTTGGATTTGTAGGTATTGCGCTGGCATCGGTGCTCCCGTCCGCCGCGGTTCCCCTCGCCGTCGCCCGGGGATGTCCCGATGTCGAGGTGGTGTTCGCACGCGGCACCGGTGAGCCACCGGGCGTGGGCCCGACGGGACAGGCGTTCGTTGACGCTGTGCGCTCGCGGGTGCGCGCCGGCTCGTTCGACGTGTACCCGGTCAACTACCCCGCCAGCGACCAGTGGGACACCGGCCTCGAGGGCATCAAAGACGCTGGCGCGCATGTGGTTTCCACGGCCAACGGATGCCCCAGGACCAAGATGGTGCTCGGCGGCTATTCGCAGGGCGCGGCCGTGATGGGCTTTGTCACCTCGGATGCGGTGCCCGAGGGCGTTGATCCCGCAACGGTACCGAAACCATTAGCACCTGAAGTGGCCGATCACGTCGCCGCGGTGGTGCTGTTCGGAATGCCCAATGTGCGGGCCATGAACTTCCTGGGTCAGCCGCCGGTGGTCATCGGACCGACGTATGCGGCCAAGACCATCAAGGTGTGCGTTCCCGAGGACCCGGTGTGTTCTGATGGCCTCAATTTCGCCGCGCACAACACCTATGCGGACAACAGCAGCATGATTGACCAGGGCGCAAATTTCGCCGCCGGGCGGCTTAATCAAGATGCCGGGAATCCCCCGATTCCCGCGCCGGCGCCTGATAACCCACCACCCGCGCCGGGTGACTGGTCTGGAAACCCCATCGACTGATGGCGCGGAATCAGGATTGGCTCTGCACGCAGCCACCGCCGACGTGCTCGACGCTTGATTCCATGGAGCCCACAGCAGCAGAGGTGACCTCGGCTTTCGAGCATCTCGGCTGGAAGTTCCAGGACCGCACCGACTTCCACGCCCGCGCTGCGCGGTACATCGCCGAGGGACTCGCCCATAATTACTGGATCGAATTCGTCGGGCACGGCAGCCGCGAGCAATTGTGGGCGGAATTGACGGCGCTGCCCGGCATCGCCGACCGGCTTACGGCCGGCGGGGTCGGCGTGACACCGGCATCGAAGTTTTACGCCGTCTTAGACGGCACCGACATTGTGGACCCGCATACCGCTGTGGCCATCAGTGTGGCGGCCCTCGATCACGCAATCCAAAATGGTTACAACGGCTTTCGCGTGGTCGTCGACGCTACGACATTGGCCCGCCGCCCCGACCAACGCGCCGCCCTGTCGCAATTTGAGTTCCTCCTCTCCCGCACGATGACAGGGCTGCCCTTTTCCGCGCTGTGCGCCTACGACACCCATCAGCTGGCGGGTGCCGCGGACGAACTCATTTGCCTTCACCCCGATCTCGGTGAGCGTGCGCCCCGTTTCCGGCTGCACCCTGCACCGCAAGCAACGTTCGCGCTGACCGGCAATATCGACTTACACAGCGACGGGCTCTACACCACCGCATTGCAACGCATTTGGTCGCTGCTCGACGATGACCCGCTGATCGTCATCGACGCGCAAGGCCTAGAGTTCATCAGTCACCAGCAGCTTTACACCCTCGATCACCACGCGCGCGCCAACGGCCGCACCGTGATTCTGCGAACCGGTCAACGAATCCCCACCAGGCTGGTCGGCGTGCTTCAACTGACGAACGTGGAGTTGCAGCCGGCACCGCCGCACAACGCAACACAAGCGACCGGGTCCTCCGCCGGGCAGGTCACCTACGCAGGATCGGCGGGATGAACGCAGGGGCACTGCGGTCACGTGGTTTTACAACGGAGTTCGGCAGCGCGCGGACTGCGACAGGCGCCCGCGCCGTACCGACATCGGGAGGGGGTCAGGCTCACCAGTGGGCAGAATATTGCCACAGCGACGTTGCGGGCCGGCGGGAGCCAAGGGCCGGCCAGGTCGAAACCTGGCGCGCCGGCGCACCTTTGGCGGCGTGAGGCTATGACGAGGCGGGTTGAGGATGCCAGACGGTAACGAATCCCCCGATGTGGCGGTATCGCGTTCGCGTGCCGAGCCCACCGCGGTATTCACCGGCTTAGCCGACATCGTCTACCAAGGCTCAACGCCCGCAGAGATCTATGCTGCGATCTGCATCGCAGCCACACTCATGGTTCCCGGCTGCGACCATGCCAGCGTCATGTTGCGCGACAACCACATCGCCACGACGGCGGCAGCCAGCGACAGCGTCGCCCGCAAGATCGATAAGCTCGAGCAAGCGCTCGGCGAAGGCCCTTGCCTGGATGCCATCTCGGAGGAAACCCCACAAATCGATCCCGATCTCCGCGCCGGCAGTCAGTGGCCCGCTCTGGCCGCCCGGGTCCTCACCGAAACACCGGTGCACGGAATCATGGGCTTTCGCCTGCTTGTCGGCCCTCACAAAATCGGCGCCCTAAACCTGTTCTCCGACAGCCCCAATGCGTTCGACATGGTGGCCGTCGAACGCGCAATCCTTTTGGCGGCTTTCGCCGGCGTCGCCGCCAACGCCGTGGCTCAAGGCGAAGATGCCGCGACATTGCAACGCGGCCTTGCCAGCAACCGCGAGATCGGCAAAGCCATCGGCATGCTGATGGCGCTCAACGACCTCACCGAAGCCGAGGCCTTCGATACGCTGCGCCGCGTATCCCAAGAGGCCAACATCAAGCTCGTCGACGTCGCTGCCGCAATGGTGAAACGCCACACCCGCGGCGCCGCGGGCGAGATCTGAACGTGGTGGGCCTGCACGCAACGCACGACAGGTCCCGCGAACAACCCGAGTCGACCTGGGCCTTCACCGGTGATCGGGAATTGATTCCGTTGCGTGCTCCCATCACGCCCGCCGCGCGGTCCTTGTCCGTGCTGCTGATCGAGGACGACCGCGCCGATGCGCTACTCGTCGAAGATCTGATCGATGATGCCGTCAGCGGCATACGGCTGGTGTGGGCGCGGTCGATGGCACACGCGGAGCAGGTGTTTGCCTCGGCCCGGCCCGACTGCGTGCTGCTGGATCTGCATCTGCCGGACGCCAGCGGAATGGACGCTCTCGAGCGCATCACCAAACGTGATGCCACCGTACCGATTGTCGTGCTGACGGGCTGAACGATGAAGATTTCGGAGCTACGGCGGTGGCGGCCGGTGCCCAGGACTTCTTGGTCAAGGGCCGCGTCCAACCCGACGTGGTGCGCCGTGCGCTGCTGTATGCGATCGAACGCAAGCGCGCCGAGCTGATGGCCGTCGACCTGGATGCCACCCAGCTGCGGGCCCGCGAGAACGCCATACTCGAACGGGGCCTATCGGCCTCCCCGCTGCTACTCGACAACCCGGGCGTCGACTTCGTCGCCCGGTACCGGCCCAGCCGCGAGCACGCGCTGCTATGCGGAGGTTTCTACGACGTCATCCAAACACCTGACCGCACCGTGCATGTGCTGATCGGTGAGGTCGCTGAGGACGGTCCCCATGAGGCACCACTAGGTGCGGCATTGCGGATCGCGTTTCGTGCGCTCACCCTCGCCGGCGTGCACGACGTGGCGAGGATGCACCACCTCGAGCGAGTGCTGCGTTCAGAACGAAGCGGCTCGGGGATCTGCGCCACGGCGCTCACCCTGCAAATCTCCCCCGACAACCCGCGCCTCAAAACGATCCGTGCCGGGCATCCCGGGATGTTGTTACACGGCGGCGGCACCGTGGAATGGATCATGCCTCCGGCCGGCCCGGCGCTGGGACTGCGCGCCGACGACTGGCCACAACACGAGCTGGAACTGCCGGATGATCGGGGCGGGTGTTGGTGACCGACGGACTCTTCCAAGGGTTTTCAAGCAACGGCAGCCAACCCCTGGACGAGGACGGTCTGCTCGCTCTGGCCCGTTCCCACGCACACTTGCCCGGCATACAATTCGTCGACGCGCTCATCGACAGTGCCCACCAGCTTGCCCAGCCACACGGTGGGTTTACCGATGACATCGCCGTGCTGCGCCTCGAGCGGTCTGCCAGATGACCACGATCGCCGCGCTTGCCCCGGCGGCGGTTGCCAGAAGCAACGGCGTCCGGCGGAAGGGAGAAAATTGTGTGGCCATTCAGAAAGAAGAAGCCGGCCGAAAAAGCTGCTCGCGACGCTAAGGTCTACTACTCCACTCCTTTTGGCGACACGAAGGACGGCAAACAAAAGCCGTTTTTGCTTGAACGCGACGGTGCGTGGTTCGTCCCGGTTTTTCGCAGCGTGGAGACGATGAACGAGTTCTATGAACGAATGAACCGCGCCGCGTACATGATAGTTGAGGGAGACATTAAAGACGTGCTGGAGACCAACCGCTCAATTGAGGTGATGAAGAACGTGGGAATTGTGATTGAGCCGTTGAGCGAACATCCCGTTGAGATCGCGCCTGACGCTTGACGGACGCTGAGGAAGAGTCAGGGCCCGACACCGCGCCAGGCGTGCAGCGCGCTCGTCGTGATGCGGCGCGCCGGCCTGGTTGCCTCACCCTCAGTGGCAGGCAGAACCTCAGTCCGCTGCCGCTGAATAATTGCGGGTTTCGGGTCAATCGCGTCTGGGCATTCGCATGCATGAGCTCGCTACGATCCATTCGCTATCTCGCTACTGCGGTAGTAACAGCCTCGGCGGCGCTGTTGAGCGCGCCCGTCCCGGCGGCCTCCGCCGAACCGTGTCCCGACGTCGACGTGGTCTTTGCTCGCGGCACCGGCGAACCACCCGGGGTCGGCGGGGTCGGGCAGGCGTTCGTCGACGCGCTCAGCTCGCGAGTCGGCGGAAAGTCGGTGCGCGTCTCTCCGGTCAACTACGAGGCGAGCGGCGACTTCAACGGAGGCATCGCCTTCGCCCGAACCTTTGTGGACGGGATCAAGGACGCCGGCGGCCACATCGAATCCACGGCGTCGAACTGCCCCAGAACCAAAATGGTGCTCGGCGGGTATTCCCAAGGCGCTGCCGTGGCCGGCTTTGTGACCTCCCCTGCCATACCCAAGGAAGTGCCACAGGAGTTCGTGTCCTATGTGCCGCAGCCGTTGCCGCGGGCGGTCGCTGATCACGTGGCCGCGGTGGTCCTGTTCGGAACACCCTCCAATGAATTCCTGCGCGGCGCCGGCGCGCCACCCATTACGATCGGTCCGCTGTACGCAGGCAAGACCATTCAGTTGTGCGCCCCCGACGACACGGTTTGCAATGGCGCACCTCCTGGACCGCCCGGGATCGCGCATACCCTGTACGCGGCGAACGGCATGGTCGACCAGGGCGCGGATTTTGCTGCCCAACGTCTGTAGCGCCACACTGCGAATAGTCCTGAGACACAGCGGTATTGTGAGGCCGGATGCCCGCTCACCACAGGAGGTTGGACGGGTCGATCAGGACATAGTCGCTATCCGATGTCTCGAGCTCAATGCCGCGGGGCATCGCGGCTTTGGCCCAGGATTGGGGCACCGACAGTGCCCCGATCGAGGACGCGCGACCTAACCGCGCCGTTGCCGAGGTCGTAGCGCCGCCGACCTGACCCGGGAGCGGCAGCAACGCTGCGGCCCTTTTCAGTGACGCTGTCTTGTTAAGCGAACTCAGACGGCTTATCGCGAAGTCGGTGGGAGCGGACAGTGAACCCAGTTTTGACAGCGGTGATGTCGCCGCGGACAGGCATGCGTCGAATGTCGTTATCGGCGAACGAGACAGCGCCCGCAGCGCTCGGGGAATCACGGGCATCACGTGGCCGCCGGCCGATACCACTTGCGGAGCCGCGATCAGGCTCCACGCGGTTTCTGCGACCGCGGGGTCGTGCTGGCCCGATCCCACGGTCGGCGGCGAGTCGAATGGTGCCAGAGTTGACGCGGCCGCAGCGGCTGCGGCATAGGCGTACATGGCGTCGGCGTCCTGTGCCCAGATCCGTTCGTAGCCAGCGTCCGTGTCGGCGATTGCGGGGCCGTTTTGGGCCAGGCCGTTTGCCGTCACGAGCGCCAGCCGCAGCGCGCGGTTGGCGTCGATCACCGACGGCGGCACCACCGCCCCTAACGCGGACTCGAATGCGTCGGCGGACGCTCTCGCTTGGCGCGCGGCCTGCCGCGCGCGGGCGGCGACGGCATTGAGCCATGCGGTAAAGGACACCACCGCCGCCGCGACCGCGATCGACGCCGGGTGCTGCTCTACCTGGAATAGCATCGACGCCACCGAGCCATAGCTCTCCGCGATGTCGTATAACTGCGCCGCCGTTTCATCCCACGCCTCAGCCGCCAGGCTCATCGAGGCCGAGCCGGGACCTGAATACAGTCGGCCGGAATTGATTTCCGGTGGTAGCTCACCGAGACTCACTGATTACTCACTTCAGCTGCGCGTCACCTAACGACGGCCGAGCGCGATGCGCCTGTCCGCTCAAGCGAATGGTTCGCCGGTGCCACGAACGCCTTATTGAGCGTGAGGCTCCGTTCGGCCTTGGGATACCAGCCTTGCGGTGCGTATTGGCTGGTGTGCAGGTAGCACTGGACCCGCACCTCAGCTCTGCCGGGCGTGAAGGTGAGCAGCCTGCTGATCGGAAGTGTGGTAATGGGCATATGGTGGCGGCTCAGTGATGCGACGTTGAGAAACCATGTGCCCCAGCGTTGTTCGATATGGGTTTTGCCGCCATAGCTGTCGTCGGGGTGGGTGTGGGTGTGCCCGGCGATCCACAAGTGAACCCGGCCGGGATGTTCGGTGAGGAAGTCTTCGAACGCCCCGGAGTCTGGTTTGCTGTCCACCCAATACAGATAGGACGCCGCGTGTGGGGTTCCGAGTTCGAACGGGCGATGATAGTGCTCCAGCAGCTGCCCGTCCGGCCCTTTGCGAACGCCTTCCCACTCCCCGGAGGCCACGGTGGTGTCCTTGAGGACGTAATGGTGGACGACGATGATGATCGAATCGGGGTTGCTCAGCACCATGTGTTTCCACCAGCGGAACGCCTCGCCGCTGACGACGCCGCCCGGGTTGCCGCCGAGCGGGCCCCGCCCCACGGTCTGGGTGGGTTCGTTGCGGTCGCTGAGCATGAGGAACAAGAGGTTGCCCACCCGGAAGGAATAGTGGTCCCACGCGCCCTCGACTGGATAAGGCCGCGCGTTGGCGTCGACTCCGGAGAATTCGGTGTGCTGTCCAAGGGGATCTACCCACTTCTGCCACCACCATGCCTCGGGCTCGTGTAGGCCGCTGCGGTCGTGATTGCCGCAGACGCTGTAGATGGCCTCGCGTCGGTGGCGACGCAGGCTCGCGAACTGGCGGCGAAGCTCGGATCCCTCGGCGTCGTCGGGAAGATGGTGATGGGCCCCGGACATGTCGCCGACGTCGATGGCGATATCCCACTCGAACGGTGGGCCACCTTCGGATCCGCCGGCCTCCGAATGCGTTATCGCCTCGGCCAGGCTCCGTCTGCCGTAGCGCTTGTCTGTCCCGACGTGCGCATCACCGAACGCCCAAAGACGAAATGGGCTGTCCGGCAGTCGATGATCGTGGTGGTCCTCCGGCATGGGGCTCCTTGTCCGAGTGGATGGTCGAGTCATTCAGAATTGGTTTCGATCAGTCCCCAATACCGGCGGATACGCTGATCGGCCGCGTCGAAGACGGCGTCGATGGCAATGCCGATCAAAAGGATCACGATCATGATGGCCATCGCCGACGGCATATCGCTGAGGTTCTGAGCGTTTTCCAACAGCACCCCGATCGACGCGGTGTCGCTGATCAGCACCACCAATTCGCCGGCCATCAAGCTACGCCAGGCGAACGCCCATCCCTGGCGCAGGCCGGCGACGAACATCGGTAGCGAGGCGGGCAGAACCACGTGCCGGTAGAGCCCAAAGCCGTGCAATCCCAAGTTTTTTGCGACCCGCAGCTGCAGGGGCGGGATTTGTCCGGCTCCGGCGAGCACCCCGGTGGCCACCGACGGTGCGGCGCCGATGACGACGACGAACAGGATCGCCGACGTGTGCAGCCCGAAGAAAATGATGGCGAAGGGAAACCAGGCGATGGCCGGCATGGTCTGCAGACCGGTGATCACCGGCCCGAATGCCGTGCGCAGCAGCCGGTTTTGCGCGATCACTGCGCCGACGACCGAGCCGATGAGCAATGCCAGCGCGAAACCGGCCAGCGCACGGCACATCGTGATCCCGATCGCGTCCCACAGCACGGCCTCATGCAGCCGCTGCCAGAGGTTGGCCGCGACGGTTCCGGGGCCGGGCAGCACGAATGACGGCTTCCACCCGCTGAGGTACACGAGCTGCCAGATCAGCAGAACCATCGCGACGGCAAAGACTTTCGCCCGCATCGCCGCCAGCACCGACCTGATCCGCACCCGGTTTGGGCGCGGCGCTTGGGGCGTCAGCGCAGGCCGGTGACTCTTGGTAGCGAGATCGCTGTCAAGCACCGCCACGGTTTCCCTCGTTCCGTAGCTGGGTGGAGATGCGGGAGGCCAATTCGGCAACGTCCGGGTTGTTGACTCTGTGGCGGCGCGCCACCGGGACCGCGATCTCTTCGACGATGCGACCGGGCCGCGGGCTGAGCAATACGACACGGTCGGCGAGTCGCACTGCCTCGCGAACGTTGTGCGTAACGAACACGACGGTCAGTCCGCGTTCGTCAACGATGCGCTCCAGCTCCTCGTGCAGGCGATCACGGGTCAGGGCATCCAGCGCCCCGAATGGCTCGTCCATCAGCAAGACGTCGGCGTCTTGGGCGAGCGCACGCGCCAATGCGACGCGCTGCTGCATGCCACCGGACAGCTGATGAGGACGCTTGTCGGCGAAGTCAGCCAAGCCCACCGTTTGCAACAAGTCAGTCGTCCGCTGGCGGCGTTGCGGGCGCGGCACCGAGCGCGCCCGCAAGGCCAACTCGACGTTGGCGGCCGACGTCAGCCATGGGAACAGCGCCGGTTCCTGAAACATCAAGGCCACCCGTTGCCCATCGGTGCTGAGCTCGCCGGCGGACGGTTGGTCCATCGCGGCGATCAGCGACAGCAGTGAGCTCTTACCGCAGCCGGATGCCCCCACAACGCAGACGAATTCACCGGAGTTGACCGTCAAGGTGATGCGATCGAGGGCTGTGACGGCCGACCGGCCCCGGCCGTACCGCTTGGTCACGTCGGTGAGCCGCACGGCCCGTGACGTTTGGGCGCTCGCTTCGGCTGGCGGCCCGCTGAGGTGATCAGACTGAACGTAGTGGATCACGGGTCACCTGCGGCTTGCCGGCTCGGCGAGGACTTTGTTGAGCGGTCCCGGCTCGTACAGGCCGCTGATATCGAGTGGCTTCAGCAACCCTATGGCCACGGCCTTGGAGACCTGGTCGCGCAGTGAGGCCATTCCGGGATCGTTGGTGTAGGTGGTTTCCTCGAAGGAGGCCGCGAGTACATCCGGTTCAAGCCCCTTGCCAAGATCTTTCGCCAGCGCGGCATTGGCAGATTGGGCCGCGCCACCGCGGTCCGTGGCGATACGTTCGGTCGCCTCGGCCTGGGCGCGCAGCAGTCCGGCGACCGCGTCAGGATGGGCCGCAAGGAATTCTTGGCGGACCACCAGGACGGTGATGGTGTTGGGGTCCGACCACAGTCGCACCCCACCAGCCTTGATCATCTGCACGTCGAAAGGCGCGGAGTCGATGGCGCCGACGATTTGGTTGGTAAGGAATTGCTGGACGATCGCCGATTCCGGGCTGGTCGGTTTGACCGAAACATCGCCGCCTCCTTGGATATTCGTCCTCAACCCGTTGTGGGCGAGCCAGTCGCGGAGGCTGACGTCCTGGGTCCCGCCGAGCGCGGGGTCCGCCACGGTCTTCCCTTTGAGGTCTGCGGCGGTCTTGATGTCGGGTTTGACGACCATCGAGGTACCTCCGCTGGCCGCGCCGGAGATGATCTTGATCGCTTTCCCTCCCGATTTCTGCCAGGCGTTGAAGGCGGGATTGGGACCGACGTAGGCGGCGTCGAGTTGGCCAGACAGCAGCGCGGTCACTTCCTCGGTCCCTCGACTGAATGGCTTTGCGGTGAAGTTGACTTGGGGTCCGAGTTGCTTGGCGAAGAAGCCGTCGTGGAGAGCCACCAGTGCCGAGGCGTGCGTGATGCGCGGCAGATATCCCAGGCGCAGCGATACGGCGGAGGAGGTCGGCGACGCGCCCTGGCTCGAGCACCCGGACAGCACGGCGACGGTAGCTGACGCGGCGATCAGCGCGATGAGCTTGCTGCCGAATCGGTGCAGTGACATGGTTTCCTCGAATCGAAACGGATCAGAACCTGGCGGATTTGGCCGCGGCTCACAACGAGAGTTGCTGCCGTACCGCGGGAGCGGTGAGTGCTGATGGCGCGGCGGTGCGCGCGCGTCAGACGGCCCTGGGGGCCGGACAAGCCGCGCAGGTGATGCGGCGCAAGTCGATGTGGAGGCGGCGGGTAAGGCCGGTTCGAAGTCGGGTCACTACGGGGTCCCCGTGGTTCGGGTCACGAACAGCGGGCTTGTCCATACCTGATGCCCATCGAATTGCTTGCCGCGCACGTATATTGCGCTGTCGCCCTTGGGCAGCTGCAGGTTGAGTTCGCCGGTGACGGTGGTCGGCAGTGCCTTCGGGTCGGAGATGCGTTCGAGGCGGACGCGCAGATTGAGACCGCCGACGGCGATGTCACGATGTCCCTCGGTGACGAGCTCCGCCCCGGAAAGGTTCGCCCGGGTGCGCAGGCCGTCTTCCTGCACCGTCGCGTCGAGTTCGAAGCGCGCGCGGCTCAGGTCGGCGAGCCGTATCACGATGCCGATATCCGCGCCGTAAGTCTTGGTATCCCAAGCCACGGCCGGTCCGTCGACATCGACGATCTGCTCGGGATGGGTGATCGCCCACGGCGTTACGTGTTCGACGGCGGTGCCATCGATACGCAGTCGGCCCGACCAGCTGGCCCAGCGGTAGCGGTCACGGTGCCGAGCGCCACCCCAGCTGACGCGAACGAGGTTGGGCGAAAGCCCCGTCTCGGCGTGCAGGTCACGACGCCAGAGCAAACCGGCGCTGTCGTAGACCGTCACGTCATCCCATCCCGTCGTGCCGTACAAGGCGTAACCGGCGGTCAGTTCTCCGGCGTCAGCGGCGAACTCGTCACCCATCCAGTTCTCACCGCTGCGCAGCAGGGCGACCGCGCGCGCACCGGTTGTGGCCCAGGTGCGGCGGGCGCGCAGCGAACGACCGACGTCTGCGGCGGAAAGGGCCGGCGCGAGGACGCCGGTGAGCCCGCCGAAGCCGCCGAAGATGTTGGCGCCTGGCGCCCCGGCCCCCGGCCGTCCGCGGTGTTCATCGCTGGCGGCGCTCGCCCCCAGCCGTAGGCCGCGCGCCAGGGCGTCTTCGAAGAACCATGGGCTACTCCCCCAGGCCGAATGCACCTCGATCAGCCGCTCGAGCTCGGGGTGGTGCCAGTCCAGGATCGCTCGTCGCCCGCCCACGTGCGGGATCAAGAGGTAAGACTCCGGGTCCTTCTCGTAGGCGGCGTATAACTGGGTGACCGGCCAGGTCTGCGGGGTGGGCGCCGTGGTCGCCATGCGCTGGTGCCATTCCAGCGAGCGGGCCAACGTGGTGTCCTCACCGAGGAAGACGACATTGTGGTCGCCGCCGGCGCCGGCGGTCCCGCACCACTCCACTCCGGGGTAGCAGACAAACGCGCCGTCCTCGGCGATCTGCCTGCACGCCCTGACGACGTCGTCCCACGTGTCGTCGGTGATCTGAAAGTCGTTGGCGGTATACCCAAGTACGTCGAGCGCGGCGATATCGCGCGCGTAGTGCAGGTTCCAGTCGGTGTCCTGAGTGCCGACGGTGTCGTTGGAATGAACGTGCAGGTCGCAGAAGTACGCCCGCGGCGACGGGAAGTCGTCGACGATGTCGATCACGGTCTCACCGCCCTGCAGCACGGCTGTGCTTGTCTCGGCGGCAACGTCGATGCGGGTGGCGACCGGCGGCACGCGGAGCGACGCCTTGGACCACCCGTTCGCAGGCGTACGGGCGCTGTCCACGACGACACCGTCGATGAGCGCATGCATCGTCGCGGCAACGTCGGAACAGGTGTTGCCCCAACGGTCTTGCAGATGGGCATGCAGGTGCACCGCCGGCGCATCGCTGCGCACGATGCGAGGGCCGTGCACGACGACTCGTTCGGGTGCACCCGGTACGACCGCAATTCGATGCACATCAGCGTGCGCCATGCGCGACGTGCCCAGCGGGTCGACGAACAGGTGGACCTCGAACTCGTCTTCCACGAAAGTCTGCACGCGTGTCCCGGGGCCGCCGAAACGGCGGTCGCCGCAGCGGATCTCGATCACATCACCGGGACGCAGGTACCCGTCCACGACGTGGATCAGTAGTGACTTCTGAAATGGCCGCTCCCCGCCTTTGACGTCATATCTCGTGACCAGGTGCTGCACCGTCGCGGCACTGTCGTCGGAGGCCCCGCCGATCAGCGACCGACTCACCAAGCGGGCGGTCGCGAAGTCGCGGGCGTCCGGCGACGTTGTCTGCAGATCCCAATCCGAGTAGTAGCGGAAGCACAGCTTCAGCCAACCGCTGTCGGCAATGCCGGATCCCCCGACGGTGTAGGTGAACACCAACTCCTCGAGAGAACCCGCGACCACCCGGTCATGCGAGCAGCGCAACTCTCCCAGGAACGCAAGGCGGTCAAACTGTTCGGTGATTTCGTCGCGCACCGCTGCCACCGAGCAGTCGTTGCCGGCCATGCCTGGCTGCGGACGCACCACGATGCCGGCAGCCGCCAAGGCAGCCGGTGACGACGAATCCGCGGACATGCCCTTGATCCTGAAGGCAACGCATCCACGAGTCCAGTGAATAGATATGATGCGATTAATCACGAAAGATGAAGGATTGTGAACCTGCAGCAATTGCGCTACGTCGTGGCGTTGGCCGAGGCGAATAGTTTCACCAAGGCGGCCGAGGCGATGTTCGTCGTGCCATCAGCCTTGAGTCAGCAGGTCGGTCGGTTCGAAAGTGAGATCGGCTTACGGCTGTTCGAACGGACGACCCGCTCGGTCTCGCTGACCCCCGCCGGTGAAGCGCTGATGCCGCTGGTGCGCCAGGTGGTTGCGGGCATTGACCAGATCGCCGTTGACGCACAGGCTCTCGGCGGCACGGTCGTTGGCCGGCTCACGGTCGGGATGATGGAGATCCCATCCGAAAGCCTCGATGTGGCCACTCTGATGGCGACCTTTCACTCGCACTATCCCGACGTCAGCGTGACGTTGCGCAGCGGCGGCAGCGACGTGCTGATCGAGGCGGTCCGCGACCGGAAGCTGGACGTGGCGATCGTGGGCTCCAACGTATCCAGGACCGGCGGTGCCTTGACGTTCACCCATCTGTTCAGCGAGCCGCTCATCGCCGTCATGCCCGCCCACCACCCGCTCACAAAAAAATCATCGGTGTCGATAACTGCGCTGGCCGCATTACCGTTCATCGACTTTCCCCCTGGCTACGGTCTGCGACACGAAACCGACCGCGGCTTCGCCAACGTGACGCGGCGAGTGGCTTTCGAAGTGACGCGTGTCGATGAGGTCACCCACTTCGTGCGCAAAGACCTGGGTGTCGCGTTGCTGCCCGAATCCGTCGCCCGTACCCGCGCTAACGCCGATCCGAGACTGGCACTGCGGCCGGTCGCCGGAGCTGACATGCACCGCCGGGTAAACCTCGTGGCACCGCGCCCTGAAATGCGCTCCGCCGCATGCCAGGCCTTTGTCGGTTGCGTCGCCGACCACATCGAACAGACCGTGCCGTCTCGCGACGCGTTGTCGAAAAAGACTGCGGGAACCTCGAAGCGGACCCGCCGCTCCAACTGATGCATGCCGTCACCTGGTCCGTGGCAGGGCCGGCGTTCGATGGTCGCGCGGTGCAACACATGGACATGCGACTCAGGAGCTGGACGCCATGAAGCAAGCCAACATTCGATGGCGACGCAATATCGTCGCCGTGCGAGCGGGAAGCCGGCAAACGGCCTCGCGGCCAAAACGCCCCTTTCGAATTATTTGACGCCGAGATTTTTACTGATAAAAACTGTTTCATCGGGCAACGTTTCGTGCGGAAGTTGGCTTCCGTTCACGCCGGGGTACTTCCCGATTCGTCCGAGGTAGACGGGGCGCAGGGGCGCTTATGCCGACCCCCATCGCCAAGGCGCGCCCACTGCCCTCCGGGGGTGGTGACCGTGCGGAGTCGGCCCTTGTTGGTCGATGTTGCTTCCGCCGGAGCTGGCTAGTCTTCTGGGCACACGAGCATTCAAGCCATCGGCGGCCAGGGTTTTCGATAGCTGAGCATGCTGAATGCTGTTGAAGGACAACGTTATCGGCGGTTGAGATGCTGGCCGACGTTGGCCATATCCGGATGCGGAGGGAAGCAATGGATTTCGGAGCGTTACCTCCGGAGATCAACTCCGGCAGGATCTACTCAGGCCCCGGGCCGGCCCCGTTGTTGGCCGCGGCGGCCGCCTGGGACGGATTAGCGTCCGAATTACGCGCCACGGCAGCGTCTTACGGGTCCGTCGTCGCAGAGCTGAGAACCGCGTGGAATGGCCCCTCGTCGACGTCGATGGCGGCCGCGGCCGCGCCGTACGTTGCGTGGCTAATCGGCAGCGCCGCGCAGGCCGAGCAGTCGGCCAGTCAGGCGAAGGCGGCGGCGGGCGCGTATGACGCCGTCTTCGCGGCCACGGTGCCGCCGCCGGTGATCGCGGCCAACCGGGCGTTGTTGGCGTCACTGGTCGCGACCAACATCCTGGGCCAAAACACCCCGGCCATCGCGGCCACCGAGGCCCAGTACGCCGAGATGTGGGCCCAAGACGCGGCCGCGATGTATGGCTATGCGGGTTCCTCGGCGGCCGCGACTCAACTGGCCCCGTTCACCGCGCCGCCGACGACCACCGACAGCGGTGCGGAAACCAACCAGGCCGCCGCGGTCGCCTCGGCGGCCCAGTCCTCGGCGAGTTCCAACGTGGAATCCACGGTCTCCCAGGCGCTCTCGCAGGCCCCGGCCGCGACGCAAACCGCGGCGACGGCGACGACGTCGCCGGGAATCTCGCTCGGCCTCGGGGAAGCCACGGGGGGCTTGAAGAGTTTCAACAACTTCCTCAACGTCCTTACCGGGCCCTACTCTCCGATCGGGATCGGGACCGCGGGGAAGGGTTTTTATCAGCTCGCGCTCAATGTCCGCGGGATGGGCGCCAACCTGCGAAGCATCGGTGGCACACTGCATCCGAAAGGCCTCCACGGGGTTCTGGCTCCGCTGCTGCACAGCGATCTGCTGACCGGCTCCACCTCGTTCCAGCCGCCGAGTGCGGGAACGGTGTCGGCGGCAGTGGGCCGTGCCGGTGTCGTCGGGTCACTGTCGGTTCCGGCGAACTGGGCCTCGGCCGCGCCCGCGATCAGGACCCTGGCCGCCGAGCTGCCCGAGACGATGCTCGACGCCGCACCGGCGATGACCGTCAATCCCGGCCAGGGCCTGTTCGGCCCCACCGCCCTGTCGAGCCTGGCCGGACGCGCCGTCGGGGGCAGCGCCACCCGCGCGGTGGCCGGGCCGGCGGTCCGGGTGCCCGGGGCGGTGGCCGTTGATGACATCGCCACCACCTCCACGGTCATCGTGATCCCGCCGAACGCGAAATAAGGAAAGGCACGGCCATGGTTTTCGCCGATTTGGCGGCGGTGCCACCAGAGGTCATCTCCATCCAGCTCTACGCCGGTCCGCATCCTCTTACGGCTCGGCGATTTCGAATCTGACCAGCGAGTCGCGGGAGGGTCCGTCGTCGGCCTCCATGGCGGCCGCGGCGGCGCTGGTGCGCCGTGCGCGCCCAATGTTGTTGCGGCACTGGTGCGTCAGGTGTTCGCTTGGTCGCTGGTCAAAGCCCGCTCTGCTGTTCGCAGGACCATGCGGATTCCCAATCCGATTAAGGGCGCATAGAGCCGGGTGAATAAGCCAGCGAGGACGGGGCTTTTGAGGGGGAAGCTTGTTGTCCATAGAACTTCGGTGCCTCCCGGCACCTCCTGCAACGTCACCGAGCCACCGCTGTGTTGCGCTGGCGGCACGGTTGACAGGGCTTGGTAGCTAATCGAGTGTGGCCGTTCGAACGCCGTGACCACTTCGGTGACTTTCGAACCCGAGCTGGCGAATTCACGAATTGAGCCGACTCCAAAAGGCTCTGGCCCATCGACCGGGCGAACGCGGGAGTAAAACATCCCCGGTATGTCACTCCAATTGTTTCCGTTAATGAGCCAGTCGAACACCGCGTCGATCGGCGCGGCGATGGTCCGACGCCGGCTTACCGTCCGCATTGCGCCCATCGATCATTCCGACCGGTAGGTTCGCGGGCCACCGGAGCTGCTGCGCAAAGGGCTGACCGCGCGCATCGCGATCGTCACGGTTGCCATCGATGTCAATGCGGGCCTTTCCCTCGAGGTACGAGCATTATCGAACCGAGGCGGGCGACGGGGTCAAGACCGTGCTGGCAAATCGAGAACAATTTGCGGTTCCGAGATCCAGACTCCCGCTTACGATCCCTGCGCGAGCTCCAACGCCGCCGCGACGACCGGCTTGGCCCAAGCCGGTGTGGAGCTCAAGTCGGACGGCCCGACGATGCGGCCGCGGTCCATGTGCAACACCAAGACCGGCTTCGGCGCCTGCCCCTCGGCGGGATCGGCGCTCGCCGAGTTGTCGTACATCCGCAACCCGGTGAGCACCGGCAGTAGTTTCACGAGATTGATCAGGCTGTGGCGGTAACGGCGACGGACGTCGGCGTCGGAAATGTCATGCCCGCCGGCGCGGACCCGTTGGCGGACCCGCTCGATGCAGGTATCGGCGCTGTCGAGGCCGACATAGAAAACATGGACCTCGAGTCCGCGCTTGGCGGCCTCGGCCAGCAGTGCCGGCATCGTGGTGCCGCCGAGCGTGGTCTCGAAGGTGAAGTCGAGGCGTTGATCGATCGCCCGCTGCAGCATCTTTCGGCCCTGTTCCCACGCCGCGGCGTTGGCCTCGGCCTGGCCCAATCCGGGGTTGGCCGCCATGATCTCTCGCGCGGCCTCGTCCGGGTTGTAGTACTCACCGCCCTTGTCGCGGATCGTCGCGCCCACGACGCTGCTCTTGCCGACGCCGTTGACGCCCGCCAACACGTGTATCTGCGCCGGTGTCGTCGTGCGAGCCATGGGCCGCGCCGGATCAGCGCAGCGGCGCGGTGCGTGCCGCCTTCACCGCGGCGGCGCCCAGCTCTTCCGGTGTGGCGTCGAACGCGGCGGCGACCCCGGCTTTGGCCTTCGGCGTCTGCATGGTCGCCAGCAGTTCGTCGAAGCGTGCACTGAGGTCGTCGAGGGCGGGTGCCGCCGTTGCGGCCAGGGCCTCGAATTCGGCGTACGACAGCAGCACTGCCCTGGGGGTGTTGTGCTTGGTGATCACCACCGCCCCGCTGACCGCGGCCTCATCGAAGACTGTGCCGAACTCATTTTTGAGGCGGCTGGCGGTCACCGAGGGGACATCGACGAGCTTGCCGTCGCGGTTGCGGAACGAGACGGTGGACATGGCGCTCCCTCCTTGGTCTGCACCTTAGCCATTCTAGCTGCTTTGTCCATTTTGTACGAATGGCCTATTTTGCGCCGAGAACCTCTGCCTTATCGTTCGGGCACTCATCGAAAAAATTGCGCAGCGCAGTCGCTACAGATGAGCTACCAGCAAGGCGCGCGATGCGTCGCTGTAGCGTGACGGCCGTGAACTCGTTCCGGATGTATTCGTCTGTGGCGCTCGCGGCCGGCGCCGCGGCAACCGCTCTCCTGCTCGCTGGATCGGGCACGGCCAACGCGGCCGACTCGTGCCCAACCGCGGCACCGCAGAATGGTGGAACGCCTGACTGGACCCTCGCCGGGAACACGGGGAGCGTCGCCGTCACCGGGTCCACCGACACGACGGCCCCGCGGGTGACCGTGACGGCACCGTTCGCCGTGACCCAGACGCAGGTGCATACGCTGCGCGCCGGAGATGGACCCGTGGTCTCGAGCACCGCGAAGGTCTCCGTCTGCTACATGGGTGTCAATGGTCGTGACGGGTCGGTGTTCGACAGCAGCTACCAACGCGGCGCCCCCGTCGACTTCCCGCTCACGGGCGTCGTGCCGGGCTTCCAAAAGGCCATCGCGGGACAAAAGGTGGGGTCCACCGTCGCCGTCGCGATGGTCCCCGCGGATGGCTACCCCGAAGGTCAGCCCAGCGCCGGAATCCGCCCGGGTGACACGCTGGTTTTCGCGATCAAGATCCTCAGCACATCGGGCTAGCTCCGCCCGCCAAACACCCTGCGCCGGCGACTAATTCGTCAGCGGGGCGAACATCAGCGCGGGATCGATGCCGAGTTGCTGCGCGACGTGGGCGGTGTCCCAATACTCTCGCCAATGAGCGATCGCACCGTCGCGAACCTCGAAAATGGCTGTGACATAAAACGTGACGGCCACGCCATTCATAGAGTTCACGTCGACTCGTTCGACGACGACGGTGTCGCCGTCGGACACGATCGTGCGGATCTCGCTCCCCTCGACCATGCCGGTCGACAGCGTGTTGTGCTTCTCGAGTTCTGCGCGCGCCGCGTCGCGTCCCCGCACGACCGGGGACAGCGGAACGTGGAGTTGCCACACGAAGTCCTCGGCCATGAGCGCGGTCATCGCGTCGATGTCCATGCTCTCGCCGTAAGCGGCATGTATAAAGTCGACCACGATCTTCTCGTTGTCGTTTTTGGTCGCAACACTTTTCGACATCGCGTTTTCCCTTAAGTGCCAGTGCGGGTGTTCGTCATTCGTCGAACTGTAGAGGGCCGCGCCCGTCGGCGTCCGCGCTTCGCGCGATTCGCGCAGGTATACGAAGCGCTTAGCTCCACGCTGTGGTGGGTACTGCCGTGGCAGCCGCGCGTTCTGCGTCAGACTTGGTTGAATCCACCGTCGGCGGTAACCGTGGATCCCGTGGTGAAGCTGGACAGATCGCTCGCCAAAAAGACCGCGGCATTGGCGATCTCGATGGGATCGGCGAAGCGACCCAATGGAATGGTCGCGATGCGGCCGGCGCGGAACTCTTCGATCGACGCTTCCGGGTCGGTTTGCGCGGCCAGTCTATCGCTGCCCGGGGTGGCGGTGGACCCAGAGACGATGACGTTGACCCGGATGTTGCGGTCGGCGAGCTCGTTGGCCCAGGCGCGGGCCAGTGATCGGACGGCAGCCTTGGTGGCGGCGTAGATGCTCAGCCCGGCGCGGCCGCGGTCGGCGGTGGTGGAGCCCGTCAGGATGACCGAGGCGCCGTCGTTGAGCAGGGGCAGCGCTTT
The DNA here is from genome assembly GCF_000364405.1 of Mycobacterium sp. H4Y. Classification (NCBI taxonomy): domain Bacteria; kingdom Bacillati; phylum Actinomycetota; class Actinomycetes; order Mycobacteriales; family Mycobacteriaceae; genus Mycobacterium; species Mycobacterium sp. H4Y. The sequence goes on from NZ_AKIG01000001.1 coordinate 1,734,759, forward strand.
TTGGACGGTGTGCACGACCCCCTTGACGTTGGTGGTCAGCAGCGCGTCGAGGTCATCGTCGGTGATCTCCCCCAGCCGCGCCACCCGGGTCACCCCCGCGTTGGCCATGACGATGTCGAGGCCCCGGCCGGCGGACTCGACCTCCCCATAGAGCCGATCCAAGTCCTCCGGAACGCCGACATCGCCGGCCACGGCGGTTGCCCTCGGTCCCAATTTGCTTGCCGCGGTATCGAGTTCGGTCTGACGCCGGCCCGTGATGAACACCCGTTCGGCACCTTCGGCGAGGAATCGCTCGGCGGTGGCCAGCCCGATCCCCGAATTGGCGCCGGTCACGACGGCGGTCTTGCGGTCGAGCAATCCCATTCAGTTCTCCCGGTGTCGGCGCGGCGGTGTCGGCGGTCTATGCCCGAGTTCGTTTGGAAGCCGGGTCATTTCCAGCAAACCCGATGAGGTATTCGTGCAGCCCCTGCGGTGTCAGCGTGTTCATCGGTGGCGCGCCTCCGGATTCGATGTGCTGTGGCTGTGTGGATGCGTCAGCCGCTTCGTCGACGCCTCGATCATGCCGCGGATCGCCCGCGCTGGCGCCATCGCCCCCTGCGTGAGCGCTCCGGTCTGACCGTATTGTCTGCAGCATGATCGCCGCTTTGATCGTGTCGCCGTGGTCAGTGCCCAGCCGCTTCCGAGCACCCGGCGAATCCGCACGCTAGAGCCGGTACAGGCGCGTGGCAGCTCTGATTCTTGCCCTGGCGGGGCTGGCGTTTCTCGATTCGCTGAACGTCCTCAACGTGGGCGTCGTCTCGGCGGTCATCTTCGACAGCCGGCTCGGTCGCCGCTCCCCCATCCCGGGCGCCTTGAGCTTCGTCGCGGGCGTGTTCGCCGTGACGACCACCTTCGGCCTGTGCACGGTGCTGGGTATCAGCTTCATCACCGAGGCGTTCGATTTTCACATCACGCCGGCCATCCGGTTTCGTGGCGAATTGCTGTTGGGGATCGTGCTGATCGGCTTGGCATACTTCCCGCTGACCGCACAATCGTCGGCGCCCGGCTGGGCGATGGCGGCCATGCGCAAACGTCCGTGGCTGCTCGGATTCCTCGGGCTGGCGGTGGGAAGCGGACAAGCGCCGACCGCGGTGCCCTACCTCACGGGGCTGGCCATGCTGGCCGCGTTGCATCCCCGGCCCCCGCTCTGGCCGCTGGTCATCATCACCTACTGCGCAATCGCGGTGTCGCCGCCGCTGGCGATCCTTGCGCTGTCGATGAGACGAACGGTGCGGGCCGCGCGCATTCAGCGGGGACTGGTGCGCGCGCTCACCCGCTACGGCCCCATGTCGGTGCGGCTTCTGTTTCTCGTTTTCGGGGTCGGCCTCATCGCCGATGCGCTCGTCAATCACAGCGCCCTCTGGTGACGCGCGATCCTTTCTCACGTTCTGCATAGCGAGCTGGATTACGTTGTCGCGTGTGACTGATCGTCAAGCGCGCGCAATGTCGTTCGGATCGATCGCCGAAAACTACGACGGGCTGCGTCCGCAGGCCCCGCGGCAGGCGGTGGACTGGTTGATGCCATCGGAGTGCGAGGTGGCCGTCGACGTGGGCGCGGGGACGGGGCTGTTCACCCGCACGCTCATCGGCAGGGCGGCACAGGTCATCGCCGTCGAGCCCGACGCCCGGATGCGCGCGGTGCTGGCCGAGCGCTCCCCCGGCGTCCGCGTCCTCGAGGGCAGCGGTGAGTCGATCCCACTCCCCGACCGTGCCGCGGACGCCGTGTTCGTCTCGGCGGCGTGGCACTGGATGGATCCCGAACGGGCGGTTCCGGAAATCGGGCGGGTGCTTCGCGACGGCGGGCGCTTCGGCCTGATTTGGACCAGTCGCGATCGCGACGTGGACTGGGTCCGCGACCTCGACCTGCTGCCCGGCGACGAAAGGACTGAGGCGGATGCCCCCGAACGCTTCCGCCAGCTCCACGAAAACGTCACACTCCCCGATCCGCAGATCTTCCACCAGGTGGCCCGCGAGGCGTTCACCTTCGTGCGCACGATGAGGCTCGACGACGTCGTCGGGATGGTGGGCACCTACAGCAGGATCATCACCGCGTCTCCCGACGACCGCGAACGCCGGCTGGCCAACGCCCGCGCTGTGTTGCGTGAGCGCTTCGGAGCGGCTGATTGGATCGACGTCCCCATGCAGTCCCGCTGCTGGCGCGCCGATCGGGTGCCCCGCGGCGCTTACGCCTGGGGTCCCTCCGACGGCGGCCAGGGCGTTCCGGGCGACGCCTCGCCCGGGCTTTCGTAATCGCCGCGAGACAGCGGCACCCACCGCTCGCTGGGCGCGGGCTGCTTCGACGACGGAAAGTCGCGCAGACTGCCCGTCGGCTTGGCGTCCCACTTGGCGAACGTCAACGGCGTCTGCAGCCACGCGTGCAGCAGGTTGTAGGCGGCTTCGAGCGAATCGATGTGGGTGCGCTCCCAGCCGTGGCTGCCGTCGAGGCCGAAGCCGACGAGCGCGGCGCGGGTGTTCGCGCCCGCCTCGATCGCCGCGGCGGCGTCGGAGCGGTAGTAGCGAAAGATGTCGCGCGCGAACGGGATTCCCCGCTCCTGGGCGAGGCGGCAGAGCTTGCGGGTCAGGTGGTAGTCGAAGGGCCCGTGCATATCGGCCATCGGGATCGTCACGCCGTCCTCGAGCGAGTGCTGCCCGGGCGCGCATACCGCGTTGTCCACCGACACCAATTCGGCGACGTCGGCGGGCAGCCCGTGGCTGGCCCCGTGACCGACCTCCTCGGTGATGGTGACCATGATCGTGGTGCGGTGCGGCAGCACCACCTTGTTCTCGGAGAAGTTCTTGGCCAGCGCGAGCGCGATCGCGACACCCGCCTTTCCGTCCAGGTGGCGGGAGACGATGAAGCCGTCGGCGGTGAGCTCGGGGCTGGTGATCAACGCGACGAAGTCGCCGATCTGTAGGCCGAGGCGAAGCAGGTCCTCCCGCGAGGACACCTTGCGGTCGATCCGAACCTCGACGTGGTCCCAGTCGGTGGGTTGGGTGTCGATCTCGTCGCCGAACGCATGTCCGCTGGACTTGAGCGGCATGACCGTGCCGGTGATGAACTCGTCGGGGTCGTCGATGAAGATGCGCACGCGGGCCCCCGCGGCGAACCGGGCAGAGAAGGTGCCGACCGGGACCAGTTCCAGGCGGCCATTGTCCTTGAGGTCGCGGACCATGCAGCCGATGGTGTCCGAATGAACCACCAGCGCCCGGTCGGTGGTCGCCGACTCCCCCGGGAGCTCCGCGGTCAGCGCCCCGCGCCGCGTCAGCGTGAACGGCACGCCGAAGTCGTCGAGGATGTCGCCGATTAACTGCATCACCGCGTCCGTGCGCCCCGACGGACTCGGGGTCTGCAGCAGCGCGAGCAGCGTGTCGATCATCCACGTGCGGTCGGCCTCGGCCATGGCCGCGGTCTGGCCCACCTTGTCTCCTCTCGAGTCGTCGGGAATCGCGTACAACCTACCGTGTGGCCGACCCCGATCGCCCGGCCCGGCCTAATCCGAGCTAGGAAGCGGTTTCCAGCTCCGCGATCAAATCGGCCAGGGCGAGAATCCGCTGGGCGTCGCGCACGTGCAGGCTCTCGATCATGCGTCCGTCGACCGTGATGACGCTGGTGCCCGCGGCCCGCGCCTCCTCGTAGGCCGACACGACCTTGCGGGCGTCGTCCAGCTCCTTGCGCGAAGGGCCGAACAGCTCGTTCGCCGGGGCGATCTGTGACGGATGGATCAGGGTCTTGCCGTCGAATCCCATTTCGCGGCCGTGCCGCGCCTCGGCCCGGAATCCGCCCTCATCGGTGATGTCGTTGAACACGCCATCCAGAATGATTTTTCCGGCCGCCCTCGCGCCCAGCAGGGCCATGCCCAGCGCGGGGACGACGGGCGCGCGCCCGGGGACGTGCAGGCCGTGCAGCTCGTTGACGAGATCGTTGGTGCCGACCACCAACCCGGCCAGGCGCTCGCTGGCCGACGCGACCTCCTCGGCCCTCAGAAACGCCCGGGGCGTTTCGATCATCACCCACAGCTGCAACGACTTCGGTGCCCCCAGCGTGTCGAGCGCGTCGGCCAGCGCCCGAACCTGTTGGCCCGTCTCGACTTTCGGCACCAGCACCCCGTCGGCGGCGGAACCGGCCACCGCGGCCAAGTCGTCGCTGTGCCAGTCGGTGTCCAACCCGTTGATGCGCACCACGACCTCGCGGGGCCGGTAGCTGTCCGACGAGACGGCCTCGCACACCGTCGCGCGCGATTCGGCCTTCGCGTCGGGCCCCACAGCGTCTTCGAGGTCGAATATCAGCACGTCCGCCGGCAGCGATTTGCCCTTCTCCAGCGCCCGGGGCTTGTTGCCGGGCAAGTACAGGGCGGAGCGGCGCGGGCGCAGGGTCGGTGCCATAGCGTGATTCGCTTCCTGTCGTCTAGTCGTGCGGGAAAGGAGTCACCTGCATGTGGCGCGTGGTGACCGCGGCATAGCAGGAAAGTACCCTTCGGTAGCGGTGGCGTAGTCGCGGGTGGCGGCCGCCCCACGGCCCAATCGGCCGGCGCGGCGGCCAGATCCTGGAAGGGAAACACGGATGTCATCGATTGATTCGGCACGCAGCGAGGGCGATAGCTGGGACCTGGCCTCCAGCGTGGGGGCGACCGCGACGATGGTGGCGGCCTCCCGGGCGTTGGCGTCTCGCGAGCCGGACCCGCTGCTCGACGACAGGTTCGCCGAGCCGCTGGTGCGGGCGGTCGGACATCCCTTCTTCGTCCGGATGCTGGACGGCCAGATCCCGCTCGAGGGCGACGACTCGCCGATGACACTGCAGCAGCGGCGCGAGCAGATGACGGTGCGGACCAGGTTCTTCGACGATTTCTTCCGCGCCGCGACGGCGGCCGGCGCCCGCCAGGCCGTCATTTTGGCCGCCGGGCTCGACGCTCGGGCCTACCGGTTGTCGTGGCCTGCGGGCACCGTGGTTTTCGAGGTCGACCAGCCCGAGGTCATCTCGTTCAAGACCGACACGCTCGCCCAGATCGGCGCGGAACCGACCGCCGAGCGCCGCACCGTCGCCATCGATCTGCGCGATGATTGGCCAACCGCCTTGCGCGGCGGCGGTTTTGACGCCGACTCTCCAACCGCCTGGATCGCCGAGGGCCTACTGCCCTACCTACCGCCGGAAGCCCAAGACAGGTTGCTGGACAACATCACCGCGCTCAGCGCCCCGGGTAGCCGGCTGGCCACCGAGAACATCACCGACATGAGCGTGTTCACCGACGAGCGGGCCCGGGCGATGCGCAACAACTGGCGCCAGCACGGCCTCGACATCGACATCGCCGAACTCGTCTGGCTCGGGGAGCGCCGTCCGGCCGCCGAGCACCTGTCCGCGACCGGCTGGAACGTCACGCACTACCCCACCGAACAGGTGTATGCCGACTACGGTTTCGCGATGCCCGACAACGAAATCCTCAAGCGATTCCGTCACGCCATCAGTTACCTCAGCGCCGAGCTGAGCTGAGTTGATCCGGCGCCCGCGTCAGGGTCTGGCGTGGCGCCACTCCCGCTCGAACGGCAACCGCCAGGCGTTCGGCGCGATCAACTGGTGAATGGCGTTGGGCCCCCAGGTTCCCGGCTGGTACAGCTTGACCGCGGGTGGATCGGTGAGGAGCTCTTCCGAACGCTCCCATAAGGATTCGATGCCTTCCGCGGTATTGAACAGGGTGTGGTCGCCCCGCATCGCGTCGAGGATGAGCCGTTCGTAGGCCTCCAGCACATCGACGACCGTCTCGATCTCCTGCGAGGAGAATTGCATGGACAGCTTGTCCAGCTTCATGCCGGGGCCGGGCCGCTTGCCATAGAACGACAAAGACACCTTCGAGTTGTCGGCGAGGTCGAACGTGAGGTGATCGGGACCTTGGGTACCCACACCGGATCCGGGTGGGAACATCGTGCGCGGGGCCTCCTTGAACGCGATGGAGATGATGCGGATGCCCTCGGCCATCTTCTTTCCTGTCCGCAGGTAGATGGGCACCCCGGCCCACCTCCAGTTGTCGATGCCGACCCGGAGGGCGATGAACGTCTCGGTGTCGGAATCCCTTGCCACCCCGGCTTCGTCGCGGTACCCCTGGTACTGGCCGCGCACCACATTCGAGGGCTTGACCGGCAGCATCGACCGGAACACCTTGTTCTTCTCTTCGCTGATGGCAAAGGGTTCGAGCGCCGTCGGCGGCTCCATCACCACGAACGCCATCACCTGGAACAAGTGGGTGACCACCATGTCCTTGTATGCGCCGGTCTCTTCGTAGAAGCTCGCCCGTTGATCCAGGCCCAGCGCCTCGGGGATATCGATTTGGATGTGGTCGATGAAGTTGCGGTTCCAGATCGGTTCGAACAGACCATTGGCGAAGCGGAACGCCAAGATGTTCTGGGCGGCCTCTTTGCCCAAGAAGTGGTCGATGCGGAAAATCTGGGATTCCTCGAAGGTTTCGTGTACGAAGTCGTTGAGCGCCACCGCGCTGGCCAGATCGGTGCCGAATGGTTTCTCCATCACGACCCGTGAGCGGTCGACCAATTTCGCGTCGCGCAGCATGGTGATCACCGCGCGCGCCGCCTTGGGCGGCACCGACAGGTAATGCAGCCGCCGGGCGTTGGGGCCCAGGTTGGCTTCGGCCTCCGCCACGGCGGTGGCCAGCGCTTCGGGTCCGGCGCCCTGCGGGACGTAGGTCATGATCCTCGCGAAGTTCGCCCATTGGTCGGGTGTGAGCTTGTGCGTCCCGAACGAATCGATCGCGTTCTTGGCGAGCTCGCGAAATTCGTCGTCGGTCAAGTCTTCCAGCGAGGTGGCGACGATCTGAATGTTGGGTGCCAGCTCGGACTGGTCCAAGTAGGCCAGGCCGGGGATCAGCTTTCGCTTGGCGAGATCCCCCGTCGCGCCGAACAGGACGATGACGTGGGGGTCCAACGGATCGGGGTGGTGGCGACGCGGGCGTGCGTCGGGCGCGGGGTACGAGATGGTCTGAGGTTTTGCGGTGGCCACTCCTGCGATACTTCCACCGCCGCGGCGCTCTGTCGCCCCTGTTCTTCGGTTGCGGCCGGTTAGCGATCGCTCGATCGGGTATGGGATAGCGGCGGCCCCGGCATCGGGGTTCGCCGCCCCACCAAGCCAACGGAAAGCGACATGACAAAGCCCGACAAAGACCCATTGAGCCGCGCTCAGGAGCTGGAGAACATCGTCGATCGGCTCGAGGAGAAGGTCGCCGGGGACCGCGAAGCCGAAGACGTCCCCGGCAAGCCCAGCGAGCGGGAGCATGCCGCCGTCCGAGGCTCGGACAACGAGCCGCCGGACTAGCGAGTCATCCGCTCGGCAGATCTATGGCGTGAGCCTTCAGCGCCGCCAGCGTTTCCGGTGCCGGCCACTCGTTGGCTCGGTATCGCGCCGGGGTGATCCCCGCGACGGGCAGGATGCCCACCACGTCGACGACCGTGGCGAACGGCACGGTGAACTTGTCCGACACGTTCGACGGGTCGCCGACGAGGAACGTCACGTAATCGGTGTGGGGCAGCTCCCAAGCCGGGCCCTGCCCCCACGCCGTCGTGGTGCGCCGCCCCCACGGCGTGTCGATCACCTGGGCCTCGCCGACGTATTGCGGGAACAGTTCGCGCTCGTAATGCTGCCGCAGGTAGTCGGTCTGGTGTTGGTATTCCCTTGCGGCCAAGAGGCTTCGAGCCGCCAGGCCGTACCCGCGCAGCGGGTGCGGGCCGGCCTGATCGAACGGCACGATGATGGCGCCCGCAATGGTGTAGCCCTGCGGCGAGACAGGTTGTTCGGCCTCGAGGTACAGCTGCTCGGCGGCCTCGAAGAGTTCGGCCACCTGGCCGGGGGCGTCGGTGCCCAGCACCAGCGACCCGTCCCCGGGGAAGAACACCAGCGGTCGTGGACCGCCCGCTACCGCCAGCGAACCCAGCCACCCGGTGGCCAGAATCATCGAGTCGACATAGCTGGCACCGTCGGCGTCCTTCAACAGATACTTCTCGCCCGGTGTGAAGACCTGCTGACGCGCGGTCAGATTCTCCCGGGCCACGGCGAATGCCTGGTCGCCGGTAATGCCCCAGGCGCCGGTTTCGGCCGGCGTCACCATGGCCCGAACCGTGGGAAGGTCCACGACGACCATCTCGTTGATGTGCGGGAACACCGGACGGACCCAGGGCTGCGCCCCGTTGTTGACCAGCTGATTGGCGTAGCTTTGCGGCCGCAGCACCGGCCTCAGCAGGGGTTGGGCTTCGCCCCAATCCAGCGGCGGTGTCGACGATTGGTCGCTTGCCATGTCCACGGTGCGTGCTTCCTGCTCATGATCAGGGAACACGCACGATACACCGTGCGCCCCCCAAAACAAGTCACCCGATCGGTGGCCCGCGACCGGCGCCAATCACCCGGCCGGTGGCCCGAACCAGGCGGTGAGGGCATCACGCAGCGCCGGGTCGGTTCCCTCGCCGGTCCAGGCAACATATCCGTCCGGACGGATCAACACCGCTGTTGGGGCGCTCACCGTCCCCAGTGCCGGAAGTTCCCAATCCCCTTCGTGTTTCGCGTCGACCACACGCACCCGTCCCGCCCACGACGCGATGTCGATGCGCCCGGCCGAGCCGAAGTTGAGCAGGACGGGCCGGCCGTCCCGCAGGAGGGCAAACACCCGCAGCGGGCCGTCGGCGGTGATCAGGTCCAGGTCGGGCATGCGGCGCCCCAGCAGCGGGTGCCCGTCCCCGAGGTCGTAGCCGATGCCCAGCCCGGACATCATCGCGGCGAACCGTTTGCGAGGCTCCTCCATGCCCAGCAGCTCGCCCATCGTTTCTCGCAGCGCCTCGGTGCCGTCGTCCGCACGAAGAAGCGCCAGCTGCGCGATCGAGTTGCGCAGCACTCGCGCGGCGATCGGGTGCCGTTCGGCGTGATAGGTGTCGAGGAGGCTGTCGCGTGACGTGTTGTTGACCACCTGGGCCAGCTTCCATCCCAGATTCACGGCATCCTGGACGCCGGTGTTCAGACCCTGCCCGCCCACCGGGTGATGGACGTGCGCGGCGTCGCCGGCGACCAGCACCCGTCGGACGCGATAGGACGCGGCCTGCCGGGCGGCATCGGTGAAGCGGGAAATCCAACGGGGACTGTGGATTCCGTAATCCGTCCCGTAGACGGCGACGAGTGCCCGGCTCGCATCGTGCACCGTGGGTTCGCCGGAGGTTCGAAGGCGCTCCTCGGTGACCATGATCCGCACCGGCCCGCCCTCCTCGGTGGTGGACAAAGCATGGACTCCGAGCGCGTCGCGGCGGATACCCCACGGCGGCGGCTGGTCATCTTCGTAGTCCATGTCCGCCTCGGCGAGCAGATAGCTCGTCGTGGCATCCCACCCCGGAAATTCGATGCCGGCTGCCTTGCGGACCACGCTGCGTCCGCCGTCGCACCCGACGAGATAGCCCGCCCGCATCACCCGGCCATCGGACAGGCCGACGTCGACGCCGCTGTCGTCCTGGGCGAGGGTGGCCACCTCTGTGCCGCGATAGATGCGCACGCCGAGTTCGCCGACCCACTCGGCCAGGGTTCGTTCGATCTGGTTCTGCCACAGCGCCAGCCCGTACGGGTGGCGGGTGGGAAAGTCGCTGATGTCCAGCCGAATCTGGGCGAAACCCGCCACCTGCGCCACCTGTCCCTGCGACAAGAATCGATCGGCGATGCCGCGCTGATCGAGGACTTCGATGGTGCGGGCGTGCAGACCCCCGGCGCGCGATCCGATCAAATCCTGGTTGGCGCGCCGCTCGACGATCGCGACGTCGACGCCGGCCAAACCCAATTCGCCGGCGAGCATCAGCCCCGTGGGGCCACCTCCGGCGATGAGCACCGCATGCTCGACCTTCCTGCCCGAGCTCTGCGAAACAACCACGTCGATACCCCCCCGCTCTCCCGAATTTTGGTTTCGGACAGCGATTTTGCGACATCACCCCGGTCTTGCGGCAAGCCCCGGGGTGCGCTATAGGTTGAAAGTGGCGGGGAAAAACATTCAGCGACGATCGCGCACGGCGTCCATGGCGCGGTAGATCCGCTGCTCGCTGACCGGGCGCGGCGTGCCGAGCTGCTGGGCCCACAGGCTCACCCTGAGTTCCTCGATCTGGCGGGCGATATCGAGGACGTCGGGGGCCGTCCTCGCCGTTCGTGGCAGCTCACGCAGCAGTTCGTCGTAGGCGTCCTGCACGGCGTGCACCCGGTCCATCCGCTCCCGGTCGGCCTGGGCGCCGCGCGCCAGCCCGTCGAGCCGGCGACGGATCGCGAGCAGATAGCGGGTGAGATCGGCGAGGTGCGCCCGGCCGGTCGCGGTGACGAAGCCCGGCGGCAAGAGCCGGTCGAGCTGGGCGCGCACGTCCGCGATCGCCTCGGAGTGCGCGGGCGGCGGGTTGGCGGGCAGCAGGAGTCGCACGTCGTGGGCGGCGGCGAGCACCCGCTCGACCGCGCGGGCAATCTCGGCGGCCGTGGGCGCCAAGGTCTTTCCCAGGCGTTCTTGCAACGCGACGAACTCCCCCCGCGTCCACACCGGCGTCGGCATGAACGCGTCGGCCGCGGCGTCGGCACAGTCCTCCAGCAGCGCGGACAGGTCGCCGTCGGGGTTGGTGCCCAGCGTCAGACGGGTGCGCGGGTCAAGTTGTCGCGCAATGGCTTTCACCGGGGACGCAACGCTGAGTCGGACCAATCGCCGAAGGCCGGGACCGATCGCCCGGTACTGTTCGTCCGGCGCCGCCAACACGCGTAGGTCGACGGCGCCGCCGGTGTCGACGAACGCCGGAAACCCTCGCACGGTGCGCCCCTGCACGGCGCGTTCGATGACGCGCGGCAGTTCGTCGAGATCGTCGGGCCAGTCGCGCAACCAAGTGCGCTCGAGCTCGCCCGCGACCGCGTGCGCCACCGCGCGGCGGGCCGGCGTCATGAGTCGTTCCTGCAGCTCCTGCAGATCCTTGCCGCTGGCGACCTCGGCGCCGTCAGGGGACTCCACCGCGAACGTCACCCGCAGGTGCGGCGGCAGCTTGTCCAGGTCGAACGCCTCGACGGGCACCAAAACCCCGGTGCGACGGCGTAATTCGCGCTGCAACGCCGACAGCAGCGGCTCGCCGGCCGGCTCGATTGCGGCCAGCACCGCGCGTGCCGTGTCGGGGACGGGAACGAAGTTGCGGCGCAGGTCTTTCGGCAGTGAGCGGATGAGCGCGGTGACCAGTTCCTCGCGCAGCGCGGGCACCTGCCAGGCGAACTCGTCACCCCCCAGGCGCGCCAGCACGTCGATCGGGACGTGCACCGTGACCCCGTCGTCGGCGGCCCCCGGCTCGAACCGGTAGGTCAGCGGCAGCGCGGCGTCGCCCGTCCGCCACGTGGTAGGCCGATCGGTGGCGGCGTTGTCGTCGGTGCGCAGCAGGTCGGCGCGGGTGAACGTCAGCAGGTCGGGTGTCTTGTGCCGCTGGCGTTTCCACCACGCGTCGAAATGCCGCGCCGAGACCACCTCGGTGGGAATGCGGGCGTCGTAGAGCGCGTAGACGTCGTCGTCGCCGACCAGCAGGTCGCGGCGGCGGGCACGCTCCTCGAGCTCCTCGAGCTCGGCGCGCAGCCGGGCGTTGTCGCGAAAGAAGTGATGCCGGGTCTGCCACTCCCCTTCGACCAGGGCGTGCCGGATGAACAGCTCGCGCGCCACCACCGGCTCGATGCGGGCGTATCCGACGCGGCGGCGCGCCACCAGCGGCAGGCCATACAGCGTCACCCGCTCGTAGGCCATCACCTCGCCGCGCTTGGCGTCCCAATGCGGCTCGCTGTAGGTGCGGTGCACCAGGTCGCCGGCCACCCGCTCGACCACCTCCGGCTGGATGCGCGCGGCCGTGCGCCCATACAGCCGGCTGGTCTCGACCAGCTCCGCCACGACGACCCAGCGCGGCGGCCGTTTGGTGAGCACCGAGCCGGGCGCCAGCACGAAGTTCGCGTTACGCGCTCCCAGGTACTCGCGCGTGTCCTCGCGGCGCATGCCCACATGCGACAGCAACCCGGCGACCAGCGCCGCGTGCACGCGGGCCGGACCGGCGGGTTCGCCGGCGGTGTCTTCGACGACGCCCAGGTCGCCGGCGATGCTGCGTAGCTGGCCGACCAGGTCCTGCCACTCGCGGATGCGCAGGTAGTGCAGGAATTCGGACCGGCACATCCGTCGAAACGCGCTGCCGGATAACGACTTCCGTTGTTCGCGGAGATAGTGCCACAAGTTGAGGTACGACATGAAGTCGGAGTGTTCGTCGGCGAAGCGGGCATGCTTTTCGCGGGCGGCTTCCTCGCGATCGCTCGGCCGTTCCCGCGGGTCCGGGATGCTCAGCGCCGCGGCCAACACCAGCATCTCCCGCACGCATCCTTCGGTCTCGGCCTGCAGGATCATCCGGCCCAGCCGTGGGTCGACCGGCAGCCGGGCAAGGCGGCGGCCGAGCTCGGTGATCGCGCCCTGGCCGTCGAACGCGCCGAGCTCGACCAGCAACTGGACGCCGTCGCGGACGCTGCGCCGGTCCGGCGGATCGAGGAACGGGAACTTTTCGATATCGCCGATTTGCAGCGCCGCCATCTGCAGCAGCACGGCGGCGAGGTTCGTCCGCAGGATCTCGGGCTCGGTGTAGCGCGGCCGGGCCGCGAAGTCCTGCTCGGAGTACAACCGGATGCACACGCCGGGCGCGACCCGGCCGCACCGGCCGGCCCGTTGGGCGGCGGAGGCCTGCGAGATGGGCTCGATAGGCAGCCGCTGCACCTTCAGGCGGCGGCTGTAGCGCGAGATCCGGGCGTTGCCAGGGTCGATGACGTAGCGGATTCCCGGCACGGTCAACGACGTCTCGGCGACGTTGGTCGCGAGCACGACGCGACGCCCGGTATGCGGCGCGAACACCTTTTGTTGCTCGGCGGTGGGCAGCCGGGCATACAGCGGAAGCACTTCGGTGTGGCCCGGGCCGTTCGTCAAAAACGTCAAAGCCTCCGCGGTGTCACGGATCTCGCGCTCTCCCGAGAGAAAGACGAGGACGTCGCCGGGCGGCTCGGCTTCGAGTTCACGGATGGCGTCGACGATAGCCTCGATCTCGTCGCGGGTCTCGGTGCGGACGATCTCGTGGTCCGGATCGTCGGGATCGTCCGTGGATGCGGAAGGCACGGCGACCTCCAGTGGCCGATAGCGGATTTCCACCGGGTACGTCCGCCCGGACACCTCGATGATCGGCGCATTCTCGAAATGCGCGGCGAAGCGCTGCGGCTCGATGGTCGCCGACGTGACGATCACCCTCAAATCGGGCCGGCGCGGCAACAACTCGCGCAGATAGCCGAGCAGAAAATCGATGTTGAGGCTGCGCTCGTGTGCCTCGTCGAGGATCAGGGTGTCGTAGCGCAGCAGGCGGCGGTCGCGCTGGATCTCGGCGAGCAGGATTCCGTCGGTCATCAGCTTGATCAGGGTGCGGTCGCTGACCCGGTCGGTGAACCGCACGCTGTAGCCGACGGCCTCGCCCAGCGGGCTTGCCAGCTCGTCGGCGATGCGCTGGGCGACGGTGCGCGCGGCCAGCCGGCGGGGCTGGGTATGCCCGATGGTTCCGCGGATGCCGCGGCCCGCCTCCAGGCAGATCTTGGGCAGCTGCGTGGTTTTGCCCGACCCGGTCTCCCCGGCGATCACCACCACCTGATTCCCGCGGATCGCGTCGGCGATTTCCTGCCGCCGTGCGCTGACCGGCAGGTCGGGGTAGGTGATCGTCGGGACGGCGGCCTGGCGGGCCGCGACCAGCGGCCGCGCCGCCGCGACCTCGTCGGCGAGCCGCCGCAGCTTCTCGGGCGTGGCGGCGCGGAGGTTCTTCAGGCGCCTGCCGATGCGGGCGGCGTCGCGCAACGTCAGGCCGTCGAGTTGGTTGCGCAACTGCGCTGCAGACGGTTCGGCCACCCCGCACAGAATAGGCACCCGCCGCCGGTGGCGTCCCAAGCCCGGGTCGTCCAGCGCGGTTCACGGCGGCCCAATTCGGGTATGACCTGGCGAGCGCATCGAACGGGATGCGGGCTTGTGCGGGGGACGTGATCGGCGATGGTCGGTTGGTTAGACGAGCTGCGGCGACGGAATCGAACCGTGGGCGTGATCGTCGCCGTCATCTACAAATACAACGACGATCAGGGCGGCTACCTCGCCGCGCTGATCACCTACTACGCGCTGGTGTCCCTGTTTCCGCTGCTGCTGCTGTTGACCACCGCGCTGGGGGTCGTGCTGGCCGGCCGGCCCGATCTGCAGGCACAGGTGCTGCACAGCACGCTGAGCCAGTTCCCGGTCCTGGGCAGCCAGTTGCACCACCCCGAGGGGCTCAGCGGAGGCGCCGTCGGCGTGATCGTGGGCCTGCTCGGAGCGCTCTACGGCGGTCTGGGTGTGGGACAGGCGCTGCAGAACGCGATGGATTCCGTCTGGGCGGTGCCGAAACACAAGCGGCCCAACCCCATTCGGTCACGCCTGCGCAGCTTGCTGTTGCTGTTGGTGCTCGGCTCGGCGGCCATCGCGGCCACCGTGTTGGCCGCGGTCGGTCACGCCGCCGGCGCCGTCGGCATTCTCGAAACCACCGGTCTCGCGCTCGCCGCCGTCGCGATCAACGCGTTGATCTGCCTGGTTGCTTTTCGCGTGACAACCGCGCGGGCACTGACGTACCGGCAGGTGTTGCCCGGGGCGGTCGCCGCGGCCTTCATCTGGCAGATGCTGCAGTGGTTCGGGGCGGGCTATGTCGCGCACACCGTGAAACGGGCCAGCGCCACCAACAGTGTGTTCGCACTGGTGTTGGGGGCGTTGGCCTTTCTGTTCCTCGCCTCGGTGGCGCTGGTGTTGTGCGCCGAGGTCAACGTCGTCTTGGTGGAAAAGCTGTACCCGCGCGCCCTGCTCAGCGCGTTCAGCGACGACGCGGACCTCACGCCGGCCGACCGCAGGACCTACACCAAGAAAGTCAAGGCCGAACGCGTCAAGGCCTTCGAGCGTGTCAGCGTGCGGTTCGACGACGTCAGGCGTCTCCCCGCGAAAGCCGTTGGGCGCCTTAGGGTTTCCGACGACCCTCGCCGCTCCCGCACGCCGTGAGGTAGGTTCGCCCCCGGCTTATTGGTGGGTCCTCGCGCCCGGCGCAATACTCTGCAGGCATGAGTCTGGTCACCTATGAGCTGCAAGATCACGTCGCCACCATCACTCTGAATCGCCCCGAGGCGCGCAACGCCATCAACGGCGCGCTGCGCCAGGACCTCAACGCCGCATGGGATCGATTCCGCGACGACCTGGACGCCTGGGTCGGGATCCTGACCGCCAACGGCAGCGTGTTCTGCGCGGGCGGCGACCTCAAGGACGGCGAAGGCTCCGTCGGCACGTTCGGCGGCACCTTCTGGGAGAAACCGACGATCAACTCGTTCGAATCCGGCATGGAACTGTTCAAGCCGACCATCGCTGCCGTGCACGGTCCCTGCATCGGCTACGGGGTTACCGGGGTGTTGTTCTGCGACTTCGTCATCGCCAGTACCGAGGCCACGTTCTGTTTCCCCGAGGTCTCGATCGGGGTGCCCACCATCGTCGGGGCGATCCGGCTGCCGCAGCGGGTGGGCTGGGCCAACGCCATGGAACTGCTGTTGACCGGCAAGCCGATGAGCGCCGAGCGCGCCAAAGAGGTCGGCCTGGTCTGGAAGCTCGTCGAGCCCGACCGACTGCAGGCCGAGGCGCAGGCCTGGGCCCGCACCCTGACCGAGGCCGCCCCGTTGGCCCAGCGGGCGACCAAGGAGGTGGCCTGGCGGACCGCGGACATGGGCTGGATCGAGTCGGTGCGCTTCGGCGAGACGATGCGCAAGGTTGCCGGCGCGACCGAAGACGTGGCCGAGGGTATCCGGGCCTGGAGCGAGAAGCGCAAGCCGCAGTGGCGTGGCCGTTGACGTGCCACCGATGTCGCCGAACCGGCCACCGCCACCGTCGTCTTGGAGCATGTGTCAGGATTCGGGGATGAATGCACGCAGACTTGCTCGCTTCGTTGGTATCTCGACTGTGACGGCGTGGGCGCTGCTGAATGCACCCATCGGCGCCCCGACCGCCGCCGCCGATCCATGCTCGGACGTCTCGGTGGTCTTCGCCCGCGGCACCCACCAGGAGCCCGGCCTCGGCAACATCGGCCAGGCGTTCGTCGACTCGCTCACGTCACAGCTCGGCGGGCGATCCGTCGACGTCTACGCCGTCAACTACCCGGCCAACGACGACTACCACAACAGCGCGAACGCAGGCGCGGACGACGCGGCCACCCACATCCAGGACACCGTGTCCAGCTGCCCGAACTCGCGGATCGTGCTCGGCGGGTACTCGCAGGGCTCGACGGTGATCGACCTCGCCACCAACGCGCTGCCCGCCTCGGCGGCCGACCACGTCGCCGCCGTCGCCCTCTTCGGCGAGCCGTCCAGCGGCTTCTCCACCATGTTGTGGGGCGGCCAGCCGCTCCCCACGATCAACCCGGCGTACGGCGCCAAGACCATCAGCCTGTGCGCCCCCGACGACCCGATCTGCTCGGGTGGCGGCAACATCATCGCGCACGTCTCCTACATCGACGCCGGGATGACGGCCCAGGCCGCGACGTTCGCGGCCGACAAGGTCAACCAAGCCGCGCCCCGCGTCTGAGGCAGGTTCAGTCGTTCGCGCGCCGCTCTTGGCGTTCTTGCTTTTCGGCGGCCGCCAAATCCGCGACGCGATCCGCTTCGGCGCGCTTGTCGGCGGCCTCGCCTAGCTTGTCCTCGGCCTCATCGAGTTTGGCGGCGGAAGCCTTGGACGCGGCCCGCTCGGCGGCCTGAGTCCTGTTCTCCACCTGTCGTTTTGCCGATTCGACCGCGTCCTTCTGCTTGGCGGCCGCCTCGTCGACGCGCTGCTTTGCCGAGGCGCTGGCCTTCTGCGCCGACTGTGCCGCCTGCCGCTTGCGGTCCCCGGCGGCGTTGCGGGCCTCCGCGATCTCCTGAGCTGTTGCCGCCTGCGCTTGCTGGCGTTCCTCGATCGCCTCGTCGCGCGCACCCGCCAACTCCGCGTCGGCCTGCTTTTTCCTGGTCGCCGCCGTCGCGTCCAGCTGTGCGGCACGTCCGAGCGCGTCGCTGCGTTCCACGAGCGCCGTCCCCCGCTCGACCAGCCGGGGATCGCCGAGCGCATTCCCGATAGTGCTGTCAAGCATCCCGAGCGAGCGCTCATAGAGCAGCCGCGCACGCGCTTCCGCTGGGATTCGGGTAACGACCCGATCTTCGATCAACTGCAGTGGGAACCGGGCGAGTTGGTAGTGAAACCGCAGAACCGCCAACGGGGCGTCGGATATTTTCATCGTTTTCTCCTGTACGTGGCCCGCCCTCAGGGCAGGTCGGCTTCGTCGGACACGTTCTGGGCATGGTGGCGAAGGCGATCGGCCTCCGCCTTTTCGTTGGCGGCCACCTGCACCGAGGTTTGGTGCTGCGCGGCGGCATCGACGACGTCCTCCGTCGCGTCACCGATTTCCTCGCGTTCGTCGGCCTTGGCCCGTTGGATTTGCTGTTGTGCGTCGAGCTCAGCCCGCGTTTGTTCCGTTGCGGCGGTCTGCTGCGCCGCGCGCTCGGCCGCGCGCTTCTGCGCGGCTTGTCGGGCTTCGATCGAATCCTCCGTAGCCACCGCGCTGGCGTTCGCCGCCAGGCGCTGTCGGGCGCCATCCGCCTTGGCTTCGGCCGCGTCATCCCGCGCTTGCTTGGCCTGGGCCTCGGCGACGGCCTCGGTTGCGTTCGCTTCTTTGCGCTCGTGCGCCTGGGTTTGCTCGAGCTGCCCTTCGGCGGTCAGCGAATCATTGCCCGTCACGGCGCCGACGACCTCTTTGGCTTTGCCCTTGACCGAATCGATCAGGCCCCTACGCGCCTCGTCTGCCTTGTCGTGCTTACTCATCGAAATTCTCCTTGCGGCGTTGGCCAAGAACGTTCGTTCACGCAGGGGGATTCCACGGACTCGGTCGCTCAAACACGACGTGAACCGCGTCACTGATCGCCAGGACGTAATCGCCGCGGTCGGCGGGCGTGAATTAACAACTGCCGCAACATCGTTCGTGGCGGAGGCGCCTTGCCATGCGCGAAAGAGCGGCAGGGCGATACTCTTGCCGGCAGGGCCGTCGCGTCCGACTCGACGGATGGGCACGTCAAATGGCGTCGAGGCGCGGTTGAAACCCATCGATTTGGGTAGGGTCGGCTGGCACGGGAGGGAAGGCATCATGCGAGGAGCCGTCATTTACGGCGCCGGCGACGTCCGTTTCGAGGACATCGCGGACCCCGAGATCGTCGCCCCCACCGACGCCATCGTCCGCACCACCGCCACGTGCGTGTGCGGCTCGGATCTCTGGGATTACCGCGGCATCAACCCCGTTCCCGAGCCCAAGCCGTTCGGTCACGAATACTGCGGCGTCGTCGAAGCCGTTGGCAGCGAGGTCACCTCGGTCAAGCCCGGCCAGTTCGTCATCGGATCCTTCTTCGCTTCCGACGGCACCTGCCCGAACTGCCGCAACGGAGTTCAAACGTCGTGTGTGCACGGGGTACTGATGAGCGGTTGCCAGGCGGAGGTGATCCGCATCCCGTGGGCGGACGGCAGCCTGGTGGCCCTCCCCGGCCAACCCGACGGCGAATCGATTCCGGACCTGCTGACCCTGTCGGACGTGATGGGGACCGGATGGTTTGCCGCCGAAGCGGCCAACGTCGCTCCCGGCATGACGGTGGCCGTCGTGGGGGACGGCGCGGTCGGCTTGTGCGCGGTGCTCGCCGCCCGCGAAAAGGGCGCCGAGCGGATCATCGCGATGAGCCGCCACGAGCCCCGGCAGAAGCTGGCGCGCGAGTTCGGCGCCACCGACATCGTCACCGAGCGCGGCGACGACGGTGTGGCCGTCATCAAGGACATGACCGAAGGCGTCGGCGCCGACGCCGTGCTCGAATGCGTGGGTACCGGCCAATCCATGCAGCAAGCCATCCAATCCGCCCGCCCAGGCGCCTTCGTCGGGTTCGTGGGGGTCCCCCACGACGTCAGCATCACCGGCGAGCAACTCTTCAGGAGTCAGGTCGGGCTCCGCGGCGGCCCCGCCCCGGTCCGGCACTTCCTGCCCGACCTGATCGAGTCGGTGCTCGACGGGCGAATCAATCCCGGCAAGGTCTTCGACCTGCATCTGCCGCTTGAACAAGTCGCCGAGGCCTACCGGGCCATGGATGAGCGGCGCGCCATCAAGGCCTTCCTGCAGCCCTGACCGGGCCCCGGCCGCGGCGGGCGGACATCGGCTACGGTCGACGGTATGTCCAAAGCCTCCGGTAACGACCGCATCGACGACGTCACCCCGGGCGACATCATCGCCGTTGACCGCGGCTCCGGCGCACAGCCCTACAAGGTCGTGTTCAAGGACCCCACCGATGCGGGATTTCTCGTCACGCTGGAAAGCGACCGCGGGGAGACCTTTCAGCTCGACCTGGCCACCGGCACCACGGTGGAGAGGTCCCTCGAGGCGAAGTGGGAATCCGCGCAAAGTCCCACACCGAACTCCGAAAACTGACGACGCCGGCGATTCCGGCTCCATGAACGCGGCGGACCGCCAAAAGCCGTGGCCCGCAGCCTATTCGGTGACCGACCCGCCCGTCGGCCGCACCTTGTAGACGGCATCACCGGACGGCGATCCGGTGTATGGGCCCTTCGCGTCACCGGCCCCGCGCCCGCGGTCGGTTTGGGCGGCCCGTGGGCGGGTACCGCAATCCCCCGACGGAGGGAGCGCGCGGTGAGTTATCTCGGCTTCGCGAAAAACCAAGTGTTGGGCGCGGTGAACAGGGTGATCGACAAGGTGCCGCGACGCGCCAAGGCGCAAACGGTCACGATCGCGTGCCCCGTCGAGCGGATCGAACGTTTCTGGCGCGACCCCGACCAGTTGTCGGTGGTGCTCGGCGACATCGCCGACGTCGAATCCGACGGACGGAATCGCTATCGCTGGCGGTCATCGGCGGCGCCTGACGTGACCTGGGATTCCACGCTGGTCGAGGAATCCGGCGGAATCCGCTTCGTCGGCAACGGGAACCAGATCGTCGTCAAATACCGGCCCGCCCCGCGCGAGCTGGGCACCGAGGTCACGCTGTGCGTCCAGGCGCCCGCGCCCGCGTTGCTGTCCGGCGCGGCGGCCTTCAAGGTCCTCTACCGGCTGCGCGCCTTGATGCAGACCGGCGAGGTGCCGACCATCCAGTCCAACCCCAGCGCACGCGAGTCCGCGCGCTAAGCGAAAGGCCCAACATGCGAGCACTGTGCTGGAACGGGGTCAACGATCTCTCGGTGGAGACGGTCGATGACCCGAAGATCCTGAATCCGCACGACGCGATCGTCGAAGTCCGCCTCACCACGACCTGCGGATCGGATCTGCACTTCATCGACGGCTACCTGCCGGGCATGCGGGCCGGCGACATCTTCGGCCACGAATTCATGGGCGTGGTGGCGGAAACGGGCGCCGAGGTGCGCGACACCAAGGTGGGCGACCGTGTGGTGGTCCCGTCGTTCATCGCCTGCAACCGCTGCTGGTATTGCGATCACGAGTTGTATTCGTGTTGCGACACCACCAATCCCAACGCCGAGCTGCAGCAGCCGTTGCTGGGCTATCCCTCCGGCGGCATCTACGGATACACCCATCCGTTCGGGGGCTACGCCGGATCCCACGCCCAATACGTCCGGGTGCCGTTCGCCGACGCGAATTGCTTTGTGATTCCCGCTGACATCGCCGACGAGCAGGCGCTGTTCTTGTCCGACGCGGTGCCGACGGGTTTCATGGGCGCCGATTTCTGTGACATCGTCGGTGGCGACACGGTCGCGGTCTGGGGAGCCGGCGGGGTGGGCTTGATGGCGGCCCGCAGCGCGCTGCTGTTGGGCGCCGAGCGGGCCATCGTCGTCGACCGCATACCCGAGCGGCTGGCCCTGGCGCGCAACGCCTTTGGCTTGGAAACGATCGACTATACCGCGGTCGACAGCGTGCACGAGACGCTTCGGGAGATGACCGGTGGCCGCGGCCCCGATGCGTGCATCGACGCCGTCGGCATGGAAGGTCACGGCACCGGCGTGCAGCAACTCTACGACCGGGCCAAGCAACTGCTGCGCATGGAGACCGACCGCGCTACCGCGCTACGCCAGGCGATCCTGGCCTGCCGCAAGGGCGGAGTCGTGTCGGTGCTCGGGGTGTACGGGCTGACCGACAAATTCCCGACGGGTGTCCTGACCAACAAAGGCCTGACGCTGAAGACGGCGCAGCAACACGGACAACGCTACATAACCCGGCTTTTCGATTATGTCGAGCAGGGCGACCTCGACCCGGCGAAACTGATCACCCACGACGTGCCGCTCGAGGAGGGCGTGCGGGCCTACGACTTGTTCAAGAACAAGAAAGACAAGTGCATCCGGGTCGCGATGCGGCCGGGCGTATCGACCGTCACCGGCGGCGAAAGGAGCGCTGTCCACCATGACCGCGCAACCTCCCGATCCTGACCCCGCACGAACCCCCGGGCTCGAGCCGGGAGGAGGAACCGCACCGGGCGCTACTCCCCCGGCCGCGCCCCAAACATCCGGTGTGTCCGAGCCGCAACCGCCGAACACCCGGCGATTCACGCCCAGCTGGGTGCTCACAGTGATCGCCGTCGGCATCTTCGTCGTGGCGTTCATCGCGGTAGCGGTGCTGCTGGTGATGAAAATGGTTGGGGCGACAGGCTAGCGGATCGGAAACGATGACGACATTTTCTGATTACCTCGGCCCCGGAGTGGGCATAGCCACATGCATGATCGACGGTTCGTCACAGCTGGACGGCTCATGACCATCGGGGCCGACGACGTTCGTCGGCTACTCGCCAGCCAAGAGCAGGACGCCGCACTCGTGGTGGTCGAGGGGCGCGCCGCGGTCGTCACGCCGGAAGACCTGAACTCTGCCGAATATCGAGGCGCCCTGCAGGTCGCCACCCGCCAGGAATTGGTGCAGCGCATCGGGCGCGCGGAGCTATCCGACCGTGAGCTGGCCGAGCAGGCCGAAGACCTCGACACGGCGGTGCGCAATCTGGGCGGCTGATGCCACGGCTACGGCCGGATGCCGACCGGATCACCCACGCGGATAACGCCTTTGGTCACCACGGAGAGGTAGGCCCCCGCGCACGCCTGCGCCCCGTGACCGCCCGTGTTCAACCGGTTTTCCTTCGCGGGGATGCGAAGCGCTTGCGGGGCACGCGGCAGGGGGCCGTGTTCGAGCGTGGGAACCACGCACCGTGACGTGGCGGTCAGCACCCGCAGCCGCGCCTCACCGACGGTGATATCGCTTCCGACCCAATCATTTTCGGCGTACGGCGGATAGTCCGGTGGTGTCGCGATCACCAGATTCGGTCGGTACCGCAGCGCCTCCACACCGATGTGCTCGAGGGTCGCCGTGGTGATGGCGTGCAGCGGGGCTTCGTCGGTGAACGAGTCCCCCGGGGGGGCCTGGGCGATCCGCAGAATACGGCCGTCGACCTCGGCGTCGAGACCGAGTTCGAGCAGTTGCTCCGGATCGGGGCGGACCAGCGTGGCCCCCTCGGGCCGCTGGGCCACGAGTTGGACCCGCCGTCCGGTCAATCGGGAGATCAGCTCGTCGACACCGGGGTCGTCGAAGGCCACGTCCGTCCCATCGGGCAGCCTGATGCTCACGCCGTCGGCGCCCGCGTGGGCGGTGCACGTCAAGAGGTCCCGCCAGAGCCGTGGATTCTTGGCGCTGGCCACATGGCCGGTCTCGCCGTCCACGAGTGCGAGCCGCCGGTCGCCCTCGGCGCCACGCTCGTCGACCGCCAGGGCATCCACCGTTTCGCCGAGCATCGACTTCACCGGGTAGCGAAGCAGCGCCTCCACGCGCATCTGCACGGCACCGGGGCCGTTGCCGGTCGACGACGTGTCCATAGGCACCTTCACACTGTGCCCCAAATCGCAGGGCGTCACCACTTCTCACAACGCGGCAACGGAACCGCTGGGTCAGCCGGGGAGCAGGCGCTTCTTCTGCTCCTCGAATTCCTGCTGCGTGAGGATTCCGGCGTCGCGCAGCGATGCCAGCTCGCGCAGCTCGGCGGCGATGCTCGTGATCGGTCCCCCCGCCGACACCTGCGGGGTCGTTGCGGACTCGTCCGCCTTGTCCTTCTTGTTCGGGTCGCGCTTGTTCGGGTCGCGCGGGGATCTCGCCGTCTCGGCCCGGCTTCGCTCGCGACCCAACGCGCTCGTGCCGGCCATCGCGCGCCCGGCCATGCTCGCCACCGCCATCTCGCCGAACAGGCTCCCGGTGCCGCTGGGGGCGACTGCGGCCGCGGCTTCCGCGGCGGCGCCGACGCTGGTCGCCGGCAGCGCCAGCGCGGCCGGTCTGATCGCCGGGGCGGCGGCTGTCCACCCGGGCGGTACCGATAGGCCGCCGACGGTGTTGGCCTCCCCCAGCCCCGCTGACGCGAGAGTTCCGAATCCACCGGCCGGGTTAGTGATGACGGGGAATGGCGATGGCGGCACCGCGCCCGTCCCCGGGAACGACTGCACCCCGGCCCAGCCGCTGACGATGTCATCGGTGTGGAAACCGGTCAGGGCACCGGCGATGTCGTAGGGAAGGGCAATCGTAGCCGCGGGTGCGTCGACGAAAAACGTGACCAAGCTGCCCGGTGCGTCCAGAAAATACGTGATGAGATCGGCACCCACGTCCAGGGCTTCCACCGGCGACGGGTCGGCGGCCAAGGCGTTCGGTGCCAGGGACGCTCGGCTCAGCATGTTGGGCACCGCCGAGAGTGATTGCTGCGTAACGGCATTGCGTGTGCTCCCGGCGGCCGTGCCGGTGGCCTGGGCCACGGCTCCGGATTGGTCGGCGCCGGAGTTGGTGGTCTGATCGGGCTCGGCAAACGGTGTCAGCCTGGTCGCCGACGCCGTGGAACCCGCGTAGCCGAACATCGCCGCGGTATCGCGCGCCCACATCTCCGCATACTCGGTCTCGGTCGTGGCGATCGCCGGCGTGTTCTGGCCGAGGAAGTTCGTCGCGACGAGGGACGCCAGCAGGGTGCGGTTCGCAGTGATCACCGGGGGCGGCACCGTCTCGGCGAAGGCCGTCTCGTAGGCGAAGGCCGCGGCCCGGGCCTGGGTGGCGGCTTCTTCGGCCTGGGCGCCGGTGGTCCGCATCCACTCGAGATAAGGGGTGATCGCCGCGGTCATGGCGGCAGCCGACGGGCCGACCCACGGGCCGGAGGTGAGGGCAGTGATCTCCGCCTGGTACGAGTCCGCCGTCGACTGCAGCGCGGCGGCCAATTCGTCCCAGGCCATGGCGGCGGCCAGCATGGGTCCCGACCCCGGACCGGCGTACATCCGCGCGGAGTTGACCTCCGGCGGTAGTACTGCGAAGTCCACGTTCTCCTCCGATCGCTTTCATGGCCGCGAGGGCGTCGACGGCTCCGGTGCGCGTCGTATGGGGGTAGCCAGCCGAACAGCAAACAAATCGCATTCCTTCGGGCAGCGCCGGTACCGCGAAGGAAGGCGACCTAACGAGACCGTCCCGACTGCTGAGGGATCGGTCTCACACCTTCGCAAGTGTGGCCCAACGTTAACGAATACAGCGAAATTGTTGCGATGGGTTAACGATAGGTTACCGGCACATGACACAGGAAACTCACAAGGGTTTGGCGCGCGCCGCGCAAATCGTTTCGGCGCGTGGTCGGTGGGGCCGCAAGGGCGTCGCCGCATCGATTCGGGCACGGGGGCGTCCGCCGGGCACCGACAAAAGGCGTGGTCAGGTTGGGCTTCTCGCGCCCAGAAGGTTGGGCGCCGCCGGCTCTGCTTGGATTTGTGGCACCACCGCGAGTGAGGTCCGTTAATGAAATGTGTGCTGGCCGCCTACGGCAGCCGCGGCGACGTCGAACCCTGTGCCGCCGTCGCGCGGGAGCTGCAACGCCGGGGCCACGACGTCGTGATCGCGGTGCCGCCCGACAAGCTCGCCTTGGCCGAATCGGCCGGGCTTGCCGCGGTCGCCTACGGGCCCGACAGCCGCGAGCAGCTCGACACCGCCACCGACTTCATCCGCAACGTGCAGGATCCGATCAGCGCTTTGCCGCACCTCATGGAGCGCGTCACCAACATCTGGGCCGCAAAGAGCGAGACGCTGGCCCGCCTGGCGACCGATGCCGGCCTGCTGGTGGCCGGGATGAACGAGCAAAGGCTCGCCGCCAACGTCGCCGAGCGCTTCGGCATTCCGCTGGCCGCGCTGCACTTCTTCCCGGCGGCCGCCCTGGAACTCGGCTGGTTGCAGTCCCAGGTCACCAGCGCGGCCGAGAACGCGCAACGCCAAGCGCTCGGTTTGCCCGCGCAGGCCGTGGCGTCCACGGGGCCGACGCTGGAGATTCAGGCCTATGACGCGTTGTGCGTGCCCGAGCTGGCAAAGCAATGGGCAACCCCGCAGTACCGACGGCCCTTCGTCGGTTCGCTGACGCTGGGCATGCCGGGCGAGGCCGACGACGAAGTGTTGTCCTGGATCGCCACGGGGACGCCGCCCATCTACTTCGGGTTCGGCAGCACCCCCGTCACCTTTCCCGCCGAGACGGTCGCCGTCATCAGCGCGGCCTGCGCCCGGTTGGGCGAGCGGGCGTTGATCTGTAGCGGCCCAAACGATTTCACCGGCCTCCCGCCGGAAGATCACGTCAAGATCGTGACGGAGGTGAATCACGCCGCCGTGTTTCCGGCCTGCCGCGCGATCGCGCACCACGGCGGGGCCGGCACCACCGCCGCGGGCCTGCGGGCCGGAGTGCCCATGCTGATTCTGTGGCTCTGGCTCGATCAGCCGATGTGGGCCGAGGCCGTCGGCGCGTTGGAAGTCGGCGTGGCGCGGGCGTTCTCGGCGTCCACGTTGGACTCACTGGTCGCGGACCTGCGCTCGGTCCTGGATGCCCGCTACCTCAAACGGGCGCGCGAGGTCGCCACCCAAGTGACCGAGCCCGCCCAGAGCGTCGCCCGCGCCGCCGATCTCCTCGAAGACGCTGCCCGCACGGCGCGGCGGGACTGATAGGCGCACCGGCTTGGCGGTGGTGCAAAGCCGATCGGTCGTGTAGAAGGTTCTGGTGCACGAACCGCCGGAGGGATCATTCGACCCGTCGATGCTGCGCGAGGCGCTCATCCGGCGGATGTATCGGCGATCGTCGGCCGAGGGCCAGCTCCGGGTGCCGGCGGTGCCGGGCCTGATCGACGAGTACGTGCAATTGTGCGCCAACGTGTGCGCCACGCTGGGTGTCTGGTACACCCCCGAACAGTCCGCGCAGCTGCGGGCCGCGCTGGAAACCGAGTTGGCGAAGGCGTTCAAGGCATCCCCGCGGTCCGACGTGGTCATCTCGTACCACTCCCCGTTCGGGTCGGCCGGTGTGGACTTCCGCGTCCAGGCCGACGCGCGGACGATCGAGGCCGACTACGAGCAGTGGGTCGCCGTGCGCCCGCCGCCGCTATTCGGCACCGAACCGGACGCGCGCGTGCTGGACCTCGCCGCGCAGGCGGCCGATCCCGCCGCCTTTCGGGTGCTCGACGTCGGCGCGGGAACCGGACGCAACGCCCTGGCCCTGGCCCGCCGCGGCCACCAGGTCGATGCGGTGGAGATGACGGCGAAGTTCGCCGACGTCATCCGCGCGGAAGCCGGCCGCGAAGCGCTGCGCGTGAACGTCATCCAAAGCGACGTGTTCACCGCCATGGAGGGTGCGCACGCCCGGTACCACCTGATGGTGCTCTCGGAGGTGGTGCCCGATTTCCGGACTCCGCACGAGTTGCGCGGGATGTTCGAACTCGCCGCCGAATGTCTGGCCCCCGGCGGGCGCCTGGTCTTCAACACCTTCCTGGCCCGCGACGGCTACGTGCCCGACGACGCCGCGGTGCAACTCGGCCAACAGTGCAACAGCATGATCTTCACCCGGGAAGAGGTGAAGGGCGCGGCGGTGGGCCTGCCGCTCGAGCCCGTCGCCGACGACTCCGCCTACGAGTACGAGAAGGCGCGGTTGCCCGCCGAGGCGTGGCCGCCCACGGCGTGGTTCGAGGGGTGGGCCACCGGCATCGACGTGTTCGACGTCGAGCGAGACGACTGCCCGATCGAGCTGCGCTGGCTCGTCTTTGAGAAGGCGGGCTGAGCTCAGGCGGTCTACGCGGTCAGATCGCGCGTCGCCGGCCCCTCCAACAAGGTGCCGTCGGGCGCGAAGCGCGACCCGTGCAGCGGGCATTCCCACGCCTTGTCGGCGTCGTTCCAATTCACGATCCCGCCGAGGTGCGGGCACACCGGTGAGACGCGGTGCTCGGTGCCGTCGACGCGGCAGCGGGCCTCGAGCTGCCACGGCGGGCCGCTCACCACGCCGCCCTCCCCGTCGGGGCTGCGGCGGCCGATGCGTGCCGCCGGGGTGATCCAGCCCTTGGTCAAATTGAAG
The DNA here is from genome assembly GCF_000364405.1 of Mycobacterium sp. H4Y. Classification (NCBI taxonomy): domain Bacteria; kingdom Bacillati; phylum Actinomycetota; class Actinomycetes; order Mycobacteriales; family Mycobacteriaceae; genus Mycobacterium; species Mycobacterium sp. H4Y. The sequence goes on from NZ_AKIG01000001.1 coordinate 1,762,246, forward strand.
CCGACCTCGAGGTTGGCCTGCAGCGCCGTCGCCAGGCCGGTCAGCTCGTGCGGACTCCAGCTGGCGAACGCGCGCGCCCAATCCATCCGCCCACCCAGCATCCGGCTCGACAGCGCCAAGGCCGCCGCGGCGCCATTGGTCATGCCCCACTTGTTGAAACCCGTTGCAACAAAGATGTTTTCATTGTTCGGCAGGATGGGGCCCACATACGGCAGGTGGTCGATCGGCGTGTAGTCCTGCGCGGACCAGAAATGGGTCTGCACGGCCCCCGGAAAGTGCTTGCGCGTCCACGTCGCCAGCTCATCGAGCGCTTCGGACGGGCTCTTCTCGCGGCCGACGGTGTGGCCCGCCCCACCGACGATCAGCCTTTCCCCATCCGCGACGGGCGCGTAGCGCACCGAACGTGTCGGCGAATCGGTGGTGATCATCATCGGCCGGGTGATGTTGCCGGGAACCTTGAAGGCCAGGCAGTACGACCGGCTGGGCTTGACCCGCGCGAAGTAGCCGCCGCGATCCAGGATCGGGATCCCGGTGGCGAGCACCAGCTGGCCGGCCTGAAGTTCGACGTCCTGCTGGGCGGCGTCGTTGACGTGCACGCGCACGCCCTTGCCGCGCGTGGAGACTCGTCGCACCCGGGTGCCCTCGACCAGCCGCCCACCCCGGTTGAGCAACTCGACGGCCAACGAGTCGAGGAAGGGCATCGGATCGAACTGGGCCTGGTCGGGCAGCCGCACGCCGCCGTGGTAGTCGAACGGCACGTCGGCATCGTCTTCCCACACCGCCGGCAGGCCGGCCGCCTGACACGCCTTGAGTTCGGCGCGCGCCGACGGCACGCCGCGGGCCGACTGGGCGTAGGTGTAGGCGTCCTCGCGCTGCACCGCCACCCCGTGCGCCTCGCAGTGGCCCAGCACCCATTCCTGTCCCTCGCGATTGCCGTCGACGTAGGCCCGGGCCACTTCCCTGCCGTGCCGCGGCAGCACCTTCGAGAGCTGACTGCCTTGCAGCAGGCTGATTTTGGCGGTCGTGTTCCCGGTCGCGCAGGCACCCACCGTGCGCGCCTCCAGCACCAGCACGTCCTTGCCCGCGCGGGCCAGCAGAACCGCCGTCATCAGCCCGGTGATACCGGCGCCCACGACGATGACATCGGCGGATGCGGGGCCCCGGTCAAGCGGGCTTGCCGCCCACGGGCGTTCGGTTCGGTCGGTCATCCACAAAGAAGTCACGGCTGTGCTGATACCCCAACCCGGCACGAAGAAACGCCGCGCGCGTTCACCCCCGCTTCAGCCGGGCTTTCGCCTCCGCAAGCGAGTCGGCGGCGGTTCGGCTGGCTTCCTCGGCCCGCTCGTAATTGTGTTCGGCGCTACCGAGTTCGCGCTCGGCCGCCCGCAGCGCCCGCGCCGCCTCGTCACGGCGGCGCCGGGCCTCGTCGCGCTGGGCTTCCCGCTCGGACAACCTGTCGTCGGCTTCGGCTTTGGCCCGCTCGGCTTCGGCGACCGCCGCGCGGAGCTTCTCGACGCGCCCGCGATGGGGTTTCTCGGGCGCCGATTCCGGCGCCGCCTGCCCGAGGGCGCCGAAACCCGACCACTGTTCGGGCCGCGTCAGTCGGCCCAGCCGCGCCCTCACCTGCGGGTCGGCGACGGCGGCTTGCAGGGTACTGGTCAGATCCTCGCGCACGGACGCCGACGGCTGCTTCACCTCGGCGGCCCGCAGCGCGTCGCGCGTGAGTTCGTCGATGAGCTTGTGTTGCTCGACCGACAGGTCGCGGATGCGCGCGCCGTCCATCGCGGCGTGCGCCGCCCGCAACCGCTCACCGAGGTCGGCCAGGCGCTCGCGGGTGTCCTTGCGCCGCAGGGCCAGCCGGTTGACGATCCACGCCGCCGTCGTCGGCTTGGTGGCCGCCGAAATGCGTTCGGCGGCGGCGTCGTCACCGCGCTTCCTGGCCGCGGCCGTCAGCCGGGCGCGTTCGGCGGTGAACTCCTTCGGCGGCACGCCATAAAGATCGTCGAGTTCCTCGTCGGCCATGAAGCCATGATCTCTCGCGGGCCGGGCGTCGGCATGATTCTTTGCGCCGGGCGTGTACCCACGGCGAGGTCCGGCGATCTTCTCGCCCGCAATGCGCGTTCGGCCCAGGACACCTGCACGTTTACGGGCAGGGCGTCGCGGGTTATCAGGTGCACCACCATGACATTCCCTTGGCCCCGCCGGCTCCTGCTGGTCGTGTTCGTCGTTGTCGGCGTGGTCGGCGCGATCCAGATCGCATCGCGGGATCATCACTCCGAAACCGCGGCGACGACGCCCGGGCCCGCGCACGTGACGTTCACCCCCGCCCCCGACGCACACGACGTCGACCCCGTCGCTCCCGTGATGGTCAAGGCCGAGGTGGGCACCCTGGCCGGGGTCGACATGGTCAACGAGGCCGGTACGTCGGTCCAGGGCGTTATGACCCCGGACAACCTGGTGTGGAAGCCCACCGTCCCGTTGGGCTACGGGCGCACCTACACACTGACGGTCACCAGTCGCGGCACCAACGGTGTTGCGGCCAAACAAGTCTCGACGTTCACGACGTTGCGACCGTCCAACCAGACCAAGGTGTCGTTCACCACCACCGCGGAGGCGCCGCTGCGCGACGGCGGCACCTACGGCGTCGGAACGGTCATCGTCGCGCACTTCGACGAGCAGATCGCCGACCGGGCGGCCGCCGAGCGACACCTGGCCGTGACCACCACCCCGAAGGTCGAGGGCTCATGGTTCTGGGTCGACGGCCAGAACGCGCACTGGCGCCCGGAGCACTACTACGCCCCGGGCACGCAGATCACGGCCGAGGCGCAAATCTACGGAATCGCTTTGGGCGACGGGCTATTCGGGCAGGACGACAGTCGGGTCTCGTTCCGGATCGGGGATGCGCACGTCTCCATCGCCGACGACGCCACCAAACAGATCAGCGTCTTCAACAACGGAGCGCTCGTGCGCACGATGCCCACCAGCATGGGAATGGGCGGCACCGAAGATGTCGGCGGCCGCAAGATCTCGCTGTGGACCCCGCCGGGCGTGTACACCGTGCTCGACAAGGGCAATCCGGTCGTCATGGACTCCTCGACCTTCGGGTTGCCCAAGAACTCCCGGCTCGGGTATCGCGAAACCATCAACTACGCCACCAAGATCAGCACCGACGGCATCTACCTGCACGAGCTCGAAGCGACGGTGTGGGCCCAGGGGCACCGCGACACCTCGCACGGGTGCTTGAACCTCAACGCCGACAACGCGAAATGGTTCTACGACTTTTCGGTGCCCGGCGACGTGGTCGAGGTCCGCAACAGTGGCGGGCCGCCGCTGGCGCTGGAGCAGAACGGCGACTGGACGCTGAGCTGGGACCAGTGGCGCGAAGGCAGCGCGCTCAAGCCCACCTGACATTCGCGCGACGTGATCCAGACGTGACGCAGCCCATTCGTTACCCGGAATTGTGCCCCACTTCACAGGAAACTCTTGACTCGTTCCAGATAAGTGCGTCATATTGGTGCGGTGTCATCGACGGCCGATTACGCGGACAGGTTGCGGATGGCCGATCTGCGGGTCACCCGCCCCAGGGTTGCCGTGCTGGAGGTCGTAGACGCGAATCCGCACGCCGACACCGAGACGATCTTCTCGGCGGTCCGGGTGGGCCTGCCGGATGTGTCCCGACAGGCGGTGTACGACGTCCTCAACGCGCTGACCGCGGTCGGCCTGGTCCGGCGCATCCAGCCGTTGGGCATGGTCGCGCGCTACGAGTCGCGGGTCGGCGACAACCACCACCACGTCGTCTGCCGGTCCTGCGGGACCATCGGCGACGTCGACTGCGCCGTCGGCGAGGCACCGTGCCTGACACCGTCGGACGACGACAACGTTCTTGATGGCTTCGTTCTCGACGAGGCCGAAGTCATCTACTGGGGCCTGTGCGCCGATTGCTCGACTGCAGGCTCCTAGATCACAGCCCGTGATCGCAGCCCGATTCACCCACCCTCGAAAGGAATGCTGTGTCATCTGATACAACCAGTAGCCGCCCACCCCAACCAGACAGCGGGACGGCTAGCAAGAGCGAAAGCGAAAACCCAGCAATCCCTTCACCCAAGCCGAAGGCGCATGCCCCGCTGACCAACCGGGACTGGTGGCCCGACCAGGTCGACGTCTCGTCGCTGCACCCGCACTCGCCGCTGTCCAACCCGCTCGGCGACGACTTCGATTACGCCGCGGAGTTCGCCAAGCTCGACGTCGAGGCGCTCAAGGCCGACATGATCTCGCTGATGACCACGTCGCAGGACTGGTGGCCGGCCGACTATGGCCACTACGGCGGCCTGTTCATCCGGATGAGCTGGCACGCCGCGGGCACCTACCGCATCCACGACGGCCGCGGCGGCGCTGGCCAGGGCATGCAGCGCTTCGCCCCGCTGAACAGCTGGCCGGACAACGCGAGCCTGGACAAGGCCCGGCGGCTGCTGTGGCCGATCAAGAAGAAGTACGGCAACAAGATCTCCTGGGCCGACCTGATCACCTACGCGGGCAACGTGGCCCTGGAGTCGATGGGCTTCAAGACCTTTGGCTTCGGCTTCGGCCGCGAGGACGTCTGGGAGCCCGAAGAGATCCTCTGGGGAGAAGAGGAGGAATGGCTGGGCACCGACAAGCGCTACTCGGGTGAGCGCGAGCTCGCGCAGCCCTACGGCGCGACGACCATGGGCCTGATCTACGTCAACCCCGAAGGCCCGGAGGGCAAGCCCGACCCGATCGCCGCGGCGATCGACATCCGCGAGACGTTCGGCCGGATGGCGATGAACGACGAGGAGACCGCCGCGCTGATCGTCGGCGGGCACAGCTTCGGCAAGACCCACGGCGCCGGTGACGCCGACCTGGTGGGCCCCGAGCCGGAGGCCGCCCCGATCGAACAGCAGGGGCTGGGCTGGAAGAGCTCGTACGGCACCGGTTCGGGCAAGGATGCGATCACCAGCGGCCTCGAGGTGGTCTGGACGCCCACCCCGACGAAGTGGGACAACAGCTTCCTGGAGACGCTGTACGGCTACGAATGGGAGCTGACCAAGAGCCCCGCCGGGGCGTGGCAGTTCACCGCCAAGGACGGCGCGGGTGCGGGCACGATCCCCGACCCGTTCGGCGGTGCCGGGCGGGCCCCGACGATGCTGGTGACCGACATCTCGTTGCGGGAGTCCCCGATCTACGCCGACATCACGCGGCGCTGGTTGGACCACCCCGAGGAGCTGGCCGACGCGTTCGCCAAGGCGTGGTACAAGCTGTTGCACCGCGACATGGGCCCGATCAGCCGCTACCTGGGCCCGTGGGTCGCCGAGCCGCAGCTGTGGCAGGACCCCGTCCCTGCCGTCGACCACGAGCTGGTCGACGACAACGACGTCGCGGCGCTGAAGAAGAAGGTGCTCGAATCCGGGTTGTCCATCCCGCAGTTGGTCAAGACGGCCTGGTCGGCGGCGGCGAGCTATCGCAACACCGACAAGCGCGGCGGAGCGAACGGTGGCCGGCTGCGCCTGCAGCCGCAGCGCAGCTGGGAGGTCAACGAGCCCTCCGAGCTCGACAAGGTGCTGCCGGTGCTGGAAAAGATCCAGCAGGACTTCAACGCCTCGGCATCCGGTGGCAAGAAGATCTCGCTGGCCGACCTGATCGTGCTGGCGGGCTCGGCGGCCGTCGAGAAGGCGGCCAAGGACGCCGGCTACGAGATCTCGGTGCACTTCGCGCCGGGCCGCACCGACGCCTTGCAGGAGAGCACCGACGTGGAGTCGTTCGCGGTGCTCGAACCGCGGGCCGACGGATTCCGCAACTACATCCGGCCGGGTGAGAAGGCGCCGCTCGAGCAGCTACTGATCGAGCGGGCGTACCTGCTCGGCGTGACCGGTCCGGAGATGACGGTGCTCGTCGGCGGTCTGCGTGCCCTCGGTGCCAACCACGGCAGCAGCAAGCACGGGGTCTTCACCGACAGGCCGGGCGCGTTGACCAACGACTTCTTCGTCAACCTGCTCGACATGGGCACCGAGTGGAAGGCGTCGGAGACCGCCGAGAACGTCTACGAGGGACGCGACCGGGCTTCCGGCGCGCTCAAGTGGACCGCGACCGCGAACGACCTCGTCTTCGGCTCCAACTCGGTGCTGCGTGGCCTCGTCGAGGTCTACGCCCAGGATGACGCCCACGGGAAGTTCGTGGAGGACTTCGTCGCGGCGTGGGTGAAGGTCATGAACAGCGACCGGTTCGACCTTAAATAACAGTCGGATAGCGAGCGACACCCCGCGGGCCACCGGTTCGCGGGGTGTCGTGCGTTCGGATCAGCGCGCCAGATCCCATTGTCCGTAGTCGGGCGCGAGGACGTCGTCGACGTCCACGTTGATCCCGCCGAGCAGCGGGCCCGGGTTCGACGGGCTGTTGACGACGGCCTGGTAGAGCACCGCCGCCGGTTCGCGCTCCCCGTGCGACCACGACCGCGTCTGCCACGCCCACCGGTGCCCCGGCGTGCTGGAGTTCCCGATGACGCCGTCGCGGATCGCCCAGCCGCACGCCCTGGCGTGCCCGTAGATGCCGGTGCGGCCGACGCCCAGCACCGAGTTGATCCCTCGAAACCAGTCGACGGCAACGCCATTCCAGGTGTTCTCGTCGATGTCGTCGTCGATGCTGAAGAAGATCGGCGCCGAGTCCGGTCCCCCGGCCGCGGTGTGCAGCCGCATCGCCGCTTGAGCGTCGGCGACGCCTCCCTCGTGCCCGCGGGTGCAGTCCGACGGGTCGGGCCAACCCGGCTTGCCGTACTGGAAGTTGCTGACGATCTGCAGGCCCGCCGCGCGCAGCGAGTCCGCGTACGGGCGGGTGATGGGCTTCGCCTCGAAGTTCGCGCCAGGCCGCGACTCCGACACGTAATTGACCACGCCGCCGTATCCCGCGGCCTTGATTTCGTCCGGCGCGATCCTCTTCTCGGCGAAATCGATCAGCGTCAGTCCGGCGGCCGCCGCCGTCGGTCCCTCGGCCATCGCGGCCGCCAGGCCGAGGATGGTCGGGGCGAACGCGTACCTCAGGACGTCGCGTCTGGAGACAGATCGCGGCGCGTGTCCCGCCGGTGCAGCCGAATCCCGCACCGCGCGATGGTAACAAAGGCCGCGGGCCGCTCATTTTCGCCGGTCAGCACCGGCAGGTCCCCGGCCGGAAAGCCGGCGGCCCTCCGCCAGTGGCATGATCTTTGCGTGTCGGACATCCCGGGGGCCGTCTCCGCGCGAGACGGAGGATTTCGGGCTCGTTGCGCTCGCTTAGGTGATCGAACTATAGTCTGGACACATGTCCAGTTTGCTGTCACGGAGTTCGGGAGCCCGTTGACCGCGATGGATTCGGCGCCTTTCCGCGGTCATTTTCCAGCAAAGAAGAGTTGAGTATGCGAATTGCCCTGCTGTCCTACCGTAGTAAGACCCATTGCGGCGGACAGGGCGTCTACGTGCGCCATCTCAGCCACGGTCTGGTGGAACTCGGTCACGACGTCGAGGTGTTTTCCGGGCAGCCGTATCCCGACCTGCTCGACCCTCGGGTCCGGCTCACCGAGGTTCCGAGCCTTGATCTGTATCGGGAACCCGACCCTTTCCGGGTGCCGCGGCCGAGCGAAATTCGCGACTCCATCGACCTTTTGGAATTGCTGACCACGTGGACCGCGGGCTTTCCCGAACCGCGGACGTTCACGATGCGGGCCGCGCGGTTATTGGCCGAGCGGGCAGCCGATTTCGACGTCGTGCACGACAACCAGAGCCTGGGCACCGGGCTGCTCACCATTGCGGGCGCGGGACTGCCGGTGGTGGCCACCGTGCACCACCCGATCACCCGCGATCGGGTGCTGGATCTGGCCGCGGCGCGATGGTGGCGAAAACCGTTGGTGCGCCGCTGGTATGGGTTTTTGGACATGCAGCAGGAGGTCGCCCGCCACATCCCCGACCTGTTGACTGTCTCGTCGTCCTCGGCCGCCGACATCATCAGCGACTTCGGCGTCTCGCCGGACCAGCTGCACGTGGTGCCGCTCGGGGTGAATACCGAGCTGTTCAAACCGGGCTCCGGCCCGCGGGAACCGGGTCGCATCATCGCGATCGCCAGCGCCGACACCCCGCTCAAGGGCGTCCGTACCCTGCTGCAGGCGGTGGCCAGGCTGCGCACCGTCCGTGATCTCGAGTTACGGCTCGTCGCCAAGGTCGAACCCAACGGCCCGACCCACAAGCTCATCGCCGAACTCGGGATCTCCGACATCGTGCACATCACCAGCGGGCTCTCGGATGCCGAGCTCGCGGCGTTGTTCGCGTCCGCGGAGGTGGCGTGCATTCCGTCGCTCTACGAAGGGTTTTCGCTGCCGGCCGTGGAAGCCATGGCCAGCGGCACCCCGATCGTCGCCAGCCGGGTGGGCGCGCTGCCGGAAGTCCTTGGGACGGACGGCGCTTGCGCCGAGCTGGTGCCGCCCGCCGACGTGGACGCACTGACCCACGCGCTCGCCGAACTCCTGGATTCTCCGGAAAAGCGCCGCAACCTCGGCAGGGCGGGACGAACACGCGCAGTCGACGTGTTCAGCTGGGAAGCCGTCGCCGCCCAGACCGTCCGGGTCTACGAGCGGGCGATCGCCCGTACCGCGCGGGGCGAGGCGACATGCTGACAGTCGATTTCGACCGGCTCGGGATCGGGCCGTCGAGCAAGGTCATCGACGTGGGTTGCGGCGCGGGCCGGCACGCGTTCGAAGCGTATCGACGCGGCGCCGACGTCGTCGCCTTCGACCGCGACGAGGACGAATTACGGTCGGTCGACACCATTTTGCGCGCGATGGCCGACAACGGCGAGGCGCCCGCCGGAGCGTCGGCGAAGGTGGTGGTCGGTGATGCGCTCACGTTGCCGTACGCCGATCAGACATTCGACTGTGTCATCGCCTCGGAGATTCTGGAGCACATACCGCAAGACGACATCGCCATCGCCGAACTGATCAGGGTGCTCAAAGTCGGCGGCACGCTGGCGGTCAGTGTGCCGCGCTGGCTGCCCGAACGCCTGTGCTGGTTGCTGTCCGACGAATACCACGCCAACGAGGGCGGCCACGTGCGCATCTACCGGGCCAACGAATTGCGCGGCAAGATCCTCGATGGCGGAATGGAACTGACACATACCCATCACGCGCATGCGCTGCACTCGCCCTTCTGGTGGCTGAAATGCGCTGTGGGCGTCTCGAACACCGACCACCGGGCCGTGACCGCCTACCACAAACTTCTGGTGTGGGATCTGATGCAGCGACCCAAGATCACCCAGCTTGCCGAGTCACTGCTCAATCCGCTGGTCGGCAAGAGCGTGGCGATGTACTTCGTCAAACAGCAGGACGCCGATAGCCAACCGAGCGCGGGATATTCAGTTGCAACGGTCTAACCTGCCCGCGGTCGCGGGGGTGCTCACTCCCGAACAATGCCGACAGACCGCGCTGTCGATTGCCGCCGCACAGGAATCCTCGGGCGCCATCCCCTGGTTCGAGGGCGGCCACACCGACCCGTGGGATCACGTGGAGTGCGCGATGGCGCTCACCACCGCCGGACTGCTGGAGCCCGCGCGGGCGGCCTTCGACTGGAGCCGCCGCACCCAGCGGTCCGACGGCTCCTGGCCCATCCAGTTTCGGGCGGGCGTGATCGAAGACGCCAACAGCGACAGCAACTTCTGCGCCTACATCGCCGCCGGTGTCTGGCACCACGTACTGGTCACGGGCGACGCCTCGTTCGCGGCCGACATGTGGCCGGCGGTGCGCAAGGCTATTGATTTCGTCATCGACATGCAGGTCGGCAACGGTGAAATCGCTTGGGCGCGAAGCGAGGCCGGTCTGCTACCGGAAGCCTTGCTGACCGGGTGCTCCAGCGTGTATCACAGCATCCGCTGCGCGCTCGCGCTGGCGGCCTTCGTCGAGGACCCGCAGCCCGAGTGGGAATTGGCGGTGGGCAGATTGGGCCACGCCATCACCGACCATCCGGAGGCGTTCACCGAAAAAGAGCGCTACTCGATGGACTGGTACTACCCCATCCTCGGCAGTGCCTTGCGGGGGCCGGCGGCGGACGCGCGCATCAAGCAGCGCTGGGACGACTTCGTCGTCGACGGTCTGGGCATCCGATGCGTCGGCGATCGCCCCTGGGTGACCGGGGCCGAGACCTGCGAGCTCGTGATGGCGCTGGATGCCCTCGGCCAGCGCTCCGAGGCTCACCGCCAGTTCGCCGCCATGCAGCACCTTCGCGAAAGCGACGGATCCTATTGGACGGGCCTGGTTTTCGCGGACGGGAAACGGTGGCCCGAGGAGCGCACCACCTGGACCGGCGCCGCGATGATCCTGGCGGCGGACGCCCTGTCGAATGCGACCGCCGGCGCGGGCATCTTCCGCGGCGACGCGCTGCCGATGGGCCTGCAGACCGACTTCGACTGCGAATGCGTCGCAGCCGGGCCCGGCCGGTAGCCGGAGACTGTCCGCTAAATGGGTTCCCCGGGCTGGCCTCTGACGCGTTCGAGCACGCGTAGCGACCCGGTGGCCGACACCTCCCGAAACTTCCCGGAATCGATTGCGCGACAGTAGATGTAGTACGGAGGCCGCCCACCGTCCTTGGGGTCGGGAAAGACGTCGTGGATGGCCAGCGCCCCACCGGCGGCCACCCACTTGGCCCATCCGTCGAAGTCCTGGTTGGCGGCGTCCTCGCTGTGGCCGCCGTCGATGAACAGGAACTGCAGCGGCGCCCGCCATGCCCGCGCCACCAGTGGCGACTTGCCGACAATCGTGACGACGTGGTCGTCCAGCTGGGCGGTGTCGAGGGTGCGGCGAAACGTCGGCAGGGTGTCGAACAAGCCCGTGACCTCGTCGACCAGCGAGGCGTCGTGGAATTCCCAGCCCGCCTGATGTTCCTCGGAGCCGTGGTGGTGGTCGATCGTGTAGAGCACGCTCGCGGTTTGCTGCGCCGCCGCGCCCAGCAACAGGGTGGATTTGCCGCAGTACGTGCCGATCTCGACGCCGGTGCCGCCGCCGAGATAGCGCAGCGCGGCGTCGTACAGCGCGCGCCCCTCGTCGGCCGGCATGAAACCCTGTACCCGTTCGGCCAGGGCGAACAAGCGCTCGGGCGCACCCGCGTCGACGTGATCCATCAGCTGAACCTATCGCCTGGATCGGCGCCACCGTTACCGTGGTCGATGTTCGCGCTGAGCGATCACGCGAGGTCTGCGTGCAGGCCGGCCAGCGGGCCCGGCGGGATCGCTTTACCATCATGGGCGTGCGCGCCTTGCCTATCCGTAAATTCGCTGCCGTCGGCCTTGCCGCGGCGACCACCGCGGCCACCCTGGTGCTGGTCACCGCGGCCCTTCCGCCCGCGGCGCCATCGGCCGCCGCGGCCTGCCCGCCGGTGCAGGTCGTGTTCGCCCGCGGCCGCAACGAATCGCCCGGACCGGGCGTGCTGGGCAACGCGTTCATCAGCGCCCTGCGATCCAAGGTGAACAGGACCGTCGACGCCTATGCCGTGCGGTACCCCGCCGACACCGAGGTCGCGCAGGGTGCCAACGACATGAGCCACCACATCCAGGACATGGTCAACAGTTGCCCCGACACCCGGCTTGTGCTGGGCGGCTACTCGCTGGGCGCGGCGGTCACCGACGTCGTGCTCGCGGCGCCCGTCGGCGCGTTCGGTTTCGACAGCCCCCTGCCGCCGGGTGTCGACCAGCACATCGCCGCGGTCGCGTTGTTCGGCAACGGAAGTCAGTGGGTGGGTCCGATCACCAACTTCAACCCGACCTATAACGACCGGACCATCGAGTTGTGCCACGGCGCCGACCCGATCTGCAACCCGGCCGACCCGAACACGTGGAAGCAGAACTGGCCACAGCATCTCGCCGGCGCGTACATCGACGCGGGCATGGCCAACCAGGCCGCCGACTTCGTCGCCGGCAAGCTCTGAGCCAGGCGCGCAACAGGCAACGCGACAACCGCACGTCAGGAGACCGACGATTCCCGCCGTACGTCAGCAAAGCGATAACGCGCGGCGCCGCCATGCGCGGCGAAATGCCGACCGCAGCGTGTCCGACGCGCGCTGGCGAGACATTCTCAAGGGCGCCGCGCAAGTGTTCCGCCGGCAGGGGTTCGCCCGGGCGCGCCTCGAAGATGTCGCCAGCGAGGTGGGCATCAACCGTGCGTCGCTCTACTACTACGTCGGCACCAAAGAGGAATTGCTGGTCGCGCTCGTCGAGCAGCCGGCTTACGAGATGACCCGGCACTGCCGGGATGCGCTCGAGTCAGACGGGCCGCCCGCGGAAAAGTTGCGTCGCGCCCTGGGTGCCTACATCGGGGACCTTGTCACCCATCCTGAGCTCTTTGTGCTGTTCGCTGAAAGTCAGTACATCGCAACCATTCCCGAAGCACAAGGCATAGTCGAAAACGCCGACGTGTATGGCAAGACGCTGCTGGCGATCATCGAAGAAGGTGTCGCGGGCGGGGCTTTCCGTTCGGATCTGGACCCGCGGCTGGTGATGCTTGGTGTTCTGGGCATGTACAACTGGATTCACCGTTGGTATGTGCCCGAAGGTCGTAGCTCGCTGACCGAGATCGGCGATAACTTCGCGGACATGGTGCTCGCCGGCTTGCGCCCCTGATCGCGGAATGGACGGATCCCTCATCCGCGCTGGCCGTGAGCTGCGTCGGCGCCGCGGTGGAACTTAAGATTGATCGGCATCCTACGCAGACTGTCGTGTTGCCCGATCTGTGCCGCGACCTGAAAGGAGACGCAATGCCGCGTCTGAAGCCGATCCCGCGGAGTGAAATCAGCGACGAATTCACACTGAAGATGTACGACTTCATGTTCGGCGAGCGTGATCCTGTGCGCGAGCCGGGTGCGGTTGGTGGCACGCTCGGCAACTGGTGGACTGTGATGGCCCAGTCCCCCGCCGCCCTGCGCCACGCCGTCCGTGGCTTCCGCCTCTACCGCGAAGAGGTGTCCATCCGGGCCGATCACCGCGAGCTGGGCCAAGTCCGTGCGGGCTGGGTGGTCGGTAGCCAGTTCGTCTTCTCGCAGCACTGCAAAGCGGGCCGGTCGGCGGGTTTGTCTGAGGAGAAGATCGCGGCCATACCGTCCTGGCAGACCGCCGACTGCTTTGACGAGACCGAACGGCTGCTGCTGGCCTATACGGATTGCCTTGCGGGACAGCACGGTCGCGTTCCCGAGCGGTTGATAACCCAGTTGCGGGCGGTTTTCAGCGACGCCGAGATCCTCGAATTCACCTACACCACAACGATGTACGTGATGCACGCAATCATGTCCCGGGCATTGCGGCTAGAATTCGACGACGTCGACGACCCGACTGTCGAGGTCGATGATCCCGAAGGCGGCGGCGTGCTCGACATCGGCGCCGCGACGTCCGGGGCATGACTGACGATCGCTGAGAAATGATCGGCGGGGGCGCAGCGAACTGCTAGACGGTTTCGCGAGCGCGGCCGGGCGGCTCGATGGCCGCCCGGCGCCGCACTCGCAGCCCCGCATGGCCGAGAACAGGCTGACCCCGATTTCGCCGACGGCGGACAGCCAGGATAACCAGGTGACGTTGATCCGCGGTCCCGACGTAAAGCTGTCTTGGAAATCGGGGAGGAAGGTGGGCAACGCGCGCGTAGACAAACAAGGTCGCAGTGCCGAACCCCTCCATCGCCGACGCTACCGAACGCAGTGTTGTCACCGCATTCCAGTTCTCGGCCATCGGCTTCTCCCAACTAGCGGCTACTACGAACTGTAGTAGTTCTCGGAGCGTGTAAATGCCCCCCGGCGGCGCACCGCGTATGGCCGCCGTCGCGCTTAGGTCGACGAACCCTCGAAAGTCGCGCGGGTCAATGTCTGAACAACTATTCAAATAGGACACATATGTTCAGCGACAGTATATGTTTTCGCGCCGTGAACATATATTCCCATAGCAAATTCACCAGCTCCCGCCGTTGAGTTTATCGAACCATAGTCGGGCCAATTAAAATCAATGAGAGCGTGTACGAAAGGCAAAGTTCAGCCCTTTTTTAAGGCAGCGGACGCGTTGAACGTGTCGCTTCGCGATAAATACCGTCTCGGGGCAACCGGACACGTCGGCGTGTTCGTCCGGGGTCCAGTCCACTGAAGGGAAGTCAGATGTCGTCCGTATCTTCTGCTCCAGACAAGCTGTCGGCCGCGGCCGCAAACCTGCAATCGATCGGCGCGGCACTGAACGCCGAGAACACCGCCGCGGCGGCCCCGACGGTCGCGGTCGTTCCGGCCGCGGCAGATGAGGTTTCAATGTTGACCGCGGTGCGATTTGCGGCTCATGCTCAACGGTTTCAGGAACTGAGTGCGCGCGCGGCCGCGATCCAAGACCTGATGGTGGTGATGCTGGCCGCCAGCGCCGGCTCTTATGCGGCGACCGAGGCGGCCAACGCGTCGTCGGCGGAGTGAGCGTTCGGGCGTCCGGGGATCAGAACAGCGGACTGCTGCCGTCGCGGCGGCCAAGAACATTCGGTAACAGGGGCGCGCAAAACGCATTGGCGAGTGCCAAACTACGCTCAAATCAATCGACGACTATACCTCGCAATACATGATAATCGACAACGCTATTGTTTACGTCACGACATTCGTGAAAGGTTTGGGGCCCGCGGCCGCGGCGACCAAGCGATCGAGGACAAGAGGGTGATGCGCTGGACTCCGTCGCCGCCGCCCAGGGCGTATCTGCGGCGGGCCATGGGTAGCCGCGTGGGGTGCGCGTGATTTCCAGGCACCCAGCCAACCCGAAAAGGGATCAGGCCGGGGTGTTTGTGCTCGAGTAGGCCTTGAAATTGCGGATCAAGGGAATAACCGCATTGCCCGAGACCGCTGCGCGCTGACGGGTCCGAAACGAAGGATGGCGACGCATCGCCTCGCTACGTTCGCGTTCACGACGTTGGGCGGCGGCCCATACCGGGTGGGACTGAAGGAAAATAACCGTGCCTTCTTGGGTATTCGCCACGATCGTCACTCCTCTCAGACCACCCGCAAAGCTAGGACAGTGGTTATTGGATCGTGATCCCAGAATGCCCGCCGAATCCTGAGACCAAACCATCCCCCGAGATGAGAATTGGCCGTGAATTCCCAAATCTCATCCGGGTGCCCCTGCCGTGCCGCCGTCCGTGCACGGCCGACCGCGATTCGAACCGTAGCGGCAGGCTCCGACAATTCCCGTTTACCGTCGCGCACCGCCGGCTGCTAGGGTCCCTTGCTTATGCCGGAGATCGATCGCCGCCGCATGATTTTGACAACCGGGATCGGCGTGCTGGCAGCCGCGCTGCCGGCCCCGAAAACCTGGGCCTACCCGGCCGGACGGGATGAACCCGCCGGTCGGATACCGGCGCCCGCCGCGCCCAGCGGCCAGTCCGGGACCTACATATTCGCCGACGAATTCGACGGCCCTGCCGGTTCTGCACCCGATGCGTCCAAGTGGGTGGTTGCGAAAGCCCGCGAGACGATCAAGGACCCAACCTATTGGGAGCGACCCGAGAACATCGGCCAGTACCGCGATGATCGCCGGAACGTGTTCCTGGACGGCAAGTCCAATCTGGTCCTGCGCGCCGCCAAGGACGGACCCACTTACTACAGCGGCAAGGTTCAGAGCACCTGGCGCGGCGGGGTCGGCCACACCTGGGAAGCCCGGATCAAGCTGAACTGCCTGACCGCGGGCGCCTGGCCCGCCTACTGGCTGGGCAATGACGACCAGGGCGAAATCGATGTGATGGAGTGGTACGGCAACGGCAACTGGCCCTCGGCCACCACCGTCCACGCCAAAGCCAACGGCGGCGAGTGGAAGACCCACAACATCGCGGTGGACAGCGCATGGCACACCTGGCGATGCCAGTGGGACGAGGCCGGCATCCGGTTCTGGAAGGACTACGCCGACGGCGCGCAGCCCTACTTCGACGTACCGGCCAGTGCCCTGCCCGATTGGCCGTTCAACGGGGCGGGTTACACGACGTATCCGGTCTTCAACCTGGCGGTGGCCGGCTCGGGTGGCGGTGACCCCGGCCCCGGCACCTACCCCGCCGACATGCTCATCGACTGGATCCGCGTCTGGTAGACCGGCGCGCTCAGTGCGTCAGCAGGGCGGTCGCGCTCCAGGCCCGGCCACCCGGACGGCGGGGATCCGGCTGCGGCAGCCACGCGAGCGGGCGCATCACCAGCGGTAAGCGACGCATGCGGTGGGCGGCCAGATACAGCGCTTGCACGTCGACGGTGCGCCAGCCGAGGCTTTCGAAGTAGGCCAGCCCGTTCTCGGGTGCGAACTTGAACGGCGCGTTCTGCAACATGCCGGCCATCTTCTTGTTCATCAGCTTCTTCAAACCGGGCCCGGCGAAGTCGAGCATCCACCAGTGGACCTCGGGCCGCTTGATCGCCGCGGAAAGGGCGGTCACGTCACCGTCGTCCAGATACATGAGCAGGCCCTCGGTCAGCACCAGCGCCTTGCTTGCACCGTCGAGCGCCTCGTTCAGGAAGTCGTCGCGGGCCCGCGGGTCGGCGAGGTCGACGGCGGTGCGGGTCAACCGGCAGCGCGGCACCTGCTCGGCGAGCACCTGCGTTTTCTCGGAGAGCAGCTTCGGCAGATCCGCTTCCACCCACACGAAGTCGGGGGGAAGGTCCAGCCGATACGGCCTGGTGTCCAGCCCGGCGGCCAGATTCAGCACCCGGTCGCATCCGTCGGCGATCGCGTCGGCGATGGCGTCATCGATGATCTTGGTCCGCGCGACCAGCCACCAACCGCTGCGACTCGTGCGGGGCACGTTGTCGACGATCGCGCGGCCGTGCTCACCGGCCAGGAGTCCGGCAAACGGGTCGCTGAACAACGCGTCGGGGCGGGCCGATTCGGTGGCCCGGTGCAAGGCCGTCCACCGGATCGTCGGTAATCCGATACAGCCGCGCGATGAAGGGCTCAAAATCCCAAATGACAGCAGTGTGATTCACGCGTACCCTGGAAACCTTCGCCCGGTGCAATGCACCAGGGTGGAGTAACAGGAAGCACGACTACATGCAGATCCACCAACTATTCGTCGAGACACTCCGCGACATACGACAGAAGCTCGACAGCAACCCAACCGAGTATCAGCTGTTGAAGGTGTCGAGTCTGCTGCGGCAGATCCTATTGGAAAACTTGCTAGAAGATGCGAGCACGGCCACCTCCATGGAGGCCAAGTTCAAAGTCGTACTGCCGAAGCCGTATGTGCCCTCAGCCCAGTTAGACGCGGCGTGGGTGGCGATGCATGCAGTTCATCCCGAAGTCAAGCGCGTGAACGTTGGTGTGGGGATGCGTGGCGGCCTAATGAGTGGCGTGGCGTCCGAACCGGGCGACCAGGTG
Organism: Mycobacterium sp. H4Y; assembly: GCF_000364405.1. Classification (NCBI taxonomy): domain Bacteria; kingdom Bacillati; phylum Actinomycetota; class Actinomycetes; order Mycobacteriales; family Mycobacteriaceae; genus Mycobacterium; species Mycobacterium sp. H4Y. The sequence continues at coordinate 1,779,613 of NZ_AKIG01000001.1, forward strand.
CTCGAACTCTTGCGGAAGGACTTTCTCGCCCACCCCATCGGTCTCACGCTGAGTGACGTTCAGTACTCCGTTGAGAGCGTGCTGCGCGTAGCAGCGAACAGCCTTGGTGGCACCCACAACGACGGTAAGCCCAACCGCAACAAAGAGGCTGAGGAACTGCGCAAGTACATGGAAAGCGGAGGAGCGCACTGGTTCGGCAGGTCTATGCCTTCGGCATTTGTGTTTGAGATTGCATGCTGCACTCTGCGTGCGTGTGAGCCACTGGCGGATGAACTTGAGCGTCTCGGGCTGTACTCACCAGCAGTGAGCGAGTGGGCATGGGACGGCAGCGGCACGGCGACATCAGGACTTTTCAGTGGAATGTCAGCGGGCACAAACCTTTACGTGGAATGTCTTCCCGTACCGTGACGAAAGCCGCCCGCCTCGTCGTGGAAGTCCTGGTAGGCGCAGGCACTTTTGATTGGGTACTCGTCGCGCTCTACTGGCGTAAGTCCGAAAATTCCTGACAGTATCGCCAACTGGTCAGGCGCGAGGTCGGGTGCGAGATCAGCCTGAGCCTGAGCCAGCGCCTCACTCTCGGGCGACAGCGGATAGAGCGGGACGGGGCCGCTTGTGTAGCGGTGGTCGTTGGGGTCTTCATCGGTGAACATCATGGGCTCTCACGATAGTAGGTTGAATATCGTTGCGTGACACCGCGATTAATACCGTCAAAGCCTGATCTCCGTCTACGCGGCGCTAGGACAGTGAAACGACGAAACCCCCCGGCAAGCCGAGGGGTTTCGGTGCGCACGAGAGACGGCGCGCAACGCCGGGTCAACACCAAGCCCGGCAAGTGTGGGTGGCCCCGCCCGTAACGCTGCCCATCCAAACAGCTAGGCGGGGCCGTTGGCGGCTTTAGGAGACCGCCCACTACTGAGCTGGCAGGGTGCATTTCCCTCGCGACAGGCGCGGCTCAGTGTGTTGATTGGTGCCGTTCGCTTTGGTGACAGCCATGCCACGAACGGCAAGTATTCAGTTAGCGATGTACGAGACCCAGCGGTAGCGCAGCGGTCGCCCCGAAAGGCTATGGGTGTCCGGCCATAGGCTTGGTCCGATCACCTTCAACCGCTGCCCGCCAATGGCGAGAATGTCGTTCGGCTGCAGCGTGATACCGGAAGCAATCGGGTACCCGACCATGCCCGCTGTGCTGACTACGTCGCCCCGTAGGCTGGCGTCCTGGGTGACGCTGCGGGTGGATCCGCTGTCGCCGCCGATGATTACATCGATGGTTCCGATTGGCGTTTCATCGACGCGGACGACGTTGCCGTCCTGGTCGATTGGGTCGCCGTGTGCGTCGCGGGCGTATGGACGAAACACAGTGCCGCTACTCATTATTGAGCCCTGATGCGATAACGATTGAGTACAAGGGTCTCAGCCAGCGACCAGCCGACGAACGCCGTCGCGTATGAAACCTGAGACGGACCCTCGACTTCTGAGTACCGAAGCCCGGTCGCGTTGGTGATCAGGCGGGCACTCGCGGTCAGGATCACCGACGCGATGTCCTCGTTCGGGCCTGCGTCGGTGAATCCCTGCCCACGGGTGTACGACTTCGCAAGGGAAGTGATCACCTGGATTACCGACGCGGCCTGAGCTGAGTCGACGGTGCGACCGAGGAACGCGCCCAGTGCTGTTGCGTCAGGCGCACTCATGGGGCTACGCCGCGTCGTAGAGACGAACCACGCCAGCCGGGTTGGCGAAACCAAAGCCGACGCGGGCGGTAGCTCGAACCTGCACCGCGTCCTCAGCGAACGCGGCTTCAGTCGAGCGGGTCACGGTGGTGCCGGTGCGCTGAACCACAAGGATCTGAGACGCGTCTACACCCCAGGCGTTCCCGCTGGCTACATCGACGCTCACGAGGACAGGCACGCCCGCCAGGGTGATTCCGTCCCCGACGTTGTCGAGCAGGCCCATGTTGGAGCCGGTCTGCTGCTTGGCCTTCGCCAGGGTCAGAGCCACGTCCGGCGACAAGACGAAGTGAGTCAGGTTGGCACCGTGCGCCTGGGCGGCGAACTTGGCGTCATGGAATGGGTCCAGCGAGGTCAGGGTAACGGTGCCGGTGTCGACAACCTGAATGCCGGAAAGCGAGAGAAGCCCGCTCGGGCCGTTGGTGGTCGTGTTCGAGAAGAACGCCGCGTCGATACCCTTCGCGACGGAGCGACCGAGGCGCTGCCCAACCTGATCGGCGACGGCGGGGTTAGTGTCCGCTGCAGCCTCATTCGAGATCTGAGTGCGACCGGCCACCTTCTTCGGAGTGATTACCAGCTCGTCAGTATCTGGGTCAGTCAGGGCGATAGTCGTGTTCTCGGCGTACCAAGCGACACTCGGATCGGCGGTCAACATCGGGAAGCGGATCGACTCGTTAGCGGTCGAGATCACCGTTCCGGCCTGGAAGGCGATACTCTTCGCGGCGACCACCGTGTCGATGAGCTTGCCGTAATCCTCAGGCGTCCACGCCTGGGCTAGGTTGCTGTCAAGAACAGCCATGATTGAAATCCTCTGGTGTATAGCGGTTTACGCGAACCGCCACCAGGGCGAATCATGGGAATGAGCACCAGGCTCGAAAGTTGAATAGCGTTGGCCACCAGGGCCGTTAGCTACTCTAATGGTATCACGGGACGGCTTATCGCAGCAGCGACGAGAAGTCCATCGGGCCAAAGCTGTTGCCGCGCTGCCCCTGTCCTACAGAGCCATTCGGCTTACGCGGCTTAGCCATGTGAGGCTTCGCGGCCACGAGGGCGTCCACGGCTTCGGCCAGCTTGTCGTCGTCCAGAAGATCTGGGTCATACGCGAGATCGGTTGCGTCGGCCAGCTTGTCGAGCGCGGATACCTTGAGGGCGAACAGTTCGCGGCTGAGTTCATCCACGCGGGCCTCTGCGGTCTTGGCGCGGTCGCGTAAGTTCTTGGCTTCGCGGCGAACCTTGGCCAGTGCTTCGGATTCCTGCTCGCCGTCTGTATCGCTCTCTACGGGCCCGGAGTCGTCCTCGGGTGTGGTGACTTCGGTCGGGTCTAGTTCGTCGTCGTGCGTGGCTTCTGGACCGGTGTCTGTGCCGCTCATGGCTCTCCTGTGGATTTGGGGGTTAGTAATTGTCCGCGCCCGAAAGGACTCGGCCCAGGGTGATGTCGCGGGCGTCGTTGGCTTCGGCCCTGATGTTCGCCAGCTCCTGCTCTACCTCGTCGTCGGACATCCCAAGCCCAGCGAGGATGGTGCGGCGACTCAACAGCCGTGAGCTGAACGCCTTTGTCGCAGCGTCCATCTCCTGAGCAACCGAACGAGTCGCGGCGCTGCTCCACTTCACCCTCAGCGGAAGCGTTGTCGGGTCGGTGCCGGGGTTATCGATGGCAATCAGAAGTCGACCCACCGTCTCCCAGGCCCTGCCAAACCGTTGTTGCTTCTGCTCACAGCGCGCCGTAAGTGAAGCTTCGCTCGCCCTCAGGCCATCGGCGCTGGGAACCTGACTGGCCGACAGCGGGTTTAGGTAATGGCTCGGTAGCGCAGACACAGCGGCGATCTGTGAAATAATCACCCGCACACCATCTTCGAACGCGCTTAGGTCAGCCGATGGCAAGGCTCCGAACTTGGTTTCGGGGTTCTCCGAAATCATGGTCTGCACCACGTCGATGTCATCGATGGGCGACACCAGGTCGACAACCGGCTGACCATCGTCGCTCAGAACAGGATCGCCGTTAGCATCAACTCGATTGCGCTCAACTAGCTCCAGGCCCGAGATCCAACGCCTACCTTTGCCAGCGGCCTCGGCTCCCACCATCATCGAAACCAACAGGTGGTTGAGCGCGTCGACCAAAGGCAGCAGATCACGGATCTCGCTGTGGCCGTTCTCGATTGGGACCAATGGAGGAACACCAAGGGGATTCGCCACAACATCCACTAAGCCAAACCCGGCAATCGGCGAGTCCGGCGACGGCGCTGAATAGTGCCGAATCTCCTGCGGTAGATACAAATAGGCTTCGGTTGTCGACTTGGTGTTGAACCTCTTCACCCCAGCGATAACGGACCTATCCGCAGGATCCCTCAGGACGTGGCACTGGCGCGGGCTCTCCACCGAGGCTACCGGCCTGCCGTCCTTCGTCCAGACCAACACGTAACCACAGGAGTACAGCAACGAGTCGGCCATGGCCTGCGCGGCAAGCTGATCAAGGTCTGTCTGAGTGAACAGATCCCACGCCCGAGGATCTGAATAGCCGACAATGCGCAGCCGCTCGACAATCGAATTTATCTGCAGTGCAGGTATATTCGAGGCCAGACGAGGCAGTCGGTTCCCGAGGGCCTTTCGGCTCTCGGGGCTAATCCAGGCTAGCTGCTGTTCGCCGCGCGCATACCGCTCAAGCTCGGTGTACCTTCCCTGCGGCGCGTCCAGCGCCTGTAGTGCCTCTTCCAAAAGATCGTTGTCGGTCAACGTGTTCCAATCGCTCGGTATTTCCGTTTCTGAGTGCCCAGCCAGGCGCAACGACTCGCGCACATGAGTAGGGCCGCCGCCGCGTCGACCTTGCCTGCTCCCCTGCGGCGGGAAGTCTTACCAATCCGAAGCCCACCGTTCGACTCGATGACCGTCGAGGCCAGCACATGGGCCGTCAGCGTCGGGTCACCGGAGTGAGTGAACTTGCCAGCCGTGGCCCAACTGAATAGCTCCGTCGTGGCCTTTGTCGTGCGGCTCGGACTCCACGGGAACTCAGAGACCTTTAACCCTTCTGACGACAGGATCTGCAATGTCCGTCCCCATCGAAACGGATCCGCTACAAGCTCTTTCACCCGCCAGCGGTTTCGTGCCTGGCGTATCGCGTTCTCCACGTCCAGCACCGGAATCCTGTACTCAGGGGTGCCGTCGTTGGCCCAGATCGCCAGGAGGTCATAGTGCGGCGTCTCCCCGATCTGCCCGACCACCAGGGCAGTTGCATCCGCATCCTTCCCGCCCCAACTGCCATCGAGGCCGATGACCACCTCAGCACCATCTGGAATCATGCGGCGATCCTCCAAGCCCTCCCACACCTCAGGCGCAATGAACGGAGACGTGTTCTCCGAAACCACCTGGCACAACCGCGACCGACGGAAATTGCCCTCAGTCGTCTGAGCCAGGAGGGCCCGCATGGAATCACGGGTCAGGAAGTCATCGAGACTCGGGCAGGCAATCTCCCAGCAGTGCTCGCAGGACGCCGGGTGATGCTGAAAATCGTCGGCGCTGAACTCCACCCACGCGAACGTTCGATCCTCAGGATGCTCCTGAGCATGCTTACGCAGATCAAGCAGAACCGAACTAGAGCTGTTCGGGGGTGTACCAATACCTATGGCCGTAGCACCCTGCTGCTTGCCCATGCCCAGCAGCAAGGTCTGCCACGTTTCCGGCGAGATCACCCCGACCTCATCGGCCAAGGCCAGCGTCCACGTGCCCAAGCCCTCTAGACGCTTGGCCTCGGCAGGTAGTGCCGTCAGGGTGCTCCCCTTGCTGGGAATCTTGATGTGGTCCCGGTAGACCTGGCAACGCGACGCCAGAGCCGGATTCAGCTCGACCATGCGAACGGCGGGCCTGAGCGTGAGACCGGCCTGACGCTCGTCCACGGCGACAATGGGAATCTCATTACCGTCTGGACCCAAGAACAGCTCATAGATCCCCAGAGCGGCCATCAGAGCTGTCTTGCCCGTACCGCGAGGACACATGATTCCCGCTACCGACGGGCGCGGGTTTGGATCCAGAATGGGACGCAGCATCTCAATCTGCCAGTCGCGCAACACGAATGGGGCACCCGAGCCCTTGCCCTTGGGCACGATCAAGTACTTCGCGCAAAACTCCGCAAAGCGCGCAGCGCCGACCGCCTCGGAAGCGAACGGCAACGGACTCGTGTCAGCTGCCCGCTTGGGTCCAGCAGCCATGAGATACTCCAATAACTATGGCGGATTGGGCGACCTGGGCACAGATTGCAGGTGTCGGCGGCCTGATCCTCGGCCTGTACAACGCGGGTCGCGGTATTCGCGAACCCGTGCGACTGCATCAACGTGAGCTACGTAAGCAACTGCGTGAGTGGATCTATGACGCCAACAAGGTGCTTAACGATGCCGATAGCCGCGTATTTGGGTACAAGGCGCTTGAGCCGTCGCACTGCCCCGACGCAATCGAACAAGCCGACAGTGAACTACGCAAATTCGAGTCGAACCTTCGGTCTCCCGGCGATGACCTGATAGTGGCTTACCGGGGCGTTCTCATGGGTGTGCGAATCGGGTGGTCCACCGTTGACCAGACTCCCGACGAAGAACGCCGTAGGACAACAATGTTCTGGACCACCAAGTTCGGCACGCAGGAATACACCAGCTACCCCAGTCACGCGGATTACATCCGCACCCTGCGAAGTGCAGTCAAAACGGGTGACGACATCACCGCCATAATCAATCGCATCGACAACGGGTCGTACTTCACCTACCTGCGTTACCGGACGCGACCCAAGGTATGGCAAACGATGTCGCGCCAACTGAAGCGGAAGTAATCGTCCCCGCGCTTTGCATGGTGTGTCCGGCAGGCGGTCGGCCCGGCCCCAACGCCCCGGTCGGCACATCTGCGCAGGTCAGCCGGTTTCGTGGTCGCGGCAAACGCGTTGGTTGCTGCCGTCGAGGTCGTTGGAACCGTGAGTTGTTGAGCTGCGGTGATGGGCCGCTGATCATGGACTCGTTGCGACGTGGGCGGTTCGTTGTTTGCGGGCGTTGATGGCGGCGTGCACGGCCTGGCGCTCGGCGTCGGCGCAGTGGTGCTGGCGTTGACCGTTGTGGAACCTGCACAGCACACGACAGTTGAGCGGTTCTAGTGCCAGCGTGGGATCTTCAGCTAGCGGGATGATGTGGTCGACTGTCAGGTCTGTTGTGGTCCCGCATTTTTCACAGAATGGTGATGTCTTGCGGAGTCGTGCCGAAAGTCGATCCCATGCCGAAGTGCGGTGTCGTTCTACCCGGCTGAGCGTGGTTGTCCGCTTGGGTTGGCAGTCGGCGCAGCGGGACGTACCGGGCTCGGCGTCCTCGCCGCATACGAGGCATGGCTTGGAAAGCATCAACACACCGGGATTGGTTGGATGTGCCTAGAGGCCTATTGCGGCGAGTTCCTGCGTCAGCTCAGTGATGGTTGCCTCACGGGCGGCGATGGTGGCGTCGGCTTCGGCGAGGAGCTGCCGAAGGTGGCGTGTCCTGATCTGTTCCTCGCGGAGCAGTTCTGCCGGATCGGTGGTTGGCTCGCTGGCGACGTACGGGAATGGTGTTGCGGCCATGTGCATCTCCTGGGATCGAGTAACTTCGGGGTCGAGTTGGTGCGCTGCACGCGGCTTGGACTTCACGTGATCCTGCGCTACTTAGCTGATGACAGTGCGTGCCGTTGCAGTGACAGCACCTGACGCGTATCCAGCGGCCACGCGTATCGATGAGTTCTGCGGCGCCATAGGCCCATTCGCTCACGCGTGCACCGGCTCATACAGGCGGTGATAGATGTCATCGAGCCACTTACGTGCGTCCTCGACCATGTAGCGCCATTCGTCGCTTAGATCCATGCCTTCGGGTGGCGTGGGCGGGATGTATTCCACACCAAGCCATTCGGCAACGGCCAGGGTGTCTCCGACCTGCCAGCATCGACGCAGCATCGCGATGGCCTTGTCTCGCGTGTACGGCAGCAGGCTGTACTTGCGGTAAGGGTTGTCACTCATCGCTTCTCACTCTCAGAACGGAGGTTCATCCTGTGTCCAGTGCTGCCCACTCGGTTCGTTCCAAACGGATTCGGCGGCTCCGACACTGGCCAGTGCGGGCTCGCGTACCCTGCCGCATGCGCGCCCGTGCCACTTGCAATCTGTGCAGTCGTCAGGCAGGAACTCATCAGGCGAGTCGTGGAACATCTGTGTTGTCACAATCCTAAGCGGCATCGACGGCGGTGAAACGGGCTCGAAGGAGTGTTCGCCAGCCGTTTCGCCGGGAGGATTTGATGTAAACGGATTTGTTAGAGGATCTGGTGAAGGATCTGATAGTGGGCGAGATTTCGCCGGTAGGTCTACGGAATCCTGCCGGTAGGTTGGCGAGATTTCGCCGGTAGCTTGCGGGATTTCGCCGGTAGGTACCTCGTTGGAATCGACCAACCGGCGAGATTCTGCCGGTAGCTCTGGCATGCCAAGCCCGTAGACAGTTGCGAACCCTTGGCCCTGGCCATTGCCGTGGCCGCGTGGACCCTTGACGAGATAACCATTCTCGGTCAGCCACTTCAGGTAGTCCCGTACTGAACGCGCCGACAGGCCCGTGTCGTCTGCCAGCCTCTGCTCGCCAGGGTGCGCATTGTTGCCGTACTCGTCGGTGTAGTTGAAGACGGCCAACAGCACTCGATACGCGCCGTTGCTCATGTCATGTCCACGCAGGCCCTTTAGGTAAGTCAGCTTGCTAAACACGTTGCTGCTCAACGGATTCCTCGCGTTGTTTCGGCGATGGCCCGTGCCACATGCGCATCGAGGTCGGACTGGTAGTAGTAGACCTTGCCGTGCCGCTTATGGCTGACGGGCGGGCGATCCTCGGATCGCAGCCGGTACAGGTGTGCAGGGCTATAGCCCAGGTAATCGGCAGCCTGCGGGAGGCTCAGCAACGTATCGGCGCTCATATCTGCTCCATGCGGGAAGGTTCGACCACGCGCGAATTATGTTGGTGCGCTGCGAATGCTGGTCAGGCTTCGAGGAGACGGCCCAATGGGCAATGTCCCTCTGTAGCTAACTATAGCAGGCCTTTGCCGATTTCCGAGTCGTCGCACGTCAAAAGCCTAAGAACGATTGCCAACCGTCTACCGGGAGAAAGCGGCGTGGGGTCTGCCGGGAGTCGCTATGTTGTCGAAATCTGCCTGACGAGCACTAGGTTCTAACTGGTGGAGGGATGACCACGAAGGGATCCTCAACGTCATCCGTTTTGATCGCGCGAAAGCGGTCACCGACGGTGACCTCATTCCGCCGCACAGCGAACTCAATACCGGCGTCGGTCAGCATCTTGCGCCGTTCGTCTACCGATGACTCGTCCCACGCCTGCGCCCACGTTCGGCCGGTGCCGACCTGTCCCCAATGCCCTTCAACCTGGGGCAGTGCGCTTAACCTGCCCAGCTCGGCCTCAACAGCCGCTAGCTGCTTCTCTAGGCGTTGCTTGGCTACCTCGGGCAGGTTTGTGGTGAGGCGTTCCGACAGTGCGTCGTAGCGGGCGACAGCGTCTTGCAGCGCGGTTGTGTGGTCCTCGCCCGGTATCCATTCCCGGCGCGTGATCTCGTCGTCGCCTTTGGCCAGCATCAGCGCCTGCTCGGCCAGCCGCTCCAACTGGTCGGCGCGCATGGCCGGGCGGTGATCGCACTTCGCACGGTAGTAGTAGCGGCGTCGCTTATCGCGGCCACGGCTGGACTCGTAACCCATCGCGGCACCACACTCGGCGCACCGCGCCAGCCCCGACAGCGGTGAGGCGTTCCTGCGGCTGCCCGCACCGTTGCCAGGAACTAGCGCGGCCTGCAACCGATGGAAGGTTTCAGCGTCGAGTAACTCGGGGCCGAACATGACCGGCTGGCCGTCGTCACCCAAAATCACCTCACCCTTGTGGACACGGTGCCCGCGCAACGCCGGAGAGCGCAGCATGTGACGCATAGAGCTGACTTGCCACTTGCCGCCCTTCGGGGCCGGTACGCCAGCGGAGTTCAATTCGCGGCAAACAGAGGCCATCGTGCTGCCGTCGAGTATGCGGCCAACGATCGTGTTCACCACGGCTGCCTTATCGGGGTCCGCGTCCAGCTTGCAACCCTTGCCATTCCTCACCACCCTGTAGCCGTAGGGTGGGTTCCCACCGGGCCAGCGACCCACCTGGCGAAGGTGGGCTTGTGATCCCGACTGTCTGGCCTGGATGGCTTCTAGTTCCATCTGGGCCATCCCGGCAAGGATCTGCGCGACCATCAGCCCCACAGTGCTCGACAGATCTAACGATTCTGTGATCGACACGACCGTCTTGGCGTTCGTCTTGGCCCACTGGAACAGGTCATTGAGGCCGAACATGTTGCGGGCGAGCCTGTCGAGTTTCCACGCCACTACCCCGTCGAACTCGGGATAGCGGTTCTTGAGCCAGTCGCCGAACTGTGGTGTATCGAACGGGGACAGCTTCCCAGACACGTCGATGTCTTCGGCCCACCCCACGATGGTGTGGCCGTGGACTGTGGCCCACTGAGTGATGATCTCGCGCTGGCGCTCGACACTGGTGGACTCATCCGTGAAGACCGACAGCCTGGTACGGGCAAGGAATCGCATGTGACCAGCGTAGACATGTGTCGGAATTAGCGCAATGTGGTCCACCGGGCCGTATCCGAGACATGGGTGATCGCGTGCGCTGGGCCAGCCATACGTTGCGTTATAGCACCTCGTTGCCGCCCTACTGATCGGCCCCGCCCGCGCGTCGGATTGCCCGCGGCGGGGCCCGGACTGGGATCTACAGCTGCGCCCAGACCGACTTCGTCTTCAGGTAGATCTCCAGGCCCTCTTTGCCGAACTCGTGGCCCCAGCCGGACTGCTTGTAGCCGCCGAAGGGCACATCGTGGTCGAAGACCAACTGGCAGTTGACCTGAACGCTGCCGGCCTGCAGCCGCCTCATGATGCGGTGGGCCCGGCCGAGGTTCTCCGTCCACGCGGTGGCCGCCAGGCCGTAGGTGGTGTCGTTGGCCAGGGCCACGGCCTCGTCCTCGTCGTCGAACGGCAGGATGGTGACCACCGGCCCGAAGATCTCCTGCTGGTACAGGCGCATACCCGGGTCCACGTTGGTCAGCACCGTCGGGTGGACGAAGTAGCCCTTGCGGTCCAGGCGGTGGCCGCCGGTGACCACTTCCACGCCGTCCTTCTTGCCTTCGTCGATGAATCCCATCACCCGGTTCAGCTGCTTCTGACTGATCAGCGGGCCACTGACGCAGCCCTCTTCGCTCGGGGCGCCCAGCTTGAACGAATTCGCCATCATCGCAATGCCTTCCACGACCCGGTCGTAGACCCCGCGCTGGGCGAAGATGCGCGACCCGCACACGCAGCCCTGGCCGGAGTGCACGAAGATGCCCAGCGACGCCATCATGATCGCGTTGTCCAGGTTGGCGTCGTCGAAGATCAGCACCGGCGATTTCCCGCCGAGTTCGAGCGTGACCTTCTTCAGGTTGTCCGCCGAAGCACGCACGATCTCCTTACCGACCTCGGTCGAACCGGTGAAGGCGACCTTCTCGACGTCGGGGTGCGCGGTGATCGCGGCGCCCGCGGTGTGGCCGTAACCGGTCAGCAGGTTGACGACGCCCTCGGGAACGCCGGCCTCGTGGATGAGCTTGTCCAACAACAGTGCCGACAGCGGCGTCTCCTCGGCGGGCTTGACGAGCAGGCTGCCGCCCGCGGCCAGGGCCGGCGCGAGTTTCGCGCTGGCGTTGAAGATCGGGCCGTTCCACGGGAAGATCAGCCCCACCACGCTGTAGGGCTCTTTGAGCGTGTAGGCGTGCATATTGACGTAGTTGTCGGTCGCGATGCCGTCGGTCTTGACGTCGTAGGCGACGCCGTTGATCTTCGAACACCAACCGGCGTAGTAGCGGAAGAACTCCGAACAGGTGGACATCTGTAACTGGGCCTGCATCAAGGGCATTCCCGTGTTCAGGGAGTCGAGTTGGGCGAACTCTTCGGCGTGTTCGTCGATCAAATCCCCAATCCGCCACAAGATCTTGGCCCGCTCGCGGCCGGGAAGCTCGGACCAGACACCCGACTCGAACGACGCCTTCGCCCGCGCGGCGGCCTCGTTGACCGCTTCCTGCCCGCAATCGGTGAACTCGGTGATCGTCTCCTCGGTCGCGGGATCGATGACCGTGATGACGTCACCCGTTCCGGGTCGCTTTCGAAGGTCGTCCAGTACCGCCTGCACCGTCATCTGATCCCTTTCGTCTTGCCAGTCGTCGCAACCAGCGCCGAATGCGCTCAGTGCTGAGCACTTGCTTAGCATTCTGCACACGGCTGGTCAAGCATTCGCAGGCGGATGGCCTCAGCGCAGTTCTTGGATACGAATGAGGTTGCCCGCCGGATCGCGGACGGCGCAGTCGCGAAGGCCGTACGGCTGGTCGGTGGGCTCCTGAACGATCTCGACGTCATTGCCCTGCAGCCGTTCGAAGGTGCCGTCTAAATCCTTGGTGGCCAGCAACAGTGTGGCGTAGCTGCCCTTGGCCATCATCTCGGCGATGGTGCGGCGCTCGTCGTCGGTGAGGCCCGGGTTGGCGGCCGGGGGGTTCAAGACGATGGAGGTGTCCGGCTGGTTCGGCGGGCCGACCGTGATCCAGCGCATCGCGCCCTTGCCGACGTCGAGGCGGACTTCGAAGCCGAGAACGTCGCGATAGAAGGCGAGTGAGGCTTCCGGATCGTCATGGGGAAGGAAGCTCGAGTGAATGGTGATGTTCATGCGGTCAGGCTAGGTCCGGCCCGGCGACGGGTGCTTCTCGATTCCTGATCGGTCTCGACACCTGTTTGGCCACGCATGGTGGTATGCCGGCCAGCGCATCGGTTGACTGCCGGCGATAGGTGCTGGGTGGTACACCCACCAATTCGGTGAACCGGCTACTGAAGGTGCCCAATGACGAGCAGCCGACCGCGAAGCAGACCTCGGTGACGCTCAGGTCGCCGCGGCGAAGCAGTGCCATCGCGCGCTCGATGCGTCGCGTCATCAAGTAGGAGTATGGCGATTCGCCGTAGGCAGAACGGAATTCGCGGCTGAGGTGGCCGGCGGACATGTGCGCGTCACGGGCCAGCGCTTCGACGTTCAACGGCTGCGTGTAGTCGCGGTCGATTCGGTCCCGGACGCGGCGCAACAGAACAAGGGTCCGCAGCCGCTGCGCCGTCGCGTCCGCTCTGCCGGTCACCCGCTCGATGCTGCCACCCCGGGCCGCAAATCGCCTAAATCCGTGCGTATCTGACCGTGTGTCGGGCTCAGGCCGTCGCGGCGCGGTGCCATGCCAGCGGGTTGAGCCCGCGGTAGGGATCCTTTTCCCGCAACCGGAGCAGCTCGGACAGTATGGTTTCCAGCTGCCGTCGGGTCCGCTCCTTGACGATGTCCACCCACTGCTCGTTCTCGACCCCCAGCGGTGTCGTCGTGTCGATCGGGGCGCCGAACCGCAAATACATCCGCTGCGGCCGCGGGATGAGTGTGGGGCCGATCCCCCGCAACAGCGGCATAGCCATGTCCGGGCGGCCATTCAATCGTCGACTCAGCGCCGCACTGAACTTCGCGTACGCGCTGTCGCGCGTGGTCCAACTGCGATAGACATCGTCGCCCCCAACCAGCCCGACCGGCACGATCGGGTAGCCGTTCGCCACCGAAACGCGAGCGAATCCGGAGCGTCCTTGCCAGCGCAGCGCGTACTCCTCACCCTTGAATTTCGCAATCTCGCGTCCGCCGCCGGGAAACACCAGGATGGTTTCGTCGTGGCGCATCAGCTCGCGGACGGTCTCGGGGGCGCCGATGACGCCACCGAACGCCGCCATCAGATCGGCGGGCAACCCCTGCAGCCGCCCGAAGTTCCGGTCGGCCAGCGGCCGCACCCGCGTTCCAACGCTGCGCCGAACCATGTCTGGGATCAGAAAGACCTCGGAGCCGAACTGAGTGTGGTTACCCACCAACAGGAATCGCCCGTCGGGCGGCAGATTCTCCAGGCCGTCGACGTACGGCCGGGACAGGTCCAGAACGGGTTGCAGCCGTTCGGTCACCACATCAAGCGCCCGGCGCAGCGACCGGACGCGGCTACTGGGTTGCATGATGCCGACCAGATCAGTTTCGTCACTCATGGTCGGCGGGTCCGTCCGGACGCGAGAACACAACGGCGTTCGACGGCATCCCAAGACGCCGCGGCGACGGCAGGACCTCGACCCGTATCCCCGGGCCGGCGGCGTGGCCGAGGGCCTCGAGCGCCGATGTGCTGTACGCCCGCAACGCGCTGATGAACCCGTCGTGCACGGACGGCGGTATCCAGGACCACGGCAATAGCGCGAGGTTCACCGGCAGCGCCATCACCGGAAACATCAAGGTGGCCAACGGCGTTCGCCTCTTGAGGTCAATGACCAAGAACCGCTTCCCGACCCGGGTGGCCTCGGCGATTGCGCGACAGGCGATCGCGGGCGGCAAGTGGTGAAAGGCCAACGCAAACACCACCAGGTCATAGCTGTCGTCCGGGGCATCAATGGCGGTTGCATCGATCACCTTGGCGTGCGCCCGAGGGTGAGTGCCGAGCTCGCTCGCGGTGATGTTGGCGACCGAGGTGGAGTCCACATCGGAGACTGTGACCGTGGCCGTGGGGTGCAGTTCGAGGATCTTGGCGGACAGCTTGCCGTGACCCGCACCCAACTCCAAAACACGGGGGTTGGGGATGTCGCCGACAACGTCCAACGCGAGCTGGGCGAAAGTCTCGTGCTGGTTGGTCAGGGTGCCGATGCGATCCAGCATCCTGATGACCTTCTGTTTGACCTCGTCGGAGACGTCGTCGCGGTCGAGGTACTCCAGTGCATCGGTCTCGAACCGACGATCCAGCCACGATGCGTCCGGGCCGCCCCGCGGCATTGTCGCAACAGCAGTCTGGTCAAGCGTCTTGGCCGTGCCCATCACAACGTCTCCTTCGGTTTACCTTGTGCTCCCACCACCCTAACAAACGAACCAGTTCGTCCGCCTATGATGACCGTGTGAGGACGACCACTGAGCTGCGCGGCGAAATCCTCGCCGCTGCGCGCGCGGAATTCGCGCAGTATGGGTTGGCGGGCGCGCGCATCGACCGCATCGCGCGGGCTGCGAGTGCGAGCAAAGAACGCCTGTACGCGCACTTCGGCGACAAGGAAACGCTCTTTCGCGGTGTGGTAGCGGCAGACGGCGCGGAGTTCTTCCGCGCGGTGGAGTTGCGTCCCGATGCCGTGCCCGAGTTCGTCGGTGACATCTTCGATCTCGCCCAGAACCGGCCGGAGCATCTGCGCATGATCACCTGGGCGCAGCTGGAGGGCTTCCCCCTCGACAAGCCGGAGTTCGAGGGCGAATCCCCGCCCGATGCGGCCATCGCCGCGCTGGAGCAGGCCCGGGTCGACGGCCACGTCGATCCGTGGTGGGACCCTCGCCAACTGCTGGTACTGCTATTCGGAATCGGGCTCTCGTGGGCCCACTGGCCCGACCCCGACGCGGCGACCACGGATGCGGACGTCATCGCAGAGCGCCGCGCGGCCGCGGTGGAGGCGGCGGCCCGCATCGTCAGCGCGCGAGCTTAGCCCGGCCGTCGACGAATACGTCGTCGAATAGTGGTGTGCTGCAACCTTTTAAACGCCGACAAGTTCCGGGTGGAACTTGGCCGCCATGCGGCGAATTCCGTCTCGCCAGTCGACCGTGGTGCCCCCGATGAGCTCGTGCATCCGGTCGACGGTGGTGGGGTTGCCGCGCAGCGCTTGGTCGCTGGGCTCGAAGATCGGCGCTTTGCCGACCAGCGAGCCGAGGTAGTCACACCACTCCTGCAGGCTGACGGTCTGGTCACCGCACCAGTTGACGGTGGTGGCCGGGACCGACGCGACCTGAAGCAGCTTGGGGATGGTGGCGATGATGTCGTCCTCGTGAATCGGGTTGTAGCGGGCGGGTTCGCCGGGCGGGACCGGGATCGGGATGCCGGCCAGCATCATCTCCATGTGGTAGAACGGCCACCCGCCGTTGTCGCCGTAAGGGACGTTGAGCCGGGCGATCGTGGTGGGCAGTCCGATGACACGGGCCACCGAACGGGCGACGACCTCCCCGGCGATCTTGGAGATGGAATAGGTGGGAAACAGTGGCTTGTGGTTGTCCCCCAGGGCGGAACGCTCGCTGCGGGGGTCGTCGTCCGGGGGGTCGTAGACGGCGGCCGACGAACAATGCAGGAACGCCTTCGCCTCGCGGCAGTGGGCCATGAGCAGGCCCACCGACTCCGCGTTGGCCGCCAGGTCCTTGTCCCAGCTGCCGCTCTTGGCCACCGCCAAGTTGAGGACGTAATCGAAATCCTTTGGGACACCGTTGAAGTCGCCGGCGGCCAAATTCACTGTCTCGCATCGAATTCCGGCCGCCTCGAGGCATTGTCGCGCGGCGGGATCGGTGAAGCGGGCGATTCCCCACACTTCGTTGTCGGCCGCGAGCGCCCGGGCGATGGGGGTCGCGATTTGACCGGTCGGACCGGTGATCAGGATCTTCGAGCCGCGCATGGGCGCAATGCTAGCGAGGAGCCGTTGGGCCGTCAGTGGATCCGTCAACGTTGGCCGGCGGATTACAGCCCGGGCTGGTCGTCGATGATGCCCAGCCATATCTGCGCGGCGTCGATGGCCACCTTCTCGCTGATGAAGGCGTGCTGGGTTCCGGTGTAGATGTCACGGAAGGCGCGCTCGAGCCGGCTGCCCTCCCGGATCGAGGTGGTCCCGGCGACGAGATGGGCCCACTCGGCGCAGCTTCGGGCGGTGTCGGTGGCGAAGACGGCGGCCACCCGCATGTCGGCGCGCAGGGCCGGTGTCAGCTCATCCCCCGAGGCCACCGCAGCCTCGGCGGTGGTGAACGCGTCGAGCACCAGCAGCCGGGCCGCACGCCACGCCGCGCGGTGATGCGCCAGCCCCTTCTGGAAGGTCGGGCGGCTGGCCAGCGACGCCATGTCACTCATCCGGAATTTCGTCGCGGCCAGCTCCTGAACGTCGTCGAGCATGCTCTTGGCGACGCCCAGGGCCCACGACGCGTGCCCGGCCGCGGTGACGGGCATCAGGCCCATCCGGGTGGCCGGCGACGTTCCCCGGTGCGGCCGCCGGGTGAACAGTTCGAACGTGCGGCCTGCCGGGACGAACACGTCGGCGGCGCTGTAGTCGTAGGACCCGGTTCCCTTGAGCCCCTGGACATACCAGCCGTCGTCGAAGCTGATCTCGGAGCGGGGAATGACGGCGACGCGCATCTCGGGGAAACCTTCACTGATCCAGCGCATCTCGCCGTTGTCCATCGGCAGGAATCCGGCGGCAACGTAGTGCGAGTGCCCGATTCCCGAACCGAAGTTCCACGCCCCGGTGACGACGTAGCCGCCGTCGACGGCGGTTCCCTGTCCGTTGGGAAAGAATTGACCGCCCATGGTGACGCGGTTGTCGTGGGCGGTGAACACCTCGGCGAAGCCTTCGTCCGGCAGGTATGCGGCGGCGGCGAAGGACGACGGCAGATTGGCGATCCCCACCCAGCCGAACGAGCCGTCCTGCCAAGCCATTTCGATCCAGGTCTCGATCATCTCGGTGAAGGACGGCTCGACGCCGCCGGCGGCGACGGGGTTGAACGCCGACATCAGCCCGCTGGCCCACATCTTGTCGACGATCGCCGGAGTCAGGGTGCGCATGCGTTCGGATTCGGGGGCCTGGGCAGCCACCAGCTCGCGCATGCCGCGCGCGAGCGAGACGACCCGGTCTTCGGTGTCGGCGATCGACGTCATGGGGGTGACCGTATCAACCGGCCATGGCTTTGAGAACGAAATCGGCCGTCGCGGCACGTCGTTTACGGTGTGGGTTGTGCGCTGGATCGTCGACGGCATGAATGTGATCGGAAGCCGCCCCGACGGTTGGTGGAAGGACCGCGAGGGTGCGATGGTCGCATTGGTGGAGCGCCTGGATCGATGGGCCTCGAGTCAAGGAGAAACGGTGACAGTGGTTTTTGAGCGACCGCCGTCGAGGGTGATCGCGTCGTCGGCGGTCGAGATTGCCCACGCCCCCAGGGCGGCCGCGAACTCGGCCGACGACGAGATCGTCCGGCTGGTCGCGGCCGACGCCGCGCCGCGCGACATTCGGGTGGTGACATCCGACCGCGCGCTGACCGAGCGGGTGCGAAGCCTGGGGGCGTCCGTCCATCGGTCGGAAAGCTTTCGCGACCTTGTCGATCCGCGGGACCGATGACCGCCGGCGCGCCGGGTCCCGTACCCAACCGGGTCTGCGCGCTCGCGCGCATCGACATCCCGATCATGCAGGCCCCGATGACCTACATCGCCGGCGCCCAGCTGGCCGCGGCGGTGTCGAACGCCGGGGGCCTCGGCATCATCGAGACCACCTCGGATCAAGGCCGAGCCGACCTGCGGCGGGTACGCGACCTGACCGACGGCGCCGTGGGCGCCAACATCGCGCTGCTGTTCAACCGTGATCCCGCCATGCTGGATTTACTTGTCGCCAACGGCATTCGGTTCGTGACCACCTCGGCCGGGGACCCCGCGCTGTTCACCGATCGGCTGCACGACGCGGGCATCACGGTCTTCCACGTGGTGGGCACGTTGACCGCGGCCCGCAAGGCCGTCGACGCCGGGGTGGACGGGCTCGTGGTCGAAGGCGTGGAGGGCGGCGGGTTCAAGAACCGCTTCGGCGCCTCCACCATGGTGCTGCTGCCGTTGGTGGCGGCTCACGTCGACGTCCCGATCGTGGCCGCCGGCGGGATCTGCGACGCCCGATCGATGGCGGCCGCTTTCGTCCTGGGCGCCGAGGCGGTGCAGATGGGCACGCGGTTACTCGCCTCGGCGGATTCGCCCGTGCACGGCAATCTCAAGCAAGCGGTCGTCGATGCCGACGAGACGGGCACGGTAATGCTCCCCCTCGACGGCAAACGGATGATGCGGGTCATCCGCACGCCCGCGGCCGAGCGGCTGGACGCCGCGACGTCTGCCGGCGAGGGCGCCGCGGCGCTGCAACGCGTGCAGCGGCTCTATTTCGACGGCGACCTGGACGCCAGCGTCGCCAACACCGGCCAGGTGGCGGGTCGTATCGACGACCTGCCCCCGGCCGCCGACATCATCGATCAGATGTGGAAAGGCTGCCGCGAGGTGCTGGCCGCCACCGCCGACCGCGTCGGGACGGTCGGCGGTGGCGCCTAGCGTGCCGCGAGATCAGCCCGCCGCGGCCAGCGCCGCGTCGTAGTTGGGCTCCTGCGCGATCTCGGGCACCAGTTCGGTGTAGGCGACGTTGCCGTCGGCGCCGATCACCACGATGGCCCGCGCGAGTAGCCCCGCCATCGGGCCGTCGGTGAGGGTCACCCCGTAGTCCTCGCCGAAGCTGTCCCGGAACGCCGACGCGGTCTTGACGTTCTCGATGCCCTCGGCGCCACAGAATCGCGCCTGGGCGAACGGCAGATCCTTCGAGACGTTCACCACGGTCGCCCCGGCCCCGGCGGCGCGCTCGTTGAAGGTCCGCACGCTGGTCGCGCACACCGGCGTGTCGATGGACGGAAAGATGTTGAGCACCACGGGCTTACCGGCGAACTGCTCGCTGCTGACCGCGGCCAGATCGCCGCCGACCAGACTGAAGCCCGGGGCTTTGGATCCGACGGCAGGCAGCTCGCCGACTGTGTTGATCGGGTTTCCACGCAACGTTATCTGTGCCATGCGCACAGTCTGCCAACACTGCCGCCAGCGCAATGGGGCAGGGTGGGCGCAGGCCCGCGTGTCCTAATTAGTGGGGTGTATGGCGTAGACGCCACACCGTCGCGTGTCCAACACTGGGTTCATGCCTCGCAAGGTGGTGATCGCCGGTTATCCCGGCGTGCAGGCGCTGGATGTGATCGGGCCTCATGACGTCTTCACGACCGCGTCGCTGTTGACGGGCGGCAGCTACGACGTCACCGTCGCCTCGGTCGACGGCCAACCGGTGTCGACGGCTACCCGGCTGGCCTTCGTCGCGGCGCCGTTGCCGGAACCGGGCGACTCGATCGACACGGTCGTGCTGCCCGGCGGCGGCGGCATCGACGCGGCGCGCGCCGATGCCGAGCTCGTCGCCTGGGTCAAGGCCGTCGCCGGACATGCCCGGCGCATGGTGACGGTGTGCACCGGCGCGTTCCTGGCCGCCCAGGCGGGGGTGCTGGACGGGCAGCGGGTGACCACCCACTGGGCCTTCGCCGAGCGGTTGGCGAGCGAGTTCCCCGCCATCGAGGTCGACCCCGACCCGATCTTCGTCCGGAGCTCCGAGACCGTGTGGACCGCGGCAGGGGTCACGGCGGGCATCGACCTTGCGCTCGCGCTGATCGAGGAGGACCACGGCACCGAGGTCGCGCAGACGGTGGCTCGTTGGCTCGTGCTGCATCTGCGCCGCCCCGGCGGGCAGACGCAGTTCGCGGCGCCGGTGTGGATGCCGCGGGCCCGCCGCGACTCGATCCGCGAGGTGCAGGAGACCATCGAGGCCGAACCGGGCGGTTCGCACAGCGTCGACGACCTGGCCCGGCGGGCGGCGATGAGCCCGCGCCACTTCACCCGGGTGTTCACCGCCGAAATCGGCGAGGCGCCCGGCCAGTACGTCGAGCGCATCCGCACCGAGGCCGCGCGCCGGCAGTTGGAGGAGACCGACGACACCGTCGTCGCGATCGCCGCCCGATGCGGCTTCGGAACCGCGGAGACGATGCGCCGCAATTTCCTTCGCCGCGTGGGCATTTCGCCCGACCAGTACCGCAAGGCCTTCGCTTAGCCGGAAAGGACGGCACTCATGACCCAAATCGCCTTCGTGGCCTACCCGGGATTCACCGCGCTGGACATGATCGGCCCCTACGAGGTGCTGCGCAACCTGCCGGGCGCGCAGGTGCGGTTCGTCTGGCACGAGGCCGGACCGATCACCGCCGACTCCGGCGTGCTGGTCATCGGCGCCACGCACACCCTGGCCGAAACACCCTCTCCCGACGTGATTCTCGTCCCCGGAGGTCCCTCGACCCCGGTCCATGCCCGCGATGACGCGCTGCTCGACTGGCTGCGCCGCGCGCACCAAACCGCGAGCTGGACGGCGTCGGTGTGTTCGGGCTCGGTCATCCTGGCCGCCGCGGGCCTGCTCGACGGGCGGCGGGCGACGTCGCACTGGCTGACGATTCCCGCGCTGAAGGCCTTCGGCGCCATCCCCGTGGCCGACGAACGGATCGTGCACTCCGACGACATCGTCACCAGCGCGGGTGTGTCTGCCGGCCTCGACCTCGCGCTGTGGCTGGCCGGACAGATCGGTGGCGAAAACCGCGCCAAGGCAATCCAACTCGCGCTCGAATACGACCCGCAGCCGCCGTTCGACTCGGGCCACATGTCGAAGGCGTCTGCGACCACGAAGGCCGCGGCGACGGCGCTGCTGTCCAAGGACAGCGTGAAGCCCGCCAACGTCAAAGCCACGACGTTGCTGGCCTGGGAGCAGGCGCTGGGTAGGGTCCGGTCGCGGCGGCGCAGGCGCCAGCGGGATCTGTCGCCGGCCTAATTAGGCGCCCGGCTGCAGGATCTCGGTCGTGGCGAGCTGGCCGCCGGCCTGAATCCAGGCCGCGACGACGCCGGGCGCATCACGGTCGGGGTTGTAGATGTCCTCCTCGCTGGAGAACAGGCCGTCCCCGGCATAGACCAGCCGGGTCCAGTTGGGGAACCAGAACGGTTCGCCCTCCGGATCGGTGGGATGGTCCAGCAGGTTCTTGATCATGACGACGACGGCGTCGTTGTCCTCGTCGTGGGCGATCCAGTCGTTGGGAAAGCGCATGTGCGGGAACGGCGCCATCACCGCGACGATCCAGTCCCGTACCGCCTCGCGCCCGTGGAAGACGCCGTAGTGATGCTCGGTGTAGACGACGTCTTCGGTGAACAGATCCGCGAAGGGGCGCCAGTCGCCCGACCCGCTGCACCCCTCGACGACCTTGGTGTAGTTCTCGACGGCTTTGTCGATTTCTGCCCTGGTGAATTTGCCCATAGCGGACACACTAGAACGTGTTTCGGTTTCGGGTTGCCCGTTGCGAATAGGGTTATCGAATGAACGTGTGGGACCTGTTCGACTTGCGCGGCAAGCGCGCGTTGGTGACCGGGGCGTCCAGCGGCATCGGCAAGAAGGTGGCCCAGGCGTATCTGCAAGCCGGTGCCCAGGTGGCCCTTGCGGCACGGAATTTCGAAGCCTTGCAACGCGTCGCCGCCGAGCTGGCCGCGAACGGGGAAGGCGACGTGGTGCCGATCCGTTGCGACGTGACCCAACCGGACCAGGTGGGCACCATGGTGGACCGGGTGACCGCGGAGTTGGGCGGCATCGACATCGCCGTGTGCAACGCCGGGATCATCGCCGCCACCCCGATGCTGGAGATGTCGCCGGAGGAGTTCCAGCGCATCCAGGACACCAACGTGACCGGAGTCTTTCTCACCGCCCAGGCCGCGGCCCGGGCGATGGTCCGCCAGGGACGCGGTGGCGCCATCATCACAACCGCCTCGATGTCCGGCCACATCATCAACGTCCCGCAGCAGGTCGGCCACTACTGCGCCTCCAAGGCGGCCGTCATCCACCTGACCAAGGCGATGGCAGTCGAATTCGCGCCCCACAACATTCGGGTCAACAGCGTCAGCCCCGGCTACATCCTCACCGAGCTCGTCAAGCCCCTCGAGGAGTATCACCGCCTGTGGGAGCCCAAGATCCCGCTCGGCCGCATCGGCCGGCCCGAGGAACTCATCGGCCTCTACCTGTATCTGGCCAGCGAGGCGTCCAGCTACATGACCGGTTCGGACCTCGTGATCGACGGCGGATACAGCTGCCCGTAGCGCTTCGTCACCGCTCGATCTCGCCGGAGATCCCGCGTTCGATCTTCGCCTGCGCAGTCGACGGCAACACCAAAAGGCCGTCGAGTTCGCTGCGGGCAACCTCGTAGGCGCGCTGACGTTCGTGCGCCGCCGCCGCGGGGTCGGCGGCCACCCGAAGCAGACTCTGCGCGCGGGCAATCCGTTGCTGATCCGCCTGGGAAAAATCGTTGCGGCGCCGGCGCATCGCTTCGGCCTCCGCGGCGTTGAACGCGGTCGCGTAATCCTCGACGGCGGCCATGTATTGGGCGGCGGCGTCCCGATCGTCGAGCAGATCTTCGGCCTTGGCGGGCCGCAGGAAATCGGCGCGGAGTTTGGCCTTGTGGAACGCGACCGTGAGCGCATCGCGCATGTCGGTCATGAGCGGAAAGTCCAGCAGCTTGGCGACGTCGAGTTCGTACTCGAGCCAACGATCATCGGTGCGATTGTGCTCGTCGAGGACGCGCCGGATCGCGCGCCACTGGGCCGCGTGGTTGTTGGCGGCGGCCCCACCGGCGGGCGCGTCGGGCAGTGGCGCCCGGTCGGCTTCCCGCGGCTGCTCGTCGGCGCGCCGCCGGTAGGCGCCGAACGCGCGCGCTGCGGCCACGATCGCGCCCGTCAGCGGCAGGATCACGATCAGCAGCTCCGCCAACCGGAATAGCAAGCCCACATGGCCAGGATGCCATCAGGACGGTCGGTGTTCGGTAACTCTGCGGGCGCACGCGCCGCCGAGCATGGGGACTACGGACGAATCCGGTGTGGTTCGCGTCCTTGGGGCCCACACTCGACGCCGCACGAATCCGGTCAACTCTGTGGGCGCTCCCCGAGCACATCGCGAAACAACGCCTGCCGCAACGCGAGTTCACGGGGGTCGCTCCACAGGTGAAACCCGAGCCGGTTCATGACGTAGGCGAAGCCGATGCCGGTGTCGGGGTCCGCACATCCGAAGGAGCCGCCGAAGCCGGGGGTACCGAAGGCCTTGTCCGATGAACCGAATGTGAAGTGCGGCACCGGCTTACAGAAGCCAAGCGAATACGCCACGTCTACGTGCATCACCTTGTCGCGCACGCCCTGACTCGGCGAGATCGCCGGCGCCGCCAGGGACTCGAGCGTGGCGGTGCTCAGCCCCACCTCGGCGCCTCCGGCGGCGGCGCTGCCGTACATGCGCGCCACCGATCTGGCGGTTCCGATGCCGTTGACCGACGGGATCTCGACCGCCCGGACGTCGTCGCGGTTGTAATCGCCGTTGAACGCGTTGACCCCCCGTGGGACCCCGACGGTGCGCGCCGTCAGGCCGACGGGATTGAGTGAGGCGCCGACGAACCCGGGGGGCATCACGCCCAGGTGCAGAACCGTTTCCGCGCGCACCCAGTTGTGGACGTGGGCGACTCGTGTGCGGTCGACCGAGTCCGGCAGGCCGATGTGCAGGTCGAGTCCTGACGGCGTGACGATCTCGTCGGCCAGGAACCGGCCCAGGGTGCGGCCGGCGGGGTCGGTGCGGCGGATCAATTCGGATTCGTACCAGCCCAGCGTGATCGCGTGGTATCCGTGCCGGGTGCCCGGTCGCCACGCCGGTGTCTGGGCGGCCAGGATCGGCGACAGCCGCTCCGGGTCGGCCACGTCGGCCAGCGTCGGCTTCGGTTTGAGCGCACACAGTCCGGCCTGATGTCCCAGCAGTTGGCGGACCGTGACATCCGCCTTTCCCGATTGGGCGAATTCCGGCCAGTAATCGGCGACCTTGGCGTCATAGGAGATGAGTCCACGGGACACCGCCACCGCCACGACGAGGGCGGCCACCCCTTTGGTCGTGGAGAACATGTTCACCATCGTGTCGGGCCGCCACGGATCCTTGGTCAATCCGTTCCGGTACCCGCCCCATAGGTCGACCACCTTGGCGCCGTCGCGGTAGACGGCGACGGCCGCGCCGACTTCCGCGCCGCCGCGAAAAGTCGCGCGGAAAGCGTCGGCCACCTTGCCGTAGCCGGCATCCACGTCGCCGCCGATCAAGTCCGGCGACACCGTCATCTTGAGAACCATCTGGCGCCTCCGAGTGGAGACTAGCCAGCCTGGTCCGTACGCGAGGCCGGTTTGGGCGCCCCGGTCAGTGGGCGCCGAGGCCGCCGCCGAGGTATTCGGCGCGGCATGCCCGACGGGCCAGCTTGCCGCTGGTGGTCCGCGGGATGGCGCCGCCCGGCAGCAGGCGCACGTCCGAGACCGCCAGGCCGTGTCGCCGCGAGACCGCTTCGTGGATCGCCTCGATCGCCGGCTGTGGGTCCTGACGGCTGGTGCCGGCGGCACGTTCGGCGACGACGACGAGCCGGTCGGTGCCCGGGTTGTTTTCGGCCGGTACGGAAAACGCCGTCACGTAGCCGCGCCGAATCATCGGGGACGCCTCGGCGACGGTGGCCTCGATGTCGTGCGGATAGTGGTTGCGGCCCTCGATCGTGATGAGGTCCGCCATCCGCCCCGTCACGTACAGCTCGCCGCCGAGGTACACGCCCAGATCGCCGGTGCGCAACCACGGGTGTTGGAGATCGGCGCCGTCGGCATGGCTGCCGTCGGTCCGTCGCGATCGCAGTTCGGCGCCGAACGCCAGCCGAGTCGCCTCGGGCAGGCCCCAGTACCCGCGACCAGTGTTGTTGCCCTGCAACCAGATTTCGCCCACCTGACCGTCGGGCAATTCGGCTGCGTTGCCGGGGTCGACGATCACGGCCCATTCGCTGCGTGCCACCTGGCCACAGGACACCTGAGCGACGGCGTTGGGAGCGTCCGCGGGAACGCGGACCGCGTGCCCGGCGCCCAGTTGTTCGCGGTCGAAGTACACCGCCGTCGCTTCCGCCGTTGGGGCAATGGTCGCGACGAGCAGCGTCCCCTCGGCGATGCCGTAGGACGGTTTGAACGCGGTGCGGGGCAACCCGTATGGCGCGAACGCCTTGTTGAAGGTCCTGATCGCGTCGATGCTGACCGGTTCGGAGCCGATGATCATCACCACGTTGCGCAGATCGATGCCCTCGCCGCCGGTGGGCAGGCCGCGCTGCGCCGCCCACTCGTAGGCGAAGTTCGGCGCGGCGGTGACGACGTTGCCCTGCCGCGAGCCGTCGGACAGCGCCTGGATCCACCGCAATGGCCGGCGCACGAACGCGGCCGGAGACATCAGCGTGGAATGGCCGCCGTAGACGGCGGGAAAGCCGATCATCGACAAACCCATGTCGTGGTAGAGCGGTAACCAGCTGACGCCGTGGGTGTTTCGGTCCAAGAGGTCGATCGACAGGATCATCTGCACCAGGTTGGTGCCGACGGCGCGGTGGGTGATCTCCACGCCGACCGGCGGCCGGGTGGATCCCGACGTGTACTGCAGGTGCGACACGTCGTCCATGCCGAGCTCGGTCGCCTCGAACGACTCGCCGGCCGCATCGGGGATCTGGTCGATGGCGATCACTTCCGCCCGGCCCAGGTGGGGGTGGTCGGCCAGGAATTTCGCGACCGCGCCGTGCGCGGCGGTGGTCGTGAGCAGGGCCGTGGGCTCCGAGTCGCGCAACGCGGTATCCAGGCGCTCGGCGTGCCCGGGCAATTCCGGGGCGAACAGCGGGACCGCGATGGCTCCGGCCTTGACCGCCGCGTAGAACCCGGCGACGTAGTCGATGCCCTGCGGCGCGAGGACCGCGACGCGCTCGCCGCGGCTCGCGACTTGCTGGATGCGCGCGCCGATGGCTTCCAGCCGGACACCGAACTGGGTCCAGGTCACCTCGTCGGCCTTGCCATCCCCCGGGCCGCTGTAATCGAGGTAGCGATAGGCGACGGCGTCACCGACGTTGGCGATGTTGCGGTCGATCAGGGATATCAGGTTGACGCCGGGTGGCAGCGCGATACCCCCGTCGCCGTCCAGGCAGTCCTCGATTCGGAGCAGCCCGGGGACACCGGCGTCGCGCCGGGAACCGTGATCCATGCCGCCAGTCTAGGCAAGCCAATCAGGCGGGCCTCACGCCGACGAATCGGGAAACGCCAAGAGCGGCGGCCGCATTCGCTCATTCCGTGAGGTGTAGGTGGCCCCGTGGCCGGGTCCTGGTCGGGCGGGCGGTAGCCTACCGGCGAGCGGCGTCCAGGGCCATCGAAGGCCGTAGGGTTTGCTATCACCAGGAGTTGTCATGTCGGGCCGGAAGTTCTCCTTCGAAATCACCCGTACCAGCAGCGCACCCGCCGAGACGCTGTTTCGGCTCGTCGCTGATGGCGCCAACTGGTCGCAGTGGGCCAAGCCGATCGTGTTGCGCTCGAGTTGGGCCCGCGAGGGCGATCCCGCACCGGGCGGGGTCGGGGCGATCCGCAAGGTGGGCATGTGGCCCGTCTTCGTGCAGGAGGAGACCGTCGCGTACGAACCGGACCGCCGCCACGCCTACAAGCTGGTGGGGCCGCCTACCCCGGCCAAGGACTACGCCGGCGAGGTGGTCTTCACGCCGAATGCGGCCGGCGGCACGGACATCCGCTGGACCGGCTCATTCACCGAGGGCGTTCGCGGAACCGGCCCGGTGATGCGCGCCGCGATGGGCGGGGCGGTGCGGTTCTTCTCCGGCCGCTTGGTCAAGGCCGCCGAACGCGAGTCGAACGCCGGGCGTTAGTCAGCGCGAAATATGCGGTCCGCGAAGCACACTCGCGGGCGGTTGGGTCGGTAAGCCGTTACTTGGACTCGACCTCGTCCTGATACTTCTTGGTCATGTGCGCGACCGCATCGAGCTGCGACTGCGCCAGGCTCTCCCGCGCCTGCCCGGCGCGCGCCGCCGCGTCCAGCGTCGGCTGAGCCTGGCCCTGAAAGTGCGGCATCACTTCGGCGGCGAACAATTCGGCGGATCGCCTGGTGGCGGCCGGATTCGCCCACTCGTGACCCATCTGCAGCATGCAACCGAACCCGCCGGACTGATCCCACAGCCTTTGCACCTGCTCGCGCGCCCGCTCGGGCGTGCCGATCACGCCCGCGCCGTTGTCGTTGATGACGTCGATCATCTCGTCGAGCTGTTCTCCCGGCATCGTCATCTGCGGGAACGCGGCCACCTTCTGGAAGTACCGGAACCACGGCTCGATGCCGAACTTGACCTCTTCGCGGGCCTGCTTTTCTGTCTCGGCGAGATGGAACAGGCCGACCAGGCTCCAGTTGCGGCGATCGACCTGCGCGCCGAAGGTCGCCGCGCGCTCCTCGACGATGTCCCAGTGGTACGACAGCGCGTTAAAGCCCTCGACGGTCAGCGTCGCCCCGATGGAAAGCAGCCCGATGCCGTGCTTGCCGGCCAGCCGCGCCCCCGTCGGCGACGCGACCGCGGCGACCGACAGCGGGATCCCGCCATCGGAGTACGGGGCGAGCTGCAACCTGGCGTCGAACAGCTGATGGGTTGCCGTTTTGGCGCTGACCGTCTCCCCCGCCAGCAGCCGCACGACGATGTCGAGGTTCGTTTCCAGCAACTCGCGCGTGTCGGTGGGGGTGAGTCCGATCATCGACGAGTCGCTGGGCAGCGAGCCCGGCCCGACACCGCCGATGATGCGGCCGTGGGTGAGATGGTCCAGCAGCATCAGCCGATCCGCGACCCACAGCGGATTGTGATACGAGAGGGAAATCACCCCGGTGCCGAACCGGATTCGCTTCGCACGTTCGGCGGCGGCGGCGATGAAAATCTCCGGGGAGCTGATGATTTCGCTTCCGGCGGAATGGTGCTCGCCCAACCAGACTTCGTCAAAGCCAAGGGCGTCGAGATGCTCGATGAACGAGAGATCACGCTGCAGGGCCAGCGTCGGATTGGTGCCCGCGCGATGAAAGGGGGCGATGAAGTATCCAAACCTGAGCTTGCCCATGGGATCCCTTTGCAGTCGAGTCCCCCGAACCATAGCTCAACGGGCGCTGCGGGAAGCCAGAAAAAACCCGAGAGTTATCAGCCGGTGGGGCCAGGTAACCATGGCCCCACCGGCTAGCGAAACAAGTCTGGGACTTCGAACTAGAACGGGCTCAACGCCAGTGGCTGATCACGGGTAGCCGCCGCAGACGTTGCCGACGCACCCGCCGCCACCGCCCGGCCCGCCGCCACCACCGCCGACGCCGGGGATGCTGCCGCCGCCGCCACCGGGACCGCCGCCGCCGGTCGGGCCGCCGGGGACGCTGCCGCCGCCGCCACCGGGACCGCCGCCGCCGGTCGGGCCGCCGGGGACGCTGCCGCCGCCGCCACCAGGGCCACCGCCCCCGGTCGGGCCGCCGGGCACGTTGCCGCCGCCGCCACCGGGACCGCCACCGCCCTCACCGGGCGCAGTGGAGGGCGCGACGCTCGACGAGGGCGTGGTCGTCGGGGTGGTGGTGCTGCTCGGGCCCTCTTTATGACCGCCGCCGCAGCCGACCGCCAGTACGAGCATGGCCGCGCCGCCGAAAAGGGCGACCGTTGTCCTCGGTCCAGATCCCATCAGATCCCCCAATCTCCACTTGCGCCACACCGCGGCGCCCACTGTTTCTTACCCAGGGGCGTCGGCGCGCAAACTACTTCCGGCGCCGAGATTGCGACGGGAAAGGGTGGCCGTCACGCGGGTGGGGCGCCGCCGGGAAAGTGGAGCGTGCGCGATCCCGTGGGCGTAGCCGCAGCGGCACAAGGGAATCTGGCAAACGCGGGAACATGACCATCGAGGCCTTTAAAAGCCGATGGCCCATCTCGGGCCTATGGACCATCGGCGAAACAAATCGTATCCGGGTGCGGGCCTTCCCGTGGGCGAAATGTCTGACTCGTAAATTAGAAAATTCCTTATATTCACTAAGTAGACCGTCTTCCGATCGGGCGTTGGCGGCAGCGCAAGCCCGTGACCAGGGCCGCAGCCGAAACCGCGGCTACCCCTCCTTGGTGATCAGCTTGCGCAGCGCCACGCGGTCGGGCTTGAGCAGTTCGGCGATGCGGGGCTGATTCACCTCGGCGACGATGATCTCGCCGACCTCCTGGTAGACCTCGCTGAAGATGCCGTGGGATTTCATCTTCGATGTCTGATAGAGGTTGTCCTCGGTCGGCGTCACATAGATCACCCCGTCGGCCTTGAAGCGGTGCACCAGCCAGAGGTGGATCAAGGTCATCAGCCGCTTCTGCCGGAGCTTCTCCGCGAAGGTGTTCTGGTCGCGCACCTGAAGGATGCTGCGGCCGTGCCGGTCCTTGATCGGGTCGACGACCACGTTGGCCAGCTGCTCGTCGTCGTTGCCGTAGATGCCGAGTTCGAGCACGTCCGAGCCGGCCCGGCGGGGCCGCAGTTGCACCCGCAGTTTCTCGCCGAGGTCGTAGTTCTCGCTCCACATCGCCAGCCACTCCTCGAGTAGCTTCTTCGGCACCTCGGTCTGCACCAGGTGCTGGTGCTGGGTCGAGCCTTCGCCCATCGACTTGGTGGTGGCGGTGCGGCCCGAGGAGGCCGTGAGCGCGGCGTCGCTGCGCGGTCCCCCGACGAGGGTTTGCGGTGTGCGGTAAGGAGATTCGACCAGGCGCATCTTGCGCTGCAGGCGGGCCAGCGCCAACATGCCGTCCTGTTGCAGCGAGGTGGCGAACTCCTCGGCGGCGACGCCGTCGATCTGGTGTCCGCCGTAGGTGATGAAGTTGAAGACGAAACCCATCTTGCCCAGTTCCTCGGGGAACTGCTTCATCTGCTCGTCGGTCATGCCGGTGGTGTCCCAGTTGAACGACGGGGACAGGTTGTAGGCCAGCATCTGGTCGGGGAACTTGGCGTGGATGGCGTCGGCGAACTGCCGGGCGTCGTCCAGGTCGGCGGTCTTGGTCTCCATCCACAAGAGGTCGGCGAACGGCGCGGCCGCCAGCGATTTGGCGATGGCGTACGGGATGCCGCCGCGGATCTGGTAGTAGCCCTCGGGCGTCTTCGAGAGTTCGCAGTCCCAACCGGGGTCGACGCCCAGCTCCTTCGCCTTGGCCCTGGCCGAGTAGAGCGAGGCGGTCGCGGCGAACTCTCGCCACTCCTCGGCGCTCATATCGGCCGGTTCGCCCTCGCTGGCGGCGAACGCGAGCACATCGGCGACGGCCTCGCCGTAGGTCATCAGGCCGGCGTCGTCCTCCCAGGCCGCCACGAACCGCGACTCGACTTGGTCGAACAGGTCGTCGATCGACTGTTGACCGTCCTCCCGCCAGGCGTTGACGGCGTCGGAGACCAGGCCCTGGATCCCTTGGCGCTCAAGCCAAGCTGTGGCCTCGGCGTACTCCCCTTCAGGCAGCGCGTACAGCAGGTGGCCGTTGAGGTCTTTGACGCCCAGCTCGTAGAAGCGACGCACCAACGCCAGGAAGCACGACTTGTAGGACGGGATCTTGAGGTTGGTGGCACCGAGCAGGAACGGCTGGTCACGCTCGTCGGCCCGGCTGTCCAGCAGGTTGGCGGCCTCGGCGTCGGTGCGCGCGACGATGATGCCCGGCACCTTCATGATGTCGAGCTGGAAGCGCGCGGTGTTGAGCCGTTTGATCTGTTCGTCGGACGGCACCAACACCTTGCCGCCCTGATGGCCGCACTTCTTGGTGCCGGGGCGCTGGTCCTCGATGTGGTAGCCGGGCACGCCGACCTCGACGAACCGGCGGATCAGGTTGCGCACGTGCGGGTCACCGCCGTGGCCGGTGTCCGCGTCGGCGATGATGAACGGCCGGTAGTCGTAGACGGGGGCCGCGGCGCGCTGCTTTTCGCTCATCTGCAGGCGCTGGTATTGCTGGTTGCGGTCGGCGGTCAGCAGGGCGCGCACCAGCACCGCGGCGTCGTCGGGCACCTGGCTCAGCGGGTAGCTGGCGAGGTCGGGTCCGGGATCTTCGGTGGTGGACCCCTTGGCCGAGGTGGCCCAGCCGCCCAGATAGATCCCCTCGATGCCCATCCGCTTCATCGCGACCGCCTGGCCGGGTGAGTACGGGCCGAACGTCGTGATGCTCTTCTTCTGGGCGAACAGCTCGCGCAACCGCTCGTAGAAGGCCGCCGCCGCGTTTCGTGCCACGGTGTAGTCGGTCGGGATGGTGCCGCGCTGCTCGGCTACCTGGCGGGCGGTGTACAGGCGGGTGATCCGGGAAAAGCGCGGATCGTCGAAGTATTGCTGCGTGGCAGCGACCTCGTCGTCGAACGATGGCCGGACTTGTGTGTCCTTGTCGATGATCGCCATGTCTTACGCCCCTCTCCGGCACGACTCCACTGAACGTGAGTCTATCCCCGCGAAGGGCGGTTCAATCAGGAGTCGAAAGACTCGGCTGAAACGGTCGCAAAACCACTGGGGCGCAGCGCATTTCGATGGTCCACCGATCACGGGACGCCTCCGCGCCGGGCAAGCCAGTCCCGCTGACGGGCCACGAATGCGGCGTCGACGACCTTGCCGTGGCCCGGGACGTAGATGGCGTCGGGTCCGCCGACAGCGAGCAGTCGCCCGAGGGTAGCCGGCCAGGCCGCCAGGTCGGAATCGGCGTCGATCGCCGGGTCGGCGGACTCCTCGACCAGGTCACCTGTGAACACCACCATCCTGTCGCCGGCGTTGGTCGCGGGCGCGATCACCACCAGGTCGGAGGCGGTGTGGCCGCGCCCGAGGTGCGTGATCGTCACCGTCCGGTCCCCCAGATCGACGCTGGCGTCGTAGACCCCGCGGCGCGGAGGGCGCAACGCGGCGATCGCCGCGTCCACCTCGGTGGCGTCGGCGCCGTACCGCAGCGCCTCGGCGCGGATCTGGTCGGTCGCCGAGCTGAGGTGCCCGACGACCTCGGGCGCGCAGTAGATCTTCGCGCGGCCGAAGAACGATGAGCCCAGGACGTGGTCGAAGTGCTTGTGCGTCAACACGATATGGCTCACCGGCCGCCTGGCAAGCCGTCGGACGTCGGCGTCGATGGCGGCGGCCTCGGCCAGCGTGGTACCCGAGTCGACGAGCAGCGTTCCGGTGCGGCCGCGCACCAGGCCGATCGTGACGTCGCAGAACGGGAGCCGGCAGCGGTGCACGCCGCTGGCCAGCGTTTCCCAGCCGAAATGCACACCAGCAACGTAGCGGCCACGCGTGGGCTGCGCCCGCGGTACGCCGGGACAATGTGTCGGAAATAGTTGACATGTCGGGATTGTCCGACATATGTTGTCGATCGTGACCGGCGTCGATCGCGTCTTTCTCGCCTTGGCCAACCCGGTGCGGCGTGAACTGCTGGAGATCCTGTTCCGGCAACCATTGTCGGCCGGGGAACTCAGCGAGCGGTTCGAACTCAGCCGGCCCGCGGTCGCCGAGCATCTCAAGGTGTTGCGTGACGCGAAGCTGGTGGCCGACGAGCCGCGGGGGCGCCATCGGATCTATCACCTGACCGCGGAGCCCCTGGCGGAGCTGGGTGAGTGGCTTCATCCGTTCGAGAAGTTCTGGCGTGCCCGGCTTGCCCGGCTCGCCGAGGTGGCAGAGGAGCTGGAATGACCGCAACGTCACGGTTCGCGACGATCCGGGTGGATCAATTCGTCGCGGCGCCACCGGAGAAGGTGTGGCGGTTGCTCACCGAACCCGCACTGATGAAACTCTGGTGGGCCGAGGGTCAGGTGGCCGCGGTGATGGGACACACGTTCACGCTCGACATGCCGGGCTATGGCCAGCAGCCCTGCACGGTGCTCGAGGTCGACGCGCCGCACCGCTTCGTCTACACGTTCACCGCCGCCTGGACGCTGACCTGGCGGCTGGAAGCCGAAGGCGCCGGCACGCGAGTGTTCTTGGAGCACAGCGGCTTTGACCTCGACGACGGCCGTATGGCGCAGGCCTTCGAACGCATGGGACCCGGCTGGCGCGACGTGGTCCTCCCCCGGCTCACGCGGGCTGTCGCTCACGTGAGCCCCTAGGGTTTCGAGCCACGTCGCACCGGCTATCTCCCCGAGATGGCTATCACCGATTCCCGCGAAGTCGTCATCGAAGCGACGCCCGACGAAATCCTGGATGTGCTGTTCGACCTCGAGTCGTTGACCGAGTGGTCGTCGGCGCACAAAAAGGTCGAGGTGCTCGAGCGGGACGACCAAAACCACCCGACCAGGTCCAGACAGGTGGTCAAACTCGTCGGCGTCAGCGACGAACAGGAGCTCGCCTACACCGTTCACGACGATGGCGTCGGCTGGACCCTGATCAGCTCCAAACAGCAACGCGCTCAGGAGGGCCGGTACACGTTGACTCCCGAGGGGGACTCGACCCGGGTCCGCTTCGACCTCACCGTCGACCTGGTGGCGCCCGTTCCCGGATTCCTGGTCAAGAGGGGTGCCAAAGCCCTCATGGACACGGCCACCGAGGGATTGCGCAAGCGGGTGCTGGAAGTCGAGAAGCGCGCCAAGTAGCCGCGGCCCTCGCCCGAAACGGGTGCTTCCGCGGCGCGCCCGCGCGGGTCAGACTGTTTTCATGGACTCGTCGCACGTGTTTCGCCGAACCGCAGCGCTCATCGCAGCAGCGGTGCTGCTGGGGCCGCTGACCGGCTGCGGCGGAACTGGGGATAGCCACCCGACGTCATCTCCGGCGCCGAAGGTCACGACGCTGGGCAAGACGGCGCCCAAGGCGCCCGCCGGAGGCCCATTGGCGATCAGCAGCCCGGCCTTCGCCGACGGTGCGCCGATTCCGGTGCAGTACACCTGCAAGGGCGCCGACGTCGCACCGCCGTTGGTGTGGTCGGCGCCGCTGGGCGCGGCCCTCGTCGTCGACGACCCCGACGCCCCGGCCGGGTTGTACGTCCACTGGGTGGTGATCGGAATCGCCCCCGGACCCGGCAGCACGGCCGAGGGCCAAACCCCCGCCGGCGCAACCACTCTGCCGAACACGGCCGGCCAGTCGGCGTATCAGGGTCCCTGTCCCCCGAACGGAACAGGCACGCATCGTTACCGGTTCACCCTCTATCAGCTTCCCAATGACTACCAGCTGCCCGGCGGCCTGGCGGGCGTGCAGGCCGCGCAGACGATCGCCGGCGCCGCGACCGCACAGGCGCAGCTCGTCGGGGCGTTCGGCGGCTGATCGGCTCGCCTCAGGACGCGTCGTCGAGCACCTGGTAGGCGGCGTTGTACCCGGGGGTGAAGGTGATGCCCGGTCCGCCATGGCAGCCGGCGCCGGCGAGGTAGAGACCGTCGATCGGAATGGGTAGATCGAGGAAGCCGCGCGGTCCGGGTCGGTTGGGCCCCATCAGGTCTGGGTGCAAAAGCCCGTGGCAGAAGTCGCCGTCGGGCGCACCGAACATGGTGTTCATGTGGTAAGGCGCGAACGTGATGTGGCGTATCACGATGTCCTTGAAGTTCGGTGCCAACCTGGTGATCTTGTCGATAACCCGTTGCGCCATCTCATTTTTGAGGCGCCCGTGCTGACCGCGCTCGGATTCGACCGGAAACGCGTAGGCGAACGCGCTCGCCGCGTGCTTGCCCGGCGGCGCCATGGCGGGGTCGTGGACCGACGGGATCTGCATGCCCATCGACGGATTGTCCGGGACGATGCCCCGCCGGCAGTTCTCCCAGTGCAGCTGTTGGGATTCGGGCGACCCGAAGATGCCGATGGACTGTTGCATGCCGTCGTCGTTGAGAAACTCGTACGGCGGGGCGAATTCGGGCAGCCCGTCCAGGGCGAAATGGATCTGCACGAACGAGGCGCGGTGGTCGCGGCCGGATACCCGCGAGACGAGCTCCGCGGGAACGTGTTCTGGTGCGATGAGGTCGGTGAGGGTGACATCGGGTGACAGGTTGGACACCACGATCGGCGCCGAGATCGTCGACCCGTCGCGAAGCCGCACGCCGGACACCTTCTGCCGGTCGACGAGGATCTGCTCGGCCTTGGTGCGGAAGCGGATCTCGCCGCCGTGGGAGACGAAGAGCTCGCGCAGGTGCTCGGTGAGGGCGCCGATGCCGCCCTTGAGCTTGGTCATCATCGCGGTGCTGCCGTCGGGCACCGCCAGCGCGAACGCCAAACATGTTGCGCTGCCGGGTGTATACGGACCGCGGTAGGTCGAGTTGACGGCCAGGAACGCCAGCATCCCGCGCATGACCGCGTGCTTTTCCCGGTCGGGCAGATAGCGGTCGATCACGTCCATCGCCGAGCCGAAGAGCATGTCGTGAATGGCACGGCGTTCGGCGTCGTTGGTCGCGCAGGCATACATTTCGTCCAGGGTCTTCGGCCGTTGGCGGACGTCGAAGCGGCCGAGCGCCCTCGCCGGTGCCTGGCTCCAGCCGATCAGTTCGGCCATGCCCGTAACGGCCTCGACTCCGTGTTTCTCGCCCAGATGCGTCATCAGTCGCATCGGGTCGCGATAGAAGATCATCGGCTCTTCGCCATGGTCGCCGATGTTTGTCGACATCACCTCGGGCTCCACCGCCGGCAGCGTGTCGAGGCCGAGGTCTTTGGTGAGCTGGCTTGCCATCGGGAACTGCACCGACCCGGCGATCTCGTATCGGAAGCCGTCGATCAATTCGACCGTCGCGGCCATGCCGCCCGCATAGGTATTGGCCTCCAGGCACACGGTGCGCAGTCCCGCGCGTTGCAGGATCGCCGCCGCGGTCAGCCCGTTGTGTCCCGCCCCCACCACGATCGCGTCGTAATGATTTGTGCTCATGGTTCTCGCCTCCGTCGGGTACCCCGTGCAGAATATGTCAGTACTGACATAATTGGAAGATGTCAGTAGTGACCACTTCGGCTGGGATACCATCTCCCCTGAGATGACCGCCCCGGGCAACCGTCATGAACAACGACGACGATCGACGCATGAGGCCCTACGTCGCGCGGCGTTGAAGAGCTTCGCGCGCAAGGGCTTTGCGAATGTCACCGTCACCGAGTTGGCGCGCGAGGCCGGCGTCACCGAGCGCACCTTCTTCCGGCACTTCCCCACCAAGGAAGCCGTCCTGTTCCAGGATTACGAGACGCAGCTGGAATGGCTGGCCGAGGCGCTCGCGCAACGCCCGTCGTCGGAGTCGTTGTTCGATGCGGTGCTGGCGAGTGTTTCGGCGTTCCCGCACGACCTCGAGGTGGTTCGCCAGGCGGCGACGGCGCGCGCGGAGCTGATCAGCGCCGAGCGGATCGCGGGCCACCTGCGAGTGGTGCAGTCCTCGTTCGCCGGCGTGCTCGCCGACTTCGTCAGGAAGCGCAATCCGGATACGGCGGACATCGACCTGGCGGCCGAGGTCGCGGGTTCTGCGCTGGCCGCGGCCTTGGTTGCGGCAGTGGAGAATTGGGGCCGCAAGGGTTGTGCGGGCGACCTCGGCGCAGACGTGGCCGCAAGCCTGGATCTGGTGCGCTCCGGTCTGGCGCGGCTCGCCTGAGCGACCTTAGCAGTTCCCGCGCGCTATTCCCCGCCTCGACAAAGCGAGGCACGGCGTAGTGACCGCTTCGAAGACGCGAGTTCATGAGCGATGTGTCGCAGCACGCATCTCACGAGGGATTTCCGCGGGCCTACCGTCTGTTGGAGTAGACGTCGAGATCCACGATCCACTCCGGCGATGGAGGACACATGCCGCTGTTGTACATCGACCTGATCGAGGGCCGCTCGCCGTCGGAGGTTCGGGCGCTGCTGGACGCGATCCACGAGACCGTGGTCGAAGCGTTCGGTGTTCCCGAGCGTGATCGCTATCAGGTGGTCCGCACTCATCCGGCCCACGAGGTCATAGCGCTGGACACCGGTCTCGGCATCGACCGCTCGGCGCGGCAGGTCATCCTGCACGTGGTCAGCAGGCGACGTCCGCGCGAACTCAAGCAGAAGTTCTACGAACTGCTGGCGTCCCGCCTCGCCGGCCGGTGCGGACTCGACCCGGCGGACTTGATCGTCTCGGTCACCGAAAACAACGATGAGAACTGGTCTTTCGGCCACGGCCGCGCACAGTTCCTCACCGGTGAGCTGAAGTGAGCGACATCGTGCCGTTGCGGACCCGCCTGACGGAATTCTTCGGTATCGAGCAGCCCGTCCTGCTCGCGCCGATGGCCCTGGTCTCCGGGGGTCGGCTCGCTGCGGCGGTGACCGGGGCGGGCGGCCTGGGCCTGCTCGGCGGGGGCTACGGCGATCCCGAATGGCTGCAGCGCGAATTCGACAACGCCAACAGCGCCCGGATCGGATGCGGGTTCATCACCTGGAGCCTGGCGGGCAACCCGCGGGCGCTCGACCTCGCGCTCGCCCACCAACCCGCGGCGATCATGTTGTCTTTCGGCGACTTACGGCCGTTCGCCGATCGCATCCACGCGGCCGGCGTCCCGCTCATCGCTCAGGTGCAAAACCTCGACCAGGCGCGCCGGGCCGTGGACGCCGGGGCGGAGGTCATCGTCGCGCAGGGCAGCGAAGCCGGCGGACATGGAATGAGCGGGCGGACGACGTTCACGTTGGTGCCCGAGGTGGTCGATTTCGTGGCCGAACGCTCACCCGACACGCTGGTGGCGGCCGCCGGCGGCGTCGTCGACGGCCGCGGATTGGCGGCCGCGCTGGCGCTGGGCGCCGACGGCGCGGTCGTGGGTAGCAGGTTGTGGGCGTCGCCGGAGGCATTGGTGTCACCGCGTGCGCAGCGGCGGGCCGTCGCGGCCTGTGGCGACGACACCGTGCGCACCCGGGTCTATGACGTTGTGCGCCGCCTCGATTGGCCCGCCGGATACGACGCGCGGGCGCTGGGCAACGCGTTCCTCGCCACCTGGCACGGTCGCGAACCCGAGCTGACGGCCCAGCTACCCCAAGCGGTCGCCGACTACGAAAAAGCCGTTGCCGCAGAGGATTTCGATACCGCGGCGATCCTGACCGGCGAAGGCGTGGGACGCGTTCGCGACGTCCGTCCCGCCGCTGACATCGTCGCCGACATGGTCGCCGAGGCCGCACACATCCTCAATCGGCGGGCGAGGGCCTAGACAGCCGAGCTCGGGGTCTGGTTTGCTCAGCTCGACACCTCAACTTCACGTCGCGATGATGGGCCGCACCTTTAACCACCCCCGCCGACACATCTAAGGATCCCATGGACATCGCCACCGTCGACGAACTGCTGAGCACCACCCGGTCGGTGCGCAAACGGCTCGACCTCACCCGGCCGGTCGGCCGCGACGTGATCCTGGAGTGCATCCAGCTGGCGATGCAGGCGCCCACGGCGAGCAACACGCAGGATTGGCGCTGGCTGGTGATCACGGACCCCGACAAACGCGCGGCCATCGCCGAGATCTACCGCAGCATCGGCGCGCAGTACCTGGCGTACGCGGCCGACAACGCGACGGATCCGCAGACGCAGCGGGTGTACCAGAGCGCGATGAGCTTGACCGAAACGCTCGGGCAAGTCCCGGTGCACGTCATCCCCTGCCTCAACCAGCGCATCGACACCGCGGAACCGGGCATCGCTGCCGCGGCGTGGGCGTCGATCATCCCGGCCGGCTGGAGCTTTCTGCTGGCGCTCCGCTCGCGCGGGCTGGGATCGGTGTGGACGACGATGCACCTGTTCAAGGAGCGCGAGGTGGCCGAGCTGCTGGGCATCCCACCCACCGTCACGCAGGCCGCGCTGTTCCCCGTCGCGTACACGATCGGCACCGACTTCCGGCCGGCCGCACGCCCGCCGGCGGCGACCATCACGTTCTGGGATGGCTGGGGAGAAGGCTGATGCAGTCCTACACCGTGCGATTCCACATCGACGCTCCGCCGCGGAAGGTCTGGCGGGCGCTGCATCCACCGGCCCCGCCGAACGCCCCGCGCCCCCGGGTGCTCGAGTGGCCGACCGGCAGCATGGAAATCCTCAACGAGGGCAACGAGGCCGGTGAGGGCCTGGTCCGCACATGCGTCTTCGAAGTGCCCAAATACCTGCTCACCGGCGGCCGGGCGCGTTCCTGGGAAACCGTGACCGAAGCCGAGATCGACAAGCTGTCGCGTTACGTGGCCGTCGGCGCACCGCTGTGGTCGCGCGCCGAGGGGTATCACCAGCTCGAGGAGCAGCCCGACGGCACCACCGTGCTGACGTTCCACGAGACGTATCGCGCCTACAACCCCGTGCTGCGCTTCCTCCTCGAACGCCTGGTTTACGCGAAGATTTCCCGTGACAACCTCGAGGCGTACCAGCATGCGCTCGCCCGCGCGGGCCGGGTCCGGCGTCTCGTCTAGCCGTTCTTTGCTGCCGGGTTCATTTCACAACGACATGAATTAGGTACTTGGCCCCGGTACCCTCGATTTCTATGGGTGGAGTAGCTACTGCGGCGCGACTGGCCGCCGCGGGTTTGATTGTCGCGGGGTGGGCCACGTCGACCGTCGTTGCCAGCGCCGATCCGGACGAGACACGGGGGCCCGCCCCGGGCCCCGCGGCCTCGCCAGCACCGGCCGCGTCGCCGGCACCGGCACCAGCCCCTTCGGCAGCACCCGCACCGGCCGCGTCGCCGGCACCAGCGCCTTCGGCAGCACCCGCACCGGCCGCGTCGCCAGCACCGGCCGCGTCGCCCGGGGCTTCGCCGGCACCCGCCCCGCCGGGGCCGAAGACCAGCATCGACAAGGACGGCATCTACGCCGTGGGGACCGACATCGTCCCGGGCATCTACAGCTCCGGTGGCCCCGTCGGCAACGGCACGTGCTACTGGAAACGGACCGGAAACCCCGACGGCGCGCTCATCGACAACGCCATGACCAAGAAGGCGCAGGTCGTGCAGATCGACCCGGGTGACAAAGCCTTCAAGACTTCGGGCTGCCAACCCTGGCAGCTGACCCCGGACGCCGTTCCGCCGTCACAAACGCCGCCCGCGGGCGTGCAGGGTACGCTCGGCATCCTCAACGGTCTGTTGGGCGGAAACGCACAGCGGCCCCCGCAACCGTCGCCCGCTCCGCAAGCGCCCGCACCTGCACCGGCGCCGGCCTCGCAAGCGCCGGCGGCCCCGCAAGCCCCGGCGGCCGCGCCCGCAACTCCGGTAGCCCCACAAGCCGCGCATTCCTGATCGGCCCGCGGCGCCGTGGCCAGTACGCACCAGATCGTCGTGGTAGGGGCTGGCGTCAGCGGGTTGACGTCGGCCATCTGCCTGGCCGAGGCGGGCTGGCCGGTGCGGGTCTGGGCGGACACGATGCCCAAGCGAACGACTTCGGCGGTTGCGGGCGCCGTGTGGGCGCCCCCGCGGCCCGCGGAACGCGCCGGCGCGACGCTGCGTTGGACCGAGCACTCTCTAGAGGTGTTCCGTGATCTCGCCCGCGATCCCGACTCGGGTGTGTTGCTGGCGCCGGCGCTGGCCGTCGGCGAGCTGACCGCGACCGAGGCGATGTCATCGGCGGCCGCGCTGATCCCCGACCTGCGGCCCGCCGACCCGGCCGACGTTCCGCCGGGTTTCGGCACCGGATTTCGCGCCACCGTGCCGATGATCGACATGCCGCGCTACCTCGACTATCTGACCCGACGGCTCGCGGCGGCCGGCTGCGAGATCGAAGAACACCCCGTTCGATCCCTGGCCGAGGCCGCCGACACCGCTGACATCGTCGTCAACTGCACTGGTCTCGCCGCGGGCGCGCTCGTCGACGACCACACCGTGCGGCCGCTCTTCGGCCAGCACGTGGTGCTGACCAATCCCGGTCTGCAGCAACTGTTTCTGGAATTGAACGACGGCCCAGAGTGGACCTGTTTCTTCCCGCATCCACAACGGGTGGTGTGCGGTGGAATCAGCATCCCCGGTCGCTGGGACACGACCGCGGAACCCGACGTGACGGAACGCATCCTGCAGCGCTGCCGACGAATCGAGCCGCGACTGGGTGACGCCGAGGTGATCGAGGTCATCACCGGACTGCGCCCCGACCGTCCCTCGGTGCGCGTGGAGGCCGAACCGCTTGGGCGGGCGCGTTGCATCCACAACTACGGTCACAGCAGCAACGGCGTCACCCTGTCCTGGGGCTGCGCGCGCGACGTGGTGGCCCTGGCCGGCGGCCGCTGATCTCAGGCGCCGGTGCGGCGAATTATCAAGGACAGCAACCAACTGACGATCGACAAGACGATCGCCGCCCAGATGGCGGTCCACCAAAAGTGGTCGATCTGCAGCCCCCAGTGCGTGGTGTGCTCGGTGATCCACGCCGTGATCCAGAGCATCAACGCATTGATGACGACATGGAACAGACCGAGCGTCACGATGTAGAGCGGGATCGACAGGATCTGGACTATCGGCTTGATGAATGCGTTGACCAGACCGAAGATCACGGCGACGACGAAGATGATGCCGACCCGTTCCAGCCTCGTGCTGCCGCCCACGAAACTCAGGCCGTGCACGAAAAGGGTGACGATCCACAACGCAAAGCCGGTCAGCGCGGCACGCACCAAAAATGGGCCCATGCGCCTAGATCCTGCCATCCGATCGGCCGGGAAGGTAAGCAAATCGGCGCGGGTGAGTTCTGACCGGGTGACCGGCTTCGTCCGTCGGCTCTCGCGCATACACGCGGGCGCGGTTTCGGATATCGGAAACGGATATTGAAATCCCTTGTGTCACTGTGGTTTCAGTGGTCACAATGCGGGGTTTTGTGTCGGTGGCGCTTCGTAATGTCTGCGGTATGAGTTCGGGCGGCATCATCGATCGGGACGCGATCAGCGCGGCCTTCGACGCGCTTGATGCCGCCATCGAGGGCGTGGCGGGGCTCAGTTTTGATGCGCTGGCTCCTCGGGAGTGCCTGGCGCTGTTGGAGCGCTGCGAAACCGTGCGCCGCCGATTGCCCGTGCCTGAGCATGCGTTGATCAACCACCTGGCACGCCAGGCCAGCATCCAAGAGCTCGGCGCCAAACTCGACCAGGCGATCGCCGACCGCCTGCGGATCAGCCACACCGAGGCCGGCCGGCGCATCAAAGACGCCGCCGATCTGGGCCCGCGCCACGGCCTGACCGGTGAACCGTTGCCCCCGGTGTTGGCGGCCACCGCCGCCGCTCAACGCCGCGGTGAGTTGGGTGCTGCCCATGTGGCGGTGATCCGCCGATTCTTTCGCCGGCTGCCGGGCTGGATCGACCCGGTCACCCGCGAGCGGGTCGAAGCCGACCTGGCCGGTCACGCCGCGTATCACCGGCCCGACGAACTCGACGGCCTGGCGCACGTCCTCGAAGATTGCCTCAATCCCGACGGTCTCTTCACCGATGAGGACCGGGCCCGTAGCCGCGGGGTGACCCTGGGGCGCCAACGACCCGACGGCATGTCGGAGTTGCGGGGCCTGATCACCCCCGAACTACGCGCCACCTTCGAAGCCGTGGAGGCCAAACTCGGTGCCCCGGGCATGTGCAACCCCCTCGACGACATTCCGTGCGTGGAGGGGACGCCCAGCCAGGCCGCCATCGACGGTGACACCCGCTCGGCTGCTCAGCGCGGCCACGACGCCCTGCTGGCGGCGCTGCGTGGGCTGTTGGCCTCCGGGGAGTTGGGGCAGCACAACGGGTTACCGGCCTCCATCATCGTCACCACCACCCTGCAAGAGCTGGAGGCCGCCGCCGGGCGAGCCCTGACCGGCGGGGGCACCATCCTGCCGATGAGCGACGTGATCCGCCTGGCCCGCCATGCGCATCACTACTTGGCCATCTTCGATAGAGGAAAGGCCCTGGCGCTCTACCACACCAAACGCCTGGCCTCCCCGGGACAGCGAATCGTGTTGTACGCCAAGGACCGCGGCTGCACCGCACCGGGCTGCACCGTCTCGGGTTACTACTGCGAGGTGCATCACGTCACCGACTACGCCACCTGCCACAGCACCGACATCAACGACCTCACCTTCGCCTGCGGCCCGCATCACCGCATGCTCGACCCCGGCGGCTGGACCACCCGCAAGAACACGCGCGGCGAGACCGAATGGAAATCCCCACCCCACCTCGAGCGCGGCCAACCCCGCACCAACACCTACCACCACCCCGAAAAACTCCTCCACCACGAACACGACGACGACGAAGAAGCCGACAACCCCGGCGCGGCATAACACATTTTGCGATCGCCGCTAGGTCCGATGGCGCCGACCCGCTTCGCCCGGCTGCGCCGCGCTCGCGATCGTCGCTAGATCCGATGGCGCCGACCCGCTTCGCCCGGCTGCGCCGCGCTCGCGATCGCCGCTAGATCCGATGGCGCCGACCCGCTTCGCCCGGCTGCGCCGCGCTCGCGATCGCCGCTAGTTCAGGTTGTAGAAGCGCTGCGCGTTGCGCCCGCCGATCTTCTCGCGGGCCTCCTCGCTGATATCGGCGCGAGTGCGCAGGTGCTTGGTGCTTTCCGGCCACTCGCCGTCCCAGTGCGGATAGTCGCTGGCGAACATGATGAAATCGGCGCCCAGCACGTCGATCACACCGGGCAGGATCGGCTCCTCCGGTTCACACGTCACCCAGATGTTTCCGGCGGCGAGATACTCGTGCGGATCGCGACGCCAGCCGCGCTCCACCCAGTCGCCACGCTTCTCGTAATGCTCGTGCAGCCGATCGATGAAGAACGGAACCCAGCCCGCGCCCGCCTCGAGGAAGGCCACCCGCAACTCCGGATGGCGCTCGAAGACGCCGCCGGAAACCATCGCGGTCATCGCCGTCATCTGGTCAAACGGAAAGCTGATGCAGTGCACCTGAATGTAATTCGTGAAACGGTCTACCCCGATCTTGGGCAGATGAATGCCGGGCGCCCCATGCAC
This sequence comes from Mycobacterium sp. H4Y, assembly GCF_000364405.1. NCBI lineage: Bacteria > Bacillati > Actinomycetota > Actinomycetes > Mycobacteriales > Mycobacteriaceae > Mycobacterium > Mycobacterium sp. H4Y. The sequence goes on from NZ_AKIG01000001.1 coordinate 1,823,735, forward strand.
CCCCAGCGGCATCCCGAGTTCGACGGCGGCGGCATAGAACGGGTCGAGGTCGGGGTGGTCGAGGTTGCGTGTCTTGAGCGCCGGCGGCACCAGAGTCGCCACCAGCCCAAGGTCTTTGGCTTCGGTCATGACATCGATCGCCAGCCGGCCATGTTCTATCGGAGCCACCGCGACGCCGCGGAGCCGCCCACCCGAAGCGGCGCAGTAATCGGCGATCCACTCGTTGTAGAGTCGAGCGAATCCGGCCGCGAATTCGGGGTCCTCGAGACTCGGCGCGCACAGTCCAAGGCTGGGATAGAGCACCATCGTGTCGATGTGATCGCGGTCGGCGTCACCCAGCACGCCTTCGGCCGACCGGCAGTTGATATCGGCCGCGCTACTGATCCCGTGTTCGGGCGGGCAGCCCGCGCCCGGGCCGCGGTCCTCGGGGTAGTTGCGTCCTTCGAGGGTCAACCCGAGCCGCCCATGCCTGCCGGGTCTGACGTGCTCCGGCCACCGCTGCATCGCTTCGACTGCCAGTGACGAATTTTCGGCGACATGGCCGTCGGCGTCGATGATCCGCATGCATCCGGAACTTACTCCCGCACGACGGGCGGCGAAACAGGTCGCGCCGAAGCCCTCGGTACGCCACGATGCTGACGTGACCACACAGAGCCCTCGACAGAAGTTGACCGCCGACCAGCGAAATTCCTTCATCGCCGCCCTGTTGGGCTGGACGATGGACGCCTTCGACTACTTCATCGTGGTGCTCGTCTACGCCGACATCGCAAAGACGTTCCACCACAGCAAGGCCGAGGTCGCGTTCGTCACCACCGCCACCCTGATCATGCGTCCCGTCGGCGCATTGCTGTTCGGGCTGTGGGCCGACCGCGTCGGCCGGCGGCTCCCCCTGATGGTCGACGTCATGTTCTACTCCGTGGTCGGGTTCCTGTGCGCCTTCGCACCCAACTTCACCGTGCTGGTGATCCTGCGCCTGCTGTACGGCATCGGCATGGGCGGGGAATGGGGGCTCGGTGCCGCGCTGGCCATGGAGAAGGTTCCGGTCCAGCGACGCGGGTTCTTCTCCGGGCTGCTGCAGGAGGGTTACGCGTTCGGCTACCTGCTGGCCAGCGTCGCCGCCCTGGTGGTCATGGATTGGCTCGAGCTCTCGTGGCGCTGGTTGTTCGGCCTGAGCATCGTTCCCGCACTGATCAGCTTGATCATTCGCTACCGGGTGGAGGAATCCGAGGTGTGGGAGGCCGCCCAAGACCGGATGAGGCTAACCAGCACCAGAATCCGCGACGTGCTGCGCAGCGGCGCGATCATCCGGCGCTTCATCTACCTCGCGTTGCTGATGACGGCATTCAACTGGATGAGCCACGGCACGCAGGACGTCTACCCCACCTTCCTCGGCGCGCACGCCAACCGAGGCGCCGGGTTGTCGAGCACGACGGTCAGGTGGATCGTGGTGGCCTACAACGTCGGCGCCATCATCGGAGGGCTCGTCTTCGGAACGCTGTCGCAACGACTGAGTAGGCGCTACACGGTCGTCTTCTGTGCAATTCTGGCGCTGCCGATCGTGCCGCTGTTCGCATACTCACGCGGCGCGGCCATGCTGTGCCTGGGCTCGTTCTTGATGCAGCTCTTCGTGCAGGGCGCGTGGGGCGTGATTCCAGCCCACCTCACGGAGATGTCGCCGGACGCCATTCGCGGCCTCTACCCCGGTGTGACCTACCAACTCGGAAACCTGTTGGCGGCGTTCAACTTACCGATTCAGGAACGTCTCGCCGAATCCCACGGCTACCCGTTCGCCTTGGCGGCCACGATCGTGCCGGTGCTGGCCGCGGTGGTGGTCCTGACGCTGATCGGAAAGGACGCGACGGGAATCCGCTTCGGCACGACGGAAAGTTCTTTTCTCGCAACGGAAGCGACGTAAAGCTAGCCGGGGTCGGCCAGCAGGCGCCGCAGCAGGTGCATGGCCACCGTCGTCGAGCGTTCCCGGATATCGGACCGGTTGCCCGGAAGGCGCAGGGTGCGAGTGTCCGTGCGGCCGCCCGCCGCCTTCACGCTGAAGCAGACCGTCCCGACCGGCTTGTCTTCCGTGCCCCCGCCCGGTCCGGCGATGCCGGTGATCGCGACCGCGGTGTCGGCGCCGAAGCGTTGCAGCGCGCCCGCGGCCATGGCCTCGGCCACCGGCTCCGACACCGCGCCGTGCGCCTCGATCAGCGCCGGGTCGACGCCGAGCACCTCCGCTTTCGCCTCGTTCGAATAGGACACCACCCCGCCGGCCACGTAGTCCGACGACCCGGGCCGATCGGTCAGCCGCGCCGCCAGCAGTCCCGCGGTGCACGACTCCGCCGTCGCGATCCGGTGCCCGGTGAGAAGCTGCGCGACCAGATCGTCGACACGCGAGCCGTCTTCGGAGTACAGCTGATGCCCGTGCCTCTCGCGCAGCAGCTTCGTCAGTTGCGTGTACGCGTCGGCGGAGTCCGGCTCGTAGCGGGTGACCATTTCGATCTCCCCGCGCCGCAGGCAGGTGGTGATCTCGAGCCGGTCGAATCCGGGCACGGTCTTTTCGGCGTCGCGCAGCGTCTCGGCCAGCCCCGACTCGGGCAGGCCGAACATCCGCAGCATCTCCTGCCGATAAATGGTCCGGCCGGCGATCGCGTCCTGCGCCGCCGGTGTTTGGAGGGCCGTGTGCCACATCGGCTGCAGCTCGCGCGGGGGTCCGGGGAGCACGATCACCGCGGGCTTGCCTGGCACCACGACGCCGGGCGCGGTGCCGACCGGGTCGAGCACCTGCGCCCCAGCCGGGATCATGGCCTGCTTGCGGTTGGCGGCCCGCAGCGACTCGAAAGTGCCGGGGTCCAAGGCGGATTGGAAAGCGGGATTGCGCCCCATCAGCTTCTTGAGGATGTTCGCGATCTTCTCTTCGACCTCGGCGTCCAACACCAGCTCGCGCCCGCAGAAGCGCGCCACCACCTCGACGGTCATGTCGTCGGCCGTGGGCCCCAGGCCGCCGCTGGTGACGATCAGGTCCACGCCTTGATCGGCGAGAAACCGCAGCTGGGCTTCGATGTCGGCGGGCCGGTCGCCGCAGATCGTGATGTGCGCGAGCTCGACACCAAGCTCCAGGAGGCGATCGGCGATCCAGGGGCCGTTGGCGTCTTGGACGCGTCCGGTGAGGACCTCGGTTCCGGTGACAACGATGCCTGCACGTGCGCTCACCGCCATGAGCCTACGCATGGGCCTGCGGGACAATGAGCCGATGATCGAGTTAGAGGTGCTTGCGGCCGACGTGACCAAGCTCGACGTGGACGCGATCGCCAACGCCGCCAACACGCAGCTGCGGCACGGTGGCGGCGTCGCCGCGGCCATCTCGCGCGCGGGCGGGCCCGACGTGCAGCGCGAATCGACCGAGAAGGCGCCGATCGGGCTCGGCGAAGCGATCGAGACCACCGCCGGCGACATGCCCGCGCGCTACGTCATCCACGCGGCGACCATGGAACTCGGTGGGCCAACCTCGGCCGAGATCATCGGCGCCGCCACGGCTTCGACATTGCGCAAGGCCGACGAGCTCGGCTGCCGCACGCTGGGGCTGGTGGCCTTCGGCACCGGTGTCGGCGGTTTCCCGCTCGACCAGGCCGCCCGGCTGATGGTCGACGCCGTCCGGCGGCACCAGCCGGTCTCGCTGCGCAAGGTGGTGTTCGCCGTGCACGGCGACGCGGCGGAGCAAGCGTTTCGGGCCGCGCTGCGGGCCTAGCTCTCGGAGAGGTAGCGCTCGACGGAGGCGACCTTCTGCGTCATCGCGTCGTTGGCCCCGGTGCGCCAATCGGCCTTGATCACCGTGCTCACCCGCGGCGCCCGGGCCGCCACGGCCTCGACGGCGCGCTGCACCACCGCCATGACCTGCTCCCACGTGTCGCCCTCGATCACCGTGAACATCGAGTCGGTCTTGTTGGGCAGGCCGGACTCGCGAACCACCCGAACCGCCTCGGCGACGATCTCGCCGACACCCTCGCCCACCCCCATCGGGGTGACGGAAAACGCGACGAGCACGGACACCCTGTCGAGCGTACCCACCCCCGCCCCGGCCGGTCTGGCACCATCGAGGCCCATGCGGGTGTTGGTGCAACGGGTCTCGTCGGCGACGGTGTCGATCGACGGCGCGGTGGTGGGAGCGATCCGACCGGATGGCCAGGGGCTGTTGGCATTCGTCGGCGTCACCCACACCGACGATCGCGACAAGGCGCGCCGGCTCGCCGAAAAGCTCTGGAACCTAAGGATTCTCGCCGAGGAGCGGTCCGCGGCCGACGCAAGAGCCCCCATCCTGGTCATCAGTCAGTTCACCCTATACGCCGACACCGCCAAGGGCCGCCGCCCGTCGTGGAATGCGGCCGCCCCCGGGCCGGTGGCCGAGCCGCTGGTGGCGGAGTTCGCCGCGACGCTGGAGCGGCTGGGCGCCGAGGTACAGACCGGGGTGTTCGGCGCGAACATGCAGGTCGCGTTGGTCAACGACGGCCCGGTCACGGTGCTGCTCGAACTCTGAAGGGTACGTTGGCCCCCGTGGGCACGACACCTGAATTCGGATCGCTCCGCTCCGACGACGACAACTGGGACATCGTCAGCAGCGTCGGCTACACCGCGCTGCTCGTGGCGGGATGGCGTGCGCTGCACGCCGTGAGCCCGCAGCCGCTGGTGCGCGACGAATACGCGAAGGTCTTCATCGCCGCCTCGCGGGACCCGTATCTGGCGGGGGTCCTCGCGAACCCGGGCAGCACCGAGGACGAGACGGCCTTTCCGCGGCTGTATGGCGTGCAGACCCGCTTCTTCGACGACTTCTTCGTCGCCGCCTGCCAGGCGGGCATACGCCAGGCGGTGATCGTCGCCGCCGGCCTGGATTCGCGGGCGTTCCGCCTTGAATGGCCCGACGGCACAAGGGTCTTTGAGGTCGACCTGCCGAAGGTCCTCGAGTTCAAGGCGCGTGTGCTCGACGAGCAGGCTGCCGCGCCGAAGGCGAACCGGATCGAGGTCGCCGCCGACCTGCGCACCGACTGGTCGCGGCCCTTGGAGGCGGCCGGGTTCGACGTCGAGAGCCCGAGCGCCTGGTCGGTGGAGGGGTTGCTGCCCTACCTGACCGACGAGGCGCAACACGCGCTGTTCACCCGGATCAGCGGGCTCAGCGCGCCCGGCAGCCGGATCGCGATCGGCGCGCTGGGGTCGCGGCTGGACCACGACCAGCTCCACGCCTTGGAGGCGAATCACCCGGGGGTCAACGTGTCGGGCAACGTTGACTTTTCGGCCCTGACGTACGAACCGCAGTCCGATCCCGCGGAGTGGCTGACCGCGCACGGGTGGGCCGTCGAACCCGTCCGCAACACGCTCGATTTGCAGGCCGGTTACGGCATGACCCCACCGGAGGTCGACGTCAAGATCGACAGTTTCATGCGGTCCCAATACATCACGGCCACCCGGTGAAGGCCTAGGGCTGCAACAGGATCTTCACATCGTCGCCGGAGCGTGATTCCGCGGTCGCATAGCCCTTGGCCGCGTCGTCCAAAGGCATTGTCGTGGTGAAGATGCCGTCGACATCGAGGCGGCCGGACTGCAGCAGCGGGATCAATTCCGGCCACGTTCGCTGCACCGGCGCGGTGGTCATCCGCAACGTGATGCTGCGGATCAGGCAGCCCAGCGCGTTGAGCGGAAACGGATTCATGTCGTGCACACCGACGACCGAGACGGTTCCGCCCGCCCGGACGGCGTTGAGCGCCTCGGTCAGGGATGCGTCGGTGGCGACGGCGTCGATCACCGCGTCGACGCCGCGGCCGCCGGTGGCGGCGAGGATCTCCTCGAGCGCCGGCGCCTTCACGGGTGTCGCCCCCCACCGCGCGGCGCGCTGTAGCCGGCCGTCGACCTGATCGACGGCGAAAACCGTTGCCGCGCCCTGAAAAAGCGCGCTGCGCAGCGAGCACAGGCCGACCGCTCCGAGGCCGATCACCGCAACGGTCCCGCCGAACGGAATGTCGGCGCGCTGTGCCGCGGCCCAGCCGGTGGCGAGATTGTCGGTGAGTAGCAGCGCCTGCTCGGTGCTGATGCCCTCGGGCACCTTCAGGAGCTGGAAATCGGCGGCGGGCACCGCGAGCAGATCGGCCTGCGCGCCACCGAGCACTCCGCCGCCGAAGATCTGAAAGCCGGAGTGGCACATGACCGGATCGCGGGTGGCGCACCCCGCGCACGCGCCGCAGCCGGCGACCGACGACACCATGACCTGATCGCCGACCTTGACGTTGCGCACCTGGGGCCCGGCGTCCACCACCGTGCCGATGGCTTCGTGGCCGAGGGCGATGGGATCGGGCATCGGGAAGTCGGCCTCGTAGAAGTGCAGATCCGAGCCGCAGATTCCGGCGGCGGTCACCTCGACGATCGCTCCGTCCGGGCCCGGCAGCGTTGGGTCGGGGCGGGTGTCGACCCGGATGCTGCGGGGCCCATCGACGACTACCGTGCGCATATCGGTGTGCTCACTTCCCTTGTCACACTTGATCTTTCTGGCGCACTACAAATTGTGACCAGTCGGGTTCGCGCACCGCCGACCAGTACTCGTTGAGGCGCCACGGGCTGACGGTGTGAATCTCGCCGTCGGCGTTCTTGAAATACGAGTGCTTGACCGCCGGGTGTGACCACACCATCTTCTTGATCTGGGTCTGCGTCCGTCGGTGCCAGTCCGTGGCGGCGTCGGGTTTCGGCTCGACCGAGTGCACATCGGCGTCGGCCAGGCGCGCCAGGCACTGGTCGATGTAGCGCATCTGCAGCTCGGACTGGAAGATCAGGCTGCCCCCGTGGGCCAGGTGGGTTCCGGGCCCGTAGACGATGAAGAAGTTCGGGAACTGCGGGACGGTGATCCCGAGGTAGGCATACGGCCTGCTCCCCCACATCTCGTGCAGGTCAACGCCGTTGCGGCCGGTGATCTTCAGCGGCCACAGCACGTCGGTGTGCCGGAACCCCGTTGCGTAGACGATGACATCGACGTCGTGCGTCACTCCGTCCTCGGTGACGATGCCCTGCGGCGTGATCCGCTCGATGGCTGTGCGCACCAATTCGACGTTGTCGCGCTGCAGCGTTCTCAGCCAGCTGCCGTTGTCCTGCAGGGTGCGCTTGCCGCAGGCGGGATAGTCCGGCATCACCTGGGCCAACAACGGCGAGTCTTCGCCGACCTGGCTGGTGATCCACTGGGAGAACATCATGTGCGCGCCGGCGTTGATGTCGCTGACGGCGTGGTCCTGATCGGCGTAGTTCGGGTCGCCCTCGGCGGCGTCGAGGCCCTTGTCCGAGCCGGGCCACAGCACCAGGAAGCGGTACCACCGGCCGTAGAACGGCAGGTGGCGCATCGCCCAGCGCACACCGTCGCCGACCTCGTCGTGATACATCGGGTTCGGGAACATCCACTGCGCGGTCCGCTGGAACACCGTCAGGTGCTCGACCTCCTCGGCGATGGCGGGCGCGATCTGGAACCCGCTGGCGCCGGCGCCGACGAGCGCGACCCGCTTGCCTTTGAGGTCCACCGAGTGATCCCAGGCCGCCGAGTGAAACGACGGGCCCCGGAAAGTCTGTGCTCCGGCGAATTCGGGAATGTTGGGCCTGTTCAGCTGGCCCACCGCCGTGATGAGCGCGCGTGCGCGCAGGGTCGACGTGCGGCCGTCGGCCGATCGCAGCGACACGGTCCAGGTGCCGTCGTCGTCGTCCCATTCGGCCGCGAGAACCTCGGTCTGCCAACGTATCCGGTCGGCCAGGTCGTGTTCGTCGATGACTCTGGTGAAATAGTCCTGCAGCTCGTATTGCTCGGCGAAGAAATGGGTCCAGTCGTTGTTGGGTTCGAAGCTGTAGCAATAGAAATGGTTCGCGACGTCGACCCGGGCGCCGGGATAGCGGTTCTCCCACCATGTTCCGCCCGGGCCGGCGTTCTTCTCGACGATGGTGAACGGAATGTTGGCCTGCTTGAGGCGCACGCCGGCAAGGATGCCGGATTCGCCGCACCCGACGACCAGAACCGGAAGCTGCGCCGCGCGCTCGGCCGGCAACGCGGCCGGCCGCCGGGGGTCGACCCCTTCGAGGTCCAGCTCTTCGGACACCAGGGACAGATAGTCGTCGGGAACGTGCTCACACGCCGCCCAATCCATCATTTCCCTGATGAGCTCCGGGCTCAGCGGCGCCGGTTCGGGGCAGCCGCGATCCCGATACTCGGTGATCACCGTCAGCGCCTCGGCGCGGGCCCGCGCCTTGTCCTCCTCCGACATGAACCCCTGGACCTCGTTGAGGAAGATGCCCATCTGCTTGTAGTCGCGGATGAATCGGGGGTCGCCGGTGATGTGAACGAGGGAGAGCAGCAGCGTCGGGACGCTGACATCCTCTAGGGCGGCGGCGATCTCGGGCGTGGATGTGGTGAAGGGATCGCCGGCGTAGCGGCTGCGCATCAAGGCGGATCCTCTCGGTGGTTTGGAAGCCAATTACGCTACGCGTAGTTTCGTAATTGGCAGCACTACGCTACCTGGTCGCTCGGTGCGGGATCAAGGGATCGAAGGCGGTGGCGGGCCGAACGGCGTCGCGGCCGGCTCGGCGGCGACGGGCCGTAGTGATGGGACGCAGTTCAGGACCCGCTGGCCACGTCAGTGACGTCCGTACTAAACTAGAACACGTTCCAATTCGGCGAGCATCCCAGGAGTTGTAATGCACACCCCTATTTGCGACGAACTCGGCATCGAGTTCCCGATCTTCGCCTTCACCCACTGCCGCGACGTCGTCGTGGCGGTCAGCAAGGCCGGGGGGTTCGGCGTGCTCGGGGCCGTCGGCTTCACGCCTGAGCAGCTCGAGATCGAGCTCAACTGGATCGACGAGAACATCGGCGACCACCCCTACGGCGTCGACATCGTCATCCCCAACAAGTACGAGGGCATGGACTCGCACCTGTCCGCGGAGGAGCTGGCCGAGACGCTGCGCAAGATGGTGCCCCAGGAGCACCTTGACTTCGGGAAGAAGATCCTCGCCGACCACGGCGTGCCGGTCGAGGACAGCGACGGCGACACCCTGCAGCTGCTCGGCTGGACCGAGGCGACGGCCACACCCCAGGTCGAGGTCGCGCTCAAGCACCCGAAGGTGAAGATGATCGCCAACGCGCTGGGCACCCCGCCGGCCGACATGATCAAGCACATCCACGAGGCCGGACTCAAGGTGGCCGCGCTGTGCGGCTCCCCCTCGCAGGCCCGCAAGCACGCGGACGCGGGCGTCGACATCATCATCGCGCAGGGCGGCGAGGCCGGCGGGCACTGCGGCGAGGTGGGCTCGATCGTGCTGTGGCCCCAGGTCGTCAAGGAGGTCGCTCCGGTTCCGGTGCTGGCCGCCGGCGGCATCGGCAGCGGTGAGCAGATCGCGGCCGCGCTGGCGCTGGGCGCGCAGGGCGCGTGGACCGGATCGCAGTGGCTGATGGTCGAGGAATCCTCGAACACCCCGGTCCAGCAGGAGGCCTACGTCAAGGCCGGCAGCCGCGACACCGTCCGCAGCCGGTCGTTCACCGGCAAGCCGGCCCGCATGCTGCGCAACGACTGGACCGAGGCGTGGGAGGCCCCGGAGAACCCGAAGCCCCTCGGAATGCCGTTGCAGTACATGGTGTCCGGCATGGCGGTTCGTGCCACGAACAGGTACCCGAACGAATCCGTCGATGTCGCGTTCAACCCGGTCGGTCAGGTCGTCGGGCAGTTCACCAAGGTGGAGAAGACGTCGACGGTCATCGAGCGCTGGGTGCAGGAGTACCTGGAAGCGACCAACAGGCTCGACGAGCTCAACGAGGCCGCCTCCGTCTGACGGCGGGGCTTGCCCGGCCGGCGGGGCTAGACGTCGTCAACGTCCTGCCGGCCGGTGAACACTTCCTTCGTCCGGTCCAGGGCGTACGTGCCGATGTCGATGGAATTCTGAACGATTCCGCTGGCACCGCCGGCAAGGTCACCCCGGATGATGTCGCTGGCGTGCTCGACGATGTCGGAGGCTTTCTCGACGGCGTTGGTCGCGATGTCCCTCGCCGCGTCGACCGCATCTTTGGGATTGAAGGCCATCTCGAGTCTCCTTTGTCGCAGGTTCGTTGCCCTGAACTCTAGACGGGACGAGGCCCCATTTCTCGGCGGCGGTGGGCTTCAGTAGTGCACGAGGGTGCGCCAGTAGTCTTCGGGAATTTCGGCCCCCGAGCGCAGTATTCGGGCCAGACCGATGGCCATCGCGATGCCCAGCAGCCCCAACCACAGCCCTGCCACCGCGATGACGCCCCACAACACGGCGGTGACCGCGGGCCACGGCGAAAACACGGCCAGCACGGGCGCGAAGAAGAATCCGGTGCCGATGTACCACGCCGACCCGGCGCGATCCGAGGCCAGGACGAAACGCAGCCAGCGGGGCACGGGCGACGCGCCTTGCTCACCACGCTTCATCGTCGTACCGATCAGTCGGAGGGCGGGAAAAACCCTGCGCCGGTAAACCATCCGGGCTGCCACCCCTGCTCCCCCAGGCACAGCATCGGAAGCCCGTCCGGAGTCTGCGCCGCCGCCTGCGAGCCCGGGCATTTCGCGCCGGTCTGCTGGACCCCGTAGAGCGGATAGGAAGCGACCCAGTAACCGGTGGTGGCCGCCGGGAACTGGTTCGGCGGCGGGAAATGACAGGCCTCGGCCTGGCCGCTGGGCCCTCGTCCGAAGATGAAGCGCTCGTAGTTGTCGCACGGGGCGCCCAGCGAAGCTTGATAATTCATGCCCGGGACGTCGCCGTCGTAATGCGGGTCGGCGGCCGCGCACGGCGCCATGCCGATCGTGATGCCCGCTATCGAAGCGGCGCTCAGCAATTCCCGAATCATGTTCCACCCCGCCTGTCGTCGCCGGTGACCTGCACCAAAGCATATCGGTCGGGCCGCGGGCCACAAGACGGTTTCGGCGCGCGGCCGCGATCCCCGCCGGCGCACGACCGGGGCCGACAACGAGCACCCGCGGAACACGTTCCAATTTGCCCCCGACGATCTTGCGTCAATGCTTCCCAACCGTGGTCCGGCAATGGTTTCCTTGCACAAGGACGCCTAGACGACTTCGTATCGAGGAGTGCGCCATGTCAACCGTCGAGCCCAGCACCAAGCCGGTCCCCAATCTGCCCCCAGGCTTCGACTTCACCGATCCGGACATCCACGCCGAGCGATTGCCGGTCGAAGAACTGGCCGAGCTGCGCCGCACGGCGCCGATTTGGTGGAACGAACAACCGATCGGTGCCGGCGGGTTCGACGACGGCGGCTTTTGGGTGGTGTCCAAGCACAAGGACGTCAAAGAGGTCTCGCTGCGCAGTGACGTGTTCTCCAGCCTGCAGAAGACCGCGCTGCCGCGCTACAAGGACGGCACGGTCGGCGAGCAGATCGAGCGCGGCAAGTTCGTCCTGCTCAACATGGATGCGCCGCAGCACACCCGGCTGCGCAAGATCATTTCGCGGGCGTTCACGCCCCGGGCCATCGAGCGCCTGCGCGAAGACCTCGCCGAGCGGGCCCGCCACATCGTCGAGCAAGCGGCCGCCGAGGGCCGCGGCGACTTCGTCGAGCAGGTGTCGTGCGAACTGCCGCTGCAGGCCATCGCCGGGTTGATGGGCGTGCCGCAGGAAGAACGCAAGAAACTGTTCCACTGGTCCAACGAGATGGTCGGCGACCAGGACCCCGAATTCGCCAACAACGACGCCATCACCGCGTCGGTCGAACTCATCATGTACGGCATGCAGATGGCGGCCGAGCGGACGAAGAATCCGGGGGAAGACCTCGTCACCAAGCTGGTCCAGGCCGACATCGACGGGCACAAGCTTTCCGACGATGAATTCGGCTTTTTCGTGATCCTGTTGGCGGTGGCCGGAAACGAGACCACCCGCAACTCGATCACCCAGGGCATGATGGCCTTCACCGACTTTCCCGACCAATGGGAGCTGTTCAAGAAGGAGCGCCCCGGCACCGCCGCCGACGAGATCGTCCGGTGGGCCACCCCGGTCACGTCGTTTCAGCGCACCGCGCTCGAGGACTACGAACTGTCGGGCGTGCAGATCAAAAAGGGTCAGCGGGTCGTAATGGTCTACCGCTCAGCCAATTTCGACGAGGACGTCTTCGACGATCCGTTCACGTTCAACATATTGCGCGATCCCAACCCGCACGTCGGGTTCGGCGGAACCGGCGCCCACTACTGCATCGGGGCGAACCTGGCACGCATGACGATCGACCTGATGTTCAACGCGATCGCCGACGGCATCCCCGACCTCGAGTCCATCGGCAAGCCCGAACGTCTGCGGTCGGGCTGGCTCAACGGGATCAAGCACTGGCAGGTGGACTACCACACCGATGGCAAAGCGAAAGCCCCTGCCGCGCACTAAGCTAAGCCGATGCCCAAACATCAAGCTGTCCGGATCCAGTCCGCAGGCGGCCCCCTAGAGCTGGCCGAAGTCGAAACCCAATCACCCGGCCGCGACGAGGTACGACTGACGGTCGGCGCGTGCGGGATCTGTGGCACCGACGCGCATTTCGTCAACGGGGGGTTCCCGGGCATCTCGTGGCCCCTGACGCCCGGACATGAGATCGCGGGCAAGGTCGCCGAAGTCGGTGACGGCGTGCAGGATTTCGCGATCGGCGATCGCGTCGCGGTCGGTTGGTTCGGCGGATGCTGCTACCACTGCGATCAATGCCGCAAGGGCCTCTTCATTCACTGCGCGAACGGGAAGGTGCCGAGCTGGCAGTATCCCGGCGGATACGCGGAATCGGTGACCGTCCCGGTGAGCGCCCTGGCCCGGATACCGGCCGAGCTCTCCGACGCCGAAGCCGCCCCCATGGGGTGCGCCGGCGTCACCACCTACAACGCGTTGCGTCACACGAAAGCCTTGCCCGGCGATCGCGTGGCGATACTGGGCGTCGGTGGCCTGGGGCACCTCGGCGTGCAGTTCGCCCGGGCGATGGGCTTCGAAACCATCGCGATCAACCGCGGCAGCGGCAAGGCCGATGACGCCCGAAAACTGGGCGCCCATCACTACATCGATTCCACCGCCAACGATCCCGCCGAAGCGCTGAAGGACTTGGGCGGCGCGACCGTCGTCCTGGCCACCGCGGGCAATTCGACGGCGATGGCCGCCACCGTCGGCGGCATCGTCCCGCGGGGTGAACTGGTCACCATCGGCGTCACGCCCGAGCCGCTGCCGATCAGCCCCGTACAGCTGATCACCCCCGGCGTCAGCATCGTCGGGCATCCCTCCGGTACGGCCAAAGATGTCGAGGACACCATGCATTTCGCGGTCCTGTCCGGCGTTCGGGCGTGGATCGAGGAGTTGCCGCTGGCGCAGGCGGCCGAGGGCTATGCGGCGCTGGAACAGGGGCGGGCGCATTACCGCACCGTCTTGACCATGTGACAGCGTCGGTCCGTGACTTCTGAGAAGGGCGCGACGTGGACGATCGGCCCGCCCGACGGTGAACTGTTGCTCCACACCGGTGTTGCCGGGCGAGCGGCGCGGATGGGCCACCGCCTCACCATCGTGATGTCGCGCTGGCGTGCCACCGTGAATTGGGCGGGTTCGCGACCCGTCAGCGCCGAACTTGCGGTCGACGTCGGTTCCTTCGCCGTGGTGAACGCCGAGGGCGGCATCAAAGGGCTGTCCGCGACCGAGAAGGCGCAGGTGCGGTCCAATGCATTGAAGTCGTTGGACGCCAAGCGATTTCCCGAGATTCGCTACAGTGCGGACGTCATCGAGCGGGCCGGCGACGGGTACCGGCTCACCGGCGCGCTCGAGATCCATGGCACCTCGCGAGACCACGTCGTCGACGTGCGCACCGAAGATCTCGGAAACGCGTGGCGCATATCGGGTGAAACCGCCGTCCGGCAAACCGATTACGGCGTCAAGCCCTACTCGCTGCTGATGGGCTCGGTCCAGGTCGCCGACGACGTGTCATTGACGTTTACCGCGGTTCACGCCAAGGACGGGTGAACAAAATTTCCGGGCGAGATCAGGGCTGCCCGCCCGCCGCGCGCGGCGCCGAATCGGCCGCGTCGCCCGCGTCGCCGGGGATGTGCTCGAGCACGCGGGTCAAGTAGGGCTGCCCGTTACCCGGATCCGGCTGCCGATCGCCACCGACGCCCGGTTGCTCTTCCGGCGCGGCCGGCTCGGCAGCGGACTCGCCGGCGGCGGGCGGCTGGGTGGGTCGCTTGACCGGTGGGGGCGCAGGAAGCGGCGCGACGGCCTTGGCCGCCTCGGCGGCCTGGGGCGTGGACGGGTGGGTGGTGTGCTTGGACGCGGGCGCGCTGGCCGGGCCCACGTGAATCCCCACCGCCAGCGACACCGAGCCGACGAACGTGACCGCACCGGCGGCCAACGCCGTGAGGGCCCCGGCGTACGACAGGTGCCGCTGTCGTGCCGGCGCTGAGGAAATGGGTTCGCTGTGGTGCGCCACCAGCTGTTCGTCGGTGAACTCGGTGCTGCGGGCCGCGGACAGCGCCGCGCCCCGTGCGATCGTCACCTGGGCCATCGATTGCACGAAAACCGGCACCGGCAAGGCCTTTTCGAGTTGCCATGAGAAACCGTCGATGTCGCGGTGTGCGCCGACGACGACAACCCCGCCGGGTTGCCATCCGTCGCGGTCGAACATGCCGGTCAGCCACCGGGTCAGGCCGTCGAGGCCGCCGCGCACCTGCTTGGTCGCCGTCTGGGTCTCGCCGTCCTGAGTGTCGACCATGACGACGGTCGTGGCGTCATGGTCGAGAATGCAGACGGCGGTCTGTTCGTAACCGATGACGGGTGCGATGGCCTGCGCCAGGGTCTCGATGGCCTCGAGGAACCGGACCGGCACGACGTTGTCGAAACCCGCGTCGGTCAACGCCTCCAGCACCAGCGCCGCCTGAGCGGCTGCGTCGTCGTTCCAGGTCACCCCGATGACGCGCAGTCGTTGATCGCTCGCGGCCGCCGCCGTGTCGACCCGCAAGACCTCGTCGACGACTTGCTCCGCGGTGTTCACGGCGCGGACACCCCGGCCGGCGCGCAGCGCCAACTCCTGGTGATCCAGGATGGTGCCGTCTGCGCCGTGTCCCTCAGCGAGGACCCAGCCGACGGCGGTCGGCGTCACTGACAGGCCAAGTACCGTGTCCAAATCTATGCCCCAATCGGTCCCGCGCCTCGGCTCCCAGACGCACCGAAGCGCACCATCAAACCGCTGGTGCGGAGGTTCGTGAGGGCCGGAACAGACACGGGATAGCGTGGTCTTCATCGGCTTGCTTCGACAGAGCCTACGCGGTCGGCGCAAACCGGCCGGCGCCGGTCCACATCGCCTCGCGACACGCCGATAATCCCAATTGGGTTGATCGGAAGTGGACGCCGCGCCGTTCTTATCGGACATGCACACAATTCAGGTGTCGCTGTGCACCCGATGCCCGATTCAGACGGTCGACGGCGCGACACGCACCGCGGCTGACCGTCCGCCGAAAGCGCATCTCGGTCGATCGGTCGCGCGCTGTGTCTATCGCGCGGTCTCAAGGGCTTTCGGCGCCGCGCACACCGGAGGCCGCCGCCGGCCGGCGACTTTTGCGGCGGCTCGGTTAGGCGGACGCCGAGCGGGTACTCGCCGATGGTCGCCGCCCGGATCCCCGGGTGGCGAAATTGCGAGGTAAAAGCGATACGAAACCGAGACGCGTCCGCGTCCCAATCGACATTTGACGGACTTACACGGTAAATTCCTGTGAGACCGCGATCACATTCGATCACATCCGACAAGGGGCAGGTATGACAGATCTGAGCGAGAAGGTCCGGGCCTGGGGGCGCCGACTTGTGGTCGGTGCAGCCGCGGCTGCAACGCTGCCGGGCCTGATCGGTATTGCCGGCGGCGCGGCGACCGCGAATGCGTTTTCGCGTCCGGGCCTGCCCGTCGAGTACCTGCAAGTGCCGTCCGCGGGAATGGGTCGCGACATCAAGGTCCAGTTCCAAAGCGGTGGCAACGGCTCCCCCGCGGTATATCTGCTGGACGGGCTGCGGGCTCAAGACGACTACAACGGCTGGGACATCAACACCCCGGCGTTCGAGTGGTACTACCAGTCGGGTCTGTCGGTCATCATGCCGGTCGGCGGTCAGTCCAGCTTCTACGCCGACTGGTACCAGCCCGCATGCGGGAAGGCCGGCTGCTCGACCTATAAGTGGGAGACCTTCCTGACCAGCGAACTGCCGCAGTACCTCGCCTCGAACAAGGGCGTCAAGTCCACCGGCAGCGCCGCGGTCGGCATCTCGATGTCCGGCTCCTCGGCGATGATCCTGGCCGTGAACCACCCCAACCAGTTCGTCTACGCCGGCTCGCTCTCCGCGCTGCTGGACCCGTCCCAGGGCATGGGCCCCTCGCTGATCGGCTTGGCGATGGGAGATGCCGGCGGTTACAAGGCGGACGCCATGTGGGGCCCGTCGAGCGACCCGGCCTGGCAGCGCAACGACCCCAGCCTGCAAATTCCGGCGCTCGTCGGCAACAACACTCGGCTCTGGGTGTACTGCGGCAACGGGACACCGTCGGAGCTGGGCGGGGCGAACATGCCGGCTGAGTTCCTGGAGAACTTCGTGCGCAGCAGCAACCTGAAGTTCCAGGACGCGTACAACGCCGCGGGCGGCCACAACGCCGTGTTCAACTTCAACGCCAACGGAACACACAGCTGGGAGTACTGGGGAGCCCAGCTCAACGCCATGAAGCCCGACCTGCAGAGCGCGCTGGGCGCTTCCTCGGGCGGCGGCGGATAACCCATTCACCAGACGCCACTACTGCGCTTGACGCCACGTCAGGCGCAGTAGTGCATTAAGGGGCGGCGATTCACGCCAGAATCGTCGCTATGCCCCGCAGCGCGCGCCCGCACCGCGTCCGTCTCGTTCCCCTGTGTGTCGGCATGGTCGGTGGCCTGGCGGTGTGGGCGGCGCCGGCCCGCGCCGACGACGCGAATCCGCTGACCCCGTTGGTCGACGCCGCCGCGCAACGGCTACAGGTTGCCGACCCGGTGGCCGCCTATAAATGGAACAGCCACGGGGCAATTGAGGACCCCGTTCGCGTCCGGCAGGAATTGGCAAAGCTCGGCGACGACGCCGTCGCCGCACGCATCGACCGCGACTACGTCACCCGGGTCTTCGGTGACCAGATCAACGCGACCGAGGCCATCGAATACGGCCGGTTCGCGGACTGGAAACTCAATCCGGGTGACGCCCCGGCCGACTCCCCGGACCTCGCGGCCTCGCGGTCGACGATCGACGGCCTCAACCAGGCGATGCTGGCGCAGATATCGGCCAACTGGGACGTGCTGCACTCGCCGGCGTGCGCGCGCCAACTCGACGCCGCCAGGGGCGCCGTCGTCGCGAGTCGTCGGCTCGACGGCCTCTACCGACGCGCCCTTTGGTCGGCGACGCAATCGTATTGCCAGCAATAATTTAATTTTTCCTCACCATTTCCTAACCGTCGAATTTGGCCTGGCGATAACGCGATTTCCGCAGATAGAAGGCATATCTCGCGCCATTTTCGAATAGGTAACGCTTTGGCCACACGCGCCGAAAAGCTTGACATGAAGAATCTCTGCAAGCTTCTCGTCAAGTCCGTAGCGGTCGGCGGGTTCGTTGCAGCATCGATGGCTTCGTCCACGGGTGTGGTGAGCGCGGACGCCGCTCCCAACTGGGACGCGATCGCTCAATGCGAATCCGGCGGCAACTGGCATGCCAACACCGGAAACGGCAATTACGGTGGACTGCAATTCAAGCCGGCCACCTGGGCGCGTTACGGCGGCGTCGGCAACCCGGCGGCCGCCTCCAGGGAGCAGCAAATCGCCGTGGCCAACCGGGTTTTCGCCGAAGAGGGCGTGGAGCCCTGGCCGAAGTGCGGCGCGCAGTCCGGCCTGCCGATCGGTTGGTACTCGCACCCGGCGCAGGGCATCAAGCAGATCATCAACGGGTTGATTCAGGCGGCCGTCCCGCACTGATGACACGCCCGCGTGGTCTATGACCCGGCACGAAGCTGTGTTTGGATCAGCCCATGGAAGGTTCGGCGACTGTTCACATGGCGGCGCCTGCGGCCAAGATCTGGGATCTCATCGCGGACGTGCGCAACACCGGACGGTTTTCCCCGGAAGTTTTCGAGGCCGAGTGGCTGGGCGATGCGACCGGCCCGGCCCTCGGCGCGAAATTCCGCGGCCACGTCCGGCGCAACGAAATGGGACCCGTGTATTGGACGACCTGCAAGGTCACCGCGTGCGATCCGGGCCGCGAATTCGGCTTCACCGTGCTGCTCGGTGATCGGGAGGTCAACAACTGGCACTACCGCTTGGCGCCCAGCGGCGGCGGGACCGACGTCACCGAGTCGTTTCGGCTCAACCCCGCGCCGTGGCTGGGCGTGTACTGGTTGTTCGGCGGCTTTCTGCGCAAGCGCCGCAACATCCGCGACATGACCAAGACGCTGAACCGCATCAAAGACGTGGTCGAGGCCGACGCGTCGTGAAATCGGTCTTCATCACCGGCGCGGGTAGCGGCATGGGCCGCGAAGGCGCAAAGCTGTTCCACGCCAAGGGCTGGCGGGTGGGCGCGGTGGACCGCAACGACGACGGCCTGACCACGCTGCAGCAAGAATTGGGCGGCGACCGGCTGTGGACCCGCGCCGTCGACGTGACGGACAAGGCGGCCCTGGACGGCGCCCTGGCCGACTTCTGCTCCGGCAACGCCGGCGGCGGCCTCGACATGATGTGGAACAACGCCGGCGTCGGCGAATCCGGTTGGTTCGAGGACGTGCCGTATGACGCCGCGATGCGCCTCGTCGACGTGAACTACAAAGCGGTGCTGACCGGCGCCTACGGCGCGCTGCCGTACCTGAAGAAAACCCCCGGCAGCCTGATGTTTTCGACGTCGTCCTCGTCGGCGACTTACGGCATGCCCCGCCTCGCCGTCTACTCGTCGACCAAGCACGCGGTCAAGGGCCTGACCGAGGCGCTCAGCGTGGAATGGCAGCGGCACGGGGTGCGCGTCGCCGACGTGCTGCCCGGTCTGATCGACACCGCCATCCTCACCACGACGACCAACCACTCCGACGACGGCGCCGCGCCGAGAACCGCCGAGGAGTTGCGCGCCACCGCCCCCAAAAGAGGCCCGCTGCGGCTGATGCCGGCCAGCAGCGTCGCCGAAACCGCGTGGCAGGCCTATCACCATCAGAAGCGGCTGCATTGGTATGTGCCCAAAAGCATTCGCCTGATTGACTTCTTCAAGGGCCTGAGCCCCGAACTCGTGCGACGCAGTATCGTCAAGGCCCTACCCGCGCTAGCGCCGAAGCGGCAGTAAGGAGGTCGGCTGGTGCAAAACCGCTTGCCCACAGTCGCTTTGATCCTGGCGGCGGTCGTCGTCGGCGTCGCGGGGTGCAGCGCGGCGCAGACGACGCCCCGCCGCGCCGCCCGCCTGACCATCGACGGCGCCACACACACGACACGTCCCCCCGCGTGCCGGCAAGACCAGATGTATCGGACCATCAAGATTCCGGACCACGACGGCGGCGTCGAGGCGGTGATGCTGCTCAGTGGCTACCGGGTCATGCCGCAGTGGGTGAAGATCCGCAACGTCGACGGCTTCACGGGCAGCTTTTGGCAAGGCGGCGTGGGAGATGCGCATGTCGACCTCGCCCATGACGCGTACACCATCACCGGCAGCGCGTACGGCATCAACAGCAGCAATCCCAACAAGGTGGTGACCACCGAATTCAAAATCGTCGCGGAGTGCTGACTCCCCCGATGCGCGAGGCCTACGCTCGTAGCGACACCTGAGCGAGGGAGGGCCGGTGAAGGAACGACTGCACTGGTTCGCGATGCACGGCTTCATCCGCGGCGCCGCGGCGTACGGCGCGCGCCGGGGTGACGTCCAGGCCCGGTTGATCGCCGATCCGGCGGTGGCCGCCGATCCGGTGCGCTTCTACGACGAGGTCCGGGCCCGGGGCAAACTGGTGAAGGGCCGCGTCGCCTACCTGACCGCCGATCACGCGCTCGCCCACGAGCTGTTGCGGTCCGACGACTTCCGGGTGGTGATCTTCGGATCGAATCTGCCCGCGCCCTTGCGATGGCTCGAGCGCCGCACCCGCGACGACCTCCTGCACCCCCTGCGTGCCCCGTCCTTGCTGGCCGTCGAGCCCCCCGATCACACCCGCTACCGCAAGACGGTGTCGGCGGTGTTCACGCCCAGGGCGGTCGCCGCCCTGCGTGAGCGCGTCGAGCAGACGGCCGCCGACCTGCTCGAGCGGTTGACCGGTGAGTCCGGCGTCGTCGACATCGTCGGGCGCTACTGCGCGCAACTTCCGGTCTCGATCATCAGCGAGATCCTCGGCGTTCCCGAGTCGGACCGGCCGCGGGTCCTGGAATTCGGTGAGCTGGCCGCGCCGAGCCTGGACATCGGGTTGCCGTGGCGACAGTACCGCAGCGTGCAGGACGGGATCGCGGGCTTCAGTTCCTGGCTCGCCGAACACCTGCAGCGGCTGCGCCGGGAACCCAGCGACAACGTGATGAGCCAGCTGATCCAGACCGCCGAAAGTGGCTCCGCGGAGACCTATCTCAACGAAAACGAGCTTCAGGCGATCGCCGGACTGGTGTTGGCGGCAGGCTTCGAGACCACCGTGAACCTGCTCGGCAACGGCATTCGCACGCTGTTGGACGCGCCCGAGCACCTCGACGCGCTACGGCGACGACCGGAGCTGTGGCCCAACGCCGTCGAGGAGATCCTGCGGCTGGAATCGCCGGTGCAGCTGACCGCCCGGATGGCGCGGGGCGATGTCGAGATCGCGGGGCACCACGTCGCCCGAGGCGACCTGGTGCTGGTGTACCTGGCCGCCGCCAACCGGGATCCGGCGGTGTTCAGCGACCCGCACCGCTTCGACATCGAAAGACCAAACGCCGGGCGGCATCTCGCCTTCTCCGGTGGCCGGCACTTCTGTCTCGGGGCGGCGCTGGCACGCGCCGAGGGCGAGGTCGGGCTGCGGACGTTCTTCGACCGCTTCCCCGAGGTGCGCGCGGCGGGCGCAGGAAGCCGACGCGAGACCCGCGTGCTGCGGGGATGGTCGTCGCTGCCGGTGGCGCTCGGGCCGGCCCGGTCGATGGCCGCCGCCGAAAGCTGACCGATCGCGATTGCGGCGCGAACGGCCGCAGTAGTTGACACCGGCGCGGCAACCGAGTTTATTTGCCGGTATGACAGAGGTATCTATGATCACGGTCGAGGATGTCGTCCGTGGGCTGTGGCAGGCCCTTTCGCGCCGCGACTGGGAGGCGATCCCGACATTCTTGTCCGACGACTGCCTCTACGTCGACATGCCGGTTCCGGCCTTGTCGGCCCGCGGCCCCGAGGGCATCGTCAAACGACTCAAGATGGGCCTGGAACACCTGGCGGGCTACGAGAACCACACCGGCGTGCTGGTTTCCAACGGTTCCGATGTGCTCTACGAGCACTCGGAGACATGGACATTCGCGACCGGCGAACAGGGCGTGTTGCGATTCGTGACCGTCCACAAAGTCGTCGACGGCAAGATCACCGTCTGGAAAGACTATTGGGACATGAACAGCCTCGTCGCGTTCGCTCCCCCGAACCACTTCGAAGCACTGGCGACCGGCGACACGAGTTGGGTGTTCGACGCGTCAGCGCTGGTCTGAATCAAAGGGTCTTCGGCTGGTTCTAGCCGGGCACGCGCGCGTGATGTGCCACGCCATCGCTGCCCGCCAACATCCTGCTTCCTAACTTTGAAGGACGCTTGCAGCCAAGCTAGCCAGACACTGACCGATTGGCGCACCGCCCACACAGATCCGAGGGAAATATAGGCGTCAGTGCGACGATGGTCGGTGTGAAGCGAATCTCGCCGCAGGCCTACCAGGCGCTCCGGGACGCGCTGCCGACCATCACTTGGTACAAGCGCGCCTTTGAATCGTTTCTGCGCGACGCTTTGCACCGCAATCCTGAACTACTGGCGGGTCTAGACTTCAACGGCGCGACGAAACGCGAGACCGCAGACACGCTGATCAGTCGCCTGGTCGAAAAGGAACCCACCTACCACACGACAACGATTCAACTCATGCTGGACGTAGGCGCCATGACGCGGTTCCCGGACGTAGAACGCATTAAAGAACCCGAGGATCGCGCATTGCGCTTGAGAGAAGCTCACGACGCGGTTGGCCGACTCCGAACGTTGACGGCTCCGTACCGCGAAGCGGTCGATGCCAGGGCAAAGTCAGCCGCAACTAGAGCATCCCAGGCGGCGAAACGGGGTGTATTGAAGCAGTTTTCGGATGACCTCCGTGCACTGCACGATCGGTACGTAATACTCCACTCCTCCGATGACCCTCACGGACGCGGCAAGAAGTTCGAGTTGTTGCTGACAGACCTGTTCCTCCTGTTCGATATGGAACCTCGTCTGAGTTACAGCCTTGCCCACGAGCAGATCGACGGATCATTGAGCTTCGACACTGACGACTACATTGTTGAAGCACGTTGGAGAAAAGATCGAACGGAGCCTGGCGACCTCGAAATCTTCAAAGGCAAGGTAGAGCGAAAGGGGCGCAACGCTCTGGGCATCTTCATCAGTGTCGCGGGCTTTACCGCGGGTGCCCTTGACGAATACGCCACCAGAAGCCCGTTTGTGGTGTTCACCGGCGACGACATCTACATGGTTCTTGATGGCCGCATCAGTGTCGGCTGCCAGGAGTAAGGGACCAGCTCGACGCCGGTTTTGCCATGAGCATGGGACCACCTGATTGCCAGTGATGGGACCGCCTGGGTAGGGGTTTTGCCAGTTATGGGACCACCCGGCGTGGCGTGGGGGTTTCCGGTTGCTCGGCCGCTGTATTGGCCAGATGAGCTACCGGGAGGTGTCGATGATCGAAGTCAGGGAGATGCTGCGGCTGTGGCTGGCGGGTCGGGGGTTGCGGGAGGTGGCTCGGCTGTCGGGCATGGACCGCAAAACGGTGCGCCGGTATGTGGATCGGGCCCGCGCGTGCGGGCTCGATCGTGACGGCGACGCCAGCCAGCTGACCGATGAGCTGTTGGGGGCGGTGATCGCCGAGGTGCGACCGAGTCGGCCCAATGGCAAGAGCCAGGCCTGGGAGACCATCGATGCCGAGGCCGAGCAGATCAAGGCGTGGCTGAAACAGGACTTGACTTTGACGAAGGTGCACACGTTGTTGGGGCGTCGGGGTGTGGTGGTGTCGTATCGAACCTTGCATCGTTATGCCACAACGGAATTGGGGTTCGGGCAGCGTCAGGCCACGGTGCCGGTGGCTGACTGTGAGCCCGGTGCTGAACTGCAGGTCGATTTCGGTCGCCTCGGGATGCTCACCGATGTCGAAGATGGTCGCCGGCGGGTGGTGCAGGGGTTGATCTTCACCGCGGTGTATTCGCGACATATGTTCGTCTATCCCACTTACCGCCAGACGCTTCACGAGGTGATCGCCGGGTTCGAGGCGGCGTGGGCATTCTTTGGTGGGGTGTTCGCGGTGGTGATTCCCGACAACATGAAGGCCATCGTCGACAAGGCTGATGCGATCGATTCGAAACTCAACGACGCATTCCGGGAATACGCGCAGGCGCGGGGCTTCGTGGTGGATCCGGCTCGCATCCGCAGCCCCCGGGATAAGCCGCGCGTCGAGCGTTGCGTGCCGTATGCGCGGTCGAATTTCTTTGCCGGAGAAGACTTTCGAAACCTGGGCGACTGCCGGGCGCGAGCCGAGCAATGGTGTGAGCAGGTGGCGGGGATGCGGATACATGGCACCACCCGGTGCCGCCCGGCCGAGGTGTTCGCCGCCGACGAGCTACCCCACCTCAAGCCAGTGCCCGACGAGGTGTTCGACATCCCGACCTGGTGCCGGCCCAAGGTGGCCCCGGATCGGCACGTGGCTGTCGCCAAGGGGCTCTACAGCGTTCCCGGTGAGCTGATCGGGCGCCGGCTGGATGCCCGGGTCGATGCGCGCACGGTGAAGCTGTATTGGCGCGGTGAGCTGATCAAGGTCCACCCGGTGGTGGCGCCGGGACGCCGGCGCACCGACCCCGCCGATCTCCCGGCCGAGGTGTCGGTCTATGCGATGCGCGACCTGAACACCTTGCAGCGCAAGGCAGCCGCCCACGGCACCCATGTCGGCGCGTATGCGGCGGCGGTGCTGGAACATCCGCTGCCGTGGACCAAGATGCGCCAGGTCTATCGCCTCCTCGGGTTGGTGCGCCGCCACGGCCCGGACGCGGTCGATGACGCCTGCCAGCGCGCGTTGGATGCCGAGGTCATCGACGTCGGACTGATCGAGCGCATGCTCACCCGCGGTGCCGGTGCCCAGTTGCCGCTAATCCCGACCCGCCTGCCGCGTCGCGGTTCGTCCGCGCGGCCACCGACTTCTCAGTGCGGAGGCCGTCATGAGCCCCACCACCCGACGACCCGATGTCACCCCGGCGGTCAAGCCGATCGAGGTGTCCTCGGAGCTCAAGTCGTTGATGCGCCGCCTCAAGCTCGGCCAGCTACTCGACACCCTGCCCGAGCGGCTGGCCCTGGCACGATCCAACAGGCTGCCGCACCACGATTTCCTGGAGATGCTGCTGGCCGATGAGGTCACCCGCCGCGACCGCGAGTCCGCCGCCCGCCGCGCCAAGGCCGCGCATCTGGATCCGCAGATGCAGCTACCGGCCTGGGACGACACCGCCGCGGTCACCTTCGATCAGCAACTGTGGGCCGAGTTGACCTCGCTGCGGTTTCTGGCCGACGCCTACAACGTTCTCATCATGGGTCCGGTCGGGGTCGGAAAAACCTTCCTGGCCAACGCATTAGGACACATCGCCGTGCGCCGTCATCACAGCGTGCACACCGAACGCGCCGACAAACTCTTCAAACGCCTCCGTGGCGCACGGCTCGACGGAAGCTACGAAGACGAGATGCGCAAGCTGCACCGCGTCGAACTGCTCGTCATCGATGATCTCGCGTTGCACCGGCTCGAGGCCACCGAGACCAGCGACTTCTACGAGCTGATCGTCGAACGCCACCGCCAGACCTCCACGGTCATCACCAGCAACCGCGAACCCCCCGAGATCCTGACCATGATGGCCGACCCACTGCTGGCCCAATCGGCGATGGACCGCCTGCAATCGGCGGCCTACGAACTCGTCGTCGAAGGCGAGTCCTACAGGCAACGCCAGAAACCCCGTCCCGGAAAGCCGGTCAATTCGGACCAGCCGAATTGACCGGAAGGCCCGTCATCGGCCACCATCACCACACGGCCAACAACCGGAAACACCCGGTCCCATGCTCATGGCAAAACGGTGGTCCCATCACCCTGGCAAGCGACACATCAGGCTCGACCAGTTACTTCGCGCCAAAAAGCGGCACGTGAACGAAACAGGCAACTGCCACTTGCCAGCCAGAATTCTGCTGGGTTGACTGTTTGAGGGAACACCATCGTTTGGGAGCGGTGGCTGGTCCGTACCGAGCGCATGCTGGTCGCTCAGAAGGAGGGTTCACCGGCGTGCAGGTTTGACGCGCCAGACGCAACGTCTATCGGAGTGCTACCACATATTCCGCTCCCGGCGCTTGCGCTGGCCCTCCATTACGCACGTACTGCAAGCGGGATACTTGTCTATTGTGCCCGCCCTTAAGAGCGAGACGCACATGCGTTTGCGCCAGCAGTGCATTCAGCACAATATCCGTGATCCACACACTCGGTTTTGCAGCAATCACTAGTATTCGGCCCATGCCACTGGCGAACGGTTCAATTTTTGCTGGCTACACCATCCAGCGACTGCTCGGCACCGGGGGGATGGGGGAAGTTTACTTAGCCCAACATCCCAGGCTGCCTAGGCTGGACGCACTGAAAATCCTTCCTGCGTCACTAACCGAGGACGGCGAGTTTCGTGAGCGCTTTAACCGTGAAGCCGACCTGGCTGCGTCGTTGTGGCATCCCCACATCGTGGGCCTGCATGATCGTGGCGAGTTTGATGGGCAGTTGTGGATCGCGATGGATTATGTGGAAGGCACCGACGCTGTGCGCTTGCTGCGTGAGCATCATCGCGACGGCCTCGCCGTATGGGGCGCGCTCGAGATTGTCACCGCCGTCGCCGACGCGCTCGACTATGCCCACCAGCGCAAGCTACTGCATCGCGACGTCAAACCGGCCAATATCCTGCTCACGAGGTCCGACGCCGAACGGCGCCGAATCCTTCTGGCTGACTTCGGTATCGCCCGGCGAACCGACGATATCAGCGGCCTAACGGCCACCAACATGACCGTTGGTTCGGTCGCCTATGCGGCACCCGAACAACTGATGGGCGAATCGATGGACGGACGAGCCGACCAATATGCTCTGGCTGCCAGTGCCTTTCACCTTTTGGCCGGCTCGCCCCCATTTCAACATTCCAATCCTGCAGTGGTCATTAGCAAGCATCTCAATTCAGCGCCGCCCCGCCTAGCAGACCGACATCCGGAGCTGGCGCATCTTGACTCGGTACTGTCAAGAGCGCTCGCGAAGAATCCCACGGAACGCTACCCGCGATGCCTTGAATTCGCCCGTGCACTCACTGACTGCGTCGCCGCTGTGGTGGCCTGACCCCGGTCGGTTGATCCATGGCTTATGAGAGTCTTGCGGCCCACGTTTTGGGCAGGAAGGCTCGACAAGATCATGGCGACGAGGAAGCGGCACAGTCCCGAGCAGATTGTGCGCAAGTTGATGGCGGCCGATCGGCTGCTGGCTGAGGGCAAGGACACCGCGGCGGTGTGCCGCGAGCTGGGTGTGTCCGAAGCGACGTATCACCGTTGGCGTAACCAGTTCGGTGGGCTGAAGGCCGAGGACGCCAAACGGCTCAAGGACCTCGAACGCGAGAACGCCGCGCTCAAGCGGTTATTGGCTGATGCCGAGTTGGAGAAGGTCGCGCTTAAGGAGATCGCGAAGGGAAACTTCTAAGCCCGGAACGTCGGCGGGCAGCCGTTCATCACCTCCAGCGCGTGCTGGGGGTCGAGTGAGCGGTTCGCCTGCCGCGTGACCGGGCAGCACCGCGCCACCCAACGACACGAGTCACTGGCAGCCACGCCAGCCGATCCTGATGCGGCGTTGCGGGCCTGGCTTCGCGCGTACGCCAAGGATCACCCACGGCGGGGGTTTCGGCCCGCCTATCACGATGCCCGCGGCGAAGGATGGATTGTGAATCACAAGAAGGTTCAACGGCTCTGGCGTGAAGAAGGTCTGCGGGTGCCGCAGCGGCGCCGGCGTAAACGCCATGGCACCGCCACTACCGCTGGCGTTCCGACCGCCGATGCGCCCAATCGGGTGTGGGCGGCCGACTTCCAGTTCGACGTCACCACTGACGGGCGGCCGGTTAAGATCGTCTCGATCGTCGACGAGCACACCCGCGAATGCCTCGGTGGGATGGTCGAGCGCAGTATCACCGGCGAGGACTTGATCGCCGAGCTCGACCGCCTGGCCGCCCAGCGCGGCGCCTATCCTGCGGTGTTGCGCTGTGACAACGGACCCGAATTAGCTTGCAGCGCAATGGCCGACTGGGCCGCCGGACAGGTCGACCTGCACTTCATCCCGCCCGGAGAGCCATGGCGCAATGGCTACATCGAGTCGTTTAACTCCCGCATCCGCGACGAATGCCTCAACATCAACAGCTTCTGGTCACTGGCCCAGGCCCGGGTGGTCATCAGCGACTGGAAACACGACTACAACCACCACCGACGGCACTCGGCCCTGGGCTACCAACCGCCGGCCCGCTACGCTGCCACCTGTACCCACCAATGAACGACTCTCGTTCGCCGTGGACCAGTTCATGGGGTCCGGCCAGTGGCTCCTCGCCAAGATACGACTCCTCGCGATAACAGCCGTTCGGCCGAGAGAGTGTCTACGGTGGGCGAACTTCCAACCCACACAGCGATCACTCAGCCAGCGATGCCTGCCGCATCTAATCGGACAGCGCCCGTGACTGCGACGAAAAGGCCTATGGTGCGCGCGGCGACGGTCGTGCCGATGATCTTGGCTGTACTGCTTTGCAGCGGTGTCGCCTTCGCCGCCACACAGGTTCTTCGCCCGGATCCGCAGCCGTCCACCGTCACACCGCAGTGGCAACCGTACGTCGACTACGCCAAACAGTTCACGATCGCGCTTACCAGTCTCAGTGCTCAATCGGCGGATAGCGATATCCAGCGCATCATCGACGGATCGACCGGGCAGTTTCACGAAGATTTCGCGAGTAGAAGGTCCAGTTTCGCACAAACGGTCGTAGGTTCAAACGTAACGACCGAAGGAACCGTCAATAGCGCCGGCCTGGACTCCATCAACGGCACCACGGCTCACGTTCTGGTCGCCGCGACATCCAAAGTCACTAATAACGCTGGTCCGTCGCAAGGTCCACGAAGCTGGCGCTTGGTCCTACAAGTCGAAAAAATCGGCGACAGATACAAGGTGTCCAAAGTGGACGTGCAATGAGTGCGGCAAGTTTGCGGCGCGTCGTGTGGTGGGCTGCGGTGGTTGCACTTTGCGTCGCAACGTTAGCCGCTGCATTAGTAGGTGGCTGGCAGGTACAGGTCAAGAGCCGACAACTACCGCCCGTTGCCGACCAGCCCGCCGAGCGCCAGGCGGCCGTGCAGGCGGCGAGTTCAGGCACGGTAAAGATATTGAGCTATTCGCCTGACACGCTTGATCAAGACTTCAGCGCCGCCGAGGAAATGCTCGCCGGCGATTTCCTCGCTTATTACAAGCAATTCACCGCCGAAATCGTGAAGCCGGCTGCTTTGGAGAAGCGCCTCACTACCACCGCCACTGTTCTTCGCGCCGGCGTCGAATCCTTAACCAGCGAGAATGCATCAATCCTTATCTTCGTCAACCAAACGACGACGAGCCGGGAGAAAACGTCGCCATCAATCGCGTCAAGCTCGGTGCGGGTAAGTCTCAACAAGGTGAATGGAACGTGGCGCATCGTCAAATTCGATCCACAATGATCTCCACGCTAGGCCGGCGATACATAGCGCAATGAGCCACAAAATCGAACGCCGGGCAGCCCCGCATATGCCGAGTTTTGTAAAAATTCCTGAGACGCTTGATCACACGCCACAAACCCCAACTTCATTCGCCTAGCTACCATGCGCGATGGCCACGCCGGCATCATCACCCTCCAAGACACGCACGGCCACAGTGATTATCCGCACTTCCCCAACGACGGGTGGAACCCGCGCGACCAACTATGGTATCGCCCGCCGTCCTCGCGGGACTGGGTGTTCGACGCGTCAGCGCTCGTCTGACGATTCCCTATTTGCGGAGTAAGCTCGCGAATTGCGCTGCCGCCCACGGGAATACGCCGGCTTGGCACGCGCTGCCGTGGAATGCCGGCATGGCCACCCCTCATAGACCATTCCGGCACTCCCTCGGCACAACGGCGATAGGGCTTTGCTACAACCCGCCCTGGTGCGGATACGACACGTAGTCACCAGAACTGGTGGTGTGGCGACCCCCACTGCGTGACGCGTAGGGCGGAGGCGCCGAAGCGGCGAGGGTAACGATGGCTGCGTCGACGAACGCAGCGCGGGACAACATGTGCCCAAACCTCCTTGTTGCCTCAGTTTGGTGACGTTGCCCGATTCGTCTCCCGAAGCCTATGCGCCCCGGCGGCGGGTTACATCGGAATTTGTGAAAAATGTCGTGGCCGCGCTTTCGCGGCCGATGACCGGGCTACGCGAGGTCGTAGATCCTGCGGGCGTTCTCGCGGGCGATGAGATCGACCACCCGGATGGCGTCGGCCTCGCTCCAGTCGCCGCGGTCGACGAATTCGCGTAGCACCCGGTGCAGGCCCCGGCGCCACAGGACCGCCCCGAGGAAATGCAGTTCCGCGGGACCGAAACCGTCTGACGAGTAGAGGATCTTGGAAAAGGGCGCCAGCTCCAGCAGCCGCGCAAGGAATGCCGGCGACCGCGCCCCCAAGTGGTTCACGCTCAGTCCGCCGTCGAGGTAGACGTTGTTGAACGCCTGCGCCAGATAACCGGCCTCACGCTCGTAGGGGTAACAGTGCAACAGCACGATCGGGACGTCGGCCGACCGGCGCAGAAAGTCAAGCAGCAGGAGCGGATTGGCCTTGTGCAGGTCGCAGTCCCGATCGCCGAATCCGACGTGGAATTGCAATGGCTTGCCGAGTCGCAACGCCTGATGCAACCCGAACCGCAGCAGGATCCGGTCCCGCAATCGCGTCCCGCCGCGCTCGCGCCACCGGTCGGCGGCCTCGGCGACCTCCGCCGTCGACGGCTCGCTGAGGTCACCCTCGAAACCGCCCCGGTAGGCCAGGATCGATTTGGTGCCCACGGCGTCGGCCGCGCGCCGATGCAGGATCTCCTCGAACGCCGCCGCATAGTCACCCGCGGCTTGGGCGGCCTGTTCGGCCACCTCCTCGAGACGCACGATTTCGTGCGCACGGCCGCCCGACAACCGGGCGATCTGCCCGACGCCGGCGACCCCGCCCCCGCCGATCCCGGTGTCCACCAGCCAGTCCCCGACGCCGGCGGCCGATAGGAACACCCGCGCCAGTTCGTCTTCGGCGAACTGGCGACGACGGTCCCAATAGGCCTGCGGGTCGACGTGCTCGGGCAGGCCGAGGGCGGGGGCGCAGTGCGCGCGCACGGCGAACCCGAGTTGGGAGTCGAAACCCGAATCGGCGATGGGCTCGGTGTTGGCCTCGTTGAGGGCGTTCTCGAATCGCCGTCGGTCGCCGGCCGCCAACCAACAACCGTGGACGTGCTGATCGATCAGCGGCACGACGCCGATGTGCTCGGCCAGATCGCGGGTGTCGGCGCTCATCACCGGCCCGTCACAGGCTCCAGGCCATGCGGAATCGGTCCGCCAGCTGCTCGGGGCCCAGATCGCCGTAGCGTTCGTGTTCCAGTCGGCGAACCGCGACCACCATGTCGACCGCCGGATCGCCCAGGATGCACCGCATGCGCTCCGAAGCGTCCAGCGCCGCAATCGCCTCGGCCTGCGAATCGGTCAGGCGCACCACGCCGTCACGCGCGCGGTCGGCATCGGAGCGGGCCGCCGGGTCGACCGTGATCTCCGGCGGCAGCGGGGCCCCGGATTTGATGCCGTCCAGCGCGAGCCCCAGGATGGCCGCCGATGCCAGGTACGGATTGGCCGACGGGTCGACGATCTTGACCTCGACGTTTCCGCCGCGCGGGCTGGCGGGTCCGCCGGTGACGAATCGCACTGCGGCCTCGCGGTTTTCGGTGCCCCAGCAGGCGTAGGCGCCGGCCCAATTGCCGGGCCGCATCCGCAGACCCGAGACGACCGATCCGCACAGCACGCCCTGGGCTTCCGGCAGGCCCCGAACCACGCCCGCCACCGCGCTCTCCCCCGCCGGCGTCATGCCCGCGGCGGCCGCGCCGTCGCAGAACAGCGGACCTTCCGGCGTCGTCAGCGAAAAATGTTGGTGCGCACCGGATCCGACGGCACCGGCGAAGGGGGCGGGTGACAAGCTGATGCGCAGGCCGTGGCGGCGCGCCGCGCGGCCGATGATGAGCCGCATCAGTATCAGCTGATCGGCGGCGGCGACCGGCGGTTGCGGCGGCAGCGAGATCTCGAACTGGTTGGCGCCATACTCGGGGTGGAATTGTTCGATCGCGACGCCGGCTCCCGTCGCCGACCCGATCACCTCCCGGATGAACGCTTCACGCTCCAGCACGCCGGCGAGGCCGTAGGGGGCCCACACCGCCGACGGCAACGGGCCGCCGTCCGGCGCGACCAACAGGAATTCGATTTCGTGGCCGACGGCCGCCTCGAGGCCGGCGTCGTCGAGCGCCGTTTCGATGCGTCGCAGCGTTCCCCGGCCGCACGTGGGGACCGGCGTGCCGTCCTGGGAGAAAAACGCGGCGGGCGCCCACGCCAGGCCGTCGCCCACGATGCGCAACGCGGACAGGTCGATCCGGAGGCGTTGGTCCCCCACCACGCCGACGTCGGCGGTGAAGGCGATGCCGGTCTGGTCGATGGCGAACGCGTGCCAGGAGGGGCTGGCGCCCAGGCCGGGATCGGCGAAGGTGTTCGTCTGGCGGATCGGAACGGCCTTGGCCAGGGTGAGCCCGGCGGAATTGACGACGGTGCCGATGACCGTGTCGACGCCCTCGCCCTCCAGCTGGGCAATTGCCGCGGCGGCAAGCGGTGTGCCGGTCATGGCAGTCATTCTGCAGCCTCGTGGTGGTCCGGCCGGGTAATCGTCCCGCGTGGCCGGTCAGTTCTGGCGGCCGACGAGTTCGGAGACGAAGCGATCGAGGAATCCGTCCACGGGGGCCCGGCCGGCGGGACGGATGACGAATTTCGTCAACCCTGCCTCCAGGTACGCGTCCAGTTGGCGGTGCAGCTGATCCCACCCGGCGGCGATCAGCTCACCGGGGTCGAGGTCCGGCCGGCGCTTGCGGACCGCCGCGGCCAATTCCGCGGGCAGCTCGCCCTCGGTGACGGCCAGCGAGATGCCGAAGTGGTCGGGTTCGATGTGCCGGCCGGCCCGCTCCGCGGCCCGTTCGATCGCCTCGCGTCCGGTCCTGGCCTCCGCCGGGGTGAGGAAGCTGCCCAGCCAGCCGTCGCCGAGCTCCCCGATACGCCGAAACGCGGCGGGCGCCGAGCCGCCCAACCAGATGTCCAGCGGCGGCACCGGTTTCGGGGCGATCGCCGCGCCGGCGACGGTGAAGTATTGGCCGGTGAACGTGGCCGAATCCCCTTCCAGGGCCGCGCGCAGTACCCGTAGCGACTCGTCGAAGACCGCCGCCCGCTGACCGTCGGGAACCACGAACACCTCGCGCTCGGCCGGTATCGCCGATCGCAAGCCGAACACCGGAAGGACCCGCTTCGGGGCGACGGCCGCCAGCGACGCGAGCTGCTTGGCCACCAGCACCGGATGCCGGCCCGGTAGCACCGCCACCGAGGTGCCCACCTTCAGCCGGCTCGTCCGGGCGAGCGCGTACGCCATCCCGACCGTCGGATCGACGGCCGGTGAGTACACCAGCTCGGAAAACCACAACGAATCCACGCCGTTCGCCTCGAGGTGATCGACGATGGCGGCCAGCTGGTGTGGGGCGGTGTCCGCGCCCAGCCCGACGCCGAAGCGAACCTTCACCCGAGCCTCCTCCTGCGTGGTATCACCCGTCGCGCAACGCCGCGGCGCCCCGTTTTGTGCCCGCGGCGCGCGTCATCGCCCGCCGCCCGGAGTTCGGAGGGCGCAAACGGCTATGCGCGGCTGGGAATGGTGAGCTTGCAGGCCTGGCCGATGTCGAGGGTCCGCAACACCCGGCCCATACCCACCCACAGCGCGCAGGACAGCGCCAGGTCGGCCAGCAGCTCGTCGGAGAAGTGTTCGGCGCAGCGCGTCCAGAAGTCTTCGTCGTCGCGCAGGCCGGTGTGGTCGGTGGCGAAGCGGTCGGCGAACTCGGCCGCCAGCCGCTCCTGGTCGCTGTAGCCGGGCCACGTGCGCCATTCGTGGACGTGGTCGTACAGCTCCTCGTCGACACCCGCGGCGGGTCCGTCCTCGTCGCGGGTGTTGACGCAGACGACGCATTCGTTGCGGTGAGCGATCACGGCGCGCGCCAATTCGCGCGTGCGCAACGGCAACCGGTTCTTGGTGTAGACTGCCTGGCTGAAGGCGCCGAGCGCGCCGCCGATGTCCGGAGACTTCACAAACCAGCCGGCCAGGTCGTCGTCAGCAAATGCTCCGATTCGGCTCATGGCGTGATGGTACGCCCGCCTAAGGACCCGGGTCGCGGTTGTCCGCAAACGGGAGTAGCCACCGGCTAGCGGGCGGCCGGGCCGATCGCCGCGGTTGGCGTCTCCTCATGCCAATCACGTTGGGCGAGAACCCGATGCGCGACGCGTTCGAGCGCGGCCTGCACCGCGCGGCGGTCCGGGCGGCCCTCGAAGCCCGGCGACCGGGCGAGCTTGTCCACGAGCCAGGCCACCAGCAGCGAGTGCACGTAGCCGACTTGCTGGGCCCCGGCCGGGGTGAGCGACAGTTGTTCGCCGTCGCTTCGCGCGTAACCGCCGGCGGCCAGGCGCGTGAAGGTGGGCTCGAGAACCTCGAACGGTATCCGGTGATAGTCGGCCATGTCGGTGAGACGGGCGGTCCCGTACATCTGCGTGTAGCGATTGATGCGCAGGACCCCCCACAGCCCGGCCACGTCGAGCCGGCAATCGGGCCGCATGGCGATGCTGCGCAACCGCATGCCGGTTTCGCCGCGCAACATCCGTGCGATCCCGCTCTCCAGCATCTGGTCCGGCGTCTCGGAGGTCGGCATGCCGAACGCGTCGCCGAGATCGACTGTGCTGTCGTGGATATCCCGCAGCGGGACCTCGCGCAGGAACAGCGCCAGCACGAAACCGACCACGGCCACCGGCGCCGCCCATAAGAAAACCTCGGTCAGCGAATCGGCGTAGGCCGCGACGATGGGCGCGGCCACATCGTGCGGCTGCCGGTGCAGGGCCCCGGGAGAGCTGACCGCGTCGGGCGGCGCGCCGCTGGCCGCCAGGGCCGGACCGATGCGGCGGTCGAGGAAGTTCACGAACAGCGAGCCGAATATCGCCGCCCCGAAAGAACTTCCGATGGTGCGAAAGAACGTCACCCCCGAGGTGGCGACGCCGAGGTCTTCGAAATTCGACGTGTTCTGCACGATGAGAACCAGCACCTGCATGGACAATCCGATCCCGGCCCCCAGGATGACCAGGTACAGCGACTGGATCAGGGCGGACGTCGACGGCTCCATCCGCGACATCAGCAAAAACGCCAGCGCCATCAGCGCGGTGCCGGTCACCGGGAAAACCTTGTAGCGGCCGGTGCGGCCGACCAGGGTTCCGCTGCCGGTCGAGGTGATCAGCATCCCGACCACCATGGGCAGCGTGCGCAGACCCGAGGTCGTCGCCGAGACCCCGTTGACGTACTGCATATAGGTCGGCAGGAACGTCAGCGCGCCCAGCATCGCAAAACCTACGACGAAGGACAGCACGCAGCACACGGCGAACACCGGACTGGCGAACAACCGGATGGGCAGGATCGGCTCGGCGGCGCGACGTTCCACCACCACGAAAACACCCAGCGCCACCGCGGCGCCGACGAACAAGCCGATGATCGTCGGCGACCCCCACGCGTACAGCGTCCCGCCCCAGCTGGTGGCCAGCGTCAGGCCCGCCGCGCCCAGGCCGACAAATACTATTCCGGAGTAGTCGATGATCGGCTTGGCGGACGCGCCCAGCGCTGGAATCGCCGCGGCGGCAACGAAAATCACGACCACCGAGATCGGCACGTTGACCCAGAACGCCCACCGCCAGGTCAGGTAGTCGGTGAAGTAGCCGCCCAGCAACGGCCCGATGACCGTCGTGACGCCGAAGACCGCCCCGAGGATGCCCTGGTACCGGCCCCTTTCCCGCAGCGGGACGACCTCGCCGATGAGCGCGCTGGCGGTGACGGTGATGGCGCCGCCGCCGATCCCTTGCAGCGCACGCGCTCCCACCAGCATGGCCATCGACTGGGACAGCCCGCACAACGCCGATCCGACGACGAAGAAGACGATCGCCGCCTGGAATACCCGCTTGCGCCCGTAGGAGTCCCCGAGTTTGCCGGCCAGCGCGGTGACGACGGTCGATGCGAGCAGATAGCTGGTGACGACCCAGGACTGATGGCCGGCGTCGCCCAGGTTGGCGACGATCGTCGGCAGCGCGGTGGCGACGATGGTCTGGTCCAACGCCGCGAGCAGCATCCCCAGGACGATCGCGACGAAGATCAGGTTGCGCCGTTGCGGGCTGATCAGCTCGCCGCTGGGCGCGGAATTCGCCGCCGGGGTCGCCTGGGTCACCGCTGCTCTCGGGCTCGTCATGCCGGCCCGACGTTACCTACCTTGCCCGCCGCCCGCGTCAGCTGGGTGGCCGCGAGACGCACTGCGCCGAGTACAGCTCCACGCCCAGCTTGTCCATCAACTCCAGCTGCGTCTCGAGGTAGTCGATGTGCTTTTCCTCGTCGGCGACGATGTCCTCGAACAGCGTGGCGGTGGTGGAATCCTGCTTGTCCCGGCATAAGACGATGGCCGGCTTGAGGCGGTCCATCACCTCGTATTCGATGGCGAGGTCGGCCTCGAATTGCTCGCGCAAGGTCTGGCCGATGCGCAGCGAGAAGAGGCGCTGGTAGTTCGGCAACCCGTCGAGCAACAGGATGCGGTCGGTGATCGCCTCGGCGTGTCGCATCTCGTCGAAGGACTCCGCGCGGGTGTGCTCAGCTAACTCGGTGAAACCCCAGTTGTCCTGCATCTTGGAGTGCAGGAAGTATTGGTTGATCGCGGTGAGCTCGCTGGTCAACTGCTCGTTGAGCAGACGCAAAACTTCCGGATCCCCTTGCATTTTCACTCCTACGGTGTCTGCTGCTGGCATGTTCGGCCGCGATCCGTGCGCTGGGCTGGAGCGCACAAACCCGGCCTGTAGCAGCACTTTGCCACGGCCGCCGCAAATGTTCTAGCAAGGTTTGGCTGCACTCAGTGCGTTGTCGAGCTAGTCTAAGCACCCGGTTGTTAGGTTAGACTGCACTAAGCAGGTTAGGTTAGACTCTACTAATATGCGGCTTGTTG
Source organism: Mycobacterium sp. H4Y (assembly GCF_000364405.1). Lineage (NCBI taxonomy): Bacteria > Bacillati > Actinomycetota > Actinomycetes > Mycobacteriales > Mycobacteriaceae > Mycobacterium > Mycobacterium sp. H4Y. Next base: position 1,860,342 of record NZ_AKIG01000001.1, read on the forward strand.
GTTTCGCACCTCCGGCCGGGGCCCCGAGTCCCCGGGAGGCCAGGCGCGGGACCGAAATCGGGTCGCTCGAACGACCCGTCGACGAAGGGGACGCCCACATGCGGGAGGTGCGCTGATGTACGTGTGTCTGTGCGTCGGGGCGACCAGCCAGACCGTGTGCGACGTCGTCGCGCAGGGCGCGTCGACCTCCAAGGAAATCGCCGCGGCATGCGGGGCGGGCGGTGACTGCGGTCGCTGCCGGCGCACCCTGCGCGCGATCCTCGCCGACGCGGCGAAGTTAGAGACAGCGCCGTCGGCCTGACGCCGGAACGCCGTTTCAGCCCTTGTTGAAATCCGCCAGCGCCGCGGCGTTGGCCTGCGCGCCCATGAGCTCGGCGAAGTGCGCGTTTTCCCGCGCGGTGGCCGCCGTGATCTCAGGGCGGACCGGCTCCATCATCGTGTGTTTGACGGCCATCAAGCTCGAAATCGGCCGGGAGGCAAGTATTTCGGCGTGGTGGCGAGTCTGCGGCATCAGCTCGTCCGGTTGGCACACCCGCCAGACGAGGCCCATCCGCAACGCCTCGTCGGCGTCGATCCATTCCGACGACATCAACAGCCACGCGGCGTTCTGCCGGCCCACCAGCTGCGGCAGCAGATAGGACGACGCCGCTTCCGGGGCTACGCCCAGGCTGGTGAACGGGCACTTCAACCGGGCCGTCGACGACATGAACGCCAGATCGGCATAGCCCAGAATCGTGGCGCCGATCCCCACCCCGACACCGTTCACCGCGCAGATCAGCGGCTTGGGAAAGGCGCTGAGCGCGTTGATAAGTCCGATGAAGCCATGCTTGCCCGGGGTGAAGCCGGGGTCGGTGATGCGCGCCTGCATCTCACCGAGGTCGGTCCCGGCGCTGAACCCGCGACCCGCTCCGGTCAGCAGGACCACGGCCACCTCGGGATCGTCGGCGGCGGCCAGCAGCGCCTCGGCGGTGGCGTCATAGAGGGCTTCGTTGAAGGCGTTGAGCGCCTCCGGGCGGTTCAGCGTGAGGGTGCGCACCCGCTTGTCGTCATCGATCTGCAGCGTCACCCCCGCAGCGTAGCGAGGCTAGCCGTTGCTGTAGACGCGGGTCGGGGCGATCAGCACCACGGCGCGCCCCTCGGAAGCCATCACGCGGTCGTACTCGTCCCAGTTGTCGTGGGTACCGCCCGCCGCAACGAACACGTCGCGCAGCAGCACTCGCAACCGATCGGGATCGGTCAGCCACGGCTGGGTGTCGTCGGGGCCGACCAGCTCCGCGCGCCCCTCGACCGTCGCCCACTGCCACCCGTTACGGAAGGTGATGGCCAACTGCGGCCGGGCCCGCAGGTTGGCCAGCTTGACTTTTCCGTAGGTGGTAAACCCCAGCACCGGTTGACCATTCGCCGGGTGCGACAACAGGCCCACGTTGACCAGTGACGCCTGCACGGTCCCGTCAGCCCGGACGGTCGATACCACCGCCAATCCGTTTTCCGCCGCGGCCAATGCCACGGCGTCGCGCAGTGTCGTCATTCGGTGTCCTCAGTGCGTGAACGGCGTGCTGATGACGTAGCGGCTCGTCGGCACGGTGTCGATGTTCTCGTTGGCGCCAAAGGCCGTCGTGCTGGCCACCATTCGTCCTAACCGGTGTTGGAGATCGTTGTCGTCGGCGGCTCCGAAAAACGCCCGAAGATCGGTGATCGCCTCCGCAGGGAACAACTCCTCGACGATGCCGGCGATTCCCGGCGCGTCTTCGGTGAGCGCGCGCACCACCCAATTCTGGGTGTAGCCAAACGTCGACTGTGTCTCGATGGCTACCGGTGTATGGTCGCGTTGCCAACGGGTCAGCCACGTCGCCTGGTCCATGCCCGCGGGCCGGCGCAGCAACGCGATGTTGGCCAAACCCGGTGTGCGGGAACCGGACTCGACGGCGGGCGCGCTCAGCGGGACCGATTCCGTCACCAGGTACGCGGCGAGCTGCTCACACTCCTTTGCCAGCAGCTCGAGCGCGGACGTCATCTGCTCGCCGTAGCACTGCTGGGTCCACATGCTCACCACCGCGGCGACCGGTGGGTCCAGCGTCGTGAGCGTCATCAACGACTGGCGCACGGCGTCGTCGCGGACGTTGACCGACAATCCGGGCACACCCAGCTCCAGCAGCGCATCGGCGACCGGCCCCCGCTGCCGGGCGCACCAATCGTCGTCGGAGTCGGCGCGCATGAGCACCGCGATTACCTTTTCCATAGGCCGAACCTACCGGTGCGGGCCCGCCGGATAGGCCTACTTCACCAGGCGCACCTGATGCTGGCTGCTGATCAGCTTCCCGATGAGCCCGGCCAGCTGACGGTAGGACTCGTCGCGCCCGCTCGACGAGCGGTAGACCAAGCCGATTCGCCGGCCCGGGCGCGGCGCCGCGAACTGCGCCAGGCCCAGGCGGCTTCTCGAGGCCTCGACGGGCACCGCGCTCTGCGGAATCAGCGTGACGCCCAACCCGCCCGTCACGCATTGCACCGCAGTCGCCAGTGAGGCCGCCCGCGTGTTGGCCAGCTCCGCCCGGACCCCGGCCTTGTGGCAGACATCCAGCGCCTGATCGCGCAGGCAGTGCCCCTCGTCCAGCAGGAGCAGCGGCAGGTCGGCCAGCGCCGTCGCCGGAACCCGGCGCTTGCCCGCCAGCGGATGGCCGGGGGGCAGGGCGAGGACGAAATCCTCGTCGTAGATGGGGATCGCGCTGACCCCGGCGCCCTCGGCGGGCAGGGCGATCAATGCCGCATCCAATGCCCCTTCGCGCAAGACCGCCAACAACCGCTCGGTCTGGTCTTCGGTCACCCGCAGGGCCAGCCCCGGAAGCTGCTCGGCCACGCCGGCCAGCACGGTCGGCAGCACGTAGGGCGCCACCGTGGGAATCAGGCCCAGCCTCATGCCGACCCGCAACGGATCCGAGGCGCCCGCCGCGGCGGCGGTGAAGGCGTCGGTCGCCTCGACGACGGCCTGGGCGCGCGGCAACAGCTCCGTACCCTGGGGTGTCAAGAAGACACGCCGTGTCGAGCGCTCGACGAGACGGGTGCCCAGGCCCGCCTCCAGCGCCGAGAGCGCCTGCGACAACGTCGACTGGCTGACGCCGAGAGCCGTTGCGGCACCACTGAATTGATGCTTCTCGGCCACCGCCACGAAGGCGCGCAGGCCGGCGATCGTGGGCTGATAACTCTTATCGGTCATACCTATAAGTGTAGTGGGAAATATCACCTTTACTTCAACCAGGGTACGCGGCAACATGGTGGAAGAAAGCTAATCTTGAGTAAATCCAGATAAGGAGCGATATGCCTCTGCTGACCATCGGCGACCAGTTCCCCGCCTACGAGCTCACCGCGTTGATCGCGGGCGATCTGTCCAAGGTCGACGCCAAGCAGCCCGGCGACTACTTCACCACCATCACCAACGAGGACCACGCCGGCAAATGGCGCGTGGTGTTCTTCTGGCCGAAGGACTTCACCTTCGTGTGCCCGACCGAGATTGCCGCCTTCGGCAAGCTCAACGACGAATTCGCCGACCGCGACGCGCAGGTTCTGGGTGTGTCGATCGACAGCGAGTTCGTCCACTTCAATTGGCGTGCGCAGCACGAGGACCTCAAAAAGCTGCCCTTCCCGATGCTCTCGGACATCAAGCGGGAGCTGAGCCTGGCCACCGGCGTGCTCAACGCCGACGGCGTGGCCGACCGGGCGACCTTCCTCGTCGACCCCAACAACGAGATCCAGTTCGTCTCGGTCACCGCGGGTTCGGTGGGCCGCAACGTCGAGGAAGTGCTGCGCGTGCTGGACGCGCTGCAGTCCGACGAGCTGTGCGCGTGCAACTGGCGCAAGGGCGACCCGACGCTCGACGCCACCGAGCTGCTCAAGCAGTCGGCCTGATCCGGGGCTGATCCCGTAGGGTCTGAACAGGAGGCGAGATGAGCGTAGAGAACCTCAAGGAAGCGCTGCCGGAGTACGCCAAGGACCTCAAGCTCAACCTGGGCTCGATCACCCGCACGACCGAGCTCAACGAGGAGCAGCTGTGGGGCACGCTGTTGGCGAGCGCCGCGGCGACCCGGAATACGCAGGTGCTCAGCGAGATTGGCGCGGAGGCGGCCGACATTCTGTCCGCCGAGGCGTACAACGCGGCGCTGGGAGCCGCATCGGTCATGGCCATGAACAACGTGTTCTACCGTGGCCGGGGCTTCCTCGACGGCAAGTACGACGACCTGCGCGCGGGATTGCGGATGAACATCATCGCCAATCCCGGTGTGGAAAAGGCGAACTTCGAGCTGTGGTGCTTCGCAGTGTCGTCGATCAACGGATGCCCGGATTGCGTGGCGGCCCACGAGCACACGCTGCGCGAGGCCGGTGTCAGCCGCGAAACCATCCAGGAGGCGCTGAAGGCCGCGGCGATCGTTTCCGGCGTGGCCCAAGCGATCGTCGCTTCCCAGACGCTGGCGACCGTCGGCTGATCGCGCCGTCGTGACCAGCGCCGTGTCCGGACCCGACTGGGTCCAGCACGCCATCTGGTGGCAGGTCTACCCGCTGGGGTTCGTGGGCGCGTTCCCCGTACCGCAGTCAAACGAGCCGCCGCAACCGCATCAACACCGGTTGCGGCGGCTCGTCGACTGGTTGGACCACGCCATCGAACTCGGGGCGTCCGGCATCGCGCTGGGCCCGATCTTCGCCTCGCGCACACACGGTTACGACACCACCGACCACTACCGCATCGATCCCCGGCTCGGCGACGACGCCGATTTCGACCACCTCCTCGCCGAGGCGCACCGACGCGGCCTGCGCGTCCTGCTCGACGGCGTGTTCAACCACGTCGGCGTGGATTTTCCGCGCCACCGCGAGGCGGCCGAGGACGACGCCGCCGCGCGCTGGTTCCGCGGACGTCCCGGGCGCTTTCACACGTTCGAAGGCCACGACGGGCTGATCACCCTCAACCACGACAACCCCGCCGTCGCCGACTACACCGTCGAGGTGATGGCGCACTGGTTGGGCCGCGGCGCCGACGGCTGGCGCCTCGACGCGGCTTATGCCGTGCCACAACACTTCTGGGCCTCGACCCTGCCCCGGGTGCGCGAGCGCTATCCGGATGCCTGGTTCGTCGGCGAACTCATCCACGGCGACTACGCCGCGGTCGTCGAGGCCGCCACCTTCGACTCGGCCACCCAATACGAGCTGTGGAAGGCGATCTGGAGCAGCCTCAACGACGGCAATTTCTTCGAGCTGGACTGGGCGCTGCAGCGCCACAACGACTTTCTGAGCCGCTTCGCGCCGCTGACCTTCATCGGCAATCACGACGTCACCCGCATCGCCAGCCAGCTGGACAACCCCGCGCATGTGGCCCACGCGCTGGTGCTGCTGCTCACCATCGGCGGGGTGCCGAGCGTCTACGCCGGCGACGAGCTCGGGTTCCGCGGCGTCAAGGAAGAACGGTTCGGCGGCGACGACGCCGTGCGCCCCGAATTCGGCTCTCCCCCACTGCAACTGGATGACTTCGGCGTCCAGACCTGGGGGCTGCACCAGTACCTGGTCGGGCTGCGACGGCGCCACCCCTGGCTGCACGCGGCGTCCACCACCGCGTTACGGCTGGAAAACCGGCACTACGTCTACGAGGCGCGCAACGGCGACGACGCCTTGCTGGTGGTACTCAACATCGACGACGAACCGCTGCACGTGTCGCTGCCGGAGCTGGGCACGGGGCGCGCGCAGGTCATCGGCGGATCGGCGGCCCCGCCGCCGGAGGTCGTCGACGCAGTTACGGTCGAGCCGCACGGTTGGCGGATCCTAAGCTCGGTCTAGGGCCCGGTCAGCCGGTCCAGCGTCGGCTCGTCGTACCGGCCGCCGTAGTACTTGTCGAGCACCGCGACGAAGTCCTCGTCGTCCTTGGTGGCGTGGGCGAACAGGGTCATCGACGAGCACAGTTTGAGGTCGTCCGGCGAGCCGAAGATCTGCCCGATCGAGCGCCCCTGCACCGCGGTGACCAGTCGGGCGCACTCGCGCAGCCGCGGCCCCAGCAGCTCATGACGCAGGTACGCCCGCGCCTCGTCCAGCGAGGAGATGCCGTAATGGACCGCGGTCGGGCTGCCGCCCAGGCCGCGCAGTTGGGGGAAGACGAACCACATCCAGTGGCTGCGCTTTCGTCCGGCCCGCAGCTCGTCGAGGACGTCGCCGTACACCGGCTCCTGCGCGTCCACGAAACGCTGGAGATCGAACGGGTCGCCTGCACGTGTCACCTGACTACGGTTGCACATTATGGAACTCGAAAGACGGAAGGCCGTTCGCCGACGAGTACCCAAAGTGCGCGATCTCGCCCCGCTCATGCAGTTCAAGCGGCCCGAGCTGAACGCGACCAAGCGGCGGCTCGACGCCGCCTACACCATCGAAGACCTGCGGCGCATCGCCAAGCGGCGCACCCCGAAGGCCGCGTTCGACTACACCGATGGCGCGGCCGAAGACGAGCTGTCCATCGAACGCGCCCGACAAGCCTTCCGCGACATCGAATTTCATCCGACGATCCTGCGCGACGTCTCCCAAGTGTCCGCGGGGTGGGATGTGCTAGGCCAGCCGGTCGTGCTGCCGTTCGGGATCGCGCCGACCGGATTCACCAGGCTGATGCACACCGAGGGCGAGATCGCCGGCGCGCAGGCGGCGGCCAGGGCGGGGATCCCGTTTTCGCTGTCCACGCTGGGTACCTGCGCGATCGAGGATCTCGTCACGGCCGTGCCCCGAGGCCGAAAGTGGTTTCAGCTCTACATGTGGCGGGACCGCGAACGCTCGATGGAGCTGGTCAGACGCGCCGCCGAGGCCGGCTTCGATACCCTGCTGGCCACCGTCGACGTCCCGGTCTCCGGCGCACGGCTGCGCGACAACCGCAACGGCATGACGATCCCGCCCACGCTGACGCTGCGCACCGTGTTGGACGCGGTGCCCCACCCGAAGTGGTGGTTCGACCTGTTGACCACCGAACCCCTGGCGTTCGCGTCGCTGGACCGCTGGCCCGGCACGGTCGCCGAATACCTGAGCACGATGTTCGATCCCAGCCTGACCTTCGATGACCTGGAGTGGATCAAGGAGCAGTGGCCGGGCAAGCTCGTCGTCAAAGGGATTCAGACGCTTGACGATGCCCGCGCGGTCGTCGACCGCGGTGTCGACGGGATCGTGTTGTCCAATCACGGTGGGCGCCAACTGGATCGGGCCCCGGTGCCGTTTCACCTGCTGCCGACAGTGGCGCGCGACCTGGGTCAGCACACCGAGATCCTGGTGGACACCGGCATCATGTCGGGCGCCGACATCGTCGCGGCGATCGCGCTGGGCGCCCGGTGCACGCTGGTCGGTCGGGCCTACCTCTACGGCCTGATGGCCGGCGGTGCGGCGGGGGTGAGCCGCGCGATCGACATCCTCGCCGAGGGCGTGATCCGCACGATGCGCCTGCTCGGCGTCACGTGCCTCGAGGAGCTATCGCCGCAGCACGTCACGCAGCTGCGGCGCCTAGGGCCCGTGCCGCCGGTGTGAGGCCGGCCGCACCCCCGCGATGGCCGGGACGCGCGGGAACAAACCGGCGCCCGGCTGGGTTAAGCGCATCAGACTCAACTTTTGGAGGATTTGATGGCTGAAGCCAAGTCGGTGCCGGTGCTGTTTGTCACCGACACCATCGTGCTGCCCGGAATGGTGGTGCCGATCGCGCTGGACGACGCGGCCCGCGCGGCGATCGACGCCGCCCAGGCCAGCGAGTCGGGACAGCTGCTGATCGCCCCCCGGCTCGAGGACCGGTATCCGTCGCACGGTGTGATCGCGAAGATCCTGCAGGTCGGGCGCATCGCCGGTGGCGGCACCGCCGCGGTGGTGCGCGGCGAGCGCAGGGCACAGATCGGGGCGGGCGCATCCGGCCCCGGGGCGGCGCTGTGGGTCGAGGTGACCGAGGTCCCCGAGGCCGAGGCGACCGACGAGGTCAAGGCGCTGACCGCGGAGTACAAGAAGCTGCTGCTGGCCATGCTGCAACGACGCGAGGCCTGGGAGATCATCGATTACGTCAACCGGCTGTCCGATCCGTCGGCGCTGGCCGACACCTCGGGGTACGCGTCCTACCTGAGCAACGCGCAGAAGCGCCAGCTGCTGGAGACGGTCGACGTCGCCGAGCGGCTGCGCGTGCTGATCGACTGGACCAGCGACCACCTCGCCGAGGTCGAGGTCAGCGACAAGATCGCCGAGGACGTGCGCGAGGGCATGGAGAAGACGCAGAAGGAGTTCCTGCTGCGCCAGCAGCTGGCGGCCATCCGCAAGGAGCTCGGTGAAGGTGAGCCCGACGGGTCCGATGATTATCGGGCCCGCGTCGAGGCCGCCGAGCTGCCCGAGAAGGTGCGCGAGGCCGCGCTGCGCGAGGTCGGCAAGCTGGAACGCTCCAGCGACCAGAGCCCGGAGAGTGGCTGGATTCGCACCTGGCTGGACACCGTGCTCGACCTGCCGTGGAACGTCAAGACCGAGGACTCCACCGACCTCAAGGCGGCGCGGGAAGTCCTGGACGCCGATCACCACGGGCTGGACGACGTCAAGGATCGCATCGTCGAATACCTGGCCGTCCGGGCGCGCCGCGCCCAACGCGGGCTGCAGGTCGTCGGCGGCCGCGGCTCCGGTGCGGTGATGGTGCTGGCCGGTCCCCCGGGCGTCGGCAAGACGTCGCTGGGCGAGAGCGTGGCCCGGGCGTTGGGCCGCAAGTTCGTGCGCGTCGCCCTGGGCGGTGTGCGCGACGAGGCCGAGATCCGCGGGCACCGTCGTACCTACGTGGGCGCGTTGCCGGGCCGGATCGTGCGCGCGATCGGTGAGGCGGGATCGATGAATCCCGTTGTGCTGCTGGACGAAATCGACAAGGTCGGTTCCGACTACCGCGGCGATCCGAGCGCGGCGCTGCTCGAGGTGCTCGACCCGGCGCAGAACCACACCTTCCGCGACCACTACCTGGATCTGGACCTGGACCTGTCCGATGTGGTGTTTTTGGCGACGGCGAACGTGATCGAGAACATCCCGTCGGCCCTGCTGGACCGCATGGAGCTGGTGGCCATCGACGGCTACACCGAGGACGACAAGGTCGCCATCGCGCGGGACTACCTGCTGCCCCGGCAGCGGGACCGCGCGGCGCTGACCGAGGACGAGGTGGCGGTGAGCGACGCGGCGCTGCGCAAGATCGCCGCCGACTACACCCGCGAGCCCGGTGTGCGACAGTTCGAACGGCTGCTGGCCAAGGCGCTGCGCAAGGCGACCACCAAGCTGGTTGACGATCCGCGACCGATCACCATCGACGAGCCGGATCTGGTTGACTACCTGGGCCGTCCGCGGTTCATGCCGGAATCGGCCGAACGCACGGCGGTGCCCGGTGTGGCCACCGGCCTGGCCGTCACCGGCCTCGGTGGCGACGTGCTCTACATCGAGGCCGGCTCCACCGACGGTGACCCGGGCCTGCAACTGACGGGTCAACTGGGCGACGTGATGAAGGAGTCGGCGCAGATCGCGCTGTCCTACGTGCGCTCGCACGCCGCCGAGCTCGGTGTGGATCCCAAGACGCTGGACCGGCGCATCCACGTCCACGTGCCCGCGGGGGCGGTGCCCAAGGACGGCCCGTCGGCCGGTGTCACCATGGTGACCGCCCTGGTCTCGATGGCCACCGGACGCCAGGTCCGCTCCGACGTCGGCATGACCGGAGAGGTCACGCTGAACGGCCGGGTGCTGCCCATCGGCGGGGTGAAGCAAAAGCTGCTGGCCGCCCAACGTGCCGGGCTGTCAACGGTTTTCATTCCGCAGCGCAACGAGCCGGATCTCGATGACGTGCCCACCGAGGTGCTCGAGGCGCTGGACGTGCGGCCCATGACCGACGTCGCCGAGATCGTGGCCCAGGCGCTCGAACCGGCGGCCTCGGCCGCCACGGCCGCGGCCTGATCGCGCGGCCAGGCGAATCGCGGCCGCTGTTGAAGCCACGTTGAGTCAGACCCGGTGCGGTGTGCCGGGGCATGGTCGGAGTTTCAGGCTCCCCCCGGGACGGGTACGCAGCAACGCAGAGGGAAGACCAGCCGAGGGGGGATGACCTCTATCCGGCGTCGAAAAGACGCGGGTGACGAACAACAAATTACCGCTGTTAGGTGGCCCGATGGGCAGCCAAGCGGCTCGATAAGGAGTTCATCATGAGGTTGAACAGATTCGCTGCCAGCGCCGTAATCGCAGGTGCGCTGACGTCCGGCGCGCTCGGAGTAGGTGCCGGCCTGGCTCAAGCCGATCCGAATGGCCCGAATGTGCCGGGGCCAGTGCCTGGGCCGAACGTGCCGGGACCGGGCCCGGTGCCCGGCCAGAATGTGCCGGGTCCCATGCCGGGACAGGGGGTACCGATCTGTAACGCCGGACCGGGCGTCAACTGCACGGCCCCGGGCACGCCGCTTCCGCCCGGGCAGAACGGATTCCCGCCACCGGGCCACTACAACGACCCGATCGGCTACGGGCTTCCGGCCCGCTGGATGCCGCCGGGTCAACCGGGCGACTATCCGGTCGTATTCAACCCGGCCGTGAACCAGTGGGGCGTCTTCCTGCCCGACGGTCAATTCGTCGCGTACGCGACGTAACCCGGCCCAGCGAGACAGCCGCGAATGCGGCGGCTGTTTCTCGTCTGCGGCAGAATCTAGGGACTATGACGGATATCCGGATTCTCAAACGACAAGTGGTCCACCGGGTTCAACGCCTGCTGGTCAACCCGGTCGGCCGGCAGCTGCCGATGACCATGCTCGAGACCAAGGGACGCAAGAGCGGGCAGCCGCGGCGCACCGCGGTGGGCGGGCGCGTGGTGGACAACCAGTTCTGGATGGTCTCCGAACACGGCGAGCACTCGGATTACATCCGCAATATCAAGGCCAATCCGGCTGTGCGGGTGCGTGTTGGCGGCACGTGGCGCCACGGCACCGCCCACCTCCTGCCCGACGACGATGCGGTGCAGCGCCTGGGCAACCTGCCGCGGCTGAACAGCGCGATGGTGCGCCTGATGGGCAGCGACCTGCTCACCGTCCGGGTCGACCTGGACTGACCCGCGGATGGCCTACGACGAAGACCTGGCCAACCGGGTCCGCGAACTTCTCGGAGGCCAGCCGGGCATCGACGAAAAGCGCATGTTCGGCGGCCTGGCGTTCCTGGTCAACGGCAACATGTCGGTGGCCGTCAGCGGCCAGGGTGGACTGTTGGTGCGGGTGCCGCGCGAGGACACCGACAAACTCGCCGGGCGCGCGCACGTCAGCCCCATGGTGATGGCCGGGCGAGAGGCCCGGGGCTGGCTGCGCGTCGAGCCCGCCGGCGTGCAAACCAAACGCCAGCTTCATAGTTGGGTCAAACGCGGGGTCGACCACGCGCGCAGCCTGCCGCCCAAATAGCGGGCGCGGTTTGCCGTGGCGGCGTGGGGGTACGCGGTGCGGTATGGACCAGCGGGTGCGACGACTGCTCGACGTGGCCGGCACGACCTACGCGGCGCAGGCGCGCATCACGCTGAGCGACAAGCCGATGCCGCTGTTCCAGCTTTTGGTGCTGTGCATGCTGGCCAGCAAGCCGATCGATGCGACCATCGCCACGGCCGCCGCGCGCGAACTCTTCAAGGCGGGCCTGCGGACCCCCGAGGCCGTGCTGGCCTCGGACCGGCAAACCATGATCGACGCCTTTGGGCGCGCGCACTACGTGCGTTACGACGAGAGCTCGGCCACCCGGCTCACCGATATGGCCGAACGACTTCGAGACGACTACTCCGGCGACATGCGCGAATTGGCCGATCGCAGCGGGCATGACGTGGCAGCGGCGAAACGGATGCTCAAGCAGTTCAAGGGAATCGGCGACACGGGCGCCGACATCTACCTGCGCGAGGTGCAGGACGTGTGGACCTGGGTGCGGCCGTATTTCGATGACCGCGCCACCGGGACCGCCAAGCGGTTTGGCCTGCCCGCCGAACCGAAGAAGCTGGGAAGCCTTGCGCCGCAGGCCAATGCGCGACTGGCCGCCGCGTTGGTCAGGGCGTCGCTGGACGCCGATGTGCGTCAGCGGGTGGCCGGCTGAGCCGCGGTGACCATACGAATCGGTACCTCGGGGTGGTCGTACAACCACTGGATCGATGTGCTGTATCCGCCGGGAACGCCATCGGCGCGCCGGCTCGCCCGCTACGTCGAGGCGTTCGACACCGTCGAACTGAACGCCAGTTTCTACCGGTGGCCCAAGGATTCGACGTTCGAGGGTTGGCGCGATCAGCTGCCGGACGGCTTCACCATGTCGGTCAAGGCGCATCGCGGCTTGACGCACTACCGCCGGCTGGCCTCGCCCGAACCGTGGATCGAACGATTCGAACGCTGCTGGCAGCTGCTGGGTGATCGCCACGGCGTGCTGCTGGTGCAGCTGCACCCCGAACAGCAGCGCGATGACGCGCGCCTGGATTCGTTCCTGCAACTCATGCCCACGTCGATCCGCGTCGCCGTCGAACTGCGGCACCCGTCGTGGAATGACCCCGCGGTGTTCGAGCTGCTGGAACGCCATCGCGCCGCGTATGTGGTGATGAGTGGGCTGGGGCTCGAGTGCATTCCCCGCGCGACGACGGATCTGGTGTACATCCGGATGCACGGGCCGGATCCCGAGGCGAACTACGCCGGTTCCTACACCGCCGACGATCTGCGCCGCTGGGCCGAGCGGCTCACCGCTTGGGACGGTGAAGGGAAAGACGTGTGGATGTATTTCAACAACGACCTGGGCGGGCACGCGGTCCGCAACGCTCTCGACCTGCGCGAGCTGTTGGGCTGAGCGCCCGCGAGTAGGCTGAAAATTCCACAGAACGGAGCCCCATCCATGGCCAACTCGACCAGCTTCGTCATCATCGGTGGCGGACTCGCGGCCGCTAAAGCCGTAGAAGCATTGCGCGACAACGATTTTGATGGGCACATCATTGTGTTCGCCGACGAGGAACATCTGCCCTACGAGCGGCCGCCGCTGTCGAAGGAGTATCTGGCCGGCAAAAAGTCGCTGACCGATTTCACCGTGCAGAACTCCGACTGGTACCGCGACCACAACGTCGACCTACGGCTCAACACGCGGGTGGCCTCCCTGGACGCCGCCGGCCACACCGTCGGGCTGCCCGACGGCACCACCGTCGGCTACGACAAGCTGTTGCTGGCCACGGGATCGGCCTCGCGCCGGCCCCCGATACCGGGGTCGGACTCCGCCGGTGTGCATTACCTACGCACCTACGAAGACGCCGTGGCATTGAACGACGTTCTGTCCGAAGGCGCTTCGCTCGCGATCGTGGGCGCCGGGTGGATCGGGCTGGAAGTGGCCGCGGGTGCGCGCCAGCGAGGTGTGAACGTCACCGTGGTGGAAACCGCCAGGCAGCCGCTGCTGGCCGCGCTGGGCGAGACCGTCGGCGAGGTGTTCGCCACCCTGCACCGCGAGCACGGCGTGGATCTTCGCCTCGAAACGCAGGTCGAGGAGATCACAACGGCCGACGGCTCGGCCACCGGCCTGCGGATGCGGGACGGATCGACGGTGGCCGCCGACGCCGTGCTGGTGGCCGTCGGCGCCAAGCCCAACGTCGAACTCGCCGAGCAGGCCGGGCTCTCCCTGGGCGACGGCGGGGTGCTCGTCGACGCCTCGTTGCGCACCAGCGATCCCGACATCTATGCGGTCGGCGACATCGCCGCCGCCGAACACCCGCTGTTGGGCACTCGCATCCGCACCGAGCACTGGGCCAACGCGCTCAAGCAGCCCGCCGTGGCGGTGGCCGGGATGCTGGGCACACCAGGCGAATACGCGGAGCTGCCCTATTTCTTCACCGATCAATACGACCTCGGGATGGAGTACGTCGGACACGCCCCCAGCTTCGAGCGGGTGGTGTTTCGCGGTGACGTCGCCGGCCGGGAGTTCGTCGCGTTCTGGCTCGACGGCGACCACCGGGTGCTGGCCGGAATGAACGTCAACATCTGGGATGTGCTCGACGACGTCAAAGCGCTGATCCGGTCGAAGGCCGCCGTCGACCCCGACAAGCTGGCCGACCCGCGCTCACCCCTGGGCGAGCTGCTCGGCTGAGCCATCCTCGGCGGTGGTCCCGGCGCCCGGGTCGTCGGGGCTGTGCGGGGCCGGCGCCCAGGCCCCGTCGATAACGTCGGGTGGGAACTGCGCCTGCAGGCGTTCGCGTTCGGTGCGGCGGCGTTTGATCCGCAGCCGTGCGTCGCCCGGCATCGTGACCAGCTCATTGCACGTCAGGTAGTACATGTCGTCGACGGCGTCGATCAGGTCCGCCTCGACGCGCAGAGATCCCAACGCGCGCAACGTCATCCGCAGCTCGTGCGTGAAGCGCATCGTGGTGTCGTGGGCCAGCTCCCGCGAGCCGCGCGCGTTGGCGGTGAGCCGCTCGGCCAATGTGGCGGGCGTGGGCTCGGGGGGTGCGGCCGCCGCCGCGGCGGTCAGCAACATCGTCGGGTCGTCGGCGAAGGTCGTGCTGGCCAGTTCGGCCTCGCCCGGACCGCGGTGCCCGATGCGTGCGACGACCGCGTCCACGGTGGCGGCGGTCTTGGGCGACAGCGCACGAATGCTCGCGAGGTTGCCCTCGGCGGCCAGCGCGCGCAACGGCGGGTCGGCCCGCAGCGCCGACGCCAGCTCGGCGGTCTCCGCCGCGACGAGTCCGCTGTCGGTGATCATGCTGATCCCGGGCACGCTGCGCCCCGCCTGGCTGCGCGGCAGCGCCGCGGCGGTGACGCCGGTGTCGATCAACCAGAGCGCGTTGAGGATCCAGCCCTGGTGGATGCGGTCGCGCAACAGCCGCAGCCGCACTTCCAGGGCCTCTTCGGGCAGCAACGCCAGTTGCGCGGCATCGAGGTGCTCGGCTTCCGCGGCGGCGCAATACGCCCGGGTGTCGACCCGCAGGTGACGCAGGAGCGCGACCGACCGCCCCGCGGCGACGGCCTTGGCGACCGAGCCGAGCGCCCCGGCCGTCCAGGCCGGCTCGCCGAACGGCAGCGGATCGCCGACCTGGGGCTGGCCGACGAGGGCGTTGCGGGCGACGGCGTCCTCGTCCCAGCCGGGCAGCTGGCTGGCCGCGACCATGTTGACCGACACGCCGACGTAGGCGCGGTGGCCGAACACCGCGATGGCCCTGCTGCCCCATTCGGCATCGGCGACGCCGCCGAGGGCGAGCGCCTGTCCCAACACCCGGCTCGCGGTGCGCAGCCCGCTCAATTGGACGTCCAGCGTGATCGGGGTGAGCGGTCCGGGCAGCGCCTCGGCCAGTGCGGCGCCGCTGAAAACCGGGAACCGCGAATCGATCTGGTCGTCGAATTCGCCCTCCAGGCCTTCCGGCGCGGCGGTGCGCACGTCGTCACCGGCCGGTCGCCGAGATTGCGGCAGCACCTCGACGGGCAGCGCGAGCCGTCCCCCCTGGTTGATCGCGCCGGCGGTGTCCAGCCGGCGTCCGACGAGTCCCCGCGCGGTGTCGGCGACGGCGTCCAGCGCGTGCCAGCCGTATGAGAACATCCAGTCCTCTTGTGCCGCAGCGACATCGAACTCCGGCGTCAGCTGGGCCCAACTGCGCACCCGATGCGGCCGGATGCGCGGGTCGGCGGCTCGCAATACGCGCCAGGCGGTGACCATGTTGACGGTGTCCGGGCTGGCGAGGTCCACCACACCGGTGCGGTCGGTGTCCATCGCCAGGACCAAAAAGCGCATCAGGTCGTCGAGGTGCAGCACGCGCATGGGCTGCGCGGACACCTTGCTGCGCAACAGCGTGGCCACGGTGCGGCACACCATCCAGTCGAGCTGGCGCCCGACCGGTGGCGCGATCCGGATGACCGCGGTGGGTCCCCAGCTCGAGGACACCAGGTCCTCGGCCGGCCGATACAACTCGGGCCGTCCCGCGGCCTGCGACACGAACACCAGGCGGGAGCCGGCGCGCGCGGCCGCATCGGTGACCCGCGCCAGCCCGTCCATGCCGGCGCTGCCGGGCGCGGTGGGGTCGATGGGTGCCAGGTGGATGACCGCGTCGGCCTCGTCGGTGAGCTCCCGCAAGACGCGGTCGCGCAGCGATGCGCAAACAAATTCGACGTTGCGGTCGAGGCAGGGATGCGGGAGCTCAGCAATGCCGGTGACCGTGTGCCCGGCAGCGATGAGCTGCCCAGCGACCAGGCGCCCGAGTGCGCCGGTGGCGTCGGTAACCAGGATGTGCACCTGGGCTCACCTCCCCCAACCCTCAGCACTCAACAATAGGCAAGTCGGCATAGGCTACGCGACCGTTACCCAGGATCGGCGCCGCTGACCTGGCGCCATACGGGTGACAGGGCTACCGCAGCGTCGCGCTGCCGTCCGCGGCGACGGCGACCTTGGCGCCACCGAGATCTTCACGCACCGAGGCCTGCACCGCGTCGGCGTCGGTGACCACCGCCAGCGCGCGCGACCCGTCGGGGGTGCGCACCGCCACAAAGGCCTTTTCCGGCCGTCCCTCGCGGTCATACGGCGTCGTCCACGCCTCGAGGGTGCCCACGCCTTCCCATTCCACCACCGCGTCGGTCGTCGGCTCCGCGTCGACCTCTGGTTGCGTGTCCTCCCAACGGAATTCGGCCGGCGGTTCGGTGCCGTAGACACCGAAGCTGTGTTTGGTCAGGTAGCCGCCGTTGGCGGTGATCAGACCGCGCCGGCCCGGATTGGCCACCAGCAACTCCGCCATGGTGGCTATCGAATGCATCACGTAGTTGCTCCACGGGCCGCCGGCGAACGTCAGTCCGCCGGTCACGGTCAGCGGCCGGGCGGGGTCGTCGACGCTCAGCCCGAGTTCGGCCGCCGCGACTTGCACCGCGGAGGGAAAGCACGAGTACAGGTCGACGTGATCGATGTCGTCGATGCCCAGGCCGGCCAGCTCGAGCGTCCGCGCGCCGGCGATCCGGATGGCCATGGACCGGTGCAGTTCGTGGCGCTCGGCGATGGACGGTGTGTCGTGCGCGTCGGTGCCCGCGTGCGGGTACACCCAGCGTTCGGCGGGGATTTTCAGCCTCCTGGCCTGCTCGACCGAGGTCAGAACGAGCGCCGCGCCCTGGTCGACCATGTTGTTGGAGTTCATCAACTTGGTGTAGGGCCAGCTGATCATCCGGTTCCGCGGGCCCACCCGGCGGATGTCGTCGGCACTGGACGGCGTGCGGATCCACGCGTGCGGGTTGTCCACCGCCACCGCGTTGAACCGCGCCCACAGCTCCCCGATGCGCTGGAGGTGATCGTCGATCGACTCGCCGCGCGCCACCCGCAGCGCCTGCTCGAACAAGGGGTAGACGTAGGCCGGGCGGTCCAGGGAAATCCTGATCTCGGCGTCGCCGGCCATCGGGACGTCGTTGCCGCTCACCTCGGCCATCGGGACCGAGCGGTCCTGTTCGGTCCACACCAGCTTGCCGCCCTGGGCCCGCAGACCGCGCCTGGTGCGCCAGGTTTCGGCGCCGGCCAGCAGCACGACGCCAGCGCGGCCGCCCTGGATGTCCAGGCAGGCCTGGTTGAGCAGCGATTGCGGCACATTGCCGCCGACCGGGCTGTACAGCGTGGTGAAATCCGAGGCGCCGATGCGCTGGCCCAATAACAGCCCGGGATCCCGATACTGGGCCGACAGGATGTTGACCACCCGGATCGAGTCGACCGCCTCGATCACCGCGGCGTCGGCGGCCCGCTCGACCGCGGCGACCATCAGGTCCATCGGTTCGACGGACCGCGTGGCCGGATCGATCTCGTCGCGGTGGTTGACCTGGCCATAGCCGATCAAAACCGGGGTCCTGGGGTCAGCGGTCATGCGTCGAACCTATCGGACCCCCGGCGTGCGGCTCGCCGCACAGTGGGGCGCGAGGGTGCGGCCGGCCGCACATTCGGGCGATCGCGGGGCGGCTCAGGCGTCGGCGGCCGGGCCGAACAGCACGCGGTCGTCGATCAGCCGCTGGATGTCGGTGGTGTTCATTCCCAGCACGTTTCGGCAGATCTCGACGGTGTCCTGCCCGGGCTGAGGCGCCGGGGCCCGCCGGGCCGACGGAATGTGGCGGTAGGGCGCCGGTCCCGTCTCGGCGGGCAGCGGGTTCTCGATCAGCGGATGAGCCATGGCGCTGTAGACGTTTCGCGCGATCAGCTGAGGGTCCTCGAGTATGTCGGGCGGACGGTTCATCGGCCCGGCCGGAACACCCGCCGACTGCAGCAGTTCGGCGGCCCGCAGCGGGGTGCGGGTGCGGGTCCACGCCGAGGCCCGTTCCACCAATTCGTCCCGATTGTCCAGCCGCGCTTCGCCGGTGGCGAAGCGCGGGTCGTCCGCCCATTCGGGATGGTCGAAAACCGAAGCGGCGTGCCGCCATTCGTCGTCCGTTCGGATCGAGATGACGCACCATTCGTCGTCACCGGCGCAGGGATAGACCGCGTGCAGGCTGGTGTCCTGGCGGATCCGGTCGATGCCCGCGGCCAGCGCGGCTTGCGTGACATACAGGGTGTCGAGCTGGTTGACCACGACTTCGGCCTGCGAGATGTGGACGTGGGCGCCGTTGCCCGTCCGGTCGCGGTGGATCAGCGCGGCCAGCGCGGCGATCGCGGTGACCCGGCCGACCACGTGGTCGGGGAACACCGTCGTCGCGTCGTAAAACGCGTGCCGCGCCGCCTCGGTCCCCTCCCCCGGGCCGTCGCTAGTCCAGAGCCGGGTGACGCCGGTCGTGGCCCGCACGAGCGGGCCGTACCCCAGCCGCGCGCTCCACGGCCCCGTGTCGCCGAACGCGCTGCTCTCGGCGAGCACGATCCGCGGGTTGAGGGCGCGCAGCTCGTCGTAGGAAAAACCCAGTGCGGTAAGGGTTCCCGGCTTGAAGTTGGCGAAGACCGCGTCGGCCTCGGCGACGAGCCGGCCGAAGATCTTCTTGCCCTCGGCGCTGCGCAGGTCCAGCCCCAAACCGCGGTTGTTGCGGTGCGTCCAGGCGAAGGACTCGCTCATGGCCTCGCCGACGCGGGCCTGCCGCAATCCGTCGGGGTAATCGGCGCTCTCGATTTTGATCACGTCGGCGCCCAGGTCACCGAACAGCCGGCTCAGCTCACCGCCGGCGACGATGATGCCCAGATCCAAAATCCGCAGTCCCGCAAAGGGATAGTCGCCGAGACGGCCCGACGCCGACGGCACCACCGACGGATTGCCGCGCCAGTACGGTTCGTCGTGGCCCGCGGCGGGCACCGGCGTGCGGAAACCCGCGCGCCGGCCGTCGACCACGAAATACCCGGTCGGCACGGCGGTCCGCACGCCGGGGACGAGCTCTGCCTCGGTGATCGCGCCGACCGCCTGGAAGTGATCCGAACCCAGAATCCGCGCCGGCGTCAGCACCGCGGCGATGGGCACCCCGTGCGCCTGTCCGGCGGCCACCAGATCCTTCATGCTCTGTCCGGCGAAAAGCTTCTCCAGCAGCTCGCTGATCTGCGGCCACACCGCGAATCGCGCGCCGATCACGTCGTATTTGAGATCTTGGAAGTCTTCCGGCTCCCCCAGCCAGCGCCGCAGGCCGCGCCACTGCCGGGGCGCCATCACGCACAGCCGGACGTAGCCGTCCCGGCAGGGGTAGATCGGGTAGGCGTCCTGGTTCTTCGGACGGCCCCGCCACCGCCCGGTGCGCCGGACGCCTGCGGCGGCCTGCCCGTGCGCGCCGAAGGCCGGGTCGAGGGCCATGACGACCGCGTCCAACCACGAGAAGTCGATGTAATCGCCGGTGCCGCAACGCAATCGGTTGTAGTACGCCGCGAGCGCGGCCCACGCCGCCTGGACGGCCGCGGTGGCCGACGCGATGCCGTCCGGCGGCAGCACCGGGGTGCCGGTGGTGGGGCCGGACCGCGACAGCGCGCCGCACATCGCGTACAGCACCGGATCCGTGGCGCGCCACGAGGACCGCGGGCCGGTCGCGCCGAAGTCGGTGACCGACAGCACCACCAGGTGCGGGTAGCGGGCGGCGAGCTCCTCGCCGGAGGTTCCGAACATGGCGCCGCGCTCGTCGGCGCCGGTGTCCACGACGATGTCGGCGTCGGCGGCCAAATCGAGGAAGCGGGCGCAGTCCTCGTCGTCGAACGGGTCGAGCACCGCGCTGCGCTTGTTGGCGTTGCGCACGGCGAACGGGATGCTGGCGCCGCGCAGCGTCGGCAGCGCGTCACGCGCCAGGCAGCCGCCCGGCGGTTCCACCTTCAACACGTCGGCGCCCAGATCGGCGAACAGACGGGTCACCACGTCGGCGACCCCGCCCGACAAGTCGAGGACGCGGACGGCATCGAGCAACCCGTCGACCATCTGCACACCGTACCTGCCTGGTCAGGGCGCTGCACGGCGGGCGCTCGCCCGCCTGACGGGTCGAGCATGCGGCCAAAATGCCGGGTGGGCAAGCGGATTCGGCGCTCATCCCCTCGGGTCGGCCCGAACGGCCACTCGGGGACTCGCGTGGGCTATCGTCACAGGCCGACCGCGACCCGTCGTCTAATGGAGGCAACCCGCTATGACCGCGCACTTGAGCTACGTCGAGGCCGTGGTGGTTGGCGCGTTCCAGGGCGTCACCGAGCTGTTCCCGGTCTCGAGCCTGGGGCACGCGGTGTTGGTGCCGGCACTCGTCGGCGGGCGGTGGGCGCAGGACCTCAGCGTCTCGGCCCCCCACTCGCCCTACCTCGCCTTCATCGTCGGCCTTCACGTCGCCACCGCCGCCGCCCTGCTGCTGTTCTTCTGGCGCGACTGGCTGCGCATCCTGTCGGGGTTCTTCTCGTCGCTGCGGTATCGCCGCATTCAGACGCCCGACGAGCGGCTGGCGTGGCTGATCGTGGTGGGCACCATCCCGGTGGGCCTGGCCGGCCTGGCGCTCGAGCAGCTTTTTCGGACGACGCTCGGCAAACCGATCCCGGCGGCGACGTTCCTGTTGCTCAACGGCATCGCCCTGTACGTGGGCGAGGTGTTGCGCCGCCGCATCGCGCCCGCGCCCGCGCCGGGACAGCCGGCGCCGTCCGATGCGGAGCTCGAACACGGCGACGAGGCCTCGGATCAGCGGCTGGCCCAGCTCCCGCTGCCGCGCGGCCTGGTGATCGGGGCCGCGCAGATCCTGGCCCTGTTCCCCGGTATCAGCCGGTCGGGGATCACGATCGTCGCCGGCCTGTGGCGCGGCCTGTCGCACGAGGACGCCGCGCGCTTCTCCTTCCTGCTCGCGACGCCGATCATCCTGGCCGCCGGGGTGTACAAGATCCCGGAGCTCTTCGGGCCGCTGGGCGCCGGCATCGGCGGCCAGGTGCTGGCGGGCAGCGTCGCCTCGTTCGTCTGCGCCTACCTGGCCGTGCGCTTCCTCACCCGCTATTTCCAGACCCGGACGCTGACCCCGTTCGCGATCTACTGTGCCCTGGCCGGCGCCGCCAGCCTGGTGTGGCTGGCCGTGCGCTGAACCTCGCCCGGTCCGACCGGCTGTTGCGCGGCCAGACTTCGAGTGCTGTGCTTACCGGATTGTCTAGTTGACACCCGTCAAGAATCTGGAAGGCACCGAACATGGCAGACACGGGTTCCCTCGGCCTCAAGGTCGTCGGCGGAAGAGTTCGCGACAAGGTGGTAGTCATCACCGGCGGAGCGCGGGGAATTGGGTTGGCCACCGCGACCGCGCTGCACAATCTGGGCGCCAAGGTCGCCATCGGCGACGTCGACGAGGTGCGGGTGAAGGAGTCGGGCGCCGACCTGGGCCTCGACGTGTACGGAAAACTCGACGTCACCGACCCGCAGTCGTTCGCCGATTTCCTCGACCAGGTCGAACGCCGGCTCGGCCCGATCGACGTGCTGATCAACAACGCCGGCATCATGCCGGTCGGCCGCATCGTCGACGAACCGGACGCGGTCACCCGGCGGATTCTGGACATCAACGTCTACGGCGTGATCCTGGGCAGCAAGCTGGCGGCCCAGCGCATGGTGCCCCGCGGCACAGGCCACGTCATCAACGTCGCCTCGCTGGCCGGGGAGCTCTACATCGTCGGGCTGGCGACCTACTGCGCCAGCAAGCATGCGGTGGTCGCGTTCACCGACTCGGCGCGGCTGGAGTACCGCTCGGCCGGGGTGAAGTTCTCCGCGGTGTTGCCGACGTTCGTCAACACCGAGCTCACCGCGGGCACCAAGGGGGCCAAGGGGTTCCGCAACGCCGAGCCCGCCGAGATCGCCGACGCCATCGTCAAGCTGGTGGCCCACCCCAAGCCGCGGGTGCGGATCACCAAGGCCGCGGGGGCGATGGTGGTGTCCCAGAAATTCTGGCCGCGCCGCATCGCCGAGGGCCTCAACCGGATGCTCGGCGGCGATCACGTCTTCACCGACGACGTCGACGTCGAAAAGCGGCAGGCGTACGAAGCCCGCGCCCGCGGCGAGGAGTAGCGGGAGGGATCGGTGGGAACAATCGGTGAGATGACCCACGCAACCGCGCTCTCCGACGACGAACTCGCGCTGATCGACAAGTACTGGCGTGCCGCCAATTATCTGTCGGTCGGGCAGATCTACCTGCTGGACAACCCGCTGCTCACCGAGCCGCTGACCATCGATCACGTCAAACCGCGGTTGCTGGGTCACTGGGGCACCACCCCCGGGCTCAATCTCGTCTACGCGCACCTGAACCGGGTCATCCGCCACCGCGACGCCGACGTCATCTACGTGACCGGGCCGGGGCACGGCGGACCGGGGCTGGTCGCCAACGCCTACCTCGAAGGCACCTACAGCGAGGTCTACACGGGCATAGAGGAGGACACCGAGGGCCTGCGCAAGCTGTTCCGGCAGTTCTCCTTCCCCGGCGGGATCCCCAGCCACGTCGCCGCCCAGACGCCGGGATCCATCCACGAGGGCGGCGAGCTCGGCTACGCGCTGGTGCACGCCTACGGCGCCGCCCTGGACAACCCGTATCTGGTGGTGGCCTGCGTCGTCGGTGACGGCGAGGCCGAAACCGGGCCGCTGGCCGCCAGCTGGCACTCCAACAAGTTCCTCAACCCCGTCACCGACGGCGCCGTGCTGCCGATCCTGGCGCTCAACGGCTACAAGATCGCCAACCCGACGGTGCTGGCCCGCATCCCGCACGCCGAACTGGAATCGCTGCTGCGCGGCTACGGGTACCGCCCGATCACGGTCGCCGGTGACGACCCGGCCGATGTGCATCGGCAACTTGCCGCCGCCCTCGACGACGCCTTCGACGACATCGCCGCCATCCAGGGTGCGGCCCGCGGCGGCAACGGGGTCGAGCGGCCCGTGTGGCCGATGATCGTGCTGCGTACCCCTAAGGGCTGGACCGGGCCAAAGATGGTGGACGGCAAGAAGGTTGAGGGCACCTGGCGCTCGCACCAGGTGCCGCTGGCCGCGACGCGCGACAACCCCGAACACCGTGCCCAGCTCGAAGAGTGGCTGCGCAGCTATGGGCCCGGGGAGCTTTTCGACGAAAACGGCCGGCTGCGGCCGGAGCTGCGGGCGCTGGCGCCCAGCGGGGATCGCCGGATGAGCGCCAACCCCCACGCCAACGGCGGGGTGTTGCTGCACGACCTCGACCTGCCCGACTTCCACGACTACGCCGTCGCCGTCGAGCGACCGGCGGCCGTCACGCACGAGGCGACCCGGGTGCTGGGCGGGTTCCTGCGCGACGTGATCGCCCGCAACAAGGACCGATTCCGGCTCATGGGGCCCGACGAGACGGCCTCCAACCGGCTCGACGCCGTCTACGGATCGACCGACAAGGTGTGGCTGTCCGAGATCGAGCCCGACGACGAGCACCTGGCGCCCGACGGCCGCGTCATGGAGGTGCTGTCCGAGCACCTGTGCCAGGGCTGGCTGGAAGGCTACCTGCTGACGGGGCGGCACGGCCTGTTCAACTGCTACGAGGCGTTCGTGCACATCGTCGACTCGATGCTGAACCAGCACGCGAAATGGCTTGCCACCAGCCGGGAATTGCCGTGGCGGCGGCCGATCGCGTCGCTGAACTACCTGCTGAGCTCGCACGTGTGGCGCCAAGACCACAACGGGGCGTCCCACCAGGACCCGGGGTTCATCGACCTCGTCGCCAACAAGCGACCCGAGCTCACGCGGGTGTACCTGCCGCCGGACGGCAACACGCTGCTGTCGGTGGCCGATCACTGCCTGCGCAGCCGCGACTACATCAACGTCATCGTCGCCGGCAAGCAGCCCGCGCTGGCCTATCTCGACATGGATGAGGCCATCGCGCACTGCACCCGCGGCCTGGGCATCTGGGAGTGGGCGAGCACCGCTCAATCTGTGGGCGACGACCCCGACGTGGTGCTGGCGTGCGCCGGGGACATCCCGACGCTCGAGACGCTGGCCGCCGCCGACATCCTGCGTTCCGAGCTGCCGGAGCTGGCCGTCCGGGTGGTCAACGTCGTCGACCTGATGCGGCTGCAGCCCGACACCGAGCACCCGCATGGCCTGCCGGACCGCGAATTCGACGCGTTGTTCACCCCGGACAGGCCGGTGATCTTCGCCTACCACGGCTATCCGTGGCTGATCCACCGGCTGACCTACAGCCGCACCAACCACGCGCATATGCACGTGCGCGGCTTCAAGGAACGCGGCACCACGACGACGCCCTTCGACATGGTGATGCTCAACGATTTGGACCGCTTCCATCTGGTCATGGATGTCATCGACCGGGTCGACGGATTGGCCAGCCGCGCCGCCATGCTGCGGCAGCGCATGGTCGACGCCCGCCTGGCCGCGCGGATGTACACCCGCGAGCACGGCGAGGACGACCCGAAGATTTCGGGGTGGACCTGGCAGCCGAGCGACTGAGATTCGCGTGACGGCAATCGCATTGGCCCGTCGCGCCGTGGGCCGCCGGTAGACTGGCCGGATGCATGAGGCCGGCACAGTCGACGTTCACCCTGTGGCGTCCGAGCTTTCGGCGCTGCACCGGTTCCGCATCCACCTGGACATCGCCGTCGTCGTGGTGGTTCTTGTCCTGACGGATTTGATCGCGCATTTCACCACGCCGTGGGCGAGCGTCGGCACGGTCCCGGCCGCCGCCGTCGGGCTGGTCAT
Organism: Mycobacterium sp. H4Y; assembly: GCF_000364405.1. Lineage (NCBI taxonomy): Bacteria > Bacillati > Actinomycetota > Actinomycetes > Mycobacteriales > Mycobacteriaceae > Mycobacterium > Mycobacterium sp. H4Y. The sequence continues at coordinate 1,885,402 of NZ_AKIG01000001.1, forward strand.
CTTGATGCGGTGCCGCGGTTTGGGTTGGGCGGATCTCGGCCTCGGCCGCGAGCACTGGAAGCCGGGACTGGGCTATGCGCTGGCGGCCGTGGCGGTGGTGGCCTCGGTGATCGCGGTCGGCGTGCTGCTGCCGGCGACCCGGCCGATGTTCCTGAACAACCGCTACGCCACGATCTCGGGCGCGATGGTCGCCTCGATGGTCATCATCCCGCTGCAGACCGTCATCCCCGAGGAGCTGGCGTTTCGGGGCGTCCTGCACGGCGCGCTCAACCGGGCGTGGGGTTTTCGCGGGGTCGCGCTGGCGGGCTCGCTGCTGTTCGGGCTGTGGCACGTGGCCACGTCGTTCGGACTGACCAGCAGCAACGTGGGCTTCACCCGGCTGTTCGGCGGCGGGATCGTCGGAATGCTGGCGGGGGTGGCCGGCGCCGTGGTGGCGACGGGAGCCGCGGGGTTCGTCTTCAGCTGGCTGCGCCGGCGCAGCGGCAGCCTGATCGCGCCGATCGCCTTGCACTGGTCCCTGAATGGGCTCGGTGCGCTCGCCGCCGCGTTCGTGTGGCACCTGTCCACCTGAGAACGGTCACACCAGCAGCACCGCCGCGCCCGCGATGCGCCCGGCGCTCAGATCCGTCAACGCCCGATCGGCTTGTCCGAGAGGATATTCGGGCGTGGTCACCTCGATGTGGTGCTCGCCCGCGAAATCGAGGAAGGCCCGCGCGTCGGCCCGGGTGTTGGAGGTGACCGACCGGACCTGGCGTTCCTGAAACAGGTGACGCTGGTAGTTCAACGCCGGGATATCCGACAGGTGGATCCCGGCGATCGCCAGCGTGCCACCGCGATCCAGCGCCTGCAGCGCGGGCAGCACCAGATCACCGACCGGGGCGAACAGGATCGCGGCGTCCAGCGGCGCCGGGGGCGGATCCGCCGCGTCCTGCGCGGAGGCGGCGCCGAGTTCCAACGCCAGCTCGCGGGCCCGGGCTCCGCGCGTCATTACGTGCACCTCTGCGCCCTGCGCGAGGGCGACCTGCGCGGTGATGTGCGCGCTGCCGCCGAAACCGTAGAGGCCTAGCCGTCCGCCGGGCGGCAGCTCGGCGCGAAGCAGCGAGCGGTAACCGATGATGCCCGCGCACAACAACGGGGCGAGTTCGCTGTCGCTGTACCCGCCGGGCAGGGGGTGCGCGAAAGCGGCCGGGACGGTGGCGAATTCGGCGTAGCCGCCGTCGGCGTCCCAGCCGGTGTAGCGGGATTTCGGGCACAGGTTCTCGTCGCCGCGGCGGCAGTACTTGCACACGCCACAGGTGTGGCGCAGCCAGGCGATACCCACCCGGTCCCCCACCCGGAACTTGTCGCCGGCCTCGGCGCCGATTTCGACGACCTCCCCCACCACCTCGTGCCCGGGCGTGACCCGTTCGCGGTGGACGAGAAGGTCGCCTCCGGTGACGTGCAGGTCGGTCCGGCACACCCCGCACGCGCGCACGGCCACCAGCAGTTCGGACGGGCCCGGCCGCGGCACCTCGGTGGTGACCTGCTCGAGCGGGCCGGTATCCATCGGCCCGGGTCGACGAACGCGCCAGGCGCGCATTGCCGTGGTGGTCACCGGTGATGCCATCGCTCCATCATGCCGCTAACCACCACGGCCGCAACGGGTTCGGCCTGCTAGGTCCTGCGTACCATGCCGACGATCCAGAGCAGGAGCAACGAGCCGAGCAGGGCGGTGAAGAAGGTGAAGAAGTAGCCGCCGCTGGCGGTGTCGACGAAGAAGCTCAGGATGAAACCGCCGACCAGCGCGCCCACGATGCCGATCACGATGTCCATCAGGATCCCGGCTCCGCTACCGCGGATGATCTTGCTGGCGATCGCACCGGCGATACCACCGATGATGATGTAACCGATCCAGCCGACGCTGGTGAGCGTGCTTGATCGAGCGAGGAATTCCGTAGCTGCCATGATGTCCATTGCGGGTCTCCTTGCAATCGCTGGCAAAGCCCAGCGCTTTGCTGGGCCGTCACTTCGGTATACCCAGTTTGGGTCACGAAACGAGTGCCGAATCGGAGACGGTTGACCAACCGATTTTCCGTCGGCCTATGTCAGGCCGAGCGAGTTTGCTGCGGTGCCGGCGCGGGGGTGGGGCTGACCTCCACGGCCGGCGCCTGGCCCGGGACCGGTGCCGGTGCCCCCGGAGCCGCCGGCGCTGCGGGAGCCCCCGGTGCGGGTGCCGGCGCGGGCGCCCCAGGAACCGCCGGTGCCGGCGCGGGCGCACCCGGAGCCGGCGGGGCTCCCGGAGCCGCTGGCGGAGCCGCCGGCGGTGTCCAGGCCTGGATCGACTCGGTGAGCGCCTTGGCCGCGCCCCGGTCCACCGGGTCGTTGGAGGTTCCGAGCCACACCACAAACCAGCGTTGCGCGTTCCCGCCGTTGGCCGAGCCGATCACGCCCGTCCAGATCTGGCCGTTCGGCTTGGAGGCGTCACTGAATTTGACCTCGTAGTACGACCCGCTCCCGGTGCTGCCGTTGGCGCCGGCGAGCGGGGTGCTCTCCTGGTTGATCCGCGTTCCGGGATAGGGCATGAAGAACTCACCCATGTCCGAACCCAGCCGCACCGCGGCCTTGGCGTTGTCGGCTTCCGCACTGGCGTAAAGCTTTTGGTCGAGGCGACCCATCACGATGCGGGTGTCGTTGGCAACCTGCGGCGGTTGGTCAGGCATCGGCGGCGGGCCGGTCACCTTGCTCAGCAGCGCCGAGCCGTAGTCCAGGTGGGAGGCGTCCGACTCGACCCAGCCGGCGGGCAGGACGTAGCTGAATCCACCCACGGCGTTGTTGATCCGCCCCGCGTTCGGGTCGACGGGCGGTGGTGGCGGCGCGTTGGGGTCGACGGGCGGTGGTGGGGGCGCGTTGGGGTCGACGGGCGGTGGCGGTGCCCCGTTGGGGGCCACGGCCGGTGGGACCGCGTTGGGATCACCCGGTGCCGGTTGCCCATTCGGCGCCGGAGCCGCAGGTGGCGCCGGCGCGGCGGGAGCGGCCGGAGCCGCGGGTGGCGCCGGCGCGGCCGGAGCGGCCGGGCTCGGCGGGACGGGGGTCGGGACTTCGGGATCGGCGCTCGAGGTCGCCGGCAACGCGATGGCGAGTGCGCTGGCACCACTCATCGTGGTGATCGCCAGCGTCGTCCACAGTCCTTTGCGGCGTGTCGAAATCGGTTCCACCTGCTCCATGGCGACGAACCTACCGTGTTACGGCTGTGACGCAAGGAGCTTTGCGGACTATCGCAGCGCAGTTGTGTCGATGTTGCCAATGTGCAACCTGCCGACTGCCCCGCGGACGGCGGACGCCGCCGGGCACTCCGCCGGTGGGCTCAGTGCGCGGCCGGATACAGCGTCACCTCATGGGCTTTCACGGAGAACCACACCCGGTCCCCCGGTGCCAGCCGCAACTCCGCGCCGGCGTCCGCGGTGATCTCGGCGGCCAGGCCGGGGGCGCCATCGGGTTGCTGGGCGCCGCGCACCAGCACCGCCGACCCGCGGACATCCATCTCGGCCACGGTGACTTCCACGGCGTTGCGGGGGCTGCCGTGCGGCCGGTCGCGATAGACGGCGACCACCGTGGGCGGGAACACCGCGATCGCATGCTGCTCCGGTGAGACCAGTTCGCCCCGCTCGGGTGCGGCGGCGTACCAGCGGTCGCCGCCGTGCGCGACCAGCGAGCCGTCGCGGTCGACCGTCCCATTGACCAGGTTGACACCGGCGATGCGGGCCGCGAAATGGCTGCGCGGCGCGGTGAGCACGTCGGGCACCGGCCCGATTTCGGCGACCTTGCCGGATTCGAGCACCAGCACCCGATCGGCCAACGTGAACACGTCGAGCAGGTCGTGGGTGACCAGGATCGCGGCGCAGCCGCTGCGGGTGACGACCGCGCGCAGCACCGCCCGGATCGCCGCGGCCGCGGCGACGTCGAGCCCGGCCAGGGGCTCATCGAGCAGCAACACGTCGGGTTCGGCCGCCAGCGCCCTAGCAATGGCGACCCGCTGAGCCTGCCCGCCGGAGAGCTGTCGCGGTTTGCGGTCGGCGAGCCGCTCGGCGTCCACCTCGCGCAGCCAGCGGGCCGCCGTCGCTTTCTGCGTCGCGCGGCCCGGACGCAGGCTCGCGCGACGATTGTGCGGTCCGAACGCGACGTTGGCGGCAACCGTCATGTGGGGGAACAGCAATGCGTCTTGCAGCAGCAGCCCCACTCGGCGGTCGTGCGTCGGGACGTCGATCCCGGCCGCGGTGTCGGTCAAGACCCGATCGCCCAGCCGCACCGTCCCGTGGTCGGGTCGAAGGAGGCCCGCGATGACATGCAGGACAGTCGATTTGCCCGCGCCGTTGGGCCCGAGCACCGCAAGCACCTCCCCCGCGGACACCGAGAACTCCACATCCACCTGGCGGTCGGCGACGACCGCGCGCAGCTGCAATTCGCTCATGGCCCGGCCCTACCTCGCGTCCGCCCCGGTCAGCCGGCGTGTGCCCAGCCCCACCACCACCAGGGCCGCCACCACGACCAGCAGGAGCGACAACGCCACGGCCGCGTCGGCGTCAGTCACCCGCTGCAAATAGATCTCCAGCGGCAGCGTGCGGGTCACCCCCTGCCGCGAGCCGGCGAAGGTCAGGGTGGCGCCGAACTCCCCCAGCGAGCGGGCGAACGCCAGCACCGCGCCCGAAGCGACGCCCGGCGCCAACAGCGGCAAGGTGACGCGCCACCAGACCGCGCTGGGCCGCGCCCCGAGCGTCGCGGCCACCACCTCCAAGTCGGCCCCCGCGGTACGCGCCGCGCCCTCGAGGGAAATCACCAGGAACGGCAGCGAGACGAACGTCTGCGCCAGCACCACGGCGGTCGTGCTGAACGCGATGCTGATGCCCGCGGCCTGCAGGTACTGGCCGAGCAGTCCGAGCCGCCCGAACGCATAGAGCAAGGCGATGCCCCCGACGACGGGGGGCAGCACCAGCGGCAGCAGGATCAACGGCCGCAGCAACCGCACCAGTCGCGCCGTGCTGCGCGCCAGCACCAGCGCCATCGGCACGCCCAGCGCCACGCACAACACCGTGCTGGCGGTCGCGGTCCGAAGGCTGAGCGCCAGCGCGGTGCGCGACGAGGGGCTCGTGATCAGCGACCAGAAATGCGGCCAGTCGACCTTCACCGCGACGGCCAGCAATGGCAGCCCCACGAAGACGGTCCCGACGGCCGCGGGCAGGTACACCCAGCGGGGCAGATCCGTGCTGTGCGCGCTAATACCTAGCCTCCTGCCGACGGCCACCTTGACAAGTCCGCGGAACCCGCTCACCCGCTCCTCGCATTACACCGGAACGGCGTGCGCGGCGCGCCGCAGTGGGGCGGGACCCGCCGACGCCGGCGGTAAGTGGTGGCCCGGTGACTGGTGGTCACCCGGTGCGCGAGAATGGTTTTGCGCGGCCATCGCCGCGGGTAGCCGGAAGGTCACCGTCAGGACGAAGGTGCTTGGATGCCATCTGAACAGGCGCCGCCCCCGCCCAAATCGGCGCCGGGCTGGTACCCCGATCCCGCCGGGGTAGGCCATGGGCTGCAACGGTATTTCGACGGGACCAATTGGACCAGCGAATGGGCCTTCGCCACGGAACCGCCCAAGAAGGGCCTTTCCGGGAAGGTGGCCCTGGCGCTGTCTGTACTCACCGTGCTGGTTCTCCTCGTGATCGTCGGCAAAAGCTGGGGATTCGAACGAAACGACAGCCAACTGCCCTCGTCCGCACCGTCGACACCGACCGAGGCGGCGCCGTCGACGCCGGCCGGTCCCAAGAAGCCCGACGGCGTCACCTTCACGACCACTCAAGGCCCGGACGGCGAAATCGTCGACGCTCGATTCGCCATTCGGGACAACTACACCGAGCTGCTGATCAAAGACGGTGCGCGGCTGGACACCATCGACATTCTCAGGTACGCCCGAGCGACCTACCCCGATGCTTCCGCGGTGAACGTTCAGGGCACGTTCCCGATGACCGACCCGTACGGCAACACCTCGACCCAGGTCGCCATCGACCTCACCTACTCGCGGGCGACGTTGAACAAGATCAACTTCGACGGCGTGACCAAGAACAGCATCTGGGAGATCCGCGATTCCGGCTCGATTCTTCCGGCCTTCCAGCCCTAGCCGAGGGCGTTCGCCGCGTTGCGGTGAGGACGAAGGTCAGGGCTTGGCGAAGCCGGCCTGGGCCAGGATCTGCTGGCCGGCCGCGGAGGTCACCAGGTCGACGAACTTCCGCGCCTGGGTGGGATGGGCGGCCTTGTTCAGCACCGCGATGGGATAGACGTTCACCGCGCCGGCGGCCTCGGGGAAGGTCACGGTCGCGACCCTGCTCCCGGCCGTCTTGGCGTCGGTGACGTAGACCAGCGCGGCGTCGGCCTGGCCGCTGGTGACCTTGTTGAGGGCGTCCGTCACGCTGAGTTCCTCGCTGACCGGGTTGAGGCGCACCCCGGTGCTGTCTTCGACGCGATGGGTGGCCGACCCGCACGGCACCGGCCGCTGGCAGGTCACCACGTTCAGCCCGGGCTTGGCCAGATCGGCGAAGGATCCGATCTGCTTCGGGTTGCCCGGCGCGGTGACGATGACCAGTGTGTTCGACGCGAAGGTCCGCGGGGCGCCGCTGAGCAGGCCCGCCTTGTTGACCGTGTCCATCTGCGCGGTGTCGGCCGACGCGAAGACGTCGGCGGTCGCGCCCTGCGTCAACTGGGTGGCCAGCTCGGAGGAGCCGGCGAACTCGAATTCGACGCCGCTGCCCGGGTTTTCGGCCGTGAACTGCTGGCCCAGCCGGGTGAACACCGGCTTGAGCGACGCGGCGGCGAACACCATCACTTTCCCGGACGCCTGCGGCGACTGCGCCGGCGGCCGCGTGGACCCACACCCGACCACCGCCAGCAACACCGCCGAAAACAACCCGGTCAGGAACCCGATCCGACACATGGATGCACCCTAGCCCGCCGACGATGCGGACCCCCTGGCGGCCGAATCGCCGCAAAAAGTGACGCACAAATAGTTACCCAAATGATCCGCGCGTCGCGGCGGCAAAAATTTCGCCAGCTAGCTACTGTCCAGTAACATATACGGGGATTGACGCCATAACGCGCTGAGGTCCCAGGCAGAGGAGGTCATGGCAGTGGAGGTACTGGTTACCGGCGGAGACACGGAGCTGGGACGCGCGGTGGCCGAGGGCTTCCGCGACGACGGCCACAAAGTGACCCTCGTGGGCGCGCGCAAGAGCGATCTGGAGATCGCCGCCAAGGAGCTCGAGGTGGAGGCGATCGTCTGCGACACCACCGACCCGGCCAGCCTCGAAGAGGCTCGCCCGCTGTTCCCCCACCACCTGGACACCATCGTCAACGTGCCGGCGCCCACCTGGGAGGCCGGCGACCCGCGCACCTACTCGATCGCCGACACCGCCAACGCGTGGCGCAAAGCGCTTGACGCGACGGTGCTTTCGGCGGTGCTGACGCTGCAGACCGTGGGCGATCATCTGCGCTCGGGCGGGTCGATCATCAGCGTGGTACCCGAGAACCCGCCGGCGGGCAGCGCCGACGCCGCAATCAAAGCGACGCTGGCGAATTGGACCGCCGGGCAGGCGAGCGTCTTCGGCACCCGTGGAATCACCGTCAACGCCGTCGCCAGTGGGCGCAGCGCCCAGGCGGGCTACGACGGTCTCACCCGCACCCCCGCCCCGGTGGCCGCCGAGGTCGCCCGCCTGGCGCTGTTCTTGACCACATCGGCGGCACGCCACATCACCGGTCAGACGTTGCACGTGAGCCACGGCGCGCTGGCTCAGTTCGCCTGAGGCGTAACCCGCGCCCGTCGCAAACCCTTCTTCCGTGCCCGGCCGATCGCTACGGTGATCAGCGTCGTCGAGGCGGCCGGCGCGGCGGTGCGCCCGCTCGTCGGGCTGTGGGCCCTACGCGGCTCGCGGATTCGTCGTGGCGCGGTAATACTTCCCGAATAGCGTTTACCTGCGCCACGGTCGCGCAGCGCAGAAGAAAAGCCGGGGAGGCCATGAAGAAACGAGCATGGGCCGCGCTTGCCGTCGGCGTGGCGTTGGCGCCGGCCCCCCTCGCGCATGCTGACGACAACTGGATCGCCATGGCGATATCGGACTCCACCGGGCACATCAGCATCGCCGATGGCGCGGCCAGCCAGGGCGCAGCCGAAAAGGCGGCCATGGATACGTGCCGCAAGAGCATCAGCGACTGTCGTCTGCTGGCCAGCGGCCAGGGCGGCTGCATGGCGCTCGCCTTGAACGGCGCCAAATCCCGATATTTCGGGGGCTGGGGTCCGACCCGCGAGGACGCCGAGGCGGCGGCGCTGGCGCGCGCACCCGGGGGAATGGTCCAGGCCGGCCACGACCACTGCGCGGGAGAAGGCGCCCCTCAGTGACGGCCACGCGATGCGCGGCGCTGCTGTCTCTGCGGGATTGATAACTTCACCACAGTGCGGTCGACGACCAGGCGTGATGCGCACGGTGTGGTTGATCACACATGTTGCGAGTTAGGTTGCGGGGTATCCGCCTGACTAGCGTGGTTGCTAGTTGCAATCGCGCGTCCAAAAGCCCTCGTCAGGAGCAGCGGAAACATGAGCCCCCAGCCAGGTAACGCAGCTGGACCGAAGCGTCGCCACCAGGTCGTCATCATCGGGTCGGGCTTCGGGGGGCTCAACGCTGCCAAGAAACTCAAGCACGCCAACGTCGACATCAAACTGATCGCCCGCACCACGCACCACCTCTTCCAGCCGCTGCTGTACCAGGTGGCGACGGGCATCGTGTCCGAAGGCGACATCGCCCCGCCCACCCGGGTCGTGCTGCGCCGGCAGCGCAACGTCCAGGTGTTGCTCGGCGACGTCACGCACATCGACCTGGCGGGCAAGTTCGTCGTGTCGGATCTGCTCGGCCACACCTACGAAACCCCTTACGACAGCTTGATTGTCGCCGCGGGCGCGGGCCAGTCGTATTTCGGCAACGACCATTTCGCCGAGTTCGCCCCGGGCATGAAGTCGATCGACGACGCGCTCGAGGTCCGCGGGCGGATCCTGAGCGCCTTCGAACAGGCCGAACGGTCCCGTGATCCGGAGCGACGTGCCAAGCTGTTGACCTTCACCGTGATCGGGGCCGGACCCACCGGCGTCGAAATGGCCGGGCAGATCGCGGAATTGGCGACCTACACGCTCAAAGGCTCGTTCCGCCACATCGACTCCACCAAGGCGCGCGTGATCCTGCTCGACGCCGCCCCGGCGGTGCTGCCGCCCTTCGGTGACAAGCTGGGCCAGCGGGCCGCCGACCGGCTGGAAAAGATGGGCGTGGAGATTCAGCTGGGCGCCATGGTCACCGACGTCGACCGCAACGGCATCACCGTCAAGGACTCCGACGGCACCGTCCGGCGCATCGAATCCGCTTGCAAGGTATGGTCCGCCGGCGTTTCGGCCAGTCCGCTGGGCCGCGACCTCGCCGACCAGTCGACGGTCGAACTCGACCGGGCCGGTCGGGTCAAGGTGCTGCCCGACCTGTCCGTGCCGGGCCACCCCGACGTGTTCGTCATCGGCGACCTGGCCGCGGTCGAAGGCGTGCCGGGAGTCGCCCAGGGCGCCATCCAGGGCGCCAAGTACGTGGCCAGCACGATCAAGGCCGAGCTCGACGGCGCCAACCCGGCCGAGCGGGAACCGTTCCAGTATTTCGACAAGGGGTCGATGGCCACGGTGTCGCGGTTTTCCGCGGTGGCCAAGATCGGCCCGGTCGAATTCAGCGGCCTGTTCGCCTGGTTCGCGTGGCTGGTGCTGCACCTGGTCTACCTGGTCGGGTTCAAGACCAAGATCAGCACGCTGCTGTCGTGGACGGTGACGTTCCTGAGCACGCGACGGGGCCAGCTCACCATCACCGAGCAGCAGGCGTTCGCCCGCACCCGGCTCGAACAGCTGGCGGTGCTCGCGGCGGAGACCAAGCGCCCCGTCGCCAGGCGGGCGAGCTAGCGAAACTCGTTGCCCGGCAGCGGGATTCGACGCACCGGGCGTCCTCTGCTCAGCCCTCGCGAAGCTCGAGATTCTGCAGGCGCACCTGGCCCCGGGCGACCACGCGGTCGTCGTCGTCGGTGATGGTGACCAACCACAACTGCTGGCTCCGGCCCCGGTGGATCGGTTCGACCCTGCCGTACACCATGCCCGAGCCGATCGAGCGCAGGAAGTCGGTGTTGTTGTTGACTCCCACGACATTTCCGCCGCCGCGGGTGGCCAGCCAGGTATAGGCCGCCACGCTGGCCATGCTTTCGATCATCGAGCAGTAGACGCCGCCGTGCACCAGCCCCATCGGCTGCAACAGCTTGGGCGTCACCTCGAGTTGGGCGCGGGCGCCGTCGGGGCTGAGTTCGGTGAACTGCAAGCCGATCTCGCGGTCGAACGGCGCGGAGAAATGCGGCGGGATGATCGTTTCCTGCGGCTCTGGCACGTCCCTGTGTCTACACCATCGCGTGCGGGACGGGTTTGGCGGCAGCACAACTCGCGGGACACACCCCCGAAAACGGCTGAGCCCCGTGCACAGGGCACGGGGCTCGCCGATCGAGTAAGACCGGGGGTCACTGCAGCCCTCAGGACTCTCACGCGGTCCGTTTATCGCTCGACTCGATTAGCATAGGCAAGGCTGCCCTAACTTTGCAAGGGGTATGGTTCGACTTGTTCGCGACGGGGCGTGCGCGGTGGCTGGCACAGAGATTTGTCAGCTTTCCGTACGACGGTCGGTAGTAAGCGGGAGTAGTCTGGTTTCGACGCTCAGGAGATGAACGAACTATGGCCAAACTGACACGGCTGGGGGATCTGGAACGGGCCGTCATGGACCATCTGTGGTCCGCGCCCGAGCCTCAGACGGTGCGCCAGGTCCATGAGGCATTGTCGGCGCAGCGCGACCTCGCCTACACCACGATCATGACCGTGCTGCAGCGGCTGGCCAAGAAGAACCTGGTCTCCCAGATCCGCGACGACCGGGCACACCGGTACGCCCCCGTGCACGGCCGCGACGAACTCGTCGCCGGCCTCATGGTGGACGCGCTGGCCCAGGCCGAGGATTCCGGCGGCCGGCAGGCCGCGCTGGTGCACTTCGTCGAGCGCGTCGGCGCCGACGAGGCCGAGGCGCTGCGGCGCGCTCTCGCCGAACTGGAAGCCAATCAACGCAACAACTCGCCATCTGCTGGCGCAGGCCCGGAGGGCTGAGAGACACTAACAGTGTGTCCGCGCTGGCTTTCACCATTCTCGCGGTGCTACTGACCGGTCCCGTGCCGGCCATGTTGGCACGCGCGCGGTGGCCGCTGCGCGCCCCCAGAGCCGCCATGGTGTTGTGGCAGGCCGTCGCGCTGGCCGCGGTCCTGTCGGCGTTTAGCGCCGGGATCGCGATCGCCACCCGGCTGCTCATGCCCGGTCCCGACGGGCGACCCACGACCAGCATCGTCGGCGCCGCCGACCGTCTCGGGTGGCCGCTGTGGGCGGCATACATCGGGGTTTTCGCGTTAACCGTGCTGGTCGGCGCCCGATTGATGGTCGCCCTCGCCCGGGTGGCCATCGCCAATCGGAAGCGGCGGGCCCACCACCGGATGGTCGTCGACCTGGTCGGGGTCGGCCACGACGCGGCGCTGTCGCAGTCCTGCACCCGCACCCGCGATCTGCGCGTGCTGGATGTCCCGCAACCGCTCGCCTACTGCCTGCCGGGCGTGCGCAGCCGGGTGGTGGTCAGCGAGGGCACGCTGAGCACGCTCGCCGACGCCGAGGTCGCGGCCATCCTCACCCACGAGCGCGCCCACCTGCGGGCACGGCACGACCTGGTGCTGGAGGCGTTCACCGCGGTGCACGCGGCCTTCCCGCGGCTGGTCCGCAGCGCCAACGCGCTGGGTGCCGTCCAGCTGCTGGTCGAGTTGCTCGCCGACGACGCCGCGGTGCGTGCCGCCGGCCGCGCTCCCCTGGCCCGGGCGCTGGTCGCCTGCGCCTCGGGACGGGCGCCGTCGGGCGCGCTGGCGGCGAGCGGTCCCAGCACGGTGCTGCGCGTGCGCCGGCTGGGCGGGCGCGGCAACAGCGCCGCGCTGGCGGCGGCCGCCTACCTCGCCGCGGCTGCGGTGTTCGTGGTGCCCACCATCGCGCTGGCCGTGCCCTGGCTCACCGAGCTGGAACGCCTGTTCAACCTCTGACGCCGCGCAGGGCCGATCACCCGGGGCGCGCATTCCTGCGCTGTGCCACAGTGTCACCGAAAGCTTTTGCCGAAACGTTCTCCCGATTGAGAGGCGAAGACATGAGTTCGTCGGACACCCAGGCGGGTTCCAAGACCGGCACCGCGCAGATCGGCGTCACGGGCCTGGCCGTGATGGGGTCGAACATCGCCCGCAATTTCGCCCGGCACGGCTACACCGTGGCGCTGCACAACCGGTCGATCGCCAAAACCGACGCGCTGCTCAAGGAGCACGGCGGCGACGGCAAGTTCGTGCGGTCGGAGACCATCGCCGAGTTCCTCGACGCGCTGGAAAAGCCGCGACGGGTGCTGATCATGGTCAAGGCCGGTGATCCCACCGACGCCGTCATCAACGAACTCGCCGACGCCATGGAAAAAGGCGACATCATCATCGACGGCGGCAACGCGCTCTACACCGACACCATCCGTCGGGAGAAGGCGATGCGCGAGCGCGGTCTGCACTTCGTCGGGGCGGGCATCTCCGGCGGAGAAGAGGGCGCGCTCAACGGGCCGTCGATCATGCCCGGCGGCCCGGCCGAGTCGTACAAGTCGCTGGGCCCGCTGCTCGAGGAGATCTCCGCGCATGTCGACGGGGTGCCGTGCTGCACCCACATCGGTCCCGACGGCGCCGGGCACTTCGTCAAGATGGTGCACAACGGCATCGAATACTCCGACATGCAGCTGATCGGCGAGGCCTACCAGCTCCTGCGCGACGGCCTCGGCAAGACCGCCGGCGAGATCGCCGACGTGTTCGACGAGTGGAACTCCGGCGACCTGGACAGCTTCCTCGTCGAGATCACGGCGCAGGTCTTGCGCCAGACCGACGCCAAGACCGGCAAGCCGCTCGTCGACCTGATCCTCGACGAGGCCGAGCAGAAGGGCACCGGCCGCTGGACGGTCAAGTCGGCCCTGGACCTCGGCGTGCCGGTCACCGGCATCGCCGAGGCCGTCTTCGCCCGCGCGCTGTCGGGGTCGGTAACCCAGCGCAAGGCCACCACCGGGCTGGCATCGGGCGGCTTGGGTACCAACCCCGGCGATGCGAAGCAGTTCACCGAGGACATCCGGCAGGCGCTGTACGCGTCGAAGATCATCGCCTACGCCCAGGGCTTCAACCAGATTCAGGCCGGCAGCGCCGAATACGACTGGGGCATCACGCCCGGCGACCTGGCCACCATCTGGCGCGGCGGTTGCATCATCCGGGCCAAATTCCTCAACCGGATCAAGGACGCCTTCGACGAGGACCCCGAGCTGCCGACGCTGATCGTGGCGCCGTACTTCCGCAGCGCCATCGAGGCCGCCATCGACGGCTGGCGCCGTGTCGTGGTGACCGCCACCCAGCTGGGCATCCCGATCCCCGGGTTCTCCTCGGCGCTGTCGTACTACGACGCGCTGCGCACCGAGCGGCTGCCCGCCGCGCTGACCCAGGGGTTGCGGGACTTCTTCGGCGCGCACACCTACGGCCGCATCGATGACGACCCTGACAAGCGCTTCCACACGCTGTGGAGCGGCGATCGCACCGAAGTGCCCGCCTAGCTGGGCCACACTGGAGGGCGTAAGGGGGTTGGAGTTGCGATGAGGTTCCTCGACGGGCACCGGCCCGGATACGACTTGACCTACAACGACGTCTTCGTCATGCCCAACCGCTCGGAGGTCGCGTCGCGGTTCGACGTCGACCTGTCCACCGCGGACGGCTCGGGCACGACGATTCCGGTCGTCGTCGCCAACATGACGGCGGTGGCCGGCAAGCGGATGGCCGAGACGGTGGCGCGCCGCGGCGGCCTGGTGATCCTGCCGCAGGACCTGCCGATCACCGCGGTCGAGCAGACGGTCGAGTTCGTCAAGGGCCGCGACCTGGTTCTCGACACCCCGGTGGTGCTCGAGCCCGACGACTCGGTGTCCGATGCGATGGCCCTGATCCACAAGCGGGCGCACGGGGTCGCCGTGGTGGCTTTCGAGGGCCGTCCGCTGGGGTTGGTGAGCGAATCGTCCTACCTGGGTGTCGATCGGTTCACCCGGGTGCGCGACGTCGCGATGACCGACTTCGTCACCGCCCCGGTGGGCACCGAGCCGCGCAAGATCTTCGACCTGCTCGAGCAGTCCCCGATCGGTGTCGCGGTCGTCACCAACGCCGACGGCACGCTGGCCGGGGTGCTGACCCGCACCGGCGCCATCCGCGCGGGCCTGTACGCGCCGGCCGTCGACGCGCGCGGCCGGCTGCGGGTGGGCGCGGCCGTCGGCATCAACGGCGACGTCGGGGCCAAGGCGCGGTCCCTGGTCGAGGCCGGGATCGATCTGTTGGTGATCGACACCGCACACGGGCATCAGGTCAAGACGCTGGAGGCGATCCGCACGGTCGCGTCGCTCGACCTCGGCGTGCCGCTGGCGGCGGGCAACGTGGTCTCGGCCGAGGGAACCCGCGACCTGCTGGGCGCCGGGGCGAGCATCGTCAAGGTCGGCGTCGGGCCGGGCGCGATGTGCACCACTCGGATGATGACCGGGGTCGGGCGCCCGCAATTCTCGGCCATCGTCGAATGCGCTTCGGCGGCAAGGGAATTGGGCGGGCACGTGTGGGCCGACGGCGGCATCCGCCATCCCCGCGACGTGGCGCTGGCGCTGGCCGCGGGCGCGTCCAACGTGATGATCGGGTCATGGTTCGCCGGCACCTACGAGTCGCCCGGCGACCTGATGCGCGATCGCGAGGACCAGCCGTACAAGGAGAGCTACGGCATGGCGTCCAAGCGGGCCGTGGTCGCCCGCAGCGGCGCCGACACCGCGTTCGACCGGGCCCGCAAAGCGTTGTTCGAGGAGGGCATTTCGACGTCGCGGATGGGGCTGGACCCCGCCCGCGGCGGTGTCGAGGATCTGCTCGATCACATCACCTCCGGGGTGCGCAGCACCTGCACCTATGTCGGCGCCGCGAACCTGGCGGAACTGTATGAGCGGGTCGTGGTCGGGGTGCAGTCGACCGCGGGCTTCGCCGAGGGGCATCCACTCCCGCTGGGGTGGTGACACGCGCAGGGTAAGGCTAGCCTTGCCTAATAGGGCCTGCTAGCCTACTGCGCCATGACCTCCTCTTCCCCCACCGTCAGCGCCGAGCTGCTGAGCATCCTGCGCGAGGACCTCAACGTCGACGCGTCCCGCCTGACCCCCGACGCCCGACTGGTCGACGACGTCGGGCTGGATTCGGTGGCCTTCGCCGTGGGCATGGTGGCCATCGAAGAACGGCTCGGTGTCTCGCTGTCCGAAGAGGAACTCCTGAACTGCGACACGGTCGGCGACCTGCAGGCCGCGATCGCCGCCAAACATCGCGATGAGTGAGCTGGCCACGGCGCTGACGGTCGCGATGCGCGGCGGCACCAGCGATCTGGTGGTGTTCGACCGCGAGGCCTCGGCCTGGCACCGCCACCCCTGGCCCGAGGTGCACGGGCTGGCCGAGAGCGTCGCCGCGTGGCTGCTGGACCGGGGCCGGCCGGCCGCGGTGGGACTGGTCGGCGAACCGACCGTCGAGTTCGTCGCCGCCATTCAGGGTGCCTGGCTGACGGGCGCGAGCGTCTCGATCCTGCCCGGGCCGGTGCGCGGCGCCGAGGGCCGCCGGTGGGCCGATGCGACGCTGACCCGCTTCCGCGGCATCGGGGTGCGCACCGTCCTGAGCCACGGCTCCTATCTGGACGGCCTGCAATCGCTCGATCCCGCGGGCCTCGACGAGGACATGGTCGTCGAAGACGTTGGGCCCGCGGCGCGCACGGGCCGCACGTGTGGCGAGCCGCCGGCCCGACGCGAGAATCCCGCGATCCTGCAGGGCACGGCGGGCTCGACCGGCTCGCCCAAGACTGCCGCGCTGTCGCCGCGGGCGGTGCTGGCCAACCTGCGCGGCCTCAATCACCGCCTCTCGGTCACCCCCGCGGACGTCGGCTGCTCGTGGCTGCCGCTCTACCACGACATGGGCCTGTCCTTCCTGCTCGCGTCGTCGCTGGGCGGCATGTCGGTATGGCTTTCTCCCACATCGGCTTTCACCGCCTCGCCGTTTCGCTGGTTGAGCTGGCTGTCGGAAAGCCGCGCGACGATCACCGCGGCGCCGAACTTCGCCTACAACCTGGTCGGCAGGTACGCCCGCCGGGTCTCCGACGTGGACCTCGGCGCCGTGCGGGTGGCGATCAACGGCGGGGAGCCGGTCGACTGCGAGGGATTCGAGCGCTTCGCCGACGCGATGGGCCCCTTCGGGTTCGACGCCGGCGCCGCCACCCCGTCCTACGGGCTGGCGGAGTCGACGTGCGCGGTGAGCGTGCCCGCCCCCGGCACCGGGCTGCGGTTCGCCGACGTCACCGACGAGGCGGGCTCGCGCCGCCACGCGATGCTGGGCGAACCCATCGCAGGCACCGAGATCCGGATCTCGCCGCGCGACGACACGCACGGCGACATCGGTGAGATCGAGATCCGCGGCGCGTCGATGATGGACGGCTACCTGGGGCACGACCCCGTCGACCGCGAAAGCTGGTTTCCCACCGGCGATCTCGGCTTCATCGCCGACGGCGGCCTGGTGGTGTGCGGCCGGGCTAAGGAGCTCATCACCATCGCCGGACGCAACATCTTCCCGACCGAGATCGAGACGGTTGCCGCCGGAGTCCGCGGGGTGCGCGAAGGCGCCGTGGTGGCGCTGGCCACCGGCGAACGTTCCGCGCGCCCCGGCCTGATCGTCGCCGCCGAATTCCGGGGGGCGGATCAGGCCGGCGCGCGCGCCGACGTCATCGCGCGCGTCGCATCCGTGTGCGGCGTCGTTCCCTCCGACGTCATCTTCATGGCGCCGGGGTCGCTGCCCCGAACGTCGTCGGGCAAGCTGCGCCGCCTGGAAGTGCGGCGCTCCCTAGAGGCGGTGGATTAAGTGACGGCAGTGCCTGAGACAACCCCGACGAGCCTCGACGGCTACCGTGGCCTGCTGGCCGACGCGTTCAACGAACAGGTCCTGGCGTGGACGACGGAAGCCGAAGCGCGCCAACAGTTTCCGCGTGAACTGATCGAACACCTCGGTGCGCGCGGTGTCTTCAGCGAAAAATGGGGCGACGGCGCGCTGCCCGACGTCGGCAAGCTGGTCGAGCTCGCCTTCGCCCTGGGCAGGTTGTCCTCGGCCGGCATCGGGGTGGGGGTCAGCCTGCACGACTCGGCGATCGCCGTCCTGCGCCGGTTCGGCAAGTCCGACTACCTGCGGGACATCTGCGAACGGGCGATCCGGGGGCAGGCCGTGCTGTGCATCGGAGCCTCCGAGGAGTCCGGCGGCTCCGACCTGCAGATCGTCGAGACCGAGATCTCCTCTCGGGACGGGGGTTTCGATGTCCGCGGGATCAAGAAGTTCGTCTCGTTGTCCCCCATCGCCGATCACATCATGGTGGTGGCGCGCAGCGTCGACCACGACTCGTCCAGCAAGTACGGCAACGTCGCGCTGATCGCGTTGCCGACGGCCCAGGTCGGCGTGCAGCGGCCCTACAACAAGGTCGGCGCCGGGCCGCTGGACACCGCCGCCGTGCACATCGACACCTGGGTCCCCGCCGACGCCCTGGTCGCGCGGGCCGGCACCGGGCTGGCGGCCATCAGCTGGGGGCTGGCCCACGAGCGGATGTCGATCGCCGGTCAGATCGCGGCGTCGTGCCAGCGGGCGATCGGGATCACGTTGGCGCGCATGATGACTCGTCGCCAGTTCGGTCACACGTTGTTCGAGCACCAGGCGCTGCGGCTGCGGATGGCGGATCTGCAGGCGCGCGTCGACCTGCTGCGGCACGGCCTGCTCGGCATCGCGGCCCAGGGCCGGCTGGATCTGCGCGCGGCCGCGGGTGTCAAGGTGACCGCGGCCCGCCTCGGCGAGGAAGTGATGTCGGAATGCATGCACATATTCGGCGGCGCGGGTTACCTCATCGACGAGACGCCGCTGGGTGCGTGGTGGCGCGACATGAAGCTCGCCCGCGTCGGCGGCGGCACCGACGAGGTGTTGTGGGAGTTGGTCGCCGCCGCAATGGCGCCCGATTACGCCGGCTACGCGTCGGTGGTGGGGGCTTCCAGCGCGTAGAGCGCCATGCGCCGGTTCGTCGTGTCGTGCTCGCCGAGGAACTCACATCCGACGTACTCGCACAGCCTGCGGGCGGTGGTGTTGCGGTGATCGGGGTCGAACATGATCCGGCGGCACCGCGGCTCCGCCGAAAAGGCGCTGGCCACGATCCGGGGCAACAGCATCGGGCCCAGGCCCCGGTTCACCAGCTTCACGTCGGCGATGGCGGCGTGCAGCCCCAGATCGTACGGCGCGGCGTCGTAATAGCGCGAGATCAGATCCTTTGCGCCCCAATACAGTTCGAGGTAGGCGATATCCCTGCCGCGCACACTCCCGATCAACGGCAGGGAGTAGGTGCCCTCGAGTTGGGCGTCCAGGTGCTGCCGCCAGCGCGGGGTCGGCCAGTCGTACTCCCACGCCTCGGCCAGGTGCGGCCGGTTCATCCACTCGGCCACCATGTCCGCGTCCTCGAGCTGGGCCGCGCGCAGCCCGAAGGGGGCATCCAGGGCGGGCGTGGGTGGCCGGGGGATCTGTGCGACCTCGTCGGCGATGTCGAAGCGTTCGCGCGGCAGGATCTGGACGGCAGGCGTGTCCGGTGGGGCGTCGGGCATAGTGCGCAGAGCGTACCTGAGTAAGGGTAGGCATACCGTAGTTGCCCTCGGTCAGCGGCGGTTTCCGGCGCCAACCCGCGGCGCCGCCGCGAGCGGTCGGCGCCGCGGCGCCGTCGCCCGGGCTAGCATTAGGCAGCAAAGACGGAAGCAACCGCGTCCGCTCGGTCACCAGGCAGCGAAAGGATCGACGTGCCGCAGGCACCCGCGCAGGCCATCGGCTTGCCGGCGCACGGGCCGTCGGACGAGCCGCCCGATGCGGAGCCTCCCCCGGTCACCGGCCCACCACCGTCGACCCGCGGGCGGCGTAATTCATGAACGTCACCGTCACCGTGATCAGCATTGTGGCGATCGCGGTGCTGATCTTCGGCAACGCCGTCTTCGTCGCCGCCGAATTCTCGTTGACCACCATGGACCGCAGCGCCGTGGAGGCAAACGCCCGCGGCGGCGGCCGCCGCGACCGCTGGATCCGCCGCGCGCACCAGCGGCTGTCGTTTCAGTTGTCGGGCGCGCAGCTCGGGATCTCCGTCACGACGCTGGCGGCCGGTTACCTGACCGATCCGATGGTCGAGGACCTGCCTCACCCCTGGCTGGACGCGCTCGGCATCCCCGACCGGGTCGGCGACGCGATCATGGCCGCGCTGGTGCTGGTGATCGTGACGTCGGTGTCGATGGTGTTCGGTGAGCTCGTCCCCAAATACCTGGCGGTGGCGCGGCCGCTGTCGACCGCGCGCGCCGTAGTGGGGGCTCAGGTGCTGTTCTCGCTGCTGTTGACCCCGGCGATCCGATTGACCAACGGCGCGGCGAACTGGATCGTGCGCCGGTTGGGCATCGAGCCCGCCGAGGAGTTGCGGTCCGCACGGTCCCCGCAAGAGCTGTTGTCGCTCGTGCGTTCGTCGGCGCGCAGCGGCGCCCTGGACGCCTCGACGGCGGCGCTGGTGCGGCGATCGTTGCAGTTCGGCACGCTGAGCGCCGAGGAGTTGATGACGCCCCGCTCCAAGATCGTGGCGCTGCAGACCGACGACACGGTCGCCGACCTGGTGACCGCGGCCGCCGAGTCCGGGTTCTCCCGCTTCCCCATCGTCGACGGCGACCTCGATGAGACCGTCGGCATCGTGCACGTCAAACAGGTGTTCGCGATCCCGCGCGCCGACCGCGGGCGCACGCTGCTGACCACGGTGGCGCAACCCGTCGCGGTGGTGCCCTCCACCCTCGACGGGGACGCGGTGATGGCCGAGATCCGGGCCAACAGTTTGCAAACCGCACTCGTCGTCGACGAATACGGCGGCACCGCGGGCATGGTGACCCTCGAGGACCTGATCGAAGAGATCGTGGGCGATGTCCGCGACGAACACGACGACGCCACGCCCGACGTGGTGCCCGCCGGCACCGGCTGGCGGGTGTCGGGCCTGTTGCGCATCGACGAGGTGGCCGCCGCCACCGGATTCCGGGCGCCCGAGGGCCCCTACGAGACGATCGGCGGATTGGTGCTGCGCGAGATCGGTCACATCCCGGCGGCCGGTGACACGGTGAAGCTTCCCGGCCTGGACGCCGACGGCTTGCTGGACGCGGTGACGCGCTGGCAGGCGCGGGTCATCCGGATGGACGGCCGCCGGATCGACTTGCTCGAATTGACCGAACTGAGCGGTCACGGCGACATTCCCGCGCCGGAGGCACACCGATGAGCGACACCATGGGCGTGCTGCTGGCGTGCCTGCTGATCGCGGTCAACGCGTACTTCGTCGGGGCCGAGTTCTCGCTCATCTCGGCGCGGCGCGACCGCCTCGAAGCGCTGGCGGAACAGGGCAGAGCCGCCGCCGTCACGGTGATCCGCGCCGGGGAGCAGCTGCCGTCCATGCTGGCCGGCGCGCAGCTGGGCGTCACGGCCGCGTCGCTGCTGCTCGGCCGGATCGGTGAGTCGGCGGTCTCGGACCTGCTGCGAACGGGGCTCGGGCTGACCGCGATTCACCCGGCGCTGCTGCACACGCTGTCGTTGGCGCTCGCTCTGGTCATCGTGGTGACGCTGCACGTGCTGTTGGGCGAGATGGTGCCCAAGAACATTGCGCTGGCCGGTCCGGAGCGCACGGCCATGCTGCTGGTCCCGCCGTACCTGGCCTACGTGCGGGCGGCCCGGCCGTTCATCGTGTTCTACGACAAGTGCGCCAGCGTGGTGGTGCGCGCGCTCGGGGTCGAGCGCAAGGAGGAGCTGGAGATCACGGTCTCCCCCGGCGAGCTGAGCGCCATGATCGCCGAGTCCGCGTCCGAGGGGCTGCTGGACCAGGAGGAGGGCACCCGGCTGGCGCGTGCGCTGCAGATCCGCCACCGGGTGGTCGGCGACGTCGCGGTGCCCCTGTCCGGGGTGCGCGCGGTGCCGGTGGCCGGCGCCGGCAAGGGCCCGACGGTCGCAGCGGTCGAGGAAGCCCTGGCCCAGAGCGGCTACTCCCGCTTCCCGGTGGCAAACGTCGACGGCAGCTTCGTCGGTTACCTCCACATCAAGGACGTGCTGACGCTCGACGACGATCCCGAGACGGTGATCGATCTGGCAAAGGTGCGGCCCCTGCCGGGACTGCCGAGGTCGCTGCCGCTGGCCGAGGCGTTGTCGCGGCTGCGCCGCAGCAACAGCCACCTGGCGCTGGTCATCGACGAGATCGGCGCCGTGGTGGCCATGGTGGCGATGGAAGACCTGGTCGAAGACTTCGTCGGGACGATGCGCGAGGCCTAGCGAGACTGGCCCGGCGGGCCCGACCGCGCGCAGCCCGTATGATCTTTCACGGCTACCAGTTAAGAAAGTGCTGGAGGGCGCCGGAGGGCACAGTGCCGCTTGCGCACGGAATGTGCGTTGCTGGACATCGATTCCGGTTACCACCGCAGCATCATTCTTGGGGCTGTCAGCGCGTCCTGACCTGCTGTGGCAGGTCGGCGAATAACGCTCGCCAGGCTGTGCTCGGTAGGCTGATGACATTGCCAATCTGGGCCTTTCTGGTCCCTCGACGGCCCATGGAGGGTCCAGGGCGGCCCATGACGGAGGAGAATCATGACTGATCGCGTGTCGGCGGGGAACTTGCGCGTCGCCCGGGTGCTTTACGACTTCGTGAACGAAGAGGCCTTGCCCGGCACCGATATCGACCCGGACAGCTTCTGGGCCGGCGTGGACAAGGTCGTCACCGACCTCACCCCGAAGAACCAGGATCTGCTGCGCCGGCGTGACGAGCTGCAGGCCCAGATCGACAAGTGGCACCGGCAGCGGGTCATCGAGCCGCTCGACATCGACGCCTATCGCGAGTTCCTCACCGAAATCGGTTACCTGCTGCCCGAACCCGCGGATTTCACGATCACCACCTCGGGCGTCGACGACGAGATCACCACGACCGCGGGCCCCCAGCTCGTGGTGCCGGTGCTCAACGCCCGGTTCGCGCTGAACGCCGCCAACGCCCGGTGGGGTTCGCTCTACGACGCCCTGTACGGCACCGACGTCATCTCGGAGGACGACGGCGCCGAAAAGGGGTCGAGCTACAACAAGGTGCGTGGCGACAAGGTCATCGCCTACGCGCGCAAATTCCTGGACGAGGCCGTGCCGCTGGAATCCGGCTCGTGGGCCGACGCGACCGGTCTGTCCGTCGAGGACGGCCGCCTGAAGGTCGCGACCGCCGACGGTTCCGCCGGCCTGGCCGACCCGGACAAGTTCGCCGGCTACACCGGCGAGCTCGGCTCCCCCAGCTGGTCGGTGCTGCTGGTCAACCACGGCCTGCACATCGAGATCCTCATCGATCCGGACTCGCCGATCGGCAAGACCGACGCCGCCGGCATCAAGGACGTGATCCTGGAATCGGCCGTGACCACGATCATGGACTTCGAGGACTCGGTGGCCGCCGTCGACGCCGACGACAAGGTGCTCGGCTACCGCAACTGGCTCGGCCTGAACAAGGGCGACCTGTCCGAGGACGTCGACAAGGGCGGCAAGACCTTCACCCGGGTGCTCAACCAGGACCGCACCTACTCCACGCCCGACGGCGAGGGCGAGCTGACCCTGCCGGGCCGCAGCCTGCTGTTCGTCCGCAACGTCGGCCACCTGATGACCAACGACGCGATTATCGACGCGGAGGGTCACGAGGTGTTCGAGGGCATCATGGATGCGCTGTTCACCGGGCTGACCGCGATTCACGGGCTCAAGACGAGTGAGGCGAACGGGCCGCTGGCCAACAGCCGCACCGGGTCCATCTACATCGTCAAGCCCAAGATGCACGGGCCCGACGAGGTCGCGTTCACCTGCGAGCTGTTCAGCCGGGTCGAAGACGTCCTCGGGCTGCCGCAGGGCACCCTCAAGGTCGGCATCATGGACGAGGAGCGGCGCACCACCGTCAACCTCAAGGCCTGCATCAAGGCCGCGGCCGACCGGGTGGTGTTCATCAACACCGGCTTCCTCGACCGCACCGGCGACGAGATCCACACCTCGATGGAGGCGGGTCCGATGATCCGCAAGGGCGCGATGAAGGGCACCACCTGGATCAAGGCCTACGAGGACGCCAACGTCGACATCGGCCTGGCCGCCGGGTTCAAGGGCAAGGCGCAGATCGGCAAGGGCATGTGGGCGATGACCGAACTGATGGCCGACATGGTCGAGCAGAAGATCGGCCAGCCCAAGGCCGGAGCCACCACCGCGTGGGTGCCCTCGCCGACGGCGGCCACCCTGCACGCGATGCACTACCACTACGTCGACGTGGGCGCCGTGCAGGAGGAGCTGGCGGGCAAGAAGCGCACCAACATCGACGAGTTGCTGACCATCCCGCTGGCCAAGGAACTGGCCTGGGCTCCCGAGGAGATCCGCGAGGAGGTCGACAACAACTGCCAGTCCATCCTCGGCTACGTGGTGCGCTGGGTCGCCCAGGGCGTCGGCTGCTCGAAGGTGCCCGACATCCACGACGTGGCGCTCATGGAAGACCGTGCGACACTGCGGATTTCGAGTCAGCTGCTGGCGAACTGGCTGCGCCACGGTGTGATCACCGAGGAGGACGTGCGGGCCAGCCTCGAGCGGATGGCCCCGCTGGTGGACGAGCAAAACGCCAAGGATGCGGCGTATTTGCCGATGGCGCCCAACTTCGACGACAGCCTGGCGTTCCTGGCGGCGCAGGACCTCATCCTGACCGGAACGCAGCAGCCCAACGGCTACACCGAGCCGATCCTGCACCGCCGTCGGCGCGAGGCCAAGGCGCGCGCCGCGCAGTCGAATTGAGCCTGCGCTGGAATCGGGTTCGCACGTGTAATAGTGCCGCGGATGACTAAAATCGGCGGCGAGTTCATTCGGATGGAACGACGGAAAGGCCGCGGGCACTGCTATGGGTAGGCACAGTGCGCCCGACCCTGACGACTCCCTCGACGAGCCTTCTCGCGACGACGTGGTCGACGAGCCGTCCCGAGGTGACGACGCAGGACATCAGCAGCGGGACGCCGGCGAGGCGGCCGATTACTACTCGGACGCCGACGACGACTACGCGGACGAGGACTACTACTCGGACGAACGTCGCTATCCCGACGACGATGAGCCCTACGCCGACGACGAGCCGTACGCCGCGGGCGACGCGTTCGCCGACAGCACGGCCGACGAGTACCCGGAGTTTCCGCCGCGCCAGGGCGGACCGGCGAGTTCGGAACCGCCGGCCGAATCCCCCTCGCTGTTTCGCGGCGGGCACCGGGGGCTCGCCGACTGGCGGGGCGGCCATCGCAGCGAGGGCGGTCGCCGCGGCGTCAGCATCGGGGTGATCGTCGCGCTGGTCGCCGTCGTCGTCGTGGTGGGATCGGTGATCCTGTGGAGCTTCTTCGGCGACGTGCTGTCCAAGCGGTCGCACAAGGCGGCCGGCCGTTGCGTCGGCGGTCAAGAGACCGTCGCCGTCGTCGCCGACCCGTCGATCGCCACGTCCGTTCAGGAACTCGCCGAAAGCTACAACAAATCGGCGGGACCGATCGGCGACCGCTGCATGGTGGTCAACGTCAAGCCGGCCGACTCCGACGCCGTGCTCAACGGTTTCATCGGCAAGTGGCCGGCGGAACTGGGCGGCCAGCCGGCGCTGTGGATCCCCGGCAGTTCGATCTCCGCCGCCCGGCTGGCGGGAGCCGCGACTCAGAAGACGATCAGCGAGAGCCATTCACTGGTCAGCTCCCCGGTGGTGCTTGCCGTGCGTCCCGAACTGGCACCGGCCCTCGCCAAGCAGAACTGGGCGGCACTGCCCGGGCTGCAGACCAACCCGAACGCGTTGGCGGGGTTGAACTTACCCGCGTGGGGGTCGCTGCGACTGGCGCTGCCGATGGGCGGCAACGGGGACGCATCGTTTCTTGCCGGTGAGGCGGTCGCGGCCGCGTCCGTACCGCCCGGCGCGCCGGTGCCCCAGGGCACCGGCGCGGTGCGCTCCCTGTTGAGCGCGCAACCCAAGCTCGCCGACAACTCGTTGACCGAGGCGATGAACATGCTGCTGAAGCCCGGTGACCCGGCGACCGCGCCGGTGCACGCCGTGATCACCACCGAACAGCAGCTGTTCCAGCGCGGCCAATCGCTCCCGGATGCCAAGAGCGCCTTGGCTTCCTGGCTGCCGCCGGGTCCCGCGCCGGTGGCCGACTATCCCACCGTGCTGCTCAGCGGTTCGTGGCTCACGCGCGAACAGGCCACGGCGGCCAGCGAGTTCTCCCGCTTCATGCACAAGCCCGATCAGCTGGCCAAGCTGGCGAAGGCGGGCTTCCGGGTCAACGGGGTCAAAACCCCCAGCAGCCCGGTGACCACCTTCCCGACGCTGCCGTCCACGCTGACCGTCGGCGACGACCCGATGCGCGCCACCCTTGCCGAGGCCATGGCCGCCCCGTCGACCGGGCAGGCCACGACGATCATGCTCGACCAGTCGATGCCCGGCCAGGAAGGCGCGAAGTCCCGGCTGGCGAACGTGATTGCGGCGCTTCAGGACCGGATCAAGGCCCTGCCCGCCAGCGCCGTCGTCGGCCTGTGGACCTTCGACGGTCACGAGGGCCGCTCCGAGGTGGCCAGCGGCCCGCTGGCCGACCCCGTCGGCGGCTCCAGCGGCCAGCCACGCTCGGCCGCACTATTGGCCGCCCTGGACAAGCAATACTCCTCGGGCGGCGGCGCGGTGTCGTTCACCACGCTGCGCATGATCTACCAAGACATGCAGGCCAACTACCGTGCGGGCCAAACCAATTCGCTTCTGGTGATCACCTCCGGACCCCACACCGACCAAACCCTGGACGGTCCGGGGCTACAGGATTTCATCCGCAAGAGCGCCGACCCGGCCAAGCCGATCGCGGTGAACGTCATCGATTTCGGGGCCGATCCGGACCGATCGACGTGGGAAGCCGTCGCCCAGCTCAGCGGCGGCAGCTACCAGAACATCGCAACGTCGGCGTCCCCGGAGCTCGCGACGGCGGTCAACGCCTTCCTGGGCTAGCCGGCCCGGCGTCGGTCACGATGTGGCCGCCGGCATCGTGCACGGAAAACCGGAAAATTCGGACACCGTCTATCCAATCGCGGTCGGCTGTGCCACACTCGTGATAGAACAAACCGTTCTTTCTATCAACGTTGATCCAGGAAGACGCAGCGCAACGATATCCTCTGCACCGCTGGACGCCGCCGCGACACCGGCCTTGCGCCCGACCGGACCCCCTTCGGCGACCCGGCGACGCGGGAGCGCCTGGCGCGCCCTGCTCGGCGGCCGCGCGGCACCCGGGCGCGCCCGCCTCCCCTTCGCGCACCGCACCGAATCTCGTTGAGCCGTTGGCCAACCCAGGAAGGCACCCCATGGCCCAGCCCCTGCCCACCGACCCGGAGGACGTCCCGGCCGGACCCGAGCGGCGCGACCGGCGGGCGGACACGGATTCCGCCGACACCTCGTTTCTCGCCGAGGAGATATCGCCGTGGCTGTCCCCCGCCTACGGCGCGGCGAACGTCGTGATGCAGCTGGCGAATTCCGGTGTGGCCTATGGCGTGATGGAAAGCAAGGTGGACAGCGGCAACCTGTACAAGCATCCGTTCAAACGCGCCCGCACCACCTTCACCTACATCGCGGTGGCCATCGCCGGCAACGCACGGGACCGCCGTGTGTACCGGGAGGCCGTCAACGCCGCACACGCCCAGGTGCGCTCCGGCCCGCAAAGCCCGGTGCGCTACAACGCCTTCGACCCGCAGTTACAGCTGTGGGTCGCCTCCTGCATGGCCGCGGTGTTCGAGGACACCCGCAGGCTGCGGGGCGGCCGTTCCCGACGCGACCCCGACACCATCCACCGGGCGGCGTCGGTGTTCGCCACCACATTGCAGGTGCCGCCGGAAATGTGGCCCGCCGACCGCGAAGCCGCAGACCGGTACTGGCAGGAGCAACTCGACCGGCTCGACTTCGACGACCGCATGCGCAGCTACCTGATCGGCATCGCGCGCCTGGATTTTCTGCCCGCCCCCGTCTCGGCGCTGTTCGGCGGGTGGAACCTCTTCATGACGCTGGGGTACCTGCCGCCGCAGCTGCGCGAAAAGCTCGGGTTCGGCTGGACGGCCGCGCAGCAACGCCGGTTCGACCGCTGGCAGCGCCTCCTCGGGGTCCTGGACCTGTTCACGCCGCGGTTCTTGACGCGCCTCGGCGTGCAGGCGGTGGTGTGGGACATGCGTTTGCGGCACCGGATCGGGGCGACCGTCGTGTGACGGCCCACCGACGCGCACAAGGAGGAACGGGATGACGATGACAAGCCGAATCGACCGGCGCGGCAACGCTTCCGCGGCGACGTTCGTGCCCCCCGAAGCGGAATGGAATTCCGCGCACCGGGCGCTGGCCGACGACGTCAGGTGGTTCGCCGGGTCGCCGCTGGCCGCGGCGTTCGGCCGCCTGGCCCTCGACCAGGTCGCGCATCGCGAAATCGCGGCCGCGGTGGACCGCAGCGGACGCTTCGCCGACAACTTCACCGACCGTGGGATCCGCAGTGCGGCGTTCACCGCCCTCGCCGCCTTCGGTGACAGCTCGGACGTGAAGGCGTCGCGGGACGATCTCAAACGGTTGCACCGCGACGTCCGCGGCACGGGAAAGGACTCGTTCAGCGACACCCGCTACAGCGCGCTCAACCCCGAGGTGTGGACCTGGGTGGCCGTGAGCGGTCTCAACCTCTTGTACCAGGGTTATCTGCGGGTGTGCGGGCGTCGCCTCACCCTCGCGGAGAAAGAGGTCGTCTATCAGACCCTGCGTTCGGAACTGCAGTTTCTGGAGCTGCCCAGCAAGCAGGGGAAGCTGCCGGCGACCCTGCACGACATGCTCGAACATTACGACGCCGTCGCGGCAAAAGAGTTGGCCGACAACGAGTTTCTGCAATTCGCCAATCGCAGCTTCGTCGCCCCGCCGATCCCGAAGCTGCTGGTTTCCCGGCAACTGCGGCCCGTGCTGCAAGTGGTCTGGCCGGTGCTGACCACTCTGGCATCGCGCCCGGTGGTCGTGTGTTCGGCCGCCGTCGCCCACCCCACGATGCG
This sequence comes from Mycobacterium sp. H4Y, assembly GCF_000364405.1. Taxonomy (NCBI): domain Bacteria; kingdom Bacillati; phylum Actinomycetota; class Actinomycetes; order Mycobacteriales; family Mycobacteriaceae; genus Mycobacterium; species Mycobacterium sp. H4Y. The sequence continues at coordinate 1,913,767 of NZ_AKIG01000001.1, forward strand.
CCGGCTGCTCAAGGTGCGGTGGGGCGCGCGCGAGCAGGTCGAGTTCGTCGTCTACGTCGCCGCGTTGCAGCTGGGCTGGCGATGGTTGCCGCGCCGGCTGACGTTGGAACCCCTGGCCTACAACCGCTACCAATACGAGCGGCTCCGCGACCGCTACCGTTCGGTGCTGCTGGATTCCTTCGTGGCGCCCGAGCGGAATTGACCCGCAAGCCCGGCTTTCTCGCGGTGGTGGCGGCGCACCCGCACCGGCGCGCCGCGAATGCCGGTGAATACGCTGATGGAGCGCAGAATTGACCTGATACCCCAACCGGCTGGAGGGCAGATGTCAGACCCCGCGATGCTGCTCGGCGCGCTGCCCGACGGCCTGGCCAGCCTCGATCCGACCGCCCGCACGATCGTCACCGCGGCACGCACCTGCTTCACCGAGCGCGGATTCTCCAACACCACCATGCAGGACATCGCCGACACCGCCGGTGTCGGCGTCGCCACCGTCTACCGCCGGTTTCGGCACAAGCGAAACCTGGTGCGGCTGACCATCATGGACGAATCGCTGCGGCTGAGCACGCTGGTCTCCGAGGTCGCGGGTCGCGCGGGATCACCGGAAGAAGGGATCGCCGAAGTCTTCGCCGCGTTCGTGCACGAGGCCTCCGCCCCCAAGTTGTTGACCCGAAGCATCCGCGAATCGCCCGCCGCCGGGGAGCTGTCCGCCTACCTGACCGACGAGCACCTGATCGCCATGACGCGCGGCTACATCGCGACGTGGCTGCGCCGCTGGCAGGAGCGTGGCGAACTGGCCGCCGACCTGGACACCGAGATCGTCGGGGAGATGATCGGGCGCCTGATCATTTCGCTGATCAAGACGCCCGAGTCCGTCATCCCGATCTACAACCCGAACGAGGCCCGCGACTTCGCCCGCCGATACCTGGTGCCGCTGGCGTTGCAGTCCCCGGCGCGAACGCCGGGGTGATCCCGCACCAGACCCCGCCGTCAGGCGAACGCCTCCACGGGCGGGCACGAGCAGACCAGGTTGCGGTCGCCGTAGGCGCCGTCGATGCGGCGCACCGGCGGCCACACCTTGGGCCGGAAGTCCTTGCCCAGCGGATAGGCGGCCTCTTCGCGGGTGTACGGGTGGTCCCACTCGCCGATGACCAGGCACTCGGCCGTGTGCGGGGCGCCGCGCAGCGGGTTGTCGTCGACGGACCACTCCCCTGCACCCACCCGATCGATCTCGCGGCGAATCGCGATCATGGCCTCGCAGAAGGCGTCGACTTCGGTCAGGGTCTCGCTCTCGGTGGGTTCCACCATCAGCGTGCCGGCCACGGGGAAGCTCATCGTGGGCGCGTGAAAGCCGTAGTCCGCCAGGCGCTTTGCGACGTCGTCGACGGTCACGCCGGTGTCTTTGGTGATGCCGCGCAGGTCCAGGATGCACTCGTGGGCCACCATGCCGTTCTCGCCGGTGTAGAGCACCGGGAAGTACTCGTCAAGGCGACGGGCGATGTAGTTGGCCGAGGTGATCGCGGTCAGCGACGCCGCGCGCAGACCTTCGGCGCCCATCATCCGGATGTAGGCCCAGCTGATCGGCAGGATCGAGGCGGACCCGTACGGCGCCGAGGACACCGGATGCCCGTGGGGCAGCTCGGGGGCGTGCGGGTGCCCGGGCAGGAACGCCGCCAGATGCGAACGCACGGCTACCGGCCCGACGCCCGGCCCGCCGCCCCCGTGCGGAATGCAGAACGTCTTGTGCAGGTTCAGGTGGCTGACGTCGCCGCCGAACTTCCCCGGCCGCGCCAGGCCGACCAGCGCGTTGAGGTTGGCGCCGTCGACATAGACCTGGCCCCCCGCGTCGTGCACCGCGGCACAGATGTCGGCGATGTCGTGCTCGTAGACGCCGTGCGTGGACGGGTAGGTGATCATCAGGGTCGACAGCCGCGCCCCGTGTTCGGCCACCTTGGCGCGCAGGTCGTCGAGGTCCACGTCGCCGTTGGAGTGGCAGGCCACCACCACCACCCGCATCCCGGCCAGCGCCGCCGACGCCGCGTTGGTGCCGTGCGCGCTCGACGGGATCAGGCAGATGTCGCGGTGCGGTTCGCCGCGGCTGGCGTGGTAGTCGTGGATGGCCAGCAGGCCGGCGTATTCGCCCTGCGAGCCGGCGTTGGGTTGCAGCGAGACGGCGTCGTAGCCGGTGATATGCACCAGCCAGGTCTCCAGGTCGGCGATCAGACGCCGCAGCCCGGGGGTGTCGGAGGCCGGCGCGAACGGATGCTGGCGGGCGAATTCCGGCCAGGTGATCGGCTCCATCTCGGCGGCCGCGTTGAGCTTCATCGTGCAGGAGCCGAGCGGAATCATGCTGCGGTCCAAGGCGATATCTTTGTCCGCCAGGGTGCGCAGGTAGCGCATCATCGCCGTCTCGGTGCGGTACTGGGTGAAGGCGGGATGGGTCAGGAACTCCGAGGTGCGGGTGATGACGCCGGCGCACACCGGCTCGGCCGGTTGCACCCCGAAGGCCTCGAGCACCGCGGCGACGTGTTCGTCGGTGGTGACCTCGTCGCAGGCCACCGACACGTGGTCGTCGTCGACGCGCCACAGGTTGATGCCCTTGGCTTTGGCCGCGGCGATCACCTCGGCGGCGCGGCCCGGCACGCGGGCCAGCACGGTGTCGAAGTACTTGTCGTGCACCAGCGCATCACCGAGCGCGGCGGCGATCGCCTCGGCGTGAGCGTGCACGCGGCGCGCGATCGCGGTCAGCCCCTCGGCGCCGTGGTAGCTGGCGTACATCGCGGCCATGACCGCCAGTAGCACCTGCGCGGTGCAGATGTTGCTGGTCGCCTTGTCGCGGCGGATGTGCTGCTCGCGGGTCTGCAGCGCAAGCCGGTAGGCCGGGTTGCCGTCGGCATCCAGCGAGACCCCCACCAGCCGGCCGGGCAGTTGGCGCGCGTGGTTGGCGTGCACGGCCAGGTAGCCGGCGTGCGGTCCGCCGAATCCCATTGGCACACCGAATCTTTGGGTGGTACCGAAGGCGACGTCGGCGCCGATCTCACCGGGAGGCGTGATCAGCGTGCACGCGAGCAGGTCGGCGCCGATCGCGACCAGCGCGCCGCGGTCGTGGGCCTGCTGGACCAGAGCCGTCCAGTCGGTGACCCGGCCGCCGGCGCCGGGCAGTTGGGCGACGACGCCGAAGAAGTCGCCGTCGGGCAGGCCCTTCCGCAGGTCGGCGGTGACGAGCTCGATGCCCAGCGGCTTGGCGCGGGTGGCCAGAATGGCCGCGGTCTGGGCGAAGACGTCGGCGTCGACGGCCAGCCGGTTGCTCTTGCCGCGGGCCGCGCGGTGCATCAGCGTCATGGCCTCGGCGGCGGCGGTCCCCTCGTCGAGCATGGAGGCGTTGGCGACCTCGAGGCCGGTCAGGTCGGCGACCATCGTCTGGAAGTTCAGCAGCGCCTCGAGCCGGCCCTGGCTGATCTCCGGCTGATACGGCGTGTACGCCGTGTACCAGGCGGGGTTCTCCAAGATGTTGCGCAACAACACCGGCGGCGTGAGCGTGTCGTAGTAGCCCTGACCGATCATGGACACGGCCACCGTGTTGGCGTCGGCCAACGCCCGCAACTCTGCCAGCGCCTCGGTCTCGCTGGCCGGTGCCGGCAGGCGGTCAAGTCCCGGCGCGGCGCCGTTGTCGGCGAGCCGATCCAGGATGCCCGCCGGGACCGCCTTGGACGCCAGCTCGTCGAGGGAGTCGACACCGATCACGGCGAGCATGGCGGCGACGGCCTGGCTGTCCGGGCCGATGTGCCGGGCGGCGAACGTGGATTGATCGGGCACTGGAAACTCCTGGGTAGGCGGGCGACGACGGATCGAGGCAGAGGACGAACGGCCCTCTCCCTCTGTCTTCACCCTGCGCCGGGCGCCTGAGAGATTCGGCGCCGGATGCCTGTCCCGGGCGCCTTTCCCCATCGGCGGGTGTCGACCCGCCGGGTCGTCACCGCTTTCCAGAGGCATCATTGTTTCGCGCGGTCCGGGTGCCTGAGAGGTTGACGGAGAGGTGTTGCTCCTTCGGCGTCCGTGACTGGCCGTCACGGAACTCTCCCGCTCGAATACGATGCGCGGCCCAGTTTACTCGGCCACGGGTGCGCGCGGTCGCGCGCTGTCGGGGCGCGCCGTCAGCCGATCTTGCGGTCGCGGTGCTTGCGCCGGGACGCCAGCTCGTCCTCGGGTTCGGCGATCGACTCGCCGCCGTCGGCCCGCTCGCCCGGGAAGTCGGCGATGACGCCGGTCAGCTCGCGCATGGCGCCGGACACGGCGATGCCGAACACGCCCTGCCCGCCCTGGAGCAGGTCGACGACCTCTTCGGCCGACGTGCACTCGTAGACGGTGGTGCCGTCGGAGAACAGGGTGATGTTGGCCAGATCCTGAACACCGCGCTGCCGCAGGTGGTCGACCGCGACGCGGATGTTGTGCAGCGAGATGCCGGTATCGAGCAACCGCTTGACGATCTTGAGAACCAGGATGTCTTTGAACGAGTAGAGCCGCTGGCTTCCGGAGCCCGCCGCGCTGCGGATCGACGGGACCACCAGCGAGGTGCGCGCCCAGTAGTCCAGCTGCCGGTAGGTGATGCCGGCGATCTGGCACGCGCTGGGACCGCGGTAGCCGACGAGTTCGTCGGGCACGGAGTCGTCCGGGAACAGGCCGGGCTGCACGGGGGGGCCGGCCGCGGTGATGCTGCGGTCGCTACTCGCGTCGGTGCCCTGCTCAGCTAGGTTGAGCTGTTCTTGGCGTGGCTGCTCGCTCACGGTGGTTCCTCTCCGCGATCGCGCTCTCGTCGTTAGCTGCGTTGTTGGCTGCACCGCAGCCACGTCTGCTCAGGCCCGAGTGCTAGTGAGCTTACGCTTTCCGATAGCCGCCGCGCCTGAAGTCGTGATCAAAGTATGGCCGCCCCGGGGCCAACTGGGCGGGCTATCCGCCAGCGTGTCGACATCACGTTGCCAGTTGAGACGGATCCGTGATGTCCCCACCAGGTTAGTCGAGCGCGATCCGCCCGGAGCGCGCTAGGTGGCTTTGAAATCGTCGGGAGACACGCTGTCGAGAAATTCCTTGAACTTCTCCACCTCGTCCTCGCGGACGGCGGTGCCGCCCTCTTCGTCGGTCTCGTCGGGGATCAGCAACCCGGCCTGGGCAAGCACGGGTTCCTCGACATAGATCGGGACGCCGACGCGCAGCGCTATCGCCACCGAATCCGAGGGCCGCGCCGACACGGTGATGTTGCGGTCGAACACCAGGTCGGCGTAGAAAGTGCCTTCCTGCAGATCGACGATCCGCACCTCTTTGAGCGAATGCCCAAGCGCGGCAATGACATCCCTGATCAGATCGTGCGTCAGCGGACGAGGCGGCTCGACACCCTGCTGCTCGAGGGCGATGGCGGCAGCCTCCGACTGGCCGATCCAGATCGGCAGGTAACGGTCACCGTCGGTTTCGCGCAGCAACAACACCGGCTGGTTTTGCGGCTGCTCTACGCGAATGCCGACAACACGAACCTCACCCATTTGTGTCTGTCCTCCGCATTCGTGGCGCCGGTTGGATTGGCATTCCCAGCGGCGGCGAGGTCAAAAATCCGCCCTACCGCCGAAACCAAGCTGTCGACCGAAGTCTAGTCCTCAGCGATCCAGAACGTCGCGAACGGCGGATTTGATCAACGACGTGTGCAACGTGATGGCCAGCGCCGCAACTTCGCGCGCCAAATCGTCGGCGCGATCCCGGGCACCGGCCTTGTTGGCTTTGACTACCGGCCCGGCGATTTGGGCGATCAAATCCGACTGCCGGTCCGCCGCCGACCGGAATGCGCGCAGATGCCGCGGCTCGACGCCGTAGTCCGACAGCGCCCGCGCGCATTGCAGGATCACGACGGCGTGCTCGTCGAAGAAACCCGCGGGACCGGTGGTGATGACGCCGGCCTTGAGCAAGGCCGTCAGCAGGTCGTCGTCCACGCCCGCACGCGCCAGTAGGTCTTCGCGGCTCAGCCGGACGTGCGTGGCCGCCACCGCCGAGGTGTCCGCTCCCGCGTCCGCGCCGGCCTCCCCGCTTCGGTTCACCGACACCAGGCGCGGGACGGCATAGGAGGTTTTGAACGGCGGTAGCTCGCCGTCGGGCTGGGCGTCCAGTTGCGCCCGGATGACCTTCAACGGCAGGTAGTGATCACGCTGCGCGGTAAGGATGAAGCGCAACCGCGCGCAGTCGTACGCGGTGAACCTCCGGTAACCCGACGCGGCCCGTTGCGGCGTCACCAGCCCCTCGGCCTCCAAGAAGCGAATCTTGGAGATGGTGACATCGGGGAAGTCCGGCCTCAACAATTCCAGGACCGCCCCGATCGACATCCCGGCCAGTGCCGAGCTATCGGGTGCGCTCACTAGCCCGAAGATCCTCCATCCTCACCCTGCTTGGGTCCGGTCAGAAACACCAAGCGGAACTTGCCGATCTGCACTTCGTCGCCGTTGGCCAGCACCGCGGAGTCCACGGGCTCACGGTTGACGTAAGTGCCGTTGAGACTACCAACGTCGACGACGCTGAATTCGTTGTTTTCCAACCTGAATTCGGCGTGGCGGCGGCTGACGGTCACGTCGTCGAGGAAGATGTCGCTGTCCGGGTGCCGGCCCGCCGACGTGGTGGGCTGGTCGAGCAGGAACCGCGATCCCGCGTTGGGACCCCGTTTGACGACCAGCAGCGCCGAACCCGCCGGGAGTCCCTCGACCCCGGATACCGCGCTTTCCGTGCCCGCCTGCGCGGGTGCGTCGAGCTCGTTGAGGAAGTCGGCGCGAAAGACAGAGGTCGTCTCTACCGTGACTTCGTCCGAATTCTGGTCTTGCTGACTTCCTGAGTCCATGTCCGTCACGCGCTGCTCCTCACTGGCCGCTGTGGCGTTGTCTGTCCGGGCCGCTCGGCCGGCCTCCGCACCAGGTCTTGTTGCCCGGTATGCCGGTCTTCAAAAGGTAGATCTGTCGACGGTACCGCGCACCGGCCTGCAATGCGCCCACCACTTGGCGATCCGAAACGTCGGTTCCCCCACGTGCCGGCTGCACCGTCGGCCTCGCCGTGCGAGGCTGCAGGGACATTAGCAATCGTCATTCGGTCAGCGTTCCGCGGTAGGCCTCCGCGTCGAGCAACGACGAAATGGCGGACTCCACTTCGGCGACGTCGGATACCTGCACATCCAGCAACCACCCGGCCCCGTACGGATCGGAGTTGACCAGTTGCGGGCTGCCTTCCAGATCGGTGTTGACGGCCGACACTTTGCCCGAGACCGGGGCGTACAGGTCCGACACCGATTTCGTCGATTCGACCTCGCCGAACGATTCACCGGCGGTCAGCTCCGCGCCCACGTCGGGCAGCTGAACGAACACGACATCGCCCAACGCCGACTGTGCAAAGTCGGTGATGCCCACCCGCAGTGTGTCATCGCCGCTTCGACGAACCCATTCGTGTTCGGCGGTGTAGCGCAGATCGGGCGGGATATCGCTCACGAGTGATCCTGTCTGTTCGGGAATTGCTCACTTGACGGGCTGAGCGTATTGGTGCGGTTTTGGTTGCCGCAAGGTGGTCACGTCCACCCGGTCGGCCTGCTGGACGGACATCCGCGCCCCGACGCGCTTGACCGTGTCCTGCGCGCCGCCGGGAATGTTCATCGCCGCGGCCAGGGTGGGCGGATCACCAATCGCCAGAATCGAATACGCGGGCGACAGCGTTTTGGAGTCGACGGTCAGCGACCCCGGCGCACCCGCGACCCACGTGTCGACGCCCACCCGCACGGACTGGTGGGCGTCGTTGACCTCGATCGCCTCCGCGCCCGCCGCGCGCAACTCGTTGATCACGTCGAGCATCGCCTCGGGGGAAACCCCCGGCCCGGGGTCCTCGATCGTGACGGTGACGCCGGGCCCGGTGGCGCCCACGGCGCCGACCAGGATGGACAGCGCCGCCAGCCGGGATTGGGCGGACTGGATGGCGGCCTGGTCGTTGTTGCCGGACGCCTGCAGCGAATTCAGCGTGTTCTCCAGCTCGTTCACCTCGCTGCGGAGTGTGCCCTCGCGCTGCCGCAACGAATCCAGCAGCACCAACAGGTCGGCGGGGCGTGCCGTGTCCAGCGAATCGCCCGATTCGGTCTGGCGAACCTGGGTGACGATGGCGATCCCGAGAAGCAGACACAACAGGACGGCCAGCGTGCCGAAACCCAGGCGGGAGCGGCCGCCGCGCAGCATGCCGGACAACCCGCCGCGGGGGTGTTTCCCGCGCTGTTCGTGACGCCCGTGTGGCGCGGCCTGATCCGGCGCCGCGCCGGCGTCGCGATCCGTCGGATCCTGACTCACGCTGAGCTCGCCGGGATCATGGCGCCGCTCCTCTTCATCGCGTCGCTCTGCATCGTCGCCGGCGCGGTCATGGCGTCACGCCCCGAACAGCCGGCGGCGCAGGGCCGCGGCGTTGCCGAAGATGCGGATACCGAGCACGACGATGATGGCCGTCGACAACTGGGTGCCCACCCCCAATTGGTCGCCGACATAGACGATGAGCGCGGCCACGAAGACGTTGAACACGAACGAGATCACGAAGACCTTGGGGTCGAAGATCCGTTCCAGGTAGGCACGCAACCCGCCGAACACGGCGTCGAGCGCCGCCACCACCGCGATCGGCAGATAGGGCTGCACGACTTCGGGCACCGAGGGGTGGAAAACCAGGCCCAGCGCGATGCCGATCGCCAGCGCCGCGATCCCGATCATGCTGGGTTTCCCGTCTCGCACAGGCGAAACTGTGTGTTCGGGACTTTTCTCACTATGGCCCAATCTGCTTGGCGAACTTGACATCCCGGACGGATCCGGCGGGCAGCGAAAGACCGTCGGCGATATCCACCGTAACCACCACACCGTAGGAAATCTCCAGCAGCCTCAGGCGCTGCAGCCCCGGGCTGTTGTCGAAGACGTCGCGCATCGACCGCGGCGGCCCGATCGCCAGGATGGTGTACGGACTGCTGGTCGGGTTGTTGTCGACGAGGATCGCGCCGCCGGCCTGCCGGATGGTCACGTTGGGCCCGATCCGCACGCCGCCGACCGAGATCGCCTCGGCGCCGCTGGCCCACAACGAGTTGACCACCAGCTGCAGGTCGCGGTCGAGGATGATCTGCCTGCTGCCGCCGACCCGCTGTTTGGACACGTCGGAAAGGTTCGGGCTCGCGCCCGGATCGGTCACGGTCAACTTCAGGCCGGGACCGATGACCGCCGTGCTGGCGGCCGCCACGCTGAGCGCGTCGAGCCGCTTCAGCAACCGCTGCCCCTCGGCATCGTCGGCCAGCACGCGGCGCTGCACGTCGTCGAGTCGTGTCGAGAGCTGGTTGCGCCGCTGCGCCAGCTGTGTCGCCGAGCCTTCCATCGCCCGCACGTTGCCCAACAGCAGTTGCTGGGCGTCGCGCACCCCGGGGGCGACCGAACGGGCCTGCGCGACCGCGGCGGCGAAGACGGTCGCGATGAGGAGCGCGGCCAGGGCCTGCCACAGCCAGCCGAACGCGCGCTGGCGGCCTTCGGTGGTAGCTCGCTTGGCCGCCGCCGCGGCGTAGCCGGGATCCAGGTGCTCGGACAGCAGCGCGCGCAACAGCGAGGGCACCGGAATCTGTTGCGGCCGGGCCGCCACGTGCGCGCTGTGACCGGCGTTGGGGTCATAGCCGCCGAGCCGGCGGTCCACGTCAGCCATGGTCGGTCGCCTTCGCCACGGCCGGCGGGCGCGACCCGCGATCGACCTTGGGCATGCGGCGCAACACCAGCGTCATCTGGACCGCATACTGCACGAACGCCCACAGGTAGCCGTACAAGCCCCAGATCAGGAACGCCCACCCGCAGGCGCCTACCACCCGGCTCCACAGCGCGTCCCACGTGCCCAGCAGCACCAGCGGAAAGCCCGACATGAGGGCGAACGTCGCCGCCTTGCCGATGTAGGTCACCGGCAGCGCCGAGAGTCCGCGGCTCCACAGCAGCGGCAGCGTCGCGGCCAGCAGGCCATCGCGTGCGAGCAGGATCGCGACGAACCACCACGGCACGATCCCGCTGAACGCCATCACGACGGGAACGGCGACCATGTAGAGGCGGTCGACGGCGGGGTCGAGCAGCACGCCGAGCCGCGAGGACTGATTGAGCAGCCGCGCGATCTTGCCGTCGGCCCAGTCCGAGGCGCCGCTGAACATCAGGATCGCGACCGCCCATCCGTGGGCGTGCGCGACCAGCAACACGTAGATGAACACCGGAATGAGCGCCAGGCGGATGGCGCTGAGCGCGTTGGGGACCGTCAGCACCCGGTTGGGCGGAAGCACCGGCTCCATGAGCCGTGACCTTAACGCGACTCCACGCCGAACGCCCGGCTGGGCGCACACTCGAACGCGAACGCCCGGCTGGCCGCACGCTCGGCGAGTGGGTCTAGCGGAACACGCCGGGCAGGCTCAGCGTGGACAGCGTGTCATCCGACAGCGGGTTGTCGTTGACCATGTACGTCCACGTCGACGTCGGCCGCGCCAGCTTGGACAGGTCCAGTCCCGGCTCCTCCTCGAGGACGTTCGCGGTCTCGAAGGTCTGCTGGGCCGCCTCGATCGCGTCGGCGGCCAGCGACGCGAACGCGTCGACGGCCAACCGGTGAAACTCGTCCAGCGGGTTCTGCCGGCCCAGCGCCCGCAGGTGGATACTCTCGCGGATGTCGGCCAAGTAGGCCAGATGGTCGGCCCAGCCGCGGTCCAGGTGATAGAGCATGATCTGCCGGCAGATCGTCTCGAGGCGTTCTTCGGAGATCTCCTCGGCCAGTTCCTCGTAGCGCTTGGGCGCCAGCTCGGCGAGCTCCTCGCGCGCGGTCGCGGTGCGCAGCAACGTATTTCGCCGATCGACGATGATGGCGCGCTGCTGGGCGATCAACTGGTTGTAGCGCCAGGTGTTCGCGTGCACGTCGAGCATGCGGCCCTCGGCGACCCGCTGGGCGTGGTCGAGCAGCCCGGCCGCCTTGGGGCTGACGATCCGGCCGTCCTCGTCGGTCTCCATCGGCAGTTTGTTGTGGTCCAGGTTGGCCGCCACGACGTCGTCTTCCCAGCTGGAGAAGAACACCGACGACCCCGGGTCGCCCTGCCGCCCGGCGCGGCCCCGCAGCTGGTTGTCCAGCCGCTCGGTGTGGTGCCGGCCGGTGCCCACGACGTGCAGCCCGCCCAGCTCGGCGACGCGGTCGTGGTCGGCCTCGTCGGAGCCGCCGAGCCGGATGTCGGTGCCGCGCCCGGCCATCTGCGTCGACACGGTGACCACGCCGAACTTGCCGGCCTCGGCGATGACCTGGGCCTCCTCGGCATCGTTCTTCGCGTTGAGCACCACCGCGGGCACGCCGCGGCGCAGCAGCCGTTCGTGCAGGTCCTCGGACTCGGCGACATCGCGGGTGCCGACCAGCACCGGCTGCCCGGTCTCGTGGACGTCGGCGATGTGCGCGACGATCGCTTCGTTCTTGGCCGCGCCGGTGATGTAGACCCGATCGGACTCGTCTTCGCGAATGTTGGGCTTGTTCGGCGGGATCGGCGACACACCGAGCTTGTAGAACTGGCGCAGCTGCTCACCGGCGGCCAGCGCGGTGCCGGTCATGCCGCACACGGTGGCGTAGCGGTTGATCAGCGCCTGCACGGTGATGGTGTCGAGCACCTCGCCGGTTTCGGTGGTCTCGATGCCCTCCTTGGCCTCGACGGCGGCCTGCAGCCCGTCGGGCCAGCGCTGCAGCTGGGCGATGCGTCCGCGCGAGGAGTTGATCAGGTGCACCGCGTCGTCGCGCACGATGTAGTGCACGTCGCGCTGCAGCAGCACGTGCGCGTGCAGCGCGACGTTGACCTCCGTCAGCGTGGTGCCGACGTGCTCCTCGGAGTACAGGTCGATGCCGCCGAGCGCCTTTTCGACCTTGCGCGCGCCGGCGTCGGTCAGGTGGACGTTGCGGCTGTCGGAGTCCGTGTCGAAATCGGTGTCGGCGTTGAGTTCACCGACCAGCTTGATGATTTCGAGCCGCGGGGTCTCCCGATGCGTGGTTCCCGCCAGCACCAGCGGCACCAGCGCCTCATCGACCAGCACCGAGTCGGCCTCGTCGATGAGGGCCACGTCGGGGTTGGGCGACACCAGGTCGTCGACGTCGGTCACCAGCTGATCGCGCAGCACGTCGAAGCCGATCTCGTTGACCGAGGCGTAGGTGACGTCGCAGCCGTACGCGGCCCGGCGCTCCTCGCTGGTCGACTCGGCGGTGATCCAGCCGACCGACAGCCCCATGGCTTCGATCAGCGGACCCATCCATTCGGCGTCACGGCGCGCCAGGTAGTCGTTGATCGTCACCACGTGCACGTGCCGCCCGGCGATCGCGTACCCGGCGGCGGCGATCGCGCCGGCCAGGGTCTTGCCCTCGCCGGTGGCCATCTCGATCACGTCGCCGGCCAGCATCCGCAGCGCCCCGAGCAGCTGAACGTCGAACGGCCGCAACCCGCTCGCCCGTTCGGCGGCCTCGCGGGCGATGGCGAGGAACTGCGGGATGTCCTCGGAGTCGGCGAGGTCCTCGAGGTTGAGCAGCCCGGCCGCCTTGCGCAGCTGCTCGTCGCTCAGACCGGCCGCCTCGCCGTCGTATTCCGAGGAGTCGTTGACCTGGGTGAGGGAGCGGCTGCGGTCCTTTTCGGTGCTGGCGCCGAGCAGCTTCCAAAAGCGGCTGCTCAGCCGTCCGGGTTGAGCGCGGGTCGTCTTAGGCACAGGTCAACGGTACGCGGTGGGCTGCGGCGCCCACTCATCATGCGAGGTTGGATCGGCGTGGATAGGCGATGTCCGGGTCGGTGAGCACGTTGACGACGGCGGGCATTCCGCTGGCGAAGGCGCGCTCCAGGGCGGGCCGCAGCTCGCCGGGTGCGGCCACCAGCTCGGCGTGGGCGCCCAGGGCGCGCGCCACCTCGTCGTAGCGGGTCCCCGGGCGCAGTTCGGCCACCACCGAATAGCCGTACAAGGCTTCCATGGGGTGCTTTTCCAGGCCCCAGATGCCGTTGTTGCCGATCACGGACACGACGGGCACGTTGTGCCGGACCAGCGTGTCCCATTCCATGCCGCTGAAGCCGAACGCGCCGTCGCCTTGCAGCAGCACCACCTGGCGCTGCGGCCGGGCCAGCTTGGCGGCCAGGGCGTAGCCGGGCCCCGAACCCAGGCAGCCGAAGGGGCCGCTGTCCAGCCAGCACCCCGGCAGGTAGCTGTCGATCACCCGGCCGGCGTAGGAGCCGAAGTCGCCGGCATCGATGACGACGATGGCGTCGCGGTCCAGCAGGGGCGCCAACTCCGCGTACACCCGCATGGGGTGCAGCGGGACGCGGTCGTCGGCGAGCTCGGCGTTCTCCTTGGCGCGCGCGGCGGTCTCGGCCGCCCGGAGTTCCTCGACCCAGTCTCGGTGCCCGGCGCCCCCGGCGGTGGCCAGCGCCGCCAGGATCGTCAGCAGGTCACCGTAGAGCTCGGCCTGCACCGGCCGCGGATGGCGGCGCTCGGGTTGGACACGGTCGACCACGACGAGCTGGGTCTGTTGCCCGAACACCGCACCGAAGCCGAGCCGGAAATCCATCGGCACGCCGACGATCAGCGCAATGTCGGCCTCCCCCAACGCTTTTCCGCGAACCCGGGAGAACGCCAACGGGTGGTCGGCCGGGACCGCGCCGCGGGCCATCCCGTTCATCAGCACCGGGATCTGGAGTTCCTCCGCCAGGCGCAGCAGCGCGGCTTCGCTGTGTCCCCACCACACGTTGGTGCCGGCCATGATCACCGGGCGCTTCGCCGCGGCCAGGAGACCGACGGCCCGGGTCAGCGCCCGGTCATCGGGCGCGGGCCCGGGCGGCACGTCGACGAGCGCCCCCGGGCGCGGGTCGTCGTCCGACATGGAGAACACGTGGTCCATCGGGAAGTCGACGAATCCCACGCCCGACGGCGCGCCGACCGCGGCGCGCAACGCGTCATCGACGAGCCGCCCGGCGTCGGCCGCCGATTGCGCGGTGGCGGCGAAGCGGGCCAGCGGCGCGACGAACGGCACGTGGTCGATCTCCTGCAGCGAGCCCATCCCCCAGCGCTGGGCCGGCGCCCGGCCGCCCAGCACCACGAGGGGCGACTGGTTCTGCTGCGCCGCCGCCATCGCGCTCATCCCGTTGGTGACGCCCGGCCCCGCGGTCAGCGCCGCCACGCCCGGGACCCTGGTCACCTTCGACCAGCCCTCGGCGGCGAAGGTCGCGGTCTGTTCGTGGCGGGTGTCGATCAGCCGGATACCCTCGTCGCGGCAGCCGTCGTAGATCGAGAACAGGTGACCGCCGGACAGCGTGAAGACGGTGTCGATTCCGCTGGCTTTGAGCCGGCGCGCGACGAGTCGGCCGGCATGTACGGTCTGGCTGGACGGAGCGTCGATGCTCATCTGCGCAGCCTATCGACAACCGCTCGGGTAGCTTGCGGGCTCGGGTAGCTTGCGGGGAAGTGCCGACCTCAGAAGGAGACGCCGAAATTGGACTCGAAGCTCTTCAAACCGTCCATTGATTGGTCGTCGGCATTTCAGGACTCCCTGCGGTGGCTCGCCATCGCGTGGGTCATCGGTGCCGTCTGTCTGCTGGCCGCGCTGGTCGCAGCCAGGTACCTGACCCCGTGGGGCCGTCAATTCTGGCGGATCACGCGCGGCTACTTCGTCGGGCCGACCAGCGTCAAGGCATGGCTGGGACTCGGCGTGCTGCTACTGCTGGTGCTGTTCTCGGTCCGGCTCAACGTGCTGTTCAGCTATCAGAGCAACGACATGTACACGGCTTTGCAGGTGGCACTCAAGGGGCTCGCCACGGGCAACGAGGAAGTCAAACACTCGGGGATCCACAACTTTTGGGTCTCGCTGGGGATTTTCATCCTGCTGGCGGCCATCTTCATCGCCCGGGTGATCCTCGACATCTACCTGACGCAGCGGTTCATCATCGCCTGGCGCATGTGGCTGACGGGCCATCTCACCGACGACTGGCTCGCGGGCCGGGCCTACTACCGGGATCTGTTCATCGACAAGACCATTGACAACCCCGATCAGCGCATCCAGCAGGATATCGACATCTTCACCGCGGGGGTGGGCGGCACCCCGAACATCCCGTCCAACGGGACGACCAGCACCCTGCTGTTCGGTGCCGTCAACGCGGTGGCATCGGTGATCTCGTTCGCCGCGATCCTGTGGAACCTGTCCGGGGACTTCAATCTCTTCGGCGCGAACGTGCCGCGTGCGATGTTCTGGACCGTCCTGGTCTATGTCTTGATCGTGACGGTGGTCGCGATTTGGCTTGGGCGCCCGCTGATTTGGCTGAGCTTCAACAACGAGAAACTCAACGCCGCATTCCGTTACGCCCTGGTGCGGTTGCGCGACGCCGCGGAGGCGGTGGGCTTCTACCGTGGCGAGCGCGTCGAACGTACCCAATTGTGGCGGCGCTTCACGCCGATCATCGACAACTACCGCAGGTACGTGCGCCGGACCATTATCTTCAACGGATGGAACTGGTCGGCGACGCAGACCATCATTCCGCTGCCGTTGGCGATTCAGGCGCCGCGCCTGTTCACCGGGGAGATCGCCTTCGGCGATGTTACCCAGACCGCGCAGGCTTTCGGCAACATCAACGACTCACTGTCGTTCTTCCGCAACAACTATGACGCGTTCGCGGCCTTCCGGGCGGCGATCATCCGGTTGCACGGCCTCGTCGATGCCAACGACAAGGGGCGCGCGCTGCCCACCATCCTCGTCAAACCCAGCGAGGAGACCGCCGTCGAACTGCGCGGCATCGAGGTGCGCACGCCGGAGGGCGACCAGCTGGTCGACTCTTTGGACATCCAGCTCGACCTGGGCGACAGCCTGGTGATCACCGGACGCTCCGGAGCGGGCAAGACGACGCTGCTGCGCAGCCTGGCCGAATTGTGGCCCTACGCCTCGGGAACGCTGTGCCGTCCGGATGGCGACAACGAGACGATGTTCTTGTCGCAGTTGCCATATGTGCCGCTCGGCACGTTGCGCACCGTCGTGTGTTACCCGAATTCGCCGGACGGCGTCGCCGATGACCAACTGCGCGACGTGCTCACCAAGGTTGTTCTGGCGCCGCTCATCAGCCGGTTGGACGAGGAGCAGGACTGGGCCAAAGTGCTGTCCCCCGGCGAGCAGCAGCGCGTCGCGTTCGCGCGCGTCCTGCTCACCCGGCCGAAGGCGGTCTTCCTCGACGAGGCGACCTCCGCGCTGGACAGCGGCCTGGAATACGCGCTGTACCAACTGGTTCGGGCGGAGCTGCCGGAATGCGTGCTCGTGAGCGTGAGCCATCGGCCCGCCGTCGAGCAGCACCACGAGCAGCAGCTGCACCTGCTCGGCGGCGGCGCGTGGCAGCTGGGGCCGGTCGAAAAGGAGCCCGCGCAGGTCTAGCGGCTACGCTGCCCCGGCGCTGGGTCGTCGCGCGCCTACGCTCCCCCGGCCCTTCGGGCCGCGTGCGTTCCGGCGCTGGGTCGGCGCGCGCCTACGCTCCCCGGCCCGCCGCGCCGCGTGCGCTCCGGCGCTGGGTCGTCGCGCGCCTACGCTCCCCCGGCCCGCCGCGCCGCGTGCGCTCCGGCGCTGGGTCGTCGCGCGCCTACGCTCCCCCGGCCCTTCGGGCCGCGTGCGCTCCGGCGCGGCGCCCGAAGAACGAACCCTCACCCAGCTGTGTCCCGCTGGCGTAACCCTTGCCGTCCTGGGCGAGGTTTGACGCGCAGGCGCCGGCGGCATACAGGCCGGGCACCACGGTGCCGTCGTCCCGTTGCACCTCACCGTCGACGGTCACCGCGAGGCCGCCGATCGTGAAGCCCGAGTACATCGCGCGCCCGAGCGACAAATCGAACACCGCCCACGGCCCATTGTCTTGCGGCGCAAGGAATTCCGGCTGCTTGTGGAAATCGGGATCCTCACCGGCGGCGGCGAACTCGTTGTAGCGGTCCAGCGTGGCCGCGAGGTTACCGGCCGGGATGCCAAGCGCGGCTTCCATTTCCGCGATCGTCTCGTAGCCATCGAGGAAACGGATCAGCGGCATCGCCGGCATCTCGGTGTGCGCCTCGTCGACGATCAGGTAGGCGGTCTGCTCCGGCTGCTCGAGCACGAACGCCGACGTGCGCGAATGGTAGGAGTCCTCGGCGACGAAGCGCTTGCCCTCCTTGTTGACGATGACACCGGTCAGCAGGACTTCGGGCGGGTAGGCCGCCGCGGTGATGAACAGCTCGTCCATGTGCTTGGTGGCCCCGCCCGCCGAGACCCCCATCCGGATGGACAGCCCGTCGTCGTTGGGGTTGCCCAGGATGTAAGGCGCCGCCAGCCCGTGATGCTTGGTGCGCCGCGGCTGGCCCAAAGCGGGAGTGTGCTCGGCGACCATCTCCGGATTCATCGCGAAGCCACCGGCCGCGATGATGACGGCCTTGGCCTTGATGGCGCCCGTTTCGGTGAAGTGCTTCCAGGCGACGCCGACCACGGCGCCGTCGTCGTCCAGGATCAGATTGGTCGCCCCGGTCTCGTAGCGGGTCTGCACGCCCAGGGCGTCGGCGCGTTTCACCAGCAGGTCGATGACCATGGCCGCGCCGCCCAGCTCGCCGGGGACCGGCACGGAGTGCCCGCGCGGCGCCGGCTTGGCCCGCTCGCAGAAGGGCCACACCTTTTCGTTGCCCGTGTAGCTGAGGCCCTCGGTGCCCGGCGGCACGACGACTTTGCCCGGGTAGTAGCTGCGCTCGAACTGAAAGCCCAAGTCTTCCAGCCAGTTGAAATGCTCGACGCTGCCGTCGCAGTAGGCGCGGATCTTGTCGAGTTCGGGCTCACGCGACACCTCGACGAGGTACTTGTACATCTCCTCGGCGGAGTCGTCCTGACCGGTCGCCTGCTGCACCGCGGTCCCGCCGCCGAGGTAAAAGTGCCCTCCGGCAAGGGAAGTGGTTCCGCCGGCCGCGGCCGCGCGTTCGAGCACCAGCACCCGCGCCCCCTCGGCCGCCGCACTGACCGCGGCGCATCCGCCGGCGATGCCGAAGCCGATCACCAACACGTCGACCTCGTCGGACCACGACGTCACGTCGTTGGCGCTGACTGTTGGCGGTATCTCGGTGCTCATTGGCGCCACTCCTGCTCATCGCTCTGCTTTGCATCGTCGCCGGCGCGGCTCATCGCCGCTGCTCCTGTTTGATGTAGTCGTAAAACGCCCTCATTTCGGGCGCGATGTATGCGAACTCCACAAACGGCACTCCCGCCTGCGGCGCCGCGACGTAGGCGAATTGGATTCCGCCGGGCATCACGCCTTGCTGCACGACCGCGGCGCCCCGCTCGGCGGCCTGGACCAGCACCGCCTCGAATTGCTCGGGGCTTTCAGCCTCCATGCAGATGTGGTGCAAACCGGCCCCGCACTCGCGCAAAAAGTCACTATAGATGTTCTCGCCCCGCACCGGTTGGATCAGCTCCAGCTGCATGTCGCCGAGATAGCTCAGGGAGATACTGGCGATGAAATCGGCGGGCTTGCCGTGATAGCTGCAGGCGTCCGGAGCAAAGTGCACGTCGGGGATGCGCACCCACTTCCTGACGCCTAACAGGCCGGTGAGCGCCGTTTCTGTCGCGTCGAGGTCGGTGGTAACCCAGGCGATCTGCGTCGGCGACTCGAGAAGAGGGGTCATCGTCTCGCACAATAGTCCAGCCGCCGGGCCGCCAGAAAGGGGCCGAACGACTTTGCCATGCCGAATCGTTCCGCGCCCGAAATCCCGGGGTGAACACGTTCTAATTCGCTGCCCCTGTCCCGCCGGCGCTCCAAGGCGTCAATGCTGGGCGAGCACGTCCACCAGCAGTCGCACCTGGGTGTCGAAGATCGCTTCCGGGTCGGTCAGGGTGTCCGCGCCGTATTGCCCGAACACCTCCAGGCTGATGGCACCGAGCACCCCGGCCCACAACAAAAAGCACTTGGCAAGCACCTGATCGTCACCGGGAAATCCGAATTCGTGCCGGATGCGTTCGAAGTCCGACGACATCGGTTGCGGCGCAAGGTCATTGGTCAGGCGGATGTCCCCGGTGGCGATTCCGGCCGCGACGGCGTCGAACAACGCCGCGACGACCCGGGTGCCGACGGCCACCGTGCGCTCCGGAGGCGCGTGATAACCGGGGACCGGGCTGCCGTACAGGAGCGCCCAGCACGCGGGGTGCGCGACGGCCCACCGCCGGGTCGCCCGCGCGATGGCGATGACGTCGTCGCTCCACAGTTCTCCCACGGTTTCGCGGGCGCGTTCCACGGTGTCGGCCAGGTCGGAATAGGCGTCGACCAGCAGCAAGGTCAGTAACTCGTCGCGGCTGGCGACGTACCGGTACACCGCCGAGGAGACCATGCCCAGGTCGCGGGCTATCGCGCGCACCGACAGTCCGGCCGCACCGCGTTCCACCAGCTGGCGGCGACCGAGTTCGATGATGCGCGCCTCGATCTGTTCCCGCGACTGCTGGCGTTTGCCCACGCGGTCAGTCTGACACAACCGAGAACGCTGCTCTTGCTTTCCGAACCGGGGTGTGGCAGCGTCATCAAAAGCGAGAGCGCCGCTCTCGTTAGTTCCGAGGAGCTTCGCCGGAAGGACCCGCCATGCCCACGCGTTATGAGGAGCCGAACCGGGCCGCCCGCGCGGCCAACGTGGTGATCCGCTGGCTTGCCGACGCGGGGATCAGCATCGCCGGCACCCGTGCGCTGCGCGTTCGCGGCCGCAAGTCGGGCAAGCAGCGCGCGGTCGTGGTCAACCTGCTGACCGTCGACGAGGTGGACTACCTGGTCTCGCCCCGCGGCAACACCCAGTGGGCGCGCAACGTCCGGGCCGCGGCCGTCGTCGAGGTGGGTCCCCGGTGGCGCCGGCACCGCGTTCGCGCCACGGAGGTCGACGACGCGGCCAAACCCGATCTGCTGCGGCGCTACCTGTCCCGGTGGTACTGGCAGGTCAAGGACTACGTCGCGGGGCTGACGCCGGACAGCAGCGACGAGGAGTTCCGCGCCGCGGCGCCCACGATTCCGGTATTCGCGCTGACCAAGGCGCGCTGACGGCGTCCGATCGGGGCCCTAACGGGCGTTGTCCCGCGCCCCGAGATCCTCGCGAACCTGCTGCGAGGTGGCCCCCCACGACACCGCCGCGGGGAAGTCCCCCCACACGCTGTTGAAGATCCCGACGAGCTGTCCCGGGCCGCCACCGGGCGCCAGATACACCGGCCCGCCGGAGTCGCCGTTGTGGCTCTGCACGCCGTTGGACATGGTGAACCAGCCGTTGTTCACGCTCTGCACCGTCCCGCAGGTCTCCCCGGTGATCACGCCGTAGTGACAGATCGGCTGCCCGGGCGCCAGCGCCAGTCCGGGGTCGGAGACCAGCGGACGACCACTCGGCAGGATGTTGTTCGCCGTGACGTCGTTGTCCAGCACGATCGCCTCGTAATCGTTGATCACCTGGCTCGTGGACACCGTCGTCCCGCTGGGGGTGTTGTCCCGGAAGGCCGCCAGGCGGCCGATGACGGTGCCGCCCCGATCCGTCACCACTCCGCCCCCACCGCGGCAGTGCCCCGCGGTGAACGCGACCTTCAGGGCCGGGTCGACGTATCCCAACGTGCAGACGCGGTTGTCCTGGCGTATCTCCATGCCCGGATACACCAGGACATCGGCTCTTGCCGGCGCGGCCGGCAGCAAGGAGGCGAGCGCGGCGACAGTAACCGACGCGGCGAAGGCGCGCGTTGCCAGGCGATGCACCATGAACTCCGATCCATCGGGCGGACACCGACGGGAGGTCGAGGTTACGGCGTAACCGTCCTCCACGTTCAGCTTTTCGCGCCGCGCAGCGCCGATGTTACAGAGAGGTCACGAGCGCGGCGGCGGCATCGGTCTGGCCGGCGGTACGCGGGGCCCACCCGGGCGGACCGAACACGTAGCCCAGCCGGTCCCGCAGCCGGGTCGCGGTTCGCCAGTCGCGGGCGATCGCGACGTATTCGCGCGTCTGCAGCTTCCAGATGTTGAAGGTGTCCACCTGCTTCGTGAGGCCGTAGTGGGGGCGGAACAGCTCCGGCTGGAAGGTGCCGAAGAGCCGGTCCCAGATGATGAAGATGCCGCCGTAGTTCTTGTCGAGGTACACCTTGTCCATTCCGTGGTGCACCCGGTGGTGCGACGGCGTGTTGAAGACGAACTCGAACGGCCGCGGCAGCTTGTCGATGCGCTCGGTGTGGATCCAGAACTGGTAGATCAGGTTCACGGAGAAGCTGAAGAACACCATCCATGGCGGGATTCCCAACAGCGGCAACGGGATCCACATCAAGATCTCGCCGCTGTTGTTCCACTTCTGGCGCAGCGCGGTGGCGAAGTTGTAGTACTCACTGGAGTGGTGGGCCTGATGGGTCGCCCAGATCAACCGCACCCGGTGGGCGATCCGGTGGTAGGCGTAATACAGCAGGTCGACGCCGAGAATCGCGATCACCCACGTGTACCACGTGGCCACTGAAAGGTGCCACGGCGCCACGTAGGCATAGATCGCGGCGTAGCCGAGCAGGGCCAGGGTCTTCCAGCCGGCGGTGGTGGCCATCGAAACCAGCCCCATCGAGATGCTGGTCAGCGAGTCGCGGGTGCGGTGCGCCCCCGACGGGGGCCGCGCGGCGTCGGCCGCGAGGTGTTCCAGCTTGCGGGCCGCGGTCCATTCGAGGGTCAGCAGCAGCAAGAAGAACGGGATGGCGAGCAGCACCGGGTCCCGCATCTGCGGGGGCAAGGCGGACAGGAAGCCGGAGAGGGCGCTCACACCGGTAAGACTACGACGACCGCCGCGCCGCTCAGCGACGATCGTCGGTCTGCACGTCGTTGCCGGCGTACCACTGGACCGCGCGAACGCCGGGCAGCAGGGATAGCTCGGCCACCAGCCGCTCCAGCCGGGCGGGGGCGTCGCCGTCCATCAGCAGGTGGGCGGTCAAGGTGATCTCGTCGTCGGCCGGATGCCCGGTGTGGATCCCGCGAAGCGTGATGTCGTTGCCGCCGGCGTGCTGGACGATCTGGGCGCGCGCGTATTTCTCGTGCTTGGGGCGGCAGACCACCTGCACCAGATAGGGCAGCAGGCTTTCGTCTTCGTCGGCACTGTTGTCGCGGTCGATCAACCGGCCGAGAGGGCGCCCCAACACGTGAATGCCGATGACCGTGCCGGTGCCGATCAACGCGAAGACCAGGTGCCCGGAAGCGGCCAGCACGCCGATGGCCGCCGAACACCACAGGGTGGCGGCGGTGTTGAGGCCGCGAACGTTGACGCCCTCCCGCAGGATCACGCCACCGCCGAGGAAGCCGATGCCCGACACCACATAGGACGCGACCCGGGTCGGGCTGGAATCCGACGTGGCCGCGGCGTACAGGACGAACAGGGTTGCGCCGCCGGCAACCAGCGCGTTGGTGCGCAGGCCGGCCCGGCGGGCCCGCCACTGCCGTTCCAGGCCGATGAGGGCGCCGCAACCCACGCCGACGCCCAGGCGGAGCGCGAAATCGACGGCGCTCAGCGTTTCCACGACACGCTCCTTCCCGGTGGCTCGACGGCGAAGGGAGCTAACCAAATCCGGGTTAACCGCAAGTGGAGCCCAACCGAACCGCCGACGTCGGGAGGTATCCCCCGCGGACGAGTCTCAGGCTAACCGGCTTTGGGCGTGATGTGGTGGGGGCAGTAGGCGCTCGAGGCGAGTGCCGCGAACTTGGCGGCGGCGTCCATCGTCATCCCGGGGTTTTGATCCTTGATGTCGCTGACGACCTGCAAACCGGTTTCGCCCCGGCCCATCAACCCGCACACGGCCTTGGCGGACGTGATGACTTGGCTGGGGCTGCTATAGGTGATGCCGGAACTGTCGAGGTTGGCCAAAAACGCGGCATCGTCACCCTCCGGCTCGGCGTGCGCGGGCGCCGCGAAACCGATCACGCCGACGGCGCCGAGCAGCGCAGCGAAACGTTTCATGCCGATCCCGCCTTTCCGAGCCGGGCGTCGGGCAACGTCACCTTCGGCTTGTCTCCGCTGGACACGTGCACCGCGTGGATGCCGGGCTTTTTCGACAATTGGTCGAGCAGATCGTCGAGTCCGGCCTTGTCGACGTTCCAGTGCTGCACGGCTTCCGGTTGTTTTTGCAGCTTGGCGATGACGTCGTCGAGTTTCACGGGCTCGGCGGCCTTCGTCGCTCCCCCGGCGCGGGCCCGCACGCCCCCGCCGCTCACGACCTGCGGCGTGACGGCGCCGAGGGCGCCTCCGGTCAGGCTGCCCAGCGCCATCTGACCGAGCAGGCTGCCCGGGATTCCGGCCGCGGGCGCCGCGGCGATGCCGGCGCTCGGCGCCAGGCCGCTGGCCAGCCGGATCGCCGGGGTGGCCGACGCCCAGGCCGGTGGCACCGACAGCTTGCCCACCACGTTCGCCTCACCCATGCCCGCCGATACCGCGCTGGTCAGGCCCGCGCCGGCCGACCGCATCCCGAGCCCGGCCCCCAGCGCGGACTTCGGGATGTCCAGGCCCTCGACCGGCAGGTTGTAGAACATCTTGAACTCGGTCATCGCGAGGTTGATCGGGCTCATGCTGTCGTTGGCGACGGTGCTGAACCGGCCGATGTCAGCGAGGATCCCGAAGGTGTTCTGCCACGTCGTCCCGGCCAACGGCGACCCGGTCAGGGTGTTGAGCACCTGGTCCCAGAACTCCATGTAACCGCGGGACGCGTTGCCGATGGCCTCGAGCAGGTCACTGAAGATGCCCGACGGCGGGGCCGCCGCGTCCGTGGCCGCGGCGGTGCCGCTTGCCACGCCGGTGGCCTCGCCCAGCGCGGCCGCCTGCGCGGCGATCCCGGTTTCGTTGGTGGTCTGGGGCGGCTCGGTGAACGGTGCCAGTCGCGTGGCGGCCGCCGACGCGCCGGCGTAGGCGTACATCGCGGCGGCGTCCTGGGCCCACATTTCCGCGTATTCGGCCTCGGTGGCGGCGATCGCGGCGGTGTTCTGCCCGAAGGCGTTGCTTGCCAACAGCGTTGCCAGCCGGACGCGGTTGGCCGCGATCTCGGTCGGCGGCACCACCGCCGCGAAGGCGCTCTCGTAGGCGCCCGCCGCCGCCGTGGCCTGCACGGCCGCCGTCTTGGCCTGCGCCGAGGTCTCCGACATCCATGCCACGTAGGGCGCGGCCGCGGCGGCCATCGCGACCGCCGACGGGCCGGCCCACGCCTCGTTGGCCAGGCCCTCGACGATCGCACCGTAGGACGACGCCGTGGACTGCAGCTCGGCGGCCAACGCCTCCCAGGCGGCGGCGGCCGCCAGCATCGGTCCCGCCCCAGGGCCGGTGTACATCTGGCCGGAGGTGATTTCGGGTGGCTGCACTGCGAAATTCATCGGCGTGCCCTTCCCGCGCCACCCGGGCCGCTGGCCGCCGACGAACCGGGAGTGCCGGCAAACATGCCGTAAATCGCCGACGTTTGCGGCGGTGAGGTCACCGAAGACATCGGTCGTCCCCCGCGGTCCGCTGGCTCAATGCCATTGGTGTCATGTCAAGGCCCATCAATCCGCCGGCACCACGATGATCGTGGCGGTGGTCGCGACGCCGTCGGTGGCCGCCGCGGCGACGCCGGTCGTGCCGTTGCTGACGGTGCGCACGCCCGCGCCCGCCAGCGCGCGTCCGGCCACGCTCGCCATGGCCATCTCGCCGAACATCGCCCCCTGCGACGTGGCGGTCATCGCCGGGGCGGCTCCTAAACTCGCGCCCGGCAGTACCGACGCGACCGTCTTCATGACGGGGGCGGCGGTGGCCCAGCCCTGCGGAACCGACAGGGATCCGACCAGGGTCGCGCGGCCCATCGACCCGGCCACGCCCCCGATCTCCGGTGTCACCGCGGAGACGTAACCGCCCCGCAGCGGCGCAAGCGGCGACAGCCCCCCGGCGATGGCCTTTCCGCCGCCCAACAGTTCGGCGACACCCGGCGCGTTTTGGGACAGACCCAGAGCCTGCAGCGACAGCAGCCACCATCCGCCGGGCACGATGATCGCGCCAATGGGGCTGTACGCGCCGGTGACGGCCGCGAAGAAGGGCCGCAGGGCGGCCGTGATGGGGTAAATGGCTTCGATGATCGATGCCGCCGGCGTCGCCGCCGCGGCCGACGGGGTCGCCGCAAGTCCTTGCAGCATCGTCGGCGTCACGTTGATCAAGGCCGACAGCTCGGACCGGATGTCCGAGGCGGCACTTTGCGCGATCGCCGCGGATTGTCGTGCCACCGCGGACGAATCGGTGGTCCGCGGCGGCTCGGTGAAGGGCGTCAGCCGCGTGGCCGCGGCCGACGAGGCGGCGTAGGCATACATCGCCACGGCATCCTGGGCCCACATCTCGGCGTACTCCGCTTCGGCCGCCGCGATGGCCGCGGTGTTCTGGCCGAGGATGTTCGTGGCGATCAGCGTCATCAAGAGACTGCGGTTGGCGGCGATCACCGGTGGGGGCACCGTCGCCGCGAACGCGGTCTCGTAGGCCGCGGCGGCGAGCCTGGCCTGGGTCGCCACCTGCTCAGCCTGGGCGGCCGTCGCCGTGGCCCATGCCACGTAGCGCGCGGCCGCGGCGCTCATCGACGCCGCCGCCGGTCCCAGCCAGGACCCAACGGTCATGCCGGCGATCGTCGAGCTGCAGGCCGCCGCGTAGGAATACAGTTCGGCTCCCAGCGCATCCCATGCCGCGGCGGCGGCCAGCAGGGGCCCCGATCCGGCACCCACGTACATCCGTCCTGAATTGACCTCTGGTGGCAGCGCCCCGAAGTCCACCCGTTGCCTCCCGTCCTCCTCTGGCGCCAGGGTAGGAGCGAATATGTGGCCTTCCCGCAAACAGGCCACGGCTCAAATGGAATTCATGAGATTCGCCGGTGGAGCATATGTGTATTCCATGTGTTGCACCGGCGCCGCTCCAACGCGTCCTTCGACTGAGAAATTCTCAGGATCGGCATTCGGCGCCGGGGCCGGCTCCACCGACCTCGGACGCCTGCGGCGTGAATGTTCGCTAAGCGCAAGGGATTTCGCGTCTCAGACGCGCAGGGAGGCCGCCTGCTACGGGGCTACCTTCTGTTAAGTTGCTGCGGGCAATAGAATTTCGCCGCAATCGCCAAGAACGACGTCGCGTGGTCGTCGGTGAGTCCGGGGTTTTGGCTCTTCAATTCGTCCACCATTTGGGGACCCAACTCGCCGTTTGCCATCGACACGCACACGGCTTTGGCGAACTTTATCGCCCCATCCGGGGTCGAGTACGTGATGCCAACGCCGCGCAGCGACGCGAGAAAAGCGGCCTCGTCGCCGCCGGTCGTCCCCGGGTCGCTGTGCGCGAGCGGGGTCAGACCGAGGGCGACCGAAACGCCGACGCCCAGCGCCGCCAGCAGTCTCATGACTCGTGATTCTCCCATGCGGCGGCGAGGCGTTCGGCCGCCCAGGCGGACGGCCGACGGGTCAGGCCTTGGAGAGTTGGTTGGGGCAGTAGAACTTCGCGGAAAGCAGGGCGAAATTGGATGCCATCTCCATGTCCATGCCGGGGTTGTGGGTTTTCACGTCGTGGACGACCTCCAGGCCGGGTTCGCCGTTGTTCAAACACGAGCACACCGCCCGCCCGGCGGCGACGGCCGAACCCGGCGTGGCAAAGCTGAAGCCGGCTTGGTGGAGCGCCGCGATGAAGCCTCCGTCGTCACCACTCGGTTCCGGCCCGGGATCGGCGTAAGCCGGCGCGGCAAGGCCAATCGTCGCGAAGGCACTCAGGAGTGCCAGTAGTCTTATCATCACTGTCCACCTTCCGTCCTCACGCGCGGTCGCTGCGTGAACATCGATTGCCTTGTCCCCTAACCCAACTGGGCATCCGTCGGCAGGACTTTGGACTTGTCCCCCTTCTTCAGATGCACCGCGTGGATGCCGGGCTTCTTGGCCAGCTGCTCGAGCAGCGCGTCGAGGTTTTCCTGATCGACGTCGTGGTGCTGCACGCTTTCGGGTTTCTCCGAGATCTGTGCGACAAGGCGTTTCAGCTGTTCGGGTGATTGCTTGTCCTTGAGGTCCTTGATCGCGGCCATCCGGTTGCGCACCCCGCCGCGGACCACGGTGGGCCCCCCGGAGCCCAGCGCGCTGCCCAGCATCCCGGCCAGGCCCATCGAACTGAACAGGCTTCCCTCGCCCAGCGCCGCCGCCGGCACGGCCTCGGTCCCGGCGGCCGACAGGGCGGCGGCGACGGTCCTGACCGACGGCGTGGCCGTGGCCCAGCTGGGCGGGATCGAGAGCTTGCCCACCAGGGTGCCGGCATTGCCCATGCCGGCGATGGGGTTGATCGCGCTGTACAGCGTGCCCCGACCGAAGCCCAACGCCCCGAGCCCCGCGCCGAGAGCGTCCTTGGGCAACGCACCGTACGCGATGGGAGGGGCGAATTTGAGCCACTGCGACAACGGAAAGTTGACCAACAATCCGACGTCGTTGAACTGGGTGGTCAGGCCCAGCGGCACCTTCACGGCGTTGTACATCGCGGTATAGAAGCTCGCCCCGCCCGGGACGGTGTTGAAGAGATTGGTCATGAACGTCTGATAGAGGTACGCCAGGTTCGCCGCGCCGGAGAAGGGCCCGCTGTAGGGCAGCGTGGTGGTCGCCGCCGTCGCCGCGGCATTCGCCACGTTGGCGGCGGGGGTGCTGGCGGCCGACGTCACCGCGGCCGCTTGCATCGGTTCGGCCGCCGCGCTGGTGGTCTGGGGAGCCGGGCTGAACTCCGTCAACTTATTGGAAGCGGTCGCCGAGGACGCGAAGTAGGTGTCCATCGCCGTGGCGTCCTGCGCCCAGAACTCGCCGTATTGGGCCTCGTTCGCGGCGATCGCGGACGTGTTCTGCCCGAAGAGGTTCGTCGCCACCAATTGCGCCAGCAGCGCCCGGTTTTCGGCGATTACCGCCGGCGGCACATGGGCGGCGAAGGCCGTCTCGTAGGCGGCCGCCGCCTCGGTGGCCTGGGTCGCGGATTGTGCGGCGGCGGCGGCGGTTTGCTGCATCCAGGCCACGTACGGGGCCGCCGCGGACGCCATGGCCAACGATGACGGACCCGCCCAGGGCCCGGCGGTCAGGCTCGAGATCGTCGCCGCATAGGACGTCGCGGTGGACTGCAATTCGGTGGCCAGGCTCTGCCAGGCCGTCGCCGCTGCCACCAGCGATCCGGCGCCCGGACCGCTGTACATCCGGCCCGAATTGAACTCCGGCGGAAAGGCTCCGTAAAACATCCCTGCTACCCCCTGCCTCGACATTCGAGCGAAAGCGACTGGCGGCCATGCGGTTTGGTCATCGCGGTCATTCCTCGATGCAGGGGATCACGATGATGGTGGCTGCGGCCGGATCGGCTTCCGCGGCAACACCGCCCAGCGCTCCCATCGCCGTCGCGGCGCCGCCGACCGGACGGGTTGCGGCGGCCGCCACGGCGCGTCCGGCCAAGCTCGACAGGGCCATCTGGCTGAACACGCCCTCCTCGCCGGCCAACGCGGCCGGCGCCGCCGCCAGGTTCGTCGGCAACCCCTGGGCGAGCGTCCGTATCGCCGGGGCGGCTTCCGTCCAGCCCTGCGGGACCGACGTGCCGCCGACCAGAGCGGCTTTGCCCATCGACCCCGAGACCTGCCCCGCCCCGATCGCGGAGCTGAGCATGGGCTTGACGGCGTTGGCGCCACTGGTGAGCGGGGCCAACGCGCCCGAGATGGCTTTCGGCCCAGCCAGATAGGCGGCCGCACCCTGCCCGTTCTGTCCCCAGGCGTACGCCTGGCCGAACGACAGGAACGGGCCGCCGGGGATGGTGGTCCACGACTGCGGCGAGTACACCCCGGTCACCACCGACCAGAACTCGTTCCAGTTGGTGATGAAACTGGGCGTCGTCAGTTCGGCGGACGACGTTCCCGACGAGCCGGCGTTCGCCACGGATTGCGCCGCAGGCTGCAGCGTGCCGCTCAGCTGCGACAGCTGGGTGGCGGTGTTGGAACCGGACTGCCCGCTACTCTGGGCGACCGCGGCGGCTTGGGCGGGCCCGGCCGAATCGTTGGTGGTGCGCGGTGGCGGTGCGAACGGTGTCAGCGCCGACGCGCTCGCCGAGGACGCCGCATACCCGTACATTGCGGCGGCGTCCTGCGCCCACATCTCCATGTAGTGGGCCTCGGTCGCGGCGATCGCCGGGGTGTTCTGGCCCAGGATGTTGGTGGCTACCAGCGTGGCGAGCAGGGCGCGGTTGGCCGCGATCACCGGCGGCGGCACGGTGGCCGCGAATGCCGTCTCGTAGGCGCCGGCGGCGAGCTTGGCCCGCGCGCCGGCCTCCTCGGCCTGCGCCCCGGTGGCGTGCATCCACGCGACATACGGGGCGGCCGCGGCCGCCATCGCCAGCGACGAGGGGCCCGTCCAGGGGCCCGTCGCGAGGGTCTCGATGGTCGAGCTGTACGACGCGCCCGTCGTCTGCAATTCCGCGGCCAGCTCGTCCCAGGCCGCGGCGGCGGCCAGCAGCGGGCCCGATCCCGCGCCGACATACATCCGGGCCGAGTTGTATTCCGGCGGATATGCGCCGAAGTCCAGCATTCAGGTCCTCCTCGAGTCTCGGCCACGCCCAGCGCGGCATCGCGGGCTCGACAAACTCGCGCCTGGAAGGGAATTCACGAAACAAGCCTTCGAATGCGGACGCACATTCCGTCGGTTGGAAGACAGCAAGCCCTACTCTCCTAGCTGCAAACCGGCGCCATAAAGGGCGGATGAATGAGTAGTCAAGCCACGCTGCTATCGCAATAAAGATGTTGCACCGTTGGTATTCAGGCGGCGTTCCCGCCAGGTAAAGCCGTGTAAAACATCGATGTCGCGGCCATCGGGACCGGTGTGAGAACGGCGCATGACAGACTTTCGATTAGTGGCGCATATCACCCGGTATGCGCGCGACGGGCGGGGTTGGGCGTGCTGATGTATTGCTTCGACGGTGTCCGCATTGAGACGCAACGCGACGGCTAAAAACTTTCTTTATCGACGATGAGTTCCGGCTTTCGGAATTGCCAAAGGCGCGATTCCGCGCCATTTGCGCGAAATGCGATTAAGCCCCAGTTCGAGCCGACGGCGTCGTCATCGCCGAACCGGGCGGGTGTGGTCACGCTGTGTCGTAGGGTCCGTTCATACCACTAGACGCGGCCAGTCTGCTGTGGCGCTGGTGGGCCACTGACAATTTCCTGTGGGACGAATTCCCGTAGGGCGCAGCGGCTTTCGAGCGTGACACAGACCTCTCGGCGCACGGCGGCGCTGCAATCGGCACCGCATTTTTCCATGTGCCGTTGTAAAGATCCGGGCGGTAACGGTTTTCGGCCGAAGCCAACGGCGCACGTGCCCGAGAGCTACCCGGCGGCGGGCGGGCGCACCACGAAGTTCGGCCGGAATCCGTACTGCGGGACGGCGCGTCCGAGTCCATGGTTGCCCATGGGGCTGAACGGCATGCCGGGCATGCCGGCCGCCATCGCCGGGGGCGGGGCCACCATCGGGGTGCCGCCCAGCGCCGACGGCAACGGACTGGCGACCGGCGCGGGCGGGGCCCAGCTCGGCGGCACCGACAGCGGGCCGACCAGGGACGCGCGGCCCAGTCCCGCCGAGACCGACGCGCCGGCATTGCCCACCCCCGCCAACCCCGACAGTCCCTGGGCGCTTGTTCCGATGCCGGTCGCCACCGGCGCGCCGCTCGCCAGGTCGTTGAGGGCGCCGGTGCTGGCGCCGATCAGCGTCGAACTCGTTACGGTCTGCACCACCTGCGCCGGGTCGAGCGCGCCGGTCGACGTGATCGTGTTCCAGAAATTGCTGTTCGGGTCCAGGATCGACGACAGGCCCGACGTCGATCCGGTCGACGATTCCGTCGGCGACGACAGGGTCTGCAGCGCGTTGGGCACGGCGGTGTTCAGCTGCGACACGGTCGCCTGCTGGTTTCCCGCGGAGGTGCCCGTCGCCTGGGCGACCGCGGCGGCCTGGCGGGCTTGGCCGTCCTGGCTGGTGGTTTGCGTGGGATCGGTGAACATGGGCAGGCGGGTGGCGGCGGCCGAGGAGCCGGCGTAGCCGTACATGGTTGCCGCGTCCTGGGCCCACATCTCGCCGTACTGCGCCTCGGTGGCCGCGATGGCGGGCGTGTTCTGGCCCAGCACGTTGGTGGCGATCAGCGTCGCCAGCTGCGCGCGGTTGGCCGCGATCGCCGGCGGTGGCACGGTGGCCGCGAACGCGGCCTCGTAGGCCGCGGCGGCGGCTTCGGCCTGGGTCGCGGCCTGCTCGGCTTGGGTGGCGGTCGCGCTCATCCACGCCACGTACGGCGTCGCGGCCGCGACCATCGCCGACGATGCCGGGCCGTGCCATTCCTCGCTCGTCAGCGAAGAGAGCGCCGACCCGTACGACAGTGCGGCCGAACGCAATTCCGCGGCCAACCCGTTCCACGCCGACGCGGCAACCAGCATCGGGCCCGACCCGGGCCCGGCATACATACGCGCGGAGTTGATTTCGGGTGGGAGCGTTGCGAAGTCCACGAACATTTCGGGCCCCTCCCCTAGCCGGTCGCGATGGTGTCGGCCAGCGCCCGCGCCCTCGAGGTGCGGCACATGGCGTCGATGCTGAATTGTGTTGCCGCTAACACTGCTAACTGGCAGCACGACATGGGAAACGACATCGGAGTTCTCCTCACAGCAGAGACCGAACTCAGCCGTGGTTCGCCCGAATCAGGCTAATTCCGCGCACACTCGCGCACGCACGCGTAATGCGTTGGCGTGCGCGAGAATATGTGGAAGGAGCCGATTCAGGCTACGAAAGTGGCCGGGGTCGGATCGCAACGAAATGGTCATCGATCTGGGATACGGACTATCACCGGGACTCATTCCGCTCTCACCTCCTCGCGGCCAGGGCATACGGGGATGCCATACGTTGCACGCGGGGATAGGAACCCAACGCGAGAATCGTTGGGCGCGCACCCCTCTCGTCAGAGCTTCGGCACCACACGGCGTATCCGGTCACCAGAGCCGGAAGCCACTTGGGCTCAACCCTTAATCCGGGAGGAGCTGTCCTGACCCTGGGCGTCTCTCGACGTTCGAGGTCAGTGGCCTATGTCCGTGCAGACGCCTCACCTAGCGAGGTGCTTGCACAGGCCATGGTGGCACTCGGGCTACGCCGAGTCAAATTGACGTGCAACACAACCGCGCACCAGCGCGTAGCCGCTAGCCGGCTAGTTCGCCTTCTCGGCGACCGCCGCGTTCAGGCCCTCGGCGAGATCCTCGCGGGTCAGCTCCTTGAACCGCAGCAGTTGGCGCTCGCTGAATTCGGTCACGTCGCTGGCCAGGACCGCATCCAGGTCCTCGTCGTCCAGGCGGAAACTGCGGTGATCGCGGGCCTTTTCCACCACGTTGCGCACGAAACCGGCATTGCCCAGCGTGTCGATGCCGCGAATGAGATCGCCGTCTTCCGAATACGTTTCGTCGAGATAGAACTTGGTGTAGGACGGCAGGAGGGCCTGCGCCGATTCATCGGTGATGACGTCTTCGTTTTCCTGGCCCATCAACCGGGTCAGCGCGACCAGTTCGTCCGGGGTGTAGCTGAAGAACTCGATCACCGTCGAAAAGCGCCGCCGCAGACCCTGATTCACTTCGAGCATCTTGTCCATGGCCTTGGCGTAGCCGGCCCCGAAGACGACCAGCTCGTCGCGATGGTTCTCCATGTACAGCAGCAACGTGTTGATGATCGCGTTGCCGTAGGGGTCGCCCTGCTGGTAGCCCTTTTCGTGCAGGGTGTGCATCTCGTCGAAGAACACCGCGCCGCCCAGGGCGCCCTCGAGCATCTCCTCGGTGTTCTTCTCCGCGTCGGCCATGTACCGGCCCAGCAGCTTGGTGCGGCTGGTCTCGACGACCACCGGTTTGCGCAGCACCGTCAACCCACACAGCTGTTTGCTGAAAGCCCTTGCCACCGAGGTCTTTCCGGTTCCCGGAGGACCGAGCAGCAAGGTGTGGCGCGACGTCACCGGCACCGGCAGGCCCATCTTGGCGCGCGCCAGGTTCACCTTCGTCGTCGACTTGATCAGCTTGATTTCCCGCTTGGCCCGCTCCATGCCCAGCATGGCGTTGAGCT
Source organism: Mycobacterium sp. H4Y (assembly GCF_000364405.1). Taxonomy (NCBI): domain Bacteria; kingdom Bacillati; phylum Actinomycetota; class Actinomycetes; order Mycobacteriales; family Mycobacteriaceae; genus Mycobacterium; species Mycobacterium sp. H4Y. Next base: position 1,946,900 of record NZ_AKIG01000001.1, read on the forward strand.
CGGCATCGCCCTCGGCCAGGTACTTCGCCGCCTCCTCGGCGTGACGGGCGGCCTCCGCCTCAGCGCGGGTGGGCGCGCTGTCGGGGTCCCACGGGTCGGTGCGGGCCTCGATCGTCTCGGGGTCGGTCAGGATCAGGCGATAGTTCGGGTTGTCCAGCGCCTCGCGCGCGGGGGTGAACTTGGGATCGCGCGAATAGACGCGCCGCAGCAGCTCGACGGCCTCGTCCTCGCGGCCCAGGTGGCGCAGGCACATGCCCTGCGTGTACAGGGCGATGTTGGCCGCGCCCGGTACCCGGTCGCCTTCGATGGCGTCCTGGCCGCGGCGCAACGCCTCCTCGAACACGCCGAGCGAGGCCAGGGCGGTGGTGGCCATCGCCGCCCCTGCGGCCTTCAGCTCGGGCTGACGCCATCCCTTGCCCTCGGAGAATTGGTTGAGCACGTCCGGCCACCGCCCGGTGCGGAAGTACAGCACGCCGCGCACGTAGCTGACCAGCTCCTCGTCGAAGGCCTGGCGGGGTTCGACTCCGTCGAGCAGCTTCGCCGCTTCCGCATAGTGTTTGGCCTCGGCAAGCACGGCCGCGTAGGCGCACGCCAGCGACTCCACGCTGGTCACCGCCAGTCGCAGGAACAGCCCGTCGGAGACCTCCGGGCGGAACTGCAACTCGGTGACCCCGAGGCGGCGGGTCTCCCACCCGAACGTCCGGATCGACGACCAGGCGCCGGCGAGCACGTCGAGGCTCTGCTCCCCCGCCAGCATCCGCGCCAGCCAGGCGTCGCACATCGACGGGTCCAGGTTGGTCGCCGTGGTGAACATCTGCGATGCAACCTGCGGGTTGTGGCTGGGTTGCAGCCCGTTGACCGACACGCCCGACGCCAACAGGCCGGCGACCATCGCGTTACGGGCGCCTTCGGCGGTTGATTGGGGCCTCGTCATTGCGCTACAGGTACGCCCGCCGAGCTCCCTCGCAGCTGGTCGACGGACAGCGAGAGCTCATCGTCGTCGGCGCGCAACGGACGGCTCGGCACGGATAGCAGCGGGCGGGCCGTCGGGGCGGGCAGGCTGGCCCGCACCGCGGCCAGCTGACGACCGGTGAGGCGGTTCAGCCCCGACGACACGTTTCGGCGCAGCCGCTTCTCGGTGTGATAACGCACCCACGCCGACACCTGCGGACGGCCGCCGCGAGACGTGAGCCGGATGGTCAGCACCGTGGCGAAAGTGTCGTCCTCCCAAAGCTCCTCGAGCTTGTCGGTGGTGATGTCCGACGGCGTCAGCCACAGGCTCGTCACGAACCCGTTGAAGTGCTTGAGGCGGCGCCATCCCGGACGGCTCCACGTCGGCTCCAGGTCGGCGAGCACCGCGCGGTCGACTTCGGCGAGCTCCTCGGCGGTCAACGGCCTTGCCGCACAGGTCAGCCCGTCGAGATCTTGGGCGAGCCGTTCGGTGGCCGCCACCAGGGTCGACGCCAGCGAATCGCGGGCCGCCACGGCGGCCACGTTGCGCTGCGGGTTCATCCGCAGCACCAGCCAGGTCCTGCGCACGTAGGAGGTGGGCTGATCGTTCGCCACCTCCCATTCCTCGGGGCCCCAGTCGTCGAGCTTGGACAACTCGGCGGCATTCCCGCCGCGGCGCACCTTCACCGACACGATGTCGACGTCGTCGAGGTGGATGTCGAACTGGCGCAGCCCCGAGGCGACGGCCTGCACCAGCAAGGTGGGCCGGGACGACCGGTGGCGGTGGCGCGACGCCGGGTCGTCCTCGCCGCCGTTGACGGCGATCACCGTGACGAGCTGGCCCTGGTACTCGCGCACGCCGACCTTGTCGCGGCCGAATCTGCGTTGGTGATCGATCGCCGGGGTGCAGCCGGCGGCCAGCGCGGAGCCCGGGTCGGCGGACCAGTCCCACAGCCAGGTCGCAATCCCCGACGTCACCGTCAGGCCGTGGTAGGTGACCAGCGACAGCAGCGCGACCAGCACGGCCAGACCCACCCCCACCCAGAACGCGATGCGGTAGGTGCCCTGCCAGGACTCCGGGCAGTGGCTGGCCACCGCCATGATCACGACGTCGACCAGGAACACCGTGGTCAGCCGCGACCACGACAAAGACAACCCGAACCTGCGCTGTGCCTTCATGAGTGCTGCTGCTCCGCCCCTATTGCTGTTTCCGTGATCGCTTCATCAGCATCGCCGTGCCGAACACCCCGCCGCCGATGAGCAGCGCCACGAACAATCCTCCGGCGGCGACCCATACTGGCACCATATCCCGCGGCGGGGCGGGTTTCGGAACGGTCAGCGGCGCCGACAGCTGCTGCGGCGGCTTCACCGGACCGTCGGGCACGTCCCAGGTCAGCGCCGCGACCGGGTCGACGACCCCGTGGCCGACCTGGTTGTCCACTCCGCGCGCGGGCGCGCGGGCGGTGCGCGTCAGCCGGTTGATGACCTGATACGCCGACAGCTGCGGGAACTTGGCGCGCACCAGCGCCGCCACCCCCGATACGATCGCCGCGGAGAAGCTGGTGCCGGACGGAACCAGCAGCGTGTTGTCCGGTCCGTCGATCGCGTTGATGAGCCCGTCGTCCCGCGGCGACAGCCCGACGACGTCCGTCCCGGGCGCGGCGATGCCCACCCACGGCCCGGCCACGCTCGTCGACGCCTGGCCCTGATTGCCCTGGCTCAGCGGGCGCCCTTCTTCGTCGACGGCGCCGACGGTCAGGACGTAGTCGCTGAACCAGGACGGCGTCACGACGGTGGTGACGGCATTCCAGTTGCGAGGATCGTTGGGCTGCAACGGATCATGAGGCGGGTTCTGCTTGCAGTCCTTTTTGCTGGTATCGCCGGCCGCGGCCACGATGACGACGTTCTTGTCGACCGCCGCGTAGCGGACCGCGGCGCCCAGCGAGCGCTGGTCGATGACGTTGCGCGCGCTCATGCATGTCACGTCGGAGATGTTGATGACCGACGCGCCCATGTTGGCGGCGTGCACGATCGCCCGCGCCATCGTCTGGACGTTGTCGATCTTCGCCGACGTCTGCGGATCCTCATCGCCGGTGTAGGCGTCCTTGAGGCCGAAGGCCTGGCTGGACTGCCGGATCGCGATGATGTCGACGTCCGGCGCGATCCCGCTGAACGCGTCCGGTCCGCCCTTGGTGGGTGCGGGTGGCGGCGGTGCCGGCGGCGGCGGGTCGAGCGGGCGCGGATTGTCGACCGTGACCACGTGCCCGCCACCGGAGTAGCCGGGGATGGTCACCGTGCCGGTTCCGTGGTTGCCCGCCGGGGCCTGCCCACCTTGGGGCGGCCCGGGGGGCGGTCCGCCGGGCTGCGGCGGCGCCGGTGGCGGCGGGGGCGCCCCGAAGGGGCCTGGAGCAGGCTGCTCCTGGGGCGGCGGGGGCACCATCGTCACGGTCTGGGGCAGCGGCGACAGGGTCACCGTCTGCGGCGGCGGCGCTTTCGGCGGCGGCTCCGTGGTGGGAATGGTGACCGGCTTGCGCGGTGCCGCCGGCGGTACCCCGGCGCCGTTGGCCGGCGCCGCGCCGATCATCGACGCCACGAGGGTGCCGTGCGCGTCGCAGTCGGACAGCCCGTCGCCGGACATGATGTAGTCGCCACCCGGGATCAGGTGCGGAAACCGCGGATGCGGCGTGACGCCGGTGTCGATGACGGCCACCTTCTGGCCGGCGCCGCGACCGAACTGCCACGCCTCCTGCAGGTTCAGCATGTCCATGTATTTGGGCTGCAGCCGAAAGTCGGTCCCGGGCAGCACGCCCACCTCGGTGCAGTACGAGTTCTGCTTCATGGGCGCGCCCGGCCCGGGTGGGCCGTCCGGCGGCACCGCCGCCGCGTCGATCGTCGGAGGCGAAATCGCATAGGCGGGCGGCAGATTCGCCAACGCGCCCGAGGCGAGCAGGGCAGCGGCGACGGTCGCGGCGGTCGCGCGGCCACGCCACACTTTGCGGTCAGCGATAGCGGATTGCTGCATAGACATTCATCAACCACAATGCCAGCGGGAAAATCGGCATCAGGCAGAGGTATTCAATCCATTCCACGAATTTGCGGAATAGCGGGCTGTAGACCGTGTTCGGCACCACGGCCGCGGACGTCAGCCCCGCCGCCGGCACCAGAACCAGAATCGCCGCGCAGATCGAGACCGCAAGCGAAGACTGCAACACGAGCGCGTACCGCACCACGACGGCACCGACGATCAGCACGCCGGTTCCGGCCAGGGTGATCGCCTGCCAGCGGTCGACGTACGAGCGGCCGCGCAGCAACAGGAATCCCGCGCTGAAGCCCGCCAGCAGGACCGGCAGCCAGCGCTGCCCGGTGTGCGGGTCCGACAGGGCGGTCAGCGAGACGACCATCAGCACGCCGAGCCCGATCAGCAAACCCGACAGGAAGGAGCGGGCGCGTTCGGCCTGCGTCAGGACGTCGCGGACCGAGGCGGGTCCCTCCAGAACGGGGGGGCCGCCGTCGTTGCGCACCACGGTGGTGGGCAGGTCGGGCCGGGCCTCGAACACCCATCGGCTGGTGGCCGACGGGAAGACGGGCAGGCGGATGCCGGCCAGCCGTCGTGAGATCGCCGGTGCGCTCTGGTAGATCAGAACCGATACGAGCACGACGCAGGTCAGCAGCGTCACGGCGCTGGTCATGGCCACCATCCGCGCCAACGCGGCCACCGCCGCGATCGAGCTGACTGTGACGATCGCGGTGTAGATCGACAGCCGACGCCCGGTGAAACGCAGCGCGAGGATTGCGGCGATGGTGAGCACGCCGAAGCCCAACACCGCGTGGGGCGACCCCACACCGCCGGGCGGCGCGGCCGCCGCTGCCACCGACACCGGCGCGAGGCTGCTCAACAGCATGGTGTCGGCGACGCGCCGCTCCTGCAGGGTGGTGGCCCGCATCAACAGCAACAGCGAAACGCCCAGCATCAGCGCGCCGATCACGCCCGCGTAGACGGTCGGCAGCCACGAGTTGTGGTGCCAGCGCCACCAGCCCAGCAAACCGGTCGCGGCCGTCACCCCGATGGCCACCATCGACGCACCGACCTGCACGGCAACCACCGGGTCGATGGCGGCGAAGCGCTTGCTGAGGTTCGCCGCGACCGCGGTGGAGATGTGCTCGATGACCTGCGAGCGGTGCTCGGTGTCCGGGATGAACCGGATCCACAACCGGTCGCCGTCGTAGACGTCCTGCTCGCTCAGCGATTGGGTCGCCCGCAGCGGCGAGCCGTCCACCAGGCACAAGGCCCACCGGCCGCGGCCGGTGGCCTCCAGCGGGGCCTCGCCGAGCTCGCGGAGCCGGCTGTTGACGACCTTCAGCAACGGGTCGGTCATCACCGAGACGGGGGCGTTCGCGTCCAGCAGGACGCCGATCTGGACGCCCGTGCCGGCCATCACGCCGACGACGACCGCCTGGGGCTGTGAGATGCCCTCTACATCAGGCTGTGGTACTTCAACGACCGCAGTCATCGCCTTGCACTCCCTACCGTGATGAATGTGTGAGCCCGTGCCGCCGTTCGCGTGCCGGCCGGCGCCGGTGTTCTCGCCGAGGTGCTGCGCTCCCCCGCGCAGCGCATTCCTACTAATTGGAATTCCATCTGCCTCGCCTTGCGATTAAGAGTTGTGGTTGACACCGGTTTTCAGTTTGCTGATGCCTTGACAGAAGTATGCCGTGTTCGCAGCTCAACCGCATGTTGAGTGCGACCACATTGATGAAATCTGTGTTTCGCGCGAAGGTCACACCCTGCTGTGAGTTTTCCACTCGCCGTAGGGAAGGGTGTCGAGCACGGTTTTGACGCCGACCTGCACCAGCTGCGGGGTTGCCGGGCAGATGGCGAGCCACGCCTCCCCCGAACCCGCGGTCCGGGCTTGCTGGTAGAGCGCGATGCGGCCGCCGGAGCCGTCTTTCAGCGACAGCACGGACGCGCTGGGCCCCTTGGCGTCGTCCTGGTACTGGCGGGCGTACACCGCGACCTCGGCGGCGGGGTCCGACAACGCCTGGCCCAGCGCGGCGACGGTGGCGGCGCTGATGCCCATCCGGCGCAAATCTCCGCCGGAGAACACGTTGAAACCCGACTCCTGCCAGGACTTCGTCGCTTCCAGCATCTCCTCCAGCGGCACGTTGACCGCGTTGATCGCGGCGGGCTCGGCGTGGTGGATGGACTCCAGCGCGTCGATCACCAGCGACGCGATCGAGGCGCTGTCCGCGACGGCGACGTCGTCGACGGTGATCTCGCCGCCGACCCGAACCGCCGACACCCAGTGCTGGCCGCGACGCGCCAGGACCACCCGAAACTCGTTGTCGGGGATGTCGCGCGAGCCCGGGGGCTGGTTCTCGTCGTCGAGGACGCCGTAAGCCAGCTTGCCCCGCGACAGCAGCGCGACGACCTCGAGGTCGGGCGCGGCGAGCACCTTCATCCGGGCGGCCACGTGCTCGTTGACCTCGTCGTTCTCGACGATGCCCTGCTCGCGCATCACCGCCATTCCGGGATGCTCGTTGAGCCAGTCGTTCGAGTCGGTGGAAACGTAGGGCCGGCACCGCAACTCCGGGGCGACGTGGCGAATGTCCAGCAGCGCCTGGAGCATCCAGAAGCCGTCGACGTTGACGGTGATGTCGGTGCGGGTGCTCTGTTGGTCCATCAAATCCTCAACTGGTCCCTGGGTAGGTCAAGCTCACACTGCACGGTAACCGCAGGACGCGGCAGCACACCGACGGGTGGTGTGCTGCCGCGCCTGTGGTCGAGGCGTCAGGCCCAGCTGGACCCGACGGCGCTGTCGGTGCTGGCCATGTTGTTGCCCGCGGACTGAACCTTCTGCCCGTGGGAGTTGGCCTGCTCGTAGATCACCTGGAAGTTGCGACCCAACTGGGTGATGAACTCCTGGCACGCGACCGAACCGGCACCGCCCCAAAAGTCGCCGGCAGCAAGCACATCGCGAATGATGGCCTGGTGCTCGGCCTCCAAGGACGCGGCCTGGGCGCGGATCAGGGCGCCGTGGGCGTCTACGTCGCCGAACTGGTAGTTAATGCTCATTACATGGCTCCTTAAAAGTGTTGGGCAGCAGCAGTTCTGGGCTAGCTGCTGAGGATCTGCTGCGAGGCCTGCTCTTGCTGCTCGTAGTTGTTCGCGTCGCGGATCAGCCCGTCGCGCACCCCGTGGAGCATGTTGACGATGTTGCGGAAGGCCTGGTTGACCTGGCCCATGGTGTCATACGACGTCGCCTGCGCCTGGCCGCTCCAGCCCGCGCCCGCGATGTTCATCGACGACGCCCACATCTTGCGAGCCTCGTCCTCGACGGTCTGGGCGTGGACCTCGAAACGGCCCGCCATCGCCCGCATCTCGTGCGGGTCGGTCATAAAACGTGTTGCCATGTCGGCTGTCTCCTTATTTAGGTAATGAATGGGTGATGTGCTTTAAGACGGTGGCCGGATCGTTTACGGATTACGCAACCGCCGTGCCGAACAGATAGAAATAACCCCCCCTTTCCGTCAGCCGGCGGCCACCGGGCGTTGTCACGGTGAGACGGACGTCAGACCCGAACCGCGGCGTTTGAGTTGACGGAGTGCGTGTTGCTGTGGGGGATGCTGCGCGGGACCGTTCCTGCGGCCCCGCGCTCGGCCCCCGATGGGCGGCTACGTTGGAACCCACGTCGGTGACAATCTGCCCCAAGCCCGAACCGCCGATACGAATCAGCCGGCGGCGGCCGCGTTGGCTGCCTCGGTCGCAGCGTACGAACCGGAGCTGGTGGACAGGGTGTTGACGAACGCCTCGTGAATGGCCTGGGCCTGGGCGCTCACCGCCTGGTACATCTGCGCGTGCGCGGCGAACTGAGCCGCGGTCAGGGCCGACACCTCGTCGGCAGCGGCGGGTACCACCCCCGTCGTTGGGGCTGCGGCGGCTGCGTTCTGGGCGCTCAAGGTCGACCCGATAGCCTGCAGATTCCCGGCCGCCGCGGCCAAAGCCTCCGGCTGTGTGGTCACGAACGACATATTTGTTTCCCTCCTAGTTCATTCCCCGACTCTGCGAGAGTAGATGACTGCGACCCCTGAGGCCGGGGTGGACGCAGCGTGTTTGCAACTGTTCACGTGGTGGTACTGCGAATTCACTTTCGTTAACGACACAGTAACAGCGTCTGACCTCGACCGCAGCCCTTCGTTCGACAGCCGGAACAAACGGCATCTGCCCCGGGTCGAAAAAGTTGCTGGTGGCCCCCGATGGCGACGAACTCGTCGCACCGGCGGGCGCGATGGTCTTTGCCGATAGCGCGTCCCTCGAACCTCCTTTCGTCCATTTCAGCTGGTCGATCACCTATGGCCGCGGCTCAGCCCGCGAAGGGTGGTCGGGCCATGACGGTGGGTCGGAAGCCGTATTTGGGGCCGGCCACGCCGTGCCCGCCGGCGCCGGCACCGGCCAGGGGCATCCCCCCGAGCAGGTTCCCCGGACCGCCGGCGGCCTCCGGAGCCGCGCTGATGGTGCTGACCGGAATCGCATGCCCGAGCGCGGGAGCGGCCGCCGGCGCCCCCGACCACGCCACCGGCACCGACAACTTGCCCCCGATCGAGGCCGCACTACCCAACGCCGCCACCGGATGCGCCGCGGCCGCACCACCACCCAACATCCCGCCCAAACCACCCAAAGCGGGAAGAGCCTTGGCCGCCGCCGGAGCCGCACTACCAATCAACCCCAGCGACTTGGAGATCTGCACAAAGTTGTTCCCCATACCAATGCTGAAGTACGGCAAACCCTCAGTGCTATAGAAAATGCTGGCCCAAGGGCTATAGCCACTGGCAAACGAGGACAACGACGAAGACGCCGACGACCCCGACGACCCCGAGGAGGAACCCGAGGAGGAACCCGAGGAGCCCGAGGAGGATGTGGCGGGCTGCGCCAGCGACTGCAACACCTTGGAGGTATTGGTCGCCGTGGAATTCGTGGTCGCATTGGCAGTCGCCGCTTGCTGGTTGGCCTGCCCCGACGGATTGGTGATCTCAGGCGCCTTCTGAAACGCCCGCTGCTTGGTCGCCGAAGACGACTGACCCGCATAGCTATACATCGCGCCCGCATCCTGGGCCCAATACTCCCCGTACTGGGCCTCCAACTGCGCAATCAACGGCGTGTTCTGCCCCAACACATTGCTGGCCTGCAACTGCGTGACCTGCACACGATTCGACGCCACCAACGGCGGCGGCACCGACGCCGACAACGCCGCCTCATAAGCCGCCGCCGCCGCCCTCGCCTGAGTCGCGGCCTCCTCAGCCTGGGTAGCCGCCGACGTCATCCACGCGATATAAGGAGCCACCGCCTGAGCCATCGTCGCCGAGGCCGCCCCCAACCACTCCTCACTACTAAGCGCGCTCACCACCTTCTCATAACCCAACGCCGCCGAATTCAACTCCGCCGCCAACGCACTCCACGCCGACGCCGCACCCACCAACGAACCCGACCCCGGACCCGAATAAATCCGCGCCGAATTGAACTCCGGCGGAAAAGCCCCGTAATCCAACATCATTGACTCCTTAACCCGTTGCGGCCGGGTTGGCCGCCTCAGTCACCGCATCGCACCCGGAGCTCGTGCTCAAGGTGTTGGCGAACGTTTCGTGGATCACGCGGGCATCGCCTCCGTGGTGTCGACTGGTCGTGGTTGGCACAAGTTCATCTCGGCTCTCTGTCATCCGGCGGAGAGGGGACGGGACAGCACGCTGTAGCGGAATCCGTATTTGTTGACATAGCCGGCGGTGGCGCCCCGACGACCCAGAGCCCCGACGGGCATGCCACGCAGCAACCCGTTGGGCGATCCACCGGTCGTCCCCGTCGCCGCGGCGGCCTGCGCGGGCGTGGCCTCCACCTCCGACACCGCCGGGCTGACCGCCGAGGTCAGCGTCGCCCAATGCTGGGGCACCGACAACGCCCCCACCCGGGCCGCCTGCCCGGCACCCGCGGTCACCCCACTGAGGTGGCTCAGCCCGCCACCGAGGTTGCCCAGACCCAAATTCGCGAACTGCGGAGTGGGGAACCACGCACCACCCGCACCCGCCGTGCTACCACCGGGACCAAAGGTCAGCTGCTGGGCGATCGACGACGCGAACTGCCCCATACCGTTCGAGAAATACGCCAGACCCCAGGTGTTTTTCATAATCGTGGTGTAGGTGGTCGAGGAGACCGAACTCGACGTCGAAGTCGAGGTCGAGGTCGCCGCCTGTGACGTCATGTTCGCCGCCCCAGCCGTCGACGCGTGCTGCACCGCCTGAGATGCATTCAGCGACAACGCTTGTGGCGAGGCCAGCTGTGACGTGCTTTGTGCCGTGTTGCCCGCGGGCTCGGCGACGGCCTTGGCCACCGCGGCGCCCTGCTTGCTTGCCGCGTCCGGAGTCGAGGTCTTCGGCGGCGCCGTGAACGGGGCCAATACCGAGGCGCTCGCCGACGATGCGGCATACCCGTACATCGCGCCGGCATCTTGGGCCCACATCTCCATGTACTGCGCCTCGGTGGCCGCGATCGCGGGCGTGTTCTGCCCGAGGAAGTTGGTCGCAACCAGATTCGCCAACAACACCCGATTGGCCGCGATCACCGGCGGCGGCACCGTCATCGCAAACGCCGCCTCGAACGCCGCCGCGGCCACCCGTCCCTGGCTGGCGGCGTCTTCGGCCTGCGCGGCCACGGCACTCAGCCAGCTGACGAACGGGGTGATCGCGGAGAGCATCGAGATCGATGCGGGCCCCACCCAGGGCCCACTGATGAGCTCCGTGACCACCGAGTTGTAGCCGCTGGCCGCCACGCCCACCTCAGCCGCGATCTCGTCCCAGGCCGCGGCCGCGGCCATCATCGGCCCCGAGCCCGGCCCGGCATACATGCGACCGGAATTGATTTCGGGCGGTAACGCACCGAAGTCAAGCACCTATCCTCCTCAGTCGGCCGAGCCCGCAGGCGATTTCGGCTGGCACATGGGAATCAGTGGTGGCGGTAATCACGGCTCTGTAAACGACCCCACCGGTCGATCGCTGCGTCCGCGGGAGGCCGTCTGCGGCCCTTCGGCCGGCCGGGCGGGCCGGCGCATACTGACCAAGGGGCTGCGCCCGGAAAGGTGGTCTGCCACCACGCTTCTCGGACGTCTGGTCAGGAACGACATGCACCTTCTGCCTCGGCCAATCCCGTTTTCAGCAACCGAGCGACAGCTCCATGTCTCCGAACTGCCGCCCGGCACTGAGATTAGTTCGTTACGGGGCAAACGCCGACACGCAAAGGGCGCTGTTTATTAATGGCCAACCACTGTTCATTCCCGGTCGGCGGCAGTTCATATAGGGCAACGGTTTGTTCATTCACCGTTTGCTTGCCACCGCGCCGGACCGCCTCAGCGCAGCCTCGGTGCGGGCTCAGTCCTCGTCGAGAATCAGCGCCATCTCGGGGCAGGAAGCGACGCCATCGCGAGTCACTTGCTCGTCTTCGGGCCGGACATCGTGCTCCTGAAGAATCGAATAGCCGGACTCGTCGATGGGAAAAAGGTCAGGGTCGACGGCGTAACACTGAGCGTGGCCCACGCATTTCGACTGATCCAGACGGACCCTCACGAAGTTCCTCCCTAGGCGGCCCGATACGGCACTTACGGTCCGATACCCAGGTTAGTCGGTCGGTAAAGTATCGGAGATGTTCGCTATCGAGGCCGAGTGCCGGATTACTCGGGTGGGGTCAGGTCTGCGGATCCGTGTTCCTTTGCCGCCCATGCAATATCGATGCGCCCGCAGACGTTGACGCCGGCAATGATTAACGTGCGAGACCGAAGCGCATGAGCGACGCTCAATACGGCGCGTTCCATTTACCCCGGCTGGAATTCGCCAAACTGCCGATGAGCGTTGATCGCGGGCTGGGGTGGAAGACACTGCGCGACGCGGGGCCGGTGGTCTTCATGAACGGCCACTACTACCTCACCCGCCGCGACGACGTGCTGGCCGCGCTGCGCAACACCAAAGTCTTCTCCTCGACGGTGCTGCAGCCGCCCGGCAACCCGCTGCCGGTGCTGCCGCTGGCTTTTGACCCGCCGCAGCACACCCGCTACCGCAAGATTCTCCAGCCGTATTTCAGCCCGCACGCGCTGAGCAAATCCCGTCCCGCCCTACAGCGCCACGCCCGCGACATGATTGCGGCGCTGGCCGGCCGGGGCGAGTGCGAGGTGATGGCGGATCTCGCGAGGCTGTACCCGTTTCAGGTGTTCCTGGACCTCTACGGTCTGCCCCTCGAGGATCGCGATCGCCTGATCGAGTGGAAAGATTCCGTCATCTCCGACAAGCCTTTTCTCACCCAGGCCGATATGGCGAAGGGCCAGCAGCTGCTGCAATACCTGGTCGACGCCATCGCCCAGCGCCGGCAAAACCCGGGTTCGGACATGTTGTCGCAGGTGATGACCGGTGACGGTGATTTCAGTGACATCGAGCTGCTCGGCATGAGTCACCTGCTGATCCTCGCAGGCCTGGACACGGTGACCGCGGCGATCGGATTTTCGCTCTTCGAGCTGGCGCGCCGGCCGCAGCTGCGCGCGCAGCTTCGCGACAACCCCAAGCAGATCAGGGTTTTCATCGAAGAGATCGTCCGGCTGGAACCGTCGGCGCCGGTGGCGCCGCGGATCACCACCGAGTTCGTCGAAGTCGGCGGCATGACGTTGCCACCGGGCACCTCGGTTCGGCTCTGCATGGCGGCCGTCAACCGTGATGACAGCGACTCGATGTCCACCAACGAGCTCAACATGGACGGAAAGGTGCACCGGCACTGGGGGTTTGGCGGCGGTCCGCACCGCTGCCTGGGCTCGCACCTGGCGCGCATCGAGCTGACGGTGATCGTGGCGGAGTGGCTCACCCAGATTCCGGATTTCGAGCTGCCCGCGGACTACTCCCCCGTAATCAACTACCCCTCACACAGTTTCGCGCTCAAGGAGCTGCCGCTGCGCTGGGGCTGAATCCCGGGTGCATCCGGGTACGGGCCCCGGCGCAGCGGCCATCGGTCCCTGCGACCGTATTACTTGCGTATCTCCGTCGCGGCGACCTGAACGAACACGCCGGTGTCCTCGGCCATCAGCAGGCCACGGCCGCGGGGCAGCGGACCGCCCTTCATCTTGCCGCGGATGAATCCCTCGTCGGGGTCGGCGTCCATCACCAGCAGGGGCGCGTTCGCCTGGGCCAGCGCCCGCAACATCGGGTCGCTGCCCGCCGACGACCAACCACCGAACGTCCGGGTGACGATCACGTGCAGGCCGACGTCGGCGGCCCGGGTCACCCACGGTGCGGCCTTGTGCAGCGGCGAATCGAAACCGGCTGGCAGCTGCTGGATGTCGTCGACGATCAAGAAGATCTCCGGTCCGCTCCACCACGACCGCGACAGCAACTCTTCGGCGGACAGACCCGGCGGTGGCTCGCGGCCGGCCAGGACCGCGGCCAGTTCGCCCATCATCGCCTGCACGCCGTCGAGGTTGTAGGCGAACTTCTCCACGTAGTCCGAACCCAGCGTGGTCAGCAGCTGACGCCGCGGGTCCACCAGCCACACCTGCGCCGAGGGTTGCCCCGCCGGCGGCTGCGGGGCGCTGGTGGCTCCCGGCGCGTACAGCCGCCCGATCTCGGACATGATGGTGGCCAGCGTCGTGGTGCGCCCACATTCGCGGCGGCCGGTGACCATCAGGTGCGCGTTCTCGGCGAAGTTGAGGTAGACCGGCGACAGGTCCAATTCCGAGATGGCCCAGGCGATTCCGCCCGCACCGACGCCCTGGCGGGTGTCCTGGGCGGCAATCTCGCGAAGCTGATCGATGCCGAACGTCGCCGGCAACCGGCGCACCGGCGGGGCCTGGCCGCTCGCGACCCGGCTGACGGCTTCGACGATGCTGTCGGACTCGAACCGGTTGTCCGGCGTGCTCGCCAGCGCGGGCCGGGCCACGAGCGTGTGCAGACCGGACTGCGGGTCGGCGTCGAGGCGGACGTAGTTGACCGCGACCATGCCGCGACCCGGCTTGACCGGAACATCCTTGGCGAACCGGGACCGCACCAGCTTGGCGTCTTCGACGGCGGCCAGCCGCAACTCGACCCGGGAGCCGAAGCCGCTGCGCACCGGCGGCCGCAGCTCGGATTCGCGATCGGCGGTGACCACCACGTGCACCCCGAACGAGGGGCCCTGGTTGATGATCACGTTCACCTGCTCGATCAGCACCTCGTTCTCTTCGGCCAGCGCCCGGTAGTTGTCCACCACCAGGTAGACGTCGCCGAACCCGTCATTGGGGACCGGCCCGGGCTCGCCGCCGAACCTCCGCCGCCGGAACACCTCCATCGAGGCGATCCCGTACTCGAGGAAGGTGCGCTTGCGCTCCCGCACCAAGGCGAGCAGCTCGGCCACCGTGCGGCGCACGCCGTACGGGTCGGTCGGACCGGCCACCTCGCCGACGTGGGGCAGCCCGGCGACCGTGGTCAGGGCGGTGCTGCTGTAGGCCAAGCAGTAGAACTGGATCTGCTCGGGCGTGTGGGTCAGCGCCGCCGCGCAGATCAGGGTCTGCAGCGCGGTGGTTTTGCCCGAGCCGCCGGCCCCCAGGATCAGGACGTTGGCACCGGGACCGGACGTGTCGACGGTCCACGGCGGCTGGTCGTGCTTGAACGGGCGGTCGATGATCCCGATCGGGAAGACCAGATCCTGCGCGGTGCCGTAATCCTGCTGCCACGGGCGGCCGAGGAACCGGTTCACCAGCTCGTCGATGGCGACGGGCTGGTTCAGCGGCGGCTGCCACAGCCGGTAGGGCTGGAAGTCGATCTTGCGCAGCTGATCGATGATGACCGTACCGACCTTCGGCGTCCGGATCCCTTCGACGTCGTCGTCCGGTCCCTCGATTTCCGGCAGGTCGCCGTCGGTGGGGATGGTCGGGGTGTTGACCTCGGGCCCGCCGACGCTCACCTCCAGCGGGGTGAACGAGTTGGTGAACAGCTGCGGGCGGACGTAGTCGATGCTGTGCACCAACGCCGGCGCCTCGTCCCCGTCGTCGGTGAGGCCGCGCGGAAAGTAGTCCCGCCAGAGGAATTCGGCCTGGAACCGGACGATGTCCTCCAAGCTGCGGCGGAAGTACCCCAGGCCGGCCTGGGCGGGCAGGTTGACCGCGTTCGGCACGCCGGCCGCCTGCGCCGCGCCGGCGGTACGCGCCTTGAGCACCAGCCGGTAACCCATGTTCTCCATGAGCTTTTCGGCGCGGCTCTCGATGGTCTGCGACGCCATCATCAGGTGGATCCAGTAGGCGCGGCCCTGACGGCCGATCGAGTCGAGGACGTCGACCGCCGTCGGCATGATGCGGAACCATTCGTAGAACTCGTCGATGACGACCACGAGCATCGGCAGCGGCGCCATGTCCTGGCCACGCGCCCGCATCCGGCTGCGCACGGAGTTGTATTCCTTGGCGTCGTCGACACCCGCGCTGTCGCAGATCGCCTTACGACGCGCGATCTCCCCCCACAGTGCGTCGAGGAAGCGCTCCATCAACGCCTGGTCCTCTTCCAGGTCGGTGATGATCCGGGACACGTGCGGCACCCCGGCGAACGGCTTGACCGCCGACCCACCCTTGAGGTCGGCCAGCACGAACTGCAGCTCCTCCGGCGGGTGGCTGAGCATCAGCGATTCGATCACCGTCCGCACCAGGGTCGACTTCCCAGAACCCGTCGTCCCGGACATGACGCCGTGTGGGCCGTCGCCGCCTTCGTCGAGCGACTTCATGTCCAGGAACAACAGCTCGCCGTTGTCGGAACGCACACCGAACGGGGCCCGCAACCGCGACCGGCCCATCGAGTCGTTGCGGCTGCCCCACAACGCCTCGAAGTCGATGTGGCCGGGATCGTCAATTCCGTAGTAGGACATGATGTCTCGGGCGCCGATGTGCGCCACCCGCTGGCCGATCTCCTCGTACGCCTCGGCGAGCCGCCAGCGCGCCAGCTTCTGCGCGAACTCCTCCGCCTCGGCGACGCTGATGTGGTCGGTGAGGGCGAAGAACCACGGCTTCTCGTCGATCACCATCCAGGTGTCGCGGTCGCGGGGCAGCGCGTCGATCACACCCATCTTGTCGAACCGCAGGGTCCGCTCCGGCACGGCGCTCCACATCGGCGAGCCGGTGAGATCGAAGAACGTCACCCCGTCGACGCCCTCGCCGCTGATCACGTACTCCCATTGGGGGTCAACGGCGTCGGCGATGATCACCGTGTGCGGCGTCGGGGTCTGGGCGGCCGAGCTGGCGTGGCGGGGGGTGAAAGACCCACGGCCGGCGAACAATTCGGCCTGCTCGGCGGCGAACTCGCGCACCGAGCTGTACACCATCCGCGCGTTGCCCGCCGCGTCCTGGCGGCGCGGATCACCGAAGTGGGGCAGCCATTTCACCCAGTCCCATTCGTCCACATCCGAACTGACCACGATCATCCGTACATGGTCGGGGCCGTGGGAGAACGCCAGCTGGCAGATGATCGCCCGCATCAAACCCAGGACCTGCTCGCGGTCCCCGGCCAGCGAGTACCAGGGTTCGACCAGCACCGAGATCATCTTGGGCAGGTTGTAGACCACGCTCTGATAGCGCCCGAACTCCTGAAGCGCCTTACCGGTCACCGGCTCGAGCTCGATGTCGGTCGGCATGTTCTGGGGCTCACCCCAGGTCACCTCGGGACGTGTCATGCCGACGCCGACACGGACCACGCCGAAGTTGAGGTCCTTGCCGTCGGGCTTGCGTTCCCACATGCGCGAGGATCCGACCGCGGCGGCCAGTGTGGTGGGCGCGGGGTGGAACCACCGGTAGTTGGCGTCCATGCTGTCGGCCGACTCGTGGGCGGTCTCGCGCAGCATGTCGAGCATCAACATGAACTGGGCCCGCATCGAGTCCAGCTTCGGCCGGCTCATCTGCTGCTGGCCGCCGAACCGGCCGCCGAACATCATCATCGCGACGCCGCCGATCATGAAGATCGGGAAGATGGCGCCCGCGCCACCGAACACGTGCGAGCCGCTGGCGAACGTCATGCCGACCATGCCGATCAGCAGGCCGACCACCAGCACACCGACCACCACCAGCCACCAGGGCTTGCCCTCCGGCGGCGGAATGCTCAGCGGGGTCGGAAGGACGATGTTCTCCGGCTTGATGACCGGGGGCTTCTCCGGTGTCGGCCGGGCAAATCCACGTTTCACTTCGGTACCGTCAACTCTCCTGGGGACATATCCATCGGCAGCGTGTCGTGCTGCACCAGCGCATCCGAGCGCGACAACGTCGGCCCCTGCGGCAGCAGCCGCAGCGCCACCCACGGCGCCAGGGCCGGTTTCGTCTTCAGGCCCAACGCTTCTCGGACTTCACGGGTGTCGTCGACCCCGAACCGGGCGCCCGCGTCCGTGAGCCACCACAGCGATTCGGTGGTCTTGGCACCGGGATCGTTTCCGGTGACGGCGACGAAGTTCGCGTAGTCGGGCCCGAAGAACACCTGGTCGGCTTCGCGGCCGGTGGTGTCCGCCTTGACCAGCGACACCACCCGGTTGACGTCCTTTTGCTCGACCGGGATGGTCGCGCCGGAGATGACCTGCACGCGGGCCCGGTTTTCACCGGAGGTCTTCTGCCACCACCAGCAGGTCGCCGGGTTCTCGCGGATGTCCATCACGTTCAGGGGCGCATCCGGGTAGGACGACAGGTCCAGCTTGTTGACCACCGGCATCTTCGCCAACGCGGACGGTTCCACCGTCACGGGTTTGGTGTTGCCCGGTCCGGCGTTCTGCAGGATCTGGGCCACCAACGGCGGCAGCGTCTGCACACCGTCGGCCAACACCAGCGAATACTGTTGCGGCCCACTGATTTGCGGGGTGACGATCACCGTTCCGATCGGTCCGGGCGCCCCCGGGAACGACGCGCCGGCGCCCGCGTTCTGAATCTGGGGCACCGTCAGTTCCGGACCCACCGGCAACGCGTCGTAGAGGGCGCGGCTCATCGGCTTGGCCATGCTGACCTGCTCGGGGGTCAGGCCCAGCGGCAGCAGCACCGACCGGTTCGCGGCGTCGATGCGCGAGCGGCGTCCGTCGCGGATCACCCAGGCGTCGCCGCCGTAGTTCAGCACCACCGCGTCCGTCCCGGTCAGCACCCGCCGGTGGTGGCTCAGATCGGGATTGCCGTCGATGACCGTGACCGTCACGCCGGACGGGGCGCCCGCGCCGGTCGAGTTCGCCACGGTGTCGCAGACCAACCACGACGAGGCGCCCGGGCTGGTGGGGTGGAAACTCGACGGCGCACCGGGGATGCCCACCATCGGGCCGCGCGGCAGGCTGGCGATCTGGCTCGACCGAACCAGGTGCGGATTGTCCGGGCGGCCGGTGATCAGCCGCGCCGACGCCAGGTTCAGCGCGGGATACAGCCGGTCCCCCACCCGGACGTACAGGGCGCCCGAGTCGCGGTCGGCGATGATCGGCGACTCGTTGATCTGGCCGGCCGGGCTGATGAAGGAATAGAGCAGCGCGCCCAGGCAGATCACCAGCGCGGCCGAAATCGATGCCACCACGGCGAGGTTCTGCCGCCGACCGGGCTCGACCTCCATGCGCACGCGCCACCGAGTCAGCGCTATCGCGGTCCGGCGGGCAAGGAACTGATAGCCGGTGACCTGGGTCCGCGTCGACAGCCCAAGGCCGTACCCCGACCCGCGCTGCCCGCGACTCTCTTCCGCCACTAATTCACCATCCGGGTTGCTCGAACGCCTGGATTCGGCCCCTGTGAACCGATCCAGCGCGAATTACATGACAACGGTAAGGCACCTGCACGGACCTCGCCATGCGGCGCCGTAGCGCATTCACTTCTGCCTCTGCTCATCGCGCCCGGATCCGGCCCGTTCACCGCGCCGGCGCCCCGCGCGGACGGCCCCGACCGGCGCCGTTGAGCTGGCAGTTTCTGTTCCCCCAAGATCAGCCACCGAATCCCCTCACGGCATCGTAGTGGCCCATCGCGCCGGCGTCCTGTCGAGCGCGCGGGGCGGGTCACCGACGGGCGGGGCAGATGAACGGAAGGCGGCCGTCCAGCAAAGAAAACGCCAACTCGCGTCGGGTCCGGGTCGCCGGTCGGCGAATCCTGGCAGCAAGATGGCCCTATGACCGAACTCGCACCGTCGCTGATCGAACTCGCCCGGAGGTACGGCATCGCGACGGAGTACGAGGACTGGAGCGGCAGGCGGGTGCGGGTGTCGGAGGCGACGCTCAAGGCCGTGCTGGCCGCGCTCGGCGTCGCGGCCGGCGACGAACAGGAACGCAACCTCGCGCTCACCGCCAAGCTGCGGTCGCACTGGGCGCGGCGGCTGCCGGCGACCATCGTCGGCCGCACCGGTGAGCAGATCCGGTTTTGGGCCCACGTCACCCATGGTGCTCCCGCCGAGGTGTGGTTGGCGCTCGAGGACGGCACGGTGCGCGGCGACGTCGCGCAGGTCGACAACTTCACCCCGCCGTTCGACCTGGACGGACGCTGGGTCGGCGAGGCCAGCTTCCTGCTGCCCACCGACCTGCCGCTGGGGTATCACCGGGTGCACCTGCGGTCCGGGGACTCCGAGACCAGCACCGCGCTGATCGTGACGCCGGATTGGCTCGGGCTGCCGGAGCGGCTCGGCAACCGTCGCGCCTGGGGCCTGGCCGTTCAGCTCTACAGCGTGCGGTCCCGGCGGTCCTGGGGCGTCGGGGATCTCACCGATCTGACCGACCTCGCGGTGTGGTCGGCGTCGCGCCACGGCGCCGATTACCTTCTGGTCAATCCGCTGCATGCGGCGGCGCCTGCGGGTCCGAAGGGCCGGATGGAGCCGTCGCCGTACCTGCCGACGTCGCGGCGCTTCGTCAATCCGATTTATCTTCGCGTCGAGGCGATCCCCGAATTCGCCGACCTGGGCAAGCGCAGCCGGGTCCGCCGGCTGCGCGCGGACGTCCAGGAGCGCGCCGGCCGCGTCGACACCATCGACCGCGACAGCTCGTGGGCGGCCAAACGGGCCGCCCTCAAGCTGCTGCACGAGGAACCGCGGTCGGCGGGCCGGGAGCTGTCGTACGCGGCGTTCCGCGACCGGGAGGGCCGCGCGCTCGACGACTTCGCGACCTGGTGCGCGCTGGCCGAACAATACGGCGATGACTGGCATTGTTGGCCCGAAGCGCTGCAACATCCCGACGCGTCCGGGGTCGCAGACTTTGTCGAAAAACATTCCGACACCGTCGATTTCCACCGCTGGTTGCAATGGCAAATCGACGAGCAGCTCGCCGCGGCCCAGTCCCAGGCGATCCGGGCCGGAATGTCGTTGGGCATCATGGGAGACCTGGCCGTCGGCGTGCACCCCAACGGCGCCGACACCTGGGCGCTGCAGGATGTGATGGCGCTGGGCGTGACCGCCGGGGCGCCACCGGACGAGTTCAATCAGCTCGGTCAGGACTGGTCGCAGCCGCCGTGGCGGCCGGACCGACTGGACGAGCACGAGTACCGGCCGTTTCGCGCGTTGATCCGCGCGGTGCTGCGGCACGCCGGCGGGGTGCGCATCGACCACATCATCGGGTTGTTCCGGCTCTGGTGGATCCCGCGGGGTGCATCACCCACCGAGGGCACCTACGTCCGCTACGACCACGAAGCCATGATCGGCATCGTCGCCCTGGAGGCACACCGGGCCGGCGCGGTGGTGGTGGGCGAGGACCTCGGCACGGTCGAGCCGTGGGTGCGTGACTACCTGTTGTTGCGGGGGCTGCTGGGCACGTCGATCCTCTGGTTCGAGCTGGACCGCGACGGGAACGGCGGACCACTGCCGGCGGAGCGCTGGCGGGAGTACTGCCTGTCCTCGGTCACCACCCACGACCTGCCGCCGACGGCCGGCTACCTGGCGGGCGACCATGTGCGGCTGCGTGACTCGCTGGGATTGCTGACCCGGCCCGTCGCCGAGGAGCTCGAGTCCGACCGTGCCGAGTTGGCGGCGTGGCTGGCCGAGTTGCGCCGGGTGGGGCTGCTCGATGAAGGCGAAGACGACCCGCAGCAGGTCGTCCTGGCGCTGTACAAGTACCTGGGCCGGACGCCGTCGCGGCTGCTGGGGCTGGCGCTCACCGACGCCGTCGGTGACCGTCGCACCCAGAACCAGCCCGGCACCACGGACGAATACCCCAACTGGCGGGTCCCGCTGACCGGCCCGGACGGGCGCGACGTGCTGCTCGAAGACGTGTTCACCGACCCCCGGGCCGCCACGCTGGCCGAGGCCGTGCGCGCCGCGATCGCCCCGGCCGCCTCGGAAAGCTCGGAGAGCGTTCAAAGCGCGGCCCGCTGACCGCGCGACCGGTCGGCTTGTTAGCTTCACCAACCATGAAGGTCTCAGTGGTGGCCCCGGTCGCCGACGGTGTCACCGCGGACCCCGAGTGGATGGTGGCCTTCGCGCGCCACCTCGAAGCCTGCGGATTCGAATCGATCGTCGCCGTCGAGCACACGGTCCTGCTCACGCGCTACGACAGCGTCTATCCCTACGACCGTTCCGGGCGGGTCGGGCTGGCCCCCGACTGCCCCATCCCGGACCCGCTGGATCTGCTGGCCTTTCTGGCCGGCCACACCACCAGCCTCGGGCTGGCCACCGGGGTGCTGGTGCTGCCCAACCACCACCCGGTGGTGCTCGCCAAGCGGGTCGCCACCGTCGACGCCCTCTCCGGTGGAAGGCTGCGGCTGTGTGTGGGTGTGGGCTGGCTCAAAGAGGAGCTGCAGGCGTGCGGCGCGGACTTCGACAATCGGGGCAGGCGGGCCGACGAGCAGCTGGCGGTGCTGCGCGCGCTGTGGGCCGACCGACCCCAGGGGGCGTCCTTCCACGGTGAATTCTTCAGCTTCGACAATGTGATGAGCTATCCCAAACCCGTTGCCGGGGAACGGTTTCCGGTGCACATCGGCGGCCACAGCCGAGCGGCCGCACGCCGTGCGGGGCGCTTCGGCGACGGCTTCCAGCCCCTTGGCGTCACCGGTCCGGCGCTGGCGTCGCTGATCGGGCTCATGCGCGAGGAGGCATCGGCGGCAGGCCGCGACCCCGCGGCACTGGAGGTGTCGCTGGGCCACAGTGTCACCAAGATCGACGCCGAGCGCGCGGCGGGCCTGGTCGACCAGGGCGCCGACCGGCTGGTGCTGTCCATGCCGCCGACCGCCGACCTCGAGGCGGCCAAGGACGCCCTGTCGGCGTGCGCGCAGCGGCTGTCGCTGGTTTCGTGAACCGATGACGCTTTCCGCCGACGAGCGAATGGCGCTCAGCGATGTGGTTCACCGGTACGCCGCCCACGTCGATGACCGTGAATTCGGCGCCGTCGCAGAGCTTTTCACCACCGAGGCCGAGTTGGTCGTGCCCTCGCCACCGGCCGATCTGTTGCCGACACATGCGCATCGCGGCCGCGCCGCCATCGCGAGGGCCGTCGGGGCCGTGGCCGCGGTCGCGCGCACCGAGCACGCGATCGTCGGCGAGGTGTACGAGGCGGCCGGGCGGCGGGGGGCCGCGCGCGGGCGCGTCGCGTGCGTCGCCCACCACTGGAACCCGCGGGGCGACGAGGTGGTGGATGTGGTGTGGCACCTGCGCTACGACGACGCATACGAGCTGACGGCCGCCGGCTGGCGGATCGCCCGCCGCGCGCTGACGATCAACGCCCTCGAGACGCGCCCGGTGCGCCGGCTGTTACCGCGCGACACCGCCTAGCCTCGTCTGCTAGGAGGTTGGGAGAGAATTCACAGCAATCGCCAAGGAGCCGTGTTTGCGGAAAGAATTGAGCGTTCCGTAGGCAGTTGCGGCAACCGGCGTTCGAGCCGGAGCGGATTCCGCCCCCTGGCAACTGTTGCCGACGATCACACGACGGGACACGACGCGCCACGGACGGATTTTTTCCAATCAAACTTGGATTTATCCAGGTGTTTTGGTGTATTTTCAACCCCGTGACGCATGCCGAAAGCAAACGTATTGACCCGGTGGGGAACGGCTCAGTCTCGACGTTGGCGGTAGGCACGCCGCTGACATCCGATCCTGGTTATCGGCACGAGATCCATACCGCCCACGACACCATCGATGTCGAGGAGTACGGCGGCGGGTTCGATCTGACCAGGCGGGCGACCGCCCCGAAGTTGCGCGTCGGCCGTGACCGGTGGTTCAACCTTCTGTGGTTGATCCCGATCGGCTTTGGACTGCTGATCGCGTCGGTGGCGATCGGCAAGGGCCTGCACAACATGCCGGCCATTCAGTCGTTCATCGCGCGCTACCCCGGGACCGATCCGCACAGCGGTGCCCCCGACGGGCTGCCCGCGTGGATCGGTTGGACGCACTTTTTCAACCTGTTCATGATGATGTTCATCATCAGGACGGGGATTCAGATTCTATGTGACCATCCCCGGCTCTATTTCAGCCGCAACGCCACCCCGGGCAAGGACGAGTGGCTGCGGGTCGGCCCGCCGGTGCCGGACGACGAGCTGTGGACCGCCAACGCCGACACCGTCGCCCTGCCGCCGCAATTCGGCCTGCCCGGATTCCGGCACTCCATCGGGCTGGCGCGATGGTGGCATCTCGGCGTCGACGTGTTGTGGCTCCTCAACGGGGCGGTCTTCTACGTGTTGCTGTTCACCACCGGGCAGTGGCGCCACATTGTGCCGACCAGCTGGGACGTCTTTCCCAATGCCGCGTCGGTCGCGATTCAGTACATGTCGCTGGACTGGCCGACCGACAACGGCTGGGTCGCCTACAACGGCCTGCAGCTGCTGTCGTACTTCACCACCGTCTTCATCGCCGCGCCAGCCGCGTTGATCACCGGCCTGGGGATGTCGCCGGCGCTGTCGCAGCGCGTGCACTGGCTGAGCAAGCGCCTGAGCATTCAGCACGCGCGGTCGCTGCATTTCCTGGTGCTGGTGTACTTCCTGTTCTTCATCCTGGTGCACGTGACGATGGTGTTGACCACCGAGGCACTGCGGAACCTCAACCACATGTTCGCCTCCCGCGACGACAACAGCTGGATGGGTTTCTGGATCTTCGCCGCGGCCATGGTGCTGACGGCCGTCGCGTGGGTGTGGGCCACCCCGTTCACCATCAAGCACCCGCGGGTCGTTCAGCGGGTCGGGTACGCCCTGGTCGGGCCGTTCCAGCGGGCGCTCGAACGGCTGGACCCCAAGCCGGGCGCCTTCACCGAAAAGGACATCTCGCCGCACCACTGGCGCAACGGCCGCCTCCCCGAGACCGTCGAATACAAAGAGCTCGAGCGCGACGACTTCAAGAACTGGCGGCTGAAGGTCTACGGCTTGGTCGAGCACCCGATGGAGTTCTCGCTCGAGGACTTGATGGCGTTGCCCTACCACGAGCAGATCAGCCAGCACTTCTGCATCCAGGCGTGGTCGGGCGTCGCCAAATGGGGTGGCGTGCAAATGAAGACGATCATGGACATCGTCAAGCCGCTGCCCGAGGCGAAGTGGGCGGTGTTCTATTCGATGGGTCTGGGCGCCACGGGGGGCATCTACTACAACGCCCATCACATCGGTCAGATGGACCACCACATGACGATGCTGGCCTACAACATGAACGACCAGCAGCTGCCGTACATGCACGGCAGGCCGCTGCGGCTGCGCAACGAGCTGCAGCACGGATTCAAATTGGTGAAGTGGATCAAGGGAATCGAATTCGTCGCCGACTACCGCGACATCGGAAGCGGCTATGGCGGCTACAGCGAGGACCACAAGTACTTCGGGCGGCACCAGACCCTGTAGCGGCCGTCGACTCCGCCAAGTCGTTTGTCCAGCCGGTGTTTTGGGTAGCTCCACTGCATCGGCCGGACGGAAGCGACAGCAGAGGAGACGCCCATGAGGCACAGCCCTGTCGATGATGATCGGACCGTTGCCCGCCGCGGCGACGACTCGATGCATGATGCGGCGCAGACGCCAGGATTGGTCGTGGTCTGTGCGGCCGCGCTGGCGTTCGTGGTGTGCGTGGCGAACTTTGCCCTGGGACAGGCTCACGCGGGCGTCGTCGCGGCGATCGTCGCGATGCTCGCGTTCGGGGCGGGCCTGGCGTGGCTTGCGATGGACCGCAGGCGGATTCGCCAGGCGCAGCGCGAATGGGTGATCGGTCACCCGGGCCGATAGGCCCCTACCGCAACGACGCGAGGTTGTTCACGGACTTTTGCACGTCCGATCGCAGCACCCTGGCGACCAGTCCCCCGATCGGCCCGCTGAGCAGGCCGCCTTTGAGGTCGGCGGTGAGGTGAAAGGTCGATCCCGGGTCGTTCGCCGACACGGTCATCTCCACATTGAGCCGGATTCCACCACGGCCGCGGCCTTGCAGCTCAATCGATTTCGGCTCGTCGTACCGGGTGACGGTCCAATGGATGACGTTGCGGAAACCCTTGACCTTCACGCACGACGAGACACAGGTGCCTTCCTCGATCGTGTCGGGAACGGGGCTTCGCCACCCGGCGAAGATCGTCATCCACTCGTCGAACCGGTCCAGGTCCGACGCCAGCTTCCAGGCCGCTTCCGGCTCCACCTTCGAGGACACCGAAACATCTACTCGAGCCAAGGCGTTCCTCCGCTCCTCCCCGATCCCAAGCGCCGCCACCACGTGGTCAAACGCACAACCGTGGGTGGGTACCCCAACACCGCCGGCGCTATTCGTGGGGCAGCCTCAGGGCCACGCCTGTTCGAGTTGCGCAGCGACGTCGATGATCTGTGCCGCCTGCGACGCCGGCGCGTCGATCTCGGCCGCGACGTACTGCGCGATGAATCGCCGGATCTCGCCGTCCACCCCCGCCAGGATCCGCAGCACCTCGCCGCGGATGGAATTCGACGAGACGTTGACGGTGATGTCGGAAGGCCTCGGCTTGGCGACGTCGACGATCAGCAGCAGCGGTTCGGCCGCGCGCGCGGTCGCTCGCAGGGCGATGTCACCCGAGACCACGAAGCGCTGCTTGTCGAGCCACAGGTCCACGAGCAGGTCGATCGACAGCGGTATGTGGATGACGAAGGTGATGCTGTCGCCCAGCCGGCGGGTGACGCGGGGCTCCTGGATGGAGACATTCGCACTGACTTTGGCGATCTTGCCCGGTCCCTGCGCGATCGGCTCCATGGCGAACTCGCTGCCGGCGATGTCGGCGAACGCGGCGGCGACACGCTCGGGGGTGACGGCGACCTCGAAGAACCTGCGACCGAATTCCTCGTAGGTGACAAAATCGTGATTCGACATAGGCTTATACCGTCTCACGTCACCTGCCCGAACGACCGCTGATCCGCTCGCGTCGCAGGAATTACGCGCCCGTTCCCGTCCCGTCGCACCGGGCCCGCCCGGCCGACGCCCGGCTGGTGATCTGCGTCCATCCCGCCGGCCTGTGAGGCCCGCCACACGTGGCGGCTTCGATTCGATGCGTCGGCCCCGGGCCTGGGAGGCTTGATCGCGGAGGTGTTTTCAGTCTCATGCCCCAGGAAGTAATCGACCGCCGCCCGGGCCTGGCCAGGGTCGCGGAAGCGCTCATCTGGCTCGGCGGCGGACATGGCCGCGAGGCCGGCGAACGCCACGAGCGGTCCGCCCACGCGGTGGCCGGCGCCGTCGTGATGCTGGGAGCCGCGCTGGCCTGGCTGGTCGCGGCGCTGGCAGTGGGCGGGTCGGCCCGCGCGACGAGCGTTGCCGTCGTGCCGCTGACGGTCGCCTTCGGCCTGCTGGCCGGCGCGGTAACCCGCGGCACCGTGCCGGGCCCCCACCGGAGCCGCCCGGGCCTCGTGGGACGCGCCGCGATGGCGGCCGCGGTCGGCGTCATCGTCGGCGAACTAGCCACGTTGGTGATCCTGTCCGGTTCGATCGACCAGCGTGTCGACGAACGCGCTGCGCGCGCCGCGGAATCGGCGCCCGCGGTCGCGCAGGCATCGGCATCGCTACAGCGCACCGAGGAGGCGCGCGCCGCGCTCGAGCGCGCCGTCACGCAGGCCCGCGATCGGCAGGACAGGGCCCTGGTCGTCGCCCGCTGTGAATATCACCCCACTCCCGGTTGCCCGCAGACCCGGATCACCGGCGTTCCGGGACCCGGACCCGAAACCCGCACTGGCAACGAGCTTCTCAACGACGCCCAGCATGAACTCGACGCCGCGCTGTCCGCGCGGGACAGCCGCGCGCCGGCGTTGGATGCCACGATCTCGCGACAGGAGCAAGACCTGCAGGATGCGCGGCGCGGCGTCATCGCCGACGCCGGCCGGGGCCTGGGCGCACGGTGGGTCGCGATGAATGACCTCGCGTGGAACACCGCGGGGGCCCAAGCCCTGCGTGTGCTGACCGTCGGGGCGTGCGTGCTGCTGTACCTGGCGCCACTGATCCTGGGGTTGTGGCGCGGGCAGACAACTTATGATCGCCACGCCGCCGCGCGCGCGGAGCGCGACCGCGCCGAACTCGACGCGGAGACCGCCATCGCGATCAAGCGGGCCGAGGTCCGCCGCGACGCCGAGATCATGTGGGCCGAGCACCAATTGACCCAGGCCCGGCTCGCCATCGAGGCGCAGACCGAGATCGACCGCGAGCATCAGCGTCGCCGTGTCCTGCAGGCCCTCGAGAGCCCGGTGCACGCGCCGTCGCGGCGGGCCGTCGAACCGGTCGAGGACGGCGGGTATCTGCCGATCGCCGCCGAAGCGGAGGCGGCCAGCCGGGCGATCGCCCAGCGGCCCGCGCCGGAGGCGGGCGACGAGATCGCGCGCCCCGATGAGCGAAACGCGCCGTTGATCCCGTCGCTCCCCGAGGCGACCAGGGCGGCCGCCCGCTGGATCAGGCCGCTGGTACCGCCGTTCGTGGCGCGGGTGATCGACACCACGACCCAGCCGCTACGCACCGCGCGCCACGTGTTCGAAGGGGTGCTCGAAGAGACCGAAGAGATCACGTTCGCGCTCAAGCGAACCCGCACGGTGACCGTCAACTCCGAGGCGTCGAGCGCCGAACTGCCCGCGGGCGAAGGTGGTGCCGAAACGCCGTCTGACCGGGCGGAATTCGTCACCTCATCGCGCTACACACCCGGCGAGGGTCGCCTGCCGGCCGCCGGACACGCACCGGAGTTGGCGACGCGCGGAGCGCCGCGGGATTTGGGTATGTCGGAAGGCCCGCGCCAACTGCCGCCGCCGAAATAGCCTGGCGCTATTGCGGACCGAAGCTAGGCCTTGACCGCTTCGACGAAGTAGCCGCGCGGTATTCCGGGCACGTCGAGCGGGACCACCGGGTGGTCCCAGCGATTCCACTTCGTTCCAGGCTCGGCGACATCGGTGACGTGGGCTGTCCAGCCGTGCCGCTCGACGAGGGACGCCGGTGCGTCAGTACCGAACGTCCATGGCGCACCGAGGCGCCGCATGAATTCCAGGGTGGGCTGCAGGAATTCGGCTTCCAGCAACGTCGCCCCGACCAGGTCATAGAGCACCCGCGAACCCGGCGCGGACAACGCGTCAATTCTGGCGAACAAGGCGTCGACATCCGATGCATCGAGGTACTGCAGCAGACCCTCGACTAGCCACACCGCCGGTGCGGACGACGAAAACCCCTGGGAACGCAGCGCCTTCGGCCAATCGTCGGTCAGATCGATGCCCACCGCAACCCGCTGGCACCGGGGTTGCTCGCCGGCGAGCCGTTCGTCCTTGATGGCGGTCACCCGGGGCTGGTCGACTTCGTAAACGGTGGTGCCCGGCTGCCACGGCAGACGGTATGCGCGGGCGTCCATGCCTGCGGCGAGGATCACGACCTGCGAAATGCCGTCCGATTGAGCCCGCAGCAGGCGCTCATCCCAGAAGCGCGTCCGGATGGCGATCTGCGGTGACGTCGCGCCCGTCTTCGCCACGGCTTGGGCAAGCAATTCGCGCCCCTCGTCGCCGGCGAGCCGTTCTGCGAACGGATCGGTGAACAGTCGGTCCCGGCGCGCGGATTCCTCGGCGCGCATCGCGGCAACCAACAGGCCCGTGTGGGCGACGGCTAATCTGGTGTCTTCCATGTCGCAATCATGAGCACACACGAACGAATGGTCTTGGATATTTGTGCCGCCCGAGCGGGACGTGGCTGGGCAACAGGATGCGCTGCCGCCGGTAGCAGGTCGGCGTCGTCCCGCTGAAAGCCCGGAATTCCCGCACGAAATGGGACTGGTCGAAATACCCTAGGTCGGCGGCGATGCGGGCGCCGGGCGTGCCGTCACCAAGGCGCTTCAGCGCGGCTTGGAAGCGCCGGGCACGGGCAAATTCCTTTGGGGGCAAGCCAACTTCGTCGCGGAACAGGGCGATGAGCCGCTTGGTGGACAGTCCGGTCATGCGGCGGACGTCAGCCAGTCGAATCGAGGGATCGGCCTCGACCGCAGCCATCGCGGCGGCGACGCCGGGATGGCGATGCACCGACGAGCGCGCCTGCGCGAGCATGAACTGCTCCAGCAGACGAAACCTGGCCGGGACGGACGGTGCCTCGATCAGGCGCTCGTGCAAGTCGCGTCCTTGCCGTCCCCAGATCTCACCGACGCCCACGGGTCCATCCGCCAGGTCGCCCAACGGTATGCCCAGAAACGGAAATGCGCCCCCGGGCCGGAAATGGATGGCCACGACGGGCTCGTCGGCAGCGATGTCCGAGACGTAGGGCGTGTTCTGTGATCCCGTGATGAAGGCAGGCAGAACGCTCATCTTGGTGGTGCCGTCGGCGGCATAGAGGTCCAGTTGCTGGCGGTGGCCGACGTCGAAGACGATCGTCACCGCGCCGCGCGGCAGCGCCCGGCTTCGGTAGGTGGCCCCGCGATGGAGCCAATGCCCGAAGAATTCGATATGGTCCGCCAGCTTAGAGCGCGGGCGGTACAGCCGGGGCCCCGAGCCCATCAGCGGACCCGGTTCACATCGCGTTGGACACCGGCCACAGATGACATTCTCGCACTTCGCTCGACGCCCACATCTTTTGGATTCGGTGTGCGCCCGTCAGCGGAACAGGCTTATGCCGTAGTCGGTTTCAAACATCGGTCGACGGGCCGCCCGATTTTTCCGCCAGCGCCTGCTGCCGCGCCCGCGAGCCGGCCAATAGAGCTCGAGCCCGAAGGCGCGACCCGCAGAACGGTCGGGTGCTTCATCGAAAGAGTTATCGAAGGAGTTGTCGAGAGAGTTGGAGACGGCCGGGTTACCCCTCGAAAGCTCGGCCGTCCCAACGTCTTGGTGCCCGCTCAACAGGGCACTGCGGCGGACTCGAACAACCGACCCCATTCGTGCCGCGCCGCGGACTGGGCGTCGGCGAAACTGGGTGTCTGTTGACCGTCGCCGGCCAGGTGCACCAGCGCCCATGCCATCGCGAACACCGGAACCTTGTGCCGCAATGCCGCACTGTGCAATTCGTCCAGGGCGGCCTCCGAGGGGCACCGGCGCAGGCCGATGAGGATGCCCCGCGCGGTGTCGAGGATGCGACCGGAGTGCGGGCCGCACGAAGTCTGGGCGGGAACCCAGTTCGATGTCATGCTGTGGATACCTCCTGCGGCGCCGTCAATGAATCCGCCACTCACGTACCGGACGAGGAATTCGTGTGTGCTACGCATCGTCGCGGCCGCATATCTCAAAAGCGCCCTGTGTCATGATTTGTCCATGGCCTACGTTCTGCCAGACCGCGGGAGACATTGATATCCGCCCGTGACCCTTTCGGAATCGGCTGCTAACCACGGAATCCGCGACGCGTGGTATCGAAACGGGTTGCGAATACCGCGATTAGGTCGCTCCCCCGCCCGCGCCCTTAGAGAATCGCCCCGAGCTCCTTGGCCTTGGCGATGTCGTCCCAATCGACGTCGAGCTCCAGCAGGATCTCCTCCGTGTGCTGGCCGTGTTCGGGTGCACGCGCGGGCGCCGGCGGGGTTTCGTCGAATTGCACCGGGGCGGCGACGATCCGGTACTTCTCGCCGTGGTCGTCCACGTTGGTCACCACGTATCCGTTGGGCTCGACCTGCGGGTCGTTGAGGGTCTCCCGCGGCGTCGCCAGGGCGCCCCACACGCCGGGTTCGTCCGCAAGCACACGTTGCCAGTGCGCGAGGTCGTGGCGGGCGAACGCATCCGCGAAGAGTTCGGTCGCCGCGGCCGCGTTGGCGATCAGGTTGCTCGACGGGACGAAGCGCTCGTCGTCGGCCAGCTCGGCCAGGCCCATGCGCCGGCAGAAGCCCACCCAAAACTTGTCCGGCTGCAGGAATACCAGTTGGATCCACCTGCCGTCCTTGGTCTTGTAGCGGTTGACGAGCGGGTTGATGGCCAGCCCCGGCGGGGCGCCCGGAATCCCGTCGATGTCGAAGAAGTCGGCGGCCGAAATGGACGGCGCTATCGACCACATCGCCTGGGCCAGCAGCGAGGAGTCGACGATCGTCGGCTCGCCGGTGCGTTCGCGGTGGAACAGGGCGGCGCAGACACCGCCGGCCAGTGTCGCCCCACCCTGCAGGTCACCGAAACCCGGCCCCTGAACCGCCGGGGTCTCGGTGCCGAACGGTGTGAGCGTGTACGCGACCCCGCCCCGCGCGAGGTACGTCGCGGCGTCGAACCCGCCCCTGTCCCGGTCCGGTCCCCGCACGCCCAGCCCGGTGCCGCGCGCGATGATGATCTTCGGGTTGAACGAGCGGATGTCGTCGACGGTCAGGCGGGCCCGCTCGAGCGCGCCCGGAAGCCAATTGGTCAAGAAGACGTCCGCGCTGGCCAGCAGCCGGCCGAACAGCTCACGGCCGGTCGCCGATTTGATGTCGATCCCGATGCTGCGCTTCCCGCGGTTGCCCAACTCGAGGATGAAGTCGGCGTCGGGGCGGGCGGCTTGCCGGGTGAAACCTCCGACGACCAGCGCGCGGCCCGGGTCGCCCGAGGTGACACCCTCCACCTTGATGACGTCGGCGCCCCAGTCCGACAGGGCCGCACCGGCCGACGGCACGTACGTCCACGACGCCAATTCCACCACCCGCACGCCGCGCAGTACCCCGTCGGACATCGCCAATCCCCTCGCTCGCCGCCATTCCTTGCTATTTTAGATATTCTAGCTAGTCTTGGGCGTAGTGATAGCCCATCCGCAGGTCAGCGCAGTTTTTCCGGGAAGAGATGCGATGGAGCCGGCCGAAGGTCTCGTTTCGCCAACCGCCGCGGTGATCGCGCGCCCCGCCACCGCCCAGACGGGTGACCGGCCCCCTCATCCTCGCCCGGGCCCGCTGCCGTTACACCGAATACCGTTGGGCCCCAATGTGAATCGCGACGTAGCCGGACGGACGAAGGGCGGCCGATGGGCAGAGTAGCGGGCAAGGTGGCCGTCATCAGCGGCGCCGCACGCGGCCAGGGCCGCTCGCACGCGCGGATGCTGGCCGCCGAGGGCGCGGACATCATCGCGGTGGATTTGTGTGCCGACATCGAAACCAACGAATACCCCCTGGCCCGTCCGGATGACCTCGACGAGACGGCGCGGCTGGTCGAAAAGGAAGGGCAACGCGCGTACACGGCGGTCGCGGACGTTCGCGACCGCGTGGCCTTGTCCGCCGCCATCGATGCCGGCGTCGCCGAGTTCGGGCATCTGGACGTCGTGGTCGCCAACGCGGGCATCTGCCCCCTGACCGCGGGTCTGCCGCCGCAAGCCTTCGCCGACGCGGTGGACGTGGATCTCATCGGCGTGCTGAACCTGGTGCACGCGAGCCTCAAACACCTGCGCTCCGGCGCGTCGATCATCGTCATCGGCTCCAACGCGGCGTTCATGTCATCGATGAATACCAGCGGGATCGACGGTGGCCCCGGCGGGGCCGGGTACGCCTTCGCGAAACTGGCTGCCGCACACTACGTCAACGACTTCGCGTTGGCGCTCGCCCGGTTTTCCATCCGGATGAACGCTGTGCATCCGACGAACGTCAACACCGACATGCTGCACAGCCCACCGATGTATCGCGCCTTCCGGCCCGATCTGGCGGAGCCGACTCGCGAGGATGCCGAGCCGGTGTTCCCGCTCGTGCAGGCGATGCCGGTCCCCTACGTCGAGCCCGAAGACATCAGCGAGGCGGTGCTGTTCCTCGCCTCGGACGCGGCGCGCTACATCACCGGACAGCAGTTGCGCGTCGACGCCGGGGGCTTCCTCAAGGTCAAACCCTGGTCGGGAGCGTGATGACCACCGAACACGATGCACCGCAATCGGTCTCGCAGGGCGTCGAGCGTCGCCTGTACGAATTGATGGTGCTGATGAAGGCGGCCGACGATCGATTGTCCAAGGGCATCGGCACCGGCGAGTTCATGTGCGTGTACTGGCCCTCGCGGGGCCAGGAGGCGATCGCCGCAGCGATGGGCGTGGCGCTGCGGCCCGACGACCAGCTGGTGACGACCTACCGCGGCCTGCACGACCTGATCGGCAAGGGCGTCCAGCTCGAGGAGATCTACGGCGAGATGATGGGCCGCACGGTGGGCGCCGGCCGGGGCAAGGGCGGCACCATGCACATCGCCAATCCCGCCAAGGGCGTGATGCTTTCGACGGGCATCGTCGGCGCCGGGCCACCCGTGGCCGTCGGGCTGGCGATGGCCGCCAAACGCAAGGGCATCGACCGCGTCACGGTGGTCAGCTTCGGCGACGGCGCCACGAACACCGGCTCGTTTCACGAGGCCGCCAAAGGTATATGCCGGATTGGCCACGGGCGCAACGCATTCGCAGAGCCTCGAGGCGTGGTTCATGCACATCCCCGGGATGAAGGTGATCGTGCCCTCCACCCCACGCGACGGCAAGGGGCTGCTGACCGCGGCGATCTTCGACCCCGATCCGTGCCTGTTCGTCGAAACGATTCGGTTGCAGAGCAAGAAGGGCCCCGTCCCCACCGAGCCCGGGTTCTCCATCCCGCTCGGGCAGGCCGACATCAAGCGGCCGGGCACCGACGTCAGCGTGATCGCCTACGGTCGCTGCGTGCACGACGCGCTGAGCGCCGCGCACACGCTGGGCGAGCGGGGTGTCAGCGCCGAGGTGATCGACCTGCGCACCCTGGTGCCGCTCGACGTCGACACCATCGTGGGGTCCGTGCGCCGCACGCGCCGAGCCGTGATCGTCCATGACGCCGTGCAATTCGCGGGCCCCGGGGCGGAGATCGCCGCGATCCTGCACGCACAGCTCTTCGGCGAGCTCGCCGCGCCGGTCGAGCGGGTCGCCGCGCGATTCGTCCCCAACCCGGCCGCGGCGGCGCTCGAGGCCCAGGTGTATCCGTCGCCGGCGCGGATCGTCGAAGCGGCCCTGCGCACCTGCGAGAGGGCGAAGGCGCATGGCTGACTTCATCATTCGCATCCCCCGGGTCTCGGTGGCGGTCTCGGAGGCCGAACTGACCGGGCTGCTCGTCGGCGCCGGCGAACACGTCGAGGCGGGCACGCCGATCTACGTCATCGCCACCGAGAAGGTCGAGCAGGAGATCGAAGCGGGGGCGACGGGGACCGTGCGGTGGACGGGCCAGGTCGGGACCACCTACGACATCGGCGCCGAAATCGGCGTCATCTCGTCATAACGAAGAAAGGTATCCCATGGATCTCAACGAGACCCGCGAGAGAATCATCTACGAAAAGGACGGCCCCATCGCCCGCGTCACCCTGAACTGGCCGGAGAAGGCCAACGCGCAGGACCAGAAGCTGGCCGAGGAGGTCGACGCGGCGCTGGCCGACGCCGACCGCGACTACGACATCAAGGTGCTCATCCTCAAGGCCAATGGCAAGGGCTTCTGCTCGGGCCACGCGATCGGCAACAACGCCGTCGACTACCCGTCGTTCGTCGAGAACGCGATGGTCACCGGCCATCCGTGGAAAGCCCAGAGCGACTTGTTCGTCAAGCCGACATTGAACCTGTGGGAATTCTCCAAACCCACCATCGCCCAGGTGCACGGCTACTGCGTGGGCGGCGGCACGCACATGGGCCTGACCACCGACATCGTCATCGCCTCCGAGGACGCCTACTTCTCCTACCCGCCGCTGCAGGGGTTCGGCATGCCGTCGGGCGAATGTTCCATCGAGCCATGGGTTTTCATGAACTGGCGGCGCGCCGCCTACTACCTGTTCACCGCCGAGGTGATCGACGCCAGGAAGGCGCTGGAAGTCGGCCTCGTCAACGAGGTGGTCAAGCGTGAGGACCTCGACGACCGGGTCGACGCGATCGCCCGCCACATCGCCCAGGCGCCGCTGACGACGCTGATGCTCACCAAGGCCAACCTCAAACGGGCCTGGGAGCTGATGGGCATGCGGGTGCACTGGCAGAGCTCCAACGACCTCGTCGCGCTCGCCTCGATCAGCAAGGACGTGCAGCAGCTGATTCAGACCGTCTTCAAGGACAAGGTGTTGCCCTCCGAGCACGCCCGCCGCCAGGCCGCCGCGGCCGCCCAGACCGACGGCGCCGCAACCACTTAAGGGTTGCCGGTGAACATCGCCGACCACGCCCGCAGTGCCGCCCAGTCGCCGGCACTCATCGTCGCGGACGGTGACGCGATCTCGTACGCCCAGCTGCATGCCCGCAGCCGGCGGGTCGCCGCGCTGCTGCACGACGCCGGCCTGCGTCGCGGCGACGGCATCGCGCTGGTTCTGCCGAACAGAGCCGAATTCCTCGAAATCGCCTGGGGCGCTCAGCTTTCCGGCCTCTACTACACCCCCGTCAACACCCATTTCATCCCCGACGAGGTCGCCTACGTCATCGACGACTCCGACGCGAAAGCGGTCTTTGTCGACGCCTCGATGCCCGAACTGGCCGCACACCTCCGTTCCGCCAATGCCGCGCCGATCACCCACATCGCCGTCGGGGGGTCGATGGCCGGCTGGCAGTCGTATGAGGACGCGCTGGCCGCGGCCGGCGAAGCGCCGCCGGTGTCGGACGGCTCGGAGATGCTGTATTCGTCGGGCACCACGGGGCGCCCCAAGGCGGTGCGGCGGCCGCTGCCCGAGGACGGCAACGGGTCCTGGGCGCAGGCGGTGCTGGAGCTGGCGCTGATCCACAAATACGGGATGAGCCCCTCGAGTGTGTACCTGTCCCCCGCGCCGCTGTATCACGCGGCCGGAGTGAACTACACCATGGCGGCCAACCGCGTCGGCGCCGCGTCGATCCTGCTGCGCAGGTTCGACGCCGAGGCCGTGCTGCGTCTGATCGAGACGCACCGGGTGACCCACGCCCAGTTCGTGCCGACGATGTTCGTGCGCATGCTCAAGCTGCCCGCGAAAGTCCGGGACAGGTACGACGTTTCGAGCCTGCGGTGCGTCATCCACGCCGCCGCGCCCTGTCCCGTCGAGGTCAAACGCCGCATGATGGAGTGGTTCGGACCGATCATCCACGAATACTACGGAGGCACCGAAGGATTCGCCGGAACGACGATCGGACCACGGGAATGGCTCGCCCACCCCGGCTCGGTGGGCATCCCGATGGCCCCGGTGCACGTGCTCGACGAGGACGGGCGGGAGCTCCCCGTCGGCGAATCGGGCGAGCTGTATTTCGAAGGTGGACCGGACTTCGCGTACTTCAAGGACCCCGCCAAGACCGCGTCGGTGTGCAACGACCGCGGCTGGCGCTCGCTCGGCGACATGGGATACGTCGACCGAGACGGCTACCTGTACCTCACCGACCGGTCGACGTTCACGATCGTCTCCGGCGGGGTCAACATCTACCCGCAAGAGGCGGAGAACCTGCTCGTCATGCATCCGAAGCTGGTCGACGCGGCCGTGTTCGGGGTCCCCAACGAGGAATTCGGCGAAGAGGTCAAGGCGGTCGTGCAGCCCGCCGACGGCGTGGTTGCGGGGCCGGAGCTCGAAGCCGAACTCATCGACTACTGCCGGGCCCACCTGGCCGGCTACAAGTGCCCGCGCAGCGTGGAATTCGACGCGGAGCTGCCGCGGGACCCGAACGGAAAGCTCTACAAGAGGCGCATCCGCGAGCGGTACTGGCAGGGACGGGTATCGCGGATCGTGTGAACGAGGATGGCTATGAACGCTAGCAACGTACCGTGGGCGGTTCGGACCGCCGATCGGATCCCCAAACAGCGCTACTACGACCCCGAGTTCTACGCGCTGGAAGCCGAGATGTTGTGGCCCCGCGTGTGGCAAATGGCGTGCCGGCTCGAGGAGATCCCCAAGCCCGGCGACTTCGTCGAATACGAAATCCTCGACCAGTCCGTCATCGTGGCGCGGGTGGACAACCACACCGTGCGCGCCTATCACAACGCCTGCCGGCATCGCGGCGTGAAGCTGGTGGAGGGCAACGGGAATCGGCGCACCTTCGTGTGCCCGTTCCACGGCTGGTGCTGGGGCCTCGACGGCCACAACACGTTCGTGCTGCGTCCCGAAGCGTTCGCCGAGGAAAACCTGAGCGCCGACGACCTTCGGCTCGTGCCGGTGCGATGCGAGCTCTGGGGCGGTTGCGCGTGGATCAACCTCGACGACGACGCGCCGGCGCTGCGGGACTGGATGGAGCCGTTCGCGTCGGTCTACGACGCCTGGCAGGTCGACTCGCTGCGCGTCGAGTGGTGGCAATCGTGCCGGCTGCCCGTGAACTGGAAGCTGGCCGCGGCGGCGTTCATGGAGGGCTATCACGTCCCGCAGACCCACCCACAGTTGCTGCCGTCCGCGCAGCCGGGCGAAGTCGCCGCGACGGTGCATCCGGTCGTCGCGAGCAGCCTGTATTTCATGCGCACCCTCGGCGACGGCATGGGCGGGATGACGCACGAAAACGACATCCGGATCGCCGAAGGGCTGCAGAACATCGAGCTGCCGCCCGACCCGGCGGCGGCAATGGCCGCCTGGCGCAGCGCCCTCAACGACGCCGTCGTCGCCTGGCATCGGGCGCGCGGCAGCGGCATGCCCGACCTCAACGAGCTGGCCCGCCGCGGCATCACCGACGCGATCGGCTTCGCCTTCCCGCACTACTTCATCCTGCCGACCTACAGCAGCGCGTCGTCGTACCGGATCCGGCCGCTGGGACAGGAGGACACCTTGTTCGAGATCTGGTCCCTCACCCGGTTTCCCAACGACGCATCGGCGGGCAAACCGACGCCCCCGGTACCGATGGCGCCCGACGACCCGCGCTGGCCGCCGATTCCCGCCCAGGACTTCTCCAACCTGCCGAGGCAACAAAAGGGGCTGCATTCCAAGGGCTTTGACTTCATGCGGCTGTCCAACCAGATCGAAGGATTGATCTCCAACTTCGAGCGTGTCATCGACGGCTTCCTGGCCGGGCTGCCGTACGACGCGCTGGTGCCCGCGATCCAGAAGACCAACACGACCATCGACGTGCCGATCGCCGATCTCGGCTTCACGACGAGCCCCGTGGAGGCGCGATGAGCCCGCAGTGGGACCGCTCCGTGGACCTGCTCATCGCGGGCAGCGGCGGGGGCGGTATGGTCGCCGGCCTGGCCGCCCTGGACTGCGGGCTCGAACCCCTCATCATCGAAAAGCAGTCACTGGTGGGCGGTTCGACGGGGCTGTCCGGCGGCATCGTCTGGCTGCCGAACAACCCATTGATGCGGGCCGACGGCATCGCCGACTCGCACGAGGACGGTTTGGCCTACCTGGCCGACGTGGTCGGCGACATCGGTGCGGCGTCCTCGCCCGAGCGTCGCGAAACGTTCCTGCGGGCCGGCCACGAGATGATCAACTTCCTCACCCGCAAGGGTGTGCGACTGATCCGATGTGCGGGCTGGAGCGACTACTACCCGAACCACAAGGGCGGCAACGCGTCCGGCCGCGCGGTCGAGGGCATCCCGTTCGACGCCGCGCAGTTGGGTGATTGGCGCGACAAGGTGCAGCCGCCGCTGGCCAAGAATTACGGATACGTGGTGCTGACCAACGAATTGCGGTCGGTTCAATACTTCAACCGCTCACCGCGCGCCTTCGCGGTGGCGGCCCGGGTGTTCCTGCGCACCGCGGCCGCCCGTGCCCGGCGGCGCCAGATCCTCACCAACGGCGCTTCGCTGATCGGTCAAATGCTCAAGGCGCTGACGGATCTCAGCGACGGGCATCCCCCGTTGTGGACCAACGCCGCGATGGCCGACCTCGTCGTCGAGGACGGCCGGGTGGTGGGCGCGCGGATCGTGCGCGACGGCACGCCGTTGCACGTCGAGGCGCGCAAGGGAGTCCTGCTGGCCGCGGGCGGATTCGGCCACAACAAGGAGATGCGCCGCCGCTACAGCGGCGACCAGCCCAACGAGGGGCAGTGGTCGATCGCCAACGCCGGGGACACCGGTGAGGCGCTCGAGGCGGCGATGCGTTTGGGCGCCAAGACCGATCTGCTCGACGAAGCCTGGTGGCTGCCTTCGGTTTTCATCGCCAACGGCGGCGCGGTCGCCGCCTCGCTGGGTTCGGGCCGCCAGCGACCCGGCGCCATCTACGTCGACCCGAGCGGCCGCAGGTTCTGCAACGAGTCGAACTCCTACGTCGAGGTCGGCAAAGCGATGTACGCCAACAAGGCCGTGCCCTGCTGGATGATCTTCGACGAGGGATACGTCCGCAGATACGTCACCAGCGCCAACCCGCTCAAGCGCAACCAGCCGTTGCCGCCGGAACTGATCGAGTCCGGCGCCGTGAAGCGCGCGGCGACCATCGCGGAGCTGGCCGGCGAAATCGGCCTTCCCGCCGACGAATTGGCCCGCACGATCCAGCGGTTCAACCGGTACGCGGCCAAGGGGCTGGATCCGGACTTCGGCCGCGGCCAATCGGCCTACAACGACTGCCTCGGCGATCCGGGGTATCGGCCGAACGCCGCGATCGGGCCGCTCGACACCGCGCCGTACTACGCGACCCGCGTACTCCCGTCCGACGTCGGGACGTGCGGGGGCGTGATCACCAACGAGCACGCGCAGGTCCTCGACCAACGGGATCGGGTGATCGAGGGCTTGTATGCCACCGGCAACACCACGGCCACGGTGATGGGGCGGACCTATCCGGGTGCCGGGGCGAGCATCGCCAGCTCGATGGTGTTCGGGTACGTCGCCGCCCGCCACGCCGCCGGCAAGTAACGGCGAGCAGACGCAAAAGCACCCCATTCTTCGGCGTGTCGAGTGCTTTTACGTCTGCTCGCGGGGAGACCGCTCGTCGCGGTCGACGAATTCGCGGGGCTTCATGCCCGACCGCATGAGCTCGGCTCGCCGCGCCTGCACATCGGAGGCGGCGCCGACCATATTCGTCAGGATGTGGCTGACCTGCAGGTGCACCCGCATGCCCATCAATCCCCAGGCGCGCTTGACGTTGTTCTTGACCGCCATCAGTGTGGTCAGCGGGATTTGGGCGATCCTGCGTGCCATCTCCTCGACGGTGTCCTCGAGCTGATCGCGTGGCACCACCCGATTGAGCAGTCCCCAGTCCAGGGCCTGCTGCGCGGACAGGGTCGGCGCCAGCAGCAGCCAGTCCATGGTGCGGTGCCAGTTCATCAGCAGCCACGGCTCGATCATGGTGTGCCCGCCTGGCTCGCCGAGGCTTTGGGCTAGGGGCATCTGGAAATACGCGTCCTCGGACGCCACGCAGAAGTCGGTCAGCAACCCGAGATAGATGCCCCCGCCCATGCAATAACCATGGATCTGCGAGATGGTCGGCTTGGGAAATTCCCAGAGGTACAACGTCGGCCACAGGAACAGGTCGGCGGTGCCCTTGTAGAGATCCTCGAACGTCTCGCCGAAATCCGGATATGGGTTTTCGTCGGGGCCCCAACGGGCCACGTGCCCACCGCAGAATCCCTTGCCGTTGGCTTTGAGGATGACGACCTTGATGTCCTTGTCGCGGTCGGCCTCGTGCAGGCAGTCGTCGACCTCGGTGACCAGGATCGCGTCTTTGGTGTTGGCCTTGTCCGCCCGGTTCAGGATGATCCGCGCAATCGGCGGTTCGCGTTCATAGATGACCGCTTCGAGCTCGCGACGCTCCATGGTCGGACCATACCCTCCTGCGCCCCGCGCGCCGCTGATTTGACGGTTGCGCGATCGCGACGCGAGGAGTGAGCTGTACTGGGGCGCAGTGACGACGGATGGGGCTGGTATGGCGACTCCTCGCGACCGGGTGCAGCAGCTGGATCTGGTGGCCCGGCTCAAATCCGCCTATCCCGAACTTCCGGACGCTCCCACACCGGATCTCATCGACCACGAGCGATTCGCCGCCTACGTCAAGACCCCGCACGACGTCGGTGGCGAGCCGGACGCCCCGATCGAGTTCGAGAACAAGCAGTACGAGATCTGGGAGCACAACACGTACGTCCTGTGCGAGGTGCTCGGCTGGCGTGGGATCTGGCTGTCCGAGGAACGGCGCCGGATGGGCAACGTCGATCTCGGCCGCACCATCTATCTCGGCCTGCCCCATTACGGGCGCTGGCTGCTGGCGGTGGCACGCGTACTCACCGAAAAGCACCACATCGGCCTGAGTGAATTGGCCGAACGCATGGCCGAAGTCAAGGCACGCTACGCCGACGGCCTGCGCGGAAAGCCCTTGGCGGCGACGCCGAAGTTCGAGGGCGATCC
The DNA here is from genome assembly GCF_000364405.1 of Mycobacterium sp. H4Y. NCBI lineage: Bacteria > Bacillati > Actinomycetota > Actinomycetes > Mycobacteriales > Mycobacteriaceae > Mycobacterium > Mycobacterium sp. H4Y. Next base: position 1,988,289 of record NZ_AKIG01000001.1, read on the forward strand.
CGCGCCCGTCCACCGCAACCGGCACCATGTCCATGCCGTGGGCAAGGGCGACCCGCAGGTGTATGCCGGGCAGGCCGGGGCGCCGAAGTTCAGCGTCGGCGACAGGGTCGTGGTGCGCGACCTCCCCGTGCTGCTCTACACCCGCACCCAGGAGTATGTGCGCGGCGCGACGGGCGAGATCGCAGTCGTGTCCTACGAAAGCCCCGCCGCCGAGGACGAGACGTGGGACGGCCCGGACCAACGGCCCGAGTGGTTCTACATCGTCCGGTTCAACCTCTCCCAGTTGTGGCACGGCTACACCGGGCCCGGCAACGACACCCTGCAGACCGAGATCCCGGAACGGTGGCTCGAATCGGCCTAGCCACGGCTGCGGCTTCGGAAGAAAGGACCACGGCATGAGCGTCGACGAACACGATCACGAGCGCACCGCAGCGCCCATGGTGGACGAGATCACCGACTTCGAAGTCCTCGAGATCGCGCTGCGCGAATTGTGCATCGAGAAGGGCCTTTTCACCGCGGAGGAGCATCGACGCTTCACCGAGTTCGCCGAACAGATCGGCCCGACCCCCGCGGCGCACCTGGTGGCGCGGGCCTGGCTCGACCCCGACTACAAGGAGCTGGCCCGGTCGGACCCCCTCGCCGCGAGCAAGGAGGTGGGGGTCGACTGGCTGGAACCGACCGGCTTCGGGACGCCCAGCGACTTCACGGCTTTGCACGTCCTCGAGGACACCCCGACGCTGCACCACGTGATCGTCTGCACGCTGTGTTCGTGCTATCCGCGGCCGATTCTGGGCAACTCCCCCGAGTGGTATCGGACGCCCAACTATCGCCGCCGCATCGTCCGCTGGCCCCGCCAGGTGCTCGCGGAGTTCGGCCTGATCCTGCCGGAGGACGTCGAGATCCGGGTGGAGGACTCCAACCAGAAGCACCGTTTCATGGTGATGCCCGTCCGCCCCGACGGAACGCAGGGCTGGACCGAGGACCAACTCGCCGAGATCGTCACCCGCGACTGCCTGATCGGTGTCGCGCTGCCCAAGCCGGGCGTGACGACCAACGCCGTCACCCGGACCCGTGCCGCCGTCCATCCCGCAGCGCCCTGAGCTTCCGATGAGCACCGCGAACACCCCACGTCCCACCGAGGACTCCACCGTCGCACCGCTGACGAAAATCGTTGCGCGCAACCAGGTCTGGAGTCGCATGGCGGCGAAGTACGGGGTCGACAACCCGGTGCCGCCCTGGCAGACGAGTCTCGACGGCATTTGTGATGCGATCGACCAAAGTCATTGCGGCGCACGGCTGCTCGGCTTTGTCGAGCGGCGCGACGACGAAGACGCGCTATCGGCGACCCTCTACGCCGACCTGCCCTACCCGGAGAACCGGCTGGTTGCGTTGGCCCACTCGCTCGTCGCGCGCGGCGTCATCGACGAATCCGAACTCGAGGCAAGGCTGGCCGCCGTGCGCGCCAGGCTGGAATCCTGAGCGACGTCATCGCAAATAGTGAGTTGCAGCACAACAGCGCGAGTTTTTCGCTGCTGATGAGAGGCTTCGGTCGGCGATGCGCTACGCTGGCGGCAACGTTGGCTTCACAACACTGCATGCCAACACCGTCGTGGAACGCTTCCTCATCCCACTGGTGCCAGCGAAGAAGATCGCGCTTGACACCTCGATGACCGTGCATCGCGCACTAGCTGGTCTCGCGGCGATCGATTTTGCCACCCGGCAATCTCGCCACCTTCGTGCCGATGCCCGCGTGACCTCCTTGTCTCCGGCGCGGCACCACCGATGCCTGAAAGGCACCGAAAAGTGACTACCGACAAGACTTTCGCCGATCTCGGCGTGGGCAAACACATCGTCAGTGCGCTCGCAGCGCGCGGCATAACACACCCATTCCCGATTCAGGTGGAAACCCTGCCCGACACACTCGCCGGCCGAGATGTCCTCGGCCGCGGGAAAACCGGCAGCGGAAAGACCCTCGCATTCTCGATTCCCCTCGTCAGCCGCCTCTCCCACGGAAACCGGCGCCCCGCACGGCCCTCGGGGTTGGTGCTCGCACCCACCCGCGAGCTCGCGACGCAGATCACCGCGACGCTCGAGCCGTTGGCGGCTGCGTGTGGCCTGAGGGTCACCACGATCTTCGGCGGCGTCTCGCAGACCCGCCAGGTGGCCGCGCTCAAATCCGGCGTCGACATCGTCGTCGCCTGCCCCGGCCGGCTCGAGGACCTGATGAAGCAGCGTCTGATCAGCCTCGACGCGATCGAGATCACCGTGATCGACGAGGCGGATCACATGGCCGATCTCGGTTTTCTGCCCGGCGTCACCCGGATCCTGGCCGCGACGCCGAATGGTGGCCAGCGCCTGTTGTTTTCGGCGACCTTGGACAACGGCGTCGACAAGCTCGTCACGCGGTTCCTCCGCGACGCGGTCTCGCACTCCGTCGACGAGGCCAACTCCCCGGTATCCGAGATGACGCATCACGTGTTCCACGTCGCCAGTGCGCAGGCCAAAAAGGAACTGGTACACCGGCTAGCCTCCGGCGCCGGACGCCGGATCCTGTTCATGCGCACCAAGCACCAAGCGCGAAAGCTCGCCAAGCAGCTCACCGAATCGGGCATTCCCTCAGTCGACTTGCACGGCAACCTGTCTCAGCCGGCTCGGGAGCGCAACCTGGCGAGGTTCGCCGCGGGCAGCGCCCGGGTGCTGGTGGCGACCGATATCGCCGCGCGTGGCGTGCACGTCGACGAGGTCGAGCTTGTCGTGCACATCGATCCGCCGAGCGAGCACAAGTCCTACCTGCACCGGTCCGGGCGCACCGCGCGGGCCGGGAGCGCCGGTGACGTCGTCACGGTGGTGCTGCCCGAGCAGCGCCAAGACACCCGGGAGTTGCTGCGCAAGGCCGGCATCAAAGTCACTCCCCAGCAGGTGACCGCGAACTCGGAGGCGGTGCAGGCGCTCGTGGGTGAGGTTGCGCCCTATCAGGCCCCGGTGCCCGCCAATGTTCCCGCGCGCCAGCATCGGCAGAACACCGGCGGTAACCGGCGTCGACGGACCAACACCCGGTCACCCAAGACCAGTTCCCCTGCCGAAGCGGCGACATCGCACCACGGCGCCACCGCGACGCGTCGGCTGGATCGTCGCCGTTCGAGCCGCCCACAAGGAAGCACCAGATAGTCGCGGTCCGGAACGGGTCAGCGGCGCGCCAGCAGCCAGGCCTGGCCCGCTCCCTCGCCGGCGGCGATCGGGGTCAGTTCGGCGAACGCGGCGGTGAGCTCGCCGGGCGCCGCGCGAAACGGCCCCGCGGACGCCCCCACCTCGCTGAGCGCGGCGATCGCCAGCAGCCCGCCGGGCGCCAGGCGTTCGATGATCGCATGGTCGAGACGGCGGTCGCGGAACTTGCAGCAAAGGATGACATCGGCGGGCGCGCCCCCCGGCAGACCGTCGTCGAGATCGACGACGTCGAAGCGACAGCGGTCGGCCACCGCGGCACGCCGGGCCAACTCCCGCGCGTGGGCGACCGCCACCGCGGAGATGTCCAGCCCCAGCACGTGCAGGCCCCGCAACGCCAACCAGACCGAGCCGGTTCCCTGCCCGCAGGCCAGGTCGAGCGCCGTGCCGGCGGTGGGAAACTCCCGCGCATGGCCCGCGAAAACACCGGGCGGTGCAACCGAATCCAGCGACGGCGGCGCCTTCGCGGCGTACCGTTCGTCCCAGCGATGCCGGTCCGATTCGCCCATACGCGACACTCTAGGACCCGGCGTCTTCTGGACAGTTGTCTGCTAGCAGCATCGCGCGGTGAAGACGACCGCGGTGAACGGAAGTTGTTGGTGGCGCGGCGCCTTCCTAGACTGGACGGGTGTCCAACGAGGCGTCGTTCCAGGCCATTGCCGCTAAAACCGCCGCCGGGGCGGCCCGCAGGTCGGATCGCCGGCCGGGCCAGACGATTCGCAAAGTCCTCGATGCCGGGCTGGAGGAGCTGCGGGAAACGTCGTACGCGAACCTGACGATGCGGGCCGTGGCGACTCGTGCCGGGGTGTCCCCGGCCAGCGCCTACACCTACTTCCCGTCGAAAAGCGCGCTGGTCGCGGCGGTGTACCTGCGCTTCCTGCGCGACCTGCCGCTGCACACCGACGTCAACGAGTCGACCAAGACCCGGGTCAGCGCCACCCTGCGGGACATGGCGGTGGTGGTCGCCGACGAGCCGGAGCTGACCGCCGCGTGCGGCGCGGCCCTGATGGCCGACGATCCGGCGGTCACGCCGCTGCGCGAACAGATCGGCGAGGAGGTGTCCAGGCGCATCGGCGCCGCGTTGGGGCCGGGTTGGCCGCGTGCGGTGAAGTCCACGCTGCAGATGACCTTCTCCGGTGCGCTGATGACGGCCCGGTTCATCAGTTTCGCCGAGATCGCCGGCCAACTCGACGAGGCCGTCAACCTCATCCTGGGCGCCTCGGTGGCGTGAAGCCCCCTGCGGCGCAGCCGTATTCGCTGGGCGCGCCGCCTACCTACCCGGTGGCGGCGAGCTTTCGGGAGGGGCTCCCCGCCCGCAGGAACTGACCGAATCGTTCCTTGCCCAGCGCCGGCGCGGCCTTGCCGGCGGCGAACGCAAGCTTCCCGGACACCAGCACGGCCGTGACCGTCTCGTCGTTGCGGTTGACCATCCGCGACAGCCCGCCGTAGGACTCGACCGGATGCTCGGCGTAGCGGTCGAGGGACTCGTCGAGCTTGTCGGGGTCGATGACGACGATGTCGGCGCGGTCACCCTCGCGCAGCGTCCCGGCGTCGATGCCGTACCACTCCCCGAGCTCGCCGGTCAGCCGGTGCACGGCGCGCTCCATCGAGATGAACGGCCTGCCGGAGTTTTCGGCGTCGCGCGCGTGCCGCAGCAGCCGCAGTCCGGAGTTGTAGAACGCCATGTTGCGCAGATGCGCGCCCGCGTCGGAGAACCCCATCTGGATGGTCGGGCTCTGGGCCATCTTCTTGAGGACCTCGGGTCGGTGGTTGGAGATCGTGGTGCGCCAGCGCAGCTTTTCGCCGTGTTCGACGACCAAGTCGAGAAAGGCGTCGACCGGGTGCACGCCGCCACGCTCCACGCCGACCTGCCCGAATGATTTGCCGATCACGGACTCGTCTGGGCAGGCCACGATTTCGGCATCGAAGAAGTCGCGGTGCCAGACCCGAGGCCCGTATTTGCTGTCGTAGTCCTTGCGGAACCTGCGCCGATACTCCTCATCACGCATGAGCTGATTGCGTTCGATCTCGGTCTGCAGGTGCAGCGCCGCGGCGCCGGAGCCGAACTCCTCGAACACCACCAACGAAATCCCGTCGGCGTAGACCTCGAACGGCACCGGCAGATGCTGCCAGCGGAAGTCGCCGCCGAGGGCGTTGACGACGCGGGCGAGGCGGTCCATGACGTGAATGACGAACGGGATGGCCTTGATGTCGGCCGCCGACAACAGGCTGGTCTTCAGGCGGGGCCGGCGGATCCCGAGCGACGTCAGCAGCTGCGAGACCACCGACAGCGGGTTTCTGATGTCGGGGCCGGACTGCAAGATCTTGTCGCGCCGCCGCAGGATCGCGTTCAGGCGGCGCAGCTCGCGCGGGGACGCGTACGTCGACGGCAGCGTGCGCGATCTGCAGACCTCGCCGTCGAGCTTGTCGAACAGCAGTTGCTGCGAAGACATCCCGACGAAACCCTCATCGAGCGCGTCGTTCAGCATCGATTCCATGCGGGCGAGTTCCGCGGCGGACGGCCGCACGTCCTTGCGCGTCGCCCGATCCAGGCCCATCGTCGCGGCGCGCAGATCGGAGTGCCCGATGAAGGCCGCGAGGTTCGGACCGAGGTTGAGGCGTTCGAGTTCGGCCACGTATTCGGTGGGATTGGTCCACGAGCGCGCCGCGTCGAGGTGCTCGATGACATAGCGCCGGGGAATCGCTTCGACCCGGCCGAAGATGTCACCGGCATCGACGCTGTCCAGGTAAACGGTGGACAGCGAACACGATCCCAGCATCACGGTCGTCACGCCGTGCCGCAGCGATTCGGAAAGCTCTGGCGCACAAATGATTTCGACGTCATAGTGAGTGTGGATGTCGATGATGCCAGGGATCACCCACTGGCCCGTCGCGTCGATGACGTCGGCGCCGGCCGTGTCGAGCCCCTTGGCGATGGCAACGACGCGGCCGTCACGCACACCGATGTCCCGCACCGCCGAGGGTCCGCCCGTCCCGTCGAACCAGCGCCCGTTGGTGATCACGGTGTCGTACTGCATCGGTCGGCCTCCCTCTGCCAGGCGCCCTGCCTGCTGGATCCGCAGTGATCATACATACCGGGCATAGTGTCTGGCCTCGTTCTCGGCGCGCCACGCGCCGTTTAGCCAGCAACGACAGTGCGGCGGCGGACGCTATGATCCAGCTGTGGGGATCACCGCCAACCGGTTTGCCGTTCGGTAACCATGCGCAGCCACGGTTGGGCAGGAAATACACCGGCTTCCGACGCGGAGGCGATCGAGCGCATCCTCGACGCCGCCGACAAGATCATCGACGAACGCGGTTCAGCGCTGCGGATCGCCGATGTCGCCCGGGCGCTGGGCGTCACCCGCCAGACCGTCTACCGATACTTCCCCGGAACCCAGGCGCTGTTGGTGGCGTCCGCGATGCGTTCGGCCGACGGCTTCCTCGATCGCATGGCGGCCCACCTCGACGGCGTCACCGACCCGGTCGTGGCCATTACCGAGGGAATGGCTTTCGCCATCGAGGAGCTGGCCTCGGACAATCAGGTCGAATTCGTCCTCAACCAGCGCCATCGCGGTGGGCAGAAGGTCTCGATCATCTCCGATACCGCGTTGGCATTCGGTCGGTCGATGCTGCATCGCTACGACATCGATTGGGAGCATTACGGTTTCGACGAGGCGGGCCTGGACGAGCTGAACGAGTTCTCGCTGCGGGTCCTGCATTCCTTTCTCGCCGACCCGGGCAGGCCGGCCCGCAGCGGCGCCGACCTGCGGCGCTATCTCACCCGCTGGATCGGGCCGGCAATCGCCTACCCGCAGCTGGTCCGCACGATGGATGCGCTGGGCACCGCCGAGCCGCCGCGAACGCGCCGGCGCTCGTCGAAGGCGTCCTGACCGGGACCGTCGAAGTCCGCCGCGTAGCGGGCCCTCCGGGCGTTGGCGGGCGGTGACCATACGTTTCCATCGATATGTCTGTCCGCAAACGCCGCGGCCGGCCGGCTTAAGCGGCGGGCGGCGGCTTTTCGTCGCTGGATACCGCCGCTCATCGCGGCTTCGTCGCGGCGCCGACCATCGTGTGCACCTCTGCCACCGACCACGGTCCGGACTCATGGTGGTCGCGATAACCGAGTACGCGCGGCGTCTGGCGGTCGAAGCTGCCAACGAAACCGCCTGCGGCGACGAGGATCTGGCCCGTCACCTCACGCGCCAAGTCGCTGGCGAGGTAGGCGTAGAGCGGGGCGACGAACTCGGGCGGGGCGCTGTCGAGCGAGGCCCGCATGGTCATCTCGTCGAGCAGCCCGCGGCGGTGCAGATCTTCGATATGTCTTTCGTATTCGAGCCCCGTGGACAGCCGTGTGCGGGCGCCGGGACACACCACGTTGGCCCGCACGCCGTGGGGCTTCAGTTCGGCGGCGATGGCCATCGTCAGGGAGTTGACGGCGCCTTTACCCGCGGGGTAGCCGGTCCCGCCGTAGTCGCCCAGGAAGGCCACCGAACTGGTGTTGATGATGGCGCCGTGCCCCTGCGCGGCCATGACCGGGGCGGCGGCCCGGCACGTGTGAAACGCCGTGCCCAGGTGCGCGCCGATCAGCCGCTCGAACTCGGCCGCCGAGATGTTCAGGATGGAGGAACCCGGCGGCTCGGCGATTCCGGCGCAATTGATCAGCGTGTCCAGCCGCCCGAACGCGCTGACGCATTCGTCGACGAGCGTTTGGGCCACCCGTTCGTCGTTCGCGGCGCCCACCACCGCGGTGGCCCGCCCGCCCGCCGCGCTGATCGCGGCGACCGTCTCCTCCACCGCGTGCCGGTCACGCCCGTTGACCACGACACCGGCGCCCAGGCCGCCCAGCAGTTCGGCGACCGCACGTCCGATGCCGCGACTGCCACCGGACACCGCCACCGCGCGCCCTTCCAGCAGGGCGTGCGCGCCGGATCCACTCACCGACGGCTCCGGGAGCCAGTCGTCCCGCGCTCGGCGTAAAGCATTGCGCGCGAAAGGCTCTCGTTATCGGTGGGAGGCGTGCCGCTCGATTGGATGATGAACATTAGGCGAACGATACCGAAGCGAGCATCGACCCCGATCATCTTGTGGGCGCCCCGGCCCGACGCTCTCCAAACACGGCTGAGCGGCGGCGCTTCGAGCACTCCCCGCAACCGACCCAAGGCGGAGCGCAGTTGGCGGCGAAGGGCATCGGATTGGCCGCCGATTCCATTTGCTGACGAATGCCGGGCCCTGGATCGTCGGACGGGGAAAGTTCGCAACACCGCAGCTCGGCGCGATGGGGGTCCGTCAGGTCCCGTCCGGCCGCCTCCGGATGGGCAGATTGCTAACCGTTGACTGGTGCACGAGGAAACAGTTAAGTGATTGCGGGAAGCCCCACCGGAACGGATCGCCGTGCGATGCGCGGGGGCGTATAGTCTCCAATGAAGTCCGCTTCTGGACATGTCGCCGTTTAGCTCAAAGCGGCCAGTCAGCCTCACGGCTACTGAGCTTGGTACTGACTCCGGCGATCACACACCCGAGAGTCATTTCCCGTTGGTAGCGCGTGTGCGGTGGGTAAACGACAAGTCCCGCGGATCAGGATGCAGTGGAGGCGACTGTGCGGGTTCCCGCGATGTCTTTCTGCATAGACTCAGGAAAGTGAGTCAGCAATGCAAACTTGTTCTCGCGCAGGTGTTTACACGACCCATCGAGTGAACACAAGGTGCACCGCACGATGACCAACACGATTGCCCCAACCCGTCCCGCTCCGGCGCCCGCCAGACAATCCGACGATTCATACGACGACGTAGTCGACATGTTCGTGGCGCTGCATCGGATGCCGGCCGAGTCGCACGAGTACGCCCGTCAGCGCGAATACATCGTCGCCCGCTGCCTGCCGCTGGCCGACCACGTGGCCAGCCACTTCGCCCGCCGGGGCGAGGGTCTCGAGGACTTGATCCAGGTGGCGCGCCTGGGCTTGATGAACGCCGTCAACCGGTTCGACCCCGCGAAGGGCCCCAGCTTCATCGGTTTCGCCGTCCCCACCATGATGGGCGAGGTCCGGCGTTATTTCCGCGACTACAGCTGGGGGATGCGTGTCCCGCGGCGGTTGCGCGAACTGCACGTGCAGATCAGCAGGGCGACCGCCGATCTCGCCCAGCAGCTCGGTCGCGCACCCAACGCGGGCGAACTATCGCAGATGCTCGAGGTTCCGCGGGAGGAGATCGTCGAATGCCTCGTCGCCGGCGATGCGTACCGGCTCGATTCCCTCGACGCACCGCTGGGCGCCGATAGTTCCGGATCGCCGCGCTCGGTGGCCGACTCGGTGGGCGACATCGATCCGCAGATCGAGCACATCACCAACCGCGAGGCGCTGCGGGCCCTCGTTGCCACCCTGCCGCCACGCGAACGCGACGTTTTGCGCATGCGGTTCTTCGAATCGATGACGCAAAGCCAGATCGCGGAGCGGATCGGGGTGTCGCAGATGCAGGTCTCGCGCATCCTGGCAAACACGCTGCGCTGCCTGCGCGACCAACTCGAGTAGCCCGTCCGACACCCAGGACATTGCTCCGCGGCGTCCCCCGCCGCGGGGCAATGTACTGTGCGATTCGAAGGACGGGCCCGACGTTGTCGCCGGGAAGACCTGGAAGGGAGCTCGATGCGATGAGGATTTCACGAGCGCTGATCGCGGGTGTCGCGGCGACGACGGCGCTGGCGGTGTCGGTGGCCGGCTGCGGCGACAACAAGTCGCAACCGTCGACGTCGAAGACCGGATCCCCCACCTCGGCAACCTCGGCCCCCAGCGGCGCCAGCTCGGCGCCGCCGTCGTCGTCGGCAGGACCCGCACAGCCCAACGATTACGCCAGGCTGCTCATCCAGGCCAGCGACATCAGCGCGCCGGTTCCCTTCACCGCCGCTCCCCCGACCAGCAATCCCAACGGGAAGCCGGGCGTCGAAACGACCTTCAAGGACGACGACGGCAGCCATGCCATCAAGGTCACCATCGCCGTCTACGACGATCCCGAGGCGGCGACCAACGCGTTGAACGCGGCCAAGGGCCAGCAGGGAGGCGTCGTCAAAGATCCGACCACGCAACCGTCGAACGTCGGGACCGGCGGAACGATGCTGATGGGAAACGCACCCGACCGCAGTAAGGGTGTGGTGATCCTGCTCTTCACCGAGGGGCGGGCGCTTGCCACGCTGCAGTTCGACGGTCCGACCGACACGCTGGCCCCGCCAGATTTCGTCAGCGATGTCGGCCAGAAGCAAGACGCGGCCATCAAGAAGGGCCTCGGCGGCTAGGCGCCGCGCAGACCCGAGCGGACCGCGGCCGAGAGGACGCCATGAACGTCATCAACGGGATGCCGGCTCACGCCCTGTTGCTGCATTTCGTGTTGGTGCTCGTTCCGCTGACCGCCGCGCTGGAGATCGTGTGCGGATTGTGGCCGGCCGCCCGGCGCGGGCAACTGATGTGGCTCACGCTGATCCTCGCGGCGGTCACGCTGGTGTTGACGCCCATCACCATCGACGCTGGAGCGTGGCTCTACGACCGCCAGGCCAACCCCAGCCCGATCCTGCGCGAACACGCCGCGCGGGGCGGCGTCATGACCTACTTCTCGGCCGCGCTGCTGGTGGTCGCCGTACTGCTCGTCGGGCTCCGAATGGTGGAACGCCGATCCGATCGGCGCCGCGTGGTACTCCTCGTCGTCGTCGCGATCGTGGTGCTCGCGACCGGCATCGCGTCGACCCTGCAGATTTACCGCGTGGGCGACGCCGGCTCCCAGCGCGGTCTGGGGCGGCTAGACGAGCTCGTTGTGGTCTGCGGGGCGGCGTCGATCGAGTTTGCCCAGCCCGGTGATTTCCAGGCTGACCGACTTGCGTTGCCCGGCCGCGCCCAGCATGAAAAGCATGTCGGCGATCGGCGCGCCCAGCCAAAATCGCCAAAACCTTTTGCGGAAGATCGTCCACGCGTAGCTGCCGCCGCCGATCGTCCAATGCAGGGCCATCGTGATGAGGTAGTAGACAGCGCGTTTCGGGCGCGCGGTCACCATCTCGAGGTTCATCTCCCACGCTTCGAGGCCCCAAGCGCGGTAGTGCCATTGCAACTCGTACTTGCTCTGGAATTCGTAAAACGCCAGCATTTCGCCGTTGGTGACCAGGTATTCGTCAAAGACAAGGATCGATCCCTCGACGAAGCGGTCCTTGCAGGTTTCCAGCGCGTGCAGGCAACTCTCATACGTATCCAGATCCATGTGAAAAAGCCGGATGGCAGCGCCCGGTCGCTCGGCCAGAAACGGGGCCAGCGTCTCGTAGGTGCTTCCCCTGATGAACTCCACCTTGCGGCCGAGGGCGTCGGGCACCCCGTCATGCAAGCTGACTCCGGTGTCCCGGAGGAAACGTCTGGCCACCGGGTCCGCCAGGGAGAAGGCACCGCGCTTGATGACGGTGTGGTCGTCGATCGGCCAGTCCTCGACGAGGCCCGAGAAGGTGTCGAATCCGTACACCGTGCGGCCGGAGGCGTCAGAGATGAGCCGCGTCGACCAGCCGGCCCAGACGCCCAGGTCGAGTAGCAGTTCGTCGGGGTGATCGGTGCTTGGTGGCGCCAGGCGCGAGGCCTCCCACAACAGCGTGTGGCCCCCGATCTTGCACTGACGCAGTTCGGCGAGCGTGCGACCGATGAACGAGCGATAGGCATCGTCATAAACTTCGATGTCCCGCGCATACAAATTGGGGATATACCGATCCCGGCCCTTATAGACCAGGCGCGCGCACACAAGCGACAGAAGAATCAGGGCGACGCCGATGAGCAGTACGGGCCTGAAGTAGCACGCCGCAAACACAATGCACGCGATGCCGATAAGAATCGTTTTCCATATGCGGTGAAGCCCCGTCCGATCCACGGTTCGCGTGTCGATTGCGACCACCGGTCAGCCTCCCGATTTCTCGTCCGGATTAGACATCCCGTGACCAATTTCGTCAAGAGCCGGCGTTGCCGTGCCCGCGCGGTGCGTTGCTAGCAGGGCTTTTACGCCATAAGCGGCCGCGCGGGATCCGGCGCGAGGCGACCGCACACCGAGGCCCGCTTTCGGAATCGGCTAACGGTTTTGATGCGGCGAAATTCAACGGCGGCGGCGCATCGAATTGGCATTCGGCGGACCGTCCGATGCCCTCTCTCGCCGGCCCTCGTGACCGACGCCGGCTAAAAATGTCGGCGATTAACTAGGCCCTCGCGGCCAGCTCAGGTAAGCGGTGCCAGAAGAAACACCCGGAATTGGCGCCGGCCGGCAAGACCTTGTGCCACCCGATAGTTCGGCCAATGGTCCAGCACCGCGCCCCACGCCTCGTCGCGCTCCGCCGTTGAGCAGCTGCACCCTCGCCACGAACCGTCGGCCACGGCCGCGCACGGTGACGCGTTGTGCCGCTTTGAGATTCGCCGACCACGACGGGTGACGGTCGCGCCCCCAGTTCGATCCGACCAGCAAGAGCCCCCCGCGAAAGGGGACATACTGCACCGTCGCGCCACGGGCCCGACCCGTCCTGCGGTGCGGTGACTGTATTCCGGCGCGCCGCGCCCGGGCATCAGCTCGGTGAACTATCCCCGACCACCCCGGGTTTCGGGTCGCTGCGCCCGATTCCACGGTCCCGCAACTAAATAAATTGCTTGATTTAACAAGGCGGCCGGTGTTCACTGAGGCGATGACCGCCGAGCGGATCGCTCGTTCCGAAAGGTCGACGGGCACCCGAGAGGCGCTCTTGTCGGCCGCCGAGGTGTTGTTCGCCGAACGCGGAATGTATGCCGTGTCGAACCGGCAGATCAGCGAGGCGGCCGGGCAGGGCAACAACGCCGCGGCGTGCTACCACTTCGGGACCCGGGTCGACCTGCTGCGCGCGATCGAAGCCAAGCACCGCGAGCCGATCGAGGAGCTGCGCGCGCACATGCTGGCCGCGGTCGGCGACTCCCCCGAGCTGCGGGACTGGGTGGGCGCATTGGTGCGCCCGCTGACCGATCACCTGTCCGCGCTGGGGACTCCGACCTGGTATGCGCGGTTCGCCGCCCAGGCGATGGCCGATCCCACGTACCGCCACGTGGTCACCAAGGACGCCCTGGCATCGCCGTTACTGGTGCAGACGCTCGACGGGATCGACCGCTGTCTCCCCGAGCTACCCAAGCGCGTGCGCGCCGAACGAATGGTGATGGTGCGCAACCTGCTGATGCACACCTGCGCCGAGCACGAAGGCGCGCTGGCCGAGCACGGGCCGCGATCCCGTTCAGCCTGGCCGGTCGCCGCCGAGGGGCTGATCGACGCGATCGTCGGCCTGTGGCGCGCGCCCGTCCACGTGGCCGCGGCCGGCGGCCCGACATCACCGACAACCGCGTAGGCCGAACACCGAGGAGCACGATGACCGAAGGATCCACCGCCACCGATATCCCGGAGTTTCCGATGACGCGGGCGCCCGGGTGCCCGTTCGCCCCGCCTCCGAAGGTATTGGAGCTCAACGCCGGCAAGCAGCTGAGCAGGGTGCGGATCTGGGACGGCAGCACGCCGTGGCTCATCCACGGCTACGACGCGATCCGCGCGCTGTTCACCGACTCCCGCACCAGTGTCGACGACCGCCTGCCCGGTTATCCGCACTGGAACGAGGGCATGCTGGCCACGGTGCACAAGCGCCCGCGTTCGGTGTTCACCTCCGACGCCGAGGAGCACACCCGGTTTCGCCGGATGCTGTCGAAACCGTTCACCTTCAAGCGGGTTGAAGCGCTGCGGCCGGCGGTGCAGAAGATCACCGACGACCACATCGACGCCCTGCTGGCCGGGCCGAAGCCGGGCGACGTCGTCAGCACCCTTTCGCTGCCGGTGCCCTCGCTGGTCATCAGTGAACTGCTGGGCGTGCCGTACGAGGACGCGGAGTTCTTCCAGACCCAGGCCCAGCGCGGCATGGGCCGCTACGCGACCGAGGAGGACACGGCCCAGGGCGCCGCCTCGCTGGCCAAGTATCTGGCCAACCTGGTTCGGACGAAAATGCAAAGCCCCTCAGAGGATTTGGTGTCCGACCTCGCCGAGCGGGTCAACGCCGACGAGATCAGCGTGCGCGAGGCCGCGCAATTGGCCACCGGTGTGTTGATCGCGGGCCATGAGACCACCGCGAACATGATCAGCCTGAGCATCGCCGCGTTGCTCGAGCACCCCGATCAGCGAGCGCTGCTGTGCGACACCGATGACCCGAAGGTCATCGCCACCGCGGTCGAGGAGCTGATGCGCTACCTGAGCATCATCCAGACCGGACAGCGGCGAATCGCCGTCGAGGACATCGAGATCGGCGGCGAGACGATCCGCGCCGGCGATGGCATCATCCTCGACGTCGCCCCGGCGAATTGGGATGAGCGGCAGTTCCCCAACCCGGACCGCCTCGATCTGCTGCGCGAAGACGGGCCGCACGTCGGGTTCGGCTACGGTCGTCACCAGTGCGTGGGCCAGCAGCTGGCCCGCATGGAATTGCAGATCGTCCTGCCCACGCTGCTGCGCCGCGTCCCCACGCTGCGGCTCGCCGTCCCGCTGGATGAGCTTCCGTTCAAGCACGACGCGCTGGCCTACGGCCTCTACGAGCTGCCCGTGACATGGTGAAACCCGATCTCGCGCTGAGTGTTCCCGATCTGCGCGGCAGGTTCGCCGTCGTGACCGGGGCCAACAGCGGTTTGGGCTTCGGCCTGGCGAAGCGCCTGGCCGCCGCGGGTGCCGACGTGGTGATGGCCGTCCGCGACCGGGTCAAGGGCGAACGGGCGATCGCCGACATCCGCCGGGACGCACCGCAGGCCAAGCTCACCATCGGGCAACTCGACCTGTCGTCGCTGGAAAGCGTGGCGGCGCTGGGTGAACAGCTCACCGCCGAGGGCCGCCCGATCGACATCCTGATCAACAACGCCGGCGTCATGACGCCGCCGCAGCGGCAGCAGACCCGCGACGGTTTCGAATTGCAGTTCGGGACAAATCATCTGGGTCACTTTGCGTTGACCGGTCGGCTGCTCTCGTTGCTGAGGGCGGCGGAATCCGCGCGGGTGGTCACGGTCAGCAGCCTCGCCGCGACCCAGGGCAAGCTCGACTTCGGCGACGTCAATGCGCAACAGCGTTATAAACCCATGCATTCGTACGGGGTCGCCAAGTTGGCGCAACTGATGTTCGCCGTCGAATTGGATCGGCGCAGCCGCCGGGGCGGTTGGGGGTTGATGTCCAACGCCGCGCACCCGGGACTGACCAAGACCAACCTGCTCAGCGGCGCCTCGTACGGCCGCGCCAAGCCGACGTTGCAGGCGCGTTTGACGCAGCTGACCTGGCGCGTGATGCCGTTCATGTGGCTCGACGTCGACGAAGGCATCAAGCCGGCCCTCTACGCCGCGGTATCCCCGGATGCGCAGGGCGCCAAATACTACGGGCCGCGTGGTTTCTACGAAACGGTCAGGGGTGGGGTCACTTTCGCTCGAGTTCCCCGGTTGGCGCGCAGCGAATCCGACATGCGACAGCTGTGGCAGCTTTCCGAAGAGCTCAGTGGCGTCACGTACCCCGACCCAGGCGCACAATGATCAATGATTCCCGAGGAAGGGACGATGATGTCCAGCCCAGCCCCAACCCTCTACCCCGAGGGCGTGATCGGTGCGCCCAAGGACCGTCGCGGCCACGCCGCGGAGTTCAGCACCGGCCTGCCGGCCGGCACCGAGGTCTTCTCCGCCGACAATCACATCTCGGTGGCCGACGACATCTTTTACGAGCGCTTCCCCGACGAGCTCAAGGACCAGGCCCCGCGGATTTGGTATGAGGACGGCGCGTATCTGCTCGGCCCGCCCGGACAGTCGATGGTGGTCGGCGACTTCAGCGCGGTGCTCATGCAGTACGACGACCTCGCCGGGGCGGCGACCAACAACGTCGAGGCCCGGATTCGTGAGCTCGCCGAAGACGGCGTCGACAAGGAGCTGGCGTTCCCAAATGCGGTGCTCGCGCTGTTCCACCATCCCGACCACGCCATCCGCGAGCGGATCTTCCGCGTCTACAACGAGCACATCGCCGAGGTCCAGGAACGCTCGAACGGGCATTGTTACGGTGTCGGTTTGATCAACTGGTGGGATCCAGCCGGCGCCCGCCGCACGCTCACCGAGCTGAAGTCGCTGGGGCTCACCACGTTTCTGATGCCGATCAGCCCGGGCAACGACCGCGACGGCCGGCCCATCGATTACTCCAGTGCCGAGATGAGCGCGGTGTGGGACGAGATCCAAGAGGCCGACCTGCCCGTCACGCACCACATCGGCGAGAGTCAGCCCAAGTTCCCCAGCGAGGTCAACAGCGTGGCGGTGGCCATGATGGTCAACATCGACTCGTTCCGAGAGATGTTCTCCAAGTACATCTTCGGCGGCATCCTCGACCGGCATCCGGGGCTGCGGGTCGGCTGGTTCGAGGGTGGGATCGCCTGGGTGCCGACGGCGCTGCAGGACGCCGAGCACGTGCTGGCCTCGTATCGGCACATGCTGGCCGACCAGCCCAAGCGTGACGTCCGCGATTACTGGAACACGCACATGTGCGCCTCGTTCATGGTCGATCCGCTGGGGCTGCGGCAGATCGACGAGATCGGCATCGACAAGGTGATGTGGTCGTCGGACTACCCGCACAACGAAAGCACTTTCGGCTATTCGGAGAGATCGCTGGCCGCCGTGGTCGACGCCGTCGGTCCCGAGGATGCCGTGCGCGTTGTCGGCGGGAACATCAAGAAATTCCTGGGGATCTCCGCATGACGAACTCGGCGAGCGCCGTCGGCTCGGTGCTCGACATCCCTGACGAGCCGGATTGGGAGCGCATGCGCGCGGAGACCGGCGCGCGGCTGCGCGCGGCGATGGCCGAGCACGGCGTCGACGCGCTGATCCTGCTGCTGAACGGCTACGTCGGCTACGCCACGGGGGCGAGCTGGCCGCTGCTGGATGCGGGGCTGTCACACGTGGAGCGCCCCGTCGCGGTCGTGCTCGCCGACGACGTGCACCCGCACCTCTTCATGCCCTTCCGCAGCGGAGCGTCCGCCGAAGCGCCGGTGCCCGACGACCACCTGCACGGCCCCGCCTACCTCGAATTCGACCACGGCGTCGACGATTTCGCGCGGCGGCTGACCGGGATCGTCCCACCGGGAGCCCGCATCGCCGTCGACGAACTCACCGGGGCGATGCGGCGGGCGGCGCCCAAGCTTTTCCCGGCCGGCCCGCCGACGGACGCGGCCATCGTGGTCGGCGCCGCGCAGTTGGTGAAGACCCGCGACGAATTGTCCTGTCTGCGCAGGGCGGCCCGCATCACCGAACAAGCCATCGTCGATGTGCAGCGGGCGCTGGTGCCGGGGGTGCGCCAGATCGATCTGTCGGCCACCTTCGTCCGCCGCGCATTCGAGCTGGGCGCGACCACCAACATGCTGGAGGCGATCTGGCAGGTGATGCCGAAGTCCCGGGAGGCCGGCGTGTGGACGACGCACGGGGATCTCGCGCTGCCGCTGCTCCCCACCGCTCGTGAACTGGCGGCCGGCGACGTGTTGTGGACCGACATCAGCATCACCTACCACGGATACTGCTCCGACTTCGGCCGAACCTGGGTGGTCGGCGAACGGCCGACGCCGCGGCAGCAGGACCAGTTCCGGCAGTGGCGTACCGTCCTGGACGCCGTGCTGGCGGTGACCAAAGCCGGTGCGACGTCGGGTGATTTGGCGCGCGCGGCGATCGCGGCCAACGGTGGCCGCAAGCCATGGCTGCCGCATTTCTATCTCGGCCACGGCATCGGCACCTACCCCGCCGAGGCGCCGATGATCGGAACGGATCTCGGCGAGGAATTCGACGACAACTTCGTCTTTCCGCCCGGCATGGTGCTGGTCCTGGAACCGGTCATGTGGAAGGACGGCACGGGAGGCTATCGCAGTGAGGAGATCGTGGTGATCACCGAGGACGGCTACGTGCCGATCACCGACTACCCCTACACCCCCTATGGCGACTGAAGTTCTGCCCGACCCCCGGGCGCTCCGGTCCGGGCGGCGGGAACGGGCGCTGGCCCAGATGGACGAGCACGGTCTGGACATCCTGGTGCTCGGGCGGCAGGCCAACATTCGTTACGTCACGGGCGCGCCGCAGCTGTGGATCGCCGGGACACGGCCGTTCGGTCCGATGTGTGTGCTGGTGCGTGCCACTCAGGACATCTACCTCAACAGCACGGACGATGAGGGGGTTCCGGAGGAGATCGGCCACGATCACCTCTACGGGCTGGCATGGAATCCGATGACGCTCATTGACGTGCTGAAGAAGGTCGACGGCGCGGAGTCGGCGAGGCGGGTCGGAACCGACGCGATCACACCGACTTTCGCGGCGCTGCTGCCCGAGGCGTTCCCCAACGCCGAACTGGTCGACGCCGAGCCGGCGATGCGCGCGGCGCGGCGCATCAAGACGCCCGACGAAATCGCCGCGATGGGGGCGGCCCTTCGTGTCGCCGAATGCGGGCTCGCCTCTGCCCTGGCCGAATTGGCGCCGGGCGCGTCGCAGCGGACCCTGGCGGGGGTGATGATGGAGGCGATGGCCGCCGGCGGGGTGAGCACGCCGGCCACCCAGGACGCCGCGTGGGTGACGTCGCGGGAACAGCCGTGGCGCCGCGCATCTGCGCACGAGATCCGGTCGGGCGATCTCGTCGCGTTCGCGGCCGGTGCGCTCGCGGACGGCTACGTCGCGGAGGTGGGACGCACGTGGCTGGCCGGCGATGTCGTCAGCGGCGAGGCGCGTGAGCTCTTCGCCCGCTCGAACGCGTTATACGACAAGATGCTTGCCGCCTGTCGCCCCGGCGCGCCCACCAGAGATCTGCTGGCCGCCTATGAGGCGGTCGGTGAGCCGATACCGCCGATGCCGGTCGCGCACGGGCTGGGGTTGGGTTTCGACCCGCCCGTCGTATCCGAAGCGCTGCTGGCCGCGGGGGAACACGACCAACTCGAGGCGGGCATGGTGTTGGCGATCACCGGCTACGTGTGGCGGCAGGGCGTCGGCGCGGTGTTCCGCCGCGACACCGTCCACATCACCGAGGACGGCGTCGATGTGCTGACCGGCAGTCCTGCTTGGGCTTAGGCGAGGCGGCGGCCCTTCCCGGCCCCGCGGGCGCGATTACGGATATCGGAAACGTATAGCGAAATCCCTTGTGTCACTGTGGTTTCAGTGGTCACAATCCGGGGGTTTCTTGTCGGTGGGCCTCGATAGTTTGGCGGTGTGAGTTCCACTGGTCTGCCCGATGTCGACGCGGTGTTCGACGCGCTCGATGCTGAGGTGGACCGCGCGTGTGCGTTGGTGCTTGACGCGTTGACCGTGCAGCAGCAGCTGGCGGTGTTGGAGCGCTGTGAGAGGCTGCGCCGCCGCATTCCGGTCATCGAGTATCCGCTGCTCAATTCCCTGGCCCGCCAAGCCCCCTTGCAGGAACTCGGCGGCGGGCTGGCCCACGCGCTGACCGAACGCACCCTGATCAGCCGTCACGAAGCGTCTCGGCGCATCAAGGAAGCCCGCGACCTGGGACCCCGCCACGGACTGACCGGTGAACCCCTGCCACCGGTCCTGCCCGCCACCGCGGCCGCCCAGCGCGCCGGAGACCTGGGCGCGGGTCAGGTGGCCGTGATCCGCAAGTTCTACCACCAACTACCCGGCTGGGTGAGCGCTGCGGCCCGTGAGTTCGCCGAAGCCCAACTGGCCGGATTCGGCACCCAGTTCGGCCCCGAACACCTCAAAGAATTGGCCCGCGGGCTCACCGATGCGCTTAACCCCGATGGCATCTTCACCGATGAGGACCGCGCCCGTAGCCGCGGCGTGACGCTGGGCAACCAACAACCCGACGGCATGTCAGAGTTGCGGGGCCTGATCACCCCCGAACTACGCGCCACCTTCGAAGCCGTGGAAGCCAAACTCGGCGCCCCGGGCATGTGCAACCCCCTCGACGACACCCCCTGTGTCGACGGCACCCCCAGCCAAGAGGCCATCGACCGTGACACCCGCTCCAAGGCTCAGCGCAACCACGACGCCCTGCTGGCGGCGCTGCGCGCGATGCTGGCCTCCGGCGACTTGGGTCAGCACAACGGGTTACCGGCCTCCATCATCGTCACCACCACCCTGCAAGAGCTGGAGGCCGCCGCCGGGCGCGCCCTGACCGGCGGCGGCACCATCCTGCCCATGAGCGATGTGATCCGCCTGGCCCGCCACGCGCATCACTACCTGGCCATCTTCGATAAAGGCAAGGCCCTGGCGCTCTACCACACCAAACGTCTGGCTTCCCCGGGGCAGCGAATCGTCTTGTACGCCAAGGACCGCGGCTGCACCGCACCAGGCTGCACCGTCTCGGGCTACTACTGCGAAGTCCACCACACCACCGACTACAGCAAGTGTCACAGCACCGACATCAACCAGCTCACCTTCGCCTGCGGCCCGCATCACCGCATGCTCAACCCCGGCAGCTGGGCCACCCGCAAGAACACCCGCGGCGAGACCGAATGGAAACCACCACCCCACCTCGAGCGCGGCCAACCCCGCACCAACACCTTCCACCATCCGGAGAAACTACTGCGCGACGGCGACGACGACGACGAAGCGGATTGACGTGTGGCTCAGCCTTCCAACCTCACCGCGCTCAGAGCGCCGCGTGTCACCGAGTCCCTTTCTCCACTTCGACGCATGCCAGCACCAGAGATTAGAAGTCTTGGGAAAACCCGGTGTTCGACTTCCACGGCACGTATGCGGCGAGGAGGCTTGTTGTCACACCAGTGCCGGGGAACGGGCGGTCAGCACTGAAATCTGGCGATAGCGCAATGCCCGCAGCTAATCCTGCGGCTACAACGCTCGTTGAACGCCGCCGCGTCCATGGCAGGTGTCGTCCTCATCCGGGTTTTCACTAAACGAGTAGCAGCCGTCAGCGCATTGAGCAGTGGCACCCGGTGGTGGCGCCGGTGCGCTTATGGGGCGATGAACGCATTGACCAGAGGCAGCTTTGTAATAGCCGGACGGACAGGCGCTCGCCGACGGCGCCAGTACAGTGGACGCGGTTACGAGCACTGCAATAGTTGCAGCAATGAGCGCAACGATGCGGACGCACATAAGGTCAAAATTCGCGACGACCGCTAAGTATCGACATCACCTGTACCGCTTGAGTTTTGGACTTTATCCCATGGGCAGTAATTAACGACGGACGCGGCGACCAAATCTGCGGCCTGCTCCCTGTTGATCCAGCCTTCGCCGATCTCTACAGCCTTTTCTGCGGCTTGCACCGGGGGTTTGACCGTTGACATCGATGTCGTAACACACGGAGTGGCCAAGTTGGATCAGATCGTCAGCACTTTTGCACTTTATTGAGCCTTCGCCGCAGCCGAGGCCATGTTCCGTAAGGAACTGTATAAAGTCAGCGTCGTCAGAATGGGCTAGCGGTTCGAACCCGATGCCAACGACCGCTGCCCCAGCCACCAAGGTAGCTCTGGCGACGAAATTTGCACGAGACAACATGCCTCCAAACCTCCTTGATGGGTGACTGTCGGCTGCCAGGAGTAAGGGACCAGCTCGACGCCGGTTTTGCCATGAGCATGGGACCACCTGATTGCCAGTGATGGGACCGCCTGGGTAGGGGTTTTGCCAGTTATGGGACCACCCGGCGTGGCGTGGGGGTTTCCGGTTGCTCGGCCGCTGTATTGGCCAGATGAGCTACCGGGAGGTGTCGATGATCGAAGTCAGGGAGATGCTGCGGCTGTGGCTGGCGGGTCGGGGGTTGCGGGAGGTGGCTCGGCTGTCGGGCATGGACCGCAAAACGGTGCGCCGGTATGTGGATCGGGCCCGCGCGTGCGGGCTCGATCGTGACGGCGACGCCAGCCAGCTGACCGATGAGCTGTTGGGGGCGGTGATCGCCGAGGTGCGACCGAGTCGGCCCAATGGCAAGAGCCAGGCCTGGGAGACCATCGATGCCGAGGCCGAGCAGATCAAGGCGTGGCTGAAACAGGACTTGACTTTGACGAAGGTGCACACGTTGTTGGGGCGTCGGGGTGTGGTGGTGTCGTATCGAACCTTGCATCGTTATGCCACAACGGAATTGGGGTTCGGGCAGCGTCAGGCCACGGTGCCGGTGGCTGACTGTGAGCCCGGTGCTGAACTGCAGGTCGATTTCGGTCGCCTCGGGATGCTCACCGATGTCGAAGATGGTCGCCGGCGGGTGGTGCAGGGGTTGATCTTCACCGCGGTGTATTCGCGACATATGTTCGTCTATCCCACTTACCGCCAGACGCTTCACGAGGTGATCGCCGGGTTCGAGGCGGCGTGGGCATTCTTTGGTGGGGTGTTCGCGGTGGTGATTCCCGANAACATGAAGGCCATCGTCGACAAGGCTGATGCGATCGATTCGAAACTCAACGACGCATTCCGGGAATACGCGCAGGCGCGGGGCTTCGTGGTGGATCCGGCTCGCATCCGCAGCCCCCGGGATAAGCCGCGCGTCGAGCGTTGCGTGCCGTATGCGCGGTCGAATTTCTTTGCCGGAGAAGACTTTCGAAACCTGGGCGACTGCCGGGCGCGAGCCGAGCAATGGTGTGAGCAGGTGGCGGGGATGCGGATACATGGCACCACCCGGTGCCGCCCGGCCGAGGTGTTCGCCGCCGACGAGCTACCCCACCTCAAGCCAGTGCCCGACGAGGTGTTCGACATCCCGACCTGGTGCCGGCCCAAGGTGGCCCCGGATCGGCACGTGGCTGTCGCCAAGGGGCTCTACAGCGTTCCCGGTGAGCTGATCGGGCGCCGGCTGGATGCCCGGGTCGATGCGCGCACGGTGAAGCTGTATTGGCGCGGTGAGCTGATCAAGGTCCACCCGGTGGTGGCGCCGGGACGCCGGCGCACCGACCCCGCCGATCTCCCGGCCGAGGTGTCGGTCTATGCGATGCGCGACCTGAACACCTTGCAGCGCAAGGCAGCCGCCCACGGCACCCATGTCGGCGCGTATGCGGCGGCGGTGCTGGAACATCCGCTGCCGTGGACCAAGATGCGCCAGGTCTATCGCCTCCTCGGGTTGGTGCGCCGCCACGGCCCGGACGCGGTCGATGACGCCTGCCAGCGCGCGTTGGATGCCGAGGTCATCGACGTCGGACTGATCGAGCGCATGCTCACCCGCGGTGCCGGTGCCCAGTTGCCGCTAATCCCGACCCCGCCTGCCGCGTCGCGGTTCGTCCGCGCGGCCACCGACTTCTCAGTGCGGAGGCCGTCATGAGCCCCACCACCCGACGACCCGATGTCACCCCGGCGGTCAAGCCGATCGAGGTGTCCTCGGAGCTCAAGTCGTTGATGCGCCGCCTCAAGCTCGGCCAGCTACTCGACACCCTGCCCGAGCGGCTGGCCCTGGCACGATCCAACAGGCTGCCGCACCACGATTTCCTGGAGATGCTGCTGGCCGATGAGGTCACCCGCCGCGACCGCGAGTCCGCCGCCCGCCGCGCCAAGGCCGCGCATCTGGATCCGCAGATGCAGCTACCGGCCTGGGACGACACCGCCGCGGTCACCTTCGATCAGCAACTGTGGGCCGAGTTGACCTCGCTGCGGTTTCTGGCCGACGCCTACAACGTTCTCATCATGGGTCCGGTCGGGGTCGGAAAAACCTTCCTGGCCAACGCATTAGGACACATCGCCGTGCGCCGTCATCACAGCGTGCACACCGAACGCGCCGACAAACTCTTCAAACGCCTCCGTGGCGCACGGCTCGACGGAAGCTACGAAGACGAGATGCGCAAGCTGCACCGCGTCGAACTGCTCGTCATCGATGATCTCGCGTTGCACCGGCTCGAGGCCACCGAGACCAGCGACTTCTACGAGCTGATCGTCGAACGCCACCGCCAGACCTCCACGGTCATCACCAGCAACCGCGAACCCCCCGAGATCCTGACCATGATGGCCGACCCACTGCTGGCCCAATCGGCGATGGACCGCCTGCAATCGGCGGCCTACGAACTCGTCGTCGAAGGCGAGTCCTACAGGCAACGCCAGAAACCCCGTCCCGGAAAGCCGGTCAATTCGGACCAGCCGAATTGACCGGAAGGCCCGTCATCGGCCACCATCACCACACGGCCAACAACCGGAAACACCCGGTCCCATGCTCATGGCAAAACGGTGGTCCCATCACCCTGGCAAGCGACAGGTGACTTCGTGTTGGTAGCGCTGCCTGATTGGTAGCGTAAGCACTCCCGCGGTTACTCACATCCAAAATTGTGAAAATTCCGGACGGGGTTGTGGCTCTCAGTCCACGCTGCAAAGTCCATTCATAAGGTGCACTAGTGTCCACCGACGAAGGGGGCGAATTACAGGCGATTCTTTCCGATGATGGCATCGACGGGGGGTTGCGCCGTACCAGTGCCAACCTCGACCACGGACAACCCCGCACCAACGCCTTCCATCACCCCGAACGATTCCTGAATTACGACGAAGACAACGACCCAGTTTGACGCTAAGGCAGAACGTCATCGAGTAGGTCCCCCACGCGATGACGTTCCCACGCGCTCAGCAGGTTCGAGAGCATCTGCAGCGGCGCGCGCACGCCTTCGTCAGCCCGGATGCGCGGATCCTTGCGGGTGCCGGGCACGGTGTCGAATCGCTTGCGGATCAAGGCCGGCACGTCCAGCAGCCAGGCGACCCCCATGGCGGCCGCATAGAGCAGCATGTGCCGACGCAACCGGCCAATTTCGAGCTGCGGACCGCCGCAGCGCTCGTATTCCGCGACGAACAGTTGCAGCAGATCGTCGAGATGGGTGTCCCACATGTCGGTCTCGGCGCCGGACATCGCTCCCCACAGCGCCATGCCGAGGTTCATCTGGCCGACGCATCCCCAGTCCATCAGGCCGCACTGCAACGCGCCGCCGCTGTCGCGCCAGAACCACGCGTTGTCGATGTTGGCGTTCCAGTGGCACAGCGCGACATAGTCGGAGTCGTCGGCCAATTGGTGTGCGATCGCCTGCTCGTAGACCGCCACGCGCGGCACGTCGTCGCGCAGGCGGGCCAGGAATTCGGGTGAGCAGGCATTGGCCGGCAGCAGCCCTGGATGCGTCTGCGCGAATTCGGCGAGCTGGCTCACCCGCCGGTCCAGCTTCTCCGCGGGCAGCGGCGCGCGTTCGCCCACCGTCGCGGCCCGCACGTCCAACGGAAAGTGAGCGGTCAATTCCGCGGGCAGCCGACCGGAGCGATGCGTGCCGGCGAGGCGCGCAAGCGCGGTCAGCAGCGCTCGGTAGTGCCCTAGGGGCTCGGGCATCTCGTAGTCGAGGCACTTGTGGTATTGGCGCTCGATTCCGTTGCCGCCGAATTTGATTCGCTCGGTGACCAGCAGGCCGGTGCCGGTGGGGCGGTGGTAGTCGGCGAACTGCGGGCAGGGTACGGCGATCGGGAATTCCGGGGCGCGGGACAGCGAGGCGAAGCGCACCTCGGGCTCCATCTGTGTCTTTCCGCGATCGCGCACCGGATTGTCGAGATCGCGGGAGAACTTCACGAACAGCTCGGTGTGCAGATCGGGTGCGGCACGGTCGTATTCGACCGACAGCACCACCTTGCGTCCGGTGCTGCCGCCGCTGATCTCGCGGTAGTCGCTGATGCGAACGACGCTGTTGTCGGCGAGGACGCCCGAAGCCCGAAAGGCCTTCGTGAGGAACGCAGCTCCACCGCTGAGCAGGGTCGCGGGGTCCGCCGGGATCGGCAATCCGTATTGATCACCGACCACCCAATGCGAACTCACACCGCTACCAGGTCTGCTCGGCCGCGCGCACCAGCATGTGGTTCACCGCCACCCGGCGATCGCGGGTCACCATGAACAGGACCGCGTCGGCGATGTCCTCCGGCCGCAGCATGACCATGCCCGACGTCTGCTTTTCGAAGGCCTCCCGCGAGGATTCGCCCAGGTGGCTGAAGATCTCGGTATCCACCGTTCCCGGGCCCACCACGCCGACGCGCACCCGCTTGCCGAGCACCTCTTGGCGGATGGCTTCGCTGAACGCGTTGACCCCGAACTTGGTGAGCGAATACACGGCGGTGTTCGGCCGGGCCACCCACCCTGCGGTGGAGCTGATGGTCACTATGTCCGCCACGGCGCGTGGCGAGTCGGCGGCGGCGTCGATCAGGTGTGGCAGCGCCGCGCGGGTCGCGTAGAGAACGCCCTGCACGTTGACGGCCACCATGTTGTCCCAGTCCTGCAGCGGCGCTTCGGTCGCGGGCGCCGATTGCATCAGGCCAGCGTTGTTCACCAGGGTGTCGAGCCGTCCGAACTCCGCGATTGTGCGCCCCACGGCGGCCGCGACCTGATCGGCGTCCGTGACGTCGGCCGTGACGACGAGCGCTGTGCCACCGGCGGATTCGATCTCGGCTTTCAGCTCCGCCAGCCGGTCGGCGCGGCGCGCGAGGAGAGCTACCGTCGCTCCCTCGGCGGCCAGCGCTTTGGCCGTCGCCGCTCCGATGCCACTGCTGGCACCCGTCACCAGGGCCGCGGTGTGCGCCAATGTCGTCATGATCCGCCCGTCGATTGGGTGCGCAGTATCTCGTGTAGAACGTAGTCGGTGTCCTCGCCCAGATCCGGCGCGCCGCGCGAGATCCGTGCGGGGTTGCGCGCCATCCGCCAGGATGGTCCCAGCACCGGTCGCAGGCCTTCGCGATGGTCCGAAACGAAACGATACAGCTCGCGCTCCCAGAGTTGTTGATCGCCAACCACATCCATGGCGGTCGCGCTCTTGGTGGCCGCGACCCCCGCCGCCCGTAGCCGATGCGCGAGTTCCTCGGCATCGAGCTGGCGGGTCAGCGCGGCGAGATCGGCGTCGAGGGCCTCGGCGTGCCGCTGGCGGTCGTCTGGGGTGGCGTAGCGGGGGTCGTCGGCCAGCGAGGCGGCGCCTAGCACGCCGCACAACCGCTGCCATTCGGTGTCATCGGCGACGGCCACGCTGACCCACGAGCCCTCCGCGCACGGGTAGCAGCCGTGCGGGCACATGTCGGGATTGTGGTTGCCGTTGGGCCCGAGTCGTCGCCCGGTGAGGCTGTGTTCCAGCAGGCAGTCCCCGATCATCGAGGAAAGGGTTTCGACGGCCGACACGTCGACGAATTGCCCTGCGCCGCTGAGCTCGCGGTGCAGCAGCGCCACCACGGCGGCGTAGGCGGCCGCCGCGCCGACCGTGGAATCCCCGTAGCGCATGCTGGTTCCGAGCGGCGGTCCACCGGGGTAGCCGACCAGCGGCGCGAGCCCGGCGAGCGCGGCGAAGCACGGCGCGTAGCCGGTCTGATGACCTAACGGTCCGTCATTGCCCCACATTTTGATCGACACCGAGATGATGTCCGGTTTGATCTCGGTGAGCTGCTGATACCCGAGGCCCTGGCGCTCCATCGCGCCCGGCCGCAGGTTGTTGATGACGATGTCGCTGCGGGAGATCAGCTCCCGCAGTTGCGCCATGCCCTCGGCGGACTTGATGTCGATGTCCACGCTCAGGATCTCGGGGTTGATGCTGAGAAAGAACGGGGCGTGGTTGATGTCGGTGCCGCCGTAGGCGCGCATCTCCTCGGGCAGCGCCGCGGTTTCTACCTTGATCACCTCGGCGCCCAACAGCGCCAACAGCTTGCCGGCATACGGGCCGGCCCACACCTTGGTGAGCTCGATGACGCGCACCCCCTGCAGGGGTCCACCGCGCGGTGTCTTCGGCGGCTTGAGCTGCGCCGCCTTCGCCGCCGGTGGAGCGTGGGGCGCGTCGAGTCCACCGAGGACCGACGCGGTGTGCTGACCGAGAGTGGGCGCCGCAGAGACGATTTCCGCCGGGGTCGCGCCGAACAAGTACGGCACCGTGGGGTACGCCGCGTCGCCCAACACGGGGTGGCTGACGGTGGAAAAGAAGCCCCGGTGGACGTACTGGGGTGCGCGGTGCAGGTCGGCGGCCTCGTTAACCGGCACCAGGGGCACGCCGAGTCGCTGCGCCTCGTCGGACGCCGTCTCCTTGGACAGGTCGCGGACCCACGCCGCGAATCCCCGCTGGAACGTCGCGACCTTGTCCGGGGTCACGGAGAACTCCAGCCAGTCGTCGTCGAAGTCGTCGAGCCAATCCGGGCGCCCCATCAGCTGTTTGACGCCGAGCCAGTGGGCGCGGCTGGTCATGTACAGATAGACGAAGCCGTCGGCGCAGGCGAAGAACGACGCGGGTCCCTGCTGGTCGTAGTCGTCGCGGCTGCCGAGGGCGGGGACTTCGCCGGTGACCAGGCGCCCCAGAATGCAATCGGCGCGCGAGACCAGCACGGCCTGCTGCGAGACGTCGATGGCCTCGCCCCCGCCCGAGTGCAGGCGCCCGAACAACGCCGCCGCGACGCACAGCGCCGCCTCCAGCCCCGCCTCGTAGTCGGCCAGGAACCGGCCGGGCCCCCGCAGCGGCGGCCTGGTCGGATCCGGATGGCTGGGAGTGTGGTAGCCCCAGCCGCTGGCGTGGAACACGTTGATGCTCTTCGCATTCGCGTACTCGGCCGGGGCGTTCGCGCCGAATGGCGTGATCGAGCAGAACACCACTCCGGGGTGCCGCTGCGCCCCATCGGTGTCGCCGTCGTCGATGACCGCGTCGGCGCCGCCGATGAGCCGATCCAGGCTCTCGGCGCCGGCTCGCGAGGTCGCGTCGAGAACCACGGAGCGCTTGTTCGTGTTGAGGTAGGCGAACAATGCGCTGCCCTCGCAGCCCTCAGCGAGGCGGGGCGCCATGGCCCGGGTCGGGCTGCCGCGCCCGGGCGCCTCGACCTTGATCACCTCGGCACCGAAGTCGGCCAGCAACTTACCGCAATACTCCCCCGCGACCGATCCCGCCAGCTCGATGACCCTGAAGGCCGTCAGCGCCGACATGTGCGCCCTCGCAAGGCGGTCAGGGCTTCGCGCGCCCGGAGCGGCTCAGTCGCCATTCCGGCGGGAAGTTCATGTCGTTGTCCTTGACCACGTTGTTGAGGCCCTTCTCGAAGGTGCCCGCGGTCAGGTCGACCTCCCGCGCGTCGTTGGCGATCATCGGCAACATACCCTCGACCATGCCGGTCAGCAGGCTGCCGAAGTACTCACCCTTGTGCTGCTTGTAGAGCTCCAGGAAGGTCTTCTGTACGGCAACGGTGTCGGTCGGTCGGGCCTTCGAGCACGCCAGCGCGTACTTGAGGGTCTCGTCTTCCAGCTTGTCGCGGGGCACCACGCTGTTGACGAAGCCGCAGTCGTACATCTCCTTGGCGCTGAACGGCCTTCCGGTGAACAGCATTTCGGAGAACTTGCGCAGTCCCATCGTCTCGGCCCACCACCAGAGCCGGGGGCCCCAGCCCACGTAGCGGAACGCCGGGTGGCCGAACAGTGCGTCGTCGGAGGAGATCACCAGGTCGGCGTCGCCGGCCTGGTAGAAGTGCCAGCCGTAGCAGTAGCCCTTGGCCTCGATGATGCTGATCTTCCGAAGCTCTTGCAGCGGCCGGTTTCCGGCGCGCGCCTTGGCGTAGAAGTCGGTGACGGTGGACAGGTAGCGGTAGGAGCCGCCGGGCGGGTACTTGACGTCGTCGTCGTTGATCGCGAGCTCGTGCAGCAGCGGCATGCCCGGATTCTCCAGCATCCCGCGCTGTTCGGGCAGGTCGCCGCCACTACCGAAATCCTCACCCTCGCCGCGGATCACGACGACCTTGACGTCGTCGTCCACGTTGCACTTGTGGATCAGATCGGCATAGTTCTGCCGCATTCCCAGCGTGGTGGAGTTCTGCGCGTCGGGGCGGTCGAAGGTGATGTAGGCGATGCGGTTCTTCTTGTCCTTCTCGAACTTGATGTACTGCTCGGCTTCCTTTTTCATTTCTTCATAGTCGTATTCGGGCATAGTCTTCTTCCTTCAGTTGAATTTTGTTAACGCTTACTTGAGCAGAGCGCCCGCGTCGACAGGTAGCGAAACGCCTGTGATGTAACGAGATTCGTCCGACGCGAGGAACAGGACGGCGTTGCTGATGTCGACCGCTTCGACCCACGGTACCGGCAACGTGTGCATCATTTGCGAGAACGGCGCGAAATCGTCCGGCCCGGGATTCTCCAGGTCGGGCCGAAACAACCGGAACGTCACCTCGTTGATGGTCATCGGGGTGTTGACCTGGCTCGGGTGTACCGAGTTGACCCGAATACTGTGCTCCCCCAACTCGACCGCGAAGGCCCGCATCAGGCCCAGCACGCCATGCTTTGCGGCGATGTAGTGGCCGGTGTGGGCCATGGCCTTGTGCGATCCGACGGAACCGGTCAGCACGACCGAACCGCCGCGCCCGCCGGCGATGATATGTGGCACACCGACTTTGACGGTGTGCCAGACGCCGGAGAGGTTCACGTCGATCATGTCGCGCCAGATGTTCTCGCGGATCTTGTGCAGCTTGTTGCCGAACGTGCCGATGCCCGCGTTGGCGACGATGATGTCGAGGCGGCCGAGTTGTTCCACCCCGCTGTCCACGGCCGCCTTCAGCGCGTCGTAGTCGCGAACGTCGACCTGCGCGGTCACGATGCGCCGGTCGAGAGCCTTGACCAGGTCGGCGGTTTCGTCGAGGTCTTCCGGCGTCGAGTGGGGATACGCCAGGTTCTCGATCGGCCCGCAGACGTCGATCGCGATGATGTCGGCGCCCTCTTGCGCCAGGCGCACGGCATGGCTGCGGCCCTGGCCGCGGGCCGCACCGCTGATGAACGCTACCTTCCCTTCTACCCGGCCCGTCATCGTGACACCAGCGCCGGCATGCATTCCCAGCCCCGCACCGTGGAGGTCGGGCTGAGGGTGGCTTTGCTCAGGTCGACCTCCCACTCGGGGAATCGCTTGAGGATCTCCTCGAGCGCGACGCGGCCCTCCAGGCGCGCCAGCGCCGAGCCCAGGCAGAAGTGCGTGCCCATGCTGAACGTGAGGTGCGGGCGGACCGCGCGATGGACGTTGAATTCGCCCGCGTCGGGCCCGAATTGGGCCTCGTCGCGGCACGCCGATCCGATGAGCATCATCATCACGCTGCCTTCGGGCACCGTTTGGTCGTGCACCGTGACGTCGCGGGTCACGTATCGGGACACGTGTGGGGCCGGCGGCTCGTAGCGCAACAGTTCTTCGATCGCCTGCGGGATGAGCGCGGGGTTCTCGACGAGGTCGCGGCGCTGGTCGGGGTGCTCGGCGAGAACCTTTCCGGACCAACCGATCAGCCGTGTGGTCGTTTCGTTACCCGCCCCGGCGACGACGTTGAGGTACACGAGGATCTCTTCGCGACTGAGGTGCCGGTTCACACCCTTTTCATCGACGAATTCGACGTTGAGGAGTTCGGTCATGATGTCGTCGGACGGATGCTCCGCGCGCCAGTCGATGTAGGCCTCGAACTGCTCGCCGACCGACAGCCCGTGCTGGGCCGCGTCCATCGGCTTGCCGGCCTCCGTGCGCAGCTGCGCGTTGCCCCGGTCGCGGATGTACTCCTGGTCGTCTTCGGGGATGCCGAGCAACATGCTGATGACCTTCATCGGCATCTGCGCGCCCAGGTCGGTGACGAAGTCGAAGTGTCCCGAGCCCACCAGCGGGTCCAGGAGCGCGGCGCAGAAGTCGCGGATCATCGGCTCGAGCGCGGCGATCCTGCGCGGGGTGAACATCCGCGACAGCAGTTTGCGGTGCACGTCGTGAATCGGTGGGTCCTCGAAGATCAACATGCCCGGCGGGATTTCGAGGTTGGCCTTGATCAGCTCCAGGATCGCACCGCGCGCGGAGCTGTATGTCTCGTGATCGACGAGCGCCTTGCTGACGTCGGCGTAGCGGCTCACCGCGTAGAAGTCGAACTCGGCGTTGTAGTACAGCGGCGCCTCGTCGCGCAACCGCGCGAACATCGGATACGGGTCCGCGATCAGCCCGACATCGTATGGATCGAAACGAACATGGCTGTCGGTGCTCGCCGTCACGAAACCCCTCCTACCGCTGCAGTTTTGGATACCCGCATTACCCGCACCAGGGCTCGCGCTGCCAGCGTTGCAGCGTTGGATTCGGTCCGGGGCAATTTACACACTCCGCTTAATTGCGTCGCTCTGACATGCGCACAAGTTCGGCTGAAAACGGCGCATGAAGGCCGACTCACTCTATTGTCGTAGAGAACCATACTGCGGGTGCTCTGGCAAGGGTCGGAAGTCCGCGCGCCGGATTCGGTCGGGGCTGTCATCGGGGTCCGGGCGCCCCGCCGCGCAGCACCCGCAGACCGCCCGCCTGGGTGAGCCGACCCTTGTCCGAACTGCGCAATATTCCGGCCGCGATCGCCGACAGCACCCCGTCGAGCTGCTCGGCACTGTCGACGATCCGGTCGCCGTGGGCGAACCGCTGCAGCAGGCCGTTGATGAACGTCAGCGTGACGTTGCTCAGATCCTCGACGACGGCCGGGTCCAGTTCCGCGCCGTGCGGCATGAGCTGCACAAGGATTTCCCGGTGCAGCTTGGTGAACTCGTCGGTGGCCTGCTGCAGGATCGCGGCGAGCGCGGGATCGCGGGTGGCCAGCATGGTCAGCTCGTATCGGGCCCTGGTCCGGTACAGCTGCGGGTCGCTGCCGGCCTGGATGACGACCTGCGACAACCGCGAGGGTGTGGGAGCCTCACTGCCGGCGTCGGAGCTGTCCGCGATCGCCTGCAGTTCGGCGAGGTCGAGCTCGGCCGAACGTTCCGCGACGGCCCGCAGCAGCGCCGAGCGGGTGCGGAAATAGAACGACGTCGTGCCGTCCGGCACGCCCGCTTTGCGGTCCACCTTCAAATGGCTCAACCCCTTAGCCCCGTCATCGGCCAACAATCGAATCGCCGCATCGCACAGATCGCGGCGGCGCTCGACGGGATTAGGCTTTCGTCGTCTATCCATTGTTATTCAGGACCAAGACACTACTCTATATTCGTAGTGTCGGTAAAGGATGGCATATTTCCCGCCTCGGCGGCGGCGCGCTGCCCGCCACGAAAGAAACTGCGGTGCAATACTTCCGAGGATTCGTCGAATACCTGGGTAGAGTGTGCTTCGATGAGGCCCCGTCGAGTTCGTGTGAGCAATGCCGTTGCCTGGCTTGGGTTCATCGGCCTACTCGCGGCGCTGACGGGGGGCTGCCACCAGGCGCACAAGCCCGCGCCCTCCAGCCCGCCGACAACCCCGGCCTCCGCCACTTCTGCAGCACCGCCCGCACCCGCGCCGATCGTGAAGGTGGCGCCGCTGCCCGTTCGGCCGGTGACGAAGTCACACCCGACGACGCCCGCCACCAAGTGCCCCGACATGGGTCCGAACGTCCCGGTGGCCCCGACCGACGCCCTCAACACGTGCGACCTCGCCCGGGCCAACGTGTACACCCTGGGCCCGGAAATTATGCAACTCGGGCTGATACACGTGGACCCGCCCAAGGCCCTGACGGCCGACTTTTACCAGGTGACCCTGGTGCTCGACCCGCCGTCGGCGGCGGCATGGGCGTCGTTCACCGCCGAGCATGTCAAAGACCACGTCGCCTTCATCCGGGACAATCTGGTGCTGGAGGCACCGATCATCGAGGAGCAGGTCACCTCCGGACGGATCGTGCTGACCACCCCAACCGCCGAGGGCGCAGCGCAATTGGCCCAGCTGGCGGGTCGTCCCGCGTGACCGCGCCGGGGCGTCCCGATCGCCTCGCGCTCGGCATGCTCAGCGTGTTCGGCCTTCCCCCAATCGAGTTCGTGGAGCTGGCCGCGGAGCTAGGCTGCCCCCGCATCTCGGCCGCCATCCAGGGCATGCCGCTGGTGCCACTCGGCTACCCTGCCTTCTCCCTCAAGGACGACGCCGCGCTCAGGAAGGATCTGCTCGCCGCGATGGACGATCGCGGCGTAACCATCTCGCTCGGCGACGGATTCCTCGTGCGCCCCGGCGCCGACGTGGACGCGCTGCGGCCCGACCTCGACGTGATGGCCGAACTCGGCGTCCCGCGGATCAACGTGGTGAGCCTCGACCCCGACCTTCCGCGCACCCTCGACCAGTTCGCGGCGCTGACCGAACTTGCCGCCCAGCGCGGCATCGGTACCGTCGTGGAACCGGTGCCCGGACTGACCATCGGTGACCTCCCCGCCGGCCTGGCCGCCGCGGATCACGTGGGGCGAAGCGAATTCCGGCTGCTGGTCGACACCATGCACCTGATGCGCTCGGGTTCCGGGGCGAGCGAGCTGGCGGCCGTCGACCCCGGGCGCATCGGCTATGCCCAACTCAACGACACGACGCTGCGGCCGCGCATGGACAACTACCTGGAGGAGGCCATGTTCGAGCGCCTGGTGCCCGGCGAGGGCGACCTGCCCCTGCGCGACATCCTGGCCGCGCTGCCCGCCGACATTGTCATCGAGATCGAAGTCCCGCAAAGGTCATTGGCGCTGGCCGGGGTGAGCCCAATCGAACGCCTGCGCCCCTGCGTCGAGGCTGCGCGCCGGTTGTTGGCCGACGTTCAGGCCGGATAGCACCCTGTCGCCGCAGCGCTCTGCAGTTTAGAGTCAGCGTATGGAGCAGGTAACCGACCGCTGGCGTGCCGCTCGGGTGGCATCGGCGTTGTACAACACGGCGGCCACGAACGACAGTGTCGCCGCGGTGGGCGCAAAAGCGTTGTGGGGATTGGCGTTACATGATCTGTTAGCAATGGTTGAGCGTGTCGCTGATGCTCCCGCCGGTGCCCATGTACTCGACATCCCGTGCGGCGGGGGCTTTGCCTTTCGTGGCCTGCGCCGCGGACAGGACTGCCGCTACGTGGCCGCGGACATTTCATCGGACATGCTGAGGCGGGCGCGGAGCCGGGCGACCGAGTTGGGCCTGGACGGCCTGATGGAGTTCAGCGAGGCCGATATCACAGATCTGCCCTTTCAGGACAACATGTTTGACCTGGTTTTGACGTTCAACGGGCTGCATTGCCTTCCTGATCCGCACGCTGCGGTGGTCGAGCTCGCCCGCGTGCTCAAGCCGGGTGGGATTCTGCGCGGGAGCACGTGTGTCCGGGGTCGCGGCTGGCGCCAAGATCGCTTTGTGACGGCGTTGCAGGCGGCCGCGTTTTTCGGGAACACGCCGCGGGCCGGTGACGTGCAGCGCTGGCTCGACGATGCAGGACTCGACGTGGTGGTCGCGCGGCACAGCGGTTCGGTCGAGCTATTTGAGGCCGTCCGCCCCAGCTCCGCCGGTCGTTAGAGTTCGGTGTCGAACACGGAGACGGGGTCGAGGATCACGCCGGTTTCTTCGACGTAGCGATCCCACAGCGCCACCAGCTCGGCCAACTTGTCGGGATGCGACGCGGCCAGGTCGTGAATCTCGCCGGGATCGGAAGCCAAATCGTAGAGCTGCCAGTCACCGGGGCCGTACGGCGCCGGCAGGTGCAGCGCCTTCCAATCGCCCTGCCGGATGGCTCGGCGGCCGAACAACTCCCAGCCGGTTCCGGTGTCCGCGTCGTGCACGGTCTCCGCGGCGCCGGTCAGATACTCCACCAGCGAGCGGCCGCGCATGGGGGCCACCTCGCGGCCACGGTAGGACGTGCCCGGGTGCGCGACGCCGGCCAGCTCCAGCAGGGTTGGCGCGATGTCCATCACGGTGCTGAACGCGGTGCCGATCTGTTGTTGCCGCGCGAATCCCGGCCAGGTGACAAAACCCGTCACCCGGATGCCGCCCTGGGTGGTGAACGCCTTGTGCAGCCGCGACGGCGCGGTGGCCGCCTGCGCCCAACGCGGCCCGTACCAGATGAAGGACGTCGGCCGGCCGAGGTTGTCGAGGCTGTTGTCGCAATGCTTTTCGATCTGCGCGGCGATCTCGGCGCCGCGCAGCGGCATCGCCTCCACGATCGCGCCCTCGGCGCCGTTGTCGGACAGGAAGATCACCACGGTGTCGTCGAGTTCGCCGCTGGCCGACAGGTAGTCGATCACCCTGCCGATGTTGTAATCCATCCGGTCCACCATCCCGGCATAGACCTCCATGCTGCGGGCCGAGCGCGCGCGCTGCTCGTCGGTCATGTCGGCCCACTCGGGCGCGCCGTCGGCGACCACCGGGTGCGCGGTGACGTCAGGCGGGCAGAGACCGAGCCGCTTGAGGGCGGCCAGTCGCTCCTCGCGCAGCGCGTCCGGACCGTCGTCGTAGCGGCCGCAGTATTTCGCGACGGATTCGTCGGGCGCCTGCAGCGGCCAGTGCGGCGCTTGGAACGGCAGGTAGGCGAAGAACGGACGGTCGTCGTCGGCCGCGCGCTCGTCCAGGTACCGCAGCAGGGTGTCGGTGTAGGAGTCCGACGAGTAGAAGTCGTCGCCGACGGTGACGAACTTGTCATCGTCGGTGTAAAGCGTTGGCACCGGCGAAAACCCGCGCGCGCCCGCTCCCCCGTAGTGGCTGGCACCGGCGGGCAGCAGCGCGAACGAGCGCTCGAAGCCGCGTGCCCACGGCGACCTGTCGATCGTGGCGCCCAGATGCCATTTGCCCGACATCAGCGTCAGATATCCGGCGTCGCGCAGGAGTTCGGGCAGCGCGACGACCCGGTCGTTCAGGTAGCCCTCGTAGCCGGGGGCGCCGCGAAATCCCGGGGACGCGACTTCGAGCATCGTGCCGATGCCGGCGATGTGATGGTCGGTCCCGGTCAACAGCATCGCCCGGGTCGGCGAGCACGCCGGCGCCGAATGGAAATCGGTGAGCCGGATCCCGGAGTAGGCCAGCCGATCGAGGTTGGGTGTTTCGATCTCGCCGCCGAAGGCGCCGATGTCGGAAAACCCGAGGTCGTCCGCGACGATTACGAGGAAGTTGGGGCGCTTCACGCTCAAGCATCCTGCCAGGTCGGTGCTCACGGTGTAATGCCGCCGCACCGCCGATCGCGGCCGATATTGTCGAGGCATGGAGATGTTGGCGCAGTTCGGGATGTCCATACCGCTGGTTGCGGCCCCCATGTCGGGCGGACCGACCACCCCGGCCATGGTGTCGGCCGCCACCCGTGCGGGGGCCCTGGGCGTGCTGGCTGCCGGCTACAAGACCGTGGAGGCCGTCGAAGCCGAGATCAAAGCCATTCGCGCCGAAGGGATCCCATTCGGCGTCAACGTGTTCGCGCCGAACCCGGTGCCGGTCGATCCGCGGCGTTACCGGGAGTACGCGGCGATCATCCAGGCCGAGGCCGACCAGTTCGGCCTGACGCTGCCGTCCGAGCCCGTCGAGGACAACGACAGCTTCGACGCGAAGATCGAATTGCTGCTCGACGATCCGGTTCCGATGGTGTCGTTCACGTTCGGCATTCCGCCGCGCGACGTGATCGCGGCGCTGCGACGGGCCCAGAGCGTGGTGGTCCAGACGGTCACCACGGCCGAGGAGGCGGAGCAGGCACGCGACGCCGGTGTCGACATGCTCATTGTGCAGGCGGCGGACGCCGGCGGGCATTCCGGCACCCTGTCGCCGTCGCGGCCGCTGACCCCGGTCCCGATCGTCGACCTCGTCAGCCAGGTCGTGGCGACGGTTCCCCTGCCGGTGCTGGCCACCGGCGGGCTCGCCACGGCGGCCGCGGTGGCCGAGGTGATCCGGGCGGGAGCGGCCGCTGCCGCCGTCGGGACGGTGCTGTTGCGCGCCGCCGAAAGCGGCGCGTCGGCCACTCATCAGGCGGCGCTGGCCGATCCCGCGTACACCGAGACGGTGCTGACCCGGGCCTTCACCGGCCGGCCGGCCCGGGGCCTGCGCAACGCGTTCATCGACGCCCACGAAGCCGAGGCGCCCCCGGGTTATCCCGCCATCCACCACCTGACCAGCCCGCTGCGCAAGGCGGCCGCGGCGGCTGGAAAGCCTGACTACGTACACCTGTGGGCGGGCACCGGTTTTCGGCAAGCCACCGCCGAGCCCGCGACTGACATTCTGCGCCGGCTGGCATCCGACTTGTGAGGTTCAGTATTCGAAACGATTGAGCACGTCGTAGCCGCGCCCGCCGATCACCCACGTCAACGCGTAGATCATCCGCACCGCGGCCGACGGGATGTGCTCGTAGCCGGCCAGCGCGGGCGTCTGCTCGAGGAACCGCAGCCGGGGATGCCAGGCCGCAAGACGGCGCGCGTCGCGGATGCCCCAGGTGATGATGCCCCTGGTGAAGACCTTGGACAGCACCGGGGCCAGGGCCGACAGCGTATCGAAATGCATTTCACCGCCGGGGAATCGGTCGATCAGGCGCTGCACCAGCCGCCGGACTTCCTCTTCGTGCAGATACATCAGCAGGCCCTCGGCGACGACCAGGGTGGGACGCCCGGCGGGGATGTCGTCCAGCCACCGCAGCTCGGTCACCGACGAGCCGATCATCCGGTAGCGCTCGGTGTCGTCGTAGAGCTGCCGCCGCAGCCCGATGACGCTGGGCTGGTCGACGTCGAACCAGGAAACCGACGGCGGTAGGTCAAGCCGGAAGGCCCTGCCGTCAAGGCCGCAACCCAGGTGCAGGACAACGGCGTCGGGATTGCGGGAGAGGAAATCGGCGCACCAGTCGTCGAACTTCTTGGCGCGCAGCGCGACCAGGTATTGATTCGAGGCGGGCATGGTGCTCCGGCGCATGCGCTTGAAGTCGTAGCTGATCCGGTCCACCGCGTCCGCGGCGACCGTGTCGCCCAGAATCGGCCGCTTCGAACGGCTTTCGCATGCGCGCAGATACAGTGTGACGAGATTCGTCCATTCCACCGAGCCCCAGGCGACCGAGCTGAAATCGACTTTGTCCGTTGCGGTCATCGCTGCTTCCTCTTCGCGCGGTATTCGGTCCACATTTCCATGAGCTGGTCGCGGTAGGCCTGCGTGCAGAACTCGCAGAAATCGCGGAAGTCCTCCACGCGTTGCCGTTGTTCGGCGCGGTCCTCGTCCAGCACGGACAGCGCGAATTCGGCGGGTTCGATCCCCAGCCGCATCAGTGACAGCTGGGTTTCCAGCACGCTGGTGAACCCACCCGGCGTGACCCGGTAGAGGTGCTGGCGGTTCGGGCTCGGCAAGCGCTCGACCATGCCGCCCTCCAGCAGTTGCCGGGCGACAGTGCTGATCGACGCCTTGCTCACGGACAACGCGGCGGCCAGCGCGGTCAGCGACTGCTGCGGCGGATCGCAGATCAGCAGCCACCCGTAGACCCGGCCCATGGTGCGGGTGGCGCCCAGCAACTCGAAGAACAGCCCGAGGCGGTCGACGAACTCGGCCTCGTCCGGTGACATACGCTCCATCCCGTTCGTTCAGTACGTACTAAACGTAGCTTATACGAGGCGGGACGCTGGCGGAACCCCCCGCCGGTGATCAAGGGGTCTGGGTTGCCGGGCTCAGAACGCCTCGGGGTCGCGCTGCACGGCGGCGGGCACCGGGTGCCGATACAGGCGGGATGCGTTCTCCCAGCTGAACTTCCGGATGACGTCGGACGGCAGGTCGCCGATCTGTTCGTGGATGGCCTGCTGGGTGTGCGGCCACGTCGAGTCGCAATGCGGGTAGTCGGCTTCCAGCATGATGTTGTCGACGCCGATCCGGTCGCGCTGGACGAACGACGACTTGTCCTCGACCGCGCAGAACCAGAAGTTGCGGACCAGCACCTCCGCGGGGGTCAGGCGCTCGCCGAGCGCTTGCCAGGTGCCGTACATCGCGTGATAGCTGAGCATGTGGTCGAGGCGGTCGAGCAGTCCTGCCACCCAACCGATTCCGCCTTCGGACAGACAGATCTTCAGGTCGGGGAACCTGCTGGGCAGCCCCGAGTACAACCAGTCGACCGCCGCGGAGATGGCGTAGGCGAAAAACAGCACGCCCTGCACGTCCGGCGGCGCGTCCGCGGTGGTGGACGGCGACGACCCGGACGATCCGATGTGCAGGTTGACCACGGTGCCGGTCTCGGCGCACGCGGCCATCATCGGATCCCAGTGGTCGGTGTGGATGCTCGGCAGGCCGAGCATCGCGGGGTTCTCGCTGAACGTCACGGCGTGAAAGCCGCGGTCGGCGTTCTCGTAGATCATCTTCGCGCCGAGCTCGGGGTCGAGCAGCCACGGCAATTGGCAGGGAATAATGCGGTCGGGGTACGAGCCCGCCCAGACGTCGAAATGCCAGTCGTTCCAGGCGCGGACGCAGGCCAGCGCGAGGTCGCGATCGGTGGTCACCTGCTGCAGCCGCTGCCCGGCGAAGCCGGGCAGAAACGAGGGGAAGTTGAGCGAGGCGTAGATACCGTTGAGGTCCATATCCTTGACGCGCTCATGGATATCCCATGCGCCCCTGCGCATCTCGTCGAATCGCACGGGTTCGAAGCCGTACTCCGCCACCGGCCGCCCGACCACCGCGTTGAAGCCGACGTTGGGCAGTTCCCGGCCGTCGTACACCCAGGTCTGGCCCCCGGTGTCGGTGTCGACGACTTTGGGCGCCCGGTCGGCGAACTTTCGGGGCAGCCGGCCGGTGAAGGTGTCGGGGGGTTCGACGATGTGGTCGTCGACCGAGATGACGGTGTAGCGGCGTCGCGCCCGGGGCGGATCGGGCAGGAAGGTGACCGACCGTTCGGCGCCGGTCTTGGCCGTGGTGAAGTTCAGGTCGGTGGCCAGCTCGTCGATCGATTTCACGCGTCAAACTCCTCGAGGTGGCGCGAGCAGACGCAAAAGCACCCGACACGCCGTGTGCGCGGGTGTTTTTGCGTCTGCTCGCGGGTTAGGTGAGCACATCGGGGTCGGCCTTGATCGTCATCCGCGCGGCCCCGGCCCAGTACACGTCGGCGGCCCGTTCGATCAGCGAGCGTTGCATGCCGGCCATATCCGACCACCGCATCGCCACCGGCTGATTACCGGTGAGCATGACGTCGTAGGCCAGCTTGCACACCCGTTCGATCGAGGCCGCGCGGTAGACGGCCTCGGGCAGGTTGCGGCCGGTCGCGATGACGCCGTGGTTGGCCAGGATGGTCAGGTTGGCCCCGCCGATGCGGGCCGCGAGATCCGCGGCGCGAGTGGGGCTGTCGATCTCGCCGTCGTAGGTCTCGACCAGGCACAGGTCGTCGAGGAACAGCGACCCGGTCTGGTGCACCAGCTCCGGCAGCCTGCCCAGCGCGGCGAGCACGCACACGTAGTACGGGTGGTTGTGGATGACCACGCGGGCGTCGTCGCGGACGCGGTGCAGTTCGGTGTGGATGTGGATGGCCGGGGTGACGTCCCAACGGCCGCTGACGACGCGCGCGTCGCCGTCCACCACGCAGATGTCGGAGGCGCTGACCTCCTGCCACCACAGGCCCCAGGGATTGACGAACATGTTCGTCTGGCCGTCGAGCTGCCAGGTGATGTGTCCGGCCATGTTCTCGGCGAAA
This sequence comes from Mycobacterium sp. H4Y, assembly GCF_000364405.1. Taxonomy (NCBI): domain Bacteria; kingdom Bacillati; phylum Actinomycetota; class Actinomycetes; order Mycobacteriales; family Mycobacteriaceae; genus Mycobacterium; species Mycobacterium sp. H4Y. Next base: position 2,029,771 of record NZ_AKIG01000001.1, read on the forward strand.
CCGATGCCGGCGAGGTGGCGGAATGCGATGGCGAGCGCCTGCTCGTGGGACAGCTCGACGCCGATCGGCGGAACCACTGACGGCGCCCAGACTTCCAGCCCGCCACGGCGTGCATCAGGTGCATTCATGACCAGCCTCCATCCTGGCTCCAATATCCTCGCGAAGTCGGCCTTTGGCTATCTTTCCGCCCGACGAGCGAGGCAATTCGTCGAGAATGATGAGGCGCTCGGGCAGCAGTTCCTTGGAAACTCCCAGCGCCAGCAGGTGTTCGACGAGCTGGGGAAGGTCGATGGTGGCGGAGCCGGTGAGTTCGGCGTAGAGGCAGACTTTTTCGCCGAACACCGGATCGGGCATGGCGATCGCGGCGGCCACCGCGACGGCGGGGTGGGTGGTCACGGCGTCTTCGACCTGGCTTGCGCTGATGTTCTTGCCGCCACGGACGATGAAGTCGGAGGTGCGCCCGGTGACCCGCAGATAGCCGTCCGCGTCGATCTCACAGATGTCGCCCATGCGCATCCACCCGTCGGGGGTGAACAGCTTGTCGTGGTCGGTGCCGCCGAGGTAACCGAGGCTGGTCGCCGGGCCCCGGCACGCGGGCTGGCCCCGACCCGTGTCGGTCACGTCGCGGTCGCCGTCGAAGAGGCGGACCGACATCTCGGGGATGATGCGGCCCCCGGTGCGCAGCCGCCGTTCGCGGGAGTCGTCGACGGTGGTCGCGCTGAGCATCCCCGTTTCGTTCGAGCCGAAGAACTGCAGGATCTTGGCGCCCGTGAGTTCCTCGAATTCGGCCGCCGGGCGATACGGCAACGCCTCGCCGCCGGTGTAGACGACGCGCAGCGAGCTCAGGTCGTGTTCGCGGCTGGCCGGGTCCGCCATCAGCATGGTCAATTGTGTGCTGACGCAACATAATACGGTGACCCTGTGCCGGGCGATGGCCTCGCAGGTGGCTTTGGTGGTGAACCGGTCCAGGAGCACCGCGGTGGCGCCGAGGTAGATCGGTGTGGTGTGGCTGGTCCAGAGCCCGAACCCGAACGGCGTGGGTATCACCGGCAAAAAGACGTCGTCCGGCGCCAGCAGCCCGTTGGCGACAGCCTTCTGGTGGAAGTAATGCCAACGGTTCTGGGTGTGCACGACACACTTGGGCAGCCCGGTGGTCCCGGAGGTGGAATTGATCAGGAAAACGTCGTCGGGGCCGAGGCGGGCGTCGGTCGTGAGCGCCGTGGGCTCGGCGTCGATGTCCAGGCGAAGGGTCCGGTCCAGCAGCAGCGCCGGTAGCCCGAGTTCATCGGCGACGCCCGCGGCGGCCTCGCGGTGGGGTTCATCGCTGATCAGGGCCTTCGGCTGGGCGCTGCGCAGTATCGCCGTGGCCTCGCGGGTGCCGGCCCGTGCGCCGACGCCGACGACCACCGCCCCGCAGCGTTCGATGGCGACGAACAGGGCGTGGATGGCCGCGGAGTCACGGTGCCATACCGCGACCCGGTCCCCACGCGTGACGCCGGCACCGGCGAGGGACTGCGCCAAACGTGTTGCGGCATCGTCGAATTCACGCCATATCAGCGACGCTTCGGGATGGTCGACATAGGCGGGGCGGTCCGGGGTTTGCGCGGCGTTGCGGCGCACGGCGTCCGACAGCGTCGTATCGCACCACCAGCCGGCCTCGCGAAACCGGGCCGGGTCGTGTTCGGAGAATGCCGGCGACGACTCGATATCCAGCCCGCCGGCGCTCATTCGGTCAATGATAGGAAAGCGGCCCGGGGCGCGGTCGCGCTCCCGCCGAGAATCAGCCGGCTAGGGATTCCTCGGGGCGGGAGTGGAGCGCTGTGTCTTGGCGGGAACATTCGGAGGGTGGGGCCGCGGCTTGTGGCAGTTGTGCAGGCACCCGCAATTGAGGCCGATGATGCACCCGTTTCCACCGGTGGGTTGCACGCCGTCGGGATCGCTTCGCGAAACGGGCAGGGGGCTGGACGAAGCTGCCGGCGTTGTCGGTCCTGTCGCGCTGCCGGGCGAGGCGCCCAGCGCGAGGACGAACGCGGCTACCCCCGCGCAGAACGTGGCTCCTGTTCTTTCGTTTCGGCTCCCCACGGGGCGCGAGTGTAGTGGGACCGGTTGGGATGCACGGCGACGCGCGCGGACCCGGAAGGACACTCCAAGGAGTCACCAAGAAACCTCTAAGGCCCGTCGCCGGGGCGTTGATTCGTTGCCCGGGGCGCCATTTCCCGCGCCCGGGTCCGCCGCCGCACCCTTGCCGTCCGGATGGCATAGGTTGCGGCGCTGACCGCGAACATCGCCGCGGTCAACAACAGCCACCGACCCAGGAATGGGTCCTGGGTCTGGCCGGTCGCCGCCCGGTACGTGGCGCCGCCCTGCCTGATGATGCCGGGAAGGAACACCACCAGCGTGAGGCCCGCCCCCAGCGCGGGCACCCGGAGATGGTTGAGCACGGGCACGTCGGGACCGGGGCACGGCGGTCGGCGGGACAGCAGCCGGTCGAGGCCCGCATAGACCGGGAACAACACCAGATCGTGGGCGACGACGGCCGCGGCGAACCACACGACGATCGACTGCCACCACACGTCGGGGTTCCACAGCGTGGCCGGTTTGACCGTGGCGACCACGTAGCCCAGCACCGCGAATCCGGCGATCATGGTCAGCAGGTGCAGCGGGTGGGACCCGTAGAGCCTCGCGAACGCGTTACGCATCGGCGGCCGTCCGGAAGTCAATGGCGGCCACCCATTTGGTGTTGTGCACGCCGGGCAGCGCGGGCACGATGATGCGCGCGGGAAAGCCGTGGTCCGGCGACAGGTCGGTGCCGTTGACCCGCAGCGCCAGCAGCGCGTCCGGGTGCCGCACCTGGTTGCCCTGCAGGGTGGCGCCCGTGAAGGCGCCGGAGCGTTCCAGCGACGACACCCGCGCCGATTCCGGCGCGGGCACACCGGCGAGGCGGGCGAGCTCGGCCAGCCGCACCCCGCTCCACGTTTGGGTGGTCGACCAGCCCTCCACGCAGGCGATCGGCAGCACGGCGGTGTGTTGCGGCATCGCCAGCAGCGCGGCGCGGTCGAAGGTCACCGGTCGGGGGCCACCCGTCATCCTCAGCCGCCATCGGTGGGCGGTGTCCGCGGTCGAAATGCCGGCGGCCGCCGCGGTCCGGTTGACCTCGAAGTCATTGGGCCCGTTGCCCCGGCTGCGCCCGCGCGGCAGGAGTAACGCGGCGGGCCGGGCGTACCCGCCGATGGTTTGACCGGCGGTGATGAGCGCGAGGAACAGCGCGCCCCCGCCCACCAGCAACAGCGCGCCGCGGCGGCTCATCGTCGCGGGGCCGGGGTCGGCGGCGACCAGGGAGTCGGGCTGCCAGGGCTGCGGCTTGGTGTCGGCGCGTGCGGTGCGCAGCACCTCCCGCAGCGGCATCGAGCGCAAACCGGACCACATGCGCCGGCTCTTGATCGCCACGTGCACGACGAACCCGGTGATGAAGACCCAGGCGCCGAAATAGTGGGCGGTGTAGAAGCTGAACCCGAAAATGTAGTCGTACTGGATGTTCAGCACGCCGGTGACGATCTCGAAGAGGACGCCCCCGACCAGCATCAGCAGCGAAACCCGTTCCAGCAGTTGGGCAACCGACCGTGCGGGCGGCACCACGAACAGTCGCGGTATCACCGACCACAGCTTGGCGAGCACCACGGGGATCAACACCAAACCGAGCCCGACGTGGAGTCCCTGGGTCAGCCGGTACAGCCACGACGGATCGGCGGGCCAGTCGAAGGTCGGCAACTTCAGCCAGCCGACGTCGCCCGGGATGGCCTGGCCGAATCGCGGCCCGTAGGCGATGTAGGACAGCAGGCCGGTGAGGATGACGATCGGCAGCGTCACCAAGAGCACCGAGCCGAATACCGCTGTCAGCCAAGGTCCACGCAGCGGGCTGCGCCACAGCCGCGCGGGAAGGCCGCTGGCGGTCCGGATGAGATGCACCATCGATCATCATTCACGAGGGTCCGGCGATAGCGGTTCATTTCGCAGATCCTCGCCGGGCGGCGCGAACCGAGGGTGCGGTCAGTCGTTGCCGCGCGGTGGCGGCTGCACCGCCACGCCGCCGGGCTCGTGTTCGGGGCCCGCGGCCGGGTGTTCGGCCGGGACGCGTTCCCGGAAGCGGGCGCCCTCGCTGGGTCGCTGCATCCCCGGACGGTCGGCCGCGCTTCGGTACGGTCCGGGTTTGCGCCGCGGCTTCCCGCCGGGAAAGGCCAATCGAAAGATGGTGCGGTGCACCATCAACCACTGCTTCGAGAAGCGGCCGGAGTTGTACGGCAGTTCGTAGCGTTCGCAGATGTCTTTGACCTTCGGCGCGATCTCCGAGTAGCGGCTGCTCGGCATGTCGGGATAGAGGTGGTGTTCCACCTGGTAGCCGAGGTTGCCGCTGATGACATGGAACAGCGGGCTGCCTTCGATGTTGGCGGCGCCGACCAGTTGGCGCACATACCACCCGCCGCGCGTCTCGTTCTCGACCTCTTCGGGGGTGAAAGTATAGGTCTGGTCGGGAAAATGGCCGCAGAAGATGATGGCGTGCGCCCACACATTGCGGATGACGTTGGCCAGCGCGTCGGCGCCCAGGGTCCGCAGATAGGTGCTTTCCACCCCCGGCAGGACCTTGTCCAGCAGATCCGCCGCCGAGCCCAGGCGACCGCCACCTGCCCTGCGCAGCGCTTTGCCCACGCGCGACCGTGGGGGCTGATCGAGCCTGCCGCGTGCGGCCAGCTGAACGAGCGCGAAGGCGCCGGCGCTGATCAACGGCCAGCCGAGGTAGTCCTTGATGACCTGCGCGCGCGCCTTTCCGCTGATGCCGCGCAGGTCCTTGCGCACCTCCGACCAGGGCTTCTCGCGGCGCCGAATGGCCTCGATGTCCATGTCGTGGATCGCCACGCCCCACTCGAACAGCAGCGTCAGCAACAGGTTGGAGATCGGCTGGAACAGGTACCGCGGGGCCCACTTCTGCGCGGGATCGATGCGCAGGAGTTCGTAGCCGAGGTCTTTGTCTTTGCCGAGGATGTTGGTGTAGGTGTGGTGGATGTAGTTGTGGGAATGCTTCCACGCCTCGGCGGTCGAGGCGGTGTCCCAATCCCACACGGAGGAATGGATATCGGGATCGTTCATCCAATCCCATTGGCCGTGCATCACATTGTGGCCGATCTCCATGTTCTCCAGGATCTTGGCCATTCCCAGGCAGGCGGTTCCCAGGATCCACGCGGTTTTCGAACGCGACCCCAGCAGCAGGATGCGGCCGGCCACCACGATCTGTCGCTGTACCGAAATGACCGTCTTGATGTAGCGCCGATCCCGCTCGCCCAGATCGGCGAACACCTCGTCATGGATCGCATCGAGTTCCTTGGCGAGTTTTTCGAGCTCTTGTTCGCTCAGGCGCTCAAGGGGGCTTTTCATCGTCTTTTCCGCGACGGAGGTCACCGGCCGCTCCTTTCGATCACAGTGCGAGTGTCACGTCGCCTTCGGCGGAGTTGATGCAGATTCGGACGTCCTGTTCGGTGGGCTCGATGACGTCACCCGAGCGCAGGTCACGCAGCCTGCCCGACTTCAGGGTCCCGACGCAGGTGTGGCAGATGCCGATTCGGCAGCCGTGGGCCAGATTGAGGCCGGCCTTCTCCCCCGCCTCCAAAATCGAGGTGCCGCCGTCACATTCGACGGACTTCTCGCTGTCGAGAAAGCACACCGTGCCGCCCTCTCCGGCGTTGGCGTCGCCACCGATCTTGGGCTGGAACCGTTCGAAGTGCAGCCGTTCGCGGTCGGCGTTGCCTTCCCAGTGCTCGATCAGCGCGTCGAGCATGTCGCCGGGACCCGAGCTGAACGTCTCGCGTTCGCGCCAGTCCGGGCAGGCGTCATCCAGGTCGTCCGGCTTGAGCCTGCCGCGCTCGGAGGTCAGGCGCAGATCCAGCCGCATGCCGGGGTGCCGGCGGTCGAGGTCTTCGAGGACGGACAGGAACATCACCTGCTCGCGGGTTCGCGCGGAGTGAATGACCACGACGTCACCGAACGCGTCGCGATGGTCGAGGCTGCGCAGCATGCTGATCACCGGGGTGATGCCGCTCCCGGCGCTGATGAACAGCAGCTTGGGCGGCAGCGGATCGGGCAGGGTGAAGACGCCTTCGATCTCGCCGAGCCGGACCAAATCCCCGGGCTGGATCCGTTGCACCAGATACGGCGACACCACACCCCCGTCCACCTTCTTGGGCGTCACGCTGATCAGCCCGTCTTCGGGCGCCGGATCCGACGTCAGCGAATACGCGCGCCAGTGGTAGACCCCGTCGATGACCACGCCGAGCCGCACGTACTGCCCGGGCCGGTGACCAGGCCATTCATAACCCGGCCTGATCAGGACGCTGGCCGCTTCCGTGCCCTGCGGCTCGACACGCTCGACCTTTCCGCGTAGCTCCTTGGTGGTCCACAGCGGATTGATCATCTCCAGGTAGTCGTCGGGCTGTAGCGGGCTGAACAATCGCCGCACCGCGCGCAGGAACAGCCGACGCCCGCGTGGGACGTGGGGCCGGGCACCGCGTTCAGCCATAACAACGGAGTACACACTTGTACACCGACTCAAACCGCCAATCTGAAACTGCTTGGGACACATGGTTACACATACGCAAAATGCGCATATCGACATCGCCTATCCGTTCACCATTGCGTGTTGGGCGGGGTCGGCGCCCCGCGCGGCTAGTGTCGGTGGGTGTGTTGATCGGCTTTCTCCTCGCGTTGGGCTGCTCGCTCTGTTACGGCACCGCGACCGTGTTGCAAGCGGCGGGGACGCGATCGGTGGAAGCGGGCAGCGGCTCGGGCGTCGACGCCGTGCTGCTGCTGCGGGCCGTCCGGCAGTGGCGTTACCTGGTCGGGATCGGCCTCGACGTCGTCGGGTTTCTCCTTCAGGTGGCCGCGCTGCGGCTGGTTCCGATCTACGTCGTCGCCGCGGCGCTGGCCGCCTCGATCGCCGTCACCGGGGTCGTCGCCGCGTGGGTGTTGTCGGCCCGGCTGTCGCCGGTCGAGTGGTGCGCCGTTGGCGTGGTCTGCGCCAGCCTCGTCGCCCTCGCAGTGGCCGCCGGGCCCGGGCACTTTCGACACGCCCCGGCCGGGCTCGGCTGGGCGCTCCTGGGCGTGGTGGCCGCGGTACTCATCGCCGGTTTCGCCGCCGGGCGTCTGCCCGACCGCGCGCGAGCGCTCGCGTTGGGGCTGGGCGCCGGGACGGGCTTCGGCGTCGTCGAGGTCGGTGTGCGCCTGATCGACGTGATCGATCCGACCACGCGGTCGTTCTACACCAACCCCGCCCTGTACGCGGCGGCCGCGGGTGGCGCCGCCGGATTTCTGTTGCTCACCTCGGCTCTGCATCGCGGATCCGTGACCACGGCGGTCGCGGGCATGGTCGTCGGGGAAACCCTCGCCCCGGCGTTCGTGGGGGTGGCGTGGTTGGGTGATACGGCGCGCGACGGGCTCGGTGGGCTGGTGATCGCGGGATTCGCCGTCGCGGTGGCGGCGACGCTGGTGCTGGCGCGGTTCGGGGAAGCGCCGGCGCCCAGCGAGGCCGGTGGGGCCGACGCTGTCTCGGGCCGCTGATTCAGGCGCCGGCGATGGTGGATGCCGAACGGCCGTCGGCGTTTTCGTCGGCCGCAGCGTAGGTGGTGCCGCGGGCGGGCCGCGTCCACAACACACCGCCCTGCGCGCTGGGGCCCGCGGCGATGAGCGCGCGTTTGAGGATCTTGTTGGTCGCGGTCGCGGGCAGCTGGTCGTTGATGCGCACGTAGCGCGGCCACGCCTTGGGCGACAGATCGGGTTGCGACGCCAGGAATCTCTCGAAATCGTCCGACGTCAGTTCCGCCCCGGCGCGCGGCACGATCGCGGCCATCACCTGGTCGCCGACTTGGTCGTCGGGCACGGCGTAGACGGCGACCTGGCTGATGCCGGGCATCCGCGCCAGGATCCGCTCGATCGGTGCGGCGGCCAAGTTCTCGCCGTCCACCCGCATCCAATCGGAGGTCCGGCCGGCCAGGTAGATCCAACCGTCGGCGTCCCGGTAGGCCAGATCGCCCGACCAGTACATGCCGTGGCGCATGCGCTCGGCCGTGGCGCCCGGATCGTTGTAGTAGCCGGCGAACGGTCCCGCGCCCTGGGTGTTGACGAGTTCGCCGACGGCCTCATCGAAGTTGGTCAGCGCCCCGTGCGCGTCGAACGTCGCGACGTCACATTCGGTCAGTGTCGTCGAATTGTAGATGCTCACCCCGGGGTAAGGCTTGCCGATGGAACCGGGCGGGGTTCCATCTTCTCGGACCACGATCACCGCGAACTCGCTGGAGCCGAAGCTGTCCACCACCCGGCAACCGAAACGCCTTGCGAATTCGGCGATATCGCGATCGGTCGCCTCGTTGCCGAAGGCCACCCGCAGGGTGTTCTCGGCGTCGTCGGGACGCTCCGGGGTGGACAGGATCAACGCCAGGGGCTTGCCGACGTAGTTCAGGTAGGTCACGCGGTAGCGGCGCACGTCCTCGAGGAACCGCGACGGCGAAAACTTGGCCGGGACCATGGTGGCGCCGCAGCCGATGGCCACCGCCCACCCCGCGGCGACGCCGTTGGAATGAAACAGCGGCATCGCCAGGTAACACACGTCGGCGGCGGTGACGTCGTACTGGAAGATCAGGCTGGCGCCGCACATGATGGCCATCCCGTGCGCGAACCGGACCACCTTGGGGTCACCGCTCGTCCCCGAGGTGAAGATCATCATGAACGTGTCCGCGGCGGCGACCTCGCGGTGCGGGGTCAGCGGTGGCGCCGCGGTCACCGCCTCGGCGTAACTCGCCCCGTCCACGTCGAAAACCTGAATTCCGTTGAGATCCAGGCCCTCCAGCAGGGGCAGGTGATCGCGGTCGACCAGCAGGATCTGGCAGTCCGAGCGCCGGATGTCGGCGAGCAGCGCGGGTCCGCGGCGGGTCGTGTTGAGCCCGCACAGCACGTAGCCGCCCAGCGCGGCCGCGGCCATCGCCCGCAGCATGGCCGGTGAATTGCCCAGTGCGGCACCGACATGCAGCGGCCGGGTGGGGTCGGCGCGCGAGATCAGGGCAGCCGCTTCGGCCTCGGCTTCGGCGAGGTGCTCGCGCCAGGTCCACGTCTTCTCGCCGTGGGCGATCGCGGGGGTGTCCTCGTGCCTGCGCTGCCGCAACAGCTGCTGAACCGTCTCCGGCACCGTCTCACTTCCTCCGTGCTGTCATCGGGTCGTCATCACCAACCCGGCATAGTCGCGGGCCGCCACGTCGTCGCAGTGCCGACGGTAGGTACCGAACCCGCCGATGTAGGGCATGAAGACACGCTTCTTGCCCTCGATGTTGGCGCCCAGGTACCACGACGATGCCGCCCGGGGAAACAGCGTCTGCTCGGCCGCTTCGGCCACCTGCTCGGTCCAGGCGACGGCGGCGTCACGGCTCGGTTCGACCTCGCTGACGCCGCGCCGCCGCGCGGCCCGCACCAGCTCGATGACCCAGTCGACCTGAACCTCGGCGTGCAGCACCATGTTCGCCAACACCGACGGGCTACCCGGCCCGCTGATCGTGAACAGGTTCGGCAGGCCCGGCACCATCAGGCCGAGGAAGGTGAGGGGGCCATCGGACCAGATTTCGCGCAGCCGCTCCCCCCGCGGCCCGCGCGGGTTGATCCGCGTCAACGCCCCGGTCATGGCGTCGAACCCGGTCGCGAACACCAGCACATCGCAGGGGTACGTCGCCGCGGGGGTCCGCACGGCATCGGCGGTGATCGCCTCGATGGGCTCGCGACGCAGGTTCACCAGCCGCACGTTGTCGCGGTTGAAGGTGGCGTAGTAGCCGTCGTCGGTGCAGATCCGTTTGGTTCCGATCGGGTGGTCGACCGGGATCAGGTCGGTTGCGACCGCGGGATCGGTGACGATTTCCCGGATCCGCTCCTCGGCGAACTTCCTGGCGACCTCGTTGGCCAACGCGTTGCGGGTCTGGTCGGGGAAGGTCTTCGCGAAAAGAACCCCGCCCTCGCGCCAACGCTCCCACAACGCCGCCGTCCGCTCCTCGGGGTCGGCGTCGACGGCGTTCTTGTGGTAGCTGCCGTGCGGCGTGCCCGCCGACGCGTAGGCCGAGGCGCGGCGCCGCTCGGGGTACTGCTCCTGGATCTGCCGCTGTTCGTCGGCCGACCACGGCCGGTTGGGCATCGGGATGGTGTAGTTCGCGGATCGCTGGAATACGACCAGGTTTTCGGCCCGCGAAGCGATGATCGGCGCGACCTGGATCCCCGACGATCCCGTGCCGATGAGCCCCACCCGCTTGCCGCGCAGATCGGGATCCTCGCGCGGCCAGGCGGCGGTGAAATACACCGCTCCCGAAAAGTCTTGCACGCCCGGGATATCGGGCCGGTTGACCGCCGACAGGCAACCGGTGGCGCACAGGAGGAACTGCGCCGCATGGCTTTGTCCGGTCGCGGTGTCGACCTGCCAACGCCCACCCTCGAAGGCCGCGCCGACGACGTCGACGCCGAACCGGTAGTGGCGGCGCAGGTCGAAGCGGTCGGCGACGTGCCGAAGGTAGGCCAGGATCTCCGGTTGGGCGGCGAAGCGTTCGCTCCACTGCCAGTCGCGCTGCAGCTCCTCGTCGAAAGAGTAGGAGTAGTCCACACTTTCGACATCACAACGCGCGCCCGGATAGCGGTTCCAGTACCAGGTGCCGCCCACGTCGGGCGCCGCCTCGAGGGCCGTCACCGACAGCCCCGCCGAGGCGGCTCGGTGCACGGCGTACAGCCCGGCGAACCCGGCACCGATGACGATGGCGTCGCTCATTTCGGTCATGCGGGCCGATACCTCAGCAACGTGATCCCGTCTTCGAGATCGCAGAACACCGGCTCCACCCGCATCCCGACCCGGATGTCGCCCGGATCTACGTCGACCAGCTCGGTACTGAATTTCGGCCCGGCGTCCCACTGCACCACCGCGAGCAGCTGCGGCAGCGCGTCGGCCCACGGCGGACCGGTCGGCCGGCGGGCGATCGTGAAGGTGTACAGCGTTGCGGCGCCGTCGATCTCACGCCATTCCAAATCGTCGGCCAGGGTCCCCGGGGCCAGCGTGCGCGGGTAGAACACGTGCCGCCGAAGAGACGGCGAGTACTGCACCAGGATCCGGTGCTGGGCCAGGCCGTCCCAGAACGGCCGGGAGACCGGCGTGGGCTCGGGGACGAGCGCATCGTCGCGGCGGATCATCGCTAATCCCCCCGCAGGAGCAGCGCGACCTGCTCGCTCATGATGCCGCCGTTACCGGTCACGAACGCGGTGTGACAGTCGGTCACCTGCGCGTCGCCGGCGCGTCCCATGACCTGCCGCGCGCCGTCGACCACGTGGTGCATGCCGCCGGCCATTCCCGCCTGACCGAAGGACAGTTGGCCGCCGGCGGTGTTCAGCGGGAACTCCCCGCGATGGGTCAGATCGTGTTCGTTGATCCACGACATGCCTTTGCCTTTCGCGCAGAATCCGGCGTCTTCCAGGCTCATCAGCACCGTGATGGTGTAGCAATCGTAGATCGACGCGACGTCGACGTCGGACCGGGACAGCCCGGCCATCGCGAACGCCCGTTCGGCGGCGCGGGCGATGGGTGTGGACAGCAGGTCCTCGGCGTAGGTGGGGGTCTTGAAGGCGATGTGTTCGCCGAAGCCGGTGATCCATACCGGACGATGGCGGGCGCGCCGCGCGATGTCGGCGTTGGCGATCAACACCGCCGCTCCCCCGTGCACGCGCATCACCGTTTCCAGCATGTGGATGGGGTCGGCGATCATCGGGCTGTCCAGCACGTCGTTCACCGTGATGGGGGTGCCATGGAAGACGGCGCCGGGGTGGGCGCACGCGTTGGTGCGTTGGTCGACGGCGATCTTGGCGACCGCGGCGGGGTCGTAACCGTATTCGGCCGCGTACCGCTGGGCGATCTGCGCGTAGGGCGCGTTTTGGCCCACGTTGCCGTAGGGGATCTCGAACTCGGCCTGCGGCGAGCCGTAGTTGTTCGAGGACGCCCCATACCAATTCGGCTCCGGCGCGGGCCGCCGCTCAGACCGGGGCACGGCCGCCGACCCGGGTACCACGGCCAGGGCGGCCTCGCAGACGCCGAGTTCGACGGCCGCCGCGGCCCGCCACACCATGCCGGCCGAGGTCGCCCCGCCCAAGTCGACCCGCTCACCGAAATCCAGTGCCAGGCCCAGGTATTCGCACAGGGTGGCCGGGGCGAACATGGCCGACTCGGCGATGCCGTGGGTCAGCAGGCCGTTGACACGACCCGGATCGACACCGGCGTCCTCGATCACCATCTTCGCCAGCCGGGCGTACTGGTCGAGGGTGAACATCGCGGGGCGGGTGGGGCGCCGTTCGGCCGGCAACTCGGCGATGCCGACGATCGCGGCCTCTCCCCGCAGCCCGCTCATGCCCGGGTCTCCCGCAGCGGCAGCGCGACGGTGGCGGTGCCCGGCATCAGCACCGTGTCGCCGCGCCGACCGGCGATATCCAGATCCACCAGTCCGTAGCCCCCAAACCCATTGTCGCCCAGGCGTTTGCCGGTGACCTCGCCACCGAAACTGAGCGCCTCACCGGGATAGGCGATCGCCCGGTTCTGCACCGAGAACGTCACCAGCCTGCCCCGCCCGCCGACCCAGTCCCCGAGGGCGCGGGCCAGCAGCGCCGCCTGCAGCGGACCGTGCACCAACACGTTGTCGTATCCCTCGGTGTCGCGGGCCCACTGTTTGTCGTAGTGGATGCGGTGACCGTTGTACGTGGCGGCCGAAAAGAAGAACATCTGGGTCTCGTCGACGGTCACCGTCAGCGCGGGGATGCGATCGCCCACGGCGATGTCGTCATAGAACACTTGCTGGTCGGTCACGATGCTCCTAGGGGCGGGCGATCATCGACGTCGACGCTTCGGCCAGCAGGTCGCGATCCTGGTTGCGGTACACCGTGTGCCAGGTGACGAGGACGAATCTGCCGGAGCGGCCCCGCTTTTCGACGATCGAGGAGATGGTGCGGACCATGTCGATTTCGTCGCGGTGGTAGGCCGGCAGGTGAAAGGTGAAGCTCTCCCCGCCGGCCATCCGCTTGGGGGCGCGGGGAAACGCGAGGCTGCCGGAGACCGCGCCGGAGGATCCGTCGGGGCGCAGCGACTCCAGCCGCGACACCCCGAGGACCGCGTACTGCAGGTACAGCGGCGGGCAGATGATGTCGCGAAAGCCGTTGGCGCGGGCGTACTCCGGATCGAAATACAACGGGTTGTCCTCGCCGACCGCGGCCGCCCACCGTTGCCAATCGCGCCGGTTCACCTCGCCGGTCGCCGAGGCGGCGACCGTGCCCACCCGCGACGCCGACTCGGCGTCGATCAAGCTGTCCTCACTCACCGGCGCTCCCTTCTCCCATGGTCTCCCGAAGCCACGACGCCGCGACGTCGGCGCCGCCGCCGAGCGTCGCACCGAGGCGGGCCCGCTCGCTCCACAGATGCAGGTCCGTCTCGGTGACATAGCCCATCCCGCCGTGCAGCTGATGGGCGTCGAGCGTGATCAGCCGGGCCGCGGTTGCCGCGTGCATGCGGGCGATGGCGGTCTCCCTGCTCGCGGTGCGGCCGCGCCCCAGCCAGAACACCGCCGCGTGCGCCGCCAATCGCGCGGCCGCCAGGGCGATGTGCATGTCGGCGATCAGATGCTGGGCCGCCTGAAACGAGGCGATGGGCCGGCCGAACTGGTGACGCAGCTTGGTGTAGTCGACGGTGCGGTCCAGCACGGCCTGGCCGACCCCGACCAGGTCGAGTGATCCCAGCGCCACCGCGGTGTTGGCCAGCCGGCGCAATCCCGGCACGGTGACGCCGTCGAGCACGGCGTCACCGGCCACGACCGCGTCGTCGAAGCGCACGGTGAACGCCCGGTGCCCGCCGACCATGTCGAGCGGCTCGACGGTCACACCGCCGCCGTGCGCGTCGACGAGGAAGACCAGCGGGCGTTCGGCTCCGCCCCGCGACGAGGCGGCCGATACCACGATGAGATCGGCGACATCGGCGTCGGCGACGTAATCCGCGGTTCCGTTGAGCCGCCACCGATTCGGATCGGGATCGGCGCGCAGCGCAGGGGCGACGAGCGCGGCGTCGCGGGCGTTCCAGAGGGCGGTGGTGGCGCGGACGCTGCCGCACGCGAGCGGGGGCAGCCAAGCGGCCTTGGCCTCCGGGGAGCCGAGCTGGTCGACGGCGAGGGCGGCGTGCACGGTGCTGTGCACGGTCGTCGGGCACAGGGCGCGGCCGGCTTCGGTGTAGAACACGGCCAGGTCGTCGAGTGAGCCACCGGCACCGCCGTACTCCGCGGCGACGGCCAGCCCGAAGACCCCCGCGTCGGCCACCGCCTTCCACAGCGCCGGTGTGCGCCGGTCCGCGCCGGGCTCGTCGAGGGCGCGCACCTGGCTGACCGGGTTCTCGGCGGCCAGCAGGGCGCGTAGCGCCGCGGCGAACTCACGCTGCTCGGCGGACGGGATCGTCTTCATCGGTGGTGTGCGAGGCTTCGGTCAGCGTCCATAGGAGGGCATCCCGTGCCCGCGCTGGGCGATGATGTCGCGAAGCACCTCATTGGTGCCCCCGCCGAAGCGCATCAGCGGGGCGGCCCGGTAGAGCCGCTCGAATTTGCCGGCCAGCGGGGCCTGTTCGCTGCGGTGGGCCAACAAGCCGTCCGGGCCGAGGAGATCGAGCGCCAGGGCGGCGATGCGCTGGCGCAGCTCGCTGGTGAACACCTTCTCGACGCTCACCTCGACGGTCGGAATGACGCCGCTGTCGAGGATCGAGGCCGCCTCGTAGCCCATCAGCGTGGCCACCGCGACGTCGGCTTCGGCCTGCGCCAGCCGGCGGCGAAGCGACGGGTCGTCGGCGGGCACCGTCCCGTCGCGGCGCGGACTGCGCGAAAGTTCGTGCAATTCCTCGACGGCGCGGCGCAGGTCTCCGGCGTTGGTCAGCGCGCCGCGCTCGAGGTCGAGCGCGCCGGTGATGTAGGTCCAGCCGCGGTTGACCTCGCCGACGAGGTTGGTGGCCGGCACCCGCACGTCGCGGAATGCCACCTCGTTGGTGCGGTAGCCCGACCACGCGTAGAGCGGGCGGATCTCGACGCCGGGGCTGTCGATCGGCACGATGATGACCGAGATGCCGCGGTGGCGCGCGGTCGTCGGATCGGTACGGACGCAGAGCCATTCGTGCGTGGCCCGCTGCGCGCCGCTGTTCCAGATCTTGGTCCCGTTGATCACCCATTCCTCGCCGTCGCGGGTCGCGGTGGTCCGCAGGCTCGCCAGGTCGGTCCCGGCCTCGGGCTCGGAATAGCCGACCGCGCAGATCATTTCGCCCCGGGCGATCGGGGGCAGCCACTCGCTCTTGTTCCGCTCGGTGCCGTGACGCATGATCATCGGCGCCACCGACGTGACGGTCAGGTCGGGTCCGGGCACGCCCCAGTACTCGAATTCGCTCATCAACAGGTGCAGGTGAATGGCGCCCAGGCCCAACCCCCCGTACTCGCGCGGCCAGTTCAGCCCGAACCAGCCCTTGGCGCCGATCTTGCGGCGGAACCGCGCCACCTCGCCGTCGAGAATCTCCAAGTCGTGCTCGGCCAGCTCGGCGCGCAATGCGGGGGTGACGTTCTCGTGCAGAAATTCGCGGACCTCGGCCAGCCAGGCGCGCTGCCCGGCGTCGAGTTCGAAATCCATTCCGGCGCCTATGCCTTTCTCGGAGCGTCGATGCCGTTACACCGAGCAGCGCCAGCGTAACGCCGCCGCGAGTTCGCGCGTGGCATTCTGCCGCGCATCGGTCGAGAACGGCCGGGGTCGCACGGTAAAACCGCTGTCAAACTCCCGTTAAAACCCGTCGACGCTCTGGCGGATTCGGCCGCGGGCTGCGAAGATTTTCGGATCGGTTGGTCAACGCGGACCAGGCCCTCTGCCCCAGCCCGAGGGAGAAATCATGCCCACTGTTGAGACGCGCCTCCGCGAGGACTTGCGCAACTACGCCGTCGAATTGAGACAACTGGCGTACACCCTTCCCCTGGGCGTAGGCGAGCACAATCTTCTGCAACTGTCCGACCGGATGCGCGCCGCGGCCGACCAAGTGGTCCGCAAGGGCGCCTGACGCGCGAGCGATCAGCCGCCCTTGAGGCGGATCTTCCAGCGCACGAAACCCAGATAGACGGCGCTGATGAGCGCCAGCATGCCGACGTCGAACCACCACCTGGCCGGCGTGTGCTGCCAGTGCGAGTCCTTCGGGGTCAGCGGCCCGGGCACCAGCTTGGTCAGCTCGGCGGTGGACGCCGACGCCGCGAATCCCCACCGGGCGGGCGTGGCCCAGGCCATCTGATCCAGCCCCACCCGGCCGGTCACCGGGATCATCCCGCCGGAGAACACCAGCTGTGACATCACGGCCCCCACCAGCAGGGGCATGATCTGCTCGTTGGACTTGGCGACGGCCGACAGCGCGAGCCCCAGCATGGCGGAGGCCACGCACGTCAGCGCGACGTCGACGAACAACTCGAGGCCGGGCTTGCCCAACGCCACCGCGCCCTGGGTCGGCGCGCCCTTGCCCAGCACCGCGATGATGGTCACGATCGCCGACTGGACGATCGCGAAGACCGTGTACACGCACACCTTGGCCAGCAGGTACGCCGACGTCGACAGGCCAACCGCCTGCTCGCGCAGGAAGATCGCGCGTTCCCCGATGAGGTCGCGGATGGTCAGCGCGGTACCCATGAACACCGCGCCGACGTTCAGCAGCACCAGGATCTGACCCGGCTCGTTGGGCGCGGCGCCCATCGGGTTCGGAATGCCGAAGCCGACATCGCCGGGCACCGACATCGACAGCGAACCCATGATGAACGGCAGCAGCGCCAGGAACACGAAATAGCCGCGATCCGAGACGATCAGCCGCATCTGGCGCCGGGCGATGGTGGAGAACTGCCGGAACAGGCTGGTGTGTGAGGGGTCGCCGAGTTCGGCGGGTTTCTCCGCCGGCGGCGGCGCCGGGGGCGGGCCCGTCCGCGCCAGGTAGCGCTCCCGGGAGCCGTCGGGGTCGTTGGCGACGGTGCTGAAGATGTCGGCCCAGTTGGTGGTGCCCATGGCGGGACCGATCTGGCCGGGCGGCCCGCAGAACGCCGTCTTGCCGCCGGGGGCGAGCAGCAAAACCTGATCGCAGACGTCGAGGTAGGTCAGCGAGTGGGTGACGACGAGCACCACCCGGCCGGCGTCGGCCAGCTGCCGCAGCATGGTCATCACCTGCCGGTCCAGCGCCGGATCCAGGCCCGACGTCGGCTCATCGAGGATCAGCAGCGACGGCCCGGTGAGCAACTCCAGTGCCACCGACGCGCGCTTGCGCTGGCCGCCGGAGAGCTTGTCGACCCGCGTGTGCAGGTGCTGGGTCATCTCGAGTTCCTCGAGTACCCGGGCCACCACCTGGGCGCGGTCGTCCTTGGTGGTGTCCGGCGGCAGGCGCAGCTCGGCGGCGTACATCAACGCCTGCTGCACGGTCAGCTGGCCGTGCACGACGTCGTCCTGCGGCACCATCCCGATCCGGCTGCGCAACGAGGCGTACTCGGCGTGGACGTTGTGGCCCTCGAACGCCACCGTGCCGGTGCTCGGGTGCGTGTACCCGGCGACCAGCCGGGCGAACGTCGATTTGCCGGCGCCGGACGGCCCGATGATCGCGGTCAGCGTCCCGGGCAGGGCGGTCAGCGAGATGTTGTCCAGCAGCGTCTTGTTGTTCTCGATCGTCCAGGTCACCCCGCGCACGTCGAGGCCGCCGGTGCGCGTCGCGGTGGCGGTCTGGTCGCGTCGGGCCAGGGTGCCGCCGGCGAAGACCAGGTCGATGTTGCCGATCGTGACGACGTCACCGTCGTGCAGCACGGCCGAATCGACGCGGGCGCCGTTGACG
Organism: Mycobacterium sp. H4Y; assembly: GCF_000364405.1. Taxonomy (NCBI): domain Bacteria; kingdom Bacillati; phylum Actinomycetota; class Actinomycetes; order Mycobacteriales; family Mycobacteriaceae; genus Mycobacterium; species Mycobacterium sp. H4Y. The sequence goes on from NZ_AKIG01000001.1 coordinate 2,047,718, forward strand.
AAGGTGCCGTTGATGCTGCGGTTGTCGTGGATCTCGGTGCCGCCCGGCGCCGGGATCAGCGTGGCGTGGTGGCGTGACGCCAGGACCTCGGGGATGACGATGTCGTTGTCGTTGGCGCGGCCGATCGTGATCGCGCCCGGCGTGGACTCCAGCCCGGCCCTGCCCGGCCGCAGGATCTTCATCATCGACGTGGCGATGTTCGACGAGTCGCCGCCGATGCGGCCCGTCTGGGACGCCGCCGGTTGCGCGGTGGTGGGCGGGGCCGCGTGCACCGCCGACGGCGCCCGGTAGATCTGCGGTGCGGGCTGGGGCGCGCTGGGCGGCGCGGCCAGGGGGCCGCTGGTCGGGAAGCGGGTCTGTGGGCCCGACGGATGGCTCGGGGTCGGGCCGCTGGGCGGCTGGCTCGCGAGGGGTCCGCTCGGTGAGTGGCTGGGCTGCGTGGCGGTGGGCGGATGCGCCGGGTGGCGGAACGAGGCAGACGCCGGCTGCTGAGGCTGGGCGGAAGTTTGCGTGCCGCTCGGGCTCTGCGGCGCTCCCTCGAGGGGCGCGCCGGGCGTGCTGACGATGGGTATCGACGTCGTCAGCGGCGGCCGCCCGGCCGAACCCTGGTGGCGGCCGACCTCGAAGGTCAGCGCCGGGCCGTCGGGATTGCCGACGTTGACGCGCATGCCGTCCTGGATGTCGATGACCGGGACGCGGCGGTTGTTCGCGTACAGACCGTTGAGGCTGCCGTTGTCGACCGCGACCCATCGGCCCTGGTCGTACCGCACGATCAGATGGGTGCGGGAGATCAGGGGGTGGGCGACGCGGACGTCCGCGCGAAGGTCACGCCCGATCACGACGTCGTTGCCTGCCGCGAAGGTGCGCTCGGCTCCCTCGTACCGCACGGTCAGCGCAGGCGGGGCTGGTGGGCTCATCAGGACCAACTGTAACGGCAGCGCCGCGAGTTGGGCACCCGGCGCAACGGGATACGGCCGCCGGCCGTCGAATCAGCCTGCGGCACAATTACTTTCGTCGGCTTCAACCGGCCGCGGCGGCGCTGCGCAGGCGGCGCACGTTCCGGACCTTACTCCGGACCGCGTCCCCGGCGGGGGTGACGTCCTTGACGAAATCGCCGAGGTATTTGATGGCGCGCCTGCCCTCCGGCAAGATGTCGGCGGCCAACGGGAAGTCGTGGATCTGCCCGTCCCACAGGTGCAGATCGCATCGGACCCCGCTGGCTTCCAGGCGCTTCGCCATCAGTTCCGCGTCGGCGAGCAACAATTCGTCCGAGCTCGCGTGAATGGTCACCGGCGGCAACGACGACAGGTCGGCATCCACGGGCGAGGCGACCGTGGACTCGCCCCGGCCCTCCACCGCCCGGGCGTCGCCGAGGTACTTAGCGAACCGCGAGAACGCGCTGCGGGTGAACATCGAGCACTTGCGGGCGTTGCGGTGCTTGAGTTTTCGTGCCGGGTCCGTGTCCGTGAACGGCGAGATGGTCGCGACCCCGGCCGGCTCCATGATGTCCTCGCCAATCGCCGACAGCGTGGTCATGAACGCCAGGTATCCGCCGGCCGAGTCGCCGGCCACGACGATCCGGTCGCCGTCGTAGCCGCGGTCCTGCAGCCATCGCAGGCCGCTGATGCCATCGTCGATGGCGTCGGTGATCTGATGTGCGGGCAACTTCCGGTAGGCGACGGCGAGCACGGCGGCGTCGGCCTCCTTGGACAGGCGGGTCACCATCGAGCGGTGCGTGTTGAGGCCGCAGGTGAGGAACGCGCCGCCGTGCAGGTACAGGATCGCCCGGTCCCCCGAGACGCCGGGAGCGCGAACCCACTCCGCGGCGCAGTGCTCGAGACGCACCGGTTCGGTGTTCGCCGCGGAGCCCAGACGGGGAAACATCCCGGCAAAACTGTCGACGTACTCCAGCGGCCAGTGCAGGTTGGGCGTCATGGCCCAGGCGCGGACCGCGTTCTTCACGATGAGCCGGCTGGCGAGCGAGACGGCGACCGACTGGGGGCTATGCCGATGGTGCATGCGCCGCGTCGTCGCCACGCTCGGCAGTATGCGGGTCGGATCGATTGTGCTCACTGTGTCATCAACTCCTAAGTGGACACCGGGTACCCGGCATACCGGTCGATCCAGCGCTCAGCAAACGTCGCGTAGGTCACTGTTTGCCATCGGCAGAGATGGGTACCACCCGTTGATCGTCGATCGCCGCCGTCGCGCGCCCAGAATGGGTCCGGACCGGCTGTGGCCGGGGCCGCCGCGTGGCCCAAGATACGAGCGATGACACACGCAGAGCATCCGGGCCCGTTGCTGGCCGACCGGGTCGCGGTCGTGACCGGCGGCGGGGGCGGCATCGGCGCGGCCACCGCGCGGCTTTTCGCACGCCACGGCGCGCACGTCGTGATCGCCGATATCGACGGCGAGCTGGGGGGCGCGACCGCCGACGCGATCACGGCGGCCGGCGGATCCGCGCGGGCGGTCGTCACCGACGTCCGGGCGCCGGACCAGGTCACCGGCCTGGCCCGGACGGTGCTCGACGCGCACGGGCGCGTCGACGTGCTAGTCAACAACGTGGGCCACTGGCTGCGCCACCCCGGAAACTTCGTCGACACCGACCCGCGGCTCTGGGATGAGCTCTACCGGATCAACCTCCACCACGCCTTCCTGCTCACCCGGGCGTTCCTGCCCGCCATGGTGGACCGGCACGCCGGTGCGATCGTGAACGTCTCGTCGGTCGAGGGGCTGCGCGGCTACCCGGAGGATCCGGTGTATGCCGCGTTCAAGACGGGGCTGATCGGCTTCACCCGCAGCCTCGCCGTGCAGGTGGGCAACCACGGCGTGCGGGTCAACGCGATCGCCCCCGACGTCACCGAGTCCCTTCAAGTGCCCTACTCACAGTGGCTGTCGCCCGAGGAGCACACCCAATGGCCGCGGTGGGTGCCGGTCGGGCGGATGGGCCGGCCCGAGGATCAGGCCCGTGTGATCCTTTTTCTGGCCTCGGACCTGTCGTCGTTCGTCACGGGCCACACCATCGCGACCGATGGCGGAACGGGCGCGGCCGGCGGATGGTTCCGCTCGTCACGCCGGCCGGGCCGCGGGTGGACGAATCGGCCGGTCGACCCCTGAGACTCCTTGGCAAACCGCCGGCTTCCTCAAAGCGCTTGCGCGGGACGGAATCTGGCTTGATCGTCGATGATCGTCACCGGGATGCCGTTGAGCACCCCGTTGCCGGACGGCTGGTCGACGAACGTCGGCGGGGACAGCACGTTGGTGTTCGCGCCCGGTGAGCCGTTGGCCACCGTCATGCGGGTGCCCGGCTTGCCGTGTCCCCAGCCGTGGGGCATCGAGACCACGCCCGGCTTGATGGCGTCGGTGATCTCCACGGGAACCCTGATCTCGCCGGCCTGCGATTTCACCGTCACGATGTCGTTGTCGGCGACGCCGCACCGGGCCGCATCGTCGGGGTGGATCAGCAACGTGCACCGGTCCTTTCCCTTCATCAGCGCGGGCACGTTGTGCAGCCAGGTGTTGTTCGAGCGCAGGTGCCGGCGGCTCACCAGGACCAGCGGTTCGGCGGGGCGCTCCATGCGCGCGGCCAGCCGGGGCAGGTCGTCGAGCAGGTACTGCGGTGCGAGCCGGATCTTCTTGTCGGCGGTGCCGAGGATGTCGGGCAGCTGGGGGACCATGGGCCCGAAGTCGATTCCGTTCGGGTTGGCCTTGAGCGTGTCCAGCGTGAGCCCGCCCGGGTTCTTGCCGTACTGGTCGCCGAAGGGCCCGGTACGCAGGGTGAGGTCGAGCATCCGCTCCGGCCCGCCGTGCTCGTAGTACTTGCGGATCTCCGCGCCGTCGAGCCCGCGGGTGAAGGCCAGGTAATCGAAGAAGCCGTCGTCGATCGCCGCAACGTCGACGTCCTCGGCGGGCGTGCCGGTGCACAGTCCGGTCAGCCGGATCAGGATCTCCCATTCGTGCGGGCGATCGCCCGGATCGAACACGGGCGCCGAGTAATTCGCGATGCTGTGAATCGCGAAGAGCAGGATCAGATCGTCGTGATGCGGCTGCTCCAGCGGCGACAGTCCGGGCAGGATCACATCAGCGTGCCGCGTGGTCTCGTTGAGCCAAAGGTCAACGGAGATCATCGCCTCCAGCATCGGCAGCACTTCGTCGAGCTTGTCGCCGCCGGGGGTGGACAGCACCGGGTTGCCCGCGACCGTGATGAGCGCCTTGAGTTGGCCGTCGCCCGGGGTGGCGATCTCTTCGGCCATGCACGACACCGGCGCCTGGCCGAGAACTTCCTTGGCGCCGCGCACGCGGGTGTGCCAGCGGCCGAATTCCGGTGCGCCGCCCTCCAATCCGGGCAGGGGCTGCGTGGTGATCGACCAGGCGGCCGGCCTGGGGAACATGGCGCCGCCGGGGGTGTCGAAATGACCGGTCAGGATGTTGACCACGTCGACGAGCCAGCTGGCGAGGCTGCCGAATTCCTGGTTGCACAACCCGATTCGTCCGTAGACCACCGATTTGTCGGTGCCGGCGAGTTCGCGGGCCAGCCGGCGGATCCGGTCTTCGCCGATGCCGGTGACGGCGCCGACGCGTTCCGGTGGCCAGTCCGCGACGGCCCGCCGCAGGGTGTCCAGCCCATCGAGGTGGCCGGCGAGGTGCGGACAGGGACGGGCGAGGCCTTCGGCGAAGAGGGTGTGCGCGACCGCCAGCAACAGCGCCGCGTCGGTCCCGGGCACGATGGGAAGCCACTCGTCGGCGCGCGCGGCGGTCGGGGTGCGCACCGGGTCGATCACGATGACCTTGCCGCGCTTGCGGATCGCGTCGATCAGGCCCATCACGTTGGGCGCTGCCAGCAGTGAGCCCTGCGACGCGGCGGGATTGGCGCCCATGATGACCAGCAGGTCCGTGCGTTCGATGTCGGGCACCGGGAAGTTCCACCAGAGTCCGTACATCAGGTGCGAGGACAGGTTCTTCGGCCATTGGTCGACCGTGCCCGGCGAGTAGGTGATCGGCATCCCGGACATGCCCATCAACACGCCCGCGTAGCGGGCGAGCGAGAACGAGTGCGCCAGCGGGTTACCGGTGTAGGCGGTCACCGCGCCGATTCCGTATTTGTCGATCACCGGCGTCAGCAACTCGGTGCAGCGCCGGAACGCCGCGTCCCAGCTGACCTCCTGCCACTGACCGTCGACCTTGATCATCGGCTCGCGGATGCGGTCCGGGTCGTCGTGCAGGGCGGCCAGCGATGTGCCCTTGGGGCACAGGTGCCCGCGGCTCCAGACGTCGTCGCGGTTGCCCCTGATGCCGGTGACACGGCCGTCATCGACCTGAATTTCCAAGCCGCACATAGCTTCACACAACGGGCAGGTGCGCAGGTGCCTACCGTCTTCGCCGGGTTTCATCCACCCACTGTATTGCGCTACCGCCCGTAGCGGAAGTGGTGACAGCGGCGGTGGCCCGGACACCACGTGACCGGGCCACCGCCGGCTGTCGCTACTGTTCGGCCTTCTGGCGAGCTTCGTTGATATCGGCGGCCTTTCGGGCGCTTTCGGCCTCGGCCTCCTTCTGGGCGGCCTCGCGCTGCGCATCGGCCTTGTCCTGTTGGGCCTGGCCTTCGCGCATCAGGTCGTCGCGTCCGGCGACCGCCCCGGCGACTTCCTTCACCTTGCCCTTGACGCCCTCGACGACGCCTTCGATGGCTTCCTCGGGACCGCTCTTGTCCGACATACGTACTCCCCTCCTTGTCGAGCGTCTTGCTCAGCGTTTATTGCCCAGCCGGTCGGTTCCCAAAACCTTCGACGGGAGTCGCCTTCGCCACAGCGCCGACGCGTCGGGCGGTCGCCGCGCAAGGACCGCCGGCCGTTGTATCCAATTCCCTTGCGGTTCAGGGTGTTTGACAATGCCCGGCCGAGACGACGCCGGAATGTCCCGGCCGTATCGGTTACGCTGAGGCCCGATATCGCTGCACCCCGGTCAGCGGCGGGAGGAACCATAACAGTGGAAACGTGGGAACTGGTGGCCCGTGAGCAGATCCGAGACACCTTGGCGCGCTACAACTGGTCCGGCGACGCGGGCGCGCTCGACGGCCTCGCGGAGACGTTCTGTCCGGACGGCGTGCTCGAGATCCGCGGGTTCGACCCGCTGCGCGGGCGATCGGCGATCGCGGAATTCCTGGGCGGCGTCACCGGAAAGGTCGCCGTCGACGCCAACGTCACTGCCGACGTCACTGGCGGCGTCAAACCGATTGTGCGCCATAACGTCGCGAACGTGTTGTTCACCGAAGTGACACCGGGCGAGGCGCGCGTCAAGTCGTACTTCACCGTCGTCACCCACATCGGGCTCGACCATTGCGGCCGCTACCGGGACGTCCTGGTGCCCGAGGGTGGCGCCTGGCTGATCAAGCACCGGCAGGTGTCCACCGACTGGGCAGCGCCCGACTCGGCGATGGCCCGCTAGCCCTCGCAGAACGCGGTCCCGATCCGCGTCCGGCGCAATGTTTGCCGGAAGCCCCGCAGTGGCTATAGAAAGACCGTCACGCAACAAATCGCGGTCGCCCCGATCGTGGATCCCCCACGAGCGTTGGGATGACCGATGGTCATGTGACCAGCGGTCAGAGCCGCACACAGGAGACGAGCGGGTATGCAGCGACTCAGTGGGCTAGACGCGTTCTTTCTGTACCTCGAATCACCGACTCAGCCGCTGAACGTTTGCTGCGTCCTGGAGCTCGACCCCGCGGCCATGCCCGGCGGCTACGATTTCGCGCGCTTTCGTGAGGCGCTCGCGGAGCGGGTGGACGCCGTCCCGGAATTCCGTCTGAAGCTGGCCGATAACCAACTGAACTTCGACCATCCGGTCTGGGTGGACGACGACCGGTTCGATCTGGGACGCCACCTGCACCGGGTCGCGCTGCCCTCGCCGGGCGGGCGCGAAGAACTGGCGGAAATCTGCGGTCACGTCGCCGGCCTGGCGCTCGATCGCGATCGTCCGCTGTGGGAAATGTGGGTGATCGAAGGGCTGCGTGGCGGGGACGCGCTGTCCGTCGTCCTCAAGGCCCACCACGCGGTGGTCGACGGTGTGGGCGGAGCCAACCTGCTCGCGCAATTGTGCGGCCCCACCCCCGACGGCCCGCCGCCGCCGGAACCGGCCGCCCGCGCCGGCGCGGCGAACCCATTGCAGATCGCCGCCGGCGGTCTGATCGGGGCGGCGTTGCGACCGTGGCGCCTGGCGCGGGTGGTGCCTGCCACGGCACTGACGCTGGCGCAAACGGTCCTGCGCGCCCGCGGCGGCGGCCACACGATGGCGGCCCCGTTCGCGGCGCCGCCCACGGCGTTCAACGGCCGCTTCACCCGACGCCGCAACATCGCCCTGGCGAGCGTGGACCTCGAGGACGTCAAGACCGTCAAACAGCGGTTCGGGGTGACCGTCAACGACGTGGTGACGGCGATGTGCGCGGGGGCGCTGCGGCAGTACCTTCTGGACCGCGACGCCCTGCCGGACATTCCGATGGTCGCCAGCGTGCCGGTGTCCGTCCGCGGCAAGTCATCTCGACCGGGCCGCAATCAGATGACCTGGATGCTCTGCCGGCTGGAAACCCACATCGCCGACCCCGCCGAACGCCTCACCCGCATCGCCGGCGGGAACGCCGCGGCCAAGGACCACGCCGCCGCGATGGGGCCGACCCTGCTGCAGGACTGGACGCAAGTGGCCGGGCAGACCATGTTCGGCGCCGCGATGAAGCTGCTGCCCCGCATACCGCTGCCCGAGAAGCCGCCGCACAACCTGGTGATGTCGAACGTGGCCGGGCCGCGAGACCAGCTCTACTTCTTGGGTTGCCGGCTCGACGCGATGTACCCGCTCGGTCCGATCATCGCCGGCGCCGGGCTCAACATCACCGTGATGTCGCTGGGCCGCCGTCTCGGCGTCGGCATCATTTCCTGCCCCGACCTCGTGGCCGACCTCTGGGACCTGGCCGACGCCTTCCCCGTCGCCCTCAAAGAGCTGATGAATGCGAGCGCGCCGGTCCGCGGCCGAACCTGACCGCCGCCCGTTCAGCGGAACCCCATCCCCCTCGGCGCCGCGGCATGGCAGGGTGACACCCGTGGCAGACACTTCTCGACAGCCTCTCGCAGAGCAAGACCTGCGTGAAATCGGCACGGAAAAAGGCGCTTTGCGCTACTACGACACTGGGGACGGCGGGGCCCCCGATTCCGCACCGGTGCTGCTGTTCCTGCACGGGTCCGGGCCCGGGGTCACCGGGTGGCGCAACTTCCGCGGGGTGCTGCCGGCCTTCGCCGAGCGATTCCGCTGCCTGATCCTCGAATTCCCCGGGTTCGGGGTCAGCGACGACTTCGGCGGACACCCGATGGTCACCGCGTTCGGCACCGTCGCGCCCTTGCTGGACGCGCTCGGCGTCGCCAAGGTGCACATCGTGGGCAACTCGATGGGCGGCGGTGTGGGCATCAACTTCGCCACCCACAATCCCGAGCGCGTCGGTCGGCTGGTGACCATCGGCGGGATCGGCACCAACATCTTCAGCCCCAGCCCCAGCGAGGGCATCCGGCTGCTGCAGGAATTCGTCGAGGACCCGACGCGCCAGCGCCTGGTCGACTGGCTCAAGTCGATGGTCTACGACCAGGGGCTGGTCACCGAGCAGCTGATCGAGGAGCGCTGGCAGCTGGCCACCGACCCCGACACCCTGGCCGCGGCGCGGCGCATGTACGGCAAGGCGGCGTTCGCCGGGATGAACGCCGCGCTGGCCGCCTCCGACCGGCCGCTGCCGTGGGCGACCATGCACAAGCTCACCGCGCCCACCCTGCTGACCTGGGGACGCGACGACCGGGTGAGCCCGCCCGACATGGCCCTGATCCCGATGCGCACGATTCCCAACGCGGAGCTGCACATCTTCCCGAACTCGGGGCACTGGGCGATGATCGAGGCCAAGGAGGCGTTCGAAAGCGCTGTGCTGGCGTTCCTTTCGCGCGGCTAGCGCGGGAGCGTCCTCAATCCACGTCTCCCCCGGCGCCCAATGTCGGTGCCGGCGCACCCGCCAGGCCCGCGGTGAGCAAGGCGTGGGCCCCGGGATCGCCATCGAGGACGCGGCTCGTACGCTTGGTGATCCGCCAACGGTTCTCGATGCGCCGCAACTCGAAATGGTTTGCCGTGCAGCGCCATACGCGATAGCTCTCGCCGTCACGCACGAGAACCAGCGATTCGCTGACCGCCACCGCCGAATCCCCCGTGACCGTCACGACCGCCGGGCCGACGAAGTGGCAGCAACCACCACCCACCAGCTTCTGATGGGAGGCCGAGCTGACCATGGCGCGCACGTCGGCCCGGCTGTGCATCTGCCAACCCTCGACGTCGTAGCCGCCATCGGTCGCCCAGAGCCGCGCCGCGGCGTCGGCGTCCCCCGCGTCCACCGCCGGACCGTAGGACGCGATCAATCGGGCGATATCGCGTTCGTCCTCGAGTCGGCACAGCCGCGTCAACAGTTCGTCGGCGTCGATCACCGCTGATCTCCTTCCAGTTTCACCGAGCGCATCATTTCTGGCCCAGGAGTTCCTGCACGGCTCTGTGCGCGCCCAACACGATCGCGGCGCGGTCCGGCCCGCTGCCCCGGTGCACCGCGGCCGCGTTGCCGCCCGCGATGAACACCGGGCCGTTGCCCAGGTTCTCCAACCCTTCGCGGGCCACGTCGGCCGGTTCGGACACCGACAGCCCCGGCACGTCGAAGTTCAGGCCGGCCCGGGCCATGGCCGGCGTGCGGGTCACGCCCAGCACCAGTTCCAGCACGTCGACGCCGTGCTCGCGCAGCTCCAGCCACAGGCTCTCGGCGAAGAGGCGGCTGAAGGCCTTCACGCCGGTGTAGACCGATTGGCGCATCGAACCGTGGGTCGCCGCCATCGAGCCGACCACCAAAATGCCGCCCCGGCCGCGGGACCGCATCGGCCGCGCAAAGTGCTGCACGAGTTGCAGCATCCGCGTCACGTTGAGGTCGATCACCCGGCCGAAGTCGCTGAGCTCGGCGTCCAAAAACGGCTCGCTGCAGGTGTTGGCGCCGGCGTTGTAGATCAACAGGCCGACCTCGATGTCCGCGGTCTGCGCGGTAATTCGCGCGACCGCGCCGGGGTCCAGCAGGTCTATGGCCAACGTGCGCACCTGTGCGCCGATCTCGCGGCACTGCCGCGCCGTGTCCTCCAGCGGTCCCGGCTTGCGAGCGATCAGCACCAGATCGAACCCGTCACCGGCCAATTGCTGTGCGAACTCGGCGCCCACCCCTTCCGAGCCGCCGGCGATCACCGCCCACGGCCCGTACTTCGCGATGTCGGTCACGGATCCTCCTATCTCTGGGTGGCGCCCGCGTCGACGGGCAAGGTGATCGCGGTGATGTAGCGCGCCTCATCGGAGGCGAGGAACAGCGCGGCGTTGGCGACGTCGACGGGGTCGATCCACGGCACCGCGAGCATGTTCATCGAACGCGCGGCGTCGGCGAATTCGGCGCGCGTGGGCGGGCGGTCCAGGTCCGGGCGAAAGGCGCTGCTGACGACGTCGTTCTGGATCATTGGTGTGTCGACGTTGGTCGGGTTGACGCAGTTGACCCGGACATGGTGCGGCGCAAGCTCGTTGGCCAACGAGCGCATCAAGCCGACCACGCCGTGTTTGGCGGCCGTGTAGTGCGCGACGCCGACCAGGCCGCGCAGCCCGGCGATCGAGCTAGTCAGGATCACCGATCCGGCGCCGCGCGCGATGAGGTGGGGCGCGCCGGCGCGGCAGGTGTGCCAGACCCCGGTGAGGTTGACGTCCAGCATGGTGCGCCAGGCGTTTTCGTCCAGCTCGACCGCCATGCCGCGCGACGTGATTCCCGCGGTCGCGCACACCACGTCCAATCCGCCGAACCGTGCGGCGCCGCGGTCGGTGGCGGCCTGCATGCCGGCGAGGTCGCGCACGTCGACGATCTCGGTGTGCACCCGGCCGCCGGCCTCGCGGGCCAGCGATGCGGTGGTGTCGAGGTCGTCCGGCGTGCTGTGCGGCACGAGCACCGTGTCGATCGGGCCGCACACGTCCAACGCCACGATGTCGGCGCCCTCCTGGGCGAAGCGCACCGCCTGCGCGCGACCGATCCCCCGCGCCGCGCCGGTGATCAGGGCGACCTTGCCTTCGAGTCGCCCGCCGCGCGCCGCCCTCATGTCGTCTTCTGGGTCAGACCGGCGTCGACGACGAGCTGGGTGCCGGTGATGTAGCGGGCCTCATCCGAGGCCAGGAACAGCACGGCGTTGGCGATGTCGACGGGCTCGACCCACGGCACCGGAAGCAGGTTGCGGGCCCGCAGCACGTCGGCGGCGTCGGCCTCCGTCGGGTTTTCCAGGTCCGGTCGCAGCCGCCGAAAAGTGGCCTCGTTGAGCACCATTGGGGTCGCGACGGGGCCTGGGTGCACGGTGTTGACCCGAATGCCGCGGGGCCCGAGCTCGTTGGCCAGCGTGCGAGCCAACCCCACCACTGCATGCTTGCTGGCGGTGTAGTGGGCGGTGTTGGGCAGGCCGCGAAGGCCGCTGGTGGAGCTGATGATGACGACGGAGCCGCCGTCACCACCGATATGCGGCACCCCGGCCCTGACGGTGTGCCAGACGCCGGTGAGGTTGATGTCCAGTGTGCGCCGCCACACCAGTGGGTCCAGTTCCCACGACGGCGCGCCCGGCAGGTGGACGCCGGCGTTGGCGACGATGGTGTCGAGGCGGCCCAGCTCGGCGACGCCGGCATCGATGGCGGCGGTGACGGCCCCGAGGTCGGTGACGTCGGCCAGCCCGGTCACGCAGCGCCGACCGCGATCGGCGACTTTCTCTGCGGTGTCGGCCAACTCGTCGGCCACGGCCGGGGCGTCGAGCGCGATCACGTCGGCGCCCTCGTCGGCGAACCGCTGGCAATGCACCCGGCCGGTTCCCTTGGCGGCGCCGGTGACGACGACGACCGTGTCCCGTAGACCCGTCATCGTTCGATGAGATCGAAGCCGCGGTAGCCGGCGTCGGCGACCTCGGCGCAGATGTCGTTATAGGTCGCGAAGCCCCCGACGAACAGCATGAAACCCCGGGGCTTTCCCGGCACGTTCGCGCCCATGTACCACGAGTTCGCCTTGGTGAACAGCGTCGTCTCGGCCCGACGGGCGCATTCGGCGCCCCAGCCGTCCACGCTGTCGACGCCTGCTTCGATCGCGGCGTAACCGTGCTCGTCCAGGAACGCGATGGCGTCGGCGATCCAGTTCACCTGGGCTTCGGCGTGCAGCACCATGTTCGCCAGCACGGCGGGCGCTCCCGGGCCCGAGATCAGGAACAGGTTGGGGAAGCCGTCGACGCCCAGCCCCAAATAGGTGCGGGGTCCGTGCGCCCAGTCGTCGCGCATAGCGGTGCCGCGGCGCCCGACGATATCGATCCGGCCCAGCGCACCGGTCATCGCGTCGAAACCCGTTGCCAGCACGATCATGTCGACGTCGTAGTGGGCGTCGGTCGTGTTGATGCCGGTGGTGTCGACGGATTCGATGGGGGTGGCGCGGACGCTGATCAGCGACACGTTCGGGCGGTTGAAGGTCTGAAAATAGTTGCTGTCGGTGCAGATTCGCTTGGTGCCGATGGGGTGGTCGTTGGGGATCAGGAGGTCGGCGACGGCCGGATCGTCGATGACGGCCCGGACCTTCTCCTCGTAGAATCGGCGGGCCTCTTCGTTGGCCTCCAGATCGGTCATCTGGTCCGGGAAGGTCTTCGAGAACAGCACACCGCCGAGCTGCCAACGCTTTTCGAAGGCCGCTCGGCGCTCCTCGGGCGTGAACTGCATGGTGGGCTTCGGCGCGGTGATGTGGGGTGAGCCGCCGCCGCTGCGCCACGACAGCGCGCGTCGCTGGGCATATTCCGCCTTGATTTCGTCGAGCTCTTCGGCCGACAGCGGCCTGTTGCCCGCCGGCACGCTGTAGTTGGGTGTGCGCTGAAAGACGTAGAGGTGTGCGGCCCGCTCGGCGATGACCGGAATCGATTGAATGCCGGAGGATCCGGTGCCGATCACGGCCACCCGCTTGCCCGTGAAGTCGACGGGGTCGTGGGGCCATTGCGCGGTGTGGTAGATCTCGCCGGCGAAGGTGTCCAGGCCGTCGAAGTCCGGGGTCAGCGCGGCCGACAACGGACCGGTAGCCATGAGACAGAACCGCGCCGAGATCGTCTGGCCGGCATCGGTGGTGATCGTCCAGCGCAGCGTCGTCTCGTCGAGCGTCGCGGAGACCACGCGGGTGCGCAGCGCGATGTCGCGGCGCAGGTCGAGTTTGTCGGCGACCCAGTTCAGGTACGCCAGGATCTCGGCCTGTGTGGCGTAGCGTTCGGTCCAGTTCCATTCCTGCTGCAGTTCGTCGGAGAACGAGTAGCAGTAGTCGACGCTCTCGACGTCGCAGCGCGCGCCGGGATACCGGTTGTAGTACCAGGTCCCGCCGATCTCGGGCGCGGCTTCCAGGACTCGCACCGAAAGCCCCTGGCCGCGCAGCTTGTGCAGGGCGTACAGGCCGGCGAACCCCGCGCCGACCACGACCACATCGAGAGCCTGTTCGCCGGGATCGTTCACAACCAGTCACGGTAAGGCCTGCGGGATCGCGCACCGCTCCCCCTCCCGGTCACCGGACGCCGGGGGCGCATCTTCCCGGCCACCGGGCAGCTGGGTTCGCCCTGCCGTCTGGATCGCTCACGATCGGCGGATGCCGCAAGTCGCGCGCGTCGACGTCGAGCTGGACGGTCGACGCCATCATTTGTGCTGGCCCCACGGGCAGACGCTGGTCGAGACATTGCTCGAGGCGGGCATCGCCGTGCCCCACTCGTGCCGGGAGGGCCGCTGCGGCTCGTGCGTGGCGACCGTGGTCGCGGGCGAGGTCGACATGGTTCCGTGCGACGTGTTGGACGCCGACGATCTCGAGGAGGGCCTGATTCTGGCCTGCCAGGCGCGGCCCGCGGGCACCGATGTTCATGTCGAATTTTGACCGCGTTGTGTCCGCTCATCGGGATTTACTTTGGGACGGGTCGGGACTGCGGTAGACCATTACTAAGCACCCACACGTAAGGACAACGATATGAGCGACCGGGTACTGGACCGGGTAGTGGCCATGGCCGATCAGCTGCGCGAACAGGCCGCGGAGGCCGAGCAACTCGGCCGGCTCACCGACGACACCGTCAAGCTGATGAAGGGCGCCGGGCTGATCCGGCTGCTGCAGACCAACCAGTATCAGGGCTTCGAGGTCCACCCCCGCGAGTTCGCCGAGACGACGATGGCCACCGCGGCGCTCGATCCCGCGGCGGGCTGGATCGTCGGCGTGGTGGGCGTGCACCCCTACCAGCTCGCCTACGCCGACCCGAAGGTGGCCGCCGAGATCTGGGCCGACGACGTCGACACCTGGATGGCGTCGCCCTACGCGCCGCAGGGCGTGGCCAAACCGGTCGACGGCGGCTACCTGTTCAACGGGCGCTGGCAGTTCAGTTCGGGCACCGACCATTGCGACTGGATCATCCTGGGCGCCATGCTCGGCGACGAGAAGGGCATCCCGTTGATGCCGCCGCAAATGCTGCACATGATCCTGCCGCGCAAGGACTACGAGATCGTCGAGGACTCGTGGAATGTGGTGGGGCTGCGCGGAACCGGCTCCAAGGACGTCATCGTCAAAGACGCGTTCGTCCCGACCTACCGGACCATGGACGCGGCGAAGGTGATGGACGGCACCGCCCAGCGCGAGGCCGGCATGACCGAGCCGCTGTACCTGATGCCGTGGTCGACGATGTTCCCGCTCGGCATTTCGGCGGCCACCATCGGCATCGCCGAGGGGGCGCTGGCCGCGCACCTCGATTACCAGCGCGGCCGGGTGGGCGCCACCGGGACCGCGATCAAGGACGACCCCTACGTGATGCACGCGATCGGCGAGGCTGCCGCCGACATCAACGCCGCCCGCCAGGAGCTGCTGGCCAACGCCGACCGCATCTACGACATGGTCGCCGCGGGCAAGGAGGTGTCGTTCGCCGACCGCGCGGCCGGGCGCCGCACGCAGGTTCGCGCGGTGTGGCGCGCGGTCTCCGCCGTCGACGAGATCTTCGCCCGCTCCGGCGGCAACGCGGCCCGGATGGACAAACCGCTGCAACGGTATTGGCGTGACGTGCACGTCGGCCAGATGCACGCCATCCATGTGCCGGGCACCACGTACCACGCGGCGGCGCTGAGTTCGATCGGCATCGACCCGCCCGAAGGCCCGCTGCGGGCCTTGATCTGAGGGGTTTTCAATGTCTGACCTGAAAAGCCTTGGCTACATCACGGTTTCGACCTCAGACATCGAGCGTTGGCGCCATTTCGCGTTCGGTGTGCTGGGATTCGCCGAAGGGAAAGGACCCGACGAGTCCGCGCTGTACTTGCGGATGGACGAACGCGCGGCCCGGATCATCGTCGTCCCCGGCGAGGTTGACCGGGTGATCACGGTCGGCTGGGAAGTGCGTGACCACCAGGCGCTGCAACGGGTCAAGGCCGCCCTGGACGGCGCCGGTGTCGGTTTCAAGGAATTGTCCGTCCAGGAGGCCGACGCCCGCCGCGTCGAAGAGGTGATCACCTTCGAGGATCCGGCCGGCACCACGCTGGAGGTGTTCCACAGCGCGGTGCTCGACCACAGCCCGGTGATCACCCCGTTCGGCGCGAAGTTCGTGACGGGCGACCAGGGTCTGGGCCACGTCGTCGTGCCGGCGACCGATTTCAACGGCGTCGTCGACTTCTACACCGAGGTGCTCGGTTTCCGGTCTCGTGGCGCGTTCCGGGTGCCGCTGCCCGCCGAGTTCGGACCGATCCGGGTGCGGTTCCTCGGCATCAACGCGCGCCATCACAGCCTGGCGATCTGCCCCGCCGCCCAGCAGCGCGACCCCGGGCTGGTGCACGTCATGGTGGAGGTGGACACCCTCGACGCCGTCGGCCAGGCGCTCGACCGCGTCAACGCCGATGGCTTCACCGTCGCGTCCACGCTGGGCCGGCACACCAACGACAAGATGGTGTCCTTCTACGTCCGCGCGCCCGGCGACTGGGACATCGAATTCGGCACCGACGGGATGCGGGTCGACGAAACGTATTACACCGCAGAGGAAATCACCGCCGACAGCTATTGGGGCCACGAGTGGATTCCGGAACCACCCGCGGCCATGCGCATGTGATCGCCGAATCTGACGTGACGCCGGTGGCGGCGTCGTCGATCACGTCGTGGGACGCCGAGGCCGACGTCGTCATCGCCGGCTATGGGATCGCGGGCGCCGCGGCGGCGGTGGAAGCCGCCCGGTCCGGCGCCGACGTCCTGGTGCTCGAGCGCACCGGATCCTGGGGCGGCGCGGCATCGATGGCGGGCGGATTCATCTACCTCGGGGGCGGCACGCCGCTGCAAAAGGCTTGCGGCTTCAGCGATTCGGTCGACAACATGGCGGCGTTCCTCAACGTCGCGATGGGCCCCGGCGCCGACGAGGCCAGGATCGCCGACTATTGCGCCGGCAGCGTCGCCCACTTCGACTGGCTGGTGGGCTGCGGCGTCCCGTTCAAGGCGGAGTTCTTCTCCGAGCCGGGCTGGGAGCCCATGGGCGACCAGGGGTTGATGTACAGCGGCGGCGAAAACTCCTATCCGTTCAACACGATCGCCTCCCCCGCCCCGCGCGGGCACGTCCCGCAGATGCAGAACAAGAAGCAGGGCGAAGCGAGTGCGGGCTACATGCTGATGAAGCCCCTCGTCGAAACGGCCACCGCCGCCGGGGCGCGGGCCCTCTACGACGTGCGGGTGCAGCGGCTGATCACCGAATCCGACGGCCGGGTGGTGGGCATCTGCGCCCGCCAGTACGGCAACGACATGACGATCCGGGCGCGCCGCGGGGTCGTGCTGGCCACCGGCAGTTTCGCCTACAACGACGCGATGGTGGCGCGCTACGCGCCGCGCATCGCGGGGCGGCCGGCCGCGTCGATCGAGCAGCACGACGGGCAGGCGATCCGGATGGCGCAGGCGCTGGGCGCCGACCTGGCGCACATGGACGCCACCGAGGTCGCGATCTTCGTCGACCCCCAGCAGCTGGTGCGCGGCATCCTGGTCAACGCGCGCGGTCAGCGCTACGTCGCCGAGGACACCTATCCGGGGCGGATCGGCCAGCTCACGCTGTACCAGCAGGACAACGTCGCGTACCTGATCATCGACGGCGACGCGCAGGAGGCGGCGGAGGCCTCGTGGTCGCCGAAGCTGATGCTGCGCCCGGCGACCTGGGTGGCCGACACCGTCGCGGACCTGGAGCGCGACATGGGCCTGCCGCCCGGTTCGCTGCAGGCCACCGTGGCCGCCTACAACGAGGGCGCCGCGCGCGGCGAGGATCCGCTGCTGCACAAGAAGTCCGAGTGGATCAAGCCGATCGGATCGCCGGTCGGCGCGATTGACCTGCGGGAAAGCACCGGCGGCTTCACCCTGGGCGGGCTGGCGACCACGCTGGACGCCGAGGTGCTGCACGTCAGCGGCGCGCCCATACCCGGGCTATTCGCCGCCGGCCGGTGCACCGCCGGCCTGGCCGCGTGGGGCTACGCCAGCGGCGTCTCGCTCGGTGACGGCAGCTTCTACGGCCGCCGCGCCGGGCGCTCGGCCGCCAAGGCCTGAATTACTCCCGCGAGCAGACACAAAAGCACCCGCACGCCCGGCGTGTCGGGGGCTTTTGCGTCTGTTCGGCGAGATTCGCGACACGTGCCCTGAGCGTTGTGACAGCGGCCACAGCGATGTGGTAAGAATATATTCCTAATAGGAATATGCCAGCCAGGAGGACATATGGCCGCGCCTGTCGAAACCCCCACCGCGGTGATCGACCGCATCTCGCTGGTCCTCGATGCGTTCGACGGGCCGGGGCGGCTGACGCTGGCGCAGATTGTGCGGCGCACCGGCTTGCCGCGCTCGTCGGCGCACCGGATGCTCGAGCGATTGGTTCAGCTCCGGTGGCTGCGCCGCAGCGGCCGTGACTACGAGCTCGGCATGCGGCTCGTTGAGCTCGGCTCGCTGGCCGTGCACCAGGATCGTCTGGTCCGCGCGGCAACCCCGCTGTTGGCGGAATTGCACCGGGCCACCGGGCTCGTCGTTCACCTGGCGGTGCTGGACGGCTCCGACGTCGTCTACCTCGACAAGGTCGGCGACCGCATGATCGGCGCAATCCCCACCCGGGTCGGAGGCCGTCAACCGGCCCACTGCACCGCCGTCGGCAAGGCGATCTTGGCCTATCGCGACGAGCAGACCGACATCGATCTGGGGACTCGCCTGACTCGATACTCGATTTCCCGCCCTTCGCAACTGGCAGCGGAACTGGCCAAGGTCAGGGCGCACGGCGTCGCCTTCGAACGCGAGGAATCCCTGCTCGGGTTCGGTTGTGTCGCAGCCCCTATCGGCGGACCCGGTGAGGCCCAGGACGTCATGGCCGCCGTGTCGGTGTGCGGTCCGTTGAATCGCGTGACGCTCGACCAGCGGCTCGCCGCTCCGGTGCGAATGACCGCGATGGGCATCTGGCGCAACGTGGAGGGCGGCCCGCAGCGGGTCGCTCCGACGCTGCAACCACTGCGGCCGTTGCTGCCCATGCGGCCGCAGCATCCGGTGCCCACGCAGCGACCCGCCCTGCAATACGCGTGAGTCTCGACCCCCAGATCGCTGCGATCATCGAGCAATTGGATAGTGGGTTTCCACCCGTTCACGAGATGAGCGGCGCCGAGGCCCGAGCGCTCATCCGGTCCAGGATGGTGCCCGCGGCGCAACCCGAACCCGTCGCCGAGGTCGCCGATCGCCTCATCGAGGGTCAGGGCGGCCCGATCCCCGTCCGGGTCTACCGGCCCGAAGCGGACGGACCACTCCCCCTCGTCGTGTATGCCCACGGCGGCGGGTTCGTGTTCTGCGACCTGGACAGTCACGACGGCCTGTGCCGCAATCTCGCCAACCTTGTTCCGGCCGTTGTTGTTTCGGTCGACTATCGGTTGGCGCCGGAGAACTCCTGGCCGGCGGCCGCCGAAGACGTGTACACCGCGACGTGCTGGGCCCACGACAATGCCGCCTCGCTCGGGGCCGACCCCGGACGCCTGGTCGTGGGCGGCGACAGCGCCGGCGGCAATCTGGCCGCGGTGACCGCGATCATGTCTCGCGACCGCGGCGGCCCGGCTCCGGCAGCGCAGCTGCTGCTGTACCCGGTGATCGCGGCCGATTTCGACGCGGAGTCCTACCGGCTGTTCGGCCGGGGCTACTACAACCCCGAGCCGGCGCTGCGGTGGTACTGGGACTGTTATGTGCCATCGTGCGCCGACCGTGCGCACCCTTATGCCACGCCGCTGAACGCCGACCTGCGTGGGCTGCCGCCCGCCGTGGTGGTGATTGCCGGCCACGATCCGCTGCGCGACGAGGGATTGGCCTTCGCCGCCGCGCTCGAAACGGCCGGCGTGCCCACGGTGGGATTGCGTTACGAGGGCGGGATCCATGGGTTTATGACGATGCCGATGCTCGACATCGCGCACCGGGCGCGCACCGAGGCGACCACCGCCCTAACCGATCTGTTGCGCCGGTAGTTCGTTGGCGGGCAACGCCTCCGCCGCACCGTAGCGTTGCCGCGGATCGAGCACGCAATGGGTCCGCCCGAACACGGTGACCATGCACTTGTTGTTGTGAGTGCACCGGCTGCGTGCGGCCGGATCGGCGATCATGGCGGAGACCAGGCCGGGTTCGCGGAGCAGCGCCCGCCCCATCGCCACGAAATCGAAGCCTTCGCGCATCCCGGTCTCGACGTGCTCGCGATTGGTGATGCCGCCCAGCAGGATCAGCTTGGTGTTGCGCATGACCGGGACGAACTGGCGGGCATTCTCCAGCATGTAGAGGTCGCGGTAGGGGTAATCGCCCATCGCCCATTTTCCGATGAAGCGGATCCCGGTGCGCATCGGCTGCGGCATGACCCGGGCGAATTCCTTGACCGGGACGTCGCCGCGAAACAGGTACATGGGCTTGAACACCGAAGAGCCCTGGGTCAATTCGATCGCGTCCAGCACGGCGTCGGCATCGAGCAGCGCCGCGGTGCGCAGCGCTTCGTCGACCCAGATGCTGCCGGGGACGCCGTCGTCCATGTCAAGCTTGGCCGTCACGGCGATGCGGTCCCCGATCTCGTCGCGCACCCGCCGGGCGATCTGGCGGCAGAACCGTGACCGGTTGTCGATGTCGCCGCCGTACTCATCCTTGCGCCGGTTGATCAACGGACTCAAAAACGAGCTCGGCAGGTACAGATGGCCGAAATGCAGTTCCACGGCGTCGAAACCCGCGTCGGCCGCCACCCGGGCGGCGGCGCCGAACTGGTCGATCACCCGCGCGATTTCCGCGCGGGTGATCTCGCGGCAATAACCCATCGACGCGGGGTTGATGAACCTGCTCGGCGCCATGGGCATGACGCCGGTCAGCTTCTTCTGCGCCACCACACCGGCATGACCCAGCTGGGCCGAGATCGCGGCCCCGTCGTGGTGGACCGCGTCGGTCAGCTTCCGCAGACCCGGGAGGGCCGCCGCGCTCATCACGATCTGCTCGGGTGCGCTGGCACCCTCGGGGGCCACACAGCAATACGCCACGGTCGTCATGCCGACGCCGCCGCGCGCGAAGGCGCGGTGGAAGTCGATCAGATCATCGGTAACCAGGCCCCGCGGCGATCGGCCTTCGGACGTCGCAGCCTTGATCACCCTGTTGCGCAGCGTCACCGGCCCGAGGACGGCAGGGGCGAAGGGGTCGGGCTGCGCGGCGTTCATCCGGCCACCCTTACCTCGCACCCGGAGACGGTCAACGGGAGGTTCCCGGTGGTCGGGAGCCCGCCACGCCGCCGCGCGCCGATGCCCTACGGTCGGCTGATGGCCGACGGTGAAGTCTTCGTGATCGACCGCGTGGTGACCCGGCCCGGATGTGCGCGGCAATTCATCGACACCTACCTGGACGAATACGCGCCCGGCGCGCGCGAACGCGGCATGACGTTGCGCGACATCCTGGTGAGCCCACCCATCTGGCTCGCCGACGACGCCAACGTCATCACCGCGACCTGGACGCTGCCCAGCGCGCGGGCGTGGTGGGAGATGACCTGGAAAGGCCGACCGGATCCGACGCTGGGCGAATGGTGGTCGCGAATCGGCGAATTGGTGTCGGAGCGGTCCCGGTCCTTCGCCGCGACCGCCGACGACGTCGACGGGCTCTGCGATGTATAGCGTCACCCGGCTGATCGATGTCACCGAGCCCGACCGCGACCGGATTCTTGACGAGTTGCGCGGGGCTATCGGTGCCGCGGCGCCACTGCGCTCGGTCGTGCAACCGACGCTGCCCGGATCGCGCAATGGGGGCGACGTCCTGGTGCATCTGAGGTTCGCCACCCAGGACCAATGTGACCGCGCGACAAATGATCTCGCCGCCATACTCGCTGACCCCTCGGTCGGCCGGGTCAACGGCGCCCGCTACGCGGGCACGCCCGTTCGCTGCGGCGAGAAGCCCGGCACGGTCTACCGGACGCTGCTGCTGCGCGTGCAGCCGGACACACCCGAAGCCACCATCGCCCGGTTCGAGCGCGAGCTTTCGTCGATGCCGCGGTATCTACCGACGATCCGTGCCTGGCAGCTCAGCCGGGTGACCGCGGCGGTCGGAACCTCCTCGTGGACACACGTATTCGAGCAGGAGTTCGCCGATGTCGAGGCGCTGATGGGGCCCTACCTGATGCACCCGATCCACTGGGCGGTGGTGGACCGCTGGTTCGACCCGGAGACCACCGACGTGATCATCCGTGATCGCGTCTGCCACAGCTTTTGCGCCATCGCCGACCCGGTTCTGATCTAGACACCCGCGGGCAGAATATTCGGGTTGGCGGTCGCCGGCGGCTCTAACGGGGGCAGCACTTCGGTGCCGTCGAGGCTGTGCACCGGCAGTTGCTGCGACCACGGGTAATGCAGGCTGAACGCGACCAGCCCCGTGCGCTCCGCGGCGGGCAGATGACACATGGCCAGCACGGTCTCGGCCAAATACTCCACCGGTTCAGTCGGGAAGGAATCCGGAATCAGTTGCGCGGCACCGGGTGTGCGGACCGCCGTCGACGGGCCTACGCAATTCACGGCGATGTTGGCGTCGAGCAGCTCGGCGGCCACGCCCTGCGTGAACCGGTGCAGAGCGGCTTTCAGGGACGCGTAGATCACGTCGCCGGAGGTCTTGTTGTATTCCCGGTACGGCCGGACCGGGGCCAGGCCCGTGACGGAGCCGATGTTGACGATCCAGCCGGACCCCTGGTGACGCATGTGCGGCACAGCCGCTTTCGTCAGCACGAACGGAACGCGAAGGTAGTGTTCCACGGTACGGTCGAACGTTTCCACACTCATGTCCTCGACCAACGCGTAGTCGGCGAAACCGGCATTGTTGACCAGGATGTCGATGCGGCCCGTGCGGGCGAGGACGGCCTCGACCAACCCGTCGCGCTGCGCGGCGTCCTCCAGCTCGCACGCGACGCCGAACGCCGAGCCGCCGGCGGCCTCGATCGCCTTCACCGTCTCACCGATGGTGCCGGGCAGGGCGGTGGTCGTTCCGGCCCGCGTCGACACCGAAGACGTGTGCGATCGCGCGGTCACCGCCACGGTGGCGCCCTCGGCCGCCAGTCGCTGCGCGATGGCACGGCCGATGCCGCGGCTGCTACCGGTGACCAAAGCCGTTTTGCCGGACAGCAGACCGTCGCTCATCGAAGCTCGAGGTCCTCTTCGACCGGCGCGCGGTGATCGCGCCAGAAGTCGACGAGGCGGTACGGGAAGGCGATCACAATGCGGCCCCCCGAGCGGTAGTAGGTGTGGGCCGACGGTGTGTGCCGCCACACGGTGCCGGCCATGGTCGCATCGATGCGGTCGACGTATTCTTCGTACGCGCGCTGCGTCACCTCCAGGGAGGAGGCGTCGCGCAGCGCCATCAGCTGCAGGCATTCCATCACGTAGTGCACCATCACCTCGACACCGAAGTTGTGCCCGGCGCCGTGTCCCGGACTGTAGTTGGGGGCCGAGGAAATGAACAGGTTCGGGAATCCCGGCACCATCCCGCCACGATAGGCCCGGGGCGCGTCGCCCCACTCGTCGGTCAGCTTTTTGCCGTCACGGCCCCGAATATCCACCGTGGAAAGGAAATCCAGGTAGTAGCCGGTCGCGTAGACGATGACGTCGAGGTCGATTTGCCTGCCGTCGGCAGTCACGATTCCCGCCTCGTTGACCCGCGCCGGCTCACTGGCCTCGACGTCGACGTGCTCGCGGGCCAGCGCCGCGTAGTAGCCGCCGGGATCGCGGATGATCCGCTTGCCGTAGGGGGCGAAGTCGGGGGTGACCTTGCGGGCGAGCTCGCTGCCCGCACCGAATACGCGGTCGATGTAATCGAGGCACATCTGCAGCAACACGTCGTTGGCCGGCGAGATCGACAGATGCTCGGCCGCCCACTCCTCGTCGTGCAGGATCACCGGATAGTTGTTGTCCGATGTCCCCCAATACGATTTGAGCCGAATCCAGTTGGCGTAGTACGGCAGTCGAGTGCCCAGCCACCGCCGGTAGGCGGGAACATCGTCGGATGCTCGCCGTCGCGGCGCGACCCAGTGCGGCTGGCGTTGGAATACCGTCATGTGTGCGACCTGGTCGACACAGGCGTCGACGATCTGGACCGCGGTGCAGCCGGCGCCGATGATCGCGACCCTCTTTCCCGTGAGATCCAGCTCGGGGTCCCATTGGGCGGAGTGGATGGAGATTCCCGAGAACGTTTCGCGGCCAGGCAGCTCCGGCCACCGCGGCCGGTTGAGATACCCGGCGGCCGGGACCACCACATTCGCGTAACTGACGTCGCGGGTTCCATCCGGGCCGACCGAATGGATCTGCCACTGCTGGCGCCGCTCCTCCCACCACAACGCTTCGACCGTCGTACCGAACCGGGTGCGCGTGCGGAGGTCGTTCTTGTTGGCCACCGACACCAGGTAGGCCTGATATTCGGCACCCTGCGGGTAGTAGCTCGACCAGTCGCCGTTGATGTCGCGCGACAGCGAGTAGTACGCCGAGGGCGTGTCTACCCCGATTCCGGGATAGGTGGTGGTGTACCAGGTGCCGCCGACCTCGTCGTTGCGCTCGATGATCTGATAATCGATACCGGCGTCCGCGCACGCGAGAGCGGCGGTGATGCCGGCGATGCCCGCGCCGATGATGACAACCCGGAAGCCCGCGGGAAGCTTTGCGGTGCGTGGCAGCACCGGTTGTGACGGCTGAAAACCGCCCTGCTCGAGGAGCAGCCCGAGGTACTCGGGGGCGATCTCTCCCCCGAGAGCGATGGGGGCGATGCGGGCGAAGAGGTCGAGGTCGTCCGCGGGGAGCGCGTCCGCGCGGCGCGGCTCCCGCAGTGCCGTGACGATCTCGTCGATGAGCGCGGCGGCCGTCTCCGGGTCGGTGACGCCGGCCTGCTCGGGCGGGTCGGGCACATGGGTGATTTTCGGTGCGAATCGTTCGGCGACGGTGGGATCCCCGGTCAGCTGCGCCAGTACGGCGACGAGGACCCCGGGATCCGCCTGACGCAGGTTGGCCCGCAGTTCGTCGACGTCGTCGGGACCCGGGCCCGCCCACCCGGCGCTTTCGGTCGTGAAAGGGACACCAGTGCTCATGCCGATGAGTATCGGCGTGGTCCACTGCGCTTGGCGGACCCCTGCCTACTCAGCGGGACACGGACGGCCCGCCCGCGGGCGTCGGCGCTTACCGTGACCGGCATGCAGTCCGATGACCTCGACGCCATGATCGAACGGGCACGTAGCCATGGACTCGGCGACATCCCCCGGCGTTCGGCCCGCCGGCACCCACACAAGGTCGCGATCATCGACGGTGACGTCGTACTGACATTTGCCGAATTCGACCACCTGGTGGACCGGACCGCGGCAGCCTTGCACGACAGCGGGTTTGGGCCCGGCAGCCGATTAGGGCTCTTGTCACGCAACTGCTGGCAGTACGCCGTGCTGGCATTCGCGACGGCGCGTGCGGGAGTGGTCCTGGTCCCGATCAACTTCATGCTGACCGCCGAGGAGATCGCCTACATCCTCGGCCACAGTCAGGTCGGTGGCCTGGTCGTCGAAGCGGATCTGACACCGACCGCCGAGGAGGCGATTCGGCTCGGTGGGGCGGTCAGGGCCAAGGTCGCCCTGGTGCCGAAGGGACACCAGGGCGTGCCCGGTTGGGCGGATTTCAGCCGGTGGCTGGCCACCGAGACAGCGGCCCCGAACCCGCACATCGACGACGACCAACCCGTGCGGCTGATGTACACCAGCGGAACCGAATCCCGGCCCAAGGCCGCCATTCACACCAGCCGCAGCCTGATGTGGCAGTACGTCAGCACGATCGTCGCGGGCGAGATGTCGCACGACGACGTCGAGATCCACTCGCTGCCGCTGTACCACTGCGCGCAGCTGGACAACTTTTTGGCCACCGACGTCTACCTCGGCGCCACCAGCATCATCCTGCCGCGGCCCGAGCCCGACGCGGTGTTGCGCACCATCGAGCGCTACCGCGTCACCAACTATTTCGCTCCGCCGACGGTGTGGATCTCGCTGCTGCGCTCACCGGTGTTCGACGAGGTCGACCTGTCCAGCCTGCGCAAGGGCTATTACGGGGCCTCGGCCATGCCGGCGGAAATCCTGCGCGAGATCCGCGAGCGGCTGCCCAACCTACGACTGTGGAACTTCTACGGCCAGACCGAGATGGCGCCGCTGGCCTGCGCCCTGGGACCCGACGAGCAGGACGCGCACGCCGGCTCGGCCGGCCGGCCGGTGCTCAACGTGGACACCGCCATCCTCGGCGACGACGACAACCCGGTCGCCGCCGGCGTGGTCGGCGAGATCGCCCACCGCAGCCCACATTTGACTCCCGGCTACCTCAACGACCCGGGACGCACCGCGGCGGCATTCAAGGGCGGCTGGTTCCACTCCGGCGACCTCGGCTACTTCGACGAACACGGACTGCTGCACGTCGTCGACCGCAAGAAGGACATGATCAAGACCGGTGGCGAAAACGTGGCCAGCCGGGAGGTCGAGGAAATCCTCTACCGGCACCACGGTGTTCAAGAAGTCGCCGTGTTCGGCCTGCCCCACCCGGTGTGGGTGGAGGCGGTGGTGGCCGCCATCGTCCCCCGCGACGGCGCCGTTCTCACCGAGGAAGACCTGTTCTCTCACTGCCGGACGCACCTGGCCGGGTTCAAGACGCCCAAACGGGTCTTCTTCGTGGACGCGCTGCCGAAGAACCCCAGCGGAAAAGTGCTCAAACGCGTGCTGCGCGACCGCTTCAGCCTCGAGCAGCTCGCCCTCAGTTGATCGCGAATCGCCCTCTGCCCGAACAGTGTTCGGCACCGCGAACGCGGCCGCGCCGGTGCCGTCGAGTCGCTGCCGGCCGAGTCACTACAGTTGCCCACATGAGCTCACCTCCGCCCCGTTTGGTGCCGCCCGCCACGGTCGACGCCGCGGCGACCGAGGAGTTGCGCAACGAGGTCCGCGATTTCCTCGCCGACGAACTGGCCGCGGGCGCGTTCACCCCGTCGGTCGACGCCTGGCTGACGGGCTGGGACGAAACTTTCACCGCCGCCCTCGCGGCCCGCGGGTGGCTGGGCATGACCGTGCCGACCGAATACGGCGGGCACGGGCGCTCATTCCTGGAACGGTTCGTCGTCACCGAGGAACTCCTGGCCGCCGGCGCACCCGTGGCCGCGCACTGGATCGCCGATCGCCAGATCGTGCCCTCGCTACTCAAATACGGTACAGAGCACCAGAAGTCGGAGTTCCTGCCCCGGATCGTGCGCGGCGAATGCTTTTTCGGCATCGGGATGAGCGAGCCGGACTCCGGTTCCGATCTGGCCAGCGTGCACACCCGCGCCGCCCGCGTCGACGGCGGCTGGTCGCTCACCGGCACCAAAGTGTGGACGTCGGGCGCCCACCTCGCGCACGCGTTCATCGCGCTCGCACGCACCGCACCGGTGGACCCGGCGAACCGGCACGCCGGGCTGAGCCAGTTCATCGTCGACCTGCGGGGCCCCGGCGTCGAGATCCGGCCGATCGTGTCGATGAACGGCGCCCACCATTTCAACGAGGTGATCCTGGAATCGGCCTTCGTCCCCGACACCATGGTCTTCGGTGAGATCGGCAACGGCTGGCAACAGGTGACCTCCGAGCTCGCCTTCGAACGCAGCGGGCCCGAGCGGTTCCTGTCGACGTTCGTGTTGTTGGAGTCCTGCGCCGACCGCATGGCGTCAAACGCCATCCCGCGCGACCCCGATCTGGGGCGCCTGGTGGCGCGCATCGCCGGCCTACATCAGATGTCCACCGCGGTGGCGGGCGCACTGGAACGGCACGAACCCGCGGACCTGCCCGCCGCGGTCGTCAAGCTGCTGGGCACCACCACCGAAGGCGACATCGCGGAATTCGCCGATCTGCAGGAGGCCCCCGACTCGGCCTTCTCGGACCTGGTGCGCGCGGCCGTCGATCAGCGGCCCGGCTTCACACTGCGCGGCGGCACCAACGAGGTGTTGCGCGGTGTGCTCGCGCGCGGGTTGGGCATCCGATGAGCGCCGGGCCCCCCGTTGACGGCGCCCTCGTCGAGATGATGGACGCGGTGTTCTCCGATTACCGCGACAAGCACCCGCCCGCGGCGACGGTCGAGCGCGACCCCGCCCTGTGGCGGCACCTCGACGAGCTCGGTCTGGTGCGCTTGACGGGTCCGGAAGAGCGCGGCGGCAGCGGGGCAAGCTGGTATGAAGCGGCCGAACTCCTGGCCGGAGCGGCTCGTCACGGGGTCCGAATCCCGTTGGCCGAACACGATTTATTGGCGTGCTGGCTCCTGGAAACGAGCGAAATGCCCTCGGACGACGCGGTTCGGACCGTGTGCGTGCTCGACAAACAGGGAACCGCAACGGCGGTGCCCTGGGCCACTTCCGCCGACCGGATCGTGGTCGTGTGGCGCGCCGAGGGCGGACACCGGATCGCCGACGTCGCCGCCGAGCAGCTCACGATCACCCCGGGCGCCAACCTGATCGGCGAGCCACGCGACACGGTGACCGTCGAGCCGGCGGGCGTGCAGGGCGTCCCGGTCACCGCGGCTCTGCTCACCCAGCTGCGACTGAAAGCCGCACTGGTGCGATCCATCCAAGTCAGCGCCGCCCTGGATCGGATCCTGCGGTTGTGCGTCGACCACGCGGCCGCGCGGGTCCAGTTCGGTCGCCCCCTGGCCAAGTTCCAGGCCGTACAGAACCTGATCGCCGATATCGCCGCCGAGGCCGCGCTCGCCCGCGCGGCGACCGAGGCCGCGCTGCACGCCGGGGTCATCGGTCAATGGTCGGCGCCTGATCTGGAATTCCTTGTGGCCGTAGCGCGTTCGTGCTCCGGGCACGCCGCCTCAGTGGTGGTGCGCAACGCCCACCAGGTGCACGGTGCCATCGGCACGACCCGCGAGCACCGGTTGCACGAGTTCACCCGCGCGGCGCTCGCGTGGCGCTCGGAGTTCGGCTCGGTGCGGTATTGGGACGAGCGGGTCACCGACGCGGCGATGCACGCGAGCGCTGGAGCCCTGTGGGAGCTGATCACCGGCTGAATTCCAGGCCGTGTTCCACTGACCGGGCATCGTCGGTGTCGCCCGGGCCACCGCGGGGTTGACTGGCGCCATGAGCGACGACATCACGCTGCCGGAACTGCAGGAGTTCATCGGCTCCTTCTGGTACCACTACGACGAGGCCCATTACGACGAGCTGGCCGCCAGCTACGCCGAGGACGTGCGCTACCTGACCCGAAGCGATTCGGGCGCAAGCCCTTTCGAAGAGTTGATGTCACCGGACCTCCACAGCCGCGACGCGGTGATGGAATGGCTGTCCGAGCATCGCAAGCAAAGTCCGTACCCGTTGCGCCACCACGCCACCAACGTGCACCGCACCGGTGTAGACGGGGACGTCACCCGCGCCCGCTTCTACATCTTCGTCAACCAGATCGCCAACTTCGTACCGTTCGCGGTGTCCAGCGGGGTGGTCAACGTCGGCGTCCGGCGCGGCACCAACGGGCTGGAATTCACCGAGATGGACGTGATCCTCGATGCCACCAACTCGGTTCTGCTCTCGGAACTGCACGCCGAAAGTGGCGCCGGCGCATAGTCATGGACGCTCGGGAAGCCTTCGGGGGCGGAGTCGCGGTCATCACCGGCGCCGGGTCCGGTATCGGCGCCGGGCTGGCCCGGCATGCCAGCCGGTTGGGCATGACGGTCGTGCTGGCCGACGTGAACGGGGGCGCCGTGGCGGCGCTGCGCGACAAGCTGTCGGCGGCCGGCGGCGTGGCACACGATGTCGTCTGCGACGTGCGAGACCCCGATGACGTGCAGGACCTCGCCGACCGTGCCTACCGCGACGTCGGGCCGGTGCGCCTGCTGCTGAACAACGCCGGCATCGAACAGTTCGGGTACCTGTGGGACACACCGGTGGCCAACTGGCAACGCATCATGGACATCAACGTCAGCGGCGTTTTCTACGGCGTGCGGGCTTTTCTGCCGAAAATGATGGCCACCGATGCGCAGGCATGGGTGTGGAACATCGCATCGGTGGGCGCGGTGGTGGCGATGCCGTTGCAGGCGCCCTACATCGTGAGCAAGCACGCGGTGCTGTCGCTGACCGAATGTCTGCACCTCGAAGTGCAGGCCACCGGGCACGACGATCACATTCACGTCCAGGCCGTGCTGCCCGGGCCGGTGCGCTCCAACATCTTCGAGACTGCGGGCGGTGTTGACGCGTCCGGCGACGCCGCCGCCGCCGAAACCCACCGCTCGACCATGCTCGGCATCAAGGCGGCGTCCATGGATCCGCTGGAAGCCGCCGAGATGATCTTCCGGCAGTGCGCCGAGGGGCACTTCTACCTGCACACCCATCCCGAGAGCGTCGGCGCGGCGATGACCGAGCGGGCCAATGTGCTTGCCGCGCAACAGCCCCCACGACTGCGAACCGAGACCCGGTTCGAATCCGCACCGCACTGAGGTGACGCCGACATGACCTCGCACGCACTGGACCCCGACGCGGCCGCCCGGATCGCCTCATTCGGTGAGGTCGCACCGATGCGGCAACGGGGCTTGGCGGCGGTGCGCGCGGGACTCGAATCCGCACCGCTGCCGCCGGACATGCCCGAGATGGCCAGCATCACCGAAGCGCTCGTTCCCGGTGCCGCCGGCGACGTGCCGGTCCGGATTTATTGTCCGATAACGGCTTCCGACGGCCCGGTGTTGGTCTATTTTCACGGCGGCGGACTGGTGATGGGCTCCAACCGCTCGTTCGAGCCGCTGGCGCGTGAGCTCGCCGCGGCATCGGCGGCCGCCGTCGTGGCCGTGGACTATCGGCTGGCGCCGGAGTCACCGCCGCCCGCGCAGTTCGACGACGCCTATGCCACCACTGAATGGGTGTATCGAAACGCCGCCGAGCTCGGCGTCGACGCCGAGCGCCTCGCGGTCATCGGCGACAGTGCCGGTGGCTCGCTCGCGGCGGCGGTCGCGCTGGCCGCGCGCGACCGCCGCGGACCGGCTATCTGCGCCCAGGTGTTGCTTTATCCGGGCTTGGACCGCGACATGTCCGTTCCCTCCATCGCGACGATGCCCGACGCACCGCTGCTCGCCCGCGACGACATCGAGTACATGCACGCGCTGGCCGACGGCGACGCCGGGGCGCCCACGGACCCCTATCTGGTCCCGGCGTACGCGACCGACCTGTCGGGCCTACCGCCGGCGATCGTGGTCACCGGGGGTTGCGACCCGATCCGCGACTGGGGTGAGCGCTACGCGGCCCGGCTGCGCGACGCCGACGTGCAGACCACGGTCACCCGCTATCCCGGGATGTACCACGGCTTTCTGATGCGCTCCGACGCCACCGCGCGGGGCCGGCTGGCCCTCGCGGAGGTCGGGGCGCTGCTGCGGGCCAAGTTCGCCCATCCGCTTCGGTTTGACGTCCCGATCACCGGACAGCCGTCGACCGCATCGCGGTGATGCTGCGCACAATCAACCAACCTTGAACCGACAAAGGAGACCGCTGATGCTCACCGACGAGCGCCGGATGGAGCTTTCCGACGTGTTGCGGCCGGCCGCGCCGCCCCGCGAGATCGACAACGTCTACACCGACGACCAGCGCGAGCGCCTTCTCGACGTGGTGCGCACGGAAGGGCCGTGGAAGCTGATCATCGCGCAGCACTTCGCGTCCGCCGACGAGTTGATGGCGACGATGAGCGGCATGTTCCCCGAGGGGTTCAGTCCGTCGCTGGATCTGTTTTTGACCCCGACGTTCCGCGGCTACCTCGCCAACTACGGCGCCGTGCTCTACCCGCAACTACACGACTGTTTCTATAACGAGCGCTTCCTGCAGATGGCCAAGGAATACTGGAACGCCGAATACGCCAAGCCCCAGTTGATGCTGTTCAACATCAACGGACCCTGCGCCAATCGCGACCCCGGCCACTTGGATTCGCCGAGCTTCCGCGGTGTGCGGCACGAAAACGCCCCGACCTGGTTGACCAGCGTCATGGGCAAATCCGGCCTGTTCCGCGACTATCTGATCAAGATGGCGCAGGTCATCACCTGGTTCTCACTGGATGCCGGCAGCGGCTTCACCTACTGGCCGCACGGCCCGCTCAAGGCGCCCCAACGCATCCTGCCCCCGATCAACAACCGCGGCGTGGTGGTGCAAAACGAGATGATGGTGCACCGCGGTGAGGCGAATGGCCCACTGGATCAACAGATTCCGCCTGGACTGGCGTTCGACACCGTGTTCGCCGGCGACCCGACGAGCCGCGAGCATTGGCTGCTGAAAAACGGCGAGGACGTGATAGCCCGCCACCACACCGACGAGCTACGGTTTCTGGTGCACTGGTCGGCCGAAGTGTTCTCCGACTTCGACGAGCTGAAAAAGAACATGGACGGCTCCGACGACCTGACCGTCGGCAAGGCCATCGACATCATGGTCGACGACCTCAAGGGCAAGGGCATCGACCTCGACATCCCGGCCGAACCGCTGCACGACCCGGCGTTCATCAGCGCGCTCAACGCCGCCTATGACCTGGGCGGCCCGGCCACCTATCCGGAGGAAGCCCCGATCAGCGCCTTCCAACTGACGTGACCGAAAGGCCTTGCAACATGGATCGTTTCGCCGATCGGCGGGTTATCGTCACCGGTGCCGGCTCCGGCATCGGACAGGCCACCGCGGCCCGGCTGCTCGACGAGGGGGCCACCGTCGTGGCCTACGACGTCTCGGCGGACGGGTTGGCGCGCACGGCGACCGCCGCCGACGAGGCCGGCACCGCCAAGCGACTGACCACCGCGGTGCTCGATATCTCCGTCGAGGACGAGGTCATTGCCGCCGTCGATGCCGCGGTGGCCGACCTGGGCGGCCTCGAGGTGCTCGTCAATGTCGCTGCCGTGCAGACCTGTTCGCACACTCACGAGACCACGCTCGCCGATTGGAACCGGACGCTGGCGGTCAATCTGACCGGCACCTTCCTGATGACGCGCCAGGCGCTGCCGGCGCTGCTCGAATCCGGCCGCGGTGTCGTCGTCAACTTCACCTCGACCGCCGCGTCGTTCGCCCACCCCTACATGGCCGCGTATGCCGCCAGCAAGGGCGGCATCTTGAGTTTCACCCATTCGCTGGCGCTGGAGTACTCCAAGCAGGGGCTGCGCGCGGTGAACATCCAGCCCGGCGGGATCTCAACGGCGCTGGCCAACAGCACGCTCGAGAAGATGCCCGACGGCTATGACCTGGGTCTGTGGGCCAAGCAAACTCCGCTGCTGCACGGTGCGGACAGCGAAATCCTCGGCGACGCAAGCGCGGTCGCCGCGGTGATCGCCATGGTCGCTTCCGACGACGGCGCGTTCGTCACCGGAACGGAGATTCGCGTCGACGGCGGCGCGCACGCCTGACATGGTTACTGATCGATTGCAGGAGCTGTGCGACGAGCGTGACGTGCAACGCGCGCTGAACCTGTTCGCCCGCGCCATGGACGAGCGTGATTGGGCGGCGATGGCCGAGATCCTCGACGAGGACGCGGAGGGTGATCTGGGGACGGGGCGGCGGCAGGGAAGGACGGCGATCATCGACGTGATTCGCGAGTTCCTCGACAAATGCGGTCCCACCCAACACTTCTTGGGCAACGTCATCATCGACGTCACCGGAGATACCGCAGTGAGCCGCGCCTACATCCGCGATGTCCACCTGAAGGCAACGGCCGACCCGTCGACCCGGTTCTACACCATCGGCGACTATCACGACACGTGGCGGCGCCGCCCCGACGGATCCTGGTGCTTGACAGAGCGGGTCAAGGCCAACCGCGCGTACGTCGGAGCACTCGATGTCTTCGGTGCGTGACGATCGCTAGCGCACCACCACGGTGCTCGGCATCCGGGGCGAGCCGAGCATGTCCCGGTGCGACGGTGGGCGGCGGCCGCCCTCGTCGGTGATGCCGTAGCCCTGCGCGAGTTCCGCCCCGATCAGCGCCTGCCCGCTCAGCTCCGCCAGTCGCGGATCACCGAACAGCGCATCGAGCACATACCCGGTGAACTCCGGGGTTTCGGCATGCTCGGCCATCGCGGCGAGCCCGGCCGGATCCGAATTGAATGCGGCGCGCATCTTCTCGGTCAGCAGGATGCCCATCCAGATCGACACAGTGGCAACCCCGGTGCCCTGGAAATCCACCGCCATGTCCGCGACCATCTTGTCGACGCCGGCCTTCTGCGCACCGTACGCGGGACCGTGCATGTAGCACACCGACCCCGGCGAGGACGTGAACGCGATCAGGCCGCGGCCGGCGGCGACCAGCAGCGGCGCGGCGCACCATGACGCGACGTAGGACGATCGCAATCCCACATCGAGCACATCGGCCAGCTCGAGTGGCTTCTCCCAGAAGGGCTTTGGGCTGACCAGCGCGTCGGAGATGGCCGCGGCGTTGTTGACCAGGAGGTCGAGGCGGCCGCACTCGTCTTGCACGCGGTCGAACAAGCCCTTGACGGCGTCGTCGTCCCCGTGATCGACACGGACGGCCACGACGCCGGGTGGGGCGTCGCTGATGGTGCGGCTCGTCCCATACACCCGCCAGTCGCGGGCGGCGAGCGCGGCCGCGATACCGCGTCCGGCGCCGCGGCTGGCTCCTGTCACGACGGCGACGCGTGATGCACCATTCACGGTCATCAGATTACGGGGTCGACGACCGCCAATTCTCCTGTGGCCACGGCGGCCTGGATCGAGTCCCGCAGCGCGGCACACACCAGGAACGGCCCGCGATGATGACCGGCGAGGCGCTCGGCCTCACGGCGCTCGATGCAGCGCTTCGCGGCATCGGCGTTCCACTGCACACTCGTCTGGTTCCAGCTGCTCTTGCGGGCCAGCACCCGCGCACCGCACTCGCGGCACGTGACCGGGGCCATGGGCGTGTCGACCAGTCGATTGTCGGTCCTGGCGGACCAGTCGAGTGCCATCACACCGAGCCGGCCGCGGCGGACCGCGCCGCCAGGTTCGCCTCGACCTCTTTCATCCACGCCTCGTAGGGCCGGGTCGTGTCGAGTTCGAACTCGAAGCGATCCACCATGTCCGGTTGCACGTCGGCGACGTCGACGTAAAACTGCTGATACCAGCGGCGCAGCTGATACACCGGCCCGTCCTCCTCGACCAGGAGCGGGTTGTCGATGCGCGCCTTATGCCGCCAGATCTCGACGTCCTGCTCGAAACCGAGCTTGACGTAGTCGCCGAGGGTGACCGCGGTTTCCATCGCCTGGTCGTCGGGCATCACCTCCGACTTTTTCACGATGATGCCGTATTGCAGCACAAAGGAATTCGCGTCGATCGGATAGTGGCAATTGATGAGGATCGTGTTGGCGTCGCCATGCTCGTAGTGATACGTCAGGTCGTCGATCATGAACGAGGGACCGTAGTAGGACGCCACCGACGTCGTCCCCAGCATCTGCGATCCGGTGCCACCCATGTCCGGCCGGCTGCCGCCGTTCATGTACTGCGTGGCGACGTGCCCCTCGAAGATGTTCTTGAAGTACGTGGGCAACGAGCCGTGAATATAGAAGAAGTGCGCCATATCCACGACGTTGTCGATGATTTCGCGGCAGTTGCTTCCCACGACCGTGGTGTACCAATGCCAGTCGGTCCACTGGTCGCTGGTGGCGCCCTCGATGCGCGGGATCGTCACGTCCGGTGGCGGCGGTTTGCGCTCGGGGTCGTTCCAGACGAACAGCATGCCGTCCTGCTGCAGCGTCGTCCAGGCTTGTGTGCGGGCCAGTTTGGGGGTGCGGCGGCTGTAGGGCACCTGCTTGCAGCGGCCGTCGCCGCCCCAGCGCCAGTCGTGGAACGGGCAGGCGATCTCGTCGCCCTTCACCTCGCCCTGGGACAGGTCGCCGCCCATGTGCCGGCAATAGCTGTCGAGCACGTTGATGTTGCCGTCACCGCTGCGGAACACGACGAGCTTCTGTCCGAAGGCGTTGATCGCGTGAGGTTTGCCGTCGGCGAAGTCCCGGATCAGTCCCAGGCAGTGCCAGCCGCGGGCGAACCGCGTCGGCGCCGCCTGCGCTTCTATCAACCGAATTTCGTCGGCCTCAGTCTGCGACGTCATGGGCGCGATTCAACTCCCCCGGGCCGGCGTGTGGGCCGGGTTGTTCCACTCATCAGGACGGCTCTTCCGGTATCGCGCCTGCGCGGCCTACCGTTTCGAACGTGACGACGCGCAGCACGACGATCCCTGCCGGGCTTCCCGTGGCCGACACCGCCGTGGATCTGCTCGTCGTCGGCTCCGGCACCGGCATGGCGGCGGCGTTGGCCGCCCACGAATCCGGGTTGTCGGCGTTGATCGTGGAGAAATCGTCGTACGTGGGCGGCTCGACCGCCCGGTCCGGCGGCGCGCTGTGGCTGCCGGCCAGCCCGGTGCTGGCCGAGGCCGGCGCCGGCGACAGCGCCGAAAGCGCCGGCGCCTACCTGGACTCGGTGGTCGCCGGGTCGGCGCCCGCGCAGCGGTCGGCCGGGTTCCTGGCGCACGTGTCAGCGACGGTGGACATGCTGCGCCGCATGACGCCGCTGCGGCTGTTCTGGGCCCGCGATTATTCCGACTACCACCCCGAGGCGCCCGGTGGCAGCGCGGCCGGGCGCACCTGCGAATGCCGTCCGTTCGACACCTCGCTGCTCGGCGCGTACCGCACCCGGCTGGAGCCCGGCCTGATGGAGGTCAGTGTTCCGATGCCGACGACGGGCGCCGACTACCGCTGGATGAATCTGGTCGCCCGGATGCCGCGCAAGGGCATTCCCACGTACGGCAAGCGATTGGCGCAGGGCGTGGCGGGCCGCATGGTGGGCCGGCGCTACGCGGCGGGCGGTCAGGGCCTGGCGGCCGGGCTGTTCACCGGTGTGCTGCGCGCCGGGATCCCCGTGTGGACCGACACCGCGCTCGTGCGGCTCGTCCGCGACGGCGAGCGCGTGACGGGCGCCGTCGTCGATCACGGCGGCCGCGAGGTGACGATTACCGCCCGGCGCGGCGTCGTGCTGGCGACCGGCGGTTTCGACCACAGCATGGACATGCGGTGGAAATTCCAATCGGAGTCGTTGGGCGCCGATCTCAGCCTCGGTGCCGCGGCCAACACCGGCGACGGCATCCGGGCGGGCCAGGAACTCGGCGCCGGCATCGACCTGATGGATCAGGCGTGGTGGTTCCCCGCCATCGCGCCGTTGCCCGGCAAGGCGCCCGCGGTGATGCTGGCCGAGCGGTCGCTTCCGGGCTGCCTCATCGTGGACCAGCACGGGCGCCGGTTCGCCAACGAAGCGACCGACTACATGTCGTTCGGGCAGCGGGTGCTCGAGCTGGAGCGATCCGGCAGCCCGGTCGAGGCGATGTGGATCATCTTCGACCAGCAATACCGCAACAGTTATGTCTTTGGCGCCGAACTGTTCCCGCGCATGCGCGTCCCGCAGGCCTGGTATGACGCCGGCATTGCGGCCCGCGCCGATAATCTCACCGATCTGGGCGCGCGGATCGGTGTACCGGTGTCGGCGTTCTTCGAGACGATGACGCGGTTCAACCACAACGCCGCCGCAGGCGAGGATCCCGACTTCGGCCGCGGCCGCAGCGCGTACGACCGTTATTACGGCGACCCGACGGTCAAGCCGAACCCGAATCTGCGTCCGTTGGTCAACGGCCCCTTCTACGCCGTGAAGGTGGTGCTGTCCGATCTGGGCACCTGCGGTGGGCTCAGGACCGACGAGCGGGCGCGGGTGCTGCGTGAGGACGGCGGGGTGATCGCCGGGTTGTACGCGATCGGCAACACCGCCGCGAACGCGTTCGGCACGACGTATCCGGGTGCGGGCGCGACGATTGCGCAGGGTCTGGTGTACGGCTACATCGCGGCCCAGGACGCGGCGATCGCGAGCGCGGCGCAGCCGGGCGAGGCGGGTCGGCGCCATCGGATCTAGCGGCGATCGCGAGCGCGGCGCAGCCGGGCGAAGCGGGTCGGCGCCATCGGACCTAGCGGCGATCGCGAAGTGTTATGCCGCCCCCGGATTGTCGGCTTCTTCATCCTCGTCGCCGTCGCGGAGCAGTTTTTCGGGGCGGTGGTAGGTGTTGGTGCGGGGTTGTCCACGGTCGAAGTGTGGTGGTGGTATCCATTCGGTGTCGCCCTTGGCGTCCTTGCGGGTCAGCCAGCCGCCGGGTTGGAGCATGCGGTGGTGTGGGCCGCAGGCGAAGGTGAGGTCGTTGATGTCGGTGGTGTGGCAGGTGGCGTAGTCGGTGACGTGATGCACCTCGCAGTAGTAGCCCGAGACGGTGCAGCCCGGGGCGGTGCAGCCGCGGTCCTTGGCGTACAACACGATTCGTTGCCCTGGGGAGGCCAGCCGCTTGGTGTGATACAACGCCAGCGCTTTGCCCTTATCGAAGATGGCCAGGTAGTGATGCGCGTGGCGGGCCAGGCGGATCACCTCACTCATGGGCAGGATGGTGCCCCCGCCGGTCAGGGCGCGCCCGGCGGCGGCCTCCAACTCTTGCAGTGTGGTGGTGACGATGATGGAGGCCGGTAGCCCGTTGTGCTGACCCAACTCCCCGGAAGCCAACAGCCCGCGCAGCGCGGCCAGCAGGGCGTCGTGGGTGCGTTGGGCGGCCGAGCGCGAGTCCGCGTCGATGGCGGCTTGGCTGGGCGCACCGTCCACACACGACGTCTCGTCGAGTGGGTTGCACATGCCCGGCGCGCCGAGTTTGGCTTCCACGGCTTCGAGGGTGGCGCGCAGCTCGGGGGTGATCAGTCCCGTCAGCGCTGACATGCCATCGGCTTGTTGGTTGCCCAGGGTGACCCCGCGTTTGCGGGCGCGGTCGTCGTCGGTGAAGGTGCCATCGGGGTTGAGCGCGTTGGTCATCGTGCGGGCCAACTCGCGCAGGTGCTCAGGAGGAAATTGGGTGCCCAGTTCGGCCAGGCGGGCCTCGGCCTGCTCGCGAGTGGCACCATCGACCCATCCGGGCAGTTGGTGGTAGAAGCTGCGGATCACCGCCACCTGACCGGCCCCCAGCCTGCCGTCGCGTTGGGCGGCCGCGGTCGCGGCCAGCACAGGGGGGATCGGTTCACCGGTCAGCCCGTGGCGCGGTCCCAGGTCATGGGCTTCTTTGATGCGCCGGGAGGCTTCGGCGTGGCGGATCAGCAGGCGGTCAGACAATGCCCGGGGCAGCGCGGCACCGAGTTCTTGGGTAGGGGCCTGGCGGAACAGCGAATTGATCACCGGATGCTCGATCACCGGCAGCCGCCGGCGCAACCGTTCGCAGCGCTCCAACACCGCCAGCTGCTGCTGAATGCTCAACGCCTCCAACGACAACGCGCAGGCACGGTCCAAATCGGCATCGAGCGCGGCGAACACCGCGTCGACCTCAGCCTGACTACTTGGACTCACACCGCCAAACTATCGGGCACCACCGACAAGAATCCCCGCTTTGAGACCCCTGAAACCACAGTGACACAAGGGATTTCAATATACGTTTCCGTTATCCGAAAAGCATTTGCGGGAGGCGGGAGGGCCGGCCGTACCGGCGAAACCGGTGACTGCCGACGGAAATGGTCTCCGAACGACTAGTCGGCGTCGCGCTTCGCCTGGACCTGCTTCTCGATTTCGCGCCAATACCCCGGCGTGGGGCGCGGCTTGCCGAACCCGCCCTTCTCGGCCTTCTTCAGGACGGCGTCGGCCTCGTCGATGTCCTTCATGAGCTCGAGCGCGAACTCACGCTCGGCGGCGTAATACTTGGCCGCCCAGCGCAACGCGATCACCGAATACGCCCATGCGGGTTCGCCCTCGGCGCCGTCGGCATCCTCCACCGCCTTGCGGTGGCGGGCGTCGGCGAACGCCACGTGTTCTTGGAGCAGTTCCTTGAGCCGGGCCGGATTGGTGAGGTGACCGAACGTAACCCGAAGCAGCACACTGTGTTTGAGCACCGGCGGGTCCACCGGCGCGTCGTTGACCCACTCGATTGCGGCCGCCATGCCGGCTTCGGTGATCTTGTAGAGCCGGCGGGTGCGGGTGCCCTCGTCCCGCTCGACGCGCGACGTGACCAGCCCCAAGCCCTCCAGCTTCTTCAGCTCCGTATAGATCTGGCTGTAGGACGGGCTCCAGTAGTACAGATCGACGCTCCAGTCGATCCACTTCTTGAGGTCGTAGCCGGAGATCTCCTCCTCGTAGGACATCATGCACAGCAACGCGCGACTGGTCGCGGCCAATGCCGCGTTCGTCGGCTTTTTGCTGGCAGGGTCCGTTTCGGAGTCCACGTGGCCAGGTTAACAACACGCACCCTAGATTGGGGGACATGGACCGCTGGCTGGGACGCCCGTGAAATTCTCCTTCCCCGTTCCGCACATGCTGCGCCTCAAGGCGATTTCGCAACCCTGGGAAGCGACCGTCACGGGCCCCGAACAGCGGCGCATGATGCGCTGCGCCGACCAGTGGGGCTACGACATGATCGCGGTGCCCGAACATCTCATCATCCCCACCGACCACGTCGAGTTGTCCGGGCCGCACTACCTGCATTCGACGGTGGCCCAGGCCTTCATCGCCGGCGCCACCGAACGGGTCGCCGTCAATTCCTGCATCACCATCCTGCCGCTGCAGCATCCGATCGTGCTGGCCAAAGCGCTTGCCACCGCCGACTGGATGAGCGGCGGCCGGATGATGGTCACGTTCGGCGTCGGATGGCTGGCACGGGAGTTCGAGCTCGTGGGCGTGCCGTTCGCGGAACGCGGGCGGATCGCCGACGAGTACCTGGCGGCCATCGTCGAACTGTGGACCAGTGACGCGCCGACATTCGAAGGACGCTACGTGTCGTTCGCCGACATCGCCTTCGAGCCGAAACCCGTTCAAAAACCTCATCTCCCGATCTGGATCGGCGGCGACGCCGACGCCGCGTTGCGCAGGGCCGCCACCTTTGGTTCGGGCTGGTGGCCGTTCCTAACCAAGCCCGAGCAGATCGCCGAAAAGCTGGACTACATCAAGTCCCAACCCTCCTATGACGGGCGGCCTTTCGAGGTGATGCACGGGCTGGGCACCAACCGGGTCGGCGAAGGACACGTCGCGCGCCGCGACGCAAGCGATCGGCCGGGCATGAGCGCGGCGCAGATCGTCGACCGGTTGGGCTGGCTCGCCGAGCAGGGCGTGACGATGACCGCGGTCCCCGTTCCGGCCGTCGGCGGCGTCGACGAATACCTCGACTACGCGCAGTGGGTCATCGAAGAGATCAAGCCGCAGCTCACCTGACCTGCAGCCCGCGCCGGCGCACCCATCCGAGCGCGGCGACGCTGCACGCGACCCACACGGTGACCGCGATGGCAACGTGGACAAGGCTCTTGGTGTCGCGCCCGAACACCGGCCAGATCAGGGCGGGCACCTGCTGCCACAGCACCCGGTGCTCCACACCGTTCATCGGGTCGGCCACGTAGTACAGCGCGTACGGCAGCGCGAGCGCCAGCAGCCAGCTGCGCGTGCGGCGCAGATCGCCGCGCTGGCGCCAGCGCCGGACCAGCGGCTCGACGCTGACCGGGTGCAGCACCGAGATGAGGTTTCCCACGCCCAGCCACGACACGATGGGAACCGCCACGGTGGGGATCGTAATGCCCAGGCGCGCAGGCGTTTCGAGCCACAGCGTCAACACCGTCGCGGCGGCCAGGGTGGGCAACCCGACGATCGCGAGCAGGGCGAGGTTCTTGATCAACAGGATTCGCCCGAACGGCACCCCCGCGGACAGGCCCCGAACGATGCGGTAATGATCCGCGCCCAGGAAGTTGGTGGTGGTCACGTCGGCGAGGACCCACGACGAGAAGTAGGTGCCCACCAGGATCACCCAATCGTGGTGACGTCCCACCGGGGTCAGCGGCTGCACCAGCAGCCAGGCGGCGGCGACGATCACGTTGGCCACCACCCCCATCAGCCAGGTGCGCGGCGGCGTGAACGCCCACCGGATCTCGGCGACAACCGCCGGGAACAAACCCTTCTCGAAGTCCTTGGCGGCGCGCTGTGCCGCGGCGGGACGAGGCGCCGAGGCCCGCACGAGGGCGCGCAGAAGAGCGTCCAACTGATGTGGCCTCCCCCGCTATCGGCTCGTCGGCGTTCGTCCACACCGCACGCAGGGCAGGATAGCGCCATGAACCGAAAGCGCGTCGTCGTCGCGGGACTCGGGGACGCGGGCGTCCTCGCGGCGATCCGGCTGTCGCGGCACGCCGACGTCGTCGGGATCTCGACCAAACCCGCGCTGGTCAGCGGCCAGGAACTCGGCGTCCGGCTGTCCCGCCCGCACGATTGGGCCCGCGATTACTGGATCCCGTTCGACCGGTTTCGCCGCCTGGATCGCGTCCGCACGGTGCAGGCGACGCTGACCGGGGTGGACCTGCGCGCCCGCATCGTCTTCGGCCGGGGCCAAGACGGCGCGACGATCGCCGAACCCTACGACGCGCTGGTCATCTCGACCGGGGTCAGCAACGGGTTCTGGCGCCAGCCGACGTTGCAGTCCGCCGCCGAGATCGGCGCGGGGCTGCGCGCCGCGCACGACCGGCTGGCCGCCGCCGAGTCGGTGATCGTGGTGGGCGGCGGCGCGGCGGCCGTCAGCAGCGCCCTCAACATGGCGACCACCTGGCCGGACAAGCGAATCGACCTGTACTTCCCCCGCGAGTCCGCCCTTCAGGAGTATCACCCGCGGACTTGGCAGCGGATCCGCGCCCGGCTGAGCGAGCTGGGCGTCGGCGTGCACCCCGGCCACCGCGCGGTGATCGGCGAAGGCTTCGCCGGCGACGAACTCACCGACGAACCGGTGCGCTGGAGCACCGGACAACCCCCGGCGGACGCCGACGCCGTGCTCTGGGCGGTCGGGCGGGTGCGGCCCAACACCGGTTGGCTGCCACCGGAATTGCTCGACGAGCGCGGGTTTGTGTGCGTCACGCCGGACCTGCGGGTGCCCGGTCAGCGGGGCGTCTTCGCGCTCGGCGACGTCGCCGCCACCGACCCCCTGCGCAGCTCCGCCCGCAATCGCGGCGACGCCCTGGTGGCGCGAAACGTCCTCGCCCAGTTCGCGGGCCGCCCGCTGCGCACCTATCGCGCGCCGACGCGGCGCTGGGGCTCGTTGGTCGGCATCCAGCCCAACGGCCTGGAGGTCTTCCTGCCCACCGGGCACGCCTTCCGCTTCCCGTCCTGGTCGGTCGAACGCGTGGTGATGCCGTGGTTCGTGCGCTGGGGCATGTATCGCGGAGTGCGCCAGAACAACCCACTCGGATGAGCGCGCCATCCGGCGGGGGCGAGCTTCGCCGAAGCCTGGGAGTCTTCGACGCGGTGGTGATCGGGCTGGGTTCGATGATCGGCGCGGGGATTTTCGCCGCGCTGGGCCCGGCGGCCCGCGCCGCCGGTTCGGGACTGCTGCTGGGCCTGGCGCTCGCGGCGGTGGTGGCCTACTGCAACGCCACGTCCTCCGCGCGGCTGGCCGCGCGCTATCCCGCCTCGGGCGGCACCTACGTCTACGGCCAACAGCGGCTGGGCGAGTTCTGGGGCTACCTGGCGGGGTGGGGCTTCGTCGTCGGCAAGACCGCCTCGTGCGCGGCGATGGCCCTGACCGTCGGCGCCTACGTCTGGCCCGCGCAGGCACACGCGGTGGCCGTGGCGGTGGTGGTCGCGCTGACCGCGGTGAACTATGCGGGAGTGCAGAAGTCGGCCTGGCTGACCCGCATCATCGTCGCGCTGGTGCTGGCCGTGCTGGCCGCG
This sequence comes from Mycobacterium sp. H4Y, assembly GCF_000364405.1. NCBI lineage: Bacteria > Bacillati > Actinomycetota > Actinomycetes > Mycobacteriales > Mycobacteriaceae > Mycobacterium > Mycobacterium sp. H4Y. Next base: position 2,091,021 of record NZ_AKIG01000001.1, read on the forward strand.
GTGATCGTCGCCGCGCTCGGATCGGGACGGCCCGGCTTCGATCCGTTCCGCCTGCAGGGCGCGACCGCCGGCGGTGTGGTGCAGGCCGCCGGACTGTTGTTTTTCGCCTTCGCCGGATACGCGCGCATCGCGACCCTGGGCGAGGAGGTGCGCGACCCGGCCCGCACCATTCCGCGGGCGATACCGCTGGCACTGACCATCGCCCTGGCCGTCTATGCCCTGGTGGCGATCGCGGCCCTGTCCGTGCTGGGGCCGACCCGGCTGGCCCGGAGCGCCGCGCCGCTGGCCGAAACGGCCGGCGCGGCGGGCGCGGGCCCGCTGGTTCCCCTGGTTCAGGCGGCCGCGGCGGTCGCGGCGGTGGGCTCGCTGCTGGCATTGATTCTCGGCGTCTCGCGCACCACCTTGGCCATGGCGCGCGACCGCCATCTGCCCCACCCGCTGGCCGCCGTGCACCCGCGAACCCGGGTGCCCCACCGCGCCGAACTGCTGATCGGCGTCGTGGTCGCGGTCCTGGCCGCCACCACCGACCTGCGCGACGCCATCGGGTTTTCCTCGTTCGCCGTGCTGATCTACTACGCCGTCGCCAATGCCTCGGCGTTCACCCTCGGGCGCGACGAGGGCCGACCGCCCCGGGTCGTCCCGGTGGTCGGATTGCTCGGATGCGTGGTGCTGGCTTTCGCGATGCCGCGGTGGTCGGTGCTGTCCGGGGTGGCGGTGCTGGGCGTCGGCGTCGCCGCCTACGCGATCCGGCGGCTCACTAGTCGAATTGCCTTGCGGCGCAACAGCGATTCCTCATGAACCGGTCTCGGAGCGCCATGGCCGCGCGGGCCCGCTCGTCGTCCAAATCGCAGGAACACGATTCCCCGGCGCTCCGACGGGGACATGCTCCGTTATGCGGTTGATTCACAGCATGTTTCGACGAACTGCGACCGTTGCGAGCGTTCCCCGGTGACCGCCCCGGGGAGAACGACGGGCGGCGCCAAGCAAACCCCGCCGGCGCACAAAGCGCGTAGCGCGATTCCGCCGGTTATGTGACGGGGCTAGTAGCTGATTGCGGTGTCAGTGGCCGGTAGTTGTCGGTGGTGTGTTGTAGGAACAGAGGTATGAGTCTCGCGGCGTGGGCTGAGCGCAACCGTGTTGTCTCGGTGACCGTGTATCGCTGCTTTCGCCCCTGCCTGCCCCTGCCTGCGCGGTGGGGTGGGTGGGCTGATCTCGTCGACGGCACACGGGGGTGTTGGCCTGCGCTGTCGTACCGCTGTGTATGCGCGGACTCAGCCGAGTCTGGTGACGATCTGGTGGCCGATATGACGGAGATCCTGACGTCGATGTGTGCTCGCTCGTATGGCGAGCGGGCGGCTAAGCGGGCAATTGCCGCTGCCGATGACCGTGAGGCGGCGTGATGGCAAAATTCGAGGTTCCTCACGGTTGGACAGTGCAGGGATTCCGGTTCACCCTGGACCCTAGCGGGGATCAAGCCAGGTCGTTGAACAGGCACTTCGGTGCCCGCCGTAAGGCTTACAACTGGACGGTCGCGGCCCTGAAAGCTGATATCGAAGCCTGGCACGCGTGCGGCATCGAGACGGAGAAACCTTCGCTGCGAGTGCTGCGGAAACGCTGGAACACCGTCAAGGACGAGGTCTGCATCAACGCCGAAACCGGGGCGGTGTGGTGGCCGGAATGCTCGAAGGAAGCCTACGCCGACGGAATCCGCGGTGCGGTCGATGCGTACTGGAATTGGCAGATCTCCCGCGCTGGTAACCGCGCCGGGAAACGAGTCGGGTTCCCGCACTTTAAGAAGAAGGGCCGCGACGCTGACCGGGTGTGCTTCACCACCGGCGCGATGCGCGTCGAACCCGACCGACGGCACCTCACCCTGCCGGTGATCGGCACGGTTCGCACCCATGAGAACACCCGCCGGATTGAACGGCTGATTCGCGCCGGCCGAGCGCGGGTGTTGGCGATCTCAGTGCGCCGCAACGGCACCCGGCTGGACGCCACGGTGCGGGTGCTGGTGCAACGCCCCCAACAGCCCGGCGTTGCGCTACCCGATTCGCGGGTGGGTGTCGATGTCGGGGTCCGGCGCCTAGCAACGGTCGCCACCGGTGACGGCACGGTGATCGAACAGGTGCAAAACCCGCGCCCGCTCGATGCTGCACTGAAACGGTTGCGGCAGGTCTGTCGGGCACGGTCGCGTTGCGCGAAAGGCTCGCGGCAATACCGTAAGCGCACCACCGAGATCTCCCGGCTGCATCGCCGGGTCAACGATGTTCGCACGCATCACCTGCACGTCTTCACCACAAGACTGGCCCAAACCCACGGCCAGATCGTTATTGAAGGTTTGGACGTGGCGGGAATGTTGCGGCAGAAGGGCCTTTCGGGCGCCCGCGCCAGACGGCGTGGACTGTCGGACGCGGCCCTGGGCGCCGCGCGTCGCCTCCTGTCTTACAAGAGCGGCTGGTACGGGTCGCAGCTGGCGGTCGCTGACCGCTGGTTTCCGTCGTCGAAAACCTGCCATGCCTGTGGGCATGTGCAAGACATCGGCTGGGATGAATACTGGACATGTGATGCCTGTTCGCTCACGCACCAACGTGATGACAACGCAGCGATCAACCTCGCACGCTACGAGGACACCATTAGCGTCGTCGGCCCAGTTGGGGCCGCCGTCAAGCGTGGAGCCGACCGTAAGACCTGGCCTGGGCGGGCTGGTGGCCGTGAAGCGCGGAAGGGAACCGGCCACCAGGCCGGGGAACAACCCCGAGACGGGGTGCAAGTCGCGTGACCACTGAATGTCACTCACTTGCAACGGAAGACTGACCGGATGGCCGACCCCGAAACCGAAGCATTCGACAAGCTGGTGGCGGTGCTGAACTATCCGATGTTCGTCGTCACCACGCAGGCCAACGGCACCCCGGCCGGCTGCCTCGTGGGTTTCGCCAGCCAGGCCAGCATTCACCCGCCCCGATTCCTGGTCGGCCTGTCGCAGCGCAACCACACGTTCCGCACGGCCCGCGACGCCACCCACCTGGCGGTGCACGTGTTCGACCACGACCACCTCGACGTCGTGGAGCTCTTCGGCGGCCAGACCAGCGACAAGATCGACAAGTTCGCCCGCTGTTCCTGGCATTCGGGCCCCGACGGGATGCCCATCCTCGACGACGCGGCCGCCTGGTTCGTCGGCGAGATCCTCGAGCGCTTCCCGCTGGGCGACCACGTCGGGCACCTGCTGGCCCCGGTCGGCGGCAGCCCGCCACGGGAGCTGGAAAGCTGGGTGTCGTTCGGCGACGTCCGCCAACTCGAACCCGGCCACGAGGCGTGAGGGTGGACCAGTCTCCCCGGGTCAGCACCGTCCCCAGCATCGTCGAACTCGCGCCGTTCTATGCCGATCCCCCGGATAGCCTGCGCGCCAACATGATCTTCAGCGCCGACGGCGCCGCCGCGTTCGGCGGGCGCGCCGGGCCCCTGTCGTGTCCCACCGATCAGCGGCTGTTGCGGATCCTGCGCGGGCTGGCCGACGTCGTCCTGGTCGGGGCGGGCACCGCCCGCGCCGAAAATTACGGCCCGGTGAAGCTCAGCGACGCGGCGCGGGCCAGGCGGCACCACGAGGGGCGATTCGCGCCCCCGCCGATCGCGGTCGTCAGCCGCAGCGGCGACCTGCCCGCCCGGCTGTTCAGCGATCCCGAACAACCACCGATCCTGGTGACCTGCGCGCGAACCGCGGCGCGCCTCGACAGTGACGACCGGCCGGACAACCGGCTGCGCCTCCTGATCGCCGGCGAGGACACCGTGGACGTGGCCCTGGCCGTCGCGATGCTGCGCGAGCAGGGCATGCGCCGCATCCTGTGCGAGGGCGGGCCGACCCTGCTCGACGAGCTGGTCGAGGCCGACGCCGTCACCGAACTGTGCGTCACCCTCGCCCCCAGGCTCGCCGCGAGCCAGCCGGTGGGTTACCGCGTGCACCCGGCGCGGCTGACCGCGCCAGTCACGATGCGCCTGGCGCACGCGCTGGTCTGCGACGACTACCTGTTTCTGAAGTACACCCGCTGACACCGGTGCGCAGAAGCGCTCGACATGCAGCAAGCGGCCAGCGTTCCTATGATGAAAACGCCCGGCTTGTCGCCTCCCGCGCTGCACACAGAAAAGGATCACCGGCCAGGTGAGCAGTTCAGACCACGACCGTGACTATCGGAATCTGGCGGTGAACCGATTGCGCCCCAGCGAAATTCAGTGGGCGCTCAATCACGATGCCGTGCACGGGATCGCGTATGCGTTCCGGAACCCCGTCGCGGTCGCCGAGTCACTCGAGGACCCGGACGACGACCGCAGAACCTATCTGGTCCGGGTCAAGCGCGACGACCTGGCCAACGCGCTGGAAAAGATCAACGAGTGGATCTTCGACAATCCCGGCCCGGCCGGCATGCAGGCCTACGGATTCGTCCGGGCGCTGTCGCGCGAAGGCCTCACCGACCGCGCCGCCGGGGATGACGACGTCCGCTAAGCGCGTCCCGTCGAATTAGCTGGCTTTCGCTATTCGGTGTGCCCCGCGGTCGCCGAAACCTTAGCCTTATGCCTGCATGCCACCGCACCGGCGGATCCGGCGCCGCCATCGGCAGGGCCCGCGCGAGCGCCACGAATCGGTTTGCGGTGCATGGGGCTGGCGGATGAGGAGTCGCCGATGGATGACACGACCGCGGATACGCGGGCGGGTTCGCAGTTCGGGCCGTACCTGCTGCGGCGGCTGGTCGGTCGCGGCGGCATGGGCGACGTCTACGAGGCCGAGGACACGGTCCGCGAGCGCGTGGTGGCCCTGAAACTGATGTCGCCGACGCTGTCCAACGACCCGGTCTTCCGCTCGCGGATGCAGCGCGAGGCGCGCACCGCCGGGCGGCTGCACGAACCCCACGTCGTGCCCATCCACGATTTCGGCGAGATCGACGGCCAGCTCTACGTCGACATGCGCCTCGTCGACGGCAAAGACCTGGCCGGCATGCTGAAGCGGTACGGGCCATTGTCGCCGCCGCGGGCGGTGGCAATCGTCCGTCAGATCGGGTCGGCGCTCGACGCCGCCCACGCGGCCGGCATCCTGCACCGAGACGTCAAGCCGGAGAACATCCTGGTGAGCGCCGACGACTTCGCCTACCTCGTCGATTTCGGCATCGCCAGCGCGACGTCGGACGAAAAGCTGACGCAAATCGGCACCACCGTGGGCACCGCCAAATACATGGCCCCGGAACGGTTCGGCGACTCCCAGGTGACGCATCGCGCCGATATCTACGCGCTGGCCTGCGTGCTGTACGAGTGCTTGACCGGCTCCCTTCCCTACACGGGCGACCAGCTCAGCGTGATCGGCGCGCACGTGCACCAACCGATCCCACGGCCCAGCGCGGCGCGGCCCAGCATCCCGGCCGGCTTCGACGAGGTGATCGCCCGCGGCATGGCCAAGAACCCCGACGACCGCTACCTCACCTGTGGTGACCTGTCATCCGCCGCGTACGCGGCGCTGGCCGCACCCGACCAGGATCGGGCCACCGACATCCTGGCGCGCACCCAGATGGCAACGCCGCCTTCGGCATTCGCCGCCCAGGCACCCGGGGGCATCGCGCCGGCACCGCCCGCGGCGACGGCGTGGCCCACCCCTGCGGGCGCCGGCCAGCCATTTGCTCCCGGCGGGCCGGTGCCCCAACCGACCGGCTGGGGCGGTGCTGGGGGCTGGAGCAACGCCGGTGGCCCGCCGCCGTGGGCGCCACCGCCGCAAGCCGGCCGCAGGCCCTGGCTGTGGGTCGGCGTCGCCGCCACCGTCGCCGTGGCGCTCGTCGGGGCGCTGCTCGCCGTGGTCCGGCCGTGGGAATCTGAGTCCCCGCCGGAGCCGCCTTCGCCGCCGCCACCACCGGACGCCGTCGCGCTGCGGGTGCTCGATGACGGTGTGTACGTGGGCAGTTCGGCCGCACGGGCGACGATCGACATCTTCAACGAACCCATCTGCCCGCCGTGCGGCACCTTCATCCGATCGAACGGCGCCGACATCGACGCGGCGGTGAACAACAAGAAGCTCGCGGTGCGCTATCACCTGCTCAACTTCCTCGACGACCGCTCGCACAGCCGGACCTATTCGACCCGCGCGGTCGCGGCCACCTACTGCGTCGCCGCGCAGAACGACGCCAAGCTCTACAGCGACTTCTATTCGGGCTTGTTCGCCAGCAACTTTCAGCCGCAGGAGGGCGGCGCCGAAGACCGCACCGACGGCGAATTCGCGCAACTGGCCAAGACGGTCGGCGCCGGCGCCGCCGTGATCACCTGCATCAAGTCCGGCGACGACCTCGGCACGGCCAAGACGAAAGCGGCCAACGGCTATTCGACGCTGTCCGGCGTCAACGCCAACTCCACCCCCTTCGTGTGGGACGGCGTCACGTCCGTGAACTATCAGGATCCCGCCTGGCTGACCAGGCTCACCGGGTAGCCGAGCGGTGACGCGCGCGAGCGGGCAGGCCCGTCAGTCCGGGAGCGGCGCCGAATCCCCTTGGCGTTCGGCCTCTTCGGCGTCTTCCACGGTCAGCGGCAACGCCAGCTCTTCCAGCGGGCGCCGCTCGGCGGCGACCCCCAGCCACAGTTCGACCAGCCCGGCCGCGGCCATCACCACCGCGCCGATCAAAAACGACCAGACGACCTCGCTGCGGTGGCCCGAGTTGATCAGCTGACCGAACAGCAGCGGGCCGGTGATGCCGCCGATCGCCGTCCCCATCGCGTAGAAGAATGCGATCGCCAGCGCCCGCGTCTCCATCGGGAAGATCTCGCTGACGGTCAGGTACGCCGCGCTGGCACCCGCCGACGCCAAAAAGAACGCCACGATGAGCACGCCGATGAAGGCCCAGACGCCGCCGGCCTGGGTGACGAACACCAGCGCCAGCACCACCACCGCGAGACCCGAGCCGATGTAGGTCAGCGTGATCATCGGTTTGCGGCCGACGGTGTCGAACAGATGCCCGAGCACCAGCGGGCCGGCGAAGTTGCTCAGGGCCCACAGCACGAAGAAGACCGGCACCATGCCCGACGGCACGGCGTAGAACTGGCTGAGCAGCGTGCCGAGGTTGAACGTGACGCCGTTGTAGAGGAACGCCTGCCCGATGAACAGCGCCAGCCCGAGCACCGCGCGCCGCGGGTATAGCTTGAAGGCCACGCCGGCGATCTCTCGGAACGAGATCGACTTGCGCTGGCGGATCCGCAGCGGCTTGCCCTGCGGCTCGGGCAGGGGCTCGCCCGTCGCCCGCTCGACCTCCTGCTCGATCTCGCCGACGATGTGCTCGGCCTCCTCCTCGCGCCCGTGAATGAACAGCCAGCGCGGGCTCTCCGGGACGTTGCGCCGCACCAGCAGCACGAAGATGCCGAGGATCGCGCCGATGCCGAAGGCGAGCCGCCACCCGATGTCGGGCGGAAAGTTGGCGGTGTTCAACAGGATCAGCGCGCCGCCGGCGCCGGCGGCCGAACCCAGCCAATAGGTTCCGTTGATCACCAGGTCGACCCGGCCGCGCACCCGCGCCGGGATCAGCTCGTCGATGGCCGAGTTGATGGCGGCGTATTCGCCGCCGATGCCGGAGCCGGTGAAGAAGCGGGTCAGGAAGAAATACCAGGGGGCGAACGCGAACGCGGTCGCCACGGTGGCGACCAGATAGATCGCGAGGGTGAGGATGAACAGGTTTCGTCGTCCGAACCGGTCCGTCAGGTGACCGAAGAACAGCGCCCCCGAACACGCCCCGGCGATGTAGATCGCCGCCGCCATACCGATCTGCGCGGGGTCCAGCGCGATGCCGCTGCCCGGTTCCATGAGCCGAGCCGAGACGTTGCCCACCATGGTGACCTCGAGCCCGTCGAGCACCCACACTCCGCCCAGGCCGACGACGACGCGCCAATGGAACCGGGACCACGGCAGCCGGTCCAGCCGTGCGGGTACCTGCGTCGTGATGGCGTTGGTTTGCGCGCTCGCACTCACGGGCGTCTCCGTTCTGGTTTCGACCGGCGTCAGCCGCGATCGGAGCGGGACTCCTCGGGCGTCCAGGCCTGCGGCTGCCCGGGGTGGCCGGGGAAGAGGAAATCGATGAAAGCCGCCGCCGTGGGCTGAGGTTCGTGGTTGGCCAGCCCCGGTCGCTCGTTGGCTTCGATGAACGCGTAGTCGGCGCCCGTGACGTCGGGCACCAGCAGGTCGATGCCGGTCACCGGGATGCCGATCGCCTCGGCCGCGGTCACCGCGACCCGGCACAGCTCGCTGTTCACCTGCGCGGTGACGTCGTGGATGGTGCCGCCCTGATGCAGGTTCGCCGTGCGACGCACCCGGAGCCGGGTGCCCTGCGGCAGCACATCGTCGAGCGCCCAACCGGCTTCGGCGACGGTCGATTCCGTGAGGTCGTCCAGCGGGATGCGGGACTCGCCGCCGGTGGCCGCCGACCGCCGCCGGCTTTCGGCCGCGATCAGGTCCCGCACGCTGTGCTCCCCCGTGCCGATGATCTCCGGGGGCATGCGCAGGGCGGCGGCGACGACGCGGCCGTCGATCACGACGAGGCGAAGGTCGTCGCCGGCCACCCGCTGCTCGATGAGCACGTCCGGGTATTGCTTGCGGGCGCGCGCGAGGGCGGCGGACAGGTCGTCGGGCCCGTTGTCGGGAACGACGCCGACCGTGATGCCCTTGCCCTGCTCGCCCCGCGTCGGTTTGACGACGACCTCGCCCACCTCCTTGAGGAAGGCGAAGTCGCTCTCGTCGAAGGTGGCCAGCCGCGCGCGCGGCACGGTGATGCCGGCCTCGGAGACCAGGCGCCGGGTCAACCGCTTGTCGTCGCAGCGGCACATGGCCACCGCCGAGGTGTATTCGGACAGCGACTCCCGGGTGATGACGCTGCGGCCGCCGTGGGTGAGCCGCATCTCGCCGGTCTCGGCGTCGAGCACCTCGACCCAGATCCCGCGGCGCAGCGCCTCGTCGGCGATGATCCGGGCGTAGGGATTGAGGTCGTCGACCGTCTCAGGCGGCGGGCTGAACAGCGGCTCGTTGATCGCGTTCTTGCGCTTGATCGCCAGCACCGGGACGCGGCGGAAACCCAGCTTCTCGTACAGGCCGATGGCGGCGGCGTTGTCGTGGGCCACCGACAGATCCATGTAGGCGCGGCCCGCGTCGCGGAAGTGCTCGGCCAGTGCCCGGGTGAGGGCCGCGCCGACCCCCGGGAGCCCGGCGGCCGGATCGACGGCCAGCGTCCACAGGCTCGACCCCTCCTCCGGGTCGTTGAACAACAACTCGTGGTCGACGCCGGTGACGGTACCGACCACGGCGCCGTCCTCGTCGCGCACCGCGAGCAGATACTTCACCGCCGGCACATGCCGATGGTTGTCCCAGATCACGTCGACCCCGGCGGGGACCATCCCGCAGCGCACGTACACCCGGTTCATGGCGTCGGCGTCGATCGGATCGTTGAGCGTGCGCACCGTCACGCCCAGCGGCGGCGGCGGCGAGGCCTTCTTCTTGCCCGTGAAGCGCAGCCGGTAGGTGTGGCTGGGGTCGATGAACAGCTCGGTGGGCGCCTCGGCGACCACGACGTGGGATTCGCGGGCGTAGATGCAGATGTCGCGCCGGCCGGGACCCTCGCGGCGCAGCGCCTCGACCAGTTGCTGGGAGTCGGCGAAGGTCTGCCCGAAAATCAGTCGGCCCCAACCCAATTCGAGCTCGACGTCTTTCGCCATCGCATCGACCAGCTCCGGCGGCGAAGCGTCGTGCAGACCGAGCGTGATCGCCTCGGTGTGGTCGCCGGACGGATCGACCACGGTCATGCAACCGGCCCCGTGATGCCGTGACGCTGCAACCACAGCTCGAGCAGGGCGATCTGCCACAGCTCGTTGCCGCGCAGCGGGGTCAGCTTGCCGTTGGGATTCTCCAGCAGGCCCTCGACCGCTTCCGCACGAAACAGGCCGCGCTCCTTGGCAACCGGCGCGTAGAGGGCGTCGCGGACCATGTCGAGGTAGGGCCCTTCGAGGTGGGTCAGCGCCGGAACCGGGAAATAGCCCTTGGGCCGGTCGATGACCTCCGATGGAATCACCCGCCGCGCAGCCTGTTTGAGGACGCCCTTGCCCTCGTGCGCGATCTTGAGCTCCGGCGGGCAGGTGGCGGCCAGTTCCACCAGCTCGTGGTCGAGGAACGGAACCCGGCCCTCCAGCCCCCACGCCATCGTCATGTTGTCGACCCGCTTCACCGGGTCGTCGATGAGCATGACGGTGGTGTCGAGCCGCAACGCGCGGTCGACGCCCGTCTCGGCGCCGGCCTGCGCGAAGTGCTCGGTGACAAAGCGGCCACTGGGGTCGCCGGGCGCCATGATGCCCGGGCCCAGCAGGCCGGCCAGCTCGGCCGAATCACGGTCGAAGAAGGCGCCGCGGTACTCGGCGACCGCACCCTGCAGCGACGCGGCGGCCGGTGAGCCCATCGGCGGGTACCAGTGATAGCCGGCGAACACCTCGTCGGCGCCCTGGCCGGACTGCACGACCTTCACGTGGCGCGCCACTTCCTGACTGAGCAGGTAGAAGGCGACGCAGTCGTGGCTGACCATCGGCTCGCTCATCGCGCCGATGGCCCCGTCGAGGGCGGGCAGCATCCGTGCGGTCTCGATGCGGATCTGGTGGTGGTCGGTCTCGAAGCGCTTGGCCACGATGTCGGAGTACTGGAACTCGTCGCCCTTGACCCCGCCGGCCGACTCGAAGCCGATCGAGAAGGTGGACAGCCCGTGCTGGCCGGCCTCGGCGAGCAGGCCCACGATCAGGCTGGAGTCGACCCCGCCGGACAGCAGGCAGCCGACCGGCACGTCCGCGACCAGGCGGCGCTGGACCGCCAGGCGCAGCGTGGACAGCACGGCGTCTTCCCAGTCGCGCTCCGACCAGTCCGCGCGGTCGGCGTGCCGGGTGAAATCGGGCGCCCAGTACGTGGTGACGGTGCGCCTGCCGTCGGGCTCGATCGCGACGAGCGAGGCGGGCGGCACCTTGCGCACCCCGCGCAGGATGGTGGCCGGGGCGGGCACCACCGAGTGGAAGGTCATGTAGTGGTGCAGTGCGATGGGGTCGATGCGGGTGTCCACGCCGCCGCCGGCCAGCAGGGCCGGCAGGGTCGAGGCGAAGCGGACCCGGTGGTTGTCCTCGGTCAGGTACAGGGGTTTGATGCCGAGCCGGTCGCGCCCGAGCAGCACCCGCCCGCTGTCGCGCTCGACGATGGCGAAGGCGAACATGCCGAACAGGTGGCTGACGAAGTCGTCGCCCCATCGGTGGTAGGCCTTGATCAGAACCTCGGTGTCGCTGTGCGAGAAGAAGCGGTAGCCGTACCCGCTGAGTTCGCTGCGCAGTTCCTTGTAGTTGTAGATGCAGCCGTTCCAGGCGATCGACAGGCCCAGTTCGGAGTCGACCATCGGCTGCGAGCCGGCCTCGGTCAGGTCGATGATCTTGAGGCGACGATGGCCGAGGGCAACCCGGCCCTGCGACCAGGCGCCGCCACTATCCGGGCCCCTCGGCGTCAGCACGGCGGCCATCGCTGAGACCGCCGCTACCTCGGGCGCCCGCCCGTCGAGTCGTACCTCCCCGGTGACTCCGCACACCTCTTCGACCCTACCGGGGCCCGATTCGGCGCGCGCGTGACGTCCGCCAAAAGCGCTGCAACGGCCCATCAACGCCCATGATCAACGCGCGGTGATCACTGCGATCGCCGCGAGTGTGAGGTGGCTCGCATCGTCGCGCGCAGAAGGTCGCGCAGTTGCTCGCCGTACCTCGCGACACTTTCGGCGGTCAGCATGTCGTGGTGCGTGCAGTCGATCGCGTGCACCGCGATGTCGCCGGACGCGTAGGGCGCCCACGATCGGGACAGCCGCGCGCCGCGATCGCCGTCGTCGCGGGCCGCGGAAAACACGGTGATCTCCCCCTCGAAGCGCCCCGGCTCGTGGCGGCGATAGAGCTCGATGTTGTCGTTGAGGTTGCTCAGCAGTTGCGCGACGAGTGGTTTGCTGCGCGGCCGGCGTTCGTCGGCGTGTCCGTCTTGTTCGCCGGGGCCGATGTTGTTGGCCCGCAACACTTCTTCGAGCACCCGCTGCTCGCCCTGGGCGTGCTCGCCCACGGCCACGCCGCCGTCGAGGCCGGGTTGGGCGTCGAGGAGGATCAGGCGCCCGATCTCGCACCCGCGCCGCTGCAGCTCGATGGCGACCTCGTGGGCCACGACCCCACCGAACGACCAGCCCAGCAGGTTGTAGGGCCCGTCGGGATAGGCGTGCTGGATCCGGTCGGCATAGGTCTGCGCCATCGCCCGGATGGACCGCGGGCCGCCGTCGCCGTTGCGCGGGACCTGCTGGATCCCGATGATCGGGCAGTCGAGGTGGTTTCCGAGCACCTGATACGGCCAGCTCACCCCGCCGGCGGGATGCACGCAGAACAGCGGGACACCGCCGGCCCCCTGCTTGAGGGTCTGCACCGGAACCACCTCGTGCGCGTCCGTCGTGGGCGTGCGCAGTCGCTGACCCAACCCGGCGACCGTGGGCGCGTCGAACAAAGTGCGCACCGGGAGATCGGCGCCCAGCCCGGTGTTGATCGCCGCGATGAGGCGCATCGCGGAAATGCTGTCGCCGCCCAGGTCGAAGAACGAGTCGTCGACCCCGACCCGCTCGACGCCGAGCACGCGCACGAAGGCCGCGGCCAGCGCCTCCTCGAGCGCGTTCGACGGGGCCCGGTACCCGCTGCCGGTGTACTGCACCGCCGGCAGCGCGCGGGTGTCGAGTTTGCCGTTGGGCGTCAGCGGCAGCGCGTCGAGCCCGACCACGGCCGCCGGCACCATGTAGCCCGGCAGCCGTTGTGCCAGCGCGGTGCGCGCCTCGCCCGGGTCGGCGGTTCCGGTGATGTAGCCCACCAGGCGTAAGGCGGCGGGGCGGTCCTCGCGGGCGATCACCACCGCCTGGTCGACGTCATCCAGCGCGGCCAGCGCGGTCTGGACTTCGCCGAGTTCGATGCGGTAGCCGCGGATCTTGACCTGCTCGTCGGCGCGGCCCAGGTACTGCAGCTGCCCGTCGGCCTGCCAGCACACCAGGTCCCCGGTGCGGTACATGCGCTCGCCCGGCTCGCCGAACGGGCACGCCACGAACCGCGACGCGGTCAGCCCGGACCGGCCGACGTATCCCGCGGCCACCCCGTCGCCGGCGACGTACAGCTCCCCCACGACGCCCGCGGCGACGGGACGCAGCCACGCGTCGAGCACGAACAGCGCCGCGCCGTCCACCGGCGAACCGATCGGCGGCGTCCCGGATCCCGCCTGCAGTGGCGCGCTGATCGCCACGCACATCGTCGTCTCGGTCGGGCCATAGGCGTTGACCATCACCCGGCCCGGCGCCCACCGGTCCACCACCTCGGGCGGGCAGGCCTCCCCGGCCATGACCAGCGACACCGATTCCAGCCCTTCGTGGGACAGCATCGCCACCGCGGACGGGGTCTGGGTCAGCACGCTGACCCGCTCGGCGGCCAGCAGGTCGTGGAAGTCCCGCGGCGAGCGCGCCACCGACTCGGGCACGACCACCAGCCGCCCGCCGCGCAGCAGCGCGCCGAAGATCTCCCACACCGAGACGTCGAACGCGTACGAGTGGCTTTGCGTCCACACGCCGGCTCGCGGCAGGCCCGCATCCAGCGGCTCCAGCAGCTGCGTCACGTTGCGATGAGTGATCGCAACGCCTTTGGGAACGCCGGTGGTGCCCGAGGTGTAGATGATGTAGGCGACGCCGTCGGGCGGGGGCGCCGGCAACGGCGTGCCCGCCGCGGTGTCGGTCGGTGCGTCCTCGATGTCGATGACGGTGACGTCGCACCCGTCCAGCCGCGAGCGCAGGCCCGTGGTGGTGACGGCCGCGACCGGCGCGGAATCCTCGAGCATGAATCTGATCCGGGTGGCGGGGGCCGCCGGGTCGATCGGCAGGTAGGCCGCGCCGGTCTTGAGCACCGCCAGGATCGCGACGATCGCCTGCGGCGAGCGCGAAAACAGCAGGGCCACAGCCTGTCCCGGGCCCGCGCCGTGGCCGGTCAGCAGGTGCGCCAGCCGGTTGGCGGCGTCGTCGAGTTCGCGGTACGTCATCGACAGGTCGCCCCAGCTGACCGCCACCGCGTCCGGCGTCCCGGCGACGTGCGCGTCGAACAACGCCGGAATCGACGGGAATTCGAGCGGCGCGCGGGCCAGGACCGTCCGGTTGCCGACCTCGTCGAGGCGCGCGTGTTCGGACGCGTCGAGCAGGTCCACCGACGAGAGCGGCCGGCCCGGGTCGGCGGTCATCGCGACCAGCACCCGCTCGAACCGCTCGCCCAGCGCGCCGATGGTGTGCGCGTCGAAGACGGAGGCGTCGTATTCGACCCGAAGGCCCAGTTGTTCGCCGGACAGCGCGGCCTGCATCGTCAACGGGTAGTGGTTGCGCTCGAACATGTTGACGTCGGTGATGCCCAGCTCGTGGTCGACGGCCATCGCCGAGGTGTCGAGCGGGTAGTTCTCGTAGGCGAACAGGGTGTCGAACAGCTTGTCCTGACCGGTGATTCGGTGGATCTCGCTCAGCGCCAGGTGCTGGTGGTCGAGGGTCTCGGTGTGCGCGCCTTGCAGCTGGGCCAGCAGGTCGGCCGCGGTGGTCGCCGCCGTGATGCGCGCGCGCACCGGGATGGTGTTGATCATCAGGCCCACCATCGCGTCGGCGCCGGGGACGTCGGCGGGCCGGCCCGAGACGGTGGTGCCGAAGGCGACGTCGTGCTGGCCGGTCAGCCACGCCAGTAGCTGCGCCCACGCAGCGTGCAGCACGGTGCTGACGGTGGTGTGGCTGGAGCGGGCCAGCTCGCCGAGCGCGGCCGTGATCCCCGCGGGGAGCGCGAACGACTGGACGCCCCGGGCGCCCGGCTCCGGCTGGTGCGGCGGGCCGACCAGCGTCGGGGTGTCGAAGCCGTCGAACACCCCGGCCCAGGCCGCGCGTGCGGCGTCGAGGTCGCGTTCGGCCAGCCAGGCCACGAACCTGCGGTAGGGCGGGGGCGCGGGGAGGCGCTGGCCGGTGTAGCAGGCGAACGTCTCGTTCAACAGGATCGGGACCGACCAACCGTCGAGCACGATGTGATGAATGGTGAGCACCAGCCGATGCCGGTCCTGCCCGGTGCGGATCAGCACCGCCCGCACGGCGGGCTCGTCGGCCAGGTCGTAGACGGCTTCGCGTTCGGCCGCGCACAGGCGTTGGATCTGCTCCTCGGGTTCGGACCCGTTGGCCGCGACCTCGAGGTAGCGCCAGGCCATCGCCGGGTCGGCGGGGATGATCTGCACCGGCTCGTCGAACCGGTCGCTGAACCGGGCGACGAGGTGCGGGTGCCGGGTGATCACCGCGTGCATCGCGTCGCGCAGCCGGTCGCGGTCGATCGGACCGGCGAGGCTGAGGTCCAGCTGGACCACGTAGAGGTGGTCGTCGGAGCCCCGCGTGGTGGTGGCGTGGAACAGCAGCCCCTCCTGCAACGGGGTCAGCGGCAGGACATCGGCGACCCGGTGGGTCCGCTCGAGCTGGTCGATCTGCGGCTGGTTCAGCCGGGCCGGCGCGATGTCCGACGGGGTCAGTCCGCCGCCGCCGTCGCGCACGTGCGCGCAGATGCCGGCCAGCGCCTGGAACCACAGCGTGCTCAGCCGGGCCACCTGCTCGCGGTCGAGCGCCGAGGGCGCCCACGTCCAGGTCGCGTGCAGCTGGGGGCCGTCCTCGGTGTCCATGGTGCCGGCGTTGAGGTCCACGGTGTGCATCAGCGGCATGGGCACCGCGGTGCTGGCGGCGGTGGCCGCCGAGCCGTCCCGGCTGATCCGCCACAGCTCATCGGAAAGTTCGGCGGCCGCCCCGCCCAGCCGGCCGAGGTAGTTGAACCCGATCGTCGGGTCGGGGCCGTCCAGGTCGACCTCGTCGTTCAGGTAGCGCAGCAACCCGTAGGTCAGCGGGTCGGGCAGGGCGCGCAGCTGCTCCTTGGCGTCTTTGAGCAGCGCGCCCAGGATCGGCGCGCCGGCCACGACGTCCGCCCAGGACAGGCCGCCGACGTTGAGGGCCACCGGGTATTTGGTAGTGAACCAGCCCACGGTGCGGGACAGGTCCACGCCGGCGGCCAGCTCCTCGTCGCGGCCGTGGCCCTCGACGTCGATGCCGATCGGGGCGCCCGCGTTGCCCAGGAATTCCGCCCAGGCCAGGGCGAACCCGACCAGCAGGATGTCGTTGATCCCGGCGTGGAAGGCGGCGGGCGCCTCGCCGAGCAGCGTGCGGGTGGTCTCGACGTCCAGCCGCACCGATAGGTTCTCGGCGGTCTCGTAGGTGTCCAGGCCGGGACGCACGGCCGGCAGCGCGGGCGGGGTCGCCGCGACCCGACGCCAGGCGTCGGCCCGCTCGGTCACCGCGGGCGCGTGCGCCTGCTCGGCCAGCAATGACGCCCAGCGGGCGAACGACGTCCCGCCGGTGGGCAGCGCCACGGGCTGCCCGTGGTGGTGCTGGCCCCAGGCGATGTTGAGGTCTTCCAGCAGGACCCGCCAGGACACCCCGTCGACGGCCAGGTGGTGAACGATCAGCACCAGCTGGCCGGTGGGTGCGACCCACAGCGCGCTGAGCATCACCCCGGCGGCCGGGTTCAACCGGGACCGCGCCTCGACGACCGCCACGTCGGTCAGTTCGTCCACCGAGAGCACGCGGTGCGCGGCGTCCACCGAGCCCGGCTCGGGCACCTGCAGCGACCACTCGCCGGCGTCGTCGTCCGAATGGCGGTCCACCCGCAGGCGCAGCATGGCGTGCCGGTCCAGCAGGGCCTGCAACACGGTCACCACGTCGGCCTCGGTGACCCCGGCGGGGGCCTGCAGCACCATCGTCTGGTTGAACTGGTCGACCGGACCGCCCGCACTTTCCACCCCGCGCAGCCAGCGGATGATCGGGGTGGCGGTGATCGCCCCGGTGCCCTCGTCGACCACGCCGTCCTCGCCGTCGGCCGCGACGGCCACCCGGGCCAGCCGGGCCACGGTTTGCTCGGTGAAGATGTCGCGGGTCCGCACCGCCAGGCCCGCGGCCCGGGCCCGGGTCACCACCTGCATCGAGGAAATGCTGTCCCCGCCCAGGTCGAAGAACGAATCGTCGGCCCCGACCCGCTCGACGCCCAGGACCTGGGCATAGATGCCGGCCAGGGTCTCCTCGACCGGGGTCTGAGGGGCGCGATAGCGATCGGCGTCGGTGTATTCCGGTGACGGCAGGGCCCGCGCGTCGAGCTTGCCGTTGGGGGTCAGCGGCAGCGCGTCGAGCGCCACGACCGCCGCCGGGACCATGTAGGCCGGGAGGCGATCGCCCAGCCGGGCGCGCAGCTCGGCCGGGTCCGCTGCGCCGGTGACGTAGCCGACCAAACGCTTATCGCCGGGACGGTCCTCGCGCGCGATGACGACGGCCTGGTCCACCCCGTCGAGGGCGGCCAGCGCCGAACGCACCTCGCCGAGTTCGATGCGGTAGCCGCGGACCTTGACCTGGTCGTCGGCGCGGCCCAGGTACTGCAGCTGCCCGTCGGAGCCCCAGCACACCAGGTCACCGGTCCGGTACATGCGCGATCCGGGCGCCCCGAACGGGCACGCCACGAACCGCGACGCGGTCAGGCCGGACCGCTTCCAGTAGCCGCACGCCACGCCGGCGCCGGCCACATACAGTTCGCCGACGACGCCTTGCGGCACCGGCCGCAGCGACTCGTCCAGCACGAACAGCCCCGCGCCGGGCACCGGCGATCCGATGGGCACGACGCTCGATCCGGCCTTGAGTGGCGCGCTGACCGCCGCGTACACCGTCGCCTCGGTGGGGCCGTAGGCGTTGATCATCGCCCGTCCCGGCGCCCAGGCGTCCACCAGCTCCGTCGGGCAGGCCTCCCCCGCGACCACCAGGGTGGCCGACTCCAGCCCCTCGGGCGACAGGACATCCGCCGCCGACGGGGTCTGGCTGATGACGCTGACCTTTTCGTCGACCAGCAGCGCGTGGAAGTCGTCCGGCGACCGGACCACGGAGTCGGGCACGACGACAAGCCGCCCGCCCCGCAGCAGGGCGCCGAAGATCTCCCAGACCGAGACGTCGAAGGCCAGCGAATGCCACTGCGACCACACGCCCTCGCGCGGCAGGCCCGAGTCCTGGGCTGCCAGCAGCTGGGCGACGTTCCGGTGGCTCACCGCAACGCCTTTGGGCACCCCGGTGGTGCCCGAGGTGTAGATCAGGTAGGCGATGTCGTCCGCGTCCGGCGCCGGCAGCGCCGTGGCCGGCTGGGCGTCGATCGCGGGGTCGTTCACGTCGAGGACGACGACGTGATGCCCGCGCAGCCGCGCGGCGAGCTCGCCGGTGCTGAGCGCGGCCATCGGGGCGGCGTCGGAGAGCATGAACCCGATCCGCTCGGCCGGCAGCCCCGGGTCGATCGGCAGGTACGCGGCGCCGGACTTGAGCACCGCGAGGATCGCGACGATCGCGTCGGCCGACCGGCCGAACAGCAGGGCCACCCGCTCGCCGGGACCCACGCCGAAGCCGGCGAGCCGGTGCGCGAGGCGGTTGGCGGCCTCGTCGAGCTCGCGGTAGGTCCACGAGCGGCCCTCGAAGCTCAGGGCCACCGCGTCGGGGGTGCGCGCCGCCTGCGCGGCGAACAGCGCCGGGATCGAGCCGTCATCGGTCGCCGGTGCGGTGAGCACGGCACGGTTGCCCAGGGCGTCCAGCCGGGCGTGCTCGGCCGCGTCGAGCAGGTCCACCGACGACATCGGGCGGGTGGGGTCGGCGGTCATCGCCGTCAGGACGCGCTCCAGCCGCCGGATCAGCGCCCGGATGCTGTCCGCGTCGAACACGTCGGTGCGGAACTCGACCCGCCCGCCGATCCCGGCGGGCTCGTCGCCGTCGGTCCAGCGTTCGGCCAGCGAGAACACCAGGTCCATGCGGGCCACCTGGGTGTCCAGCGGGATCGAGGTGACCCGCACGTCGCCCAGGGCCAGCCCGGCCCCGGGGTCGCGGTCCTGGCCGGCGAAGTTCTGCCAGGCCAGCATCACCTGCACGAGCGGGTGATGGCTCAGGCTCCGCGCCGGGTTGACCCGCTCGACCAGCACCTCGAAGGGCACGTCTTGGTGCTCGAACGCCTCGAGGCTGCGGGCGCGCACCCGGGCGAGCAGGTCGGTGAAGGAGGGATCGCCGGCCAGGTCGACCCGCAGCACCAGGGTGTTGACGAAGAAGCCGACCAGCTCGTCGAGGGCGGGGTCGCGCCGCCCGGCGATCGGGAAGCCCACCGCCACGTCGGTGCTGGCGCTGATCTTCGACAGCAGCACCGCCAGGGCGGCCTGCACCACCATGAAGCTGGTCGAGTTGTACTCGCGGGCCAGCCCGGCGACCTGCTGCTGCAGGTCCGCCGGCCAGTCGACCTCGACGGCCGCGCCGCGCTGATCGGCGATCTGCGGGTAGGGCCGGTCGGTGGGCAGCTGAAGCCGCTCGGGCATGCCGGCCAACGCCTCCTGCCAGTAGGCGAGCTGCTCGGCGATGCGGCTGCCGCTGTCGGCCAGCTCGCCGAACTGGTCGCGCTGCCACAGGGTGTAGTCGACGTATTGCACCGGCAGCGGCTCCCAGTCGGGGGCCCGCCCGGCGGACCGGCTGGCGTACGCCATGCCCAGGTCGCGCACCAGCGGTCGCAGCGACCAGCCGTCCGCGGCGATGTGGTGGACCACGGCGACCAGCACGTGTTCGTCCTCGGCGACGCGGAAAAGCGAAGCGCGCAGCGGGATTTGGGTCGCCAGGTCGAAGGTTTCGGCGGCGGCGATGTCGATGGCCTCGCGCAGCCGGCCGGCCGACCACCCGCGGGCGTCGACCATCCGCCAGCTCAGCTCGGCCCGCTCGGCGGGGAGCACCACCTGCTGGGGTGTTCCCTGCGGCGCGGCGAACACCGTCCGCAGGCTCTCGTGGCGGGCCACCACGTCGGCCAGCGCGGCGCCGAGCGCGTGCGCGTCGAGCCGCCCGTGCATCCGCAGCGCCGCGGCCATGTTGTAGACGGGGGACGGTCCCTGCAGCTGGTCGAGGAACCACAGCCGGCTCTGGGCGAACGACAGCGGGATCACCGCCGGCCGGGCGCCCGCCACCAGCGGGTCCAGCCGGCCCGTGTCCTCCCCGATGCGTGGCGCCAACTCGGCGACGGTAGGCGCCTCGAAGATGACGCGCACCGGAACGCCGGTGTCCATGGCGCTGTTGATCGCCGCGATGACGCGCATCGCCGAGATGCTGTCGCCGCCGAGGTCGAAGAAGGAGTCGTCGACCCCGACCCGCTCGACGCCGAGCACGTGGGCGTAGATGCCGGCCAGGATCTCCTCGGTGGGGGTGGTCGGCGAGCGATACCCGGCGGCGGAGTATTCGGGCGCCGGCAGGGCGCGGGTGTCGAGCTTGCCGTTGACGGTCATGGGCAGCGCGTCGAGCGCCACCACCGCCACCGGAACCATGTAGGCCGGCAACCGCTCGGCCAGCTCGGCGCGGGCGCCGGCCGGGTCGGCGGGTCCGGTGATGTAGCCGACGAGGCGCTTGTCACCGGGGCGGTCCTCGCGGGCGACGACGACGGCCTGGTCCACCCCGTCGAGCGCGGCCAGCGCCGAGCGCACCTCGCCGACCTCGATGCGGTAGCCGCGGATCTTGACCTGCTCGTCGGCGCGGCCCAGGTACTGCAGTTGGCCGTCCGTGCCCCAGCGCACCAGGTCACCGGTCCGGTACATGCGGGAACCCGGCTCGCCGAACGGGCACGCTACGAACCGCGACGCGGTCAGCCCGGACCGCTTCCAGTAGCCGTAGCCCACGCCGCGCCCGGCCACGTACAGCTCGCCGACCACGCCGGCCGGTACCTGGCGCAGCCACCCGTCGAGCACGAACAACCCGGCCCCGGGGACCGGCGAGCCGATCGGGGGCGCACCCGAACCCGCGCTCAACGGCGTGCTCGTCGAGGAGAAGATCGTGGCCTCGGTCGGGCCGTAGACGTTGACCATCACCCGCCCGGGCGCCCAGCGGTCCACCAGTTCCGGCGGGCAGGGCTCCGCGCCGATCACCAGCGCCGCGGCATCCAGTCCCTGCGGCGAGAGCATCCGCACCGCCGACGGGGTTTGGCTCAAGACGGTGACCTTCTCGGCGACCAGCAGGGCGTGGAAGTCCATCGGCGAGCGGGCCACCGAATCGGGGACCACGACGAGGCGCCCGCCGTGCAGCAGCGCACCCCAGATCTCCCACACCGAGAAGTCGAAGGCATACGAATGGAACTGCGTCCACACCTGGTCGGCCGACAACTCGACGCCGACGGCCTGCGCGTCGAACAGCCGGGTCACGTTGTGGTGGCTCACCGCAACGCCTTTGGGCACGCCGGTGGTGCCGGAGGTGTAGATGATGTGGGCGACGTGTTCGGGTGCCGGCGCCGGCAGCGCCGTGGCGGGCTGGCGGGCCACGGCGCAGTCGTGGATGTCGATGACCATCAGGTGGTGGGCGTCGAGCTTGTCGGCGAGCGCGGCGACGGTGAGTGCGGCCATGGGCGCGGTGTCGCCGAGCATGAACTCGATGCGGGCCGCCGGCAGGGCCGGGTCGATCGGCAGGTAGGCCGCGCCGGTCTTCAGCACCGCCAGGATGGCCACGATCGCGTCGGCCGACTTTCCGAACAGCAGCGCCACGGACTCGCCGGGGCCCACCCCGCGGTCAATCAGCAAGTGCGCCAACCGGTTCGAGCCCTCGTCGAGCTCGCGGTAGGTCATGGACCGGCCCTCGTAGGTCACCGCCGGCGCGTGCGGGGTGCGCGCCGCCTGGGCGGTGAACAACTCCGGGATGGACGCCGGCGTGCCGGGCTGGGTCAGGATGGCCCGGTCGCCCCACGCGTCCAGCCGGTCGTGTTCGGCGGGCTCGAGCAGGTCGATCGACGACAGCCGCCGCGCGGGGTCGGCGGTCATGACGGCCAGCACCCGCCGCAATCGTTCGATCAGCGTCGCGATCCGTGCCGCGTCGAAAACGTCTGTGTCGTATTCGACTTGGAGGCGCATCTCGCGACCGGGCTGGGCCTGCACCGTCAGCGGGTAGTGGGTGGATTCGCGGCTGCTGATGTCCGTGACGGCGAGTTCGTGGTTGCCCGACAGCGCGCTGGCGTCGATCGGGTAGTTCTCGTAGGCGAACAGGGTGTCGAACAGCGCGTCCTGCCCGGTAATGCGGTGAATCTCGTTGAGCGCCAGGTGCTGGTGGTCGAGCGTGTGGTTGTACGCGCCCTGCAGCTGGTCGAGCAGGTCGGCGGTGGTGGTGGCGGCGGTGATGTTCGCCCGCACCGGCACGGTGTTGATCAGCAGGCCCACCATGGTGTCCGCGCCGGCGATTTCGGCGGGACGGCCCGACACCGTGGTGCCGAACACGACATCGCGTTGGCCGGTCAGCCCGCACAGCAGTTGCGCGTAGGCGGCCTGCAGCACGGTGTTGACGGTGGTGTGGCACGAACGCGCCAGGTCGGCGACGGCCTGGGTGAGGTCGGCGGGCAGCGCGAATGATTCGACGCTTTGCCGGCCGAGCTCCGTCCGGTCCTGGGGCCCGACCAGGGTGGGAGTGTCGAAGCCGGCGAACACCTCGCCCCAGGCCGCCCGGGCGGCGTCGAGGTCGCGGTCGGCCAGCCAGCTGACGAAGCTTCGGTAGGGCGCCGCCGCCGGCAGCCGCTGCCCGTAGTAGGCGGCGAAGATCTCGCCGAGCAGGATCGGCATCGACCAGCCGTCGAGCACGATGTGGTGGTTGGTCAGCACCAGCCGGTAGCGCTCGGATGCGGTGCGTACCAACGCCACCCGGAACCCGGGCTGCTCGGCGAGGTCGCCGCAGACGGCCGCGCGTTCGGCGGCGCACAGGCGCTCGATCGCGTCGGTGTCGGTGCCATCCAGCTCGAGGTACCGCCAGGCCGGCGCGGGGTCGGCCGGGATGATCTGGACCGGCTCGTCGTACCGGTCGCAGAAGCGGGCCACCAGGTTCGGATGCCGGCTCACGACAGTGTGCACGGCGTCGCGCAGGCGGTTCGGGTCGAGCGGGCCGGCGATGCTGATGTTCAGCTGTCCCGCGTACAGGTCGTCGGTCGCCGGCGCGGTGTTGGCGTGGAATAGCAGACCCTGCTGAACCGGGGTCAACGCCAGCACGTCGGCGATACGGTGTTGGCGCGCAAGCTGATCGAGCTGCTGCTGGCTCAGCCGCGCGGGCGCGATGTCCGACGGCGTCAATCCGCCGCCGCCGGAGCGCACGTGGGCGCAGATGCCGGCGAGCGCCGCGAACCACAACCGGCCCAGCCGGGCGACCTGTTCGTCGTCGAGCGCCGACGGCGCCCAGGTCCAGTTGGCGTGCAGGCGTGGGCCGTCCGCGGAGTCGACGGTGGCCGCGTTGAGTTCGAGGGTGTGCATCAATGGCATGGCTGTCGACGCGGCGGCGCGGGTGACCGACCAGCCGTCCGGCACGGGCCGCCACATGTCGGCGGTGAGCTCACCCGCACCGCCCTGGCGCCCCAGGTAGTTGAACCCGATCGGCGGTTCGGGGCCGTCGAGGTCGATCTCGGGGTTGAGGTAGCGCAGCAGCCCGTAGGTCAGCGGGTCAGGCAGCGCCCGGAGCTGTTCCTTGGCGTCTTTGAGCGCCGCGCCCAGCGCTGTCCCGCCGGTGACGACCTGCCCCCAGGAGACACCGCGCACGCTCAGCGCCGTCGGGTATTTGGTGGTGAACCACCCCACGGTCTGGGACAGGTCGATGTCGCGGCCCAGTTCCTCGTGCCGGCCGTGCCCCTCGACCTCGATGCCGATGGGCGCGCGGCCGCCGCTGAACTCCGCGCACGCCAACGCGAACGCGATCAGCAGGATGTCCTGCACGCCGGCGTGGAACGCCGACGGCACCTCGCCGAGCAGCGCGCCGGTGGTCTCGGGGTCCAGCTCCATGAAGAGGTGTCCGGCCGTGGCGAAGGTGTCCACGTCGGGGCGGACCGCGGGCAGGGCCGGCGGTGTCGCCGCCACCTCGGTCCAGCGCTCCGCCTGATCGACGACGTCGGGGCGGTGCGCATGCTGGGCGAGCCGCGACGACCACCGGGCGAACGAGGTGCCCGCGGCGGGCAACTCGACCGGCCGCCCGCTGTGATGCTGGGCCCAGGCGATGTTCAAGTCCTGCAACAGGATTCGCCACGACACGCCGTCGACGGCGAGGTGATGCACGATCACCACGAGCTGCGCGGTGGCGCCGGCCCACAGCGCGCTGAGCATCACGCCGGCGGCCGGGTTCAGCCGCGACCGCGCCTCGGTGACCGCCGCGTCGGACAGCTCGTCCACCACGTGCAGGCAGTCGGCCGCATCGACCGAGCCCGCCTCGGGCACCGTCAGCGACCAGTCGCCGGACCCCTGGACGCCCGAGCCGTCGACGCGCAGCCGCAGCATGGGGTGGCGATCCAGCAGCGCCTGCAGCATGGTCACCACGTCGGCCTCGGTCACCCCGGCAGGCGCCTGCACCAGCGTGGCCTGGTTGAACTGATCGACCTGTCCGCCAACGCTTTCCACGTCTTGCAGCCAGCGGATGATCGGGGTCGCGGCCACGGGTCCGACGCCCTCGTCGAGGACGGCGGCGTCGGCCTCGACCACCTCGGCCACGCGGGCCAGCCGCGCCACGGTCTGCTCGACGAAGATGTCGCGGGTCTTGCACACCAGGCCGGCGGCGCGCGCCCGCGTCACCACCTGCATCGACGAAATGCTGTCCCCGCCAAGGTCGAAGAACGAGTCGTCGACGCCGACCCGCTCGAGCCCGAGCACCTGGGCGTAGATGCCGGCCAGGATCTCTTCGACGGCGTTGTCGGGGGCGCGGTATTGGTCGGCGTCGGAGTATTCCGGCGCGGGCAGCGCGCGGGTGTCCAGCTTGCCGTTGGGGGTCAGCGGCAGCGCCTGCATGACGACCACGGCGGCCGGAATCATGTAGCCCGGCAGCCTTTCGGCCAGCGCGGCGCGGACCGCGGCCGGGTCGGCGGTGCCGGTGACGTAACCGACGAGGCGCTTGTCCCCCGGCCGGTCCTCGCGGGCGACGACGACCGCCTGCTCGACGCCGGCCACCCAGGACAGCGCCGCCCGCACGTCGCCGAGCTCGATGCGGTAGCCGCGGATCTTGACCTGCTCGTCGGCGCGGCCGAGGTAGTCCAGTTGCCCGTCCGCGCGCCAGCGCACCAGGTCGCCGGTGCGGTACATGCGCGATCCGGGCGCGCCGAAGGGGCACGCCACGAACCGCGACGCGGTCAGGGCGGCGCGCTTCCAGTAGCCGCAGGCCACGCCGGCGCCGGCGACATACAGCTCTCCGACGACGCCGGGCGGCACGGGTCGCAGCCATTCGTCGAGCACGAACGACGCCCCGTTGGGCACCGGGGAGCCGATCGGCACTGGCCCTACAGCGCCCGTTCCGCCCTGCAGCGGCGCACTGATCGCGGCGTAGACCGTGGCTTCGGTCGGCCCGTAGGCGTTGATCATCACCCGGCCGGGCGCCCAGCGGTCCACGAGTTCGGCCGGGCAGGCCTCACCCGCGACCACCAGCGCGACCGACTCCAGGCCCGCGGGCGAGAGCGCGCCCGCCGCCGACGGGGTCTGGCTGAGCACGCTGACCCGCTCGGCCACCAGCAGCGCGTGCAGGTCTTCCGGTGAGCGCGCGACGGATTCGGGCACCACGACCAGTCGGCCGCCGTGCAACAGGGCACCGAAGATCTCCCAGACCGACACGTCGAAGGCCAGCGAATGCCATTGCGACCACACGCCGGTGCGCGGCAACCCGGAGTCTTTCGAGGCCAGCAGCTGGGTGACGTTGCGGTGCGTGACCGCAACGCCTTTGGGAACGCCTGTGGTGCCCGAGGTGTAGATCAGGTAGGCGAGGTGGTCGGGCCCCGGCGCCGGCAACGCGGTCGCGGGCCGGTCTTCGAGCTCGGGATCGTCGACGGCGATGACCGTGACGTCGTGGCCCTCGAGCCGGTCGGCGAGCCCGGGACTGGTGAGCGTGGCGATCGGGGCGGCGTCGGAGAGCATGAAGCCGATCCGCTCGGCCGGCAGCGCCGGATCGATCGGCAGGTAGGCCGCCCCGGTCTTCAGCACGGCAAGGATGGCGACGATCGCCTCGGCCGAGCGCGAAAACAGCAGCGCCACAGCCTGTCCCGGGCCCGCACCGCGGGCGGCGAGCAGGTGCGCGAGCCGGTTCGACGCCTCGTCGAGCTCGCGGTAGGTCATCGAGTGGCCGTCGCATACCACCGCGGCGGTGTCCGGGGTGCGCGCCGCCTGGGCGGCGAACAGCGCCGGGATCGACTCGGTCTCGGCGGCCGGTCCGGTCAGCGCCGCGCGGTTGCCGAGGGAGTCCAGTCGGGCGTGTTCGGCGTCGTCGAGCAGGTCCACCGCCGACAACGCCTGCGCGGGGTCGGCGGTCATCGCGAGCAGCACGCGCTGCAACCGGCCGATGAGTGCCGCGATGCTGTCCGCGTCGAAGACGTCGGTGCGGAATTCCACGGTGCCGCCGATTCCGGCGGGTTCACCCGCATCGCTCCAGCGCTCGCCCATCGAGAACGTCAAATCCATTCGGGCGGTGTGGGTGTCGACCGGGATGGGCGTGACGTCGACATCGCCGAGGGCCAGCCCCGCGGCGGGCCCGCCCTCCTGCCCGGCGAAGTTCTGCCAGGCCAGCATCACCTGCACCAGCGGGTGATGGCTCAGGCTGCGGGCGGGATTGAGCCGCTCGACCAGCACCTCGAAGGGCACGTCCTGGTGCTCGTAGGCGGCCAGGCTGCGGTGGCGCACCTGGGACAGCAGCTCGGCGAAGGTGGGATCGCCGCCCAGATTTTCCAGATCGACCCGCAATACGAGTGTGTTGACGAAGAACCCGACCAGCTCGTCGAGCGCGGGGTCGCGGCG
This sequence comes from Mycobacterium sp. H4Y, assembly GCF_000364405.1. NCBI lineage: Bacteria > Bacillati > Actinomycetota > Actinomycetes > Mycobacteriales > Mycobacteriaceae > Mycobacterium > Mycobacterium sp. H4Y. Next base: position 2,117,947 of record NZ_AKIG01000001.1, read on the forward strand.
GCCGGCGATCGGGAAACCCACCGCCACATCGGAACTCGCGCTGATCTTCGACAGCAGCACCATCAGGGCGGTCTGGACCACCATGAAGCTGGTGGCGTTGTGTCGGCGCGCCACGTCGGCGACCCGCTGTTGCAGCTCGGCCGACCAGTCGATCTCCACCGTGGCGCCGCGCTGGTCGGCCACCAGCGGGTAGGGCCGGTCGGTGGGCAGCGGCAGCCGCTCCGGCATTCCGGCCAGGGCCTCTTCCCAGTACGCCAGTTGGGCGGCGATGCGGCTGTCGCCGTCGTCGAGATCGCCGAACTGCGCACGCTGCCACAGCGTGTAGTCGACGTATTGCACCGACAGCGGCGACCAGTCGGGGCCGCGCCCGTCGCACCTGGCGGCATACGCCACGCCCAGGTCACGCACCAGCGGGGCGAGGGACATGCCGTCGGCGGCGATGTGGTGCACGACGGCGACCAGCACGTGCCGGTCGTTGCGGATGCGGAAAAGCTCTGCCCGCAAGGGGATTTGGGCCGACAGGTCGAAGGTGTAGCGGGCGGTGGCGCCGATCGCCTCGTCCAGCTGGTCCGCCGACCAGGTGCCGGCGTCGACGACCTCCCACCCGAAGTCTGCCTTGTCGGCGGGGATCACCACCTGCTGCGGTAGTCCCTCGGGCGCGACGAACACCGTGCGCAGGCTCTCGTGACGGACCACCACGTCGCCCAGTGCCGCACCCAGGGCGTCCGCATCGAGCGGCCCGTCCAGCCGCAGCGCCGCCGCCATGTTGTACACCGGTGAGGGCCCTTGCAATTGGTCCAGGAACCACAATCGGTTCTGCGCGAACGACAACGGGATGACCGCCGGCCGCTCGGCGGCCGTCAACGGCTCCAGCCCGCTGCCGCCCTCACCGATCCGGGGGGCCAGCTGGGCGATGGTGGGCGCCTCGAACACGGCGCGCACCGGGAGGCCGGTGTCGAGGCTGGCGTTGATCGCGGCGACCAGGCGCATCGCGGAGATGCTGTCGCCGCCCAGGTCGAAGAAGGAGTCGTCGACCCCGACCCGCTCGACGCCGAGGACTCCGGCGTAGACGCCGGCCAGGATTTCCTCGGTGGGCGTTTCAGGCGCGCGGTACCGACCGGCCGTGTATTCCGGTGCGGGCAGGGCGCGCGCGTCGAGTTTGCCGTTGGGGGTCAACGGAATCGCGTCGAGCGTCACCACCGCGGCGGGCACCATGAAGGCGGGCAGCCGTACGGCCAGCGCGGCGCGCAGCTGGGTGGGGTCGGCGCTGCCGGTGACGTAGCCGACGAGGCGCTTGTCACCGGGACGGTCTTCGCGCGCGACGACGACTGCCTGTGCGACGCCGTCGAATCCGGCCAGGGCGGACTGGATTTCGCCGAGCTCGATGCGGTAGCCGCGGATCTTGACCTGTTCGTCGGCGCGGCCGAGGCAGAGCAGTTGGCCCACACCGGATCCCGAGCGCTCCCAGCGGACCAGGTCGCCGGTCCGGTACATGCGGGTTCCGGCCCCACCGAAGGGGCAGGCGACGAACCGCGACGCGGTCAGGCCGGGCCGGCCGACATACCCTGCGGCGACACCGGATCCGGCGACGTACAGCTCGCCGACGACGCCGGGCGGCACCGGCCGCAACGCGTCGTCGAGCACGAACAGCGCCGCCCCGGGGACCGGCGAGCCGATGGGAACCGGCCCCGTCCCGGCCGCCAGCGGCGCGCTGATGGTCACGCACATCGTGGTCTCGGTCGGGCCGTAGGCGTTGACCATCACCCGCCCGGGCGCCCACTGGTCGACGACCTCGGCCGGGCAGGCCTCCCCGGCCATCACCAGCGACACGGAGTCCAGTCCCTCCCGCGAGAGCATGGCCACCGCCGACGGGGTCTGGGTCAACACGCTGACCTGCTGGGCGACCAGGACGTCGTGCAGGTCGTGCGGGGACGCCGCCACCGCCTCGGGGACGACCACCAGTCGCCCGCCGCGCAGCAGCGCGCCGAAGATCTCCCACACCGAGACGTCGAACGCCAGCGAGTGACATTGCGACCAGACCCCTGCGGTCGGCAGGCCGGCGTCCAGGGATCCCAGCAGCTGGGTGACGTTGCGGTGAGTGATGGCAACGCCTTTGGGCACACCGGTGGTGCCCGAGGTGTAGATCAGGTAGGCGAGGTGGTCCGGCCCCGGCGCCGGCAGCGCCGTGTCGGGCAGGGTATCGACGCGGGGATCGTTGACGTCGATGATCGTCACGCCGCGACCGTCGAGCCGCTCGGCCAGGTCGGCGGTGGTGACCGCGGCGACCGGTTTCGCGTCGCCGAGCATGAATTCGATGCGCACGTCCGGCGAGGAGGGGTCGATCGGCAGGTAGGCCGCTCCCGTTTTGAGCACGGCCAGGATCGACGCGACGGCCTCGGCCGACCGCGAAAACAGCAGCGCCACAACCCGTCCCGGGCCCGCGCCCGCGGACGCCAGGCGGTGCGCCAACCGGTTGGACGCCTCGTCAAGTTCCCGGTAGGTCACCGACAGGTCGCCGCACACCAGCGCCACGGATTCCGGTGCCCGCGCGGCCTGCGTGGCGAACAGCTCCGGAATCGACGGCGGCGCGTCACCGGCCGGCCGGGTCAAAACCGCGTGGTTGCCAAGCTCTTTCAGGCGGGCATGCTCGGCCTCGTCGAGCAGATCCACCGACGACAGCGGGTGGGCGGGGTCGGCGGTCATCGCGGTCAGGACCCGCTGCAGGCGGCCGATCAGCGCCTCGATGGTCGCGGCGTCGAACACGTCGGTGCGGAATTCCACCCGTCCGCCGATGCCGGCGGCCTCCCCGTGCTCGGTCCACCGTTCGGCCAAAGAGAACACCAGGTCCATGCGGGCCGACTGGTCCTCGACGGGGACGGAGGTCACCTCGAGGTCACCCAGCGCCAGTCCGGCGGCGGGGTCGTCGTGGCCGGCGAAGTTCTGCCAGGCCAGCATCACCTGCACCAGCGGGTGATGGGTCAGGCTCCGGGTGGGGTTGACCCGCTCGACCAGCACCTCGAACGGCACGTCCTGATGTTCGAACGCGGCCAGGCTCTGGGCCTGGACCCGGTCCAGCAGTTCGGCGAAGCTGGGATCGCCGGCCAGGTCGACGCGGAGCACCAGGGTGTTGACGAAGAAGCCCACGAGTTGATCGAGGGCGGGGTCGCGCCGCCCGGCGATCGGGAAGCCCACCGCCACATCGGGACTCGCGCTGACCTTCGACAGCAGCACGGCCAGGGCGGCCTGCACCACCATGAAGCTGGTCGCGTTGTGCTCGCGGGCCACCCGGCGCACCTGCTGCTGCAGCTCTGCCGGCCAGTCGACCACCACGCTGTCGCCGCGCTGATCGGCCACCGCCGGGTAGGGGCGATCGGTGGGCAGCTCGAGCCGCTCGGGCATGCCGGCCAGGGCGCGCTCCCAGTACGCCAGTTGAGCGCCGATGCGGCTCTCGCCGTCGTCGAGGTCGCCGAGTTGGGCGCGCTGCCACAGCGTGTAGTCGATGTACTGCACCGGCAGGTCGGCCCAGTCGGGCGCGCGCCCGGCGGACCGGCTGGTGTAGGCCACGCTCAGGTCGGCGCCCAGCGGCGTCAGCGACATGCCGTCCGCGGCGATGTGGTGTACCGCGATCAGGAGCAGGTGCTCGTCCTCGGTGATGGTGAAAAGCCTGGCCCGAATCGGGATTTCGGCCGCCAGATCGAAGGCGTGGCGCGTTACCGCCTTGACGGCGTCGTCCAGCCGGCTCGCCGGCCACGCGGTGGCATCGACGACCTCCCAGCCGAATTCGGCGCGCTCGGCGGGCACGACCTCCTGCCGGGGCGTGCCTTCGTGCGACGGGAACAGGGTGCGCAAGCTCTCATGACGGCTCACCACGTCGGCCAGCGCGGCGCCGAGCGCGTGCGCGTCGAGCCGCCCGCGCAGCCGCAGGGCCGCCGCCATGTTGTACAGCGGTGAGGGGCCCTGGAATTGGTCGATGAACCACAGCCGGTTCTGCGCGAAGGACAACGGGATGATCGCCGGCCGCTCCCCCGCCACCAGCGGTTCCAGCCGGCCCGAGCTCTCGGCGATGCGGGGCGCGAGCTGGGCGACGGTGGGCGCCTCGAAGACGACGCGCACCGGCAGCTCGGTCTCCAGCGTGGTGTTGATCGCGGTGATCAGGCGCATGGTGGACAGCGAGTCGCCGCCGAGGTCGAAGAACGAGTCGTCGACGCCGACCCGTTCGACGCCGAGGACTCCGGCATAGATGCCGGCCAGGATCTCCTCGATGGCGGTGCTCGGGGCGCGGTATCCGTTGCCGCCCTGGTAGTCCGGGGCGGGCAGGGCGCGGGCGTCGAGCTTGCCGTTGACCGTCATCGGCAGCGCGTCGAGCACCACCACCGCCGCGGGGACCATGTAGGCCGGGAGGGGCTCCGCCACCGCGGCGCGTGCGCGGGCCGGCTCCGCGGTCCCGGTGATGTAACCCACCAGGCGTTTGTCGCCGGGCCGGTCCTCGCGGGCGACGACGACCGCCTGCTCGACCCCGTCGAGCGCGGACAGCGCGGCCTGAATCTCGCCGAGTTCGATGCGGTAGCCGCGGACCTTGACCTGTTCGTCGGCGCGGCCCAGGTAGCGCAGTTGGCCCTCCCCGGATCCGGAGCGGCCCCAGCAGACCAGGTCGCCGGTGCGGTACATGCGGGTGCCGGGTTCGCCGAAGGGGCAGGCCATGAATCGGGACGCGGTCAGCCCGGGGCGCCGCCAATAGCCCACGCCCACACCTTCGCCGGCCAGGTACAGCTCCCCGACCACCCCGGCGGGCACCGGGCGCAACCACTCGTCGAGCACGAAGAACGCCGCCCGCGTCACCGGTGAGCCGATCGGCGGGAATCCCGACCCCGCCGTCAAGGGCGCGCTCTTGCACGCCCACATCGTCGTCTCGGTCGGGCCGTACACGTTGACCATCACCCGACCCGGCGCCCACCGGTCCACCAGCTCCGGCGGGCACGGCTCAGCCCCGATCACCAACGCCGTGCCGTCCAGCCCCTGCGGCGAGAGCATCCCGGCCGCCGAGGGGGTCTGAGTCAGCACCGTGACGCCCTCGCGCACCAGCAGCGCGTGGAACTCCTCCGGTGAGCGGGCCACGGCGCCGGGCACGACGACCAGGCGGCCGCCGTGCAGCAGCGCGCCCCAGATCTCCCACACCGAGAAGTCGAACGCATACGAATGGAACTGGGTCCACACCTGCTCGGCCGACAAGGCGAAACCGAGCCGCAGGTCATCGAACAACTGCGCGACGTTGTGTTGAGTCACCGCAACACCTTTGGGCACACCGGTGGTGCCCGAGGTGTAGATGACGTGGGCCAGATCGGTGGGGGCCGGCGCGGGCGGCGGGGTGCTCGGCTGGGCCGCCAGCGCGGGGTCGGCCACGTCGACGACGATCAGGTCGAAGCCGTCGAACCTGTCGGCCAGGTCGGCGGTGGTGACCGCGGCCATCGGGGCGGCGTCGGTGAGCATGAACTCCACCCGCGCGGCCGGCAGCGCGGGATCGATCGGCAGATACGCCGCCCCGGACTTGAGCACCCCCAGGATCGCCACGATCGCCTCGGCCGACCGCGAAAACAGCAGCGCCACAAACGCACCCGGGCCGGCGCCGCGGTCGACCAGCAGGTGCGCCAACCGGTTGGCGGCCTCGTCGAGCTCGCGATACGTCATCGATCGGTCCCCGAACGTCAGCGCCACCGCGTCCGGGGTGCGCGCCGCCTGCGCGGCGAACAAGCCCGCAACGGTCACCGGCTCCATCCGCTCGGACAGCACCGCCTGGTTGCCCCACTGCGCCAGCCGGGCGTGCTCGGCGGTGTCGAGCAGATCCACCGACGACAGGCGCCGCTGGGGGTCGGCGGTCACCGCGGCCAGCAGCCGCTGCAGCCGGTCGATCATCGCCTCGACGGTGTCCGCGTTGTAGACGTCGGTGCGGTATTCGGCAGTCACGGCGATCCCGGCGCGCTGGCCGGACTCGGTGAAGCGTTCGGCCAGTGAGAACGTCAGGTCCATGCGAGCGGTGTTGGTGTGCAACGGCATTGGTGTGACCCGCAGGTCTCCCAGCGCCAGCCCGGCGGCGGGGGCGGTGACCTCCCCCGGGAAGTTCTCCCAGCCCAGCAGCACCTGAACGAGCGGGTGATGGGCCATGCTGCGGGTGGGGTTGAGCCGCTCCACCAGCAGTTCGAACGGCACGTCCTGGTGCTCGAACGCGGCCAGGCTGCGCCGGCGCACCTGGGCCAGCAGCTCGGCGAAGGTCGGGTCCCCGCCCAGTTCTCCGAGGTCGACCCGCAGCACCAGGGTGTTGACGAAGAAGCCGATCAGGTCGTCGAGGGCGGGTTCGGGACGCCCGGCGATCGGGAAGCCCACGGCCACATCGGTACTGGCGCTGATCTTGGCGAGCAGCGCGGCGAAGGCGGCCTGGATCACCATGAAGCTGGTGGCGTTGTGCTCGCGCGCGACCCGGCGGACCTGTTGCTGTAGCTCGGCCGGCCAGTCCACCGCCAGCCGGGCCCCGCGGTGGTCGGCGACCTGCGGGTAGGGCCGATCGGTGGGCAGCTGCAGGCGTTCGGGCAGCCCGGCCAGCTCGTCCGCCCAGTAATCCAGCTGGGCGGCGATGCGGCTGTCGCGGTCGTCCACGTCCCCGAGATGTGCACGCTGCCAGAGCGTGTAGTCGACGTATTGCACCGCCAGGGGCGCCCAGTCGGGGGCCTGCCCCGCGCAGCGGCTCGCGTAGGCGATTCCGAGGTCGCGCGCGAACGGGGTGATCGACCACCCGTCGGCGGCGATGTGGTGCACCGCGACCACCAGCATGTGTTCGTCGTCGCTGACCGTGAAAAGCTCGGTGTGCAGGGGGCTTTCGTTCGACAGGTCGAAGGTGTACCGGGCGGCCGTCTCCATGCTCCGCCGCAGCCGGTCCTGCGGCCACCCGCGCGCGTCGATGACGTCGCAGGCGAACCCGATGCGCTCGGCGGGAACCACCACCTGCTGCGGGATTCCGTCGGCCGAGGCGAACACCGTGCGCAGGGTTTCGTGGCGGCCCACGACGTCGGCCAGTGCCGCGGCCAGCGCGTCGACGTCGAGGTGTCCGCGCAGCCGCAGCGCCACGGTGATGTTGTACATCGGCGAGGCGCCCTGGAACTGGTCGATGAACCACAGCCGGGTCTGCGCGAAGGACAGCGGGATCACCGCCGGGCGCTCCCCCGCGACCAGCGGGTCGGGACGGTCGGCGTCCCCGCTGCTGAGAAGGGCCAACTCGGCGACGGTGGGCGCCTCGAACACGGCCCGCACCCCGAGGTCGGAATTGAAACTGGTGTTGACCGCCGCGATCAGGCGCATCGCCGACAGCGAATCCCCACCCAGGTCGAAGAACGAGTCGTCGACACCCACCCGTTCCAGGCCGAGCACCTGGGCGTAGATGCCGACCAGGATCTCCTCGACGGCGGTGGCCGGGGCGCGGTACCGATCGGCGTCCTGGTAGTCCGGGGCGGGCAGGGCCTTGCGGTCGAGCTTGCCCGAGCTCGTCATCGGGAATTCTTCCAGCGCCACAATGTGTGTCGGCACCATGTAGTCGGGCAGCCAGGCACTCAACCGCTCGCGCACCTCGCCGACCTTGGTGTTGGTCCGGGGGTCGTTGGCGTGGATGGTGCGCCGCCGGGCCCCGTCGGGCGCCAGGTAGAGATCCGTCAGCGCCGGGACGGCCCGGTCGCCAGAGGCGATGAAAACCGCACTGAGAGTACCGGGTTGGGCGCCCCAGGTGACGGCGACGCCATATCCGGCGCGCTCACCGAGGCGGTGCAACTCTTCGGCGACGGTGGCGTCGGGACCGGGGTCGGCCTGGGCCAGCGCGTCGGGCAGGGGCAATCCCTGCGCCAGCGCGGCCTCGACACCGACGTCGGTGATCAGTCCGGCGCGCGGGATGTCGGTGATGCGGACGGCGGCGGGACGCTGCGACGTCAGGGTCTCGCGCAGCCCGCGCAGCCCGTCGCACTGCGCCCACGTCAGCGTCGGCTCGTCGGCCACCGAGCGTACGGCCGCGGGAGCCTTGTGGATGGCGACGTCGTAGCGGTGCCGGTTGAGTTCGTTGTCGGCCATTCCACGTTTGACGCGGATGTCGACCCCGACGGCTTCCGGGCGCGAGCGCGCCCAGGAGGTGAAAAACTCCGGCGCCAAAAGCAATTCGGTCTCGCCGAGCATGGCGTGGCGGACACGCTGGCGGATCTCGGCCGCGTCGGCGGCGTCGCCGCGGGCCAGCGCGATCGCGGTCTGGAACGCGCCCTGCAGGGTGTGGTTGCGGATGTCACCGATGAAGACCGCTCCGCCGGGCGCCAACAGCTCCATGGCCTTGTCGATGACCTCGACCAGATATCCCGCGTTGGGGAAGTACTGGACGACCGAGTTGAGAATGATGGTGTCGAAGTGGCCCTGCGGCAGCCCGTCGGTGACGTGGGCGGGTTGGGTCAGCAGCTCGACGCGGTCGCGCCACGGCAGCTGCAGCCGCTCCATCGCGCGCGCCAGGTTGTCGATCGCGACGGCCGAGAAGTCGGTGGCGACATAGTGGTCGCAGTGCGGGGCGATCTGTGAGAGCAGCAACCCCGAGCCCGCGCCGATCTCCAGCACCCGCCGGGGCCGCAGGGACATGATGCGATCGACTGTGGCGGAACGCCATTCGGCCATCTCTTCGAGCGGGATCGGTTCGCCGGTGTAGCTGCTGTTCCACCCGCGGAAATCCTCGCCGAAGTTTGCCGCGAGGTCGGCGCCGTACAGGTCGTCGTAGAGGTGCTGCCACTCCTGGACGTCTTCGGCGTCCTGCTGCAGATCCCGGTCGGTGGTGGCGTTGTGATCGAGCGTCACGTAGGCGACCAGGTGCGAGCCGGTCGCGGTGTCCGCGACGGTGACGGCGGCCTGGGTCACCTGCGGGCAGGCCAGCAGGGTGTTTTCGATTTCGCCCAGTTCGATGCGCTGTCCGCGCAGTTTGATCTGGTTGTCAGCACGGCCCAGGTAATCCAGGGTCCCGTCGGACATCCAGCGCACCAGGTCGCCGGTGCGATACATCCTTGTTCCCGGCGCGCCAAAGGGGTTGGCGACGAACCGTTCTGCGGTCAACTCCACCCGGCCCAGATAGCCGTGCCCCAGGGCCGGCCCGCTCAGGTACAGCTCGCCCACCACGCCTACCGGGACGGGGTTCAGCCACGCGTCGAGCACGCGCGCGCACACGCCGGAGATCGGGGCGCCGATGCGAACGGGTTCGCCCGCCGACAGCCGCGCGCAGGTGACCCAGATGGTGGTCTCGCTCGGGCCGTAACCGTTGAACATCTGGCGGCCCGGCGCCCAGGCGTCCACCAGTTCGGGCAGGCAGGCCTCCCCGACGGCGACCAGCGTGTCCAGGCGATCCAGCCGGGCGCGGTCCAGCGTCGAGATCACGGTGGGCGTCAGGATGGCCGCGCTGACCCGCTGGTCGTGCAGCAAGGCGGTCAGCGCCTCACCGGCATACACCTGCGGCGGCGCCACCACCAGGGCGGCGCCAGATCCCGCCGCCAGCAACAGTTCTCCGACCGAGGCGTCGAAGGTCGGCGAGGCGACCATCAGCACCCGCGCGTCCGGGCCCAGACCGAACAGCTCGCGCTGGGCGGCGGCCCAGCCCAGCATGCCGCTGTGGCCCACCGCGACGCCCTTGGGGACGCCGGTCGAACCCGACGTGAAGATCAGGTAGGCGGTGTCGCCCGCCCGCAGGGGCGAGAGCCGGTCGGCGTCGGTGATCTCCTGCGCCGAGCACGCGGACAGGTCGAGACCGTCGAGACGCACGATCGGGCGCGTCCCGGCGCCCGCGACGTCGTCGGTGCCGCACGTCAACACGCACACCGCGTCGACGGCGTCGAGCACCGAGGCGATGCGCTCGACCGGATGGTCCAGATCCACCGGCGCATAGATGCCACCGGCCTTGACGACCGCCCACCACGCCACCACCAGCTCCGCGCACCGGCCGATCGCCACACCGACGGCGCGCTCCGGGCCGACGCCCGCGTCGATCAGCTTGCGCGCCAACCGCGTTGACCACTCGTCGAGTTCGCGATACGACAACGCCCGCGCACCATCGACCACCGCGGGCGCGTCCGGGCCCGCCGCCACCGCCGCGGCCAGCAGCTCCGGCGCCACGCCCACCGGCGCCCCCACGCCGGCGCCGGACATCCTCGACAGCACCAGGTCGCGCTCGTCGCGGTCCAGCAGGTCGATCGATGACAGCCGCCGGGCGGGGTCGGCCGTCATCGCGACCAACACCCGCTGCAGGCGCCCGACGAGCGACGCGATGCCGGCGGCGTCGAACACGTCGGCGTCGAATTCGATGTGCAGGCCGAGTTCGCGGCCGGGCAGGGCCTCCACCGTCAGCGGATAGTGGTTGTACTCGCGGTTGGTGAACGCGGCGATGGCCAGGCCGTCGTCTCCCAGCGTCATGCCGCTGTCGATCGGGTAGTTCTCGTAGACGAACAGCGTGTCGAAAAGCTGGTCGTGGCCGGTGACGCGGTGGATCTCGCTGAGCGCCAGGTGCTGGTGCTCGAGCGCGTCGTTGTGACTGTTCTGCAACTGCGCCAGCAGATCGGCGGTGGTGGTCGTCGCGGTGATGTTGGCGCGCACCGGCACCGTGTTGATCAGCAGCCCGACCATCGACTCCGCGTCGTCGACCTCGAGCTGGCCGACCCTCGATCGCGGGGTGCCGAAGACGACGTCGTGCTGACCGGTGAGCGAGGTCAGCACCAACGCCCACGCGGCCTGCAGCACGGTGCTCAGCGTGGTGTGGTGCGAGCGCGCCAGCTCGCCGAGGGCCCGGGTGGTCTGCGCGGACACGCGAGACTTCTCAAAGCCGCGGCGCCCCTGCCCCAATCGGTCTTCGGGCGCGACCAGGGTAGGAGTTTCGAAGCCGGACAACAGCTCCTCCCAGGCCTCGCGGGAGGCGTCGAGGTCGCGATCGGCCAGCCAGGTGAGGAAGGCCCGGTAGGAGCCGGCGGCGGGGAGGCGCTGCCCGTAGTAGCTGGCGAAGATTTCGCGCAGCAGGATGGGGAGCGACCAGCCGTCGAGCAGGATGTGGTGATTGGTCAGCACGAACCGGAATCGCCGGTCCGCGGTGCGGATCAACGCGGCCCGGAACGCCGCCTGCCCGGCGAGGTCGCACACCGCGGCGCGTTCGGCCGCGCACAGGCGCTCGATTCGCGCGTCGCTGTCGGCCTCCCCGGCGCCGCCGCCGTCGAGCTCGAGGTACCGCCACTCGACCACGGGATCGGCGGGGATGATCTGCACCGGCTCGTCGAACTGTTCGCAGAACAGGGCCGCCAGGTGGGGGTGCCGGTTGACGACGGTGTGCACCGCGTCGCGCAGCCGGTCGGGGTCGAGCGGCCCGGTCAGCGTGAAATCGAGTTGGACCGCGTACATGTCGTCGCCGCCCTGCGCGGTGCTGGAGTGGAACAGCAGACCCTGCTGCAGCGGCGTCAGCGGCAAGATGTCGGCGATGTGGTGCCGGCGCGCCAGCTCGTCGATCTGCTGTTGGCTCAGGCGGGCCGGGGCGATGTCCGACGGGGTCAGCCCCCCGCCGCCGTTGCGGACGTGTGCGCAGACCCCGGACAGCGCCTCGAACCACAGCCGGCTCAACCGGGTGATCTGTGTGGCGTCGAGAACCGATGGCGCCCAGGTCCATTCGGCGTGCAGGTGCGGTCCGGCGCCGGTGTCGATGGTGCCGGCATTGAGTTCGACGGTGTGCATCAGCGGCATGGGCACCGCCGCGGCGGCGCCGATCAACGACAGACCATCCTGGCTGATGCTCCAGCCCTCCCCCGCCGAATCGGGCGCTGCGCCTTGGCGTCCCAGGTAATTGAAGGCGATGGAGGGGTCGGCCCCGGCGAGATCGACGTCGGTGTTGAGGTAGCGCAGCAGCCCGTAGGTCAGCGGGTCGGGCAGCGCGCGCAGCTGCTCCTTGGCGTCTTTGATGATGGGCCCCAGCGCCGTGTCGCCGGAAACCACCTGCGCCCAGCGCAATCCGGCCACCGGCCCCGCCATTTTCAAAGACACCGGGTACTTGGTGGTGAACCATCCGACGGTGCGGGACAGATCGATGTCGGCGCCGAGTTCCTCGTGGCGTCCGTGGGCCTCGACGTCGATGCCGATCGGGGCGCCGGTGTCACCCAGGAATTCCGCCCACGCCAGCCCGAAGGCGATCAACAGGACGTCCTGGATCCCGGCGTGGAACGCGGTCGGCACCTCACCGAGCAGCATCGCGGTCGTCTCGGCGTCCAGCTCGACCGACAAGCGCCCGGCGCTGGCGTAGGTGTCCACGTCGGGGCGCGCCGCGGGCAGCGCGGCGGGCGCCCCCGTCACCCGCTTCCACGCGTTCAACTGGCCGACGACATCGCGGTGGCGTGCGTGCTCGTTCAGCATTGTCGCCCAGCGGGCAAACGAGGTCCCCGCCGGCGGCAGCTCCACCGGCTGTCCGGCGCTGTGCAGCGCCCACGCAATGTTGAGGTCCTCCAACAGGATCCACCACGACACCGCGTCGACGGCCAGGTGGTGGATGATCACCGCCAGCCGGCCGGTGGACTCGACCCACAACGCGCTCAGCATCGCCCCGGTGAACGGGTTCAACCGCGAGCGGGCGTCAAGCAGCGCGTCGTCGGTCAGCGCGTCCACCGCCTGCAGGCAGTCCTGCGCCCACACCGACCCGGGTTCGGGAATGTGGAACGACCAGCCGCCGGCGCCGTCGCGCTCGACCCGCAGCCGAAGCATGGCGTGCCGATCCACCAAGGCCTGCAACACCATTGAGACGTCGGCCGCGGTCACCCCCGCGGGGGCCTGCACCATCACGGTCTGGTTGAACTGATCGACCGGGCCGGCCTGCTCCGCGCCCTCTAGCCACCGCATGATCGGGGTGGGCGGCACCGGCCCGACGCCCTCGTCGACCACCTGCGCCGCTCCGTCGCTCACCCCGGCCACCCGGGCGAGCCGGGCGACGGTCTGCTCGACGAACACGTCTCGGGGCCGGCAGGTCAGGCCCGCCGCGCGGGCCCGCGCCACGACTTGCAGCGACAAGATGCTGTCGCCGCCCAGCTCGAAGAAGGACTCGTCGACGCCGACGCGCTGCACGCCGAGCACCTCGGCGTAGATGCCGGCCAGGATCTCCTCGACCGAGTTGCCCGGGGCGCGGTACTCGCCCGTCGTGTATTCGGGCGTCGGCAGAGCGCGGGTGTCGAGTTTGCCGTTGGGCGTCAGCGGCAGGGCGTCGAGGACGACCACCGCGGCCGGCACCATGTAGCCCGGGAGCCGCTCGGCCAGTGCGGCGCGCGCCTCGACGGGGTCGGCGATGCCGGTGACGTAACCGACCAGGCGCTTGTCCCCGGGGCGGTCCTCGCGGGCGATCACCACGGCCTGGTCGACGCCGTCAAGCGCGGCGAGCGCGGCCTGGATTTCGCCGAGCTCGATGCGGTAGCCGCGGATTTTGACCTGTTCGTCGGCGCGGCCGAGGTACTGCAGTTGACCGTCATCGCCCCAGCACGCCAGGTCCCCGGTGCGGTACATGCGCGCGCCCGCCCCACCGAACGGGCAGGCCACGAACCGTGACGCGGTCAGCCCGGTCCGGCCGACGTAGCCGCTGGTCACCCCGTCACCGGCGACATACAACTCGCCGACGACGCCCGGCGGCACCGGGCGCAGCCAGCCGTCGAGCACGAACAACGCCGCCCCGGGCACCGGGGAACCGATCGGCGGGATCCCGGATCCCTTCGTCAGCGGCTCGCTGATCGCCACGCACATCGTCGTCTCGGTCGGGCCGTAGGCGTTGACCATCACCCGGCCCGGCGCCCACCGGTCCACCACCTCGGCCGGGCAGGCCTCGCCCACCACCACCAGCGACGCCGCCGAAAGCCGCTCGGGCGAGAGCATCGCCACGGCCGACGGGGTCTGGGTCAACACGCTGACGTCCTCGCCGGCCAGCACGTCGTGCAGTTCGTCGGGTGAGCGCGTGACGTCCTCGGGGACCACGACCAGCCGGCCGCCGCGCAGCAGCGCGCCGAAGATCTCCCACACCGAGACGTCGAACGCGTACGAGTGGCACTGCGACCACACGCCCGACGGCGGCAGGCCGGCGTCCAGGGATCCCAACAGCTGCGTCACGTTGCGGTGCGTGACCGCGACGCCTTTGGGGACACCGGTGGTGCCCGAGGTGTAGATCAGGTAAGCGACGTGGTCCGGACCGGGCGCCGGCAAGGCGTCGGCGCGCTGGGCGTCGATCCGGGAATCGTTGACATCGATGACCGGCACGTCGTGACCGTCGAGGCGGTCGGCCAGATCGACGGTGCTCAGCGCGGCAACGGGTTTGGCGTCGTCGAGCATGAACCCGATCCGCGACTCGGGCGAGGACGGATCGATCGGCAGGTAGGCCGCACCGGTCTTGAGTACCGCCAGGATCGACGCGACGGCTTCGGGCGACCGCGAAAACATCAGCGCCACAGTCCGTCCCGGGCCCGCGCCCAGCCCGGTCAACAGATGCGCCAGCCGGTTGGACGCCTCATCGAGTTCCCGGTAGGTCACCGACCGGCCCTCACACACCAGCGCCACGGCCTCGGGCGTGCGCGACACCTGGGTGGCGAACAGTTCCGGCACCGACACGGGCGCGCTCGCCGACAGGTTCAGAACCTCTTTATTACCAAGCCCTTCCAGGCGTGCGCGCTCCGCGGGCCGCAGCACATCCAGCGACGACAGGCGCCGGCTCGGATCGGCGACCATGGTCGCCAGCACACGCTGCAGCCGTTCGGCCAGGTCCGCGACGTCGAAATTCGAAAACGGTTGCCCGGTACCGACAGTGCTCAGGAATTGCTGGTCGCCGAATCCGAGGAAGAACAGTCCGAAGTGGCCAACCGGCCCGAAGCTGGTGTAGGTCGCGGTCGCCGGGGTGCCGTTGAGGCTGAGGGTGAGGCGGGCCGGGACGAAGTTGACGACCACCCGGTTGGGCGCCTGCCGCGGGCCGTTGAAGCCGCCTTCGCCGTCCAGCGTCCGCGTCGGGAACTGCTGATGCCGCAACGCCTCTCGAGACCGCTGGTCAACATGCCGGCAAAAGTCGGCGAACGAGGTGTCCGGCGCGGCCTTCAGCACCAGGGGCACCACGCCGGCGAGCATGCCGGGGTGCGTCTTCGACTCCGGGTCGACGCGCCGGCTGACCGGAAAGTCGAGCACGACTTCGTCGGAACCGTCGGCGCACCAACCCCGCACCAGAAGCGCGCAGGCCGCGGTGAGTACCGATGACCGACGGATGCCCAACGTCTTGGACAACTCTTTGACCCTGCCGACCACGGACTGATCCAGTTGCACTGGCGGAGACGGTGAATACGGGTCTCGCCCGTCATTCCGCGCCGGTGCCGGATAGTCCGCCCCGCTGCCCGCGGGGCGGTGCGCGACCCAATACTCTTGATCTTCACGGAATTTGGCGGATGCCTCGTATTCCAGCTCGCCGCTGACGAGGTCATGCAGGGAGCCGAAGAAGGCGGGGGGAACTGGCTTGCCGGCGGCCAGCGCGGAGTAGACGGCGGCGATCCGTCGTCCGGTCAGCGCGATGCCCATGCCGTCGATGGCGATGTGATGGCAGACGGTGAACCAGTAGTACTCGTCGGGACCCGTACGGAACAAAGCGAATTTGATCATCGGGCCGGTGAGCGGCATCGGCGTTCGCTGGATCGATGCCGCGGTCTCCCGGACTTCCCGCTCCGGATCCTGCGATTCCGTCAGGTCGTAGAAGACCAAGTCGACGTCGTCGTAGTCGACGGCCTTCTGGAAGACCTGGCCGTCGGCCTCGAAGAACGAGGCCCGCAGGCTCTCGGCCTCGTTGACCACGTGTCGCATAGCTTGGTGCAGCAGACGGGGGTCGATCGCCCCGTCGATACGGACCAGCACGCCCAGCTGCCACGCCGCGTCGAAGTGGCCGGTCTGTTGTGCTAACCAGATATCGAGCTGGCCTCGCGTTACCGGGAGTGCCCGGTCACCACCACGCTCCACTGAACCCCCCAAGCTCTACCGAAGTCCTTCATATGACATCGGTGTAAACATCACAAACCGGCGCGGGTCGGCGTGTCGCGGAGGCTTTTCGCCCGGATATCGGGCCAGTGTTCTTCGATGTAGTGCAGGCATGCGGCGCGGTCGGCTTGCCCAAAAACTACTCTCCAACCGGCGGGAACGGTAGTGAAAGTTGGCCAAAGACTGTGTTGTTCTTCGTTATTGACCAGGACGAAAAAACTGCCGCCGTCGTCGTCGAACGGATTGAGCTGCATTGATGGACCCCCTAACACCGAAACGAAAACTCCAAAGCGCTGCGCACCACACGAAGTACCGTGCGGCACTTAAGGATTGAGCCGTTAGGCTCGATCAGCATCTCGACCGGCAGATGCGGTCGAAAATGGCGCCCGTGAGTTTGGACGCGGTGGCAACTGAGCCATGACGGCCATGGCAGACCCCCTACCCGGGTAGGTCCCACGAACGTCAATGTCGCCATTCACGCTCGCGGTGTACCCCGACCGCTCGTTCCGAAACATTTGAATTACGTTCTCATGTAAGACATTAACAGCGGCCGTTGTTGCACTCGTGTCTCGCTGTCCAGCAAAACAACTTTGACGCTCGGCACCGTTTGATATCGCCACGACACGGGTGCCATACCGTTCTTTTCGCAAGCGACCTAGGGAAATAATGAATTTGCCGGCCCGGCATTCCGGACGTCGCTTACGTGAACGAAAAATATTTGCCTCTGGCCCGTCCGGCGGCTCGGCGCGCGGCGCCGTGGCCGCGGCGTAACCGATAATCCTGCCGCAGGTGCGGTCCGAATCATGGCTTCAACAGTCTATTCGCGGCGCCACGATTCGGAGTAGCCAATTGATACCCGGCGACACAGTCCGTTTGCCGCACCGTGCAAAAACGTACGGACGCTTGCTAAACCGCGATTAGCACCCCGCCATCATGATCGACACATCGAGCTTCGCCGTAGCTGTGGCGAGTCGGATTGCCGCGGCGGCGTTCGGCCAAGTGGTGCGTTTGCTTTCGGGCGTGACGCTGCGCACATACGGCTGGCTACGTCTGGCGCACGATTCTTCCGGCCGTTTTGGCCGGCGGGACCGGCCAACCGGCAACCCCGGGGCCTTGTGATTGATCTCACGGACGCGCTTGCGTGCCGCTCGTCGGCTTCGCCCGAATCCGTTGACCAAGATCAAGATTCGGCGCACAGCGGGCTCATAGCTTTGGGCGGGCCGCGCTTCGCGGCGGCGCCGATCCGGTCGCGACCCGTCGGCGTTTAAGCGTCGACAGGTGCGGGTAGAGCTGCGGCCATGTGGGGGTCAGTGCTGGGCTTGGGAATTCTGGCTGCGCTCAACCCGGTTCGTCTCGGGCTTGCCCTGCTGATGATCTCGCGGCCACGGCCGGGACCGAGTCTGCTCGCCTACTGGATCGGCGGGCTGACGGTATGCGTACCCGAGCTCTTGCTCCCCCTGATGCTGCTGAACTTCACCCCCATGTTCGGGCACATCGCGCACGGTTCGTCTTCCCCTTCTACGGGCGCGACCCTCGGAAAGGTTCAAATCGGCCTCGGCGTGATCGGGCTGTCGATCGCGGCGGCGATGACGGTGCGCTTCGTGACGCGCCAGCGGGTGGCGCAACCCTCGCCCGACGCCCGATCGCCGGCACCGTCGTCAGCCTCCGCGGCGCCCATCGCCATGCCGCGGCTGCTGACCCGGGTCCAAGATGTCTCGAGCGACGACGGCTCCCCCGTCCGGCGCCTGCTCGGCCGCATCCACGACGCATGGGAGGGCGGGTCGTCGTGGGTCGCGTGGGTGATCGGGCTGATCTCGGTGCCGGTCGACGGCGTCCTCTTCATCGTCGCGATCATCATGGCGTCGGGCGCGTCGCTCACCGCACAGTTCGGCGCCGCCATCGCGTTCATCGTCCTGATGTACGCCGTCGTCGAGGTGATCCTCGTCGGGTACGTGGCCACGCCGGCCAAGACCCAATCCCTACTCCGGGTGTTGCACGACTGGGTGCGGACCTACCACCGGCAGATTTTGGTCATCCTGTTCACGGTGGTTGGGGTGTCGCAGCTGGCGCAGGGTCTGCACATCGTATGAGCCCCGATCGCGGTCCGCGCCGTGCCGGCGGCTCAGGCCGAGCGCGGAGGGCGCTTCGTCTCGACCAGCGTGCGGGCGATCTGCTCGACCCGGGTGTTCGTCTGCTGCGAGAGCCGGGTCAACAGGCCGAACGCCCCACCGGCGTCGATGTTGAATCGTTCCATCAGGACGCCCTTGGCCTGCCCGATCACGTCTCGGGTCTCGATGGCGCGCATCAGTTGCTTGTTCTCGAGGGCCAGCGACTCCTGGCGCTGGGCGTGAAGGCCGGCTTCCACGGCGCTGACGGCCTCGAACGTGTGCAGCAGCTCGGCCGGATCCCAGGCGTCCCCGTGTTCGACGTCGCGCGCCACCTCGGCAAGCAGCTGCCTGCTTTCGGAGACTTCCTTGACGCAGTGCACCACTCCCACCAGCTCGCCGTGGTCGAGCAGCGGGGAGTTAGTGGGCCTCCACACCTTGGGCAGGAATTCCTCGGGCGCCGCGGGATCGGGAATGTCGTAGCGCTGCAGCCGCATCTTGTGCGTGTGGCCGCTGCTCATCGCGACCTCGAGGGACGACGCGAGCTTCGACGTCCCGTCGGATTGCGGGTCCTTCGGGTTGTCCGGGAAGGCCTCGAACAGATACTGGCCCGGCAGCTCGTTGTGTTCCCGCAGCGTGGCCTGCTCGTAGGCCCGGCTTGCCGCCCGGATCCGCAGGTCGCGATCAAGCAGCACGCAACAGACGCCCGAGACCCCTTGGACCATCTCTCGGGCTATCGCGTCGAACTGCCCCTGGTTACGCATCGTTTATGCCACTACCCGTTTGTAAAAACGCTCAACCACCCACGATCGCCGGCGCGCGGCTGGCGATCTGGGCCCCTCCGGCGCACTATCTCGCTATGAGACGAGAAGTGGGCGCCGAGATTGAAGTCGAAATCACTGCGGCCACGACGCTGGAGTTCCAGATTGCAGTTGCGCCGCACCCGCATGCTGAGGTCTTCGAGTCGCTGCGCTTCGTCTTGAACGGAGAGCGAATCCAGCCCTTGGAGGTCAGCGGACTGCACGGCAACCGCATCCACAAGTTCGACGCGGAGGTCGGCACGCTGCGCGTGGACTACGCAGCGACGATCGTGGGGCACACTGATCCGGCTCCGGTGACCGAATACGACCAGTCGATGTACCTGCGGCCGAGCCGTTACGCCGAGGCCGACAAGTTCTATGGTTTCGCCGCCACAGAATTCGGCAATGACCGCGATCCGACGGCGTTGCTGGAGCACGTCAGTTCCTGGGTGGGCACCAGACTCAACTACGTACCCGGCTCGAGCGATCCGATTGACGGGGCGGTGGACACCCTGCTCGCCGGCGAAGGTGTGTGCCGTGACTACGCGCATCTGGTCGTGGCACTTCTGCGAGCGGTCAGCGTGCCGGCCCGCTTGGTATCCGTCTACGCGCCCGGGGTAAATCCGATGGACTTCCACGCGGTCGCCGAAGCTTTCGTCGAGGGGCAATGGCGGGTGGTCGACGCGACGCTGCTGGCGCCGCGACAGACGCTGGTGCGCATAGCCACCGGTCGCGACGCGGCCGACACGGCCTTCCTCGATAATCACAAGGGCGCGATCACGCTGGATCGGCTGGTGGTCAGCGCCCTGGTGAACGGCGAATTGCCCCGGGACTCGATCGACCAACTGGTTTCGATCCGCTGACGTCAGCCGCAAACCCGAACACCGTGCCATCGTATGTTCGATGAAATCCGCTGCGCCGCGGCGTGTTTGCGCCACGGCGACGGCAAGAGCCGCGTCGCAAGCCGGTGGCAATCATGATTCGCGCTCGCGTTCGGACACGACCGGAGTAGTGTGAGACCATCGGCGATACCTCGAACGTGACGAATCAAAGCCATGTCATCGTCGATTCGAATGATTTGGCCCACTTCGCGGCCAAGACGGGAGCGTCAATATGGCGCCGCATGACGACCACACCACTGCCGGGGGCCGGCACGCCCCGCCGCTACACACACCGCGCCTGCGCCTGAAACCGAAGTCGCCCCGCAGCGGGTATGTCGATGGAGCGTGGTGGCCGCACAGTGACGACCTGACGGCGGAGCTGCCAGATCTGCTGGCAGTGCTATCGGTTCGGCTTGGTCCGGTGGGTCGTGTCATCTACAACCTCACCGAATGGGCAACGGCGCCAGCGAAATTGGCGTTCGGCTCACAGACGGTGCGGCTCGACGGGTACCGCCGCCAGCCGGTTCACACCGTCGAGGTGCTCGGGCTCAACCGCCAGAGAATCACCCTCCTGGTGGTTTCACCGCACACCGACGAACACGATGCGCACACCGTCATGATGACCGCGGCCGGCCCGAACAACGCCTTGACGGTCGCGAGCCTCATGATCAGCGGGCAAAAAGTGGACGCCCACGAGTAGACCATGTCGGACACATCACGCATCAGCGCCGGATTCGACTGACCCTGTTTTAACCTGACTTCACGGTGCATTTTCTCCGGTCATGCGCGTTGCAGGCGGCCCGAATTATTTTGATTTGGAATTTTAGGTCGGTTTAGTTGGTGGCCGCTTTGATAGCGGGGCCGGGGTGCGCAGGAGGGGTGTATGCTCGCTAAATCGGGACCTGCCAGGTCCCCAAGTCAAAAAGGCCGCGATGTCTGATAAATCTCCCCGACAAACCATGGGTAAGAAATCGGGTAAATCCCTGAAAGAAAAACGAGCGGCGAAGCGCGGCAAGGCCGCCGAGGTCTCGCAGACGGAAGCCCTGCTGGTCACCAAGAAGCGCTGAGGCGACGATCTTCCTCGATAGCGCCCGTTTATCCGTGATCGGATGCCGTAGGTCCCCAGCGTGCTTGCGGCAATTAACGCCCGCGACTTTTTCGCTGGATTGTGTTACGGTTGACCCGGATGTAGCTAATTTCATCCGCTCCGAAAGAAAGCGAAATTCGTATGACACAGGGAACCGTGAAATGGTTCAACAGCGACAAGGGCTTCGGATTCATCGCCCCTGACGGCGGCGAAAAGGATGTATTCGTCCACCATTCTGAGATCCAGGAAAGCGGCTTTCGCAGCCTCGAGGAGAATCAGCGCGTCCAGTTCGAGATCAGCCAGGGGCCTAAAGGCCCCCAAGCGGTGGGAGTGACCACCCTCTAGCGGTGGAGCACGAAAACCCCTGGGGCTGAACGCATTCCACACGGCCCAAGGGCCGGGCGATGCCCTTGTCTCGGCCGCTGGGCTCGTGCGCCCGTCGAGATACGCGGGGCGCCAATCCAAAAGCCGCCTTATTGCGTCCGCACTGCGCGCTAGGCGGTGCGGCCCCCCGGCTGGCCTCGTCGACCGCGGGTGAGCATCGCCGTCGCCAACCCGCGTCGCCTCACGTCAGTGTCCGCGATTGCTACTTGCGGCCGGCCCGCGGCGTCCCGAAATCTATGCTCGGACGCTGTCTCTGGCGCGTCGTCGGCGGTCGCGGACAAAAATCGGTCGGGCAGCGCCAATTTGCAGATCGTGCGGACGGTGAGCAGGTACTGCCGGAGCAGCGGACCGGTGGTGTAGGGCAAGTCGTATCTGACGCACAGCGCGCGAACCCGTTGAGCGATCTCGGGGTAACGATTGCTCGGCAGATCGGGAAACAGATGGTGTTCGATTTGATAGCAGAGGTTTCCGCTCATGAACGCCAACGCCGGACCGGCTCGGAAGTTGGCGGTCCCGAGCATCTGCCGGAGATACCATTCGGGTTTCGTCTCGTTCTCCAAGACCGACGGGGTGAACTTTTCCGCTCCGTCCGCGAAGTGACCGCAGACGATGACCGCGTACGCCCACACGTTGCGTAACCCGTTGGCGACCACGTTCGCGCCGAGCGTGCGGCGCCATCGCCGTCGGCCCAGCGCAGGAAAGAAGACGTAATCCTTAGCGGCCTGGCGAGCCATCTTGCGGATCATCACCCGTTTGTGGGCAGATCTACCGGCCTCTGTTGTCTCGCGATCCCGCACCGCGTACAGGCCATGCAGCGCGACGCCCCATTCGAATGCCAGCGCCAGCAACACCGCGCGCAACGGTTGCGCCAGGGCGCTCGGCACCCACTCCTGATCGCGCGTGACCCGCAGGACTCCGAATCCGAGGTCGTCGTCCATGCCCACGACGTTGGTGTACACGTGGTGCAGGTGGTTGTGAGAGGACTGCCAGTGCTTCGAGGGACCGACCATGTCCCATTCCCAGGTACTGGAATGGATTTCCGGATCGTTCATCCAATCCCACTGACCGTGGCTGATGTTGTGGCTGAGTTCCATGTTCTCGATACACTTGGCCGCAGCCAGCGCTGCGGTTCCGAGAGCCCATCCGGCCTTCGATTTGCTGCCGATGAGGGTCAGTCTGGCCGCGACCTCCAGGCATCGCTGAAAGGCGATGGCCCGCCGGATGTAGTCACGGTCCTTGGTGCCGCGCGAACCTTCGACGTCGCAACGGATCGTGTCCAGTGCGGCCGCGAGGTTCTCGACGTCTTCATCGCTGAGGTGGGCGTATTCAGGTACTTCGGTAATCGCCATGGAATCAGTGAGATTCGGGCTGAGCGGAGACATGCGGACAGGGCGGGTTTACGAACCGCGGCAAAAGGGGTCACGTCCGATCTTGTGGGTGGTTACGCGCGAGTGGCGAGGATCGACGCGAGGTCAGATAAGCGGCGAACTTCTCGATCTAGAAAACCGGCCCGCGGGTTGGGGCGGCACGGCGACGCGTCCGGGACCTACCGGTCCGGTGGACGGCCGTATCATCTGTGTGAGAGCACCTGCCTGATCGGCTCGTGGGTTGGTCGATACCTGAGGCTACATGACTTCTCAGACCCTTCGGACTCATCAGCGTCTTCCACTCGGTGATAGCCGCTCAAAGCAAGCCCACGGGCACCGGAGGCCCCCGGCATCGCAGAGCCAATAGTCTGGTGTTTTGGACGCCTGCGCTTTTTGAGAGGTCACGATATGCCCGCACCGTCAGCCGAGGTCTTCGACCGCTTGCGCCAGTTGGCCGCGATCAAGGACGCCACCGCACGCCAGACCAAGACGATCGACGAGGTCTTCACCGGCAAGCCGCTGACCACCATCCCCGTCGGCACGGCCGAAGACGTCGAAGCCGCCTTCGCCGAGGCGCGCGCGGCGCAGGCCGACTGGGCGAACCGTCCGGTCAGCGAGCGCGTCGATGTCATCAGCCGGTATCGCGACCTGGTCGTCGAGAACCGCGAGTTCCTGATGGATCTCCTGCAGGCCGAGGCGGGCAAGGCCCGATGGGCCGCACAGGAGGAGATCGTCGACCTGGTCGCCAACGCGAATTACTATGCGCGGGTCTCCGCGGACCTGCTGAAGCCGCGCACGGTGCAGTCGCTGCTCCCGGGCATCGGCAAGACCACGGTGGGTTACCAGCCCAAGGGCGTGGTCGGGGTGATTTCGCCGTGGAACTATCCGATGACCCTGACGGCCTCGGACTCGGTGCCCGCGCTGCTGGCCGGTAACGCGGTGGTGCTGAAGCCGGACAGCCAGACCCCGTATTGCGCGCTCGCGTGCGCCGAGCGTTTGTATCGCGCCGGCCTGCCGCGAGCGCTCTACGCGGTGGTGCCCGGGCCGGGCTCGGTGGTCGGCACCGCGATCATCGACAACTGCGACTACTTGATGTTCACCGGCTCGACCGCCACCGGCAGGCAGCTCGCGGAGCACGCCGGCCGGCGGCTGATCGGTTTCTCCGCCGAGCTCGGCGGCAAGAACGCGATGATCGTCACGCGCGGCGCCAACCTCGACAAGGCGGCCAAGGCGGCCACCCGCGCATGCTTCTCCAACGCGGGCCAGCTGTGCATCTCCATCGAGCGGATCTACGTCGAGAAAGACATCGCCGACGATTTCATCGGCAAGTTCGGCGCCGCGGTGCGCAACATGAAGCTGGGCTCCGCGTATGACTTCTCGATCGACATGGGAAGCCTGATCTCCGCCGGCCAGCTGGACACCGTGACCGACCATGTGGACGACGCGAAAGCCAAGGGCGCCAAGGTGATTGCCGGCGGCAAGGCTCGCCCCGACATCGGGCCGCTGTTCTACGAGCCCACGGTGCTGACCGACGTGACGCCGGAGATGGAGTGCGCGGCCAACGAGACGTTCGGCCCGGTCGTCTCGATCTATCCGGTGGCCGACGTCGACGAAGCCGTCGAGAAGGCCAACGCCACCGAGTACGGGCTCAACGCCAGCGTGTTCGCGGGTTCCTCCGCCGAGGGCCAGCAGATCGCCGCCCGGCTGCGCTCGGGGACGGTGAACGTCAACGAGGGTTACGCGTTCGCGTGGGGCAGCCTCGGCGCACCGATGGGCGGGATGGGTCAGTCCGGCGTCGGGCGCCGCCACGGTCCCGAGGGCCTGTTGAAGTACACCGAATCGCAGACGATCGCGACCGCACGCGTGTTCAATCTTGATCCGCCGCTTGGCATTCCGTCGACCCTGTGGCAGAAGTCGCTGTTGCCCATCGTGCGGACCGTGATGAAGATTCCCGGGCGGAACTGACCTTCAGCCGCTTGGTGCGGCCCATTGCCAGGAGCTACTACAACGCGTAGTATTCGGGCATCTTGCCGCGCACAAGGGGGTGCCATGTGAGGTGGAGTTTCGCCCAGGTCGGGCTGCTGATCATTTGTGTTTTCCACGTCATTCAGGCGGTGGTCGGCTTCATCATGAATCCCAGTTTCGCGATCGGGCCCACCGCGCCGACCGTCCAGCTGTTCGGAATGGACTACAACGGGTGGCACGCGGTCGCCGGCCTTGCGTTGTTCGCTCCAGGCCTGGTCTTCGCGATGCGCAAGTCGTGGTCGGTGTTGTATCTGCTGCTCGCCGCGATCGCCGGTGCGCTGCCGGGCATTTGGGCGTTCTTCTCGCATCGGGTCGCGTTCGTGTTCACCTTTCCCAACAACGTCACCGACGCGGTCGTGCACCTGGTGACCGCCGCGATCATGGTGGCGGTGGCCGCCGTGCAGATCCGGATGGACGGCGGGCTCAAGCAATCGCTCGCCGACCTCCGGAAGGCGCGGTAGGAGTCTTCAGATCGCGCCGTTGCGGGTAGTCCTCCGGTCGACGAAGGAGGTTGCGATGGGCAAGCACTCGGAAAAGGATGACGACGAGCCCAAGGGCGGCCGTCCCGGCCCCGCGGATCACGGCCACGAAGGTGGCATGGCGACTCGCGAGAACGCGCCGGAACTCACCGAGCCGGACCGTGAGGACTGACGGGGCAGAACCTACTTGGAGGGGTTGCGGGCTTCCTCGTAGCGGATGGACGCCACCAAAGCCACGGCGAGCAGGAACAGCAACGGCACGAACACCATCGGGTACGCGGCGACAGCGGCCATGGCGATGAGCGAGCCGGGCACCCCCAACGTCAACGCGGCCGTCGGGTGCTTCTCGCCCATGCTGACGATCCTGGCGGGCGCCGCAAACGCGATCGCGGCCTGCTGATACCGATCCGCCCACTCGCCGTAGTACGAGCGGCGGGTCTGTCGGCCGCAGGCCACGCAGTTGCGCCCGTAGGAGTAGCGGGTTTTGAGCCCGCAGCCCATGCAGGTGTGGGTTGTCATCGGGCCCATGCTCTCATCACGGTGAGCGGCCGCCGCGGGCGAGGCGTTCGCCGCCGCCATTCGTAGGCTTGGTCGGGCTGACAGGATTTGAACCTGCGACCACTTGACCCCCAGGAAGTAGCGGTAGCGTGTTTTCGCAGGTCGTCGGCGGTTTTCGTTGCAAGGGCGCGGTGTGCGACGTTCACGGAAGTGCAGATCGTTTGGCCTCGCGCATAACGTGTGGTCCCGAGGTGGTCCCCGGTACCGGCCCAACCTATACTCACTGTGTACGTACATTCGCCGTACAATGAAGTGATCGGCAATTGCGAGCACAGATAACTGAAGGAAGAAGGAGGTGTTGTTGTGGCAGTCAAAACGAAGCGCATCGAGCTTCGCGCGGAGCAAGCGACCTTGGACCGCATCCAGCGCGCCGCCAACCTTGTCCATGAGCAGACCTCGGAGTTCGTGCGGAAAGCTGCGATGCAACGGGCCGAAGACATCCTGCGCCAGGAGCTGGTAACGGCAATGGAGCCCGAACAGTTTGACAAACTGATGTCCTCACTCGAGGCTGCTGACGAAGCGCCGCGGCTGGCGGCAGCCGCACGGAAACCAGCGGTCTTCACAAGGCGTTGAACTGTGTTCGAGTCCGCGCGACTCACTGACGCCCACACGCTGGAAGGGTTCGACTGCGGTAAGGAGTCGCTGAAT
The DNA here is from genome assembly GCF_000364405.1 of Mycobacterium sp. H4Y. NCBI lineage: Bacteria > Bacillati > Actinomycetota > Actinomycetes > Mycobacteriales > Mycobacteriaceae > Mycobacterium > Mycobacterium sp. H4Y. The sequence continues at coordinate 2,144,334 of NZ_AKIG01000001.1, forward strand.
ACCTGGCTCATCGCCCATGCCCGTCGCGCGGACAGCAGCGGGGTCGCGCACGTCTACGTGTGGACCCCGCTCGGCGAACCGAAAGTCAGTGCCTATTTCGCCATCTGCCCCACCGAAGTAGTACGCAACGACGACGGCGTCTCGGGATCCATGGCCGGTGGCTATTCCCGCATACCCGGATACTTGATTGCCCGCCTGGCGATCGACACATCTCTACGGGGACAGGGATATGGCGAGCAGCTGCTTCTGGACGCACTAGGCAAAGCCGTCGCCGCATCGGAAATCGGCGGCGGCCGGCTCATCGTCGTCGATGCCATAGACGACGAGGCGCAATCCTTCTACGAGCACTACCATTTCGTCCCCGTCACGAACCGCGAGCGTCGTCTGGTCATGAAGGTGTCCACCGCGGCGAAAGCGCTCGGGGAGCGTTGGCGGCAGTAGGCCCTTCCGCCGAACAGTGTGCTGCACAAAGGAGTTGGCCGTTAGCGGTGTCGAGAGTTTCCCCGGTGAGTTAGACATGCGCGTGCCGACAACGCGAGTTTGCGTCATCTCCTTCAATTGAGTGAGGAACAGGCACGCGCGGCCTCCGGTGACCAGGCGACGGTGACGGGGGTGCCGGCCTCACCGGTGACAATGGACTCCAGCTCCGCTCATAAGGTGCGGTTCTTTTCGATTTGTTCCGTTGTCGCACCGACGTTTACGCACTGCGCTGGGAAAATCGTCGAGAGGGCCGTTCAGGTTGGATGCCGGCGATCAAACGATATTGGCGCAAGGGTATGAACCGCGCCGACGCGCCTTACCTACCACTGACCCCTGAGGTCGTTGATGCCCACCTGCGAGGCGAAACACATATCGGCCTGTATCCACTCAGCGATGACGAGACCTTCTGGTGGGTCGCGGCCGATTTCGATAAGAAGCCGCGATGGCTCACGCCAAATCGATAACTGCCCTAAGGCCGCTTCGTCTGAAGGCTAAACACGAGACCATGACTACACCCAACGACGCGACCATCGGAAGGCTTTGGCGGCGGTGACGGGCCGTTGCTGTCTCATGGTGCGAGCCGGACAAAGCCCGGCGGCATGTGAGGCGCCGGTGGTGACTCCACCGGGCCGCCACCTCCGTTGCCACCACCGTCACCGCCGCCGATGCCTCCACCGCCGTCGCCGCCCCCGCCTCCGCCCGCAGTGCCGCCCGGCTGAGGAGCGGCGGCGGGTGGTTCCGCCTGTTGCGGTGGCGGCGGGGGCTCTTGCGCCGGCGGCTGTTTTGGTGGCGGCGGTGCCGCGTTTGGCCGGGGTGGGATCAGGTTGTGCGCCGTGGGCGGCGGTGGTGGCGGAATCTGCGGCGGGTTCGGCAAGTCGGAATCTCCCTCGGGAACCGCTCCGGTCAGCGAGGCGAGCTTTGTGCCCCGCGCGTGACCATCCGACCGGTCGTTCCCAGAGCGGCCAGCCACGAATTTGGCGCCGTCTATCAAGTGTGGCAGCCGGACCACGACGGTGCCCATCGGTTCCTGCCACTCTGCGAGCATGTTGATCGTGTCCAACCGCGGCGGCGGCTCGCGCTTACCGCTTGCTGAGTTGACCGTGTCGTGCGTCGACGCGGCAACCCGGTGCGTCGGTTCATTCGATCCAGGCGCGCGACTAGCCATAGCCGTGATGGAATCAATCTTTTGTTGGTTGTACGGGCAGTAGACCTCCACTGCCGCAGTGATGAATCGGGTGAGGGTACGCGTGATGCGCTCGGGCGGGTATTGGCGCTCGATCGGGTCCACGTTGAACGCAGTGTTCCTCATCAAGTCCACTACGTCGTCCACCGGCATGCCGCCATCGAGTTTGCGACAAACCTTATGGGCAGTGGCGATGAGGCTCGGCACGTTCCGGCGGGCGGGGATCTTTTTTTCAACGAGCAGCGCCAGAAACTGGTCGTCCTGGTTGGGGTCGGCGGCTACTGTGCCGGCGCCCACGATTGCGGTGCCGGCTAGCACCACAGTGGCGGTAACCAGGGCGCCGGCGTGGCTAGTGATGCCGGCGAACATGGCAGTGCTTCCATTCTTTTGGCCATCCCATCGCTCCCCTTGGCGAGGCCTTGGCTCCTCCCGGCGGAGCGGATATGTACTGTCTACTATAGTACTTAGTAGCTGGGTACATTAGCAAGTGCGGCGGGCCGCGGAGTGTGATACAGATGGTGAAAGCTGATCACGTTGCCGCGCAATTGATTTGGCCCTGAGCGCCGAGGCTTGTCGGGATTAGTTTTCCGTAATGGCGCCGTAAAGGCAGAACCTGTCGCGCGAGGGCTCGGCAGGCGGCGTTCCGACAGGCGCGGTTGTCGCCGAGGTAGCGTCGCAACTCGGTATTAAGTAGATACGCGCTCGGCCGACGTTCGCCTTTAGATAGCTATCGGGTGGCACCACATGGCGCTGGATGCAGTGAGAGCGGCGAGAATCAGAGGCCCGCCCGTGATGAGGAAGGTTGCGGCGGTTAGCAACAGCCGGCTGTTCCACCGATTTCGAGCGGCGGCCGGTGCGGCCAGACGTTCGGCGCGGGCCAGCACGTCCGTTCCAGTGGCCCCGAAGGCGCCTTGCGGCGCCTGGGCATCCATGGACAATGCCAGCAGCGCGTCCAACAGTGTCAGCGAACCGCATCTGCGGGCCGCGGCGTCATCGGCGGCCATCTCCAGCAACAGAGAGATCTCTCGATCGGCCGTGCTGAACAGGGGCACCCCGGGAATGGCAACCGCTAGGGCGCGCACGAAGGCCAGAACATGGTGGTGGCGCCCGGCCAGGTGGGCCCGTTCGTGTGCCAGCACAGCCTGCAGATTGCGATCGGTAAGCGAGTCCAGCGCTGCGCTGGTCACGACGACGGTGTCAGGGTGGCCGGCCACGCAGTACGCGGCCCGTTCGGCAGCGTCCACCACGACGGCATCCACTCCATCGATGCGGCGGCCGATCACCCGAGCTCTTTCGGCGTGCCCGCGGCTCTGCGCGCGTGCCCGCCACAGAGACCTGCCCGAGCGCCAACCCAGCATGCTCAGTGTGCTGACCGCGATCGCGGCCAGCACAAGCAAGGCCACCTGCAGCGCTATCGCGGCGCCGCCGTCGACCAGCCGCCGCAGCGACTCGAAACATGCGGTGGCGAGTCGACCTGGCTCATGCCAATAACGCACGAGGGACACGATGAGGAATGCGGTCGCGGCCAGCCACGAAGCGACAACGCTGACCATCACCACCAACCACGCAACCACCCCTAATCGCGGGACGGTACCCGCATGGGTCAACCGAGGCAGCACCCACGGTGAGAGCGTCGCGACAGCGAAGCTGTACAGCAGCAGGCAGACTGCGACGCTCATCGTGCCGTCGGGCTCTCGTCGGAGCTCGTCAGGCGCACCGCAGTGGCGCCCACGCTGACCGAAGACAATTCCATTGCCGCGCTCGTGAGGATCGGGTTGAGGAAGCTAGCCGAGGCCAAATCGGGGCCCGCAGGTGAGTTCGTGGATTCCGTCATCGCGTCAGCATTCGCGCACTTGCAAGCAGCACACGAGATTTCGAGTACCGAAACGATCGTTGTGCTCACCGCCAGTACCTCCCGATCCGTGGCACACCACCCAGTGTTATCCTTCCAGCGCACTGGAAGGTCAAGGAGGTGTGGTACGAAGATTAGCGAGTTGGCCGATCTCCCAAACGCCAGCGCCAAGACCACTGCACCTAACCCGCACAGCCTCTCCAGAGCTCCTCGGCCGCATCCTTCACGGCAGTGGCTGCGGATCGATCTCCGTGAAATCGCCGGGTTGCAAAAAGGCTCGAAATCGGTATTGCCAGTCGTGCAGTCCTGTATCTACTATCTGCGTACATAGATAGTAGCCTCGGGTAGTTGTCTGGGTCTTAGCAGCACGCACGAGGCATGTCATGGGACTGCGATGAAGCGGTGGGAACCGGCGATGACAGGACTTGTGTTCCTTGAAGGATGGCGCAATGCGACGAACTCGGCGATCGTTTACTCCTGAGTACAGGTTTACGGCCGCACATCGTGTCATCGATGGAAAAGAGCGGGTCGTCGACGTCGCCCGGGAGCTCAACTTGAATGACAGCGTGCTGCACACATGGGTGCGCGATGAACGGTGGCGGATGTCTGCAGACAGTGCTGGCGGGTTACAAGGTGATCCCAGTGGTGAACCGCTTTTACCCAAGGAGCGAGCGGAATTGGTGCGACTCCGCAAGCAGGTGGCTGAACAGGCAGAAACTATCGCCTTCCTAACCAACGCCTCGGCGTATTGCGCGGCGCAACTTAACAGTCCCGAGTTTCGTGCGCACTTTCTTGCTTGGGAAGGATGGCGCGATGCCCAGCAAGTACGACGACAGCCTCAGGGCAAAGGTGGGTTTGACGGTGACACATATGAACGATGGCTATGACCTGTATGGACGACGATGCGCGCGATCTTAGCCTGGAGCCCCCGCGTCGCGGGCAAGGTATACGGCGCGGTAGCACGGCTCGGAGTGCATCGTCTAAAAGTCTTGGACAGCACGCCAATTGGGGATTGGCCGCGCGATCGCAATGCTCTACGCGGTGGGGCCGCGCGATCGCAATGCTCTACGCGGTGGGGCCACGTCGAGAGCGGTGAGCCTGGCGCGTGTTCGTGCCACGCGCGTGACTGGCAAGCGCCGGACGACACAATGACCACTGGCGTCCTCTCTGACATCGATGGGAGCGGCTCGGTATCGCATGATTCATGACTTGGCACTTCGTTGGGTCGTCACCGGATTGTTCGTCCTGACCGCCACCGAATGCGTGCTGGCGATCGTCGGCAAACGCCGACCGTGGACTTGGGTCGTCAGTCACGGGCTGCATTTCGTCATGGCAGTGGCAATGGTGATGATGGCCTGGCCGCCGTCGGGCGCACAGCTGCCTTCGACCGGAGCTACAGTGTTTTTTCTGCTAGCGGCCATGACGTTCGTGACGATGGCCTTCGCTGTGGCCCGAACAACCGCCTTGCGCGTTAGGTACGGGTATCACACTGTGATGATGCTGGCGACGGGCTGGATGTACGCCATGATGAACGCTCGGTGGTATCCGGCCCGAACGGGCACCGAGCACCACGTTCCGCCAGCTATGTCGTCTATGCCGGGCATGGACATGGCCGGCACGGCCATGCCGGCAAGCAGCGGACCGCCTGTATGGTTTAGCGCTGTGAACTGGCTCGCTGCCGTCGGTTTCGCGGTTGCGGCGCTCTTTTGGACCTATTGGTACTTCGTCAAACGTCAGCATGAGCCGTCACTCTTCAGGTCGCTGGGTAACCTGAGTCAGGCAGGGATGGCCATCGGTATGTCTATCCTGTTCTCCGCCACGCTATTCCGGATTTGAGCGTGTGGAAGCCGCTTCCGACAGTCCTTTCGCGCCCGCAGCATCGGCGAGGCCGACGTACGTCTCCACTTCCTTATCAACTCAAGCGTGCAGTGCCATTCGGCTGTTCAGGGCTGCATCGTTCGCGAAATCTTGCGTGCCCCAGGGTCAGCCGCGAAATGCCTTGCAGGCCAGCGGAGCCGCGTCGAAATCGCATACGGCGTGGCGCAACGCCTAATGCATGGCTCCTCATTTCAGAGCGACCACTGATTTGCGTACGCCCAGCTGGGCCTCGCGACCGAAGCGGCGGAGCCGCAGCGAGTTGGTTACCACGCTGACCGAGGAGAACCCCATCGCGGCACCCGCCACGACCGGGTTCAACATGCCGAGCGCGGCGAGTGGGATTGCGGCGGTGTTGTAGCCGAAGGCCCAGCCGAGGTTCTGATAGATGGTGCGCAGGGTCTGCCGGGAGAGTCCGATCGCAGACACGACACCGTCGAGCCGGTCAGACATCAGGGTGATGTCGGAGGCCTCGATGGCCACGTCGGTGCCGGTGCCGATGGCAATGCCGAGGTCGGCCTGCACCAGGGCGGGGGCGTCGTTGACGCCATCGCCGACCATCGCGACCACCTTGCCCTCGTCCTGGAGCCGACGAACCTCGGTGACCTTGTCTTCCGGCAACACCTCGGCCAGCACCTGGTCGATGCCGACCTGGTTCGCGATTGCGTTCGCGGTGCGGGCGTTGTCGCCGGTAATCATGGCGACCCGCAGACCCATGGCGTGCAGTTGACGGACCACGTCGACGGCGTCGTCTTTGACCGTGTCGGCCACCGCGATCACGCCCACCACGTGACCGTCGCGGCCGACGAATACCGCGGTGCGGCCCTGCTCTTCGAGGTCTGCGGCGGCAGCAGCCAGGTGGTCGGGCAGCTCCAGATCGTGCTCGTCGATGAGCTTGCGCCGCCCAACCAACACCGGCCTGCCGTCAATCTCGGCGCGCACCCCGTGCCCGGCGACGTTGGTGAACGCAGTGGCGGCCGGGATCTCCAATCCCCGCTCATGCGCATCGGCGACGATCGCCGCACCGATCGGGTGTTCGGAGCCCGACTCGACTGCGGCGGCGATCCGCAGCACCAGATCGGGCTTGCGCCGCTTGCCGGCAACGACCTCGGTCACCCGCATCTGGGCGCGGGTGAGGGTGCCGGTCTTGTCGAACACCACCGTGTCGATCTTCTTCGAGGCTTCGAGCACCTCGCCGCCCTTGACCAGGATTCCCAGGTCTGCGCCCCGGCCGGTGCCGACCATGATTGCCGTGGGGGTGGCCAGGCCCAGCGCACACGGGCACGCGATGATCAGCACCGCCACCGCCGCGGTCATGCCACCGATCGGGTTGCCTGCAAGCAGCGTCCACCCCGCAAACGTCGCGACGGCAACAGCAATAACGGCCGGAACGAACACGGACGAGACCCGGTCGGCCAGCCGCTGGACCGCGGCCTTGCCGCTCTGCGCCTGCTCGACAAGCCGCACAATCTGCGCCAGCGCAGTATCCGCTCCGACCGCCGTGGCGCGCACCGTCAGTAGCCCATCGGTGTTGACTGTCGCGCCGGCAACATGGTCACCCACCGTTTTCTCGACCGGGACGGACTCGCCGGTCAGCATCGACTCATCGACGGCGGCGCGCCCGTCGATGACTTCGCCGTCGACCGGGATCTTCTCCCCCGGCCGCACGCGCACCAAGTCTCCGACGCGGACCTGATCGACCGGCACGCGGCGCTCCTCGCCGTCCACAAGCAGCGTGGCTTCCTTGGCACCCATCTCCAGCAGCTTGCTGATCGCCTCGCGCGCCTTGCCTTGGGCTCTGGCCTCGAAATAGCGGCCCAGCACCACGAACGCGATGATCAGCGCCGAGGTGTCGAAGAACAGAGGCCCACCGGCAAACAACTGATAAGTGGAGTAGACGAACGCGGTCAATGTGCCCAGCGAGATCAGAGTGTCCATGTTCGAGGTCAACTCCCGTGCCCGCTCGACCGCCCCCCGGAGGAACGGCCACCCGGCGACGAATTGCACCGGCACCGTCGCGGCGAACGCCAACCACCCCGCCCAAGGGTAGGCACCGAAGAACATTGTCGAAGCCATCGCTACCAGCCCCAGCGGGAAGGCCAACCACACCCGCCGCCACCACTTGCGCCGCTCGCGCCGACCCTGCTCGTCCGGCGACAACTCGCTCCCGATGACCGGCCCGGACCCGCAGCCGCCGCAACTCTCGCCGTCCGTAGTACGGTCTTGCACATCACGGCGCAAGCCGAACAGCGCCAACCCGATCCCACTGGCAATTCGTCGCAGCACACCGGTCTTTGGAATATCAGCCGAGTGCGGGGCCCGCGCGGGCACCGATTCGGCGGGGATGTGCTCGGCTTCGGCGATCGCCGACAGCACGTCAGCGGTGTCGCAGGCTTGGGGCATGTACCAGACCACCACGGATGCGGTACGCGGATACGCTTGCACGGCCTGCACGCCGGTCACTTGGGAGACCATCTCCTCGATCGCAACGGCCCGAATCGCGTCCACACCAAACCCGGTGACGCGCACACGCATCCGCCCCGACGCATCGGATACAACTTTCAATGCGACGTCGCCGTCAAGGACCCCAGTAGTCATTTGTCGTCGCTCGAGTCGACCACCGTCAGTGGTCCAGCTTCCTCCCCGGCGCGCTCTTTGGCCTCAGCCACCACGTCGGCGACCGTCAGTCGAGCCTGCTCGGCGCCCGCCCCGGCCTTGCGCTCGGCCTCGCGGACAACGCGTATGCCCCAAGCGGTAGCGATGACCGTCGCCTTCCGCAACGGAGCCTTCCCCGCCGCCTTGCGCAGTGCCTCATACGCGGCAACCCCGACTACGCCGGTCACCAGCGTGGGTACCGCCTTCACCAAGAATCCGTGCAACACCATTCCGAGTAGTCCCTTTCATGTCATGCAAATCGTTGACCCGTCAGTGGGTTCAACTTCGGTGGTGTCCGCCGTGATGACCGGGCTGAAGAGACCATCAAGCCATTACCGCGGGCGTCATAGGCCAATTACTGGCGTACAAGCCGGCAACAATTTCTGGCACCGAGGTGACTTCTGGACTCACCGAAACCAACCGTCAACCTTGAGCGCACCTCCGCTGCTCGCGATTGCCATGAATCCAGTGTTATCCTTCCAGTGCACTGGAAGGTCAAGGAGGGCGCATGAAGATCGGCGAGCTGGCCAAACTGACCAACACCAGCACCAAGACGATCCGCTTCTACGAGGACTCGGGGCTGTTACCGTCGCCCGCCCGCAGCGCTTCGGGGTATCGCGACTATGGACCCGAGATCGTGGATCGGCTGCGGTTCATCCATCGCGGTCAAGCGGCCGGGTTGACCCTGCAGAAGGTTCGCCAAATCCTGGCGATTCATGACCGCGGCGAGGTGCCGTGCGGGCACGTCCGCCAAGTCCTGCATAGCCGCCTTGACCAAGTCCGCGCCCAGATCGCCGAACTCGTCGCGCTTGAGGGCCACTTGCAGACCCTTCTCGACCGTGCATCACGCCATGCGCCGACCAAACATGACCATTCCACCGTGTGCTGGATCTTGGAAAACGACCTGGACGCCCCAGAAGCCGCCGAACTCACGGACGCCCGTGGCTAGATCGGTACCCTGGCGGGACCAGCACGTGCACGGTCTCCCAGGGCTCATGCGCGTTTGCGTAGGCAGTAGTGGGTTCATCGAGTCAGACTTGCGGATGTCTGTGACAGGTCGGGCTACACCTTGGCCATGACTGGTCAACGAGCTCGTCGAAGCCGCCGACGACAAACAACTGACCAAGGCCACCTACTGCCAGGGGCGTGTGGATCTTCTGCTGCTTGATTGGCTACACGGAACTAGGCACGTGCAGCGCCGACCTGCTCTTCCAGGTTTTGACCAGCGGAGGAAAGAACGCTATCGCGATCGCCAGCAACGAAGCCTCCTCACGGTGGACAAACCGTTTACCGCCCCACGCTTCTGCGCCGCCATTCGCCCGACTTACCTTCGGCGGCGCCATTATTGAACCGGCACCGCCTCCTACCGGCTGGCCCAGACCCGAAATCTAACGTCTCAGCCCCGCTGAATCCGTGCCGCGGGCGCGTCGATCAGGCTAACGGCGCCGAGCATCATTCAGCGCCGCCAGCACGCGCTCCCTGGTCGGGAGGTCCAGCCGGCACGCATTGGCGATCAATGGGGCACCCGGTGTCATGACATCGACACCATCAACGAGCACGGTCGGCGATGGATATGCACCGACTCTTTCCACCACTCGCTCAGCGAAACCAACCTCGGACAGACAGTCCACGAGCAGGCGCCGAGCCAACGCCGCATTTGGACACCCCGGGCTCGTGAGTAGCTCTGCACGCATACACCCAGCTTCGCTCACCCGGCATCCTCAAGCATCCTAAGTGGGCCAATTCATACCCCAGTTCATGTTGACATAGCGACCCGGGTGACGGATGGACTCTTATTGCCACCGAATTCCATATGCACCCTGCGCAGTTGATTTGCGGCCAACCGAAGGAGACGACCAGTGGAGTAGCAGCCACGCGCGTGGGCGGTCATGGACGGACGCGCGCGAGCCGGCTGTCCTTCGAGCACGAATTTCTCTGCTGCGGAACGGTTTCAGAGTTAATGCGTGGCCTAGGAACCTCTGGATGCGGTTGCTAGGCCATTCGGCTACGGTCGCGGCGTGACCGGGACCGAAGGAGTAGTCGACGTCGACGACGGCGGTTGGCCAGGCATCATCGGCCCCATGCCACCGGGCCCCATCATGCCTCCCATTCCGCCGCCAGACCCGCCCATCTCACAGCGCATCATCTGCGGTCCGCTGTGATGCTCCCAGCGGGAGCCAAGGAACAAGCCCGAAAAAAACACCGCACCCACGACGAAGACAACACCGGCGGTGATTCCCACCACTGCCGCGACCTGACCTAGACGGCTGGATCGAGGGCTCGGTTTTCCGGCCGTGGATTCGCTTGGGGCTTGGGGTGTTTCAGTCATGTGCATCTCCGGGTTTCGCTAGATAATATTACGTTGCTTGGAAGGCCGTTCCACCCTTGACGTTCGCGCCAGCTGGTCAAACGCCTCGGAAATATTGTGGACTCGACCCGATCAGATTCGCTGCCAGCATCGAATACCAGTATGCGGGTTGCGACGGAGCAATCCTCTTTCCTATCTGTCAGCGGCGCCAATCCCTCAGGGGTCACCGATGCAGCACTATCTACGTACACATATAGTAGATGATTAAACGATAAAGCGCACAGGCCTCCCCGGTCTGAGTAACCGTCGAGGTCCAGCGATGATCGGCGTCGCCCGTCGGAGAATCGGCCTCGTGCACACGCACGCCTTGACGCAGTGATTCATATCAATAGCCTGTGAAGGAACGTTTACCCTCGACGAGTTCTTACAGAATTGGGCGTGGGCCTGTCCACTGACAGCATCGGCGGGCTACGCGCCGGTGACCGAAGACGCTACGGGACTTCCTTAACGGCGATCCCATGAGCGGCAACCCTGCTGCCGTGCCCTCAACGCGCACGACGCCCTCAACGCGCACGACGAAATCGTCCTGACCTACGGCACCGTCCAGCCCGGAGAACTCATACCGACCCAGAACAACTTCGAGGCGGGGCCGTAGCGCTGCGCGTCGCATCACCATTGTTGCGGCTACTGTCGAGGCTAGATCGAGCGCTGGAGCATCACGTGGCCGTTGTCGGCCAAAACAACTTGTACTGTGGCGATCTGGGTAACTGGCATCGAAATGCTGCCGGTGGGCGCCGCCGTATGGCCTGGGATCGCCACCCACGTCGCCAGCCGGGTCAGGCTGCCGTCGCGGCTGACGACGACCAACGCCACCGTATCGTGAGGAGCATCGGGTGGAGCTAGGCACACGAAATTCAGCGCGATGTTTGTACCCCACTGCTGGCCGCTAAGCGACCGTCGATGCCAACAGGGTCGTCCCGATTTGGTCCATCGGCAGTGCCGGCAGGGCCGTCTGTGGCGGCGATGTCGGGAACCTGCCGTGAACCCCAACTAGCACACAGATCGTCAGGATGACGGCAGCGGCTGCCGAGACCACCCAGGTCATCCTGCGGCTTCGAACGCGGTGTAAACGGACCGCTGCTTGCATCGACGGCAGCAACTCTGGAGGCATCTCGGTTGCTCCGGATGGGTGGTCTGCCTCGTTGATCGCACAAACCTCACTGCGGTCGAGTTGTGCCAGCATGGCCGGAATGCCGCTGAGCTCGGCAACGGCCTGACGGCATTGCGGGCAGCCGGCCATGTGCGCCTCGAATTCCCGCCAATCGGTGGCCGACAGTGATCCCAAGACGTACGCGGCATCCCACATCACGTGGAGGTGGTTGTCACCAGGCGGGCCAAGTCCGCGTAACGATATCATCATCGCCCTCCATCCCTAGCTACTAGCAGGCATTCGGGCTCGAAGGCACACGGATCGGCCTGCCGGACGGCTTTTGGTCTCGAGCCAATTGCCTTGCATCATTTGGCTTTCGCCGCCAGCTGGCATCGCAATCGCCGGTAGCGCGGTCAACGTGTCATCCCGTCCTCTTGCAGCGAAAGCCGTTGTGCCCGAGCGACATAGCGCAATCGGGACTTGACCGGTCCCTCAGCGATTCCGAGGTCCCCCGGAGTAGCGTTTCCCAGACCACGACTTTGGCACGACAAGCGCCACCCATCAATCGCAACGCGGATCGTCACAAGACGGCAGCCTGATCGACGTCGCGAACTGTCACCGCCGCTTGCAAATCCGATCCGCCGATGACCCTTGGGCACTTCATCACCTCCTGCTATATCACGAGGGAAGCACCTGGCAAGTTCACCAGCCGAAGCGTCACCACCTTGATCATCTACGACAGTCGGTACGTAGACGCAGTTTCATATCCCGTAGTCACGATTGTTTCGTCCGACTCCTCGACTACGCGCGGCCGAACGTGTTCATCGTCGCGCGACCGGCTTGGCCCGTGACACGAGTAGCCGGACGCGGCCAGAGCCGCATCATCTTGGTCCGTTGCCGGAAATTTCGAATTGATCTACTATCTGTGTACATAGATAGTAGAAATGCATATCGGACTCCGTCGCCCGACCGATTCTGGCGGGGCGTCGCCGTCTAGGTGGGCGATACGGTTGGGGCAGTATCGGCTTTCAAATCCCGCAGTCGCGTGGTGATCGGTAACGAGACGGAGGTAATACGCTGATGATGTCGTATGGCGGCGATGGCTGGGTTTGGTGTAGCGCGTTATTCAACACGTTGGGGGTGATGGTGATTTTGGGTGTCATCACCGCGGCCGTGGTGCTTGCGGTTCACCTTAGCGGCGCGGGACGAAGCGGCCCGTCAGCGGGAGGAGATGGCGCGTTTGCTCGGGTCGGATCACCTCATGCGCGCGGCGATACGGAAGAGGATGAATCTTACCGCCGGTTGATGTAGGCGGGCGAGATGCGATGACTGCGCGAGTAATTGACCGTGTACAAATGATTTGGGGTAGCTGACCGCAGCGCGGAGTTCGTTTGGTATGAGCTCGACCCCGCCGACGCTGTACCGCGATACTGGGGTGGCTGCCGCCTACGGCGACGCGCAGGGGCCACCATCGCCGTAAGAACGTCTGGTCCCGCGTTGTCTGGCACCATCCGAGCTCATGCCCGCGAGGTGAGTGGTTTCGTGCACGACGGGATACCACGACGATGCAGGACGTGATGGACGGGGCCGGCGGGCCCGTGGGACCACCATAGCGGCCCGCGATCACGAGATGACTTTCAACAATACGTCTGCAACGCAGCCCTATTCGATGCGGTAAAGGCAGCACTCTGGCGGCCCGGTAATGGTTACTTGCGCCGGGTTCTTCTGGCCAGACGCTGCAACGCAGCACGCAAATGCGCGGATTCCTCGGGACTGATCTGTTCGAGAAAGTGGCTGAGCACCAGTTCAGAGCGCCCCCCGGCGTCAAACACCTCGCGCATCAGTTGCGCACTGTGCTGCTCGCGGGTCAACGCCGGCCAGTACCGGTAGGCCTTGCCATCTCGCTCACGCGCCAGCCACCCCTTGGTGTGCAGGTTGTCCATGGTCGACATCACTGTCGTGTAGGCGATCTCGCGTTCAGCGGCCAGCTCGTCAAAAATCTCGCGGACCGTCGTGGTTCCATCCCGGTCCCAGATGCGGTCCATCACCACCGCTTCCAACTCCCCGAAGCCCCGCACCCGCACCGTCACCCTCCGATCCGCACAGCATTCGACGTCGGTCGCCGTCATACACTAACTACGTACGCACATAGTAGATTACCCATGGCCGACACACAATGTCGGATGTCTGATCACGACGGCGGCGAAACCCAATCAACGTGTTGCCGGCGTGTTCGTTTCCTGCCGTTGGGAGACCGTCGAAACGCAATTGTCGCACCGACGCATCGCTTCGATCGCCCGCCACGACTTCGGCGACCATGTCGGGTAACGACCCGATACGCTCTTATTCGGTTATGGAAACAATTGCCGCTGGGCCGTCGTCGTGTACTGACCGTCAGCTGCGCTCTACTTTTTGCCCCGCGCCGCCGCCCGGTGCGAGTCCCATGGCCGGCACCACCCGCATGTTCGGGCGCCTCCGAACTCATCGCCGCCAGCTTGGTCAATCCCGCCGCCCGCCCACTGCCTTGCCTATTCCTTCCTTATGTAGGCACAAACCAGTCGAAATGGCGTTCGCGCTACGAATGCGCGTCCACGTCAGCTATTGAGGTTGGCGGTCCGCGTTTCGGAGGCGCCTGGCGGCCCGGGAAGCGCCGGTGTGGTCAGTGGGCCTACCTGGACCAGGTAGGCGTCGAGATTCCAGATTTTTCTAGCATCCTGGGTGATTCAGCCACGCGTTGAGCGCCAAGCAAGCGATTCGGGCATTGTGCATCTCGGAGACACAAAACGGAGCTTGGCTGCCTCAGCGAACCTCCATTGTGCCGAAGGAGAACCAACACCGCCATTCAGGATTCAACAAGAAACGAGCGCCTCACACGCCGCAGTTTCGATCTGAAAGACACAGCAGCCCCCCAGGTTGCAATGTCGGAGGCACACGCCTAGCGCTGCTACATTTGGAAGCACTGTGCATAGCGACCTTCTCAAGCTTCCCCTGCTGCGATCGGCCATCGCCATCATCGCGGCACTCTGGTTGCTGGGTGGTGCCGCCGAGCACGCGTGGCACGCGGCCGCCACGGTTGATGCGGCTCAGCAGTCGGGTAGCTCATCGAGTGGTGCACTAGCGGTTGATGGCGATCACGCGCAGTGCGACAGCGGGCTGTCGCACTCCTGCCTCGTAGCGACGGCGGTGGCGGATGTCCCGCGCTGGGATGACGCGTTTCTGGTGTACGCCGGGGTCGCGGCGGTGGCCGTTGTCGGTTATTGCTTTGTGTGGGCGCGACAGGCCAAACGAGGTCCACCCCGAGGGCCCGCTACACCCGTCGCCGGTCAAGACCTGCTAACACGATTTTGTCTCGCACGACGCTGATAGGTCGACGCCACATCACACGGCGTTGCACGGTCTACCGGTAATCCCGCTGCTTGATTGACGAGCATTCTTTCACGCGGGCTGGGTCGAAGACCTGTCGATATTTTCGATGAGTTGACCCGGCAGCCAAGCTGCGTCGCGTTATCTGGCGTCCTCACTCACCATGCGGCCCAGGGCCAGTCGGCCGCGTCTAAGAACAGTGAAGCGACGCCACCTGAGTCGTTTCGTCAAATGCCTTTGTCGTTCGGGAGGATTTTGATGCGCCACCACACCATCGCGCCCGGTCTCCGGCCGCGGTTCGTGACACCGCCCGTCAGCGGACCGCTGAACCCGCAGAGCCAGTCATGGAAATAGTTGACTCAGTCGCCGCCCGCGGCGTACTAATGAGCGCGGCGCCATTCATCGCTAAAGGCACCGAGCCAATCGGCCCAACGGCGTGTATTTCGCAGCGTTGTCACCGCGAGTCTAACGGCGCGCTCGGCTCACTCGTGGAGCGAGTCTCATGACGCAGTTTGGATCAGCCGCCACCCCGGGAAGCGACGACCTTAGCTGTTGCAGCACGACCACTTCGAGAACAGCGATGACATTTCAACGCGATTCCCGATGGCACGCTGCCGCACGATGGGCGCGATGGCTGGCTTGGGTCAGCCTGATCTTTGTGGTCGCCGAAGGGGCCCTCGGCCTGTGGCAGGGCGTGGCTACAGGATCTGTCGCACTGACCGCATGGGCATTAGGAAGCGCGCCCGAGGCGATGGCCAGCCTGGTCGTGATTTGGCGGTTCAGCGGCACGCGAACCTTGTCCGAGACGGCCGAGCTCCGTGCGCAACGTGGCGTAGCGGTGTCGTTTTGGCTCAGCGCCCCCTACATTGCCGCTGAATCCCTGCACCATCTACTCAAAGAGCACGTGTCACACACGTCGCTGGTCGGTGTTGTCTTGACGGCTGCCGCCTTGGTGCAGATGCCGATCCTGGGCCGCGCGCAACAGAAACTCGGCGCACGGCTGGGCTCGGGCGCCACGATCGGCAAGGGCATCCAAAACTATCTGTGCGCCGCACAGGCGGCCGCAGTCCTCCTCGGCTTGGCGGTCACCCTCGCATGGCGCAACGGATGGTGGTTAGACCCCGCCATCGGGCTGGGCATCGCCGCCGTCGCCGTCTGGCAAGGGCGGCGATCGTGGCGCGGCGAGGATTGCGGATGCTAGGCCCGGGCCGGATGAACGGCACCGCAATACTCGGCACGGTCATTGCATATATCGCGATATACGCATAGTTTGTCGACATGGATCGGGCAGCCGGGGGACGTCAATGAACGCGGACCATAGCCACACCCACGGGCATACATCGGCAGATTCTGACCGGCGATGGCTGGGCGGTGCGCTGGCGGTGATCGCGGGGTTCATGCTGGGTGAGGTGGTCGTGGGGATCATCGCGGGCTCATTGGCGTTGCTCTCCGATGCGGCACACATGCTCACCGATGCGGCCTCGATTGCGTTGGC
The DNA here is from genome assembly GCF_000364405.1 of Mycobacterium sp. H4Y. Classification (NCBI taxonomy): domain Bacteria; kingdom Bacillati; phylum Actinomycetota; class Actinomycetes; order Mycobacteriales; family Mycobacteriaceae; genus Mycobacterium; species Mycobacterium sp. H4Y. The sequence goes on from NZ_AKIG01000001.1 coordinate 2,160,695, forward strand.
GTTGTGGGCGATTCGGCTGTCCGCGCGGCCGGCGGCAGGGCGGATGACCTACGGGTGGCGGCGCGTGGAGATTTTGTCCGCGCAGGCCAACGGCGTGACCTTGCTGGTGTTGGCGGCATGGCTGGCGTATGAGGCGATCAAAAGGCTGATCCATCCGCCGCAGGTCACAGGCGCACTGGTGCTAGTCACTGCGCTGGTCGGTGTGGTGGTGAACCTGGTGGCCACGTGGATGATCAGCCGGGCCAACCGGGCCAGCCTGAACGTCGAGGGCGCTTTTCAGCACATACTCAACGACTTGTTCGCCTTCATCGCCACCGCCGTGGCCGGGGTAATGATCATGGTCACCGGGTTCGGGCGTGCGGACGCGATCGCCACGCTGGTCGTGGTGGCGCTGATGCTGCGAGCCGGCATCGGATTGGTGCGGGCCGCTAGCCTCGTTTTTCTCGAGGCCGCGCCCCAAGGTATCGATCCGGACTCGATCGGGCGGGCCATGGCCGCTCACGATTCCGTCGTGGAAGTTCATGATCTGCATGTGTGGGAAATCACCTCAGGTGAACCGGCCCTGTCGGCGCACGTGATCGTCGCGCCGGGCCGCGACTGCCACGCCACCCGAAACGACTTGGCGCAGCTGCTGGCCCACGAATATGGCATCTCCCACACCACGTTGCAGCTCGACCACGAAGCCTCCGAAATCGGCAGGCAGGATGCAGCCGGCGAGCATGCGCACTGCGAGGATCCACACGGCCCGACGCATCGTTTTACCGGCGCCTGACAAACCCACCACGGACCATACCCAGCCTCCGGTCACCGGAAGGAGAAACCATGCCGCACACGCCAACCCGCGAAACACGCGAGCTGCGGGTATTGGTACTGGGCTACAACGGGCTGCTGGCCGCGATCGCCGGGTTCATCAACTCGGTGGCACTGCTGGTCTTGACGTTTCCGGTGGGCAACCTAACTGCATTGAGCACCAAGCTGGGCATGGACTCAGCCAATCCGCTGCTGTACGAGAGCTGCATGATCGCACTGATCGTAGGCGGATTTCTGGCCGGAGCCGCCGGGGCCGGAGCTGTACTGGCGCCGGTGCAAACCCACACCAGTGCGCGCCACGCCGCGGTCCTGCTCGCCGAGGCCGCGCTGCTGGTGGCCGCAGCCGGTATCGAGATTCCCGGGTTCAAGGCGCTGCTGGCGGCGGCCGCGTGCGGGCTGCAAAACGCGATGACCTCGAACTCGCCCGGGATGGCAATCCGCACAACGCACTTCACCGGCACCATCACCGACCTCGGATTGATACTGGGCCGCAGCCGCCGCCACGGGATGGACAAGTGGAAGGCCGCGGTGCTCACGACGACCGTGGTGCTATTCGTCGGCGGCGGCGCGACGGGCGCCCTCATTGGCGGCCGGTTCGGCCACAACGCACTGCTTCTTCCAGCTGCCGCCTGCCTGGCTGTCGCGATAGCCAGCCTGCTGTATAGCCGGCGGCGCAGCACCCGATTGGCCCGCGCGATATCGGCCCCCGAGCGCTCGCATCGCTCCCTTGCTGATCAGGCGACGGCGGGGTAACCGCAGAGTCCAAGCCATGCGCATTCGTATATGCGCATGCGTTTATAGTTTGTTAGTCTGGGCGGGTAAGGCATCGCCGTTGCCTGATTAGGGAGGTCCAAATGGCAGACGAGCGCGGATCAATGGAGGCCAAAGAGTCAACGCTGCTGTGTCCGCGGTGTGTGTCGCAGATGCTGCCGGTGCAGCGCTTCGGCGTGACGATCGATCAGTGCACGGGTTGCGGCGGCGTCTTCCTGGACCGGGGCGAACTAGAGCAACTCTCCGAGGCCGAGGCCAAGTTCTACGCCGCCCAACAGCCACCCCAACCCGCGCCACCGCCGGGAGGGTATGCGCCTGCGCAGTACCCAGCGCAGCCCGTGTACGTCGAAAATTCCCGCCCTAGAGGATTTTTGGGTGGATTGTTCGGAGAGGGCTATTACGGTGGTCACCACGGAGGATATCGGGGCGGACACCACTGACGATTGCGCCGGCGGCATTGCCTTCAACTTCCGTGCACGCCCGACCCAGTGGCCTCCACATCCCACAGTCGCGCACCGGCAAGTTTATCCAGCCCAAATGTTGAGTCGCCGTCGGCGGCGGCCAGCGGCGATCGGACAGCCGGGCTCGCATCTGACCAACTTCACGGCGCATGGCGCCGTCGTGAGGCCCTCCCCCCTTGATGGACCGGTTAGTACCGAGGCCCCCTCACGCTGACCACCCCGCCGGCACGACGCCTGGCAGTCGCAGCCGATGCAGGTGCTACGCGCGGGCTGGCGGCTGCGCTTTGCTTACCGGCGCTCGCGGCCGGTTGGCCCAACCGAAATTCATAGTGATATTGCGATGTATCTATGTTACGGTCGAATGAGTAGTAGATGAAATGCGCCCGACAGGGCCGAACACGAGGAGGAAGTTGATGTTTCCGCATGCGCTAGCGGCGAAGGCGGCCGCTACGGTGTTCACGGGATTGGTGGGCGTGAGTGCCTATGAGCTGTTGCGTAAGGCGGCTGGTGGGGCGCCGGTGCGTCGGGCGACGGTCGCGGCCGCGGAGTTGAGTTTGCGAGGGACGCGTCGCGCAGAAGTGGTAGCGGAGTCGGCTCGGCTGAAGGCGGCTGACGTGGTCGCCGAGGCGCGTGAACGCATCGGCGAAGAGGCTTCCCCACCGGCTGCGGCCGCGGTCCACGACCACGACCACTGATCGCTGTTATGACTGTTGTCGAGGACACCGCCGTAGAAATTCTCTCCGATGCGGCGGGGCGGATGAGATTGCATGTTCCGTGGGTTCGTTCGGATTCCCGTCGTGCGGTGGCCGTCGAAGACAAGGTGGACAAGCAGACCGGGGTGCGCGCGGTGCACGCCTATCCCCACACCGGATCGGTCGTGGTGTGGTATTCACCCAAGCGTTGCGATCGCTCGGCGATCATGGCGGCCATTGCGGCGGCCAAAGACGTTGCAGCTGAGCTGATTCCCGCGCGTACGCCGCGCTCGGCGGACGTCCGCAACACTGAGGTACTGCGCATCGCGATCGGCGGGGCGGCGCTGGTGTTGTTGGGTGTGCGCCGCTACGGTTTCCGCCGCCCGCCGCTGCTGGGCCCCAAGGGTCAGTTGGTGGCCACCGGCGCGACGGTGTTCATGGGCTATCCGTTCTTCCGCGGGGCGCTACGCTCGCTTCGTTCTGGCCGCGCCGGCACCGACACGCTGGTGACGGTGGCCACGGTGGCCAGCATGGTGTTGCGGGAGAACGTGGTCGCACTGACCGTGCTGTGGCTACTCAATATCGGCGAGTACCTGCAGGACCTGACGCTGCGCCGCACCCGGCGGGCCATCGCCGACCTGTTGCGCGGCACCGCGGACACCGCGTGGATCAGGGCCAATGATGGCAGCGAAGTCCAAGTCCCCATCGATACCTTGCAAATCGGCGACGAGGTCGTCATTCACGATCACGTGGCGATCCCGGTGGACGGCGAGGTGCTCGACGGCGAAGCGGTGGTCGACCAGTCGGCGATCACCGGAGAGACGTTGCCGGTCAGCATGGTCGTCGGCTCCCGTGTACACGCCGGATCGGTGGTGGTACGCGGACGCCTGGTGGTGCGCGCGGCCGCGGTGGGCAGCGAAACCACGATCGGGCGCATCATTTCCCGCGTCGAAGAGGCCCAACACGACCGGGCACCGATTCAAACGGTCGGTGAGAACTTCTCGCGCCGGTTTGTTCCGATCTCATTCATCGTGTCCGCGGCGACCCTGCTGCTGACCGGCGACATCCGGCGCGCGATGACCATGCTGTTGATCGCGTGCCCGTGCGCGGTGGGATTGTCGACCCCGACCGCGATCAGCGCCGCGATCGGCAACGGGGCGCGCCGCGGCATCCTGATCAAGGGCGGATCGCACCTCGAACAAGCCGGGCGGGTGAACGCCATCGTGTTCGACAAGACCGGGACGCTGACAGTTGGGCGCCCCGTCGTGACGAATGTTGTTGCCTTCCAGAAGGACTGGCAGCCCGAAGAGGTCCTGGCCTATGCGGCCAGCTCGGAGATCCATTCGCGTCATCCGCTGGCCGAAGCGGTGATCCGCTCGACCAACGAACGCCACATCACGATCCCGCCGCACGAACAGTGCGAAGTATTGGTCGGCCTGGGCATGCGCACCTGGGCTGATGGCCGCGTTTTGCTGTTGGGTAGCCCGTCGCTGCTGCGTGCCGAAAAAGTCCGCGTGTCCAAGAAGGCAACCGAGTGGGTTGACAAATTGCGGCGCCAGGCCGAGACCCCGCTGTTGCTGGCGGTGGACGGCACGCTGGTCGGGCTGATCAGCCTGCGCGACGAAATCCGCCCCGAGGCCGCCGATGTGCTGAACAAGTTGCGCAGCAAGGGCATTCGGCGCATCGTGATGCTGACTGGTGATCATCCGGATACCGCCGAGGTGGTGGCCGGCGAACTCGGTATCGACGAGTGGCGCGCCGAGGTGCTGCCCGAAGACAAGCTTCAGGCGGTGCGCCAACTGCAGGACGAAGGTTACGTGGTCGCGATGATCGGTGATGGCGTCAATGACGCGCCGGCACTGGCGACCGCCGATATCGGGATTGCCATGGGTCTGGCCGGCACGGACGTCGCCGTGGAAACCGCCGATATCGCACTGGCCAACGACAACCTGCAGCGCCTGCTCGATGTACCCGATTTGGGTGCACGAGCCGTCGCGGTGATCCGGCAGAACTACGGCATGTCCATCGCCGTCAACTCCGTCGGTCTGCTCATGGGCGCCGGAGGGGCCCTGTCGCCGGTGCTGGCCGCGATCCTGCACAACGCGTCCTCGGTCGCGGTGGTCACCAACAGCTCTCGACTGATCCGCTACCGCCTGATGAACGGCCAATCCCCGGCCGCGAACGAACATTCGACGGGGGCGCCTGTCGGCACCGCTAGCGAGCAGCCCGCGGCGTCGTCACCGCATAGCAAGCAATCGCGCAGGCTGTCGCCGGTTCGCACAGGACAGGGTTGACCATGATGCCTGTGTCCGCGCTGGCGCTCTAAGTCGTCTTCGCCGTACTCGGGTTCGGCTGGCGCAGCTGGACCCAGCATCGGCGCACCGGCTCGACCGGATTTCGCGGCGTCAGTGGGCGTCCCGGCTCGCTGGAATGGTGGGCCGGTGTCGGATTCGTGGGCGCCATCCTCGCCGGGGTGGCCGCGCCGCTGCTGCAACTGACTGGAATCCTCACCCCGATGCCGGTCCTGCACGCACCTGCTGTCCAGGCGCCCGGGGTGGTGGCGGCGATTGCAGGACTCGCCGCCACCCTCTACGCCCAACACGGCATGGGTGAGTCCTGGCGGATCGGGGTCGACCCCGGCGAAACCACCACCTTGGTACGCACGGGTGTGTTCGGCTGGGTCCGCAATCCCATCTTCGCTGCCATGCTCGTCTTCGCCGCCGGCATCGCTCTGATGACGCCCAACCCGCTGGCCCTGGCCGCGTTCGTGGTCCTGCTGGCGGCCATCGAGGTTCAGGTCCGTGTCGTCGAAGAGCCATACCTGGCCCGCATCCACGGCCGCGCCTACACCGATTACCGCGCCGCGGTTGGGCGGTTTGCGCCCGGCATCGGGCGCAACTAGACACCGCCGCTGAAGACGGAGGCCCCATGACGCCGGCCAATGCCCCCGCTGCCCGTGGAACCGATACTCGGACAAGAATTCCCGCAACTACGACCGAGAAATGGGGTTCTTTGGCCGCCACGACCCCGGCTGCGCATGCCCCGCCGCGGAATTCCCAAACCCGTCGACTGCATACCGACGCCACACATCACAGGTGCACCGCGATTCGGAACCATAGTTCAGCCGTTGCTGTTATATCAGCGACGACTGTACAGTTGCGGCTATGCTGACGTGTGAGGTGCGGGAATCGGCGTTGTCTCGGCTGGGCCGGGCGCTGGCCGATCCGACGCGCTGCCGAATTCTCGTCGCGCTGCTGGATGGAGTTTGCTATCCCGGCCAGTTGGCTTCGCACTTGGGATTGACCCGATCCAATGTGTCCAACCATCTGTCGTGCTTACGGGGCTGCGGCCTGGTCATCGCAACGTATGAGGGCCGCCAGGTTCGTTATGCCCTGGCCGATAGTCACCTCGCGCGTGCCCTGAGCGAGTTGGTTCAGGTCGTTCTCGCGGTGGACACCGATCAGCCTTGCGGTGGTGAGCAAGCCACGTTCGAGGAGGTCCGCACCGCGCCGGCTAGTCGATGAGCGGGCTCGCCGAATCGCGACGACAAAGCAGAACATAAGGAGGGTTGGCCGTGGTTGCACATGGACTGCTGGTTAAGGCGACCGGGACGGTGTTCACCGGGCTCGTCGGGGTGAGTGCCTATGAGGTGTTGCGCAAGGCGGTGGGAAAAGCTCCGGTCCACCGCGCGGCGGTGACCGCGACGGAATGGGGCCTGCGGGGAACCCGGCGCGCCGAGGTGGCGGCCGAGGCTGCTCGGCTGAAAGTTGCCGACGTGGTCGCCGAAGCTCGCGATCGCATCGGTGACGACGCCTCCCTTTCTGTCGACCCCGTAGGCGACGACTGCTGTAGCTGACATCGCACGCTGCGCCCTCGGCGGACAGGGCAGGTTGACATCCTTGGTAGGGATCCGCCGATATACCGCTAGGAGGGCTGATGATGCCGACCACCGCTGCGCATCCCGATGCCGACCTGAGGCTGACCGTTGTGTCTGCGACGGCGCGACGAATGCGGGTGCACGCCAGCGGGTTTCGATTCGACACCGTCCGCGCGGTGGCGATCGAGGACGCCGTTGGTATGGTCACCGGCGTCGAAGCCGTGCGGGCCTATCCGCGCACCGCCTCAGTGGTGATCTGGTACACGCCTGAGCGCTGCGACACAGCCTCCGTCCTGTCTGCGATCGCCGATGCCGAGCACATCCCGGTAGCGTCGGTGCCACCGCGTACCCCGCACTCGGCGGACGGCCGCAAGCCCGGTGTGGTGCAACGAGTCATCGACTGGAGCACGCGGGTGCGGTCGGGTTCGTGTGACGTTGAACAGCGTCGTCCTTGGGGGACGGTTAGCGATGGCTGCTGCGAGCATGATGACAGCGAGGACGCGCCGGAGCGGCTCTGGCAGGTCGTCAAGCTGCGACGCGCTGCATTGTCCGGGGTGTTGCTGACGGGGTCGGTGATCACCGCATGGGTCACTCCGCTGGGGCCGGTCGCTCTGGGTTTCAAAGTCGTCGCCTTGGCGGTGGGGGCCTCGACATTCGTGCCGTCGGCCATCAAGCGACTTACGCAGGGCCACATCGGTGTCGGCACGTTGATGACCATCGCTGCGGCCGGCGCCGTGGGTCTCGGTCAGGTCGGCGAGGCTGCCATGCTGGCGTTCTTGTTCTCCATCAGTGAGGGCTTGGAGGAATTCGCGGTGTCGCGTACGCGCCGCGGCTTGCGCGCGCTGCTGTCGCTGGTGCCGGATCAGGCCACAGTGCTGCGCGCGGGCAGCGAAACCGTGGTGGCCGCAGCCGACCTTCAGGTCGGTGATCAAATGATCGTCAAACCAGGTGAACGTCTGGCCACTGACGGCATCATTCGTGACGGTCGCACCTCATTGGACGTCTCCGCGATCACCGGTGAATCCGTACCGGTCGAAGCCGGACCCGGCGACGACGTGTTCGCCGGGTCGATCAACGGTTCCGGCGCGCTGCTGGTGCAGGTCACCGCAACGGCAGAAGACAACTCGCTGGCGCGCATCGTGCACATCGTGGAAGCCGAGCAGGCGCGCAAGGGCGCCAGTCAGCGACTGGCCGACCGCATCGCGCGACCGCTGGTGCCGGGCATCATGATCGCCGGGGCCGCGATCGCCGGGGTGGGCAGCATTTTCGGTAGCCCTGCCGTCTGGATCGAACGTGCTCTGGTGGTACTGGTTGCTGCCTCGCCATGCGCATTGGCCATCGCGGTGCCCGTGTCGGTGGTGGCGTCCATCGGGGCGGCCGCCCGGTTCGGTGTACTCATCAAAGGTGGCGCCGCCCTGGAAGGCATGGGCACCATCGGCGCAATTGCCCTGGACAAGACCGGAACCCTGACGGCCAATCGGCCCGCGGTCATCGAGGTCGCCACCACTGGGGGCGCCACTCACGAAGACGTGCTGGCGGTGGCAGCCGCGCTGGAGGCCCGCAGCGAGCACCCACTGGCCGCGGCTGTTCTCGCCACGACCCGAACGTCGGTCGCCGCGGCCAGCGACGTGCAAGCCATCCCCGGCGCCGGATTGACCGGCCGAGTCGACGGCCACGATGTCCGACTGGGACGCGCCGGCTGGCTCGATCCAGCCGACCTCACCGAGGACGTCATGCGCATGCAACACGCCGGAGCCACAACGGTTCTCGTCGAACGCGACGGGCGGCTACTCGGGGCCATCGCCGTGCGCGACGAACTACGTCCGGAAGCCGCCGAGGTCGTCGCCGAATTGCGAGCCGGCAACTACCAGGTGGCGATGCTCACCGGCGACAATCGCGCCACCGCTTCAGCTTTGGCCGCCGAAGCCGGAATCGAGCACGTGTACGCCGAGCTGCGTCCTGAGGACAAGGCACACCTGGTCACAGAGCTACGTGCCCAGCGGCGGACCGCGATGGTTGGCGACGGCGTCAACGATGCTCCGGCCCTGGCCGCCGCCGACCTGGGAATCGCTATGGGCGCCATGGGAACCGACGTCGCCATCGAAACCGCCGACGTCGCGTTGATGGGCCAAGACCTGCGCCATCTGCCCCAAGCGCTGCACCATGCCCGCCGTTCCCGGCAGATCATGTTGCAAAACGTCGGGCTATCGCTAGCGATCATCACCGTGCTGATGCCGCTGTCGCTGTTCGGGACCCTGGGTTTGGCTGCGGTGGTATTCGTGCACGAGCTCACCGAGGTCGTCGTCATCGCCAATGGCGTGCGCGCCGGACGCATCAAACCACTTGCTGGGCCAAGGCCATCGAGTCACGATTCAACGTAACGATGCAACGAATCTACGGCCCGTCCAGGATCGTCAAGTACCGCCGTGGCGGCGGTATCAGGACGCGATGTCGGCCCTGGTCGCCAATTGATTGCCCATGCCGTCGCGTCTCCCCCGCAGCGAATCCCCGAAGTGCGCGTGACTCGCGGGGGTTACCCGTTCGAGTGGGCTACGGCATCCTGAGCCCGACGAGCGCCCCGGTAAGAAAGGTAAGCACAAGTGAGTGGACCAGAAACGCCAGCTAAGCAGGTCGGGTCGCACCCGGTTATGCATCTCTCAGAGTTGCTGCACGCGCCGGTCCTGGCCCGGTCGGGCGAGGCTGTGGGCCGGGTGCAGGACGTGATCGTGCGGCTGCGCGGCGCCGACGAGTATCCGTTGGTGAGTGGGATCGTCGCTGTGGTGGGGAGGCGGCGGGTGTTCATCGGCAGCCCCTCCATTTCTCAGTACGCCCCAGACCGCGTGGTATTGGCGACACACAAAATCGATCTGCGCGGTTTCGAACGCCGCGACGGCGAGGTGTTGCTGCGCACTGATGTGCTAGGACACCGGTTGATCGATGTGGCTGCCGTGGAGTTGGTACGCGCCTATGACGTGGAGCTCGAAGATACCGGCGGCGGGTGGGTGCTTGCCCGTCTGGATACTCGCCGCCCGGCGCGGTTCTTCGGACTAGTCAAAAGTCGGGGTGGGCATGCGGCCCGAGATTGGAAGGCATTCGAACCACTGATCGGCCACGCCCGCTCCGGTGCATCGCGACGTCAGTCAGGCCGGCTCGGCGGGTTCAAACCCGCGGACATCGCTGATCTTCTCGAAGACGCTGACAAAGCCGAGGGTGGGGAGATCCTCGACCGGGTCCGCAGCGACCCGGAATTGGAAGCCGACGTGTTCGAAGAACTCGACCCTGACAAGGCCAGCCGATTGCTCAATGACATGGCCGATGACGAGGTCGCCGCACTATTGGGCCGGATGCGCGCCGACGACGCCGCCGACGCGATCGCAGACCTGCGTCAATCGCGGCGCCGGCGCGTCCTGGAGCTGATGCCGGGCCCGCAGCGCACGAAGGTGATCACCCTGATGGGCTTTAACCCCGACAGTGCCGGCGGCCTGATGAACGTCGACTTCGTCTCCTGCGCCGCAAGCACCACTGCCGGCACGGCGCTGGCACTGATCGCGGGCGCCACGACGATACAGCCCGAGGCATTGGTCAAGATGCATGTCCTTGATGAAGACAACCGCCTGGCTGGTGTCGTGTCGGTGATCGACCTGCTGCAAGCCGAACCCGGTCAAACCGTTGAAGCACTGATGGATTGCGACCCAATTCGAATCGGCGCTGAAGCCGATCTGACCGACGTCGCCCTATTGATGGCCGACTTCAACCTCTACTCCATCCCCGTCGTCGACGGCCAGGACCGCGTGCTCGGGGTTGTCACCGTCGACGACGTGCTAGAAGCCACCATCCCCGAGGATTGGCGTCGCCGCGAACCCGCCCCCCGCCCGGTCCGCGAAATCACCCCACCGCATGACGATCGCGACGCGCCTGCACCAGAGAGTGAGGCGCCGTGACCTCCGGCGAGAAGGCCACCGGCCACGCAGCAGCGACTCACCGATCCGAGTCGCCACCACCGAAGCGCACCGCTGTGCTTGACTCGGCTCACCTCGGTAATATCGAGGGCGCCTTCGGGCGCATTAACGTCGCGGAAACCGACCATCCCCGCACTTTCAAGACGCGGCTGCTGACGCTGCTTGCCATTATCGGTCCCGGAATCATTGTGATGGTCGGCGATAACGATGCCGGCGGGGTGGCCACCTACACCCAAGCTGGCCAAAATTATGGCTACTCCCTGCTGTGGGTGCTACTCCTGCTCATCCCGGTGCTCATCGTCAACCAAGAGATGGTGGTCCGGCTCGGCGCGGTTACCGGCGTCGGACACGCCCGCTTGATCAACGAACGCTTCGGCCGCGGCTGGGGCTGGTTCTCCGTCGGCGACCTGTTCCTGCTCAACTTCCTCACGATCGTCACCGAGTTCATCGGCATCACTTTGGCCGCCACCTACATCGGTATCTCCAAATACATTGTCGTTCCGGTCTCAGCGATCGCGCTCATCGCGATCATGGCCAGCGGCAGCTTTCGCCGGTGGGAGCGGGCCATGTTCGTCTTCATCGCCATCACTTTGGTGCAGATCCCAATCCTGTTGATGGCGCACCCACAGTGGGCCCACGCCGCCAAATCATTTGTGGTGCCGAACATCTCCGGCGGCGTGACCTCGGATGCGGTGCTTTTGATCATTGCCATCGTCGGCACCACCGTGGCGCCTTGGCAGCTGTTTTTTCAGCAGTCCAACGTCGTCGACAAGCGCATTACACCTCGATTTATGGGCTACGAGCGCGCCGATACGGTGTTGGGGGCGTTCATCGTGGTGATCGGCGCCACCGCGCTGGTCATGATCGGCGATTGGGCGGCGCGCTCCACTGGCACAGCAGGTGGTTTCACCGACGCCGGCGCCATCTCGCATCTGCTGGGCCAACACAATTCGACGCTCGGCTGGTTGTTCGCGATCGTGCTGATGGACGCCTCGATCGTCGGCGCCGCCGCAGTGACCCTGGCCACCAGCTACGCCTTTGGCGACGTATTCGGCCTGAAACACTCGCTGCACCGGGGGTTCGCCGATGCCAAACCGTTCTACCTTTCCTACAGCGCAATGGTGGCGTTTGCGGCGGCGATCGTGCTGATTCCTGGCGCCCCCCTTGGGTTGATCACCACCGCCGTGCAGGCCCTCGCTGGCTTGCTGTTGCCCAGCGCCAGCGTGTTCCTCCTGCTGCTGTGCAACGACCGGGAAGTATTGGGCCCCTGGGTGAATCGGCCCTGGCTCAACTGGGTTGCCGGGCTGATCGTCGGCGTCCTGCTGTTGCTGTCGGGAATCCTGATGGCGACTACCTTGTTCCCCGGCCTCGACGTGATCGTTGTCGCCGGCTACCTGGCACTGACCTTGGTCATACTCGCCGCAGCCACGGTACCGGCACTTCGTTGGATGGGTCGCCGCCAGCCCTCACCACCGGCGGCATCGAGCCCGGCGCGGCCTATTGACCGCAATAGCTGGCGAATGCCACCACTGACCTTGTTAGAGCCCGTGACGTGGTCGCCAGGGACCCGTCTAGGCATGATTGCGCTGCGCGGCTACCTCGTCGTCGGCGCCGTCCTGCTCATCGTCAAGGCTGTCCAGCTCAGCGGCCGATGAATTTGGGCCAATCCGAAAGGTCACCAAATGAGCACGCCACGCAACGGGCGATTCGCCGCGGAAGCCAACTACCTACCGCACTACAACGACATCCAGCAGATCACAGGAACTGCCATCCTCGCCACCATCGCGGTCGCCCTGGCAGTGGCATTCATCATCATCCAACGTCGACGACGCCGCGCGCGCACCAAACAAAGCCATGTCGGTGGCCCCCGACGCTCCCGCGTCTCAAGACCTTTTAGCACCCGCAGGAGCGATTAATGGCCCAAACCAATGTGCCTCGGTGGAAATGGTTGACAACGAGCGTAATCCTGCTCTTCGCTGCTGCGCTGCAATTCGCTCCACCTGTATCAGCGGATCAAACTGACGATGACTTCCTCGCCGCGCTCAAGAAACACGGGATCGTCTTTACCAACCGCGATGTCGCGATCACGGCCGGCCATAAAGTGTGCACCGGACTCGATGCAGGCCAGACGCCGGCCAACCTGATTTTGTCGCTGGTAAAAGACACCGACCTGTCGGCACACGTGGCCGGCTATTTCTTCGGCACCGCAGTCAATGCCTACTGCCCGCAATACCGCCCGGATACCACTGTGCCGGGAGCATAGACCAAGAAGACGGACAAATGGCGCACCACTAGCGGCCACGGGGCACTCAGCGGGCGGCGTAGCCCCTTGCACTCGCACCCCACCGACGCAACGACACATCGTTCGTGAAATTCGACGGATAACGAAACGGCTCGTCACCCATCCTCGAGTCCGAATCTGCTTCACCCCAACATACTCGTCGTGCTCGAGCAGGTTGAACGGTGGTTTGGGTTACTCACCAATTAGAAGCCTGCCGGAGCGCACGCCACTCAATCCAGGCCGTCGAGAATGACATCTCAGACAATCTTCGTCTAGCAAGGCTAGCGACCTCGGCATCACCCTAGCCATGTTGAGGGACTGCGCGCACGCCGTGATGGCTCAGCTGGTGTACTCGAGGCGAGTCATCATGCCGGCCTCTTGGTGATAGGTGTTGTGGCAGTGGAACATCCAGACGCCGGGGTTGTCCGCGACGAGGACGGCGCTCAATTTCTGCTTGGGCAGTACGTTGACGGTGTCTTTGCGGGGGCCGGGCGTGCCATCGGGCTTGATCACCTGGAAAGTGTGTCCGTGCAGGTGCATCGGGTGGTACATCATGGTGGTGTTGTCGAATGCCAGCGTGGCGCGTTGGCCCTGGCGTACCTGTAGCGGCTTGGTCTTGCTGTAGGGCTCGCCGTTGATCAGCCAATCATACTTCGTCATGTCGCCACTGAGGACCACCGGGAGATTCACATCGGATTTGGCCACACCCAAATCGACTTCCGGTGCGGCGGAGAACATTTCGACGGTGCCGACTCGCTTGTTGAGTTCGGGCGGCTGGAAACCCGGATCAGGGGCGTTACCGGCGCCGGTGGAGAGCACAGCCCGCGCCAGCGCATTTTTGCCTTCGGCAAGAGCGACCAGCGGGAAAACGCCATCGGCGGCGGTGACGACGACGTCGTAGCGTTCGGCCATGCCGATCAGTAGCGCGTCGACCTCGGTGGGCACTACGGGGTAGCCGTCGGTGTGGGTGACGGTCATCGAGTGCCCGGCTAGCGCGACGCGGAACGCGGTGTCGGAGCCGGAATTGATGATCCGGATCCGGATGCGCTGTCCGGGCTTGGCGCTGAATGTGGTGGGAGCGGCGGGAATACGGCCGTTGATGAGGTAGTGCGGATAGGCAATATCGCCTGGATCGCCGCCGAGCAGATTGCTGGTCCCGACGCCGTCCATCTCCATGGCGGGCATGTTTCCCATGCCGGGCATGCTGCTCATGCTGGGCCTGCGCTGATTGGTCAAATCGTCGTAGAGCTGCCTGGGGGTCTTGCCGACGCCGTCGGTCCAGTCGTCGAGTACGACGATCCATTCGGCGTCGTAGCGGCCCGACTCTCGGGGGTCATCGATGATCACGGGCAGATACAGACCATAGTCGGCGTCCAGGCCGACGTGCGGATGCGCCCAATAGGTGCCGGGGTGAGGTACCGAAAAGCGGTAGGTGAAGTCGCGGCCGGCGTCGATGTTCGGGGTGGCGGGTGCGACGCCGTCCATGTCGTTGCGCAGCGCGATGCCGTGCCAATGCACCGAGGTGGCCGAATCGAGCCGGTTGGTGACCGTGACCGCGAGTTCGTCACCGACATTGGCGCGGATCACGGGCCCCGGGATGGCGTTACCGTAGGCCATCGTGCGCACAGTGATGCCACCGAGGTCGATTGTTGTCGGTTGAGGCGTCAGTGCCGCCGTTACGGTGCGCCCGGTGTGGGGCCGCGCCGCCTCGGCAGCAGCGATGGCGGCCGCCATCGCCGTGTTGCCGGTATGTGTTTGCTCGTCGGATCGGCCGCAGGCGGCCAGGGCGAACCCGCCGGCAACGGTGGCAGCCATAAAACTCCGCCTGCTAAGTCGCGCCCTGTCAAAAGTCAATTCGCGCACGCCTGTACCTGTCTTTCATTGCGCCGTTCGGTGTTTCGTTCGATCCGAAAGAGCCGCGTCCCGCTCCGCCGAGCTTGAATATACCGCATGGGGGTATTGCTGTACCGTTGGGTTGGCCGCACTGAAAGCATATACAGGAAGGATTTTTAGATGGGACTGGCGCAGAGGCTGTTCGCTGATCATCGGCACGGTGACGGGTCCGGGTGGGTACTCAACTATCCCCGTACTTACGAATGGGCCACCAATGCGTGGTCTCTGGGGCTACGTGCGCGCATGTGGGACCGGCTGGTCGGGCTATCCGGCGCCGAGCCCGGCAATAGGGTGCTCGACGTCGGCTGCGGGACCGGATACTTCACTCGACGAATCGCACGGGCGGTGCACCCGGGTGGCAGCGTTGTCGGGATCGATCCTTCACAATCGATGGTGGACTACGCCGCGCGGCGTGCGCCGGCGAACGCGGCCTTTCAGGTTGCCTCCGCCGAAGATCTGCCCTTCTCCGACCAATCGTTCGACGTGGTGGTATCTAGCTTGGCGTTTCACCACTTTCCAGTCGACCGACGTGCCGACGCAGTGCGGCAAATGTTTCGAGTTCTGCGACCGGGCGGGCGGCTATGCATCGCCGATCTTCGCCCCTCGGGCGGTGGCACCTTGCACCGGATTGCTGCTGTTTTCAACGCCCATGCCAGGGAGCAGAACCGGCTACACCAGCTCGATGAGCTGATTACCGATGCGGGGTTCTCCATCGTCGGCACCGGTGACCGATTGTTGCTGCACTACATCACGGCGCAAAGGCCGCTGGGTCGATGAACCCGGTGGTAGGTGCGGCGGGGCACTGGTTGTAATCGATATGCCGGGCCGACGGTGACGGTCGATCTCGGGCACAACTATGCCGGCCGTCGTGCAGTCCGTGGAGCGTCGTCAGCATCTGGTCAGGCGCAACCTAGGACTGCTCGACCGCCAAAGGCCCCGGTTTACATATACGGGTACGGGGTATATTCTGCTTCTATGTCCACCGGGCGCGCAGTGAACTGCTCATCGGCGACGCACACCATGAGCTGCGAATCCGCGCATCGGAAATACCCCGGCTCATCCTCGGTTTTCTCGCATATCGCCAGGGCCGGTGTGTCGTGATATTCGGCGGCGCTAGCGGGTTGCCTCGGCTCCGGTATGTAGTGGCCGTGGGGGCTGCGGCGTGGTTGACGGCGTGGGTTCTCATCGGTGCCCACAGCGTGATGGGGCATTCGCAGTCTTCGGTGTCGCAGTCTTCGATGTCGCAGTCGGCGCATGCGTTGGTGGCTTCGCTGGGTGGTGAGTTCACCGTTGATGTCGATCATCCGCATGTGGGCAAGGGTTCCTCGGGCGACCATCACGAGCAGTTCACCACGGCGGTGCTGCCGCGCTCGGGCGCGGTGGTGGCTGCGTTAATCGCGTTGAGTGCGGTGGCCGCCGTGGCGCTGACCGGTGGGCTGGCCCGGTTTGGGGTGCCCGCCGGGCGCGGCCCCCCGCGCGCCCCGGCTCTTTCTGTTACCGGTCAAGACGTGTTGACCCGGTTCTGCTTGTCTCGTCGCTGACTGGTCAGCGCCAGGTCGTTTGCAGCACGTGTGTGCTCGGCGGCTGGTGATCGCTGACCCCTGTCAAGTGCCGCACTGATTCGCGGCGTTCGCAAGAAAGCGACGATTCTCATGACCGATGTTTTGTCTTTCGATAACTATGTTCACCCGATCCCGGCGCTCAAAGTTGTTCAGCCACGTGAGTGCGCCCTGCCCGGCACCGACACCTATCGGCGTCCCGGTGCGATGGTGGGCCATACCCCGGTGCTGCGCATTGAGGCGCCGTTCGCCCCGCCCGGACGCGGGTTTTGGGCCAAGCTGGAAGGGTTCAATCCCGGCGGCAGCATGAAAGACCGCCCGGCCCTGCACATGGTCGAAGCCGCCCGGGCCCGCGGCGAATTAGCTCCCGGGGCGCGCATCGTGGAATCCACCAGCGGCAGCCTGGGGTTGGGGCTGGCGTTGGCCGGCCAGGCCTATGGGCATCCGGTCACCGTGGTCACCGACACCGGCATGGAGCCGATCGTGCGTCACATGCTGGCCGCCTACGGCGCCGATGTCGAGCTGGTCACCGAGCCGCACCCGGTGGGGGGCTGGCAACAGGCCCGTAAAGACCGGGTCGCCCAGCTGTTGGCCGCCGAGCCGGGGGCCTGGTGCCCCGACCAGTACAGCAACCCCGACAACATCACCGGCTACCGGTCGTTGGCGTTGGAGCTGCTTGATCAGCTCGGCGGGGTGGATGTGCTGGTGTGCTCGGTGGGCACCGGCGGGCATTCGGCCGGGGTGGCGCGGGTGCTGCGCGAGTTCAACCCGGCGATGAAGCTGATCGGGGTCGACACCATCGGCTCGACTATTTTCGGTCAGCCGGTGGCCAGCCGGTTGATGCGCGGGCTGGGCTCGAGCATCTATCCGCGCAACATCGACTACGCCGCCTTTGACGAGGTGCACTGGGTGGCCCCGCAGGAGTCGGTGTGGGCGTGCCGCACTTTGGCGGCCAGCAACTTCGCCAGCGGCGGCTGGAGCGTGGGGGCCGTGGCGCTGGTCGCGGGCTGGGCCGCGCGCACCTTCCCGCAGGACACCCGCATCGCCGCGGTGTTTCCTGACGGTCCGCAACGCTACTTCGACACCATCTACAACGACGACTACTGCCACCAGCACCAGCTGTTGGATTGGCAACCCGTCGCCGAGCCCACCGTCATCACCGACCCCACCCAGCAGGTGGTGACCTCCTGGACTCGCACCAGCACCGTCGTCAATCCCGCACTGATCGCAGCCGCATGAGGGATTTCCTCACCCGGTTTCGAGGCTTCGACCGGCCCAGCCAGGTCCTGATGCTCAACCAGTTCGGCATCAACATGGGTTTCTACATGCTGATGCCGTATCTGGCCGGGTACCTGGCTGGCCCGCTCGGGCTGGCGGCCTGGGCGGTCGGATTGGTGCTCGGCGTGCGGAATTTCTCCCAGCAGGGCATGTTCATCGTGGGCGGCACACTGGCCGACCGGGTGGGCTATAAGCCGTTGATCGTGGCTGGATGTCTGCTGCGCACAGGCGGATTCGCGCTGCTTGTGGTGGCCCAGTCGTTGCCGGCTGTGCTGATCGCCGCGGCGGCCACCGGGTTCGCCGGCGCGTTGTTCAACCCGGCGGTGCGGGCCTATCTGGCCGCTGACGCCGGAGATCGCCGGGTGGAGGCCTTCGCCATATTCAACCTCTTCTATCAGGCCGGAATCCTGTTGGGTCCGCTGGTCGGACTGGTCCTGGTGGCCGTCGACTTTCAGGTCACGGCGGCGGCAGCGGCGGCCGTGTTCGCAGTGCTGACCGTGGCGCAGCTGTTGGCGTTGCCGCGACGCGGTGTCGATTCGGCGCCGCAGCAGAAGTCGTTCCTGCAGGACTGGCGGGTTGTCGCCCGCAATCGGCCGTTCCTGCTCTTCGCGGCGGCGATGATCGGCTCCTACGTATTGACCTTCCAGGTGTACCTGGCGCTGCCGCTGCAGGCGTCGATGCTGACGCCGCGCTCTGGAAAGGCTTTGGTTGCAGCTCTTTTCGTTGTCTCTGGCCTGGTTGCGGTGATCGGACAGCTGCGCATCACCCGCTGGTTCACCAAACGCTGGGGATCCGGACGTAGCCTGGCCATCGGTGTGGCCATCCTGGCGGCCTCGTTCGTGCCGCTGACGGTCGTCCCCGACGGCCATCGGTTCGGGACACCCGCGGCGGTGGGGGCCCTGCTGGTGTCGGCGGCGCTGCTGGCCGTCGGTTCGGCCGCGGTCTTCCCGTTCGAGATGGACACCGTCGTCTCGCTGGCCGGAGGCCGGCTCGTGGCCACCCATTATGGGTTCTACAACACCATCGTCGGAGCCGGAATCCTCGTCGGCAACCTGGCTACCGGATCGATATTCGGTGCGGCACAACGGCTGAGCGCCGGCGCACTGGTTTGGGGCGGGCTGGTTCTCATCGGCATCATCGCCGCAGTTGCCCTCTACCGTCTCGAACCCGCACGCGACCTGCAACCGGCTCATTCCGAGCTTGGCGGCTTCCAAGCGGCGGTACCGGCGATAACCGGCCGGGGCCGACGCCGGCGATTCACACCGCCACATGGCAAGGCATCTGTGTCCCCGTCTCCTGGTCATCCTGTCGGACGCCGGCCCGCGATGACGACGACTCTGACCCCAAAGAGTCGCCGCAGAATGGCATCGGCACGCAACCAGGCGCAAGATTGCTCACGTTCGGTCACCTCGATGTCGTCACCTGGTAATGACCCATGTGAATCCGCAGGATCCACCGTTAAGCACCCGATCGGCGCGAAATCCCCATGCGATTAAGGGATTCGACGTGAACAGCTGCCAACGGCTCGGCCGGGGGCATCGCCTGCCGGGTGAGTCCTTATGTGTCCGGGCCGATAGATCGAAGCCGCGAGTTGGTGTTGTCGTGCGAGCGGGCCGACGCACCGATTACCGCCTCGGTAGAGGAATGCCAGCTCGGGCGCCGCTATACCTCCGGTGGGTAGGGGTATTTGGGATGGAGGTGCAATTGTGCGCGTCAGTCCCTGCGGCCCGACTGCTGATATCTGCTTGAGCTGCAGCATTAGGGCCGCCAGGAGGCACGATCGCGGCCCGGGCACGATGCGGTATCGACCGCCCTATGTATGGCATACCCCCCTATAGACAGGTACAGTTGAGACACTATGAAACCCGGCGGCGCAGGCAGTTCGGTGCGGTTGCGCGCTGTCGTCGCGATCGCGGCTGCAGTGTGGCTGGCCCTCGGCGCCCTGGGGTGCGGGCTGGTGCATTTCGCTCCTCTCGCGTTTGACCCACCGCACGCCTTCGTGACATCGGCGGATGGCGGGTCTGGCACTGGCGGGCCCGGGATGCAGGCCGACCATGCTTCGCTTTACCGCGGCCTGGCCGCCAAATGCTCCAAGGTGTTCGGGGCTATGCCGGTGCCGGGGCCGGTTACCGCGCTGGTGGAACTCGGTCTCGCGGTCGCGGTGGTCGCCGTCGCAGGTTCGCGGGTCAAACTTGTGGTGCCGGTCGGGCGGGCCCCGCCCCGCGCGGCTGCCATTGCCTTCACCGGTCGAGACCTCTTGACGCGGTTCTGCATAGCTCGCCGGTGATCGGCCGGCGGCAGGCCATTGTGTTACGCCACGAGGATCGGTGAGCACTCGCTCACCATCACCAATCTCTGCCGCCCCTTTCGCCCGGATGAATGCCGGGCCATTGAACACATCAATCCTCCCTGACGCTGTCTAGCCGAATCAGGCGACGCGGCTTCCATGCCGCGGCGACCGCACCAGCGCCTTAACACACCGCAGCGGACGGGGTCAGCCCATGTCCGTAATCCCAAGTCTCCAAGGAGAAATCCATGTTCTCACTCACCGTCGCCCCGCAAATGTTGACGGCGGCGACCGGTAACCTGCAGGGCATCGGCTCGGCGATGAGCGCCGAAAACGCGGCCGCGGCCACACCGACGACCGGGGTGGGTCCCGCCGCCGCCGATGAGGTGTCGGCGTTGACGGCGCTGCAGTTTGCCGCGCACGCGCAGATGTACCAGGCCGTCAGCGCCCAAGCTGCGGCGATCCACGAATTGGTCGCGAAAACCCTTGGTGTCAGCGCTGACTCGTATGCGCTCACCGAGGCCGCCAACGCGATCGCGGCCGGCTAAGCATTCCGAGGTGAAATGATGGATTTCGCAGCTTTGCCACCCGAGATCAACTCGGCAAGGATCTATGCCGGTCCGGGGCCGGGCTCGATGCTGGCCGCAGCGTCGGCCTGGGAGGGGCTCGCCGAGCAGCTATATGCGGAGGCCGCTTCGTATTCCTCGGTAGTTGCGGAGCTGACCAGCGGACCGTGGCTAGGTCCAGCGTCGACGGCGATGGCCGCCGCGAGCGCCCCCTTCGTGGCGTGGATGGACACCACTGCCGCCACGGCACAGCAGACGGCTTCGCAGGCCATGGAGGCCGCGGCCGCCTATGAGGCAGCCTTTGCGATGACGGTGCCGCCACCAGTCATCGCGGCCAACCGCAGCCTGTTGCTGTCGCTGATCGCGACCAACATCCTCGGGCAAAACACGCCCGCGATCGCGGCCACCGAGGCACAGTACACGGCGATGTGGGCCCAGGACGCCGCCGCGATGTATGGCTACGCGGCCGCCTCGGCCAGTGCGTCGCTCCTGACCCAGTTCATCCCGCCGCAGCCCACCAGCAACCCGGCCGGCCTGGCCGGACAGGGGACCGCGGTCGGCCAAGCTGTCGGCAGCTCGGCCAGCACCGACACCCAGGCGGTCCTGTCACAGGTGACCTCCACGGTGCCCACGGCTCTGCAGCAGCTCGCCTCGCCGCTATCGTCCACGTCCGAGTCGTCCACGGGGTCGCTGTCGTCGCTGAGTTCGTCGCTCAGTTCCATGAATCCGGCGTTGTCGATGACAAGTTCGGTCGGGTGGATATCGAGTTCGCTGCTCTCGAACGCGAATCAGATGAAGAATTTGATGCCGGCCGTCACCGCCGCCAGCACCGCAGCTTCGGGACCGGGGTTGACGGGCGCGCTCGCGTCCGGCGCGCTGGGAGCACCCGGCTCAGCAGGACTCGGCGGGGCGGCCGTGTCGGCGGGAGTGGGCCGCGCGGCCACGGTCGGGGCGTTGTCGGTGCCCCAAACCTGGGCTTCGGCGGCCCCGGCAATGAGTCCTGCCGCGACGGCGCTGCCCAGCACCAGCCTGGCCACTGCCCCAGGAGCCACAACGGGGGCTCCCGCAAGCATGCTCGGCGCGCCGCTGGCAACGATGCCCGGGCGCGGCATAGGCAACGTCGGCGAAACCGACCTTCGCTTCATGCCCCGCCTGACAGTGGTACCGCCCTCGGCGACCGTCGGATAACAAAGGAGAGCACCAATTCGTTTTGGCAGGCGGCCATCACGCCGGCCACGTCGAGCAAAACTGATGATTTCCAGGTAAGGAAACACTCCAATGACTACACGCTTTATGACCGATCCGAACGAGATGCGATCCATGGCAGGCCGTTTCGATGTGCACGCCCAAACCGTCGAAGATGAAGCTCGCAAGATGTGGGCGTCCTCGCTGAACATTGCCGGTGCCGGATGGAGCGGGACCGCTCAGGCCGCGTCCTACGACACCATGGGCCAAACGAACACCGCGTTCCGCAACATCGTCACCATGCTGCACGGGGTGCGCGACGGCCTGATCCGCGACGCCAACAACTACGAACAGCAAGAGCAAGCCTCACAGCAGATGCTAGGCAGTTAGGAGAACCGACGATGAGCATCAACTACCAATTCGGCGACGTCGACGCCCACGGCGCCCTGATCCGCGCCCAGGCCGCTTCCTTGGAGGCCGAGCATCAGGCCATCATCCGCGATGTGCTTGCCGCCGGGGACTTTTGGGGCGGTGCGGGTTCGGTGGCCTGCCAAGAGTTCATCACCCAGTTGGGCCGCAACTTCCAGGTCATCTACGAGCAGGCCAACGCCCATGGGCAAAAAGTCCAAACCGCCGGGGCCAACATGGCCTCCACCGACAGCGCCGTTGGATCCAGCTGGGCCTAGTACGTCCTCAGCCGCAGCTCGATCGCACAGGTAACGCAAAATCACGACTTGCGTATTGTCGATCGATACCGAGCACTTCCCCAGGGGGGGGTATTGAACTCGAAAGCTGTTGCTGCATCATGCCTTTGGAGGGTTGAGCCACATCGACATGAACGCCACAATGTAACACAAGCCCGGCAAAGGACACGGCCGACTGGAGTGACGGCTTCGATACAGCGGCAGCTGCCGGTCCCGAGGATCTCGCGCTCGCCGGTCAATAGGCGGGCGACAGACGCGCTGGCGACTACAACGCCGTTGCGGTTATCGCTCTAGCTGGCCCAAGGTGGCCGCGGCTTCGGTGGGAGCAGATAGTGCTTTCAGATTCGATGCCGCGCCGGCATTTTCGTTGACGGTAATGATCGATCGGTCATGTACCAGATCAGTGCTCCGGGCGCCCCTGGGCGCTGCAGCGCGACCCGCCTGCGCGGTACCAGGCATATTGAGCAGCCCGCCTTTGCTATGCCTGTGAATTCGGCGCCGTCTTTCCTCGACAGTATGAAGGCATCTCGTGCCTGGTATCCAGCTGAACGGTCTACGGATTTGGACGGAACGCAGCAGCCGACCGTCCACGATTGCATCCATCGCAATGCCCGTTCTGCGAGCGCCTCGCGCTGACGTCGTTACCGGGGCTTGGCGATGCGTGGACGCATCAGAGCGGCGAGGTCGTCGCGGCTGGCCGTGCCGGTTTTGCCCATCGCATTGTAGATGTGGTTCTCGACGGTACGGACCGACAGCGTCAGTCTCGCAGCGATCTCACGGTTAGACAACCCTTCACCGAGGAGCATCACGATTTCTCGTTCGCGACCGGTCACCGGCACCCGCTCGGCGGCCTGCCGAAGCGCCGGTGTGCTGGCGCCGCCGCACTGCTGCGCGAACGCCTCGGCGCGCGTCGAGCATGCCAACGCCGACCCGCGTTTGTCCTGTCGGCGATATGCGATAGCTGCGTGGGCGGTCGCGTCCATCGCCGCAACCCGATCACCCATGCGCTCGAATTCCTGCGACACCCACGCTAATACAGCCGCATCCCCGACATGAAGAGCCTCAGCGAATCGGGCCGCAACACCGGCGCGTGGTCCTTCCACGATCGTTTCGAGCTCGCGTAAGCGCGGCGCACTGGAATCGTCACCAAACTGCACCGCGGTCTGCAGACACATCACTTCGGCAGCGAATTGCCCATTGGCGCTGGCGATCCCGGCCGCCGAGAGCGTCATCGCGATTGCATTGCTGACAGCGCCCTGGCAGGCGGCCACCCACGCGCGAGCCAGCTCGTACTCGTAGTCGAGGTAGCGCCAACCCGGATGCCGCTGCTGCTCAAGCCGGGCAAGTGCGGCGACGGCATCACCGGTTGATCCGCGCATGGCGAGCGCGATCGTGTGTGGGATCTGGCAGCGGTACACCCATCCGTTGCGCTCGCCGGACGCCGCCAACGTGTCGATGACGGGTTCAAGAAGCGCGCATGCGGCATCGAGGCGGCCCGCGCCAAGAGCGGCGCGAGCCGCGACGGGAGCACTCTGTAGGTGGCCCGGGCCTGAAACGTTGGACGCCCGTTGGCGCAGCCACTCGGCCGCTGCCCGGGCTTCCGGTATCTGACCAGCCAGCAACAGAGCGCCGACGTGCGCGTCAGTGATGATGACGAAGCCACGCACCGCCACGGGGTATCCGGTGTTCGCGGCGACCGCGGCTTCGCTGGTGCGACCGGCGTCCCCTGCGGCAACAGTTCTAGCCCACGCTATAAAGCGCGCGGCCACATCGGATAGCTGTTCCAGCACAACACCTTTCGACGCTTCGCGGGCGGCGTAGGGCCTGCCCATCGCCGCCCAGTACACGGTGAGAAAGGCGTTGATGCAGCTGCGCGCCTGCGCCGGTATCGCGCGCGTCGCGTCGTCAATCAGCCTTTTTGCCCCTTGGGGATCCGCGAGGGTGAACAGCCTGTTGGTGGCCCGCAGATTGGCGAGCCTGGCACGCTCGCCGTCGGCCAATTCGCTAGTGGGCATGTCCGCGAGTACCGCGTCGGCCTCCTCGCCTCGGCTCAGCGACGATAAGACATACGCGCGCAGGAAATTCGCTTCCGGGCCCCCGCCAGCGCGGATGGCCGCATCGGCGAGCCGATCGGCCAGGGGCAGATCCATCAGCCACACCGCCCCCGGAGCAGCTCTGGTCAGAAGGTCGGCGTCCGGCTCAAGGTCGGAGTCGAGGCTCAACACCGCTCGCCGCACCACCGCCCGCACGTCGGCGCGGCCGGCAGTGGCGAGTTCAGCCGCGACCAATCCCCGCAACCGGCGCAGCCTGGTGGGTGCCGCACGCCGCTTACGCACCTCGGCATACAGCGGATGCGCCACCCGCACCTCGACACGACCGTCGACCTGGTCCAGCGTGAGGAGGCCGCGCACGTCGGCCTCCTCGACAGCCGCGGGATCGGTGATACGCGTAAGCGACCCCAGCTCGATCGGCTCGCCGACCGCCAGCACATCGACTACATCGTTCACCGGTGCCGGCAGGGCACCGATGCGCGATTCGATCAGTTCAGCCAAATCGGGCGGCACGACCGGGTCGCCGACCCAGCACCAACGACCGTGCTGCTCGACGAGCCGGCCATCGGCGATCTCCTGCTCCACGATGTTGCGCAGGTACAAAACGTTGCCGCAGGTCAGGTTCCATAAGCGGCGGACAGCGTCTGGATCCAAACGTCCACCCAGGGTCGCCAATAGCAGCTCGGTCGTTTCCTCAGGTGACAATGGCCGCAGATCGAGCCGTCCGAATTGGGCAACCTTCCACAGCTCACGCGTCCCCGCGCTGATCGGTTCCCCGTCCCGCAACGTCAGGATGAGCTTGGCCGCGCGGCGCTGGACGATCTGATGCAACACAAAAGTCGACGCGTCATCGAGCAAACTGACGTCGTCAACGCCGATCACCACTTGGCTCCCGCCCGATGCCGCTATCAGCGATTCGATCACGCTGCCTACCAGTTGTAGCGTGTCACCCACGGCCGATCCGGCCCAATGAGCGAAGGCGCCCAGCGGGATTTTTTGCGACGACGATGTCGCCACGGCCCAATGGGTTTCGCATCCTTTTGATGCCGCAAACGACAGCGCTTCGCGGGCGATCCGGCTCTTGCCGATACCGGCAGACCCATGAATGACCATCCCGCAAGGATCCGGATCCCACAGCACGGCCTCGATGAGCCGCATCTCCTCGGCGCGGCCCGTCAGCGGCCACCTCAGGCGCACCGGTCCTTGATCGTCCCGGCACCCACCATGCCGTCTCATTTCAGTAATCGCTGGCGCCGCCCTACCCCGTCGGTGGCTGCCCTCATCCGGGCGGCGCGGCCGATCAGCCGCAGCTACGACAGGCGCTGCAGCGGACGACATAACACCCGCCCGCGTGAGCATGCCTGAACACAAGCACCATGACTCGCCCAATGCCTCATGCAAATGGGTGAGATCCAGCTACTCTTCTCTTCATAGGATTCACACCTAGGAAGCTGCCCATGCGGATACCAGCCTGCGAATCAGGGGCCGGTCAATGGTCACGGTCGAGGACTTCTCGCGCCTAGTCTCCGGCATCTACGCCGCCGCGGTCACTCCCCGGCACTGGGAGCCGGCCCTCGACGAAGTTTGCCGCAGCCTAGGCGGGACGGTGGGCACGCTCAGTGAAGCCGTGGACGGAGTGTGGTCGATCCAGGCCACGACTGCGCCGGCTGACGTCGGTAAGTCCTATGCCGAGCATTACTACCGCCTGGATTATGTGCTCGCTGGGGTGGGAAACAGTCCAGTCGGCGCGGTGCGCACCGGGACAGAGCTGATTGCGCCGCGGACGAACTCGGAGTTCTACAACGACTGGCTGCGACCGAACGAACTCAAAGACGGCCTGTTCGTGGGCCTGACCAGTGGACAACGCCCCTCGTGTTTGATCGTGGCGGCGCCGAGGCGCACCGAGTCGTTCGACACGTCTGAGCGTATGAAGTTAATGAGCGGGTTGGTGCCACACTTGCGACAGGCGCTGCGCACGCAGGAGAAACTAGCGGCGCTGACCAACAGCGCGGTTGAGCTGGCAGGCGCGCTAGAGGTTGTCCGGCACGGGATACTCATCGTCGCGGGCGAGCATCTGGTGATAAACCTGAATTCGGCCGCCGAACGGATTCTTCGTTCGGAAGACGGGCTCTGCATACGGTCAGGACGCATCGCCGCAACAACCGCGCACGTCGAACAAGAGCTGCATCGGGCTATTAACGATGCCCTTGTCGGTGAGCGGTCCGCCATTCGCACAGGCCGGTCGCTCAGCTGCATTCGGCGCTCGGGCGAGCGGCCCTACGTCATTCACGTGCTGCCCTCGCACCGCCGCAATGCCGATGAGCCACTCCGGCAGCCAACGGCCCTGGTGCTGATTATCGACCCAGAGGACGAACCCGAACCCGCCGCAGCGTTGTTGCGCCGGCTCTACCAGCTCACCGAAGCGGAAGCCCAGGTTGCCCTACACGTGATGCACGGCGCGAACCTCAAGCAAATTGCACAGGAGTTGTCGGTCTCGGTGACGACGGTTCGCACCCATCTGCAACACGTCTTCGACAAAACTGACACCCACCGCCAAGCTGAGCTCGTCCGTCTACTACTCGCGCTAAGCCGATGACTGAGCGAATCCGGCGCCGGGCGACGGTCACGGTCGAGGACTTCTCGCGCCTCGTAGCCGACATCTACGCCGCGGCCGCCGCGCCCGAGCAGTGGGACGCGGCCATCCGCGACATTCAGCGCGCGCTTGGCGCGACAGGCGGTTCGCTGTTGAGGCGCGACGCTACACCCTGGTCGCTCTGGTCGTTCCAGGCTTCAACGATTCCCGTGGCCGCCTTCGAAAGCTATGCGACGCATTACCAGCGATTGGACTATGTGCTCGCTGCGGTGGACAAAAGTCCGGTCGGCGTGGTGCGGACCGGACCGGAAATCGTTGTTCCGAATCGAAACCCCGAGTTCTACAACGACTGGATGCGCCCTAACGGCATGGAGGACGGGTTATTCGTCCGGCTCACCGAGGGTCCGCACCCGACCTGTTTCCTGGTGATCTCACCGAAGGCGTCGCTCGACACGCCCGAACGCACGAAGGTAATGCGCGGCTTGGTGGTCCATCTGCAGCAGGCCGTGCGCACGCACAACCAACTCGAAGCTGCCCGAGCGCGCAGCGCTGACCTCTCGGGAGCGCTCGACGCGATCCGCGACGGTCTCATCATCGTCGGAACAGATTGCCGGGTGATCAGTCTCAATTCCACTGCCGAAGAAGTTCTGCGCGGCCACGACGGACTGCGCGTCGAATCGGGACGCCTCGGGTCAGCAATTATTCAGACCCAGCGGGAGCTGCACCGCGCGCTGCATCGTGCGCTGATCGGCGGCGATTCAGGGGTTCGTGGCGGAAGCTCCTTGATCTGTAGGCGCCCATCGGGCCTGCGTCCCTATGTGATTCAGGTGATCCCGCTGCATCGCACCAAAACTAATGAAAGGGTAGCGGAGCCATCGGCGTTGGTCCTGATCAAGGATCCAGAACGCGAAACTGATTCCGCCACAAGGCTGTTGCGCCGATTCTACCGCCTCACCGAGGGCGAAGCCGAAGTCGCGCTGCGGCTCACCCGCGGTGCAGGTCTGAAACAAATCGCCGACGAATTGTCCGTGTCGTATGAGACGGTTCGCACCCACCTACAACACGCCTTCGACAAGACCGACACCCACCGCCAAGCCGAACTCGTTGGTCTTGTGCTCGCACTCACTCCATGAAACCGCCGAGATTGAGGCCAACGGTCGTATGTCCCGCGTTGGCGCCGCTGGTGGATCCGTTCGCCGCGCTGGCCGATGCTCAATCTCCGGTGTCGAATTCGATAGGTAGGGTGGTCGGGCCGCTGAGCGCGGTCAGCGGCTTCCACGGGGCCGGTCCGGTGCGGCGCGGGTTGTGCATGCGTTGCGTCATGACGGTGAGGGCTTCGGCGAGCTCAAGGCGCGCGAGGTGCGAACCGAGGCAGTAGTGCATGCCCGCGCCGAACGTCTGCATCGCCGGGGCGCCGTCGCGGGTAATGTCGAGGCGGTCGGGATCGTCGTACACGGCGGGATCCCGGTTAGCCGCAGCCATATTCGCGAGGACCAGGGTGCCGGCCGGCATTATGACACCGGCGAATTCGACGTCATCGATGGCGGTGCGCAGCATCGCGAACGCCACCGGGGAATGCCGCATGATCTCCTCGACGGCATTGCCTGCCAGCTCGGGCCGCTGTCCGAGCAGTGCCCACTGCTCGGGATGATCGCACAGCACGTGGACCGCGGCGGCGAGCTGATTGCGGGTGGTGTCGGTGCCGGCCATCAGCAGGCCGGCGACGAGCATGCGCAGCTCGTCCGTGCCCAGGCGATCGCCGTCGTCTTCGGCGCGGATCAGCTCGGAGATCAGGTCGTCTGTCAATGTGTGCCGTCGGTCGGCGACCATGTCATCGATGTAGGCGTCTAGCGCCTCCCAGGCCGTGAGGATCGAGGGAGTTTGGCCAGCCACGTTCCAGCCGAAGACCTTGAAGATGTCGTCGGTCCAGTCGGAGAACAGTTGCCAGTCCTCGGCTGGCGCGCCGAGCAGCGCACAGATGATGGGGATCGGGTATTGGCGTGCGATGTCGGCGACCACCTCGCATCGCCCGTGAGCCGTGTGCCGGTCCACGAGTTCGGTGATGACGTCGTGGATCGTCGTGCGCAGCCGTGCGGTGGCTCGGGGTGTGAAGGCCTTTGACACCAGGCGGCGTAGCCGGTGGTGTTCGGCGCCGTCGAGACTGATCAGGTTGGTGGCGACGCGGTCCCATATTGGGCCGGAGGTAATGCCTTGTGCGGCAAGGAACATCCCTTGTGGTACGCGGAATCGTGAATCGCGTAGCACCGAGCGCACAAGTTCGTAGCTCAAGACTTCGGGCCCGTGGGTGCCCATGGCGATCGGCGCCCGAGCGCGGGCTTGCGCGATGAGCCGGTGCGCCTCCTCAGGATTGGGCACCTGCTCGTAGGCCAAGATGGGCAGCCCCGCCTCGAAGACGTTCGGGCAAACGGGCGTAGGCATCGTGTCGACGGTCATGATGGCCTCTCAGGCGGGGACAAGTCGGCTGGCCGTAGCGGTTGCAAGCCATGAGGCCATCGTTGTTTCGGTCTCGCGAAGGCACGTAAGTAGTGGGCTACTCATCTTTAGCTGTCGGGCACGCGGAACTGCCTGTCGTCACTGAGTCGTGCCTCCGGCTGCTCGTTCGACGCGCAGCGTGCCGGGACCATCTAGTTCTCGCGCCCGGGCAACGCCATGGCGACAGCGCGTCAATCCAACTGACTAACCACCGCGGCCGTGTCCAGCCATACATTCTCGCGGCTAATCAGCCCGTCGCGGAACTCGAAGACATGCAACATCCGAAAACTGATGCGCCGCCCGTTGCCCGGAAGCCCGAGCAACGATCCGATCACGGTGCCCGTCATGAGCATTTCGAGGATCATCGCGTCGCCGGCCACGTACCGGTGCAAAATGTTCCAGCTTTCGCTGCGGAAGTTGGCGGTGAGGTAGGCATAAAAGCCGCGGGCCCCGTCCTTACCGCGAGTGGGGCCATTGGGGAATCCGACTACATCATGCTCGATGTCGTCGGTGTACACCGCTACCGCGCCGTCGATATCTCCTTGACCTTCGGCACTCATGTGGCGGTCCACGAGTGCCCGCATCTGGCTGTCAGCCATCGCCGTCTCCCACTCCATTTCCCGGCACGAAGCCACACTTGATTCTCGTCGTCTCGGGCGAGCGGACAAGACCCCGGCGCGAGATCGCGTATGCGTGGTACCACGCCGTCATGCTGCGAAATGTGAGTAGTGCACCACTCATGTCGATTGGTCCAGCGCGATCCACTATTCCCAGTAACGGAACGTGAGCCAGCACAAGTGTCGAACTGTTCCCACGATGACACGAACGGAGGAATCACATGCGCGCCGCCGATATCACAGCTACGACAAGACCGCCCAGTCGAGATCGAGGGGCGGCACCTCATCAGCAATCAATCTCGGCCGTGAGGGGCGTGGAAATGACCGCAACACCAGACACCGATACCGGTGCACGGCATCGTGAGCCCACCGTTGAGGGCGCATCTCGTACGCCAGTCTTGATTACCGAGCAGGAGGTCATGTTCGGCACGGCGGTGGTTGTGCGGGCGAAGCCGACGGTACGCCGCTGGACCGGGACAGCCTCGGTTCTCTTGACGTCCATTCGCCGCATGGTTGCGAGCTCGCGGCGAGATGCCCGCCCAGTGCGTCACGACTGCCCGAGACACTACGCATTCCTTGAGTACTCCTGCATGGCCCGTGAAATGGATCGCCTCTAGGCGCGGGAACTCATCGACGCGCCCATCGCACGTCCTCGATTCGCCGGTTCGAGTCTGCTCGTGTCAACGCGCAACTGACCTCACCCATTTGGATGAGGAATTGCGCAGCCGAGAGTGGTTGGGTGCTGGCATGTTGCACCAGGCAGTGGGTGACGTTGGGGGCGGAATGGCTCAAATAGCTGTTCACCGTGGTGGAGGTGCGGGTCGGTGGCGAATGAGGGTCTTCGCCACAGGCGCGACCGGTTTAGTTGGCGCTCACACCGTACTGGCGCTGCTCGATGCGGGCCACGAGATGCGCTTGCTGGTACGCGACGAACCAAGGGCGCGGCGCTGGTTCGAGTCTCGCGGTCAGCACATCGAGCGCTTCGTCACCGTCGACATCACCGATCAGGCAGCCGTGCAGCACGCGATGGCCGGCTGCGATGCCGTGTTTCACGCCGCGGCATCCGTGTCGCTGGACCCGCGTAAGGGCCGGGAAACCTACGACACCAACGTCGGCGCGACGAGGGCGGTGCTCGGCGCCGCACACGCGCTCGGCATCGGCAAGATGCTGTATGTCTCCAGCGTCGCCGCGTTGTTTCATCCCGGAGCCGCCCGCGTCGACGAATCAACGCCGCTGGCCGATGTGTCCGAGGCGTATTCGCGATCCAAGCGCGATAGCGAAGAGTATGTCCGCGAGCTGCAGCAGCGCGGCTTGCCGGTGCAGATCACGTATCCGGTCGCCGTCGTCGGGCCCGATGATCCCAAGCTCAGTGCAGCCAACCGCGCGCTGGCAACCTTCGTCGGGCAGATGCTGCCGCGAAGTACAACGGGTTTCCAGTGTGTCGATGTGCGCGACCTGGCGCAGGCACACCAATGGCTGTTAGCGCATCCACCCAGCCGTGCCTTCGAGGACGCGCGCTACATCATCGGCGGCCACTTTTATGCGTGGGACCAGCTACGCGAGCGCCTCGAAGCGCTGCTTGGGCGGCGCATCTTCAGTCCACGCGTCTCGCCGCGGCTAATACGCGCGATAGGCACCACCGCGGATCGCGCCAAGAAGCTGGTGCCGTTTGAGACGCAGATCTCAGCCGAATCAATGGCGATCAACACCCTGTGGCCACCCGCGGACTCGAGCCGCTTTGTGGCGAAGTCGGGTTTGTGCTTCCGACCGGGGGAAGAGACCCTCGGAGACACCATCCGCTGGATGGTCGAGGCCGGGCATATCCCGGTCAAGAAGGCCGGCCGGCTGGGTACTCCCCATGCCGTGTCGGTTATCGAAAGGCACGGTGCCCCATGAAATTTTCCTTTGCAATGCCAAACACCGTCCGCGTCAAAGCACTCACGCAGCCCTTCGAGCTCGACGTGACCGGTCCGGATCAGATCGTCATGGCCAAACGTGCCGAGGACCTCGGCTACGACATGATCCCGATCCCGGAACACTTCATCGTCCCGAACGCACACGTGGAGCTGTCAGGACCCCACTACTTTCACTCGACGGTCGCGCAGGCGTGCATTGCCGGCGCCACACAACGCATCCGGGTCAACTCGTGCGTGACGCTGCTGCCGCTGCAACACCCAGTCATCATGGCCAAGGCGTTGTCGACGGCAGACTGGATGAGCGGCGGGCGCATCACAGTCACGTTCGGCGTCGGTTGGGACGCAGAGGAATTCAAGATTCTCGGCGTGCCATTCCACGAGCGCGGACGCATGGCCGACGAATACCTTGCCGCCATCGTTGAACTGTGGACGAGCGATTCGCCCGGGTTCGAGGGCAAGTACGTATCCTTCAAAGACGTTGCGTTCGAGCCAAAGCCGGTTCAGAAGCCGCATCTGCCGATCTGGATCGGCGGGGACGCCGAGCCGATGCTCAAGCGCGCGGCCCGATACGCATCAGGTTGGTTCCCGTGGCTGACGAGTCCGGCGGACATTCCCGCGAAGATCGACTTCATCAAATCTCAGCCAACGTACGACGGACGGCCGTTCGAAGTGCTGTACGGACTGGGCAGCTCGCAAGTCGGCGAAGGACACGTTGCCATCGACGACCCCACACAACAACCCGGCATGAGCGCAGAGGAAATCATCGACCAACTCGGCTGGTTCGCCGAGCTGGGAGTAACGATGACCGGGGTGCCGATCCCGCCGGTCAAGGACGTCAATGCTTACCTCGACTACGCGCAGTGGGTCATCGAGGAAGTCAAGCCAAAGGTGCCCTAGTGGAAGAGACGAGTCGGTTCACCACCGGAAAAAACGGGGACGGCCCCACTCGGATTGAAACTCCTGAGACGGGTTTGTCGATCGCAATGTCTCGGGGCGTAGGAGACTATGCCGAAGGCGGGATTGTCATGGATTTTTACGCGGTCGTTGATCAGGCGTTTGACTTACTTCGCAGTCGAGGCCGGGTCTCCTACCGCGCGCTCAGGCGCCAGTTCGATCTCGGCGATGATGATCTCGACGCACTCAAGGAGGAGCTGCTCTACGCACATTCTGACGCCGTGACTGAGGATGGACTCGGCTTGGCCTGGACCAGCCCGCCGCGGACGACCGCCAAAATCACTGAGCCAGAAAATACTTCGGCACAATTCGCAGAACGTCGGCACCTGACGGTGCTGTTCTGTGACCTCGTTGACTCCACTCCGCTCGCCGGGCGGCTCGACCCCGAGGACTTCAGCGAGGTGGTGCAGATCTATCAAGACACTTGCGAAAAGGTCATCGCCCGCTATGACGGGCATATCGGCGCATTTCTCGGCGATGGCCTGCTTGTTTATTTCGGCTTCCCCCGAGCCCATGAGGACGACGCGCACCGAGCCGTTCGCGCCGGCTTGGGAATCGTGGAGGCCATAGCGCAGCTCAACACGGGTCTGGTCGATAAGCGCGGGTTGTCACTCGATGTTCGCTTGGGGTGCCATACCGGGCTGGTCGTGGTGGGCGCGCTCGGGGGCGACGCGCGCCGCGAAGAGCTGGCGTTGGGCGAAACACCCAACATTGCCGCCCGCCTGCAAGGCGTTGCCGCTCCAAACACACTGGTAATCAGCGCCGCAACCCATCAGCTTCTGGGAGGCCTGTTTGCCTGTGAATCGTTAGGAACCCCAACGCTCAAAGGCGTCGCACAACCGCTCCAGCTGTACCGGGTGCTGTCGGAGAGCAGCGCCCGCACGCGCCTGGAAGCGCTCGGCATGGGCGGTTTGACCCCCCTGGTCGGGCGCGAACGCGAAGTGGCGCTGCTGCTAGACCGGTGGACCCAAGTACTCGACGGGCAAGGGCAAGTAGTGCTGCTGAGCGGCGAGGCCGGGATCGGCAAGTCCCGACTGGTACGGGCACTTACCGAAATTGCCGCCGAAGGCGACGCGTGGCTCATCCCAGGCCAGAGTTCGCCGTACCATCAACACTCGGCGCTGTATCCGGTGATCGACCTACTCGAGCGCATCGTGCTGCGGTTCGAACGTCAGGAGTCGCCGGAGCAGAAACTGCGCAAGCTGGAAGGGTTTCTGGTCCAAAACGGTCGGCCTTTGGCGGAGACCGTGCCGCTGTTCGCCTCCCTGCTTTCCATTCCGCTGACTGATGACTACGCGTCGCTCGACATATCCCCCGAACAGCAGAAGCAACGGACGCTGCGTGCGCTGATAGATGTCGTGATGCAGCGAGCAGCTCAGCAACCAGTCTTATTCGTCATTGAGGACCTGCATTGGTTGATCCCACCACGCTGGAACTGCTCGGTCTTCTCGTCGAGGAGCTTTCCACCGTCCGCGTGATGGCTCTTTTCACCTATCGCCCGGACTTCACGCCGCCATGGCCGGCCCGCTCAGGTGTCACCGAGCTGACTCTTTCTCGCCTTCCACCCGATGAGGTGCTCGAGTTGGTTGGCCACGTTACGCAGGGCAAGCAACTGCCGGCGGAGGTTGTGCGGCAGGTGGTCGCCAAGACCGACGGTGTGCCGCTGTTCGTTGAAGAGCTCACCAAGATGGTCCTTGAATCCGGCCTTCTGCGGGAGGAAGAAGACCGGTACGCGCTGACGAGCCGGCTCCCGCCGCTGGCGATTCCCAGCACGCTGCATGACTCGCTGATGGCACGCTTGGACCGCTTGTCGGCGGTCAGGGGTCTGGCGCAGCTGTGTGCCACCGTGGGGCGCGAATTCACGTATCCGCTGCTGAAAGCAGTCGCCTCGTGGGACGACGGCCCGCTGAAGCAGGGACTGCAGCAGCTGGTAACCGCCGAGTTTCTCTACCAACAGGGTTTGCCGCCACAAGCGACCTACCGCTTCAAACACGCCCTTATCCAGGACACGGCCTACGAGTCACTGTTGAAGAGCACCCGTCAGCGCCATCACCTACGCATCGCCGAAGTACTCGAATCTCGGTTCCGCGAGACCGTCGCAACGGAGCCGGAACTGCTCGCCCACCACTACGGCGAAGCCGGCTTGACCGCCAAGGCCGTCCCCTACTGGCAAGCCGCGGGGCAGCGAGCACTTCAGCGCTCCGCCAACCGGGAGGCGGTTGCCCATGTGACGCGCGGCTTGGAAGTCCTGGGCACCATGCCCGAGACGCCGGAACGCGCGCAACAGGAGCTCGGCTTGCAGATCATGCTGGGCGCTGCGCTGGGCGCCACGCAGGGCCAACAGGCGGTGGGTCACGTCTACACCCGGGCCTGTGAGCTGGCCCGTCAAGGGGGCAGCACACCGGAACTGTTCGCTGCCTTGTGGGGGTACTGGTATGCGCGTATCGCGCAGGGCCAGATGCCACCGGCACGGGAACTGGCCGCGGATTACCTCGAGCTGGCGCGCCGGCAGCGAGACCCGCTCGTACTTGCGGCGGGCCACCGGATGCTGGCCAATACCGCGTGGTGGCAGGGCGACTTGAAAGAAGCGCTAGACCACAGCCGTGAAGGCCTGGCTATTTACAATCCTGAGCAGCATCGTGCGAGCCTGGTCAGCTATGGACAGGACTCTGGAGTCTGCTGCGGTTGGATCCGAGCCCTCACCAAGTGGGTTCTAGGGTATCCGGACCAAGCCGTGCACAGTATGGACGAAACCCTGGCACGCGCCCGCGGACTGGCGCATCCCTTCAGCGAGGCGCAGACACTTCTCTTTTCCGCCCATCTGTATCAGTTGCTCCGAGAACCTCAGGCTGCGCGGGCCCGCGCTGAGGAGGCGTTGGCGCTATGTATCGAGCACGGCTTCGAGGCATATCGCACCTGGTGCCTGCTCCCCCGGGGGTGGGCTGAGGCACAGCAGGGACATGCGATGGAAGGCATCGCGAACATACACGAGGCGCTGGATGCGCGGCACGCAACCGGAGCTAAAGCCGTCCTACCGTGGTTCTACACCGTGCTGGGCGAGGCCTACGGACGAGCCGGAAATGTTGACGATGGCCTGCGTGCCGCAGAAGAGGCACTGGGGTGGGTCCAGCACAACGACGAGCATCTCTACGCGGCCGAAGCGTATCGGCAGAAAGGTCAGCTACTACTCGAACAGGACGCTGCGAACGCCGCCGAGGCGGAAGAATGTTTTCGGCGGGCCATGGACATTGCGCACCGTCAGCAGGCCAAGTCCTGGGAGCTACGAGCGGCAATGAGCATCACCCGACTCCGGTACAAGCAAGGCAACCGGCACCGCCCGGTGAAGGTTCTGGCAGCCGTTTACGACTGGTATTCGGAGGGGTTTGACACCGCCGACCTGCGGGATGCCAAGGCCTTGATCGCCGAAACGGGATAGACCGCAAAAGCACTCGGTTGGATCACTCAGGAGGTCACATGAGCTTCGATACCCCCAACGGCACCCGCGGCTCTCGCCAACCGCGCGCAAGTCGCGCGATGCGGTGGTTTAACAACTGGGCCATGAGCCGAATCCGAAAGAGCGGCAAGTTCATGGGCGGCATGGACGCATTGGTCCTGACGACAGTGGGCCGCAAGACCGGAGCACAACGTCGCACTCCAGTCGGCTATTTCCGCAGCGGCAATGACGGCTGGCTCGTCGTGGCCTCAGCCGCCGGCGCGGCCAGAAACCCGGCGTGGTACTACAACATCGCCGCACATCCCGACGAGATTCATATCGAGGTCGCCGGTCGCGAGATAGCCGTAAGCGCCGAGCAGCTCAACGGCACGACGCGCGAAAACGCTTGGCGACAGATCACCGCGGCCTCGCCCCGCTTCGCGCAGTATCAACAGAAGACGGACCGCCAACTGCCGGTGATCCGCTTGGTACCCCGCGCCGGCTGACCTCGATGAGTTGGTCTCGTCGTAACCCGAACGTACTAGTTATGTTTCATGACTGATGGCTCATGACTACGCGGCGTACGCCGTTGATCACACCTATGCGGAAGCACCGCGCCGACCATGTTCGTGGCTACACGAACCCTCGGATCGAGGGTGCCATCGAATTCATGGGACGAACCGCGTCCAATTGACGAACCTAGCCACGGCCATGAATGCGGCGCGGATGCGAAAGGGCTGCGCGAGCGGTGGTCTAGTCGCGTAGCGGGATCAGGCTGCGGCCATGGCGCTTATCTCTCCCAGCGGGTAGTTGCTCGATGACCTGACCAAGGCGGGGTTGCGTCAGGCCGACGAGGTGCCTGGCAGACCGTGTATCGACATCTGTCCGTCGACGCCCGTGGCGCCGACAAGGCCGTCGCGGAATGCCTCGTGATGAGAGTGCAGCCACCAACACCGCCCGGACCGGCAGCCACCACGCGCTGACCTCTGCTGACGGGCGGCGCGCAGCCCACCCCGGACAGACCGGACCCACCCTGGACGTCGGGGAGTCAGCCGAATCAGCGGGCGCGCAAGCTGATTGGCGCCGCATACCCATTACGGGTCAACTTTCGGGCTGCGTAGGTCGCCTGCGGCGGTGACGCGGCCGAGAATTAAGGGCAGCAATCGGTTCACGTTGGGTCGTCGAAGCGTGGTAGACCATAGTCTGGTCTGCTCCGCATATCGGACGTGGACAAGACTCGGCGCCCTGCGCGGGTGAAAGGAGTGCAGCCATGTATGCCGGTCTGGCCTCGACGCTGCTGGCCTCGCTAGCTGGCGTCGCGGGGATGTATGGCCTGCATCGGCTCACGGCAGTGCGGCCGGCCGCGTTGACGTCGCTTCCCTTCCAGTCGGGGTGGCGGCCCGAGGAGCACGCGCTGTCCCGGTATCACGTGCGCTGGTATCCAGCGACACTGGTCTTTCTCGCTTTCGACGTCGAGATGCTGTTCATGTACCCATGGGCCGTGGTCGTCGCACAGATGGGCACCACCGCGATCGTCGAGATGTTCCTATTTTTGGCCGCGTTGTTCGTCGCGGTCGCGTGGGCGTGGCGGGAGGGCGCACTGCGATGGGTATGACCGTCGCCTTAACCCGAGCCGCTACCCGCCGGGTCCACGTCCTGATCGTCGAGGTCCGAGGAAATTGGGTTCTGCGCGCAGCTGTGGAGCGCCGTGTCGCTGCTCGGGGCTGGTGTGCAGCGGTGTCCCCGGCGGACGCTGACGTTCTAGCGGTGTGCGGTATGCCCGGGTCCGAGTTGGGCGAAGTCGTCGAAAGGATCTGGGACCAACTGCCCGGCCCCCGTGTCCGCATCGACATTACTGACAAGGAGTCCATCGATTCAGCGCTGGACCGCGCAGGCGCGGAGCTGCTCGATTCCGGGCGACAACGAGACGATGCCCGTGATCGCGCACAATCGCCCGGCCCGGACCACAGGGGCCACCACGGCGGAACAGCCCATGGCGGCACGGATCACGGCGGGACGGACCGCGGCGCAATGGACCACAGTGGCCACCACGGCATGGACCACGGCGCGATCGAGCACGGCGACATGGACCACCACAACATGGACCACGACGCGATGGAGCACGGCGCGATGGAGCACGGCGACATGGACCACAGCGCGATGGACCACAGTGGCCACCACGGCATGGACCACGGCGGCATGGAGATGGCACCCGCCGGCATTGCTCTGGCCGAAGGCGGAGAGGACCGCGATGGCCTCGAGATGGATGTCCTGCACTTGCGTCTCGGCCCGGTCCTCCCGCACTGGCCGGCGGGGTTAGTGCTGCGGTGCTCATTGCAGGGAGACGTCCTCGCCGAGGCCGAGGCATGGATCGTCGATAACGACCATGAAAGCGGATATAAGGCCCCGCCGGAACACACCGAATTGGTGGCGGCTGCCCGACAGTGCGACCACGTCGTCGATCTGCTGGAGTTGTCGGGGTGGTGGCGGGCGTCGGTCATAGCGCGGCGGGCGAGGGACCTGTTGTTGGGCGACTCTGACGTCGATCGAGCGCGGGAGCTGCTCGACGGCCTGCATAAGATGCTCGGAAAGTCCAGATTGCTGCGTTGGTCGTTACGTGACCTCGCGCCGCTAACCGCTGAAAGTCTCGACCGTCATGAGCTGCCCGCGGCACTTGCCGGCGATACCTACGACCGGCTACTCACCCGAGTCGGTCAAGCGCGCACTCTCTTGCGAGAACCCTTAAGTTC
Source organism: Mycobacterium sp. H4Y (assembly GCF_000364405.1). Classification (NCBI taxonomy): domain Bacteria; kingdom Bacillati; phylum Actinomycetota; class Actinomycetes; order Mycobacteriales; family Mycobacteriaceae; genus Mycobacterium; species Mycobacterium sp. H4Y. Next base: position 2,199,825 of record NZ_AKIG01000001.1, read on the forward strand.
CAGTCTATTTGAACTTGACTCGACAAAGATAAGCGATGCGCTACCGGCCGTGGTGCGCGGCTTGGACGTGGCCACTGCCCGCCTGGTAGTCGCCAGTCTCGGCATCGACACCGCGCGCGCAAACGAGAGCATCCCTCATGGGTGACCCGACGGTTACGACGGTGCCAGGCGTCTGGGCGCTCGGCGCCGCCGGGTTGCTCGGAGCACTCGGCCTCTATGCCGCCTCCCTCGATGGTGTGCTGACCGCCCGCGGCGACGGTGTCCGCACGGGCGGAGCGGCCACCCCGCTGTGGGAGGTGGCGCGTCTGATGCGGCAGCGTCGGCGCACCATCGTCGCGGCGGACACGCTGCTGTGGCGGGTCGGCGCCACGGGTCTGATCGTCGCCGCCATGTTGATGGTGACCGTGGTGCCGCTGGGCCGGTGGACGCTGTTCGATCTCGATGTGGGCGTCGTGTGGTTCAACGCGATGGACGTGATGGTGTGGGCGCTGGTGTGGCTCGCCGGTTGGGGTCCGAATTCGGCGCATTCGCTGATCGGCGGCTACCGATTCCTGGCCCACGGCTTGGGCTATGAGCTCCCGCTCATGTTCGCGCTGGTCGCTCCGGCCATTGCGGCCCAGAGCCTGCGTGTCGGCGCGGTCGCCGCGGCCCAGCAGCAATTGTGGTTCGCGGTGTGGATGCCGATCGCGTTTGTCGTCTATTGTCTTGGGGTAGCAGCCTTTTCGGTATGGGGCCCGTTCACGCCGGCGCTTGGCGCCGACGTCGGCGGCGGCGTGACCACGGAACTCTCCGGTGTGGACCGGCTAGTGTTCCACGCCGGGCGGTACGCGCTGCTGGTCGCCGGTGCCGCGTTCGCCGTGCCGATGTTCCTCGGCGGCGGCGACGGACCGTTGCTACCGCCTTGGTTGTGGGTGTTCCTCAAAACCGTTGCGCTGCTGACGGTTTTGGTATGGCTGCGTAGACGGGTTCCTGTCTTTCGGCCGGAGAAGTTCATGGAGCTCGGCTGGGTGGTCCTGCTGCCGGCCGTCCTCGTGCAAGACCTGGTCGTGGCCATAATCGCTACTTGGAGGAGCTGATACATGCTCGTCGATATCGTCTTCTGGATCTGCGCGGCGATCGCCGTGCTCGCGGGTGCGGCGGTCTTCCGGGTGACCTCGATGGCGCGCGCCACGTATGCGCTGGCGGTGTCGTTCGTCGCCGTGGGTGTCGCGGTGCTGCTGCTGGCGCAGAACTACATCGGCGTGGTGACGATCTTGATGATGGTGATGGAGATGGCGGTGATGGCCGTCTATATGGTCATGTTCATGGGCATGAACCCGGCGCTGATGCCGATGAGCATGGTGCACGACAAGCGCCGGGCCCTCACCGCCGCCGTGGGTACCTTCGTTCTGCTGGCGACCGGGATCCTGCTGGTCGACTGGCCATCGCGGCGCGGCGCACCACCACGCGATGTCACCGTGGCGCTCGGGGAGGAGTTGATGGGACCGAAGATGCTCGCGATGGCCGTTATCAGCCCAATCATGGTGGCCACCATTGTGGCCGCGATTGTGTTGGCGGCCAAGCGGAGCCGTTACGACCGGTTCGGCGATGACTTGAAACAACGTCCCGCCCGCGACCCGCAGCCGGGAGGTGTCGGGCGATGACCCTCGACACGGTGCTGCTGGTGGCGGCCGCGTTGTTCAGCGTCGGACTCTACGGTGCGCTCTCCCAGCAGGTCGTGGTGATGGTGATGATGGGTCTCGAGTTGATGATCAACGCGATCATCCTTGCCGCCGCGGGCTTTTGGTGGTTCCTCGCGCCGGCGCCCACCGGCCAGGTTTTGCTGCTGGTGATCATCGCGGCGATGACCGTGGAGATGGCAATGGGCTTCGCCGTCGCGACGCTGCTGCACCGCGACCACCGGGCCGACATGACCGACATGGCCGCCGAGCTGTCCGGCTAACCGTGGCAGGGGGCACATTGGCGCAGCTTTCGTTGTGGTTTTTGATCCTCGCGCCGGCCGTGGCCGGCGCGACGTTACTGCTGGGCCGCCGGTTCGAGCGGTACGCTGCGGCGATCTCGGTGACCACAGCGGCTGTCATGCTGGTGCTGTCGGTAGTCGTGAGCTTCGCCCGCCCGGAACTGGCCGTGGCGTTCATGGCCGGCGCGGAATTCGCGTTACGGATAGATGCGCTGGCCGCGGTGGTAGTTCCGATGGTGGCGGCGGTGACGCAGCTGGTGTTGGTATTCGCCGCCGGGGACATCCGGGAAGCGCCGGGCCGGTTCCACGGGTTGATGCTGTTATTCGCCTCGGCTGTCGTCGTGACCGCGTCGGCAACGACGTTGCCGGCGCTGCTGTTGGCGTGGGAGGTGATGGGGGCGGCGTCGTATGCGCTGATCGGGTTCAGGTGGCGCGACGAGTACCGAATGTCGGCCGGGCTCACCGCCTTCCTGACCACCCGCACCGCCGACCTCGGCCTCTACCTGGCTGCGGCGGCTGCGCTGGCCGGTGGCGCGGGGCTTGCGCTGGCCGACCTGCCCGGCGCGAGCGGCGGCTGGCGGCACGTCACCGCGTTCGGGGTGCTGCTCGCGGCGCTCGGCAAGGCCGCGCAGCTGCCGTTCTCGTTCTGGCTGTCCCGGGCCATGGAGGGTCCCAGCGCGGTCAGCGCGCTACTGCACTCGGCCGCGATGGTCGCCATGGGCGCCTACCTGCTGCTGCGGACGCAGCCGCTTCTCGCGGCCACCGGGTGGGCCGCGCCGGCTGCGGCATGGATAGGTGGGGGAACCGCGCTGCTGTTGGGCGCGGTCGCGGTGGCGCAGCGTGATCTCAAACAGCTGCTGGCGGCCTCGACCGCAGCGCAGCTCGGATTCGTGGTGATGGCCGCGGGTGTGGGCGCCGTCGGCGGCGGCGCCGCGCAGCTGATCGCCCACGCCTTCACCAAGGCCGGATTGTTCCTTGCGGCCGGCGCCTGGTTGTCGGTACTGGGCACCAAGCAGCTCGACGACCTTTGGGGGGTCGCGCGACGGTGGCGGCTCCTGGGCTGGTCGGCCACCGTCGGCGCCCTGGCTCTGGCCGGCGTTGCGCCGCTGTCGCTATGGGCGACCAAAGACACGGTGCTGGCCGCAGCCCTGCACTACTCCCCCGCCCTCTACGCCGTGGGATTGGCCGCGTCGGCTCTCTCGGCGGCCTATGCCGGAAAGGTCCTAACCGTGCTGTGGCGCACCAAAGCTGCCGACAGCAGCCCCGGCATCACGCGAGACGCCCTCGGCCCCAACGCCTTCCAGCAGGCCCCTATCGTCGTCCTCGCGGTCGGCGCCGCAGCGGCGGGAGTGTTGGCGTTGCCGCCGGCCGGCTCGGCTCTTACCCGGGCGCTGCGCGGCACCGCGAGCCCACCCGCGACGGCGCTCGAGCTGCTGGGCTCGGCGGCGCTAGCGGTCATCGTCGTCGCGGCGGTGGCGCACTGGTGGGTACCCGAGCCCCGGTGGGCAGGCGGCTGGCTCGGCCTGGAGCAGGTCGCGCATCTCCTCGTCGTCCGGCCCACATTCGGCCTCGCACGCATCCTGGCGCGATTCGACGACCGGGTGCTCGACCGGGCCGTGGAGGCAACCGCCATCCACTCGCTACGGGCAGCGCACCGTTTGGCGCACACGGACATTCGCGCGGTCGACGGTGCGGTGGAAGCGGTCGCGGGTTGGATGCGCGGGCTCGGTGAATTGGCGCGCCGACCGCAAACCGGCCAGCTGCACCAGTACTACCTCGCGGCTGTGGTGGTGCTGGCATTCGGTGCCGTGGTCCTGGTCGTAGCGAGGTGAGCGTGCTCAGTGTGATCGTTTTCCTGCCGCTGGCGGCGGCCCTGGTGCTGCTGGCGCTGCCGCGGCTTGGCGGTGCTGCGGCAACCTGGATTTGGGTTGCGGTCACAGCCGCCGATGTGGCGCTGACTGCGGTGGTGTGGGCGCTGTATCAGACGCCGAGGCCTGGTGCGCTGGCGTTCGAGGAGAAGGCTCGGTGGATACCCGGGGTCAACAGCAGCTACCACCTAGGGGTCGACGGGCTATCGTTGCCGCTGGTCGTCATGACGGCGGTGATCTTTCTGGCCTGTGCCCTCTACAGCCTGCGCGGCCGCGACCGGCCTAAACCGCTGGCCGCGCTGTTTTTGTTCCTGCAGACGGTGAGCCTGGGTCTATTCGTGTCCGCCGACCTGATCCTGTTCTTCGTTTTCTTCGACTTGTCCATCGTGGCAATGTATTTCGTCATCGCCGGATGGGGCCATGGCGACGCCGGCCGGTCGGCGCTGAAGTTTTTCCTCTACACCTTCCTGGGTTCGCTGGCGCTGCTCGTCGGTTTCATCGGCCTGTATATCGCGGCCCAGCCGCACACGTTCGACATGGTGACCCTGGCCGCCAGCACACCTCTGGGCGGCAGCCCCGTCGCCGGCGGCTTGGTTCTCGCGGCGATCCTGCTGGGACTGGCAGTCAAGACTCCCACCGTCCCGTTCCATACCTGGCTGCCGCCGGCGCACACCGATGCCCCCGCGGTCGGCTCGGCGGTGCTCGCCGGGGTGCTGCTGAAGATGGGCGCCTACGGGTTCGTGCGGATAGCAATGCCGATGCTGCCGCAGGCCTGGCGCGCGTGGGCGTGGGTGATCATCGTCGTCGGCGTGGTGTCGGTGCTCTACGGCGCGCTGGTGGCGTTGGCCCAAAACGACTTCAAGCGGATGGTCGCCTACACGTCGGTCAACCATATGGGCTACATCGTGCTCGCGGTCGGTGCGGCCGGGCTGATCGCGGGTGACACCGCCCAGGCTCGCGGGGTTGCGGTCACGGGCGCCGTCACCCAGATGGTCAGCCACGGTTTGATCACCGGTGCGCTGTTTTTGATCGCCGGCGTGTTTTACGAGCGCGCTGGGACATACGACATGAACACCTTCGGAGGGCTCGCCGGGCCGGCCCCGAAACTGGCTTGGCTCTTCGCCGTCGGCGCATTCGCCTCCCTGGGCTTGCCGGGCTTCTCCGGCTTCATCGCCGAATTCCAGATCTTCACCGGCAGTATCGCCGCCGCACCGATCACCGCCGTCGCGCTGCCCGGCATTCTGGTCACCGCGGCGCTGTTTCTGCTCGCGCTGCAGCGCATCTTCACGGGCGAGACGCGCGGACACTCGGTGGGATTTGCCGACCTCCGTTATTCCGAAACGTGTTCTGTCGGAATGCTTCTCGCCTTATCCGTCGCCATAGGCGTGTTTCCGCGGCCGTTGCTCGATCTGATCGAACCCGCCGCTCACGCGCTCGTCGGGCTGGTCGGGCGGTAGCCGGACGTGGAGACGGGGATGCGGCCGCTGCTGATGCTGCCCGAGATGCTGGTGTTCGGCGGCGGGCTGGTGGTGCTGATCAGCGGATCGTTCCTGGCCCGGCGCCGGCAGTGGTGGGCCCGAGGAGTCGCCGCCGCCGCGCTGTGCGGTGCCATCGCCGTCGCGGTGGTCGGGATGGCCGGTCCGGATCGGACCGCTTTTGACGGCACCTTCGCCGCCGACACCGCCACGGGCGTGGCGCGGATCGTGGTCATGGTCGGGACGCTGTTGGTGCTCGCTGTGGCCGCCGGTGAAATCGCCGGCTCGGTCCGCGAAAGCGAAACGTACGCACTGCTGCTGTTTTGCACCGCCGGAGTTATGGTCCTGGCCGGAGCCGACGATCTGCTCGTGCTGATAACCGGATATCTGCTGGCCGGCATTCCGCTCTATGGGCTGATCGGGCTGGTGCGCTCCGCGAAGGGCGCCGAGGCGACGATGAAGGCCTACCTGATAGGCGCACTATTCGGGATCGTCCTGATGCTCGGCGTGACCGTTCTGTACGGGATTTCCGGCAGCACCCGCTACGACGGCCTGGCGGCCGGTCTTGGCGGTGCGCCGCCCGCCGCTGTCGCCGCAGGACTGCTCGGTGTCGTCGCGGGCCTGATGTTCGAAGCCGGCGGTGTGCCCGCGCATTTCTGGATTCCCGATGCGGCACAAGGGGCGAACGGGACCGCCGCCATGTTCTTGACCACCGTGCCGAAGATCGGTGCGTTGACCGCGCTGTACCGCCTGGTCGAGGTGCTGCCCGGAAAGACTGCCTGGCCGTTGCTGGTCGCCGTGCTCGCCGTCGCAAGCATGACGTTGGGCAACCTCGCCGCCTACTGGCAACACGATCCTCGGCGGTTGCTGGGCTGGTCGACGATCAGCCAGGTCGGCTACCTGCTGGTTCCGATCGTCGTCGCCGGCCGCACCGGGCTCGCGCTCCCCTCGCTGCTGTTCTATCTCGCCGGCTACACGCTCACCAACAGCGCGGCATTCGCGGTGAGCACGGCGCTACCGGACCGACGCCAGCTCGACTCCTACCGGGGTCTGGCTTACGTTCGGCCCTGGCTGGCCGGGGCGCTGGTGGTCGCGCTGCTCGGCCTGGTCGGAACTCCGCCGACGGCGGTCTTCATCGGCAAGCTCACGACGGCGACGGCGGCGTGGGACGGTGGCCAGGCGTGGCTCGCCGTGGTTGTCTTCGTCAACTCCGTGGTTAGTCTCTTCTACTATCTGCGCTGGATCATCCCGTCGTTCCAGCGGCCTGCCGAAGGCGTGAGAGACGGCGTCGTCACGGCGGAGAAATGGTCCGCACGCACCGCGATAGTGGCGGCGGGCCTTAGTCTGGGGCTCGGAATCGCAGCCGGTGCCGTCTGGGAAATGCTCCCCAGATCGCTGATGTAGCCGCGCTCTCAGACTAGGTCCGTCGGCTTGCTGACCAGTCGGCAACCAACGGCCATCTTCCGCTTGCGACTATTCGCACAGGACCCCGATCCACCACCAGGCACGTGTCGGTGCTAGGAGCTGCGACCCTCTACAACAAGCTCGCCAAGGTGAAGCTGCCAAGCCGGCACCATTGAGCTTGCGCCCGTTGAGGTCTGGGCCACGCACACACTTCAACTGTGCCTCAACACCGCGGACATCCGGCCCACGGCGACCTGGCTGACTCATACGAATCCGCGTCGGCCTAATACACCGGCTCCGGAAGATGTCAGAGCCGATTCGCGCAGCATGGCGTTTTCCGGCGGAGCCTACGCCGCACTAGGCGTTAGGAACCTCTGACACAGTGACTGTGACCGCGCTCACTGAAATTCCCCACTGACGCTCATCGAAAATCCCCACTCGTGTGGCTCCGCCGAGAAGGGCGGGCCCCCTTCGAAGCTTCTGGTGTCTGACGCCAGTTGCTCCATCGAAGGAGGCCCGCTTTCTCATGCTCACATGGGAGGACGATGTGGAAGTACATGCCCTACGCAAACGTGGTTGGACGATCTCGGCGATCGCCCGACACACCGGCTTCGACCGCAAGACGGTCCGCAAGTACCTGGCCGGCGACGGCAAGCCGGGGGTGCGTGCCCGGCCTGACCCTGATCCGTTCGATCCTTACGTCGACTACGTCACCGCGAGGCTGACCGAGGACCCGCACCTGTGGGCCCGCACCCTCTACGACGAACTCGAGGATCTCGGGTTCGTCCTGTCGTATCAGAGCCTGACGCGCAACATCCGCATCCGGGGTCTGCGACCTGTCTGTGAGGCGTGCCGGACCGCCACGCAACGCCCCAACGCGGTAATCCCACATGCGCCGGGTGATGAAACCCAATGGGACTGGCTGGACTTGCCCGATCCACCGGCATCGTGGGTTGGGGCAAGGCCGCGCACCTGCTGGTCGGCTCGCTGTCGCACTCGGGCAAGTGGCGCGGCTATCTGGCCCCGAGCGAGGACCAGCCGCACCTGGTCGCCGGTCTGGACCGCGTGACCCGTGGCCTGGGAGGGTGCACGCGGGTGTGGCGCTTTGACCGGATGGCCACGGTCTGCGATCCGGGCAGCGGGCGGGTGACCGCCTCGTTCGCCGGGGTGGCCAAGCACTACGGCGTCTCGGTGGCGATCTGCCCGGCCCGGCGCGGTAACCGCAAGGGGGTGGTGGAGAAGGTCAACCACACCGCCGCGCAACGCTGGTGGCGCACCCTGGCCGACGACCTCACCGTCGAGCAGGCGCAAGCGAGCCTGGATCGCTTCGCCCGGGTGCGAGGCGACACACGCCTGCGCTCCACCGCCGACGGCCGCTCCTCGGTCGCCGTGGTGGCCAAAACCGACCACTGCAACCGGTACCGGCGCAGGCGTATCCGGTGATCGTGGCCGAGATCCGCACCGCCTCGCGCCAAGCGATGGTGTCCTACCGCGGTAACCGCTACTCGGTGCCGCCGGAACTGGCCGCCGCCAATGTGGTGGTGTCACATCCGGTCGGCGGGCAGTTCTGCGACATCGCCACCATGAGCGGGATCGTGATCGCCCGACACCGACTGGCCGCCGACGGGCTCGGCGTCATGGTGCGTGACAGCGGCCATGTCATCGCCCTGGACGCCGTGGCAATGGCCACCGCGGCGACCGGACGCCCGCACCGCCGCAAGGAACGCATCCCACCCGGTCCGGCAGCCAAAGCCGCTGCCGCACAACTGCTTGCACTCAAGCAGCCATCCAACACCTCAAGTGAAACGTCCACTCCGTCAACCGATTCCACCGTCATCGATCTGTCCGCCTACGAGCGGGCCGCGCAGAACAGGACCATCCAATGACCCCTACTCCACGCACCAACAAGGCCCCCACCAGGACCGAGGAATCGCCATCGGCTGCGGCGAGCCGCTATCAGCAGCTGCGCTCGCACCTGGCCGAGCTCAAACTGGCCGCGGCCGCTGAAGCCCTACCGGCGGTGCTGGATCAGGCCACCGCCGAGGGGCTGTCACTGACCGTGGCGTTGGAGCGACTGCTGGCCGTGGAGGTCGAGGCCAGCACTGCCCGACGGTTGGCCGGCCGGTTGCGGTTCGCCTGCCTGCCCACCCCGGCCACCCTGGCCGATTTCGATGTCGATGCTGCCGCCGGGATCGACCGCAAGCTGATCGACGAACTGGGCACCTGCCGTTACCTGGAAACCGCGACCAACATTCTGCTCATCGGCCCACCCGGGACCGGAAAAACGCACCTGTCCGTCGGGTTGGCCCGCGCTGCCGCCCATACCGGCTACCGGACCTACTTCACCACCGCCGCCGATCTGGCCGCACGGTGTCACCGTGCCGCGATCGAGGGACGCTGGGCCACCACCATGCGGTTCTACGCCGGACCGACCCTGCTCGTAATCGATGAACTCGGATACCTGCCGCTGCCCGCCGAAGCCGCTTCGGCGCTGTTTCAGGTTGTCTCCCAACGCTATTTGAAGACCAGCATCGTCATCACCACCAACCGCGGGGTGGGTGCTTGGGGAGAAATCCTCGGCGACACCACCGTGGCCGCCGCCATGCTCGACCGCCTGCTGCACCGCTCCGTGGTCATCAACCTCGACGGCGAGTCCTACCGGCTACGCGACCACCACGACGCCGCGGAAACCCTGCGCCGGACCACCACCGGCACCCGCCAACCACTACACTGACCGCTGCTCACAGGTGAGGAATTTCGGCGAGCACACCTGGGGACTTTCGATGAGCGCCGTCAACTGCGGCGTTAGTGTCCGCCGCCACCATGTCCGCCGCCGCCGTGGCCGCCACTACCACCATGTCCCCCTGGACCTCCGTGGTCATAGCCTCCGTGGCCATAGTAACCGTGGCCGGGTCCGGGGTCCTCGCAGCCAGGATTCCAATACCCGTAGCAGGGGTGTCGGCAAGGGTCCGAGCTGGGCTTGGGCACCGGCTGCGGAGGTGGCGCTGGCAAGTCCCAAACCAGCGGTCATGACGGCGGTCGCCAAAGCAAAGCGCTGTGGCTTCACCAATGGAATCATATGTAATGGGTATCCAGCGACTTTGTGGCAAAATCGATGCTTGGCTTAGGCCTCGGACGATTCTGCGGCAGGTTTTGGCGGGCCGGCGCATCGCGGTGATGGCATCGAGTGGCCATCATCGTCGCACACAGCCGGGCAAGGCTCCCGGCGCGGGAGCACACATATGTGCGCGGCCGTCCGGACGTATGCGGCGAGCACCATAGCCGTGTCGGGACGCGCCGCCATGGCGTCGTGCCGCAGCGAACACCAGACCGCATCAGCGCCCTTCAAATGGCGTCCAACTCAGCCTTACCAATCGCGGGATGTCGTTACTAGAGGCGAACTCGGTGGCAGCACTGCTCGCCCGGGGGCCGCCCCAGTCGGGATCGGCGTCGACACTAAGTAGAGCTGGCTCTTTCGCCCGCGGATATCACGGTTTCAAGGGTGCGCTCGGCACCCGATGCAGCCAGCGGCAGAGTGACGGTGAACGCGGCGCCTTTACCGACGCCGTCGCTGGCCGCAGCGACGCGTCCGTTGTGGGCCTCGACCAGCGCCTTGACGATGGCTAGTCCGATTCCGCCTCCGCCGTAGCCCCGGTCGTGGGTGAGATCGGCTCGATAGAACCGTTCGAACACATGGGGTAGGTGTTCGGCGAGGATGCCCTCACCGCTGTCGACGACCGAGAGCGTAAACTCATCGCCCTCCACAGCCGCGCGGACTTCGACGCGTCCTCCCGGCGGCGTGTGGCGCAGCGCGTTGTCAAGCAGGTTGCCTAGAACCTGAGATAGCCGTTGCGAGTCCCCCCGCAGCGGGGGCAGGTTGGCAGGTAACGTGACGACCAGATCGACATGTTTGCTTCGATAGCGTTCCTGCGCGGCCGTCACGGCAGCATCGATCAGCTCGCGCACGTCGATCCAGCTAAAGGCCATCGAGAAGGCACTCTCTTCGGCTTGGGCGAGTGCAGCAGTGTCCTCGGAGAACCGCACTAGCCGGCGGGTCTGGTCGCGCAGCATCGCGGTGGTCTGCGGGGTCAGCGACCGCACCCCGTCTTCGAGCGCGTCCATATAGGCATCCAGCACCGAAGCGGGGGTGCGGATCTCGTGGGCCAGGTCGCCGAACAACTGGCGCCGAGTAGCGTCGACGGTCTGTAGCCGCGCCGCCATCTGGTTGAACGAGTCAACGAGGGTGTCGAAATCCTCGTCGAGGCGGGTAGGCGAAATCCGGATGTCGTATCGGCCGCGGGCGACCTCGGTCGCAGCTGCGGCGACCTCGGTGACCGACCGTTGCAGCCGGCGGCTGACATACCAGCTGACCGCCAGCGCCATCAACGCGGAAATGGCAAGGGCGCCGCCGACGGCCACGGCGGTGGCCGATCTGTAGGCATGGTCGGCATGTATTTCCAGGAAAGAGTTGACGGGCACCTTCCCATGCATGTGCTTATGGAAAAGCGGCGGTCCGACGACGGCGGCAATTGCCCAGGTGGCCGCTGCACCGGCGGCGAGCACTAGTGTCTGGGCCAGCACTAGGCGCAACCCGATGCCGGGCCGGCGCAAGAACCGGCGCGGCTTCGCACCCGGTGTGGTGTTGTCACTCATTGGCCAATTCCCATCCGATATTCGACGCCGGTCACGGGCGATAATCGATCGCGGCCCAATTGCTCGTCGCCGTGTTCGTTCGACTGTCGTCGCCGTGTTCGCTCGACTGTATGCGAAGGGCCTTGCCGAGCCGGTCTGGACGAGGTGATCTTTCCTCCCCAAGGTCTACGCGGGTCAAGCCCTTTGTCGTGATGTGAGAGGTGACTCGGTCGACTGCCCTTCTGGGTCGCAGTCTAGGCCTTTCGCCATTCCGCAGGAGTCAAGTTGCGTGCCAGGCAAGAAGTGCACGAAGGCGACGCACCGAAATTCCGCCTGCTAGTCGGCCGTGGCCTTGGTGCCGACGTCCCCGCTCCCTGGCTGCATAGTGCGCGGTCGGCGCAGCATCGCGAGGATGCGGGCGACGAGTTCGCGGGGCCTAAAGGGCTTGGTCACATAGTCGTCGGCGCCGACCGACAATCCGATCAGCGTGTCCGCCTCGGTGCCGCGGGCAGTCAACATCACAACATAGGCATCGGAGAAGGTGCGCAGCTGGCGGCAGGTTTCAATGCCGTCCATCCCCGGCAAGCCCAGATCAAGAACAACAACATCAGGGTGAAACGCACGGGCCAAAGTGAGCGCATCGGACCCGTCGTGAGCGATACATACTTCGAACTGCTCATGCTCGAGATAACTGGCGACCACTCCCGCCAGCGAAACTTCGTTGTCGACCACCAATGCCCGATGGCCTGCGCCGGTCACTGAAGTCTGCGGCACTGTTTCCATCCGTCCATAATGCCTGCCGCGATCATGCTGTATCAGTTTTCCGGCGCTTGAGCGATGTCGAGGGAATCTTCGCGCGTTCTGCGCTGGTGTCGCGGCGATCGTCCCCTTCGACCGGGAACCTGTCGGTGTCCTCGGATTGTCATGACCGAATTCTTACCGAGCCTGCTTCTGCCGCGCGGGCTCTCACCGCCCCGACCGCTGCGGCTCCGGTTTCTCCTCACCGGCGAGAATGACTCGCGCAATACTCTGGGGGAGCAAGTTGGGATCAGTGAGGCGCGGTGGTCTCACCACCCTTGTCACCACATCATCAGACTGGCGCGCCGCGCCCGCGTGATTCTACGCTGACTTTGCTGATGGCTTTAAGGATCATCGCCGCGCTGATCGTTAGTGACCGGACGGGCACGTGCCGTTGCCGCCGGGCCTCGGCCATGAAGGATCCAACATCCTTGTCGCCCTTAACGACTGCGCCTCTTGAGCAAGGATGCTCGGCGAAGTCAGTTCAAACTGCTCCGTCAAGCCGTGCGTTCTTTCGCAACAAGTAGGACCTTGTAAGTTGCTGGTTCGCAATGCACAGGTCAGGTGCGCGGTTCCGATTTTTGGGTCGCGGTGCTGTTACAGTCGGGTCATTGTAAGTTTCAGCGGCACCCCGACGAGTTTTCGCCTGAGGTCCACCGTTCTCGTGTTCGGCGCGGCGGTGCTACTCGTCTTGGGCGCCAGAGTCGTCCTGCCCTGCTGTGAAGCCTCCCCGGTCCATCCACATCGCTCGGTATCGGCATCTGCGGATCGTGTTCTCGCGCTTGCCAGTCACGACCATGTTCAGGATGAATCCATCTGTTCGTCCGACATATCTGCTGCTGCGGTCTTACCGCGAATCGCGCCGCGGGCCGGTTCTGATTTCATCGCCATGGCGGGCATCGCCATTGCCGGGTGGCTGGCGGCCATGCTGTCGCCAATGATGCGGCCGCCGGCCGGTCGGCTCGCGGCTTCGTGACCGGCAACCAAATTTTGTCCCGGTTATGCATCACTCGTCGCTGACCGGTCATCGTCAGACCGGTGGCTCTGCTGCCATCACGGTTGGTGACTGCTGTCATTGTCAGCTGCCGCGCTGTGCCGCGGCTTTCACGCAGAAGCGACGATCACATGAATTCTGCCTTACCTCCTGAGAACAACCGACCCATAGCATCTCAGCCTGTTGCGCTGGGCATGCAGGGACGGGCGAACACGATTGTCGGCACCACGCCGGTGTTGCGGGTGTCCGCGCCGTTCAGTGAACCGGACCGCGGCTTCTGGGCCAAGCTCGAGGGACTTAATCCCGGTGGTATGAAGGACCGCCCTGCGGTGCACATGGTGGAACAAGCTCGGGCGCGCGGAGACCTGCTGCCCGGTGCGCGAATCGTCGAATCCACCAGCGGCACCATGGGCTTGGGTTTGGCGTTGGCCGGGACCGTGTACGGGCATCCGGTCACCGTGGTCACCGATCCCGGCATGGAGCCGATCATCGAGCGCATGCTCACTGCCTACGGCGCCCACCTCGATCTGGTCGCCGAGCCTGATCCGGTCGGTGGGTGGCAGCAGGCGCGCAAGAACCGGGTCGCCGAGCTGTTGGCCGAAGATCCGCATACCTGGTATCCCGACCAGTACAACAACCCCGACAACGTGGACGCCTACAGACCGCTGGCCTTGGAACTTATTTCCCAACTAGGAAATATTGACGTACTGGTGTGCTCGGTGGGAACCGGTGGACATTCGGCGGGGGTGGCGCGGGTGCTGCGCGAATACAACCCTGACCTGAAGCTGATCGGCGTGGATACCATCGGCTCCACCATCTTCGGGCAACCAGCCGCCCCCCGACTGATCCGCGGCCTCGGGTCAAGCATTTATCCCGGCAACGTGGACTATCCAGCCTTCAACGAAGCACACTGGGTTGCCCCTGCAGAGGCGGTATGGGCATGTCGTACCCTGGCTTCGACCCAATACGTCAGCGGCGGCTGGAGTGTGGGCGCGGTCGCACTTGTCGCGGGCTGGGCCGTCCGAACACACCCGCGCGGCACCACCATCGCCGCGGTATTCCCGGACGGGCCGCAACGCTACTTCGACACCATTTATAACGACGATTACTGCCGCGAGCACGCTCTGCTCGACGTCGAAGCGCCGCGCGAACCGGCGGTCATCAGGCACCCCACCGAACGCGTCGTGCAGTCCTGGACCCGCTGCCCCGTCGTCATCGACCCGGCCGCCGGAAAGCGTTGACGGGCTTCATCGCCAGCCCCGCAGCTTGGTCCGCCGAGCCCGGATGTAACCAGTTCGGCATCAACGCGACGATGGAGTGGGTCGATTGGTTCAACACCGGCGGCACAGCACAAGCTCGACTACGTTTCGGCCGAGGAATACGAGGCCGCCTGGGACTGTGCGACTAACGGTGTTTCCGGCCTGACACGCTAGGCGTTGCTTGGCGAGGAAGGTGCCGTGATGACGACACTGGATGATGTGACGAAGAATAAGTCGGCCGAACTCCCGGCTGAGCAGCAGGCCGCGGTCGAGTTGGTGCGGCTGGCGCAAGAACAGGGGCTGTCGCTGACCGGCCCTGACGGGCTGCTCAAACAGCTGACCAAAACGGTAATCGAGTCGGCTTTGAACGAGGAGATGACCGAGCACCTGGGCTATGAGAAGCATGACCCGGCGGGTGCGGGTAGCGGCAATATTGGCAATGGAACGCGCTCCAAGACGGTGCTGACCGACACCACCGGCGCCGTCGTGATTCGTTGGACCCCGGTGACAGGCGCGCCCACGACGCCAGGTGCCCGGCGGTAGGAACAGGGGGTATGACAACTGATTGTGCGCTGCCCGCATAATTTCAGTGGCGTAATTCAGCTCCCACGCTGTCATACAGTTGCGCGTCATGGTTGCCTCGACTGGGGAAGAACATGCCACGTCAGCCCGCATCACCGCACTTTCATCCGAAACCACCGCGGTGGTCGACCGGAAAATGCCTGGGTGGTCACCGAAGATGGGTCAGACCTCTAACCATGCTCGATCGGGAATTCGCCGGCGTAACACTATGAACGCACGCTATCTTGGGTTTCTCCGTTGTCCCCGGTGCGGAGTGCAAGCACCAGAAGACCAAGCATCGTTGGGATGCCCGGCCTGCGCCCGCCACGGCATCGGAGTCAATCTGGCCCCTGCATACGCGTTGGCGCCGGGTCCGTTGCCGTGGCAGGCGTCGCAGCCGGGCATTTTCGGCTTTCGCGGATTGTTGCCGTTGGCGCCAGACGACGTCCCGGTGAGCCTGGGCGAAGGTGGGACGCCTCTGGTTTCGTTGCGTCGGCTGGGGACACGACTGGGCTTGCGCAGACTCATGCTCAAAGACGAAGCGCGCAATCCGACATGGTCATACAAGGACAGGCTCGCAGCGGTCGCCGTCACGAAGGCGGCGGCCTTTGGAGCTTCAACCGTCGTCGTCTCCTCGACCGGCAACCACGGCGCAGCGGTCGCCGCCTACGCCGCCGCCGCGGGGCTTGGCTGCGTGGTGCTCACCGTGTCGTCAGTGCCGCGCGAGATCAGGATTCTGATGCAGGCCTACGGCGCCTGCGTCGTCGCTTACGACAACGGCCCGGACCGGTGGGCGGTGATGCGGGCGGCCGTCGAGGCGTTCGGCTGGATGCCGGTATCCGGGCTTGTGACTCCCCAGATCGGCTCCAATCCGTTTGGCATTCAGGGGTACAAGACGATCGCCTTCGAGCTGTGGCGCCAACTCGGCGAAACGCCCGACGTTGTCGTGGTGCCAACCGCCCACGGTGACGGGTTGGCCGGTCTTCGCCGGGGATTTTCCGACCTCGTCGGTTTGGGTCTTATCAGCCGCATGCCTAGGTTGGTCGCGGTCGACCCGTTCGGCGCCTACGTCGGCGGGCTCCATCGCGAAGAAGGAGAGCAGCCAACTGTTGCCACTCAGCCGTCAATGGCGTTTTCCGTGGCGACGCGGAGGGCCACCTATCAGGGATTGGACGCCATAAGAGCCACCAACGGGACGGCGATCGCCGAACCAAGCAATGACGCGATCGCGCGCATGCAACTCGAATTGGCCTCGACCGAAGGCATTTACGCAGAAGGGGCGTCCGTGTTGGCGGTGCTCGCAGCTCAACAACTTGCCGAGCGGAGGTGGATCGATCCTGATGAGAGCGTGGTGGTGTTGTCGACGTCGACCGGGTTGAAGGATCCCGGCTCGTCCGCGAGCCATTTGCCGGATCTACCGGTGCTTGAACCCACCCTGACAGCTCTCGAAGGTGCGCTGCCGAAAGGCATGTGCCGGTGACGCTGCAGGCCTGCGTGACCGCGGTGATCGTGGCCCCACCCGACAGCTGGTTCCTTGCGACGTTGTATTCCAAGTGGAAGTTCGTAGCGCGACTCAGCTCCGGCTCGATCACGGCGGCGCCAGCGCGCGCACTTTTCCGGCCGCCTCGGCAGGATTCCTCACGCGGCGATGTTCTCGGTTTGGCCGCCGATCGCCCGGCCCCGGCGTGTCTTGCGGAACACCCACGGCGCGATGGGATTTCCCTGCCAGCGGGTCGACGACGGCACGTGCTCGCGCGAACCAGGGGGCCGCCACCGTCTGCACGAAGGCTTCGGACACCTCGTTGCGCCACACATGACTCCGATGGATTTGACCTGGCCCCAGGGGCCAGCTTCTACCGTCGCGTATCCGGGCAGGATCAACACCACAAGGAGGTGACAAATGCCATTCCGCGAAGGCGACGTCTGCCGCTGCCCGCTTCCAGATTGCGGATGCGAGGTGACGGTAACCGAGAGCGCACCCCCGGATCGCCGGTGCCAGCAGAATCCGACCTGCTGCTGCGGGCAGACGATGGAGAAAGTCGGCTGATTCGAGTACGCCGGTCCGCCGAACTAGGTACAGCCTGCCCATACACCGAAACCAAGATCAGACCAGGCAGCCTCAGTTCAAACGCAAGCCCATCGGTGGATTCGGGCTAAGTGTGTATGGTTCGGCCTGGAAGACCCACAGAAAGGTAAGAACCAATGACCGACACCACCCCCACCCCTCCGGCCAGCACCACCCGGCGGTGGACTCGCTGGCTTTACCCAGCCGGTGCCATTACCGGCATCGCGGTCGGCATATTCGTCATCGTCGCCGGTCTATACCTTCTGTTTGCGCACCCAAACTGTTGTGGCGCCATGAATGGCGACATGCCGTGTTGTGCCGCCATGAGAGAGGACATGAAGAAAATGATGGACGGCATGAAGATGCCGATGGGAAACATGCCGAATACGCCTGGCATGCCGTCGATGTCGCCAATGCCATCGATGCCGAGCATGTCCCCGATGCCGAACATGCCGATGCCCACCCCTGGGCGGTGAAACCGCAACGCGAGGAATCGCCGCGCGAAAATTCCTTGCCCCTAGGTAACACATAATCGCCGATCGTTAGAGACGGCATTCGAAGACGTCGCGCTGGCACACACTCTCACGTTAAGTACGACGTGGACTGGCTCGGCGCATCGATACCGAGTGCTGCATGGCACGACGAGGAGAATGCGAATGGCCCGGCTCGCGATCGGGGGCGGCTCGCCTGTGTGGCGGGAGGCATGGCCGTTGTGGCCCCAGCACGACGCGCGCACATCCGAACGGGTCATCGCCGCGCTGGGCAGCGGCCGGTGGACGGTCAGCGGCGGCTGGACCGGAACACAGCCCTACGAGCAGGTGTTCGCCCGTAGGTTCGCCGAATTCGTCGAGGTGCCCTACTGCGTGAGCACCGATCACGGCTCGAGCAGCCTGATGATCGCGTTGGAGGCGCTCGGGGTGGGCGCCGGGGACGAGGTGATTGTCCCGGTGCTGACCTGGGTCGCCACGGCGACGGCGGTGCTCAATGTCAACGCGGTCCCGGTGTTTGTCGACGTCGACCCGGAAACCGGATGCCTGGATCCCCGGGCCCTGTCGGCCGCGGTGACCGCGCGGACCCGCGCGGTCATTGTCGTGCACCTGCACTGCCGAATGGCCGACATGGACGAGATCGGCGCTCTGGCAACCCAACATGGGCTACCGGTGATCGAGGACTGCGCGCAGGCGCACGGCGCCCGCTGGGCTGGCCGGCCGGCCGGCTCGCTGGGTGATGTGGGCGCTTTCAGCATGCAGCAGGGAAAGGTGCTCACCTGCGGTGAGGGCGGCGCCGTCGTCACCAAGGATGCGGCGCTCTACGACCGGCTCCAACAGCTGAGGGCGGATGCCCGGCGCTATCCGGCCGCCGAGCCCGACATCGGCTACCCCTACCTGGTCGAGGCCGGAGAGGTGATGGGCACCAACCATTGCCTGGCAGAGCTGCCCGCGGCGCTGCTGCTCGATCAACTCGAACGGTTGCCCCAGCAGCTGCTACAGCGGGCACGGGCGGCCGAGCTGCTCGACACCGAACTCGCCGGGGTGGCCGGCGTACGGCCCACGGCCTGGCCGGCTCGGCTGGAGCTGCCGAGCATCTTCGCCTACACCGTGCGCCGCGACCCGGACGCCTTCGCTGGCGCGCCCACCGAGCGGGTGTGCGCCGCGCTGGCGGCCGAACTCGGCCTGCGCGTGTACCGGTCCGATCGGCCACTGCACGACAACATCCTGTACTGCCCGCAGACCAAGGAACGCTACCGGTGGCTGCATGACCGACTGCGCGCGGCGGCGCAGCAACGCTTCCCTGCGGCCGAGGCGCTCTACGAGAACCTGATCCTGTTGCCCCACCGCGCCCTACTGTCCGAGCCCGCCGGCCTAGAGGCGATTGTGGCGGCCTTCCACAAAGTCGCCACACACGCGGACGAGCTGCGAGCCGCTGACTGACCGCCGGCTGGCCTGCAGCGTGCCGGCGCATGGTCAGGACGTCGACGTCAGCCCGGTCGCGGTCCAGTGGGCGAGCGCGAGTGTGGTCAGCGAGGGATTGGCCGCCCCGGAACGGGGGAAGGACGCCGGGCCGACCACGTAAGCGCCGTCCACTGTGCGCAGCCCTCCGTGCTCGTCGACGAGATCACCGCCGAGCGGCAGCGTCCCGGCCTCGTGATCGACGGACCCCAGTGGCCACCCGTAGGTTGCCGGTGACCCGAGCGGCAGCCCGGTCACCTGCATCATCGCCGTGTCGAACGGTTCGGGGGCGGTGCGGAAATCGCCGAACCACAGGTCCAGAGCGCGGAGGCCGACGCCAGCCGCGACGTTCGCCCACACACGGCCGAGCAGCTCACGCTGACCGGCCAGCATTTCAAGGTCGTCCGGCGCGAAGCCCGGCTCGATCAGGCCCGGCCACGGCGATCGGGCCATCGGCGTGAACGAGACCCGGGTGTGCTCCGATCGCACCTGCTCCCCCATTGCCCACACGTCCAGCAGGACCTCTTCCGGGTGGCTGTCGGGCGCGTCCCTCAGGCGGACGAAGACGTTGCAGCGGGCGATCGC
Source organism: Mycobacterium sp. H4Y (assembly GCF_000364405.1). Lineage (NCBI taxonomy): Bacteria > Bacillati > Actinomycetota > Actinomycetes > Mycobacteriales > Mycobacteriaceae > Mycobacterium > Mycobacterium sp. H4Y. The sequence continues at coordinate 2,219,375 of NZ_AKIG01000001.1, forward strand.
ATCACCGGGTGCGTACCACAGGGCGTCGACCGAGCCGGATACCCCGAGCGCCGCAGCCGGCAACCGGACCACGAAACCGCGCACGAGGTGGTCATTGAGCCCGGTCGCCGGGCCGTGACCGGCCAGCTCCGGAAGCTGGGCCACCAGCCTGGTGTTCTCCAGCGTCCCAGCAGCCAACACGACCACGCCCGCGGAGATCACCTCGTCCGCGCCGTCGGCACCCCGGACCCGAACCCCGGTGATCCGCCCCCGACCCGAGACCAGCTCCACCGCCTCGCAGCGGGCGCGGATCCGCGGATCCCGCCCGCCAGCGCAGTGGTCGAGCGGGGTGTATGCGCGCCGGCCTTCGCCCTCGGATCGGACCGCCTGCGGAACCGGGCGAAGCGCCGAGTCCAGCGCCGCCGACACCGGGTCGGGCGGCACGGGCGACGTCGGCGCCAGCGGCCCGCCGGCCCAAGCCCTGAGATCGCGCTCGACGTCGTCATACAACGACTCGAGCAGCGCCTTACGAACGCGCTCTGGCCAGCACGGATCGGCCAGCGCCCAGTCGTCCATCCGGATGACCACGCCGTGCCAGCGCAGCGACCGCCCGCCGACCTGGTCGGAACGCCGCACGACCTGGTAGTGCGGCGGCAGTGAACTGCGCCACCGCACTGCCGCGGTGCCCGGCCCGAATCCGGTGCCCATCCCGCCCGAGTCCAGCACCAGGACGTCCCGGAGACCGCCGGCGGCTAGCAGGCGGGCGACTTCGAGGCCGCTCAGGCCCGCGCCGACGACCACGGCATCGGCCGTGACACCCATTCCGCGCCTCCGCTTCCCGCCCTGGCCGGCTGATGCCAGATCACGCCGCCCCGGCATTTCACCCGGCACCTGCCTACCATGTCGCTAGCTGAACCGGGACGGGAGGATCATGTCGACACGAACGGGATCAGGCCCTGTTCAGGCGAACCGCGCGGCGGACACCAAGGCCGTGCGCCGGTGACCGCCCTGGCGTATCCGTCGAATCCGAGTGTTCCGGCCGGTGGGCGGCTGGTGCTGCACGTGTCCACGGCCGCCGAGCGCTACCGCGTCGGCTTCTACCGGGCGGGTCGCGACATCGCGCCGATGGGGAGCAGTTCCTGGCGGCGGGGCCAACTGCTGCCGACCGGTCTGCCCGACCGGGACTGGGGATGGCCGCCGGAAACATTCGACATCCCCGCTGACTGGCCGTCCGGCGCCTATCTGGCGGTCATCCTGGACGACGAATCGGACGCGGACGGGCCGGGCCGGCTGCCCGACGTCGACGCCCGGTCGGGTCAGGCGTTGTTCGTGGTGCGGCCCGCGGCCACCAGCAAACGCGCCGCTGTGCTGTACAAGCTCTCGCTGGCCACCTACCACGCCTACAACTTCTCCGGCGGCGGCAGCATGTACCACACGGCCTCGTTCGTACCCTCGATCGCCACCACTCGGCTGACCACACGCCGGCCCGGCGGCGGAACCGGAGGGGCCCTCTCATTCCCCGAGGACGTCGACGTCTACGACACCACCACCCCGCGGGAGGGCTTCGCGCACTGGGACGCTCCGATGATCTCGTGGCTGGAACGTGAGGGCATCGAGCTCGACTACTGCACCGACTTCGACCTGCACCACCATCCCACCGTCCTCAACGGGTACCGCCTGCTGCTCAGCGTCGGGCACGACGAGTACTGGAGTGCCCGGATGCGCGACGGGGTGCACGCTTTCGTCCGTGCCGGCGGGAATGTCGCGTTCTTCAGCGGCAACACCGCCTGGTGGCGGATCGACCTGGACGCGGCCGGCGATCTGACCTGCGTACATCCGCCGGTCAGCCACCCGCTGGGCGGCAACTGGTGGCGCAGCCGGCCAGAGAACGGGCTCACCGGAGTCAGCTACCGGCAGGGCGGTGGCTGGTGGGACGGCGAACGGGAGCCGCTGGGCTACACCGTCCAGCACGCCGGCCACTGGGTCTACCAGGGACTAGGCCTGCACTCGGGTGACGTCTTCGGCGCCGGCGAGCACCTGGTGGGCTATGAGTGTGACGGTGCGGTAGTCGAGCCCGGCCCCGCCGCGCGGCTGCGGGCCGCCGGAACCGACGGGACACCGGCGGACTTCGCGGTGCTGGGGGTGGCGCGCCTGGGAAAGGGATGGCAGGACCGGCCGGCGGGACCGGCCGCGCACGCCGTGCTCGGTGCCTACACCGACACCGGAACGGTCTTCACGTGCGGCACCACCGACTGGCCCCGGGTGCTGGCCCGCGGCGACGACCCGGTGGTGGCCGGGGTCACCCGCAACGTCATCGGGTGCCTCGCCCGGCACGGTGTCCGCGTGCTGGGGCCGTTCCCGGTCCGTCACCGCCGCTGGCTGCTGGTCGCCGGTGAGGTGGCGACCTTCCTGGTCGATGTCGACCGCCCGGTCGCGGGGACCGCGCGGTTCAGTTGGACGGTCGCGGTGGGCGACGGCGCGGCCGAGTCGGTGCCCGGACGGCACACCTGCGAGATCCGGGTTCCCGAGACGCCGGACCTGCTCACCGTGACGGTCTCCGTCACCGACGGCGATGATCAGGAGTGCTTCGGGTGGACCACCGCACCCATTCTGTCGCACGGCGAGTTCGCCCAGATCGATCTCCTCTGTCGGCTTCGCGACCTGGTGATCCAGGCGGTGCCCGCGCTGGATCCGGTCGCCGAGATCGGCCCTGGCAACCGTCCCGTCGGCGATCCGGAGTGGGACCCCGTTCGGGACGGTCTGCGCAAACCGCTGTCCATGCAGGGCTTTGCGGAGGTGGCTAGACTGGCGAGCACCATCGCCGAGCGGGCCACAGCAATTGCCGAGGCGGATGCACCGGTTGGGCAGGGGGAGGACCAATGAGCGCGCTCTGGGACATTGACACTGCGCCGATACCCGGCCCGGCGGCCAGCTGGCGGTCAGCCGCAGTGCAGCGCGACGCGACCTATCGGACACTGCTGAACACCGTGCGTGACCAGCTGGCCGCTCAGCTGCCGGTCGGCCCCGCGCTGCCGGTGCTGATTCCGACCGTCGGTTTCGGGGGGCAGAGCGTCCGGGTGCTCAGCCACACCATGCGCGAGCTGTCCAGGCAGCGGGCGTCGGTGCCGATCTCGGTGGTGCTGCTGGTGAACCGGCCGCAGACCCGGCCCGCGGATGACACCGCCACCCGGGCACGTCGTCTGGGCGCGGCGCTGGGCTGTGACGCAGTGCGGTTCGCCGTCGCCGAGGTGGCGTTAGCGCAGCGCACCCGTCTCGGCGTGCTGCGGCAGCTGATGCTGGACGCGGTTTTGGACGCGCAGCAATGTGATCCGGAAGCCACTGGCTGCGTGGTGGCCGACGACGACATCGTGCGGCTACCGGCCGGAACGCTGGCCGGGCTGCTGCGGGTGGTGACCGGTCAGGCCCGGCTGGCGCTCGGCCCGGTGTTGTTCGACAGCCCGCAATCCACCCCAGCCGCCATGCTGCCGGCCTTCTTTGCCGCCGATGCCTTCCGCGCATTGCTGGCGGCCAGATCTCTGCGCCGGCTGCGCCAACCGGGCACTTCGTCCCGGGCCGCCCACGCGGAGTTCGGTGACCACGCCGAAGCGATCGCGCTGAGCTGCAACTTGGCCGTGCGAGCCGCGACGGTGCGCGAGGCCGGCGGGTTCGCGCCGCTCAACGAGATCACCAATCTGGTGCGCGATGTGCACGGCCTCGGCGGCACGGATGCGATCACCGCCACCTGGGACTTCGATCCCGCGTGCGAGAACGTCCTGATCGACCTGTGGCGCCGGGCCGTGCATATCAGCGCCCGCCGTGCGCTGCCCGCCTATCTCGCCCACGGCGTGCCGACCGTCGGCCAGTGGCGCGCCTGCCGCTTCCGGGCATCCCGGGTCGATCCGGTGCGCGTCGCGCCACCCGACTCGATCGAACTGGTCCGTCTTTCGACGCTGCGTGGTCGGGACAAGGAGGCTTTGCTTGCCGAGATCAGTGCCGCTTTGACCACCACGCTGCGCTACTTCCCGCACGACCCCGAGATGATCGAGGACTGCCTGGCCGCCCTGGGTCTGACCCTGGAGTCGCTCTGGGTCGAGAACCGGTCGGCCGCGCTGTCTGTCCGAATCCGGCGGGCGCCCGGCCTGCTCGACCGGTTGATGGCAGTGCAGGACTTGGTGAGCGAGCCGCTCTAGCGATCCATCCGCCAGCGGCGTCGAAGGGCGAGCGCGGCGAGGGACACGAAGCCCCAGCTGACGGTGGTGAACGACGCCGCCGCCGCTGTGCGGTAGGCGGGGGTTTCGGCGGCCTCGGGGCGGAAGGCGAGCAAGCCGAAAGCGTTCGCATTAGTCCAGCATCCGGCGGCCAGCGGCCAGGCGACGCGGCGCGGCAGCTCGGGCACCGCGGCGCCGACCAGCACGGAGAGTGCACCGAGCGCAATCAGGTCGAGATGCCACTGGCGCAGGCGCGGCGTCGAGCGAATCCCGATCCGACGCGCACGCTCGGCATCGGCGATCGCGAGCGCGTAGGGCCATCCCGTCACCGCCCCGGCTGCGAGCTCGACCAGGCCGGACAGCACGAGCGTCTCGTTCGTTCTCACGCGGGTCATGCGCTCCACCTCCGAATCGTCTGCGGGCCCGTTGCCCGCTGGGGGACTCCCAAGCCACTGGCGTAGGCGCGGCGACCGAGCCAGCCCTGATAGGCCCAGGCGAACGCGGGCAGCGGGCCTCGCGGGCGAAGCCAGAAGCCCGGGGCTGGATCCCGCGAGGGGTTGGCGGCGCCGGTGGGCACCGTGGCGGCCGTCACCCCGGGGCCGGACTGGGCCGGCCTCTCGGCGAGCACCACGCCGTCGCGGTCGCAGATCACGCTGGGGCCTTCGTATTCGCCGCGGTAGCGTCCCGGCATTCCCGGTAGCGGGCAAACGATCGGCCCGCACAGCGAGGCATGTGCCACGGGGGCGCCGACGAGCGGGGCGAAGTCGAGCACGCTGCGCCGCGCCCGCTCCCGGTTGGCCGCTTCCCACCGCCGGAACACCGCCCGAGGCCGCCACTGTGGGACGCTCCACCACCCGGACCCGGCGAGGACAAGGTCGACGCGACCGCGGAGCCGGTGCACGGTCTGGGCGCGCATCAACTCCCAGCAGAGGGCGACGCCGATCCTGAGGCCCCCCGGCGCCTCGATGACGCCCGGGTCGTCGCCGCCGGCGTAGAAGTAGTTCTCCCACATGGTCGGCAGGTCCTTGTCGTGACGGCCGATCAGCCCGTCGGGCCCGGCGAGCAGAAAGGCGTTGCGGACGTCGCCGTCGGGCCCGCGACACAGGAAGGATCCGCCGACCATGACCCGCTTGGCGGACGCGACCCGGGCGAGCATCTCGGTGGCCGCGCCGTCCGCGGGCAGCGCGCCGCCGCCCACCTGCGCCAGGAAGGCCATGCCGGTGGTGAAGAACTCGGGCAGCACGATCACCTCAGCTCCCGCGTCGGCGGCGCGCCGAGCGAGCCGCTCGGCCCGGTCGAGGTTCGCCTCGACGTCGCCCACGACGGGCTCGAGCTGGACGGCCGCGACGCGCAGATCCTCGGTCATCCCAGCTCCTCCGCGAACCGCACAAGCTGGGCGTTGAACGCCGTCGGGCGTTCGAGCATCGGCATATGGCCGGAACCCTCGAGGACGACCGTCCGAGCCCCGGATAGCTCGGCGTCGAGCGCCTCGGTATCTGCCAGCGGGGCGATGCGGTCGTGCTCGGCGGCCAGCGAAAGGAGAGGGCAGCGCACGTCGGCCAACCCCTGGCGGGGGTCCGAGCGCCCGATCGCCCGCACGGTCGGAAAGACACCGCGGGCGCCGGCTCCGTCGACGATCAGAGCGGCGGTGTCGGCGGGCAGGGCCGGTGGATCGAGGACGTATGGCGACAGGAAGACGCGACGCAACGCGGGCGATCGCACGACGAGGCGGCGCAGCGATGCCGGTGCCGGCAGTCCCGCCGTCGCGATCTCCATCGCGATTGCCGCAGTCTCCCGCGGGCGCTCCCGAGCGAACCGGGCAACCCCGCGGAGGCCGAGCACTTCACTGAATTGGAACACCGCCCCGGCGACGAGCACGATTCCCTCGGCCAGCTCCGGATGGCGTGCGGCGAAGCGCAGCGCAATCGGGCCGCCCATCGAGTGGCCGACGAAAACCGCGCGCTCGATGCCGAGGCTGGTGACGACCTCAGCCGCGGCGTCCGCAAAACCGTCGAGGGATGCGCCGGCGGCGGGCGATTCGCTTTGGCCGAACCCCGGTAGATCCAGGGCGAGCACCCGACCCTGCTTGGCGAGCGTCGGGATCGCCTCGAGCCAATGCTGCCAGCGACCGCCCATCCCGTGCACGAGGACGAACGTGCGGTCGCCGTGGCCCGTGTCGAGGTAACGAAGCCGGCGGCCGCGGATAAGGGCGTCGCGTTCACGCGCCGACCAGTCCGTGTTCCGCCAGGCCGGCTCGGCCGGGCGGCCGTAGTCGCCTTCCACCGGGATGCGCTCGATCATTCGACACTCCCTTGGGGCGCCAGCAGGCCGAGGGTGAGCACCTGGCGACCGAGCGAGAGCACCTGTTCGAACTCCGATTCGGTGAGCCCCATGTTGCCGGGAAGCAGGTGGGCCGCGATCACCCCATCCCAGGCCGCCCACAGGAACACCGCCGCGCGCCGCGGATCGACGTCACGCATCACCCGCGCCTCGATGGCCTCGGCGATCGCCCCGGCCATCCGCTCGGTCTCGGACCGGATGCGCTCGGTCACCCGCTCGGTGGCGGCGACGACCGGCCCGTCGGTCGGCGCATCCGGGGGCGGAAAACGAAAGATGCGGAAGTAGCCGGGGTTCTCGCTCGCGAATCGCAAGTACCCGTCGGCGAGCCCGACCAGGCGGCCTATCGGGTCCTCCCCGCCGCTGGCCCACCCCTGGTCGCAGTAGCGCTGGTCAAGCTCCAGCGCGCGCTCGATCAAGGCGGCGTAGATCCCCTCCTTGCCGCCGAAGTGCCCGTACAGCGACCCGATCGCGACATCGGCCTCCTCGGCGAGCTGCTCGACGGTGGTCGCGTGGTAGCCGCGGGTTAAAAAGAGGCGTTCGGCGGCCTCGAGGATCGCACTTGCGGTGCGGGCCTTGCGCCGGGTTTGCCGGGTCTCGGCAGCCGTCCCTGTCTGCATAGTTGTAACAACATAGCAATATTAGAATTGCATTGCAATATTTGATCGGCGGCGGTGAGTCGGTTGTAGCCGGCCGCATCGATGACCGCCCGCGGGTTCTACAACCCGCGGGCGGTCATCAATTCGTACGGTTCTGTCCGGCTTCCCGAGGTATCGGTCGCCTGGGCTGCAAAGTATGCGTTCAACGGTTTCAACGATGGCGGGGATGCCCCACTCCAATGCTGCCCGAGGTGCCCGATCCGATGTTTCCCCCGCCAATCGGGGTTTGCACGCCGCCAGAGGTGCTCGACCCGCCGGCAACGCTCCCCCCGCCGAACGGGTGTTGCAGGCCCGGGATTTGCACTCCACCAGAAGTGTTGGACCCGAAGTTTCCCCCGCCAAACGGGGTTTGCACCCCGCCAGCCGACCCGCCGAAGACGCTGCCCGAGCCGGAGCCACTGGGTTCGGCGGACGCGGAGGAGGCGGTGGCGACGCCGATTCCTAAGATTGCCGTGGCGGTGGCAGCAGCAAACAACGGCGCGGCGCGACGCATTGAGATGGTCATGGTTGAATTCCTTTTCCACAGATTCCGTTCGGCGTGCGATCCGGGGTTCGGATCGACTTCAAACGTATGCCGGGGATGTGAAGAACCGATGAGCGTGCGATATGCGGCCGGTGTGGTTTCTTGTCGAGCCGATGTCCTTCACCCCGGTTGTCGGAGGAATCGCCTCAGACACCTGGCAGGTGGTCGTCGCGCGACAACCACGTCGACGCCGACGGCGTCGGGTCGGGAACGACGGCGACGAGCAAGACGGAGGCGCGACGAACAGCAGCAGGATGATGTGCAAATTCAACGGCAAAGGCACGAGCTTTCGGCCCCGCTCGAACAACCGCCTTGCCAGCAAACCGTGATCGGCGTGCCCTACCGTGAACTCGTGAGCCCCACGGTACTGGTCGTCGACGACGAGAAGAAACTGCGGACCCTGGTGCGCGAATACCTCGAACGCGAGGGTTACGCGGTGCTCGAAGCCGCCGACGGCCAAACGGCCCTCGATCTGGCCCGGACCGCGGGCCCTGATCTGGTGCTGCTCGACCTCGGCCTGCCCCGCTTGCCCGGTGACGAAGTGGCCCGCCTGCTGCGAAAGGACAGCGACCTTCCAATCGTCATGCTCACTGCGAAGGCCAGCGAGAACGACCGAGTCGCCGGTTTGCGGCTGGGAGCCGACGACTACGTGGTCAAACCATTCAGTCCGCGCGAGCTGGTGGCCCGCGTCGAGGCGGTACTGCGCCGCAGTCGGCCTTCGGCCACCGAATCGTCCACCGATATCTCCTACGGGGATGGACGGCTACGCATCGACACCGATCGCCGCGAAGTGCGTGCCGGCGATGCGCTTGTCGAGCTCACCCGGAGCGAGTTCGATCTGCTCGCCGCGCTCGCGTCCCGGCCGGGACGGGCCTGGACACGGCTGGAACTCGTCGGCCGCATCCAGGGCCACGCATTTGATGCCTACGAACGCACCATCGATGTGCACGTGAAGAACCTGCGCCGCAAACTCAGCGACACCGCACCGTTCCAGGTGGTGGCTACCGTGCCGGGTATCGGCTATAAATTCGCACTCGACCGCGATGCCTAGCTTGCTACCCGGCCGGTTCGCCCGCCGGCTCGCCCTCGCCTTCGCCGCGCTCGGCGTCGGCTCCGCCCTGCTGACCGCGGTCCTGGTCAACACGGCCTTCGCCGGACGGTTCCAGGACTACCTCGATAAGCAGCAACACGCTCAGCAGGAGCAGCTGGTGGCGCTGTTTGCCGCCGACTATCGCCGCAACGATGCCTGGAATCCCGTCTCGCTGAACCGCATCGCGCCTACCGTGATCATGACCGGCTCTGAGGCCGAACTTCACGATGCGTCTGGTCGTCGAGTGTGGTCAGTGGCCGACGCCAACACTGATGCCGGCACACCCGAGATGCATCGCAAAATGATGGCCGCCGGTAGTCTCGGACCACCCCGCAGCTTGCCCGTTGTTGTCGCGGGCAGGCCGGTCGGCACCCTGGTCGTCCGCGTACCGCAGGGCTCAGTATCTACCGTAGACAAGGAATTCCATTCATCGGTCAACCGGCTACTGGTGGCCGGCGCGCTGATCGCGGCGTTGGTAGCGCTGCTCGTCGGCGTGTACACCGCCCGGCGCGCCACCAAACCCATCACCGAATTAACCAGCGCCGCCGGCGCTCTCGCCGCCGGACATCGGGACCGACGCGCCAGCACTGTTCCTAACAACGAAATAGGGCAGTTGGCAAAGGCTTTCAACACCATGGTCGAACACCTCGTAAAAGAGGATCAACTGCGCCGCGCTTTCACCGCGGATGTCGCCCACGAGTTGCGCACGCCGCTGGCAATCCTTCGCAGTGAACTCGAGGCCGTGCAAGACGGAATTCGCCAACCCACCGACGGCGTCATCCGCTCCCTGCATAACGAAACCCTGCGCTTGACCCACTTGGTCGCCGACCTGGAAGCGCTCGCGTCCGCCGACGCTGCCGCGTTCACCCTGGAGCGGCATCCGATTTCACTGACCAGCACCGTGGCCGACACCGCGGACTCGCTGGCCGGCAGATTCGACGAAGCTGCAATAGCCGTGCGCACCGACCTCGACATGGTATGGGTTGACGCGGACCCGGTGCGAGTTGCCCAAATCGTCGCCAATCAGCTGACCAACACGCTGAAGTTCGTGCCCGCCGGTGGGGCAGTCACCCTCACCTTGCACGAGATCGATGGATGGGCCGAACTCACCATCACAGATACCGGGTCCGGCATTTCGGCCGACGACCTGCCGCACATCTTTGACCGTTTCTATCGCAGTCGCACCGCGCGCGCCGACGGCTCCGGCATCGGACTGGCGGTCGTCGCCCAGCTGGTCAAGGCCCATGGCGGCACCATCACCGCCCACAGCACTCCTGGCCACGGCGCAACATTCATCACCCGACTTCCCGCCTTGCGGCAGAATGGCACAGCCCGGACGGCACGGGCCGACCAGCGGCCCACGGTCTGACCCGCGCGGCCTGTAGCGGCTTTTCAGCGAAGCGGTATCGATTCATCGCGGTCACCGAGTCACAGTGAGTGCCGACAATGGGTGATGAGCTGACGTGGGATGAGTGGCGGCTGCTCGCGGTGGTGGAATCCGTCGTTCGGTGCGCGTGCAGGCCGACTGGCCGACGAGGCGTTGGGCTAACCGTGCACGAAACTTCGGCGCATTGCCCACAAGGGCATTAGCCGGTGCCCGGCACCGTCCAACGACCGGACAAGACGCGCCACCCCACGAAACCCAATCGCACCACCATGAAGGTGCCCAAACCCGACCAGATCCCGGCGAGTCCCCAGCCAAAGATCAACGACAGCCAGATCAACGGCAAGAACCCGGCCGATGCGCTGATCAGCGTGGCGTTGCGGATGAACTTGGCGTCGCCGGCGCCGACCAAGACTCCGTCCAGGCTGAATACGATCCCTTGGATCGGCAGCTGGGCGATCAAGAACCACAACGGCACAGCGATCGCGTCCAGAACTGACCGGTCGTGAGTGAACAACGTGGGCAGTACCGGAGCGCCCAGGCCGAACACGAGAGCAAGCAACGTCGCGGCGACCAGCGAATACGCCGCCACATGCCGGGCCACCGACTTGGCGCGCACGGTCTGGCCTGCCCCCAATGCCGCGCCCACCAGCGACTGCGCCGCGATCGCCAGCGCGTCAAGCACCAGCACAGCTAAATCCCACAGCTGCAGCAGCACCTGGTGAGCGGCCACCGCCGCTGTGCCGAACCGGGCGGCCACCGCCGCGGCGGAGATGAAACAAACCTGGAACGACAGGGTCCGAACGATCAGATCGCGGCCCATCAGCACTTGGGCGCGCAGCACAGTGCGGTCGAGCCGCAGCGGCACCCGCTCGGCCAACAGCGCGCGCCCGAACAGCAATGCTGTCAGCAACTGGCCCACCAGGTTGGCCACCGCCGAGCCCGCCAGGCCCATGCGGGGCAAGCCCAGCCAGCCGTACACCAGCGACGGACACAGCAGTGCCGACAGCCCGAAACCGGCGACCACATAGCGCAGCGGTCGCGCGGTGTCTTGCACCCCGCGCATCCACCCGTTACCTGCCAGCGACACCAGGATCGCCGGGGCGGCCACGATCGCGATCCGCAACCACGGCAACGCCGCGCCGGCGATCTGCCCGCGTGCGGCGATCGCCGACACCAGCGGCGCCGCGGCGGCCTGCACCATGACGACGATCAGCGCGCCCAGGCCGAGCGCCAACCAGGTGGCCTGCACTCCCTCCGTGACTGCCGATGCCCGGTCGCCGGCGCCGAAGTGGCGGGCGGAGCGTGACGTCGTGCCATACGACAAGAACAGGAACTGGACTCCGACCAGGCCGAGCACCACGGCGCCGATGGCCAACCCGGCCAGGCTCACCGCACCCAGGTGGCCCACCACCGCAGTATCGAATAACAGGTAAAGCGGTTCGGCGGCGAGCACCGCGAGCGCCGGCAGGGCCAGGCCGGTGATGCTCCGCTCCAGGTCGCCGACGCGGCGGCTTCGCGGACCTGTCGGCGGCACAGCCGCCGGGCGCTCGTCAGGCAACTGCCGTGACCAGGGCAGTGACCATTTCGGCGGCAGGACCGGCGGATGTATCGCTGGCGGCCAGCATGTCCCCGCCGCCGAGCGTCGACATGATCGCGGCCGCATCCACCGCGGCTTTGGCCCGCATCGGCACCGACCCCTGTTGCGGCTCGGTCTCTATAACCACCGTCGCCACCTCGGGCTGTCGCGTGGTGCACACGATACCGATGATGCTCTCCACTTCCCCTGGGCGCGCGCCGACCACCGCCGGTTTCCGACCGCCGCATAGACCAGCTCGACCACCGCCGGCTTCGGGCAACCGTGGCGGCCGAGCCCAACACCCACGACAGTATCGTCAGGCAGGCGAACGCGGGGTTGTCCAGCGGTGTGGCCAGCCGATGTGCGCGGGGCAGGGCGAGCGAAACGACCCGGTGTCGGTCGTTACCCGTGGGAAATGAGTGCCACCTCAGTTTAGGGGCGCTCGGTCGCGTGGTGGTCGCCCGCCTACCAGCCAGGACGACTGTGGTCGGCGTCGAACATGATGGAGGTTTTTGCCCCTCAGCGTGCATGTTCGTCGTGGTGGCTGGGATAAAGCCCGGCCCCCGTAGCCGCACCAGGGTTCTTACCCTTGCTATGTCCGGCACTCAGGGCGCACATTGCGAGGCAGCGCATGACCGCTTGCGACAGGATTTTCGGCATCAGTAGTGCACGTGTCGCTGCTGAGCGATCCGGCGAGCTGAGATGACTCGCTACGCGGGCTCGACGACCGCTGCCACTGGAGCCCCGCGGGCGCCGCGACGGCGGTATTGCAGCATGATGACCGCGGCCAGAGCTAGGCAGGCGACGGCGGGGGGAATCAGCGCGTGGTCACCAATCCGGTTGCCAAGCAGCACGCCGGCGGCTGCGCCACCCACGAACAGCACCACGGTCGTCGTCAGCACGGTGGCCTTCCACTTGTCCACCCGGTGGCGGTGGCTGCGGCCCAAGAGCAGACCGAGGTCGGTAATCGTGCCGGTGAAGTGCGTGGTGCGAATCGGCATCCCCGGAAGATTGGACGTCATTCCGTTCTGCAGCCCGCATGCGCACGCGGCGAGGAGCGCTCTGCCGATCGGGTGCTCAACGCCAGCTGCGGCGAGCAGCAGCGCGGCTTCGGCCAGCAGGACGGCAGCGTGACGAGGGCCAGCAATAGTCCGTACGGCCGCCAGCACCGCACCCGCCGCAATGGCTCCGAATAGAAATCCGAACACGATCGCCGCGATCATCCGGCCCTGGTAGATAAGAGGATTCGTGCTATGCATACCCGCCTTGGTGGTTAAGGCGGTGAGGTTGCCCACCGGAAATGCCCACACCAAAAGGGCCACCGAATTGACGAATCCGGCGACCGCGGCGAGCAACCCGCTGTAGCCGAGCAGAACCACCCGCGGGATCCAGGTCTCGGGAATTGGCCAGGTTGGCATCGTCTCTACCCTGTCGGTGCTCGGTCGGCCACATACGCAAACACAGCAATGTTATCAAGACCCCAGGCGGGCGCGGAAACCTCGGCGCGGGGCTCGGCGGCCACTGTATTGCCCCATCCCAACCGACCCGCCGCCCCGCCGTGCCCGGAGCGACCCATTTGATGGTCATACTCCCCTTCCGTTCTCACGGAAGACCGAACAGCAGCGCCGTGTTACGCGTGGCAATTGTGCACTTCGCGATTCGCGTTCCTCGTTTTGCGACGGGTCCCGTCACGTGCACGCTATCCGCTGGCTTACTGGTGAGCCCGCGCCGGAGCTGCTAACCCGCACGAACTGTGCCTCGCTTACGCTGAGGGCGTCGAGATGGTGGATTAATTCGGAAGCGGAAGGGTTCGCGGATTGCCCGACGTCAGATACCCCGGCCAAACGAGATTCGCGTTCCGTTCCGGTGTCACCTGCTTGGTCACGCCCGCTGGAGCGGTGCTGCTGAATCCTCCGCGCAGCGAGAAGCTGACCCGATTGACCCCTGGCCAGCTACAGGCACTCAAAACGCTGAATCTCGGGCCGGCAACGCTGTCGGAGATACTCACGGCGACAGACGAAAGCGGTGTCGGCACGCTGATAGATCAGCTCGCCACGAGCGGTTGGCTGACGGTCACTGTGCGCGACGAAAAGAACGATTTTTACTCCATCCTGCCGTTCGAGCGGCCCGCAAAACGGCCGGCGCCGATGTCGCCACGGTCCTTCGCGCTATCGAAATTTGCTGTACTGCACCGAGACTCAGAGGGTTTCGTCCTTGAGCATCCGCTGGCGTGGTGTGATGTGCGCATTCACGACTCACGCCTGCTTGTCCTGCTCGACGGGCCTGCAGCAGACGTCTCAGGCGTGCCGAGCGCCGTCACCTCGCGGTTCATCGAGGATCTGCACTGGTGTGGCATCCTCACCAACCTCGGCGCCGAAGACAGCAGATTCGATGCTCTCAGCTGGAGCGCACCGGATCTGTGGTTTCACCGCCGCAGCACTCTGGGGCAACGCACCGTCACCTGGGAGCGTTTCGGCCCGACCAAGTGGGCGAAGGGTCGATTCCCACAGCCGCCCGCGCGCAGGACGAATTATCCGGGTGAGCCTATTGCCCTTCTGGTTCCCGATCTGGCGGCCAAACGAATGCAGGACCCGACTTTGACGGCCGTCCTCGAAGACCGAGTTTCCACAAGGACATTCGATGACGCCCGCCCGATTACTGTTGGGCAGTTGGCCGAACTGCTCTACCGCACAGCGCGAACGCGGAGAACCGAACTCGTCGCTGACGGGGAGGAACTCGTGTCACGCCCGTACCCTTCTGGTGGCAGTCTGTATGAGCTGGAGCTCTACCCTGTGGTGCGCAATGTCGCCGGACTCGAGCCGGCAATGTACCACTACGACTCGTTCGACCATGTCCTACGCCCTGTCGCTGGACCAGATTCGAAGGCCGTGTCCCAGCTGTTGAAACCGGCCGCAGCAACTCTCACCGGAGGTGCCGAGCCGCAAGTGCTCGTCGTCATGGCTGCGCGTTGCGGTCGCATCATGTGGACCTACGAGCAGATCGCCTATGCCGCCATCCTCAAAGATGTCGGCGTCCTCATGCAGACGATCTACCTGGCCGCGACCGCGATGGGCCTCGGCGCGTGCGCGCAAGGCTTCGGTGATACCGCCGCTTTCGTCGCGGCCACCGGTGTCGATGAACTACAGGAGTGCAGCGTCGGCAGTATCATCGTCGGGTCACCCGCCCCGAACTAGCCCTCGGCGAGAACCTCCTCGTCGGTCAATGCTGCGACGTCGAGGCAGTGGGGCGCGATGACGGGCAGGCATTCCGGCCTGCCACGCTGAGCTTCACCGGCGGGTCATTTCTTTTCCACTTTCTACGCCGGGCTTTCATTCAATCCAGCCGCGAGCGCGGCTATGCCCCATTGCCAGAGTTGCGTTAGCCGGTCGATGTCGGAGGACGCGAACAGGGCATCGCTCCAGAGCCAGTTAGCCGTCAGTTGCGGACCTTCGGATGTTCCCCGTACTGCCGCGGCTAGGTACAGCGCAAAACGCAGTGGCAGATCTGGCTCAGGGTCGACGGGCAAAACGTCGACTTGGTCGCCGGCAACTAAGGACCAGGGCTGATCCGTTCCACCGGCGAGGTCGAGGCGACCCAAGTAGCTGAACATGATCTGAGGTTCGACAGCATCCTGCAGTTCTGGAACATGGTCCACATAACGAAGCAGTCCAAAGTCCAGGCCTTCATTCGGAATCGCACTCAAATGGCCAGCCACCGAATCGAATAGCGCTCGGGCCGCCGCCGGATCGCTTGCTGCCTGCTCGGCGTCGACGCCTGACACACCCACTCCGAGCCGTACCGGGTATGCAGTCGTGAACCAACCGACCGTGTTCGTGGTGTCCGTGTCCAAAATGGCGTCAGCGCGCCCATGGACCTCCATCGTGACGAGCGTGCCAGCCGCCGAATCTTGTTCACGAGTACGCCGCCAACTCGCGACGGCCATCGTGAGCGCGGCCAGCAGGAATTCGTCCATGCCCTTATCTCTGGTGAGCGCAGTGAGCACGCGCTCAGTGACGTCGATCGGTATGAGCGCCCGTGTGACCCGCAGAGTCGACCACGTGTCACGGGTAGCATCAGGATGCCGCCTACCCAGCGCAGGATCGGGCCCTTGAACCTGGGCGTTCCAGTAATCGCGCTGGGCCTGCACTTCGGCGGTAGCGGCCCGCTGCCACATCAGCTCCGACCACCGTCGGTAAGAAGTAAACTCTGGCAATGTCTTTGGCGTTTCGCCCGATGTCAGTGAGCGCCAAGCTCCAGCGAGGTCGCCGAGAATGATGTGCCAGGACACCACGTCTACCGCAAGATGATGCGCGGTGATCAGCAGCAGCTCGCCGTGCACGGCCCCGGAAAACCACACCGCTCGCACCATGGCACCCGAATGGGGATCGATCTCCTCGGTGACCTTACGCGCCGAATCTGTTATGGCCGTGTTTAGTTCCTCGCGGGACGAATTGGGTAGCTCAACGCGGGTAAGCACATCAGTGGCACGGACGACGCCGGGTTCGCGCGTAACAAGGCGCGGTCCCCCGGCGGTCTCAACCAGAATCGATCGCAGAGTGTCGTGCCCGTCGAACAACAACTGCAGCATCGACTCGATTGAGGGGCGGTCGATTTCAGACGGCAATCGCAGCAAAACGGTATGGGTGAACCGGCGGTAGTTTCCGTACTCGTAGAGCCAGGACACCATCGGCAGGGGCAGAACCTCGCCGTATTCGACGGCCTCGAGGGCGGTGCCCGATTCGGCTGCTAGGTCCAACGCGTCCGCGAGTTGGCGAATTGTCGGTGCGGTGAATAGCATCCGGGGACTCAATGACAGGCCGTGCCGCCGCGCCTTATGGACCAACGAAATCGCCACGATGCTGTCTAACCCGAGCGAGAAGACGTCGTCGTCGACGTGTGGCACTACGCCGTTGAACTGTTCCTCGAATATTTTGCACAGCGATCGTTCGGTGTCGGTGGACGCCGATGCCGCCCCGCCTTCAGTGACACGCAAGAGCGCATCCTCGGCAAGCCGGTCCAATGCACGGCCATCCAGCTTGCCGTTCGCATTCACCGGCAGCTGAGGTATCGCCACGATTCGGGCGGGAACCATGTAAGGCGGCAGCCGTTCGGTGAGCGCGGTACGCAGCTGTATCAGGTCGGCAGCCACATCCTCCTGCCACACAACAAAACCCACCAGAATTGCGCCGGTCTCGCGACGCAGAACGGAAACCGCGGCATCGCACACCTGCGGCTGACCGCGCAGGGCCGCCTCGATCTCACCGATCTCCACGCGGTAGCCACGGATCTTGACCTGGCAGTCGCAGCGTCCCACATAGGAGTATCCACCGTGCGGCAGGCGACGTACCAGGTCACCGGTGCGGTACATGCGTTGGCCGGGACGCAGCGGGTCCGCCACGAAGCGAGCCGCGGTCATCGCAGACCTGCCGACATAGCCACGGGCCAGCTGCGCCCCGGACAGATAGAGCTCGCCTACCACACCGTCCGGCACCATCCGCAACGCCGAATCCAGGACGTAACCGACGGTTCCAGCGTTCGCGGTGCCGATCGTCGGCTTTTGGTATTCCGTGACCGGTGCCACCACCGCTTCGACCGTCGTTTCGGTGGGGCCATAGCAGTTGTAGACCGCGGTTGGCGACGGAGCGCGCAATTGCTCCCACAGCGCGGTATCGATTGCTTCACCGCCGAGGGCCAGCACCGAAAGAGAGTGGTCCAAAAGTCCCGCGGCACGCAGTTGCAGAAACATCGACGGGGTGGTGTCGATCATGTCGATCTGGTTGGCGGCCATCCCTTGCACCAGCCGGTCTGCGTCGCGCATCTCCTCGGCGTCGAACAGGTGGATCGCATGCCCGTCGAGTAGGCCCACCATGGGCTGCCAAGAGGCGTCAAAGCTCAGGGACCAGGCGTGGGCGATCCGCAGCGGGCGGCCCAGGCGTGCCGAAGCCGCCCGGTAGACACGGTCGCGGTGGTCAGCGAAATAGCTGAGTAAAGCGGCATTGGTGCCGATGACGCCCTTGGGTTCACCGGTCGAGCCCGAGGTGAAGATGACGTACGCGCTGTGCTCGGGGTGCCGGCGAACCGCCAAGCTGGCGGCTGCGCGTTGCGAGATGCGGCCGGCGGCAGCGGGTTCGTCGATCACCACTGTGTTGACCCGGCCGCTTACCAACTCCGTGTAGCCGGCTTCGGCGATGGCGAGTACCGGATTTGCTTGCCGCAAAATAGATTCGATACGAGCGTTCGGCAACGTGATATCGACCGGCAGATAGGCGCCACCGGCGGCGAGTACGGCCAGGATGGCGACGATGGAATTCGTCGAGCGCGGCAGCACCAGCGCAACGACTTTTTCCGGTCCTATGCCCCGTTCGGCCAACTCCCCCGCGAGCCGGCAAGCGTGCGCGTGTAGTTCGGCATAGGTATAGCAGTCACCACCGCCGGTAGTTAGGGCGACGGCATGCGGTGTGGCGTGGACCTGCCGCTCGAATGTCTCCCACACCGAGGTGCTCTCCGCAGTGGGTAGCGGCCGCGTCGCAAGTCCTTCGAACTCGGCGCGCTCCGCCGTGGTGAGGATATCCAGCGTGTCGGGGGTGTCGTCGCCAATATCGGGGAGTTGGCGCAGCACGGCGAGCAAGCGCTCGCCGATCTGGGAGGGCCGAAGATGCGGAAGTGCCTCGGGAATCGCCTCGACCAGTACCAACAGCGCGTCGTCTCGCATGTGCGAGACCACAGTCAACGGGTAGTGCGTGAGACTCTCCATCTCTACCGGACTGAACCGGGCTCCGTCTGGTGTGGTCACCGTCCGGATGGCGTCCTCGATCGGTGCGTTCTCGAAGACGAATAGCGAATCAAATAGGGTTCCCCGGCCATGCTCACGCTGGATTTCCGACAGGCTGAGATAACCGATGTCGCGCATCGCCGACGACTCGCGCTGCAAGCGGGCGCATTGCTCCACCACCGAGTCGGCGGTGCTCACCTGGTGCACCACCGGCACGGCGTTAATGAACAGTCCGACCATGGTTTCCACGCCGGGCAGGTTTTCCGGCCGGCCGGACACGATGGTGCCGAAAACGACATCGCGACGGTCGGTGAGCCTGCTGAGCACAACCGCCCACGCGAATAGCACCGCGGTGTTGAGGGTAAGACCGTTGCGACCCGCCCACTGTCGCAGCCGCACCGTATCGGCCGCAGGCAACAGCAATTCGGTCTTTTCCGGCACGCCCTCGCCCGCGGCGACGGTCCCATCCGCCACCATGAGCGGGCCGGACACACCCTGCAGATACGTCATCCACTGAGCGGTCGCGGCCGCCCTGTCCTGCTGGGCAAGCCAGACGATGTAGTCACGGTAGGGGCGCGGGCTCGGTAGCCCGTCGGTCGATCCTCCCGCCCGATACACGGTGAGCATCTCGGTGAAGAACACGGCGAGAGACCAGCCGTCAACCAGAATATGGTGGGCGGTGAAAATCATCCGGCGCCTGGTCTCGCCGGGAGTGCCAAGCACCACAACCCGCAATGCCGGTCCACGACTCAGATCGAACGGGCGGCGCCGCTCCGATCGTGCAATGGCATCGAATTCCGTTGGCGGTGCGAACCGTTCGGACCAGGGCAGCTCGGCCTGCATGGGCACGATCTGCACGGGCTTCGGTACATCACGATCCCAGAAGGCGGCGCGCAGATTCGGGTGTCGGACCAGCATGGCTTGAGCGCTGCGGCGGAGCAGCTCGAGATCGACTGGTCCGTCGACATCGACGACGAACTGCATGCTGTAAAGGTCGATACTGTCCTGCGCCAATCGGTATAACGCAAACAGCCCTTCCTGCAAAGGGCTGAGAGCGAGCACGTCCTCGATCTGCGGCGGAGCTGTGGTCACAAATACCTCACGGGTGCCGTCACGACTGGTTGAGCCAGGATGCGTTGAGTTGCGCCAACGCATCGGGGGTCAGGCCCGACGCGCTCATCGGCGTATATTCCTGCTTCGGCGGCGAATCCGTCTCGGCCGCCGGCTGACCCGCTGCCGCGTCGACCGCCGCGGCCAGCTCGCCGATGGTCATGTACTCGAACACCATTCCCGGGGTGAAGGCCAGTCCCTGCGCGGTGGCCTGCGCCGACCATTTAATGGAGATGATGCTGTCACCGCCGAGCGCGAAGAAGTTGTCGTCGCGATCGAGACCGGTGACGTCGAGCAATTCCTCTAGCAAGGTGATGAGGATCCGCTCGGTTTCCACCGAGCCTGCGGTGGCCGGTTTCGAGGGCGCAGCGATGGGCGGGGCCGGCGGGGCGAAAAGTTTCTCCAAATCATCCGTGGGAAGCAACTCCAGGCTGGACACGGGACGGTCCGGCGCCGTCGCGAACGCATCGAGTGCTGCGTTCAGAGCGGCGGCGATAAGGGCAACCGACGCAGGTTCGTAGAGATCGGCATTGGCGACGACGCGCACGTCGAGTTCACCGGCCGGCGTCACGCTCATGCCCACGTCCAGATCCAGTAGTGAGACCTCGAAGTCCATCGGAAGCGGTACGACCGTGGTGCCGCCGGTCTCGGTGAGAGGGCGCGGTATCAGCGCCCAATCCTCTCCGCGAAAGTGGATCATGTTCTGAAACAGCGGGTTTCGGGACCGTGAGCGCGGTGGGTTGAGAGCCTCAACCAGACGTTCGATGGGCAGCTCTTGGTGTGCGAATGCGTCGAGCACCGTGTGGCGGCTACGGGTGAGCATGGTGCGCAGGCTTGGATCACCGGACAGATCGTTGCGCAGCACCACCACGTTGGCGAACAAGCCGATCAGATTAGCCGTGATCGGTTCGACACGGGACGCGACCGGGCTGCCGAGCGGAATGTCCGTCCCTCCGCCGAGCTTGTGCAGCACTACCGCCAGGGCGGCCTGGTAAACCATGAACTCGCTGGCGCCATTTTGCTCGGCGAGCTGTGTTAAGGACGCCCGGCGGGTGGCGGGCACGGTGAAAGTCACCACCTCCCCACGCTTTCCGAGCGCCGGCGGGCGGGAATAATCGTGGGCAACCGAGACCTCGTCGGGCAACCCAGCGAGGGCGTCACGCCAATACGCCAGCTCAGCCTGTCCCCATAGGGAAGCGAATGCGTCTCGTTGCCACAGCGCGTAGTCCACGAATTGGATCGGCGATGTGGTCCACTGCGGCGCCTGCCCTTGGTGCCGCGCGCGGTAGGCGGTGACGAGGTCGTCAAAGAAGATCCCCAGAGAGGCGTGATCGCTGACGATGTGGTGAACGACCACCAACAGCACATGCGTATCCGTGCCGAGCGCCAACAGGGTGACCGTAATCAACGGCCCCGACTCGGGCGTAAACACGTGCCGGCGCTGCTGCGCCACCGCGTCATCGAAGCCGTCCGGGGTGACCTCCCGGACTTTTAGTTCCAACTGCAAGATCGGGTGCACGATTTGATACGGAACGCCTTCGTGCTCATCGAAGTTCGTGCGCAGGGCGTCGTGGCGCTTAACGACGTCGTTGACCGCCTCGGTGAGGGCGACGATGTCCAGGGGACCGTCGAAGCGAAGCGCAAAGGGCATGTTAAAGCCGTCCCCCGCCCCTTCCATCCGATACTGGAACCACGCGGCGAGCTGCGAGTAGGACAACGGGAGCCGCTCCGGGCGAACCGATTCGACGAGTTCTGGGCGGCTCGATTGCCAAGCCGACGTTGCGTCGTCGAAAGTGTCCTCGGCGTCCATCGCGTCAAGGTCGATGTCGAACTCGGCACGGAACTGCTCGACCAGCGCAGCCGCCAATCCGGCCGGGGTGGGCGTATCGAACACGGCGCGAACGGTCAGCTCTATGCCGAATTCGGCACGGATCTGCGCGACCAGCCGAGCCGCCAGCAGGGAATGGCCACCCAGCCCGAAGAATGAGTCCTCAGCACCCACACGCTCCCAGCCGAACAGTTCGGCGAAAATCGAGCACATCCGGCGCTCGGTCTCGGTCGCCGGCTCACGGTAGCGGCGCACAGCGATAGGCGTAGGTGCGGGCAGTGCCCGTTTGTCCAGTTTGCCGCTCACAGTCAGCGGGATCTCATGGATAACTGCAAATGCGCTGGGCACCATGTATTCAGGCAGCGCCGAGGCGGCATGTGCGCGTATCTCATCGAGATCTAAGTCGGCGGAGAGGTGTTCATCAGCCGCTGGCACCAGGTACGCGGCCAGCATGGGCCCAGCCTCGGTGTCTTCCACGGCGACGAGGCAGTGCCGCACCGCTGGATGCGTTTTGATGACGGACTCGACCTCGCCGAGCTCGATGCGGAAGCCACGAATCTTGACCTGCTCGTCGGCTCGGCCGACGAATTCCAGGTCGCCAGAGATGTTGCGGCGGACCAGGTCTCCGGATCGATACAGCCTCATGCCGGGATTGAAAGGGTCGGCGATGAATCGCTGCGCGGTCAGCCCGGGACGACCGAGATACCCACGCGCCAACTGAATGCCACCGAGGTACAGCTCACCGACGACCTCCGCGGGCACCGGTTGCAACTGCTCGTCGAGCACGTAGGCGTAGACGTTGCGGTTCGGCACGCCGATCGGCACTACGCGCGCGCCCTGCGACCCCGCGACCCGCTTGTGTGTCGAGCACACGACGGCCTCGGTCGGGCCATAGTGATTGCGTAGCTCCGCGTCGAAGTAGCTGGCGAATTTGTCGGCTACCTCAGTGGGAAGCGCTTCTCCGCCCACCGGCACATGACGCAACTGCCGCCATTGGCTGGCCTGCGGCAGCATTAGCAGGGTGCTCAGCATGGAGGGCACCATGTGGAGCACGGTGACGCCGCGGCGATTGATCAGCTCGGCAACGTAATCGATGTCACCGAAGGCCTCGGGCCTGGGCACGATCAGCTGTGCGCCAAGCGACAACGGGATGAAGATGTCTGCCAGTGAAGCATCGAAGCTCACCGACGACGATTGCAGCCACCGGTCTTCTCCGGTCACGCTCCACTCGGCAATGAAACCATCCACGTGCTCGGCGATCGCGCGGTGCGAGACAGCCACGCCCTTGGGCCGCCCGGTGGAACCGGAAGTGTAGATGACGTAAGCCAAGTGGTCGGGACGCAACGGACGTAGCCGGTCGGCATCGGTGAGCGCGGCGTCCGACAACTGTGCGGCGGCGTCTTCGGCGGCGTCGAGTTCCTGTCGCCCGATAACCGTCTGGGGTCGGGCATCCGTGACAAGGTATTGGATGCGGTCGTCGGGATAGGCGGGGTCGATCGGCAGGTAGGCCGCACCGGCTTTCAGCACGGCGAGCAGCGCGACGATGAACTCTATCGACGTGGTCATGCGCAGCCCGATGACGTCCTCGGCACCGAAGCCTCGTCCGATAAGCCAGCGCGCCAAACGATTCGCGCGAGCATGCAGGTCGGCATAGGTGACTTCACCCGCGTCGGAAACTAGCGCGACCGCGTCGGGAGCGACGGCCGCGGCTGTTTCAAGCATCGCGACCATCGTGGTGGCCGGCGTGGCGACAACTTCCCCGTGCGACTGCGCCAGGACGGCTTCCCGCTCGCCGGCGCCGAGCAGGTCCAATTTGGTTAGGCGACGTTCGGGTTCGGCCAGGGCGTTGTTCAACAGCTGCAGATAATGGGTCAGCATCTGATCAACGAGTGCCGAGCTCAACACGTCGGTCTGGTGCTCGAGCTCGACCGATACTCCCTTTGGGTCGAGCACAACCGTCAAGGCCAACGGAAGCTGGGCGGCTACCGCGCCCAATTCGAGTTGTCCTACCGTGACACCGTCCAGTATCAATCCACTTGCGCTGTTGCGCATGCTGAAACCCAAGCGGACCAGCTGGTCCATGCCATCGTGCCCCATTGCCCGCTCCGGGTTGGCTTCGCGCACCACTCGATCGATGCCAACGGACTGGTGGGCGAACCCGGCAAAACAGGTTTCGCGTACCGCGTCGACGAACGAGGTGAACGTGTCGTGCGGTCGAACGACGATCCGCAGCAACAGCGTGTTGCCGAAGTACCCGATCGCCCCCTCGGCCGGGGCGCTGCGTCCGGTGACCGGCACGGAGATCACAAAATCTGCTGCGCCGGTATAGCGGCGTATCAGCACGCCAAAGGCCGCCAACAACACCATAAATGGTGAAGCGGAGCGGTCTCGGGCAAAATCCTCGACCCTGCCGAACAAGCCGGCGGGAAGGGCGCGAGCCCGACGATCGGCCTGCCTGGACGGATGCACGGCAGCCGCACCGGGAAGCTCCAGCGGATCCGGTGACGGCCGCAAAGTGTCCGCCCAGTAACCGACGTCGGCACTCGCGGGTTCCGCCTCATTACCTAGCACCGCGACCGAAACGAACTGTGGCGCACGGCTATTCAACTGAAGACCGTTATAGGCAGCGCTCAGCTCGCCGAAGAAGACAGCCCAGGAATCGTCATCCCAACAAATGTGGTGTACGACGAAGAACAGCACGAATTCGTCTGGGCCGGAGCGGATCAGGGTTGTCCGCAGCGTAAGCTCCTCGGTGAGGTCGAATGACCGGCCGAACTCGTCTCGTGCCAGCGCCTGGACCCGGCGATCGCGGTCCTCCTCTGAAAGATGGGTCAAATCATCTGTTCGCCAACCGATCTCAACGCCATCGGAAAACACTTGATAAGGCTCACCCTCGGTGTCCACCGCGTAGGTGGTACGCAGGATCGCGTGCCGGGCAACGACCTGATTGAAGGCGGCGCGCAAGCGTGCCTCGTCCAGGGCGCCCGTGAGCCGGTAGGCGACGCAAATGTTCAGCGTAACGTCGCTTGTGTCCATGGCCTGCAGGAACCACATCCGCCGCTGGCCGGGCGACAGACGGTAACGTTCTCCCGCACAGATCCGCACCAGCTCGACCGACTCCCGCGCCGCCAGACCGCGTTCGGCGATGCGCCTACGTAGCAGTTCCAGGCGACGTTGCTCCAAAGTCTTGACGTCGTCGGCCATGGCTCGCCTCACTCCCGTTATTCAGTTCGCCGGATCGGTCCGAGCATGGGGCGTCCTACACCCCAGATCCGGAACCCGAACGACACGACACGCAGTAACGATCCCTTCGTCGCCGGCACCCTACCGCGACTGCGGGCTTATGTTAGCCTTCACTAAGTTACAGGGCTCGTGCGCCTGCCGCGGCGACGAGATCGGATCGCCCATCGCTTTATGTGCTCGTCGCGCACTACAGGGCCCCTTTGGTCGGGAGGTACACGGGTGCAGATGCAAGATCTGCAGCAATGCCGCGCCGCGGTTGATCATGAAGTGTTCGCGGGCGAATTCTCGCTGCGCCGGCTGGACCCCGACGGCGACCTCGACCTGATGCATTGCTGGATGAACGACCCCGAGGTGGCGCGATTCTGGCGGAAGCCGTGGTCCCGCGTCCGGATTGCGTCCTATCTGCATCAACAGCACTCCAGCGCACACTCGGTTCCGTACCTGGGTCTGTTGGATAGCGTCCCGATGAGTTACTGGGAGCTTTACCGCGCCGATCTTGATCCGCTGTCCGACTACTACCCCGCCCGCGAGCACGACGCAGGCGTGCACATGCTGCTGGGTCCACCCGAGTGCCGCGGACGGCGGCTGGCGGTGGACCTGCTACGCACGGTCTCGTCATGGCAACTGGAGGCGGATCCGCTGGCCGCACGGGTGGTCGCCGAGCCCGACGTTGACAATGTGCGGGTGCTCCGGGTGCTCGACCACGCCGGGTTTCAGCGCATCACGGACCTCGATCTGCCAAACAAGCGCGCCGCCCTCATGATCCGTGACCGATAGGGCCGACCAAGCGCCGCCCCAAACCCGGACGGCGGGCCGGTGCGATCCCCCGAAGGCGAGGAGCTTATGTTAGCCTACGCTAAGTTAATGACGCATGCGGTGGTTGTGCCGCCGCGCGGGCTCCTCGAGGCGCATACAGCGACACGAAGCGAAAGGTAGCGTTGCATGCCGCGCACACTGGGGTGGATCAGACAGTTCCACGAACCGGATTTGCCCGAAAGCGTTCCGTTGCTGATTTTTCCGCATGCTGGGGCTGGCGCGTCGGCCTACCGCGAATTTTCGAAAGCACTGCGCACGACATTCAAGGTCATTATTTTCCAGTACCCGGGACGACAGGACCGGGCGGCTGAAGCGTCGTTGCAATCACTCCCCGACATCGCCGCTGGAGCGTTCGGCGAATTCTGGACGTCAGAGCACAATCGCGGGATCCCAATCGTCACGTTTGGGCACAGCATGGGGGCGTTGGTCGCGTTCGAGTTTGTCCGTATCGCCGAAGCCAGCGGAATCGATGTGCGCCAGTTGAACGTCTCCGCGGCGGTTGCCCCTTACCGCGCCGCGGCCAAGCCACCGCATCCCAAGGATGACGAGGGGATCCTCAACCATCTAGCGGCGCTGGAGGGAACCAGCACGGATGTGTTCACCGACCGCGAAATCATGAGACGGGCGCTTCCGGTAATTAAAGCCGACTACAATGCCTTTGACGCCTACTCCTGCGCCGACGACATCAAGGTAGCGGCTCCGGTACATGCGATGGGCGGTAATCAAGACCCGTATATAACGTTGGGCGATCTGTACGGGTGGGGCAAACATACCGACACCCTCAAGGTCACGATGTTCGACGGCGGACACTTCTACCTGGAATCGCACATAGGCGCCGTCGCGGAGTTGTTGGCGTCTAGTGCGCACCGCGAGCAGACGGCGTGAGCAGCGACGACCCAATCGTCATTTCCGGAATGGCCGTCGAGGCGCCCGGGGGAATCGACAGTCCCGCAGCCTTGTGGTCCGCGCTTGCCGAAGCCAGGGAACTGATTGCCCCCTTTCCACGCGACCGCGGCTGGCCGATCGACGATCTCCTGTCGGTATCCGAGCTAGACGGCTGGGGGCCGGTTTTCGACGCGGGCGGGTTCCTGGACGGCGCAACAACATTCGACCCTCCTTTTTTCGGTATCACGCATCGCGAGGCCCTCGTGATGCAGCCCCAGCAACGGGTGGCGATGCGTGTGGCGTGGAAGGCACTGGAGAATTCGGGGATAAACCCCGGCGCGCTCGACGGCGCCGACGTCGGCTGTTTCGTCGGGATGTCCCCGATGGAGTACGGCCCGCGTGCGGCCTTAGCCGATGCCCACAGCGGGCATCGGATCGCCAGCCTAGGCCAGCTGGGGGCCGCCGGGCGTATCTCGCACTGCCTTGGACTGTCCGGGCCATCGATGTGTATCGATTCGGCGTGTGCGTCGTCGTTGACCGCACTGCACCTGGCCGCGACGGCGGTGCGGACGGGCGAATGCGAATGGGCGCTTGCCGGCGCGGCGTGCGTCATGGGGTCACCGGGAGCTTTCTACGAATTCGCAAGGCTCAATGCGCTTTCCACTGACGGGCATTGCCGCGCCTACTCGGAGGACGCCAGCGGCACCGTGTGGGGGGAAGGCGCGGGGATGGTCGTTGTCGAACCTGAATCCCGCGCACGCCGACTGGGACACCGGATCTATGGACGCATCCTGGCCGTCCGCACCAACCACAACGGCAAAGGCAAGCCGATCCTCGTACCCCGGGTGCGCGCGCAAGAGCAGCTCATCCGCAAGACAATTGACGCGTCGGGGATCGATCCGGCCGAAGTCGGAATGATTGAAGGGCACGGCACCGCGACCCGCGCGGGCGACCCGGTGGAATTGCTGGCCCTTTTCAAGACCTACGGCGCGGCGGGATCCAAGGCGCGGCTGGGCTCGTTGAAGTCGAACGCCGGGCACGCACAAGCGGCATCCGGAATCCTCGGACTGATCAAACTGTTACTCGCCGGCCAGCACGGTCAGATCCCACCAACGCTCTTCTCGGACAACCCCACCGAGACGGTGGACTGGGACCTGACGGGCCTGCGATTGGCGACAAAACTGCACCAGTGGGAGCCCATAGGCGGCGTCCGCTACGGCGCGGTCTCATCGTTCGGCGCCGGTGGCGCCAACGCGCATGCGATCATCGCGATGCCCGCAAGTTCCCTGGAGTGAATAGTGGCACCTCTTACCTACCGGCTTCCGAACGACACCATTCCCGTCCTGTTATCGGCCGAAACGCGCGAACTACTGCGGGATGAGGCTGTCGCCCTCCTTTCTTATGCCGCAGACCATCCCGAGGTGACACCCGACCGGATCGCCGAAATGCTGTTTCGGACGCGGATCGCGCGCCGGCACCAAGCCCTAGCCATGGTGACCCAGCGCGACGAGTTGATCAGCGCCCTGCACGCGGTTATCGATGAACACGAACATCCTTCGTTGGTGCGCACCAATACACCCGCCAGCACCCGCCGGCTCGCCTATGTTTTTCCCGGGCAGGGAGGCCAACGACCGGGGATGGGGCGGCTCTTTTACGAAGCGATACCGGCATTCCGAATCGAGGCAGATCGCTGTGCCGAGGCATTCCAGACGCAGTTCGGCGAGTCACCGCTGAAATACCTTCTCGACGACAACTTTCCTGCCGAAGACAGTTCGGGCGTCGTCCAGCCCGCGTTGTTCACACAGATGGCCGGCCTGGCCGCGATGTGGCGATCATTCGGCGTTGCGCCCCACGTCACCATCGGGCACAGCCAAGGCGAGATCGCCGCGGCCTACGTATCCGGGATGACCACTTTGGCAGATGCCGCGCTCGTCGTCGGGCTCCGCGCACGTGCCGCCGACGAGTTCGCCTCCGGTGATTACGCCATGGCCGTTGTCGCCACCGACCGTGACACCTGCGAGGACTTACTCGCGCGTTGCTCGGGCTGGGCCCAGCTCTCGGTGGTGAATTCCCCGAGCATGGTGGGCATTTCAGGTGATCAAGAGACGGTGCAGGGCATCGTGGACACGTTGACCGAGCGCGGCACGTTCGCGCGCGTCATTCGCGTGCAGTATCCCGCGCACAGCAGCTTGATCAATGAGCTCGCCGCTTCGGTACGTGCGTCCATGCAGCGCCAACTGCAAAATCCGCAGTTCCTCGACACCGACATCGACTGCCTCGGAGGCACTCTCGGCGGCCCCATCATGCCTGAGCTGCCGGTCGACGAATATTGGTTCTGGAACCTGCGCAACACCGTTCGCTTCGACAAAGCGATTGCGACCGCGGTGCGGCACGGCATCGACACTTTCGTCGAACTGGCCGAACATCCGACGCTGCAGTTGGCGATTCACGAGAATCTCGCTGTCCAGGCGGACGAACGCGAGGCGGTGGTGGTCGGCACGTCGGAACGAACCGCCACCGATTTGGGCGAGTTCACCCGCGGCCTCGCGCAGGTGGCAGTACACGACCTCGACTATTCGTGGGAGTGCCTGCGCACCGAATCTGACGGCCACGTCCGGCTGCCGTTACGCGATTTCCCCAACACCCGGATGAACGAGACCCGGCTGTGGCTGCCCTATAACGAGGTTCTGCCCGTGCGTGCCCGTCAACCATCCGCTGTCACACCCGTTGCCGCAGTGGCCGATTCGGCGCGCGATCGGATCGCCGAAACCACACCCGCGCGCCTCCTCGTCGAGGAATGGGTCCGGCTGTCGCAGCGCTCACTGATGCCGCCGCGCGCCCTCGGACTCGTGGATCACACCGGAGCCTGCGGGGACCTGGCCACCACCTTATGCGTCGTGGCCGAAGAGATCGGCGCCACGGGTCGCATGATCAACACCGAAAACAGCGCCGCCAGTGGCGATCTCAATACGCTCGTCATCCTGGTTCCGCAATCGCCCGAACTGGACGACGCCGCCGCCGCAGCCGAGGTCGCGACATTCTTTGCCGACCGCAGCTGGTGGCCGGGGATACACGACGCGGTCACCGACTGCTGGCTCGTAACAGTCGGCGGTGAGGCGGTTGTTGCAGACGACGCGCCACCGGATCCGGTTCACGCAGCAGCCAGCGCAGGGTTTCGCAGCATAGGCGCCGACTATCCAGGCATCGGATTCCGGCACCTCGATCTGCCGCGCGGACTGACGGCGTCAGACTCAGCACACGCAATCCTCATGGCGCTGCACACGGCTGAAGAATCCGAGGTGGCATTCCGCAACGGCGGCCTCTACGCCAAGCGCATCGCCGAGAGCGACACGTCCGCCGGCGACTGCGACACAGCACCCCCTGAGCATGTGCTCATCATCGGGGGAACAGGAAATCTCGGGCTCGAATTCTGCGAGCACTTCGCGCACTGCGGCGCGCAGCGAATCACGTTGGTAAGCAGATCGGGCGAGACGGCTGCCGTCGCAGACCGACTGCAGCGCATTCGTTCGGCCGCAGCGACGCCGATCCATGTCACTAGGTGCGACGTGGGCGACCAAGCAGCGGTCTCACGACTGGCTGCCGAAAACCAAAGCGTGCCTGCAGATCTGATCATCCACGCCGCCGTAGAGTATTCGGCTGTCGAATTCCAGGACATCACCGCCGAGAAAGTCGACCAGGCGTTACGCGCCAAAGTTGTTGGCATCTGCCGCATATTAGGGACGTTCCCCAGGACGGACAACTGTCGGGTAGTCCTATGCTCCTCGGCCAGGGCGACGATCGGCGGCCGGGGACAGGTCGTCTACGCGGCGGCCAATCGGATGCTCGACGCTACGGCGCACCGACTCCGAGCCGAGGGTTTGGACTGCGTGTCCGTGCAGTGGGGACAGTGGACCGTCCATTTTGATCTCGATGACGCCAGCATGGCGCAGCTGGCTGCCATCGGCGTCGTCCCGATGTCTCCTGCCGGCGCAATCGCTTTGGGAATGCGCCGACTTCCTGGAAATGCCATCGTCGCGGCATTCGATTTCGCTCGCGCACGATCAGTCCTGGAGGTCTACGGCTACGGCCCGCTGTTGTCCCAGCTGACCTCGCCCGCCGCGGCAACTTCTATCGTCGAAGCTCCAGCGCCCGTCGAGGAGACAGGTCTACCCCGACGGTTAGTAAACCTGCTGGCCGAAGCCATCGGTGTCGACCGCGCCGAGACGATTGACACCACCGCCCCCATGGTCGCGATCGGCCTGGATTCCCTGCAGGCACTGGAGTTACGCCGCCGTGTGAAGGCCGAATTCAATCACGATCTAGAGGTCTCGGACCTTCTCGGAGGGGCATCCCTTGCAGACGTTCTGACGCAGTTGGGCGGACCGCGAGCTGCACCCTGACCAGGAACTAAATCCTGTGCGTCGCGTCGCTTCGGCCGCCGGACTGCATGCCTGGCCGGACCCCATGAACTGGTCCACGGCGAACGAGAGTCGTTCATTGGTGGGTACAGGTGGCAGCGTAGCGGGCCGGCGGTTGGTAGCCCAGGGCCGAGTGCCGTCGGTGGTGGTTGTAGTCGTGTTTCCAGTCGCTGATGACCACCCGGGCCTGGGCCAGTGACCAGAAGCTGTTGATGTTGAGGCATTCGTCGCGGATGCGGGAGTTAAACGACTCGATGTAGCCATTGCGCCATGGCTCTCCGGGCGGGATGAAGTGCAGGTCGACCTGTCCGGCGGCCCAGTCGGCCATTGCGCTGCAAGCTAATTCGGGTCCGTTGTCACAGCGCAACACCGCAGGATAGGCGCCGCGCTGGGCGGCCAGGCGGTCGAGCTCGGCGATCAAGTCCTCGCCGGTGATACTGCGCTCGACCATCCCACCGAGGCATTCGCGGGTGTGCTCGTCGACGATCGAGACGATCTTAACCGGCCGCCCGTCAGTGGTGACGTCGAACTGGAAGTCGGCCGCCCACACCCGATTGGGCGCATCGGCGGTCGGAACGCCAGCGGTAGTGGCGGTGCCATGGCGTTTACGCCGGCGCCGCTGCGGCACCCGCAGACCTTCTTCACGCCAGAGCCGTTGAACCTTCTTGTGATTCACAATCCATCCTTCGCCGCGGGCATCGTGATAGGCGGGCCGAAACCCCCGCCGTGGGTGATCCTTGGCGTACGCGCGAAGCCAGGCCCGCAACGCCGCATCAGGATCGGCTGGCGTGGCTGCCAGTGACTCGTGTCGTTGGGTGGCGCGGTGCTGCCCGGTCACGCGGCAGGCGAACCGCTCACTGACCCCCAGCACGCGCTGGAGGTGATGAACGGCTGCCCGCCGACGTTCCGGGCTTAGAAGTTTCCCTTCGCGATCTCCTTAAGCGCGACCTTCTCCAACTCGGCATCAGCCAATAACCGCTTGAGCGCGGCGTTCTCGCGTTCGAGGTCCTTGAGCCGTTTGGCGTCCTCGGCCTTCAGCCCACCGAACTGGTTACGCCAACGGTGATACGTCGCTTCGGACACACCCAGCTCGCGGCACACCGCCGCGGTGTCCTTGCCCTCAGCCAGCAGCCGATCGGCCGCCATCAACTTGCGCACAATCTGCTCGGGACTGTGCCGCTTCCTCGTCGCCATGATCTTGTCGAGCCTTCCTGCCCAAAACGTGGGCCGCAAGACTCTCATAAGCCATGGATCAACCGACCGGGGTCAGGCCATGCCGGCCCGATGCGACTCGAGAAATGGGCACTTCGCTTCGCAGTGAGGCCGTCAACCAGCCGTTGTTGGTCCGTGCCATCTTTCGATCGGGGCAATATTTTCGGCGAAATGTGGTTATGCCAAATGAACCTTCGTCCCCGTGAGCTCGGCAGCGCGTTCGTTCGGGGTGTTGACACCTGGACAGATACCCTATGGGGGTATAGTGTGGATTGAAACGCCTGTCGACGTGAAAGGAGCCGACATGAGCACCGTCACAGTCAGGGTTGCGGGAATGACCTGCGCCCATTGCGCATCCTCAGTACACGATGAGGTCGGCAGCATCGCCGGCGTCACCGCAGTCGACGTCGATTTGTCAACTGGCATGGTCACCGTGGAGAGCGACAACCCAGTCGACAACGACGCGCTCAAGGCCGCCGTCGAAGAGGCCGGATACCAGCTCGCCGGCTGAAGCAAACCCTCAACTGTGTGCGACCCCCGTCGAACGGTCCGCCGGCCCGCTAGCAGGCCGGGCCCCTAAAGGAGAGCATCGTGCGTCCCGTCATCGAGACAACACCCAACGGCCACGTCGAGCTGCTGATCGACGGCATGACCTGCGCGTCGTGCGCGGCCCGCATTGAGAAGAAGCTCAACAAGCTTGACGGCGTCACCGCGACGGTCAACTACGCAACGGAAAGGGCCAGCGTGGCCTACGTCGGAGATGTCTCGCCCGATCAGCTGGTGGCCGCGGTCGCGGACGCCGGCTACTCGGCGGCGCTTCCCCAGCCGAAGCCGGCCGATGGTGACCTGAACGGGCAGCCCGACGGCGACCCCACAGCATCGCTACGGCAGCGGCTCCTGGTTTCGCTGGTGCTGACGGTGCCGGTGATCGTGATGGCCATGATCCCGCCGCTCCAGTTCGCCAACTGGCAATGGCTGTCGCTGACGCTTGCCGCTCCGGTGGTGGTGTGGGGGGCGTGGCCGTTCCATCGGGCCGCGTGGGCCAACCTGCGCCACCGCACCGCGACCATGGACACGCTGATCTCGATGGGGACGCTCGCCGCGTTGGGCTGGTCCGTCTATGCGCTGTTCTGGGGCACCGCCGGTATGCCTGGCATGAGGCACGCGTTCGAGTTGACCGTCACGCGTACCGACGGTACCGGGAACATCTATCTCGAGGCCGCCGCCGGTGTCACAACTTTTATCCTGGCAGGCCGGTTCTTCGAGGCCCGAGCCAAGCGGAGGGCCGGCGCCGCGCTACGCGCGCTGCTCGACCTCGGCGCCAAGGATGTCGTGGTGCGCAAAGGCGTTGTGGAGCAACGCATTCCGATCGAACAACTCGCGGTCGGCGACGAGTTTGTGGTGCGGCCAGGGGAGAAAATCGCCACCGACGGCGTCGTCGTCGAGGGCGCTTCGGCGGTGGACGCATCGATGCTGACCGGCGAATCGGTGCCGGTGGAGGTTCGGCCCGACGACCACGTGGTCGGGGCCACCGTCAATGTCGGCGGCCGACTCGTGGTGCGGGCCAACCGGATCGGCTCCGACACCCAGCTAGCGCAGATGGCCAGGCTGGTCGAGGAGGCGCAAACCGGAAAGGCGAACGCGCAGCGGCTCGCCGACAAGATCTCGGCCATCTTCGTGCCGATTGTCATCGTGTTGTCGGTGGCGACGCTGGGATTGTGGATGGTCGTCGGCGGGTCGATCGGCGCGGCGTTCACGGCCGCCGTCGCGGTGTTGATCATCGCCTGCCCTTGCGCACTGGGCCTGGCCACGCCGACCGCTCTGATGGTCGGCACCGGCCGCGGCGCCCAACTCGGCATCCTTATCAAGGGTCCCGAGGTGCTGGAATCGACGCGACGCATCGACACCATCGTCCTCGACAAGACCGGCACGGTAACCGCTGGCGCGATGACCCTGATCGATGTGATCACCGACGACGGCGGACAACCCGATCAGGTGCTCCGGGTGGCCGGCGCGCTGGAAGCTGCCTCCGAGCATCCCATCGCCACCGCGATCGCCAAAGCCGCACGCGAGAAGCTCGGTGACCTTCCGGCCGTCGAAGAATTCACCAACCTCGAGGGGCTCGGTGTCCAAGGTATGGTCGACGGCCACGCGGTGATGGTAGGCCGCGAACGGCTACTGGCGGACTGGTCGCAGCACCTGCCGGAGAAGCTCGCTGAGTCCATGCGGGCGGCCGAGTCGCAAGGTAAAACCGCCGTCGCAGTCGGCTGGGATGGCAGGCCACGCGGCGTGCTCGTGGTCGCCGACGCGGTCAAACCGACGTCGGCCGAGGCCATCAGCCAACTACGCGCGCTTGGATTGACACCGATCATGCTCACCGGCGACAACCAGGCCGCCGCTGACACGGTCGCCCGTCAGGTCGGCCTCGACCACGTGATCGCGGAGGTGCTGCCCCAGGACAAGGTCGATACCATCAAGCGTCTGCAGGCCGACGGCAAGGTGGTGGCCATGGTCGGCGACGGCGTCAACGACGCTGCCGCGCTGGCCCAGGCCGACCTCGGACTGGCGATGGGTACCGGCACCGATGTCGCCATCGAGGCCAGTGACCTGACTCTGGTCCGCGGCGACTTGCGCGCGGTGCCGGATGCGATCCGGCTATCGCGCAAGACGTTGGCCACGATCAAGGGAAACCTGTTCTGGGCCTTCGCCTATAACGTCGCCGCGCTGCCGCTTGCCGCCGCCGGGCTGCTCAATCCGATGCTGGCCGGCGCCGCGATGGCGCTCTCTTCGGGGTTCGTCGTCAGTAATAGCTTGCGGCTTCGCCGGTTTCAGCCGGGCATCCGGTGATCCCGCGGGCGTCTTGACAGTTACAGCGAGGCCAGCAGCTTCTGCATGGTGTCGATCTCCTGCTGCTGGCTGGCGATGATCGAGCGGGCCATCGCCGTCGCCGCAGGATATCCGCCGGAATTGACCTCGTCCTGGGCCATGGCGATCGCGCCCCGATGATGTTGGATCATCTGCGTCAAGAACAGCCTGCTGGCCTCCACGCCCTGGGCGTTCTTTAGCGCGGCCATGTCCTCGTCGGACATCCCGCTCATACCCGGCATCGCGCTCCGCGTGGGCATCATGGTCTGGCTCGGCGTCCCCCACTGACCCAACCAAGTCTGCATTTGTTCAATCTCTGGCCCTTGAGCTGCCTTGATCTGATTCGCTAGATCTACGACACGGGCGTCAATGCCTTGCTTGCCCAACACAATGTCGCTCATCTCAATGGCCTGCTGATGATGCGGAATCATGTGCTGCGCGAACACGACATCAGCCTGCTTATGGCCGTCGGGGGCCGACGCTGAAGTCGGTGCGCCCTTTGTGGCGCCTGCCTGGTCAGTGTGGGAGTTACTACATGCGCCGGCGCCGACCAGCGCAGCCAACGCCGCGACAGCCGCCGTCAGAGTCCTGATTCTCATCACAACAAGCCCTTTCCTCGGTTCGAGGGCCGGTTCCCCTGGCGGCCCTTGGCGGTGCTCTGACTTCTCGACCGCTGCACGACAGCTACAAGTCTGCCCGCAGCCGCTTCGGCTCAACCAGACGCTTCCACGGAATTCGATAGAGACCGTACCCGGTCACGATCCCGACGACGCTCCTGAGGAACGGTCGTATTGCTACATCCCGATGGAACCAGTGGACCGGCATACCGAATCGCGGCGGCGGACGGCATTCTCGTTCAGCGAATGAATCCGGCTGTGCCGCCAATGGCAGTCAGGGGCATCGACAACCCCCAACCCATCATGGCTGTGCGGCGCCTGAAGGCGGCTGGACGTGATTTCTCGGACCAGGCGCCAAACCCTTCGTGAGTCCTTGTGTCATGTGCAAGTAACCTGTAGCGAGAATTTCGTCCTGTTTGTTGAGGTGGGAGCGCTTGCGACGGTGTGAGGCCGATCCCTCAGCAGTCGGGACGGTCTCATTAGGTCGCCTTTCTTCGCGGTACCGGCACTGCCCGAAGGATTGCGATTTGTTTGCTGTTCGGCTGGCTACCCCCATACGACGCGCACCGGAGCCGTCGATGCCCTCGCGGCCATGAGAGCGATCGGAGGAGAACGTGGACTTCGCAGTACTACCGCCGGAGGTTAACTCCGCGCGGATGTACGCCGGTCCGGGGTCGGGACCAATGCTGGCCGCCGCCATGGCCTGGGACGAATTGGCCGCCGCGCTGCAGTCGACGGCGGACTCCTACCAGGCCGAGATCACCGCCCTGACCTCCGGCCCGTGGGTCGGCCCGTCGGCTGCGGCCATGACCGCGGCGATCGCCCCCTATCTGGAGTGGATGCGGACCACCGGCGCCCAGGCCGAAGAAACCGCCACCAAGGCCCGGGCCGCGGCGTTCGCCTACGAGACGGCCTTCGCCCAGACGGTGCCGCCGCCGGTGATCACGGCGAACCGCACCCTGCTGGCGTCCCTCGTCGCGACGAACTTCCTCGGGCAGAACACGCCGGCGATCGCCACCACCGAGACCGAGTATGCGGAGATGTGGGCGCGTGACACCGCGGCGATGTTCGGCTACGCGGGTTCCACGGCGTCGGCGACCACGCTGACACCGTTCGTCCAGCCGGATCAGACCACCAACCCCGGGGCGGACCAATCCGGAGCCGTAGCGCAGGCCACCGGCACCGCCGCCGGGAGCACACGCAACGCGGTTGCCCAGCAACCGTTCTCGGCGGTACCCAACATGTTGACCAGAACCGCAGTGGGGCCAACTGCCGTCGACCCGTCGGTGACGGACGTGCTGGGCGTGGAGAGCGATCTGATCACGGTCTTTCTGAACGGGCCCGCCAGCGTCGCTGGACTCGGCGTGGTAACCCCCTTCGGTGCGACGACTCTTCCCTTCAACATTGCCGGCGCGCTGACCGGTTTCCACACCGATGACATCGTCAGCGGGTGGGCCGGTGTGCAGTCCTGGCCGGGGGCGGGCGCGGTGCCGCCATCGCCATTCCCGGTCATCACGAACCCGGCGGGTGGATTCGGAACTCTGGCGTCAGCGGGGCTCGGTGAGGCCAACACCGTCGGCGGCCTGTCGGTACCGCCCGGGTGGACGGCCGCCGCCCCGGCGATACGGCCGGCCGCTTTGGCGTTGCCGGCGACCAGCGCCGGCGCCGCCGCGGAAGCCGCCGCCGCGGCCGCCCCCAGCGGCACCGGGAGTCTGTTCGGCGAGATGGCGGTGGCGAGCATGGCCGGGCGCGCGATGGCCGGCACGAGCGCGTTGGGTCGGGAGCGAAGCCGGGCCGAGACGGCGAAGGCCCCCCGCGACCCGAACAAGAAGGACAAGACAAACGCCCCAGCAATCGCCCCGCAGGTTTCGCCGGTCGGAGCGATCAACATCGCTGCCGAGCTGCGCGAGCTGGCGTCGCTGCGTGCCGCCGGAATCCTGACGCAGCAAGAATTCGACGAACAGAGAATGCGCCTGCTGCCAAGATGATTTAGGCCCATGCCGTGTGTTCGTTACCCGGCGCTTAATCCCTCGCGAAGGGTGAGCGACGTGTGCTTGCGTCATGCGGTGCGACCGCGCTCGCGGATTGTCGCGGCCCGTTCGCCTCACTGCGTCGTGTGAGCCCCACCGGCAGCGGATGGATGCACGCGTGCAGCGATCAAGAGCGAACAAGTCGTGCGATTGCGGCGGAGGCTTCGGCCAATTTCGCGTGGGCCTGGTCGCCGCCCTCCGCGGCGGCGCGGGTCAGACAGTGGTCAAGGTGCTCGTCGAGCAGATTCAGCGCGACTGACCTCAAGGCGCTGCTGGCGGCGCTGATCTGGGTGAGGACGTCGATGCAATACTTGTCGTCTTCGATCATCTTCGCGATGCCGCGGACTTGGCCCTCGATGCGGCGCAGTCGCTTGGCGTAATTGTCCTTTTGCGCCGAATATCCGAGTGGGGTTGTCATCTATCCTCCCAGCGTCTTGGTCATCGGGGAGACCTGCGCCTACTGCGTAGTGACGAGGGTCAGCCATCGCAATGGCGTCGGTGTCGTGGAAGCGGTGCCAGGATCGCGGAAATGCGAGTGCTAATGGGCCTCATTATGGCACGTACCGTGCCGTATCGCGCCCAACGGGTGATCGCCCGCTAGAGGGCGCACCTGGGCCCGTGCCCGATTCCGGGCTCGCGTAGCCTCGCACGTCAGGGCAACGTGCCGTCACCCGTATGGCTATGACGGCGCAAGGCAGACCCTCTCGACGCCGCGTGTATCGGCACGCGAAGTTGGAGCCGCACTACCCTTTGCGGGTATGGGGTACAGACCGTATCGTCGTTGGTGTGGACTTTCCCCTGCCTTCGTTCGGGCCTTCGGCCGACCCCCACGGGCGGCTGATGGGGTATCGATCACGGACAGGTCTCGGCCGGGCATCGACTCGATTTGGAGCGCGAATGGCCACGACCGGCGGTGCTACGGTCGGGGTGTTATGAGATTGGCCAGCGCTAGCGGAACGCCACGGCTGCGGTACGCGGTGGCGGTTGGGGCTGCGGCGTGGTTGGCGATGTGGGGGGTGCTGATCGGCGCCCACAGCATCCTGGGGCATCCCCAGTCTTCGCTAGGCCATCCAGCCCACGCGTTGGTGGCTTCGCTGGGTGGCGAGTTCACCGTTAACGTCGATCATCCGCATGCGACTAAGGGGTCCTCGGGCGGCCATCATGAGCAGTTCACCACAGCGGTGCTGCCCCGCTCGGGTGCCGCGTTGGCGACGCTGGCGGTGTTGGGTGCGGTGCTGGCCGTGGCCCTGACCGCTGGGCCGGCCCGGTTTGCGGTGCGCGCCGGGCGGGGCCCGCCCCGTACCCCGGCTTTTGCGCTTACCGGTCAAGACGTCTTGACGCGGTTCTGCCTGTCTCGTCGCTGACTGGTCAGCGCCAGGTCGTTTCTGCCCTTTGTGGCGGCGGCCGGCGATCGCTGACCCCCTGTCACCATGTGCCGCGCACCGATATTCGCGGCTCCCGCGTGAAAGCGACGAATCCCATGGCTGAAATTCTTCCTCTCGACAACACATGCGTTCACCCCGTTCCGGCACTGAAGGTCATCAAGCCGCGGGACTGCGCACCACCCGCCCCCGCCACCTCCCGGCGACCCGCCGCCCTGGTGGGCAACACGCCGGTGCTGCGGATCTCGGCCCCGCTGAGCCCACCCGATCGCGGGTTTTGGGCCAAGCTAGAAGGGTTCAACCCCGGCGGCAGCATGAAAGACCGCCCCGCCCTGCACATGGTCGAAGCAGCCCGCGCCCGCGGCGAGCTCGCGCCCGGGGCCCGCATCGTGGATTCCACCAGCGGCAGCCTCGGATTGGGCCTAGCGCTGGCCGGCCAAGCCTACGGGCACCCGGTCACCGTGGTCACCGACACCGGCATGGAACCCATCGTGCGCCACATGCTGGCCGCCTACGGCGCCCAAGTCGACCTGGTCACCGAACCCCACCCGATCGGGGGCTGGCAACAGGCCCGCAAAGACCGCGTCGCCCAAGTCCTGGCCGCCGAGCCGGGAGCCTGGTGCCCCGACCAATACAGCAACCCCGACAACATCACCGGCTACCAATCACTGGGCTTAGAGCTCATGGACCAGCTCGGCAACGTCGACGTCCTGGTCTGCTCGGTAGGCACCGGCGGACACTCCGCCGGCGTGGCCCGGGTGCTGCGCCGATTCAACCCCGACATGAAACTGATCGGGGTCGACACCATCGGCTCGACCATTTTCGGCCAACCGGCCACCACCCGGTTGATGCGCGGGCTGGGCTCCAGCATCCACCCGGCCAACATCGACTACCCCGCCTTCAACGAGGTGCACTGGGTGGCCCCACACGAAGCCGTCTGGGCGGCACGCACCTTGGCGGCCAGCCAGTTCGCCAGCGGCGGCTGGAGCGTCGGCGCCGTCGCGCTGGTCGCCGGCTGGGCCGCACGCACCTACCCCAAAAACACCCGGATCGCCGCCGTCTTCCCCGACGGACCCCAACGCTACTTCGACACCATCTACAACGACGACTACTGCCGCCAACACGAGCTCCTGGGCTGGCAACCCACTCCCCAACCCACCACCCTCATCGACCCCAACCAACACGTCATCACCTCCTGGACACGCACCACCACCATCACCAACCCCACACTGCTGCGCGGGGCGGTACCGATCCGCAAAGCAGCTGCTGGGATTCAGGCGGGGAATGGCTCGGTCGAGGTGAAGATTCCTGCATAGCCCCGCTGCACGAATTGCACGAGCAGGATCCCCATTGGGTCACTGCACTGAATCAAAAACACGAGAGGACGTAATACAGTAATGGTTTCTGCAGCAACAGGCAGCCAACCGGTACAGCAGATTCTGGACCGCGAGGACGTTGCGCTGCGCGTGCTGACACGCAGCGATATCGCCGACATTGCGATCAGTCCCAGTGAGGTAATGGAGCTGGTCAGGGGCGCTTATCTGCGAGTGGCCGATGGTTCATCTCGGGCGCCGGCGAAAATCATGATGCGCTCGCCGTACCGGGATTCGGCTGCCTATGCGATGCCCGGCTATGACGGCGGTTCACAAATCACGGCGTTTAAAGATTATTACATGCAAAACGACGACGGGAAAAAAGAATACATCACCATTACGCTCTACGACGATAAGGCGGGTTTGCCGATAGCGTTTATGGACTGCTTCCGAGTGACCGCGCTACGAACGGCCGCCAACACCGCGCTGATCGCGAGCGCATGCGCAATGCCGGGGGCCCGCACCGCGCTGGTGACCGGTTCGGGCGCTCAAGGCCGATACACCTTTCCGTTCCTGTTGACTGCTCTGCCGGACTTGGATCGGCTGCTGTTGTTCGGCACCCATCCGGATGGCATCGCCGCCGTGCGCGCGTATGTCCGCGAGCAGCACCCCGACCGAGACATCGAAGTCGTCACCGACCCCGAGAAAGCCGCCAACGAAGCCGATGTTCTAGTCGCGACGTCGGCTGGCCCGGCCACCGAGGTCAAGTTCCGCACCAGCTGGCTCAAGCCAGGGGCGCTGTTCGTCTCGGTCAACGGGACCGGCGTGCACTCGTCCTCGCTGCGCGACGCCGACTACGCCGCCGCGACGAGCGCGGGCCAACTGGCGGTGACAGGCACCCGCTTCGCCGACGAGAACGGCTCGTTACGCTTGGACGCCGAGCTTCCCGACATCCTCGCCGGACAAGCACCGGGCAGGCGAGACAAGGATGACCGGGTCTTCGTTTTCAATAGCGGCATGGCCATCACCGACATCCCGGTGGCGCACGAACTGGCCGCCCAAGCGATCGCTCGTGGACGCGGACAGGAAATCAAACTGTGGAGCTAGCACAGACGCCGTTGTCGCTGCCGGCGGTAGAGCCGGAATGGTTCCGGGAAGTCATATCTGATCGTTCGTTAGTAGCCGATATGGCTCATGCGGTCGGAGGCCCGTTTCACGTGCTGTTCGCGCCGCAGTTCGCCCGAAACCTGAAGGCGTTTACCGATGTGCTCGACTCGGCGGGCGTGGAAGGGCAAGTATTCTTCGCCAAGAAAGCCAACAAGGCGGGGTGCTGGTTGCGCGTCTGCGCGCAGCTCGGCGCAGGTGTCGATGCAGCCAGCGCCCCGGAATTGGTTCATGCGCTTAGTTGCGGTGTGCGCGGTTCAGACATCGTGGTCACCGGGCCCGCCAAAAGCGAACATCTGCTCTGGCTAGCCGCCCGCCACGGTTGCTTGATCGCAGTGGACGCCCTCGACGAGCTCGACAGGGTTATCGCGCTGGCCCATCGCGGCGAGAGCGTCCGGATCATGTTGCGGGTGCTTCCAGAAGTGAACCCGCACAGCAGATTTGGTCTGGACCCCACTGAATTGGACGCCGCGCTACAACAATGCGCCCAGCAGCGGTCGCGTGTGTCCATGGAAGGATTCTCGTTTCACCTCAACGGGTACGAGGTCGCGCCACGTGCGCAGCTGGCGGCCCAGCTGGTTGACCGTGTTGTTGAGGCACGAGCGCAGGGCCTGGCGGCAACGTCCATTTCTATCGGCGGCGGATTCGCAGTGAGCTACCTCGACGGCGAGACGTGGGACCGGTTCTTGCGCGACAGCACCGAAAGCGACTTTCACGCCGGCAAGACGTTCACCCACTTCTACCCCTATCATCAGAAGCCGACCGGGGCCGACATGTTGGCCGCAATCCTCTCCAGCGAGGACGCCGGCGGCCAAGGCACCGTCGGCGACCGATTCGCCACGACGGGAACCAAGCTCCTGCTCGAGCCCGGCCGCGCGTTGCTCAACGGGGCAGGGTTCACCGTTTTTCCCGTGCAGGGATTCAAGCGGCGCGGCGACTACGGGATCATCACCGTTCTCGGGCTGAGCATGAGCTTGTCGGAGCAGTGGAAATCCAGCGAGTTCCTCCCGGATCCGACGCTGTGGCCGCAAGAAAGCTCGGACGAGCTGCAGTCGACAGGCCCGGTCCGATGCTGCGTCGGCGGGGCTAGCTGCCTGGACTATGACATGCTGACCTGGCGAAAAGTGGAGCTACCGCGGCAGCCGCGTTATGGTGACCTGCTGATCTACCCCAATACCGCTGGCTACCAGATGGACAAGAACGAATCCGAGTTCCATGGGCTCCCCTTGCCGCCGAAACTCGAGGTGACTTGTGACGACGAGGGCCGGTTTCGCTGGCGCCCCGACCAGAATGGCGATCGCTTGTGAGCCGGGCGCCCGTGGGTGAAAACCGCTGGGTGCGGCTTGCTCCCCTGATGCGCACCGGCCGGCAGCTCACCGCTTTGGCCGCGCCCATCGCGGGTGTGCAATTCGCCCAAGTTGCGTTGACCACCACCGATTTGGCCATGATGGGCCTCATCGGGGTGCAAGCCATCGCCGCTGGTGGGCTTGCCGCGATCCTATACAACCTGATGCGCACCATGTGCGTCGGTGTAGTCACGGCGGTGGGAAACCTGGTCGCCACTGCGGCCGCTCAAGGGGAGGCACGTTCCGGAAGCGACCGCCCAGACACCAAGGCGCACACGGAGATCCGCCAGATCAACCGATCCGCCTTCTTGGTGGCCACCTTGACGGCTGTCCTTCTCGGCGCCGCGCTGATCGCTTTGGGCTATGTATTGCCCGTCTTCGGGGTGGACAAAGACGTGCTGGCCCTCGCGCGACCCATGATGATTGCCTTAGCTCCAGGGCTGGTTCCGATGGTGTGGCTGAATGTGTTGCGGCAGTTCTCCGTTGGTATGCGCCGCCCCGGTCCCCTGTTGGCGGTCAGCATCGCCTCCATCGCACTGAACGCGGCGCTGGATTTGGTGTTCATCTACGGACTGCTGGGCCTCCCCCGGCTGGGCTTGGCGGGCATCGGACTGGCAACGACGCTGGTGCAGGTACTCACTGTTGCGGCGTTCTATTTCATCCTGCGCCGTGACAATCACCTCGCCCCGCTGCTGTCGATCGACGGCTGGAATGCCGACGCTGAAATGGCCCGCCACATCCTGCGGTTGGGAGTCCCTATTTCATTGACGTACGGCTCGGAAGCCGGGATCACCTCGCTGGCCGCCGTGGTGATGGGAACCTTCGGCCCCATCGTGCTGGCCGCGCACAATGTGGTGACTCAGCTGACCCGCATCGCCTTCCAAATCAGCATCGGCTTATCCCACGGATCATCCATCCTCATCAGCCGTGCGACCGGCAAAGGTGATAAAGGGCAGGCCGAGCAGATAGCGGTCGTCGCGCTTCTCCTAGGGGTAATCAGCACGGTGACACTCGGACTGCTCTACGTGGTAGCCCCCTACTGGGTTTTACGGCCATTTTTAGACCCCGCCGATTCGGCCACTATTGTGATCGCCAAATTCTTCCTCTTCTTCGCGATAATTCAGCAAATCGTGGACTTCACCCAAAACATCGCCGTGGGACTGCTGCGGGGCATCGGCAACACCAAAGCCGGCTTGCGAGCAACCACGATCGGGTATTGGTTGGTTGGCCTGCCCGCCATGTTG
Source organism: Mycobacterium sp. H4Y (assembly GCF_000364405.1). Taxonomy (NCBI): domain Bacteria; kingdom Bacillati; phylum Actinomycetota; class Actinomycetes; order Mycobacteriales; family Mycobacteriaceae; genus Mycobacterium; species Mycobacterium sp. H4Y. The sequence goes on from NZ_AKIG01000001.1 coordinate 2,263,379, forward strand.
CTCCTAGCGTTCCCGGCGCAATTGCATGGGGCCGGAGTGTGGACCGGGCTCAGCACCGGCTTCGCCGCGACGGCGGCGCTGCTGCTGCGACGGTTCCGCAAGGATCTGCCTCAAGCAGTCTGACCGGCGCCTGCGTTTTGATAGCGGGAATTGACGTATAGGGTGCGGTCAGTGGGTTTTGTGGCGCGGTTTCGCGGGTTCGACACGCCCAGCCGGATTCTGCTGATCAATCAGTTCGGCATCAACGTCGGTTTCTACATGCTGATGCCCTATCTGGCCGGCTACCTGGCCGGCCCGCTCGCGCTGGCGGCGTGGGCTGTCGGGCTGGTCCTGGGTACCAGGGATTTCTCTGAGCTGGGCATGTTCATCGTGGGGGGCACGTTGGCCGATCGGCTGGGCTACAAGTGGCTGATCGTGGCCGGATGTCTACTGCGCATCGGTGGGTTCGCGTTACTGGTGGCGGGCCAGTCCTTGCCCGCCGTGTTGATCGCCGCCGCGGCTACCGGTTTCGCCGGTGCATTGTTCAACCCAGCGATTCGCGCGTATCTGGCCGCCGACGTCGGCGTCCGCCGTGTCGAGGCGTTCGCGATGTTCAATATTTTCAATCACGCCGGCATCTTGCTTGGCCCAATTGTTGGACTTGTCCTGATGGCCATAAACTTTCGGGTCGCCGCGGCCGGCGCGGCGGTCGTCTTCGCCGTGCTCACAGTCGTGCAACTACTGGCGTTGCCTCGCCGCCGCGCCGACCCAGCGCCGGAGAAGACCTCGATATTGCAAGATTGGCGGGTCGTCGTCGCTAACCGCTCTTTCCTGTTGTTCGCCGCGGCGATGATCGGTTCCTATGTGCTCTCGTTTCAGATCAATCTCGCACTGCCGTTGCAGGCGTCGGTGCTGGCGCCAGGATCTCATTCATTACTAGTCGCGGCGCTTTTCGCCGTTTCAGGGCTCACCGCGGTTGGTGGACAATTGCGCATCACCCGTTGGTTCGCCGAGAGGTGGGGAACCAGACGCAGTTTGGCCGTGGGCCTGACCATAATGGCAGCGTCGTTCCTGCCGTTGATCGTCGTCCCAGACCGCGAACGCTTCGGCGCTCTGCCGGCGATCGCGGCGCTTCTGATGTCTGCGGGCCTGCTGGCCATCGGCTCGGCCGCAGTCTTCCCATTCGAGATGGACATTGTGGTCTCGCTGGGCGGCCGACTGGTCGCCACCCATTACGGCTTGTACAACACCATCATCGGGGCCGGAATCCTCGTCGGTAATTTGGCCACGGGCGCGGTTATGGGCGCCGCACGACAAATGGGCCTGGGCGAACTGGCATGGGCAGGACTGGTTCTCGTCGGAATCGTCGCCGCTGTGGCCTTACACCGCCTAGACCGGACCCACCGCCTGCAGCCCGCCCACTCTGACATTTTGCCCACCTGAGCGGCCGGCTGTTGGTGGGCCGCAGCACGGTTCGGCGCCTACATACAGTCAGGGCGATGCGTAAGCGATCAAATCCCCACGCGATCCTTACCTCCAGCGAGGCCACGCCAGCTCAAGTCGGTGCGTTGGCACCCCGACGAAAGCGGCGGTGATGGCTACGCGACCTCCCGGGGGCGCCCATAGCGGAAGCTTTCCGGCTTAGACGATGTGCATTGGCGGGGCGGCGAAGGCGAACGACTGATCATGGCTCACCACCTCACAGTGCCAATCCGGCACGAGATCGGAACTGACTGGGGCCTATCGGGAACAACAGGGGCGGCCGGTGGCGGGTCACACGGCCTCGCGCGCAGACCTGATGACGGCGTGCCTTTACACCTGGCGCGTGAAACCGAGCATTGACCGGAGGTACCGTACGGGGGTAGTGTAGATCACACCGAGAGACGTTTACCCGATGCCACTGTATCCGCTGGCTACAGATGATGGCCTGCGTATAGCTCTGCGGCCTGCGGGCGCATCAAGTCGCAGATGCGATGACAAATCACCGGTAGATGAGGGGTAACCCAGGTGATCATCAGGATACTGGTTAGCACTGCAATCGCTGTCGGCTCCCTCGGACAAGCCCCAGCGACAAGTGCTGACCCGAATCCGTTCGGCACACTCAGCTGTAGCTGTCGAGACACAGCTACTCCGGGCAGCCCCACCCTAGGGGAAGAGACAGACCGCGGAGTGCAAGACGGTATGTCTGCCTGGTTGCCAGGACATCGCACCGAGCCAGTGAAATAAGCTCAGGACATCGCGTCAAGCCAATGAAATAAGCGCCTGGTGTCCCCTGCTACCAGTCCAACCTGGAGCAGATCTGGGACTACACCCGTAACCGGTGGAGTGCCAACCAAGCCGAAACGTACGTGCGCGAGATTCAGCGAGTTATTGAGCTTGTGGCGGACAACCCCACTCATCGGGAGGCCTTGCGACGAGGTTCGTGTCGGCTACCGCCGACATGCTGCGGGTTCACACACGCTCTATTACCGCGTTGCCGCCAGCGGAGTTCTGATCGACGTAGTGCGCATCCTGCACAGGCACACGGACGTCGAGCGGCACCTAGACTGACATGCGACTGCCAAGACCTGGCAGTCGGATTTTCATTGGGAACCGCCAACTTCATAGATACGCAACAGCTTTCCGAGTCGAATCCTTGCTGGCGCTCCCTGTAAGTGACCGCCAACTAGATCGAGACCGGACATTTGGGACTCCGGACTGCAAGTCACTTTTCGCCCACATGGAGCGGTTCGACGAACTGTGACGCATGAAGTCACAAACCAGAAATGGTTCGTGACCTCTGTGTCTGGGTTAGTTCCATGTCCACGCTGACTACCTCGCTGCGCAGCCGCCGTGCTTCTTAGCGAGATCGATTGTCGATAGCAGCTGCTTAGGCTTGCCCTCGACGTAGATCTTGTCGATATCGGCGGCATACAGGTCAAAGTCGCCAACCCCTGCTCCGCGTCAGGCTAGGCCACTACCCTGATGGCGTGAGTGGTAAGGCTGACGGCGCTCATCGAAAGTCCCCAGGTGTGCTCGCCGAAATTCCTCACCTGTGAGCAGCGGTCAGTGTAGTGGTTGGCGGGTGCCGGTGGTGGTCCGGCGCAGGGTTTCCGCGGCGTCGTGGTGGTCGCGTAGCCGGTAGGACTCGCCGTCGAGGTTGATGACCACGGAGCGGTGCAGCAGGCGGTCGAGCATGGCGGCGGCCACGGTGGTGTCGCCGAGGATTTCTCCCCAAGCACCCACCCCGCGGTTGGTGGTGATGACGATGCTGGTCTTCAAATAGCGTTGGGAGACAACCTGAAACAGCGCCGAAGCGGCTTCGGCGGGCAGCGGCAGGTATCCGAGTTCATCGATTACGAGCAGGGTCGGTCCGGCGTAGAACCGCATGGTGGTGGCCCAGCGTCCCTCGATCGCGGCACGGTGACACCGTGCGGCCAGATCGGCGGCGGTGGTGAAGTAGGTCCGGTAGCCGGTATGGGCGGCAGCGCGGGCCAACCCGACGGACAGGTGCGTTTTTCCGGCCCGGGTGGGCCGATGAGCAGAATGTTGGTCGCGGTTTCCAGGTAACGGCAGGTGCCCAGTTCGTCGATCAGCTTGCGGTCGATCCCGGCGGCAGCATCGACATCGAAATCGGCCAGGGTGGCCGGGGTGGGCAGGCAGGCGAACCGCAACCGGCCGGCCAACCGTCGGGCAGTGCTGGCCTCGACCTCCACGGCCAGCAGTCGCTCCAACGCCACGGTCAGTGACAGCCCCTCGGCGGTGGCCTGATCCAGCACCGCCGGTAGGGCTTCAGCGGCCGCGGCCAGTTTGAGCTCGGCCAGGTGCGAGCGCAGCTGCTGATAGCGGCTCGCCGCAGCCGATGGCGATTCCTCGGTCCTGGTGGGGGCCTTGTTGGTGCGTGGAGTAGGGGTCATTGGATGGTCCTGTTCTGCGCGGCCCGCTCGTAGGCGGACAGATCGATGACGGTGGAATCGGTTGACGGAGTGGACGTTTCACTTGAGGTGTTGGATGGCTGCTTGAGTGCAAGCAGTTGTGCGGCAGCGGCTTTGGCTGCCGGACCGGGTGGGATGCGTTCCTTGCGGCGGTGCGGGCGTCCGGTCGCCGCGGTGGCCATTGCCACGGCGTCCAGGGCGATGACATGGCCGCTGTCACGCACCATGACGCCGAGCCCGTCGGCGGCCAGTCGGTGTCGGGCGATCACGATCCCGCTCATGGTGGCGATGTCGCAGAACTGCCCGCCGACCGGATGTGACACCACCACATTGGCGGCGGCCAGTTCCGGCGGCACCGAGTAGCGGTTACCGCGGTAGGACACCATCGCTTGGCGCGAGGCGGTGCGGATCTCGGCCACGATCACCGGATACGCCTGCGCCGGTACCGGTTGCAGTGGTTCGGTTTTGGCCACCACGGCGACCGAGGAGCGGCCGTCGGCGGTGGAGCGCAGGCGTGTGTCGCCTCGCACCCGGGCGAAGCGATCCAGGCTCGCTTGCGCCTGCTCGACGGTGAGGTCGTCGGCCAGGGTGCGCCACCAGCGTTGCGCGGCGGTGTGGTTGACCTTCTCCACCACCCCCTTGCGGTTACCGCGCCGGGCCGGGCAGATCGCCACCGAGACGCCGTAGTGCTTGGCCACCCCGGCGAACGAGGCGGTCACCCGCCCGCTGCCCGGATCGCAGACCGTGGCCATCCGGTCAAAGCGCCACACCCGCGTGCACCCTCCCAGGCCACGGGTCACGCGGTCCAGACCGGCGACCAGGTGCGGCTGGTCCTCGCTCGGGGCCAGATAGCCGCGCCACTTGCCCGAGTGCGACAGCGAGCCGACCAGCAGGTGCGCGGCCTTGCCCCAACCCCACGATGCCGGTGGATCGGGCAAGTCCAGCCAGTCCCATTGGGTTTCATCACCCGGCGCATGTGGGATTACCGCGTTGGGGCGTTGCGTGGCGGTCCGGCACGCCTCACAGACAGGTCGCAGACCCCGGATGCGGATGTTGCGCGTCAGGCTCTGATACGACAGGACGAACCCGAGATCCTCGAGTTCGTCGTAGAGGGTGCGGGCCCACAGGTGCGGGTCCTCGGTCAGCCTCGCGGTGACGTAGTCGACGTAAGGATCGAACGGATCAGGGTCAGGCCGGGCACGCACCCCCGGCTTGCCGTCGCCGGCCAGGTACTTGCGGACCGTCTTGCGGTCGAAGCCGGTGTGTCGGGCGATCGCCGAGATCGTCCAACCACGTTTGCGTAGGGCATGTACTTCCACATCGTCCTCCCATGTGAGCATGAGAAAGCGGGCCTCCTTCGATGGAGCAACTGGCGTCAGACACCAGAAGCTTCGAAGGGGGCCCGCCCTTCTCGGCGGAGCCACACGAGTGGGGATTTTCGATGAGCGTCAGTGGGGAATTTCAGTGAGCGCGGTCAAGGCTGATCGGTCGGCCGACGACGATGGCGACGACACCGACTTCTGGTTGGCACTACCAGGCTTTCGTGATTCGCTGATCGCAGCAGAAGCCGATCACGGCGCAGGCCGCACATTCAGCGAGGAAGAGATTTATGCTTACGTCGGGTTGCCTCAGCGAGACACAGACCAGGAGGAGTTGCGCCGGCGATGCATGGCACACGGCAAATGGATGTCCGATCATCCGGAAGCCATGGCGTCCGCCGAAGAGTGGGCTGACGGGAACCTCGACGAACTGGATCACACCTGAAAGCAGCCATGCCAGCGAGGTCTCCCCCCGACTTTAGCGTCAAGGCGACCGAGCCTCAGACATCAATGCCACTACTGTCGACATAACCCGCGCTCTGATTACCCCGCCCATCCACTATCCGCCGACAGCCGTCCGGGCCCGCTGACTCTTAATCAGCGGGCCCGTCCAGCGAAAGACTGACGGGCTCCCCTTCGCGGGTTTGACCTCGCCAGCAATTTCGGAATGGCTTCTACGTAGCCTTCATCGGTCCTGACGGTGGTGCAAACCAGTTACGTTGGTGTTGGGGTGAAGCCCAAGCTGTTCTGCCGACTCCGGTTTCGTATTTGTGGCTCGGACAGTGGGAACCTCGCGCTCGATAACACAGGGCACATCATCGCCGGACGCACCGATGCGACACCACCGAAGTGACACGAGAATGAAAGTAAAGACAAAACCTGGCGAATTGCTCGAGGTATTCGCTGTTCTGTTGACCGCCGGTGTTCTTGCAACATGCTCATCGACCAATCCAACCAAGCACACCGGGTCGGGGCCATCAGCCCCATCCGGCGCGACAATGATTCCAGGAGGGCCCATGGAACCCACACCCATTGCGCCGTCACCGAAGATCCCGAAAAGCTAACAAGAGGCCGAGGACTCAGTGCTTCGGTACCTGCAGGAAAACAGTCGACGGGTTGCCACCGGGCGCCGTCCTAGACACGAGCGACACCTGAACCGCCCCGAGTTCGATGCACACCTTCTTTCGAGGGAAGGTTGTTCGCATCATGCCGAAGAAGTACGACGAGGAGTTCAAGGCCCGGGCGGTTCGGTTGGTCAGCGACCATGCCGAGGAGTACGCCACCCGTACGGCCTGCCTGACCGCGGTCGCCAAGCGTTTGGGGGTGTCGTATGAATCGTTACGACGCTGGATCAACCAGGCCGAGGTCGACACCGGGGTCCGCGACGGGGCGCCCACCGATACCGTGCGCGAGTTGCGTGAGCTCAAACGCAAGAACCGCGAACTTGAGGAAACCAACGTTATCTTGCGTCGGTTCGGTCGTTCGGCAGCGTGAGCAGGGTGTTCTCGTTGTGGACGGTGTCTGCGACAGGTGGCCCGTGCAGGCGGGTGGTGCGGAGTTGGCCGTGCAGCTGGGCTACTTGGTGGCGCAGGCGACGGTTGTCGTCGTCGAGTTCAGTGATGCGGGCGTGGGCGAGTTTGAGCCGTTGCCGCAGGGACGCGTCGGTGCTGCGCTGGGTTTGGTCGATTCCCGGCCTTGGCGTGCGTTGGTCGGTGAGTTGGCGGATCTGGTCGCGTAGCCCGGCTTGGGCGTAGAGCCAGGCGCGGGAGACACCAGCGCGGGCGGCGACGTCGGTGACCGTGTAGCGCTGACCGGTCTCGCTGAGCTCCCGCAGGGCGCGCTGTGCGCGTTCGAGAGTGCTGTCACGGCGCCGTTGAGCGGCGGCGAGCAGGTGGTGGGTGTTGTCAGAACGCATCGGATGTTCCTCCTCCGCAGCATGTTCCGCCAGATGGTGTGTGGCCGCACCGGCAGCTGGGGTCGTGTTCGAGGGTGCTGATGATGGTGAGCAGGTTGGTCTCGACGGCGCGGTTCATCTCCGCAAGGCGGACGTGGCCGTCGGTTTCGGCGCGGGTAACCAGAGCGCGGGTGGCGGCGAGCTGCTGGTGGTGTTGAGGCAGGAACTCGGCGGTGGTGACGAACAGCGGACAAGTGAGACAGGCGTTGGCGTGTGGGCACGATTTCTGCATCGGCAGACCGCAATAGCCGTTCGGTAGAGCCATTTTCGCGCGAGACAGGTTCTGTTTCATCCAAGCGGCGTCGGCGAGCGGACCGTCGGTGCTGGTGTCGACGGGCTCGCCGCGAATGTTGATCTTCTGAGCGCGTTCCCACTGTTCGCGGATGGTGGTGTCGGCGAGGCGCGCGTAGCGGGCGGTCATGGTGTGGCTGGTGTGGTCGAGCAGGCGACGCACCACTTCCTGCGGCACGTCGTTGTTGATCAGCCGGGTGGCGTAGGTGTGCCGGAACTGGTGGGGTGTGACTTTGACGGGGCAGCCGAATTCGTCGATGACCGCGATATCGGCCATCCATCGCTTGAGCCGCATGTCGAAAGTTCCCGTGTGGATGGGGAATCGACCGTCGGGGTTGGCATGCCCACGCGGCAGCAGGACGCTGGTGTCGGGGAACCGTTTTCGGGCGTGGATCTGTTGGGCCTCGATCTTGGCGGTGAGTTCGTCGTCGATGGGGACCATGGCGTCGCGGCGCATCTTGTGGTTGCGGTAGTGCAGGTAGACCGCTCCCTGGTGGTCGCGGATCAGGCAGTCCAGCCCCAGTCGGGTGGCGTCGCCGATGCGCAGCCCGGTGCGGATGAGGATCTCGACCAGCAGCCGGATCCGCGGATCGGTGAGGCGGGCGAGGTTGTCGGCGCTTTCGAGCTGGTTCATGACGAACTCGGGGATCGCGCGCGGCGCTGACGCTTCGGCGCGGCGAGGATGGTCACTGGGATACAGTTCCGCCTCGGCGGGTAGCCGCGCCCAGCGGTGCTGGCGGACGGCGCGGAGAAGCCCTGTGACGGAACTGATGTCGCTGCTGCGGGTCTTCGCGTGCGGGACGGCGACCGCCAGCTGAGCCAGGTAGCTTTCCAGCGCCGCCCGGTCCAGCGCGGCGGGACCCATCGAGGCTGCCAGTCCGGGTGTCAGCCGCGACAGCCGCACGATGGCGATGAGATCCTTGCGCAGCTGGCCAAGCCCGATGCCGCAGGAGATGCGCCATCGGCACCAGCGTTTGGCAAGCTCCCGCAGCCAGCGTGGCTGCACCGGTGTGAAGTCCAACCTGGCGCCGTGGCCGGCCGCGACGCCGAGCCGTCGCAGTAACCACACATCACGCGGGTATTCGCTGTCCCATCCGGTTCCGTCGCGGACGTCGAGCAGGCAGTCGATCGCGAAGCCGAGGAAAGCCCGCGGTGAGGTGGTCGAGGCGGCGGCGGGCAGTCGGGCCAGCCAGTCCTGCACCGAGTGGTCCAGCAGCGAGACGGAGGCGCTGCCCGCGAGATGGTCCAACAGTGGTTTGATCGATCGCGGTGTGGTGCGGGTGCGGTTGGCATCGACGCGGCACTGGATCGCGTACTGGATCTCAAGCCGCAATTGCGGTGGCAGCGGCCCGAAGTCGAATTGGTCTTCACCGTAGCTGGTGCAGTAGGCGATGAACTCCGCCGCCGGTGGCCGGCCTCGCTGCCGCCACCGAGCGTGGTGTGACCGGCACCAGCCGCCATCCAACTCAGCCCACAACGAGCACCCCGGCAGCGCGCACACGCTCGTCATGGAGGCCAGGGTCGGCGTCCACTGATCCACGGTCGGGCGTCCGGCTTTGTCCCAATCGCGGGAATGCCTGTAACACAATCGGTATCGATGCTGCCCGTATCCGCAGCCGATGACCTGGCACGGCTGAAGCGGACGGTGTCCCATCACGGTCGGATCCGCAGAGGCCACCCAAGCCCGCCGGCCGGGACGGTCCTCGAGGTTCCATCGCCGCAGATGAGCCGAACAGAGTCCGCCATAGCGGCTGGAATGCACGCAGTCGCTGACCTCGCAGGCGGGCGTGCCGAGGATCGGGTCGTCCGCCGCGGGCACCAGCACATCGACTCGGAACTCGTTGCGCAACAACGTATCCAGGCGACCATGCAGGCTTGTACCCGGCTGGGTGGCCAGCGCCTCTACACTCACCGCTGCACGTCCTCGTCCGTCAACCAGCCCACCGCCACCAGCGCCCGCCGAGCATCCTCGATCTTCAGGTGCGCGTACGTGTCGCTGGTGGTCGTGATCGAGGTATGCCCCAGCAGTTTGGCGACCACCTCCACCGCGACGCCGCGGCGTAACAGTTCGGTGGCGTAGGTGTGCCGAAACATGTGCGGTCCGAACATCGTCCCGGTCCGCTTGCGGATCCGGCAGGTCAGGTCGTAGACACTCGGATACGTCAACGGACTTCCAACCGGGCTGGACCACAGGTTGACGAACACGTAGTCGCTGTCTAGGTCGCCGTACTCGGTGTGCAGATAGTCGGAGTAGAGGCGGATCACCCGCGCTGGCACCGGCACCTGCCGACCGCCACCCTTAGCTCGAGCGTCGTTGCCGTTAATTCGTGGCGTCACCGCGACCAGCCGGGATGCGGCGTCGATGTCGCTGTGCCGCAACCCCCAGCGCCTCGCCGACCCGAAACCCGCTCTCGGCAAGCAACGTGAACAGAAACCGATCCCGCAGCCGATCGCACGCCGCCATGATGGCCGCTACCTGCTCGCCGTCGAGCGTGCCGGGGATGCGCCGATCGGCGCGCAGAGCGATCCGGCGGATTCGTTCCGGTCGAGAGCCCAAGTGCGCCAACAACGGCCGCCAGGACCCGCCGCCTGTCCCACGTCGCTGCCAGGTCACCAGCAGATCGCCCAGGTCCCCGCCGTGACGCTGCTGGAATTCGTAGAACGCCGACACCGCCGACAGCTTCCGGTTCACCGTCGACTCCGAACACATGCTCGCCGCCGTCGGCAGCCCGGTCACATTCCCGGCCCGCGACCCCGCCGGCAGCCGCAGCCAGGCCACGAAGCGCCCCACATCCTCGAGCCGCACCGCCGACCACACCAGGCCGTGCTGGTCGAGAAACTCGAACCAGTCCCGCAGATCGTGCGCATAAGCCTTGACCGTGTTCGGCGAGCGCTCCACCGCATGCAGATGCGCCAGGAACGACTCCGCCGGCTCCACCACCGAGCCGTCGTCAGTCACCGTCCACGACCGCGGATCGCCGAACGGCATCTCGACTCGCTGCACCCGGATACCCAGCCCCGTCATAGACACCGAAGATAACCAGCCCACAACGGATCTCGGCGCACCCCGGACCGCGTGTCGTTTACATCATCGACAGGACGCTGAGAACCTCAGATAACCATCGAAATCCTCAAGGCGGCAACAAGTTTCTTCGTGCGGGAGAGCGACCCGCGACACCGTTGATCTGTGCGTTCATCGCCGAGCATCGTGCTCGGTTCGGGGTCNCTCCGATCTGCCGCGTGCTCACTGAGCACGGCTGCGTGATCGCCCCGAGAACCTTCTATGCCTGGCTGGCCCGCCCACCGTCGGCGCGGGCCCTGTGGGACACCGTCATTACCGAGGTGCTGGCCGGCTACTACGAACCCGACGAGCACGGCCGGCGCAAACCGGAGTCCTTGTACGGGGCCACGAAAATGTGGGCTCACTTGCAACGCCAGGGCATCACCGTGGCCCGCTGCACCGTGGAACGACTGATGCGCGTCAACGGCTGGCGCGGGGTCACCCGGCGCAAAAAGGTCCGCACCACCGTGGCCGACCCGGCCGCGACCCGGGCGGCGGATCTGGTCAAACGCCAGTTCCGGGTGCGCGCCCCCAACGTGCTGCTCGTCGCGGATTTCACCTACGTGCGCCTGGCCACCGGGGTGTTCGTCTACACCGCGTTCGCCATTGATGCCTACGCCGGGCGGATCGTGGGCTGGACCTGCTCGGCAAGCAAGGAAGACCGGTTCGTGCGTCAGGCGATCAGGCATGCGGCGCAACTGCGGTTCAATGAAGGCAATCCATTGATGGGCAACACTATTCACCATTCGGACGCAGGGTCGCAATATACGTCGGTGCGGTTCGGGGAAACCTTGACCCTGTCCGGGCTGGTGGCCTCAATCGGCACTGTCGGGGACGCCTTCGACAACGCTCTGGCCGAAACAACGATAGGGCTGTACAAGACCGAAGCCGTCCGGGCGGATTCGCCCTTCCGGCGCGGCCCCCTGCAGCGCCTGACCGACGTGGAACTGCTCACCGCCGACTGGGTGCACTGGTACAACACCAGCCGGCTCATGCACCGCCTGGGCCGCATCCCACCGACCGAGTACGAGACGATCTACTACGCTACGAACACAGCCCAATCAGAGGCTGCACACCCATAACCGCGTGTGCATCGAACTCGGGGCGGTTCAACCATCGGCGGCAGCAACTTCGGCTGCGATGCCAACTACACCGGCCCCGGCCCCACCGAATTTTCGTTGTTCGCCAAAGTGATCGGGCCCGCCGGCGTGAAGGGGCAGATCTCATCGCACACGCCGGAGAGCTTTGGCGAAGCTGGGGCATCACGGTGATCGAGCGCGACGGCTTCGAAAAACCCAACCAATTCGGTTACTTCCCGGACGGATACCACATACAAATCAAGGCGGCATATCCTCCCGACTATCCACCGACCATCGTCGCAACATCGCCGTGCTTCCCCGGCGACCTACGTCGAGATGGCCTACCGGTTCCCAAGGTGATCCAGCAAGGCTCGCCGGGCAGCTAGTTGTTACCGGTCGCCGCCGGAAAACGGTCGGCGACCCTATTGCGCCCGCTATTTCACGCGGGCCAAAGGTGTCAGCGATGGCCGGTCCTGCGGTGCTGTCGGTAGGTGCGGGCATACTGCTGAGCATGTCCGACGTTGAGCCATCAGCCCTAGCCGCGGTGTTGGCCGGTGAGGATTCGTCGGTTCGGCGGGCAGTGCAGTTAGTCGGCCAAATTTTGACGGGGTCGGTAACCACGCAAGTCACCCTCGCGGGGTTTCTGCATGCGATGTTGGGCCGATCGGGGTCGGATCTGGTATGTGAGTCACGGCGGCTGTCCTCGATCGGACACGTCGCGGCCGGGTTGGCGCTGGCCGCGTTGATCGACCGCTTCGATCCCCCGATCGGGCCCAGCGACGACGATGAGCCACCGACCTGGGCGCACATCGAGATTGGCGACAAACACCTTGCGCCGCCTGCGCGGCTGTCGGCGTTCTTCACCGCCGGCCAGCTCGCCCCCGCGCCCGTCGTGGTCCGGCTAAGTTCATCGACGCTGTATTCCGATACGCCACGGCTGCAGGTCTACACCACCCCTGCTGATCGCGGTCATGCCGTCGCCGTGATCGAGGCGATCATGACCGACGCCGATGGCGCCAAAAACCTCTACCGTGGCCGAGCGTTGACCGCATCCGAGAACAACGGCCTGGTTCTTGAGGTCACGGACATCCCAACCCTTAGCCGCACGAACGTGGTTGTGCCCGAGTCGGTATGGGAAGAGATCGACCTCAATATCGCCGCGTTGACCACCCACCGGCAGTTGATGACCCAGTTGGGGCTGGGAGTACGCCGCGGAATCCTGCTCGCCGGGCCGCCGGGCGTCGGCAAGACCGCGATCTCGCAAACCATCGCCGCCGAACTCGTCGGGCCGTTCACCGTGATCAATGTCGACGCCCGCGCCGGCAAATCAGTGCTGTCCGCCGTGTACAAAGAGGCCCGTGCACTAGGGCCCACCGTGATCGTGCTCGAGGACATCGACCTCATCGTCGGCAATCGCCGCCACCACGGCGAGGTTCGTCCTCTCTCGGAGTTCTTGGCTGTCATGGACACAGACCCCTCAGCGCCGATCTTGACGCTGGCTTCCACAAACGACGTCGCGGCGTTGGACGCGGCGGCGATCCGGACCGCACGATTCGACTCGATCATCGAGATCGGTTATCCCACAAGCGAGGCGGCCGCACAGATCCTGACCACCTACCTGCGGGGCATTCCCGGAGCCGAATCCATTGATGCCAGCCAAGTCGCCGCCCACTTCAACGCCGAAACCAACGGCGCCGACATCCGCGAAATCGTTCGGCGTACCGTCCTAGCCACCGGGACGGTCAGCGACACCGCGCTCCTGGCCACCATCCGGTCCGGCCGCTTCAAACCCGAACTACCCCAGGGCAACTACCTGTGACCAACAGCGCAGTCCTAGGCTCAACCAGTCACTGATCGGCGCCGCGGACTCGCAGAAGCGCACGGATCAGCGCAGCTAGGGCTGGAAGACTTGGTCGATTGGGAAACGATGGCTGAACTCCTGCGCGGTCATGTTCTTGTCAACCGACGCGACGCGCCGTAAATCGTAAATCGGATTGGCGTCGCAGATTGGCGGCCAAGGCGATCCGAATAACGTGATCGCAAGCGCTTTCGTTCGAGCAACGGATGTGATGTAGCACTACTAGTAGTACGATCGAGAGTGCCCTGGGTGTGGCTGTTCCGAAGAGTCGGCGTTCGGGTTGGAACCGACCGCGCAGGACGACCAAAGTAATCGACGCACCCGCCTGCCCTCCCAGGGCCTGACGAACGTACCGGCGCCTTTCGAGGAGAACCGGACGTTACATCGGCCCTGCGCCAAACAGACCGCTGGTTGCGTCAAAACACCTGCTTAGCGCTTGTTTCGGCGCCGCGCACGCGCAACCAATAGCTCGTTTACCGGAACTTGCAGGGCCTCGGCGATGTCGAAAAGGCGCTCATAGAGCAATCCGCGGCGGCCGTGCTCAACATCGATGAGGACATTGCGTGTAACGCCCGACCGCAATGCAAGCGCCTCTTGAGTCATCCCTTGCTGGATCCGTAACTCGCGGATGTTGTGGCCCACGACGGATCGCCAGCGTTCCCACTGGGCGACCCGCTCCGGACTGTTTTGGCTCGGGCGCGTGGGCACGCTCTCAAGTAATCGGCGTCAGCGCTCAACTGTCTGCCCTACTAGTAGTGCATTCCGCCGCCAGCCTTTGCGTCTTTTAGCCCCGACCGACATCAATCGGGTCTATCCGTACTTTTTCCATCCGACTTCAAACTCATGGCCACCCGAGGGTGAGGCGCTCAGCTCATGGCTGGAGGCACGGGCTACTCGTTGCATTACCGCATCGGGCCAACTCGGTTGCCGGCGTTGAGCGTTGATGCCCTTGACCGGCTCACGGAGTCGATCTGCTACCTCGACGAAACTGGTAGCTGGAATCGGCGTTGGGGGCATCCGAACATTTGCGCAACCAATGGGTGCCGATCCCACTGCGATTGATGCGATGACGCTTGATCAATTTCAGGAGGAGGGAGACGCCGGTCGGTCATGGCACGTATGCAGCCAAAGTGCCGCCAGGCCGGGATGTATTCGTGCGCATCACGATACTGCCCGACCGAGGTGCTGGCCGCTGGAAATCATGCTGGCGCCGAAATTGGGCATTCGCCTGCCCAGTGCATGTAAGAGCCTCACTGAGGCAGCGAGTACGTCAGTCCTGTCCCAGCGGCACAACCACCTCTTCGGCGTAGGCACTGTCAGCGGTTGCTGAACCCCGCTCACTCTTCTTGATGTTCGGTGGTCCATTCCGTTCGCCAGTCGCCAGCACCGGCTCGCGGATATGACCGTTGATGGACTCGCGCACGAGGCGGACGATGCTAATGCCCATCCGCGCCGCCGCTTCTTCCAAGATCTTCTTTTCAGCCGGTGCAAGGCGAACGACAACCGTCTCAGTCAGACGTCGGCGCTCGGAGCCGCTACGTCGCCCCCGTTTGGAACCACTCATAACGCGCCTTCCTGAAGCGATCCGTACAAGCACGGGAGCAACCCTTTCCGGAGCCGAATGTACTACTAGTAGGGCGCGCTTCGATTGGCGGCCTTCTCCGGCAGCGTTTCCAGAACCGGAAACGACGCATCGCCCACGGTCGGCAAGGCGCTCGGACCCCGCTGCGCCGGCCGACGACTCCCCCAGTGGGTCAGCATGCCGGGCGATATTCAAGCCTTCGTTCGGTCCGGGGCTGGAGCCGCTAGGTGTTCCGCTGCCCGCTCCGCACTCTGCGCCGCTCCGCGAGCCAATCACGACCACAGTCCCGCCAGCCGTCGCCATCTCGCGCCAACATGCCGCCATCATTGTTCGGGACCACCGCCAGGGTGGCGCGTTAGCTCGGAAAAGCCGCCACTGCGCGCCGCTCCCCTGCCACTCGTACATCGTGACACCCGACCTCGCGTTTCACCGGCCAAGAAACCGGGCGGGTGCGAGTTGAGGCTTCCACGTGTCGCGGACCGCGTGTTGGCACACGCGGTACCCGCGTTCGGGCCCGAGGCCCTCGGTAGTCTGCCGCTGATGGAGCAAGCGTTAGCGCGAGCCTTAGTTGCGATGGACCCTGTGCCGCTGTCAGTGGTGCACGGAATCGTCAGCGACGACTGGCTCGCTGCGGACCAGCCTCATTTCGACGTGTGCTTCCCGCAATTGACGTTCTCGGTGTAGACCTCGTCGACGGCCGAAACGAAGGGCGAGAAGGCCGTTCGTCTCCGCGTGCCCTGTGTCGTGTCCGTGCCAGAGCCGCTCCGCCGCCTCGAGCGTGGTGGGATAACCCGACGCGCGGTTTTTCGAGGTCGCACGACGGAGGACCATCGGTTCGCGGAAGCGCCGCGCGCCGGTAAGAACCATCACCGCGCCTTCGCGCAGCCATCCGCGCCCCAATTATTTCGGTTCACATTCAACCGCTCCTGGCGGTCAACCGGCTAAACGCTCTTTGCCCTGCAAATGACCCGTGCGCTCGGGCGCACTTACTTGGAATTTAGCGCTGCTAATTTTCACTATGCGCCGAACATCACACCTCTTGCACTAAGGTCTCGTATTGATAACATTTCGTCCAGACGTTTTCGAGGAGCAGCGTGGTAAGGGGCGTTGACGCAGTGGTCTTGGAGGCAAGAACGGTTTCGGAACGGGTGTGCCCGCGCTGCGGTACGTCTTTCGAAGTACCCGATAAGGGGCCAGGTCGACGGCCTTTGTGGTGCTCCGCGCGTTGCCGGCGGCGAGCATCCGCGGAGCGCATCGCAGCCCTTGATTCCGGCGCGGCGGTGCGTGTCGTCGAGGTGCCTCGCGCGCACCGCCCCGACCCTGATGCGCGCCTACCGCTGCCCTCCATGGAGACCTTGGCGCGCCTGTTTCTTAGCTCGGACTACCAATGCAAAACCCTCCTGCAATCCCTTGTGCACCGGCACGCGTCGGGCGACATCGGCGACGAGTTGCGGTCCGCGATGGAGCAGTTCGCGGCCTCGGTAGATCTCCACCGGGTCCTGTCGGAGGATCCGTCGTACCGGCAGGCCCGCGACGAGATCGAGACGCTCCGCAAGCGTCTCCGCCTTGACGTCGACGCTGCCGATCAGCGCGACCAGGAACTGGCCCGCCTGCGCCGTGAGTCTGAGGAGTTGCGGCGATTGCGAATCCGCGTGGCGGAATTGGAGTCTGTCGTGGCGAGCGCCGCTTACCCACTGCACCAAGCTGGCCAGCACGACGTCATGCTCAGCCGCCAGCAGCGCCGCGCAGTAGAACGCGCGGCCCGCAAAGGTCGCTACTAAGCCGGCGGCCACACACCGAGCCGGAGTGGAGCGGCGGCGCACGACGGCCGACCGAACCGGTGAGCGCGGGAACATGCGCCAATTCTCGTTACGGCCGACCGTCGCGTAACGCCACCGCCGGCTCTAGCCTTTAGAAACGAGGTACCGCACGACACTGGCGCCCGAAAGCTCGCGCCGGCCGATGCGGGAAGGGAACGCAGCACGATGGCCTTGCTAGACGGGCACTGGTACAGCTCAGCCGAACTTGCCGAGCTGCTCCACGTCGACGCATCCACCATTCGACGCTGGCGTACGTCGCATCCGCCCAAAGGCCCGGCCTTCGTACGCGTTTCGGACCGGGTGTACATGTATAACTCCAACGATGTCGAGGCCTGGTTGTCTAGTCGGCATGTTGACCCCGGCGAGGTCGCGTGATGGCCGAAGAACTGACACTTCCACTTGGCGTTTCGTTATCAGTTGACATCGAGGAGCGCCCCAGCCGGGCTGCTCCCTTCCGCGCTCGGGTCCGGTGGATCGATCCGGCCACCAAGGGCCGGACCTCGAAATCCGCGTCCTTTGCAACGCGTGAAGCGGCAATCGACTGGGCCGCCCGGATGGAACGCGCCGCGGCGCACGGGGTCGACCCGAAGACGGCCACGACGACGCTGGCGGAATACGGCACCACGAACATGGCATTGGCGCTGCGGGGGCTTGAGTCCAAGACCACCGATCCCTACCTGGCCGGCTGGCGCAAACGCGTTGTCCCGACGCTTGGGCACCTGCCCATTGCCATGGTCACCAACGGTGCAGTGGATCGAGCTGTGCACGCGTGGATCGCGGACGAATGCAGTCGATCAACTGTCAAGAACAGCCTCGCCGTGCTCGTCCGCATCATGGAACAAGCGCTGCGAGACGGCATCATTGACCGCAATCCGGCTCGAGTCTCCGGTTGGCAACGCCAATACAAGCTCGCCGAGGACGAACTCGACGATCCACGGGCACTTGCGCTCCCGAACTGGACTGCCCTCACCACCCTCGCCGATGCACTCGTCGCCCGGTCGGCGGGCCGTTATCGGGGTTGGGGTGACGCAGTCATCTTCGAGGCGTGCACGGCCGCCCGCATCGGCGAAGTGGCCGGATGCCTGGTGCGCGACATCAACACCCACGAGTGGATATGGACGGTACGCCGTCAGACCACCCCATCGCCGGGTGGCTTGGTGGACAAGAACACTAAGGGCAAACGTGCGCGCGAAGTCCCGTTGATCCCGGCTGTCCGCGAACTCGTCCAGCGACGGATGGACGTCGTCGCAAGCAACCCCGATGCGCGGCTCTTCGTCGGCCCCAGGGGCGGAAGGATCACCACAGCCACGCTGCGCGACGCAACCTCTTGGGACGCCGTGGTCACCCAGCTCGGCTACGAAAAGCTCACGCGCCATGGCTTACGGCATACGGGACTGACGTGGATGGCCGATGCAGGTGTCCCGGTACACATCCTCCGCAAGATCGCCGGTCACGGAGCGCTGACAACGACCCAGCGCTATCTGCACCCCGACCGGCAATCCGTCATCAAGGCGGGCGACCTGCTTGAGCGGCACTTGTGGTCCCCAAATGGTCCCCAACTCCGCGTCATCTCATCCTGACCTAATCGCGTCACCGCAGGCCAGGGCATATTCTGTCTAGTCGGGCTGACAGGATTTGAACCTGCGACCACTTGACCCCCAGTCAAGTGCGCTACCAAACTGCGCCACAGCCCGCGCGCCAGTGGTTCCACCGGCAGCAGGTCGAAAGCCTACCGTAAGCGCTCCACCAATTCGCCAGGCGCCCAGCGTCTGGGCGACCAGCGCCTCGTCATCCAACGTGCTAGCGCATGCGCTATCGGGTTCGAGAATCACCACCTGGTCCGGAAGTGACCGACACCGTCGCGAGAGCCCCGGCGCTCAGCGCCGCCGGGCGCCCCGCTTTTCGCGCACGCGCACGTTGATCCGCATCGGCGACCCCTCGAAGCCGAAGGTCTCGCGCAGCCGGCGCTCCAGGAAACGCCGATAGCCCGCCTCGAGGAAGCCGGTGGTGAACAGCACGAACGTCGGGGGCCGGGCGGTGGCCTGGGTGGCGAACAGGATCCGCGGCTGCTTGCCGCCGCGCACCGGTGGCGGGGTGGCCGCCACCACCTCTTTCAGCCAGGAATTCAGCGGGCCGGTGGCGATCCGCGCATCCCACGACGCCAGCGAGGTCTCCATGGCCGGCACCAGCTTTTGCACGGCGCGGCCGGTCTTGGCGGAGATGTTGACGCGCGGCGCCCACCGCAGCTGCACGAGTTCGCGGTCGATCTCGCGCTCCAGCAGCTCGCGCCGGTCCTCGTCGACCAGGTCCCACTTGTTGAACGCCAGCACCAGGGCCCGGCCGGCTTCGATGACCATCGACAGCACCCGCTGGTCCTGTTCGGTCAGCGGGTCCGACGCATCGATCAGCACGATCACCACCTCGGCCGCGTCGATGGCCGAGTGCGTGCGCACCGATGCGTAGAACTCGTGGCCGCTGGCCTGACCGACCTTGCGCCGCAAACCCGCCGTGTCGACGAACCGCCACACCCTGTCGCCCAGCTCGATGAGGGAGTCCACCGGGTCCACCGTCGTCCCCGCGACATCGTGCACCACCGAGCGCTGATCGCCGGCTAGCTTGTTCAGCAGCGAGCTCTTGCCCACGTTGGGTTTACCGACCAGCGCCACGCGCCGCGGGCCACCGGGTTTGGGGCCCACCTCCGACACCGCGGGCAGCGCGGCCAGCACCTCGTCAAGCAGATCGGCCACCCCGCGGCCGTGCATGGCGCTGATCGCGTGCGGCTCACCGAGCCCCAGCGACCACAACATCGCCGCGTCCGCTTCGGCCTTGTCGCTGTCAACCTTGTTGGCGGCCAGGAACACTGGCTTTCCCGACCGCAGGAGGATCCGGGCGGCGGCTTCGTCGGCCGAGGTGGCGCCGACGACGGCGTCGACCACCAGGATCACCGCGTCCGCGGTGCGCATGGCCACCGAGGCCTGCTCGGCCACCAGCTGCTGCAGCCCCTTGGCGTCGGGCTCCCATCCGCCGGTGTCCTGCACGACGAACCGGCGGCCGGTCCACAGCGCGTCGTAGGACACCCGGTCGCGGGTGACGCCCGGGATGTCCTGAACCACCGCTTCGCGACGGCCCAGGATCCGGTTCACCAGCGTGGACTTGCCGACGTTGGGCCGGCCCACCACCGCCACCACGGGCGCCGGGCCGGCCTCCTCCTGTTCGTCGATGCCGAATTCGACGGATTCCCAGTCGCTTTCGTCACTCCATGTGCCGTCCTGGGTCACCGCACCGCCCCGCTTCGCTGGTCGACCAAGTCCCGCAGATGGGTGATCACCTGCGCCTCGGTCATCTCGCTGGTGTCGACGACCACCGCGTCGGGGGCGGCCCGCAGCGGCGACACCGCCCGCGTGGAATCCAGATGGTCGCGACGGCGGACGTCGGCGAGCGCGGCGTCGTAGTCGTCGGCCAGCCCGGCCGCCACGTTCTGGTCGTTGCGCCGACGCGCCCGCGTTTCTGCCGACGCGGTCAAAAAGATCTTCACCGGCGCGTCGGGCAGGACGACGGTGCCGATGTCGCGGCCCTCGACGACGACATCGCCCGGCCCAGCGGCCATCTCGCGCTGCAACTCGACCAGCCGGGCGCGCACCGCGGGCACCGCCGACACCGCCGAGACGGCGCCGGTGACGGCATCCCCCCGAATCTCGGTGGAAACGTCCTCTCCGGCAAGCAAACACCGATCGCCGTCCACCGACAGCTGCGCCGTCGACCCGACCCGGCCGACCGCGTCGACGTCGCCCGGATCGACGCCCGCACGCAACACGGCCAGCGTCACCATCCGGTACATCGCCCCCGTATCGAGGTAGCGGGCCCCTAAAGCGCACGCCAATCCCTTTGACACCGAAGACTTTCCGGTACCCGCCGGGCCGTCGATGGCCACCACTACCCCACTCACAGGCCCACCGCCTTGTAGAGCTGCCCGATCTCGTCGCGGCCCAGCGCCCGGAAGCTGCCCGGGCGCTGCTTGCCGAGCGACACCGGCCCAATGTCGGTGCGCACCAACGCTTCCACCGGGAACCCGGCCGCCGCCAGCAGCCGGCGCACGATGCGATTGCGGCCCTCGTGCAACGTGACCCGCACCAGCGTCTTACCCGGGATCGCGTCCACCACCGCGAACTCGTCGACCCGCGCGGGACCGTCCTCCAACTCGATCCCGGCACGCAGCGCCTTGCCGACACCGCGGGGCACCGACCCGGTCACCGTCGCCAGGTACGTCTTGGGCACCTCGTGGGAGGGATGCATCAACCGGTGCGCGAGTTCACCGTCGTTGGTCAGCAGGATCAGCCCTTCGGTGTCCGCGTCCAAGCGCCCGACGTGAAACAGGTTCTTGTTCCCGCGAACTCGCCGTTCGATCAAATCACCGATACACGGCCGCCCGCGGTCGTCCGACATGGTCGAGTGCACGCCGCGCGGCTTGTTCAGCGCCAGATACACCTGCGAATCGTCGAGGACGATCCGGGCCCCGTCCACACGGATCACCGAGACGTCCGGGTCGACGCGGGTGCCCAATTCGGTCACCACCTGCCCGTCCACCTCGACGCGGCCCTCGATGATCAACTTCTCGGCGGCCCGCCGCGACGCAATTCCGGCCTGGGACAACACCTTTTGCAGCCGGATCCCCTCAGCTTCGACCATCAATCCTGGTCCACGTCGAAGGTCAGCGCCGGGTCGGCCGCCTGGCCGCCGGAAAGTTTGATGAAACGTGGCTCGCTGTCCAGGGATTCGCTGAGATCCTCGATCGTGTCCACGTCGGGCAGCAGCGGCGCGATGTCCGGCAGGTCGGCCAGCGACGTCAGCCCCAGGCGCTCCAAGAAAAGCTCGGTGGTCGCGAACGTCGTCGCGCCGCTGTCGTCGTCCACCCCGGCTTCGGTGATCAGGCCGCGCGCCAGCAGCGTGCGCATCACCGCGTCGACGTTGACGCCGCGCACCGCGCTCACCCGCGCACGCGTCACGGGCTGGCGGTAGGCGACCACGGCCAGCGTCTCCAGCGCGGCCCGGGTGAGCTTGGACCGCGCGCCGTCCAGCAGCAGCTTTTCCACGTACGGCGCGAACCGGGCGCGGGTATACATGCGCCAGCCCTCGCTGTTCTTCCGCAGGTCGATGCCGCTGTCGCGCGCGGTCAGTTCCTCGGCCATCTCCTGCAGCTTGGTGGCGATCCGATACACCGGCTGTTGCGTGGCGGACGCCAGCGCCTCCGCGGTGACCGGGGTGTCCACCACCAGCAGCAGCGCCTCGAGCACCGAGCCGAGTTCCTCGGACTCCATCGGCGCGGCCTCGGCGATGTCCGGGATGCCCACGTCGAGGTCGGAATCCAGGTCGACTTCGGGTTGCGCGGCGTCGCTGGGCTCCGCACCGTTCAGATGCCGTTCCTCCGCATCGCTGCGCTCTGCGTCGTCACCGGCGCCCATCATGATTCGTCCCGCACTTCTACCAAGGCTTCACTGACCGGACGTTCCCCGGTCCACGAAATTTGGAGCACGCCAAGCGGCTCTGACTGGTCGAATGCTACCGCCCGCGACCGATACAGTTCGAGCAGCGCCAGGAACCGCCCGACCACCTCCATCGACGCCTCACAATCGGCGACCAGCTCGGAGAACGTCGCCCACGCCCCGCTGCCCCGCGCCTGAAGGATCGCCAGCAACTTCTTGGCCTGCTCGGGGACGGAGACCTGCACCTCGTGCAGGTGCGCCACCGACACTGTCGGGACGGGCCGCGGGCTGAACGCGATCGCTGCGATCTGGGCGAAGCGGTCGGCGTCGACGCCGATCATCACCTCGGGCAACAGCTCGGTGAACCGGTCCTCCAGCGACACGGCGCGCGGGTAGCTGCGCAGCGCGGTGGCCTCCAGCTCGGCGAACATCTCGGCGACGTGCTTGAACGCGCGGTACTGCAGCAGCCGGGCGAACAACAGGTCGCGCACCTCCAGCAGCGCCAGGTCTTCGTCGTCGTCGACCTGCCCGGCCGGCAGCAGCCGGGCGGCCTTCAGGTCGAGCAGGGTCGCGGCCACCACCAGGAACGCGGTGGTCTCCTCGAGCTCCAGCTGGGGACCGATTTCGCGGGTGTAGGCGATGAAGTCGTCGGTGACCTGGTGCAGTGCCACCTCGGTCACGTCCAGGCGATGGGCGAAGATCAGCTGCAGCAGCAGATCGAACGGCCCCTCGAAATTGGTCAGGCGGACCTGAAAGCCGTTCTGCTGGGGCGCCTCACCATTTGCGGTCGCGTTCACGCGCCGAATCGGTCGATGAATTCGCGGGCCAGCGCGCGATAGGCGATGGCCCCGGTCGATCGCGGGGCCCACGTGGTGATGGGTTCGCCGGCCACGCTGGTCTCCGGGAACCGGACGGTGCGGGTGATGACGGTGTCGAACACCAGGTCGCCGAACCGCTCCACCACCCGGGCCATCACCTCGCGCGAGTTGACCGTGCGCGGGTCGTACCGGGTCAACAGGATCCCGCTGATCTCCAGCTTCGGGTTCAGCCGGTCGCGCACCTTGTCGACGGTGTCGGTGAGCAGCGCCAGACCGCGCAGCGAGAAGTACTCGCACTCGGTGGGAATCACCACCCCGTCCGAACAGGCCAGGCCGTTGACGGTGAGCAGACCCAGCGACGGCTGGCAGTCGATCAGCACGTAGTCGTAGCGATCCAGCACCGGGTGCAGCGCCCGGCCCAGCGTCTGCTCGCGTCCCACCTCGTTGACCAACTGGATCTCGGCGGCCGACAGGTCGATGTTGGACGGCACCAGATCCATGTGCTTGACCCGGGTCTGCAGCAGCACGTCGTCGATCGACACGCGCGGCTCCACCAGCACGTTGTGGATGGTCTTTTCCAGCTCGTAGTGCGGGACGCCCAGGCCGGCGGACAGCGCGCCCTGCGGGTCCATGTCCACCAGCAGCACCCGGCGGCCGTACTCGGCGAGCGCGGCACCCAGATTGATGGTCGACGTGGTTTTCCCGACGCCCCCCTTCTGGTTGCACATGGCGACGACTTTGGCCGGGCCGTGCGAGGTGCGCGGCTGTGGCTCCGGGATCGCCCGTGGCGGCCGCCCGGTCAGGCCGAGCTCGACGCCGTTGTCCGGCTGCTCGGTCATGGCGGGGGTGTTCGGGAGGTGAACATCGACCGAAAGTCTAACGGGTCCGCGCGCCGAAACCCGGCGACCCGCAGGCAATTAACCAGCCAATATGAGCGGAAATCGGTGGTGAAACGCACATCCCGACAGCCTATTCACTCCAGTCACAGCAGCACCAGTTTGGGGGCGATATGCCGGCCGCGAAAAGCTGTCGCCAGCGAGGGCACCGCCGGCGGTCGGCCTATCGTGGCCCCTATGGATCTCAAGCGACGGATACCCCTGCTGCGGTGGTCGGTCTGGCGGATGGCCGTCGGGAATCGCAACATCACCACCACGGGCCAGATCGGCGACGGGCGCGAAGCCGCCGCCGTCGAATACGTGCTGCGCAACGCCCGGGCCGGCGACGTCGACGACGTGCTGACGACCATCGACAAGTTCGCCTACGAGAAGTCGATGTTGATCAACGTCGGCGACGAGAAGGGACTGCTGCTCGACGCCGCGGTGCGGCGCGCCGATCCGGCGCTGGCGCTCGAATTGGGCACCTACTGCGGCTACGGCGCGCTGCGCATCGCCCGGGCCGCGCCGAAGGCCAAGGTGTTCTCGGTCGAACTCGCCGAGGCCAACGCCGCCAACGCCCGCCAGATCTGGGCGCATGCCGGCGTGGCCGACCGTGTGACCTGTGTGGTCGGCACCATCGGCGACGGCGGCCGCACCCTGGATGCGCTGGCCGAACACGGGTTTGCCGCTGGCGCACTCGATTTCGTGTTCATCGATCACGACAAGGACGCCTACCTCGACGACCTGAAGAGCATCCTGGATCGGGGCTGGCTGCATCCGGGCTCGATCGTGGTCGCCGACAATGTGCGGGTGCCGGGCGCACCGAAGTACCGCGGGTACATGCACCGGCATCAGGGCACGCGGTGGAACACCGTCGAGCACAAGACCCACCTCGAGTACCAATCGTTGGTGTCCGACCTGGTGCTGGAGTCCGAATTCCTGGGCTGAACTGACGCTCGAGCGTCGACTTGTTGTCGACGATTTCGCCGTTTTCGCGCAACAACTCCACGTTCGGCGGGGGACGCAAAGGGAGCGCGCCCGAGCGCGGATTATCGCGCCCGCGGGTGGGCCTCGGCCCACACTTCGCGCAACGCGTGCACGGTCACCATGGTGTAGATCTGCGTCGTCGTCACCGAGGCGTGCCCGAGCAACTCCTGCACGACCCGCACGTCGGCGCCGCCCTCGAGCAGATGCGTGGCGAACGAGTGCCGCAGCATGTGCGGCGACACCCCCGAGGTGATGCCGGAGCGCTCGGCCGCGTCCTGCAGGACCTGCCACGCGCTCTGACGCGACAGTCGCCCGCCGCGGACGTTGAGGAAGATGGCCGGCGTCCCGCGCCCCCGGCGCGCCAGATCCGAACGTCCGCGCACCAGATAGGCGTCCAGCGCGGCCACGGCGGGGCGCCCGATCGGCACCAGCCGCTGCTTAGCGCCCTTGCCGCGCAACAACACTGAGCGGGCCTGCGTGTCGACGTCGTCCACATCGAGGCCGACGGCCTCGGAGATCCGCGCGCCGGTCGAATACAGCAGCTCCAGCAGCGCGCGGTTGCGCAGGGTCAGCGGGCCGTCGGCCGGGCTGTCGCCCCCCGCGCCCTCCAGCAGCGCCAAGACCTGGTCGACGGTCAGGCTCTTGGGCAGCCGGCGGCCGGGCGTGGGCGGGCGGACCGCGCGGGCTACGTCGAGTTCGGCCAGCCCCTCGGCGGCGGCGAAGCGGTGCAGGCCGCGCACCGCAATCAGGGCCCGCGCCGCCGACACCGCCGACAGCGCCGCCGCCCCGGTCTCGGGGTCGCCGCGGCGCAGCGCCACCAGGAACTCGCTGACGTCGTCCTCGCCCACCTTGGCCAGATCGTGAATTCCACGGTCCGACAAGTGTTTTGTGTAGCGGCGCAAATCGCGGCGATACGAGCTCAGGGTGTTCGCCGCGACGCCGCGCTCGATAGTGAGGTGGTCGAGGTAACCCTGGAGTTGGGAATCCAGCGCCACCGTCGTCATGGCCCGGCCTTTCGGGCCGCGAACGCCGTCGGCCGGTCGATCCAGGGACTGTCCACCGGCCGCGGCTGCGCGAACCCCTCGGTGACGGCGTGGGCCGCCAAGATCCCCGCGATGGCAATCGAATTCACGATGTCGCCGCGCAGCACCCGACGGGCGGCCTCCGCGATGGGAACCCAGGTCATCGTCATGTCGGCTTCCTCGTGGTGCGCCTCGGGCCTGCCCACCTCGGTCAGCCCGGTGGCCAGATAAATCCGTACGGATTCGTCGCTGAAGCCCGGCGCGGAGTTGAGGTCGACCAGCACCCGCCAGGTGTCCGCCCGCAGGCCGACCTCCTCGTGGAGTTCGCGGGCGGCCGTCTGCTGCGGCGGCTCCCCCGCGACGTCGAGCAGCCCGGCGGGCAACTCCCAGAGCCGCCGCCCGAACGCGTGCCGGTACTGGTAGACCAGCGGGATGTTGTTGTCGGCGTCCAGCGCCGCGACGGCAACGGCGCCGTAGTGCTCGACGACCTCGCGCACCGCGGTGGTGTCGCTCGGCATCCGCACCCGGTCGCTGCGCAGCGCGAAAATCTTTCCGGTGTACAGCGTTTCGGAGGACGCCGTGGAGAAGACGTGTTCAGCCACGGGACGCGGGCTCAGGTATGGGCCGCGCGGCGCTGTCCCGATGCTGGATGCCGTTGGACGACTGCTCGGGGATTTCCACCGGCAACCGTTCGCCGGCCTTGTATTCGAGGGCCGCCCCGACGAACGCGACGAACAACGGGTGCGGCCGGGTGGGCCGGCTCTTGAGCTCCGGATGAGCCTGCGTGCCGACGATGAAGGGGTGCACGTCCGGCGGGTACTCGACGAACTCGACCAGGTGGCCGTCGGGCGAGGTGCCGGAAAACCTGAGTCCGCTTTCCGCGATCTTGTCGCGGTAGGCGTTGTTGACCTCGTAGCGGTGCCGGTGGCGTTCGGACACCTGCGTCGCGCCATACGCCTGGGCCACAATCGAATCCGGTTCCAGCACGGCGGGATAGGCGCCCAGCCGCATGGTGCCGCCGAGGTCCGCCTCGCCGGCGACGATGTCGACCTGGTCGGCCATCGTGGAGATGACGGGATCCGGTGTGTCCGGGTCGAATTCGGCCGAGTTGGCCTCGGTCAGGCCGGCCGAGCGGGCGGCCTCGATCACGATGCATTGCAGCCCGAGGCACAGGCCCAGCACCGGCAGGCCCCGGGCGCGCGCGTAGTGGATGGCGCCGAGCTTGCCCTCGATGCCGCGGATGCCGAACCCGCCCGGAATCAGCACACCCTGCACGTCGGCCAGCGCCGCCGCGGCACCGGGCCCGGTCTCGCAATCGTCGGACGCCACCCAGAGCAACTCGACCTTGGCGTGGTGCTTGAAACCGCCGGCGCGCAGCGCCTCGGTGACCGACAGGTAGGCGTCGGAGAGTTCAACGTACTTGCCCACCAAGGCGATTCGCACCGTTTCATGCGGCTCATGCACCCGGCGCAGCAGGTCGTCCCATTCGGTCCAGTCGACATCGCGGAACGGCAGGTTGAGCCGGCGCACCACATAGGCGTCGAGTTCTTCGCGGTGCAGCACTTTCGGAATGTCATAGATCGACGGCGCGTCCGGGGTGGAGATGACGCCGTCGATGTCGACGTCGCACATCAGCGCGATCTTGTTCTTCAGCGCCTCGGGAACGTCGCGGTCGCAGCGCAGGATCAGTGCGTCCGGGGTGATACCGATGCTGCGCAGCGCGGCCACCGAGTGCTGCGTGGGCTTGGTCTTGAGTTCACCCGACGGGGCCAGGTAGGGCACCAGCGAGACGTGTAGGAAGAAGACGTTCTCGCGGCCCAGGTCGTGGCGCACCTGGCGGGCCGCCTCCAGAAAGGGCTGCGACTCGATGTCGCCGACGGTGCCACCGATTTCGGTGATGACCACATCGGGGCGGTTGCCCTGCGCGTCGGGCTGGGCCATCGCCAGGATGCGGCCCTTGATCTCGTCGGTGATGTGCGGGATCACCTGGACGGTGTCGCCGAGGTACTCACCGCGGCGTTCCTTGGCGATGACGCTCGAATACACCTGCCCCGTAGTGACATTCGCCGAGCCGGACAGATCGCGATCCAGGAACCGCTCGTAGTGGCCGACGTCGAGGTCGGTCTCGGCGCCGTCCTCGGTGACGAAGACCTCGCCGTGCTGGAACGGATTCATGGTGCCCGGGTCGACGTTGAGGTACGGATCGAGCTTTTGCATCGTCACGTACAGCCCGCGCGCCGTCAGGAGCTGACCGAGGCTGCTGGCGGTCAATCCCTTACCCAACGAGGATGCGACGCCCCCGCTGACGAAGAGGTGCTTGGTGGCGGTTTGCGGGTGCTTTCGCAACAGGCGACCTCCGTGAAGACGGGCAGGGCTTGAAAAATGTTTCTAGCGAACAACTAGATGGGCCTGCCGACCCACGGAAACCCACCCTAACATCCACGACGCCGAGCCGCGGTGAACACGCCCGCTACTCCACGGTTATTGGGGCACCGTGATCGACGTCGCCCCGTGACCGGTGCCGTACTGGCCCGCGTGACCGCCGCCCAGCAGGTCGTGCAGGCCGAGCACCGCGGTGATGCGTCCCGGCGCGGCGTCCACGTCGTCGACCGTGCTGATCGCGGAGTTCAGGCCGGCGTCGGCGCGGGCCACCGCGACGGCGGCGCCGCCGGTCGCCGAACCGTCGCGCCCGGCGAGCAGCGTGCCCGAGCCGTGCGGGGCCAGCGCCGCCGAGAACCGGGCCACGCTCGCCCCCTGGTTCCCGGCGTCCTGCGGCAGCGCGCCGCCGGTGACGACGAGCGCGGCGTTGGCCGCGCCCATGTGATCGCTCGCCTGATAGGTGATGAAGCCGGTGTCGCGCAGCGCCGCGAGCACGGTGTTGCGCTGGGTGTCGTCCACCGGGGGCACCGCGGGGTTGGGGTTGGCCAGCAGGGCGATGCCCATCAGGTCACCCGCCTGCGAACCCTGGTCGACGAGCTTGGTGCTCAGCTGCTGTCCGGCGGGCAGCACCGACGAGTTCACCACCGTCTGCAGCTTCTCCGCCGAGTTGGCCTCGACGAACTCCTGCGTCAGCGACACCGTCCCGGTCACCGTCCCGCCGGCCTGACCGATGAACTTCGACACCGCGGCCACGTCGTCGTCCTTGGCGTCCGGGGTGCGGAACACCACCACCGACTTGCCGGCCAGCGCGTCGTGCACGATCCGGCCGGCCAGCTGGGTGTCGAAATTGTTTGCCGCGCTGAGCTTTTCGTTCAGCACGTTCTTCTGGTCGTTGAGCCCACTGATCTGGGTGTTGAGGTCCTTCTTCTCGTCACGCAAGCTGGACAGCAACGTGTCCGACAGGAAGCCGGAACCCAGCACGACGCCCACGGCCAACGCCAGGAACACGGCGGCCAGCGACAGGGCGTGTTGGCGCAGCGAGATCATCTAGGTGACCCACTTCTGCACCATCAGGCAGAAGTGGTTCCAGTAGTCGGTGACCCAGTGCAGCACCACGCCGTCGGTGCGAGACACCCACAGCGCGACGATGACGGCGATCAGCATCGTCAGCGCCAGCAGCGCGATGGCCCCCGCCGAGATGTGGTTGCGGTACAGGGTGGCCACGGCCTTGGCGTCCACCACCTTCTCCCCCACCCGCAGCCGGGTCAGGAAGGTGGACGGGTTGCTGTGCGCGCGGGTGCGGTCGAAGAACGTCTCGATGTTGGCGGTGTGGCCGGCGGTCACCAGCAGCGCGGCGCCGTGGTGGTCGGCCAGCAGCAGGGCCAAATCGATCGCCGACCCCGCGGCCGGGAACGTCATCGCGCCGACGCCCAGGTCCTGGATGCGTTCCAGCCCCGGCGCGTGCCCGTCGGCGTCGGCGGGCAGCACGACCTGGGCCCCGCACTTCAGGGCGTCGGTGCTGATCTGGTCGGGGTCGCCGACGATCACCTGCGGGCGATACCCCGCCTTGCGCAACACGTCCGCGCCGGTGCCGACGCCGATCAACGCCGGCTGGTACTCCTTGATGAACGGCTTGAGCGACTTGAGGTCGTCCTCGGCGCTGGGCTCGTCGGCGACGATCACCACGTGCCGGCGGCGCAGGTCGACGTCGACGTCGGGGATGCCGATGCCGTCAATCAGCAGCGGGCTCTCGCTCTTGATGAACTCGATGGTGTTGCCGGCGAACGCCTCCAGATGGGCGGACAGGCCGCTCTTGGCCTCCCGCATCAGATCGGCGATGTCGTGGTCGGTGCGCTCGGTGCCGCGGACCAGCCGCCGGTCGCCGGCGTACACCCCGCCCTCGTGCAGGCGGATCTTGGCGCCGTCTTTGACCTTCTTGAAGACGTCGGGTCCGGCCTCGTCGATCAGGGTGACCCCGTTGTTGACCAGGACCTCGGGCCCCAGGTTGGGGTAGCGGCCCGACACCGACGGCGAGGCGTTGACGACGGCGGCGATGTCGGCCTCCACCAGGGCGTCCGCCGTGATGCGATCCAGATCGAGGATGTCGAGCACGACGATGTCGCCGGGGCAGACCCTGCGCAGCAATCGGTCGATGTTGCGGTCAACGCGGGCGGTGCCGACGAGGCCCGGCCGGGCGGGATTACGGGAAAGCAGGCCTGACATCTTCATGGGGGCGATTCTGTCGGTGATGCGCGGACGACGCGGGGAGGCGCGCCGTAACATTAGCCCCAGAAGTTATCTAGAGTCCCATTAGTAACAGGTCTGTGCCGAACTGGTCTCGAACGTCGACTTGATGCGGCGACACGCCGGGGTTGGCCGCCACAAGTCGACGCTCGCGGAGACAGGGGCCCGAGACAGGGGCCCGGAGACAGGGGCCGAGACGGCGGCCGCAACACGGGGCTAGATCTCGTCCTTTTGCGCCGCCTCGAGCAGCTCGCGGGCGTGCGCGCGGCCGCTGTCGGATTCGCCCAGCCCGGCGAGCATCCGCGCCAGCTCGGCGACCCGCTCGTCGCCGCCGAGGCGCCGCACCACGCTGGTCCCCTTCGGCCCCGCGGCGTGCACCACCAGGTGCACGTCGGCGTACGCCGCGACCTGCGGCAGGTGCGTGACCACGATGACCTGGTGGGTGCGCGCCAATCGCGCCAGCCGGCGCCCGATCTGCACCGCCGCGCGGCCGCCCACCCCGGCGTCGACCTCGTCGAACACCATGGTGGTGCCCGCGGCCTCTTTGCGGGAGGTGGCCAGCACCACCTCCAGGGCGAGCATCACCCGGGACAGCTCGCCGCCGGAGGCGCTCTTGGCCAGTGGCAGCTGGTCCATGCCCCGGTGCGCGGCGAAACCGAACTCGACCTGGTCGACGCCGTCGGCGCCGGCGTGGACGCGCTCGCCCGACGGCAGCCGCAGCGCGGCCGAGTCGTCGGGGTCCGGCGCGGTGTCCGGCGCGGCATCCAGGGTCACGTCGATGGTGAATTGGGCGTCTGCCATCGCCAGCCCGGACAGCTCGGCGGTGACCTCCTTGGCGAGCCGCTTGGCGGCCTTGCGCCGGGTGGCGCTGAGATCGACCGCGGCCTGGGCCAATTCGCGGCCGAGCTCGTCGACCCGGGCGGCCAGCGCCGCCAAGCCCTCCTCGGAGACGTCGAGCTGGGCCAGCCGTTGCCGCGACTCCTGGGCCCACCCGATCACGCCGTCGATGTCCGCGGCGTACTTGCGGGTCAGGGTGCGCAGTTCGGCCTGCCGGGCCAGCTTGGATTCCAGCGCGCTGGCGTCGACCGGCAGCTCCTCGAGGAAGCCGCCCAGTTCGCCGGCCGCGTCGACGAGCACGGTCAGCACCTCGCCGATCTGGCCGGCCAGCGCCGTCAGCTTGGCGTCGCCGGTGGATTCCAGTGCGGCCCTTGCCTTTCCCAGGCTGTCGGTGGCACTAAGGCCGTCGGTCTCCTCGGAGGACAGCGCCGCGCGGGCGGTGGCGGCGGCCTCGCGCAGGGTGTCCAGTTCGGAGAGCCGCACGATCTCGGCGACCAGGGCGTCGTCCTCGCCGGGTTGCGGGTCGACGGCGTCGATCTCGTTGAGGGCGAACGTCAGCCGGTCGGCCTCCAGTGCGAGCTCGCGCATGCGGTTGCGGCGGTCGAGCAGGTCGCGCCGCGCCGACAGCCAGGCGTCGCGCAGTTTGCAGTACCGCTCGAGCGCGGGTCCGGCCTTGGCGAAGCGGTCCAGCGCCGCGCACTGCTCCTCGGGCCGGATGAGGCGCAGCTGGTCGTTCTGCCCGTGCAGGGTCAGCAGCCCGGCGGTGAAGTCGCCCAGCGATTTGGCGGGCACGCTGCGGCCGCCGAGGTAGGCCCGCGACGGCCCGTCACGGCTGACCGAGCGCAGCGCGATCACGCTGCCGTCCTCGTCGCGTTCGGCGCCCAACGCGTCGAGCATCTCGTCGAGCCGCACGACCATGGCCTCGTCGAGATCGGTTGTGCTGAACCGCCCTTCGACGACCGCCCGCTCGGCCCCCGACCGGACCCGGGTGGCGTCGGCGCGGGCGCCGCCGAGCAGATGCAATCCGGTGACCACCATGGTCTTTCCGGTGCCGGTCTCCCCCGTCAGCACGGTCAGGCCGCGGTCGAACTCGCCGACCGCCGAGCTGATCGCCCCGAGCGACTCGATCCGGATTTCAGTCAGCATTCAGTCAGGATCCCGTGCTGTGCCGTCAGTTTCCGCGCCACCCGGTCACCGGAAGCCGGAACTTGCGCACCAACCGGTCCGTGAACGGGGCGCTGTCCAGCCGGGCCCATTTCACCGCCGTGTCACAACGTTTCACCTCGATGCGGCTGCCGGCCGGGATCAGCATCTCGCGGCGGCCGTCGCAGAACACCAGGGCGTCGTGGCCGTCCGCCTCCACCTCGATCGCGATGGTGGCGTTCGGGCTGGTGACCATGGGGCGACCGAACAGCGCGTGAGCGTTGTTGGGTACCACCAGGATTGCCTCCAGGTCGGGCCAGAGCACCGGGCCGCCCGCGGAGAACGCGTAGGCGGTGGAACCCGTCGGGGTCGACACCAGGACGCCGTCGCAGCCGAAGGCGGACACCGGCCGCCCGTCGATCTCGACCACCACCCCCAGCACGCCGAGCCGGGGGCCCTTTTCCAGGCTGACCTCGTTGAGGGCCCAGCCGTGCGCGGAGACCCGGCCGCCCTGGCGCACGACCACGTCGAGCGTCAGGCGGTTCTCCACCCGGTAGTCCTGTGCGACAACGTGGTCCAGCACGCGGTCGATGGCCTCGGCCTCGGCCTCGGCCAAAAAACCGATCCGCCCGAGGTTCACGCCCAGCACCGGGATGCCGGCGTTGCGCGCCAGCTCGGCGGCCCGCAGGAACGTCCCGTCGCCGCCGAGCACCAGCACCAGTTCGCAGCCTTCGGCGGCCCGGGGGTCGGCGTTGACGACCTCGATCTCGACGCCCATCGCCCGCATGTCGTCGGGGGCCAGGTGCAACGGTCCCCGGTCGACGGCCTCGGCGGACAGCACCCGTAGCCCGATTCCGTTGTCGCCCAGCGTTTTCTGTACACGGCGGGCCGTCTCGGTGGCTTCTTCGCGGCCGGTGTGGACGACCATCAGGACGGTGCGTTCGGCTGGAGTCACTGCGGCCCGCTTTCCACCGCGTGCCGCACCGCCGCCACCAGGGCGTCGCCGGCGAGCGGACGATCGGCCTGGGCGCGCAGCCGAAGGAAATATTCGACGTTGCCCGACGGCCCCGGCAGCGGGCTCGCGGTGACGCCGACGGTGTGCCAACCCAGCTCGGCGGCGCGGCGCGCGACCGACGTCACGGCGTCGGCGCGCAGGCCGGGGTCGTGCACCACACCGCCCGCGCCGACCTGGCCCTTCCCCACCTCAAACTGTGGCTTCACCATGGGAACGATATCCGCGTTCGGTGCGGCGCAGCCAGCCAGCGCGGGCAACACGGTGGCCAGCGAGATGAACGACAGGTCGGCCACGACGAGGTCGGCCGGCCCGCCGATCGACTCGGGCGTCAGGTCACGAACGTTGGTCCGCTCGACGACGACGACCCGCGAATCGCTACGCAGCGACCACGCCAGCTGGCCGTATCCCACGTCCACGGCCACCACTTCGGCGGCCCCGCGATCGAGCAGGACTTCGGTGAAGCCGCCCGTCGACGCGCCGGCGTCCAGGCAGCGGCGGCCCACGACGGAGATCCCGAAGGCGTCCAGCGCGCCGATGAGTTTGTGCGCGCCGCGCGAGACCCAGCCGCGTTCGCCGTCGGTGGCCACGGTCAGGGCGGCGGTGACGGCGACGGCGGTGCCGGGCTTGCGGGCGGGCATCCCGTCGATGCTCACCTTGCCGGCGCCGATCAACTCCGCGGCCTGCTGACGCGACCGGGCCAGGCCGCGCCGCACCAGCTCGGCGTCAACGCGGGCGCGTCGAGACATGCGCGCACTCAGCCCTTCTCCGCCGACTCCAGCGCGGCCAGCAGGACGTCGTGGGCCTCGGAGAGCCGGCGCGCGATCTCTTCGAGCTCGTCGAGCGAGGGCGCCTTCTCGGGGTCTTCCTGGTCGCCGGGTTGGGGCAGCCGGGCCAGCAGGGCGTCGATCTCGGCGCGAATCTGATCGGGGTCGATACTCATCGCGTTCCTACGTTAGTCGGTGCGCACCAAAGACCAGCGCTGCAGCGCGGCGCGCGCCTCGTCGTCGCCGGCCTCGATGCGCACGGCGCCGGACCCCGACTCGCCCCACACCGCGCTGGCGACCGCGCGCACGATCGACAGGCCGTCCCCGTCGTCCGGCCCGTCCCCGCGGACCGTGACCGCCCCGTCCGCGACGTCGACCCGCCAGCCCGACTGCGGGCCGACCGCGAGCCGCTCGCCGTCGGTGTGCAGCGAGCGCAGATCGTGGCCGATGTAGGTGGGGCGCTGGGCGGGCTTGGCGTACACCGCGTCCCGCGCGGAGTTGACCCCGGTGAGCACCATCAGGCTGGGCAGTTCGGCGGCGTTGGCGCCCTCGATGTCGGTGTCGAGGCGGTCGCCGATCACCAGGGGCGCGCGGAAGTCGCCCCGGGCCGCCGCGTCGCGCAGCAGGGCGGGCGCCGGCTTGCCCGCGACCTGGGGTTCGGCGCCGGTGGCCGCCCGCAGCGCGGCCACGAACGATCCATTGCCGGGCAGCAGCCCGCGCTCGGTGGGCAGGGTGAGGTCGACGTTGGAGGCCACCCACCGCGCGCCGGCCCGGATGGCCAGCGCCGCCTCGGCCAGCTCCGGCCACCCGATGGTCTGGGACAGGCCCTGCACGACGGCGGCCGGGTCGTCGTCGTAGCTGCGCACCGGGCGCAGCCCGACGGCGGTGATCTCGCCGGCCAGGGCCTCGGTGCCCACGATCAACACCGGCGAGCCTTGTGGCAGTTGGTCGGCCAGCAACCGGGCGGCGCTTTGCGCGCTGGTGGCGACGTCGTCGGCGACGGCGGTGAAGCCGAGCTCGCTCAGGTGCGCGGCGACCTCGTCGGCGCTGCGGGAGGCGTTGTTGGTGACGAAGTACGCGCGGCTGCGCACCTCGGCCAGCGCCTGCACCGCGCCCTCGGTGGGCCGGCGGCCGCGAAACATCGTGCCGTCGAGGTCGATCAGCAGGCAATCGTATTCCTGCGCAAGGGTTTTCACGTCGTCAATTCCGTCGCGTCAGCCGAGTTCACTGACCCGGTCTTCGGCGTCGGTGACACCGTCGACGTCGGCCGCCGCCGAACGCAGGAACCATTGCAGCGCCTCGTCGGTCCGGCCGAGCGCGAGCAGCGTGTCCGCGTAGGCGTAGAACAGCCGCGCCGCCGTGGAGCCAGTGCGGCTGGGATCCAGTTGCGGCGTGGACAACACGGTCAGCGCCTGCTCCAGCTGGCCGAGGTCCGCGCGCGCCCCGGCGGCGACGATGCGCAGCTCGTCGGCGTCGTCACCCGACAGCTCGGCGGCCTCCGGTCCGCGCGCGAGCTCGATGGCGCGCTCCGGACGGCCAAGTCCGCGTTCGCAATCGGCGATCAACGCAAGCAACGCGGACTTGCTGCCCATGCGGCGTGCGGCGCGAAACTCCGCCAGCGCCTGCGACCAGTCGCCGCAGTGGTAGGCGGCGATGCCGACCGCCTCCCGGATGGTGGCGATCCGGCTGGATCGGGCCCGCGCCGCGCGGGCGTGGCGCAGCGCCGCCTCCGGGTCCTCCTCGAGCAGCTCGCCCGCGGCGACGAGGTGGCGGGCCACGGCGTCGGCGGTGGCGCGGTCCAGGGTGCTCAGTTCGCGGCGGACGTCGGGTGCCAGCTGCTTGGCTTCCACGCCGGGCGGGATCGGCGGCCCGTCCTGCGGGGCGCGATCGGCCTGGGCGTCGCGGCGCGCGCCGCTCTGCGGCTGAGCCGGCCGCGCACGGCCCGGACCGGACCAGTTGCCGGATGCCGGCCGCGCCCTCCGCTCGCCGCGGTGCCTCTGCCTGTCGTCGACCACGCTGCCGAGAATACGGGCAGCGCCACACCTAACTCGGCAGCCGGTTGCCCAGGAGCGGCGCGATCAGCGCCGGGCAGTAGGTCGCGATCGCCACGATGGTGAACCTGCCGGCCGTCTCGTACGACATGCCGTTGCCCTCGGCCATCTTGGACGTCACCGCGTCGAAGGACCCGCCGGGCTCGAACAGCATCGGGCACACCGACTGTCCCATCGCCGTGGTGCCGGTCGGCTGGCTATAGGAGATCCCGGCGTTCGTCAGCGCCGACAGGAACGCATTGCCGAGCATGTCCGCGCGGATCGGCGCCGACATCGCCCCCGACAGAGCCACCAGGCCCGTGATCACCCCCAGGCTCCGCAGGACGGTCGATCGCACACGCGTCGCGAAAATCACCGTGACAACAGTGGTCGCCTCGGGTCACGCCGACGACACGGTGGGGTAAAGATCTGTGCACGCGCGTGTTTCGCGGAGGCGCTACGGCGCCGGGGCGGTCTAGACCTTTTCGACCCCGGCGACGGTGCGCTTGCCGCGGCGCAGCACCAGCCACCGGCCGTGCAGGAAGTCCGACGGCTGCGGCGCCCACTCCTCGCTTTCGATGCGGACGTTGTTGACCGAGACACCGCCCTCGCCGATGGTGCGCCGCGCGGCCTTGCGGCTCTCGGACAGCCCGCTGGCCACCAGCAGGTCGACGATCCCGTCGGGGCCACCGGGTTTGAGCTCGGCGACCGACGTCTCGCGCAGCGCCGCGGACAGCGTGGCCTCGTCCAGCCGGCCCAGCTCGCCCTGCCCGAACAGCGCCCGGCTGGCGTGCTCGACGGCCTCGGTGGCCGCCTCGCCGTGCACCAGCACGGTCAGTTCGCGTGCCAGCCGCCGCTGCGCGGCGCGTTGTTGGGGGCGCTCGGCCGTGGCCTGCTCCAGCTCGCCCAGCTCGTCGGCCGACAGGAAGGTGAACCAGCGCAGGTAGCGGATCACGTCGGCGTCGGCGGTGTTGAAGAAGTACTGGTACCAGGCGTACGGGGTGGTCAGCGCGGGGTCCAGCCACAGGCTGCCGCCGCCGGTGGACTTGCCGAACTTGGCGCCGTCGGCGGCGGTCACCAGCGGCACGGTCAGCGCGTGGACCGAGGCGCCGAGCTGCTGGCGGACCAGCCGGACCCCGGCGATGATGTTGCCCCACTGGTCGGAGCCGCCGATCTGCAGGCGACAGCCGTAGCGGCGGTGCAGTTCGACGTAGTCGTTGGCCTGAAGGAGCATGTAGCTGAATTCGGTGTAGGAGATGCCGTCGCCGTCCAGGCGGCGCCGCACGGTGTCGCGGTCCAGCATGACGTTGACCGAGAAGTGCTTGCCGATGTCGCGCAGGAACTCGATCGCCGACAGCGGGCGCGTCCAGTCCAGGTTGTTGACGACGACGGCGCCGGTCGGTGAGTCCCCAGAATCCGAGAAGTCGACGAAGCGTCGCAGCTGTCCGCCGATCCGTTCGGTCCACTCGGCGACGGTGTCGGCCTCGTTGAGGGTGCGCTCACCGACGTCGCGGGGGTCGCCGATCATCCCGGTGGCGCCGCCGGCGAGCACGATGGGGCGGTGGCCGGCGCGCTGGAAGCGGCGCAGTGCCAGCAGGGGCACCAGATGGCCGGCGTGCAGGCTCGGCGCGGTGGGGTCGAAGCCGGCGTACACCGTCATCGGCCCGCGCCGGGCGTCGGCCGCCAGCGCGTCGAGGTCGGTGGACTGCGCGATCAGGCCGCGCCAGCCCAGCTCGTCGAGGATCATGGTGTACGAGTCTTCCAGAGCGCCGACGGCGGGCGTCGACTTGTGGCGCGGATCCGGGGCGTTACCCCCCAGCGACCCGACGTCCGCCGCGGGTCAGTCGCTGGCACCCGGGGCCGGCGCGCGCGGGCTGCGGCGGTACGCCGAGACCTCCGGGCGCCTGGGAAGCCACAACCGCCAGGGCCGGTCGGCGGCCTGGCTGACACCGACCCGCGGGCCGGACATCGAGCTCAGCGGTTCGTGCAGCTCGACCGTCACCGGGCTGTTGCCGTCGAACAGGTCAATTCCGTTGTCGTCCATGGTGATTCCCATGGCCGCGCACAGGTTCCCCGGCCCGCGCGCCAGCGCCGCGGTGTGTACCAGCTCGCCGCGGCGGGCCCGGGCGGCGTCGGTCCCGTCCTCGATCGCGGCCGCCCGCAGCAACACCGCGGCCGCGGTGCCGTCGGGACCGCACGAGACGTTCGCGCAGACATGGATGCCGTGGCTGCGGTAGGTGTAGAGCCGCCCCGGCGGCCCGAACATCACGAAATTGCGGGCGCGCAGGCCCTTGTAGGAGTGCGCCGCGGCGTCCGGCCACGGACCGTCGGGCACTCCCCCGTAGGCCTCGACCTCGACGACTATCCCGCTGACGCCCCGCGCGGTGAGGGTGGCGCCCAGTAACCGGCGCGCGGCCTCGACCGGGTCGACCAACAGCCGCGCCGCGGCCGTGCTTGCGCGAGATCGTCGTCCAGCCTCGACCAATTGAAGATCCTGAATCCTCTTTTCAGTAACCCAACGAACCTACCGGCGGCCCGAACATGGCAGTATCCCGGTGTCCGGGAGCCGAAGGAGGCCGACATGCACGCGATAGACCCGGCCGCCACGGCGTGGCTGCTGGCCAGCACCGCGCTGGCCTTGCTGATGACCCCCGGCCTGGCGATCTTCTACGGCGGCATGGTCCGCACCACCGGGGTGCTCAACATGATGATGATGAGCTTCATCTCCATCCCGCTGGTGACCGTGGCGTGGCTGCTGATCGGCTACACCGTCGCGTTCTCCGAGGACGGGGCCGGCGGGCTCGTCGGCAACCTCAGGCATTTCGGGATGCTCGGCATCACCCCCGACACGGTGCACGGCACGGCGGTGCCCGAATTGCTGTATGCCACGTTCCAGTTGACGTTCGCGATCATCACCGCCGCGCTGGTCAGCGGCGCGATCGCCGACCGCGCGAAGTTCGCCGCCTGGATGGTGTTCGTCCCGGTGTGGACGATCGCCGTGTATTCGATTGTCGCCCACTGGGTCTGGGGGCCGGGCGGCTGGCTGGCCAGGCTGGGCGTCCTCGACTATGCGGGCGGGCTGGTCGTCGAGATCGTCTCGGGTTCCTCCGCGCTGGCGCTGGCGCTGGTGCTCGGGCCGCGCATCGGTTTCAAGAAGGACGCCATGCGGCCGCACAACCTGCCGCTGCTGTTCGTCGGTGTCGGGCTGCTGTGGTTCGGCTGGTTCGGGTTCAACGCCGGCTCCGCCCTGGCCGCCAACGGAACCGCCGCGGCCATCTTCCTCAACACCCTGGTCGCGGGATGCCTGGGCATGCTGGGTTGGCTTGCGGTCGAACAGATTCGCGACGGCAGGCCCACCACGTTCGGTGCGGCGTCGGGTGTGGTCGCCGGCCTGGTGGCCATCACCCCGTCGTGCGGAACCGTCAACACCCTCGGCGCGACGGTCGTCGGCCTGGCGGCGGGTGTCGTGTGTTCGTTCGCGGTGGGCGCGAAGTTGCGCTTCAACTATGACGATTCGCTCGACGTGGTGGGCGTGCACTTCGTCGGCGGCGTGGTCGGTGTGTTCCTGATCGGGCTGCTCGCCACGGCGGTCATGACGGCGGGCCCGCGCGGCCTGTTCTACGGCGGCGGCGTCGGCCAGCTGGGCAAGCAGACGCTGGCGATCGCGGTCGTCGCGTTCTACGCGTTCACCGTGTCGTTCGTACTGGCCAAGGTGATCGACCGGGTGGTGGGTTTCCGGCTCAGTACCGAAGACGAAACCACCGGCGCCGACCTCACCCAGCACGCCGAAACCGCCTACGCCGAAGGCGTGCACGGGCACCTGCCGCAGCGACGCCCGGCGATCGGCGAGCGCTTCAACTAGGCCCGCCCGGGGCCGCGAACGCCCGGATGCCGCGACCCCTTGACAGCGCGGCCGCGCGCGACGAATATTCATCACATGATGAGTTCATCTCGTGATGAATTAATCTCGGATCAGGCCGAGCCGGCGGTAGAGATCGATCACCTGCGCGTGATCCGCGGTAAACGCCCGGCCCTGCACGACTTCTCCGTGCGGATCGCGGCGGGCAGCATCACCGGCCTGCTCGGCCCGTCCGGCTGCGGCAAGACCACGCTGATCCGATGCATCGTCGGCACCCAGATCGTGACCTCGGGCCGCGTCGTCGTGCTCGGCAAGCCTGCCGGCAGCGCCGAACTGCGCCGTCGCGTCGGCTACCTGCCGCAGGACCCGACCGTCTACAACGACCTGCGCATCGTCGACAACGTTCGCTACTTCGCCACGCTGTACGGGTTCGACGGCCGGGCCGCCGACGCCGCCATCGAACGGGTCGGGCTCACCGATCACCGAACGGCCTTGTGCGGCAACCTGTCCGGTGGGCAACGCACCCGGGTGTCGCTGGCCTGCGCGCTGGTCTGCCAGCCCGATCTGCTGGTGCTCGACGAGCCCACCGTGGGACTCGATCCGGTGCTGCGCGCGGACCTGTGGGATCAATTCGCCGAATTGGCCCGCGCGGGGACCACATTGCTGGTTTCCAGCCACGTCATGGACGAGGCCGACCACTGCGGGGACCTGCTGCTGATGCGCGAAGGCCGGCTGGTCGCCCACACCACCCCGTCCCAACTGCGAGAGGACACCGGATGCACGTCACTGGAGGACGCGTTTCTGTCCATCATCAAGCGCAGCACCATGCGCGAAGCCGGTTAGGGCTCAACGGGTATACGGCGACCACGACGCGGATCCTGCGCCAGCTTGCCGCCGATCACCGCAGCGTCGCGATGATCCTGTTGGTGCCGGTCCTGGTGATCACCCTGATGTACTTCATGTTCGAAAACGCCCCGCACCGCCCGGGCGGCCCGACCCCGTTCAACAACGCCTGCCTGATCCTGCTCGGCCTGTTCCCGCTGTTCGTGATGTTCATCATCACGGCGATCACCATGCAACGCGAACGGGCCTCGGGAACGCTGGAGCGCATCCTTACCACTCCGCTGCGCCGGCTCGACCTGCTGATCGCCTACGGCACCGCCTTCTCGACGGCCGCTGCGGCGCAAGCCGTTCTGGCGTGCGTCGTGTCGTTCTGGCTGCTCGGCTTCGACACGGCGGGCAGCCCGTTGTGGGTGTTCGTGATCGCGATCGTCAACGCCGTGCTGGGAGTCGGCCTGGGCCTGTTGT
Source organism: Mycobacterium sp. H4Y (assembly GCF_000364405.1). Classification (NCBI taxonomy): domain Bacteria; kingdom Bacillati; phylum Actinomycetota; class Actinomycetes; order Mycobacteriales; family Mycobacteriaceae; genus Mycobacterium; species Mycobacterium sp. H4Y. The sequence goes on from NZ_AKIG01000001.1 coordinate 2,304,997, forward strand.
GTAGTGCGTTCGCGCGCACCGAGTTTCAGGCCGTGCAGTTCATCCCGCTGGTGATGGTGCCGCAGCTGCTGCTGGCCGGCATCATCGTGCCGCGGGCGGTGATGCCACACTGGCTGCAATGGATCAGCAATGTGCTGCCGGCCAGCTACGCGCTCGAGGCCCTGCAACAGGTGGGTGCGCACCCGGAGCTGACCTTCATCGCGGTGCGCGACATCATCGTGGTGTTGGGCTTCGCCCTGGCGGCGCTGTGCCTGGCGGCGGCGACGCTGCGGCGACGGACGGCCTAGTGACGACTACCAACACCGGCCGCCGGCGGCGGGGCCGGCCGGCCGGGAACTCCGATACCCGCGACCGGATTCTGACCAGCGCCCGGGAATTGTTCGCGCGCAACGGTATTCGTAACACGTCGATACGTGCGGTGGCCGCGTCGGCGGGGGTGGATTCGGCGTTGGTGCACCATTACTTCGGCACCAAGGAGCAGCTGTTCGCCGCGGCCGTCCACGTCCCGGTCGATCCGATGGACGTCATCGGCCCGCTGCGCGAGGTGCCCGTCGAGGAGCTCGGCTACCAGATTCCGTCGATGTTGTTGCCGCTGTGGGATTCCGAGATCGGCGCGGCGTTCATCGCGACGCTGCGCTCGATCCTGGCGGGGTCGGAGATCAACCTGTTTCGCGCGTTCATTCAGGACGTGATCGCCGTCGAAGTCGGTGCCCGCGTGGACGATCCGCCGGGAAGCGGAATGATTCGCATCCAATTCGTGGCGTCGCAACTGGTGGGTGTGGTGATGGCGCGCTACATCCTGCAACTGGAGCCGTTCGCGTCGCTGCCGGCCGAGCAGGTCGCGCGAACCATCGCCCCCAACCTGCAGCGCTACCTCACTGGGGATCTGCCGGAGGGCATTGCGCCATGAGCCGGGCGTGCTCGTCGTCGTCGACGTCGCGGGCCTCGTCGATGAGCAGCACCGGGATGCCGTCCTCGATCCGGTAGGCGCGGCGCAGCCGGGGGTTGTAGAGCAACTCGTCGCCAATCAGCACCAGCGGGCCGCGGTCGGCCGGGCACACCAGGATGTTCAGCAGCGCGTCGTCGATCATGACCGCGCGCCGCTCAGTTCGGCACGCACTCCGGGAGTCAGCCGCCGGTAGTGCTCGGTCTCCGCATCGAAGTACCAGACGTGCCGTCCCGCCTTGGGAATCCCGGCGGCCCGCAGCGCGCTGACGGTCGGGCGGTAGGTCGCGCTCAGCGTCATCTCCGGGACCACGCAGACGATGTCGGGCCCCAGCCCGATCGGGATCTTGGCGAAGGCCTCGGTCAGGTCGGCCGCCGTGATGGAGGCGCCCGGCAACAGCGTCACCGCCGACACCGCCACCTCGTGGTCGCGCACGGGCACGTTGTAGGTCACCGCGAGGTCGACGCCGTTGATGCAACCCAGGGCGTCGGTGACCGGCTCGGCGTAGACCAGCCCGCGCGGGGTCCGCACCACCGAGCCGCGCCGGCCCGCCAGCCAGTAGTCGCCGTCGTCGTCGCGGTAGAAGAGGTACTCGGTCGAGATCCAGGTGTCGCCGGCGGCGAACACCCCGCGCTTGACGGAGGCGCTCGGATCGATCGGGCCGTTGGACGCGGCGAGCAGAACCCCGACCTGTTTGGGTTCGGCGATCTGCACGAAGCCCCGCTCGTTTTCCAGGATCAGGTCGTGTTCGGTGTCGTAGGCGCCCAACTCGATGCGCCCGGCGCCCGGCAGCGGGCGGCCCTTGCTGCCGACCTTGGCGCCGGACACGTTGGCCAGCACCGCCTGCCCGTCGGTGGTGGCGAAGAACTCGACGACGTGAGCGGGCGCGAACGCCTCGACGACACGCTCCCACAGCCCGGTCGGCATGCCGGAGCCGATGAACAGGCGCACCGGGTGGTTGCCGTGCAGGACGAAGGGCGGATCGGCCGGGTTGTCGAGGATCTCGCCGAGCATGGCCCAGGTGTAGGACACCACGGTGACGCCGTACTGGCGCACCTCCTGGATGAATCGGGTCCGGTCCAGTCCGCGCGACAGCGCGATGCGGGTGCCGCCGACCACCGCGCCGCCCAGGCTGACCAGCAGCGCGGACTCGTGGTGCAGCGGTGTCAGGCAGTACACGGTGTCGCGGCGGTCGAGGGCGGCCGTCGAGGCCGTACCGAACGCCGAGACCGCCCAGCGGTAGTTGGTGATTTGCTTGGCCACCAGCTCGCCGCCGGCCGAGCTGAACGCGATGAACGCCAGGTCCCGGGCCAGTCCCGGGTTGGGCCGATACCAGCCGGGCAGCTCGACGGCGTCCGGGTCGATCTGTTCCATGTCGATGACCTGGGGTTGCTCGTCGGAGTCCTCGGGCAGGTGCAGGTCCCGCGTCTCGCCGCCGCCGAGCACCAGCACCTGCCGCAGCAGTTGCCCGTCCGACTCCAGCACCGCGTCGAGGTTGGTGGGGTCGGTGAGGATCTCGGTCACTCCCCCGAGCCGCACCGAGGCGGCCAGGTCGGCGTCGGGCCGCATCACCACCGCGATGGCGCCCAGGCGGGACAGCGCGGCGATGGCCACCAGCGCGCTGGGCCGGGTCTCCATCAGCACGCCGACCCGGTCGCCCTGGCGCACCCCGACCTCGATGAGGCCGCGGACGACGTTGTTGATGCGCCGGTTCACCGCCTCGTAGGTATGCACCCGCCCGTCGAACAACAGGAATTCGCCCTGCGGGGCGTCGTGCGCCTGCTCCTCGATGATGCGGCCCAGCGAGATCCTGGTGTGGTCGTTGATCTGCCCCAGCCGGACCAGTCGTGGCAGCGTGCGGGCCGTTTCGACGGCCAGGGTGCGCACGGATTTGTTGGCCGCGACGACGGTGTTGGCCGCGCCGCGGACCATGCCCAGCGCCGCCTCGGAGGCCTCCCCGATGCCGTGCGCGAGCCGGGAGCTCAGCGCCACGCCGCTGTCGGTGTGCTCGGCGGGCTGGTCGGCCATCGGCGCGATGCTGGTGGGCTTATCGCCGCCGGCGGACAGCCATCGCACCCATTCCGCGACGGTCGGCCAGCTTTGTTGGGCCGCCTTGGACCCGACGACCAGGCCGAAATGGCCCGTGCGGATGGTGGATTCGTAGACGTCGGCGTCCGGTGCCGCGCGCCGGATGCCGCGCACCGAGGCCGGCTGGCCGATGTCGTCGACCTCGCCGACGAAGGCCAGCACCGGGCAGGTGATGTCGGTCAGGGTGACCATCTGTCCGTTGACGGCGAAACCCCCGGTCATCATCCGGTTGTGGGCGATGAACTGCTTGAGCAGCTCGGAGATCGCGGGACCGGACCACGCGATCCAGCCTTCGCGTTCGAGGAAGCGCCGCTGCTGCTCGCGCGGCAGCAGCGCCTCGCGGTCGTGCAGCTGGCGGACGAAGTCGACCCGCGCCTTGGCGGTCTTGAGGGGGTCGAGCATCTGGAAGCCGGTGCGCGCCATCCAGCTGGGGATGGCCAGCCGGCTGAAGACGTGGTCGGCCATGAAGTTGGCGGCGGGCGCGGCGAAGTTTGCCGGGATGCCCATCGGCAAGGCGGCCAGGGTGTCGACCGGGGAGCCGAAGGTGACGATGCTGGCCAGGCTCTTCGAACGCCGGTAGGCGGCGACCTGGTAACACCACATGCCGCCCTGCGAATAGCCGACCAGATGGATGTCGCTGCCCGTGGTGTCCCGGACCGTGTCGATGGCCTGACTGAGCGCGACGATGTGATCGGCCAGCGTGCGGCGCATGCCGCCTTCGACCTTGTCGGGTTCGCCGAAGTCGATGACCCAGGGATCGAGCCCCCGGCTGTGCAGGATCCCCACCGCGCCTTCGTCGCGGGTGACGTCCCACATGTCGGCGGACATCATCATCGGATGCACCATCAGCACCGGCGGCCCGACGGGCGATTGGCCGGGCCGACTGTCCGGCGGGAAGTACCGCCGGAGCTTGTACATCGGCACGCTCTCGACGATCTGGGACGGCGACGGCACCGTGCCGGTTTCCAAGCCCCCCAGTCGCAAGACTTCCAGCCCGTTCTGCGCGGTAGCGATCAGCCGCGCGACCGGTCGTGTGACCATCGAAAGATTGACATCCACTGCTGCTCCCTGAGTCTTGACAGCTTGGACATCATGGCACATCTGGGCAGCTAGAAGGGCGGTGGTTGCACCGATCCGGCGGCGGCGGGCGCCGTGCGAACAGACCCGGGCTCCGCTGGGAAGGCGGTGGCTCGCCGTCGGCTTCGGCCGACGACTCGGCGTGTGCCGCGGCGGTAGGTCGTTAGCCACCGGCGCCCCGCCTGGTGGCTCGCTGTGAATCACCTGCGCGCCAGTTTGTGCGGCAGGGCACGGGGTACGCAGTCGATGCGCTTCGGTCACGACGCGTCGTCGCGACCGTTTCGGTTGAAATCCACAGCTGGGCGCTATGAGACCGCCGGACCGCGTTCCTTCCAGCCCGAAGGAGAGGTCACTGCATGACGCGACGGACGTACTCGGCCGGCACGGTCACGGCACACCCCAGCGCAGTGCCGCTGCGCCCCCCACGACTCACCCAGGAAACCAGCCCGGGCCGGTGATCCGGCACGACGCAAGCGCAGAAGGGACTTCACATGTTGTTGCTCGGCAGCGGCGGACGGCGCAAAGGCCGCACCGCCGGAAGTGACGGACTGGGCGAGGTCTCGCACCTGGCCGAGCGGGCGCTGTACGACGTCGCACACGGTCGTTTCGAACGCTCGCTGTCCGGGCTGACCGCCGTTGCGGCGCTCGTCACGACGGCCGAAATCTACTTCGAGCACTACAAGGCGAGCTTCGGCAACAAGTGGATGTGGAGCCCGATCGTGGTGACGCCGCCGGTGGTCGTCGCCGGCGTCGGGGGCGTGTTCTCGCGGCGCTGGGCCAAGCTGTGGCTCCCGATCACCGCCGGCATCTACACGGCCAACGGTCTGATGGGCGAATACCTGCACGCGCGCGGCGTCGCCCGCAAGCCGGGCGGATGGAAGCACGCGTCCTACAACGTGCCCATGGGCCCGCCGATCGCGGCGCCGGGATTGATGTGCATGGTCGGCGGAATGGGGCTGCTGGCGTCGATCCTGCGCCGCGAACGGTTCCGGGGTTAGGCATCGGGATCACTGAGATGGCTGACACCTCACGCCCCGACCACCTGCCCAACCTGCGCCCCCACGGCAAGCCGCCGCACCCGTCCTGGCTGCCCAAGCAGCGCCGCGGCACCACACCCCAGATGATCGGGCGCTACCCCGATTTCGACGTGCTGGAAACCGCCGGCACCTGGGACGAGGCCACCAGGAAAGTCGTGCTGGCCCGGCTCGAACCTCCCGGCCCCCTGCGGTTTTTCACCGCAGAGGAGGAGCCGTGCCTGCGCGCGTTCTGCGACACGGTGCTCGCGCAGGACGCCGAGCCGCGCGTCCCGGCGGCCGAATCGGTCGACTCCAAGCTCGCCGACGGGCGCCTCGACGGCTACCAGTACGCGGACATGCCCGACGACCGCGACACGTGGCGGTTGGTGCTGCGCGGGCTCGACGAGACCGCCGCCAGATACGGCGCATCCTCCTTCGCCGCCGCCGGGACCGAAACCCGCGAACAGATCGTCGGGCAGTTCTCGCAGGGCGAGCTGGAGGGCGGCGCCTGGGAGAACCTGAACGTCAAGCGCGCCTGGTCGGTGTGCATGCGAATGACGCTGTCCGGCTTCTACTCCCACCCGTGGGCCTGGAACGAGATCGGGTTCGGCGGCCCCGCCTACCCGCGCGGATTCATGCGCCTGGGCGGCGCCACCGGGCCCGACGCCGCGCGCGAACCGTACGAGATGCCCGGCGCCACCGACGAAGACCCCGTGCAGGTCGTGCAGAACGGTGAGTTGTGATGGGCGACTTCTGGCGGGGCCTGCTCAAGGGGGCCGTCGGCCCGAAGGACAACGAGTCGCGGTTCCTGCTCGACGTGCACTCGCGCGACCTGCCCGGCGAAAAGACCATGCGCCGCTACCGCGACGACGACGAGGTCGACCTGGTGGTCGTCGGGGCCGGCGCCGGCGGCTCGGTGCTGGCGCAGCGGCTGGCGCGCGCCGGCTGGCGGGTCGTGATCCTCGAGGCCGGCCCTTTCTGGCACCCCGACGAGGACTGGGTGTCCGACGAGGCCGGCTCCCACGCGCTGTACTGGACCCAGAAGCGCATCATCGGCGGTGACGACCCAATTGAGCTGGGCAAGAACAACTCCGGGCGCGGGGTGGGCGGCTCCATGGTGCACTACGCCGGCTACACCCCGCGGTTCCACCCCAGCGATTTCGCGACCCGCACCCTCGACGGGGTGGGCGCCGACTGGCCCCTGCGCTACGAGGACATCCGACCCCACTACGAGCAGGTCGAGCTCGAGTTGCCGGTGGCCGGCCAGAATTGGCCGTGGGGCGACCCGCATCGCTATCCCTTTGCCCCGCATCCCATTTCGGGGGCGGCAGCCAAAATCTGGCGGGGCGCGCTCAAGCTCGGTATCGAGATGCGGGTGGGGCCTGTGGGCATCGTCAACGGCACGTTCGGCAACCGCCCGCACTGCATCTACCGCGGCTACTGCCTGCAGGGCTGCAAGGTCAACGCCAAGGCCAGCCCGTACGTCACGCACCTTCCCGACGCGCTGGCCCACGACGTGGAGATCCGCGCCAACTGCATGGCCTCGCGCGTCGAACTCGACGAGACGGGCGCGGCGCGGGGTGTGGTCTACTACGACGAGGTGGGCGGCAAAGAACGGTTGCAGCGCGCCAAAGTTGTTGCCGTAGCTGGGTATTCGATCGAAACACCGCGCCTGTTGTTGAACTCGGTGAGCGAGCGCTTTCCGAACGGGTTGGGCAACAACGACGATCAGGTCGGGCGCTACGTGATGGTGCAGGGCGCCACCCAGTCCGCGGGCCGCTGGTCCGAGGAGGTCCGGATGTACAAGGCGCCTCCCCCGGAGGTGACCTCCGAACAGTTCTACGAGACCGACCTCTCTCGCGGGTTCGCCCGCGGGTTCTCCATCCAGACGGTGTCGCCCATGCCCATCGGCTGGGCCGAACACGTGATGGCGGACGGGCACTGGGGCCGCGCCCTGCGCGAGTACATGCGCGACTACAACCACTGGGCGACCGTCGGCGTGCTCAACGAGTTGTTACCGCTGCCGGACAATCGGGTGACGCTGGCCGAAGAGAAGGACCCGTACGGCATCCCGGTCGCCCGGTTCGACTACACGCTCTGCGACAACGACAAGGCCAACATGGCCTACTCCACCAAGGTGATCGGCGACATCCTGCACGCCGCCGACGCCCAGGACGTGCTGACCATCGAGCGCTTCGCCCACCTGATCGGCGGCGCCCGCATGGGCACCGGGCCACAGAATTCGGTGGTCGACTCCGATCACCGGGTCTGGGGCATGCCGAACCTGTTTCTCGCCGACGGCTCGGTGTGCCCCACCCAGGGTTCCGCCAATCCCGCGCTGACGATCATGGCGTTGGCCTCGCGGCTCGCCGAACGAATGGCCACCGGAAAGATCGATACCGGCGTGGGGCGGGGGTCGAAGGCTGGAGCCCGTGGCTGACCTGAAGATCGACACCGCGACCACCTTCGCCCCCCGCGTGCTGCGCGAGTACGCGCTGCTCGCAGACGGCGAGCGGGGCGCGCTGATCGGACCGCAGGGCGACGTGGCGTGGATGTGCGCGCCGCACTGGGATTCCGACGCCGTCTTCTCCAATCTCATTGGCGGCGGCGGGGTTTACGCCGTCACCCCGACCGACGTGCGGCACGTCTGGGGCGGCTACTACGAACCGGGCAGCCTGATCTGGCGCAACCGGTGGACCACCCGCGACGGCATCGTGGAATGCCGTGACGCGCTGGCCTTTCCGGGCGACCCGGACCGGGCGGTGCTGCTGCGGCGGCTCACCGGCTGCCGCGGGACGGCGCGGGTGCGGGTGCTGCTGGCGCCGAGTGCGGGATTCGGCCGGCACGGCCCCGGCAAGGCGACCGTTCATGACCGGGTGTGGAGCGCCCGCTCGGGGCCGCTGCGCTGGCGCTGGCAGGCCGGTTGCGACGCGCGCCCCGTCCGGGCCGCCCAGGAGAAGGGCGAGTTGCTCACCTGTGAGATCACACTCGAGGAGGGCCAGCACCACGACCTGGTGCTCGAACTGTCGGAACACGCACTGCCCGACCAGCCCCCGGACCCCGACCTGGCCTGGGAGGCCACCCCCGCGGCCTGGCAGCGCAGTGTGCCCGAGCTGAGCTGCACCATCGCTCCCCGCGACGGGCGCAGCTCCTACGCCGTGCTGCGGGGACTGACCAGCAGCGGCGGCGGCATGGTCGCCGCCGCCACCATGAGCCTGCCCGAACGCGCGCACTCCAACCAGAATTACGACTACCGCTATTCCTGGATCCGCGACCAGGTGTACGCGGGCATGGCCGCCGCCGCCGTCGGCACGACCGAGCTGCTCGACCGGGCGGTGGAGTTCATCAGCGCCCGGCTGCTCGAGGACGGCCCGAACCTCAAGCCCGCCTACACCATCACCGGCGGCGCCGTGCCCGGGGAGGAAACGCTCGACCTGCCCGGCTATCCCGGCGGCGCCGACAAGATCGGCAACTGGGTCAATCAGCAATTCCAGCTGGATGCCTTCGGCGAGGCACTCCAGCTGCTGGCCAAGGCGGGCGCCGCCGACCGACTCGATGCCGACGGCTGGCGCGCGGCGCAGACCGCGATCAAGGCCATCGAAAAGCGTTGGCGCGAACCGGATGCGGGCGTCTGGGAGATCGACAACGAGCGCTGGACGCAGTCACGTCTGGCCTGCGTGGGGGGGTTACGCGCCGTCGCGAAACTGGCCGGCGCCGGACCCGAGGTGGCTGCGTGCGCTCCGCTGGCCGACGCGATCCTCGCCGAGACCGCATCGGAAAGCCTGCACCCGCACGGGTATTGGCAACGCAGCCCCGGGCAGAAGGGGGTCGACGCATCGCTGCTGCTGCCGCCGGTGCGCGGGGCGGTGCCCGCCGACGACCCGCGGACCATCGCCACGCTGGACGCCGTTCGCCGGGAACTCGCCGACGACGGGTTCGTCTACCGCTTCCGGCACGACGAACGCGACCTCGGCGACGCCGAGGGAGCGTTCCTGCTCTGCGGGTTCATGATGGCGCTGGCCGAACACCAACAGGGCCATGCCCATTGCGCGATGCGGTGGTTCGAGCGCAACCGCACCGCCTGCGGGCCGCCGGGCCTGTTCTGCGAGGAATACGACGTGCAGCAGCGCCAGCTCCGCGGCAACCTCCCACAGGCATTCGCGCACGCGCTGATGCTGGAATGCACCGCCACCCTCACCGACGACGCCGCCCACCATGACTGATCGGGTGCCCGACAGCGAGCGAAAGGGATTGCGATGACTCAAACAGTGGTGATCACCGGAGCCAGCGCCGGCATCGGGCGCGCCACCGCCCAGCAGTTCGGGCAGCGCGGCGCGAACGTCGCCCTCCTCGCCCGCGGCGCCGCGGGGCTGGAAGGCGCGGCCCGTGACGTCGAGGCCGGCGGCGGAAAAGCGCTTGCCATCCCCACCGACGTCGCCGACCACGCGGCCGTCGTCGCCGCCGCCGACGAGGCCGAAGCCACGTTCGGACCCATCGACGTCTGGGTCAACGTGGCGTTCACCTCGGTGTTCGCGCCGTTCACCGAGATCAGCCCCGAGGAGTTCAAACGCGTGACCGAAGTGTCCTACCTCGGCTACGTGCACGGCACCATGGCCGCGCTGGCCAAGATGCGCCCCCGCGACCGCGGCACCATCGTGCAGGTCGGCTCCGCGCTCGGGCAACGATCCATCCCGCTGCAATCGGCCTACTGCGGGGCCAAACACGCCATCAACGGGTTCACCGAGTCGGTGCGCTGCGAGCTGTTCCACGAGGGCTCGAAGGTGCGGATCACCGTGGTCCAGATGCCCGCGGTCAACACCCCGCAGTTCTCCTGGGTGCTGTCCCGGCTGCCCCGCCACCCCCAACCGGTGCCGCCGATCTATCAGCCCGAGGTCGCCGCCCGCGGCGTGCTGTACGCCGCGGATCACCCAGGGCGCAAACAGTATTGGGTCGGCGATTCCACCATGGTGACGCTGCTGGCGCAGAAGTTCGTCGCGCCGCTGCTGGACCGCTACCTCGGTCGCACCGGATACGACTCGCAGCAGACCGAGGAGCACGTCAGCGCCGGCCGGCCCCACAACCTCTGGGAACCGCTCGACCAGCAACCCGGCAGCGATCACGGCGCCCGCGGCGAATTCGACGACGAGTCGCACACCCACAGCCCGCAGCTGTGGGCGTCGCAGCACCCGGTCGTCAGCGGCACCGGCGCGCTGGGCGCCGCGGGTGTGGGCGCGTGGCTCACGGCGCGCGCGGGCCGCCGGTGGGCGCGATGACGACCGCCGCGCGGCTCGACACGCCCATCGACGAGGTCACCGCGCAGGTCTACAAGATCCCCACCGACGCACCGGAAGCCGACGGGACCCTGGCCTGGTCGTCGACCACGCTGGTGCTGGCCGAGGTGTCGGCCGGCGGCGAGCGCGGAATCGGCTACACCTACGGCGACGGCGCGGCCGGCAAGCTGATCACCGGGCCGCTGGCCGGCACGCTCACCGGGCACAACGCCGTCGACATCCCCGCCCGGTGGGAGTCGATGGTCAAGGCGATGCGCAACAACGGGCGGCCGGGTTTGGTGTCGTGCGCGATCTCGGCGATCGACACCGCGCTGTGGGACCTCAAGGGCAAGCTGCTGGGGCTGCCGGTGTGCCGACTGCTCGGCATGGCGCATCCCAAGGTGCCGATCTACGGCAGCGGCGGCTTCACCACGTATGACGAACGCACCACCCGCGCCCAGCTCGAACGCTGGGTCGACGAGTGGCAGATCCCGCGCGTCAAGATCAAGATCGGCGAGTCATGGGGCTCCGACGAGCGTCGCGATCTTGATCGAATCGCCTTGGCGCGCAAGGTGATCGGGCCCGACACCGAACTGTACGTCGACGCCAACGGGGCCTACCAACGCAAGCAGGCGATTCGGGTGGCCCACGCCATGGCCGATCACGACGTCACGTGGTTCGAAGAACCCGTCTCCTCGGACGACCTGGCCGGGCTCCGCGAGGTGCGCGACCAGGTGACCCCGGACGTCACCGCCGGCGAATACGGCTATGACTTGGCCTATTTCCACCGAATGCTGGCCGCCGGCGCGGTCGACTGCCTGCAGATCGACGTCACCCGCTGCGGGGGCATCACCGACTGGGTGCGCGCCGCCGCGGTGGCCGCCGCCCGCAACGTGGACGTCTCCGGGCACTGCGCCCCCAACCTGCACGCCCACGTCGCCACCGCCATCCCGAATCTGCGGCACCTGGAGTACTTCCACGATCACCACCGCATCGAGCACATGCTCTTCGAGGGCGCGCTCGCCCCCGAGGACGGCGCCCTGCGGCCGGATCAGCACCGGCCGGGGTTCGGCCTGGAGTTCAAGCACAGCGACGCCGAGCGGTACCGGGTGGCCTGAGCGACCCATCCGCTGCCGGCAGGCATGGACGGGGCAAAAAACGGGAACCGATACGCCAGGGTTTTCACAAACGGGAATGGAGCAAGGCGCGATGACAGTGAACTCGGACGACGAAACCGTGGAGCGCCGCGAGGCGCTCATGCGTGACGTCGTCGAGGAGAGCGACCTCACCGCGGTCGACTCGGTGCTCGGTCTCGGCGATCCGCAGCGCGTCGGCCGGTTCCGGTTCTTTCTGGACGGCCATCGCTGGGAATGGTCGGACGCGGTGGCGCGCATGCACGGCTACAAGCCCGGACAGGTGCAGCCCACCACGGAACTGTTGCTGCAACACAAGCATCCCGAGGACCGCGAACGGGTGGCGGCCGTGCTGGAGCGGGTGATGAAGGGGAAGCCGTTCAGCAGCCGGCACCGCATCATCGACACCGCCGGGCGCACCCACTGCGTCGTCGTCGCCGGGGATCGGATGGTCGACGACGCCGGTGCGCTGGCCGGCACGTCCGGCTTCTACGTCGACGTCACCGACTCGCTGCACACCGACATCACCAATGTGCTGTCGGCGGTCGCCGACGCCCGGGCCCGCATCGAGCAGGCCAAGGGCGTGCTGATGGTCACCTACGGCATTTCCGCCGAGCGGGCGTTCGACATCCTGGTGTGGCGTTCCCAGGAGGAAAACCTCAAGGTGCGCGACGTCGCCGGCCGCTTCCTGGACGCCGTGGCCAGCAAGGCGTCAGCGGAAACGCAAAGCCATGTGGACCAGGCGCTGCTGACGCTGGAATAGCACGCGCCAGTAGGGTCGGGCCGGTGGCGCACCTACTCGGAGCCGAGGCCGTACACCTCGAATACCCGACCCAGGTGGTGTTCGGGTCGATCACGCTCGGGGTCAACGACGGCGCGCGAATCGGCATCGTCGGCCGTAACGGCGACGGCAAGTCCAGCCTGCTGCGGCTGCTCACCGGCCAGCAACAGCCCGACTCCGGCCGGGTCACCCAGCGCAGCGGGCTGCGGGTCGGCGCGCTGAGCCAGGCCGACACCCTGGACCCCGACCACAGCGTGGGGTGGACCCTGGTCGGCGATGCCGCCGAACACCAGTGGGCCGGCGACCCGCGGGTCCGCGACGTGGTCGCCGGGCTGGTCTCCGACATCGCTTGGGACGCAACGGTTGCCACGCTCTCCGGCGGGCAGCGCCGGCGGGTGCAGCTGGCCAGGTTGCTGGTGGGCGAATGGGACGTCATCGCGCTCGACGAGCCCACCAACCATCTGGACATCGAGGGGATCACCTGGCTGGCCGGCCACCTGAAGGGGCGCTGGGCGCGCAACACCGGCGGGCTGCTGCTGGTCACCCACGACCGCTGGTTCCTCGACGAGGTCGCCACCACGACGTGGGAGGTGCACGACGGGATCGTCGAGCCGTTCGACGGCGGGTACGCGGCCTACGTGCTGCAGCGCGTCGAGCGGGACCGGATGGCCGCCGTCGCCGAAGGCAAGCGGCAGAACCTGATGCGCAAGGAGCTGGCGTGGCTGCGTCGCGGCGCCCCGGCGCGGACCTCCAAGCCCAAGTTCCGGATCGAGGCCGCCAACCAGCTGATCGCCGACGTGCCGCCGCTGCGTGACACCGTCGAGTTGGCCAAGCTGGCGAGCGCCCGCCTCGGCAAGGACGTGATCGATCTGCTCGACGTGTCGGTCTCTTTTGGCGGCCGCCCGGTGCTGCGCGACGTCGAGTGGCGGATCGCCCCGGGCGAGCGCACCGGCATCGTCGGGGCAACGGCGCCGGGAAGTCCACGCTGCTGGGGTTGATCGACGGCACGATCGCGCCCGATGCCAGCCGCGTCAAACGCGGCAAGACGGTGCGGCTGGCAGTCCTCGACCAACAGGGCGACGCGCTGGGCGCGGTCGACGACGACCGGATCGCCGACGTGCTGGGCCGGCTGCCCGGCGCCTACCAGGTCGACGGCCGCGAGGTGACCCCGGCCCAGCTGCTCGAGCGGCTCGGCTTCGGACGCGGCCAGCTGTCCGCCCGCGTGGCGGATCTCTCCGGCGGCGAGCGTCGGCGGCTGCAGCTGATGCTCACGTTGCTGTCCGAGCCCAACGTGTTGCTGCTCGACGAGCCGACCAACGACGTGGACACCGACACGCTGGCCGCCATGGAGGATCTGCTCGACTCCTGGGCGGGAACGCTGATCGTCGTCTCGCACGACCGCTATCTGCTGGAGCGGATCACCGATCAGCAGTACGCGGTGCTCGACGGCCGGTTGCGGCACCTGCCCGGCGGCATCGACGAGTACCTGCGGCTGGCCGAGCGGCGGAAGGACGGGGCGACCACCGAAGAGGCGCGGCCGTCGCGGCCGGCGCAGGCGTCGCAGGCGCAGGCGTCGCGGCCGTCGCAGCCCGCGATGTCGGGCGCCCAGCGCCGCGCCGCGGAGAAAGAGGTGGCCTCCCTCGACCGCCAGCTGGTGCGGCTGGCGGACCGGATCAAGGACAAACACCACGAACTCGCTGCGCACGACCAGTCCGACCATGTCGGCATCACCCGGCTCACGCACGAGCTGCGCGCGCTCGAAGACGAGGTCGCCGCGACCGAGAGCCGCTGGCTGGAGCTCTCGGAGCTGCTCGAATAGCGGTGAGCGGCAACGGTTTTCCTGACGCGGCGTCGGTAGGCGTCCGGGTGGTAGGAATGAATTCCCTTATGCGCCATCGTGTTTGATTGCCAACACTGTGCCGGTCGTGCCCGGTGGCCGGGCTAGTTGTTTGTCGGTGGTGGTTGGGGTTGGAAGGGGTCATACCACCACCAATCGGCGCGCTCGCCGGTAGGCCCCGGACACGGCGGCACCGCGGGCGGGGGCCCAGTGGGTGGACGCGCCAACGATCCCGGGTCCAGTGGTCGGCCGTCGTCGTCGGTGACGACCAGAGCATCAGCGGGCCCGGTGATGGTGATGTCGCCGCGGTGGTGTGCCCGGTGGTGATAGGGGCAGACCAGCACCAGGTTGGCTAACTCGGTGGGGCCACCGTCTTCCCAATGCCACAGGTGATGGGCATGCAGACCACGGGTGGCCCCACAACCGGGCACCACGCACGCGCGGTCGCGGTGCTCCAGGGCGCGGCGCAGCCGTCGGTTGATCACCCGCGTCGCCCGGCCGGCACCGATGACCTCGCCGTCGCGTTCGAACCACACCTCACAGGTGGCATCACAGGTCAACAAGCGGCGCTCGGCATCTGAGAGCAGCGGACCCAGATGCAACGCCGCAGCGCGCCGTTCGATGTCGAGGTGGGCCACCACGGTGGTGTGCTGCCCATGCGGGCGGCGGGTGGCCTCGGCGTCCCAACCCGCCTCGACCAGGCGCATGAACGCATCGACCGTACTCGGCAATGGGGGCCGCTGGTCTGAAACGCCCTGGCCCTCGTCGTGGTCGTGTTTCCACTCGGCGATCAGCGCCTCGCGATGCGCGGCCACCGCCGCATCGAACTTGGCGGCATCATGGTGGGGAAGTGTGATCCGATAGCAGCTGCCGTCGTCGTCGGAGGCCTTGGTCAGCGAGCGCTCGGGCCCCGACCACGGCCGGGGTTCGGGTGCAGGTCGCGGTTCGAGGTTGACCGCGGTGCGCAGCTGGTTGACCGTGGCGACCGCGGCCAGCTGCGCGTAATGCGCATCGGATCCCTGGCCCGCGCGGGCGGCGATCACCCCGACCTGATCGGCCGAGAGCCGACCCTCCCGCATGCCCGCCGCACAACGGGGAAACTCCTCCAACCGGCCCGCGATCGCAGCGAGCGTGTGCGCGTTGGCCGACGAGCAGCCCAGCTTCCAGGCCACCAACGCCGGCACCGAGCGCGCCCCGGTCACACCCCACAGCCCGTCGCCATCGATCTCGGCCACGATCTCCACGATGCGCCCATCGATCGCATTGCGCTGACCGGCCAACTCCGCGAGCTCCTCGAACAGCACCTCAAGACGGTCACTCGCAGTGACCACCACGGCCTCAGCGGACGCGATCGACGACATGCTGTCATCATCACAGCCACCACCGACAACACCGGCCGCCTACGGAAGCGACCCGCTCAGTGCCAGCGCAGCAGCACCAGTTCGGACCCGAAGCCGGGTCCCGTCGCGATCATCAGCCCGGGGCTTCCGCCGGGCGGTGGCTTGGCGATGGTGTCCCGCAGGATGTGCAGCACCGACGCGGACGACAGGTTCGCGATTTCGCCGAGCGAGCGCCAGGTCAGCTCGTGCGCCTCCGGCGGCAGCTCGAGGCACTTGGCGATGGTATTGATGACTTTGGGGCCGCCGGGGTGCGTCACCCAGGCGCCGACGTCGTCCTTGGTCAGCTGGTGCGCGGCGAGGAACCGGCTCACGTCGTCGGCCAGGTACCGGTCGATGACGGCGGGCAGTTCCGGCGACATCACCAGCTGAATGCCGGCCGAGCCGACGTTCCAGCCCATGATGTGCAGCGATTCGGGGTACAGGCGGCTGCGCGAATCGAGGATGTCGGGCCCGGCCGCGCTCAGCTGCTCGGCGCGACGGTCGCCGACGGCGACCACCGCGGCGGCACCATCGCCGAACATCGCGGTCCCGACCAGCCCCGACACCGTCGGGCCGACCGCGGGGAAGGTCAGCGAGCACAGCTCGACCGACACCAGGGCGGCGACGCCGTCGGGGGCGCCACGCAGGTAGTCGTGCAGCCTGCCGACCCCCGCCGCCCCGCCGGCGCAGCCCAGCCCGAACAGCGGCACGCGGCGCACGTCCGGGCGCAGGCCGAGGCGCCCCACGATCCGGGCGTCGAGCGACGGCACCGCGACGCCGGTGACGGTCGTGGTGACGATCGTGTCGATGTCTTGCGGGACGAGCCCCGCCTCGTCGAGGGCGCCGAGCAGCGCGTCGCAGCCAAGTTCCACGGCCTTGTCGATGAAGACCTCATTGGCATCACCGAAGTCGGTCAGCGCGTGGTACCGCTCGAGCGGCAGGACGAAGTGGCGGCTGTTGACCTTGGCGGCGGCGTGCAGACGCCGGACGATCTCTTCGTGTTCCTTCAACGCGGGGAACTCGACGATGTGGTCGGTGATTTCGCGTTGGCTGTACCGATGCGGCGGCAAAGCGCCGAACACACCCGCGATGACGCTCATGCTCTACTCTCTTGATTGCCAACCAACGTGAACACGATTCCGCGTAATGCCGGAAGTTTATTCGGTTGGCTGTGGTCTTGCAAAAGTTTCTGGTATTCAACACATGTCAGATTGACTGCGCGTGGTGTACGCGTAATCATGTCCGCCAGCGGGGAATTCGTCATTCGATTTCGTCGTCTTCCGCCGCATTGAGCGCCATGGCGATTAAATCGTCGGGGCTCAAAGAATCGATATCGTCACCGCTGGGACCGGGTTCATTTGCGTCGCCTTCGGGTGTTTCCGGCACACCGGCGAGTAATAGGAGTTTGTCGAGCAATCCCGTTCTGCGAAGTTCACGCACAGGAATCCTCCTCAGCGCGGACCATAGTTTTTCGTCGTCGGATTCCTCGCGATCGTCATGGAGTAGTTGCCGGCGAAGATGATCGGCCAGCGCGGCCGGGGTCGGGTAGTCGAAGATCACCGTGCGTGACAACGCCGTCCCGGCATGTGTGGTGAGGCGATTGCGCAATTCGACCCCGGTCAGTGAGTCGAACCCGAGGTCGCCGAAGGCGCGGTCGTGGTCGATGGCCTGTCCGCCCGGATATCCCAGCACGGCCGCCGCGTGCTCGCACACCAACCCGAGCAGCACACGCTGCTGTTCGTCGCGCGGCAGGCCGTGCAACCGCTGGGCCAAGTCGGGCGAGCGCGTCACGGCGGCGGGCGCGGCCCCCGATCCCCCCGGCCCGCGCCCGTCGCCGAGCCAAAACCTCTCTCGCGCAAAGCCATACGTCGGCAATTCGACCCGCCGCGCGTTCAGGCCGGCGAAGACGCCCGCCCAGTCGAGGTCGAGTCCGCGGGTGAACAGCTGCCCGGCGGCGGCCAGCGTCGATTCCGTCTCGGGGCGGTCCTTGGGCATGGTGGCCAGCGACGCCGCCCGCTCGGCGCTCAGCGATTGGTCCACGGCGGCCGTCAGCGCCGCGCCCGGTCCCAGCTCGAGGAAAATCGCGGCGCCGCCCGCCTCGGCGGCGCGCACCCCCTCGAAGAAGCGCACCGGCCGGCGCACGTGTTCCACCCAGTACTGCGCCGATCCGTACTCGGCATCGGCCGGCCGCCCGGTCAGGTTCGAGACCAACTCGACTCGGGGGCGCCGCGGTTCGATGCCGGCCGCCACCGCGGAAAACTCGCCCAGCATGGGCTCCATCATTGGCGAATGAAACGCGTGGGAGACCGCCAACCGGTGTACGCGCCGACCGGTTTGCGCCAGCCGATCGGCCAGCGCCGCGACCGGTGTCTGTTCGCCGGAGAGCACCACCGACTGCGGGCCGTTGACCGCCGCGATGCTCACCCCACCGTCCATCAACGCGGCCACCTCGGCCTCGCCGGCGCCGACCGCCACCATCACCCCACCGGCCGGCAGCCGTCCCATCAGCCGGCCGCGGGCCGCCACCAGCCGGGCCGCATCGGGCAGCGACAGCGCCCCGGCCACGCACGCCGCGGTGATCTCCCCCACCGAATGTCCCATCACCACATCCGGTGCGACACCGAAGGATCGCCACAACGCCGCCAGCGCGATCCCCAACGCGAACAATGCCGGCTGGGCAAACTCCGTGCTCTGCAACAACTCCGGGCCCGCGCCCCACATCACCTCGCGCAAGGGCAGCCGCACATGCCCGTCCACCACTTCGACGGCCTCGTCGAAGGCGCGGGCGAACACCTCGAAGCGGTCGTAGAGTTGGCGCCCCATCCCGAGCCACTGCGAACCTTGGCCGGGAAAGACGAACACCGTTTTGCCCGGCGGCATGCCCCGGCCCACCGACACACCCGAATGTGGCTGCCCCGCCGCCAGCGCCGCCAATCCCGTTGCCAACTCCCCACGATCGCCACCCACCACGACCGCGCGATTCTCGAAAGACGCCCGGGTGCTGACCAATGACCAGGCCACGTCGAGGGGGGTGAGATCCTCCCGCTCGGCCAGGTGGTCCGACAGCCGCCGCACCTGGTTGGTGAGCGCGCGTTCGGATCGGGCCGAGAGCACCCACGGCACCGTGAAGCCTGAGTTCGATTGCGCCGCATCGGGTTGGGCGGGAGGCTGTTCCACGACGAGGTGCGCGTTCGTCCCGCCCATGCCGAACGAGGACACCCCGGCCCGCCGCGGGTGGCGCGTGGACGGCCAGGGCACCGCCACGGTATTGACTTGCAGTCCAAGGCGATTCAGATCCACCTCGGGATCTGGGCCGGCATGGTTGAGGCTCGGCGGAATCGTCGAATGGTGGATCGACAGGACGGCCTTGAGCAGACCCGCCACCCCGGCGGCGCCGCCGGCGTGGCCGATGTTGGTCTTCACCGATCCCACCCGAACCGGATCGTGTGCGCGCACGCCGAAAACCTCACCCAGCGCTTGGGCTTCGATCGCGTCACCCACTTTGGTTCCCGTGCCGTGGGCCTCGACGTAGTCGATGTCCGCCGCCTCGAGGCCGGCGTCGGCGAGCGCGCGGCGGATCACGTCGGCCTCGCCACGCGCCGACGGCACGGTCTGGCCGGCCGGGCTGTGCCCGGCGTTGGCGACGGCGCTGCCGCGAATGACGGCGTGGATGCGATCGCCGTCGTCGAGCGCGGCCGGCAGGGGCTTCAGCAGCACCAGCCCCGCGCCCTCACCGCGCACGTAACCGTCGGCGCGCCGATCGAAAGCGTAGGTGTGGCCGGACACCGACACGGCGCCGAATTCCCGTTCCAGCATGGCGATTTCGTCGGCCAGGTTGAGGTGAACCCCGCCCGCGATGGCCAGCGACGACTGCCCGGTCCGCACGCTTTCGCATCCGAGGTGCACCGCCACCAGGGACGAGGACTGGCCGGAGTCGACGGTCATGCTGGGCCCCTGCAGCCCGAAGGCATACGAGATCCGGTTGGCGATCATCGCCCGGCTGATGCCGGTGAACGTGTGGTGGTCGAGGTTGTCGGCGAGGTCGCGCAGGGTCAGCGCGGCGTAGTCATCCGTCATCACCCCGAGGTACACCGAAACCGGTTCTGTCCGCAGTGTGTCGGGAACGATGAATGCGTTCTCGAACAGCTCCCAGGTCAGTTCGAGGGCCAGCCGTTGCCTCGGGTCCATCGCGCACGCCTCGCGCGGCGACAGGTTGAAGAAGTCGGCGTCGAATTGCTGTGCCTCCCCGGCGAATTGGGTGTTCTCCCGCCCGTCGCGGATGAGCCGCCACAAGGCCTCGGGGCCGGCCGCTCCGGGGAACTTGCACGCCAGCCCGATGATCGCTACGTCTGTCGAGGCCAAGGTCAGGGGCCGACTTCGTCGTCGAGGATGGCAAAGAGCTGACTCTCGGTGGCGGTGGCGAGGTCGTCGTCGAACGCGTCCTCAGGCTGATCGGGCAGCGCGGACGGCGTCGGGCCGGTCGCCGTCGCCAGCAGACCCTCGAGCCGGGCGACGAGCTGTGCCCGGTCGGCGGGGCTCAGCCCGGGCCGGCCCAGCAGTGCCTGCAGTTCCCGCGCGATGTCGTCGAACCGGGCGATGCGATCGGGCTCGGTGGCCGGGGCGGCGACGGAGCCGGTGGCCAGTTCGGTTCCGAGGTGTTCGGCCAAGGCGGCCGGCGTGGGGTGATCGAAGATCAGCGTGGGTGACAGGGTTAGCCCGGTAGCGATTTTGAGCCGGTTTCGCAGTTCGACGGCGGTCAGCGAGTCGAAACCGAGGTCACCGAACGCGTCGTCGGCGTTGACGTCGGCGGTGGTGTGCCCCAGTACCGTGGCCGCGTTGCCGCAGACCAGTTCCACCAATTCGGCTTGTCGCTGTTCGGGACTCAGGCCGTCCAGGCGCGCCCGCAGGCCCGTCAGGGACACCATGTCGGTGTGCTCGAGGACCCGCCGGGCGGGGCGGGTGGCCAGCTGGCTCAGCAGCGGCGGCAGCGTGGCGCTGTGGTGCGCCAGCGCGCCCCGGTCGAGGCGGGTGCCCACCACCATGGGCCGGTCGCCGAGCAGCGCGGCGTCCAACAGGTCCAGCGCTTGCCGGGTGGACAACGCGCTCAGCCCGGCCCGGCTCATCCTGGCCCGATCGGCCTCGCCGAGGTGGTGCGTCATCGCCGACGGCTCTTCCCACATCCCCCACGCCACCGACAATCCCGGCAGTCCCCGGGCGTGGCGATGGGCCGCCAGCGCGTCGAGGAAGCTGTTGGCCGCCGCATAGTTGCCCTGACCCGGCGCACCCACGATGCCGGCCATGGACGAAAAGGCCACGAACGCGGCCAGGTCCAGTTCTTTGGTCAGCTCGTGCAGGTGCCACGCGCCGTCAACCTTGGCGCGCAACACCGCGTCGATACGCGCGGGAGTCAATGACGCGACCATCGCGTCGTCGATCACCCCCGCGGCGTGGAACACCGACCGCAGCGGGTAGTGCGAGGGCACCCGCGCCAGCAGGGCCGCGACCGCGTCCCGGTCGCCGACATCGCAGGCCACCACCGACACCGAGGCGCCCAGGTCGCGCAATTCGCCTGCCAGCTCGGCGATTCCGGCCGCCTGCTCCCCGCCGCGACTGACCAGCATCACGTGGGGCACCCGATGCCGCTCGACGAGGTGGCGAGCCACCGCCGACCCCGCCATGCCGGTGCCGCCGGTGATGAGCGCGGTCCCGCCCGCCAGCCCCGCGGGGCCGTCCGGCATGGTGAGCACGACCTTGCCGATGTGACGGGCCTGGCTGACAAAGCGGTAGGCGTCGGCGGCGCTACGCGCGTCGAAAGCCTTGACCGGCAACGGCGCCAGGGCCCCACCGGCGAACAACGTCATCAATTCGGCCAGCATCTCCGCGATTCGATCCGGGCCGGCCTCCATCAGGTCGAAGGCGCGGTACCCCACCCCGGGGTGGGCGTGCGCGACGACATCCGGATCACGCAGGTCGGTCTTGCCCATCTCGATGAAACGACCACCCCGGCCCAAGAGCCGCAGGGACGCATCGTTGAATTCACCGGCCAGGGAGTTGAGCACCACGCCGAAGCCCCCGGCGCCCACCGCCGCGCGGAACTTGTGCTCGAACTCCAGCGTCCGCGAATCCGCGATGTGGGCATCGTCGAAACCGATGGCGCGCAGCGTGTCCCATTTGCCGCGACTGGCCGTCGCGAATACCTCCGCGCCCCAATGCCGGGCCAGCTGCACCGCGGCCATGCCGACCCCGCCGGTGGCCGCGTGCACCAGCACCCGTTGGCCCGCCCGCAATCCGGCCAACACCGAGAGCCCGTAGTACGCGGTCAGGAACACCACCGGCACGCCGGCGGCCTGAGCCATCGACCAGCCCCGCGGCACCCGCGTGACCAGCCGCCGATCGACGGTCGCCTCCGAGCCCGCCAGCCCGAAGATCCCCATCACCGCGTCGCCGACGGCCACATCGGTGACGCCGGAACCGACTTCGGTCACGATGCCGGCGCCCTCGGCACCCAACTGCGCGGCACCGGGATACATGCCCAGCGCCACCAGCACGTCCCGGAAATTCACCCCGGCCGCGGCCACCGCCACCCGCACCTGTCCGGCTTCCAGCTCCGCCGGCGGGTACTCCTGGACCGCCAGATCCTCCAGCGTCCCGGCGTCGCCGGCGGCCAGCCGCCACACCGACGGCGGCGCGGGCAGCGACAACAGCGCCCGCTGGCCGGCCGGCTTCAGCCGGGCACTGTGGGCGATGCCGTCGCGCACCACCAATTGCGGTTCGCCGCAACCGATCACCGTCGCGACGTCCAACGAGCCGTCGGTGTCGACCAACACGATGCGGCCCGGATGCTCGGCCTGCGCCGAGCGCACCAGCCCCCAGACGGCCGCGCCGGCCAGGTCGGAGACGTCGTCAGCGGACAGGGTCACCGCACCACGGGTCTGCACCACCAACGTCCCGGCCGCGTCGCCGGACAGCCAGGACTGCAGGACGCCGAGGGCCTCGTGCGCCGCGGTGTAGACCGCGGTGATCGAAGCGCCGGGGGGCGGCTCCCATACGGTCACGCCCTGGCCAACCCCGTTGCCCGGGAGCGAGATCGGCGACCATACCACGTCGAGGAGCTCGCCGCTCCCGGCGCGGGCCGCCAGCGCCGCCCTCAATTGGTCGGCCGACACGGCGCGCGTCACCAACTCCCGCACCGAGAGCACCGGCAGGCCCGACGCGTCGGCCAGGTCGACCGACACGGCGCCGGTGCCCGCCGGTGCCAGCCGCACCCGGACCCGCGACGCACCGGCGGCGTAGAGGCTCACGCCCTGCCAGGAGAACGGCAACACGGTCTCGATCCGCTCGTCGGCCACCCCGAGCGCGTGCAACGCCGCGTCCAGCAGCACCGGGTGGATGCCGAAGCCGCCGGTCGCGACACCGGCGTGCTGCGGGAGCTCGACCTCGGCGAACGTTTCGGCCCCCCGCCGCCACACGGCCCGCAACCCCTGAAAGGCCGGGCCGTACCCGTAGCCGCGGTCCGCCAGGCCGTCGTACGCGCCGGCCACGTCCACCGCCTCGGCGCCGACGGGGGGCCACACCGACAGATCCGTCACCGGGGTGGTCGCGCCGTCGCGCAACAAGCCCTCGGCGTGCAAAATCCAATCCGTTTGCGCCGCACGCGAATACACGGAGACGGCCCGCGCTCCGGTGCCGTCGGCCGCCTCCACCACCACCTGCAGCTGCACGACCCCGCCCACCGGGACCGCTAGCGGTGCCGACAGCGTCAGTTCCTCGATCACCGAGCAGCCGACCTCGTCACCCGCCCGCAACGCCAGCTCCACGAAGCCCGCCCCGGGGAACAGCACCGTGCCGGCCACGGCGTGGTCGCCCAGCCACGGTTGGGCGGCCGTCGACAGCCGGCCCGTCAACACCACACCGCCGGAATCCGGCCGGTCCACTACCGCCCCCAGCAACGCGTGCTCGGCCTCGGTCAGACCCAGGCTGGCGATGTTCGCCGATCCCACCGAATCGCTCGACAGCCAAAACCGGCGCCGCACAAAGGCATACGTCGGCAACGGGATGCGCCGCGCGCTCAGCCCGGTGAACGCCGCCGACCAGTCCAGGTCCGAACCTGTCGCGAACAGCTGTCCGGCCGCCGACAGCAGCGAGTCGACCTCGGGGCGGCCCTTGGCCATCGACACCACCGACATCGCGCGGTCGGTGGTCAGGCACTGGTCGACCGCGGCCGTCATCGCCGCCCCGGGGCCGACCTCTAAAAACACACCGGCGCCTAGCGATTCGGCCAGTTGCACGCCGTCGACGAACCGAACCGGCTTGCGCACATGGTCAACCCAGTACGCGACCGTCCCATAGTCGGGCCCGGCCAGCTGCCCGGTCAGGTTGGACACCAACGCGATCCGCGGCTCGCGTGCCGACACGCCGGCCACCACCGCGGCGAAGTCCCCCATCATGGGTTCCATCAGCGGCGAGTGGAACGCGTGCGAGACCGCCAGCTGCCGCACCCGGGCGCCCCCGGCCGCCAGCCGGTCCGCGACCACCTTCACCGCCGACTCCGAGCCCGAAAGCACGAGCGATTGCGGGCCGTTGACCGCCGCGATGCCGACGTCGCCGTTCAGCAGCGGCGCCACGTCGGCCTCGGTCGCGGTCACGGCCATCATCACCCCACCGGGCGGCAACTGCGCCATCAACCGGCCCCGGCTCGCGACCAATCGCGCCGCGTCGGACAGCGAGAGCGCGCCCGCGACGCAGGCCGCGGCGATCTCCCCCACGGAGTGGCCGATCACCACATCCGGTGTGACGCCCAGGGCTTCCCACAGCGCGGCCATCGCGATCTCCAGCGCGAACAGCGCCGGCTGGGCGAATTCGGTGCTCTGCAACAACTCCGCGTCGGAGCCCCACATCACCTCGCGCAACGGCAGCCGGCAGTGGGCGTCCACCGCGGTCACCGTCTCGTCAAAAGCCTGGGCGAACGCGGGAAAGCGTTCGTACAAGGCCGCGCCCATGCCCAGCCACTGCGAACCCTGACCGGGAAACACGAACACGCGCTTGCCCGCCGCGCGGGTGCGCCCGGTGATCGCGCCCGGGACCGGCGCCCCCGCGGCCAACCCCGCCAGGCCGGCTGACAGGCCCGCACGGTCGGCGCCGATCAGCACCGCGCGGTGCTCGAACGCCGCCCGGGTGGTCGCCAACGACCAGCCCACGTCCACCGCGGGCACATCCGGTGTGGCGCCCAGGTGGTCCAGCAGGCGTTGGGCCTGACCGGCCAGCGCGTCGGTCGAGCGTGCCGAAACCACCCACGGGACAATGGGATTCGAGCCGTCGTGCGCCGCGGGCACGTCGTTGGGTTCGGCGGGTGCCTGCTCGACGATCACGTGGGCGTTGGTGCCGCTGATCCCGAAGGAGGAGACGCCTGCCCGCCGCGGCCCGTCGTGATCCGGCCAGGGCCGCGGGTCGGTCAGCAGCGACACCGCCCCGGCCGACCAATCCACGTGGGGCGACGGGACATCCACGTGCAGCGTCCTGGGCAACACCCCGTGCCGCATCGCCTGCACCATCTTGATCACCCCGGCCACGCCCGCCGCGGCCGAGGTGTGGCCGATGTTGGATTTGATCGATCCCAGCCACAGCGGGCGGTCCGCCGGGCGGTCCTGTCCGTACGTCGCGAGCAGCGCCTGCGCCTCGATGGGGTCCCCGAGCACGGTCCCGGTCCCGTGGCCCTCCACGGCATCCACGTCCGCCGCCGTCAGTCCGGCGTTGGCCAACGCGGCCCGGATGACCCGCTGCTGCGACGGCCCGTTGGGTGCGGTCAAGCCGTTGGACGCGCCGTCCTGGTTCACCGCGGTGCCCCGCAGCAGCGCCAGGACCGGGTGTCCCAGGCGCCGCGCGTCGGCCAGCCGCTCCAGCACCAGCACACCGGCGCCCTCCGACCACGAAGTCCCGTCCGCCGCCCCGGCGTACACCTTGCAGCGACCGTCGGGCGCCAGCGCCCGCTGCCGGCTGAATTCGACGAACGCCGCCGGGGTCGCCATGACGGTCACTCCCCCGGCCAGCGCCAGGTCGCATTCCCCGGACCGCAACGACTGCGCGGCCAGGTGCATGGAGACCAACGAGGACGAGCACGCGGTGTCCACCGAGACCGCCGGGCCTTCCAGCCCCAACACGTACGACACCCGGCCCGAGGTGACGCTCAAGGTCGAGCCCGTGAGCCCGTAGCCCTCCAGCTCGCCTTTCACCTCGCCGCCATACCCGGCGTGAATGACCCCCGCGAAGACTCCGGTCGCCGTGCCGCGCAGCGCGAAGGGGTCAATTCCCGCGCGCTCCAACGCCTCCCAGCAGATCTCCAGCATCATCCGCTGCTGGGGGTCCATGGCCAGCGCCTCGCTGGGCCCGATGCCGAAGAACCCGGCGTCGAAGTCCCCCGCGTGCTGCAGGAAGCTGCCGTGGCGGGTGTACATCTTGCCTTTCGCGTCCGGGTCCGGGTCGTAGAGGCCCTCGACGTCCCAGCCGCGATCGAGCGGGAAGTCCGACACCGTGTCCCGCCCCTCGGCGACCAGCTCCCAGAGGGCTTCCGGGGTGTCCACGCCGCCGGCGTAGCGGCAGGCCATGCCCACCACCGCGACCGGTTCGGACAGTTGGCCTTCCAGCTCGGCGACGCGCCGCCGGGTCCGCCTGAGATCCGCCGTGAGGCGCTTCAGGTAGTCGACGTGCTGCGCGGTGCCGGGCGTTGCCGCTCCTGGCGGGGTGTCAGCGGCCGAGTTCTTCATCGAGGATCGCAAAGAGTTGGCTTTCGGTGGCGGCATCGAGGTCATCGTCGAGGTGTTCGGAGTCGGCCGGATCGGCGGGCGCAATGGCGCCGAGCAGGGTGTGGATGCGCGCCCGCAGCACCGAGCGGTCGTCGGCATTCCAGTCGGGCGCGCCCAGCAGCGCCTGCAGTTCGCGGGTGATGTCGTTGACCCGGGCCATCAGGTTCGGCTGCACGTCGGTGCCGGCCCCCGCCAGTTGTGTGTCCAGGTGCCCAGCCAGCACGGTCGGCGTGGGGTAGTCGAAGATGAGTGTTGGCGAAAGGGTAAGGCCCGTCGCGTTTTTGAGCCGGTTACGCAGCTCGACCGCGGTGAGCGAGTCGAAGCCGAGCTCCTGGAACGCGCGGCCGACGTTGATGTCGGCCGGGTTCGGCACGCCCAGGACCATCGCGGCGTTGCCGCGAACCAGGTCGATCAATTCGCGCTGCCGGGCCTCGGGGCTCAGGCCGTTCAGGCGTGCGCTCAGACCCGTGCTGGACGCGGCGGCGCCGGTGTCGTCGACCACGCGCCGGGCCGGGCCGGCGGCGAGTTCGCGCAGCAGCGGCGGCAGCGCGGCGACGTTGTCCGACAGGTCGGCCCGGTCCACGGCGGCGGCCACCAGCACCGGACGGTCGACCAGCATGGCGGCGTCGAAGGCCGCCAAGGCCTGCCCGGTGGGCAGCGGCGCCAGGCCGATCCTGCTCATCCGGGCCTTGTCCCGGTCGCCGAGGTGCGCCGTCATCGCCGAGGCCTGTTCCCACAGGCCCCAGGCCAGCGACAGGCCCGCGAGGCCGTGGGCGCGCCGGTAGGCGGCCAGCCCGTCGAGGAAGCTGTTGGCCGCCGCGTAGTTGGCCTGTCCCGGGGTCCCCACGATCCCGGCCATCGACGAAAACACCACGAACGCCGACAAATCCAGATCGCGGGTGAGCTGGTGCAGGTTCCAGGCACCGTCGACCTTGGCCCGCAGCACCGCGTCCACCCGGTCCGGGGTCAGCGACGAGATCAACCCGTCGTCGAGGATCCCGGCGGCGTGAACGACGCCGCGCAGCGGATAGTGCGCCGGTATCCGGGAAAGCATCGCCCCCACCGCGTCGGGATCGGCGACGTCGCAGGCCTCCACCGACACGTCGGCGCCGGCCCGCTTCAGCCCGTCCACCAGTTCCGCGACACCGGGGGCCTCCGCGCCGGCCCGGCTGACCAGCACCACGTGGGCCACCCCGTAGCGGTCGACGAGGTGGCGGGCCAGCGCCGAACCGGCCATCCCAGTGCCGCCGGTGATCACCACACTGCCCCCGGCCAGCCCGCCGCCGCAGCCGCTGAGCACCTCGCCGGGCCCCGACGGCACGGTGAGCGCGACCTTGCCGACGTGGCGGGCCTGGCTGACGTACCGGTAGGCCGCCGCGGCGCAGCGGACGTCGAATGTCTTCTGCGGCAACGGTGTCAAGACCCCGCGGGTCAACAATCCGACGATCTCGGCCAGCATGGCCGCCGTCCGGTCCGGGCCGGCCTCCAACAGGTCGAAGGCCCGGTACTGGGCGCCCCCATATTGTTCGGCGACGACGCGCGGGTCGCGGACGTCGGTCTTGCCCATCTCGATGAATCGCCCACCGGGCGCCAACAGCCGCAGCGAGGCGTCGGTGAAATCGCCGGCCAGGGAATTGAGCACGACATCGAAGGCGCGGTCACCCGCCACCGCGCGGAACTTCTCCTCGAACTCGAGCGTGCGGGAATCCCCGATGTGGTCGTCGTCGAATCCCATCGCGCGCAAGGTATCCCACTTGCCGCGGCTTGCGGTGACGAACACCTCCGCACCCCAGTGCCGCGCCAGTTGCACCGCGGCCATGCCCACTCCCCCGGTGGCGGTGTGCACCAACACGCGCTCCCCGCAGCGCAGCCCCGCCAGCACCGACAACCCGTACAGCGCGGTGAGGAATACCACCGGCACGCCGGCGGCCGCGACCAGCGACAGCCCGTCGGGCACCGGTGTCACCAATCGCTGGTCGACCACCGCCTCGGAGCCGACGACCCCCAACAACCCCATGACCGGATCACCGACGGCCAACCCGGTCACGTCGGGGGCGACCTCGACGACCACACCGGCGCCCTCGGCCCCCAGCTGGCCGCCGCCGGGATACATCCCCAGCGCCACCAGCACATCGCGGAAGTTGACCCCGACCGCGGCCACCGCCACCCGCACCTGCCCCGCGATCAATTCGGTTCGCGGGCAAGGGCTTACGACGAGGTCCTCCAGGGTGCCCTCGCCGCCGGCGTCCAACCGCCAGCCACCGGCCGGCAGGCCGATCGCGGAGTCCGCCCGCACCAGCCGCAGCCGGGCCGCATAGGCGACGCCCCCGCGGACCACCACTTGCGGCTCACCGCAACCGATTACCGCGTGGGGATCCAGCGACCCGTCGGAGTCGATCAGCACCATGCGGCCGGGGTGCTCGGCCTGCGCCGAGCGCACCAGGCCCCACACCGCGGCGCCGGAAAGGTCCGAAACGTCTTCGCCGGCAAGCGCGACCGCGCCGCGGGTCCGCACGGCCAGCACCCCGTCGCCGTCGGCGCGCAACCACGATTGCAGCACCTCCAAGGCCTCGGCGGCCGCCGCGTGCACCGACTTCACCACGTCGCCGCCGTGATCTGCCAACTCCCACACCGTGGCCTTTGCGCCGTCGTCCTCGCCGCCCAGCGTGATCGGTGACCAGGTCAGGTCGAGCACTCCCTGGGCGAGCGGGCGCTGCGTGGGTGCCGCCGCGGTGGCCAATTGCTCGGCGGAGACCGGGCGCATGGCCAACGCGCCCACCGACAGCACCGGCAGCCCCGCTCCGTCCGCCAATTCCACCGAGACCGCCCCGGCGCCGGCGGGCGCGATCCGTACCCGCGCCCGCGCCGCGCCCGACGCGTGCAACGACACGCCCTGCCAGGAGAACGGCAACACGGTCATGTCCTGCTCGCCGGCGGCCCCGATCGCTTGCAGCGCGGCGTCCAACAGCACGGGATGGATTCCGAAGCCGCCGTCGGCCGCGGCGGCGTCGGGCACGGCGACCTCGGCGAAGAGCTCGTCCCCGCGCTGCCACATCGCCCGCAATCCCTGGAATGCGCGGCCGTATTCGTAGCCGCGCCGGGCGAGCGCGGCGTAGGCGCCCGAGACCTCCACCGCGGTCGCCCCGACGGGCGGCCACACCGAGAGGTCCGCGGCCGGAGTCACCGCCCCCGGCCGCAACAGTCCCTCGGCGTGCAACACCCACTCCGAACCCGGCTGCGCGGCATCCGAATACACCGACAGCCGACGCCGGCCCGACTCGTCGGCCGCCCCGACCACGAGTTGCACCTGCACTCCGTCGCCGGCGGGCAGCACCAAGGGCGCCGACAGGGTCAGCTCGTCGAGCACGCCGCAGCCGACCTCGTCACCCGCGCGGATGGCCAGCTCGACGAATCCCGCGCCGGGGAACAAGACGGTCTGGCCCACCGCGTGATCGGCCAACCAGGGGTGGGCGGCCGTCGACACCCGGCCCGTGAGCGCCACACCGCCGGAGTCGGGCCGGGGCACCACCGCGCCGAGCAGCCCGTGCTCGGCACCGCTAACCCCCAGGGTGGCGGCGTCAGACGAGCCCGTCGATCCGCCTGGAAGCCAAAAGTGTTGCCGCACAAACCCGTACGTGGGCAGGTCGACACGCCGGCCGCCCAGGCCGTCGAACGCGGCGCGCCAGTCCACACCCACGCCCGCCACGAACGCCTGCCCGGCCGAGAGCCAGAAGCGGTCCGGGCCGCCGTCGTCGCGGCCCAACGACGGGATGACGCAGCCCTGTTCGTCGTCGGGCATGGTCTCTTCGATGGCGGCCATCAGCACGGGGTGCGGGCTGGATTCGATGAACGCCCGATAGCCCGCCTCGCAGGCGCCGCGGACGGCCCGCTCGAACTGCACCGTCTGCCGGATGCTGCGGAACCAGTAGTCGGCGTCCAGTCCCGCGGTGTCCATGAGCTCACCGGTCACGGTGGAGAAGAACGCGACCGAGGACGACCGCGGTGCAATGCCGTCCAGCGCCGCGGCGAGCGGCTCGCGGATCGCGTCCACCGCGGCGGAATGCGAGGCGTAGTCGACATCGATGCGGCGGGCGCGGATGTTGTCGGCTTCGCACCGCCGCATCAATTCGGTCAGCGCGTCCACCTCGCCGGAGACCACCACCGCCGAAACACCGTTGACCGTGGCGATATTCAATCGCTCATCCCACGGCGCGATCAGCTGCTCGGCGCGCGGCAGGGCGCAGGCCAGCGAGACCATGCCGCCCCGGCCCGACAGCCCCACCAGCAGCCTGCTGCGCAGCGCCACCACCCGGGCGGCGTCTTCCAGCGACAGCGCCCCCGCCACGCAGGCCGCAGCGATTTCGCCCTGGGAATGACCGATCACCGCATCGGGCACCACGCCCACCGAACGCCACAACTCCGCGAGCGACACCATGACCGCCCACAGCGCCGGCTGCACCACGTCCACCCGGTCCAGTCCGGGCGCGCCCGGCGCGCCGCGGATGACGTCGATCAGCGACCAGTCGACATGATCGGCGAGCGCCCCCGCGCACCGGTGCAGCTGCTCGGCGAACACCGTTGAGCCGTCCAGCAATTGGGCGCCCATGCCGGCCCATTGCGAGCCCTGGCCGGGGAACACGAACACCGTCTTGCCGGGCGACTGCGCCCGGCCCACCGCGACGCCTGCCCCCTGCTCGCCGGCCGCCAACTCGGCCAGCCCCCGCAGCAGCTGCGCGCCGGTGGCACCCACGACCACCGCGCGGTGCTCGAAGCGCGACCGCGTCGCGACCAGCGACCAGTCCACGTCGACCACCCGCAGCGCGGGGTGGGCCTTCACGTGCGCCAGCAGCCGCGCCGCCTGGTTCGCAAGCGCCTCGGCCGACCGGGCCGAGAGGACCCACGGCACCACCACGTCATCGCCTGGGGGCGAGTCGCTTTCGGGCTCCGGCGCATACTGCTCGACGATGACGTGCGCGTTGGTGCCGCTGATGCCGAACGACGAGACGCCCGCGCGGCGCGGCCGGTCGGGCGTGGACCACGGCCGCGATTCGGTCAGCAGCGACACCGCGCCGGCCGACCAATCCACGTGCGGCGTCGGCTCATCCACGTGCAGCGTCTTGGGCATCACGCCGTGGCGGATCGCCTGCACCATCTTGATCACTCCGCCGGCGCCGGCCGCGGCCGACGTGTGACCCATGTTGGATTTGATCGACCCCAGCCACAGCGGCCGGTCCGCGGGCCGGTCCTGCCCGTAGGTGGCCAGAAGCGCCTGCGCCTCAATCGGATCCCCGAGCGTGGTGCCGGTCCCATGGCCCTCCACCAGGTCCACGTCCGCGGCGCCCAGCCGCGCGTTGGCCAGCGCCGCCCGGATCACCCGTTGCTGCGAGGGCCCGTTGGGCGTCGCAAGCCCGTTGGACGCGCCGTCCTGGTTCACCGCAGACCCGCGTATCACGGCCAGCACCGGATGCCCGAGCCGGCGCGCGTCGGCCAGCCGCTCCAGCACGAGCACGCCGACGCCCTCGGAAAACCCGGTGCCGTCGGCCGCGCCCGCGTAGGCCTTGCAGCGGCCGTCGGCGGCCAGCGCCCGCTGGCGACTGAATTCG
Organism: Mycobacterium sp. H4Y; assembly: GCF_000364405.1. NCBI lineage: Bacteria > Bacillati > Actinomycetota > Actinomycetes > Mycobacteriales > Mycobacteriaceae > Mycobacterium > Mycobacterium sp. H4Y. The sequence goes on from NZ_AKIG01000001.1 coordinate 2,336,926, forward strand.
ATGAACATCGCCGGCGTGGCCATCACCGTCACGCCGCCGGCCAGCGCCAGATCGCATTCACCGGAACGCAACGACTGCGCCGCCAAATGGAGGGCCACCAGCGACGACGAACACGCCGTGTCGACGGAGACCGCCGGGCCCTCGAGCCCCAACGAGTACGCCACCCGCCCGGATGCCACACTGAGCGTCGAGCCGCGCAGGCCGTATCGCTCCAAGTGTCCCGGCACCCGGCCCTGTCCCCCGTAGGAGCCGTGAAAGATCCCGGCGAACACGCCGGTCGAGGAACCGCGCAGGGTGACGGGATCGATTCCGGCCCGCTCCAACGCCTCCCACGACACCTCGAGCAACAGGCGTTGCTGCGGGTCCATCGCCAGCGCCTCGCTGGGCGCGATCCCGAAGAAGGCGGCGTCGAAATCCCCGACGTCCGAGAGGAACCCGCCGCAGCGCGCGTAGGACTTTCCGACCGCGTCCGGATCCGCATCGAAGAGCCCGGCCAGGCTCCAGCCGCGGTCCGACGGGAACTCCGAGATGACGTCGCGGCCCTCAACCACCATCTCCCACAACGCCTCTGGCGAGTCCACCCCACCGGGATAGCGGCATCCCATGCCCACCACCGCCACCGGTTCGGTGGTGGCGGCGAGGTATTGGCGGTTCTCGCGCTTGAGCCGCTCGTTTTCCTTCAGCGATTGGCGAAGGGCCCGGACGAGCTCTTCGGTGTTGCCGTTCATCGAACGCGGCCTTTCGTGTCACTCACAGCGCCGACTCCTCCAAAGGGCCGTCGGTCGACCCACCGTCACAACCTCCCCGCCGCCCCAAGAGGGCGCCTCAGGGCAGGAACGGAGGTACACGAGCGACCATCAGTGCCAACGCAACAACACCAATTCGGAACAGAATCCCGGCCCCATCGCGAGCATCAGGCCGGGACTTCCGCTCGGCGGCGGCTTGGCGAGGGTGTCGCGCAGCACGTGCAACACCGACGCCGACGAAAGATTGCCGATCTCGCCGAGCGAACGCCAGGTGAGTTCGAGGGCCTCCGGCGGCAGGCTGAGCGCCGCGTTGATCGCCTCGATGACCTTGGGTCCGCCGGGGTGGCTGACGAACGCGCCGATGTCGGTCGGCGTCAGGCCATGGGCGCCGAGAAACTGGGTGACGTCGTCCTCGATGTATTGCTCCACGACCGCCGCGACGTCCTTCGACAGCACGAGCTCGAATCCGCCCGAACGCACGTCGAAGCCCATGGTGCGCAGCGAATCGGGATACAAGTGGCTGCGCGAATCCAGCACGCTGGGCCCGGCGGCGGCGAGCTGTTCGGCGCGCCGGTCGCCCACGGCCACCACCGCCGCGGCGCCGTCGGCGAACAGGGCGCTGCCGACCATCCCCGCCAGCGACGGCTTGTATCCGGGGTAGGTCAGCGAGCACAGCTCGACCGAGACCAGGGCGGCGACGGCGTCGGGCGCGCCACGCAGGTAGTCGTTCGCTCGGGCGACACCGGCCGCTCCGGCCACGCAGCCGAGGCCGAACAGCGGCACCCGGCGCACGTCGTCGCGCAGGCCGAGCCGCGCGGCGATCCGGGCGTCCACCGACGGCACCGTCAGCCCCGTGACGGTCGTCGTGATCAGCACGTCGACGTCCTGCGCCCGCAGTCCCGCCTCGTCGAGCGCGCCGGACAGCGCCTCGCAGCCGAGGTTCACGGCGTGCTCGGTGAAGATCCGGTTGGCCATGCCGAAGTCGGTCAGCGTGGGGTATTGCTCGAGCGGCAGCACCAGGTGGCGGCTGTCGACTTTGGCGCTGGCGTGCAGCTGCCGGACGATGTCTTCGTAGTCCGCGAACTCGGGGATGCTGACGAAGAAGTCGGTGAGCTCGCGCTGCGAATAACGGTGCGGCGGTAGCGCACCGAAGACGCCGGCGACGACGCTCATTGGTTTCCCACCCCTTGGTCACGGGGATCCGGCCCGAAACGTTCATCCGGATCGCTTTGAGCCCGCAGTCTAGTCGGCGCGACAGCGCGGGGCACGGAAACCGACGTCATCTCAACGGCTCCCGCGCGCCCGGTCCTCGAGCCGCTCTTTGAGCGTTCCGGCGCTGGCCAGGACGTTTTCGATCTGCTCGGCGACCCGGACCGGCGCGGTGCCGCCCCACGCGTCGCGCGACGCCACCGAGCCCTCGATCGTCAAGACCTCGCGAACCTGCGGTGTCAGGTCGCCGCTGATGGCGGCCAGCTCGTCGTCGGTCAGCTCGTCGAGCCCGACGCCGCGCTGCTCGGCGGCGCGCACGGCCGCACCGGCGGCCTCGTGCGCGGAGCGGAACGGCACCCCCTGGCGCACCAGCCATTCGGCGATGTCGGTCGCCAGCGTGTAGCCGGCCGGCGCGAGGGTGGCCATCCGGTCGACGTCGAACGTCAGGCTTCCCACCAGCCCCGCCATCGCGGGCAGCACCAGCTCCAGCTGGGCCACCGAATCGAACACCGGTTCCTTGTCTTCCTGCAGGTCACGGTTGTAGGCGAGCGGCTGGGCCTTCAGCGTGGCCAGCAGGCCGGCCAGGTTTCCGATCAGCCGACCCGACTTGCCGCGGGCCAGCTCGGCGATGTCCGGGTTCTTCTTCTGCGGCATGATCGAGCTGCCGGTGGACCACGAGTCGTGCAGGGTGACGTAGCCGAATTCGGTCGAGCTCCACAGGATGACGTCCTCGGCCAGCCGGGACAGGTCGACGCCGATCATGGCGAGGACGAACGCCGCCTCCGCGGCGAAATCTCGGGACGCGGTGGCGTCGATGGAGTTGTCGGCGGGGGCCGCGAAGCCGAGCTCAGCGGCGATCGCGCCGGGGTCCAGGCCCAGCGACGACCCGGCCAGCGCCCCGGATCCGTACGGGGAGATCGCGGCCCGCTTGTCGAAGTCGGCGAGGCGGTCGACGTCGCGCAGCAGCGGGTGGGCGTGCGCGAGCAGGTGGTGGGCCAGCAGCACCGGCTGGGCGGACTGCAGGTGGGTTTTGCCGGGCATGATGGCGTCGGGGTGGGCGGCGGCCTGGGCGGCCAGCGCGCCGACGACGTCCAGCGCCCCGGCGGCGACCCGGCGCACCGCGTCGCGCAGCCACATCCGGAACAGGGTAGCCACCTGGTCGTTGCGGGACCGGCCGGCCCGCAACCGCCCGCCCAGCTCCGGTCCGACGCGGTCGATCAGCCCGCGTTCCAGCGCCGCGTGCACGTCCTCGTCGGTGACCAACGGCGCAAAGCTGCCGTCGGCGACGTCGGAGGCGAGCTGGTCCAGGCCGGCCAGCAGCCCGTCGCGCTGCTCTTCGGTCAGCAGCCCGGCCCGGAACAGGATCACCGTGTGCGCCCGCGAGGCGACGATGTCGTAGGGAGCCAGCACCCAGTCGAAATGGGTGGACTTGCTCAGCGCGGCCAGCGCGTCCGACGGGCCGTCGCCGAACCGCCCGCCCCACAGCGACCCCTCGCGCGTGCTCACGCTTCGGCCGGCCCCGTCACCGTCTGGTCCCGGCGGGACGCGATCTTCGACGACAGGCCGTGCACGTAGACGAAACCCTTCGCGGCCGACTGGTCGAAGCTGTCGCCCTCGTCGTAGGTGGCCAGGTTGAAGTCGTACAGCGATTCGGCGCTGCGCCGCCCGTTGACCGCGATGTGGCCGCCGTGCAACACCATTCGCACCTCGCCCGTCACGTGCTCCTGGGTCTTGGCGACGAAGCTCTCCAGCGCCTCCTTGAGCGGGGAGTACCACAGCCCGTCGTACACCAGCTCGGCCCAACGCTGATCGGTGTGCCGCTTGAACCGGCCCAGCTCGCGCTCGAGCGTGACGTGTTCGAGCTCGGTGTGCGCGGTGATGAGCACCATGGCGCCGGGCGCCTCGTAGATCTCGCGGCTCTTGATGCCCACCAGCCGGTCCTCGACGACGTCGAGGCGGCCGACGCCCTGCGCGCCGGCGCGGGTGTTGAGCTCCTCGATGGCGCCCAGCACCGAGACCCGCTTGCCGTCGATCGTCACCGGCACGCCGCGCTCGAACCCGACGATCACCTCGTCGGGGGTGCTCCAGTTCAGCGTGGGGTCTTCGGTGTAGGCGTAGACGTCCTTGGTGGGCGCGTTCCAAAGGTGTTCCAGGAAGCCGGTTTCCACCGCGCGGCCCCACACGTTCTGGTCGATCGAGAACGGCGAGCGTTTGGTCACGTTGATCGGGATGGCGTTCTCCTCGGCGAACGCGATCGCCTTCTCGCGCGTCCAGGCGTAGTCACGGACCGGCGCCAGCACCTCGAGATCGGGTGCCAGCGAACCGAATCCGACCTCGAACCGGACCTGGTCGTTGCCCTTGCCGGTGCAGCCGTGCGCGACGATGCTGCCGCCGTGCTCGCGCGCCGCCGCCACCAGGTGCTTGACGATCAACGGCCGGCTGATCGCCGACACCAGCGGGTAGCGATCCATATAGAGGGCGTTGGACAGGATGGTGGGAAGGCAGTAACCCTCGGCGAATTCGTCGCGGGCGTCGACGACGACGGCCTCCACCGCCCCGCAGTCCAGGGCCCGCTGGCGGATGACCTCCATGTCTTCGCCGCCCTGGCCGAGGTCGATCGCCACCGCTACGACCTCACGGCCGGTCTCCTTGCCGATCCAGCTGATGGCCACCGAGGTGTCCAGACCGCCGGAATACGCCAGGATGACGCGTTCTGACATGAACCAATCTCCTTAGGTTGAAATCGCTTACGTGAGTTTTTCCAATGTGGTGGCCAGTTCGGCGCCGGTCATCGGCTCTCGGGCGGCCACGAAGACGGTGTCATCGCCGGCGATGGTGCCGACGACGTACGGTAGCGCCGCGCGATCGATCGCGCTGGCCAAATAGTTGGCACCGCCGGGCGGGGTGCGCAGCACCGCGAGGTTCGCGCTGGAGTCGGCCGACACCAACAGCTCGCCGAGCAACCGGGACAGCCGGGCGGTGCCGCCCGACACGCCGCGCACCGGGCTGCCGTCCTCGGGAACGATGTAGACGCCGACCCCGCCGTCGGCGCCGCGCAGCTTCACCGCGCCCAGCTCCTCCAGGTCGCGCGACAGGGTGGCCTGGGTGACCTCGATGCCCTCGCCGGCCAGCCGGGCCGCCAGTTCGCTTTGGCTGCTGATCGACGCCGACGACAGGATCGCCACGATGCGGTCCTGCCGCCCGGCCCGGGTGGTTTCGGGCGTGGCCTTGCTACGGGTCATTGCGCCGCTCCTCCTCATCGCTGCGCCCTGCATCGTCGCCGGCGCGCGGGTCATGACCGCCGCTCCAAAAGCCATGTCAGCAGCGCTTTTTGGGCGTGCAACCGGTTCTCGGCCTCGTCGAAGACCACGCTGGCCGGGCCGTCCATCACCTCGTCGGTGATCTCGTCGCCGCGATGAGCGGGAAGGCAATGCAGCACAATGGCTTCCGGGTCGGCCAGCGACAGCAGGTCGGCATTGATCTGATACGGCCGGAACGGTTTGACCCGGTCCAGGCCGTCGCCCTCCTGCCCCATCGACGTCCACGTGTCGGTGACCAGGACGTCGGCGCCGCGAGCGGCCGCCCCGGCGTCGGCGGTGACGGTGACCGAGGCGCCGGTGTCCTCGGCGCGCCGGCGGGCCGCGGCCACGAACGCCGGATCGGGGGCGAAGCCGTCCGGGGCGGCGATCGTGACGTGGATGCCGGCGGTGACCCCGCCGAGCATCAACGAGTGCGCCATGTTGTTGGCGCCGTCGCCGAGGTAGGTCATCCGCAGGCCACGCAGCGCTCCCTTGCGTTCGGCGATGGTCTGCAGGTCGGCGAGCACCTGGCAGGGGTGGAACTCGTCGGACAGCGCGTTGACCACCGGCACCGTCGCGGCCCCGGCCATCGCCTCGAGTCGCTCCTGCCCGAACGTGCGCCAGACGATGGCCTCGACGTAGCGGGACAGCACCCGCGCGGTGTCCTCCAGGGTCTCGTCGCGGCCCAGCTGGGTGCTGCGGGCGTCGACGACGACTGCGTGCCCGCCGAGCTGGGCAATGCCCACCTCGAAGGAGAACCGGGTGCGGGTGGAGTTCTTGTCGAACAGGACCGCGACCCCGCGCGGCCCCTCTAGGGGACGCGCGCAGAACGGGTCCTTCTTCAACTCGGCGGCCAGCTGCAGCACTTCGGACTGCTCGGTGGGCGACAGGTCGTCGTCGCGCAGGAAATGCCTAACCACGTGCGGCCCCTTCGAGAATGCCCGGCAGCGCGGCGATGAACCCGTCGAGCTGGCCTTCGGTGATGATCAGCGGCGGCGCCAGCCGGATGACGTCGGGCGCGGCGGCGTTCACCAGGAACCCGGCCTCGCGCGCGGCCGCCTCGGCGTCCTTGGCCCGCGCCGCGGTGAGCACCACCCCGCACAGCAGTCCGCGCCCGCGCACGTGGTCGACGAGCGGGTGACCGAGCCCCTCGATGCCGTGCCGCAACGACTTGCCCACCACCTCGGCGTGGCGGACCAGGTTGTCGGACGCCAGCACCCGCAGCACCGCCAGCGCCGCCGCGGTGCAGACCGGATTGCCGCCGAAGGTGCTGCCGTGCAGACCGGGCGTCATCAGCTCGGCGGCGCGCCCGACGGCCAGGCACGCCCCGATGGGCAGGCCGCCGCCGAGCCCCTTGGCGAGCGTGACCACGTCGGGGGTGATGCCGTCATGCTGGTGGGCGAAAAACGTTCCGGTGCGGCCCATCCCGGTCTGCACCTCGTCGAGCACCAGCAGGGCGCCGTGCCGCGCGGTGACATCGCGCGCGGCGGCCAGGTATCCCTCGGGCGGGACGACGACGCCGCTCTCCCCCATGATCGGCTCCAGAAACACCGCCGCGGTGTCGTCGTCGACCGCCGCGGCCAGCGCCGCGGCGTCGCCGTACGGCACGTAGGTGACGTCGCCGGGCAGCGGGGCGAACGGCGCCCGCTTGCTCGGCTGGCCGGTCAGCGCCAGCGATCCCATCGTCCGGCCGTGGAAAGCCTCTTGCGCGGCAACCAGTTTCGTGCGGCCCGTGAGCCGGGACATTTTGAAGGCCACCTCGTTGGCCTCGGTGCCGGAGTTGCAGAAGAATACCCGCGCCGGAGTTTCCTCGGGCGCGCCCAGCAGGGCCACCAGTTCCTCGGCCAGAGCGATGCCGGGTTCGGTCGCGTACAGGTTGGACGTGTGGCCCAGCGTCGCCATCTGCCGGGTGACGGCCTCGGTGATCGCGGGGTGGCGGTGGCCCAGGATGTTGACCGCGATGCCGCCGAGCAGGTCGAGGTAGTTCTTGCCGTCGACGTCGGTGACCACGGCCCCGTCGCCACTGGCCAGGGCCATCGCGGGGGTGCCGTAGTTGTTCATCATCACGGCTTCCCACCGCCGCTTCAGGGCGTCGGTATTACTCATGCCGGTACCACCTTGGTGCCCGTGCCCGCGTCGGTGAAAAGCTCCACCAGCACACAATGTTCGACCCGGCCGTCGATGACGTGCGCGCTCGGCACGCCCGCGGTCACGGCCCGCAGACACGCCTCGACCTTGGGAATCATGCCCGCCTCCAGCGTGGGTAGCAGTTGCGACAGTGTGGCCGTGTCGATTTCGCTGACCAGCGAATCGCGGTCGGGCCAACTCGTGTACAGGCCTTCGACGTCGGTGAGCATCAACAGCTTCTCGGCGTGCAGCGCGTCGGCCAGGGCCGCCGCGGCGGTGTCGGCGTTGATGTTGTGCACCACACCCTCGGCGTCCGGCGCCAGCGTCGACACCACCGGAATGCGCCGTGCGGCAATAAGATCCAGCACCGCGGCGGTATTGACCCGCTCGACGTCGCCCACCAGGCCGATGTCGGTGGCCACGCCGTCGACGGTGACGCTGCGCCGCACGGCGGTGAACAGCTGGGCGTCCTCGCCGGTGATGCCGACCGCGTACGGCCCGTGCGCGTTGATCAAGTTGACGAGCTCGCGGCCGACCTGGCCGAACAACACCATCCGCGCCACGTCGAGCACTTCCGGTGTGGTGACCCGGAATCCGCCCTTGAAGTCACCCTGGATGCCGAGCCGGCGCAGCATCGCGCTGATCTGCGGGCCGCCGCCGTGCACGACGACGGGGTGCACGCCGCAGTTGCGCAGGAACGCCATGTCGGCGGCGAACGCGTGCCGCAGCGTGTCGTCAGTCATGGCGTTGCCGCCGTACTTGATGACGACGATCTTGCCGTGCAACTGCTTGAGCCAGGGCAGCGCCTCGGCGAGCACCTGCGCCTTGACCGCGGTGGATAAGTCGCTGGCGCGGGTCATGAGCTGTAGGCCGAATTCTCTTCGACGTAGCCGTGGGACAGGTCGGTGGTCCGGATGGTGGCCCGGCCGTCGCCGAGCCGCAGATCGACGGCGATGTCGATGTCGGCTCCCGAGAGGTCCACCTCGCGCGCTCCCGGCGCCCCCACCCCGTCGGCGAAGACCGTGGAGCCGTTGAACGACACCGTGATCCTATCGGGATCCAGGGCGATGGGCGCGATGCCGACGGCGGCGAGCACCCGTCCCCAGTTGGGGTCCGAACCGAACGCCGCCGTCTTGACCAGGCTGTCGCGGGCGATGGTCCGGGCGGCGACCAGGGCGTCGTCCTCGGAGGCGGCGCCGGTGACGGTGACGTTGACGCGCTTGGTGACGCCCTCGGCGTCGGCCTGCAGCTGCGCGCACAGGTCGTCGCAGACACGCAGCACGGCGTCGTCGAGATCGCCCTGATCCGGCGCGATCCCGCTGGCCCCGGAGGCCAGCAGCAGCACCGTGTCATTGGTCGAGCACGCGCCGTCGATGTCGAGCCGGTCGAAGGTGCGCGCGGTGGCGTGGCGCAGCGCGGAGTCCAGCGCGGCGGCGTCGACGACCGCGTCGGTGGTCAGCACGCAGAGCATGGTCGCCAGCGACGGCGCGAGCATGCCCGCGCCCTTGGCCATCCCGCCGATCGTCCAGCTGTCCGGGTGGTGCAGCGCAACCTGTTTGGGCACGGTGTCGGTGGTCATGATCGCCTGGGCGGCGTCGTCGCCGCCGGACAGGCCGCCGGCCATGTCCTGCACGATCGCGCGCACGCCGGACAGCACCTTGTCCATCGGCAACCGGTCACCGATCAGCCCGGTGGAGCACACCGCGACCTCGATGGCCCCGGTCTCGGTTCCCCAGTCCGACAGGGCGGCCGCGACGGCCTCGGCCGTGGCGTGGGTGTCTCCGAACCCGCCCGGCCCGGTGCAGGCGTTGGCGCCGCCGGAGTTGAGGATCACCGCGCGCAGCGCGCCCGTGCTCAGCACCTGCTGGCTCCACAGCACCGGCGCGGCCTTGACCCTGTTGCGGGTGAACACCCCGGCGGCCGCGTAATCGGGGCCCTCGTTGAAGACCAGGGCCAGGTCGCGCTTGCCCGAGGCCTTGATGCCGGCGGCGATGCCCGCCGCCCGGAATCCGGCCGGCGCGGTGACGCCCTGCTCGCGCAGCAACCGCGGCAACTCGGTGCGCGTCACGGCGCCACCCCGATCACCGAAAGGCCTTCCGTCTCCGGCCAACCCAGTGCCAGGTTCATCGACTGCACGGCGGCCCCGGCCGTGCCCTTGACCAGGTTGTCGATCGCGGCGATCGCCACGAAGGTCTGGGCCGCCTCGTCCACCGCGACGGCGATGTGCGCCGCGTTGCTGCCGATCACCGCACCCGTGCGGGGCAGCTGACCGTCGGGCATCAGGTAGATGAATGGCTCTGCGTCGTAAGCCTTTTCGTAGGCCTCCCGCAGCTGCGGCAACGACGCACGGGTGCGGGCGGTGCACGTGGCCAGGATCCCGCGCGACGTCGGGATCAGCACCGGGGTGAACGACACCGTCACGTCGCGGCCGCTGACGGCCCCCAGGCCCTGGGCGATCTCCGGGGTGTGCCGGTGCGCCCCGGCGATGTTGTAGGCGCGCGCCGACCCGATGACCTCGGCGCCCAACAGGTCGGTCTTGGCGGCCCGCCCGGCCCCGGAGGTGCCGCTGACGGCGACGACCGTGACGGCGGGCTCGACGAGGTCTGAGGCCACCGCGGGCAGCAACGCCAGCAGCGCCGCGGTCGGGTAGCACCCGGGAACCGCGATGCGCCGCGCGCCGCGCAGCCGCTCGCGCGCGCCCGGGAGCTCCGGCAGCCCGTAGGGCCAGCTGCCGGCGTGGGGGGTGCCGTAGAACCGCTCCCAGGCGGCGGCGTCGGTGAGCCGGAAGTCCGCGCCGCAGTCGATGATCACGGTGTCGGGGCCGAGCTGAGAGGCCAGCGCGGCCGAATGGCCGTGCGGCAAGCCCAGGAACACCACGTCGTGGCCCGCGAGCACGGCGGGCTCGGTCGGCTCGACAACGCGCTGGGCCAGCGGCGTCAGGTGCGGATGGTGCTCGGCGAGCGTGCTGCCGGCGCTGGCCGCGGCGGTCAGCGCACCGATCGACAGGCGCCCCTGGGCGAATGCCGGGTGCCCGAGCAGCAGGCGCAGGATTTCACCGCCCGCATAACCGCTGGCACCGGCAACTGCCACCTTGATCACGTCGGCCATTTCGACGATTTTGCATGGTTATGCAGTAGTTTGCAAATCCATTCCATCAGGCGCGGAGCTCGGCGCCGACCGACTCGGCGGCCCGGCGCACGGCGGCCTCGCGGGCCGCGGTCGCGTCGTCCTCGGTCAGCGTGCGATCCGGCGCCCGGAACCGCAGCGCGAAGGTCAGCGACTTGCGGTCCTCCCCGATCTGCGGGCCGGTGAAAACGTCGAACAGCTGCAGGTCTTCCAGCAGCTCGCCCGCGCCTTCGCGCACGGCGTCGGCCACCGCCTGAGCCGGTACGTCCGCCGACACCACCAGGCTGACGTCCTGGAAGACCGCCGGGAACGGAGACACCCGGGGCGCGGGCAGCGCCGCGACGAGGGGCACGGCGTCGAGATCGAGCTCGAGGGCGCAGGTGCCCTTGGGCAGCCCGGAGCGCTCGGTCACGGCCGGGTGCAGCTGGCCCGCGTAGCCGACCGTCGTGTCGCCCACGAGCACCTCGGCGCACCGGCCCGGGTGCCACGGCAGCTGCTGCGCCGCCCGCAACCGCACGTCGATGCCGGCGGCGCGGGCGATGATGCGCACCGCCTCGAACGCGTCGGCGGCCTCGGCGCGCCGGCCCGGCCCCCAGGGGCCGCGCGCTTCCCGCAGGCCGGTCAGCACCGCGGCGACGTGCTGGGGTTGGCGCGGCAACGACGCGTCGAGCGTGGCGATCTCGGCGTCGGTGGGCCGCCGGTCGACGGGGATCGGCGTCACGCCGCGGGTCTCTGCTGTCGGCTGCACCACCTGGGCAAGGGCATAGAGTGAAACGTCGACCAAACCGCGGGATACGTTGCGCACCAAGGCTTCCAGCAGCGCCGGCAGCAGGGTGGTGGCCAGGTGCGGGCGGTCGGCCTCCAGCGGGTTGAGCACGTCGGTCGTGACGCGCCGCGGATCGTCGGGCGGCAGCCCCCACAGGTCGAACACCCCGGCGGGCAAAAAGGGCGTCGGCAGGATCTCGACGTACCCGGACTGGGCCAGCGATCTGCCGATGGCGCGGCGGCGCTGTTGCACGGCGGACAGCCCGCGGCCGGCCGGCGCCGACGGCAGCACCGAGGGGATGACCTCCAGGCCCTCGAGCCGCAGCACCTCCTCGACGAGGTCGGCGGGCTGCAGCAGGTCGGGCCGCCAGCTGGGTGGGGTGACCGTCAGCGTGTCGCCGTGTTCGGCGACCGCGGCACCGATTTGGGACAGCCGCTTGGCGGCCGTGCCGGGGGCGTAGGCCGCGCCGGCGATGCGGCCGGGCAGGTCGGCGGCGATGTCGATCGGCGACCCGGCCCAGTCGTCGCGGGGCGGGTCACCCCGCCAATCGGTCAGCGTGTCGGACACCGCGCCGCCGGCGATCTCGGCGAGCAGCGTGGCGCAGCGGTCCAGCGCGGCAACGGAAATGGCCGGATCCACGCCCCGCTCGTAGCGGCGAGCGGCCTCACTGGGCAGGTGCAATCTGCGCTGGGTGCGCGACACCGCGGCGGGATCCCAGACCGCGGCCTCGAGCAGCACGTCGGTGGAATCGGCGCGCACCTCGGTGCTCGCCGCGCCCATCACGCCGCCGATCGCCGTGGTCGCCGTGTCGTCGACGATCAGGACGTCGGCCGGTTCCAGTTTGCGTTCGATGTCGTCGAGGGTGACGACGGTCTCGCCGGGACGGGCGCAGCGCACGCCGAAGCCGCCGTTGATGCGGTTGCGGTCGTGGGCGTGCAGGGGGTGGCCCAGCTCGAGCATCACGTAGTTCGTGACGTCGACGGCCGGCGAGGTGGGGCGGATGCCCGAGAGCAGCAGGCGGCGCTGCAGCCACCACGGTGACACGGCCGCCGGCTCGATGCCGGTGACCGGGCGCAGCGCGAACCGCCGCACGCCGGTGTCGGGCTGCACCGTCAGCGGCCAGGCCTCCCCGTTGGCCGGCAACGGCTTGACGTCCGCGGGGTCGACGAAGTCCAGGTCGTAGGCGCAGGCGACCTCGCGCGCCAGGCCCCGCAGCGACATGCCGTAACCGCGGTCGGGGGTGATGGCCAGGTGGAAGATCACGTCGTCGAGTCCCAGCACGGCGTGGCCGTCGGCTCCGGGTTCGGCGGTGCCCGGCGGCAGCACCAGAATCCCGGAATGGTCGGCGCCCAAACCGAGTTCGGCCGCCGAGCAGATCATTCCCTCCGAGGTGCGGCCGTAGGTCTTACGCGCGGCGATGGCGAATCCGCCGGGCAGCGTGGCGCCCGGCAGCGCCGCCACCACGAGGTCACCGGCCGCGAAGTTGGTTGCGCCGCAAACGATCTCGCGGTCTTGATCCTCGCCGACGTCGACGCGGCAGAACCGGATCGGCTTCTTGAAACCGGTGAGTTCCTCGATGTCGGTGACGCGGCCCACCGTCAGCGGGCCCTCGACCGGGCCGAGGGCGAGAACCTCTTCGACCTCGTGGCCGATGTCCACCAGCGCCTGCTCCAGCTCGGCGGGGGCCACGTCCCAGCCCGGCGCGCCGACGTTCACGACCTCGCGCAGCCAGCTGTACGGAACGCGCATCAGGCACCCACCCCGAACGGCAGCGAGAACCGGACGTCGCCCTCGACCATGTCGCGCATGTCCGGAATCCCGTTGCGGAACTGCAGCGTTCGTTCCAGGCCCATGCCGAACGCGAAGCCGGAGTATTCCTCGGGGTCAATTCCGGCCGCCCGCAACACGTTTGGATGCACCATCCCGCAGCCGCCCCACTCCACCCAGCCCGGGCCGCCCTTCTTGCCGACGAACCACACGTCGACCTCGGCGGACGGCTCGGTGAACGGAAAGAAGTGCGGGCGGATGCGGGTCCGCGCCTCCGGGCCGAACTCGGCGCGCGCGAACGCATCCAGCGTGCCCCGCAGGTGCGCCATGGACAGGCCGCGGTCCACCGCCAGGCCCTCGACCTGGTGGAAGACCGGGGTGTGGGTGGCGTCGAGCTCGTCGGTGCGGAACGTGCGGCCTATCGAGACGATGTAGACGGGCAACTCGCGGGCCAGCAGCGTGCGCACCTGCACCGGCGAGGTGTGGGTGCGCAGCAGCTGCCGAGAATCCTCGGGCGCGATGTAGAAGGTGTCCTGCTCGCTGCGCGCGGGGTGGTCGGCGGGAAAGTTGAGCGCGTCGAAGTTGAACTGTTCGCTTTCGACCTCGGGGCCGTCGACCACTTCCCAACCCATGGCGATGAAGGTGTCGGCGACGTGTTCGGCGAGGATCGTGATCGGGTGCCGCGCCCCGGCCGGCTGTCGCGTCGACGGCAACGTGACGTCGATGCGCTCGGCGACGAGCACGGCGGCGTCGCGTTCGGCGCGCAGGGCCGCGAGGCGTTCGTCGTACCCCTGCTGGGCCTCGCCCCGCGCGGCGTTGACCCGCTTGCCGGCATCGGCGCGTTGGTCTTTGGCAACGCTCCCCAGCGCCTGGCGCGCCAGCGCCAGCGGTGAGCGGTCGCCGAGGTGCTCGGTCTTGGCGCGCGCCAGCGCGTCGAGGTCGTCGGCCCGGGTGAAGGCCTGCCGCGCGGCGTTGACCGCCGCGGTCAACGCTTCGGGCGACAGGTCGACGGGTTGCTCACCCACGCGGCGACACTCTCCTTGCTGACGAAGCTGTTAGGGCTGCCCGCATCGATGGTGCATTCCGCGCGGCACGGGACGACTGCTGATCATAGTGATCGGATCCGCGGCGCCCGGCGGGCGCTGGGCAGTGGCGCGGCGGGACTCAGCCGGCGACGGCCGGCGCCGGACCGGGCAGCGTGTCGTCGCCGTCCAGCGGCGCGACCGGCAGGCCGCGGCCGGTGACGTACCTCGCCCCCGCATAGGCGACCACGGCGCCGAGGAGACCGAACACCGGCGTCGCCGCCATGGTCCCCCAGTGGTGCGCCAGCATCAGGAAACCGAAGCCCGAGGAAGCCGCCAGCATCAGGTACCGGGCCGGTGTCCAGTGGATCGGCTGCCGGAACCGCGCCGACACGAGCACGCCCAGGATCACCGCGACGGTGTGGCCGGCGTCGGTGAAGTCGCCGCCGACGATCGCCGAAGCGATGCCCGCCGCCACCCACCAGCCGACCCAGGCGGCCCGCCAGCGCGACGGGATCACCGCCGTCATCGCGCCGAGCACCGCCAGCGCGCCGTAGCTCATCCCGACGTCACTCGCCCGGGTGATCGATACGGGCAGCCAGCCGAATTCGACCGCCCCGGCCAGGGCGGCGGCCACCAGCAGCGTCGCGCCGATGTGGCCAACGAGAAATGCCACCACCAGCCGGATGGTGCGCAAATGCAGCTCCGCCAGCGCCAGCAGGCAGGTCAGGAAGGGCAGCCAGAAGTAGAGCGGCCCGGCGTCGACGACCAGCGCGCTGCCCAGCAGCGTGCCGAGGTGCCCGTGGGCCAGGTTGTGCAGGTTGGTGCTGGCGCGCGCGACGATGACGTCATGTGCGTCCGGGCCGAGCACCAGGATGGCGCAGCTGATCGCAAGCAGCAGCGCCGCATACCCCACGGTGAATTGGACCCGGGCGAGCCGGGACACGATGCCCCCAATCATTGGCACTCATTATGGCTGCGGTTTTGTTTCGGCTGTGTCATCAGAGCCTGACAACTCCCTAAAAGTCTTGAGGCGATATATCGCCAAATCGGCGGGCATGCCGGCGGGCTTGGGCCCGAAAACCGGTTTGCGGGTCCGCTTGGCCTCGACGCCCAACGCGTCCAACTCGCTTTGCGGTATGAGATCCAACGTTGAACTCGACACCATGATTCCACCTTTGGTGGCCCGTTCCATAACTCGTGCGGCGATATTCACATCCACGCCGAGCCAATCCGAGGCCAGCCGCTGCGGTCGTCCGGTGTGGATCCCCACGCGCATCCGCGGTGTGTAGCCCTCCACCTCGACCGATCCGACCGCCTCCTTGGCGGCCAACACGGCCCGCAGGGCGACGGTCGGATCGCCGAACACGGCCATGAGGCCGTCACCCATGCGTTTGACGATGTGCCCGCCGGCGTCGAGCAGCGGCGGCTCGAGGGCCCGCGCCACCTGACGCAACAGCGCCAGCGCCGCGTCGTCGCCGGCCCGCAGGGACCACGTCGAAAAGCCGACCAGGTCGGTGAAGACCAACGTCACCTCGGGATTGGCCGGCCGGCGGGAAACGCCTTCGGTCAGCGCCTGCCACACCTGCAGCACCCCGAGGCTGACCTCACGCGACACCGCGTCGCGGTCCCCCAGCAGCCGGTCGGCCGCGCGCGCCGCGGCACGCGGACCGCCGTCGCCGGCCGTGGACAACGGATCGCCGAACTCGGGGTCCCCCGGCAACAGCCGGCGTGCCCGCCGGACCAGGGCGACCGCCCCGGGGCTGTGATTGCGGCCGTGCAGCCATTGGGTCGCGTTGTGCACCGACAGCGGCGTGCGCCGCGAAGCGGAGTGCGCCGCGCGGGGTTCGTCGGGCTCGCCCGGCTTCAGATCGCGACGCGCGAGTTCCACCTGGCCAGGTTATTTGGTTTCGTCAGAGGCAGGCAACGACGGCCCCGGCGGGTGTGTCACAAGTCGCACTTCACCGCCTGGTCACGGTGGCGGCACACCGGTGTGGAACCTCGATAACAGCTGCAGGGACACATCACCGAAATCGTAGACAACACTCGTTGTCAAAAGTTATCGTGAGGCCAATCGGTGCAGGAGGCCGCGATGACTGCCAGATCGACTACCCCCGCTGATCCGCTCGGACCAGATTCTTTGACCTGGAAGTATTTTGGCGATCTGCGCACCGGAATGATGGGCGTGTGGATCGGTGCGATCCAGAACATGTACCCGGAACTGGGCGCCGCCGTCGAGGAGCATTCGATCCTGCTGCGCGAGCCGCTGCAGCGGGTGGCCCGGTCCGTCTACCCGATCATGGGCGTGGTCTACGACGGCGACCGCGCGGCCCAGACCGGGCAGCAGATCAAGGGCTACCACCGCACGATCAAGGGCGTCGACGCCGAGGGCCGCCGCTATCACGCGCTCGACCCCGACACCTTCTACTGGGCGCACGCCACGTTCTTCATGCTGATCGTCAAGGTGGCCGAGTACTTCTGCGGCGGCCTGACCGAGGCCGAGAAGCGGCAGCTGTTCGACGAGCACGTGCAGTGGTACCGGATGTATGGGATGAGCATGCGGCCGGTGCCCGGGTCGTGGGACGAATTCCAGGAGTACTGGGAGCGGGTCGGTCGCGAGGAGCTGGAGATCAACCAGGCGGTCCTCGACATCTTCGACATCCGCATTCCCAAACCCAGGTTCGTGTTGATGCCGACCCCGATCTGGGACCAGATCTTCAAACCGCTGGTGGCCGGGCAGCGCTGGATCGCGGCCGGGCTGTTCGAGCCCGCGGTCCGCGAAAAGGCCGGTATGCGTTGGACTCCGGGTGACGAGGTGTTGCTGCGATTGTTCGGCAAGATCGTCGAACTCGCGTTCCTGGCGGTGCCCGACGAGATCCGGCTGCACCCGCGCGCGCTGGCCGCCTACCGCCGCGCCGAGGGACGGCTGCCCAGCGACGCGCCGCTGGTCGAGGCCCCGCCGTTCATGGCGCCGCCGCGCGATCGCCGCGGGCTGCCGATGCACTACTTCCCGCCGCCGCCCAAGTTGCCGTTCGACCCAGCCCTGCAACCCGCCCGGGCGCTGCTGGAGCGGGCCGGATCGCTGGTGCACACGACGTTGTCGCTGGCCGGCCTGCGCGCCGGGCGGGGCCGCCCGAAGCGCGCGGTCAAGGCCGCGTAGGCAGCTTCAGGGCCCGCGCGCTCTGGTACAGGCAGATGGCCGCGGCCGACGCCACATTCAGGCTCTCGGCGCCGCCGGACATCGGGATGCGCAGCCGGTGGTCGGCCACCGACGCGATTTCGCTTGGCAGGCCGTGGGATTCGGGCCCGAACAGCCACGCCGTCGGCCTGCCCAGCAGTTCGCCGGCCTCGTCCAGCCGTCGCTCACCGTCCACGGTGGTGGCGAGCGCCTGCAGGCCCGCGGCGCGCACCGCGTCCACGGCGGCGAGGGCGTCCGGCGCGACGACGACAGGGACGCAGAAGATGCTGCCGGCCGAGGCGCGCAGGCATTTGCCGTTGTACGGATCGACGCTGCGGCCGCCGAGGATCACGCCCGCCGCGCCCATCGCGTCCGCGAGGCGGATCAGGGTGCCGGCATTGCCGGGCTCGCCGATCTCGACGGCCACCGCGACCAGCTGCGGCGCGCCCGCCAGCACGTCGTCGAGGCGGGTCGCCGGCATGTCGCACACCGCGACCAGCCCCGCCGGGGTGACCGTGTCGGAGAGCGCCTTCGCGGCGCGCTCGGTGACCGGGTGAACCGGGCAGTCCAGGCCCGCCAGCGACGACGCATGGCGCTGCTGCGCGACCTCGGTGACAAAGACGTCGCGGACCAGACCGCGACGCGCGGCCGCCTCGACCAGGTTCGGGCCTTCGGCGAGGAAACGCCCCGCCCGACGGCGGCCGACGTGGCGATGCAGCTTGACCGCCGCGGCGACCCTGGCCGAACGCTCGGTCAGCACCTGCCGGTCGGGCATCTTCGGTCGGGCCGGTTAAGCGGCTTCTCCCGAATCCGAGGGGGCGTTGACGTCCTCGGGCAGCGCCGCGCGGGCGATGTCGACCAGCGCGGTGAAGGCGGCCGGGTCCGCGACCGCGATGTCGGCCAGGTTCTTGCGGTCCACCTCCACGCCGGCGGCCTTGAGGCCCTGGATCAGCCGGTTGTACGTGATGTCGTTGGCGCGCGCCGCCGCGTTGATCCGCGAGATCCACAGCTTGCGGAACTCGCCCTTGCGCGCGCGGCGGTCGCGATAGGCGTACTGCAGCGAATGCAGCTGCTGCTCTTTGGCTTTGCGGTAGAGCCGGGATCGCTGGCCGCGATAGCCCTTCGAGGCCTTAAGGATGCTGCGCCTCTTCTTGTGGGCGTTGACCGCCCGCTTCACGCGTGCCATTGGATGTTCCTACTCTCGTTCATGCGTAGTGGGTCGATAAATGGGTTCGCCGTGCCAGCTCGCGATGCGGGTCTGGCCGGCGCGGTGATCAGCCGTTCAGCAGCCGATTGATCCGCTGGGCGTCGTTGGCGGCCACCACTGTGCGGCCGTCGAGCCGCCGGGTCCGTTTCGTCGGCTTGTGCTCGAGCAGGTGCCGGCGGTTGGCCTTCTGCCGGACGATCTTGCCGGTTCCGGTGCGCCGGAAGCGCTTTGACGCCCCGCTATGGGTCTTGGCTTTGGGCATGTTTCCTCTGGTTCTCGCTCGGTTCTCGCTGTTAGGTCAGTTCGACTAGGTCAGTTCGACGACGGTTCGGCGTCGGCGGCGTCGGAATCCGGTGCCGCTCCGCCCCCCACCTCTTCGGGGTGCCGCGCCCTGGCGCGGGTCTTCGCGCCGCGGTGCGGCGCCAGCACCATCGTCATGTTGCGGCCGTCCTGCTTGGCCGACGTCTCCACGAAACCGTATTCGGCGACGTCCGCGCCCAGGCGCTGCAGCAACCGATAGCCCAGCTCGGGCCGCGACTGCTCACGTCCGCGGAACATGATCGTGACCTTCACCTTCGATCCCGCCTCCAGGAAGCGGATGACGTGGCCCTTTTTGGTCTCGTAGTCGTGATCGTCGATCTTGGGTCGCAGCTTTTGTTCC
Organism: Mycobacterium sp. H4Y; assembly: GCF_000364405.1. NCBI lineage: Bacteria > Bacillati > Actinomycetota > Actinomycetes > Mycobacteriales > Mycobacteriaceae > Mycobacterium > Mycobacterium sp. H4Y. Next base: position 2,356,034 of record NZ_AKIG01000001.1, read on the forward strand.
TTGACGACGGTCTGCTGCTGGTTGCGGCGGGATTCGCGCGCCTTTTGCGCCGCTTCGTATTTGAACTTGCCGTAGTCCATGATCTTGCAGACCGGCGGCCTGGCGTTCGGGGCAACTTCGACAAGGTCGAGATCGGCGTCCGCAGCGACGCGCAGTGCGTCTTCGATGCGCACTATGCCTACCTGCTCTCCCCCTGGGCCAATCAATCGGACTTCAGGTACGCGGATGCGCTCGTTGACGCGGGTCTCAGTGCTGATGGGGCCTCCCTTGTTGGGCTTCTCTATGTCCTGCGGTGACGACCGTTACCTGGGTTCGTCGGGAAGCAGCGGTGGAAACACCACACCACGAGCAAAAAAGCCCTGCACAAGCAGGGCCCAATGCCGACCGATCGCGGCCGAGGGCTACTCGAGCCGCCCGCGCTGGACGCGGAACAGGCATACGCGCTGCCTGTGACCGGACCGTCGAACCTTCCGCAGATCCGCACAGGGATCTCGTCGGTTCGCGGTGGGAGTGGGACTCCACTTAACTGTTCCTGGCGTTCGCCGGGATGGTCGCAGGCGTCAGTTTAGCAGCCTTGAGGTGCCTTTTAGCACTTCGGCCGGTCGGCGGCGCCGCGCCGGCCACCGACCGGCCCCGAAAAACGCGTGCAAACTCGCGCCCGCCACTCTTAGCGCTTCGGCAAGCTTTTCACGGATTGAGGGCATATCCTCGCGGTCTGTGACACTCGCTTCTCCTCGTTCAGGCCCCCGTTCGGGGCCGCACTTGGGGCCCCGTAGCCGATCGAACTCGCGGTATCGCTGGGTGCCCGCGGCGGCCGGATGGACCGTGGGTGTCATCGCCACCGTGTCGCTGCTGGGCAGTGTGTCCCCCCTGATCCGTTACCTGATCAAGGTTCCGCGCGAGTTCATCAACGACTATCTGTTCAACTTCCCCGACACCAGCATCGCGTGGTCGTTCGTGTTGGCCTTGCTGGCCGCGGCCCTGACCGCGCGCAAGCGGATCGCCTGGCTGCTGTTGCTGGGCAACATGATTCTCGCCGCCGGCCTGAACGCCGCCGATATCGCCGCCGGGGACAACACCGCCGCCGAGATCTTGGGCGAGAATCTCGGGTTCGCCCTGCACATCGTCGCGATCGTCCTGCTGGTGTTGGCCTATCGGGAGTTCTGGGCCAAGGTCCGCCGGGGCGCGCTGGTCAAGGCGGCCGGCGTGCTGGTGGCCGGCGATGTGGTGGGGATCTTGGTGTCCTGGGGCCTGGTCGAGTTGTTCCCCGGAACGCTGGCCCGCCCGGATCGCCTGCCCTACGTGGCCAACCGGGTGGTCGGATTCGCGCTCGCCGATCCGGACCTGTTCACCGGCCGGCCGCACGTGTTCCTCAACGCGATCTTCGGTCTGTTCGGCGCGCTCGCGCTGATCATGGCGACGATCGTGCTCTTTCAATCGCAGCGCGCGGAGAACGCGCTCACCGGCGAGGACGAATCGGCCATCCGCGGGCTGCTAGAGCTGTACGGCAAGAACGACTCCCTGGGCTACTTCGCCACCCGCCGCGACAAGTCGGTGGTTTTCGCCCAGAGCGGGCGCGCCGCCATCACCTACCGGGTCGAGGTCGGCGTCTGCCTGGCCAGCGGCGACCCGATCGGCGATCCCCGGGCGTGGTCCCAGGCCGCCGACGCCTGGCTGGGTCTGTGCCAAACCTACGGCTGGGCGCCCGGGGTCATGGGCGCCAGCACCCAGGGGGCGCGGACTTATCGCGAAGCCGGCCTGAACGCGCTGGAGCTCGGCGACGAGGCCATCCTGCGGACCGCCGACTTCAAGCTGTCCGGCCCCGACATGCGTGGAGTGCGACAGGCCGTGACCCGCGCCCGCCGGGCCGGCCTGACCGTGCGGATCCGGCGGCACCGCGACATCGGCGCCGACGAGATGGCCGACACCATCACCCGCGCCGACGCCTGGCGCGACACCCAAACCGAGCGCGGGTTTTCGATGGCGCTGGGCCGCCTCGGCGACCCCGCCGACGGGGACTGCCTGCTGGTCGAGGCCCTGGACCGGGACGGCGCCGTCGTCGCGATGCTGTCGCTGGTCCCGTGGGGAACCACCGGCGTCTCCCTGGACCTGATGCGCCGATCGCCCCAGTCCCCCAACGGCACCATCGAGCTGATGGTCAGCGACCTCGCACTCAACGCGGAAAACCTTGGCATCACCCGCATTTCACTGAACTTCGCGATGTTCCGCTCGGCTTTCGAACAGGGTGCCCAACTGGGCGCCGGCCCCGTCGCGCGGCTGTGGCGCGGGTTTTTGCTGTTCTTCTCGCGGTGGTGGCAGCTGGAGACGCTGTATCGCTCCAACATGAAGTACCAGCCCGACTGGGTGCCGCGGTATGCCTGCTACGAGGACGCCCGCCTGATCCCGCGGGTCGGGGTCGCCTCGGCGCTGGCCGAGGGCTTCCTCGTCCTGCCGTTCGGCCGGCGCAAGCCGCACACGGGTCACCACCCGGCCGTCCCCGCCCGGCTGGCCGCATCCGGGCTGTTGCACCACGACGGGAGCGCGCCGGACGTCAGCGGGCTGCAGAGGCGCCAGGAGTCGGCCGACGAGGAAGAGGCGAGATCCCGGCTGCCCGAGCAGGTTCGGGTGCGCCTGGCCAAGTTGAAGGTGTTGCGGCGCAAGGGCATCGACGCGTATCCGGTGGGCCATCCGCCCAGTCACACCGTCGCCGCGGCGCTCGACACGGACGACCGGGAGACGATCACCGTCTCCGGCCGGATACTGCGAATACGCGACTACGGCGGGGTGCTGTTCGCCCACCTGCGTGACTGGTCGGGGGAAATGCAAGTGCTGCTGGACAATTCGCAGTTGCAGCGCGGGCGAACGGCCGACTTCACGGCGGCAATCGATCTCGGCGACTTGGTCGAGGTCTCCGGCCACATGGGCTTTTCCAAGAAGGGAACCCGCTCGCTGATCGTCGGCGACTGGCGGATGATCGGTAAGTGCTTGCGGCCGTTGCCCAACAAGTGGAAGGGGCTGACCGATCCGGAGGCCCGGGTGCGGACCCGCTACGTCGACCTGGCGGTCAATCCCGAGTCTCGCGAATTGATCACGGCACGCAGCGAGGTGTTGCGCTCGGTCCGGCAGACGCTGTTCGACAGGGGGTTCATCGAAGTCGAGACCCCGATCCTGCAACAGATCCACGGCGGAGCCACCGCCCGGCCGTTCGTCACGCACATCAACACCTACGACATGGACCTGTTCCTGCGGATCGCGCCGGAGCTCTACCTCAAGCGGTTATGCGTCGGCGGCGTCGAGCGGGTCTTCGAGCTGGGCCGGGCCTTCCGCAACGAGGGCGTGGACTTCAGCCACAACCCGGAGTTCACCCTGCTGGAGGCGTACCAGGCGCACGCCGACTACAAGGTCTGGATCGACGGGTGCCGCGAGCTGATCCAGAACGCCGCCGATGCCGCCCACGGCGAGCAGGCCGTCATGCGCCCACGCGACCAGGGCACCGGTGGCGGCCTCGAGCCGGTCGACATCTCCGGCGTGTGGGCGGTCAAGACCGTGTACGACGCCGTCTCCGAAGCGCTCGGCGAGCACATCGACCCCGCCACGCCGCTGCCCGCGCTGCGCAAGCTGTCGGACGCCGCGCACATTCCGTATCGGGCGCACTGGGACGCCGGCGCGGTGGTGCTGGAGCTGTACGAGCATCTGGTCGAGGACCGGACCGAGGAGCCGACGTTCTATATCGACTTCCCGACGTCGGTGTCGCCACTGACCCGCCCGCATCGCAGCGAGCCCGGCGTCGCCGAACGGTGGGACCTGGTGGCGTGGGGTGTCGAGCTGGCCACCGCCTACAGCGAGCTCACCGATCCGGTGGAACAGCGTCGCCGCCTGCAGGAGCAGTCGCTGTTGGCCGCGGGTGGGGATCCCGAGGCGATGGAGCTCGACGAAGACTTCCTGCAGGCGATGGAATACGCGATGCCGCCCACCGGCGGGCTCGGGATGGGCGTCGATCGCCTCGTCATGCTCATAACGGGGCGCAGCATCCGGGAGACGCTGCCGTTCCCGCTGGCCAAACCCCATTAATCGAGGTCAGCAACACTGCGTCCATAGTGGGCGAACATTAGGTAAATATGTTCCAGGCCGGTAAACAATAGATCACAATGACTCACGTGACAGCCTCGACGAACGGTGCGCCCGCGCAGTTCCTGGCTCTTAGTCACACCTCGCTGATGCATGGCTGGGTGCCGACGACGATCCAGGTGCTGGCCGCCGTCGTGCTGACGTTGGCGGTCGGGTGGCGGTCGCGTCGCTGGCGCACGGTGCGGATGCCGGTGGCGGCGCTGAGCGGCGGAGCCGCCGCCTACGTGACCCACTGGTACGTCGTCGACCATGGGCTCTCCGAGGAGCCGGCGCCGACGGCGCTGTGGGTGTGGATCGCGCTGACGGGCGTGGCGGCGGCGGTGCTGGTGCTGGGCTGGGGCAGCGCGCGCCGCTGGCGGCGCGGCGCGGGGGTGCTGGCCGTGCCGCTGTGCTTGCTGAGCGCGGCGCTGGTGCTCAACCTGTGGGTGGGCTACTTCCCCACCGTCCAGTCCGCGTGGAGCCAGCTGACGTCCGGCCCGCTGCCCGATCAGACCGATCAGGCGACCGTTACCGCGATGGCCGCCAGCCGAATCCGGCCACCGCACGGCACCGTGGTGCCCGTCGCGATCCCCTCGGACGGGTCGCACTTCAAACACCGTGGCGAGCTCGTGTACCTGCCGCCCGAATGGTTCGCCACGTCCCCGCCGCCACCGTTGCCGACCGTGATGATGATCGGCGGGCAGTTCAACACGCCGGCGGACTGGACCCGTGCGGGCAACGCGGTCAAGACGATCGATGACTTCGCGGCCGCGCACGGCGGCAAGGCGCCGGTGTTCGTGTTCGTGGACTCCGGCGGCGCCTTCAACAACGACACCGAATGCGTCAACGGGGTGCGGGGCAACGCCGCCGACCACCTCACCAAAGACGTCGTGCCCTATATGGTTTCGGCGTTCGGTGTCAGCCCGCTCCGGTCCAACTGGGGTGTGGCGGGCTGGTCCATGGGCGGGACCTGCGCCGTGGACTTGACCGTCATGCATCCCGATATGTTCAGCGCGTTCGTCGACGTCGCCGGCGACTTCTTCCCCAATGCCGGCAACAAGGCTCAGACCATCGCCCGGCTGTTCGGCGGAAACGCCGATGCCTGGGCGGCTTTCGATCCGTCCACGGTGATCACCCGGCATGGGCCGTACCACGACGTCGCCGGCTGGTTCGCGATTTCGTCGGACGGTCCGCCGACGGCGCGCCGGGACATCACACTGACCGACAGCGGCGCCATCCGTCTGGCCGGACGCGAGGCGGCCGCCAACCCCGCCAATCAGACCGCGGCCGCCTATTCGCTGTGCGCGCTCGGCCGCGCGAACGGAATCGACTGCGCCGTCGTTCCGCAGCCCGGCCGGCACGATTGGCCGTTCGCGGACCGCGTGTTCGCCGCCGCGCTGCCCTGGCTGGCCGGCGCGCTGGGCACCCCGGGCATTTCGCGGACGCCGTTGCCCTCCGCCCCGGCCGCCGGCGCCCCGGTCGTCGTTCCGGCCGAACGTTCCAAGACCGCGATGCGGTAGCTCGGTGGTATCCGTTGCGCGCGTTCGGCGTGCGGTCTTCGCGCGGCACTGCCATCCGTGGAGCGCGTGGAGCCGGTGGGCGAGCACGCCGTTGATCCTGGTGCCGGCGTGGACGCGGCGGTGGAGCCACGCGGCGTGGATCGCGCTGTGGCTGGCCGCGAACCCGTTCGTTTTCGGCACGCCCGCCCATCACCGCGCATGGTCGACGCGGGCGATGCTGGGCGAGGAGCGCTGGATCAGCCGCCGCCCCCGTGATGCGGCGGCGTTGGTCAGCGCGGCGACGTCGGCCGCCGCGTTGGGCGCGGTGCTCGCCGCCCGCCGCCACCGGCTGCGGCCGGCGCTGATCGCGGTCGCCGTGCAGATGGCGCTGACTCTGGTGTACTGGCAGCAGATGGTCCGGTATCTCGAGCGGCAGGCGCGGTAGCCTCCCGGGACCTTGTGGGCGAGAACACCGTTCGTCGCCGAGGACGCCCGCGGCCACGTAAGCGCGGTGACGATACGCAGGTATGGTTATCCGATACCTCCGTATCGTGACGCGATGCGGGTGTATTGTCCGGCCGTGGGACCCACCCGGCTGTTTCCGTACGACCCGCCCCCTCCAGCAGACCCTTCGCCCAAAGAGCGGATTCGCGACGCCGCGCTGAGCTGCTTTGCCGTTCGCGGCATCGCCGCCACGACGTTGCGCGCGGTCGCCGAGACCGCGGACGTTTCGATTGGGCTGGTACAGCACCACTTTCGCACCAAGGCCGCGCTGAGCGCCGCCGTCGATCAATACGTCCTGCAAACGGTGAGTGAGGCCTTGGAGCCCGCTACGCTGCCCGAACCGCCGTCCGACAATCTCAACGAGGCAGGGCGGCGGCTGACCACGCTGATGGTCGCGCGTCCCGATGTGATGTCCTACCTCGGGCGTGCGCTCGCCGAGGGTGGCGCCTTGGGTTCGGTCATCTTCACCGGTCTGGTGGGTATCAGCGCGGGGCAGGGTGATCAGTTCGGGCAACAGGGCAAGCTCCGGCCCGACCTCGATCCCGATTGGGGGGTGCTCAACCCGCTCATCTTGCGCATCGGCGCCATCATTCTGCATCCCTACATCGAGCTTTACCTGGGTGAGTCGTTCTTCAGCGCGCCACAGCTGCGTCGGTGGGATGCCGCGGTCACGAGCCTGATACGGCGCGGGCAATTCGTCGAGGAAACCGAGCTGCAGGACAAGGACGTCATCGCCCGGTGAGCGGCCAAACGCAGCGTTAAGACGGCCGGCACGCCGGTCAGGTGCTATACACGAAACACCATGGACGAGCGCACGGTAACCGCGCACAGCGCACAAATTCTCGACCCCGAAGAGCCCGGCGATCGTCTGGTACTGGACCGACTTCAAACCGATCCCACCGTCGAGGTCGTCGACCGGCTCGACGCGCAGCTGGCCAATCTGCGCGGCCTCCACCCGCCACCGGATTCAACCCTCCTCGGCGAGGGAACCCGGTGGGCGTACTACCCGTGGCGGCGCGCCGTCGTTGCGGTGTTGGGGCCGCGGGGGTTTCGGGCGTTACGACTTGATCGCAACAGGAACAACATCACCATTGCGGAACAGGCCAGGCTCAGCTCGCTGACCATTGGCGTCGCCGGCCTGAGCGTCGGGCATGTCATCGCGCACACCCTGGCGGTCCAGGGATTGTGTGGCCGCCTTCGGCTGGCGGATTTCGATCATTTGGAACTATCGAATCTGAATCGGGTGCCGGCCACTGTGTTCGACCTCGGGTTGAACAAAGCTCAGGTGGCGGCGCGCAGGATCGCCGAGCTCGATCCCTACCTGGCGGTGGATGTGCTCGACACCGGAATCACCGCAGACACCATCGATGCGTTCTTGGATGGACTGGACATCGCCGTCGAAGAATGCGATTCGCTCGACATGAAGGTCGCCTTGCGGCTGGCGGCCCGTGACAGGCGTATCCCCGTGTTGATGGCGACCAGCGACCGCGGGCGGGTCGATGTTGAACGCTTCGATCAACACCCCGAACGCCCGATCATGCACGGATTGCTGGACGGGCTCGACGTCGAGCTGGTGGCAGGCATGAGTACCCGGGACAAGCTCCCGCACATGCTGCGATACGACGAAGCCGAGCACATCTCGCCGCGCACCGCCGCATCGCTCATCGAGATCGACCGGTCGCTGTCGACGTGGCCGCAGCAGGCATCCGATGTCATTGTGGGCGCCTCGGCCCTGGCCGAGGCCGTCCGCAGAATCGGACTGGGCGAACACCTTCGATCCGGCCGGTGCCGCATCGACACAGGCTGGGCGCTCGACCAGCTGCGCGAGGTCGACACGGCCCAGCATCGCCCTGCGCGTGACAACGACAAGGGAGACGACCCGGCGGCCCCCGCGGTCGACGACACGATTGTCGCCGCCGCCATGCGCGCCCCCTCGGGCGGAAACAGTCAGCCGTGGCGCATCGACGCGCAACCGACCGAGCTCACCATAAGCATTGCCACAGAACATACTTCGACGATGGACGTGGGCTTCCGCGGCAGCGCCGTCGCGGTGGGCGCGGCGCTGTACAACGTCAGAATCGCCGCCGCCGCCCGCGGGGTGCTCGGCCCGGTGACCGTATCCGAAGACGGCGCCGGGTCGCCGCTGCGGGCCACCATGCACTTCGGAACCGGCAGCGACCCGGCCCTGGCCGATCTCTATGAACCGATGCTCGTGCGGGAGACCAACCGGCATCGCGGCACACCTCAACCGCTCGACGATCAGACGACCAAGTTACTCACCGTCACGGCCGAGCGGGAGGGCGCACGCCTGCACCTGCTCACCGGGCGAGACGAGCTTTCGCGGGCCGCAACGATTTTCGGCGCGGCCGACCGCATCCGGTACTTGACGCCGCATCTGCACGCGGAGATGGTGTCGGAACTGCGCTGGCCCGGAGACCCCGACCCCGACACCGGTATCGACGTGCGCTCGCTCGAACTCGACGCCAGCGACTTGGCGCTGATGGATATCGTGCGCCGGGCCGACGTCATGGCTTATCTTGCGGAATGGGACGCCGGTAGCGCGCTGGGCGACGGGATGCGCGACGAAGTCCTCGCCAGCTCCGCCCTGGCCGTGCTCACCGTGACCGGGGGGCGCCTCCGTGACTACGCCCGCGGCGGGTCGGCGGTCGAGGCGGTATGGATCGTTGCCCAGCGCGAAGGCCTCGCCGTCAGGCCGCTGTCGCCGGTCTTTCTGCATGCGCGGAATGCTGCCGATCTCAATGAGTTATCGGCCGCCTTCGGCGACGAATTGGCCCGACTACAAGACGGATTTGCGCGCCTGATCGCGACCGATCCCGAGGAATCGATCGTGCTGGTCTTGCGCTTGACCTCCGCACCGCCACCGTCGGTGTCCAGTCGCCGCAGCCCGAGCCGGGTCCGTTCTGGGCGCCCGTGATGCGCCCGTCGTGTGACGAGCGAGCCGGGGCCATCGGACCTCAGAACGGTTTCGCCGTGAATCCCCATCGCAACAAAGCCGACTCGCGGCGGGCTTGACGACTCAGCCGAGGGTCCCGCGCGCCGGTCACCGCGCTCGGTCCGCCGCGCGCCCCGTACATCCAGTACGCCTGCAGGTAGGGCACCGGTGTCGAATGACCGCGGTGCATTGCTTGCAGACCCGCTGCGGCAAGCTCATTCGACAGTTCCGCGATGGTGAACGCCGCCGCCTCGCTCGCAATGGCGTCTTGGCGCAGGACGGCCGGCGAGTCGGGGTCGGCTATCGCCAGCATGCTGGGGGCGGCCGCAGGGTCCCGGAGTCGCTGAAAATCGGAAATCCACACTGCGGCCCCACTGCGGCGTTGGATCGCTTCGATCTGTCGAAGGGCGCCGCGCAAGGTGTCGAAATCGGGTAGCTGATGTAAGGTCCACATGCACGAGACGGCGTCCCACGGGGCCGTTGAAACCCGCTCCGGCAACGCGGTGATGTCCTCCCGGCGCAGTTCGACACGTTCTCCGATCCCTTCGGCGTCGAACAGCGCCCGCGCCGTGGACAGCATGTTGGGGGCGAGATCGACGGCTGTGGCCCGAACGTCGGGTCGTCGGCGCAGGACGGCGCTCAACGCACGACCGGAGCCGACGCCGAGATCCAGCAGGCGGCCGCCTGGAGGCAGCAGCGCATCAAGCGCGCGAGCGCACAAGTCGTACACCGCGCACATGCCGGGGTTGGATGCGCCACCGGTGTGGAACTGTGCGACAGACTCCGGATCGTCCACCACCATCGGCTCAGGAATGCGCTCCCGCCCCGGCGGATGCGACCGCTCACGCAAAACGATCCCAGGCATTCGCCACAGCGGCCGAATTCTCTTCACCCTCAACCTTTCATGGGGTCCGCATGATCGATTTCTCGTCAGCTCTGGCGGCAGTCAGGTACCCGGCCGAAGTGTCGCAAATGATTATTAACCTGTCCGCGCAGTCTGCACCGGCGTCCCGTTGAATTTCGCTGCGTCGAAACGGACGTCCTGGAATACTTGTCCGGTCAGCGGGGGCCGGCAAGCTTTCGGCCTGCGCGGTCGTTCGACCGGCGTAGGCAACAGCATTTCCGCAGGAGGTAGGCGTGGTTCAGGCCCTTGCAAGTGACGGCATCGAATGCCTGCCCCTGCCGCCGGTGAATCCGATGCCTTACCGTCAGCGCCTCGCGGCGGTACGGGAGTTCAGCACGGGAACCGAACGGCTGCGTGACGCCGGCGGGCGGGTGACGTCGTTCAAGTTAGGGCCGCGATGGCTGATGCCCCCGATGGTGTTGGCGACGTCTCCGGAGGCCATCCGCGACATCCTCAGCACCAAAGACGATTCCGTGGACAAGACCACTCCGGTCTTCGACCAAGTGCGCCGCGTCATCGGCGCCAGCCTCACCGATCTTCCCTTCGAGCAATGGAAGCCACGCCGGCGCACCCTACAGCCGGTGTTCACCAAGCAGCGGGTGAGCGAGTTCGGCGGCCACATGGAGCAGGCGGCGCAATCGGTGAGCGAAAGCTGGCACGAGGACGCCCTGATCGATTTGGACGCCGAATGCCGCACGATCACGTTGCGCGCGCTGGGCCGATCGGTGCTCGGGCTCGACCTGGAACAACGGGCCGACGAGGTCGTCGAGCCACTGCGAATCGCGTTGGCCTACGCGGTCAGGCGCGCGACGCGCCCGCTCCGCGCGCCGCGCTGGTTGCCCACACCCGCGCGTCATCGCGCGCGAGCGGCGAGCGCCAAACTTCACGCGCTGACACAGGAGATCCTGCGGGACTGTCGCGCCGATCCGACACGAGTCGCGCCCCTGGTCCATGCCCTGCTCGCCGCCGAGGATCCAGAAACCGGAAAACGGTTGTCCGATGACGAGATTTGCGACGAGCTCGTCATGTTCCTCTTCGCCGGCCACGACACCACGACGACCGCGTTGACGTATGCGCTGTGGTCTCTGGGACACCACACCGATTGCCAGAACCGCGTGGCCGCGGAAGTCGCGGCCCTGCCGGATCGGCCGCTGACGTCCGACGACATTCCACAGCTCGGTTACACGGTGCAGGTCATACGGGAATCGTTGCGCCTGTGCCCCCCGGCGCCTACGGGGACACGCATGGCATCCCGCGACGTCCAAGTCGGCGGCTACCGGGTGCCCAAGGGCACGATGCTCATCGTGGGGCGAATGGCCGTACAACGCGACCCGCAGCTTTGGGACGACCCGCTTCGATTCGACCCGGAACGATTCAGCCCGGAGAACTTCAAGGCTCTCGATCGGTGGCAATACGTGCCCTTCGGCGGCGGCCCCCGCTCGTGCATCGGCGACCATTTCGCCATGCTCGAAGTCACACTCGCCTTGGCAACACTCATCCGGGGAGTCGAAATTCGCTCACTCGACGACGAATTTCCGCTCGCGTTGCACTTCACCATGATCGCCGGCGGTCCTATCCGCGCGCGCGTCCGACCGCGCCGCTAACCCGGCCCGCCGCACCTTCCCCGTAGCCACCGAGTCCACGCGACCCCGATCACACTCGGGCGTCAACGTGAGCGAATCATTGCTAGACGCACTAGGCAATGCCAAACGCGGCGCACCGGTTACCGCTACCGTTAAGGCAATGTCGGGCACACTGGACCACCTGGTCACCGCTGCCGCCGCCGAGTTGATGGCGGCCACCGCGGCGGACTCTGCCACCATCAGCGAACGCGTGCTCGGCAACCTGGTTCGCGACCTGGGGGTGGACTTCAGCTTCCTGCGCCACAACGATCACACCATCCGCGCGACCATCCTCATCGCCGAATTCCCGCCGCGTAACGCCGACCCCGACCCGATCGGGTTGGTGTATTTCGCCGACGCCGACTCCATCTTCGCGCGCACCGAACACCTCAAGGTGCCCGAGGTGGTCCGCCCCGAGCCGGAGAACGCCGACTATCAGAACCGAATCGAAGCGGGCACCGGGGTTCCCGCCGTCTCGCTGGCCGCCGTTCCGCTGCTGTCCGGCGACGTCACCACCGGCACACTCGCCTTCGGCAAACTCGGAGACCGCGAATGGCTACCCGAAGAACTCAATGCGCTACAGGCGATCGCCGCGCTTTTTGCGCAGCTGCAAGCCCGCGTCGTCGCCGAACAGCAAATTCACTACCTCGCCGAGCACGATGAACTCACCGGGCTGCTGAACCGAAGGGCGCTCATCGCACACCTCGACGACCGGCTGGCGAAGGGACAGCCCGGCCCGGTGTCGGTCGTGTTCCTCGCCATCGACCGCTTCAAGGTCATCAACAGTCGCCTCGGCCAAGACGCCGGCGACCGATTCATCGAGTCCTTCGCCGCGCTACTACGTGAGGCCACCCGGGTTCCCTCCGTCATCGCCCGCTTCGGCGGCGACGAGTTCGGCGTCGTGCCGTCCGCGGCCATGGATGTCGAGGCCGCCGAAGCGTTCGCACACTCATTGCACGGTCGGGTTCACCAACAGATCCCCATCGACGGCGAAATGCTCAGTCGCACCGTAAGTATCGGCGTCGCGGCAGGCCTACCCGGGGACGAGACCACGTCAGACCTGCTACGGCGGGTCGATCAGGCCACCCGGTCGGCCAAGGCCTCGGGCGGCAACAAGGTCGCAACCTTCCGCCCGGAGATGTCCACAACGGACATGATCCGCAACGACATCGAGCTGCACCTGGAAGGGATGATCGAGGGCGGTGGCGGCGCGCTGGTCCTCCACTACCTTCCGGAATTCGACATGCGTACCGGCGAGATTCTCGGCACCGAGGCGCTAATCCGTTGGCAACACCCAACTCTGGGCCTGTTGATGCCTGATTCGTTCATCCAGGTCGTGGAATCGATCAACCTCGGCGCCAAGCTCGGCCGCCTCGTCATGCGCTCCGCGTGTGCGCAATTCGGACTATGGCGCTCGCACGGTGTCGGGAAGGGCACGGTGCTGCGAATCAACGTATCTCCCGTGCAGCTCGTCACGGCCGGTATCGTTGACACCGTCGCCGCCACCCTTGACGAGTTCGGTCTTGATCCCAGCACCGTATGTCTGGAGATCACCGAAAGCGTTGTGGTCCAAGACATCGACGCGACGCGTCAGACGTTGTTCGGGTTGAAGGACGTTGGCGTACAGATCGCGATCGATGACTTCGGCACCGGCTACAGTGTGTTGACATATCTGAAATCTCTTCCCGTCGATTCACTCAAGATCGACAAGGGTTTCGTCCAGAGTCTCGACACCAACGCCGGAGATCTGGCGATCGTGCGCTCGACGATGGCCCTGGCCGACGCCTTCGGGCTCGATGTCGTGGCCGAAGGGGTGGAAACCGTGGCCGCGGCCGAAAGGCTGCTCAGCCTGGGCTGCCATCGCGCGCAAGGCTTTTTGCTGTCCCGCCCCATCGACAGCGCGGCGATGGAATCACTCCTGGCCAAACGCGTCATCCCGATGAACTTCTCCAGCACGCGGTTTCCTGGAACGGGAAACGCGGTTTAGATCCGCCAGAAAGTGCAGCACGGGAGACGGTCGGGCACTCAGGGGCGACGTTGGAACAGGTAGTAATACGCCGGGGTCTTCCTATCGTCGAGTTCCTGCTCGTCGCCGGTGAATAACAGCGTCCAGCCGGGAGTAAAACGTCGTTCGATCTCGGCGTGATCGATCCCCGGCACGCCGAACCGGCCGCCGGGAGGGAACGCGGCGATGAACAGCCGCGCGTCGGGCGCCGCCACGGCGCTGACTTCCCGGACGTACGCCTCACGGTCGCCGCCACTCATGTTGTGGATGCAACCGTTGTCGACGATCAACTGGAAGCCAGTCCCGATCCCGGACTGACTCAGCTGCGTCACATCGGCACGAACAAAATTGATCGAGACATCGGCTTTGCCCGCTTTCGCCCGCGCCTTTTCAAGCGGTTTCGCGACGTAATCGACCCCGGTGACCTGCCAGCCCTGCTGGGCGAGATAGATGGCGCAGTCCCCGGTGCCGCATCCCACGTCGAGAGCCTGCCCCTTGGGCAGCGCCGGCGTGGAAGCAGTCCCCTCGACCAGATCCCGCAGACCCTGCCCGATCGGGTGTCCCTCCCACGGCGTGAAGCCGACCCGGTAGAAGAACCGAAATCGCGTGTGTCGAGATGCCATAGCCGCAATGATGGCATCCGCGGCAACCGGCCCGACACCACCTTCCCGGTTTTACCGCTTTGGCGGCCAACCAGGACCGTGCCATCAACACGTGATTTCTTCCAATGCCGAAAAGCGGCTGAGGATTTCGGCGTTCTCGGCGCACATCAGCTTGAATTGCGCCGGCTCGGCATGAGCGGAAAGGGTGCGACGGTCCCACCACATCACTTTGGTTCGATAGTTTTCATTCGGATAGGCGGCCGCCGGAACGCGTGCGGCCACGACGCCCCCGGAGGATTGCCACTGCTCCAGCACATGGGCCGCCGCGGTAGCCATCACAAATTGAGCACCCAGCAACGTCATCGTCGGCAGGGCCGTGCGGGCCAATACTCGGGAAAGCGACTGATTGCCATATTCGCGGGAATTGGCCCAGGCGCTTTTCACCTCCACGACGCCGAACGGAAGCCGGTTGGCGATCATATGACGCAGCAGGGAAAGGCCGGGATTGCCTTTCCACTCCACCAGCGCGTGGGAGTCCTCGGGCGAGCGCAACGGCCCCACGACGCGCGTGCCCCCGACCACGCGCCCCTCCGGGTCAAGGGCCGCGAAGAACAGCGCCGTGTCCGCGCCGTCCGAAATCGCGTCCACGTCGAGCACCCAATCCAACCCGTGCCTGCGATAGCTGTGCGCTGCGCCTTCCAGGTATTGATTCCACAGATCGGGCTCCGCCCTCGGCGTGGACGCGACGACCCAACATCCCGTCGCGTGATCGCGCCAGCCGGACCGAACGTCCGACCGCGGGGCATCAAACACTCTTGCTTCGAGCTGAGCCGCTTCCATGGGTTTGCCTCCACCTATTAACCGTGCGAACCGAACTATTTCGTGAACACGTCTTGAATCGTTTCTCAATTCGACTCGCGACAAATAACCAAGGAGATTGTGACATAACAAGCTAATGGCGGCTGTGCAGCGCGGGCGGAAAATATCAACGCGGGCTTGTTAGGCGCCGCACGGGATTTGGCGAAAACGTCAGCTACTGTTCAGTAACACGCGACCGCGGCCGAATTATGGTTAACGCCGGTCGGGGCTAGAGCACGGGAAATGCGAACCGCAGCGACCCCAAGAACTGACAACGGATGTTGCCGATTTCGACCGGGCGCGCAGTACCGTGGCGGCATGCCCGACGAATCCAGCACTGAAGGTTCCGCCGACGCCGGATACGACGACGCCGGTACGCCGACGTTCGAGTCCGTGTGCGACAAGATCGAGGCCCGGTACGCGACGGCACAGGGCTCGGCCGAACTCGACGCGGAGTCACGCGAGGGACGATCGGTCGAGGCCGACTACGACGAGCGCCGTCGCGCGGCGGCCGAGCGGCTGGCCCAGATCCGCGAGTCGATGCGGCCAGGCGACCAGCCGTGAGCGACGCCGGGCGTGTGTCCCCTCAGTGCTCGCCAGATGCCTTGCCCGACAATGTCATTCGGGCCTTGTCGCGAAGGCGGGCTCAGGCGGTGGCTTTACGGCGGCGGGCCGGCCGGCGCGCGGGAGCGCTGGCCGGCGGCGCGCTGCGACCGATGACCTCGGCGAGGAACTTCCCGGTGTAGCTCTCCGGCACCGCCGCGACGTCCTCCGGAGTGCCTTCCGCGACAACGGTTCCGCCCTCGGCGCCGCCTTCCGGCCCCATGTCGACGATCCAGTCCGAGGTCTTGATGACGTCCAGGTTATGTTCGATGACGATGACCGTATTGCCTTTGTCGACAAGGCCGTTGATGACCTTGAGCAACTTGCGGATGTCGTCGAAATGCAGACCCGTGGTCGGCTCGTCGAGGATGTAGACGGTGCGTCCGGTGGAGCGCTTCTGCAGTTCGGCGGCCAGCTTGACGCGCTGGGCCTCGCCGCCGGACAGCGTCGGCGCCGGCTGGCCGAGCCGCACGTAACCCAGCCCGACGTCGACCAGGGTGCGCAGGTAGCGGTGGATGCCGGTGATCGGCTCGAAGAACTCCGCCGCCTCCTCGATGGACATGTCCAGCACCTCGGAGATGGTCTTGCCCTTGTAGTGCACCTCGAGGGTTTCCCGGTTGTAGCGCGCGCCCTGACACACCTCGCACGGCACATACACGTCGGGCAGGAAGTTCATCTCGATCTTGATGGTGCCGTCGCCCGTGCACGCCTCGCAGCGGCCGCCCTTGACGTTGAACGAGAACCGGCCCGGTTGGTAGCCACGGACTTTGGCCTCGGTGGTCGCCGCGAACAGGGTCCGGATCTTGTCGAACACGCCGGTGTAGGTGGCCGGGTTCGACCGCGGCGTGCGCCCGATCGGCGACTGATCAACCCGCACCAGCTTGTCCAGGTGGTCCAGCCCGGTGACCCGGGTGTGGCGGCCGGGGACCAGCCTTGCGCCGTTGAGCCGGTTGGCCAGCACCGCCGCGAGGATGTCGTTGACCAGAGTCGACTTGCCGGAACCGGACACACCGGTCACCGACGTGAGCACGCCGAGCGGGAACGAGACGTCGATGCCGCGCAAGTTGTGCTCGCGCGCGCCGACGACGGTGAGCTGACGGCGCCGGTCGACGGGACGCCGGATCGCCGGCATCTCGATGCTTTCCTTGCCCGACAGGTAGGCGCCCGTGATCGACTCCTTGTTGGCCAGCAGCTCGCTGTAGGTGCCGCTGTGCACGATCTGACCGCCGTGCTCACCGGCCCACGGGCCGATGTCGACGATCCAGTCGGCGTGCGCGATGGTGTCCTCGTCATGCTCGACGACGATCAGCGTGTTGCCCAAACCCCTTAGCCGAGTGAGGGTTTCGATGAGGCGACGGTTATCGCGCTGATGCAGCCCGATGGACGGCTCGTCGAGCACGTAGAGCACGCCCACCAGCCCGGACCCGATCTGGGTGGCCAGCCGAATGCGTTGCGCCTCACCACCGGACAGCGTGGCGGCCGCGCGGGACAGCGACAGGTATTCAAGACCGACGTCGAGCAAAAATCCCAGCCGCGACTGAATTTCCTTGAGCACCTGCCCGGCGATCGCCTGCTCGCGCGGCCCCAGGGTGAGGGTGTTGAGGAAGTCGGCGCAATCGGAGATCGACAGCTCACAGACCTCGGCGATGGACTTCTTGCCGCGATTGCCCGCGCTCAGCGACACCGCCAGGATCTCCGGCTTGAGCCGGGTCCCCTCGCAGACCGGGCAGGGCACGTCACGCATGAAGCCCTCGTAGCGCTCCTTCATCTGCTCGGATTCGGTCTGCGCCATCTTGCGCTGCAAAAACGCCAGCACGCCCTCGAAATCGGCGTAGTACGAGCGGGTCCGGCCATACCGGTTGCGGTACCGCACGTGCACCTGGTGGTCGGATCCCTCGAGGATCGCCTTGCGGGCCTTGGCGGGCAGTTTGCGCCACGGGGTGTCGACGTCGAAGCCCAGCTCGTCCCCCAGCCCGGCCATCATCCGGGTGAAGTACTCCGCGGTGTGGCCCGTCGACCACGGCGCCACCGCACCCTCGGCCAGGGTGCGCTCGGGGTCGGGCACCACCAGGTCCGGGTCGACCTCCTTGCGGATGCCCAGGCCGCTGCATTCCGGGCAGGCGCCGTACGGCGAGTTGAAGGAGAACGACCGCGGCTCCAGGTCGTCGACGGCCAGCGCGTGCCCGTTCGGGCAGGCCAGCTTCTCGGAGAACCGCTGCTCGCGGTTGTGGGCGTCGTGCTCGTGATCGACGAACTCCAGCACCACGATGCCGTCGGCCAGGCTCAGCGCGGTTTCCACCGAGTCGGTGAGCCGCTGCTTGGCGCTGGCTTTCACGGTGAGGCGGTCCACCACGACCTCGATGTCGTGCTTCTCCTGCTTCTTCAGCTTCGGCGGATCGGTCAGCGGATGCACGACGCCGTCGACCCGGACCCGGCTGTAGCCCTGGGCGTTGAGCTTTTCGAAGAGGTCGGCGAACTCGCCCTTGCGGGTGCGCACCACCGGCGCCAGCACCTGAAAGCGGGTGCCCTCCGGCATCGCCAGCACCTGATCGACGATTTGCTGTGGCGTCTGGCGGGCGATGCGCTCGCCACACACCGGGCAGTGCGGGGTGCCGGCGCGGGCGTACAGCAGCCGCAGGTAGTCGTACACCTCGGTGATGGTGCCGACCGTCGATCGCGGGTTGCGGTTGGTGGACTTCTGGTCGATCGACACCGCCGGGGACAGGCCCTCGATGAAGTCGACGTCCGGCTTGTCCATCTGCCCGAGGAACTGGCGGGCGTAGGCCGACAGCGACTCCACGTAACGCCGCTGCCCCTCGGCGAAGATCGTGTCGAAGGCCAGCGACGATTTGCCCGAACCCGACAGCCCGGTGAAGACGATCAGCGCGTCGCGGGGCAGGTCGAGGTCGACGCCGCGCAGGTTGTGCTCGCGGGCGCCCTTGATGATCAGACGGTCAGCCAACGCCGCCCCTCTCAGGAACTATCTGCTACTTTTCCGCAGCCACAATGCCGATCCCGGATCGGAGTTGCGCACGGCGCATTCCATGCTATGTGCCCATACCGACAAGCAGTCTGTGACCAGTAACGTGGCCGCTATGACTGCCCAGGACGGCCCCACTGACAAGCTTGTCGACACCTACACGGGACACGTCGACCCTGGTACCGCGGCCCGCCGGACCCTACCCGGCGCCACGATCATAAAGGCGTCGGTGGGCCCCATGGACAACAACGCGTATCTGGTGACGTGTTCCGCCACGGGCGAAACCCTGCTCATCGACGCCGCCAACGACGCCGACGACCTGATCGGCCTGATCCGGCAGCACGCACCAAAGGTGTCGCTGATCGTGACCAGCCATCAGCACTTCGATCACTGGCAGGCGCTCGACGCCGTGGCGAAGGCGACCGGCGCGCCGACCGCCGCCAACGAAATCGACGCCGAGGCGCTGCCGGTCAAACCGGACCGTTTGCTGGCGGGCGGCGACACCGTGCAGATCGGCGAGCTGAACTTCGACGTCATCCACCTGCGGGGGCACACCCCCGGATCGATCGCGCTGGCCCTGGACGGACCCGCGACCGGCGGGGTCACGCAGCTGTTCACCGGCGACTGCCTTTTCCCCGGCGGCGTCGGCAAGACCTGGCAGCCCGGCGATTTCGACCAGCTGCTCGACGACGTCACCACCCGGGTGTTCGACGTGTATGACGACGCGACGGTCATCTACCCCGGCCACGGCGACGACACGGTGTTGGGCGCCGAACGACCCCATCTGATCGAATGGCGCGCGCGGGGCTGGTAGCGCCGGGCCCGGCGGCAGGCGGTTACGTCGTGGTGTGCACGATCAGGACGTCGGTCTTGGCCCGCCGCGAGACGTTGGCCGGCACCGATCCCAGCAGCCGGCCGGCGATGGTGCTCAGACCGACGTTGCCGACCACGAGCAGGTCCGCCTGCTCTTCCTCGGCGAGGTGCACCAGCGCATCGACCGGCGCCCCCACGATCGGGCGCTCGTCGATGTTCTGCGCGCCCGCCGCGTGCGCGCGGTCCTTGGCGTCGCGCAGAATCGCGTAAATCGGCGCGGTGCCCGAAACCTTGTAGCTTTCGTCCCGGAGGGCGTCGGCGGCCCGGGCGTCCTCATGTTGGGGCAAGTACGCCGAGGCGACGATCAGCTTGGCGTCCGGCCCGGCGATCTGCGCCGCCTTCTCCACCGCACGCATCGACGAGTCCGAGCCATCGGTTCCTACCACCACAGTCCGATAGGCGCCCATTTACCCTCCCAGTTTCGGTTGGTCAGCCAACCCAAGACAGTATCGCGTTTGCTCGATGCAGAGGAGATAGATGAACGACACAGTGTGGCGAGGCGCACCCGCAATTTGCGGCGCCTGGCTGGGCCAACGGACAATATCGATAATGACAAAACAATCGAATGCGCGATTCGGCGACGGAAAGCATTGCATGACGCCGCTTTTCGTGAATACGGGAGCGAACTGCAAATGCGGGGGGGCGCTGTTGGTGACCGGTTCGACCGGCCGCGCCCTACAGTAACAAGCATCATGTCTGGTCCCATGCTCGAGCCCACCCTCGAGCCGATTTTCGAGCCGCGCGCCGGGGATGCCGTCGATAAACCCGTCGCAGCGCGCCCCCGCGGCAGGTTGCTCGACCCGTGGGCGATCGCCCTGTTCGCCACCGCCGTCAGCGCCGCCTGGGCCTGCCGGCCTTCGCTGTGGTTCGACGAGGGGGCCACGATTTCGGCCGCGGCGAGCCGGACCCTGCCCGAGCTGTGGCGGCTGCTGGGCCACATCGACGCCGTCCACGGTGCGTACTACCTGGTGATGCACGGTTGGTTCGCCGTGTTTCCGCCCACCGAGTTCTTCTCGCGCCTGCCCAGCGCCCTTGCCGTGGGCGCCGCGGCCGCCGGGGTCACGGTGTTCACCAAGAAGTTCGCGACGCGCCCGACGGCGGTGTGCGCGGGCGTCGTCTTCGCCATCCTGCCCCGCACGACGTGGGCCGGCATGGAGGCGCGTTCCTATGGCTTCGTCGCGGCCGCGTCCGTATGGCTGACCGTGTTGTTCGTGGCCGCCGTCCGGCGCAATCGGCCCCGCTGGTGGATTTGCTACGCGCTGGCATTGGCGCTGTCGATCCTGCTCAACGTCAACCTGGTGCTGCTGGTGCCGGTGTACGGCGCGATCCTGCCGCTGTTGCTTCCTGCGGGGTCCCGCAGATCCCCGGCCGTGTGGTGGGCCGCCAGCTCCGCCGTCGCGGTCGGGGCGATGATCCCGTTCGCGCTGTTCGCCCATGGCCAGGTGTGGCAGGTCGGCTGGATCTACCCGGTGAGCTGGCATTACGCGTTCGACATCATCCTGCGGCAGTATTTCGACCACAGCGTCGCCTTCGCGGTGCTGAGCGCGGTCGTGATCGTCGCGGCGGCGCTGGCCCGGTTGGCCGGCGCGCCGGCCCCGGCCGGCGACCTGCGCCGGTTGTTGACCTTCTGTGTGGTGTGGATGGTCATTCCGACCGCGCTGGTCGTCATCTATTCGGCCGTCAGCGAGCCGATCTACTACCCGCGCTACCTGATCTTCACCGCGCCCGCGATGGCCATCGTCCTGGCCGTCTGCATCGTCACGCTGGCCCGCCGGCCCTGGCCGATGGTTGGCGCGGTGCTGCTGTTCGTCATCGCCGCGGTGCCCAATTACCTGTTCGTCCAGCGTTGGCCGTACGCCAAGGAAGGCTGGGACTACAGCCAGGTCGCCGACCTGATCGCCGCACACGCCGCCCCCGGCGACTGCCTGATGGTGGACAACACCGTGCCGTGGCGGCCCGGCCCGATCCGGGCGCTGCTGGCCACCCGGCCGGCGGCCTTCCGGTCGCTGATCGACGTCGAGCGCGGCGTGTACGGCCCGAAGGTCGGCTCGCTGTGGGACGGCCATGTGGCCGTCTGGCTGACCACGGCCAAAATCAACAAATGCCCCACCATCTGGACCATTACCAATAAAGACGCCTCGCTGCCGGACCACCAAGCGGGACAAGCGCTCCCGCCCGGAAGCGCATTCGGGCGCGCCCCGGCATACCGATTCCCGGGCTACCTCGGTTTCCACATCGTCGAGCGTTGGCAATTCCATTACTCGCAGGTGGTCAAGTCCACCCGGTGATCGGCGACGGGTCAGCCCACGTTGGCGACCGGCCGCGCCTGGCGCGTGGCCCGGGTCGCGGCGTACGACACCGCCACACCGGCGGCGCTCACCGCGGTGAAGACCGTGAACAACAAATGGGCCGCGACCGCCTCGCCACCGGTGGCGGTGTTGACGACGACCCCGGCCAGTCCGGCGCCGATCGCCGCGGAGGTCAGCTGGACGGTGTTGATCGCCGCGGAGGCGGCGCCGCCCTCGGCCGGATCGTTGACGCAGGCCATCGCGCGGGCCGAGAGGTGCGGCCAGGCCATCCCGATGCCGATGCCGGCGACCAGCAGGGCCACCGCCCACAGGGCGGCGGTCCAGTTGGACCCGTCGCCGTGCCGGGCGACCGCGCCCAGCGCCAGGCCGGACGCGGCAACCAGCGGCGCCACCATGACCACCCGCCCGATCGTGCGCGGGTTTTCCAGCGAGGCGCTGACGATTTCGCTGACGGTCCAGCCGAGGGCGAGAGCCGCGCCCAGGAAGCCGGCCGCGATCGGCGTGAGGTGGGCCAACCGCTGCCCGAACAGCGGCACATAGGTGTTCACCATCGCCGCGCCCATCAGGACACCCATGGTGAGGTAAATCCACTTCAACGGCCCGGGAGAGAACACGCTGGGCGGCAGGATGGCCGCGTGCATGCGCCAGTCGACGATCACGAACAGGCCGACCAGCAGGATGCCGGCCGCGAGCAGCCCGTACGTCGCGGCGGTGTTGCGGGGAATCTGCGCGACGCTCACGGCCAGCGCGGCCACACCGATGATCAGCAGCGACCACACCGGCACCTTCATCCGCGGGATGCCGTTGGTCGGGTCGACGCGGGCCAGCGCGACCGGCACCAGCAGGGCCATCAAAACGGTGAGGACGGCCATCGTGACGAACGCCCACCGCCAGATCCCGAGCTGCGCGAACAACCCGCCCGTCGTGGGCCCGACCACCGTCGCGACACCCCACATCGCCGACACCAGCGCCGACCCCCGCGTCCACAGCCAGCGGGGCAGCGCGGAGTTGATCACCGCGTAGCCCAGGCCGGCCAGCAAGCCCCCGGCCACCCCCTGCATCGCCCGGCCAGCAATCAAAACATGCATGGTGGGGGCGGCCGCGCAAACCATGCTGGCGATGCCGAATACGGCGAGTCCGAACAGATACGACGACCGCGCCCCGACGCGCAGCAGCATCGGATTGACCATCGTCGCCGCGACCACCGACCCGACCAGGTACAGCGTCGTCACCCACGCGTAGAGCCGGCTTCCGCCGATCTCGGCGATGGTGTTGGGCAACAAGCTGGTGGTCAGGAACTCGTTGGTGGCGTAAAGCGCTACCCCACCGGCTAGCAGGATTGACGTCCTCAGATACCGGGCGCCCAGCAGCTCTCGCCAGCCGCCGGTGATAGTCGCCGCGTCGGTCACCCCTCTACCGTATGGGGTGCCGCGGGGTTACCCGGCGCAGATCGGTTGCCAGCAAACTCATTTCAGGCCGGCGGCGTCCATCCCGCGCAGTTCCTTCTTCAGGTCGGCGATCTCGTCCCGGAACCGGGCGGCCAGCTCGAACTGCAAGTCCCGGGCGGCGGCCATCATCTGCGCGGTGAGGTCCTTGATCAGGTCGGCCAGTTCGGCGCGGGGCATGCTGGTCGTGTCGCGGCCCTCGAACACCCCGGCGCTGACGGCGCGGCCCGGCTCGCCCTGCGCGCGCCGACCGCGGGACGCATTCCGCCCTGACCCGCCGATCTCCACCGTTTCGGTGTCGTCCGCCTCGCGATAGACCTGGTCGAGGATGTCGGCGATCTTTTTGCGCAGCGGTTGCGGGTCGATCCCGTGGGCCTCGTTGTAGGCGATCTGCTTCGCCCGGCGCCGTTCGGTCTCGTCGATGGCTTCCTTCATCGAGTCGGTGATCGTGTCGGCGTACATGTGCACTTCGCCGGAGACGTTGCGGGCGGCGCGGCCGATGGTTTGGATCAGGCTGCGCGAGGAGCGCAGGAAGCCCTCTTTGTCGGCATCCAGGATGGCGACGAGCGACACCTCCGGCAGGTCCAGGCCCTCGCGCAGCAGGTTGATGCCGACCAGCACGTCGTACTCGCCGAGCCGCAGCTGGCGCAGCAATTCCACCCGGCGCAGCGTGTCGACCTCCGAGTGCAGATAGCGCACCCGGATGCCCATCTCGAGCAGGTAGTCGGTGAGGTCCTCGGCCATCTTCTTGGTGAGCGTGGTGACCAGCACCCGCTGGTCGGCGTCGGTGCGCTTGCGGATCTCGCCGATCAGGTCGTCGATCTGCCCCTTGGTCGGTTTGACCACCACCTTCGGGTCCACCAGGCCGGTGGGCCGGATGACCTGCTCGACGAACTCGCCGCCGGACTGACTGAGCTCGTAGGGGCCCGGGGTGGCCGACAGATACACCGTCTGCCCGACCCGGTCGGCGAACTCCTCCCACGTCAGCGGGCGGTTATCGCACGCCGACGGCAACCGGAACCCGTATTCGACCAGGTTGCGCTTGCGCGACATGTCGCCCTCGTACATGCCGCCGATCTGCGGCACGGTGACGTGCGACTCGTCGATGACCATCAAGAAGTCTTCCGGGAAGTAGTCAAGCAGGGTCGCCGGCGGCGAGCCCGGCCCCCGGGCGTCGATGTGGCGGGAGTAGTTCTCGATGCCCGAACAGAATCCGACCTGCCGCATCATCTCGATGTCGTAGTTCGTGCGCATCCTCAGGCGCTGCGCCTCGAGCAGCTTGCCCTGGCCCTCGAGTTCGGCCAGCCGGGCGGCCAGTTCCTCTTCGATCGTCGAGATGGCGTGGGCCATCCGCTCGGGGCCGGCCACGTAGTGGGTGGCCGGGAAGATGCGCAGCGAGTCGACCTGGCGGATCACGTCGCCCGTCAGCGGGTGCAGGTAGTACAGCGCCTCGATCTCGTCGCCGAAGAACTCGATGCGCACCGCCAGTTCTTCGTAGGACGGGATGATCTCCACCGTGTCGCCGCGCACCCGGAACGAGCCGCGGGTGAAGGACAGGTCGTTGCGGGTGTACTGGACGTCGACCAGTAGCCGCAGCAACCCGTCCCGAGGCACCTCGTTGCCGACCCGCAGTTCCACCGAACGATCCAGGTACGACTGCGGGGTGCCCAGGCCGTAGATGCACGACACCGACGCCACCACGACCACGTCGCGCCGCGACAGCAGCGACGACGTCGCGGAGTGCCGCAAGCGCTCGACGTCGTCGTTGATCGAGCTGTCCTTTTCGATGTAGGTGTCGGTCTGCGCGATGTAGGCCTCGGGCTGGTAGTAGTCGTAGTACGACACGAAGTACTCAACGGCGTTGTGCGGCAACATCTCCCGCAGCTCGTTGGCCAGCTGGGCGGCCAGCGTCTTGTTGGGTGCCATCACCAGGGTGGGCCGCTGCAGGCGCTCGATGAGCCAGGCGGTGGTGGCCGACTTCCCGGTGCCGGTGGCGCCGAGCAGCACCACATCGCGCTCCCCCGCCCTGATCCTGCGTTCCAGCTCGTCGATGGCCGCCGGTTGGTCCCCGGCGGGGTCGTGCGGGCTGACGACCTCGAAGCGGCCGCCGGCGCGTACCAACCCCGCCACGGCCTCTTCGGCCGGGCGATATTCCGAATGGGCGACTACCGGATGTTCCGTGGCGAATGCCATGCCACCAGGGTAGAGGCGATCACCGACAAGTGCGTTGGAGCTGGTCTTTGCAGGTCGTCGTCCTGACGGTTGAGGGATTCGCTCATGGAGGATCTTGGTAAAGACGAGGCTGCGTCTTTGGTCGAGCTTGGTTTTGGCTGGCGCTAGACGGGGGCGCTCCGGTCGACGGCGTATACCGATACGCCTCAGAGATGCTCGACGTCCGGTCAGGGAGGTTCTCGCGCGGATAGCCGAACCACCAAATAGTGTCTGGCTCTCCCGGTTGGCGGGAGGACCAGGACGGCTGGTTTTCCTCGAAGTCGACCAGAAAGTAGTACAGGACGGCCTCATCCAAGTTTGGCCATGGGCCACGGTCGATAATCGACTCCCTGGTGTCGCGGACCAGGCCCCAGGTCCTGTCCGACGGCGGTGCCGTGTATACCAAGAACATCAGTGGGCCGTCGGTCCACGCGTGAGAGACCAGAAATGGATTGTGCCGCTTGACGTTCTCGTCGTCGATGTGGCGCAAGAGGTTCCGCAGCACGTCGGCGGCAAACTTGACATGAGCGTCGTTAAGTTCAGTTGATGGGCACATTTTTGTTCACCCACGGCGGACACAGTGTCCATCCCGGTTCGACTTCTACGACGCCACTACCGCCCGCGAGCGGGTACATAGAGATCACTCCCTTCTGACCTCCGTCAGGGATGCCGGCGCGTCCTTCATTGACGTTCACCACTATTCTCATCGTCAGGCTCTCACCAGTGTCCTCGCAGTCAGCGATTCCAAACGATCCTTGCGTGCAGTGAACACGATTAATCGGCACTTCGTAGACCAGAGTTCCGTCTTTGCTACTGATCGGTCGACTGTGTGAGATCAGATCTTTGAATACGTTGGGGTTTGTTACGTGGTGTCTCCAGAACGCCTTATCCCATCCGAAGCCCTGTTGCGTGCGCTCGTCGTAGTAGCCGCGTCGAAGAACAACATGGTTGCCATCTAGGTCGGTCGCCTCGGCTACTACCTCGTTGGTCGGGTATGACCCTGCGGGCGGAGGCTCCTGCTTGAATGTGTGATTGTCAACGGCTTGGACTTTGGGTTTGGGCCGTGGCTCATCAGGATTCGGTTCCGGCGGGAAGGTATCGCGGATTCCGGCCACGGCCGCAGTGACTTTGCCCGCGACCTGTTGATCAAGAGCGACCACTTGCGCCGCGCGCTGACGAATATCATCGGCATAGGTCTGCGCCTGGGATTGCCGAATGGCGCGCTGCGCGATCGAACCGGCAGTCGAACGATCGGTAACCGACATGTCCTCGCGCACATCGAAACCCGCCCTAAAGGCGTCCTCGACGACATATCGAACTCGCGAGCGTGCCGCGGACAAGTCAGAGGCCCCGTCCTCGGCTAACCCGCGGGACGCGTCCACGTCCGGGTGACCGGGTCGCATTGCAGCAGGTAGCCGTCGCTGGAGGTGCTCATGGCGAACACCGAGGTGCCCGGCCGGTCGCACGAGCTACCGGCCGCGTGCACGCCCATCGTGATCGGGGCCTTGGCCCAGCTGCTGCCCTCGCAGACGATCTGCTCGTTGTTGGTCGGGTCGTAGGCGACCTTGCCGACATCGGCGCACAACCCGCCCAGCACGGGCGGCGGCGGGGCGGACGCGGTGGTCGAGGCGTTGATGACCTGGGTGGGGTCGCCCAACGCCACGCCGGCCGGCGCGGCGCCGGCCCGGGCGGCCACCACGGGCACCCGGACCACCGCCCCCTGAGCGCCGCACTCGTTGCTGAGCACGGTCTCGGTCTGCGTGCCCCGCAGCGTGCCGTCGGCCTGCGGCGCCAGCGACCACGCGACGGTTTCCTGCTGGGTGGCCGGGGCGTGCCCGTTCGGCTGGACGCAGCCCACTCGCAACTGCTCGGGAGCCCCTTGCCAGTAGCCACCCACGTAGCGCAACGTGTCGGCCTGGCCGCCGCCGGTGGTGCTGGCCAGTTGGTGGGTGGCATCGTCCAGCTGGGTCCCGGTGGCCGCGCATCCGTTGGTCGTGCAGGCCGACCGGAACGCCCACCAGTCGGTGGTGGCTCCGCCGTGCCGGATGCCGATGCCGTTGGTGGTCCGCTTGGTCTGGTCATAGTCCAGGCGATACGTCCCGTTCAGCGCCGGTCCCCCCGCGGTGGGTGCGGCGCTGGGAGCGGGCAGGGACGGTTTGGAGGCGAGCGCGGGGCTGGGCGGCGGCGTGGTGGGCTCGAACGAGTACAGGATCGACCAGGTCGCCGCGACGGCGACGAGCACCGCGCACACCAGCGCTGCGGCCCACCGGGTTCTCGACGAGAACCGGTGGTTCAAGGCCGCGAGCCCGCGCCGGCGGTGCGGCGTCAACAGGGCGGTGCGCGGCGCCCGGGGACGGGCTTCGGAAACCCGCTCCCTGACGGCGGTGGCGAACTCCCGGCACCGCGCGAACCTGTCCTCGGGCCGTTTGGCGAGCGCCGTCGAGAACACGTCGTCGAGCTCCGCCAGCTCCGGCCGAAAGTCGCTGAGCCGGGGAGGCGCCTCGTGCAGGTGCTGACTGATCACCGCGATCGGGTTGGAATGCCGAAACGGTGGCGCACCGGTCAGCAGATGGAAAGCCGTTGCGGCCAAAGCGTATTGGTCGGCCCGCCCGTCGATCGGAGCACCGGCGAGCTGCTCGGGCGCGGCGTAGGCCACGGTTCCCACCGCGACATTCGTTTCGGTGATGCCGCTCACGTCGCCCAGGTGGCGCGCGACACCGAAGTCCGCCAACAGGATTCGGCGTTCCCCGTCTTCCGGGTGGGTGAGCAGGATGTTGGCGGGCTTGACGTCGCGGTGCAGCAGGCCACGGTCGTGCGCGTAGTCCAGCGCACCCGCGACCGCTTGCACGATGGCACACACCTCGTGGATCGGCATGCCCTCGGGGTGGCTCTGCTTGACCAACCGCGACGCATCGGTGCCCTCGACATAGTCCATCGAGATCCACAGATGCCCGTTGAAGGCGCCGCGGTCGTGGACGCCGACGATGTGGGGATGCCACAGCGTCGCCGCGAGATCGGCCTCCCGATTGAACCTTTCGCGAAACTCGGGATCGGCCGTCACCGCCTCGGCGAGGACTTTGATCACGTCGCGGCGCGGCAGCCGGGGATGCAATGCCAGGTAGACCTCGGCCATGCCACCGGCGCCCAGTTGCCGCAAGATCGTGTAGCCGGCGAACGACGCACCATTATCCACTGGCACGGAAGCGTTGTGTGGTTGCGGCGCTTGGGGTTCCGCGTTCGGCGCGGAACTCACCGGTGGTATCCGGCGAAACAGCTGCCCGATCGGCATCGCGGGTAACGAGTGAAAACCCGCGCGCAGGGCGTCGCGTGCCTGGCGCGGGTTGGTCAGCAGTCGTCGCCCGGTGCCGATGCGCCGGGTCGTTCGCTTGTGCTCATCCATCAATGCGTTGGTCCCCCTCCGATCGAATAATGCCGCACGGCCGTAGGCGATTCGACTCCGCCGACTATGAAACAGCTATGAATAGCCGTGCCGAAACAAAGGGAAGTCACAGCCGGATCCCATAGAAGCACGGCCGGCGCGACCCGATACTTGAGTGGTGACTCGACCCGCCCCGCCTCTGCTGACCATTCGGCACGACGGGTCCCAACGATCCTTCGCGGCCGGACACGAAGTGGTCGTCGGACGCGACGCGCAGGCCGACGTGCAGATCGCCGATCCGCGCATCTCGCGCGCGCATCTGATCCTGCGTTTCGATCAAGGCCGCTGGCTGGCAATCGATAACGGTTCGCTGAACGGGACCTATCTCAACGGTTACCGGATGCCGGTCATCGATATCCACGACGGCCAGAGCATTCACGTCGGCAACCCGCGCGGCCCGCACCTGACCTTCGCGATCGGGCCCCGGCAGGGCCAGGCGACCCGCCCGGCCCGCACCCGGCCCAGCCACGATTCCGGGCCACCGACCCTGACGTGGTCCGTGGTTGGCGAGCAAACGAATCCGACGCATCATCGGCCCCCGCCGCGCCGCGGCGGTCCCCGAGGTCCGCTGCCTCGCCCCGCGCCCCCGCCGCCGCTCGCGGCGCCGTCGCCAGTGCGCGGCGCACCACCGCAGGAGCTGACCGTCATCGATCCCGGCTCGCCCGCCAGGTTGCGGGCGGCGCCGGCAACGGAATTCACGGTGATCGACGCCAAGACGGCCGACGTGTCGAACCTGGCGACGCGCTTTGTGAGATTGCTCTCGCCGCGCGCGTCGTCCGCCGCGGGCACGACCGGCGCCCTGACCATCGGGCGCGCCCCCGAAAACGACATCGTCGTCCCCGACGTATTGGCGTCGCGACGGCACGCGACCTTGGTGCCCACACCGCTGGGCACCGAGATCCGGGACAACAGCGTCAACGGCACCTTCGTCAACGGCACCCGGGTCGGGTCGGCGATCCTGTCCGAGGACGACGTCGTCACCATCGGCAACGTCGACCTGGTGTTCCGTGACGGCACGCTCACCAAGCGCAGCGAAGCCGCGTCGCGCAGCGGCGGGCTCGAGGTGCGCAACGTCAAGTACGTCGTCGACAACGGCAAACAACTGCTCGACGACATCTCGCTGGTCGCACGTCCCGGAACGCTCACCGCCGTGATCGGCGGGTCGGGCGCCGGAAAGAGCACCCTGGCCAGGCTCATCGCCGGCTACACCACACCCAGCTCGGGCTCAGTTACGTTCGAGGGACACAACATTCACGCCGAGTACGCGTCGCTGCGCAGCAGGATCGGCATGGTCCCCCAAGACGACGTGGTGCATCGCCAGCTGACCGTCAACCAGGCGCTGGGCTACGCCGCCGAGCTGCGGCTGCCGCCCGACACCGGCAAGGCCGACCGTGCCGGGGTCGTCGCCCAGGTGCTCGAGGAGCTCGACCTGACCAAACATGCCGACACCCGCGTCGACAAGCTGTCCGGCGGGCAGCGCAAACGCGCGTCGGTGGCGCTGGAACTGCTGACCGGCCCGTCATTGCTGATCCTCGACGAGCCCACCTCCGGCCTGGACCCCGCGCTCGACCTGCAGGTCATGACCATGCTGCGCCAGTTGGCCGATGCCGGTCGTGTGGTGCTGGTGGTGACGCACTCGCTGTCCTACCTGGACGTCTGCGACCAGGTGTTGCTGATGGCCCCCGGCGGCAAGACGGCCTACCGCGGCTCGCCCGAGCAGATCGGCGACGCGATGGGTACCACCAACTGGGCCAAGATCTTCACCCAGGTGGGCGCAGACCCGGACGAAGCCAATCGCCGCTTCGTGGAACGCAGCGAGGCCCAAAAGCGCATGCCGGACAAGGCCGATGAGCCGAGCGGCCTGGGTGAGCCGGTGCACACCAGCGTGCGACGCCAGATCTCGACCATCGCCCGGCGGCAGTTTCGCCTCGTCGTCGCCGACCGCGCCTACTTCGTCTTCCTGGCGCTACTGCCCTTCATATTGGGTTCGCTGTCCCTGACCGTCCCGGGCAGCAACGGATTTCATGCGCCGGGGCCCAATGCGGGAACGCCCGACGAGGCCGCACAGATACTGGCCCTGCTGATGCCGGCCGCGGCATTCATGGGCACCGCCTTGACAATTCGCGATCTGGTCGGCGAACGGGCCATCTTCCAGCGCGAGCAGGCGGTCGGCCTGTCGACCACCGCCTACCTGCTCGCCAAGAGCGCGGTGTTCTGCGCGTTCGCCATTTTGCAGTCGGCGATCGTCACGGCGATCGTGGTGGCCGGCAAGGGCGCACCGACGCGCGGCGCAAATCTGTTCGGCCACTCCACGATTGGGGCCACGGTCGAGCTGTTCGCGACCGTGGCCGCGACGTGCGTCGCCTCGGCCATCCTGGGCCTGGCCATCTCGTCGCAGGTGCGCTCGAGCGAGCAAATCATGCCGTTGTTCGTGGTGACGGTGATGGCGCAGCTGGTGCTGTGCGGCGGCATGGTGCCCGTGACCGGCCGGCTCGGCCTGAACCAGTTGTCGTGGGCGATGCCGGCGCGCTGGGGCTACGCCGCCGCCTCGTCGACGGTGGACCTGCGGCACCTGGTGCCCGATTCGCTGCTGTCCCAGGACCGGTTCTGGCAGCACGCGCCGAAGACCTGGCTGCTGGACATGGCCATGCTGGCCGCGCTGTCGCTGTTGTACGGCGGGTTTGTGCGGTGGAAGATCCGGTTGCGCCGGTAGGGTGTGATCATTCAGGAGGAACAGCGAGATTCACCCACCGAAACACGAGACGTTCGACCTAGTGGGCCGCACCAACACCGATCCCAAGGGAATCGTGCGGGCCGTGGACGAGTATGCGGTGCACCCGTGGGGTCTCTACGTCGCCCGCCCCACCCCGGGCCGCGCCCAGTTTCATTACCTCGAATCGTGGCTGCTGCCGTCGTTGGGCCTGCGCGCCACGGTCTTTCACTTCAACCCCGGCCACGAACGCGGCCACGACTACTACCTGGATGTGGGCGAATACACGCCTGGCCCCGAAGTCTGGCGCTCCGAGGATCATTACCTCGACATCGAGGTCCGCACCGGCGCCCGCGCGGAACTGACCGACGTCGACGAGTTGCTCGATGCGGTCCGCCACGGCCTGCTGACCCCCGAGGTCGCGGAGCTCGCGGTGCGACGCGCCGTGGCCGCCGTGGATGGGTTGGCCCGCAACGGCTATGACCTGTCGCGGTGGCTGGCCGCCGGCGGCATGGAGCTCACCTGGCGCGGCCGTTGAGCGCGGCCGCACTACCTTGGCCGGTGGTTGGTGATGCTGTCGAACTCGTCTCTGACGATGCGGTAGCAGCCGCAGGCTAGTCGTTCCAGCCCCTGACGGTCGGTGATGGTCACGATGCCGCGGCTGTAGCGGGTCAGGTTCTGGGCCTGGATGCGTTGTGCCGTCTGGGACACGGTGGCTCGGGATGCGGCACGTTCGACGGCGACCCACGGTTCCAGGAACTATGTCGGCGCCCCGACACAAGGATTACCCTGGCGCTATGTCCGCGACCCAACACAAGCCCGTCCAGGCGGCGTTTGGGCGAGTGGTGCTGGTGGCGTCGCTGGGCGGCATGAAAGCCCTGGGCACCGTGCTCGCGGGTCTGCCGGGTGATTTTGCGGTACCCGTCGTCGTCGCCCAGCATCGCCGCCCCACGCTCAGCGGCGACGATCCGCTGGCCCAGATTTTGTCCCGCGCGAGCTCTCTGCCGATTCGAGTCGCCGAGCCGGGGGCGCCGGCGGACAAACCGGGCATCACCATCGTGCCCGCCGGAAAGACGGCAACCATCGATGCGGACGGCGCCTGGATGCTCGCCGAGGAAGCGGCCAAGGCCAGCGTCGGGGACGCCGTCCTGACCAGCTCCGCCGCGCTGGTGCCGACGGTCGCCGTGATCCTGACCGGGCGGCTGGCCGACGGCGCCAACGGATGTCGCGCGGTCAAGCGCAACGGCGGGCGCGTGCTCGTCCAAGACCCGGCGACCGCCGAGGCGTCGAGCATGCCGGCGCACGCGATCGCCACCGGCTGCGTGGATTTCGTGCTGCCGCCCGATCGCCTCGCGGCGGCGGTGCTCGCCCTGACCACCGCACCCGGGGGCGCCGAACTGCTGACGGTTCCCGTGCCGCCGTGGGCATGTCTTAACTAGTCGGCATGACGGACTTCGCGAGCCTGCCCGGTGCGGTGCGCGAAGCGCTGTACGACGAACCCGTGCCCGACTGGCGCTCGCCCACCCTGGCAACCCTCACCGACGACCGGTTCTCCGATCCGGGCTGGATCTTCGAGCGCAAGTTCGACGGCATGCGCTGCCTGGCGTTCCGCGACGGCGATCGGGTCCGGCTGTTGTCGCGTAATCGTCAGCCGCTCAATGGAACCTATCCCGAATTGGTGGATGCGCTTGCCGCGCAACCGGTCACGCGGTTCGTCGTGGACGGAGAGGTGGTGGCCTTCGACGGCCGGCGGACCAGCTTCGCCCGGCTGCAGGGTCGGCTGGGCCTCACCGACCCCGACGTGGCCCGGGCGTCGCCGGTGCGTGTCTTCTACTACGTATTCGATCTGCTGCATCTCGACGGCATGTCCACCGTCGAGGTGCCGCTCCTCTGGCGAAAGAGGTTGCTGCGCAAAGCGATCGACTTTGCCGACCCGCTGCGCTGTGCACCGCACCGCGTCGGGGACGGGATCGCCGCCTACCGGCGCGCATGTGAGCGCGGGGACGAGGGAGTGATCGCCAAGCGGGCCGACTCCACCTACCAGGGCGGTCGCTCGAAAAACTGGCTGAAGTTCAAATGCGTGCGCGATCAGGAGTTCGTGGTGGGGGGCTACACCAGTCCCAAGGGCAGTCGAGTCGAGTTGGGCGCCCTGATGCTCGGCTACTACGACGGCGGGGACCTGGTCTACGCGGGCAAGGTCGGCACCGGTTTCGACGACGCCACGCTGCGCCGGCTGCACGCGCGCCTGTCGCCGATCACCCGGGACAGGCCGCCGTTCGCCCGCGGTTTGGTGCGCGAGGCCGGCGCGAACTGGGTATCCCCCGAGATGGTGGTTCAGATCGGATTCAGCGAGTGGACGCGTGATGGCAAGTTGCGCCATCCGCGCTACCTCGGCATGCGCACCGACAAGGAGCCCGGCGAAGTGGTGCGGGAGACGCACTGATGGCCCGCGTCGACGTCGAGATCACCCACCCGGACCGCGTCCTGTTTCCCGCCGACGGGATCACGAAACGCGATCTCGCCGCCTATTACGACCAGGTGGCCGACACCATGTTGACGCACCTGCGGGGCCGGGCCCTCAACGTGCAGCGCTATCCCCGCGGCATCGCCGAAACAGGGTTCATCCAGCAGGATTTCGCCGATTCGCTACCAGACTGGATGAGCAGTGTCCGGGTGGCCAAGGAGGGCGGCACCGTAGAGCATCCGGTCGTCGAACGGCCGGAGGCGCTGCGCTGGCTGGCCAATCAAAGCTGCATCACCCTGCACATGTGGCAGTCGCGCCGGGCCCGGCTGGACCACCCGGACCGACTCGTCTTCGATCTCGACCCGTCCGACGGCGACTTCGCCGTGGTGCGAGCGACCGCACGCGCCACCGCCGGGGTGCTCGGGGACCTGGGCCTGGCGTGCTACGTCCAGACCACCGGCTCGCGGGGGCTGCACGTGGTCGCCCCCTTGCGCGCCGACACCGATTTCGACACCGCCCGGCAGTTCGCCCGTGACGTCAGCGAAGTGGTCGCCGCGGACGATCCCGCGCATCGCACCGTCGAGGCTCGCAAGGACAAGCGCGACGGGCGGGTATACCTCGACATCATGCGAAACGCCTACGCGCAGACGGCGGTTGCGCCGTATTCGGTTCGGGCCCGCAACGGCGCACCGGTAGCCACACCGCTGGAATGGGACGAGCTGGACGCCGGGCGGTTGCGGGCCGACCGGTTCACCATCCGCGACGTACCCAAACGGCTTGCCGGACAACCGGATCCGTGGGCGCACATGTCGCGGCACGCCCGCTCACTGGCCGGCCCGCTGCGCCGATTGGCGAGGCTACGTGCCTGAGCTGCCCGACGTGGAAGGGTTTCGGCGGCAACTGGCCGCGTCCCTGCCGCGGCGGCGAATCCGGCACGTGCAGGTGCACGATCCCGGGATCCTGCGCAACACCACCGGACAAGCGCTGGCGCGCCGGTTGACCGGTCACCGCTTCGCGGACCCACGCCGGCACGGCAAGTGGTTGGTGCTCCCCACCGACGGCCCGGCGCTGCTGATCCACAGCGGCATGACCGGCCGGCCCTACTATGCCCCCGACGGGGCCGCCCACGACCCCTACGAGCGGCTGGTGGTGTCGCTGGACGGGGGCGAGCTGCGCTACGCCGACCTCCGCAAATTGCGCGGGGTGTGGCTGGCCGACGATGCCGACGACATCGGGCACATCACCGGCCCGCAGGGACCCGACGCGTTGGGTCTCGGCCTGCGCGAGTTCCGCGCGGTGCTGGCCTCGCGGTCGGCCCGCTCGCGGCAGCTCAAACCCACGCTGATGGACCAGTCGGTGCTCGCCGGCCTCGGCAACCTGCTGGTCGACGAGATCTGTTGGCGGGCCAAAACCCGACCGACCGTGGCGGTCGCGGACTTGGGCGACGACGACGTAAAGGCCTTGCACGCCGCGATGACCCGGGTGCTGCGCACCGCGGTGCGCCACGGCCGGGTGCCCGGCCTGCCGCGCTGGCTCACCAGGGTGCGTGACGAGCCCGACCCGCGCTGCCCCCGCTGTGGGACGCGGCTCGAGCGCGCCCGGGTGGGCGGACGGGCGACGCTGTGGTGTCCGCGCTGCCAGCCGTAGCCAAACGATCTGGCTCGGAAATCACGCGGGTTGTAATGTCACCGGCTATGAGCTGCAAAGGCCACAGGTTCCTGCCGGTCGCCGCGGTGACGGTGATCGCCGCCGGGGCCCAGTTGTATCCGGCGACGGCGAGCGCGGACCTGCACAACATCACCTATCGGGCCAGGATCGACGGCGTCACGACCGGCAGTCAGGCCACGTTCGTCATCAACGGCGGCCAGACGAACACGGCCGGGCTGAGCTCGATGCCCGGCAACGCATTCGAGGCCGACACCGTATTGTCCGATCCGCAGCAGGCCGGCATGCGCATCGTGCTGCACTTCCCGTACTCGGCGAACGTGCACTGCGAGATCGACGTGGACGACAACGTTTTCGTCCAGGCCGACCAAATGGTCCGGCCGGTGGCGGGGAACGCCGATCCCAACAACGGCGCGCTGCAGTGCGGGGCGCCCCTGCCGTGAGTGGCGTAGTGGCTAGGGACGCCAGCCCGTCGCGTCGGCCCACTCCCAGGCCCGCCGGTAGGCGTCGAGAAACCACGGCTCCTTGACGGCAACATAGGCCGCAATGTCTCCCCCGCCGTCGGTTTCGGCGGTGCGCTTGACGCTCAGGTACTCCGCCCGCGCATCGGGATCGGCGGTCAGCCAGTCGGGGAACAGCAGGGCGAACTGCTGATTGGGCCACCCCTCCACCCGGATGTGCACATTGGTGGGCCGGCCGGGATCCGCCGAGGCGTGAATCCGCTTGGACCACAACGCCGGATCGTCATCGCGGTCGTAGCGGCCGACGGTGCTGCGCGCGTCGCTCTTGGCGACATCGCCGACGATGCGCTCGATGCGCGGGTACCCGGCGGACAACAAGGGTTCGGCGAGTTCGTCGGCGACGGCCAGGGATT
Organism: Mycobacterium sp. H4Y; assembly: GCF_000364405.1. Lineage (NCBI taxonomy): Bacteria > Bacillati > Actinomycetota > Actinomycetes > Mycobacteriales > Mycobacteriaceae > Mycobacterium > Mycobacterium sp. H4Y. Next base: position 2,392,661 of record NZ_AKIG01000001.1, read on the forward strand.
CGACGGTGATCTGGATGTCGATGAGGTCCTTGGCGGGGAAATCCGGCACGGCCGTCGACCCGATGTGGTCGACGCGCAACGCCCGCTGCCCGCAGGTCGTCCTCAGGCGGTTGAGGATTCGCTGCGCCTGGTCCGGCCAGGTCGGGTCGGGCGGCGCCAATTGGACCGGCGCCGGGGCGATCTGACGCGTGCTCAGGTTGTGAGCAAACGGCACGATGCGGTTGTCCCACACCTGTTGGGCGCGTTGCACCAGGTCTTCCGGGCTGCCCGAGTTGTCCACCCAGATGTCGGCGACCGCGCGGCGCTGCTCGTCGCTGGCCTGCGCGGCGATCCTGGCGCGGGCGTCGTCTTCGGCCATGCCGCGCTGGTCGACCAGTCGCCGCAGCCGCACCTCGACGTCGGCGTACACGATGACCACGAGCGGGAACAGCGGCGCCATCCCGGACTCCACCAGCAGCGGAATGTCCTCGACCACAACCGAATCCTCGGGCACCGAGGCGATGATCTCCGCGCGGCGCCGGCCCACCAGCGGGTGGACGATTCCGTTCAGCGTCTGGCGGGCCTGGTCGTCGCGAAAGGCCTTGGCGGCCAACGCCGGTCGATCCAGCGATCCATCCGGCAGCAGGATGTCGGCACCGAACGCCTCGACCAGCGCCGCCAGCCCTTCGGTGCCCGGCTGGACCACCTCACGCGCGATGACGTCCCCGTCGACGATGACGGCGCCGCATCGCTCGAACGTGGACGACAGCGCCGACTTGCCGGCGCCGATGCCACCGGTCAACCCGATACGCAGCATGGCGTCCTCAGGTCAGGATCACGCGTTGCCGGCGAGTTTCTCCCGCAGCGCGGCCAATTGGGCATCGCTGGCCAGCGATCCGCCCGCCTTCTCGGCGGGCGCACCGTTGCCCGGCGACTGCTCGCCGGCCGTGTGGCCGGCCGCCTCGGCCGCCGCGAACTTCTCCATCTGCGCGGTGTGCATCTTGTGCCGGCGCTCGGCCTCGGCGTAGCGGGCCTCCCACTCGGTGCGCTGCTTGTCGAATCCCTCGAGCCATTCGTTGGTCTCGGAGTCGAAGCCCTCGGGGAAGATGTAGTTGCCCTGCTCGTCGTAGCTGTCAGCCATGCCGTACTTCGCCGGGTCGAACTCGTCGGTGTAGTCCTCGTTGGCCTGCTTGAGCGACAACGAGATCCGGCGGCGCTCCAGGTCGATGTCGATGACCTTGACCATCGCGTCGTCGCCGACGGCAACCACCTGGTCGGGGACCTCGACGTGGCGCTCGGCCAGCTCGGAGATGTGCACCAGGCCCTCGATGCCCTCCTCGACGCGGACGAACGCGCCGAACGGAACCAGCTTGGTGACCTTGCCGGGCACGATCTGGCCGATGGCGTGGGTGCGGGCGAAGTGGCGCCACGGGTCTTCCTGAGTCGCCTTGAGCGACAACGAAACCCGCTCGCGGTCCATGTCGACGTCGAGCACCTCGACGGTGACCTCGTCGCCGACCTGGACCACCTCGGACGGGTGGTCGATGTGCTTCCAGCTCAGCTCGGAGACGTGCACCAGACCGTCGACGCCGCCGAGGTCGACGAACGCACCGAAGTTGACGATGGAGGAGACGACACCCTTGCGGATGGCGCCCTTCTGCAGCTGGTTGAGGAACTCGCTGCGCACCTCGGACTGCGTCTGCTCCAGCCACGCCCGGCGCGACAGCACCACGTTGTTGCGGTTCTTGTCCAGCTCGATGATCTTGGCCTCGATCTCCTTGCCGATGTACGGCTGCAGATCGCGCACCCGGCGCATCTCGACCAGCGAGGCGGGCAGGAAGCCGCGCAACCCGATGTCGAGGATCAGGCCACCCTTGACCACCTCGATGACGGTGCCCTTGACGGCCTCGTCCTTCTCCTTGAGCGCCTCGATGGTGCCCCAGGCGCGCTCGTACTGCGCGCGCTTCTTGGACAGGATCAGGCGGCCCTCTTTGTCCTCCTTGGTGAGAACCAGGGCCTCGACCTCGTCGCCCACGGAAACGACCTCGTTGGGGTCGACGTCGTGCTTGATCGAGAGCTCGCGGGCGGGGATGACCCCCTCGGTCTTGTAGCCGATGTCGAGGAGCACCTCGTCCCGGTCCACTTTGACGATCGTGCCCTCGACGATGTCGCCATCGTTGAAGTACTTGATCGTTTTGTCTATTGCGGCGAGAAAGTCCTCGCTGGAGCCAATGTCGTTGACGGCTACTTGGGGCGAGGTGACGGCGGGACTCGGCATATTGTTGGGGTGCTCCGGACAGGTTTGGTCGTAGGGACAATTGGGATTTACCCATCGAGGCTACTCGACTGTGCACACGCTGGCCAAACCCAGTCCCGGCGGCTCACCCGGTTCGATGGGCCACCCGGTTGGTGAAGGCGCCGTGGTAGCTCATCGGCACGTGGAACGGCAGCCACGCCTCCGCGATCGGGCCGTCGGCCACGTGGGCCGCGTCGACCACCATTAACCTGCTGCGATGCTGCGATTCCTGGTATCCGACGGTGAGTAGCCAGCCGTCGTCCTCGGCCGTTCCGCCGGGTCGCGGCACAAACGTCGGCTCCACCAGCACGTCCCCGGGCGGGCAATAGGTCTGGACCGCGCCGGTGCGGTGATCGATGCGGGCGATTCCCTGGCCTGCAAACCTGGCCGGGTCCTGGACCGTCACGTAGGACACGTCGTGCCGGGTCGTGGAACGCCGCTCGTCGATCTGGGGGAACTCGCACCCGAAATCGGCCAACGGCTCGCGGGACACGCGCCCCGACGGGGCGATCCGGAACCGCGTCAGCACCACGGCGTCGTCGATGGCCCCGTAGTCGTCGACCTGGGCGATGTCGGACCGGATGTGGGCGGTGTATTTCTTCATGCCCGCGTAGGTCTGCGGCACGAACCGTGGCAGCTCGACGACGACATCGTCGCCGTCGTCATATGCGTTGGTGAAATGCCAGTGATAGAACGGATCGGTCTCGGCCACCCGCACCCGGCCCCCGTCGCGCGGCGCGAGAACGAAGTACGACGGCGCATCCCGCTTGAAAAATATGGAGTCTCAATAGGATTGGTGGCCGACGAGCGCCCACGGGTTGATCCGCAGCGGCGACACCACGAAGATCGCGTAGCGCCGGGTCAACGCCATGTCGTGCACCACGCCCATCCCCGGCAGCGGCACCGCCCGCAGGTAGCGGGTCACACCGTTGGCGCCGGTCTCGTAGAGCCGCAGGCGCATCCGCGGCACCGCCTCGCCCGCCAGCTCCCGCAGCCGGCGCCACCGCTCGCGACCGCGGGCCCCGCGCAGCGCGTGGCGCAGGTCGATCCGCGGGAAGTACGGGTCGAACCCGAAGTTGATTTTGGTGTTGGTGGCCGGGTCGTAGGTGTAGTGCGCCGAATAGGCCCGGACCGCACCCTTGAGCGCCCCGCCGAGGTTTGACGGCCCCATGGTGTCCAGGGTGTCGAGATCGAGTTCGTGCGGCGGTCCGCCCTCCCAGAGCGCCAGCAGCTGGTTGCGGTTGACCATGACGCTGGTGTTGGCGGTGTTGGCCGGCAGCCGCAGCGCGTTCGCCAGCGCGCCGCCGTCGCGCTGGTAGGCGAAGCCGCGGTCCACCAGCCGTCCGGCCGCCGTCGACCTCAGGTAGTGCTTGGTGCGGACGAAGCGGTTGCGGAAACGCACCCCCGACCCGTCGAGCACGAACGCGCTGACCATCCCGTCGGCATCAAAAATGCCCTCGACCTGCGTCGATCCGAGATTCCAGCGGCCCGACCCGTTCCGGTACAGGGTGCCGAGGAGCCCGTCGGGGATCGTCCCGGTGATTTCGGTGACGTCTACGTCGGTTTCGCCGACGATGTTTTCCCAGTACCGCGACGGAGCTTGAACGTCTGCCAGAGCCATAAAAGACAGTGTGTCTATTATCGCTGGGCGTTGTCAATGGTCTTGATGTCGTCGGCGTTGAACGGCAGGGCCGCCCCGCCGTCCCAGCACAGCGCGGTGAGGTGTTCGACGAGCGCCTCCCGCGGCATGGTTCCCGTCCGGCACCACCATTCCGCGGCCGCCACCGCCGACCCGACGATGGCCCGCGACCAGGGGGCCGCCGCCATGCGCGCGGCCTCGGAGCCCGACGACGACGCCAGCATCCATTCGACCGCGCCGGCCAGCTGCTCGAAGACACTGGTCGACGGGTCACCGGTGAGGGCCCGGTAGAGATTCGGCTCGGCTTCCATCCACGCGCTGATCACGTCGAAGAACAACGCCATCCGCTCCCTGAGGTCGGTGGAACCGGCTGCCCGAGTGGTGATTTCGGCGAGCAGCCGCTGCGAGGTGCGTTTGCTCAGCTCGGCCAGCAGCGCGTCACGGCCGGGGTACATGGCATAGACCGCCGAGCGGACGAAGCCGGCCTCGCCCGCGATGTCGACCAGTCCGGCGGACGGCCCCTTGGCGCGGATCACCCGCTCGGCGGCGTCGAGAAGCTCCGAGCGCCGCGCGCCGGGATCCACCCGCGAGCCCGCCGGGCGACCACGACTGCGCTTTGCCGGGGGCATCGACGGTGGCCTGTCAGTGCGCCGCAGCGTCCCAGCTGCGGCCGTAGCCCACCGAAACCTCGAGCGGGACGTCCAACGGGTAGGCGCCGCCCATCTTGTCGCGGGCCAACGCTTCGAGCTGCTCGCGCTCCCCCGCCGCGACCTCGAACAGCAGCTCGTCGTGCACCTGCAGCAGGATCCGGGAGGACAGCCCGGCGTCCTTGATCGCCTTGTCGGTTTCGATCATCGCCACCTTGATGATGTCGGCGGCGCTGCCCTGAATGGGCGCGTTGAGCGCCGCCCGCTCGGCGGCCTCGCGCACCTGGCGGTTACTGCTGTCGAGTTCGGGCAGATAGCGGCGGCGGCCGAACACCGTCGACGTGTAGCCGTCCTTGCGGGCCTGTTCCACCACGGCCATCAGGTAGTCGCGGACTCCGCCGAACCGGGCGAAGTACTGCTCCATCTGGTCTTTGGCCTCTTCGGTGGAGATCTTGAGCTGGGCGGACAGCCCGTAGGCGCTCAATCCATAGGCCAGCCCGTAGGACATGGCCTTGACCCGGCGGCGCAGTTCGGCGGTGACCTCCTCGATCGGCACGCCGAAGGCGCGGGAGGCGACGAACGAGTGCAGGTCCTCCCCGGTGTTGAACGCCTCGATGAGTCCCTCGTCCTTGGACAGGTGGGCCATGATCCGCATCTCGATCTGGCTGTAGTCGGCGGTCATCAGCTCGCTGTAGCCGTCGCCGACCACGAACGCGTCGCGGATCCGCCGGCCGGCCTCGGTGCGGATCGGAATGTTCTGCAGGTTCGGCTCGGTCGAGGACAACCTGCCGGTGGCCGCGATGGTCTGGTTGAACGTGGTGTGGATGCGCCCGTCGGAGGCCACCGAATTCAGCAGCCCGTCGACGGTGACCTTGAGCCTGGTGGCGTCGCGGTGGGCCAGCAGATGTTGCAGGAACGGGTGACCGGTCTTGTCGAACAGCGACTGCAGCGCGTCCGCGTCGGTGGTGTATCCGGTCTTGGTGCGCTTGGTCTTCGGCATCTCCAGCTCGTCGAAGAGCACCGCCTGCAACTGTTTCGGCGAGCCCAGGTTGATCTGCTTGCCGATCACCGCGTACGCCGCTTCGGCCGCGTCGCGGATCAGGTGGGCGAAGTCGCTCTGCAGTTCGGTCAGCAACTCCAAATCGACGGCGATGCCGGCGTTTTCCATCCCCGCCAGCACCCGCTGCACCGGCAGCTCCATGCCGCTGAGCAACGAGGTGGAGTTGATGCGGGCCAGCTCCTCGTCGAGCGCGTCGGCCAGATCCAGCACCGCCACGGCACGCAAAAGCAGCGTCTGCACCGCCTGGTCGTCGGTGCCGTCGGTGTCGTCGAGCAGCGAAAGCTGTTGCTGCTCAGGGTTTTCGGCCCGCAACTCGCGACGCAGGTAGCGCAGCGACAGGTCGTCGAGGGAGAAGCTGCGCTGCCCGGGGCGCACCAGGTAGGCCGCCAGCGCGGTGTCGGAGGTGACGCCGGCCAGCGTCCAGCCCCGCCCGGCCAGGTCGTGCATGGCCAGCTTGGCTTCGTGCAGCGCCTTGGGCGGCCCGGGGTCGGCCAGCCAGGACGCCAGCGCCGCCTCGTCTTCGGGATCCAGCGTCGCGGTGTCGATGTAGCGGCCCTCGCCGTCGGCGGAGACGATGGCCAGCGCGGTGGCGTCGGCGTCGTAGGCCAGGTGGGTGCCGACGACGGCCAGCCCGAAGCGCTTCCCCGAGCTGTGCTCGGCCAGCCACACCGCCAGCTCGCCGGCTTCCAGCGCGCCGCCGCGCACGTCGAAGCCCTCGTCGACCTCGGGCTCCACCGCGGCCAGGGTTTCGAACAGCCGGTCGCGCAGCACCCGGAACTCCAGGTCGTCGAAGAGCCGGTGGATCTGGTCGCGGTCCCACGGTTGCAGCCGCAGCGTGTCGGGAGTCTGGGCCAGCGGCACGTCTTTGACCAGATCGGTGAGCTCGCGGTTGCGGATCACGCTGGCCAGATGTTCGCGCAGCGCGTCGCCCACCTTGCCGCGCACCGAATCGACGTTGTCGACCAGCGCCTGCAGCGACCCGTACTCGCCGATCCACTTGGAGGCGGTCTTCTCCCCCACACCGGGGATGCCGGGCAGGTTGTCGCTGGGGTCGCCGCGCAGCGCGGCGAAGTCGGGGTACTGCGTGGGCGTCAGTCCGTACTTCTCGACGACCGCGTCCGGGGTGAAGCGGGTCAATTCGCTCACCCCCTTGCGGGGGTAGAGGACCGTCACGTTCTCGCTGACCAACTGCAACGAATCGCGGTCGCCGGTGACCACCAGCACGCGGTAGCCCTCGTTTTCGGCCTGGGTGGCCAGGGTGGCGATCAGGTCGTCGGCCTCGAAGCCCGGCTCGGCGAGCACCGTGATGCCCAGGGCGGCCAGGACCTCCTTGGTGATGTCGATCTGGCCGTGGAACTCGTCGGGCGTCGCCGACCGATTGGCCTTGTACTCCGGATAGCGCTCGGAGCGGAAGGTCTGCCGCGACACGTCGAAGGCCGCGGCGATGTGGGTGGGGGCTTCGTCGCGCAGGAGGTTGATCAGCATGGCGGTGAAGCCGTAGACCGCGTTGGTGGTCAGCCCCCCGCGGGTCTTGAAGTTCTCGGCGGGCAGCGCATAGAACGCCCGGAACGCCAGGGAGTTGCCGTCCAGCAGCATGAGCGTCGGCCTGGTCTGTTCCTCGCTGGCCTTCGTAGCGGTTTTCGTGGCGGGCACGGCTTTCACTTTAGGCACCCGGTGTGACGAGTTGCGCGCCCCGACCGCGCCGTCCGCAGAACTGCAACACGTTTCAGTTTTGTGCGCGGGCTGGGTACGCTGGCCCGGTGCCAGAAGTCATCCGACAAGAACCGGCGGTCGATGGATGGTTCGCCACCGACGACGCCGGTGTCCCGCATCTGATCGGCAGCAAGTGCCCCGAGTGCGGCACCTACGTCTTCCCGCCGCGGGCGAACAACTGCCCCAATCCGGGTTGCGCCAGCGACACGCTGGAATCGGTCGCGCTGTCGACGCGGGGAAAGTTGTGGAGCTACACCGAGAACCGGTACGCGCCACCGCCGCCCTACCCGTCGCCGGACCCCTTTGAGCCGTTCGCCGTCGCCGCCGTGGAGCTGGCCGAGGAGGGCCTGATCGTGCTGGGCAAGGTGGTCGAGGGCACGCTGGCCGCCGACCTGAAGGTCGGCACGGAGATGGAACTGACCACCATGCCGCTCTACACCGACGACGACGGCGTGCAGCGCATCGTGCACGCGTGGAAGCGCGCCGGCGACGATGCAGAGCGAAGCGATGAGAAGGAGCGGCGCAAATGACGACCATGAGCGCTCCCGAACCGCTGTACATCCTGGGCGCCGGGATGCACCCCTGGGGCAAGTGGGGCAACGACTTCACCGAATACGGGGTGGCCGCGGCCCGGGCCGCGCTGAACGAAGCGGGCCTGGACTGGCGACAGATCCAGTTGGTGGCCGGCGCGGACACCATCCGCAACGGCTACCCCGGGTTCGTCGCGGGCGCGACGTTCGCCCAGAAGCTCGGGTGGAACGGCGTGCCGGTCAGCTCGAGCTACGCCGCGTGCGCCAGCGGTTCGCAGGCGCTGCAGAGCGCCCGCGCCCAGATCCTGGCCGGCTTTTGCGACGTCGCCCTCGTCATCGGCGCCGACACCACGCCGAAGGGCTTTTTCGCCCCGGTCGGCGGTGAGCGCAAGAACGATCCCGACTGGCAGCGGTTCCACCTGATCGGCGCCACCAACCCGGTGTACTTCGCGCTGTTGGCGCGGCGGCGGATGGACCTCTACGGCGCCACGCTCGAGGATTTCGCCCAGGTCAAGGTCAAGAACTCGCGGCATGGCCTGCAGAACCCGAACGCCCGGTACCGCAAGGAGGTGTCGGTCGAGGACGTGCTGGCCAGCGCGGTGGTGGCCGACCCGTTGCGGCTGCTGGACATCTGCGCCACCTCCGACGGCGCGGCCGCGCTGATCGTGGCCAGCGCGAAGTTCGCCCGCGAACACCTCGGCTCGCTGGCCGGTGTGCCGTCGGTGCGGGCGGTCAGCACGGTCACCCCGAACTATCCGCAGCATCTGCCCGAATTGCCGGACATCGCAACGGATTCCACCGCCGCGGTGCCCGCACCCGATCGGGCGTTCAAGGACCATATCCTCGACGCGGCCTATGCCGAGGCGGGCATCGGGCCCGAGGACGTGAGCCTGGCCGAGGTCTACGACCTGTCCACCGCGCTCGAGCTCGACTGGTACGAACACCTGGGCCTGTGCCCCAAGGGCGAGGCCGAGGCGCTGCTGCGCAGCGGCGCCACCACGATCGGCGGCCGGGTGCCCGTCAACGCGTCCGGCGGGCTGGCCTGCTTCGGCGAGGCCATCCCCGCGCAGGCGATCGCTCAGGTCTGCGAGCTGACGTGGCAGCTGCGCGGTCGGGCCACGGGCCGGCAGGTGGAAAACGCCACGGTCGGCATCACCGCCAACCAGGGGCTGTTCGGGCACGGTTCGTCGGTGATCGTCGCCCGCTAGGGATTGCCGCCGCGTTGGCTTGCGTTGTGCGGCCACGGTTTTGAGTGTGAAGCCACGGCTTTCAGTGTGAAGCGTGGGCGCGGATTGTCGGCGTGTCGCCGCCGGGGGTTCACATCCAAAGCCAACGATTCACACTCGACGGATCGGGTGCTCCTCGGGGTACTCCGAGAGCTATTCCTTGGGCGGGTCCAGGGTCTCCAAGACGACCTCGGCCACCCTCTTCATCGTGGTTCGCCGGTCCATGGCTGCCCGCTGAATCCACTTGAACGCCTCGGGCTCGGTCATCCCCTGTTCGGTCTGCAGCAGCCCCTTGGCGCGCTCCACGAGCTTGCGGGTCTCCAGCCGATCGGACAGTGACGCCACCTCGCGTTCCAGCTCGGCGATCTCACCGAATCGGCTGACGGCCAATTCGATGGCCGGGATCAGGTCGCTGATGGTGAACGGCTTCACCAGGTAGGCCATCGCCCCCGCATCCCGGGCCCGCTCGACCAGGTCGCGCTGACTGAACGCGGTCAACACGACGATCGGTGCGATGCGCTTGCTGGCGATCTCCGAGGCCGCGTCGATGCCATCACGGCGCGGCATCTTCACATCCATGATCACCAGGTCCGGCCGATGGCGCTCGGCCAGCTCGACGGCTTCCTGCCCGTCGCCGGCCTCGCCGACGATCTCGTAACCCTCCTCTCGGAGCATCTCGGCGAGATCCAGTCGGATGAGCGCTTCGTCTTCAGCGATCAGGACCCGGCGCGGCACAGCGGCGTCGGTGTCGGTCGTGGGGCCTGTCATGACGAATATTGTGTCGCGAACGCCTCAGACCAGCGTGCGCGGGGGCGGTGTGGCAGGTGAGGACACCAAATCCTCTATGGTGGGAGGCTGCCTCTAAGGTAAGAGGCCGGCACGCCCTCGTATCCCAACTGGCAGAGGAAACGGATTCAAAACCCGTCCAGTGTGAGTTCGAATCTCACCGAGGGCACTGTAACTTGACACATAACGTGGCTGTTAGACGGCGTTTTCATGTTTGCTAGATCGCCGCATCACCCCCTCGTGCCCACATTTTGCCCACAGTTTCAGATAACTTGTCGGCAACTGCAGTGAAGTCGTCGTCGAACAAATCCGCGTAAACGTCGAGGGTCATCGCGGCCGAGGCGTGGCCCAGCATCCGTTGCACGACCTTGACATTCGCGCCTGACGAGACCGCCAGGGACGCCGCAGTGTGCCTCAGCGCATGCGCTGTGATTCTCGGAAATGTCTTGTCGACTTTCTGGCAACGCTCGACTGCGCCGGAAAGCCACGACTTGTTTGTCGGGGGCGCCAGATGGCCGCCATCGGCCGCCGGCCAGATCAACTCATCGCGATCCTTACCCGCGCAGGTGGCTGCGAGCTCGTCGACCACAAACCCTGGCAGCGCCACCGACCGGCTGAGTCCGGTTTTGAGCGTGCCCACGTGTGTACGGCCGCCGACAGCCACCGCGTTCTCATGCAGCACCACCTGGCGGCGTAGAAAGTTGACGTCGCGCACCCGCAGCGCCGCGGCCTCGCCCCAGCGCAAGCCGGCGGTTCCCAGTAGCAGCACCAGAGACCCGTAGCGCCCCGACTCTATGGAGAGGCGGCGCAGCTGGTCGGCCGTGAGGTACACGTTCCGACGCTTGGTCCTCCGAGGCAGTGTGATCCCGCGCGCGGGATTGGCCGCGAGCATCCGATCATGTACAGCGTCATCGAGGATGCCTGCGAACACTGAGTAGACGGTGATGACCCGAGACGCGCTCAGCTTCTTCGTCTTTGACAGCTCGCTAATCCATGCCTGCACGTTGGTGTAGCGAATGTCAGCCACTTTGGCCACTCGCCAGCGCGGCTCAACGTGCACACGCCACGCGCTTTCGTAGGATCGGTAGCCGCTGGGCTTCATATGCCCTTCTTTACGAGCAAGCCACGCGAGGCCCAACTCCCCTATCGTGACTCGCCCCAGCGACGGCGCGACGTATTCGCCCTTGGCTTTCGTGACTTCGACGCTGTTCGCGAATGCTTCTGCATCGCGCTTGGTCTTGAAGCCGCGCTTGTCAGTCTGGCCGCGGTCAGGGGTACGGTAGCGGACGCGGTAAAGTGTTGCACCGCTTGCTGTTTGGTACTTACTAATCGTTGCCATCGGCCAGCTCTCTCTCAAGCTCCACGCGGAGCTCCCGTGTGATGCGCCCCTTCTTCTGCCGATTGGCATCGGGGCCAGCGCGCTTGTCTCGCTCATCGCTAAAAGTGCTTTGCCACAGACCGAACGAATGCGCTGCGAGATCCTGATCGCTCATATCGAGTTGCTTCGCCAACCGACGCTCAGTCAGTCCCGAACGCTGCAAGACATCGGCGACGCCGTCCACAACCGGCTGCATGTCTTTCGCCAACTTGACTAGACCCTCTGCCGCAGCGCGTATTTCGTCATGGCGAAGCGGCCCTTGATTGCGTAGGCGCGTAAACCCGTACGTTTTCCGCTGACCGATCTCCGTGAAGTTCTTGCCGCGGCAGACATCGGCCAGGTGTTCTCCCGGCACATCCAAGCGGTCCGTAAGGGCTACGAGCCCGTTGCCGCCGAAAAGGTCGGCCAGCGTGAAGCCCGAAGCGTCCGTCTCATCGCCTTCGCCTGAGTCGGAGGCGATGAGATTCAACGCCAGGAGGACGACGAGCACTGTGGCGAAGGTCGGCGCGTAGCGGCCTGCCTCGAAGTCCCCGACCTTGCTAGCGGTCCATTTCAGGCCAAGGGATTTCGCATATCGGGCCAGATCCTCCTGAGTGACGCCGATGCGAGTTCGGATGCGGCGGCAGTTCGCACCGACTACCCACGCCAGCGACTCGCTCATGTCACGCACCATAACGCGGAATCGGATGTCTTGACAAGTAACTACCACCGTGTGATTATCAAGCCACAAGTCACGCGAAAGCGCGACGCATGAGAATCCGAGAAGGGGATCGCAGCACCATGGGCATACCGACTGATATCGACACTGCGACGCCCGCCCAAGTCGCAGACGCGCTGGGCACCACAGTCGCCGGACTCGCGCAGATGCGCTACCGCGGCACCGGGCCACGATTCACACGCGTGGGCAGCCGCAAGGTCCTCTACCGCTGGTCAGACATCAGGGCATACCTGGAAGCCAACACCTGCCAGCGCACCGATGACCCGCGAGGTGCGGCGTAAATGACCAACCGAGACGGACCGTGCCGCGCCAGCGTCCGACAGCGTCAGCGCCGCCGTGCCACATCGCAGCGGCTGGTCCCGTTGGACTGCGGATGCCCCCAAGGTCGGCATTCCGATCCGATCAGTTGCCTGTGTACCAACCCGCCACTGTCGACGGCCGCGCTCGATGGCTGGCGCGATGCCGCCGAGCACGTTCTCAGCGCCGGTCAGATTCCTTTGTTACCGCTGGAAGTTCGGCGTTCGCTCTGGCGCCGTGGCGGGCGTGACCGCGAAATTGCCGAACTGTTGCACGACGCTTGCGGCGGAGTGGTCGCATGAGCAACGCGGACGGAAACAATGACGTTGACGTCCTGGCCGCCATGTTCAACGGCGAGTGGCTTGACGCCCAACGCTTCCCACCCCTTGAGTACGCCATCCCGGGCATCATCCCCGAGGGCTTCGGATTGCTCGTGTCACCGCCCAAGGCCGGCAAAAGCTGGATGGTATGCGGGATCGGATTGGCCTGCGCCACAGGAGGTACAGCCCTCGGCCACATCACCGTCGAGCCGCGGCCCGTACTGTACCTGGCATTAGAGGACGGACAGCGCCGCCTCCAATCTCGGTCCCGGCGCCTCATGTGCGATCAGCCGCTACCGCGCGGCATCCACTTCATCACGAAAGCAAAACCAGCTGAGGTCATTCCGATGATCTCCGAGTTCCTGCAACGACACCGCGACGAAAAACCGCTCATCATCATCGACACGCTGGGGAAAGCCCGACCACCGCGGCCGCCTGGCACCGACATGTATGCATGGGATTACGCGATCGGCAGCCAGCTGAAGAACGTGATCGACACGGTTCCAGGCGCAACGCTTCTCATCGTGCACCACACCAGGAAGCAGGAAAGCGCCGATTTCGTCGACTCCGTCTCAGGCAGTGCCGGCGTCGCAGGCTCCGCAGACTTTGTCCTCGTCTTGTCGCGTAAACGCCACAGCGACGAGGCACTGTTGGCGGTCACTGGCCGCGACGTCGCCGAAGCCGAATACGCATTGCGGATCACCAACGGCATCTGGGAGCTCGACGGGGCAAACCTTGCTGCCGCCTCCGAAACAGCCGAACGGCGTCGCCTTTCGGACACTCGTTCGGACAGAAGCGTGGAGATCGCCTCCGTTGTCGCAGCGAGCCCGACACCGGTGTCACCGTCTGAGGTGTCCGAAAAGCTGGGCATCGACAACGACACCGCCGGCCGCTACCTGCGAAGACTTGCAGAAAACGACACAGTCAAGCGCGTCGGACGCGGCCTCTACACAACCCTGTCCGAAGTGTCCGAATGTCCGAATAACGGCCTTTCGGACACAACGGACACTTCGGACACAGGTTCTCCGTGCGACTGCGGCGCTTGCATGGAGTGCTACATGGCCGGCGGCCGGAGCTGAATCGTGAACCGCGCACAACGCCGCAGTCGCCGTAACCACCAAGCGCCGCCCAAGGTCCAGGCGTTCGCAGCCGCCTACCGCTGCCCCGACTGCCTCAGCGAAACGCCTCAGCCCGTACAGGACTGGCTGGGCATATGGCACATCGAGGTCCGCCACGACGACACCTGTCCTGCCTACCGCAACCGAAAGGAACGCCAATGACCGATTTCACGACTGAGCCCAACTACGACGTCCTCGACGCACCCCGCGAGCACGGGAACACCGGCTTGGGGCGTTGCATCGTCGACAGCTTCGGCCACGTCGAGCCATATCTCGAAGAGGCCGACGGCTGGGTGTCCCTGCCGCTTCGGTTGGTCGTTGACCAAGCCGCCGGAATGCACCTCGAATGCGGGCCATACGACTTCGACCGCGCCGACATCGACCGGCTCCGCGAAGCCGTCAACGCCTACGACACCGCGACCCAACGGGACAGGAACCCGCAGTGATCAGCGTGGTCGGCGAAGATCACGCCAACGCGAAACTCACCGCGACCGCTGTGGTCGCAATCCGCAAAAAGTACGCCACGGGCCGCTTCACTCACCGCGAGCTGGCCCGCCAGTACGGGGTGCAGCACAGCCTTATCGGCGGCATTGTTCGCCGCACTCGATGGCGACACATCCAATGAGCCCCCAACATCAACAAAGGAGATAACCGACCGATGACCGATAACACCGCGACCGAGATAGCTGTCATCGTCGATGGCGAGCCGATGATTTCCGCGACCGGCCTGAGCTTGTTGCTCGGCGTACCGGTAGATGAAATCACCGCCCACCGTCAGGCCAACGGCACCACCCACCTACCGGCCGAATGGCTCAAAGCCGGACGCCGGCGGCGCGGAGAAGCGGCATCTCACACCGGCAAAAACGAAATGGTCGCCGCCCTGTGGTATTGGGCGAGAAAGGATCACAACGCACGACTCGAAGTCATCGACGATATCTACGTGATGGTGAAGGAGGAAGCAAATGCCTGACACTATCGGACCACAAGTCGTCGACCCTTGGCGCGGATGGCTGGTATTCGAGTATCTGCCCGACGACCTTCAGCGCCAAGAAGATTCAACCCAGCACCACGACTTCTACTGTGCGCCACACGCCCAGAACTGGGATTCCAAGCTGGGCGCATGGTATGCGGACCGGGACGCCACCGACGCCGAAAAACAGCTCCTCGAGCATCTGGGCTACACCCTGCCCGCCGAAGGCGACGACGGTTACCCGCTACAGACTCGCGTGAGCTACCGGACGGAGACGCTGCGCCACCGCTCGTGGCCCGCACTCGAAACACCCACCGAACAGGAGAACCAATCATGACGGAAACCGACACCGCGACCGTACAGCCAGACGCTGACGACCAAACCGACCAGGACGCAACCGATCAGCCTGTCGATGATGCCGCTACCACCGACGTCACGGCCGCCAGCGGCGACGATAGCGACGCCGATGAGGATCACGGCCCCAACACAGAGGCAGCCCGCTACCGCAAACGACTGCGCGAGGTCGAAGCCGAACGCGACGGCCTGGCCGAACGCCTCGCCGGATACCAACGCAGCGAATGCGAAGCGGCCGTTGCGGATCTGCTCGACGTACCCACTGATATCTGGGATGTGGGGCAGGCCGACCCCGCACTGTTCTACAGCGACGACGGCACACTCAACGACGCTGAACTCCGCGCCGCAGCCGGCGCCATCGTCGACCAACGGCCCCGCCTCGCCAAACAGACCGAGCCGTCACGCTCCCCGAATTGGGGACAGGTCAGCGCCGGGCACGCACCCCCAGGTTCCGGCGGGCCGAGCTGGGGCGACATCATCAACCCCCGCTGACAATTGCGGTAGAATCCCCTGTACTGCCTCGGAAATCCGGCGGGACCGGGCCGAGGACAGTACGCAGGGCCAGCGGCCCCGCCGCAGTTCTCCCGGTGAGACGCGGATGATTCCCCCTAATCCGTTTGCGCTACAAGCGCACTCACCATTTGGAGTATGAAATGGCTTCCACCACATCCGCTTTCGGGCCGATAATCGCGCCCGAACAGGTAGGCGACCTGGTCATCCAGCCGCTTATCCAGCAATCCGTCGCGGGGCAGGTTCTCACCAGCGTGAGCACGGACCGCCACGAATATCGCATTCCCATCGTCACGGCAGACCCCTCCGCTGGATGGACCGCCGAAGGCGCCGAGTTAACCGCATCCGACGCGACCGTTGACGAACTCAACGTCACCCCGTCGAAGCTCACTGCCCTGAGCATCATCACCCGCGAGCTGGCCCAGGACTCAAACCCTGCTGCGGTCGAAGCAATCGGACAAGGCATCGTCCGCGACCTCACTCGCAAGGCCGACCAGGCGCTGTTCACCGCGACCACAACCAACGGCCCCGGCGGCATCCCCGGCGTCAGCGGAGTATCCGCCATCGACGCCGGCGACGCGTTCGCCAACGTCGACGCATTCAGCGACGCTGTCTACACCAGCGCACAGCACAACGGCGTCATCAGCGCATGGGTTACAAACCCGGCGACCGCGATGAAACTCGCCAAGCTCAAAACGGCCACCGACTACAACACGCCATTGCTGCAGCCCGACGCCACCCGACCCGGCCAACGCCAGATCCTCGGTATCCCGCTGCTCACATCGCCGTACGTCACCACCACCGACGACGTGGTGTGGGGCATCCCGAAGGCGTTGACGTACATGGTGATCCGCCAGGCCGCCGAAGTCACCAGCGACGCCAGCGTCTACTTCACCAGCGATCGTGTCGCAGTGCGGGCAATCGTGCGCGTCGGCTACGGCTTCCCGGCGCCGCTGGCAATCGTCAAGATCAACACCAGCGCCGCCTAGCCCGTGACAGTGCGTAGGCGACGACGGCCACGGTTGGACACTCAGCCGTGCGCCGTCGTCGTCGCGCCCGGCACACTGGTGTACCACGACGGCCAACAACGCGGCGGCGTAGTCCACGGCGTACCCAAACACCTTGCAATGCAATGGCTCAAACAACGGTTCGTGCTCTCCGTCGCCGAACCACTCAATCTTGGCCGGGTCGACAACGCGTCAACCGCCGACCGAACCGCATCGAAGGCGCAAGCCGCCGCCACGACCGCTCCTTTACGCGAGAGCGACGAGCTGCGCGACGCCGGCCCGGCCAACCAAGACCACACCGACGAATCACACGACCACGACGCCAACGAACCAACTGGCCCCGCATCACCACAGGTCAGCGGGACAGATGACGTCGAACCCATGGGTGGGAGCCTCCCGCCCACCAATCCCCACTCGCCGGGTCGGTCTGATCATTTGGGTCTGTACGCATCCCAGAGTTTTGGGGGTGGGATGCCGGAATCAGGTATTTCCACAGTTCAGAGGCTCGGTGCTGATGGTTCGGGGGTGTCTCTGCGGGCTGATTTACCCGTACGAACCCGTACGGAACCCGTACGGTCGGCGCCCGAACCCGCACGAACCCGTACGGTCTCGCCGTCAACCCGTACGGGTTCGCGGGTGTGCCGGAATTGCCTCACCCCGCTGGCGGGGCGCCGGAAGTGGTGCTCGGATGCGTGCCGACTGCAGGCTTATCGGAGGGAGAGCGGCGGATGATCGGCTGGCGGTTCTGGCTTGTGCGGCCGGGGACCGACTTGTTGCTTTCGCCGTACGATCACGGGCCCGCGTGGCCTACCGCGCAGATGACCGCAACGTGCTCAACGAACCCCGATCACTGCCCGCCCGCAGACGATTGCGACTGTGGGGTCTATGCCGAGAGAACGTTCGAGGACGCTCGTGAGCGGGCGCGGCGGCACCGGCGGGTGGTCCGGTTCAATCTCGCAGCCGCGGGCTTGTCTCGGCCGCCGCAATCGCTGCCTGCGTACATCATCGGTGGCGTCGAGCTCACGGATGCGGTGCCCTTCGTGCCTCCCGCGGGGTCGATCCGGATCGGTGATGATGAGTTGCGAGCGGCAAACGCTCGGATCGTGGAGCTGTGCGTGCTGGCCGGCTCGTCAGATCCCCAGCTGGGCGAGCGGCTGCGGCAACTATACGGAGTTGCCCCCGTGTATGTGGATGGGCCCCAATTTGCTCCGAATCGGACTCCTCGTGTGGATAGCTCGTCTACGGTTCCTGGCTGTGAATGCTGACAGACTGATACCCGACCTTCACCGGATCATCGCCAATCAGACAAGCTTCGACCGCGGACCACTGACCCAGGCCCAGCAGGGCGTAATCCCGCATGCTGTCGCCGCAGCCACCAGCGGCCGGAGCCCTGACGCTCTGTTCGTTCACGAGTTGGGCGAAGACGTGTTGTATGCGATTCATTGGACCGCAGGCTCCGTTTACGGCGTCCTCAACGTGATGAACATTGACCCCGACTACTCTGGGCCGCCGACAACCGAAGGGTGGGTGCGCCCCATCTCTGAGATATCTCGCGTCGATCTGCGAGTGGACGTCCAGCGGGACCGGATTGTGGTCAGCGACCTCGACGTTCGCCTTGACGCGACGTTGAACTGGCGGGATGGCGGTGCCCCGGTCCGCGTCGACGGCACATTTTCGGGCGACCACCGGGCAAGGGATGCAGCCATCGCGTTGATTAAGAGCGTGCTCGCGAAGGTTGGTGCGGAACTGACCTAGCGTCTAGCCCGGTCTCGTGGATGGGTTAGATCAGACCCCGCCCCATCTGAGCGATTTACTTCATGCGGGACGCGGTGAGCTCAGCCTCAAGTACCTTGATGGCTTCGAAAAGAATCGGTAACAGGAACCGCGCGTCGCCGCCTGTGTCCTTGGCTGCATCCCAAGCCTGAGCCGAGATCGGCAAGTCATCATCGGGTCTTGGTGCGTCGAACGGGTGTCGGGGGTCAGGGGCACTGAAATTGCTGGTCCGCATGATGTCCATATCGGCACTGTTAGCAGAAGGTGCCGTACGTTCCACACGTTGTCGTTACCGGCGCGCAGCCGCTGGTTGTGGCAGCGGTTAGGCCGAGGATCGCGGCGACGACGATTCTGGTGGCAATGTTGCGATACATCATTTCTCCTTGACTGCCCGGGGGGGGTGAATCAGCTCCGCTGAGCGCGAAGCGGCTCGGTCCGCAATAGGTGTACGAGTCGCCATGGCAGCGAGTGCGTTTGGCGCACAGCCAGCGGCCGTACAGGTTGTATCGGCGCGGCGGTCAGTGCCCGGTACTCGTAATCGGCGCGGGCCACAAGTGCTTCGCGGCGCCGACGATCCCGAGACGCCTTATACGCCGCCCCACCGACAGCGGCGACCGCGATCATCGCCAGCGCCGCGGCCGGATACACCGACAACATCATCGACGTCCATACCAACGTGAATAGGCCGGCGGTCACAGCGGCGGCCGGGTGCCGATCTACCCAATTCCGGTGCGAGCAGCCGACCTCGTAGCCGCAGCGTGTGCAGGTGTGTCGACTCATCTTGGTTTCCTTCTCTCACCGTTGACGATACGGCCGGTTACCGACGGCCATCGCCGGTTTGGGGCAATCCCTAGCGGGCCCGCACCGGTGCCCTGATCTGTCCACTTTCAGGGCACCGATTCGCGCCTTCCAGGCCCTAGCGTCGACCGGCGAGATAGACAACGTTGCCGAGCTCGTCCTGTCGGCGCGCGGCAACAATCGATTCCAGCAGCGCGGCAAACGGACGCAGTTCCTCTACTGTCCACGTCCAATCCGGTATCGCCTCGCCGGCCAACCGAATACGCTCACGCAATTCGGCTTCTTCGACCGGTATCGCGACGCTCATCGAACGCACCCGTCCGGGAGGACGCCCAGCTGCGCGAGTTCGTCGGCCGCGGCGATGAGTGCCTCGCCGATCTGCCGCGCTTGGGCGGCGGTCAGCGGGTAGTCCGGGTGCACCGGGCCAGCGACAACCTCCCACGCGTAAGCGCCGTCTTCAGTTTGGAAACCGCCCGTGCAGACGCGCACATCCTCGGGCAGCCATCCTCCTAGCTTGTCGATGGTTGCCGAGACGGAACCGTAGAACAGTCGGCCGCCGCCGTCCCAGTCACCGACGCTGGCCGCGCCGGCCGGAATCGGAACGTTGGGGATGGTTGTGGTGGTGCTTGTCATTTCGGACGTCTCCTTTGAGGTGTTGGTTTGGTTTGGAGGTACATCTTGCCCACGCCGTGCCCACACTTTGCCCACAGTTACAGATAACTCTCGTGAACTACAGTGATGTCTTTTACCAGGTAGATACGACATCAGGGCGCTGACCGGTGCCCGAAATAGAGTTCGAATCTCACCGAGGGCACCAGCGACCGCGGTCGGTGGCGCCATCGGCTCGGCCGGCTTTCTTCGGTACCGAAGTAGCGGTTCCGGCCGACGCAACCGGTTCACAAGTTTCCATATCGAGTCCAATACCTTCCAATGGTATGAATTCGGCCGCATTTATAAACTCTGCGCATTTATAGCTCTTCGTATTGCAGGCAAGAATATGGCGCGCAAAAGATCACTTGAATTCATAATTCGGCGCGGGCAGGACGCGGCCGATCGCGATTTCGGTGGCGACGATCCCGAATCGAATCGGTGACGTCCACCGTCGGCCCCGCTAGCGGTCCCGGCGATCCGCGGGAACCCCGGGCGGGCTCGGAACCGTCAGTCGCCGAATGATCGCGTGACACACACCTGGCCGGATGCCGAAACCTCCGGCCCCGCGGTGTAATTGCCGATGGAATCGCCGGCCACCCGTAGCAGCCAACTCGGATCACTACAGGCGACGCTGCAGCCGTCCATCAGCATGGCGGTAAGGGCAATGAGCGACGCAAGAACGATTCTTCTGAGAACCGCCATCAGGCACCCCTTAGTCGAGGCGAACACGCGTCACGCAGAGCGTCCAACACGTGTTGAATAACCGAACCAAATGACTCGTAAACCCGACAAAAACCCGATAACTAGATGGTTATCAGATCCGGAAACTTACGGGGGCGAAAACGGTGATATTCATTAGACAGCCGACAAATACCCTGCTCAGCGGTTAGGCTTGCTGCGTGGCGGCCAAGGATTGTGGTGGCCCACCGCGATGGCCAGACGGCTCGTCGAAGCGCCCGGACTGTGTAGCCGCGGCGCGGGCCCAGTCGCGCGCACGCAACCAGCACTACGCCGACAGCGCCGCGCGCCAATACCGGGTGCTCGCGATCGCCGCGTGGCTGGCCGTGCTGGTCTGCGTCGACTTCGTCGCTTTGCAGTTGATCACCGGAGTCTGGACGTGGCAGATCATCTCGCTCAACGCCCTCGCCGCGATGATCTTCGCCGCGGTGCCGTGGCTGCACCGTTTCGGTGACCTCATCGCGCCGCTCACCTTCATCGGCGCCGCCTACGTCACGGTCTTCGTCAGCACCTGGGACGCCGGCACGGGTACGGGCGCGCAGTTCTTCTTTTTGGTCGGGGCGTGCCTGGTGGTGCTGTTGCTGGGCATCGAACACACCGTGCTGGCGGCCGGCCTGACGGCGGTCGGGGCCGGGCTGGTGATCGCCCTGGAGTTCCTGGTCCCCCGCGATACCGGATTACAGCCGGCGTGGGCGCAATCCATGACCTTCGTGGTCACCATCGTCTCGGCCTGCGTGATGGTGTTCGTGGCGGTGTGGTTCGCGCTGCGCGACACGCAGCGCGCCGAGGCGGTGATGGAGGCCGAGTACGAGCGCTCGGAAGCGCTGCTGGCCAACATGTTGCCGGGCAGCATCGCCGAGCGTCTCAAGAGCTCGTCGCGCAGCGTCATCGCCGACAAGTACGACGAGGTCTCCGTCCTGTTCGCCGACATCGTCGGGTTCACCGAACGCGCCAGCACCACCACCCCGGCCGACCTGGTGCGGTTCTTGAACCGGCTGTACGGCGCCTTCGACGAACTGGTCGACAAACACGGCCTCGAGAAGATCAAGGTCAGCGGCGACTCCTACATGGTGGTCAGCGGGGTCCCGCGGGCTCGGCCGGATCACGCCTTCGCTCTTGCCGATTTCGCGCTCGACATGGCCAATGTCGCTGCCGCACTGAAGGATCCGCACGGCGATCCGGTCGCGCTGCGGATGGGCATGGCCTGCGGGCCCGTGGTCGCGGGCGTCGTTGGCTCGCGCCGCTTCTTCTATGACGTCTGGGGCGACGCGGTCAATGTCGCGTCGCGGATGGAATCCACCGATTCGGTGGGCCGAATCCAGGTGCCCGAGGCGATGTACGAGCGACTCAAGAACGAGTTCGTCCTGCAGGAGCGCGGCCGCATCGAAGTCAAGGGCAAGGGCGTTATGCGCACCTGGTACCTCATCGGCCGTAAGGCGGACGAAGAGCCCGCCGACCTGCTCACCGGGCGACCACACACCGTCCACGTCTGATCAAAGCCCCTGTACGGTCCCTGTACCAGGGCCCGCGTTTGTGTCAGACTGCGGCCATGACTATCTCCCCTGGCTCTCCTGGAACCCACCCCGTTCCAAGCTTGCTGCCGCATCTGTGGAAATCCGCTCTGCTGTCGGGAATTCTGTCGATCGTCCTCGGTGTCCTGGTATTGGCGTGGCCGGGAATTTCCATCCTGGTGGCCGCCGTCGCCTTCGGCGTGTACCTGCTCATCACCGGTATCGCGCAGGTCGTGTTCGCGTTCTCACTGCACGTCTCGGCGGGGAGCCGAGTTCTGTTGTTCATCAGCGGGGCCGCGTCGCTGATTCTGGCGTTGCTCGCGTTCCGCCACTTCGGTCAGGGCTACGCAATTCTGCTGCTGGCCATCTGGATTGGCATCGGCTTCATCTTCCGTGGTGTCGCCACGACGATTTCGGCCGTCAGCGACCCGCACCTGCCGGGCCGGGGCTGGAACATCTTCCTCGGCGTGCTCAGCCTCCTCGCCGGCATCGTGGTCGTGGCGTCGCCGTTCGAATCGATTGTCACCCTGGCGATCGTGGTCGGCGCGTGGTTCGTGGTCATCGGGATCTTCGAGGTCATTTCGGCCTTCGGCATCCGCAAGGCGTCCAACTCCCTCGGCAGCTGACGCGGGCGCCGGTGGCGCAGGCGCCGACCCATCTACTACACTCTGTCGTAGCCGTTGATCGGGCCTCCGCAGTCGGGAGATGACAGATGAATGTCGTCGATATTTCGCGGTGGCAGTTCGGTATTGTTACCGTCTACCACTTCATCTTTGTGCCGCTCACGATCGGTTTGGCCCCACTGATCGCCATCATGCAGACGGTGTGGGTGGCTACCGGGAACACCGCGTGGTACCGGCTGACCAAGTTCTTCGGCAAGCTGTTTTTGATCAACTTCGCCATCGGTGTGGCGACCGGCATCGTCCAGGAATTTCAGTTCGGGATGAACTGGAGCGAGTACTCGCGGTTCGTCGGCGACATCTTCGGTGCACCGCTGGCGATGGAAGGGCTGTTCGCCTTCTTCTTCGAATCCACGTTCATCGGCTTGTGGATCTTCGGCTGGAGCCGGCTGCCGAAGCTGCTCCACCTGGCCTGCATCTGGATCGTCGCGATCGGTGTCAACGCCTCGGCGTTCTTCATCATCGCGGCGAACTCGTTCATGCAGCACCCGGTCGGCGCGCACTACAACCCGGCGACACGGCGCGCCGAGCTGGACAGCATTTTCGCCCTGCTGTCCAATAACACTGCGCAAGCGGCGTTTTCACACACCGTGGCGGGAGCGCTGCTGACCGCCGGCACCTTCGTCGCCGCCGTCAGCACGTGGTGGATGGTGCGCTCACGCAGGACCGAATCCACCGCCCCCACAGCGGAAACCGAGGCCCGCACCATGTTTCGCCCCGCGGCAATCCTGGGCTGCGGCGTAGTGCTGCTCGCCGCGGTCGGCCTGTTCTTCACCGGCGATCGCCAGGGCAAGCTGATGTTCGTTCAGCAGCCGATGAAGATGGCGTCGGCAGAAGCGTTGTGCCGCACACAAACCGACCCCGACTTCTCGGTGCTGACCATCGGCACCCACAACAACTGCGGCAGCGTCACGGAAGTGATCAAGGTGCACTACGTGCTGCCGTTCCTGGCCGAGGGCAAGCTCAGCGGCGTGACGCTGCAGGGAGTGAACGAGCTGCAGCAGCAGTACCAGCACCGCTTCGGACCCGACGACTACCGGCCGAACCTGTTCGTCACCTACTGGTCGTTCCGATTGATGATCGGGTTCCTGGTGTTCCCCGTGGCGTTCGCCCTGGCCGTGCTGTGGTTGACCCGCGCCGGGCGAACCCCCAAGGGCCGCTGGGTTTCCTGGTTCGCGCTGCTCACCATCCCCACGCCGTTTCTGGCCAACATCTCGGGTTGGGTGTTCACCGAGATGGGTCGGCAGCCATGGGTGGTGGCGCCGAACCCGACCGGTGACCCGCTGGTCCGGATGACCGTCCGCGAAGGCGTGTCGAACCACGTGCCGGGCATGGTCATCACGTCGCTGGTGACCTTCACCGTCGTCTACGCGGTGCTGGCGGTCGTGTGGTTCTTTCTGCTCAAGCGCTACACCGTCGAAGGGCCGCTGGAACACGACGCGGAACCCGCTCCCCCGCAGGCGCCCGACGCTGACGAGGTGGCGCCCCTGTCGTTCGCCTACTAAGGGCGTGATGGGGCTTATCGACGCCGAAAGGAGCTGATCGCAGTGGGACTGCAAGAAGTGTGGTTCGGCATCATCGGGATGCTGTTCCTGGGGTTCTTCATCCTCGAGGGCTTCGACTTCGGCGTGGGCATGTTGATGGAGCCGTTCGCGCGCGTGGGCATCGGTGAAGCCGAACCGTTGCGGCGCACGGCGCTCAACACCATCGGCCCGGTCTGGGATGGCAACGAGGTGTGGCTGATCGTCGGCGGCGCGGCGATGTTCGCCGCCTTTCCCGGGTGGTACGCCACCGTGTTCTCGACGCTGTACCTGCCGTTGCTGGCGATCCTGTTCGGCATGATCGTGCGTGCCGTGGCGATCGAGTGGCGCGGCAAGATCGACGACACAAAGTGGCGCGGCTGGGCGGATTTCGGCATCGCCGCCGGTTCGTGGCTGCCGGCAGTCTTGTGGGGTGTCGCGTTCGCCGTCCTGGTCCGCGGGCTTCCGGTGGACGCCGCGGGCCACATTCACCTGTCGGTCGCCGACGTGCTGAACCCCTATACGGTGTTGGGCGGCTTGGCGACCGCCGGTCTGTTCTTGCTGTACGGAGCGGTGTTCGTCGCGTTGAAGACGTCCGGCGCCATCCGTGAGGACGCCCACCGGTTCGCCGTGTGGCTCTCGCTTCCGGTGACCGGACTGGTTGCGGGCTTTGGACTTTGGACGCAACTGGCGTACGGCAAAGACTGGACCTGGGCGGTGCTGGCCGCCGCGGTGGTCGCGCAACTGGCCGCGGTGCTGCTGGTGTGGCGGCGGGCCTCCGACGGCTGGGCGTTCACGTGCGTCGCGCTGGTCGTGGCGGCCGTGGTGATCCTGTTGTTCGGCTCGCTGTATCCGAACCTGGTGCCCTCGACCTTGAACAGGCAGTGGAGTCTCACCATCTACAACGCGTCGTCGACGCACTACACGCTCAAGGTCATGACGTGGGTGACCGCCTTCATGGCGCCGTTGACGGTGGTGTACCAGGCATGGACGTACTGGGTGTTCCGGCAACGGATCTCGGCCGAGCGGATACCCGCACCCATCGGTCTGGCAAGGCGCCCGTCCTGAGCGGTAACGACCGCGCGAGCCGGGCGCCACTGGACCCGAGACTGTGGCGGGCATCGGCGGCGCTGCGCCGCTATCTGGTCGCCGCGGTGGGTTGCGGGGTTTTGATCTCCGGCTGCGCGATCGGCTCGGCGATCGTGTTGGCGCGCATCGTCGCACGCGTCGTCGCCGATCCCCCCGCGCGCGGCCTGCACGCCTGGTGGGGTCCGCTGTCACTCCTGTTGGCGCTGTGGGTGATTCGCGCGATAGCGCATTGGTTTCAGGGCCGGTTGGGGCAGCGGGGGGCCAGCGCCGTCATCGCGGACCTGTCCGGCCGGGTGCTCGATGCGGTGACCGCCAGGCAGCCCGGCGAGCTCGCGGCGCAACGCGACGCCGCCGCGGTGGTGGTCACCCGCGGACTCGACGGCCTGCGGCCCTACCTCACCGGATACCTGCCGACGTTGCTGCTCGCCGCGATCCTGACGCCGGCCACCGTCGCCGTGATCGCGGCCTACGACCTGAAATCGACGGCGATCGTGGCGATCACGCTGCCGCTGATACCGGTCTTCATGGTGCTGATCGGGCTGGCGACCCGGGACCGCTCGGCGGCCGCCCTGGCCGCGATGACCACCCTGCAGGCGCGGCTGCTGGACCTGATCGCCGGGATCCCCACCCTGCGGGCGTTGGGACGCGGCGCGGGCCCCGAACAGCGCATCGCCGAACTCGCTGCCGCGCACCGGCGTTCGGCCATGGCGACGCTGCGGATCGCCTTCCTGTCGGCTCTGGTGCTGGAATTGCTGGCCACCCTGGGGGTGGCGCTGATCGCCGTCGGAATCGGGCTCCGCCTGGTGTTCGGCGAGATGACCCTCACCACGGGTTTGACGGTGCTGTTGCTGGCGCCGGACGTGTACTGGCCGCTGCGCCGCATCGGCGTGGAGTTCCATGCCGCTCAAGACGGAAGGGCCGCGGCCGATGCGGCGTTCGCCCTCATCGGCGAGCACGCCCCGGCCAAGGGCCGCACCCGGGCGGTGACCGCGCGCGGCGCGCCGATCCGCCTCGAACGTCTCACCGTCGCCGGCCGCGACGGTCGGGCACCGTGGGATCTGGACGCGGTGATCGAGCCCGGCGCCGTGACCGTGCTGACCGGGCGCAACGGTGCCGGGAAAAGCACCACGCTGCAGGCGATCGCCGGCATCACCGAGGCCTCGTCGGGCCGGGTCACCGTCGCCGGGGTCGATGTCGCGGATCTCGAGCCGGCCCGGTGGTGGGCTCAGCTGTCCTGGCTGCCCCAACGCCCGGTGCTCGTTCCCGGCACCGTCGATGACAACCTGGCGCTGCTCGGAGAGCTCGAGGACCGCGAAACCGCCTGTGCGGTATCCGGATTCGACGCCGTGTTGGCCGAACTTCCCGAAGGGGGCGACACCGTGCTGGGGCGCGGCGGCGTCGGGCTTTCTTTGGGACAGCGGCAACGGCTGGGTCTCGCGCGGGCCCTCGGATCGACGGCCGACGTGCTGTTGCTCGACGAGCCGACCGCGCACCTGGACGCGCGCACCGAGGAACGGGTCTTGCGGGCCATCGCGGCGCGGGCGCGCGCCGGTGCGACCGTGATCGTGGTCGGGCACCGCGAGCCGGTGCTGGCCATCGGCGATCGGGTCGTCGAGGTGATCGCCGACCGTGGGGTGCACTATGCCCCGGTCTGATTCTGCGTCGACTCGCCCTGAACCCCTACTTGCCGCCGCGGTGCTGCTGCGGCCCCGGTTGCCGCGCGTGCTGGCCGCGATCACGCTCGGGGTGCTCTCGCTGGGCAGCGCGCTGGCGCTGGCCGGTGTTGCGGCGTGGCTGATCACCCGCGCCTGGCAGATGCCGCCCGTGCTCGACCTCTCGGTCGCCGCGGTCGCGGTGCGCCTGTTCGCGATCTCGCGGGCCGTGCTGCATTACTGCGAGCGCCTGGTCACCCACGACACGGCCCTGCGCGCCGCCGGCACCGCCCGGGTGCAGGTCTATCAGCGGCTGGCGCGTGGGCCCGCGGCGGCCGCCGTCCGGCTGCACAGCGGTGAGCTGGTGTCCCGGGTGGGGGCCGACGTCGACGAGCTGGCCAACGTCTTGGTGCGCGCCCTGGTTCCGATCGGCGTCGCGGCGGTGCTGGCGCTCGCGGCCACCGCGGTCGTCGCCGCCATTTCGCCGGCGGCGGCCGTCGTGCTCGCCATCTGCCTGCTCATCGCCGGTTTCGTCGCCCCTCGCCTCGCCGGGCGGGCCGCCGCGACCCAGGAGGAGATCGCGCGGCAGCAGCATTCCGAGCGCGACACCTCGGCGCTCGTCGCGCTCGAACACGCGCCCGAGCTTCGCGTCGCCGGCCTGCTCCCCGGCGTCATCGCCGAATCGCAACGCCGGCACCGCGCCTGGGGTGACGCCCTGGACACCGCGGCCAAACCGGCCGCCATTGCCGAGGCGATGCCCACGGCGGCCGTCGGGGCCAGCGTGCTGGGTGCGGTGGTGGCCGGGATCGGGTTGGCATCCGCGGTCGCGCCCACCACGCTCGCCGTGCTGATGTTGCTGCCGCTGTCCGCGTTCGAGGCGATGACGCCGCTGCCGGCGGCGGCCGTGCAGCTGACCCGGTCGCGGATCGCCGCGCGGCGGTTGCTCGAGTTGGCGGCCGAGGGCCCGCGCGAGACCGTCGACGCCACGCAGACGACACCGAGGCCGGTCGGCACCTGCCGGTTGTCCGCGGACGTGCGTTCGGGTCACAGCGCGGCAGGCTCGATCCGCGTCGCGCTGGACCTGCCCCCGGGCGCGCGGTTGGCGGTGACCGGCGCCAGCGGCTCGGGGAAGACGACGCTGCTGATGACGCTCGCCGGGTTGCTGCCGCCGCGCGAAGGGCAGGTGCTGCTCGACGGCGTCGCCGTGACTCGGTTCGACGAAGCCGATTTGCGCTGCGCCATCGGCTTTTTCGCGGAGGACGCGCACATTTTCGCCACCACGATCCGGGACAACCTGCTGGTCGCCCGCGGCGACTGCCGCGACGACGAACTCACCGCGGCCCTGGGCGCCGTCGGGCTGGGCGGGTGGCTCGCCGGCTTGCCCGAGGGCTTGGCCACGGTGTTGATCGGTGGCGCGCAATCCCTTTCGGCGGGCCAGCGCCGGCGGCTGTTGCTGGCCAGGGCGGTCCTATCGCCCGCGCGGATCGTGCTGCTCGACGAACCCACCGAACACCTCGACGTCACCGACGCCGACCAGGTCCTGCGCGACCTGTTGGCCCAGGATTCCCGGCTGCTGTCCCGCGAGCGCACCGTGGTGGTGGCCACTCACCACCTGCCCAAGGGAATTGGCTGCGACGAGCTGCGCGTCGATCACAGAGCCTGAACTACCGCGTGTCCGACGGGCAGCGGTCAGCTGGCCGGGCGCTGCCGATGGGCGTCCGGGTGCTCGTCATACCAGCGGTTCTCGAGCTTGCGGACCCGCCCGCGTTCGACCTTGAGCCACACCAAACCCGACCGTGATCGCCGCGATCGCGATCGCGCCGCCGATCAGGCTGCGGGTCTCGTGGCCGGTGCCGAGGGCGACGAGGCACCGAAAGACGGCGATCACGCCCACCAGCATGAACAGGTAGCCCGGCCAGCTCATCACGTCGATCAGCGACTCACCCGCATGCGGCCTGGTCGTCCTCGCATGGTCGATGGGGTCGCGAAACGTGTCACCCATGACAAAGTGCCTTTCCCCGTGTGTCCACCGCGGTATCCGGGGGGTGCCTACCTCTTCAACGGTAGCGACGAAGGGTGAGAATGTGCTGTCGGGTAACTGGACGGCCGCTGCCAATCAGGCTGTCCCCCATGGCCGGCGGCACGCTCAGAGGTGTCGGCGGCGCGGCATGAACTCCAGCGACAGCAGCACGAACAGTAGCGGGACGATCTGTGTCATGGAGATCAGCGCGTAGCGCCGCGCGTCGAGCGCGTGCCACTTGCGCACGTATCGGTATAACGACTCGAGCGCGATCAGCGGGTCGAGGATGTGGATCAGCCGGTAGAACACGCGCTGGGTCCAGCCGCGGTTCTTGTCGTCGAATATCTCGGGGAAAGCGGCGAAGGCGAGCGAAACCCGCTGTGCCCCATTGTCTTTGCCGGCCATGATCATGTCGACGCTGAGTCGCTCGTCGAGCCCGTTGGGGGCGCCGCGGCGTCGCCACGGGACGTCGAGGGTGATGTCGCTGCCGCCGCCGGCCGTGGCGTATCGGTGAAAGGCCTGCACCTTGCCGGTGGCGTCCCTGGCGATGATCAGCTGTATCCCCGGGAAACGGCCTTCCAGGACGCCGTCGAGATTCATGTGGAATCCGCGGTCGGCGCGCGCCCCCTTGGACGATTCCCGCACCACCTCGGTCAGCTCGGCCAGCAACGTGTGGTCGAGCTCCTGCTCGGCGACGATTTCGGTTGTGACACCGCAGTTATGGGTGCGCTTAACCGCCTGACGCAGGTTGCGGAACCTGCGGCCCACCATGTCGAAGCCCGACACGTCGACAACGACGTCGCGCCCAATCGGTATGGCCCGCAACGTTTGTCCCAGGGTGGCCGGGTCGGTCCACAGTTCACGCCGCCGCTCGCCGCACCCCACGACCGCGATGCGCCATCCGTGGGCATGACAGGTGGCGGCGAAATCGGCCACCAGTTCGCCGAAACGCTTCTCGTCGCCGATGGGATCGCCGCTCACCACGGCGATTCCCATCCGCGTCCGGTAGGCCAGCGCCGCGGAGCCGTCGGCGGTGAAGTGGTAGCTCTTGCCGGTCTGCATGGTGAACGGCGCCAACGCGTCATCGCGGGTCACCTTGATCAATTCCCACACGCGCGGCAGGTCGGCGGGCCGCGGGTGTGAGGTCATCGGCCACATCAACACCAGGCCCGAGCTGGCGATCACGACGTCACCGAGCAGATCGAAGGACAGCACGTGCATGCCCAGCCCCGCCAGCACGAAAAACGCGGCCGCAATGGCGTGCATCGTCGTCACCGGGCGGCCCAGGAAGACGCCGCGCGCGATCCACGCCACCGCGACCAGGACCGTCAACGACCACGCCAACCGGTCGGCGAAATGCCAGTTGGGTTGGCTGTGGTGGCGGGCGAGTATCTCGATGAGCCAGCACGCCGCGCACAGCAGCGCCAGGGCGCCGATCAGCCGGGCCGCCCGCGAATCGGCCGAAACGACAACACGTTCGCGCACGCGAGGTCGTGCTGTGACGTCCACCACCGGCCCGTTCACACTCACCTCCCGATGCGCTGACAACAGCTGGGCGGCATGTCTGCCGCCTCTGCACCGAATACCCGGCTACGTCAAAGCTACGCCCGATCACGGCCCATTCGGGAGAGATTCGTGCGGATATCCTGCAGCTATTGGGTAACGGTTTATCGGGGAGAAGACGGAAAGTACTTCAGCACGCCCTCCTGCACCACCGTGGCGAGCGTCTGCCCGGACCGGTCGAAGAAGTGCCCGGTGCCCAGGCCACGCGAATCCGCGGCCACGGGCGACGACGTCGAGTACAACACCCAGTCGTTGAAGTTGACCTGCCGGTGAAACCAGATGGAATGGTTGGCAGACGCGGCGAAGATGCGGTCGAAGCCCCAGGAGAGGCCGTGCGTGGTGATGACCGAGTCCAGCACCGTGGTGTCCGAGGAGTACACCATTGTCGCCGTGTGCAATACCGGGTCCTCGGGAACCTCGCCCAGTGCCTTGACCCAAACCCGGTTGTGGGGCAGCCGGTCCCCCTTCGTCCGCATCACCCACGCCGGGTCATTGGTGTAGCGCCACTCGATGGGCTGCAGGGCGTTGACGAAGTGCGGGACCGTCTCCTCGTACCCGCGCAACAGCTCGCCGATCGTGGGTTGCGTGTGCGGTTCGGCGACCTGCGGCGGCTCGATGCCGTGCTCGAGGCCCCGGCCGCCGGCCATGTAGGAGACCATGGCCGAGCACAGCAACGTGCCGTCTTGCGTCGCGTCGACGCGCCGGTTGGCGAACCGCCGCTCGTCGCGCAGCCGGGTCACGCGGTATTCGATGTCCTTGCCGGTGTCGCCACCGTTGATGAAGTGCACCGAGAGCGCGCTCGGCGGCAGGTCGCCGCGAACCAGGCTCCGGCTGGCCGCGACGAACGCTTGCGACATGAGCTGACCACCGAACGTCCGCATCGGGTTCTTGCTGGGATGC
The DNA here is from genome assembly GCF_000364405.1 of Mycobacterium sp. H4Y. Taxonomy (NCBI): domain Bacteria; kingdom Bacillati; phylum Actinomycetota; class Actinomycetes; order Mycobacteriales; family Mycobacteriaceae; genus Mycobacterium; species Mycobacterium sp. H4Y. The sequence goes on from NZ_AKIG01000001.1 coordinate 2,424,104, forward strand.
GAGCCGATGAACAGGTCATCATCGAGACGATCGAGGTCGAGTGTCGCCAGCAGTTCCTGGAAATCAGAATCGGTGCTGATGGCGGCCTCTCCTTCGGGTCCGGGCGTTAGACGTCGTCCTCCCCGATCCGGTGCACGTGGATCAGGTTGGTCGACCCTACTGTGCCAGGTGGCGCGCCGGCGACGATGACCACCAGGTCGCCGCGCTTGTAGCGACCGAGTTCGAGCAGCGACTTGTCGACCTGGCGGATCATGCCGTCCGTGGAGGTCATCATCGGGACGATGAACGTTTCGGTGCCCCAGGTCATGGCGAGCTGGCTGCGCACCTCGGGCCAGGCGGTGAAGGCCAGCAGCGGCAGCGGGGTGTGCAGGCGCGCGAGCCGCTTGACCGTGTCGCCGGATTGGGTGAAGGCGACCAGGGCTTTGGCGTCGAGCCGCTCGCCGATGTCGCGGGCCGCATAGGAGATCACGCCGCGTTTGGTGCGCGGCACGTGGGTCAGCGGCGGGGCGGCCGTGGAATTGTCCTCGACCGCGCAGATGATGCGCGACATGGTCCGCACGGCAGCCATCGGATACTTGCCCACCGACGTCTCCCCGGACAGCATCACCGCGTCGGCGCCGTCGAGGACGGCGTTGGCGACGTCGGAGGCCTCGGCGCGGGTCGGGCGTGAGTTCTCGATCATGGAATCGAGCATCTGGGTGGCCACGATGACCGGTTTCGCGTTCTCCCGGGCCATCTGGATGGCCCGCTTCTGCACCAGCGGAACCTCTTCCAGTGGCAGCTCGACGCCGAGGTCGCCGCGGGCCACCATGATGGCGTCGAAGGCCAGCACGATGGCTTCCAGATTGTCGACGGCTTCGGGCTTTTCCAGCTTGGCGATCACCGGAACCCGTCGCCCGACCCGGTCCATCACCTCGTGCACCAGCTCGACGTCGGCCGGCGAGCGCACGAAGGACAGGGCGACCAGGTCGACGCCGAGGTCCAGGGCGAAGGTGAGGTCCTCGATGTCCTTCTCCGACAAGGCCGGTGCCGACACGTTCATGCCCGGCAACGAGATTCCCTTGTTGTTGCTGACCGGGCCGCCCTCGACGACCGTGCAGATGACGTCGTCGCCCTCGATGCCATCGACCACCAGGCAGACCTTGCCGTCGTCGACCAGAACCCGGTCACCGACGGCGGCGTCCTCGGCCAGTTTCTTGTAGGTGGTCGACACCCGGTCGTGGCTGCCCTCGCAGTCGGCGACGGTGATCCGGACGGTCTCACCGTCGGCCCAGTAGGTTGGGCCGGTCGCGAAGCGTCCCAGCCTGATCTTGGGGCCCTGCAAATCGGCGAGCACGCCGACGGCACGGCCGGTGGCGTCGGAGGCCACCCGGACCCGTTCGTAGGCCGCTTTGTGATCGGCGTAATCACCGTGGCTGAAGTTCAACCGGGCGACGTCCATTCCCGCCTCAACCAGCGCCAAGATCAACTCGTCCGAATTGGTCGCAGGCCCAAGGGTGCAGACGATCTTCCCGCGTCTACTCACGCCGACCCAGCATAGTCGCGTGTGACCCCCGGGGCGTGCACATAACGCCGCCGGGACAGTGTGCTTTTACCCACCAAGAACGGTCGGAATCAACGGGAAGGCGGGCAAGTTACGCGCAACCGTCCAAACGGCCGTCGCGACCACGACGGTCAGCAGCACCGGCCGTGACAGCGGCGATGCGCCGCGCGCGCGGCGAACCACCAGCCACGCGGCCAGCATCGGGATTGCGACCAGGACGAAAACGTTGTCGTGGAGCGCGGCCGCCAGGTCACCGTGCACCACGTCATACGTCATCCGCAGCCCGCCGCAAAACGGGCAGTTCCAGCCGGTGAGCCACCTGAAGGGACACGGCGGATAGATCGACGCGGGATTGTGCGGGTCGGCCAGCGCGACGTAGCCGAGCGCGCCGCCCAGCGCGAGGCCGGTCGCGGCCCCGACGTAGCCGAGATGATGACGCAGACCGTGCGCATCGGCATGCGTGGGTGGCAGGGCGGTCCTCGCGTTGGTCACAGTGCTTCCAGCATGCCAGATGCACCGCGCCCCGACGTCATGAGCGGGTGGTCAGCGGCCCGACAGTCGGTTCCGCAGACGCGAGCCCCATCGCCGCCGGGTTTCCGGTTGATCCGAAATCTTTTCGGCGACGGGCTCTTCCGTAGTGGCTTCTGCGCTTTCGGCTTCCGGTTCCTCGTCTTCCGCCTCGTCGGCGGGTTCCGGTTGCGGCGCTTCGGCTTCCGCCTCGGATTCCGGCTCGTCGAGCTCGAGCTCTTCGGCCTCGGATTCCTCCGCCTCGGCCTCATCGGCCACCGCCTCGGCCTCCGGCTCGTCCGCGTCGCCCTCGGATCCTTCGGCTACCGCCTCGTCGGCTTCCGCTTGCGGCGCTTCGACTTCCGTCGCGACCTCCGGCTCGTCAAGCTCGAGCTCTTCGGCCTCGGATTCCTCCGCCTCGGCCTCGGATTGCTCCGCCTCGGCCTCCGGCTCTCCCGCGTCGCCTGCGGATTCTTCGGCTACCACCTCGTCGGCTTCCGCCTCGTCGGCCGCTTCCCCTTGCGGCGCTTCAGCTTCCGCGGCGGCCTCCGCCTCGTCGAGCTCGACCTCCTCGGCCTCGGATTCCTCCGCCTCGGCCTCGGATTCCTCCGCCTCGGCCTCATCGGCCACCGCCTCGGCCTCCGGCTCTTCGGCTTGTGCCGCGTCGGCGACGGCCGCGGTCCCCACCGCGGATTCGGTCGGCACGTCGTCGTCACCGCCACCCGCCGCGGCCGTCGCACCCGCCGCACCCGCCGTCGCCGCAACGGTCGCCGGCTCCAGTTCGGCGGATTCCTCAACGTATTGGTTTCCGCGCAGGCTCTCGGGATCTTCGCGGCCCCTGGGCGCCGCCATGATGTACACCACGGCCCCGATGAACACGAAAGTCGATGTGAACGAATTGATCCGGATGCCGGCGATGTGGGTGGCGGTGTCGTCGCGCAGCAGCTCGACACAGAAGCGGCCCACGCAATAGCCGGCCACATAGAGCGCGAACAGCCGGCCATGTCCCAGCGTGAATCGCCGGTCCGCATAGATCAGCACGGCGAAAATCAGCAGGTTCCACAGCAATTCGTAGAGGAACGTCGGTTGCACGACGAGTGCCACCTGCCCGGTGGAGATCCCGTCCAGCGAATGCGGGTCGATGTATCCCGAGGGGTCCCGGCGGTAGAAGATCTCCAGCCCCCACGGCAGCGTGGTCTCGCGGCCATAGAGTTCCTGGTTGAAGTAGTTCCCGAGCCGACCGATGGCCTGCGCCAGAATGATTCCCGGGGCGATCGCGTCGGCGAAGGCCGGCAGCGGAATGCCGTGCCGGCGGCAGCCGATCCAGGCGCCCACACCCCCGAGCGCCACCGCACCCCAGATGCCCAGTCCGCCGTCCCAGATCCGGATCGCCGCCCCGAGCCCGGCTCCGCCCGGGCCCCAATAGGTTCGCCAGTCGGTGGCCAGGTGGTAGAGCCGACCACCGATCAACCCGAACGGCACGGTCCACAGCGCGATGTCGTAGATCACCCCACGTTCACCGCCGCGCGCCTCCCAGCGCCGGTCGCCGATCAGCAGGGCGGCCACGATGCCGGCGATGATGAACAGGGCATAGGCCCGGATGGGCAGCGGCCCGACGTGCCAGACGCCCTGCGCCGGACTCGGAAAATAGGCGAGCAACTTCGTCACGACGCGGCCGCCCTTTGACGTACACCGGCGGCGAGTTCCTCAGTGAGTGCGCGCAATGCGGTCAAACCCCCGTCCCCCAGCGCCGACACCAGCGCGGAACCGACAATGACACCGTCGGCGTAGCCGCCGATCTGGGCGGCTTGCTCACCCGACCGCACCCCCAGCCCGACACCGACGGGGATGTCCGATATCTCCTTGACCCTGCCCACCAATTCGGGCGCGGCATTGGACACCACGTCGCGTGCTCCCGTGACGCCCATCGTCGACGCCGCGTAGACAAATCCGCGGGACGCCTCGACCGTCATCGCCAAGCGCTGCGGCGTCGAGGAGGGCGCCACCAGAAATATCCGGTCCAACCGATGCTCCTCGGACGCCGCCAACCACTGCCCGGCTTCGTCGGGGATGAGGTCCGGAGTGATCAGGCCGTACCCGCCGGCCGATGCCAGGTCGCGGGCGAAGGCGTCAATTCCGTAGCGCAACACGGGGTTCCAGTAGGTCATCACCACGGCGTGGCCCCCGGCGGCGCTGATCGCCTCGACCGCGGCCAGGGTGTCGCGGACGCGCACTCCCCCGTGCAGCGCGGCCTCGGTGGCCTTGGCGATGGTCGGGCCGTCCATGCCGGGATCCGAATAGGGCACCCCGACCTCGACGATGTCGCAACCGGATTCGACCAGGGCGACCATCGCGTGCACGGACGTCGTCACATCCGGGTACCCGGTGGGCAGATAGCCGATCAGCGCGGCGCGACCGTCGTCGCGGCACACGTCGAAGATCGGCCCGAGCCTGCTGGCCTCGCTCTGCTTCACGGTCATCGGTCGCTGGATCCCAACAGCCCGAACCACTGCGCGGCCGTCTCGACGTCCTTGTCCCCGCGGCCGGACAGGTTCACCACGATGATCGCGGCCTTCCCCAATTCGGGGGCCACCTTCAGGGCCCCGGCCACCGCGTGCGCGGATTCGATGGCGGGGATGATCCCCTCGGTGCGGCACAGGGTGCGGAATGCCTCCATCGCTTCGGAGTCGGTGATGGGCCGGTACTCGGCGCGTCCGCTCTCGCGCAGCCACGCGTGTTCCGGACCCACCCCCGGGTAGTCGAGACCCGCTGAGATGGAATGGGATTCGATGGTCTGCCCGTCGGAGTCCTGCAGCAGGTAGGAGAACGATCCCTGGAACGCCCCGGGGGAACCGCCGCTGAAGGTCGCGGCGTGCCTTCCGGTTTCGACGCCGTCGCCGGCCGCCTCGAAGCCGATCAGCCGCACGCCGGGATCGTCGATGAACGGGTGGAAGATGCCGATGGCGTTCGATCCGCCACCGATGCAGGCCAGCACCGCGTCGGGCAGCCGGCCCGCCTGCGCCTGGATCTGGGCGCGCGCCTCGAGGCCGATGATGCGCTGAAAGTCGCGCACCATGGCGGGAAAGGGATGGGGCCCCGCCGCCGTGCCGAAGCAGTAGAAGGTGTTGTCGGCATTGGTAACCCAATCCCGGAACGCTTCATTGATGGCGTCCTTGAGCGTCCTCGAACCGCTCTGGACCGAGACGACCGTGGCTCCCAGCAAGCGCATCCGGGCCACGTTGAGCGCCTGGCGTTCGGTGTCGACGGCGCCCATGTAGATCACACACTCCAGGCCGAGCAGGGCGCACGCGGTGGCGGTCGCCACGCCGTGCTGACCGGCCCCGGTCTCGGCGATCACCCGCTTCTTGCCCATCCGCTGAGCGAGCAGCGCCTGGCCGAGCACGTTGTTGATCTTGTGAGAACCGGTGTGGTTCAGGTCTTCTCGCTTGAGGAAGATGCGGGCGCCGGCCTGCTCGGACAGCCGCGGCGCCTCATACAGCGGTGACGGCCGCCCCGCGTAATGCGCCTGCAGATAGTCCAGCGTGTCCAGGAAATCCTGGTTGACGCGCTCCTTCTCGTAGGCCGCGGTGACCTCTTCGATCACGGCCATCAACGCCTCGGCGACGTAGCGGCCGCCGTACACACCGAAATGGCCACCCGCATCGGGTTCGTGGCGGGTGGGTTCGGCGATGGCTGCGCTCGGAAGCGGAAGGTCCGGGCGGGACAGATCCACCATCACCAAGGCTCTACGCGGGGATGGCTCATGGGGTTCAACGTTACAGCGAAGGGGCTCTTCAGTGACGCAGCGACTAGCGAGAAGGTTTCGGACAGGACGGATGGGTGCCCGCGGTGACCAGATCGGCGACCGCGGCGCGCGGGTCACCACTTTTGACCAGACCTTCGCCCACCAACACGGCGTCGGCACCCGCACCGGCGTACGCCAGCAGGTCTGCGGTACCGCGCACACCGGATTCGGCGATCCTGATCACGTTGCTGGGCAGCCCGGGAGCGATGCGCGCGAAGCAATCCCGGTCCACCGCCAGCGTGGCCAGATCGCGGGCGTTGACGCCGATTACGTTGGCCCCGGCCTTGAGCGCGCGGTCGGCCTCCTCTTCGGTGTGCACCTCGACGAGTGCCGTCATGCCCAGCGATTCGGTGCGGTCCAGCATCGACACCAACGCCGACTGCTCCAGCGCGGCGACGATGAGCAACAACATGTCGGCGCCGTGCGCACGCGCTTCGTGGATCTGATAGGGCTGCACCACAAAGTCTTTGCGCAAAATCGGTATCGAGACCGCCGCCCGAACCGCGTCGAGATCGTCGAGCGAACCGTGAAAGCGGCGCTCCTCGGTCAAGACGCTGATGATGCGCGCGCCGCCGTCCTCGTACGCCCTGGCCAGTTTGGCCGGATCGGCAATGGTCGCCAGGGAACCCGCCGACGGGCTGGCGCGCTTGACTTCGGCGATGACGCCGATTCCGGGCTCGCGCAGGGCGGCCATCACGTCGCGGGGCGGCGGCGCGGCCGCCGCGGCGGCCTTGATCTCGGACAGGCTGATGAGGGCTTCGCGCGCGGCAACGTCGGCCCGGACTCCCTCGAGGATGGAGTCAAGCACGGTTGCCGGACTCATGCCTGTCGTTTCCCTTCGCCCTGTCGCCCCGCTGTCATCCCACGGCCACTCGGTTGTCCCCGGCCGATTGCGACGACGTCAATGAAGGGTAGCGGCCCGCGGCTTGCGGCCCGTCACCGACCCTCGGTGTCAGACTCGCTCGGCGCATCGGTTGGGTCACGCCCCTCGTCAAGCGCGTCCCAGATCATCCGCTCCGACATTTCCGGCGTCTGTCGCCCCTCCAGCATCGCCCCGGAGGCGTCGTCGCGTCGGGCAATCGAGCGGCGCGTCGCCGGCGTCGTGTACTTGATGGCGCTGGATCGGGCCGACCCGGAGTCCGACGCGGACCGCATCAGCAGGACGGCCGCGATCAGGGCGCACGCGGCGGCGGCCACCGTGACCCCGGCGCCCCAGTACCGTCGCTCGCTCCCTACCAGCGACATCACCGAGACGTGCGCCAGCTCGGCGCCGCGGACCGCCACGTCGGGCAGCACCCACAGGCTGACGCCCAGGTAACCGACCGCCAGGCTGGCCAGCGCCAGCAACCCCGCCAGCGCGCGCAGCGGCCAGCCCCGCACGGCGATGGCGGCGACGGCCGCGGCCAGCAGCAGCATCGCCAACGGCAGCAGCGCCGTCGACCACGCCCCGCCGGACAACGTCACCTCCTTGGGTGGCCCCAGCCCGTCGAACGACCGGATCACCACCCAGGGCAGGCGCGAGGCCGCCCACAGCGCGCCCGCGGCCACCACCAGCGTCGCCTGGGCGATGCGGATCAACCAGGGACTGTTCAGGGGGCGCCCCGAGGCGTCAGCCATCGCGGCCGGCCCCCGGCTCGGTCAGCGTCTCGGCCGCTGCGATCGCGCTGAGCACCGCGCGCGCCTTGTTGGTCGCCTCGGTGTATTCGTAGGGGCCGTTGGAGTCGGCGACCACCCCGCCCCCGGACTGCACGTAGGCGGTGCCGGCGCGCATCAGGGCGGTGCGGATGGCGATCGCGAAGTCGGCGTTGCCGGCGAAGTCCAGGTAGCCGACCACGCCGCCGTACAGGCCGCGGCGCGTCTTCTCCACCTCCTCGATCAGCTCCATGGCCCGCACCTTCGGCGCGCCCGACAGCGTGCCGGCCGGGAAGCAGGCCGTGACCGCGTCCAGGGCGGTCCGGCCCTCGCCGAGCAGCCCGGTCACCGTCGACACCAAATGCATGACGTGGCTATAGCGTTCGATGTGGCTGTAGTCCTCGACGCGGACGGTGCCCGGCGCGCACACCCGGCCGAGATCGTTGCGGCCCAGATCGACCAGCATCAAATGCTCGGCGCGTTCCTTCTCGTCGGCCAGCAGCTCCTTTTCCAGCAGCTGATCCTCTTCGTCGGTGTCCCCGCGCCAGCGGGTTCCGGCGATCGGATGGGTGGTCGCGACGCCGTCGGCGACGGTGACCAGCGCCTCCGGGCTCGACCCGACGATCGAAAAGTCCGTTCCCCCAGCGTCATTCGGCACGTGCAGCAGGTACATGTAGGGGCTCGGGTTGGTCACCCGCAGCATCCGGTACACGTCGATCGGGTCGACGGCGGTGTCCATTTCGAACCGCTGCGAGGGCACCACCTGAAAGGCCTCACCCGCGGCGATCTGCTCGACGAGGTAGTCGACGATCTTCCCGTACTCCTCGACGCTGCGCTGCGCGCGGTAGCGCGGCTCGGGCCGGTCGAACGTGGCGACGGTCGACGACAGCGGCTGGCCCAGCGCCGCGGTCATCACGTCCAGCCGGGCGACCGCGTCGTCGTAGGCCTCGTCGACCCGCTCGTCGGTCCCGTTCCAGTTCACGGCGTTGGCGATCAGCGTGATGGTGCCCTCGTGGTGATCCACCGCCGCCACATCGGTGGCCAGCAGCAACAACATGTCCGGCAGGCCCAGGTCGTCGACGGCCAGCTCGGGCAGCCGCTCCAGGCGCCGCACCAGGTCGTAGGCGAAGAACCCGACCATGCCGCCCGACAGCGGCGGCAGACCCGCCAGCGGCCCGGTGGCCAGCAGCTCGAGGGTGGCCCGCAGGGCCCGCAGCGGGTCGCCTCCGGTGGGCGCGTCCTGCGGCACCACGCCGAGCCAGATCGCCTCGCCGTCGCGCACGGTCAGCGCCGAGGGCGCTCCGGCGCCGATGAACGACCACCGCGACCAGGAGCGGCCGTGCTCGGCCGACTCCAGCAGAAAGGTGCCCGGGCGGTTGGCGGCGAGTTTGCGGTAGGCCGACAGCGGCGTCTCGCTGTCGGCCAACACCTTGCGGGTCACCGGGACCACGCGGTGCTCGGCGGCCAGCTGGCGGAAATCCTCTCGTGAGGTCGTCGCGGCGAGGTGGGCGTGCACCGACCCATCCTCCCAGACGCGGGCGGACGGCTCGCGCGCGTAGCGTGTCCGCCATGAAACCTGGTGAGACCGTCGCCGACTTCGAACTGCCCGACCAGACGGGCACGCCGCGCAAGCTCAGCGAATTGCTGTCCAGCGGGCCCGTCGTGCTGTTCTTCTACCCCGCGGCGATGACGCCCGGCTGCACCAAGGAAGCGTGCCATTTCCGCGACCTGGCCGCCGAATTCGCCGCGGTCGGGGCCAACCGGGTGGGGATCAGCGCCGACCCGGTGGACAAGCAGGCCAAGTTCGCCGACCTGCGGAAGTTCGACTACCCGCTGCTGTCGGACACCGACGGCACCGTCGCCGCCCAATTCGGCGTCAAGCGCGGCCTGCTGGGCAAGCTGATGCCGGTCAAGCGCACCACGTTCGTCATCGACACCGACCGCACGGTGCTCGACGTGATCTCCAGCGAGTTCAACATGGACACCCACGCCGACAAGGCGCTGGCGACGCTGCGCGCCCGGTCCTAGCGGCGGCCCTCAGGGGCTGATCGCCAGGAAGACGTAGGCGGCCAGCAGCACCAGATGCACCTCGCCCTGCAGCCGGGTGGCCCGCCCGGGTACCACGGTCAGCATGCTGATCACCACGGTCAGCGCGAGCAGCACCAGCTGGATGGGGCCGAGGCCGAGCACCAGCGGCCCTTTGAGCCAGATCGACGCCAGCGCGATCGTCGGGATGGTGAGCCCGATGCTGGCCATCGCCGAGCCGTACGCCAGGTTCAGGCTGATCTGGATGCGGCCCTTTCGCGCCGACCGGGCGGCCGCGAGCGTCTCGGGCAGCAGCACCAGCGCCGCGATGATCACACCCACGAACGACTGCGGCAGACCCGCCACCATGACAGCGTGTTCCACGGCCGGCGACTCCTCCTCGGCCAGGCCGACCACCGCCACCAGGGCGCAGAGCAGCAGCACCAGGCTGCTCAGCGCCTGCCGCCTGCTGGGCGGATCCGCGTGGCTCTCGTCCTCGAACACGCGCTTTTGGCCCCGCTGCGCGATCGGCAGGAAGAAGTCGCGGTGCCGCACGGTCTGGGTGAACACGAACAGCAGGTACACCAAGAGCGTGGCGATCGCGGCGAAGGCGAGCTGGCTCGAGGTGAACTCCTTGCCCGGATGCCCGGTGGTGAAGGCCGGCAGGACCAGGCTCAGCGTGGCCACCGTGGTGACTGTGGCCAGCGCGGCCCCGGCGCCCTCGGCGTTGAACAGCGTCACGCCGTAGCGCCGCGACCCGAGCAGCAGCGACAAACCGGCGATCCCGTTGGTGGTGATCATCAGCGCGGCGAACGCGGTGTCCCTGGCCAGCGTCGCGGCCTCGTTGCCGCCGGAGGTCATCAGGGCGACGATGAGGGCCACTTCGATGATGGTGACCGCGGCCGCGAGGATCAGCGACCCGAACGGCTCGCCGACCCGGTGCGCGACCACCTCCGCGTGATGCACCGCGGCGACCACGGCACCGACGAGAAACAGCGCGGCCACCGCGACCAGCACCGGTCCCAGCTTCTCGCCCCAGATCACTGCCAGCACGACGACGGCAAGCACCGGAACCACCACGTTCCAGGACAAGACGTCCCGGGACACCCATTTCGACATTGCCCGCCATTCTTGTCGAAGTCACGCGCCCGCGCCCGCCGAAAGTGACGCGGGCCACGCGCTAGCGCTCCGGTTGCAGCAGCGCGTCGGCGTCGAAGCAGCTGTGATCGCCGGTGTGGCAGGCGCCGCCGACCTGGTCGACGGTCAGCAGCACGGTGTCCCCGTCGCAGTCCAATCGCACCGAGTGGACGTATTGGGTGTGGCCGGAGGTCGCGCCCTTCACCCACTGTTCGCGCCGCGACCGCGAATAGTACGTCGCCTCACGGGTTTCCAGGGTGCGGGCCAGGGCCGCGTCGTCCATCCACGCGACCATCAGCACGTCGCCGCTCCCGCGCTCCTGCACGACGGCGGCGATCAGGCCGTCGGCGTTGCGCTTCAGGCGCGCGGCGATCCGCGGGTCGAGCGTCATCGAACGGTGATCCCCTCTTTGGCCATGGCCGCCTTCACCTGCCCGATGGTCAGCTCCCGGAAGTGGAACACGCTGGCCGCCAACACCGCATCGGCGCCGGCCGCGATCGCGGGTGCGAAGTGCTCGGCCGCCCCGGCTCCGCCGCTGGCGATGACGGGCACGGTGACCGCCGAGCGCACCGCCTGCAGCATCTCGAGGTCGAACCCCGCCTTGGTGCCGTCGGCGTCCATCGAGTTCAGCAGGATCTCCCCCACCCCCAAATCGGCTCCGCGGGAAGCCCATTCGACGGCGTCGAGCCCGGTACCGCGGCGCCCGCCGTGGGTGGTGACCTCCCAGCCCGACGGGGTGGGCACCGAGCCCGGCGGCACCGTGCGCGCATCGACGGAGAGCACGATGCATTGGGATCCGAACTGCCGCGCCATCTCGGCCAGCAGCTCGGGCCGGGCGATCGCGGCGGTGTTGATCGAGACCTTGTCCGCCCCGGCGCGCAACAACACGTCGACGTCGGCCACGGTGCGCACCCCGCCGCCGACGGTCAGCGGGATGAAGACCTGCTCGGCCGTGCGCCGTACCACGTCCAGCATCGTGGTTCGTCCCGACGACGACGCGGTCACGTCGAGAAAGGTGAGCTCGTCGGCGCCCTCGGCGTCATAGGCGGCCGCGAGTTCCACGGGATCGCCTGCGTCCCGGAGGTTTTCGAAGTTGACCCCCTTGACCACGCGCCCGCCGTCGACGTCCAGGCACGGGATCACCCGGACCGCGAGGCCGCTGTGGTTGGCGTGCATGTCAGTAGTCCTCCGGTCGGCCGGTGCTGCGCAAAAGGTCGAGGATCTCGGCGTGCGCGGCGGGGCCCGCCGCCAGCGCGGAATCCGACGCGGGGCTCCAGGGCTCGCCGGCCAGGTCGGTGACGACACCGCCGGCGGCCCGCACCAACGCGACCCCGGCGGCGTGGTCCCACACGTGGCCGCCGAAACTGATTGCCGCGCCCAGGATTCCGTCGGCAACGTAGGCGAGGTCGAGGCCGGTGGAACCGTGCATGCGCAACCGCGACGAGACCCGGCTGAGATTCTCCAGCACCGCGATCCGGTAGCGGCCCGGGAACCGGCCCCGGGCGTCCGCGCTGAACGATCCCGCGCCGACGAGGGCGTCGGACAGGTCGATGGCCGCCAGTGGCGGCTGCGGGATCCCGTTCTTGCGCAACGGTCCACCCGACACCGCGGTGTAGCGCTGGTCCATGAACGGCAACCAGGTCAGCCCGGCCACCGGGTCGCCGTGGTGCAGCAGCCCGAGCAGGATCCCGGCCATCGGTGACCCGGCCGCATAGTTGAAGGTGCCGTCGACGGGGTCGAGCACCCATACCCAGGGTGAATCGACGGCCGAGCCGCCGAATTCCTCGCCGTGGACGCCGATTCCGGTCGCTTCGGTCAGCGCGGCGACCACCTGACGCTCGATCGCGAGGTCCACGTCGGTGGCGAAGTCGTTGCCCTTCTTGCGCACCGCGGAGTCGGCTCGGTGACCGGCGAGGAAGGGTTCGGTGGCGTCGTCGAGGATTGCCGATGCCGTCTCGACCAACGCGTCCAAGTCCATGCCGCTGTTACTCTCCGACCGCGGCCAGCGCCTGCGGCAGCGTGAATCGCCCGGCGTAGAGGGCCTTGCCGACGATGGCGCCCTCGACGCCGCGGCCGGTCAGGGTGGCGATGGCGCGCAGGTCGTCCAGGCTGGACACCCCGCCCGACGCGATCACCGGGACGTCGGTGCGGTCGGCGACGGCCGCCAGCAGCTCCAGGTTGGGGCCGCCCAGCGTGCCGTCCTTGGTGACGTCGGTGACCACGAACCGCGAACACCCTTCGCGGTCAAGGCGTTCCAGCACCTCCCACAGGTCACCGCCATCGGTCTCCCAGCCGCGTCCCCGCAGCCGGTGGGTGCCGCCCGGATGGGTTTTGTCGATCTGGACGTCGAGCCCCACGGCGACCTTGTCCCCGTGCTCGCCGATCGCCCGCGCGCACCACTGCGGGTTCTCCAGCGCCGCCGTGCCCAGGTTGACCCGGGCGCAGCCGGTGGCCAACGCCGCCGCCAGCGAGTCGTCGTCGCGGATCCCCCCGGAGAGCTCCACCTGCACGTCGAGCTTGCCGACCACCTCGGCGAGCAGTTCACGGTTGGAGCCGCGCCCGAACGCCGCGTCCAGATCGACCAGATGGATCCATTCGGCGCCGTCGCGTTGCCAAGTCAGAGCGGCGTCGAGCGCCGAGCCGTATTCGGTTTCACTGCCCGCCTTGCCCTGCACCAGACGCACGGCGCGGCCGTCGACCACGTCGACCGCGGGCAACAAGATCAACACGCTTTCTCCTTCACGCCGAGACTGCAACTGGCTGCGGGTCCCCTCGGCGTTTGTGTCGTGGAATACAGTTTCGCGGAAGCCATCACAGTGCCTGGACCCAATTGCTCAAGACGGCCGCGCCGGCATCTCCGCTTTTCTCCGGGTGAAACTGGGTGGCCGACAACGGCCCTTCCTCGACCGCGGCCAGGAAAGGCCCCTCGTGGGTGGCCCAGGTCAGCACCGCATCGGGCGATCCCTCCCACTGCTGGGCGGCGTAGGAGTGCACGAAGTAGAACCGGGTGTCCGCGTCGAGCCCCTTGAACAGGACGCTGCCGGGCCCGGAATCGACGACGTTCCAACCCATGTGCGGGATCACCGGCGCCTGCAGCCGCGTCACGTATCCCGGCCACTGCCCGCACCCTTCGGTCTCCACGCTGAACTCGACGCCGCGGGCGAACAGGATCTGCATCCCGACGCACACGCCCAGCACCGGACGCCCGGCCGCGACCCGATCGGCGATGATGCGGTCCCCGTTGATCGTGCGCAGCCCCGTCATGCAGGCCTCGTACGCGCCGACGCCGGGCACCACCAGGCCGTCGGCCGCGGCCGCGGCTCCGGCGTCGGCGGTCACCTCGACCGACGCACCGACCCGCTCGAGGGCGCGCTGAGCCGACCGCAGGTTGCCCGAGCCGTAATCGAGGACAACAACCGATTTCTTTGTCACAGAACACCTTTGGTGGACGGCACGCCCGACACCCGGGGGTCGGGCTCCACCGCCTGGCGCAGCGCGCGGGCCACGGCCTTGTACTCGGCCTCGGTGATGTGGTGCGGGTCGCGCCCATACAGAACGCGGACGTGCAGCGCGATGCGCGCGTTCATGGCGAGCGACTCGAACACGTGCCGGTTGATGACGGTGTGATAGGGCACCGAATTGCCGGCGATCGTGGTGTGCTGCAGGTGATCCGGCTCCCCGCTGTGCACACAGTAGGGCCGGCCGGACACGTCGACCGCCGCGTGGGCCAGCGTCTCGTCCATCGGGATGAAGGCGTCCCCGAACCGGCGGATGCCCCGCTTGTCGCCCAGGGCCTGGCCGAGCGCCTGCCCCAGCGCGATGGCGGTGTCCTCGATGGTGTGATGGCCCTCGATCTCGACGTCACCCTTGGTGCGCACCGTCAGGTCGAAGCTGGCGTGACTGCCCAGCGCGGTAAGCATGTGGTCGTAGAACGGCACCCCGGTGTCGACGTCGACCTGGCCGGTGCCGTCGAGGTCGAGGTCGATGACGATGTCGGATTCCTTGGTGCGGCGCTCGACGCGCGCACGGCGGGCGGCTTTGTCGGTGTTGACGGCGGTCATGGCGCTCCTACGTTGACGGGGGCCGGCTCGGTGGCGGCGATCTGGGCGCTGGCCCGCAGGAAGGCGTCGTTCTCCTCGACCAGGCCGGTGGTGACCCGTAGATAGCCGGGGATTCCGACATCGCGGATCAGGACGCCGGCATCCAGATAGCGCTGCCAGGTGGCCGGCGCGTCGGCGAACTCCCCGAACAGCACGAAGTTGGCGTCGCTGGGGATCACCCGAAAACCCAGGCGGGTCAACGCCGCCCCCACGCGTTCGCGCTCGGCGATGAGCGCCGCGACGCTGCCCAGCGTGTCGTCGGCGTGCCGCAGCGCGGCGCGCGCGGCGGCTTGGGTGACCGACGACAGGTGATACGGCAGCCGCACCAGCAGCATCGCGTCGATCACCGCCGGCGTGGCGATCAGATAGCCGAGCCGTCCCCCGGCGAAGGCGAACGCCTTGCTCATGGTGCGCGAGACGATGAGCTTGGTCGGATACTCCCCCACCAGCGCCACCGCGCTGGGCTCCGACGAGAATTCGCCGTAGGCCTCGTCGACGATCAGGATGCCGGGCACCACGTCGAGCAGCCGCCGCAGATCCGGCAGCGAAACACTCTGCCCGGACGGGTTGTTCGGGCTGGCGACGAACACCACGTCGGGTTGGCGGTCGGTGATGGCGGCGACGGCGGCCTCGACGTCCAGGCTGAAGTCGTCGGCCCGGGCGGCCTGCAACCATTCGGTGCGGGTGCCGTCGGAGATGATCGGGTGCATCGAGTAGGAGGGAACGAACCCGATCGCCGTGCGCCCCGGGCCGCCGAACGCCTGCAGCAGTTGCTGCAGGATCTCGTTGGAACCGTTTGCCGCCCAGAGGTTTTCGACCCCGAGTGCAACGCCGGTCTGGGCGCTGAGGTATTCGGCCAGATCGGTCCGCAGGGCGACCGCGTCGCGGTCGGGGTAGCGGTGCAGGTCGGCGGCGGCGTCGGCGACCGAGCGCACCACGTCGTCCACCAGCGCCTTGCTGGGCGGGTGCGGGTTCTCGTTGGTGTTCAGCCGCACCGGGACCGCCAATTGCGGTGCGCCATAGGGCGACTTGCCACGCAGGTCGTCGCGCAGCGGCAGGTCGTCCAGTGTCGGTTGCCGCGGCCCGGTCATCGCTCGAACCTCCGCCGTACCGCCTCGCCGTGCGCCGGCAGGTCCTCGGCCTCGGCGAGCGTGATCACGTGCCCGGACACGTCTTTGAGCGCCGCCTCGGTGTAGTCGACGACGTGGATGCCGCGCAGGAAGGTCTGCACGGACAGGCCGCTGGAATGCCGCGCGCAGCCGGCGGTCGGCAGGACGTGATTGGATCCGGCGCAGTAGTCCCCGAGGCTCACCGGCGCATACGGGCCGACGAAAATGGCTCCCGCCGCGCGTATTCGCCCGGCCACGCTCGCCGCGTCGGCGGTCTGGATCTCCAGGTGTTCGGCGGCGTAGGCGTTGACGACCTTGACGCCGGCGTCCACGTCGTCGACCAGGATGATCGCCGACTGACGCCCGCCCAGGGCGGCGGTCACCCGCTCGCGGTGCACGGTCGTCCGCAACTGGGCGGCCAGTTCCTTGTCGGTGGCCGCGGCCAGGTCTTCGCTGGGGGTCACCAGCACGCTGCCGGCCATCTCGTCGTGTTCGGCCTGGCTAATCATGTCGGCGGCCACGTGTGCGGGGTCGGCGGTGTTATCGGCCAGGATCGCGATCTCCGTCGGCCCGGCCTCGGCGTCGATGCCGACCCGCGAACGGCACAGCCGCTTGGCGGCGGTGACGTAGATGTTGCCCGGCCCGGTGATCATGTCGACAGGCGCCAACTCGGCGTCTGCCCCCGGCGACGATGCGGATCGTGCGCGATCCGAGGAGAAGCCGGGCCATTCGGCCCCGGTATCGGTGCCGCCGTAGGCCAGCAGCGCCACCGCCTGCGCGCCGCCGACGGCCCACACCTCGTCGACGCCCAGCAGCCGGGCCGCTGCCAGGATGGTCGGGTGCGGCAGGCCGCCGAACTGGGCCTGCGGCGGGCTGGCCACCACCAGCGAGGCGACGCCGGCGGCCTGCGCCGGCACCACGTTCATCACGACGCTGGACGGGTAGACGGCGTTGCCGCCGGGCACGTAGAGGCCCACCCGCTCGACCGGTACCCACCGCTCGGTGACCGTCGCGCCCGGGCCGAGCGTCGTCGTCACGTCGGTGCGGCGCTGGTCGGCGTGCACCGCGCGGGTGCGCTCGATCATCACGCGCAGGGCCTCGGCGACCGCCGCGTCCAGTTCGGCCAGGGCCTTCTCGAGCGCCTCCGCGGGCACCCGGACGGCCGGGGGCCGCACCCCGTCGAAGGACTCCCCGAATTCGAGGGCGGCCTCGGCGCCGCGCTCCGCGACGGCCTGCACGATCGGGCGCACCTTGGGCAGCACCGCCTCCACGTCGGCACCGCCACGCGGCAGCGCCGCCCGCAAACGGGCAGCCGTCAATTCCGCGCCCCGCAGGTCGATACGGGCCATCGGCGACGGTCGGATGGTGCTCACGGTGTCCATTGTCCCAGAGGAACTCAAATCGATATCCGACCGGTAGTGTGCCGGTGAAGAGGCCATGCCCCGCGCTGAAATGACGCTGAGACGATAGAGCCGACCCAGGGAGCCGCCATGTCCGCCAAGGATCACCCCAACAACGCCCCCGGCGTCCCGATGGTCTTCCCGCCCTGGTTCGAGCGCTTCCAGATCAAGTACTTCAACCCGGCGGTCAAGCCGATCGTGCGCTACCTGCCCGGCACCGCGACGATCAAGCACCGTGGCCGTACCTCCGGCAAGCCCTACGAGACCATCGTGACCACGTACCGCAAGGGCAACACCCTGGCGATCGCGCTGGGCCACGGCAAGACGAACTGGGTGAAGAACGTGCTGGCCGCGGGCGAGGCGGACGTGGAGTTGAGCCGCAACCGCGTGCTCCACCTCATCAACCCGCGGATCCTGCCCGCCGGCTCCGACGGCCCCGACGTCCAAGGGCTGCCGGCGTTGGCGCGCATGCAGCTGCGCCGGATCGGGGTTTTCGTCGCCGACATCGCCTGAGACCGGGGCGCGCCGAGTTTGAGTGTGCGCCAGTGGCTTTCAGTGTGCGGCCACGGCGGCGACACGCCGAAGAATCGCGCCGACGATTCACACTCAACGCCCAGGTTTCACACCCGATGCGGCCGCGCTACATATCCAGGCCGATGTCGAGCACCCCCACCGAATGTGTCAGCGCGCCGACGGCCAGGTAGTCCACCCCGGTCGCGGCGTAGGCGGCGGCGTTTTCCAGGCTGAGGCCGCCGGAGGACTCGAGCAGGACGGCCGGCGCGCGCGCATCCCGGCGTTGCACCGCCATCTGCGTCTGCCACACCGGGAAGTTGTCCAGCAAGATCAGCTCGGGCTTTTCGGGCAGCACCTCGTCGAGCTGCTCGAGTGAATCCACTTCCACCTCACACGGCAGGTCCGGCGCCGCGTCGCGGACCGCGCGCAACGCCTCGACCACCGAGCCCGCCGCCACCACGTGGTTGTCTTTGATCAGCGCGGCATCGCCGAGCCCGAGGCGGTGGTTGACGCCCCCGCCGACGCGCACCGCATATTTCTGCAACACCCGCAGGCCCGGCAGGGTTTTGCGGGTGTCGCGCACCTTGGCCTTGGTGCCGTCCACGGCGGCCGCCCAGTGCGCGGTGGTGGTGGCGATCCCCGACAGGTGGCAGATGAGGTTCAGCATGGTCCGCTCGGCGGTCAGCAGGCCGCGGGTTTCGGCCCGCACCGTCAGCACGGGCTGCCCCGCCTGCAGCCGGGCGCCGTCCTCGACGCGGTCGATGACCTGGTAGCCGCGCGCGCCGAGCACCTCGTCGAGCACCAGCAGCGCGATGTCGATGCCGGCGATCACGCCGGGCTGCCGGGGCACCATGGACGCGGTGGCCACCGCGTCGGCGGGCACCGTCGCCAGCGTGGTGACGTCGGGGCCGTAGCGCAGGTCCTCGACCAGGCCGCGCCGGATGGTTTCGCGCGCGGCGGTGAGTTCGCAGTCGGACATCGAGGTCATACGACCGCCGCCAAGGCCTCCACCAGCACCGAGTTCTGGTCGTCGGCCAGTCGCAGCACGTTGCTGCGCGCCTGTTCGGCCACGGTCTGCGGGTGTTCCTCGCGGTGGTGGCAGCCCCGGCTTTCGGTGCGGGCCAGGGCCGCGGCCGTCACCGCGCGGGCGGCGACGGCCAGCGCGACGTCCTCGAAGTCGCGACGACCCGCCACGGCGCGCGCCTTGGCCCGCGACAGCGTGGTGGACAGCCGGGTCAGCCCGGCGGCGTCGCGCACCACCGACGCGTCGCGGCTCATCGCGCGCTGCAGCTCGGTGCGCTCGGGCGCGGTGTGCGCAAGCGGCTCAGCGGGCTCGGGTGCGACCGCCCGGGCGGGCCCGGCCGCCGCGGCGTGCGCGGCCGCCGCCCTGCCGGCGCGGCCACCGACCACCAAACCTTCCAACAGGCTGTTGGACGCCAACCGGTTGGCGCCGTGCAGGCCGGTACGGGCGACCTCACCGGCGGCGAACAACCCGGGCAGCTCGGTTTGGCCGCACACGTCGGTGACGATGCCCCCGCAGCTGTAATGCGCCCCGGGCACAACGGGAATGGGTTGACGGACGGGGTCGACGCCAGCGGCCCGGCAGGCGGCCGTCACCGTCGGGAACCGGTTGGCGAAGTCCCCGATGTGGCGGGCGTCGAGGAAGACGCACGGGTCACCGGTGGCCTTCATCCGCGCGTCGATGGCCGCGGCGACGACATCGCGGGGGGCCAGGTCGCCCATCGGATGAACACCGGCGGTTACCGAATCCCCTTGCCGGTCAATCAGTCTGGCGCCCTCTCCGCGGATGGCCTCGGTGACCAGCGGGCGCCGCCCGCCGGCGGCCCCGGGCGCGAAGAGCATCGTGGGGTGGAACTGGATGAACTCGAGATCGCTGACCGCGACGCCGGCCCACAGGCCCAACGCGATTCCGTCGCCGGTGGATCCCTCCGGGTTGGTGGTCGCGCCGTACAGGTGCCCGAGCCCCCCGCTGGCAATGATCACCGAGGGCGCGCCGATGATTCCGTATCCCTGCGGGTTGCCCACCAGGACGCCGGTCACGGCCGCGCCGTCGTGCAGCACGCGCAGGGCCACGTGCCCGGTGCGGATGTCCAGCGTGCGCGCGGCGTGGTCGAGTGCGCGCTGCACCTCGGCGCCGGTGGCGTCACCCCCGGCGTGCACGATGCGCCGCCGCGAGTGACCGCCTTCGCGCGTCAGCGCCCACTGGCCGGGCGCGGATTCGTCGAATCGTGCTCCGTCGCCGACCAATTCGGTCACGGCCGCGTACCCGTCGGCGACGATCGAGTAGACCGCCTGCGGATCGCACAGGCCCGCCCCGGCGACCACGGTGTCGGCGACGTGCGCCTCGACCGAGTCGTCGTTGTCGGGCAGGACGACTGCGATGCCGCCCTGCGCGTAGTGGGTCGCCGTCGCGCCGCGCGCCTGATCGGCCTTGCTCAGCACGACGACGCGGCGCCCGGCCCGGTGGGCGGCCAGCGCGGCGGCCAATCCCGCGACACCGGTGCCGATCACGACGACGTCGGCGCTGTCAGTCCACTGGGGACGGGCGGTCATTCGCCACCGCCCGGCTGGCCGATCTCGATCATGCGCTGCACGCTGCGCCGGCCGGCGGCCGCGATGTCGGGGTCGACGTCGACTTCGTCGGCCCCCTCGACGAGGCAGCGCAGCAGGGCCGCCGGGGTGATCATCTTCATGAACTTGCAGGAGGCGCGGTCGTTGACGGCGCGGAAGTCGACCTGCGGCGCGGCCCGCCGCAGCTGATAGAGCATGCCGACCTCGGTGGCCACCAACACTTTTCGCGCGTTGGTCTGGGTCGCGGCGTCGAGCATGCCGCCGGTGGACAAGATCTTCACCCGGTCCGGGGGGAACGCGCCTTCGCCGGCGAGGTAGAGGGCCGATGTGGCGCAACCACATTCGGGGTGCACGAACAGCTCGGCGTCGGGATTCGCGCGGGCCTGGTCGCCCAGTTCGTCGCCGTTGATCCCCGCGTGCACGTGGCATTCGCCGGCCCACACGTGCAAATTCTTGCGGCCGGTGACCCGGCGCACGTGGGCGCCGAGGAACTGATCCGGGCAGAACAGCACCTCGCGGTCCGGGTCGATGGACTCGACGACGTCGACCGCGTTGGACGACGTGCAGCAGATGTCGGTGAGCGCCTTGACCGCCGCCGTCGTGTTGACGTAGGAGACGACGACCGCGCCGGGGTGCTCGTCCTTCCACGCGCGTAACTCGTCGGCGGTGATCGAATCGGCCAGCGAGCAGCCGGCGCGCTGATCCGGGATGAGCACCGTCTTGTCGGGGCTGAGCATCTTGGCCGTCTCGGCCATGAAGTGCACGCCGCAGAACACGATGGTGTCCTCGGCCGCCTCGGCGGCGATCCGCGACAGCGCCAGCGAGTCGCCCACGTGGTCGGCGACGTCCTGGATCTCGGGCAGCTGGTAGTTGTGCGCGAGCACGGTGGCGCCGCGCAACTTCGCCAGTCGGCGAATCTCGGCGGCCCACTGCGCATCGGCGACCACGCCGGCGTAGCCGGTGGGCGAATTCGTGATGTCGGCAACCATGTCTTCGGCGAGCGTGTCCATGCGATTGATCACCGTCATGGGGGCTCCTTTCAGCCAGGAGGTTTTCGACTTATAATCGAAAACATGGCCCATCGTAGCACCGCCCACGAAGTGCTCGCGGTCGTGTTCCAGGTTCGCGAAGTCACCGACGAGGTTGCCAAGGGGCGACCGACGGCGAAACCGCAGCTGAACGTGCTGTTATGGCAGCGCGCCAAGGACCCGCAACGCGGCGCGTGGTCGCTGCCGGGCGGGCAGGTCCGCAACGACGAGGACATGATCACCTCGGTGCGCCGCCAGCTCGCCGAGAAGGTCGACCTCAAGGAGCTGGCCCATCTGGAACAGCTCGCGGTGTTCTCCGACCCGCACCGGGTGCCGGGCGCCCGGGTGATCGCGTCCACCTTCCTGGGCCTGGTGCCCTCCCCCGCCAGCCCCGAGCTCCCGCCGGACACCCGCTGGCACCCGGTGAACCGCCTGCCACCGATGGCCTTCGACCACGCCCCGATGGTGGATCACGCCCGCACCCGGCTGAACGCCAAACTGTCCTACACCAACATCGGGTTCGCTTTGGCGCCAAGGGAATTCGCGCTCTCCACGCTGCGCGACATCTACGGAGCGGCGCTGGGGTATCAGGTCGACGCGACGAACCTGCAGCGGGTGCTGGCGCGGCGCGGCGTCATCACCGCGACCGGCACCATCGCGCAATCCGGCCGCAGCGGCGGGCGCCCGGCCGCGCTGTACCGGTTCACCGACGCCGCGTTGCGGGTCACCGACGAATTCGCCGCGCTCAGGCCGCCCGGGGTCCCCGGCTAGGCTTACCCGAACGCGTCGTTGCAGCGACGCGCCATCCGGTCGGCACCCGTGACGTGTCTGGCCCGCCCGCAGGTGACGAGAAGTCGCTCACAGCGCGGCGATGACGTTTTGGTTACCTGCCGTTCGTACGCGAGAATGCCGGGTGGCCACGAAGGGAGCCTCAATGGCTGAGCTCGGCAACCTGGCAGGCACGCATGGCGCGGAATGGATCGCCCGGCCGCCCCACGAGGAACTGCAGCCCAAGGTGCGTCCGCTGCTGCCCTCGGACGACCCGTTCTACCAGCCGCCGCTGGGATTCCAGCACGCCGAGCCCGGGACGGTGCTGCGCTCGCGCGACGTCGAGTTGGCATTCCTCGGCCTGATCCCGCAGCCCATCAAGGCCGTCCAGCTGCTCTACCGGACCATGGACATGCACGGCCAGCCGGAGGCGACCGCGACGACGGTGATCGTCCCGACCGACCTCGCCCCGGGGCGTCCCTGCCCGGTGCTGTCGTACCAGTGCGCGATCGACGCCGTGTCGTCGCGCTGCTTCCCGTCCTATGCGCTGCGCCGCCGGGCGAAGGCGTTCGGGGCGATCGGCCAGTTCGAGCTCTTCCTGATCGCCGCCGCCGTCGCCGAGGGCTGGGCCGTCTCCGTGCCCGACCACGAAGGCCTGCGCGGCTTGTGGGGGGCGCCGTATGAGCCCGGCTACCGGGTCCTGGACGGCATCCGGGCCGCGCTGGGCTCCGAGCGGCTCGGGCTGTCCAAGTCGGCCCCGATCGGGCTGTGGGGGTACTCCGGGGGCGGCCTGGCCAGCGCATGGGCCGCCGAGGTGTGCGCCGAATACGCGCCGGAACTCGACATCGTGGGCGCGGTGCTCGGCTCGCCCGTCGGGGACCTGGGCAACACCTTCCGGCGGCTCAACGGCAGCTTCCTGTCGGGCTTGCCCGCGCTGGTGGTGGCCGCGCTCGCGCACATCTATCCCGATCTGGACCGGGTGATCAAGGAGCACGCCAACGAGGAGGGGCGCGCCCTGCTCGACTCGCTGGAGAAGATGACGACCGTCGGGGCCGTCGTCCGCATGGCCGGCAAGAACATGGGCGACTATCTCGACGAGCCGCTCGAGAAGATCCTGTCCACCCCGGAAGTCTCGTACGTCTTCGACCACATCAAGCTGGGCGCCGCGGTCCCGACGCCACCGGTGCTGATCGTGCAGGCCGTGCACGACTACCTGATCGACGTCCACGACATCGACGTGCTGGCCGACGCCTATTCGGCGGGCGGTGCGCGGGTCACCTACCACCGCGACGCGTTCAACGAACACATGATGCTGCACCCGCTGTCGGCGCCGATGACCTTGCGCTGGCTGACGGACCGCTTCGAGGGTCGCCCGCTGACCGAGCACCTGGTGCGAACCACCTGGCCGACGATGTTCAACCCGATGACCTACATCGGCATGGCCCGGCTGTTCAAAATCGCGGCCAAGGTGGTCACGGGCCGCAGGATTCGCCGCCGTCCGCTATGACACGGCCGCTTCCGCCGCGCCGCCCCGTCCCACGGGCAGCGCGGCGGAGGCCCGGCGCTCCGGGGGCAGCGCCCCCAGGTCGTCACGGGCGTCCGCAGCCACCCGCACGGCGTACACCAGCGCGGCGACGCCCACCGGCCACATCAGGCTGACCGCGATCTGCAGGGGACGGTCGGAGAAGAACACCGGCGGCGCCTGGGTGACGTAGGCGACGGACGGGCTCTTGCTCAGCGGCACCGCGTCGAAGTCCAAGGCGCCGTAGGCGACCCGCACCAGCCCCGCCCCGACCGCGGCGGCCGCGGCGGCGGCGGTCAGCATGCCGACCGACAGGGCGACGACCATTCCCGGGCCGCGGTGCTGTTGCCATTGCCACGCCCACACGGACGCGACCACCGCCAGCACGGTCAACAGGCCCAGCATCAGGGCGGGGGCGACGAAGAAATGCTCGGACTCGTTGCCCAGATAGTCATGCACCCGCTCGCCGGAGCGGGTGAGCGCCACCACGGCGCGGATCGGCGGCGCGATCCACGCCCACAGCGCGCCGATCAGCAGACCGGTCACCGCCGAGCCAGCCGCGACGAGCACGAGCGCGCGCACCCGCGCCCGGCGGGTTACGGCGACGGGCGGGGCCGGGACGTCCGGGGTGGCCTGCTCGCTCACCGTTGCGCCTCCAGGTCGGCGGAGTCGACCTCACCGTGGCGCGAGCAGCGCGCCCGCCACCCGTCGGGGCGGACCTGCACCACCATCCGGCGCCCGCACGCCGCGCAGAACCGGGGCGGCTCGAGGCCCAGCTGAGCCGCTGTCGGCACGGCGGTGCCCCCTAACTCGCCGGTGTAGACGTTGTAGACGCCGGCGCTGACCGCAGCACCCAGATCGCCAACCACAAGTGTCCAACCCTAGCCGCGGCGAGTCGCTTACAAACTGGCGTTGAGCCCCTTGAGGGGCATCTGCAGGTCGCCGAGCAATTCCAGGTCGGATTCGGCCGGGCGGCCCAGCGTGGTCAGGTAGTTGCCGACGATCACGGCGTTGATGCCGCCCAGCATGCCCTTCTTGGCGCCGAGGTCGCCCAGGGTGATCTCGCGGCCGCCGGCGAAGCGCAGCATGACGCGCGGCAGCGCCAGCCGGAACGCGCCGACGGACTTCAACGCCTCGCTGGCCGGCAGCACCTCCAGGTCGCCGAACGGCGTGCCCGGCCGGGGGTTGAAGAAGTTCAGCGGGACCTCGTCGGGGCCGAGTTCGGCGAGTTCGGCGGCGAATTCGGCGCGCTGCTCAAGGGATTCGCCCATGCCCAGGATCCCGCCGCAGCACACCTCCATGCCGGCGTCGCGCACCATCGACAGCGTCTCCCAGCGCTCCTCCCAGAGGTGGGTGGTCACGACGTTGGTGAAGTACGAGCGCGCGGTCTCGAGGTTGTGGTTGTAGCGGTGCACACCCATGGCCGCCAGCTGCTCCACCTGCTCGGCGGTCAGCATGCCCAGCGAGCAGGCGATGTTGATCTCGACCTCGTTGCGGATCGCCTCGATGCCCGCCGCGACCTGGGCCATCAACCGCTCGTCGGGACCGCGAACCGCGGCCACGATGCAGAACTCGGTGGCGCCGGACTTCGCGGTCTGCTTGGCCGCCTCGACCAGGCTGGGGATGTCGAGCCGGGCGCTGCGCACCGGCGATTCGAACAGGCCGGACTGCGCGCAGAAGTGACAGTCTTCGGGGCAGCCGCCGGTCTTGAGGCTGATGATGCCCTCGACCTCGACCTCGGGGCCACACCAGCGCATCCGCACCTCGTGGGCCAGCGCCAGCAGTTCGTCGAGCCGGTCGTCGGGCAGCCGCAACACCTGCAGGACCTGGTCGCGGCTCAGGCCCTGGCCGTCCTCCAGCACCTGCTGCCGGGCCACCGCCAGGATGTCCTCGCCGTTGCCGGTTTCGGCCGTCGGTCGGGTTGCCGCTTGGGTCACCAGGTACTCCCTTGCCTCTTTCTCGTGTCCGCGCGTGGGGACACATCTGCCCCGTGGTGGCGGCAGCCGGAATGAAAAGGTGTTCAAAGTAGGGTAACGGCCGAAGAACTCCGCCTATCCCTGGGTATACGACCATGGTGACCCCGCACGTCGAATACCTGGCGCACCACTACCTGCTGTTGGCGGCGCCGGCATTCCTGCCTGCGGTGATCGTCGTCGCCGTCATCCTGTACATCGCGCTGCGCGACCGCCGCGAAGGCCGCAACGTCACGAGCGCCACCAAGGCCACCTCCGACGCGTCGAAACCCGACACGCCCGATCAAGAGCGTGATTGACGGGCGCCGGATCTGGGCATTAAACAAACAATCACGAACCTACTTGACAGTAATAAGCGGTTGACTTCAATCGGATCTTCCGGGGCAGCCCGGCGCGAGTGGGAGGCACGACGATGCGGCCGAATGAACTGACGATTGTTGCTGAGGCACCGGCGCGCGGTGCGGGGTTGGACCAGGTGATCGGGCTCTCGATCGCCGCGGTGGTGATCACGTTGCTGATGCTGTGGGTGGGCCACGCCCACCGCACGCACCGCATCACCTGGTTGGCCCGCCTCGCGGACAAGGTGGGCGAAAAATTCCACCGACCGAGCTGGGTCGCCCTGCCGGTGCTGGTGTTCACCACATCGATCATCTGCGCGCTGTTCGGCTTCATCTGGGACGTCAGCTGGCATATCGGCAACGGCCGCGACCCCGGCCCGCTGGCCAACCCGGCGCACTACTTCATCATCATCGGGCTGTTCGGCATCTTCCTCGGCGGGATGACGGCGGTCGTGCTGCCTTTCGAGCAGCCCGGCCCGGCGGCGGTGCGCATCACCCGGAACTGGCAGGCCCCCGTCGGCGGTGTGCTGATGGCCGGCTGCGGCCTGTACGCACTGATCGGGTTCCCGCTCGACGACATCTGGCACCGCATCTTCGGCCAGGACGTAACACTTTGGGGCCCAACGCATTTGATGATGATCGGCGGCGCCTGCTTCTCGCTGTTCGCGGTGCTGATGCTCGAGCGCGAGGGTGAGGCCCAACTGGGCGCCGACGTCCTGCACGGCGCGTTCATCACGTTCCTGCGCTACCTGTCGTTCGGCGGCATGTTCATCGGCTTGTCGGTCTATCAGATCGAATACGACTTCGGCGTCGAGCAATTCCGCCTCGTCCTGCAGCCCATGATGATCGCCGCCGCGGCGGCGCTGGCGGCGGTGGCCGCCCGCATCACCATGGGACGGGGTGCGGCCCTGATCGCGGCCGTCTTCGCCATCGCGCTGCGCGGTGGTGTGGCATTACTGGTCGGGCCGATCCTGGGGGCCCCGATCAACTGGTTCCCCCTGTATCTCGGCCCCGCGCTCGCGGTCGAGTTGATCGCGCTGACTCCGCTGATCAAGCGCCCCATCGCATTTGGCGCCGTCGCGGGCCTCGGTGTGGGGACCGTCGGGCTGTGGCTGGAGTCGCTGTGGATCGCGGCGGTCTACCACTACCCGTGGCCGGTCGGCATGTGGGGCGAGGCGCTGGCCATGGCGGTGCCGGTCGCGGTGCTGATGGGCATGTGCGGCGCGCTGTTCGGCATGGTGCTCACCGGCCAGCGGCTCCCCGGCCGCGCCGCCGGCATCTCGGTGGTGGTGGTCACGGTGCTGGTGATCGGCGGCGCGGTGGCCAACGGCCTGCACATCGTCGTGCCGCGCCAGAACAACGCCGCCATCACGCTGACCGATCTGCCCGCGGCGCCCGGGCAGCGCATGGTCTCGGCCGACGTCCAACTGCAACCGTCCGACATGGTCGGCCGGCATCCGGAGTGGGTGACGATCCTGTCCTGGCAAGGCCGGATGGAGAACAATCGCGGTCTACAGATCGACGAGCTCGAGCAGGTGGGTCCCGGGCACTACCGGTCGACGCGCCCGCTTCCGGTGTGGGGCACGTGGAAGACGCTGTTGCGGGTTCAGGACGGCTACACGATGACCGCGGTGCCGATCTACGAACCGGCCGACGAGGCGATCCCGGCGCCCGAGGTTCCGGCGTTGCCGGCGATGAACCGCCCGTTCGTGCAGGAGATCACGATCCTGCAGCGCGAACGCGACCAGAACGCGCCGGTGTGGCTGTTCACCGCCGGCTCGATCGTGGTGCTCTTCATGACGCTGATGGTCATCGCCGGCCTGACGTGGGGTGCGGGGCGGCTCGGCAACGCCGTCACCGAGCCGGAGCCCGTCGAGGACAAGCAGCCCGCTCCCCGGGCGGCGTAGGGCGATGACGATTCGCGGCACTCTCCTCGCGGCGTGGGTGACGGCGCTGGTCTGCGGGCTGGTCGCCTGCGGCGGTTCCACCGACAAGTCGCCGGCGGCTCCCCTGGTGATCGACGTGACCATCGCCCACGATCAGGTGACCCCGACCAACGCCACACTGCAGGCCAAGGTGCGCCAGCAGATCACCCTGCACGTGACCAGCGACGCCACCGACGAGCTGCACGTGCACTCGACGCCCGATCACAAGTTCCAGGTCGCGGCGGCGCCCCACCAGACGTTTGACTTCGCCGTCGAGGTGCCCGGCAACGTCGCGGTGGAACTGCACCACCTCGACCGGACCATCGCCACCATCCAAGTGCAGCCGTGACCTCCGCCCACGCGGCGGTGGTGCTCGCGCATGGGCTCGGCGGGTCGGGCGACCTTCCGGTGCCGTACGCCTACGCGATGGTCGGGGCGGCATGGGCGCTGACGTTCACCTTCGCCCTGGTCGCTTTCGCCTGGCGACAACCGCGGTTCGATCCGCTGAAGCCGGGCAGGCCCTTGCCGGCGGCGCTGACGGTCTTCGTCGACGCCCGGGCGAGCCGCTGGGCGGCCGCGGCGCTGGCGCTGGTGTTCGCGCTGTGGGCGGTGTCGGCCGGGATCTGGGGCCCCCAGTCGGAGACCAACGCGCTGCTCGGCGCGTTCTACGTGCTGCTGTGGGTCGGGCTGGTGGCCCTGTCGCTGGCCTTCGGGCCGGTGTGGCGGGTGATTTCGCCCATGCGCACGGTGTACCTGCTGCTGCGCCGCGTCACGCCGCGGCGGATCGGCCGGCCGCGGCGGTCCTACCCGGAAGGCTGGGGCTACCGTCCCGCCGCGGTCGGCCTGTTCGCGTTCGTCTGGATGGAACTGGCCAGCCCGAACTCGGCGTCGCTGCCCTGGATCAGGACGTGGATCGCCGCCTACGCCGTGCTGATGCTCGCCGGGGCCTGGCTGTGCGGGCAGCGCTGGCTGGCGCGCGCCGACCCGTTCGGCGTGTACAGCATGGCCGTCTCCCGGCTCTCACCGTTTCGCCGCAATCGGGAGACCGGGCGGATCGTCGTCGGCAACCCGCTCGACCATCTGCCGTCGCTGCCGGTGCGTCCGGGCGTCGTCGTGCTGCTGGCGGTGCTGCTCGGGTCCACCGCCTTCGACAGCTTCTCGTCGTCGCCGACCTGGCGCGGCTTCGCCGATCGGCTCACGCGAGACGTCGGCGTGTCCCCCACTTTAGCGTCGTCGGCGCTACGCACCGCCGGGCTGATCGTCTTCATTTCCGTTGTGGCGGTGACGTTTTCGTTGGCCGCGCGGGCCACCGGCGGCGTGGACCGCGAGCGGCGCCGCGCGCTGCCCGGCCAGATGGCGCATTCGCTGATCCCGATCGTGGTGGGCTACATCTTCGCGCACTACCTGTCGTATCTGGTGGAGCGCGGACAGCAGGCGGTGTTCGCGCTGGCCGACCCGTTCGGCCGCGGCTGGAACCTGTTCGGCCTGGCGCACTTACACGTGGCCTACGTGTTGTCCATGCATCCGCCGCTGCTGGCGGCGATCAAGGTGATTTGCGTGGTCACCGGGCACATCGTCGCGGTGATCGCCGCCCACGACAAAGCCCTGCGACTGCTGCCCGCCGGGCATCAGCTCACCGGACAGCTGACCATGATGCTGTTGATGGTCGGCTACACCTTCACCGGTTTGTATCTGCTCTTCGGTGGGTAGGCGTTGCGGCGTGCGCTCCTCCGTAACGCGAACCCTGACCGAACTCGATTGATGGCGGGGCGCTCGACCGAGCCGGTCCCCCCGGACGAGCAGAACCCGGCCCGGACGACGTGGCGTCGCCTACGAGCGCTGTCCCGATTCAGCATTCAGTCCAAGGTGATGCTGATGCTGCTGGTGGCCAGCCTGGCGTCGCTGGGAGTGATCGGAACAGTCGAATACGTCGCGGCGCGCAACGCGCTGTTGCCCGCGGCCTCCGAGCGGATGACCCAGATGCGCGCGGCGCAGAAACGGGCCATCGAGACCCTGTTCTCGGATCTGTCGGATTCGCTGGTCGTCTACAGCCACGGAACCACCGCGTTGGACGCGGTGCGCGAGTTCACCGCCGGCTTCGACCAACTGGCCAACGCTCCCGTCGACCCCGGGCAGCAACGCGCGCTGGTGGACTTCTACACCAAAAAGCTGATCGAACCGATCGAGCGCGACACCGGCAAGAAGCTGGCACTCGACGCCGTGCTGCCGAGCAACAACGCACAGAAGTACCTGCAGGCGCACTACACCGTGGCGGCGAATCGGTCCTCGGATAAGTCGGCACCCACGCCCGACGACGCCGGCGACGGCAGCGCCTGGTCGGCCGCCAACGCGCGCTTCAACGACTACTTTCGCGAGATCGCAACCCGATTCGAATACCGGGACGCGCTGCTGCTCGACACCCGCGGCAACGTCGTCTACAGCGTGAAGAAATCCGCGTCGCTGGGTACCAACGTCCGCACCGGCCCGTATCGCCAATCCAACCTGCGCGACGCCTACGAGAAGGCGATGGCCGCCAACTCGGTGGATTTCGTGTGGATCACCGACTTCGCGCCCTATCAGGCTCAACTCGGTCAGCCCATCGCGTGGTTGACGGCACCGATCGGTCCACCCGGCAACGCGGCCGGGGTGCTGGCGCTGCCCCTGCCGATCGCCAAGGTGAATCGGATCATGACCGCCGACAAGCAGTGGAAGGCCGCGGGCATGGGCGACACCGCCGAAACGTATCTCGCCGGTCCGGACCACCTGATGCGCTCGGATTCGCGGCTGTTCCTCGAGGACCCCCAGCGATACAAACGGGATGCGGTCGCGGCCGGAACCCGGCCGGCCGCCGTCGACACGGCGATCAGGTGGGGCGGCACCACGCTGGTTCAGCCCGTGGCCACCGCGGCGGTGCGTGCCGCCGACCGCGGAGAGACGGGAACCCTCACCGACACCAGCTATCTGGGCCGGCGCGAACTCGCCGCCTACGCCCCGCTGTCCGTGCCCAATTCCGACCTGCACTGGTCGATCGTCGCGACCAGGGAAACCGCCGAGGCCAACGCCCGGATCATGTCGCTCACCCAGACCCTCGTGATCACCACCACCGCAATGGTTTTCGTGATCTGTGTGGCGGCGCTGCTGGTCGCGCAGATCTTCGTGCGACCCATCCGCAGGTTGCAGGCCGGCGCCCAGGAGATCGGCGCCGGCAATTACGACGTCGCGATCCCGGTCACGTCCCGCGACGAAATCGGGGAACTCACGGCCGCTTTCAACGAGATGAGCCGAAACCTGCGGATCAAGGAAGAGCTGCTGGGCGAGCAACGCAAGGAAAACGACCGGCTGCTCGGGTCGTTGATGCCCGAGCCGGTCGCAAGGCGTTACCGCGAGGGTGAACAGACGATCGCCGAAGAGCACCAGGACGTCACCGTCCTCTTCGCCGACCTCGTGGGCCTCGACGAGATCTCGGGCAAGCTTTCCGGACGCGAACTGGTGGGCATCGTCGACGAGCTGGTGCGGGAACTCGACTCGGCGGCCGAATCCCTTGGCATCGAGCCGATTCGCACACTGCACAACGGCTACCTCGCCAGCTGCGGCCTGAACTTCCCCCGCCTGGACAGCGTCCACCGCACCGTCGAGTTCGCCGTCGAGATGAAGGACATCATCGCGCGCTTCAACGGCAGGACGGGCTACCACCTGGACCTGCGGGCCGGCATCAACACCGGAAACGTGATCAGCGGACTGGTCGGACGATCCAGCATCGTCTACGACATGTGGGGCGCGGCGGTCAACCTTGCTCATCAAACACGCAGCAGCACAACGCAAACGGGGATCTTTGTCACCTCCACGGTGTACGAGGCGCTGCGCGACATCCGCCAATTCACGCCGGCGGGCACAGTGACCGTCGCCGGCGTCGAGCAACAGATCTGGAAGTTGTCGGAAGGATAAGGGCAGGGCCGTGACATCCTTGGATTCGCCATCGCTGTACTGGGCCGCCGGTGTGGTCGTCGGCCTGCCGCTGCTGCTGATCGCCCTCACCGAATGGCATCAGAGCCTGGCCCGCAAGAACAGCCCGCTGGCCCGGCCCGCGTTCCTGTTGCGCACCTACGTGATCCCCCTGGGCGCCCTGTTGGTGCTGCTGGTCAACGTGGCGCGGATGCCGGCGCAGTTCACGTCGGTGCGGGTTCTCGCGACGGTGTTCGGCTTCGTGGTGTTGGTGCTGCTGCTGTCCGGACTCAACGCGACCATGTTCGAGGGCGCACCGCAAGGGACGTGGCGCCAACGGATTCCGGGCATCTTCCTCGACGTGACCCGCTTCGTGCTTATCGGGATCGGGCTGGCGGTCATCTTCTCCTACGTGTGGGGCGTGCGCGTCGGCGGCCTTTTCACCGCGCTGGGTGTCACCTCGGTGGTGATCGGGCTGATGCTGCAGAATTCCGTCGGCCAGATCGTGTCGGGGCTGTTCATGTTGTTCGAACAGCCATTCCGGATCGGCGACTGGCTGGACACCCCCGCGGCCCGGGGACGGATCGTGGAGGCGAACTGGCGCTCCGTCCACATCCAGACCGGCCGCGGGCTACAGATCACCCCGAACTCGGTGCTGGCCACGACCTCGTTCACCAACCTCAGCCGCCCGCCCGGCGGCCACCAATTGGCACTTACCACAACGTTTTCCGAGGTCGACCCACCCGACCGGGTCTGCGCGCTGCTGGAACGGGTGGCCAACGCGCTGCCGCAGCGCAGGCCCAACGCAATGGCCGCCGCGACGCCCGCAGGCGGCGCCGAGTATCACCTCACCGTCGGATTGCGGTCGCCCGCCGACGATTCCGCCGCGCAGGCGACGTTCCTGCGTTGGCTCTGGTACGCCGCGCGGCGCGAAGGCCTGCGCCTCGACGGCGCCGAGGACGACATCTCGACGACCGAGCGCATCGAGAGGGCCATCAGGACCGTGGTGGCTCCCGCGTTGCGCCTGAGTCCACCGGACCAGCAGGCCCTGGTATCGCAAGCCAAAATCGTTCGCTACGGGGCGAACGAGATCGTCGAGCACGCCGGCCGGGTTCCCGACAAGATGACGTTTCTGCTCGCGGGCGGCGTGCGGTTGACCGCCACCGCCAGGGATGGAACTGCGGTTGCGGTCGGCGGGCTGGACGAGGGCTCGTTCCTGGGGGTGACCGCGCTGACCCGGCAGCCCAACCTGTCCGACGCGCAGGCGGTCGACGAAATCACCGCGCTGGAGATCGATCGCGATCATCTTGTCGAATTGGTGACCAGTAAGCCGCTGCTGCTGCAAGACCTGGGCCGCGCCATCGACGAGCGACGCGCCAGGGTGCACGAGGCCATGGGGCAGGAGTACGCACTGTCGGCCACCCCGTGAGCCGCGCGGCGCCGCAGCGCGACGAACGCTGATGTGCGGCCGGGGCGCCGCGCCCGGCGGGCGATGTCATGTCGGGCCGGGCGTCCATGGGCGCAGTCGCGGGAACCACGCGGGCACCGCCTGCCGATAGGCCTCGTAGTCGGTCCCGAATTGGCGCTGCAAGGTGGGTTCTTCGTACCAGCGCACGAACGAGGCCGTCACCGCCCACATCACCGCGGCGTAGACGGCCGTGCCGAGGCTGCCGAACAGCAGGGCCTGGCCGACGATGACCACCAGCAGGCCGACGTACATCGGATTGCGGACATACCGGTTGAATGCACTGACGACGAGTCGTCGGGGCGCCGCGACTGGTGCTGGGGTGCCGCCCGCCTTGGCGAACTCCGCAAACGCCGACACCACCGGCACCAGGCCCACACAGATCAGCAGCACCCCGACGATCTGGGCAATCACCCAGTGTGGTAGCGGTTGACGGCAATGCCAGCCGGTGATCAGCCAGGGGATCAGTCCGGCGACGGTCCCCGGGGCGACGAGAAAAAACGCCGCGCTGCCTAGCGCCGCAGTCGTTGTACGCATCATGCTCCCTTCGCTCAGAGCCTGTAACTCGCACGTTCCCAATGGTTTTCACGCCAGATACGGCGACGGCGTCCCGCCGCAGGAAGTCGGGCGCCTTGATGCCCCGGCGCGCGACCCGTCGTGAAACCTGGCACCGCATAACTCCCCAACTGCGGAGTTTCTCCGCACTCAAGCTAACGACATCGACGGAGATAAGTCAACGACCGTAGAATTTCTGTGCGATGCACCGACGGGTGGCCCCCGCCCCCCGCCACACCGCCGTTTGCGGTCGCGACTAACCGATCAGGTGCTCGACCTTCTTGTCGCCGTCCCAGCGGCGCAAACCCGCGAAGCTGCCGTCGATCTGGGCGGGCCGGCCCGCGATGCGCAACGCGCGGCCGAGTTGGGCGCCGCCGACCCGGCGGGCGATCGTGACATGCGCGGTCCATTGACCGGGCAGGCTGTTGGGCATCGGGCCGGGCACCAGATGCGGGGCGCACAGCTCGTGCACCCGGGCGTGCAGGGCCAGCAGCTCGCCGGTCGGCACCACGAGCCGCGCGAAAACTGCGCTGCTGCGGCCGAACAACACCGGCGCGCCGACGAGGCAGCCCAGCGGCAGCCGGTTGCGCAGCGGGGCCAGCAACGGGTCGACGTCGGCGGCGATGCCCTCGGCCACCGCCAGCGTCACGTGCGGCCGGCTGGCCGGCGCTTGGCTGGGAATTCCCGCCGCCGCCAACGCTTCCCAGATGTTTCGGATCGCGGCCTCGGTGTCGCGGTCGAAGACCAGCTCGATGGAGTGGACCATCAGCCGGCCAGCGTGGCGACCCAGTCGCGGTCGAATGCGCCTGCGCACAGCGCCGCGAAGTCGGCCGCGTCCAGCGACGCCGCCCCCGCCGGCAGCGCGGCGCGCACCGCGGCCAACCGGGCCAGCGCGGACCGGTTGGACGCCTCCACCACCCCGGGGCACCGGGGCCAGGCCCCGATCACCAGCCCGGCGCACGAAACATTGTGCGCGGCAAGTGATTCCAGCGTGAGCGCGGTGTGGTTGAGGGTGCCCAGCGACGGGCTGACCACCACCAGCGCCGGGGCGGCGAGCGCGACGGCGAGATCGCGTGCGGTGACACCGTTTTCGCCGAGTTCGACCAGTAGGCCCCCGGCGCCCTCGACCAGCGTCAGCCGCCCCGGCCGGTCCAACTCCCCGATGAGCCCCAGCAGCTGCTCGCGGGTGGGCAGCGGCATCCCGGCCTGCTCGGCCGCGGCCACCGGCGCCAGCGGCTGCGGATACCGGGCGAAGCCGGCCAGTTCGGTCACCCCGGACAGCCGGCCCACCTCCGCGAGGTCGTCGTCACCGTCATCGGTGCCGGTCTGGACCGGTTTGCACACCGCCACATCGATCCCGGCCCGGCGGGCGTGGCAGGCCAGCGCCGCGGTGACGACCGTCTTGCCGACCCCCGTGTCGGTGCCGGTAACAACCAGGACCGTCACCGGGGTGCCCTAGCCAAGCCCGGCGAGCACGTCGGTGAGCACCCGGCGTGCGAGGTCCAGCTCGGCGTCGTCCAGCGACGCGCGCGCGGTCAGCCGCAGCCGCGAGGTGCCGGCGGGCACGGTCGGCGGCCGGAAGCATCCGACCCGCACACCGGCGTCCAGGCAGGCGCTCGCGGCGGTCACCGCCACGTCGGGGTCGCCGAGGATCACCGACACCACCGCCGACTGCGGTAGCTCGCGTACCCCGCAGGCCTCCGCGAGGATGCCGGCATGGCGCAGCACGGCGTCCGGGCGCCACGGTTCGGCCCGCAGCACCCGCAGCGCGGCGCGCGCGGCACCCACCGCCGCCGGGGCCAGGCCGGTGTCGAAGATGAACGTGCGCGCCGAATCGATCAGATGGGCGCGCACCGACGCCGGCCCGAGCACCGCGCCGCCCTGGCTGCCCAGCGCCTTGGACAGCGTGGTGGTCATGACCACGTCCGGCGCACCGGCCAGCCCGACCTCGTGCAGCAGCCCGCGCCCGCCGCCGCGCACCCCGAGGCCGTGCGCCTCGTCGACGATGAGCAGGGCGCGATGCCGACGGCACACGTCGTGCAGTTCGCGAAGCGGCGCCAGGGCGCCGTCGGTGGAAAACACCGATTCAGTGAGGACGACCGCGCGTTCCTCGTCGCGCGCCCGCAGCGCCGCCTCCACGGCGCCGACGTCGCGATGCGGCGTCACCGCCACCCGGGCCCGCGACAGCCGGCAGGCGTCGACGAGCGAGGCGTGCGAAAGCTCGTCGGACACCACCAGCGAACCCCGGCCGGACAGCCCGACGACGGCGCCCAGGTTGGCCG
The DNA here is from genome assembly GCF_000364405.1 of Mycobacterium sp. H4Y. Taxonomy (NCBI): domain Bacteria; kingdom Bacillati; phylum Actinomycetota; class Actinomycetes; order Mycobacteriales; family Mycobacteriaceae; genus Mycobacterium; species Mycobacterium sp. H4Y. The sequence continues at coordinate 2,460,265 of NZ_AKIG01000001.1, forward strand.
CGTAGCCCGAGGAGAACAGCAACCCCGCGGCCGCCCCGGCGTAGTCGGCGAGCTCGGTCTCGAATTCCTCGTGCAGCTCGGTGTCGCCGGTGACCAGGCGGGACCCGGTCGCCCCGGCGCCCCACATGCGCAGCGCGGCGACCCCACCGTCGATCACGTCGGGGTGTTGGGACAACCCCAGGTAGTCGTTGGATGCCAGGTCCAGCTCGGTGGCCACGGCGGGGCGCGGCCGCAGCGAGCGGCGCAGCCCGGCCTCGCGGCGCTGCCGTTCCACCGCCTCCAGCCAGGCCAGCGGGGAGACGTCGATCGGTGCCCGCGGGGAGGCGTTCATAGGGGCTCAGCCTAGTGGCGACCGCCAGCCCGGCCGCGGCGACCGCCAGCGCGGCGTAGTCGGGCGCAGCGGGTCGCCGCATAGTCCACGCCGGGCGTAGCGGGTCGCCGCATAGTCCACGCCGGGCGCAGCGGGTCGCCACTGCTAGCCGACGAGGCGGGCGACCTGCACCATCGCCGAGGCGATCCGGGAGATCTCGTCGGGCGTGCAGATGTAGGGCGGCATCGCGTAGACCAGGTTGCGAAACGGGCGCAGCCAGACGCCGTGGTCCAGCGCGGCCGGCGTGGCGACGGCGAGGTCGACGGGGCGCGCGCATTCGATGACGCCGATGGCCCCGCGCACCCGGACGTCGGTCACGCCGGGCAACGCGCGGGCGGGTTCGAGCCCGGCCGCCAGCCCGGCGCCGATCTCGGTGACCCGCGACCGCCAGTCCTGCCCGAGCAGCAGCTCGACGCTGGCCACCGAGACCGCGCAGGCCAGCGCGTTGGCCATGAACGTGGGCCCGTGCATCAGCGCGCCGGCCTCGCCGCCGCTGATGGTGTGGGCGATCTCGGTGGTGCACAGGGTGGCGGCCAGGCTCAGGTAGCCGCCGGTCAGCGCCTTGCCGACGCACATGATGTCGGGGCTGACGCCGGCGTGGTCGGCGGCGAAGAGCTCGCCGGTGCGGCCGAAGCCGGTGGCGATCTCGTCGAAGATCAGCAGCACGTCGTGTCGGCGGCAGATCTCGCGCAGGTCGCGCAGGTACCGCGGGTCGTGGAAGCGCATGCCGCCGGCGCCCTGCACGACGGGCTCGACGATGACCGCGGCCAGTTCGTCGGCATGCCGGGCCAGTTGCGCCTCGAACGCCGCGCTGTAGGCGGCGTCGTAGTCCCGCGGCACCTGCGGGGCGAAGACCTGCCGGGCGAGGATGTCGGTCCACAGCGAATGCATGCCGCCGTCGGGGTCGCAGACGCTCATCGGGGTGAAGGTGTCGCCGTGGTAGCCGCCGCGCCAGGTCATCAGCCGGTGCTTGCCGGGCCGGTCGAGGCTGCGCCAGTACTGCAGCGCCATCTTCACCGCCACCTCCACCGACACGGATCCGGAGTCGCTGAAGAACACCGTCTCCAGGCCGGCCGGGGTGATCTCGACCAGCAGCTGGGCCAGCCGGGCCGCGGGCTCGTGGGTCAGTCCGCCGAACATGACGTGGTTCATCGCGCCGAGCTGGGCGGACAGGGCGGCGTCCAGGACCGGGTGGCCGTGCCCGTGGATCGCGGTCCACCAGGAGCTCATGGCGTCGAGCGCCTCGACGGGTTCGCCGCCGCGGATCAGGGTCAACCGGGCGCCGTGCGCCGCGACCGCGACGACGGGTGCGATGGATTCGGCGCCGATCGTGCTGTACGGATGCCACAGGTGCGCGGCGTCGATCGCGCTGATCTGCTCGGGCGTCAGCCCGGCCTTCGCCGCGGGCATAGTGATCGAGGGTAAAGCAGCCGATTCGCGCAAACCCGGGCCGTCGGGAAGCATGGGACATCATGGCCACGCCGCAGCAGCCCGACAGCGCAGGGCCCGCACCCGACCTGGTGGATTACGACGCCGAGGCCCCCGGGGCGCCGCGGGTGATCCGGGTGCGGCTGGCGGTGTGGGACGTCGTCTGCACCGTCACCCTGCTGGTCCTGCTCGCCGTGCTGGCCACGGCGACGACCTGGCCCTCGCGGCTTTTCGGCTTCCTGGCGCATGTCTGCGCGGACGAGACCTGCGGGCCGGTTCCCTTCGGGCTGGATCTGTACATCCACCCGGTGGTGTGGGGCGGGATCGGGGCGGCCCTCACCGCCGCCGTCATCGGCCCGGTGGTGTCCATCCTGAAGGGCTGGTACATGTCCTTCTGGCCGGTTCTGGCTCTGGCGCTGGTCATGGTGAGCTCCGCGGCGGGAACGATGCTGACCCTGTTCAGCGAACGCTATTGGCTCTGATCGGGCCGGCGTCTCCGCCCCGTGACGGGATGGCGACGTCGTAGCCGGCTGAGACCGAAATCACAACTGCGGATACGGGATTGGGCCGCGCCAGTCACCGTCCGGTCACGGTACGACAAATAATCCCCCGGGGCCCTGGCGGCTAACACCATCTGTTGTCAAAGTGGCGGTTGTGACTGATGTGAATACGGCCGTCTGACCGGCCGGTTCACTACGCAAGTGCCATGGACGGCGCGGCCCCAGCGTGGGGGCCGTCACCCGATCCATGAACCGGGGGCGGACGCGCGAGGTCACCGCGTCGAGGCCCCACGAGCGCCTGAGAGGCCAGAAACATGAAACGCATCTACGCCCTCGCGATCGGTTTGGCCCTGCTCGGGGCGCCGATGGTGGTTCCCACCGTCGCGACCGCCGACCCGGGCGCCAGGTCGATGGACTATCAGCAGGCCACCGACGTGGTGATCGCCCGCGGTCTGTCGCAGCGCGGCGTGCCGTTCTCCTGGGCCGGGGGCGGCATCAACGGCCCCACCCGCGGCACCGGTACCGGCGCCAACACCGTCGGTTTCGACGCTTCGGGGCTGATGCAGTACGCGTACGCCGGTGCCGGCGTGAAGCTGCCGCGTTCCTCCGGAGCGATCTACCGGGTCGGCCAGAAGATCCTGCCGCAGCAGGCCCGCAAGGGTGACCTGATCTTCTACGGTCCCGAGGGCACGCAGAGCGTCGCGATGTACCTGGGCAACAACCAGATGCTCGAGGTCGGTGACGTCGTGCAGGTCTCGCCGGTGCGCGCCAACGGCATGACGCCCTACATGGTCCGCATCCTCGGCGCTTCCGCGCCGACGCCCCAGGCCCCGGCTCAGCAGGCGCCGCTGCAGCAGGCACCGGCCCAGCAGGCGCCATTGCAGCAGGCACCGGCTCAGCAGGCGCCGACACAACAGGCACCGTTGCAGCAGGCGCCGGTGCAACAGTCGCCGTTCACGCAAGCGCCGCAGCAGCAACTGCCCACCCAGCAGGCGCCGCTGCAGCAGGTGCCGACCCAACAGGCGCCGCTGCAGCAGGTCCCCACGCAACAGGCGCCGGCGCAGCAGGTGCCGACCCAGCGTGCGCCGTTGCAGCTGGCACCGACGCAACAGTCGCCGTTACAGCAGGCACCCGTGCAGCAGCTGCCCACCCAGCAGGCCCCGTTGCAGCCGGCGGGCGCCGGTCTCACCCGGTAAGTCCCACGGGTCGTCCGCTGCCTTCCGACGCCCGCCACTCGCTCCCCCGCCGCGCGCGGTCGGGAACGGGTGGCGGGTTTTGGGTAAATTAGCGGTCGATCATGCAGACCCCGACACGTTCTTCCGCACCGATCGCCGCCGCCGATCCGGGGGACTCGGGGGCGCCCACCGCGGAATCCTGGGGATCGCAGGGGTTCTATCGCGACGACCTCGACGGCTTGCGCGGCATCGCGATCGCGCTCGTCGCCGTGTTCCACATCTGGTTCGGCCGCGTCTCCGGTGGCGTCGACGTCTTCCTCGCGCTGTCCGGATTCTTCTTCGGCGGCAAGATCATTCGCGCCGCGTTGAACCCGGCGGTCACGCTGTCGCCGGTGGCCGAGGTGATCCGGCTCGTCCGTCGCCTCGTTCCGGCCCTCGTCGTCGTGCTGGCCGGATGCGCGGTGCTCACCATCCTGGTTCAGCCGGAAACACGCTGGGAGGCCTTCGCCGACCAAAGCCTCGCCAGCCTCGGCTACTACCAGAACTGGGAGTTGGCCAACACCGCCTCCGACTACCTGCGCGCCGGCGAGGCCGTCAGCCCCCTGCAACACATCTGGTCGATGTCGGTGCAGGGCCAGTTCTACGTCAGCTTCCTCGTCTTGATCGCCGGCCTGGCGTACCTGTGCGGGCGTCGGCCGGGCGCCCGGCTGAAGACGGTGTTCCTGGTGGTGCTGAGCGCGCTCACGCTGGCCTCGTTCGTCTACGCGATCATCGCGCACCAGGACAACCAGACGGCCGCCTATTACGACAGCTTCGCCCGCGGCTGGGAGTTGCTGCTGGGGGCGCTGGTCGGAGCCGTGGTGACCCGCATCCGCTGGCCCATGTGGTTGCGCACCGCGCTGGCGACGGTCGCGCTGGGCGCGGTGCTGTCGTGCGGGGCACTCATCGACGGCGTGCGCGAGTTCCCCGGCCCGTGGGCCCTGGTGCCCGTCGGCGCCGCCATGTTGCTGATCCTCGTCGGAGCCGGCTCAACGGACCAGCGCGGCGCCGAGGGCCGGCTGCCGCTGCCCAATCGGCTGCTGGCGACGCGTCCGCTGGTCGAGCTGGGCGCCATGGCGTATTCGCTCTACCTCTGGCATTGGCCGCTGCTCATCTTCTGGCTGTCCTATACCGGTCACAAACACGCCACGTTCCTCGAAGGCGCGGTGTTGCTGGTGGTGTCGGGTGTGCTGGCGTACCTGACCAACCGGCTCGTCGAGGACCCGCTGCGCTACCGGGCGGCCTCGAAGCCGGCACCCCGGCCGGCCGCGCCGACCACCCGGTGGCTGGCCCGCCTCCGGCGGCCGACGCTGGTACTGGGATCGGCGGTCGTGCTGCTGGGCGTGACGCTGACGGCGACGTCGTTCACGTGGCGTCAACACGTCACGGTCTTGCGGTCGGCCGGCAAGGAGCTCAGCGTCCTCAACCCGCAGGACTACCCCGGCGCACGGGCCCTGACCGAACACGTGCGCGTGCCGAAACTGCCGATGCGGCCCACGGTCTTGGAGGTGAAACAGGACCTGCCCGCCTCGACCAAGGACGGGTGCATCAGCGACTTCGTCAACCCCGCGGTGGTCAACTGCACCTACGGCGATGCCGCCGCCGAGCGCACGATCGCGTTGGCGGGCGGGTCGCACGCCGAGCACTGGCTGCCCGCGCTGGACATCCTGGGCAAGCTGCATCACTTCAAGGTCGTGACGTATCTCAAGATGGGCTGCCCGCTGTCGACCGAGCAGGTCCCGCTGATCATGGGCAACAACGCCCCCTACCCGCAGTGCCGCGAGTGGGTGCAACAGACGATGACCAAACTGGTCACCGACCGGCCCGACTACGTCTTCACCACGACCACCCGGCCGTGGAACATCAAGTCCGGCGACGTGATGCCCGCCACCTACATCGGGATTTGGCAAACGTTGTCCGACAACAACATTCCCATCCTCGGAATGCGAGACACCCCGTGGCTGGTGAAGAACGGCCAGCCGTTCGACCCGGCGGACTGCCTGGCCAAACGGGGCGCGACCGCGCAGTCGTGCGCGATCAAGCGGTCCGACCTGCTCTCCGAGCGCAACCAGACCCTCGACTTCGTCAGCCAATTCCCGCAGCTCAAGGTGCTCGACATGTCCGACGCGATCTGCCGCACCGACGTCTGCCGCCCGGTCGAGGGCAACATCCTGGTCTACCACGGCGCCCACCACCTGTCCCCCACCTACATGCGGACCATGGCGCCGGAACTGGGCCGCCAGATCGCCGAGAACACCGGCTGGTGGTGAACCGCCTCGCGGACCGCCGTACGTTCGTGAGGACCCCGCGCCGCGGATAAGGTCGAAAGGTGTCCACCAACAATTCCGCTTCAGAACCAGGCGGTCACCAACAACCCAAACTCGCCACCGTCTGGCCGGGAAACCCATATCCGCTCGGGGCGTCCTACGACGGCGCCGGGACCAACTTCTCCCTGTTCTCCGAAATCGCCGAAAAGGTCGAGCTGTGCCTGATCGACCACCGAGGCGGCGAATCGCGGATTCCCCTGGAGGAGGTGGACGGATACGTCTGGCACGCCTATCTGCCCAACATCAACCCGGGCCAGCGCTACGGGTTTCGCGTCTACGGACCGTTCGACCCGGCGGCGGGTCACCGGTGCGACCCCAGCAAGCTGTTGCTCGACCCGTACGGCAAGGCTTTTCACGGCGATTTCACGTTCGGCCAGGCGCTGTTCTCCTACGACCTGAAGGCCTACCGGGAAAGGGACCCCGACGGACCCAACGCCGACGGCGCCGACCCGGGAACTCCCCCCTTGGTCGACTCGCTGGGCCACACCATGACCAGCGTGGTGAGCAACCCGTTCTTCGACTGGGGATCCGACCGAGCCCCGCTGACCCCGTACCACGAAACCGTCATCTACGAGGCGCATGTCAAGGGCATGACCCAGAACCACCCCAGTGTCCCGGAGGAGCTGCGGGGCACCTACGCCGGCCTGGCCCACCCGGCGATCATCGACCATCTCAAGTCGCTCAACGTCACCGCCATCGAGCTGATGCCGGTGCACCAGTTCATGCACGACTCGCGACTGCTCGACCTGGGATTGCGAAACTACTGGGGCTACAACACGTTCGGGTTCTTCGCCCCGCACAACCAATACGCCGCCAACCGCAACTCCAGCGTCGCCGAGTTCAAGTCCATGGTGCGCAGCTTCCACGAGGCGGGCATCGAGGTGATCCTCGACGTGGTCTACAACCACACCGCCGAGGGCAATCACCTGGGGCCGACCATCAATTTCCGCGGCATCGACAACGCCGCGTACTACCGGCTCGTCGACGGCGACCTGCGGTTGTACAAGGACTACACCGGCACCGGTAACAGCCTCAACCCGCGCCACCCGCACGTGCTGCAGCTGATCATGGACTCGCTGCGCTACTGGGTGACCGAGATGCACGTCGACGGATTCCGCTTCGACCTGGCCGCCACGCTGGCCCGCGAACTGCACGACGTCGACCGGTTGAGCGCGTTCTTCGATCTGGTGCAGCAGGATCCGATCGTCAGCCAGGTCAAACTGATCGCCGAGCCGTGGGACGTCGGCGAGGGCGGCTATCAAGTCGGAAACTTCCCGGGTTTGTGGACCGAGTGGAACGGGAAGTATCGCGATACTGTGCGCGATTACTGGCGGGGTGAGCCCGCAACCCTGGGTGAGTTCGCCTCCCGGCTGACCGGGTCGTCGGACCTGTACGAGGCGACCGGCCGGCGCCCCAGCGCCAGCATCAACTTCGTCACCGCGCACGACGGCTTCACGCTCAATGACCTGGTGTCCTACAACGAAAAGCACAACATGGCCAACGGCGAGGACAACCGGGACGGCGAAAGCCACAACCGCTCGTGGAACTGTGGCGTCGAGGGCCCCACCGACGACCCCGACATCACCGAGCTGCGCTACCGACAGATGCGCAACTTCTGGGCGACGCTGATGGTCAGCCAGGGCACGCCGATGATCGCCCACGGTGACGAGCTCGGGCGCACCCAGAACGGCAACAACAACGTTTACTGCCAGGACTCCGAATTGTCTTGGATGGACTGGTCTTTGGTCGACAAGAACTCCGACCTGCTGGCATTCGCGCGCAAGGTGACCGCCCTGCGCAAGCAGCACCCGGTGTTTCGCCGGCGCCGGTTCTTCGAGGGCGAGCCGATCCGCAGCGGCGACGAGGTGCGTGACATCGCCTGGCTGAATCCGAGCAGCCGCGAGATGACGCACGAGGATTGGGGCGAGAGCTTTCACAAGTGCGTGGCCGTCTTCCTCAACGGTGACGCCATCACCGCGCCGAACGCCCGCGGGGAGCAGGTGGTCGACGACTCATTCCTGTTGTGCTTCAACGCCGGCGACGATCCGGTGGAGTTCTCGATGCCGCCCGACGACTATGCGCAGGAGTGGACGGTGGAACTGGACACCAACGAACCGACGGGCAGCAAAGAGGGCCCCGACCAGGTGGTGACCGCCGAGGAGAAGGTGTCGCTGCCCTCACGATCGTTGCTCATCTTGCGTAAGACTCTGTGACGCATGGATTTACCCATCCTGTCCACCTATCGGCTGCAGCTGCGTGGTGAATCGAGCGGATCCGCGTTCACCTTCGCCGACGCGGAAGACCTGCTGGACTACCTGGACGAGCTCGGGGTGACGCACCTGTACCTGTCCCCGATCATGACCGCGACCACCGGGTCGAGCCACGGCTACGACGTCACCGACCCCACGACGGTGTCCCCCGAGCTCGGCGGCCGTGACGGCCTGGCGCGGCTGTCGGCAGCGGCCCGGGCGCGCGGCCTGGGCCTGGTCGTCGACATCGTGCCCAACCACGTCGGCATCGACCAGCCCCGGCAGAACCCCTGGTGGTGGGACGTCCTGCGGAACGGCCGTTCTTCGCCCTACGCAACGTTTTTCGACATCGACTGGGACCTCGACAAGGATGGCCGCATCGTGCTGCCGGTGCTGGGCTCCGACGAGGACGCCGCCGACCTGACCGTCGACGGGGACGTGCTGCGCCTGGGCGATCTGGCGCTGCCGATCGCGCCCGGCACCGCCGGCGGCACCGGTCCCGAGGTGCACGATCGCCAGCACTACCGCCTGGTGGGCTGGCGCAACGGCGTGTGCGGCTACCGCCGGTTCTTCTCGATCACCTCGCTGGCGGGGCTGCGCCAGGAAGACCGCGCGGTCTTCGACGCCACGCACGCCGAAGTCGGGCGGTGGTTCGCCGAGGGGCTCGTCGACGGTGTGCGCATCGATCATCCCGACGGCCTGTCCGATCCGTGCGGCTACCTGGCGTGGTTGTGCGAATTGGTCGGCCCCTCGGCCTGGATCGTGATCGAGAAGATCCTGGCGGTCGACGAGGCCCTCGAGCCCACCCTGCCGGTCGGCGGCACCACCGGTTACGACGTGCTGCGTGAGGTCGGCGGCGTCTTCGTGGATCCGCAGGGCGCCCCGGCGCTGACCGCGCTGGTGGAGTCTTCCGGCGTGGACTACCGGGCGTTGCCGGACATGCTGGCCGACCTCAAGATCCGTTCGGCCACCGACACGTTGGGCAGCGAGCTGTCCCGGCTGCGCCGCAGCATCGCGGCCGCCGCCGGCGCCGACCACCCGCAGCTGCCCGAGGCGGTGGCGGCGTTGCTCACCCACCTCGGGGTCTACCGCAGCGACTACCCCGGCCTGGTCGCGCTGCTGCCCACCGCACTGGCCGAAACCGAGGCGGCCGCACCGGAATTGGGCCCGGCGCTGCAGGTGCTGGCCGCGGCGCTGGCCCGCGACTGCGAGCCGGCCACCCGGCTACAGCAGCTGTGCGGGGCCGTCACCGCCAAGTCCGTCGAGGACTGCCTGTTCTATCGCGACGCCCGGTTGGTATCGCTGAACGAGGTCGGCGGCGAGCCGCACCGCTTCGGGGTCGGCGCGGCCGAGTTCCATCACAGCGCCGCCAGCCGCGCCCGGTTGTGGCCGCAGACCATGACGACGCTGACCACCCACGACACCAAACGCGGAGAGGACGTGCGCGCCCGGATCGGGGTGCTGTCGCAGGTGCCGTCGCTGTGGGCCGAGTTCGTCGCCCGCTGGGAGACCCGCGCCCCCTCCCCCGACCCGGCGACCGGACAGTTCCTGTGGCAGAACATCTTCGGCGTCTGGCCGGTCAACGGGCAGGTCACCCGCGAGCTGCGCGACCGCCTGCACGGCTACGCGGAGAAGGCCATCCGGGAAGCGGCCTGGCACACCTCGTGGAACGACCCCGACGCCGACTTCGAGGACGCGATCCACCGCTGGCTGGACACGGTGCTCGACGGCCCGGTGGCCGGGCAGCTGACCGAGCTTGTCGCGCAACTCAATCCGCACGCCGCCAGTGACGCGCTGGGGCAGAAGCTGCTGGCGCTGACCGTGCCTGGGATTCCGGACGTCTATCAGGGCACCGAGCTGTGGGACGACAGCCTGGTCGATCCGGACAATCGCCGCCCGGTCGATTACGCGGCCCGGCGCGCCGCCCTGCACGAGTTGCAGCACCCGAAGATCCGGGTGGTCACCACCGCGCTGCGGGTGCGCCGCGCCCACCCGGACACCTTCCTGAGGGGGGAATACGTCCCGGTGCTGGCCGACGGCGACGCGGCCGACCACGTGGTGGCCTTCCGCCGGGGCTCAAATGGCGGCGACATCGTGGTCGCGGTGACCCGCTGGACGGTGCGGCTGGCCGAAACCGGCTGGGGCAACACCGTGTTGCCGCTGCCCGACGGCACCTGGAAAGACGCGCTCACCGGGGCCGTCGCGGACGGACCCACCTCGGCGGCCCAATTGTTCGCCGACCTGCCGGTCGTGCTGCTGGAGCGCCACCATGACTGACTTCCGGGTGTGGGCGCCCAAACCCGAGCTGGTCCGGCTCGACGTGGAGGGCGAGGTGCACCCCATGACGCGCTCGCGGGACGGCTGGTGGCATGCGAGCGTGGACACCGCGCCGGACGCCCGCTACGGGTACCTGCTCGACGACGATCCCACCGTGCTGCCCGACCCGCGCTCCGCGCGCCAGCCCGAGGGCGTGCACGCCCGCTCGCAGCTGTGGGACCCGGCCGGCGTGACGTGGACCGACACCGGGTGGGCCGGCCGGTCGGTCGAAGGGGCGGTGATCTACGAGCTGCACCTGGGCACGTTCACGAGCGCCGGGACCCTCGACGCCGCCATCGACAAGCTGGACTATCTGGTGGATCTCGGCGTGGACTTCGTCGAGCTGATGCCGCTGAATTCCTTTGCCGGCAGCCACGGTTGGGGATACGACGGGGTGTTGTGGTACAGCGTGCACGAACCCTATGGCGGCCCCGACGCGCTGGTGCGCTTCGTCGACACCTGCCACGCAAAGGGTCTGGGCGTGCTGATCGACGCGGTGTTCAACCACCTGGGCCCGTCGGGCAACTACCTGCCGCGGTTCGGCCCCTACCTGTCCTCGGCGAGCAACCCGTGGGGCGAGGGCATCAACATCGCCGACGCCGACTCCGACGAGGTCCGCCGCTACATCATCGGCTGCGCGTTGCGCTGGATGCGCGATTTTCATGCCGACGGCCTGCGGCTGGACGCCGTCCACGCGCTAGTGGACACCACCGCCATCCATATCCTCGAAGAACTTGCCATCGAAACCGACTGGCTGGCACAGCAGTTGGGGCGCCCGCTGTCGCTGATCGCCGAGAGCGACCTGAACGACCCGCGGCTGATCACCCCGCGCGACCGCGGCGGCTACGGTCTGACCGCGCAATGGGCCGACGACGTTCATCACGCCATCCACACCGCGGTGTCCGGCGAGCGCCAGGGCTACTACGGCGACTTCGGCAGCGTGGCCACCCTCGCGCACACGTTGCGCCAGGGCTTCTTTCACGCCGCGACCTATTCATCGTTCCGGCGTCGCCGCCACGGCCGCCCGCTGGACACTGGAGCCATTCCGGCGACCCGCCTGGTCGCCTACACCTGCACCCACGATCAGGTCGGCAACCGCGCCCTGGGGGATCGCCCCTCACAGAACCTGACCGGCGGCCAGCTGGCCATCAAGGCGGCCCTGGCGCTCGGATCCCCCTACACCGCAATGCTTTTCATGGGCGAGGAATACGCGGCGTCCACGCCGTTCCAGTTCTTCAGCTCCCATCCCGAACCGGAGCTGGCCAGGGCCACCGCCGAGGGACGCAAGGCCGAGTTCGCCGAGCACGGCTGGGACGCCGACGAGATCCCCGACCCGCAGGACCCCGAGACGTTCGCGCGCTCCAAGCTGAACTGGGACGAGGTCGACACCGGCGAACACGCCCGCCTGCGCCGGCTGTATCGCGACCTGATCGCGTTGCGGCGCACCGACCCCGACCTCGCGGACCCCTGGCTCGAGCACCTCGCGGTCGACTACGACGAGGACCAGGGCTGGATCGCCGTGTCGCGCGGGCGGCTGCGCATCGTGTGCAACCTGGGCGCCGAGCCCGTGCGGGTGCCGGTCGGCGGCGAGGTCGTGCTGGCCTGGGAGGAGCCGGCCGTCGACGCCGACGGCGCTGTGCTGCAAGGCCATTCGTTCGCCATCCTCGCCGCACCCGCGCGGGCTGTGGATAACTGAGTGGCGGCCGCGGGGCATCGACCCCGATGATGCGGCCATGAATCATTCTGAATTCGGTCACAAACTGCGGCGGATCTGCTCGCACAATCCGACCCGCCGCGGCCTGAACACCCGGCGCACCGTGCGCCGCGACGCGCCACCCAGCCCCACCATCGAGCTGTTATGGACCGGCCCCGGCCCGGGTGACGACGAGACCGCCTGACCTGCGGCTACACGATGGGCCGGCCGTCGGGGCGCACCGCCTGGGCGACCGCGTCGGCGAGTGGATCGATCTCCTCAGGCGCCAGGTCCGAGATCGTCAGCCGGATCCCCGCCGGAGTCCGCATGCGGAATCGGGCGCCCGGCGCCGCCGCCCAGCCCGCGCCGAGCAGCCGTGAGATCGCGACCGCCTCGTCGGGAACCGGCACCCACACGTTGAGCCCGGACCGTCCGTGCGCGTCGAGACCGCGGCCGGCCAGGGCGTCGCACAGCCGCGACCGGCGGTCGGCGTAGTGCCGCTCGGCGTCGGCGACCAGCTCTTCTGCCGCGCTGTCGGACCACAGGCCGACGGCCAGCCGTTGCAACAGGTGGCTGACCCAGCCCGGCCCGAGCCGCAGGCGGCCATGCACGCGCTCGACGGTCCGGTGGTCACCGGCCAGCACGGCCACGCGCAGGTCCGGGCCGTAGGCCTTGGACGCCGAGCGGACGAACGCCCAGTGGGCGGTGCAGCCGGCCAGGGTGCGCAGCGGTACGCCGGCGATGCCCGCGCAGTGATCGTCCTCGACCACCAGCAGGTCCTCGGCGCGGCGGGCCAACACCTCACGCAGGCCCTCGGCGCGTTGCGCCGATAGCGCGGCACCCGTCGGGTTCTGCGCGCGGTTGGTCAGGACCAGCGCGCGTACCCCGCGCCCGAGGGCCCGGGCCAGGTCGGCGGTCAACGGCCCGTCGTCGTCCACGCGCACCGGCTCGGCCGAAAGCCCCAGGGCGGCAAGAAGATCGAGCAGGTTCGCCCACCCCGGATCCTCGATGGCGACCCGATCGCCGGGGCGCAGATGCGCGGTGAGCGCGCGCTCGATGCCGTCCAGCGCGCCGCTGGTCACCGCCAGGTGTTCGGCGGGCACCCCGTCTGCGATCAGCGCGTGGCGGGCGAACTCCTCCAGCGCCGGCGAGATCGCCGGCCCACCGTAGAGCACGGGCGCGGCGGGCGCCGGGGCGGGCGGGGCGGTGCCCGCGATGGGCAGCAGGTGCGGGTTCGGGTTGCCGGTCGACAGGTCGCGCACGCCCGCGGGCACCTCGAGCCCGAGCAGCGAACGCGGGCTGGTCGCCGGCCGGTGCCGCACCCGGGTGCCCCGGCGGCCGGCGGTCTCGACGGCGCCGCGATCGCGCAGCAGGCGGTAGGCCGCGGCGGCGGTGTTGGCGTTCACGCCGAGCTGCGTGGCCAGCTCGCGGACGGGCGGCAGCGCGTCGCCGGGGGTCAGGGAGCCGGCCGAGATCGCCGCTTCGATGCTCGCGGCTATGGAATCCGCGCCGGTTCCGGTTATGCTGTTTTGTACTGGCACGCATTACATTATGTACTAGGACAAATCAATGGGCAATTCCGCGGACACCGCATACCCGCCGACCTCACGCACCACCCCGACCCGCTACCGGGAACGCGCCCGCTACGACCGTCGCACCGTCCACGACATCCTCGACGAGGCGCTGGTCTGCCATCTGGGATACCTGAGCGCCGGCCGCCCGGTGGTCCTGCCGACCACGCACGCCCGGCTGGACGAGACGCTCTATTTGCACGGTTCGACCGGCAGCGGCCCGCTCCTGGCGGCGCGGGCGGCCGAGGCAGCGGGTTCGGGCCTGCCGGTGTGCGTCACCGTCACCCTGGTCGACGGGCTGGTGCTGGCGCGCTCGGCGATGCACCACTCGGTGAACTTCCGCTCGGTGGTCGCGGTGGGTGAGGCGCGCGTGGTCGACGACCCGGGAGAGAAGTCGCGGGCGCTGGGCTGCCTGCTCGACCACATCGCGCCCGGGCGCGCCGCCGACTGCCGGGCCCCCGACGCCCGCGAGCTCGCCGCGACCGGGGTGCTCGCGCTCGACCTCGTCGAGGTGTCGGCCAAGGTGCGCGGCGGTCCCCCGGCCGACGACCCGCAGGACCTTCCGCTGCCCCACTGGGCCGGCGTGGTGCCGCTGACCCTGACGGCCGGGACGCCGGTGCCGGCCGACGACCTCGATCCCGCCATTCCCGCGCCGCCATACCTCGGCCGGCGCCGGGGCTGAGCTCACGCCCCCGGTTGCCGGTCGCGGGCCCGTCGGGTGTTGTCCCACCAGGTTCCGACGACCATGACCGCGCCCGCCCAGGCCATGCCCAGCAGCCAGCCCGCGAGCACGTCGCTGAGGTAATGGACGCCCAGGTAGACGCGCGAGAACCCGATCAGGAACCCCGCGCCGATCGTGACGGCCCACACCGTCACGCGCCCGGTCCACCCCCGGATCAGCCAGCGGGTCAATATCCACGCGGAGATGACCATGATCGCCGCCGTGCCGGTGGCGTGTCCGGAGGGAAACGAGTACCCGTCCGCGTCGACGAGGGCGAACGGCAGGGCCGGGCGATTCCGCCCCACCAAGGCCTTGGCGGTGAAGAGCATCAACGGGACCCCGGCGCCGCACGCCAGGGCGAGCACCACCGGGCGCCACGACCCGCACCGCCAACCGGCCACCATGGCAATCGGCAGGGCGAACGCGGCCAGGAACAGGGGGCCGCCCGCGACGGTGATCGTCCGCAGGACGGTGGTCAGCCACAGGTCACGATGGGTCGCAAGCCACCGGGTCACCGGGTGGTCGATCACGGCGATGCCGTCGCCCTCGAGCACGTCGTCGAGCACTTCGGTGAAGCCGACCGCCAGCGTCACGACCACGGCCAGCCCGAGCAGCAGCGCCACGGCGGCGACCTCGCTGATCGGCAGCCGGCCGGCCAGCGCCCGCCAGCGGTCGCTGATCCGCTCGCGCGCCCACGCCAGCGTCTCGCCGATCACGGCGACGCCCGACACCCTCTCCCGCAGGCCCCGCAGCAGGCGCCCGCGCCGGGCGACCCAGATGGCCGCCCACGCGAGCAGCACGAGCAAGGCGATGGTGGCGGCGCTGACCACCCCGAAACCGGGAGTCCCGGGTCCATACGGCTCGTGCATGTAATGCGGCCCGACGACTAGAGCAGCAGGTAGCGGTAGGCGGGCGACCCGGGTTTCAGGGTTTCGACGTGCAGCTCCGTCGCGCGCATCCTCGACAGCAGGCCGTCGAGGTCGGCCGAGGATCCCAACTGGATGCCCACGAGCGCCTCGCCGGTCTCCCGGTTGTTGCGCTTGACGTACTCGAAGAGCGTGATGTCGTCGTTGGGTCCGAGCACCTCGTCGAGGAACCGGCGCAGGGCGCCGGGCTCCTGCGGGAAGTCGACCAGGAAGTAGTGCTTGAGGCCGAGGTGGACCAGCGAACGCTCCAGCACTTCGCCGTAGCGCGAGACGTCGTTGTTGCCGCCCGAGATCAGGCACACCACCGTCGAGCCGGGCTCGATATCGGCATCCAGCAATCCCGTCACCGACAGGGCGCCCGCGGGTTCGGCGATGATGCCCTCGTTCTGGTAGAGGTCGAGCATCGTGGTGCACACCGCTCCCTCGTCGACCGCGGTGATCGACACCATGTCGCCGGCGGCCGCCAGCGCGGCGTAGGTCAGGTCGCCGGCGCGGCGCACCGCGGCGCCGTCGACGAACTGGTCGACGTGATCCAGGGTCACCGGCTCGCCGGCGGACAGGGCGGCCATCATCGCCGCGGCGCCGGCCGGTTCGACGCCGAGGACCGACGTGTTCTCGGTCCGCTCGGCGAGGTAGCTGGTGATGCCGGCGATGCAGCCGCCGCCGCCCACCGGGACCACCACCAGGTCCGGCTCGGTCTCCAGTTGGTCGAGCAGTTCGACGGCGATGGTGCCCTGGCCCGCCATGGTGCGCGGGTCGTCGTAGGGCGGGACCAGGGTGGCGCCGGTGCTTTCCACGTCGGCCAGCGCGGCCTCGGCGGCAAGGTCGTAGGTCGTTCCACCGACGATCAGCTCGATGAAGTCCCCGCCGTGGTAGCGGATGCGGTCACGCTTTTGCATGGGCGTCTTGGCGGGCACGTAGACGCGGCCGTGCACCTGCAACATCCGGCACGCGTAGGCGAAGCCCTGGGCGTGGTTGCCCGCCGACGAGCACACCACGCCCGCGGCCAGCTCCGTCTCGGAGAGCTGAACCAGCAGGTTGTAGGCGCCCCGCAGTTTGTAGGAGCGCACGATCTGCAGGTCCTCGCGCTTGAGGTAGACCCGCGCGCCGGTGATGGCCGACAACCGGTCGCTGAACTGCAACGGGGTCGGCGTCACGACGGCCGCGATCCGCTTGGCCGCGGTGTCGATGTCCGCCGCGGTCAGCGGCGCGACGCTCGGAGGACGGCTCAATTCAGCGGACACTGATTAATGGTGCCATGCCAGCTGGCCAACTCCGGAATTCAGCCGACCGGGGTCAGCACGAACACCGGGATCTGGCGGTCGGTCTTGGTCTGATACTCGGCGTACTCCGGCCAGGCCTCGACGGCCCGCTCCCACCAGCTGGCCTTCTCGTCGCCGAACACCTCGCGGGCGTCGTAGTCGCGGGTGACGGAGCCGTCCTGCAACTCCACCCGGGGGTTCTTCTTGATGTTGTGGTACCAGACCGGGTTTTTCGGCGCCCCGCCGAGCGAGGCGACGACGGCGTACTGGCCGTCGTGCTCGACCCGCATCAGCGGCGTCTTGCGGAGTTTGCCGGTCTTGGCGCCGACCGTGGTCAGCAGGATGATCGGCTTGCCCTTCATGTCGGCGGCCTCGGCGCCCCCCTACGCGGCGTACTTTTCGGCTTGCTCGCGAGACCAGTCCCAGGGCGACGGCTCGTACTCTCCAGAAAGCGGCATGCCACCAACTTTAAGCGCGGCGCCCGGTCTGCGGTGACTGAGTTCGCCACAGGGGCCGCACCGGCCCCACGGGTCACGGCTCGACGGACATAGTGCTAATGCCCACCTCCGAGCGACAACGGCCGGTTCTCATTGTTCGTGGCACATGGCGATCTCTACCTTGCTCCCCCTCGTGGCGCTGCGGCCGTCACGCGACGCGGTCAAGCACACCAATACGCAAACCATCGAGGCTGTGAACCGCGGCGCGCCCAGCCACACTCAAAACATGGGCTTCGCGCTCGAGGTCCCAGATCTATGACCGCCCAGCCTGATTCGCCAATACGATTCCAACGGCTGCGCTGCCGAAGGCCAGCCACGCGGTTGGCTTATCCGTGCGGCGAGCGGTTTCACCCCTCAGCGTCCGCGGGTGACTAGCAGATGACGGCCGGGCCGCCGGTGAGGGGGCAGTAGGGAGGTACGCAGCTCACCGAGGTAGTTGAGACCGCGAACGCGAGCAACAGCGCAAACAAGACCCTCGTAACCTTGTTCATAACTAGAAAGTGTAGGTCCGGCCAGGACCCCCAGGTTGGTTACGGCTCGTCCACACCGCTGTCGCTGGAAGGCGGGCAATCGCGCTAGTCCCGGTGCTCGGGTTCGTGCGCGGCGAAGGGACGCAGGCGGCGCTTCGTCTGGTGGTCGTCGGCCCCGGACTCGCCGTCGGCGTGGCGGCCCCGGGTGTAGTCGCCCTGCCACGGCACCCGCTCGCCGGGGGCGCCGTCGGCCGTCTCCTGCTCGCGTCCCAGCGCGCCGCGTGAGCCCAGGAAGAACTCGTGCTTGCGATGCAGTTCCTCGTCGGACTCGATGGGCCGAAGTTCGGGGGCGAACTCCTCCAGTTCGGCGCGGCGCTGCGGCACGATCATGCAGATCGGCTCGTCGACCTCGAAGCGCACCGGCATGAACTCGCGGGTGAATTTCCAGTTCATGCTGAAACTCGAACTGGACCAATCGGTTTCGACGACGCCTTCCAACGCGGAGATGGCGTCCTTGGGATGGTTCGCCGGACCCCGCACCAACAGGTTGTAGCCCGGCGGGGTGCGAAACAGCATCGGCAGATGCCAGGTCAAGATGCCGTAGCCGAAGTGGCTGGAGGGCAGGAACTGGCCACTCTCGCGGGTGTCGGGCGCGATCATCAGGCTGGTGCGGTCGTCCCCGCCCATCCACGTCGCCGTGAACGCGTTGCGGTTGCGCACCTCCCAGCCGCTCTGATTGGCGATCAGCATCGGCAGGCACCGGTGGGGCCAGCCCTGACGCATCTCCGACATCCACGTGCGACCGATCGGCGCGGGGGTGATCTGCGGCGCGATCTCATGGGTGATGTACCCGATCAGCGGGCGGGCCTGCCCGGTCGACTCGTCACTCATCAGATCCTCGCTTCACCGATAGGGCCAACGCACTATCGCGACCAAACGTTAATGGTCCGTGAACCCACGCGCCCGGTGGACGAGTGATCAGCAGGTCCTGGCCAGCTCCGCGATGGCGTTGACCCGCCGGACCGCGGTGGCGATCTCGTCGGCGAACTCGCGCCGGCGTCGGGCGATGTCCGGCCCGTCGACGCCGTCGACCAACTCGCGATGCCGGGCCAGTCGCAGCGCCGTCTTGAACAACTCCATCGACCGCGACTCGGCGCTGGCGATCCTGCGCTGCAACTCCCATTGCTTGCCCACCTCGAGGCACTCGGTGAGAAACGCGTCCTCGTCGAACGATTCGTCGTCGTAGGCGGCGAGCCGGTCGGCCACGATGTGGTAGGCGTCGAGGAACGGGCGCAGCACCAGGTGCGCCAGCAGCACGTCGGCCTTTTCCAGCAGGCCGCGTACGTCGGCAGCGTGGGCGGCCTTGCGGGTGTCGTCCACCCGTCCGATCAGGCGCACCTCGTCGGCGAGCTCCTTCTCGAACTGCGCGCGCGCCGAGAACAGGAACTCGAATTTCAGCAACTCGCGCAGGCGGAGCGCCTCGTCGCGCACGGCCGTCGGCTGGACCAGGCCCTCGACCGAAGCCTCGGCGTCTTCGACGGCGGCCAGCAGCGCCGTCTCGGCGATCGCGCGGTCGACCACGATGTGAATGGCGGCGTTGCGGTAGAACGCGGCGACCAGGTGCTGCTCGGCCCCGATGCCCCAGACCGGTTCGGTGCCGGCGTCGTACACGCTCACGACGCCGGAGGCGACCAGCTGGTGCAGGGTCCAGCGGATGGTGGAGCGATTCGTCAGGTCGGCGGCGCCGGCCACCGTCCAGTTGCGCGCCGCGATGTAGCTCGCCAGCGGCCGCACGGTGGCCAGCACCTCGCTGATCGACAGCGAGCGGTCGGCGCCCAGCAGCGCGAGGCTCACCACCGCGGTCGGGGTGACGGGCGTGGCGCGGTTGATCCGGTGCTCGACGTCCAGCGCGATGCGTTCGATCTCGGTGCTGGCGCCGGACTCTGATGTTTTTTGCAAGGCGCGCAGCTCCTCGAGGCGCTTGCGCAGCGGCAGCGGTTCACCGAAGTCGAGGTAGGCGCGGCCCAGCCGCTCACCCTGCTGGCGCGCCAGCCGGATCAGGAAGCGGAAGTCTTCCGGCCGCTTCGTCGCGCCGTAGGCCTCGGTGGTCATGGCCTCCACCTCGTGCAGCTGGTCGTACACGATCGAGGTCGGCACCAAATACACTTCGGGGCCGTCGATTTCGTCGACCGCGTCGGCGATGTACCGCAAGATCCCGAACACCGGGGGCCGCAGTTTGCCCGTCCTGGTTCGGCCGCCTTCGATGGACCACGTCATGTTGGCGTGGCCTTGCACCAGCTGCGCGGCGTACGCCCGCAAGACGAAGCGGTAGACGGGAATGTCTTTCGTCTGACGCCGGATGAAGATCGTCCCGGTTCGCTTGGCCCAGGCTCCCATCGGGAAGAAGTTCAGGTTGGCGCCGCCGAACGTGAGCGCCGGCGAGAGCCGGTTGGCCTGGATCACCTCGGGCAGCAGCAGCCCGTCCAGATACGAGCGATGCGAAAAGGCAAACGCCAGAGTGGCTTTGCGATCCAGCCTGCGCAGCTGGGCGATCTGGTCCTCGTCGACCAGCACGTCGTATGCCCGCATCAGCCAGCAACTGAAGCTGCGCCAGGCCCGCACCGCCCGCTCGTCCAGCGAGGGCGCCATCTCCCGCAGGTAGGACGCGGCCTCGGCGCGCACGGCGGAAGGGTCGCGGCCGAGGTCGTCGGCCAGCTTGCTCAGCCGCTCGTCATACCATGGCGCGCGCAGCAATCGGGCGACCTCGGCCGGGTCGGTCGCCAGGGGCGTCGTCGACTCCTCGATGAGGCCGGTGCGCTGCAACAGCTTTCGCGCTCCGACGCGACCGATCTCACGGGCGGTGCCCGCCGGCCCGCCGATCATGCCGGCTGCACCGTTGCGGCGCCGGAGGGCTCGTACACCTCGGGCGGCGGGTCGAGCGCGTAGAGCTCTTCGATTTCCTCGGCGTACTTGGCCATGATCGGCTTGCGCTTGAGTTTCATCGTCAGCGTGATCTCGTCGCCGCCGGGCTCCCACAGCGTCGGCAGGATGCGGAAGCGTTTGATCTGTTCCACCCGCGAGAGTTTCGCGTTGCCGGCGGCCACCCCGGCGGCGATCTGGGCGACGACCTCCGGGTCGGCCGCCAGCGCGGCGGGCGACGCGTCGGACAGCCCGCGTTGGGCGGCATAGGGGCCGACCGAGTCGGCGTCGAAAACCATGAGCGCGGTGTTGTAGGGCCGTCCGTCGCCGATGGTGATCATCACCCCGACCATCGGGCACGCGGCCAGGATGGAGTTCTCAATGTTGGCCGGCGACATGTTCTTTCCGGCCGCATTGATGATCAGCTCCTTCTTCCGGTCAACCACCCGCAGGTAGCCCTGCGCGTCGGCCTCGAGGATGTCGCCGGTGTGCAGCCACCCGTCGGCGTCGATCGCCTCGGCCGTCTTCTCCGGCTCCTTGCGGTAGCCCTTCATCACCAGCGGGCCGCGCACCAGAAACTCGCCGTCGTCGGCGATCTTGCCCTCGAGCCCGGGGAGCAGCTTGCCGACGGAGCCCAGGCGCGCCTCGCGGGGGTGGCTGACGGTGGCGACGCAGCTCAGCTCCGACATCCCCCAGACCTCGGCGATCGGAATGCCGATGCCGGCGAAGAAGGCCAGCGTCTCCTTGGGGATGGGCGCCGCCCCGGAGACCGCCCAACGCAGGTCGCCGAAGCCGAGGCGCTCGCGCAGCTTCGACAGCACCAGCTCGTCGGCCGTGGCCCATTCGGCGGCCAGGTCATCCGGCATCGGCTCTGAGGCCACCAGTGCGGCGGCGCGCTTGGCGGCCACCGACATCGCCCACTGCAACGCCTGCCGGGTGGCCTCGTCCGCCTCGTTGGCGATCGCGAATTCGATTCCCGCCTTGAGCTTTTCCCAGACCCGGGGCACCGCTCCCCACACGGTGGGCCGCGCGTCGGGCAGCGCGGCGGCGATGGCGCGTGGGTCGGAGACCACCGTCACCTGGGCGCCGAACACCTCCAGGCTGTACAGGCCCATCACCCTGTCCGCGATGTGCGCCGTGGGCAGAAACGACGTGACGCGGTCGGCGTACCGGCTGGGCAGCACGGCGTCGAAGGCATACATCTCGAAAAGCAGGTTGGCGTGGGTCATCTCCACGCCCTTGGGGTTTCCGGTGGTCCCGGAGGTGTAGATGAGCGTGGCGACGTCGCCGGGTTGCACTGCCCGCCAGGTGGATTCGAAGTCGAAATCCTCCTGCGCGGCGGCATACAGGTCATCCACGGAGAGGGTGCCGGGCGGCGAGCCGTCGATGCAGACGATGTGCTCGATGGGTGCGCCGCTGGCGCGGATGCGGTCCACGTAGTGCGCCTCGCAGATGGCGACCTTGGTGCCGGCGTTGTCGAACAGATACGTCAGCTGCTCGGCCGGCAGCGTGCTGTACACCGAAAACGATGTGGCGCCGAGGTGTTGGGCGCCGATTTCGAAGGGGTAGAACTCGATCCGGTTGGCCATCATCAGCGACACCGTGTCGCCCCGCCGTACCCCCAGGCCCGCCAGCCCGGCGGCGACCTTGCGCACCTGGGTCGCGAGCTCTCGCCACGTCAACGTCTGAGTGTCGCCGGGCGTGCGGAGCGCGACGGCATTCGGGTCGATCGCGGCGGTGCGCTGGAACGCCTCGCACAGGGTGGCCGGATGCTCGGCAGTCGTCATTTCCGTAGCGTACGTCGGTGGTCAGCGAGCACGGAATACATTGATCGAATTCTTCGGTGCGGCAACGACGCCGCTCGGGTCACCTAGTACGTTGGCGATTATGCGGTCCGAACCGGGATTTGACGTACACGATCTTTCCCCACTTGAGCAGACCGCGTTGCTGACCCAGTACGCGCGAGCGCTCGACAGCCGTTGGCCACGGCCCATCCTGGGCGACACGCTCGCCGACGAGACCGTCCGAAAAATCGACTACGACTTCGGCGCGCTCGGCATCCCCAGGAGCGTGGTGTGCCAGTCGGCCCTGCGGGCGAAGATGCTCGATGACCGGGTCCGGGGTTTCACCGCCGTCCACCCCGATGCGGTCGTGGTGGACCTCGGCGCGGGTTTGGACACGGGCCTGTTTCGAGTCGCCCCGCCCGCCACGGTGGACTGGTACAGCGTCGACCTGCCGGGTGTCATCGCGTTGCGCGACCGGCTGCTGCCGACGAGCCGGCAAGCCCACTCGGTCGTCGCATCGGTGGCCGACGAGAGCTGGCCCCAGACCATCCCCAGCGATCGGCCGACCATGGTCATCGCGGACGGGCTGTTCGCGTTTTTGTCCGAGGCGGTGATCGTCGGCGTCTTCCGTCGCATCACCGAGCACTTCAAATCCGGGGAGCTGGCCTTCAACGACTACGGGCACATCGGTTGGTTCAGCCGGCTTGCGGTCAGGCTGGCCCCGCAGCAGATGTTCAGCCAGGTTGGTGCGCAGTGGGGCTATTCGGGCTTCAAAGACGCGCGGGTGCCGCAGACGTGGAATCCGCGGTTGAGGCTGGTCGAAGAATCCAGCCTGGCGCACGCTCCTGAGGTCGAGTTGTTTCCGGGCTGGATTCGGTTGGCTACCAAGATGTCCGGAAAGTTCAAGGCGTCTGTCCGTAAAGCGCGGATACTCCGTTACCGGTTCGAGCCGGCTCAGGCCGGCGGTGCGGTGTGAATGCCGCACGTACAGTCGTCAATTGACGGACACGTGCAGCGCATCCCCCACTCGATGACCGCGCGGGCGCGGGCCAGCGATTCCAGCTGGGCGTCGATCTCGGCGAGTTTCGCCTCGGCGAGGGCGCGGCTGGCCGGCCGTCCGGGCGCGTCGTCGGCGAACAGCAGCTGGATCTCGTCGAGCGAGAACCCCGCGGACTTGCACAGCGCGATCACCTCGAGCCGGGACAGAATCGAGTCGTCGTAGCGACGCTGGCCGCCCCGCCGCGTCGGCTCGGGCACCAGGCCGATCTGCTCGTAGTAGCGCAGCGTCGTCGCGGCGACCCCGGTTTGGCGGGATATCTCCCCGATGGTGCGGCCACCGGCCATGGCGCCTCCCGAACGATTCGATGCTTGACTTAGAGCCAACTCTAAGTCCTTGACTGTGGTTATGGCTATCCCCTCACGCCCCTCACGAGCGGAACTGGACGGATCCCGCTACGCCCTGCTCCGCTCCTTTCGCCGCGACGGCACCGCCGTCGACACCCCGATCTGGTTCGCGTTCGACGGCGACGGATTGGTGTTCCGAACGAAGGTGGGCCCCAAGACCCGGCGGCTGGCCGCGCGCGGCGACGTCGAACTGGTGGCCTGCGATTACCGGGGCCGGGTGCGTCCGGGTGATCGGGCGCCGTGGGTGCCCGGCCGCGCCACGGTCCTGTCTGGCGCCGACGCCGAGCGGGCGAACCGCGTGCTGCACCGCCGTTATGGCTGGCAGTGGAACATCGTGCCGCTGCTCAAGGTGCCGGGCGTGACCAACGTGCACCGGGATCTGTGTCTGCGTGAGAAGGTGCGGCGCGCCCGGGACCGCGGGGTGTGGCCGGACAGCGTCATCGTGCGGGTGCAGCTCGCCTGAGCGTTTGCGAGCGTGCGCCCAGCTTCACACTCGTCGGCGAGTGCGCGGCCGGCTGCACACTCGGCGCCGCTAGCCGCCCAGGCAGCCCGGGCCGAGCAGCTCCTTGAGGTCACCCATCAACGCCGGCGACGGCGTCACCCGAAGCGAGGCATCGAGTTCCAGGGTGGTGATCCGGTCCCCACTGATCAGCCGCAGATGCACCTGCGAGGTCCCCGGGTGCCGGGCCAGCACCTGCTTGAGCGCGCTGACCTTGTCGATGGTGCACTGCCGCGTCGGCAGGCTGACGGCGATCGGCCGGTTCACCTGGGCGCTGGAAAAGTCCGGTACCACAAGTTCGTTGGCGATCAGGCTGATCCGATCGTCGCGGATGGCCACCTTGGCGTTGATCAGCACGACGGTGTCATCGGCGATGTCGGCGCCATAGGTGGAATACGCGTGCGGGAAGAACATCACCTCGATGCCACCGGTGAGGTCCTCCAATTGCGCTGACGCCCAAGGCATCCCGTTCTTGTTGACCCGCCGGTTGACCGACGCGAGGATGCCGCCGACGCGCACCTGGGTCTCGTTGGGCACGTCGCCGTCGAGGATGGCCGGGATCTGGGTGTCCACCTGCGCGGCGAGCAGGTGCGCCACCCCGTTGAGCGGATGCCCGGACACGTAGAGGCCCAGCATCTCCCGCTCCAGCGCGAGCTTGTGCTTGTCCTCCCACTCGTCGTCGGGCACCTTGATGGTGAACACCGCTTCGGTGCACCCGTCGTCGCCGCCGAACAGGTCGAACTGGCCGATCGCCTCGGCCTTCTTGGTGCCCAGCACCGAATCGACGGCGTCGGTGTGCACCAGGAACAAGCCCTTGCGGGCATGACCGAGCGAGTCGAACGCGCCGGCCTTGATCAGCGACTCGGTGACCTTCTTGTTGCAGGCGGCGATGTCGATCTTGTTCAGGTAGTCCGAGAAGTCGGTGAACTTGCCCTTGCCGTTGCGGGTGCTGATCAGCGAACCCACCACGTTGGCGCCGACGTTGCGCACCGCACCCAGCCCGAAGCGGATGTCCGTTCCGACCGAGGCGAAGTTCACCAGCGATTCGTTGACGTCGGGCGGCAACACCGTGATGCCCAGCTTGCGGCAGTCGGCCAGGTAGACGGCGGCCTTGTCCTTGTCGTCACCCACCGAGGTCAGCAGCCCGGCCATGTACTCGGCCGGATAGTTGGCCTTCAGGTAGGCGGTCCAGTACGAGACCAGGCCATAGCCGGCCGCGTGTGATTTGTTGAACGCGTACCCGGCGAACGGAAGGATGGTGTCCCACAACGCCTTCACCGCTTTTTCGGAGAAGCCGTTGGCGGTCATGCCCTCGTAGAAGCCCTTGTACTCGGCCTCGAGCACCTCGAGCTTTTTCTTGCCCATGGCCTTGCGCAGGGCGTCGGCCTTGCCCATGGTGTAGGAGGCGACCTTCTGGGCGATGAACATGATCTGCTCTTGGTAGACGATCAAACCGTAAGTCTCGGAGAGGATTTCGCGCAGCGGCTCCTCGAGCTCCGGGTGAATCGGCTTGATCGGCTGGCGGCCGTTCTTGCGGTCGGCGTAGTCGTTGTGGGCGTTCATGCCCATCGGGCCGGGGCGGTACAGCGCCAGCACCGCGACGATGTCGTTGAACTCGGTGGGCTGCATGCGGCGCAGCAGGTCGCGCATCGGCCCGCCGTCGAGCTGGAACACGCCCAGGGTGTCGCCGCGGCCCAGCAGCTCGTAGGTGGGTCCGTCGTCCAGCGGGACGGATTCCAGGTCGAGGTCAATTCCCCTGTTGGCCTTGATGTTATCCAGGGCGTCACCGATGATCGTCAGGTTGCGCAGGCCCAGGAAGTCCATCTTCAGCAGGCCGATGGCCTCACACGACGGGTAGTCCCAGCCGGTGATGATGGCGCCGTCCTGCGGCCGCTTCCACAGCGGAATGGCCTCGGTCAGCGGCTCGCTGCTCATGATCACCGCGCACGCGTGCACCCCGGCGTTGCGGATCAGGCCTTCCAGGCCGCGCGCGGTCTGGTAGATGGTGCGGACGTCGGGGTCGGTTTCGATCAGGCCGCGGACCTCGGCGGCCTCCTTGTACCGCTCGTGGGCCGGATCGGTGATCCCCGACAGCGGGATGTCCTTGGCCATGATCGGCGGCGGCAGCGCCTTGGTGATCCGGTCGGCGATGGCGAAGCCGGGCTGGCCGTAGTGGATGCGTGCCGAGTCCTTCAGGGCCGCTTTGGTTTTGATGGTGCCGAAGGTGATGACCTGGGCGACGCGGTCGGAGCCCCACTTGTCGGCGGCGTAGCGCACCATTTCGCCGCGACGGCGGTCGTCGAAGTCGATGTCGATGTCGGGCGCGGACGGGCGTTCCGGGTTGAGGAACCGCTCGAACAGCAGGCCGTGCGGGATGGGATCGATGTTGGTGATGCCCAGCGCGTAGGCCACCAGCGAGCCCGCCGCCGAACCGCGCCCCGGCCCCACCCGGATGTCGACCGACCGGGCGTAGTTGATCAGGTCGGCGACGATCAAAAAGTACGACGGGAAACCCTTGTCGCAGATGACCTTGATCTCGTACTCGGCCCGGTCGATGTAGTCCTGGCCGACGCCGGACGGGAAGCGGCGCGCCAGCCCCGCCATCACCTCGTGGTGCAGCCAGCTCGCCTGGTCGTGCCCCTCGGGCACCGGGAAGATCGGCATCCGGTCGCGCGGCGCCCAGACCTCGTCGTAGGGCTGCACCCGCTCGGCGATCAACAGGGTGGAGTCGCAGGCGCCGGGGACCTCGTCGTCCCAGATGCGGCGCATCTCGGCGGCCGACTTCAGGTAATAGCCGTCGCCGTCGAACTTGAACCGGTTGGGGTCCGAGAGCGTCTTGCCGGTCTGCACGCACAACAGCGCCTCGTGGTTGTGGGCGGCGTCGCGGGTGACGTAGTGGCAGTCGTTGGTGGCCAGCGGCGGAATGCCCAGCTTGCGGCCGATCTCGAGCAGCCCGTCGCGGACCCGCTGCTCGATGGACAGCCCGTGGTCCATCAGCTCGAGGAAGTAGTTGTCGGCGCCGAAGATCTCGCGCCACTTGGCCGCCGACTCCAGCGCCTCGCGGTCGTGACCCAGGCGCAGCCGGGTCTGCACCTCCCCCGAGGGGCAGCCCGTGGTGGCGATGATGCCCTCGGCGTGTTCGGCGATGATCTCGGCGTCCATCCGCGACCACTTGCCGAGCTGGCCCTCGAACGACGCCAGCGAGGACAGCTTGAACAGGTTGCGCAGGCCGGTGGGCGTCTCGGCCACCATCGTCATGTGCGTGTAGGAGCCGCTGCCCGAGACGTCGTCGGACTTCTGGCCGGGGTCACCCCACAGGATCCGCCGGGTGTCGAACCGCGACGCGGGCGCGATGTAGGCCTCGACGCCGATGATCGGCTTGATCCCGGCCTTGGTCGCCGCGTTGTAGAACTCGCTGGCGCCGAACATGTTTCCGTGGTCGGTCATCCCGACCGCGGGCATTTGCAGCCGGTCCACCTCGGCGAGCATCGGCGCGATCTTCGCGGCACCGTCCAACATCGAGTACTCGGTGTGGTTATGCAGGTGCACGAAGGACGAGTGGTTCATAGGGACGCCAGTCTATGACCGCGGACCGACACGAGTTGGGCGTGTCGCCGCGTGTGTCACGGATGATTTCGGAGGCGACCCGCCGCGCCGGGCTTCGCCGCGCTTGCGATCGCCACAGGGTTTATCCGTACAGCTCGACGAAGTTTTTCAACGACTTCTGCACGTCGCCTTTGACGGCGCGGGCCGCCGCCGCGCCCACCGGACCGAACAGCGGGCGCCCACCCAGTTCCAGGCGCAGGCCGAGCGTCGAGCCCTCGCCGGTGGGTCGCACGGTGAGTGAAACGGCGTATTTGGTGCCGCCCTTGCCCGAGCCCGCCATCGCGACCTCGTGCGGCGGGTCCCACTTGGTCACCGTCCAGGTCACCCGGTTGCGGAAGCCCTTGGCGCGGGCCACGCCGACGACCTGGCTGCCTTCGCCGAGCTCGTCGGGCAGCTCGCTGCGCCAGCCCTCGTGCATGACCAGCCAGTCGCCCAGGTCCGACAGATCGGAGACCCGGTCCCACATCTGCTGGGGGCTCATCGGTACGTCGGCGGTCATCTCCACGGCGGCCACCGACTGAGCTTAGCCCGGCGTCACATCCGTCACTTGGGTCGCGCCTCACATCCGTCACTCGGGTCGCGCCGGGGAGGGATATGGTCTTGTGCCCACCTCCGCGCGACAACGGGAAGCGACGCGCGGGCGACAACAGGAGGCGACGCGGGGCGACAACGAGAGGCGACGCGCGGGCGACAACGGGCTGCGACGCGCGGGCGACAACAGGAGGCGACGCGCGCCATCACATTTGTCGCTCGGAGGTGGGCAATTCGTCAGTCTCCCGACGGAGGGACGGGTGTGGCGCGTGAGACGAAACAGCGCGTGAGACGAACACGCGCCATATACCTCAGTGTTTGGGCCCGCCGCGAAATCGGTTGCCGATCCGGATGCCCGGCAGCAGCAGGCTGCGCGGCGCAAACCGCCCGCCCGTGCTGACCACCTTGGGCACCACGCCGGGCACCACCGTGCGGCGGCCGGACAGCATGCCGCCGATCGCCGCCTCGGCCACGTCGCGCGGCGAAACCTGAGCGAGCGGAATGCTGAACCGCTCGGCGTTGGCGATCTCCGCCCACTCGGTCGGCACCGGCCCCGGGCACAGGCAGGTCACCGACACCCCGGTGTCGTGCAGCTCCTCGTGCACGGCTTCGGAGAACGTCTGCACGAACGCCTTGGTGGCCGAATAGACGGCCATGTACGGAACCGGCTGAAAGCCGGCGATCGAGGCGATGTTCATCACCGCGCCGGCGCCGCGCTCGACCATCCCGGGCAAGGCCGCGTGGGTGAGTTCCATCAGCGCCAGCGCGTTGAGGGTGACCTCCTCGCTCTCGCGTTCCACCGGCAATTCGTGGAAGACGCCGCTGGTGCCGAAGCCGGCGCTGTTGCACAGCCCGGCGATCGGCTCCGCGCGCAGCCGGCTCGCCAGCTTGGCGCGCTCCTGCTCGTCGCTGAGGTCCAGCGGGAGCACCTCGACCGCCACCGAGTACTCCTGGCCGACCTCGTTGGCCAGCTCGTCGAGGCGCTCGCGGCGCCGCGCCACCAGCAGCAGCGGGAAGCCGCGGCGGGCCAGGCCGCGAGCCAGTTCGGCGCCGATGCCCGAGGAGGCCCCGGTGATGACGACGGTGGTCTGGATGTCAGGTTTCGGAAGGCTCATGTCTCACCAATGTATCCCGCGGGTCGCCCGCACAAACGTTTCGCTTCGTCTATCGAATTCCGTTGTGTCGCTTGTCGATTGATCACCCTTCGCGGCGCTGGAGTCACCGAACATGGTGAACGCCCGGTTGCGCACCCGGTCCATCACCGCCGGGTTGACCGCATCGGCGACGGCGGCGAACTGCCCGAACGGCGAGCTGGCCCGGCGCGGCCGGTGCACGATCGCGTCCGCGATCACCCCGGCCGCCTGCTCGGGCGTCAGCGCCGGGAACTTGTCGTACAGCGTGGTCGGGCTGATCATCGGCGTGCGCACCAAAGCCATGTGCACGGTGGTGAACTTGACGCCGTCGTTGACGGTCTCGGCCTGCAGCGAGTCGCACAGGCTGTCCAGCGCGGCCTTGCTGGCGATGTAGGCCCCGAAGCGGGGCGCCCGCGTCTGCACACCCACCGAGGAGACGTTGACGATGTGCCCATACCCCCGCTCGCGCATCCCGGGGATGAACTTGAGAATCAGCTGGACCGCGCCCAGGTAGTTCAGCTGCATGGTCCGCTGATAGTCGTGGATGCGGTCGTAGGACAGCTCCAGCGATCGGCGAATCGACCGCCCGGCATTGTTGATCAGGACATCGACGCCGCCGAGCTCGTCGAGCACCTGATCGGCCATGGCCGCGATGGCGTCCATGTCGGACAGGTCGCAGGGGTAGACGTGGGCGGCCCCGCCGGCACCGCTGATTTCGTCCGCGACCTTCTCGAGGTTTTCCCGGGTGCGGGCGACCAGCGCCACGGTCCCCCCGGCCTCGGCGATCTTCTTCGCGGCGGCCTCGCCGATGCCCGACGATCCCCCGGTGATCAGGATGGTCTTGTCGCGGACGGCTTCCTCGAGCGTGCGGCCCTGCACCGCGTCGAGCAGATTCCTCAGATAGAACGGCCGATACCGGCCCGCCGAGTTCGGGGTGTTGACGAGGTGAGACACCGTCGCCAGCGGCTTTTCCACCAAGCTCCCCAGCGAGCTCTCCACCAAGTTCGTCAAGTCGCCAAGGTTCATCGGCGTTCGCTCCTGGACAGTGATGTGACGCGGGTCATACCGCCAACCTAGGTCATCAGGCCCCCGCCCCGATGCGGATTGCACTCATGTGGCCCGCCACGCCCTCTCACGGTCCACCCATCACGATCGCCACCGATAGGCAATCCGCTTGTTACACACAGCAATCCGGACGTGATCGCGCACTAACCGACGGGCAACGCCCGGATGTTCCAATCGGCCTTATGAAAATTCTGGCGCGCTTCCGCAAGCCTGAACCGGGCACCATCTACGACCGGATCGGCGGGCACGAGGCGATCGAGGTCGCCGTCGACGACTTCTACGTCCGAGTGCTTGCGGACGACGAACTCGCCGGCTTCTTCGCCGGCACGAACATGAACCGCCTCAAGGGCAAAAGGTCGAGTTCTTCGCCGCGGCGCTGGGCGGCCCGGAGCCTTACACCGGCGCACCGATGAAGCAGGTGCATCAGGGCCGCGGAATCACCATGCACCACTTCGGTTTGGTGGCCGCGCATCTTGCCGATGCGCTGGCAGCCGCCGGGGTGCCGCCCGAGACGGTGACCGAGATCCTCGGTGCGATCGCGCCGTTGGCGCCCGAGATCGCGACGGGCGACGCCAAGGCGACGGTCTGAGCGCGCGTGCTATCCGTCTCGAACGGTGCCTAGCATGCTGACATGCGGCGCACATTTGACGACCTGATCGCGGAGGCGGAGGCCGCCCCGGTCGACGGCTGGGATTTCTCGTGGCTGGACGGCCGGGCGACCGAGGAACGCCCGTCGTGGGGCTACCAGCGCCTGCTGCGGCAACGGTTGGCGAGCGTGTCGGCCGCGCTGGACATTCACACCGGAGGCGGCGAGGTGCTCGCCGGCGCCGCCCCCTTCCCGCCCACCATGGCGGCCATCGAGACGTGGCCTCCCAACGCCGCCCTGGCCACGCAACGCCTGCATCCGCTGGGCGCGGTGGTCGTCGCGACGCGGGACGAGCCGCCACTGCCGTTCGCCGATGACGCGTTCGACCTGGTGACCACGCGCCATCCGATCTCCGTCTGGTGGACCGAGATCTTTCGGGTGCTCCGCCCCGGCGGCAGCTACTTCGCGCAGCACATCGGCCCCGCCACGATGGCCGAGTTGGTCGAGTACTTCATCGGGCCCCAACCGGAGAAAGGGACCGAGTTTCACCCCGACGCCGTGCGCGCGCAGGCCGAGGCGGCCGGGCTGCAGATCGTCGATCTGCGCATGGAGCGGATGCGCGCGGAGTTCTTCGACATCGGCGCCATCGTCTACTTCCTACGCAAGGTGATCTGGTCGGTGCCCGACTTCACCGTCCAGCGCTACCGCGACCGGCTGGCCGAACTGCACGAGCGCATCGAGTCCGAGGGGCCGTTCGTCACCGACTCCGTGCGGCTGCTCGTCGAGGCCCGTAAGCCCAGCTGAGCGATCGCAAGCGCGGCGAAGCCGGGCGCGACCATCAGACTGAGTCAGCCCTCGTCGCGCAGCACGTCCAGCGCGTGCTGCAGGTCGGGCGGATAGGGGCTGACGATCTCCATCCGCCGGCCGTCGGCCGGGTGGGCGAACGACAGCGAGCGGGCGTGCAGCCATTGACGTTCCAGCCCAAGCCTTTTCGCGAGCTTTGGGTCGGCGCCGTAGACCAGGTCTCCGCAGCACGGGTGGTGCAACGCGGAGAAATGCACCCGGAT
Organism: Mycobacterium sp. H4Y; assembly: GCF_000364405.1. NCBI lineage: Bacteria > Bacillati > Actinomycetota > Actinomycetes > Mycobacteriales > Mycobacteriaceae > Mycobacterium > Mycobacterium sp. H4Y. The sequence goes on from NZ_AKIG01000001.1 coordinate 2,492,403, forward strand.
CTGGTGGGTGCGCCCGGTTTCCAGGTGCACGTCGAGCAGGCTGGCGGCGACGAAGGCCTCCACGGTGTCGTAGTGGGTGAGGCTGTGCCGGCCGTCCTTGGTGATCGCGAACTTCCACTCGCCGCCGCGGTGGCGCCCGATCGGCGCGTCGATGGTGCCGCTGGACGGATCCGGGTGTCCCTGCACCAGCGCGTGATAGCGCTTGTCGACGGTGCGTTGCTTGAACGCCCGCTTGAGCAACGTGTAGGCGCGCTCGGAGAGCGCCACCACCATCACCCCGGAGGTGCCGACGTCGAGGCGATGCACGATGCCCTGCCGCTCGGGCACGCCGGAGGTGGTGATCCGGTAACCGGCGGCCGCCAGGCCGCCGAGCACCGTCGGCCCGCTCCAGCCCACCGACGCGTGCGCGGCCACCGCGGCCGGTTTGTCGACCGCGACGATGTCGTCGTCGGAATACAGGATCGTCATGCCCTCGATGTCGACCGGCGTGTTCTGCAACGGCGCCGGCGGCTCGGGCAGGCGCACCTGCAGCCACGCCCCGCCGGTCAGACGATCGGACTTGCCGGCCTGCACCCCGTCCAGCTCGACGCCGCCGTCTTCGGCCAGCGCCGCCGCCGCGCTGCGCGACAGCCCCAGCAGGCGGGCCAGCCCGGCGTCGACGCGCATGCCCGCCAGTCCCTCGGGGACCGGCATCGAGCGGTCACTCACCCGCGCTGTCCCCGGTGTCGTCGTCCTTGCGACGCCGACCGACCGAGTCGAAGTCGAAGCCGAAGATCGACAGCACCACCAGCAGGATGGCTCCACCGACCACCGAGGGGTCGGCGACGTTGAACACCGGCCACCAACCGACGGAGAGGAAGTCGACGACGTGGCCGCGCAGCGGTCCGGGGGCCCGGAAGAAGCGGTCGACCAGGTTGCCCATGGCGCCGCCGAGGATCAACCCCAGGCCCACCGCCCACCAGGGGGATACCAGCCGCCGGCCCATCCAGAAGATGCCGACCACCACGCCCGTCGCGATCAAGGTCAGCATCCACGTGTAGCCGGTGGCCATCGAGAACGCCGCACCCGAATTGCGCACCAGGGTCCAGGTGACCGTGTCGCCGATGATCGGCACCGGCTGGCCGGGCGGCAACAGCTTGACGGCGAGCACCTTGGTGACGATGTCGAGGGCCAGGACGATGGCCGCGACCGACAGCAGCAGGCGCAGCCGGCGCGGGGGCCGCTGCGGGTCGGTCGCCGCGGCGTCCTCGGGCTTGTCGGCCGAGGTCACCGGCTCAGTCGATCCCGTTGGTTCTTCAGGCACTCTCCCATCATCCCCTACCGCCCCGCGCGGGCGAGCGACGTCCGCGACGGCGATGCGCGATGATTCGAACATGGCCCGCCTCACCGTGATCGCCACCGGGGGCACGATATCGACGGCCACCGGCGCCGACGGGGTGCATCGGCCGGCCTACGGCGCGGCGGAGCTGACGTCCGGTCTCGACGTCGACGTCGTGGACCTGCTGGCGGTCGACAGCTCGGAGCTGACGCTGGCCGATTGGGACCGGATCCGCGACGCGGTGACGGCCGCGCTCGACGCGGGCGCCGACGGGGTGGTCGTCCTGCATGGCACCGACACCATGGAGGAAAGCGCCCTGTGGCTCGACCTGAGCTACGGCGGCGACGCGCCGGTCGTGTTGACCGGCGCCATGCGCAGCGCCGACGCGCCCGACGCGGACGGTCCGGCGAACGTGCGGGACGCCCTGGCCGTGGCGGCCAGCCCCGCCGCCCGCGGCCTGGGCGTGGTGACATGTTTCGCGGGCCGGGTGCTGCAGCCGCTGGGCATGTACAAGGTGGCCACCGAGGACCTGAGCGGCTTCACCGGCCGGCTGCTGGGCACCGTCGCCGGCGAGGTGGCGTTGACCGGGTCGAAGACGCGGCCGTACGTGGGCGAGCTGCGGGCGGGCTCGGCGCCGCGGGTCGACATCGTCGCGGCCTACCTGGGCAGCGACGCGGTCGCGCTCGACGCCTGCGTGGCTGCCGGGGCGCGCGGCGTGGTGCTCGAGGCGCTGGGCTCGGGGAACGCCGGACCCGCGGTGGTCGACGCGGTGCGCCGGCACTGCGGCGACGGGGTCGTCGTCGCGGTGTCCACCCGGGTCCCCGGCGGGCGGGTCGGCGCGAGCTACGGCCCCGGCCATGACATGGCGGCGGCCGGGGCGATCATGGTGCCCGGGCTGCGCCCGCCCCAGGCGCGCGTTTTGCTGATCGCCGCGCTGGCCGCCGGGTTACCCGTCGCCGACGTCATCGGCCGGTGGGGCTGACACGGCTCTGACTTCGGAGGCCTGCAGATCGCCCACATAGTCCGGCCACTCCAGCGAATCGACCGGGTTGGCGCGGGCGAGCTCTCCGCTGTCGGCGGGAAACGTGCGGGCCGGGCCCGGCCCGGAGGTGCGGGTTTCGAACCGCGCGGTCACCACGCCGTGTCCCGCGCCCTGCACCCAGCCGTGCCCGAGGTCGCGGTGCACGACGTCGTCGCCCACCCGCCACCCAGCCTCTTCCGGCCCCTTGGTGAACATCACCTCGGTCGCGGTTTCGACCGACGGCGAATCCGGTTGCGGCTGCGGCAATTCCAAATCGGGGAACAGCGACTCCTGGCGCACGTCGCTCAACCCCGAAAACCCCACGCCGAGAAGGCGAATGGGCCCGATCTCGCGCGGATCGAGCAACAGGCGGCGGGCCACGCCGACCAGCGCGGCGACCTCGGTGGTGGCGTAGGGCAGCGTCGCGGACCGGGTCAGCGTGCTCATGTCGGACTTCTTCAGCTTGACCGTGACCGTGCGCGCGCCGCGGCCATCGCGCAGCAGCCGGTGATGGGCGTGCTCGGCGATCGGTTCGATCGCCTCCCGCAGCTGCTCGAGGCTGGTCAGGTCGACGGCGAAGGTCGACTCGGAGCTGATCTGTTTGGCCTCGGCGCGCTCGGCGACGGGGCGGTCGTCGACGCCGCGGGCCAGCCGGTGCAGCGCCGGCCCGATCGTCGCGCCCAGGATGTTGGCCGCCTCGGCGTCGCTCAGCGCGGCCAGCTCGCCGACGGTCTCGATGCCGAGGCGATGCAGCTTCTCCTCGGCGACCGGACCGATTCCCCATAGGCGGCGCACCGGCAACCCGCCGAGCAGCGACCGTTCTTCGTCGCGGCGGACGACGCGGATCCCGTCGGGCTTGGCCAGACCGGAGGCGATCTTGGCGATCTGTTTGCCCGAGCCCGCGCCGACCGAGGCGATCAGCCCGGTCTGGTCGCGGACCCGTCGGCGCAGGTCCTCGCAGAAGGTTGCGACGTCGGCGGCGGACGCGCCGGCCAGCTGCGCGGGTTCGCCGAATCCCTCGTCGAAGGAGAGCTGCTCGACGACGGGGACGACGGCGCGGATGGTGTCGAAGACCCGCCGGCTGGCCACCCCGTACACCACGCCGCGCGGCGGCAGCACCACCGCGCTCACGCCGACCAGCCGGCGGGCCTGATGCATGGGCATGGCCGACCGGGCGCCGAACACCCGGGCCTCGTAGCTGGCGCCGGCCACCACTCCGCGCCCACCCAAACCGCCGACCAGCACCGGCCGACCGCGCAGGGTCGGCCGGGTGAGCTGCTCGACGGAAGCGAAGAACGCGTCCATGTCCAGGTGCAGCACCCAACGCGACTCCACAGATTGATGCTAGGGCCCTCCGGACGCGCGCCCGGCTCGCTTGGCCGCCGAAAGCCGCGTCCGACCATATGGTGTTGTGCCCGCCTCACAGCGACAGTTGGTCACGCCGACACGCTGCGGTGGCGATTGTCGCTCGGAGGTGGCACAAAACGTGTCGCCTCGCGGAGAGACGAAAGTGGCGGATGTGACGGCTCAGGCCTTGGCGATGCTCACCCGCACGCCGTCGCCGATGTCCGCGCCGTCGGCCGGGTCGCCGAATTCGAAGCTGGTGGCCAGGATTTCGCCGGCAATGAGGTCGCGGTGCGCCCGCGCCCAGTCGGCGCGCTCGGCGGGCACCGACATCACCACGCTGATGCGATCGGAGACGTCCAGCCCGCTCGACTTGCGCAGCTCCTGCAGTTCGCGGATGCGGTCCTTGGCCCAGCCCTCGGCTTCGAGTTCTGGTGTGACGGTGCCGTCCAGCACCACCAGGCCCGCGCCGTCGGGCAGGGCCGCGGTGAATTCCGGGTCGGCGGCCACCAGCCGCGAGCTGTACTCACCGGGCTGCAGCACCGCGGGCCCGGCGGTCAGGGTGCCGTCGTCGTTGACGACGCCCTCCCCCGCCTTGACCGCCTTGATCGCCGCCTGGACGTCCTTGCCCAACCGCGGCCCGGCCACCCGCGCGTTGACGGTGAGCTCGAAGGAGCCGTAGGTGTCGATCGCGTCGGTCAGCTCGACGCTCTTGACATTGAGCTCGTCGGCGATCAGGTCGACGAACGGTTCCAGGAGGTGCGGGTTCTCCACGGCCACAGTGAGTTTCGGCAACGGCAACCGCACCCGCAGCTTTTTGGCCTTGCGCAGCGACGAGGCGGCCGAGCACACCTCGCGAACCTGATCCATCGCGGCGACCAGCTCGGGGTCGGCGGGCACGGCACCGGGTGCCGGCCAATCGGTCAGGTGCACCGAGCGCTGAGAAGTCAGGCCGCGCCAGACGACCTCGGTCACCGACGGAAGTAGCGGCGCGGCCAGCCGCGCGGTCACCTCGAGCACGGTGTGCAGGGTGTCGATGGCGTCGACGTCCTCGGCCCAGAACCGCGAACGCGACCGTCGCACATACCAGTTCGTCAACGCCTCGGTGAACAGGCGCAGCTGCTCGCAGGCCCGCGAGATGTCACAGCTGTCCATCTCGCGGGTCAGGTCGTCGCGCAGTTGGGCGAGCTTGGCCAGGATGTAGCGATCCAGCACCTGAGCCGAATCGGTACGCCAGGTACCGACTTTCGGCGCGTAGAGGGCCAGGAAGCTGTAGGCGTTCCAGAACGGCAGCAGCACCTGGCGCACGCCCTCGCGGATGCCCTGCTCGGTGACGATGAGGTTGCCGCCGCGCAGGATCGGCGAGGCCATCAGGAACCACCGCATGGCGTCGGAGCCGTCGCGGTCGAACACCTCGGAGACGTCGGGATAGTTGCGCAGCGACTTGCTCATCTTCTGGCCGTCGGAGCCCAGCACGATGCCATGGGCCACACAGGTTTTGAAGGAGGGCCGGTCGAACAGCGCGGTGGCGAGCACGTGCAGCGTGTAGAACCAGCCGCGGGTCTGGCCGATGTACTCGACGATGAAGTCGCCCGGGTAGTGTGCGACGACCTGCTTGCCAGGGTCGGCGCAATCGACACCGTCGAACCAGTCGGAGTTCTCGAACGGGTAGTGCACCTGGGCATAGGGCATCGACCCGGAGTCGAACCACACGTCGAGCACGTCCGGGATGCGCCGCATCACCGAACGCCCGGTCGGGTCGTCGGGATTGGGCCGGGTCAGCTCGTCGATGAAGGGACGGTGCAGGTTGGTCGGCCGCACCCCGAAATCGCGCTCCAGCTCGTCGAGGCTGCCGTACACGTCGATGCGCGGGTAGTCCGGATCGTCGGACTTCCACACCGGAATCGGGGTGCCCCAGTAGCGGTTTCGCGAGATCGACCAATCGCGGGCCCCCTGCAACCACTTGCCGAACTGGCCGTCCTTGACGTGTTCGGGGTACCAGGTGATCTGCTGGTTGAGCTCCACCATGCGGTCCCGGAATTCGGTGACCGCGACGAACCACGACGAGACCGCCCGGTAGATCAGCGGATTGCGGCACCGCCAGCAGTGCGGGTAGGGGTGCTCGTAGGTTTCGTGGCGCACCAGCACCGCCCCGTTGGCCGCGGCGGGGCCGGTGCCGTTCTTCAGGTCGCGGATGATGTGCGGGTTGGCGTCAAAGACGTGCTGCCCCTGGTAATCCGGGACGCTGGCGTCGAATCGGCCCTTGGAGTCGACCGGCGTGACGGGCGCGATGCCGGCCGCCTCGCCGACCTCCATGTCGTCCTCGCCGTAGGCCGGCGCCATGTGCACGATGCCGGTGCCGTCCTCGGTGGTGACGAACTCGCCCGGCAGGACCCGAAATGCGTTGGGGGTGTCCACGAAATACGGGAACGGCGGCAGGTACCGGGTGCCGAGCAGGTCCGCGCCCCGGAAGGTGCCCAGCACCTCGGGCTCGTCGCCCAGCTCGCGGGCGTAGGCGGCCAGCCGCGCCTCCGCCAGCACGAAACGACGCTCGCCCACCCGTACCTGCACGTAGGTCACGTCGGGGTTGACGGCGACGGCGAGGTTGGACGGCAGCGTCCAGGGCGTCGTCGTCCACACCAGCAGATGCGCGCCATCAAGCGAACCGCCCACCACCCTGAATCCGACGGTGAGAGCGGGGTCCTGGCGGCTCTGGTAGACGTCGTCGTCCATCCGCAATTCGTGGTTGGACAACGGCGTTTCGTCGCGCCAGCAATAGGGCAACACCCGGTAGCCCTCATACGCCAGGCCCTTGTCCCACAGCTGTTTGAACGCCCAGATCACCGACTCCATGTACGGCAGGTCCAGCGTCTTGTAGTCGTTGTCGAAATCGACCCAGCGCGCCTGGCGGGTGACGTAGTCCTGCCACTCGTCGGTGTAGCGCAGCACCGAGGCGCGGCAGGCGTCGTTGAAGGCGGCGATGCCCATGTCGTCGATCTGGGACTTGTCGGTGATGCCCAACTGGCGCTCGACCTCGAGTTCGGCGGGCAGCCCGTGGGTGTCCCAGCCGAATCGGCGCTCGACCTTGTAGCCGCGCATGGTGCGGTAGCGCGGGACGATGTCCTTGACGTAGCCGGTGAGAAGGTGCCCGTAGTGCGGCAGGCCGTTGGCGAACGGCGGCCCGTCGTAGAACACGTACTCCGGCGAGCCGTCGCGGCGGGCGATGCTGGCGCGGAAGGTGTCGTCTCGGGCCCAGTAGTCCAGCACCTCGACCTCGAGGGCCGGGAAGTCGGGCGCCCCGCCCGCCGGCTTCGGGTATGTGTGCTCGGTCAAACGTCGTCTCCTGTGCCAGTCTCCAGGCCTGGGGACGACGACGCGCCGGCTGCGCGAGCGCCGCGGTACCACCCCGCTTGCCGCGCTCACGCGCGACCGCTCATTGAAGGCTGTGACGGGCCTACCCGTTCGGTTCTACTGAGCCGGAACGGCCGTTCTTCCGAAAGCTCCCCGGTGATGGCCGGATCGACGCCAATGAAACGATTCTACTGGCCCCGAACCTCGAGCACACCCACCCGCCACAGCGCCGCGTACACGTGGCGCAGCGGAATGCTGAGCAACCGGCAGGCCCCGTGGATCAGCGGGTCGCCGCCCGGGCCGAAGAGCGGGAAGTCGCTGCGGCGCGGCTCTTCCACGGGCTCGGGGACGTGGATTTCGGGGACGTCGCGTACCACCCTCAGGGTGCGGGCGGGCGCGACGGTGACGACGTCGTCGTAGAGAGCTGCGGTCATGATCGACTCCTAGAGGAGAATTCCAACGGGGACCAAAAAGGACTGACGTGTCCCGTCCCGGGTCGGTTCCGATCTCAGAACGCTTGGCGGATAAGCACTTAGCGTGTGCGACGCCTCAGCCGAGGAGGTCGTGCCGGAGAACGGATCGGGACGAAACAGGGTTCGGACTTCGATCCGGACTATCGCAAGAACTCATGTGTCCCTCACCTCCTCGCGGTCGCGACGCATGCGGGATCGCATGCGATCTAGGCGCAGCAAAAGGAGCAGAATCCGACGACCGCCGGAGATCCGCACCCCTCTCGTCAGAGCTTCGGCACCACACGACGTGTCCTGGCCTGGAAAAAATCCAAACCGGAAGCCACCTGGGCTCAACCCTTAAGCCGGGAGGAGCTGTCCTGACCCGGGGCGTCTTTCGACGTTCGGGGTCAGTGGCCTGTATTCGTGTAGACGCCTCACCTAACGAGGTGCTTACCCGACCGATAATGCACGAGCGGTCTGACGCGGTCAAATCCCTGGACAGCGTGTCCGCGATTCGTTACCGACCGGCCCGGGATCACTTCTCGACCAGGCCGTCGAGCCGGCCGATCGTGTCGATGAATTCCTCGACCATGTCCAGCACCACCGAGCGCGTCGGCCGGACCCGGTCGAGCGAGCCCACCACCTGCCCGACGAAGTAAGTCGCCAGCTCACGCGCCCTGGCGCCGTCGTGGGCGGCGGCGCTGTTGATGCGCAGCTGCGGCTCGGTGATCAGCGCGGTCTGCAACGGCATGCCCAGCGGGTCGGGGTTCTCCGGCCGGTCCCACTCCTCGGTCCAGGCGGTGCGCAGCATGCGCGCCGGCTTGCCGGTCATCGAGCGCGACCGCACCGTGTCCGACGACGTGGCGGCCAGGAACTTCTCCTTGACCACGGGCACCGTCTCGGCTTCCTCGGTGGTCAGCCACACCGACCCGCACCACACGCCCTCGGCGCCCAGCGCCAGCGCCGCCGCGATCTGACGGCCGCGGGCGATCCCCCCGGCGGCGAGCACCGGCACCGGGGCCACGGCGTCGACGACCTCCGGCACCAGCACCATCGTCGCCACCTCGCCGGTGTGGCCGCCCGCCTCGGTGCCCTGCGCGACGATCAGGTCGACGCCGGCGGCGGCGTGCCGCTGGGCGTGGCGGGTGGTGCCGGCCAGCGCGGCCACCAGCACGCCGGCGTCGTGGGCGCGTTCGACGAGGTCCGCCGGGGGTGGGCCGAGCGCGCTGGCGATCAGCCGGATGTCGTGGTCGAAGGCCACGTCGAGCAGCGGCTGGTAGCTCTTGGGCGAGATGTTCAAACCGCCCACGGACGGGCGGGCGTCCCCGGCGGGCGCCGTCACGCCGTAGCGGGCCAGCAGGTCGTCGACGAACGCGCGATGCTCCTCGGGCAGCAGGGTCCGGGCCTGGTTGGTGTCGATCCCGCCCTGCTCAGCGCCGACGTATTTGGGCGGCAGCAGCAGGTCGACCCCGTAGGGCTTGCCGCCGGTCTGCTGCTCGATCCAGGTCAGCTCGCTGCGCAGCCGCGCCGGGCTGTGCGCGGTGGCGCCCAGGATGCCGAATCCGCCCGCGTTGGTCACCGCGGCCACCACGTCGCGGCAATGACTGAAGGCGCAGATCGGGAATTCAACACCGAGCATCTCGGCGACCCTGGTTCTCATTGCCCGACGCTAAGAGTTCCCGATTGATAAGTCAATCGCTTACGGCCCTGTGCAATTCAGCCTTAGGGCCCGGGCGGCCGGCCGTCCGGGGGCCAGCTCGATACGCCCTCCTCCAACGGCACCTCGAGGCTCTGCAGGATGGAGGAGACCATGCGCCACGCGCCGATGACCGTGACCAGCTCAACGAGAACCGTTGTGTCACCGTCGAATTCGCGCTCGCAGGCCGCCCAGCTCGCGGCGCTGACCGCGCCGTCGCGCACCACGTCGTCGGTCGCCGCCAGCACGGCCCGCTCGGCGGGCCCAAACCCGGCGTAGTTCCGCCAATCTCGCACGCCGAGCAGGTCGTCACCCGGGACGCCGAGCCGGGACGCGACGCGCCAATGCTGCGTCCACTCGTAGTCGCAGGCGGTCAGCCAGCCGATCCGCATGATCGCCAACTCGCGCAACCGCGCGTCGAGGGCGCCGTGCCAGAGCATGGTGGCGAGCAGGTCGTTGATGGCGCGCGCCAGCGGCGGATGGTTGAGCAGCACTTGGAAGATGCTCAGTTCGGCCATGTAGTTGGGGACGGCCGCTTCGTCGGCGGCGGCTTTGGCTTCGTCCAGTGGCAGTTTGGGCAGGCGCGCTGTTGTCATCGGATGAGCACTCCTCTCCGGCGGCGGGACCGTCGCGTTCTACGGGTCATGGTAGTCAGCGGGAGGCGCGGCGACGACGACTTCGGACGCGGCGGCGAAATACGCTGCAGCCCAAAATATTTCAGAGCAGACCGAGCAACCGCAGGTCGGTCACGTATTTGACGATCACCGCCGCGGTGATGTGCGGGATGTCGTTATCGGGGCCGATTTTGGCTTCCTGCACCGCGGCGCGGAACCGTTCGGTCGGTCCCAGGCAGCCGCGCGCCGGGTCCGCCGGCGGCACGTGTTGGGCGTTGCGCAACTGCAGCAGCTGCAGCACCGACTGGTGGCGCTGGCGTTCCGGCAGGGCGTGCAGCGCGGTCTCCATCCGGTGCAGCCACTCCCCGAAGTCGTCGACCCGCTCGATCGGGTAGCCGGCCTCGATGACCCAGTCGACGTACTCGTCGAGCCCGACGCCGTCGTCGTGCGGGTTCATCACGTGATAGGTCTCGAACCCTGCGGCCGAATCGCGGCCCACCTGGGCGCCCAGCGTGGTGATCGACTCGGCGACGAACTCGACCGGCAGGGCGTCGAAGTGCGCGCGTTGCCGGTTGCCGCGGGCGTCGAGCTGGTAGAACGAACGCGGCGCGACGCCGCTGGCCACGACGCTGAACAGCAACCGGGTGAACATGTCGGACAGGTTGAGCTGGCCCGCGTAGGTGGTGTCGGCCAGGATCATGTCGCAGCGGAACACGCCGACGGGCAGCGCGCACAGGTCGTGGGCCTCGCGCAGCAGCACCTCGCCGGCCCACTTGCTGTTGCCGTAGCCGTTGCCGTAGCTGCCGTCGATCGTGCGGATCGGGCCGGCGACGCGGACGTCGGCGTCCTCGGTGAACGCGGCCGGCTCGATCTGGTCGCCGACGTTGGCGGTCGAGACATACGTGTACGGCTTGAGTTTGGTGGTCAGCGCGAGCCGGATCAGCTCGGCGGTGCCGGCGACGTTGGGGGCGAACAGCTCGCTGTAGGGCAGCACGCCGTTGACCACCGCCGCGGAGTCCACGATGAGGTCGACGGTGTCGGCCAGCCGCTGCCAGGTCTGTTCGTCCAGGCCGAGATTGGCGCGGCCCTTGTCGCCGGCGATGACCTCGAGGTGGTCGGAAGCGAGCTCGTCGAAATACCGCCGCAAAGCGGGGTCCCCTGCAAAACCGGGAGGGTCGAAGGTCCTCTGCAGCCGGCGCCGCGCGTCCTCGTCGGAGGTGGCCCGCACCAGGCAGATCAGCTTGCCTTCGGCCAGTTCCAACCGTTCCAGCCATTGCAGCACCAGGTAGCGGCCCAAAAAGCCGGTGGCCCCGGTGAGCAGCACCGTGCGCACCTCGGCGCTCGGCCCCGGCAGCGACGGCGCGGCGGCCAGCGTCGAGGCGTCGATGAACTTGTCCAGCGTGAGGTCGCAGGCGTACACCTCGGTGGCGTCGCGGCCGTGCACCGACGCGAAGTCGCCCTGGTGGCCTTCCCCGGCATCGTGATCGCGGTTGAGCTGCTGGCTCAGGCTGCGCACCGACGGCGCCTCGAAGACGGCGCGCACGGGCACGTGGATGTCGAGCGCGTTGTAGATCGCGGCGACCAGGCGCATCGCCGACAGGGAATCCCCGCCCAGGTCGAAGAACGACTCCTGCACCCCGACCCGCTCGAGGCCCAGCACCTGGGCGTAGAGCCAGGCCAGGATCTCTTCGACCGCGGTGGCCGGGGCGAGGTAGTCGTCGCCGCCCTGGTAATCGGGGGCGGGCAGGGCGCGGACGTCGAGTTTGCCGCCGGACGTCAACGGCAGCGCGTCGAGCACCACCACCGCGGCCGGCACCATGTAGGCGGGCAGCCGTTCGACCAGCAGGGTGCGGAGTTCGGCCGGGTTGGCCGTCCCGGTGATGTAGCCGACCAGACGCTTGTCGCCCGGGCGGTCCTCGCGGGCGATCACCAGCGCCTGCTCCACACCGTCCAGCGCGGCCAGCGCGGATTGGATTTCGCCGAGTTCGATGCGATACCCGCGGATCTTGACCTGTTCGTCGGCGCGCCCGACGTAGCGCAGCTGCCCGTCGGGACCCCACGACGCCAGGTCGCCGGTGCGATACATGCGCGCGCCCTCCCCGGCGAAGGGGCACGCCACGAACCGGGACGCGGTCAGACCGGGCCGGCCCAGGTAACCGGTCGATACGCCGCCGCCGGCCACGTACAGCTCGCCGACCACGCCCGCGGGCACCGGCTGCAGGCATCCGTCGAGCACGAACAACGCGGCCCCGGATACCGGCGAACCGATCGGCGGCGCTTCGGGTCCCGGTGTCAGCGGCGCGCTGACGGCCGCGACGATCGTGATCTCGGTGGGGCCGTAGACGTTGACCATCACCCGCCCGGACGCCCACCGCTGCACGATTTCGGCCGGGCACGCTTCGCCCGCGACCGCCAGCACCGCGGACTCCAGGCCCCCGGTCGAAAGCATCGCCACCTCGGACGGTGTCTGGGTCAGCATGTCGACCCGTTCGGCAACGAGCAAGGCGTGCAGGTCTTTCGGGGAACGCACGACCTCGTCCGGTACGACGAGCACCCGCCCGCCGTGCAGCAGCGCGCCGAAGATCTCCCACACCGAGAAGTCGAACGCCAGGGAATGGCAGTTGCTCCACACCCGTCCCGGTGCCGCGGGCAGACCGGCGGCCTCCAGGGAGGCGAACAATTGGGTGGCGTTGTGGTGGGTGACCGCCACGCCCTTCGGAACTCCGGTGGTGCCCGAGGTGTAGATCGTGTACGCGATGTGGTGCGGCGCCGGCGCCGGCAACGCCGTGGTGGGCCGGTGCTGGATCGTCGGGTCATCGATATCGATGACGAGCACGTCGAAATCGTCGAGGCGCGACCGGTGTTCGGCGGTGGTGATCACCGCCGCCGGTGCGGCGTCGGCGAGCATGAAGTCGATTCGGGCGGCGGGCAGGCCTGGATCGATCGGGACATACGCGGCCCCGGTTTTGAGCACCGCCAGGATGGCGACGCCGGCCCGCGCCGAGCGCTCGGTGAGCAGCGCGACGCTCTGCCCCGGCCCGCAACCGTAGTCAATGAGCAAGTGCGCCAACCGGTTTGATGATTGGTCGAGTTCGCGGTATGTCCACGAGTCCGCCCCCTGGGTGACGGCCACCGCTTGCGGGGTGCGCGCGACGTGGTCGGCGAACACCTCGGGGATCGACACCGGCGGGCGCGACGGGCCGTCCAGCGCCGCGCGGTTGCCGATCGCGTCGAGGCGGGCGCGCTCGTCGACGCCGAGGATGTCGATCGACGACAGCCGCCGGGCGGGGTCGGCGGTCATCGCTTCCAGTACGCGATGCAGCCGGGTGATCAGCGCCTCGACGGTGGCGGTGTCGAACACGTCGGTGCGGAACTCCACGGCCCCGCCGATGCCGGCGGGCCGGCCGTCGGCGCTCCAGCGTTCGGCCAGCGACCACGCGAGATCCATGCGGGCGGTGCGGGTGTCGACCGGCAGCGGGGTGACGCGCACGTCGCCCAGGCTCAGCTCCGCGGAGTCGGTGTTCTGCCAGGCCAGCATGACCTGCACCAGCGGATGGTGCGCGAGGCTGCGGGCCGGGTTGAGCCGTTCGACGAGGACCTCGAACGGCACGTCCTGATGCTCGTAGGCGGCCAGGCTGCGCGCGCGGACGTGGGCGAGCACCTCGGCGATGGTGGGGTCACCGGTCAGGTCGACGCGCAGCACCAAGGTGTTGACGAAGAAGCCCACCACGTCGTCGAGGGCCGGGTCGCGCCGCCCGGCGATCGGAAAGCCCACCGCCACATCCGAACTCGCGCTGACCTTGGCCAACAGCACCGCCAGCGCGGCCTGCACCACCATGAAGCTCGTCGCGTTATGCGCGCCCGCCACCGCACGCACCCGCTGCTGCAACTCCGCCGGCCAGTCGACGGCCACGCTCGCGCCGCGGAAATCGGCCACCAACGGATACGGCCGGTCCGTGGGCAATTCGAGCCGCTCGGGCATTCCGGCCAGGGTGTGTTCCCAATACCGCACCTGCCCGGCGATCAGGCTGTGCGGATCCTGCAGTTCGCCGAATTGGGCGCGCTGCCAGAGCGTGTAGTCGACGTACTGCACCGGCAGCGGCGCCCAGGCCGGGGCGCACCCGGCCGAGCGGCTGACGTAGGCCTCCCCCAGGTCGCGCACCAGGGGGGTGAGCGACCACCCGTCGGCGGCGATGTGGTGCACCACGGCCACCAGCAGATGCTCGTCGTCGCTCACCCGCAAAAGCATTGCCCGCAGCGGGATTTCGGTGGCCAGGTCGAACCGGTGACCCACCAGGGTCTCAACGACGTTGCCCAGCCGGGTGGTCGACCACCCGCGCGCGTCGCTGATCTGCCAGCCGCAGTCGGCGTCGTCCACATCGACGACCAGCTGCCGCGGTATCCCCTCCCGCGCCGGGAACATCGTCCGCAGGCTCTCGTGGCGGGCCATCACGTCGGCCAGCGCCGCGCCGAACGCCTCGGCGTCCAGGCGCCCGTGCAGCTGCAACGCGATCGCCATGTTGTGCACCGGTGAGGGCCCGTGCAATTGGCCCATGAACCACAGCCGCGACTGGGCGAACGACAACGGCACCATCTCGGGCCGCTCGGCGGCCACCAGCGGCGCGCGCGCTCCGCCGTCGGTGCCCAGGCGCGCCGCCAGCCGGCGAATGGTGGGCGCTTCGAATAACGCTCGCACGCCGAGGTGGACGTCGAGGCCGGTGTTGACCTCCGCGACCAGGCGCATGGCCGACAGCGAGTCCCCGCCGAGGTCGAAGAAGGAGTCGTCGATCCCGACGTTCTCGACGCCCAGGACGTGGGTGTAGATGTCGGCCAGGGCCCGCTCGACGGGGGTGGTCGGGGCGCGGTAGTGATCGGAGCCGTGCGACCGGTGCGAGTGGTCGGGTGCGGGCAGCGCGCGGGTGTCGAGTTTTCCGTTGGCCGTCAGCGGCATTGCGTCGACGGCGAGCACCGTGGCCGGGACCATGTAGGCCGGTAGATGCTCGGCCAGCCGGGCGCGGACCTCGACCGGATCGGCGGTCCCGGTGACGTAGCCGACGAGCCGTTTGTCGCCGGGCCGGTCCTCGCGGGCGACGACCGCGGCCTGTTCGATGCCGTCCAATTCGGTGAGCGCGGACTGGATCTCGCCGAGCTCGATGCGGTAGCCGCGGATCTTGACCTGCTCGTCGGCGCGGCCGAGATAGTGCAGCTGCCCGCCCGGGCCCCACCGCACCAGGTCCCCGGTGCGGTACATGCGCGCGCCGGCCGCCCCGAAGGGGCAGGCGACGAACCGCGACGCCGTCAGGCCGGCCCGGCCGACGTAACCGGCCGCGACGCCGGAACCGGCGACGTAGAGCTCGCCCGTCACACCCTCGGGCACCGGCCGCAGCCACGCGTCGAGCACGAAAAATCCCAGATGCGCCAATGGCATTCCGATGGGGCTGGCGTTGGTGTCGATGTCGCTGTCGACGATCTCCCGGTAGGAGGCGTGCACCGTCGTCTCGGTGATGCCGTACATGTTGATCACGCGCGGCCGGTGGGGATGGCGGTCGAGCCACTTCGCCAGCCGTTGCGGGCTCAGCGCTTCGCCCCCGAACACGAGGGCCCGGACGTTGAGCCGCGGGCCCGACCGCGCGCCGTCCAGGCTCTGCAGCGCCGAGAACGCCGACGGGGTTTGGCTCAGCACGCTGACGTTCTCGGCGATCAGCAAGGCGTGCAGGTCTTCCGGCGAGCGCACCACCTCGTCGGGCACGACCAGCAGGCGTCCGCCGCCCAGCAGGGCGCCGAAGATCTCCCACACCGAGAAGTCGAAGGCCAGCGAATGGCACTGGCTCCACACCCCCGCCGGCGCCGGCCGGTCGTGCAGCGAGGCGAGCAGGTGGGTGACGTTGTGGTGGGTGACCGCCACGCCCTTGGGGGTGCCGGTGGTGCCGGAGGTGTAGATGACGTAGGCGATGTTGTCGTCGGCCGGCGGCGGCAGGGCGGTGGCGGGCCGGGTGTGCACGGCGGGGTCGTCGGCGTCGATGACCGCTCCGTCGAACCCGTCGAGCCGGTCTCGCAGTTCCGCGGTGGTGAGGGCGACGATCGGTGCGGCGTCGGTCAGCATGAATGCGACCCGCGTGTCCGGGATCGCCGGGTCGATCGGCAGGTAGGCGGCCCCCGTCTTCAGCACCGCCACGATCGCGACGATCGCGGGCGCCGAGCGCTCCATCAGGACGGCGACGCACCGCCCCGGCCGTGCTCCCCGCTCAACGAGCAAGTGCGCCAACCGGTTTGTGGACTCATCGAATTCGCGGTAGGTCATCGAGCGGTCCCGGTCGCGCAGCGCCACCGCGTGCGGGTGCCGCGCGACGTGGTCGGCGAACAGCGCCGGGATCGAGGCCCGGGTCGAGGCCGATGCGTGCGGTGGCCGGGTCAGCGCCGCGCGGTTGCCGATCGCGTCGAGGCGGGCGTGCTCGTCGGGGCCGAGGATGTCGATCGACGACAGCCGCCGGGCGGGGTCGGCGGTCATGGCCTCCAGCACCCGCTGCAATCGTTCGATCAGACTTTGGATGGTGGCGGTGTCGAACACGTCGGTGCGGAACTCCACGGCCCCGCCGATGCCGGCGGGCCGGCCGTCGACGCTCCAGCGTTCGGCCAGCGACCACGCGAGATCCGTGCGGGCGGTGCGGGTGTCGACCGGCAGCGCGGTGACGCGCACGTCGCCGAGGCTTAGGTCGGTGGGTTCGTCGTTCTGCCAGGCCAGCATGACCTGCACCAGCGGATGGTGCGCGAGGCTGCGGGCCGGGTTGAGCCGTTCGACGAGGACCTCGAACGGCACGTCCTGATGCTCGTAGGCGGCCAGGCTGCGTTGGCGCACCCGGGCCAGTAGCTCGGCAATCGTGGGGTCGCCGCCGAGATCGACGCGCAGCACCAAGGTGTTGACGAAGAAGCCCACCACGTCGTCGAGGGCCGGGTCGCGCCGCCCCGCGATCGGGAAGCCCACCGCCACATCCGAACTCGCGCTGATCTTGGCCAACAGCACCGCCAGCGCGGCCTGCACCACCATGAAACTCGTCGCGTTATGCGCGCCCGCCACCGCGCGCACCCGCTGCTGCAACTCCGCGGGCCAATCGACGGCCACACTGGCCCCGCGGAAATCGGCCACCAACGGATACGCACGATCGGTGGGCAGTTCCAGCCGTTCCGGCAGGCCGGCCAGCGCCTCCTCCCAGTACGCGAGCTGCGCGGCGATCGGGCTGCCCGGGTCTTCCAGGTCACCGAACTGGGCGCGCTGCCAGAGCGTGTAGTCGACGTAGTGCACCGGCAGCGGCGCCCAGCCCGGCGTATCCCCGACCGACCGGCTGGCATAGGCGAGCGCCAGGTCCCGCACCAGCGGAGTCAGCGACCACCCGTCGGCCGCGATGTGGTGCACCACGGCCACCAGCACGTGTTCCTCGTCGCTCACTCGGAAAAGCATTGCCCGCAGCGGGATTTCGGTCGCAAGGTCGAAGGCGTGCCGGGCCGCGTCGCGGATGGCGCCCTCCAGCCGGGCCGGTGACCAGCCGGTGGCGTCGATGGTCTGCCATGTGACGTCGGCCCGATCGGGCGGCAGCACCACCTGGTGCGGTATGCCCTCGGTGGCGGCGAACACCGTCCGCAAACTCTCGTGCCGCGCCACCACGTCGGCGAACGCGGCACCCAGCGCACCGGCGTCCAGGCGTCCGGCGAGGCGCAGCGCCGCCGCCATGTTGTACACCGGCGACGGGCCGTGCAGCTGATCGATGAACCACAGCCGCGATTGGGCGAACGACAACGGCACCACCGCCGGCCGCTCGCGCGGCTCCACGCCGGCCAGGCGCCCCCCGTTCGCGCTGACGCGCGCCGCCAGCTCGCCGATAGTGGGCGCCTCGAACAGCGTTCGCACGCCGACGTGCGCGTCGAGACCGGAGTTGATCGCGGCGATCACCCGCATGGCCGACAGCGAATCCCCGCCCAGGTCGAAGAAGGAGTCGTCCGCGCCGACCCGCTCGAGCCCGAGCACCTGGGCGTAGATGCCGGCCAGGATCTCCTCGGTGGGCGTGGCCGGCCCCCGATACCGGCCGCCGGTGTATTCGGGCGCCGGCAGGGCCCCGGTGTCGAGTTTGCCGTTCGGTGTCAGGGGCAATGCCTCGATCGCCACCACCGCGGCCGGCACCAGGTAGGCCGGCAGCCGTTCGGCCAGCCGGGCGCGCAGCTCGACCGGGTCGGCGGTGCCGGTGATGTAGCCGACGAGCCGCTTGTCGCCGGGCGTGTCCTCGCGGGCGATCACCGCGGCCTGCCCGACGCCGTCCAATTCGGCGAGCGCGGACTGGATTTCGCCCAGCTCGACGCGGTGGCCGCGGATCTTGACCTGGTGGTCGGCGCGGCCGACGTAGTGCAACCGGCCGTCCGGCGCCCACCGCACCAGGTCACCGGTGCGGTACATGCGCGCACCGGCCGATCCGAAGGGGCAGGCGACGAACCGCGACGCCGTCAAACCGGGACGGCGCGGATACCCGACGGCGACCCCGTGCCCCGCCACGTACAGCTCACCGACCGCACCGGCGGGCACCGGCCGCAGCCAGTCGTCCAGCACGAACAGCGCCGCCCCGGGCACCGGCGACCCCAGGGGCGGCGCTCCGGCGCCCGCGGTCAGCGGCGCACTGAGCGTCGCGTCCACGGTGGTTTCCGTCGGGCCGTAGGCGTTGATCATCACGCGGCTCGGCGCCCATTGGTCCGCGAGCGCGGCCGGGCAGGGCTCGCCGCCGATGATCAACGCCGAGTGCAGCTTTCGCGGTGACAGGGCGGTCAGCGCCGACGGGGTGTGGCTCAGCACGCTCACCCGCTCGGCGGCCAGCAGGGCGTGCAGCTCGTCCGGTGAGCGCGTCACCGACTCGGGCACCACCACCAGCCGGCCGCCGCCGGCCAGCGCCCCCCAGATCTCCTGCACCGAGACGTCGAAGCCGTACGAGTGGCATTGTGACCACACCCCCGCCTCGGGCAGCGGCGCGTGCAGCGATTCCAGCAGCTGGGTGACGTTGCGGTGGGTCACCGCAACACCTTTGGGGACGCCGGTGGTCCCCGAGGTGTAGATGACGTAGGCGATGTTCTCCGGTGCGGGCGTCGGCAACGGCCCGGCGGGCCCGGTGTAGGCTTCGCCGGCGTCGAGGACCGGGAGGTCGAATCCGTCCAGCCGGGCCCGCAGCCCGGCGGCGGCGACCGCGGCGACCGGGGTGGCGTCGCCGAGCATGAACTCGACGCGCGCCGCGGGCAGCGCGGGGTCGATCGGCAGGTAGGCGGCCCCCGCCTTGAGCGTCGCGAGGATCGCCACGATCGCCTCCGCCGAACGCGGGAACAGCAGCGCCACGCACTCCCCGGGCCCCGCGCCGCGCTCGATCAGCCTGTGCGCCAAGCGGTTCGATGCCTCGTCGAGTTCGCGGTAGGTCATCGAACGGCCCTCGAAAGTGACCGCTCCCGCCTCGGGGACGCGGGAGACCTGCGCGGCGAACAGCGCCGGGAGCGATAGGGCGGCGCTCGACTCGGCGGCCAGCACCGCTTGGTTGCCCCACAGTCGCAGCCGGGCGCGCTCCGGCGCGTCGAGCACATCCAGCGATCGCAACGGCCGGGCGGGATCGGCGGGCATGGCCGTCAGGAGCCGGCGCAGGCGGTCGGTCAGGGCGTCGACGGCGGCGGGTTCGAAGACGTCGGTGTCGAATTCGATGCGCAGGCGCAGCTCGTCGCCCGGCACGGCTTGCAGCGACAACGGGTAGTGGTTGTAGTCGTGACTGGTGAATTCGGTGGCGGTCAGGTCGTCGGCCGCCGCTAGCGCGGCGGCGTCGATCGGATAGTTCTCGTACACCAGCAACGTGTCGAACAGTTGGTCGTGTCCGGTGACGCGGTGGATTTCGCTCAGCGCCAGGTGCTGGTGCTCGACGGTGTCGTTGTGGGCGCGTTGCAGCCGGTCCAGAAATTCGGTGACGGTCGTCGTCGCGGCGGCCTGGGCGCGCACCGGCACGGTGTTGATCAGCAGGCCCACCATGGATTCGGCGCCGGGCAATTCCGCCGGCCGGCCGGACACCGCGGTGCCGAAGGCGACGTCGTGCCGGCCGGTCAGCGACATCAGCAGTTGCGCCCAGGCGGCCTGCAGCACGGTGTTGAGGGTGGTGCGGCAGGAGCGGGCGAGTTCGCCGAGCGCACCGGTGGTTTCGGCGGAGAGCCGGACCGTGGCGGCTCCCCGCGGCCCCAACTCCGGCCGCCCCGCTTCGGCCACCAGGGTGGGGGTGTCGAAACCGTCGAGCGCATCGCGCCACGCGGCGCGGGCGGCCGCGGCGTCCCGGCCCGCCAGCCAGGTGACGAAGCGGCGGTAGGGCGGCGCAGCCGGTAGCCGCGACCCGTAGTAGCAGGCGAAGATCTCCTGCAGCAGGATCGGTAGTGACCAGCCGTCCATCACGATGTGGTGGACGGTGAGCACGAACCGGAATTCCTGGTTCGCGGTGCGAATCAGCGTCGCTCGCAGGGGCGGTTGGTCGTCGAGGTCTCGCACCGCGGCGCGTTCTGCGGCGGACATCCGCCGGACCTGGTCGTCGATGTCGTCGACGTCGCCGTCGAGTTCGACGTGGCGGTAGGCGATTTCGGGGGTGACCGGGATGATCTGCACCGGGTCGCCGAAGCCGGAGCAGAATCGGGCGGCGAGGTTGGGGTGGCGGGCGACGACGTCCTGCACGGCGTGGTGGAGCCGCTGGGGGTCGAGGCCGCCGCGCAGCGTGATGGTCAGCTGCACCGCGTACACGTCGCCGTCGGGTTGCGTCGTCGAATGAAAGAGCAGCCCCTGCTGCAGCGGGGTCAGCGGCAGGATATCGGCGACGTCGTATCGCCGCTCGAGTTCGTCGATCTGCTGCTGGTCCAGGCGGGCCGGCGCGATGTCCGATGGGGTCAGCCCGCCGCCGCCGCGCCGCACGTGTGCGCAGATGCCGACCAGGGCCTCAAACCACAACCGGCTCAACCGGTTTACCTGTTCGTGGGTGAGCGCCGAGGACGCCCACGTCCAGCCGGCGTGCAGGTGCGGGCCGTCCTCGGTATCCATGGTGCCGGCGTTGAGTTCCACCGTGTGCGGCAACGGTAGGGCCGCCGCCGCGGCCGCGGCGCCCAGCGCGTGGCTGTTCGGGCTGAGTTGCCATAGCTCGTCGGACGATTCGGCGGGCGCTCCCCCGAGGCGGCCCAGGTAGTTGAAGCCGATGGCCGGGTCCGGACCGCCCAGGTCCGCTTCGGGATTCAGGTAGCGCAACAGCCCGTAGGTCAGGCCGTCGGGCAGCCCGCGCAACTGCTCCTTGGCGTCCTTGATCACCGCCCCCAGCGCGGCCTCACCCGCGACCACGCGAGCCCAGTCCAGCCCGCCGACGTCGAGGGCCACCGGGTACTTGGCGGTGAACCACCCGACGGTGCGGGACAGGTGCACGTGGGGGGCCAGTTCCTCGTTGCGCCCGTGGCCCTCGACGTCGATGCCGATCGGCCTCGCCGTTCCCAGGAATTCGGTGAATGCCAGCCCGAAGGCGATCAGCAGGATGTCTTGCACCCCGGCGTGAAACGCGGCGGGCACCTCGCCCAGCAGCTGGCGGGTCGTCTCGGCGTCCAGCGCCGCCGACAACTGCCCGGCCGTCTCATAGGTGTCCCACGGCTGGGCGGGCGGCAACGCCGGCGGCGTCTCGGTGATTCGCCGCCACACCTCCGCCAGCTCGGTCACCGCCGGATCCTTCGCGTGCTGGGCCAGTAGCGACGACCAGCGGGCGAACGAGGTGCCGGGGGCGGGCAGCTCGATCGGTTGGCCGCGGTGATGTTGGGCCCAGGCGATGTTGAGGTCCTCGATCAGGGTCCGCCAGGACACACCGTCGACGGCCAGGTGGTGGACGATCAATGCCAATTGGTTTGTCGCGCTTGCCCATACCGCGCACACCAGCACGCCGGCGCCGGGGTTCAGCCGCGCGCGGGCCCGCATCAGCGCCTCCTCCGAGAGCGCGTCGACGGTGCGCAGGCAGGCCCGGGCGTCCACCGAGCCCGCTTCGGGAACGTGTATGTCCCAGCCGCCGGCCCCGTCGTCGTCGACGCAGAGCCGCAGCGTGGGATGGCGGTCCAGCAGCGCCTGCAGCACGACCGCCACGTCAGCCTGGCCCACCCCGGCGGGCGCCGCCAGCACCATGGTCTGGTTGAACTGCTCGATGGGGCCGTCCATGTCGCGCAGCCAACGCATGATCGGGGTGGCCACCACCGGCCCGATCCCCTCGTCGACCACGTCGTCCTCGCCGGTGGCCAGCGTGACGACCCGCGCCAGCCGGGCCACCGACTGCTCGACGAAAACATCGCGGGGCCGGCACATTACGCCGGCCGCGCGAGCCCGGGCCACCACCTGCATCGACAGGATGCTGTCGCCGCCCAAGTCGAAGAACGAGTCGTCCACCCCGACCCGTTGGACGCCCAGCACCTGGGCGTAGATGCCGGCCAAGATCTGCTCGATGGCGTTTTCCGGAGCGCGATATCCGTTGCCGCCCTGGTAGTCCGGTGCCGGCAGGGCGCGGGTGTCGAGCTTGCCGTTGGCCGTCAACGGCAACGCGTCCAGCACCACCACCGCCGACGGCACCATGTAGGACGGCAGCCGCTCGGCGAGCCGCGCCCGGGTCTCGGACGGGTCGGCGGTCCCGGTCACGTAGCCCACCAGCCGCGCGGCGGCAGGGTCGTTCCGGGCGATCACCGCGGCCTGCTCGACGCCGTCCAATTCGGCGAGGGCGGAGCGGATTTCGCCCAGTTCGATGCGGTGGCCGCGGATCTTGACCTGCTCGTCGGCGCGACCGAGGTACTCCAGCTGACCGTCGCGGCCCCAGCGCACCACGTCCCCGGTGCGATACATCCGCGTTCCGTTACCGCCGAACGGGCACGCCACGAACCGCGAGGCCGTCAGCGCCGCCCGGCCCAGGTAGCCCGCGGCGACGCCGCGTCCGGCGATGTACAGCTCGCCGACCACGCCGGGCGGCACCGCGCGCAACCATCGGTCCAGCACGAACAGGGCGGCCCCGGGCACCGGCGACCCGATCGGCACCGGAGCGGAGCCCGCCGTCAGCGGCGCCGTCATGGCCGCGTACATCGTGGTCTCGGTGGGGCCGTATTGATTGACC
This sequence comes from Mycobacterium sp. H4Y, assembly GCF_000364405.1. Taxonomy (NCBI): domain Bacteria; kingdom Bacillati; phylum Actinomycetota; class Actinomycetes; order Mycobacteriales; family Mycobacteriaceae; genus Mycobacterium; species Mycobacterium sp. H4Y. The sequence continues at coordinate 2,515,359 of NZ_AKIG01000001.1, forward strand.
ATCACCCGTCCGGGGGCCCACCGGTCCATGACCTCGACCGGGCACGGCTCGCCGCCGACGACCAGCGCCACCGAGTCCAGCCCGTGCGGCGAGAGCGCCGCCACCGCCGACGGGGTCTGGCTCAGCACGGTGACGCGTTCGGCAATCAGCAAGGCGTGCAGGTCTTCCGGCGAGCCGACGATGTCGTCGGGGACGACGACGAGGCGTCCCCCGCGCAGCAGCGCGCCGAAGATCTCCCAGACCGAGAAGTCGAAGGCCGGCGAGTGGCAGTGGCCCCACACCCGCCCCAGGTCCAGTTGGGCGTCCACCGACCGCAACAGCTGGGTGACGTTGTGGTGCGTGACCGCCACACCCTTGGGCACGCCGGTGGTCCCGGAGGTGTAGATGACGTACGCAATGTCGTCGGGCGACGGGTCCGGCAGCCCGGTGGCGGGCTGCGTGGCCAGGGCGGGGTCGTCGACGTCGATGATGTGCCCGGCGAATGCGCCCAACCGTGGCCGCACCTCGGCGGTGGTCACCGCCGCGATCGGTTCGGCGTCGGTGAGCATGAACTCGATGCGGGCGGTCGGCAGCGCCGGGTCGATCGGCACATACGCGGCCCCGGTCTTGAGGACCGCCAGGATCGCCACGATCGCTTCGGCCGACCGTGGCATCGCCACCGCGACCCGCTGGCCCGGCGCGGCGCCGCAACCAATCAGCCTGTGCGCCAACCGGTTTGTGATCTCGTACACTTCACGGTAGGTCCACGCCCGCTCGCCGCAGGTGATCGCGACTGCCTCGGGGTCCCGTGCCACCTGCGCGGCGAACAAGGCCGGGATGGACGCGCGTGCGGTCGCGGGCCGGGTCAGCGCGGCGCGGTTGCCGATGGCGTCGAGGTGGGTGCGCTCGGATTCGTCGAGGACGTCGATCGCGGACAGCGGCCGGGTGGGGTCGGCGGTCATGGCGGCCAGCACGTGTTGCAAGCGCGTGACGAGTGACTCGATGCTGGCCGCATCGAAGACGTCGGTGCGGAACTCCACCGCCCCGGCGATGCCGACGGGCTCTCCGTCCTCGTCCCACCGTTCGGCCAGCGACCACACCAGATCCATGCGGGCGACCTGGGTTTCGAGCGGCAGCGGCGTCGCCCGCACGTCGCCGAGGCTCACGTCGACGGGGTCGTTGTTCTGCCAGGCCAGCATGACCTGGACCAGCGGATGATGCGCCATGTCGCGGGCCGGGTTGAGCCGTTCCACCAGCACCTCGAACGGCACATCCTGGTGTTCGTAGGCCGCCAGGCTGCGCCGGCGCACCCGGCCCAGCAGTTCGGCGACGGTGGGGTCGCCACTGAGGTCGACCCGCAGAACCAGGGTGTTGACGAAGAACCCGACCACCTCATCCAGGGCGGGGTCGCTCCGCCCGGCGATCGGGAACCCCACGGCCACATCGGGACTGGCGCTCAACGCGGACAGCAGCACCGCCAGGGCCGCCTGGACGACCATGAAGCTCGTTGCGTTGTGCGCCCGCGCCAGCTCGGCGACTTGGTGCTGCAGGGCGGCCGGCCAGTGCACGTCCACGCTGGACCCGCGATGGTCGGCCACCAGCGGGTAGGGCCGATCCGTGGGCAGCTCAACGTGTTCCGGCAGCCCGGCCAGGGCGCGCTCCCAATAGTCCAGTTGCGCCGCGATGGGGCTGTCGGGGTCGTCGAGGTCGCCGAATCGGCCCCGTTGCCACAGGGTGTAGTCGACGTATTGCACCGGCAGCGGCGCCCAATCCGGCGCCCGCCCGCCGCGGCGGGCCGCGTAGGCCTCCCCCAGATCGCGCACCAGCGGGGTCACCGACCATCCGTCGGCGGCGATGTGGTGGACGACCGCCACCAACACGTGTTCGTCCTCGCCGGTGTGGAATAGCCAGGCCCGCAACGGGATTTCGGTGGCGAGGTCGAAGGTGTAGCGCGCCGCGTCCTGGGTGGCCTCCGCCAGCCAGGACGCCGGCCACCGCGTCGCGTCGACGACCTGCCAGTGGACGTCGGCCCGTTTGGCGGGCAGCACGACCTGTTGGGGGGCGCCCTCGGGGGCGAGGAAGATCGTCCGCAGGCTTTCGTGTCGGGCCACCACGTCGTCCAGGGCGGCCCCCATCGCGTCGGCATCCAGGCGGCCGGAAAGGCGCAGGGCGACCGCCATGTTGTACATCGGCGAGGGCCCCTGCAGCTGATCGATGAACCACAGGCGGGTCTGGGCGAACGACAACGGAAGCAGCGCCGGGCGCTCGCCGGCCACCAATCGTCCGGCGCGGCCGGCGCCGGCCTCGACCCGGGGCGCCAGCTGCGCGACCGTGGGGGCCTCGAACACGGATCGGACGGTCAGCCCGGCGTCCAGGTCGGCGTTGATCGCGGTGATCAAACGCATCGCCGAGAGGGAGTCGCCGCCGAGGTCGAAGAAGGAATCGTCGACGCCGACCCGTTCGACGCCGAGCACCCGGGCGTAGACGCCCACCAGAGTCTCCTCGACCGCGTTGTCCGGGGCCCGATACCGGCCGGCGTCCCGGTAGTCCGGGGCCGGCAGGGCGGCGGTGTCGAGCTTGCCGTTGACCGTCAACGGCATCGCGTCGAGCACCACCACCGCCGCCGGCACCATGTAGGTGGGGAGCCGCTGACCCAACCGGGCCCGAATGTCGGCGGAGTCAGCGGCTCCGGTCACATAGCCGACGAGACGCCTCTCGTCGGCACGATCTTCGCGGGCGAGCACCGCGGCTTGCTCGATACCCTCCAATTCGGCCAGGGCGGAGCGGATTTCGCCCAACTCGATGCGATAGCCGCGAATCTTGACCTGCTCGTCGGCGCGGCCGACATAGTGCAACTGTCCGTCGCGGTCCCATCGGGCGAGGTCGCCGGTGCGATACATCCGTGCGCCGGCCCCACCGAACGGGCACGCCACAAATCGCGACGCCGTCAGCCCCGCCCGCCCCAGATAGCCCACGCCCACCCCGGCACCGGCGACGTACAACTCCCCCACCACGCCGGCGGGCACCGGGCGCAGGCACCCGTCCAGCACGAAGAGCGCGGCTCCGGCCACCGGCGACCCGATTGCCGGTGGCCCGGACCGCGCCCGCCCCGCTGTCAGAGGTGGGCTGTGCGACACCCACATGGTGGTCTCCGTCGGGCCGTACACGTTGACCATCACCCGGCCGGGCGCCCACCGATCCACCAGCTCACCCGGACACGGTTCGGCGCCCACCACCACCGTGACCGTCTCCAAGCCCCGCGGCGACAGCATCCCCAGCGCCGACGGCGTCTGGGTCAACACGGTGACGCGCTCGCCAATGAGTTTGGCGCGCAACTCTTCCGGCGACCGGGCCTCCGTATCGGGCACCACCACCAGCCGCCCGCCGTGCAGCAGCGCACCCCAGATCTCCCACACCGAGAAATCGAATGCCAGCGAATGGCACTGGCTCCACACCTGATCGGGCCCCAGTTCCACCCCGGCGTCCAGCGCACCGAACAGCTGCGTCACGTTCGCGTGGGTGACCGCCACCCCCTTGGGCCTACCCGTGGTGCCCGACGTGTAGATGACGTGCGCGACGTCGTCGGCCGCCGGCCCCGCCGCCACCGGCGTCGCCGGATGCGGCGCCAGGGCCGGGTCGTCGACCTCGACGATCGGCCCGCCGAATTCTCCTAGCCGCGAACGCAACTCGGCGCTGGTCACCACGGCCCGCATGCCGGCGTCGGCGACCATGAAGCCGATCCGCGCCGCCGGCACCGCCGGGTCCATCGGCACATAGGCCGCCCCCGTTTTCAGCACCCCCAGAATCGCGATCACGGCCTCGGCCGAGCGCTCGAGCAGCAGGCCCACGCGCTGGCCGCGGCCCACACCGCGGCCAACCAGCAGGTGCGCCAGCCGATTCGCGTCCGACTCCACTTGCTCGTAGGTCCACGATCGCCCAGCGCACCTGATCGCCACCGCGTGCGGCGCGCGCTGCACCCACGCGCCGAACAGCGCCGGGACCGACGCCCCCGCGCTCGGCCGGCGCAATGCCGAACGATTGGCGCACTGGTCAAGGCGGGCGTGCTCGTCGTCGTCCAGTACGTCGATCGACGAGAGTCTGCGACCGGGGTCGGCGGCCATGGCGACCAGCACCCGCCGCAACCGTTCGGTGAGCACACGGATGGTGTCCGCGTCGAACAGGTCGGTGCGGAACTCGACGGTGCCGCCGATTCCCGCGGGCCGGCCGTCGCCGCTGCGGCGTTCGAACAAGGAGAACGTCAAATCGGTACGCGCGGTGCGGGTCTGCACCGGAACCGCGGTGATCCGCAGTTCACCCAGGCTCAGCTCGGCGGGATCGTTGCCCTGCCAGGCCAACATCACCTGCGTCAGCGGATGATGCGCCAGGGAACGGGTGGGGTTGAGTCGCTCCACCAGGAACTCGAACGGCACGTCCTGATTTTCGTAGGCCGCCAGGCTGCTCCGGCGGACCCGGGCCAACACGTCGGCAACGCTGGGATCGCCGGCCAAGTCGACCCGCAGCACCAACGTGTTGACGAAGAAGCCCACCAGTTCGTCCAGGGCGGGATCGCGCCGCCCGGCGATCGGAAAGCCCACGGCCACATCGGAAGTCGCGGCGATCTTGCCGAGCAGCACCGCCAGGGCGGCCTGCACCACCATGAAACTGGTGGCGTTGTGCGCCCGCGCCACCGCGCGGATGTGTTGCTGCAACTCGGCCGGCCAGTCGATGTCCACGTTGGCGCCGCGGTAGTCGGCCACCGCCGGGTACGGTCGATCCGTCGGCAGCTCGACCCTTTCGGGCAGGCCCGCCAGCGTGCGCTCCCAATACGCGAGCTGCTCGACGATCGGGCTCTCCGGGTCGTCGAGGTCTCCGAATTGGGCGCGCTGCCAGAGGGTGTAATCCACGTACTGCACCGCCAGCGGAGACCATTGTGGGGCCCGTCCGGCGCAGCGGCCGGCATAGGCGACCCCCAGGTCGTGCACCAGAGGATTCAGCGACCAACCATCCGCAGCAATATGATGGACCACCGCCACCAGCACATGCTCGTCGTCGGAGGCACGGAAAAGCTTGGCCCGCAAGGGTATTTCGGCTGACAGATCAAATGCATAATCGGCTGCGGCATCAACGCCCTCCTTTATCCGTGCCGGCGACCAGCCGGCGGCATCTATTACTTCCCACCCGATATCGACCCCCTCGGCGGGCAACACCACCTGTTGTGGCGTCCCGTCGGACACGGCGAACACCGTGCGCAAACTCTCGTGGCGGCCCACCACGTCGACGAGCGCGGCCCGCAGCGCCTCCACCTGCAGCGGCCCGCGCAGCCGCAACGCTGCTGCCATGTTGTACATCGGCGAGGGCCCCTGCAGCTGATCGATGACCCACAGCCGGGACTGCGCGAACGACAACGGCACCACCGCCGGCCGGTCGGCCGCCGCGACCCGCGAGAGCCGTTCCGCACCCTCGTCGAGGCGCGGGGCCAATTGGGCCACCGTGGGCACCTCGAACAACGCGCGCACCGAAACCCCGGCATCCAGAGCGGCATTCACGGCCGCGATCAGGCGCATCGCCGACAGCGAGTCCCCGCCGAGGTCGAAGAAGGAGTCGTCCACACCGACGCGCTCCACCCCCAGCACCTGGGCGTAGATGCCGGCCAGGATCTCCTCGATGGCGCTCGCCGGCGCCCGGTAGCGGTCGACGTCGGAGTATTCCGGGGCGGGCAGGGCGCGGGTGTCGAGCTTGCCGTTGACCGTCAGCGGCAGCACGTCGAGCACCACCACCGCCGCCGGCACCATGTAGGTGGGGAGCCGCCGACCCAACCGGGCCCGAATCTCGGAAGGGTCGGCGGCTCCGGTCACATAACCGACGAGACGCTTGTCGCCGGCACGATCCTCACGAACGAGCACCGCCGCCTGCTCGACGCCCTCGACGTCGGCCAGCGCGGCACGGATCTCGCCCAACTCGATGCGGTAACCGCGGATCTTGACCTGCTCGTCGGCGCGGCCGATGTACTGCAGCTGCCCGTCGGCGCTCCACCGGACGAGGTCACCGGTGCGATACATCCGCGCGCCGGGCCCACCGAAGGGGCAGGCCACGAATCGTGACGCCGACAGCCCCGGGCGGCCCACATAGCCGGTGGCCAATCCCCCACCGGCGACGTACAACTCGCCGACCACCCCGACCGGCACGGGGCGGAGCCACCCATCGAACACGAAGAAGGCGAGGTTGCCCAACGGCACCCCGATCGGGCTCACGTTGTTGTCGACGTCGCCGCGAAGGATCTCGCGGAACGAGGCGTGCACCGTGGTCTCGGTGATGCCGTACATGTTGATCATCCGCGGCAGGCCGGGATGGTGATGCAGCCACGTCGACAGCCGGCGCGGCTCCAACGCCTCCCCGCCGAACACCACCGTCTGCAACTTCAGCTGCTCACCCAGCTCCGGGGCCAACGCGTCGGCACTCTGCAGCGCGTAGAACGCCGACGGCGTCTGGCTGAGCACGCTGACCTGCTCGCGAACCAGCAAGGCGCGCAAGTCATCTGGTGATCGCACGACATCGTCGGGCACGACGACCAGGCGACCTCCGTGCAGGAGAGCGCCGAAGACCTCCCACACCGAGAAGTCGAAAGCCAGGGAATGGCACTGGGTCCAGACCTGCCCGACGTCGAGTTGAGCGTCGATGGACTCCAGCAGCTGGGTGACGTTGCTGTGGGTGACCGCCACCCCCTTGGGAACGCCGGTGGACCCCGAGGTGTAGATGAGGTAGGCGATGCTGTCCGCCGACGGCACCGGCAGGCCCGTGGCGGGCTGGCCGGCGACGGCGGGGTCGTCGATGTCGATGATCTGCCCGGCGAAGCCACCCAACTGCGGCCGCACCTCGGCGGTGGTCACCGCCGCGATCGGCGCGGCGTCACCGAGCACGAACTGCACCCGCGCCGCCGGCACGCTCGGGTCGATCGGCACGTAGGCGGCGCCCGTCTTGAGCACCGCCAGGATCGCCACGATCGCCTCGGCCGACCGCGGCACCGCGACCGCGACCCGCTGGCCCGGGCCCGCGCCCCGCTCAACGAGCAAGTGCGCCAACCGATTTGTGGCCTCGTACAGGTGGCGGTAGGTGAACGACCGCCCGCCGCAGGTGATCGCCACCGCCCCCGGGCCGCGGGCCACCTGCGCGGCGAACAACGCCGGGATCGACACCAGGGCGGCCATGGACGGCATGGTCAACACCGCGCGGTTGCCGATGTCGTCGAGCCGTTCGCGCTCGGCGGCGTCGAGCAGGTCGATCGCCGACAGCGGGCGGTCGGGGTCGGCGGTCATGGCCGCGAGCATCCGGCGCAGCCGCTCGATCAGCGTCTCGATGCTGTCCGCGTCGAACACGTCGGTGCGGAACTCCACCATGCCGCCGATGCCGGCGGGCGCGCCCTCCTCGTCCCACCGTTCGGCCAGGGAGAACACCAGGTCCATGCGGGCGACCTGGGTGTCGACCGGCAGCGGGGTGACCCGAACGTCGCCCAGCTCCAGCCCGGCGGCGGGGCCGTCGTGCTGCCAGGGCAGGTTCTGCCAGGCCAACACCACCTGGACGAGCGGATGATGCGCCAGGTCGCGGGTGGGATGGAGCCGGTCCACCAGGACTTCGAAGGGTACGTCCTGGTGTTCGTAGGCCGCCAGGCTGCGCTGGCGCACCCGGGCCACCAGCTCGGCGACGCTGGGGTCGCCGCTCAGGTCGACCCGCAAAATCAGGGTGTTGACGAAAAAGCCGACGACATCGTCGAGCGCCGGATCGCCGCGGCCGGCGATCGGGAAGCCCACCGCCACATCGGAACTCGCGCTGACCTTCGACAGCAGCACGGCCAGGGCCGCCTGCACGACCATGAAGGTGGTCGCGTTGTGGGCCCGCGCCACCTGCGCGACCCGCTGCTGCAGTTCGGCCGGCCACTCGACGTCGATGCGCGCGCCGCGGTGGTCGGCGACCGGCGGGTAGGGGCGATCGGTCGGCAGTTCGAGGCGTTCGGGCATCCCGGCCAGCGCGTCCTGCCAGTACCTCAGCTGCGCGGCGATGGGGCTGCCCGGATCGTCGAGGTCACCGAATTGGGCGCGTTGCCATAGCGTGTAGTCGACGTATTGCACCGGCAGCGGCGCCCAATCCGGGGCCTGCCCGCGGGACCTGCGCACGTAGGCCGCGCCGAGGTCGCGCGCCAGCGGGGTCAGCGACCATCCGTCCGCGGCGATGTGGTGGGCCACCGCCACCAACACGTGGTCGTCCTCGGCGAGCCGGAAAAGCTTTGCCCGCAAAGGGATTTCGTTGGAAAGGTCGAATCGGTGGCACGCCTCGGTCTCGATGGCCTGGCTCAGCCGGCCGACCGGCCATCCGCCGGCGTCGATGACCTGCCAGCCGACCCGGGCGCGCTCGACCGGGACCACCACCTGCCGGGGCGTCCCCTCGGACGCGACGAACACCGTGCGCAAGCTTTCATGGCGTGCCACCACGTCGCCCAGCGCGGTGCCCATGGCGTCGGGGTCCAGCGGCCCGCGCAGCCGCAGGGCGACGGACATGTTGTGCACCGGCGACGGACCGTGCAGCTGGTCGAGGAACCAGAGCCGGGATTGCGCGAACGACAGCGGCACCACGGCCGGCCGCTCGGCCGCGACCACCCGCGCGAGCGTGCTTCCCCCGCCGCACACCTGCGGCGCCAGCTCGGCGACCGTGGGCGACTCGAACAGGGCCCGCACCCCGAGGTGGGCGTCGAGGCCGGTGTTGACCGCGGAGACCAGCCGCATCGCCGACAGCGAGTCGCCGCCGAGGAGGAAGAAGGAGTCGTCGATCCCGACGCGTTCGACGCCGAGGACCCGGGCGAAGATGCCGGCCAGGATTTCCTCGATGGCGTTTTCCGGGGCGCGATATCCGTTGCCGCCCTGGTAGTCCGGGGCGGGCAGGGCGCGGGTGTCGAGCTTGCCGTTGACCGTCATCGGCAGCGCGTCGAGCACCACCACCGTCGACGGGACCATGTAGGTGGGGAGCCGCCGACCCAACCGGGCCCGAATATCGGTCGGGTCAGCGGCTCCTGTCACATAGCCGACGAGACGCTTGTCGCCGGCACGATCTTCACGGACGAGCACCGCCGCGCGTTCAACGCCCTCCACCTCGAGCAGCGCGGCGCGGATCTCGCCGAGTTCGATGCGATACCCACGCACCTTAACCTGTTCGTCGGCGCGCCCCAGATACTGCAGTTGGCCCGCCCCGGATCCGGAGCGGCCCCAGCGCACCAGGTCGCCGGTGCGGTACATGCGGGTGCCGGGTTCGCCGAAGGGGCAGGCCATGAATCGCGACGCGGTCAGCCCGGGGCGCCGCCAATAGCCGATGCCGACACCTTCGCCGGCCAGATACAGCTCGCCGACCACCCCGGCGGGCACCGGGCGCAACCACTCGTCGAGCACGAAGAAGGCCGCCCAGCTCACCGGGGAGCCGATCGGCGGGAATCCCGACCCCGCCGTCAAGGGCGCGCTCTTGCACGCCCACATCGTGGTCTCGGTCGGGCCGTACACGTTGACCATCACCCGACCCGGCGCCCACCGGTCCACCAGCTCCGGCGGGCACGGCTCAGCCCCGATCACCAACGCCGTGCCGTCCAGGCCGTCGGTGGGCAGCAACCCCACCGCCGAGGGGGTCTGGGTCAGCACCGTGACGCCCTCGCGCACCAGCAGCGCGTGGAACTCCTCCGGGGAGCGGGCCACCGCATCCGGCACGACGACCAGGCGCCCGCCGTGCAGCAGCGCACCCCAGATCTCCCAGACCGAGAAGTCGAACGCATACGAATGGAACTGCGTCCACACCTGCTCGGCCGACAAGGCGAAACCGAGCCGCAGGTCATCGAACAACTGCGCGACGTTGTGTTGAGTCACCGCAACACCTTTGGGCACACCCGTGGTGCCCGAGGTGTAGATCAAATGGGCCACATCCGTCGGATCCGGCGCCCGCAAAGCGGTGCACGGCGCGCCCGCCACGGCCGGGTCGGCGATGTCGATGACCGCCAGGTCGAAACCGTCGAGCCGGCCGGCCAGCTCCGCCGTCGTGACCGCGGCCACCGGCGCGGCGTCGGTGACCATGAACTCCACCCGGGCCGCCGGCAGGGCGGGATCGATCGGCAGATACGCCGCCCCGGACTTGAGCACCCCCAGGATCGCCACGATCGCCTCGTCTGACCGCGAAAACAGCAGCGCCACAAGCGAACCCGGAGCCACACCCCGGCCGGCCAGCACGTGGGCCAGCCGATTGCCGGCCTCGTCGAGCTCGCGATACGTCATCGATCGGTCCCCGAACGTCAGCGCCACCGCGTCCGGGGTGCGCGCCGCCTGCGCGGCGAACAGCTCGACCACGGACACCGGCGCCGCCGGCCGGCCCAACGCGGACGCGTTGCCCCATTCGTCGAGCCGGGCGCGCTCGTCGGCGTCGACGGCGTCGAGGGACAGCAGCCGCCGCGTCGGATCGGCCGTCATCGCCACCAAGAGCTGTTCGAGTCGATCCGCCAGGCCGGCGGCGTCGAGGTGGGCCCACGGTTCCCACGCGCCCGCCGTGCTGAGGAAGAGGTCGTCGCCGTCGCCGGAGAAGATCAGCCCGAAGCCGTCCGCCTGACCGGAGTTCGTGTACGACGCCGAGGCCATGACGCCGCCGAAGGGCAGCGTGAACGCCGACGGGATGAAGTTGACGCTGACCCGCTCGGGCGGTTGCGTCAGGCCGCGGACCTTGCGCTCCAGCGCGTGCACCGGAAAGCGCTGGTGCTGGATCGCTTCGTCGATCCGCGTCTCGACGTGTTTGCAGAAGGCGGCGACGGTGGACCGCGACGAGACGCTCAACACCAGCGGCACCACGCCGGCGACCATCCCGGGCAGCGTCTTCTGCTCCGGGCGCACGCGCCGGCTGACCGGGAAATCGAGCACCACGTCCGAGCCCTCGGCGGACCACCCGCGCACCAGCAGCGCGCAGGCCGCGGTGATGACCGACGTCTGGGACACCGCCCACACTTCGCAGAACCGATTGACGCGGCGCAGCACCCCGGGGTCCAGGGCCGTCGGGGCGGACGGCCACGGGTCGCGCTCCGCGGCGCCGTCGGGCGGCCGATGGTGACCCTGGCCGGCGGGGGGCAGGTTCGCCGTCCAATACGCCTCGTCGTCGCGGTAATCACCGGAGCGCTCGTACCGCGATTCGCAGTCGATCAGCTCCTGCAAGGAGCCGAAGACGGCCGTGGGAATGGGTCCGGCGGACACGATCGCGGAGTAGATCGAGGCGATGCGGTGACCGACCAGCGCGACGCCGGTCCCGTCGATGACGATGTGGTGGCAGCAGGCGAACAAGAAGAACTCGTCGCGCCGGGTCGCAAACAGGACGAACCGGAACAGCGGCCCGGTGAACGGCATGGGCGTGCGTTGGATCGCCAGCGCCCGCCGGCGCGCTTCCCGCACGGGATCGGGCACGTCGGTCAGGTCGTCAAAGGCCAGCTCGACGTCGGGGTAATCGATCGCCCGCTGGAAGACCTGGCCGTCCACCTCGAAGAAGGCCGCCCTGGCCGGCTCGGCCTCCCGCACCGCCTGCCGGATCGCCCACTGCAGGGCATCGCGCTGGACCACGCCGTCGATCCGCACGAACAGACCGAGCTGCCACTCGGTATTGGAGTGACCGGTCTCGCGCGCCAGCCAGATGTCCAGCTGTCCGCGCGTCAGCGGAAGTGCTTGATGATCAAGCTGCATCCCACGCCCCAACCACAGGGTCTTCCTTTCAACCCCCCGGTTGTCTGATACCGCTCGCGCGGAAGCCCGGTCCGCTTCCGCTCGATGTAGCCCCGGCGTCGCAGTTCGTCGTTGACCGAGACGACCGACGCTCACCGACTCCGGAAATCTCGTCTTCAACACGAGTGCAACAGTTGGGAAGGCTAGTAGACGCGAACCCCGGTAGTCCAGGGTTATCCAAACTTAATGTCCTGTGAATTACCCAAAACCGTAGACTGCACCTGCTAATCCGGTACTTCAGATACCTGAGGTACTGATCGTAGATAGTGTAGCTACATACAGTATTGATTGGATCAGGGGGTTTGACGGTTTCGCCGATGCCTTTTCGCGGCGGTGACCGTTATTGCCGCGTGATAGGCGGCCGGCCCCGGTCAGGCGTCACTCAATCACAAACGAGAATTGCGCATGCAGCAGCGCGGCGCGGCCCCTAGGGACCACGCCGCGCTGACGTTCCGCGATCGGTTAGAGCAGGCCGAGCAGTTGCAGGTCGGTGACGTACTTGACGATCACCGGCGCGCTGACGTGCGGGATGTCGTTGTCCGGACCGACTTTCGCTTCCTGCACGGCGGCGCGGAACCGGTCGGTCGGCGCGAACGCGCCGCGGGCCGGCTCGGCGGGCTGCAGGTTCTTCGGATCGCGCAGCAGCAACAGGAGCATCTGCAGGACCGAGTTCTGGCGCTGCCGTTCCGGCAGGCCGCGCAGGCCGGTCTCGAAGCGCTGCAGCCACTCCCCGAAGTCGCCGACGCGCTCGATCGGGTAGCCGGCCTCGATCAGCCAGTCGACGTATTCGTCGAGCCCGATGCCGTCGTCGTGCGGGTTCATCACGTGATAGGTCTCGAACCCCTCCATCACCTGGGCGCCCAGCTTGGCGATCGCCTCGGCGACGAACTCGACGGGCAGGCCGTCGAAGTGCGCGCTCTGCCGGTTGCCCTCGGCGTCGAGCTGATAGAACGACTTGGGCGCGCAGCCGGTGGCCACGACGCTCAGGATCATCCGGGTGAAGATGTCCGCCACGTTGAGCTGGCCCGCGTAGCTGGTGTCGGCCAGGATCATGTCGGAGCGGAACACCGAGACCGGCAGGCCGCACAGGTCGTGGGCCTCGCGCAGCAGCACCTCGCCCGCCCACTTGCTGTTGCCGTAGCCGTTGGCGTAGCTGCCGTCGACGACGCGGGTGGCGCTGATGACCCGGATGTCGGCGTCCTCGGTGAACGCCGACGGCTCGATCTGGCGCCCCACGTCCGACGTCGACACGTAGGCGTACGGCTTCATCTTCGTGGTGAGCGCCAAGCGGATCAGCTCGGCGGTGCCGCCGACGTTGGGCGTGAACAGCTCGTTGTAGGGCAGCACCCCGTTGACGACGGCCGCGGAGTCCACGATGAGGTCGACGGTGTCGGCCAGCTGCCGCCAGGTCTGGTCGTCCAGGCCCAGGTTGGCCTGGCCCTTGTCGCCGGCGACCACCTGCAGGTGATCTTCGGCCAGTTCCCGGAAGTGCCGCAGCAGCTCGGGGTCGCCGCTGTCGAAGGTCTTCTCCAGCCGGCGCCAGGCGTCCTCGTCGGAGCGGGCCCGCACCAGGCAGATCAGCTTGCCCTCGACCTGTTCCAGCTGCTCGAGCCATTCCAGCACCAGGTAGCGACCCAGGAATCCGGTCGCGCCGGTCAGCAGGACCGTCCGGACCTCGGAGCTGGGAGCGCGCAGCGACGGCACGGCCGCCAGCGTCGTCGCGTCGATGAACTTGTCCAGCGTGAGGTCGCGGGCGTACACCTCGGTGGCGTCGGCGCCGTGCACCGCCGCGAAGCCGGGCCCCGCGGCGTTCTCGGTGTCGGCGCCGCTGGCGATCCGCTGACTCAGAGCCCGGATGGACTGCGAGTCGAACAGGGTGCGCACCGACAAAGCGCCGTCCAGGGCGGTGTTGATCTCGGCGATCACCCGCATCGCCGACAGCGAGTCGCCGCCGAGCTCGAAGAAGGAGTCGTCGACCGAGACCCGCTCCATCCCGAGGACCCGGGCGAAGATGCCGGCGATGGTCTCCTCGGTCGGGTTGGACGGGGCGACGTATTCGCCGCCGCGCTTCTGGTACTCCGGCGCGGGCAGGGCGCGCTTGTCGAGCTTGCCGTTGACCGTCAGCGGCAGCGCGTCGAGCACCACCACCGCGGCCGGCACCATGTAGGCCGGCAGCCGGTCGGCCAGCTGGATGCGGATGCCGACCGGGTCGGCGGTGCCGGTGATGTAACCGACCAGCCGCTTGTCGCCGGGACGGTCCTCGCGGGCGATCACCGCCGCCTGCTCGACCCCGTCCAGCCCGGCCAGCGCCGCCTGCACTTCGCCGAGTTCGATGCGGTAGCCGCGGATCTTGACCTGCTCGTCGGCGCGGCCGAGGTACTCGAGCTGACCGTCGTGGCTCCACCGGACCAGGTCGCCGGTGCGGTACATCCGCGCGCCCGGGCCGCCGAACGGGCAGGCGACGAACCGCGACGCCGTCAGACCGGACCGTCGCGAATATCCCGTCGCCACACCGTGGCCGGCGATGTACAGCTCGCCCACGACACCCTCGGGCGCCGGGCGCAGCCACCGGTCGAGCACGAACAACGCGGCCCGCGGCACCGGTGAACCGATCGGCGCCGACGCTGCCCCGGCCTGCAGCGGCGCGCTCATCGCCGCGTAGACGGTGGCCTCGGTCGGGCCGTAGGCGTTGATCATCACGCGCCCCGGCGCCCACCGGTCGACGACCTCGACCGGGCAGGCCTCGCCGGCCACCACCAGCGCCGTCGAGTCCAGGCCCTCCGGCGAGAGCATGCCCACCGCCGACGGGGTCTGGCTCAGCACGGTGACGCCTTCGGAGACCAGCAGCGCGTGCAGCTCATCCGGGGAGGCCGCGTCCGATTCGGGCACCACGACCAGGCGGCCACCGTGCAGCAGCGCGCCCCAGATCTCGTGCACCGACACGTCGAAGACCAGGGAGTGCCACTGCGCCCAAACCCCCGCCTCCGGCAGGTCGGCGTGCAGGGACTCCACCAGCTGGGTGACGTTGTCGTGGGTGACGGCCACGCCCTTGGGGACGCCGGTGGTGCCCGACGTGTAGATGAGGTAGGCGATGTTGTCCGACGACGGCATCGGCAGCGGGTCGCTGGGCTGGGCGTCCAGCGCCGGGTCGTCGACGTCGATGACCGTCGGGCGGCAGCCCTCCAGCCGCGACCGCAGGCCCGTCGTGGTGACCACGGCGACCGGCTCGGCGTCGCCGAGCAGGAACTCGATCCGGGCGGTCGGCAGCGCCGGGTCGATCGGCAGATACGCCGCGCCCGTCTTGAGGACGGCGAGGATCGAGACGATCGCGTCGGCCGAGCGGGAGAACAGCAGCGCGACCCGCTCGCCCGGGCCCGCGCCCTCCTCGATCAGCAAGTGCGCCAACCGGTTTGCGGCCTCGTCGAGTTCCCGATAGGTCATCGAGCGTCCGTCGAAACTGAGCGCCGCCGCGTCGGGGGTGCGGGCCACCTGCGCGGCGAACAACCCCGGGATCGACGTGCCGGTCGCCGGCTGGCTCAGCACCGACCGGTTGCCCCAGGAGTCGAGCAGCTCGTGCTCGGCCTCGTCGACGACGTCGAGCGCCATCAGCCGTCGGGTGGGGTCGACGGTCATCTCGGAGAGCACGCGCTGGAACCGCTCGGTCATCTTCTCGATGCCGGCCGCGTCGAACACGTCGGTGTCGTATTCGACGCGCAGGCCCAGTTCGCGGCCCGGGAGCGCCATCACCGACAGCGGGTAGTGGTTGTACTCGCGGTTGGTGACATCGGTGATGGCCAACTCGTGGAAGCCCAACGGGACGCTGGTGTCGATCGGGTAGTTCTCGTACAGGAACAGGGTGTCGAACAGGGCGTCGTGGCCGGTCACGCGGTGGATCTCGCTCAGCGCCAGGTGCTCGTGCTCGAGGGTGTCGTTGTGGTGCTGCTGCAGCTGGTCCAGCACATCGGCGACGGTGGTCTCCGCGTCGATGTTGGCGCGCACCGGGACGGTGTTGATCAGCAGGCCCACCATCGATTCGGCGCCGGCGAGGTCGGCAGGCCGACCGGAGACGGCGGTGCCGAACGCCACGTCGTGGTGGCCGGTGAGCCGCATCAGCAGCTGCGCCCACCCGGCCTGCAACACGGTGTTGACGGTGGTGTGGCACGAGCGGGCCAGCTCGCCCAGGGCGCGCGTGGTTTCCGCGGACAGGCGGTAGGACTCCACGGCCCGCCGGCCGAGCCGCATCCGACCCGCAGGGCCCACCAGGGTGGGGGCCTCGAACCCGTCGAGCACCTCACGCCACGCCGCCTGCGCGGCGGCGCGGTCCTGGCCGGCCAGCCACGTCAGGTAGCTGCGGTAGGTCGCGGGCGCGGGCAGCTGGTCGCCGTAGTAGTTGGCCAGGATCTCGCGCAGCAGGATAGGCAGCGACCAGCCGTCCATCACGATGTGGTGGTTGGTCAGCACGAACCGGTACCGGTTGTCCGCGGTGCGGATCAGCGCGGCCCGGAACGCCGGCCGGTTGGCCAGGTCGCTCACCGCGGCGCGCTCGGCGGCGCACAGCTCCTCGACCCGTTGTTCGGGGTCGAGGTCTTCGGGCCCGAGCTGGATGTAGCGCCACGCCATGACCGGGTCGGCCGGGATCACCTGGACGGGCTCGCCGAACTGCGGGCAGAACCGGGCCGCCAGGTTGGGGTGGCGGTTCACCACGGTGTGCACCGCCTCGTGCAGCCGGTGCGAGTCCAGGGCGCCGGTCACGGTGATGCCCAGCTGCACCGCGTAGACGTCGTCGCCCGGGTCTTGGGCGAAGCTGGCGTGGAAGAGCAGGCCCTGCTGCAGCGGGGTCAGCGGCAGGATGTCGGCGACCTGGTGCTGCTTGCTCAGCTCGTCGATCTGCCGCTGGTTCAGGCGGGCCGGCGCGATGTCGGACGGGGTCAGCCCGCCGCCGCCGGCTTGCACGTGCGCGCAGATGCCGGCCAGGGCCTCGAACCACAGCCGGCTGAGCCGGCTGATCTGCTCGCGGTCCATCGCCGAGGCCGCCCACGTCCAGTTGGCGTGCAGGTGCGGGCCCTCTTCGGTGTCCATGGTGCCGGCGTTGAGGTCGACGGTGTGCATGAGCGGCATCGCCACCGCGGCGGCCGCGCCGCTCAGCGACAGGCTGTCGGGGCTCAACCGCCACAACTCGCCGGGCAGGTCGGCGGCCGCGCCGAGCCGGCCCAGGTAGTTGAAGCCGATCACCGGGTCGGACCCACCCAGATCGACGTCGGGGTTCAGGTAGCGCAGCAGGCCGTAGGTCAGCCCGTCGGGCAGGGCGCGCAGCTGCTCCTTGGTGGCCTTGACGGCCGCGCCCAGCGCGTCGTCACCGCCCACCACGCTGGCCCAGTCCAGCCCCTCGATGGCCAGGGCCACCGGGTACTTGGTGGTGAACCACCCCACGGTGCGCGACAGGTCGACGTGCGGTCCCAGCTCTTCCTGGCGCCCGTGGCCCTCGACGTCGATGCCGATCGGCGCGCCAGCAGCCTTGGAACCCAAAAATTCCGTCCAGGCCATCCCGAACGCGATCAACAGGATGTCTTGCACCCCGGCGTGGAACGCCGCGGGCACCTCGCCCAGCAGCAGGCGGGTGGTCTCCACGTCCAGCGAGACCGACAGCTGCTCGGCCGTCTGGTAGGTGTCCTCCTCGGGACGCACCGCCGGCAGCGGGGCCAGGGTGGACACCACCTCGCGCCAGGCGTCGGCCTGCTCGACGACCGCCGGGCTCTGCGCGTGCTCGGCCAGCAGCGACGACCACCGGGCGAACGAGGTCCCGCCGACCGGCAGGGCCACCGGCTGGCCGCTGTGGTGCTGGGCCCAGGCGATGTTGAGGTCCTCGATCAGGGTCCGCCACGACACACCGTCGACGGCCACGTGGTGGATGATCAACGCCAATTGGCTTGTCTCGCTTGCCCATACGGCGCTCACCATCGCGCCGGCGCCCGGGTTCAGCCGCGACCGCGCCTCGACGAGCGTGGCGTCGGTCAGGGTGTCGACGGTCTGCAGGCAGTCGCCGGCCTGCACCGTGCCCGGGTCGGGCGCGTGCAACTTCCAGCCGCCCTCGCCGTCGTCTTCGACGCGCAGTCGCAGCATCGGGTGGCGGTCCAGCAACGCCTGCAGCACGACGACGACCTCGTCGGCGGTGACGCCCGCGGGTGCCGCCAGCACCATGGTCTGGTTGAAGTCGTCGATCGGGCCGTCAACGGTCTGCAGCCAGCGCATGATCGGGGTGGCCACGACCGGGCCGATCCCCTCGTCGACCACGTCCTCCTCGTCGTCGCGGTCGGTGGCCACGCGGGCCAGCCGGGCCACGGTCTGCTCGACGAACACGTCGCGGGGGCGGCACACCACGCCGGCGGCGCGGGCGCGGGCCACCACCTGCATGGACAGGATGCTGTCGCCGCCCAGGTCGAAGAAGGAGTCGTCGACGCCGACGCGTTCCACGCCCAGCACCTGGGCGTAGATGCCGGCCAGGATCTCCTCGGTGTGGTTGGACGGCGCGCGGTACTCACCGGCGCGCTTGTGGTACTCCGGCGCGGGCAGGGCGCGCTTGTCGAGCTTGCCGTTGACCGTCAGCGGCAGCGCCTCGAGCACCACCACGGCGGCGGGGACCATGTAGGCGGGCAACCGCTTGCCGAGCTGGGTGCGCAGCTCCGCCGGGTCGGCGGTGCCCGTGATGTAGCCGACGAGGCGCTTGTCGCCGGGGCGGTCCTCGCGGGCGATGACCGCGGCCTGGTCCACGCCGTCGAGCGCGGCGAGGGCCGACTGGATCTCGCCGAGTTCGATGCGGTAGCCGCGGATCTTGACCTGCTCGTCGGCGCGGCCCAGGTATTGCAGCTGACCGTCGGTGCCCCACCGCACCAGGTCGCCGGTGCGGTACATCCTCGCGCCCGGGCCGCCGAAGGGGCAGGCCACGAACCGCGACGCCGTCAGGCCGGCCCGTCGCGCGTACCCGGTGGCCACGCCGCGGCCGGCCACGTACAGCTCACCGACCACGCCCTCGGGCGCGGGCCGCAACCACTTGTCCAAGACAAACAGCGCCGCGCCGGGCACCGGCGAGCCGATCGGCGGCGCGCCCGAGTCCCCCGTCAGCGGCGCGCTCATCGCGGCGTAGACGGTGGCCTCGGTCGGGCCGTAGGCGTTGATCATCACGCGTCCGGGCGCCCACCGGTCGACGACCTCGGCGGGGCAGGCCTCGCCGGCCACCACCAGCGCCGTGGACTCCAGGCCCTCGGGCGAGAGCATCCCCACCGCGGACGGGGTCTGGCTGAGCACGTTGACCTTCTCGGCGACCAGCAGGTCGTGCAGGTCGTCGGGCGAGCCCGCGACCGATTCGGGGACCACGACCAGGCGCCCGCCGTGCAGCAGCGCGCCCCAGATCTCCCACACGGAGACGTCGAACACCAGGGAGTGCCACTGCGACCACACCTGGCCCGCGCCGGACGGCAGCTTGGCGTGCAGGGTCTTCAGGAATTCGGTCACGTTGCGGTGGGTGACCGCGACACCCTTGGGGACGCCGGTGGTCCCCGAGGTGTAGATCATGTAGGCGATGTCGTCGGGCGCCGGTCCGGGCAGCGCGCTGCTGGGCTGGCTGTCGGCCGCGGCCTCGTCGACGTCGATGACGGGCAGGTCGAAGCCGTCCAGCCGGGTGCGCAGGCTGGCGGTGGTGACCGCGGCGATCGGGGTGGCGTCGCCGAGCATGAACTCCATGCGGGCGGCGGGCAGCGCGGGGTCGATCGGCAGGTAGGCCGCGCCGGTCTTCAAGACCGCGAGGATCGAGATGATGGCCTCGGCCGAGCGGGAGAACAGCAGCGCGACGCATTCGCCCGGGGCGGCGCCCTGCTCGGCCAGTAGGTGCGCCAGCCGGTTGGCGGCCTCGTCGAGCTCCAGGTACGTCATCGAGCGGCCCTCGAAACTGAGCGCGGTCGCCTGCGGCGCGCGCGCCACCTGGGTCGCGAACATTTCGGGAATGGACGTCGGGACTTTGACCGGCTTGGTCAATATCGCCCGGTTGCCCCACTCGTCGAGTCGGTCGTGCTCGCCGCCATCCAGTAGATCGATCGATAACAATCGCCGTCCCGCACCGACGGTCATGACTGCTCCTCCAAGTCCACGGTCATGGCTTCCAGCACCCGCTTAAAACGCTCGACCAGCTTCTCGATCCTCGCCTCGCCGAACACGTCGGTATCGAACTCGACGCGAAGGCCAATTTCCTGGCCCGGCACGGCTTGCACCGAAAGCGGGTAATGGTTGTATTCCCGATTCGTGAATCCCCTAATAGTTAACTCGTCCACGGCCGATAGCGCGGCGGTATCGAGGGGATAGTTCTCATACACGAACATTGTGTCGAAAATTTGGTCGTGCCCCGTTACACGATGAATTTCGTTCAGCGCCAGGTGCTGGTGGTCCAGGGTCCTGGTGTAGGCCTGTTGTAGCTGGTCAAGCAGGTCGGCGATGGTGGTTTCGGCGCCAATGGTCGCCCGCACCGGCACGGTGTTGATCAGCAGGCCCACCATGGACTCCGAACCGGCCAAATCGGTCGGCCGGCCCGAAACCGCTGTGCCGAACACCACATCGTGCTGGCCGGTCAGCCACATCAGCAGCTGCGCCCAGGCCGCCTGCAGCACGGTGCTGACGGTGGTGCGGCACGAGCGGGCCAATTCGCCGAGCAGGCGGCTGGTCTCCGCGGACACGTGGAATTCGGCGACGCCGCGCGGGCCCAGCCCCATCCGGCCCGACGGGCCCACCAGCGTGGGGGTGTCGAATCCGGCGAGCACCTCGCGCCACGCCGCCTGCGCGGCGGCGCGGTCCTGCTCGGAGAGCCAGGTGATGAAGCTGCGGTAGGGCACCGGCGCGGGCAGCCGCACCCCGAAGTAGCTGGCGAAGATCTCCTGCAGCAGGACGGGCTTGGACCAGCCGTCGAGCACGATGTGGTGGTTGGTGAGCACGAACCGGTAGGTGTCGTCCCCGGTGCGGATCAGCGTGCCCCGGAACGGCGGCTTGCCCGCCAGGTCGCAGACGGCCACGCGTTCGGCGGCCGACAGCTCCTCGATCTGGTGGTCTTGGTCGCCGCCGGCGTCCAGCTCGACGTACTGCCAGGCCAGTTCCGGATCGGCGGACAAGACCTGCACCGGCTCGCCGAAGTCCTCGCTGAAGTGGGCCACCACGTTGGGGTGGCGGGTGACGACGGTCTGCACGGCGTCGCGCAGCCGCTCCGGGTCGATGGCGCCGCTCACCGAGATGTCGAGCTGCACGGCGTAGAGGTCCTCGGAGCCTTGGGCGCCCTGCGCGGTGCCGGTGTGGAACAGCAGCCCCTGCTGCAGCGGGGTCAGCGGCAGCACGTCGGCGACGCGGTACTGCCCCTGCAGTTCGTCGAGGTCCCGCTGGGTCAGCCGCGCGGGCCCGACGTCGGACGGGGTCAACCCGCCGCCGCCGTCGCGGACGTGCGCGCAGATCCCGGCCAGCGCGTCGAACCACAACTCGCTGAGCTTGCCGATCTGCTTTTCGTCCAGCGCCGAGCGCGCCCACGTCCAGTTGGCCTGCAGGTGGGGGCCGTCCGCCGTGTCCATGGTGCCGGCGTTGAGCTCCACCGTGTGCGGCAGCGGCAGGGCCACCGCCCCGGCCGCACCGGCCAACGCGAAGCTGTCCTCGCTGAGCTGCCACAGGTCGGGCGACAGGTCGGCGGCCCCGCCGCCGAGCCGGCCCAGATAGTTGAAGCTGATGGCGGGATCCGAATCACCAAGGTCCACATCGGAATTCAGGTACCGCAGCAACCCATAGGTGAGGCCGTCGGGCAGGCCGCGCAGCTGTTCCTTGGCGTCCTTGATCACCGGGCCCAGCGCCGCGTCGCCGCCGACCACCTGACCCCACGACAGGCCGCCGACGCGCAGCGACACCGGGTACTTGGCGGTGAACCACCCGACCGTGCGCGACAGGTCCACCTGCGGGCCCAGCTCCTCGCTGCGCCCGTGGCCCTCCACGTCGATGGCGATCGGCGCTCCGGTGCCCATGAACTGCGTCCACGCCAACCCGAACGCGATCAGCAAAATGTCTTGCACCCCAGCGTGAAACGCCGCGGGCACCTCCCCCAGCAACAGGCGGGTCGTCTCGACGTCCAGCGACGCCGACAGCTGCCCGGCCGTCGCGTAGGTGTCCTCGGGCCGCGCGGCCGGCAACACCGCCGGGATCGCCGCCACCTGCCGCCACTCCTCGGCCCGCTCGACCACCTCGGGGCGGCGCGCGTGCTCGTCCAGCAGCGACGACCACCGGGCGAACGAGGTCCCGCCGGCCGGCAGGGCTACCGGCTGGCCGCTGTGGTGCTGCGCCCAGGCGATGTTGAGGTCCTCGATCAGGGTCCGCCACGACACACCGTCGACGGCCAGGTGATGGATGACCAACGCCAATTGGCTTGTCGCGCTTGCCCATACCGCGCTCACCAGGAGGCCGTCGGCCAGGTTCAGCCGCGACCGGGCGTCGACCAGGGCCGCCTCGGACAACTCATCGACGGTCTCCAGGACGTCGCCGGCCTGCACCGAGCCCGGCTCGGGCACGTCGAACGACCAGCCGCCCACGCCGTCGTCCTCGACGCGGACCCGCAGCATCGCGTGCCGGTCCAGCAACGCCTGCAGCACCACCGGCACGTCGTCGGCGGTGACGTCGGCGGGGACCGCCAGCACCATCGTCTGGTTGAACTGCTCGACGGGGCCGTCCATGTTCTGCAGCCAGCGCATGATCGGGGTGGCCACCACCGGCCCGATGCCCTCGTCGACGACGTCGTCCTCGGGGCTGGCGATCGTGGCGACCCGCGCCAGGCGCGCGACCGTCTGTTCGGTGAAGACGTCCCGCGGGCGGCACACCACGCCGGCGGCGCGGGCGCGGGCCACCACCTGCATGGACAGGATGCTGTCGCCGCCCAGGTCGAAGAACGAGTCGTCCACGCCGACCCGTTCGACGCCCAGCACCTGGGCGTAGATGCCGGCCAGGATCTCCTCGATGGCGCTCGCCGGCGCCCGGTAGCGGTCGACGTCTTGATATTCCGGGGCGGGCAGGGCGCGGGTGTCGAGCTTGCCGTTGACCGTCAGCGGCAGCGCGTCGAGCACCACCACCGCCGAGGGCACCATGTAGGACGGGAGCCGCTCGGTGAGTTGCGCGCGGGCCTCGGCGGGGTCGGCGGTGCCCGTCACGTAGCCGACGAGGCGCTTGTCGCCGGGGCGGTCCTCGCGGGCGATGACCGCGGCGTGCTCGACGCCGTCCAGCGAGGCGAGGGCGGCCTGGATTTCGCCGAGTTCGATGCGGTAGCCGCGGATCTTGACCTGTTCGTCGGCGCGGCCCATGTACTGCAGCTGCCCGTCGGCGCTCCACCGAACGAGGTCGCCCGTGCGATACATCCGCGCGCCGGGGGCCCCATACGGGCAGGCCACGAACCGAGCGGCCGACAGCCCCGGACGGCCCACATAGCCCGTGGCCAATCCCCCACCGGCGACGTACAACTCGCCCACCACCCCGACCGGCACCGGGCGCAGCCACCCGTCGAGCACGAAGAAGGCGAGGTTGCCCAGCGGCACCCCGATCGGGCTGACGTTGTTGTCGACGTCGCCGCGGAGGATCTCGCGGAACGACGCGTGCACCGTGGTCTCGGTGATGCCGTACATGTTGATCATGCGCGGCAGGCCGGGGTGGTGATGCAGCCACGTCGACAGCCGGTGTGGCTCCAACGCCTCCCCGCCGAACACGACCGTCTGCAACTTCAGCTGCTCACCCAGCTCCGGGGCCAACGCGTCGGCACTCTGCAACGCATAGAACGCCGACGGGGTCTGACTCAGCACGCTGACCTGCTCGCGAACCAGCAAGGCGTGCAAGTCTTCTGCCGAGCGCACCACCGCGTCGGGCACCATCACCAGGCGCCCGCCGTACAGCAGTGACCCGAAGACCTCCCACACCGAGAAGTCAAACGCCAGCGAATGACATTGCGTCCACACCTGGCCCAACCCCAGCTGAGCATCCAGTGTCTCCAGCAGCAACGTGACGTTGCGGTGCGGGATCGCCACGCCCTTGGGCGTTCCCGTCGTGCCCGAGGTGTAGATGATGTAGGCGATGTTGTCCGGCGCCGGCGCGGGCAGGCCGGTCGTGGGCTGGTCGGCCACCGCGGCGTCGTCGATGTCGATGATCTGTCCGGCGTACCCGCCCAGCTGCGGGCGCACCTCGGCGGTGGTCACCGCCGCGATCGGGGCGGAATCGCCGAGCACGAACTCGAGGCGCGCCGCGGGCACGCTCGGGTCGATCGGCACGTAGGCGGCCCCGGTCTTGAGGACGGCGAAGATCGCGATCACCGCTTCGGCCGACCGCGGGATCACCACGGCCACCCGCTGCCCCGGGCCCGCGCCCTGCCCAACCAGCAAGTGCGCCAACCGGTTTGCCGACTCCTCGACCTCGCGGTAGGTGAACGACCGCTCGCCGCAGGTGATCGCGACGGCGTCGGCGGCGCGGGCGACCTGCGCAGCGAACAACGCCGGGATCGACTCCTGCCCGGTGGGCCGCTGGGCCAGCACGGCGCGGTTGCCCCACTCGTCCAGCCGTTCGTGTTCGGCGGGGTCGAGCAGATCGATCGATGAAAGCCGTTGCGCGGGATCGGCGGTCATGGCCGCCATCACCTGGCGCAGCCGCTCGATCAGCGTTTCGATGGCGGCCGCGTCGAAGACCTCGGTGTCGTACTCGACGCGCAGGCTCAGTTCGTGGCCCGGCGTGGCCACGACCGACAGCGGGTAGTGGTTGAATTCGCGGCTGCTGAATTCGGTGACGGCCAGCTCTTGGGCGCCCATCATCGCGCCGGCGTCGATCGGGTAGTTCTCGTAGAGGAACAGGGTGTCGAACAGCTGGTCGTGCCCGGTGACGCGGTGAATCTCGCCCAGCGCCAAGTGTTCATGCTCGAGGGTCTCGGCGTGGGCGCGTTGCAGCTGCTCGAGCAAGTCGACGACGGTGGTCGCGGCGGCGATGTTGGCCCGAACCGGCACGGTGTTGATCAGCAGCCCGACCATGGCGTCGGCGCCGGCCAGCTCGGTGGGCCGGCCCGAGACCGCGGTGCCGAAGGCGACGTCGTGCTGGCCGGTCAGCCACGTCAGCAGCTGCGCCCAGGCGCCCTGCAGCACGGTGCTGATGGTGGTGCGGCTGGAGCGGGCCAGCTCGCCGAGCGCCCGCGTCGTGTCGGCCGAAACCGCATAGGTGGCAACGGCGCGCCGCCCGATCTTGCCGGGCGGGGCCACCAGGGTGGGGGCCTCGAACCCGTCGAGCGCCTCACGCCAGGCCGCTTGGGCGGCGGCGTGGTCCTGGGCGGCCAGCCACATCAGGTAGCTGCGGTACGACGGCGGCGCGGGCAGCCGCTGTCCGTAGTAGCCGGCGAAGACCTCCCGCAGCAGGACCGGCAGCGACCAGCCGTCGATCACGATGTGGTGGATGGTGAACAGCAGCCGATGCCGGTCGTCGGCGATGCGGATCAGCGCGGTCCGGAAGGCGGGTTGGCCCGCCAGGTCGCACACGGCGGTGCGTTCGTCGGCGGCCAACTGCTCGAGCTGTTGGTCCACTGGGTCCGAGCCGCCGTCCAATTCGACGTAGCGCCAAGCCATTACCGGCTCGGCGGGGATGATCTGCACCGGCTCGCCGAATTCATCGAAGAAGCGCGCCACCAGGTTGGGGTGGCGGTTGACGGCGGTCTGCACGGCCTCGCGCAGCCGGTGCTGATCCAGGCTGCCGCTCACGGTGATGCCCAGCTGCACCGCGTAGAGGTCTTCGAGCTCGGCCGCAAAGCTGGTGTGGAACAACAAACCCTGCTGCACGGGGCTCAGCGGCAGCACGTCGGCGATCTGGTGCTGCCGGCACAGCTCGTCGATCTGCTGCTGGTCCAGGCGGGCCGGCGCGATGTCCGACGGGGTCAGCCCCCCGCCGCCGGCGCGCACGTGCGCGCAGATGCCGGCCAGGGCCTCAAACCACAACTGGCTCAACCGGTTTACTTGTTCGTCGGTCAGCGCCGAGGTCGCCCACCGCCAGTTGGCGTGCAGCAGCGGGCCGTCCTCGGTGTCCATGGTGCCGGCGTTGAGTTCCACGGTGTGCGCCAACGGCATCGCCACCGCCGTCGCGACCGCGGCCGACGACAGGCTGTCCTCGCTGACGCGCCACAAGTCCTCGGAGAGGTCGGCCCCCGCGGCCAGCCGGCCCAGGTAGTTGAATCCGATCACGGGGTCCGGCCCCTGCAGGCCGACCTCGCTGTTCAGGTAGCGCAACAGCCCATAGGTGAGGCCGTCGGGCAGGGCGCGCAGTTGTTCCTTGGCGTCCTTGATCACCGCGCCCAGCGCGGCGTCCCCCGCGGTCACCTTGGACCAGTTCAGCCCGCCGCGAATCGACAGCGCCGCAGGGTATTTGGTGGTGAACCAGCCGACCGTGCGGGACAGATCGATGCGGGAGGCGATCTCTTCGTTGCGTCCGTGGCCCTCGATGTCGATGCCGATCGGCGTCGCGGTCCCCACGGACCCCAGGAACTCGGTGAACGCCAACCCGAACGCGATCAACAGGATGTCCTGCACGCCGGCGTGAAACGCCGCAGGCACCTCCCCCAGCAACAGGCGGGTCGTCTCGACGTCCAGCGACGCCGACAACTGTCCGGCGTTCGCGTAGGTGTCCTCCGGCCCGGCGGCCGGCAGCGCCGGCGGGGTGGCGACCACCTCCTGCCACGCGCCGGCCTGTTCGAGGACGGCCGGGTCCTTCGCGTGCTCGGCCAGCAGCGACGACCACCGGGCGAACGAGGTGCCGGGCGCCTGCAACGCCACCGGTTGGGCGTTGTGGTGCTGGACCCAGGCGATGTTGAGGTCCTCGATCAGGGTCCGCCACGACACACCGTCGACCGCCAGGTGGTGGATGATCAACGCCAATTGGCTTGTCGCACTTGCCCATACCGCGCTCACCATGACCCCGTCGGCCACGTTGAGCCGGGAACGGGCCTCGACCAGGTCCGCGTCGGAGAGCGCCTCGACCGTGCGCAGGCAGTCGCCGGCCTGCACCGAGCCGGCCTCGGGCGCCTCGAGCGACCAGCCCCCGGCGCCGTCGTCCTGCACGCGCAGCCGCAGCATGGGATGGCGATCCAGCACGGCCTGCAGCACCACCGCCACGTCGTCGGCGCTCACACCCGCGGGCGCCGCCAGCACCATGGCCTGGTTGAACTCGTCGATCGGACCGTCGATGGTCTGCAGCCACCGCATGATCGGGGTCGCCACCACGGGACCGACCCCCTCGTCGGCCGCCCCGAGGTCGCCGTCGACCGCCACCTCGGACACCCGCGCCAGCCGGGCCACCGTCTGCTCGACGAAGACATCCCGGGGTCGGCAGATCACGCCGGCCGCCCGTGCCCGGGACACCACCTGCATCGACAGGATGCTGTCGCCGCCCAGGTCGAAGAAGGAGTCGTCCACGCCGACGCGCTCGACGCCCAGCACCTGGGCGTAGATGTCGGCCAGGATCTCCTCGATCGCGTCGGCCGGGGCCCGGTATTCGCTCGCGGTGTATTCCGGCGAGGGCAGGGCGCGCTTGTCGAGCTTGCCGTTGCCGGTCAGCGGCAGGGTGTCGAGCACCATCACCGCGGTCGGCACCATGTACGGCGGAAGCTTTTCGGCCAGTTGGGCGCGCAGTGCCGCGGGGTCGGCGGTGCCGGTGATGTAGCCGACGAGGCGCTTGTCGCCCGGGCGGTCCTCGCGGGCGATCACCGCGGCCTGGTCCACCCCGTCGAGGCCGGCCAGCACCGCCTGGATTTCGCCGAGTTCGATGCGGTAGCCGCGGATCTTGACCTGCTCGTCGGCGCGGCCCAGGTATTGCAGCTGCCCGTCGGGACCCCAGCACACCAGGTCCCCGGTGCGGTACATGCGTGCCCCGGGGCCGCCGAAGGGGTTGGCCACGAAACGCGACGCGGTCAGCCCGGGCCGGCGCACGTAGCCGTGCCCGACGCCGCGACCCGCCAGGTACAACTCGCCGACCACACCGGCGGGCACCGGCTGCAGCCACTTGTCGAGGACGAACATCGCCGCCCCGGGTATCGGGGAGCCGATCGGCACCACCGGCGAGCCCGGCGTCAGCGGCGTGCTGATCGACGCGCAGACCGTGGTCTCGGTCGGACCGTAGGCATCGATCATCACCCGGCCGGGCGCCGCCCACCGGTCGACGACGTCGGTCGGGCAGGCCTCGCCGGCCACCACCAGCGCCGTGGACTCCAGGCCCTCGGCGGGGAGCATCGCGACCGCCGACGGCGTCTGCGTCAGCACGCTGACTTTCTCCGCGACCAGCAGGTCGTGGAAGTCCTGCGGGGAGGATGCCACCGATTCCGGCACCACCAGCAGCCGTCTGCCACGCAGCAGCGCGCCGAAGATCTCCCACACCGAGAAGTCGAAGGACGAGGAATGGCTTTGCGTCCAGACGTTTCCGGGCGGCAGCGCGGCGTCGAGCGACTCGGTCAGCCACGTGACGTTCAGATGCGGGATGGCGACGCCTTTGGGGGTCCCGGTCGTTCCGGACGTATAGATGATGTAGGCGACGTTCTCGGGCGCCGGGTTCGGCAGCGCGGTGTCGGGTTGGCTGTCGACGGCGGGGTCGTGCACGTCGACGACGAAAACGTCATGACCCTCCAGCCGCGGGCGCAGTTCCGCCGTAGTGATCACCGCGCTGGGTGCGGCGTCGGCGAGCACGAAGTCCATCCGCGACGACGCGTGCGCGGGGTCGATCGGCACGTAGGCCGCGCCTGTCTTGAGCACCGCCAGCATCGAGACAATGGCGTCCGCGCAGCGGGGGAACAGCACCGCCACGCAGTCACCCGGGCCCACGTCGTGGCCGGCGAGCAGGTGCCCCAAGCGGTTCGACGCCTCGTCGAGCTCCGCGTAGGTGAGCGTCTGGTCGCCGAAGGTCACGGCCGGCGCCTCGGGTGTGCGCTGCACGTGCTCGGCGAACGCGGCGGGAATCGACACCGGGGCCGGCGCGGGCTCGGCCAGCGCCGGCCGGTTGCTCCACTGGTCGATGAGCGCGGGCTCGTCGGGGGTCAGCAGCTCGATCGACGACAGCGGCCGCTCGGGGTCGGCGGTCATGGCCGCCAGGATCTGCTGCAGCCGTCCCGCCAGGTCGGCGACGCCGAAGCCGGCGAACGGCTGACCCGGGCCCGCGGTGCTGAGGAAGAGCTGGTCACCGGCGCCGAGGAAGAACAACCCGAAGTGCCCGACCGGCCCGTGGTTGGTGTACGACGCCGTCGCCGGCGAGCCGGCCAGGTCCAGGGTCAGCCGGGATGGGATGAAGTTGATCCCGACGCGGTTCGGCGCCTGCCGCAGCCCGTCGCCCTCGAGGGTGTGCACCGGGAAGCGCTGATGCTTCAGCAGTTCGCGGATCCGCGTGTCCACGTGCTTGCAGAAGTCGGCGACCGTCGTCTGCGGTTCCGTCGACAGGACCAGCGGCACGACACCGGCCAGCATCGCGGGAAGCGTCTTCGACTCCGGAGTCACCCGCCGGCTGACCGGGAAGTCCAGCGCCACCTCCGACCCGCTGCCCGACCATCCGCGCACCAACAGGGCGCACGCGGCGGTGGTGACCGAAAACCGGCGGATCGCCAGCTTTTTGGACAGCTCCTTGATCCGGTTGGCGACCGAGGGGTCCAACTGGACCGAGGCGGACGGCGAGTAGTGGTCTTGCTCGGTGCCCGCGTCGGGCAGCCGGTCGACCGGCCCACTCTCCGGGGGGAGGTGCTCGCTCCAATAGGCCTTGTCTTCGAGGTAGTCCTCGGAAGCCTCGTACTCGGACTCGAGGTCGACCAGGTCCTGCGCCGAACCGAAGTAGGCGTCGGGAATTGGCTTTCCCGCCACCATCGCGGAATAAATGGTTGCGACGCGGCGGCAGACCAAGGCCATGCCCAAACCGTCGATCGCAATGTGGTGGCAGCAACCAAACAAATAGAATTCCTCGTGCCCAGTTTGAAAGAGCACGAATTTGAACATCTGGCCGTTCAACGGCATCGGCGTGCGCTGGATGGCGGACGACATCTCGCGGGCTTCCTGCACCGGATCCGCCGCGCCCGTCAGGTCGTGGAACTCGAGGTCGACGTGGGGGTAGTCGATCGGCTTCTGGACCACCTGGCCGTCGACCTCGAAGAACGAGACCCGGCCCGATTCGGCCTCGCCGACCGCTTGGGTGAGTGCCTGCTGAAACTTGTCGCGATGGACCGGGCCGTCGATTTTGACCAGGAGGCCGAGCTGCCATTGGGTGCCGGCGAAGCCGGCTTCCTGGGATAGCCAGATGTCGAGCTGACCCCGTGTCAGTGGCAGCGCTCGATCATCCCTCGCCATCGACTCCCCCAAGTCTCCACCCACCCGCCCCGTACCCCGGCTGGTTACTGGTCAAAACCCCGACCCGTTGCGAGCTTGTCCCGCAGGCTCTTCGGCCTGATGTCGGGCCAATGTTGCTCGATGTACTCCAAACACGCAGCTCGGTCGGCTTCCCCGTGTACCACTCGCCAACCCGCTGGAACATCGGCGAAGGCCGGCCACAAGCTGTGTTGCTCCTCGTCGTTCACCAGGACGAAAAAGCTGCCGTTGTCGTCGTCGAATGGATTGATGCTCACAATTCTCCAGATACATAGTGGACATGAGTGGAACAGGTCCAAACCATAGTGGAGGGCAACACTGCCCGTCGGCGGTTTGGGGAAAGTTCCTGGTGTGGCCGAGAAGGGTCTTGGCGCCACCGAATGATTGGTGTGCGGAGGGGCCCCGATGCCCCCGAATTCGCTCCAGTGACCTGCATCAATGGCGGTTGGTGCGAAATATCGCTATTGGGGCAGGCACGTCCTTCAGGCCGATGAAGTTTTTGTGCTTGTCGACACACATCCTAGCCGAACGCGTGACGGCCGCGAAAATCACCCGGAGGCGAACCTGCCGCCTCCCGGCAGGGCATGTTGAACCCTCCCGGCCGGTGACACGTGACGAGTGCTGTGCTTAGGTGGTTGCGCGGCGTTGGCGACCGCTGCCCGGGGCGGAGAGGTCAGCAAAACGCCGTTTCCGCAGGTGGAATCGGTCACGATCCCGTATCGCGTTGCCAAAGCACTGATACGGAAGCGACGGGCGTGGTTTACTCATCAAGACCTGGTCGCGTTCCCCGGGGGCGGGGCTCGCATGAGGTGACGGAGACACGACTGGTCGGCGACGTACACCGCATCAAGGCGCCGCAGTCTGGCGTGTTGCTACCGGTCTGTAGTTGCATGTTCGGGTGGCGGAGCCCGCGCGGACATGAAGACGGCTGAAGGGGGTGCAGTGGTCGAATCCGACGTGCGGGCCCGGCCCGACAACACCATCGCGGAAGGACGAGAAATTAGCCAACCGTCTGGCCGGCGACGCGGTTTCTTGGGCTTTGCTCGCCGATCTTCGCCTGAACCAACGCAGCAAACTGGCCGTCAAACGAATCGACCCAAAAAGAGTGCCGCAGCTTTCGGCGTTCTGAAGCGGCTGTGGATCCCGTTGGTGATCGTGGCGGTGGTCATCGCGGGGGGCATGACCGTTTCGCGGTTGCACGGCGTTTTCGGTTCCGAGCACCGCCCGTCGTACGCCGAATCACGGCAGCAGGACACCAAACCGTTCAACCCCAAGCACGTCAAATACGAGGTCTTCGGCCCGGCGGGGACGATGGCCGACATCAGCTACTTTGATGCCAACGGCGAGCCGAACCACATCACCGGAATCGTGCTGCCGTGGACGTTCGACATCTCGACGACGTTGCCGTCAATCGTGGGAAACGTAGTGGCGCAGGGCAATAGCGACACTCTTGGCTGCCGCATCGTGGTGGACGGCGTTGTCAAGACCGAGAGGATCTCGCACCAATTGAACGCATTCACCTACTGCGTGTTGACGGCCACATGAGTACCGAGCAATTGGACACCCAGCCGGCCGCGCGACCACGTATGGCGCGGATCATCCACCGGTTGTCGGTGCCCATCATTTTGGGCTGGCTCGGCATCGCCGTCCTCATCAGCGTCGCCGTCCCGCCGCTGGAAAAGGTTGCGGCTGAGCATGCGGTGTCGCTTAGTCCTTTGGGCGCACCGTCGTTCAAGGCAATGGAGCGCCTGGGCGAGGATTTCAAGGAAACCAACACCGGTGCCTTGGCCATGGTCCTGCTGGAGGGCCAGCAGCAACTGGGCGACGACGCGCACACGTATTACACGCGTTTGGTTCGCCAGTTGGAGGCCGATCACACGCACGTGCAGCATGTCCAGGATTTCTGGGGCGATCCGCTTACCCGCGGCGCCGCGCAAAGCCAGGACGGCAAGGCCGCATACGTTCAGGTGAACCTGAACGGCAACGCGGGCGCGGCCGCGGGCGACGAATCTGTGGCCGCAGTTAGAAAGATCGTGCAGGAGGCTTCTCCCCCGCCGGGGCTCAAGGTCTATGTCACCGGCCCCGCGGCCATCGTCGCGGACATGAACGCCGCCGGCGCGAAGACGGTCGCGCTGGTGACTTTGGCCAGCCTTTGCGTAATTTTCCTGACGTTGCTGATCGTTTATCGGTCGATTGTCACCGTCATCCTTCTGTTGCTCATCGTCGGCCTGGAATTGCAGATTGCGCGCGGAATGGTCGCCCTGCTCGGCCACCTCGGGCTGGTCGGTCTCACCACTTTTGCCGTCAACCTCTTGGTGGCGGCGGTCATCGCGACCGGAACCGACTACGGCATTTTCTTCGTCGGCCGATATCAAGAGGCGCGGCAGGCCGGTGAAAGCCGGGAAGACGCCTTTTACACCACATTCAGTGGGGTCGCCAAGGTTGTGCTGGCCTCCGGCTTGACCATCGCGGGCGCGGTGTTTTGCCTTAGCTTTACTCGCCTGCCGTTTTTCCAGCCCCTCGGTATCCCCTGCGCGGTCGGCATCGCGGTTGCGGTCCTTATTGCGCTGACACTCGGGCCGGCGCTGCTGGCCGCCGGGGCCCGGTTCGGCCTGTTCGAACCGCGGCGGGCGATCTCGGCCCGCCGGTGGCGACGGATCGGTACGGCCATCGTCCGCTGGCCGGCGCCCATTCTGGTGGCCTCGTTGGCCGTTGCGCTGATCGGCCTGTTGGCCTTGCCGAATTACCGGCCGAGCTACGACGACCAGAAATTCATTCCGCAAAGCATTCCCGCCAATGTGGGGTATGCGGCGGCGGCGCGACACTTTCCTGGTCAACGAATGCAGATGCCCGAAATTCTGTTGGTCGAGACCGATCACGATTTGCGCAATCCGACGGATATGTTGGTGATCAACAAACTCGCCAAGGGCGTGCTGGGCGTTCCGGGCATTGCCACGGTGCAGACCGTCACCCGCCCCGAAGGCGTCCCCCTGCAGCACACCACGATCCCGTGGATCATCAGCATGGGTCAGGCCAGCCAGATGCAGAACATGGCCTTCCAAAAAGACCGCATGAACGACATGCTCGTCCAGGCCGAAGAGCTCGGAAAAATGATCGGCATCATGCAGCACATGTTGGGTTTGATGAAAGAGCTCGTCGCCACGACCCACCACATGGTCCAGACGACGCATGAAATGCAGGACATTACGTCGGAACTACGCGATCATATTTCGGATTTCGAGGATTTCTGGCGCCCCCTCCGCAGCTACTTCTATTGGGAAAAGCACTGCTACGACATTCCGATCTGCTTCTCCCTGCGATCCATTTTCGACACGCTCGACGGCGTTGACTTAATCAGCGACAAGCTGCAGGAGATGGTGAAAAACCTCGATCAGCTCGATGCGATCCTGCCGCAACTGGTCATGCAGATCCCGCCCATGATCGAAACCATGTCGGGCATGCGCAGCATGATGCTGACCATGCACAGCACCATGACCGGCGTCATGGGCCAGATGGATTCGAGTGCCAAGGATCCGAGTGTCATGGGGCAGGCTTTCGATGCCTCCAGAAACGACGATTCCTTCTACCTTCCGCCGGGGATCATCAACGGCTCCGACGCCTTCAAGCGTGTCGAGAAGGTGTTCATGTCGCCGGACGGGAAGGACTTCCGTCTGCTGATCTCGCAGCGGGGTGACCCGGCGACACCCGAGGGCCTCTCACGGGTGGAACAGATCAAGACGGCGGCCGAAGAATCGCTCAAGGGGACCCCTCTCGAAAACGCCAAGATCTATCTCACCGGCACGGCGGCGATCACCAAAGATTTGGTGGACGGATCCAAGTTCGACCTCCTGATCGCCGGCGTGTCCGCGATCTGCCTCATTTTCATCATCATGCTGATCATGACGCGCAGTTTCATTGCCGCCATGGTGATCGTCGGCACGGTGCTGCTTTCCCTCGGCGCATCCTTCGGGCTGTCCGTATTGGTCTGGCAGTACCTCCTGGGCATGCAGCTGCACTGGACGGTGCTGTCCACCTCGGTGATCGTGCTGTTGGCGGTCGGCTCCGACTACAACCTGCTGCTGGTCTCCCGCATGAAGGAGGAATTGGCCGCCGGGATCCACACCGGCATCATTCGCGCCATGGGCGGCACCGGCAAGGTCGTGACGAACGCCGGTTTGGTGTTCGCGTTCACCATGGCCTCGATGGTGGTCAGCGACCTACGCAGCATCGCCCAATTGGGCACCACCATCGGTTTGGGACTGTTGTTCGACACGTTGGTGGTGCGCGCCTTCATGACGCCCTCTGTGGCTGCATTGCTGGGGCGTTGGTTCTGGTGGCCACAGCTGGTGCGCCCCCGCCCCGCCAGCACGATGCTGCGGTCCACGGGGCCTCGTCCGGTGGTGCGTTCGTTGCTGCTGAAGCAGTCGCAGTAAGTGGCGGCTTTCCACTTCAGGATGGGAACAGCAACCGTGGGAAACGTTGTGACGCAGGGCAATAGCCCCACGCGCCTGCTGGGGGCCGCATGACGACCCAAGGGACTCGGCCTCCCCGCATCGCGCGGAACATCCGTCGCTTTTCGGCGCTCATCATCATCGGGTGGGTAGCGCTGACCCTGCTGGTGACCTTCGGCGTCCCGCGACTCGAGATCGTTGGCCAACAGCATTCGGTGCCGCTGGCCCCACAGGACGCCCCGGCGGTCCAGGCCATGCAGCGCATGGGCAGGGACTTCAAAGAGTCCGATTCGGACAGCTTCGCGATGCTGGTAATCGAGGGGCAGCAGCAACTCGGCGACTCGGCACACGCCTACTACGACAAATTGGTCCGTGAGCTCAAAGCGGATACCAAGCACATCGAGCACGTGCAGGATTTGTGGGGAGACCGCCTTACCGCGGCGGGCGCCCAAAGTCCCGACGGCAAGGCCGTCTATGTGCAGCTGAACCTGGCGGGGAATCAGGGCACCACCCTGGGCCAGGAATCCGTGGCGGCGATCCGCGACATCATCGCGCGGACGCCACCGCCTCCTGGAATTCAGGCCTATGTCACCGGCCCGGCGGCACTTTTTTCCGATATGCAGCTCGCCGGCGACCGATCCATTCTGAAAATGACGATGATCGGCGCCTTGATCATTTTCATCGTGCTGCTATTCGTGTACCGATCGGTCATCACCGTCATCCTCTTGTTGCTCACAGTAGGCATCGAAGTTTTTGCCGCGCGCGGTGTCATCGCCTTTATCGCCGATCACAACTTCATCGCCCTATCGACGTTTGCCGTCAACTTGCTGGTGGCCCTGGCAATGGCCGCCGGAACCGACTACGCGATTTTCTTCTTCGGCCGCTATCAAGAGGCGCGTCAGGCCGGCGAGGACCGGGAAACCGCGTTCTTCACCACCTATCGCAGTGTCTCGCCCGTCGTCCTGGGTTCCGGTCTGACGATCGCCGGGGCGATGTTGTGCCTGAGCTTCACCCGCATGCCCATCTTCCAAACCATGGGTCTGCCTTGCTCTTTGGGCATGCTGATTTCGGTCCTGATCGCTTTGACCCTGGTTCCGGCGGTTCTGACCGTCGGCGGCGGTGTCGGATTATTCGACCCGAAGCGCACGATCGGGTTCGGCCGCTGGCGCCGCATCGGCACGGCGATCGTCCGCTGGCCCGCGCCTATCCTGTGCGCGACGATAGCGATCGCCATTGTCGGCCTGGCCACTTTGCCCGGCTACAAGACCAGCTATAACAACCGGCTGTATATGCCCAATAGCGTTCCCGCCAACGTCGGGTACGCGGCCGCCGATCGTCACTTCAATCAGTCGCGCATGATGCCCGAAATCGTGATGATCGAGGCCGATCACGACATGCGAAACTCGGCGGACTTCCTCGTGCTGCACAGGCTTGCCAAGGCAATCTTTGGGGTTCATGGGATTTCGCGCGTGCAAGGCATCACGCGGCCGGAGGGAACGCCGATCCAGCACACGTCGATCCCTTTCCTGCTGAGCATGCAGCAGGCGATGATGAGTCAAGACATCAAGTACATGCAGGCACGCATGGATGACATGCTCGTCCAGGCGGACATGATGGCCAAGCAAATCGAGATCATGAAGCGCATCTACGAATTGCAATCGCGCATGACCGATATCACGCACGATACGATCGAGAAGACCAAGGAAATGGCCGAAGTCCTTTATGACCTACGAGGCCATGTGTCCGACTTCGAGGATTTTTTCCGGCCGCTGCGCAGCTACTTCTATTGGGAAAAGCACTGCTACGACATCCCGATATGCTGGTCATTGAGAAGCATATTCGACACGCTCGACGGCATCGATACACTCAGCGACAAACTGACGGATCTTCTCAAAGATCTCGACCATATGGACAAGCTGATGCCGCAGCTGCTCGAGCAGTACCCGCCGATGATCGCCATGTCGGAGGACATGCGACAGATGATGCTGACCAATCACAGCACCATGTCTGGGATCATCGGCCAGATGGACAGCAACAACAAGGACGCCGTTGCCATGGGCGAGGCGTTCGACGCCTCCAAGAACGACGACTCGTTTTATCTGCCGCCGGACATCTTCGACAATGCGGACTTCAAGAAAGCGATGAGCCAATTCCTGTCGCCGGACGGAAAGGCCGCCCGCTTTATCATTTCCCACCGCGGCGACCCGGCAACGTCCGAAAGCGTGGCCCGCATCGACAAGATCAGGCAGGCGGCCGAAGAGGCGCTCAAGAACACGCCGCTGGAAAACGCCAAGATCAATATCGCGGGCACCGCGTCGACCTTCAAGGACTTCCGGGACGGTTCGACCTACGACCTCTTGATCGCCGGCGTTGGCGCGCTGTGTCTGATCTTCATCATCATGCTCATCATCACCCGAAGTTTTATCGCCGCCCTTGTCATCGTGGGCACGGTGACCCTTTCGTTGGGCGCCTCGTTCGGGTTGTCGGTGCTGATCTGGCAGTACATCTTCGGCATCGAGCTGTATTGGATGGTGCTGCCGATGTCGGTCATCGTCTTGCTGGCCGTCGGGTCGGACTACAACCTGCTGCTGGTGTCCCGTATGAAAGAGGAAATAGCCGCCGGCATCAACACGGGCATCATTCGCGCGATGGGCGGCACCGGAAAGGTCGTGACGAACGCGGGCCTGGTGTTCGCGTTCACCATGGCATCGATGGTGGTCAGCGATCTGCGCATCATCGGTCAGGTGGGTACCACGATCGGGCTGGGTCTGATGTTCGACACCTTGATCGTGCGTTCGTTCATGACGCCCACCATTGCGGCGCTGCTCGGGCGGTGGTTCTGGTGGCCGCTGTTGGTTCGGCCGCGGCCGGCCAGCCTGCTGCTTCGCTCGGTGGGCACACGCCCGTCGGTGCGCACCCTGCTGCGTGAGGACGACGATGCGGAGGCCCCGACGGCGGAAATCCCGATTCCCAGGTCAACCGTCTAGGTGGTTTCGCGTTTCTCATTGCCAGAGCCATCCGGCACTCAATGCCCTTCGCGGAGAATGTGGTGAGAAAGGTTGGATGCCAATGTTTTTGCTCCGCACGTTCGGAACTCCCCCGCTGCGAACAAGTTTGGGCAAAGCCGCTAGACCTATCGACCTATACCGTCACCACGCCGGTACACATCGTGAAATACTCCTACCGTGAGCCCTTTGGCGATCGAGGTTGTCGGCCTCACAAAGACATTCGGGCGAGACACGATCGCGCTCAATGGCGTGGACTTCTCGGTTCCGGCTGGGACGGTGTGTGGGCTGCTCGGCCATAATGGCGCCGGCAAAACCACCACGATCAACATCCTGTCCACGTTGATCCGTCCCAGCTCGGGGCGCGCGAGCGTTGCCGGCCATGACATCGCCCGCCAGCCCGCCGAAGTACGTGCCAGCATCGGGATGGCCGGGCAATTCACGGGACTGGATCCCATGCTCACGGGCCGCGAAAACCTGGTGTTGTTCGGCAGGCTGCGCGGGCTAAATCGCCGTAGGGCGAAAGCGTGCGCCGACGAACTTCTCGAACGGTTTGACCTCGTCGCCGTCGCCGACCGCCGGGTCGCGACATATTCCGGTGGTATGCGCCGACGTGTAGACCTGGCCAGCGCCCTGGTGGTTCCACCGAAGGTGCTTTTCCTCGACGAGCCGACCACCGGGCTGGACCCACGCAGTCGCCGTGACGTATGGGCCCTGGTGAGTTCGTTGGCTGTGCACGGCATGACCGTGCTGCTGACCACCCAGTATCTGGAAGAAGCCGACGTGCTGAGCGACTCGATCGTCGTCATCGATCACGGGCAGGTGATCGCCAGCGGCACCGCCGAAGAGCTCAAGCACGCTGTGGGCACCAGCTACTGCCAGGTGACCCCGACCAATCCCGCCGAGCTGTCCCGGGTCGCAGCAGCGTTGAACGGGCTCGAAGGGATTGAGATCGACAACGACACGAGCTCTGTGTCGGTGTTCGCCCCCGACGGGGTGTCCACATTGGTCGAGGTGTTTCGCCGGGTCGATGCGCTCGGCCTCGAACTCGCCGACATTTCGCTCCGTAAGCCGTCGCTCGACGAAGCCTTCCTGCACCTCACCGAACGGACTGTCACCCGGTCATGAGCGCTGTGACCGCACTCACCGAACGCTCGTTGAAATCCGCGGCACGTGACGGCGAGATGATCTTCGAGATCCTCTCGCCGGCAGCGTATTTGGTGGGCTTCGGTGTGGCGCTACACGGTTTGATCGACACGGGACACATCAGTTATTCGCAATATCTGCTGCCCGCCGTGGTGGTCCAGTCTATGATCGTCGTTGGGCTGCTCACCGCCGACCGCGCTTCACGCGACCACCTGTGCGGGTTCGGCGAGCGGATGCGTACGTTGCCAATCGCAGCTGCGGCGACGGTGACTGCCCGCGTGACTGCCACCCTGATGCGGGGAATGCTCGCCCTGGTGGTGGCGATGGTTGCCGGATACGTATTCGGTTTCCGCATGACCGGTGGATTCGGCTACGCCATAGCGTTCCTGGTCATAGCCCTGCTGCTGTGCTTGGCCGTGGCGCTCGGTGCCGACGCGCTCGGATCGAGCGCAAACAGTGTCCAGGGTGCCAGTCACCTGCTGTTTGTCCCCCAGCTTCTACTGTTCATGCTGTCCACCGGACTCGCCCCCGAGAAGACTTTCCCAGATTGGCTGCGCCCATACGTCCGGAACCAGCCGGTGTCACAGTTCGCCGAAACCCTACGCGGGCTGGCAAGCGGAAGGGTGCTGGGCGGCACCTTGGCTGCCACGCTGGCCTGGTGCGCGGGCATGGTGGTGGTCTTTGGTGCGATCGCACTGCGGATGCAGAGGCGCGGCTAGTGACTCATCGCCTGGAGCCACAAGGATCCCTGCTCATCCAAAGCTGGGTGCAGGCCGGTCGTTTACTTCTTCGGTGGCGGCGTGACCAAGCAGTCTTGATGGGGTCGCTGCTGCTCCCCGTCTTCCTCCTATTCGCCTACCAAATTGTGCTGGGCGGGCGAGTCCACGCGGTCACCGGTGTCGAGAGCGTCTACGGCATAGTGCCCATGTGTGCTGTAATATCGGCCCTCTTCGGCTCCCTGGGCAACTCCGTCAGCATCACAATGGATCGAGAGTCGGGCCTCCTCAGCCGGATGTGGGTCTTGCCGGTCCACCGGGCAAGCGCTCTCACAGGATGGGTGATCGCCGAGATCGCACGCGCACTCATCGGGACCGTCCTGATCACCGCAATCGGGCTGGCAATGGGGCTGCGCTTCACCCACGGTTGGCTCGCTGCGCTACTCTTCATTCTAATTCCGTCGATCACAGTGACTGGTTTCACCGCACTGGTGATGGCTATGGCGATTCGCAAGAACGGCCGCACCGCAATGACGTGGTTACTTGGCCTCACTTTCTCCATGGCATTCGTCAATCCCGGTGCCACCCCAATCGACCTCTTTCCAGATTGGGCTCGACCACTGATCCGCGTGCAACCGATATCGCCACCCATAGAGACAATGAGGTCGCTGGCCCACGGGGGCCCACTCGCTGGGCCTTTCGCGATAACTCTCATCTGGCCAATCGTTTTGCTCGCCGCGTTCATTCCCATGGCGATACGCGGCTATCGGTCGGCAGCTGCGGCCAACCCCTAGTGTGCCGCGTCCGAGATCTGTGCCATATATTTAGCGGAGTATATAAGTTCGTCAGCGGAATTCAGTCCGCGGAATGATTTTGGGTCGTCGTTCCATGCGGTGATCCAGTCATGCACGTCGTTTTTCCGGCAGCAACAGCCTCATGCATGCCGCGGTGGAGCAGTTGGTCGGTTGAGCAGGTCGGACAGCGTCCAAGCTGGTTCATCTAGAAGGAGCCGTTCTAGCCGTCCGTGGATCGCCGTAGTCTTGTGGGTGGCGAGGTAGTCGCAGATCAGGTGCGCATCCAGGTCGGCGGAAACGGTAAACGTCCCAATCGTGTCCGACGCATAGAAGGCAATCTTCTTGGGAAGAGGGCGCTCATTTGCATTCCCATTGAAGTTACAGCAGGCCGCCCATCATTGGTGCACTAAGTGCGGATAGAGTCCTGTCTAGGATTGCGCACGAGCTTTTGATGCAGCTCTGGATCGGATCAACAAGGCACGCAGTAACAGTCGCCGGTTTTCCTTTCTCCTAATGAACGCCAGCATTCGGCTGAAGGTTTCCCAGGCGCCTACCCAGAAATACATTGGCAGCCGCTTTCTGAACTCCCTGTCCGTGCTCTCCCTCATGCTGAGCCCGGTCATGTCGTTATATCGCGCGATCACAACGTCCATGTACCGAGTGATCAGCGCGGGGTTCGAGAAGCAGCGGATATTAAAGTCCCAGTCGGCCCAGACCCGGTAGCGCAAATTGTAAGGGCCGATGCCGGCGAAGAGCTCGCGGCGGTAAAAGATCGACTGGTGGCACATATTCGTCTCGAATAGCAGACGGTCAAGATCGAAGGCGCCGGCGTGCCGGGACCCAGTCGAGCGCATGACTACGTCGCCGTAAACGAGATCGCTAGGCGCATGGTCACGGACGAAAGCGGCCACGCGCGCCAAGGTGTCAGGTTCGTAAAGGGTGTCGTCGGCGCCCAGGAAAAGCAACCACTGCCCCGTGGCCATGCCGACACCGCGATTCATAGCGTCGTATGGTCCCTGGTCGGACCCACTATGGATGACCAACCGCGTATCGAGGAAGGGGCCGAAGCCGTTCGCGATGTCAAGCGTTCCATCAGTCGAGCCACCGTCGACCAAGATCACTTCGAAGTCGCTGCAGGTTTGGTGAACAATGCTTTCGAGACATGCATGCAGCGTCGCCACCGCGTCGAATGTGGGAACGATAATGGAAAACATTGGCGCGGTCATGACTTCAGCCACGTTAGCAGGAATCACCAGTAAGAGCCGCTGCTTCACTCAGGTGACTTTTGGCTTGGCCCCCCGACCGCCGATCCTCGTCTTAGGCTACCTACACGAGTCCGGCATAGCCCACTCCGATCTCATTTCCTCGCCGAGGCGGCGTTCGCGCGATACCACGCCACTGTTGACTCGATGCCTTCCCGCAGCGCGATTCGGGGCAGCCAGCCCGCGCCCCGCAAAATCGATACGTCCAACAACTTACGAGGCGTTCCGTCCGGTTTGCTTGGGTCCCAGCGTGTTTCGCCGGTGTAATCTACTGCTTTGGCGACTATATCGGCGATCTCCCTGATGGTGTGGTCGATGCCGGTGCCCACGTTGATGTGATTCGGACCGTCGAAGTGTTCGAGGAGATACAAACACGCACTCGCCAAATCGTCAACGTGTAGGAGCTCACGCCGGGGAGTTCCAGTCCCCCAGTTCGTCACCTGTCGGACGCCGCTGGTCTTGGCTTCCTCATACCGACGAATAAGCGCAGGAACTAGGTGCGAACCCGATGCCGAAAAGTTGTCACCTGGCCCATAGAGGTTTGTCGGCATCGCAGAAATCCATGCCAGCCCATGTTGGCGCCTGACCGCCTGAACCTGAAGGATGCCGGCAATCTTGGCGATTGCATACGCGTCGTTGGTGGCCTCTAGAGGGCCGGTAAGTAGTGCCCTCTCGCGAATGGGCTGCGGAGCGAATTTTGGGTATATGCATGAGGAGCCCAGGAATAGCAGTCGCGGCACACGTGCGGCCACGGCCGCGTCGAGGAGATTGACCTGGATCTGAAGGTTCTCGGACAAAAAATCGGCCGGGTATGTATTGTTGGCCATGATGCCGCCGACCTTGGCCGCAGCATCGATGATCACCTGCGGCTTCGATCCCAGCACGAAGTCAAACGTCGCGGCCCGGTCCGTAAGGTCGAGTTCGCTGTGCGACCGTACCAGTAATTTGGTGAATCCCTCGGCCTGAAATTTGCGCAGTAACGCGGACCCCACCAGCCCACGGTGCCCGACAATGAATACGGGCAATGCGCGGTCGAGAGCGCCAACTGGCATGTCCATTCCGGTGCTCAGTTCCAATCGGCGATGACCGGCTTGTCGATCCATGGCTTGCCATCGCACTCCAATGCCGCGACATCCGCGTCGACCATGATCCGCGCCAGCTCACCGGTGTGCACGGAGGCCTTCCAGCCGAGCGATTCCTCCGCCTTGGTCGCATCGCCTATTAGCGAGTCCACTTCGGTGGGCCGCAGATAACGGTCGTCAAACTTCACGTGTTTTTTCCAGTTTAGTCCAGCATGCTCGAACGCGGTCCTGGCGAACTCGCGCACGGTGTAACCACGCCCCGTCGCGAGAACGTAGTCCTCGGGTTCGGCGGCCTGCAGCATCCGCCACATCCCTTCGATGTATTCGGGTGCATACCCCCAGTCGCGGACGGCATCCAGGTTGCCGAGATAAACGTCGGACTGAACGCCGGCCTTGATGCGGGCCACCGCTCGCGTGATCTTTCGGGTCACGAATGTTTCACCGCGCCTGGGTGATTCGTGGTTGAACAAGATACCATTCACCGCGAACAACCCGTAGGCTTCGCGGTAGTTGCGTGTGGCCCAATAGGAATAGACCTTCGCCGCGCCATACGGTGACCGCGGATAAAACGGGGTCTGCTCATTCTGCGGCGGCGGCGACGCGCCGAACATCTCCGACGAGGATGCCTGATAATAACGGCAATCCACTCGGGAAAGGCGGACGGCTTCGAGCAATCGGATCGATCCCATGCCCGTGGTGTCGCCGGTGTGCACGGGTTCGTCGAAGCTGACACGTACGTGCGACTGCGCCGCAAGGTTGTACACCTCGTCGGGGTCGATGGTGCTCAGCAGGGTCACCAAGCGGGTCCCGTCGGTGAGGTCGCCGTAGTGCAAGAACAGGCGAGCGTCCGGTTGATGTGGATCGACGTAGAGGTGATTGATCCGCGATGTGTTGAAGGTCGAGGCTCGACGAATCAGCCCGTGGACCTCGTATCCCTTGTTCAGCAGCAATTCGGCGAGATACGAGCCGTCCTGTCCGGTGATTCCGGTAATGAGCGCTCGCTTCACTGGATTCCCGCTTCTGTCGCTGCATGCCCGTCACCGCACGACCGGCATTTCATCATCGCGGCTCTCACTCCTGCGCGTTACAAGGGCAGGGCGTTGCCGTTGCCTCATAGTAGATGTCGAAAGCA
The DNA here is from genome assembly GCF_000364405.1 of Mycobacterium sp. H4Y. Lineage (NCBI taxonomy): Bacteria > Bacillati > Actinomycetota > Actinomycetes > Mycobacteriales > Mycobacteriaceae > Mycobacterium > Mycobacterium sp. H4Y. Next base: position 2,559,104 of record NZ_AKIG01000001.1, read on the forward strand.
ACAAGCATCGAGCGACCTCGGTTGCCGCCACTTGAGCGCGTTCGAAGGGACCACATCCCAGCGAGAGCTGCTGCGGAAGTCAATGAGGCACAACGGGTTCCAGTGTGCCGACTGACCACCTCGACTGGGCTGCTGCAACGACTACGCTGATCGCGTTCGCGACAAGGTTCTCGCCATTCTCCCGAAAAGGTAGACTACGGGACCGCACGACTTACGGGAGAGGCGATGACTCAATTGAACGCGATTCGGCAGGCCGCGACGACCCTGAGAAGAAGCCTTGTTTGGTCTCTTTTTGTTAGGCGCCGACTCCCCTACGTTGTGACTTTGAGGGACTTCGAGAGAGACGGCGTGCGGTTCGAGGTTACTAATGTCGTCGAATACTTCCGAGTCGCCGACCACGGCGGGGAGACGGAGTATCTCGCCGCGATGCTTCGGGATCTTCAGGATGAAGACGTGCTTTTTGACGTCGGCGCAAATGTAGGCCTGGTCGCAATCCACGCCGCCAAAATCTGCCGCACAGTAGCCTTTGAGCCTGACCCATCTTTCAAGCATCGACTCGAAACCAATACGGCGCTCAACCCTGACCGCGCATTTACTCTCCAGCCAATTGCCATCAGCGACTCGGACGGCACCGTTGTGCTGTACACGGACGGCGCCGCCGGCAACAGTCCTAGTCTGGCTCATCAGCGCGGTGAACACGAGAGCGTGTCAGTTTCTGCGCGGTCGCTGGATAGCCTCATGGCCGAAGGTGCCTTACCGCGCCCAACAGTGATCAAGTTGGATATCGAGGGCGCCGAGATCCTCGCCTTACGAGGCGCCAAACAACTCTTGACCGGTCCCGAGCGCCCTCGCGCTCTGTTTATAGAGGTTCACGACACGTTCCTGCCGGGCTTCGGATCTTCAGCTGACGAAGTTTATGCACTGCTGCAAGAATTGGGGTACACGACGACCGTCTATAGGGCCCGACGAGCCGACCAAACGCACCTGATTTTGCACGCTGCATAAGAACTTGACCTCCAGCAAGTTCTCACTTTCGGAGCGCCTCTTCGAGTGTGAGTTTGGGAAATACGGTCAGCGCACCGTCGACAGTCGCGTCGACAATTCGCCGCCCATCGTCCTCGAACACCTTGCGGGCAAGCCTATATGCAATCTCAGAGTTCTCGAGATCAGGTAGTTGCCACTTGAAACCCTTCGCAAAATAGCGCGGATCGAAATGGCTTGTGTCCGGTCCACTGGATTCGACCAGCTGGTTGGGGGCTCCGCTGACAGCGAAGCGGTGGTCGACCCCGATAAGTATCACCTCGGAGAACCCCATGTAGTACGCCAGCTGCATCGCCACGTACGTGACAGTATAGCCCTCCCAAATTCCGCGGCTCACATCGCGCGCGAACCACGGCCCAACCACGCTGTAGAGATAGGCGGTATTCGGTGCGCTGTCGAGGTATGCGCGGTTCAGGACGGTCGTGAAGAGCGGTGCTTTGATCTCCCGGAAATCCTCGACACATTGCTCGACCACATACCGGTTGACGACGGCATGGAATGTGGTCTCGAAACCAAGTTCGTCGAACATCAAATAGATGCGGTTCAAACCGAAGGTGTATTCGTCGCGCAAGAGGCTCAGGTCGGTGTTCCGAAGACTTGGGCCGTTTCCGATGATTACACACCGCTCATCAGCATGGATGCCCTTGAACTGGCGAATATATGCGCGATTAGCGCGGCCGCCAGGCGTCAGACTGGAGTGCAGGCCTGCTAAGCCGAATGAGATCGATCGAGTCAGGCTACGAGCTGGGCGGCTGCCAAGCATTTTCGCCGCCGTCCTGTGTTTCCAGTCGAGTTCCTCGGAGTCGACCACCACAACCTGCTGCTCTTCCGGCTCACCCACAGCGGATATCTTCCCCTAGTCGCGGTTATCTCGCTCCACGGACAACATCTGTCTTCTCCAGACGTGTCAAGCTTGCCACACCCTGATTGCCGCATTGGAATATGCCGACCGACTATGGACGCCCCCCGGTTGGCAGGAACCCATCGGAAGCACTAGCGATGGTCAGCGTTCATGCAGTCAGCGCACGGCCGCGCGCGAAGACTCGCCCGTGAGCTGGCCGCATGGTGCTGGTGGCTGGCCGTCCTGACAACTGAGCTGTGGCAGCGCCGCGCGACGACCGTGCGAAGAGCTTGGCGGTTGCGCAGCAACGTGCGCTAGCGTCCTGCGCCAGGAATCGGCTAGTAATTTTGAGCTAGATTCATGGCGCGCTGGAAAGACCCAGGTGAAGATGGCATTTACTGACGCGAGTGGTAGCCTCGCCGTCCAAGCCGTTGCAGGCAGCACGAAACGTTATGAACGGACAAAGCAGAAGGAAAAACTGCGACGCGGTGACCGAACGTGTCGCTGCCAGGTGTGCAACGGTTGCTCTCGCGCTTCGTCGTTCGGATTTCATCCTCGAACGATACGAGACTATCTGGGAGGGATCATGAAAATCATCGATCGTACTAAAACTGTGGTCAACATTTTGAGGCTTTACACGCAGAATCAACTGGGGAGGCCAGTAAGCGTTAAGATTGATGGGGTTAGTTATTATTTGAACCCGGAACCAGCCGCGCTCTATCACGCGCTCCATTCCGTGCCGAAACTCGAACGCATGGTGGAATTAGTCGCTGATGCTAGAACTATTTTCGATGTTGGTGCAAATTGCGGAATATTCGCAGCGCTCTGTGCCCAGAAATTTCCGTCGGCTGCCATACACGCTTTCGAGCCCGCGAAGGCGCTTCAGCCGATTCTCGCACGTAACTGCCCGGCGGAGAGCATTTCGGTGCACCAGCTTGCAGTCGGCGAACGCAACGAGGACGTCACACTATTCGTTAACCCGGATTCACAGCAGACCAATAGCCTGAAGCCCTCTGCAGTACAAGCCTTCGCAGATTCAGCTGATATTGAAATGGAGACCATTCGTTGTGTCACGCTGGATTCCTTCGTGGCCGAATACAAGAGTGGTCCAATCGATGTACTGAAAATCGATGTACAGGGTTTAGAAGGCGCAGTATTACGTGGCGCTCGGACTGCGTTGGAAACCGTAGAATACCTGTTTATTGAAGTGACCTGGCTGGACCTCGAGGGGGTGCAACGCGTTTTACCCACAGCCGAACACTATGGCTTTCAGCATGGCACGGTGGTCAATCCAGTTCACACGGGGGCAGATTTGCTGTTCACGCGGGAGCCACTGACCGCCGATATGCCGAACCTTCTCCGCTTTCGCCTCGGCGCTGAAAGCGAAGGGGAACCGTGGTTCTAATGCCGCTAGTACGGACGAAATGCGGACGTGTTATCCCTCGATTCAACCAACGATTCCTGACGTCGGCTGATTATGGGTCATCCAAACCCTGCGAAGGATCCTGACTGGCCGGCGAGGACAAATGAAGCGGCAGCCAAACGGAAGAATCCGATGCTATTCCTACGCCCCATTCGCCGGGGTTTGCACGGTGTGGGTTGCACACTGGTTGGAATTCTCCTAGCAGGCGGTGACCAGGCACGCTGTTACCACGCCCCGCCAAGCCATACTTCATTCCGATCCCAGGCGAGCCGTTGCTCCGCCGTCGACGACCAATACCGTTCCGGTGATGAAACGGGCGTCGTCACCAATCAGAAATGACACGGCTCCTGCGACGTCACTCGGCTCTCCGATGCGGCGAAGCGCAGTGCGCTGGCGCAAGAGGGCTTTGCGTTCCTCGGCTGTCTCCCCCCAGCGGGCGAATCCCTCGCGAAGCTTCGCGGTGTCGATGGCTCCCGGCGCGATGGCGTTGACGCGGATGCTCGGGCCAAGGTCCATAGCCGCGGACCGCACCCAACCCTCCAACGCGGCCTTCGTCGTTGCGTACGCCGTGATGCCTCCCGTTGTCGCGCGGCCATGAACGCTACTGATCACGACGATCGAACCATTGTTAACCGCAAGGTTTTCGTGAGTGCCCGACATCAGGGCGTCGACGGCGATGACGTTCACGCGCAGAGCATTTGTCCATACGTCGAAGGGCGTCTCCCCTGCACCCGCAATGGGCTGCACCGCGCCGTTGTGCACCACGGCTTTCAGCTTGTAGTCACCCGCCAACTCTCGGCCGAGGTCCACGAGTTGCTCGGACTCGCTCAGATCGACCTGAAGGTAGACATCTGCAGCCGGAGCAACGTCTTTATCGATCCCGATCGTGGTGTACCCGTCTTTGCGCATCCGTTCGCACAACGCCGCGCCGATTCCGCCTGCGGCACCCGTGACGATGACCGCGCGGCTCACCGCCCAAGCTCCTCGATCAGGAAGTCGACAGCCGCCTCACTCGCCCGCACCACACCCTCGCGGGTGTTCGATCCATTGTGCGCGCCCAGTACCACGTTGTGCAGCGTCCGAAGCTCGCTGTCCAGCGGCAACGGTTCGACCTCGAACACATCGAGTGCGGCTCCCGCGAGCCGACCATCCTTGAGAGCGTCGATTAGATCCTGCTCCATGACGACGGGGCCTCGGGCAACGTTCACCAGGTAAGTGTCCGGCCGTACCCGAGCGAGACGTTCGGCGTTAATGAGGTGAAATGTCTGCGGAGTTAGCGGACAAGCCAGGACGATGAAACGACTTGTTTCCAAAAGCTTGTCGAGGCCGACAATCGGCACGTCCGCTTGCGCACCGTCGGCGAATGGGTCGTAAGCAACGACATCCATGGCGAAACCCTTTGCACGATTGGCGATCTCACGCCCGATCGTTCCAAACCCCACGATGCCAAGCTGCGCGCCGGCCAGTGTCACCCCTTCCACCTTCGGCCACTCGCCACGACGGACGGCGGCATCCACCGCAATGTGGCCGCGCACCAGATTCAAGATATAGCCGAATGCCGCGTCTGCGACCTCGTGGCCGAAGACCCCCGGGGTGTTACGCACAGTTACCCCGTGGTCTCGAGCGGCTTGAAGATCAACAGAGTCCATGCCGATCCCCCAGCGGATCACGGTCTTGATCTTTTTTGCATTTTCAAAGAAGTCACGGTCAAGCTGGTCGTCGCCGGCAATGATCCCCACCAGGCGGTCGCCGTATTTGAGCAGTTCCGCCGCGGTGAGCTGTTGCCGCCCAAGGAGATCCGGCGCAACAACCTCGTAGCCAAGTTTCTCGATACGCTCACGGTGCCGCGGAAGCTCGACCTGCATCTGCCGGCAGGTCACCAGGATTAGCGGGGCGGTCACGCCCTGATCTCACCGCGCTCGGCGATAGCGGCGGCGAGAGAGAAGTCCTCTTCCGTGTCGATGTCCACCGCTTCAAGGGGCGCGATTTCAACCATAAACGGCCGTGCCCCAATGCGGGAGCCGTGCTCACGCAACAATTTCGGAGTGAAAATAAAAAAGCAGGAATTCTCGATGAACAAGGGCGGCAGATCCTGCGTTCGGAGCAGCATAGATGGGTCGTGGTTGATGGGCCTACTTTCAGCGTCCCAGAGCCTGGCCTGCAAGCGCGTGACACTAAAGACGGAGTCGCACTCACGATCGTGAGCCGTAAACAGTTGCAGCGCCGCAGAAACCGTGTCGGCCTTGAGGAATGGATTTGTCGAGTGTGTCTGCAGGACAATATCGGCGTATACCTGATCGAGCGTATTGCGCAAGACGTCGTTCATCGCGATGCCGCCGTCGCGTAGGTGCTGTGGACGAGCAACCACCTGCACGTGCGGGAAATTCTTGGCGCAGTCGTCGGTGATCAAGTCGCTGTCGGTATCGACCACAATGAGGTCGACTTCGGGCACCGAACTCAACATACGGACCACGTGGTGATACAGCGGGATTCCAGCCAGTGGGCGATAGTTCTTGCGCGGAACACGCTCACTGTTGTGGCGCATGGGTACGACGGCGACAGTGCGGGTCATGGCTCTCCACGGTTGTTGGCTACGGGTCTTCGGAGTAGACAATCTTCCGGCCAAGAGCAGGTGGAAGGTCGTCGCCTTGCGATTCAGCAGGGTAGTAAAAGCGCTCCAGCAAGCGTGCCGACACATGATCAGGCTCGCGGAAGCCCTGCCAAGCCCCAATAAACTGGGCGAATCGGAACTGCGGGATACTCAGTGCGTTGCTACGCAGAAGGTCCGCCTTGATCGCATCGCGATAATCACTCGCGATGTTCGATAATGCTAGCCCTACCGCCCTCGGCAGGGACATGTTCGACCCCTTGACAATACGGGCGTAGGCCATCGCCTCCCGCCGATAGCGATTGCGGATCGTGCTCCAGGTCTCCTCGTGCACATGGACCACCGGTGCGTCCGCGACATAGGCGATCTTGTGCCCCCTGTCCAGGGCCTTCTTGGCGAAGTCGAGATCTTCGAGGCCGGTGAGGCTCTCGTCATAAGGCGTCTCCTTCCACACCGACCTCAGTACCGCGGCGTTGGCGTTGTTGCTGAAGGGATGACCCTGGTCCCAGATGTTTTGGTTGGGGAACCATTTCAGCATCACCCGCGATTCGGAGAACTTGGTTCGCTCATCTCCAACCTGGCGCCCGTACGCGATGGCCACGCCATCGCGGTCGAACGCGCTGACGATGTGCTCGACGTAGGTGTTGTAGACCGGGTAGACGTGGGCGGAAGCAAACAGCAGAATATCGCCACTCGCTGCTGCGCAACCTTTGTTGAGCGCCCGCCCAAACGAGAACTCGTTCTTAGCGATGTGAACGACGGTGCAGCCGGCGGCCTCAGCGATCGCGACCGTGTTGTCTGTGGAACCGGAGTCAACCAGGATGACCTCGTCGAGTTTGACGGTCTGCTGTTCAAGCCCCTTGAGCAGTCGGCCGATATGCTTGCCTTCGTTCAAAGCACGGATGACCACCGACACCCGGCGCGGAGGATTGTTGTCACTCATCGCTGACGAGCATGCCCCATATCAGATGACTTTGTGTCTTGTCCATCAACTCTTCTCCGGTCGGCTCTCGTTGGAGGTGCAAGCGTGAAGCCTCACACGGTCAGCAGCTCTAGACGCCAATCATCCGGCAAACGCCGAAGTAACCGCGCCTCGGGATCCGGTATGCACTGCGAATAGTGCGCCGGCAGAATGCTCGTGATCGTCCGGCAGTCCTTGACGGGAGGTGGTGATATACAGGACATTGCCGCCGTCGCCACCAAACGCGCACGAACTGACCTGGGTGACGTTGGGAACCCTGATTGTCTCCACCAGCCGCCCAATTGGGTCGTAATGGTTAACCGCACCGCCACCCCACAACGCAACCCAGAGCCCATCTTCTTCATCGATTGCCATCCCGTCGGGGTATCCCGGCGAGTCGTCGATATGAATATGGAGCCGGCGGCCGGACCACTCGCCTGTCTGTGGATCGACGTCAAACACATCAATCCGCCGGGTCGGGGTATCGATGTAGTAGACGCGGGTACCGTCGGCTGACCATTGGACCCCGTTGGAGACGGAGACGGGCGAAAGGAGCACGGTGACCTGATGGCCGGGGGTGACACGATAAACGGCTCCCCTTCCTGGACGCTCGTCATACGCCATGGTGCCTATGACGAAGCCGCCTAGTGGGTCACAACCCCCCTCGTTGGTCCGGAGGTTGGGATCGTCGGTGACATCGGCGATTCGGTCGAACACCGACAACTCATCATTCGCGCCTATAAGACCGTGCTCGGTGGCGATCACAAAGCCACCCGACGCTCGACTTCTGATCACCGTGGTTACTGGACTCGGCACGTTGTAGCGCGACAGCCTACCGGACGAATCGGCCGCAACTATTTCACCGGCGAGGACATCCATACACAAAAGGCGACCGGCGGACGCATCCCAGTACGGACCCTCGCAATGGTAGGCGACGGGTACCGTCACGCGCTCAGCGTTTGTCACCGTGCTCCCCGGCACCGTGCCGTGGGCATGCCACGGCTACGCATGGTCCACTCGGTCTATAGGCCGTAGGCTTGGCGAATAGCATCTACGACCGGCCCCGCCGCTCCGCGACGCAAAAATACGCAATCGTTCTGAGAGTCGAACGACCCGTGCGGCGGATACTCTTTGACCAGGCTGAATCCCATGCCGTCGACAATCTCCTCAACCTCTGGTCGGAGCGCGATTCCTTTGTACAAGGGCAGCTTGAACAGCTCAAGGTGCAGGGCCATGCAGTCGCCACCGGAAAGATACTGAGCCGCGCCTTCCAGAATCTGCCGCTCAGCACCCTGAGCGTCGATCTTGAGGAGATGGTACGGATCTGGACGGTCAGCCAGCACAGCATCCAACGTGGTGCAATGGATCTCCTCGATGTGATCAAGCCGCGACCGCTCGAACCATGTCTTCGCAAGATGTGAGGGGCCGCGGGTCCGCAACGCATCGAAGTTGGCGCGCACATAGTCGGCGTTCTCCCGAAACATCGACGAGCCGTGTCCGGCCAGGCCTGCATACACGTAGAACGGCAGAGTGGCCGTTTCATTCCATAGGGCCGTGTCAATACTGACAACCCGAGAAGTTTCTACGCGCGGGTCGCGGGGTTCGAATTTGAGGACGTGGCTGAGAAGGTCAGATCGCTTATGCCAGGGGGTCGGCAATGGGCCTACCGAGCCGACATCGATCAATCCGACTAGTCCTCGGCCGCCACGGTTGATTACCCCATATCCGTGCGCCCTGTCGATCGCCTGTCGCGCGTAGCGGTATGCGGCTTCGAGGAGCCTCATGATGCCACCATAACTGATTCAAAGGCGGCCCGCCCTGAACCAATATGCAATCAATCAGCGCTAAGAGTCATCGTTGGGGTCGAACCAGAGATAATCGCGGGGACCCGGACGCCGACGATCCAAGACGAGTGCAAAGCTAGGACCCGTAATGAGATTTGCCCTGGCGAGTTACGGAACTCGCGGCGACATCGAGCCCTCCACTGCGGTGGGCCGCGAACTGGTGCGCCGAGGGCACGACGTTCGCCTGGCCGTCCCCCCCGAACTGGTTGGCTTTGTCGAGTCGATCGGACTCGCGGCGGTTCCCTACGGTCCCAAGGTGGAGGAATTCCTGGATGAGGAATTCCTCCGGAACATGTGGACGGATTTCTTTCGCAATCCGATCAGACAGGTGTCCAAGGTTTGGGATCCGCTTATCAAGTACTGGGGCGACGCGAGCACGACGCTGAAGTCGTTGGCGGATGGCGTCGACCTGCTCTCCACTGGCCTGAATTTCGAGCAGGCCGCCGCCAATGTTGCTGAGTACTACGACATTCCGTTGGCCTCGTTGCACCACTTTCCCATGCGAACCAACGGCCGGCTTGTGCCGAGCGTTCCTTCCCCGTTGGTGCGCTCGACGATGGCGACGATCGAGTGGTTGTTTTGGCGCTCGACGAAGAAGGTCGACAACGCGCAGCGACGAGAACTTGGACTGCCCAAGGCGACACATCGTTCGCAGCGACGAATCGCCGACCACGGTTGGCTGGAGATCCAAACCTACGACGACGTGTTTTTTCCCGGCCTGGCCGCCGAATGGGCGAAATGGGGTAGCCGCCGTCCGTTCGTCGGCGCACTCACCATGGAGTTGGCGACCGACGCCGACGATGATGTCGCCTCATGGATCGCCGCGGGAACGCCACCCATCTGCTTCGGGTCCGGGAGCATACCGGTCGAATCCCCCACCGCCACCGTCGAGATGATCGGTACGGCGTGCGCACAGCTGGGCGAGCGGGCGCTCATTTGCTTCGGCGGCACTGACTTCACCGACGTGCCGCATTTCGACCACGTCAAAGTCGTCGGCCCGGTCAACTACGCGTCCATATTCCCCGCCTGCCGTGCCGTCGTTCATCACGGCGGTTCGGGCACCACTGCCGCGAGCCTGCGCGCGGCAATCCCCACCTTGGCCCTGTGGAGTTCGGCCGACCAGCCGTACTGGGCGGCCCAGATCAAACGCTTGAAAGTAGGTGCCGCCCGACGCTTTTCGGCCACCACCCCACGCTCGCTGGTGGCGGACCTGCGTACCATCCTCGCCCCGGACTACGCGACCAGAGCCCGGGAACTCTCCGCCCGGATGAGCAAGCCCGCCGAGAGCGTCGGGACCACCGCCGACCTCTTGGAGGAGGCCGTCCGCCGGAAAGTGGTTGGCTGAGGCCGCCTTATCGCCGGCCCGCGGGGGTGGAATTCACCCGGCTGGCGACCGCCTTGACCGAATCGGGCAGGAACCGCAGGGCCACACCCACGGTCTTGGTGGTCAGCGAGCCGCCGACGACCTTGCGGTCGCCGCGCATCATCGCCTCGAAACCCTGCCTGGCAACCTCGGCCGGGTCATCCTTCGGCTTTTGCCCCGCACGTGTCTCGTCCATACCCGCGCGGTTGAAGAAGTTGGTCTCGATGGTGCCGGGCAGCAGGGAGGTGATGGTGATTCTGGTATCACGCAATTCGTCCTGCAGGGCCCCGGCGAAGGACTGAACGAACGACTTGGAGGCGTGATAAACCGCCTCGAACGGGCCGGGCGCCATCGACGCCAGCGACGAGGTGAGCAGTACCTTCCCCGCGTTGCGACGGGTCATGTTACGCAAGACAAGCTTGGCCAGATGCACCGTCGACTTCACGTTGAGGTCGATGATGGACATATCATGTGCCAGGTCGCCCTCGACAAAGCTTCCCCCGCCGCCGATGCCGGCGTTCAGTGCGGCCGCGTCGAGCGGCCGATCACCCTCTGTGGCCTGCTGATAGAGCTTTTCGACGCCTTCTGGGGTACGTAGGTCAACCTGTACCGGCCGCACGTCGACACCCCAGCGAGACAACGTGGTGGACGCCGGGTAGATGCCGTCGTTTTCGGCGGCCACCACCAGGTCATATCCCCGCTGGGCGAAAAGCTCCGCGAGCTCGAGACCAATTCCACTGGACGCGCCGGTGATCAATGCTAATGCCATAGCAGAGGCCTACCCGTGTGAAAGGACGTGAAACCCGATCGGACGACGACTCGCGGTCCGGTGCGCTAAAACCCTTGGGAGAAGGCCTGGTTCGCCTTAGCGTGCCGGCTTGATGAGCAGGCCCTGCCCCGTCGGCAATGTGCAGATTTTCACACCCAGCTCGCCGGCGACCTCGTCCATGGCGGCGCGTTGCTCGTCGCGTCCCCGGTTGGCGTAGTCGTCCAGCAGCACGAAGGCACCTGGAGTCAGGCGTGGCCAAAAGAACCGCAGCGCAGCGACTTCGGGGGGAGCGCAGTTCATGTCGATGTGCAGATACGCCACCGACCGCGCATCGACCTGCTCCAGTGTCTCGGGAACCGCGCCGACGATGATGCGCTGGTTTTTCCATTGCGCGAAATTGGCGCGGACGCTGTCAACGCCGTTGACGTACATCCCGTTGCGCAGGTGTCCTTTGCTGGTCTCCAGCGCCCCGGCCCGGCGTTCGTTCTCGGTAACGAACCGCGGGTCGAGACCGGCGAAGGTGTCAAGCAAATAGAACGTCTTGCCCAGCCGATCCCAGTCGAGGTACTCCATGATGGCGCTGCTCAAGAACCCGTAACTGACGCCGCACTCGACGAAATCGCCCTCGAGTTTGCTGGCGCTGGCTGCCGCCCACAGCCCCACGTGCACGCGCCATTGCCACTGGTACCAATCCTCGTTGCCGAGGGAGCGGGCGCCACGCTGGTAGGCGCGCTGGAATTCGGGATCGTCGAGAAATGCGTGAAAGTTGTTGAACGTGATCAACGCGTCGTTGGCGTAGACATCGGGCAACAGTGCGCGCGCGAGCCAGTATTCGGTGCGCACCCACCACATCCGCAGGCGGGTGCCGGTTGTCAGCCCTGGTGCCACGGCGGCAACCATAGCATCGGCACGTACCGCGTCCGGGGCAAACGGAATCGGTTCATCATGATCGTGTTCCGCCGCTCCTGCACCGGAAGGCAAATCGTCTCGTACACCTAGAGTTTCAGCGATCTCTTTAGGACTTACGCCATAGCACGCCGGTGCCGTCGATCTCGACGATCTCGTCGGTCACGCCATGCTTGTCGCGATAGTCCGTCACCGCCTGTGCGCACGCCTTGATCGCGTGGTAGTCGTCGACGATGCAGAAGCCTCCGGGCGACAGCCGCGGGTAGAGCGCATCGAGCGCCTGAATCGTCGACTCGTAAAGGTCGCCGTCAAGCCGCAGCACCGAAATGCGGTCGATCGGGGCGTCCTGCAGGGTGTCCTTGAACCAGCCCGGAAGAAAACGCACCTGGTCATCCAGCAACCCGTAGCGCTCGAAGTTGGCCTTGACGTGCTCTTGCGGCACACCCAGGATGCGCGCGTGGCGATGCAGCCGGATTCCTTTATCCGCCTTGTAATTGACGGTGTCGGGTGGCGGCACTCCGGCGAACGAATCGCACAACCACACGGTTCGCTTCTCGTCTCCATAGGCGGCCAATACGGCGCGCATCAAGATCGAGGCGCCCCCGCGCCACACACCGCACTCGACCAGATCGCCGGGCACGTCGTCTTCCAGGACCGTCTCCACACAGTGCTGCAAACTGGTCAGCCGCTGCATACCAATCATCGTCAAGGCATCTGCCGGCCAGTCCAATCCCAAGTCGCGCGCCTTTTTATTGAATGGCCGCTTGCGCACGAGCATCAGGTTGCGGGTACTGAACAGGGGACGCCCCAGGCGGTACAACCCCACCGGCACCAACTCGTCGCTGCCGTACCTGGTCAGATCGCGCCGAAGCAGATCGAGGTATGCAAACCGCGTGTCGTGATCAGTCACGGCCATAACTGCCCCTAACTCCGCGTGCCAGTAATACCGGTAGAGAGCCTAGACGTCCCTCCACGCCATCAATGCGTTTCGCTGTATCCGTCACCGGCTGCTCAGCGACTTCGCTCGGTGGATACCCCGGGAACACAGCGCCCCGAACGAGCGAACTCCTCCAACAGATCGACGGCGCGCCCTGCGCTCTCGGTGGGTTTGCTCATCCGAGTCGCCAGCTCACGGGCGCGGGTGGTGTACTCCGGGGCAAGGATCGTCCGCAGATCGGCAATGAGAGTTTCGGGGGTGGCGCTCGAGAACCGTCGGGATGTGCCGACCTTCAGTTGCTTGACACGCGACCCCCACATCGGCTGGTCGCCGGCCGTCCAGAGGATCAGCGAGGGGATCCCCGCGCGCAGGCCGGCGGCCGTGGTGCCCGAGCCGCCGTGATGAACGACCGCGCGACAGGCGGGGAAGATTTTCGTGTAGTTGACCACGCCGACGACCTTGACGTGGTCCAACTGGGGGACGTCGCTGAAGTCGCTCCAGCCGGAGCAGATCAACGCCCGCTCCCCCAACTCCGCGCAGGCGGCGCCGATCATTCTCACCGTGTCGGCGGGTGATTCGGCGACCGGCATGCTGCCGAAACCGAAGCAGATCGGAGGCGTGCCCTGGGCGATCCACGCCAACACCTCGTCATCGCATTCGGTCGTCAGTTCCATGGTCAAAGAGCCCACGAACGGCCGCTGACCGCCCCACTTCGCCCATTCGTCGGCCAGCCCGGGGAAGCACACGTCGTCGTAGGCCTGGATTTCCAGCGAACCCCGCTCGGCGATCCGCCGCGGCGAGGCCACCGTTGCAGTGGGAAGGCCGAGCTCGCGTCGCTGACGGTCCTCGGCCTTCTTGTTCATCCGCCAGCACATCCAGTCGTACACGGCCATTCCGGTGCGGACCATGGGCGCGGGCACCCCCGGTACCACCCTGCCGTTTGGCCGCATCGGGATGTAGTGCAGTGTGGCCATCGGAATGCCGTAATAGTCGGCGACGTTGATCGCCAAATCCTGGTAAAGCTGCCCGGTGAACAGCAAATCGGCTCCGGCCCCGATCGACATCAGCGCCGCGCTCATTTCCTGCCAGTTTTTCAGTACCGGTTCCCAGGCCTCCCGTATCAACTTGACCGGGCCCCGGAGGAAGTTCTTGAAGAAGTCGCGGATGAACTCGTCGCTCCAAAAGTCATGCATATCCGGCCCGTACGGAATCGCCGGCACACCGGCCTCCTCGGCCAGATCGACAAGATTGGGCGGCACGGCCATGCGTACCGAGTGGCCTCTGCGCATCAGTTCACGACCGATGGTGAGGCAAGGCTCGATATCGCCACGCGTTCCATAACTTGCCACAGCAAATTTCATCGCGACTTTACCTTAGTCAATCTCCGACGGCGCGGGCAACTTTGACTGCGGCGTTTCCGCTCGGTAATCTGCGGCCCGCCATCTACCCTGGGGCGCGGTCGGCGTCATTGGTTGTCGTTGTTCCACAACGGATTTGGCACCCCGCGGCCACGCGGGATGGTAACGGCGCACCGGAATGGCCGAGTGCGACAAAGCCAACCTCATCGGCCTTCCCCCCGACCGTAGAACTATGACGACCCGTGGGCAGTGTGGCTGAAGCCCAGGTGTCGTCGCCTGATCCTTCCGTAGTCTGCCAGACGATCGACACCGTGTCCGCGAAAACGGGAAGTCGGCCCGGATCCATCCGCGGCATCGCAGCCGATAACAAATTCGACCATTCCCCCAGCACAACGGCCCTGAACTTGTTTGCTGCGTCAGGCGCGACTGCGCGAGCTGGCAAACTTTTCCACCACATCGGCAGCCTTGACGACGCTGTCCGCCGGCTTGGTCATCCGGGCGGAGATCTCGCGTGCCCGTCGGGCGTAATCCGGGGCGAGGATCCGGCTCAGATCCTCCACCAACGATTTGCGATCGGTGGCCGAAAACCGGCGCGTGGTACCAACTTTCAGCCGCTTGAGCTGAGCTCCCCAGATGGTCTGATTGGCATCCATCGACAGGATCAGCGTCGGCACCCCGGCGCGCAGGCTGGCGGCCGTGGTTCCCGAGCCGCCGTGGTGAACGACCGCGCGGCAGGCGGGAAAGATCGTCGCGTAATTCACCGGCCCCACCACCTTGACGTGATCGGCGAGCGGGACGCCGCTGAAGTCGCTCCGCCCGGCGCAGATCAACGCCCGCTCGCCCAGCTGCGTGCAGGCGGAGCTGATCATCTCGACGGTGTCGGCCGGAGATTCCACCGGCATGCTGCCGAAGCCGAAGCAGATCGGCGGTGTCCCCGCGTGAATCCAGGACATCACGTCGTCGTCGGCCTCGGTGGTCAACTCCATCGTCAACGTTCCGACGAACGGTCGCAGGCCATCCCATTTCGCCCATTCATCGGCCAGCCCGGGGAAGCAGGCCTCGTCATAGGCCTGGATTTCCAGTGATCCGCGCTCGGCGATCCGCCGCGGTGACGGCGATGTCGCCTTCGGCAGCCCGAGTTGGCGGCGCTGGGTGTCCTCGACCTTTTTGTTCAGTCGCCAGCAGTACCAGTCGAACGCCGTCATCGCCGAGCGCGCCAACGGCGGCGGCAGGATCGATACGACCTGTCCATTGGGCCGCATGGGGACGTGATGCAAGGTGGCCAAGGGAAGGTCGTAAAACTCCGCGACGTTGGCGGCGGTCTCCTGGTAGCTCTGGCCGGCGAACAGCAGGTCAGCCCCGTCGGCCAACGACATCAGCGTCGTGTTCATCTGCGCCCAGCACTGGTCACTGAGATCCCACATCTCGCGCCACATGCCGCGCATCTCCTGGATCTTCCAGAATCCGCGGAAGAACGAGGTCCAGAAGTTGCGGTAGACGTCCAGCCAGGTCTGCGATTCCAGCCCGTAAGGGACCGCGGTCAGCCCTGCCGCTTCGGTGAAACCCACCGAGTCGGGCGGAACGGCCATGACCATGTCATGGCCCCTGCGCTGCAGTTCGCGGGCGACCACCACGGAGGGCTCGATGTCGCCGCGCGTTCCATAGCTGGCCAGCACACATTTCATCGCGGATCAAAGCCCTTCGGTTGCGCCATCACACTGATGCACCGATCACTTTAGATAGCGCCGAATCCCCACTGCACCGGTTTGCGCGATCGTCACGGCTTGCGCCACAGCACGCCGGTGCCGTCGATCTCCTCGATCTCCGCGGTGACACCGTGAGCCGTGCGGTAATCCGCCACGGCCTGCCGGCATGCGTCGATGGCGTGGTAATCGTCGATGATGCAATACCCGCCGGACGAGAGTCGCGGGTAGAGGGCATCGAGGGCCTGGATGGTCGACTCGTAGAGGTCACCATCGAGACGCAACACCGAAATGCTTTCGATCGGGGCGTCCTGCAGGGTGTCTTTGAACCAGCCCGGAACAAAACGAACCCGGTCATCGAGCAAGCCGTAGTGTTCGAAATTCGCCCTGACCTGCGCCTGGGACACCGCGAGCACCCCGGCGGCGCGATGCAAATTGATGCCTTTGTCGGCTTCGTAGTGCGCGGTGTCCGGCGGCGGCACCCCTTCGAACGAATCGCATAGCCACACGGATCGCTTCTCGTCCCCGTAGGCGGACAACACGGCGCGCATCAGAATCGACGCACCACCGCGCCACACACCGCACTCGACCAGGTCGCCGGGGACGTCTTCCGTCAGGACCGTTTCCACGCAGCGCTGCAGGCTGGTCAACCGCTGCATGCCGATCATCGTCAACGCATCCGCCGGCCAATCCAGGCCTAACTTCCGCGCGTGCTCGTTGAACGGACGCTTGCGGACCAGCATCAGGTTGCGGGTGCTGAAAAGAGGGCGCCCCAGACGGTCCCAGCCCACCGGCACCAACTCGTCGCTGCCGTACCGGGTGAGGTTACGTCGCAGCAGGTCAAGGTAGGCGGATCGGGTGTCGAGGAACGGAGATCGCATGTCACGATCGGCCACGGTCAAAGCTGCCCCCTGGTTCAAAATGAAAGGACTGGCGTGGGTGGTCCCGTCCCTGCCCCTACCGGGGAGTAGCAACCATCATAGGCCGTGATTAGCACTGCCTCCGCTACCGCCAGCCGCGCCAGACCGCAGGTCTCAGCGGCGTCCCGCCTGTTCAACGACGGGGCGGCCCGATTCGTTCGATCCGGCGGCGGCTTCGGGCCGCTCGGCGATCCAGTCGAGCAGCGCGCGCAAACCGTCATCGAGCGAACGCTCGGGGCGCCAACCGAGCTCGTTGATCGCGGGCTCGATGTCGCAGCTCGCTGCGCGCACGTCGCCGTCGCGGAATTTTCCGACGACGGTCGGTTCGGGGGCGTCACACATGGCGGCGATCTTGTTGGCCAGCTCGTGGATGGTGGTGGCCTGGCCGGACCCGATGTCGAGGCAGCGCGGCTGGGTCGCCGGGCGCTGGACCGCCGCGAACAGCGCGTCGACGACGGCGTCGATGTAGACGAAATCGCGCACGATGCGGCCGTCTTCGTAGACCTCCAACGCAAGCCCCTGGCGCGCCAACCGCGCGAAGAGGGCGACGATCCCGGTGTACGAATTGGTCAGCGACTGCCCGGGGCCGTAAACGTTCTGCAACCGCAGCACGCTGAGGTTGGTGTCGTGCGCGGACGTCCAGGCGGCGAGCAGGTGTTCTTGGGCGAGCTTGGTCGCCGCGTACACGTTGGTGGGCCGGGGTTCGGTTCGGTCGGCGCGGCTCGGCAGCGGCGCCGCGTGTTCACCCGCGGGTCCTTGCGGATCCCAGCGGCCCGCGACGAGCTGCGCGTGGCTGCGGGGACGCGGGTAGAAGATCTGCGAGCCGGACTGCCAGGAGCCCTCGCCGTACACCGCCCGCGAGGACGCCAGGACGAGTTGTTCGGGCACGTGTCCCGAGCGGCTCAAGGCGTCCAGGAGTTGGGTGGTGCCGACGACGTTCACCGAGCCGTGCCGCGTCGCCTCCGACAGCGACTGCGCGGTTCCCGTCTCGGCGGCCAGGTGGACCACCTGGGTGGGGCGGAACAATCGCAACACCGCGTCGAAGTCGGGCGCGTGGGTGACGTCCCCGGTGAACAGCCGCGCCGACGGCGGCAGCTCGATCGGCCGATCTCCCCCGTGCACCTGCGGATGCAGCACGTCCATCACGGCGACGTCGTATCCGGCCTCGATGAGACGGCGGGCGAGCGCCGACCCGATGAATCCCGCCCCACCGGTGATGAGCACGGACGCTGACACGAATCGACGCCTCCCGTTTGCGATGCTGAGGAAAACATGCGATCGGCACGCTCGCCGAGATCGCGGTCCGGTCGATCATAACGGGGACTTACCGCCGCATCAGGGGATTCCTTGCGGATAGGCGGCGCATCGGGGGCGGCGCGAGGCCACGCCGCATGCACGAAAGGCGCTACGCCCAAGTCCCCCTGTGCCGGTGGGCCATTGCGACGACCTCCATCACCGGCCTCGCGATGGCCGGCCGGAGAAGCCGGAACAGCATGCTGTTGGACAAGCCGTGAAAGTCCTCGTACGCCTTACGGAAATCACGCTCGCTGGACCGGTAGGACTCGAAAACGCGGTCCAACGCTGACATGTCGATCGGATCGTCCTGCGCGCCATCGCGAAGCGCTTCATAGACCGTGGAAATCCAATCGGCGCCGAACAGATCCGTCACCGCGCCACAGTGCCGCTGCCGATGCAAGCCTGGCGTGAGGAACCCCTCGATGGCGTCCTCGTCCTCGGCATGCAGTTCGACCGGCAACTCCGCGGAGATGCGCTTCATTTCCCGGCGCCAGTCGTCGAGCAGGTTCGCGTAGTCGACGAATACCCGCGGTACGCCGCGCGAATTTCGTTCGGCGAGGATGTTGCATTTCAACCACAAGGCGCTCGCTAGCGCGGGTGAGACGTGCCAGGACTTCGCGATCGACGAAATGACCTCCTGCGGATGACGTACCGCGATCACAGAGGCGACGTCGAATCCGGCCACGCGTGCCGCCTCGAACCACAGGTCGGACAGTGTCGTGATTCTGGGTTCTTTGATCACCACGAGCGGCGCCGCCGGCAGCGTGGACAGGTACTCCCCGACTTTGGCGATGCAGGCCTTCTTTTCTTTGGTGGGTAAAACGTCGTCCAGGAAGCGAAGCGAGGGGTCGTACCAATTGGTCCCGAGACGGCGCAGGATCGTTTCGTTGAGCGAAATGGCCGCTCGCGGTTCCCAATACCCGAGCGGGTTGTTGGCGTCGGCGCCCAGCATCGCAGCCGGCAGCGTGCCACCGCACAGGGAGAGCACCCGAGTGAGCGCCGACGTTCCCGACCGTTGCGGTCCCAGCACGAAGAGGGCAACCGGGCGGTTCCCGGAGCCGACGGGGCGATCGACGGGCTTGGTCATCCGGGCCAATCTCATCGCGAATCCAACCTTTCACTGGCCGTGCGCCTGAACGACTTTCGGAGTTCGGTTGATATCCAGGGGTTTCCGACTTGGTGCACGCGCGATCCATGCGCGTAGCAACCGTTGGGAATCGACACCGTCGCGCACACTACGGTGTCAGAGAGCTAGATCGCAGCCTGCTCAACAACTTTGGCAAAGAGGAAGCGATATACCGCGCTCCTCACACGAGTCACGGCTGACTTGTGACCGGCAACTTCTGCCCCCCGGTGAGAACCTTCGAATCATTTCGCCCGCTAAGGACTATAGCCCCGTGCGATGGACCAAGGCGGCCTTTTTACGAACCTGTTTTTCTTACTTAATCTTTGACGGCGTGACCTACGCCCAGGCCCCGCGGTGCCGGTGCACCACCGCGGCGATCTCGAGGATCCGCTTCACGATGAACGGCCGAAACACCCGGCGAAGCAGGCTGTTGGTGCGGGCGTGGAATTCCGTGAAGACCATGCGGAAATCACGCTCGCCGGCCTGATACGACTCGAAAACCCGGTCCAAAGTCGCTGCGTGCAGGGGGTTGTCCTGCGCGGCCCCGTGCAGCGCCTCGTAGACGGCGGAGACCCAGTCCGCACCGAAATGGTCCGCCACGGGGCCGCCGTATCGCTGGCGTCGAAGCTCCGGGGTGAGAAATTCCTCGACGGCGCTCTCGTCGACGGTGTCCAGATCGATTTCCAGCGCGGCGGCGACGCGCTTCACCTCTCGATGCCAGTCGTCGAGGAGGTTGCCGTAGTCGACGAACACGCGCGGGATCCCGCGGGTGTGCCGCTCGGCGAGCAGGTTGTACTTCAGCCACAATGCGCTGGACAGCTCCGGCGAGGTGTCCACGTACTTCGCCGCCGAGGCGACAACCTCTTGCGGATGGCGCACCGCAATCACGGCGGCGATGTCGAAGCCGACCTGGCGCGCCGCCTCGAACCACAGGCCCGACAGCGCCGTGATCCTCGGCTCCTTGATGACCACCAGCGGCGCCGCCGGCAGTGTGCCCAGATACGCCGCGATCTCCGCGATCCAGGCCGCCTTCTCGTCGGCGCCGAACGCGCACTCCTCCTGCAGGCGCAGCGTCGGGTCGTACCAATTGCTGCCGTGGCGGCGCATGATCGTCTCGTTGAGCATGATCGCCGCCCGCGGCTCCCAATATCCGCGCGGATTGTTCCCGTCGGCGCCACACATTCCGGCCGGGAGCGTGCTACCGCACAGCGACAAAACCCGGGTCAGCGCCGACGTTCCGGACCGCGCCATTCCCAACACGAACAGCGCAACCGGACGGACGGCGGTTGCTTGGCGGGCGGATGACCCTGTTAGATCGGCGGGTTGGCTCGTCCGGGAAGCTGTCATCGGTGGCCCACACCTTTCAGTTGCGCGTCATGTGGCCCCCGGGATCACGGGTCATTATCCATGAGTTTGCAATTTGTGGGGCAAAGTTCAATTACGCGCTTCCGGCAACGCCGTCGCCGACCACGAGGCGCGTTCAGCAACGCGCATTAATCATTCGGTCTGGACGACTTTTCATCTCTAGGTAAAGGTGAGATCGAGGCTAATGCGGCGCGGAATCCGCAAGGGACCTAGTCGCCGGTGACGATGTGCGCGGACGGTTGCGCGTCAGCGACCACGCCGTCCCGTTCAGGCGCTTTGCGCTTGAAGCGGGATTTGAGCGCAAGCGCACGCTTTTCCACCAGGAACCAGCTCAGTGCGGCCAGTGGCAGGGTGGCGACGGCGGCAAGAACGGCGAACGCGACTGGAGGGAGGACACCCAGTCCGCAGATCACCAACAGCTGCTGAATGGGCCACGCGTAGATGTACACGCCATAGGACAGGTCCGTGCGTAAACGCATGCGCTGGTTGTGGATCAGCGCTCCCGAAACGATGACGGCATAGGCCAGTGGGATGGCCGCCACTACCCGATAGTTCGGCACCAGCAAGCCGGCCACCACCACGATGGCCGCGCTCACGGCAACAAGTGACCACCGGGCGGGAATCATGTCTTGGAATTGATGCAGAACCGCTCCCGCGGCGAAGACGAGGGCGAAACGCGTGATCATCTGCGGGATCGTCTCCACCGCTCCCACCGGGTAAGACACAAGCGCCGCACCCACCAAGAACAGTGCGAACACCACCGGAGCGGGCCAGCGGCGTTTGAGGAGTCCGGCCACACCGGCAACAGCGATGGCGATGTAGCAGAGGAATTCGAATACGAGGGTCCACAGGACGCCGTCCCAGACGCCCGGGAAGGGGACGTTTCGGGGTGTTCCGTCGATACCGGTGTGATAGACGTTCAGCACGGCGTTGTTCAGCACATACGCGAACGGCGCGGGAGACAGCAGCAACCTGGCGGGCGAGCCTCCTTGGATCGCCACGCTGAGCGGGGCGATGACAAATGCCACCACGGCCAGGCAGACCCACAGCCCGGGGAAGATGCGAAGAACACGGGCGACGAAGTACTCGCGAAGGCGCGGGTTGCGCACCCAGCTCGCCGTGATGAGGAACCCCGATATCGCGAAGAATCCGTCCACCCACACTTGGGTGAGCAGCTGTTCCACCGGCGGGTAGATCTTGCGGCCGGTGAGAGACCAGGAGTGTTGCAGGATGACGCCAGAAGCCAGCACCAGGCGCCAAACGTTGAGCGCGTTGTTTCGGGTGTCGAACACCTGGGCGAGCGTCGAGCCCGCCGACCCTCGTCGCTTTGGCCGGCGGTTGACGGTTGCATCGGGACCAGAGACTGTCGGGTGCGCGCTCACCTGAACGATTCTCGCTGCCCGGCGCCCGGGTGCCAAAATCGCGGTCGAGGCATCAGCACACCCGCAAAAGCGGGATTACCGGCGGGCATTGTTTTCGGGCAACGCCGCGGCAATTTGCGGAAATGAACTGAGCAAACATCCAGCACAGATTACATCGCATGCGAACAACCGCACATGGGCTTTCGACCACCGTCATTCGAACCGGCGAGTCGATTTAAGCGCCCCGTGTAAATTACGCGGTCATTTGCATCGCCGGAACTCACCGTCCGCGCGCTTTCAGCCCGCGACGGCCCCCGGCTCGCAGAACGGCGCCCCGAACTCGGTGACCGGGCGGAATCCGCGTTTGCGGGCCTTGTCCGCGGCCCTGCGGATCAGCGCATAGATCCCGACGAACGCCGCGTGGTCACTCATCACGAGCGGCGTCAGCAGACGGTTGTGCACCAGCGCGAACGCCACCCCCGAGGCCGGGTCGGCCCATCCGACCGAACCGCCCATCCCGACGTGACCGAAGCCGGGCATCACGCCGCCGATCGGCAGACTGTGATAACCGAGGTGGAATGCCAACGGCACGTAGATGTTTCGGTCCGGCCGCAGGCTGCGCTCGCCCGTCAGGCCTGCCGTCAGGTCGCGGGAGAGGAATCGGATGCCGTCGACCTCGCCACCGTTGGCGATGGCGCCGTACATCCGCGCCAGGCCGCGCGCCGTGGCCACACCGTTGGCCGCCGGGATCTCGGCGTCGAGCAGCGGGGTGTCGCCCTGCACCGCCGCGACCATGCCCGGGAAATAGATCGACCGGAAGCCGCCGGAGAGCTCGTTGGCCACCTTGCGGGAGACGTAGTTGACGAGCGAACTGCCCAGCAGGTTCTGCGGCGCGACGATCTCGGCCACCCGCGTCGGGCATCCGGCCGGCGGCCGGCCCAGGTACAGGCCGTCGACGCCCAGCGGCTCGGCCAGTTCCTCGCGAATCAGCGTCCGCATCCCTTTACCGGTCACCGCCCGGCCCAGACCCGACATTAGCCAGCCGAAGGTCAGCGCGTGGTATGCGGATTTGCCGAACAGCCGCCCCGGAGCCGCCGCCGCCAGCCGCTCCTCCATCACCACGTGATCGAGGAGGTCTTCCTTGGTGGCGCCGCGCAGCCCCGAGAGGCCGGCCTGGTGGCTCATCACCTGGCGCACGGTCATGTCGGCCTTGCCGTTGGCGGCGAACTCGCGCCAATACTCGGCGACCGGGGCGTCGTAGTCGATCAGCCCCCGGTCAGCGAGCCGGTGGATGACGGTGGCGGCCATTCCCTTGGTCGCGGAGAACACCATCGGGGCGGTGTTCTCCGACCACGGCCGCTGCCCGCCCCGGTCGGCAAACCCCGTCCAGACGTCCACGACGGGCTGGCCGTCCACATAGACGGCCAACGCCCCGCCACCGAACCGGCGGGCCGGAAACATGCTGGAAAAGCTACGAACGACGCACCCGAAGTGTGAGTCCGCCGCGCCGGACACACGGTGACCTGCGTCAAGGTCATCGTGGACACGGACCGCGCGGCGATTGACTCGGCTATCCACCGTCACACTTTTGAATTTACTTGGATTACACACCGGGCAGGAGCGAAACCCCCCGATTATTTACCTATCCGTTAGCCAGACGCGGCCGTCAATATTTGCTGGGCGGCCAGGGCCGGAGTTAGCTCCCCCGCCTTGACCTTCCGCTCGACGTCGGCCCGGATCTTGCGCACCGCCGGGTTGGAGGCCAGCCGGTCCAGCACCGTGTCGCGCACCATCTGCCAGGTCCAGTCGACCAGCTGGCCGCGGCGGCGCGCCTCGAACTCCCCCGCCTCGCTGAGCACCTGACGATGGCGTTCGACGGTCTCCCACAGTTCGTCGAGGCCGGTCCCCTCCGCAGCGCTCATCGTGAGAACGGGCGGGCGCCAAAGGGTTTCGCGCGGATATATCAGCCTGATCGCCCCGGACAGCTCGCGGGCCGCCGACCGCGCCTCGGGCAGGTGATTCCCGTCGGCCTTGTTCACCACCACGATGTCGGCCAGCTCCAGCACGCCCTTTTTGATGCCTTGCAGCTGGTCGCCCCCGCGTGCCAGGGTCAGCAACACGAAGGTGTCGACCATGTTGGCCACGGCCACCTCGGACTGCCCGACGCCGACGGTCTCGATCAGGACCACGTCGAACCCGGCGGCCTCCAGCAGCACCGATGTTTCGCGGGTGGCCTTGGCCACCCCGCCGAGGGTGCCCGACGTGGGCGACGGCCGAATGTATGCATCCGGGTGCATCGCCAGGCGCGCCATCCGTGTTTTGTCACCGAGGATCGAGCCGCCGGTGCGCGTCGACGACGGGTCGACGGCCAACACCGCGACGCGATGGCCCAGTTCGATCAGGTGCATGCCGAGGGCCTCGATGGTGGTGGACTTGCCCACGCCGGGAATCCCGGTGATCCCCACCCGGTGCGCCTTGCCCGAGTCCGGCGTCAGCTCCAACAGCAGCCGCTGCGCCTTCTCCTGGTGGTCCTTGCGGGTGGACTCCAGCAGGGTGATGGCGCGCGGCAATGCCGCGCGGTCACCGCTGCGGACCGCCTTGGCCAGCTGCTCTGGGTTCATTTCCACACCGCGAGACCGCAACTGGCGACGCATTTCCCGAGTAACCCTGTCGGTAGTTGCCGTCTCGCGCGCATCATTAGAGGTCGTAACCCAGCCGCTCGGCGAGCTTGTGCAGCAAGCCGATTGCGGCGTCGGCGATCACCGTGCCGGGCGGGAAGATGGCGGCGGCCCCGGCCTCGTACAGCTCGTCGAAATCGCCGGGCGGGATGACGCCGCCCACCACCACCATGATGTCGGGACGCCCCACCTCTTTGAGCGCGTCGCGCAGCGCCGGCACCAGCGTCAGGTGACCGGCGGCCAGCGAGGACACCCCCACCACGTGCACGTCGTTGTCGGCGGCCTGGCGGGCCACCTCCTCGGGCGTGGAGAACAGCGATCCGACGTCCACGTCGAAGCCGATGTCGGCGAACGCCGTCGCGATCACCTTCTGGCCCCGGTCGTGGCCGTCCTGCCCCATCTTGGCCACCAGGATCCTGGGGCGGCGGCCGTCGGCCTCGGCGAACTTCTCGACGAGTTCGGTTGCGCTGGCCATGTTTCCGGCCTTTCCAGCTTCGTCGCGGTAGACGCCGGCGATGGTACGGATCTCCGCCTGGTGACGGCCATAGACCTTCTCCAGCGCGTCGGAGATCTCGCCGACGGTGGCCTTGGCGCGGGCCGCGTCGATGGCCAGCGCCAGCAGGTTGTTGCCCAGCCCGTCCTCACCCGCACGACCGTGCGCGGCCGCGGCGCGTGACAACTCGGCGAGCGCGGCGTCGACGGCCTGCTGGTCGCGGCTTTCCCGCAGCTCCTTGAGCTTGGCCAGCTGCTCGGCGCGCACCCGGCTGTTCTCGACCTTGAGGACCTCGACCTCCTGGTCCTCCTCGACCTGGTACTTGTTGATCCCGATCACCGGCTGGATCCCGGAGTCGATGCGGGCCTGCGTGCGCGCGGCCGCCTCCTCGATGCGCAGCTTGGGGATCCCGTCGCTGATGGCCTGGGCCATGCCGCCGTGCTCGGCGACCTCGGCGATGTGGGCGCGGGCCATCTGCGCGAGCTGATGGGTCAGCCATTCCACGTAATACGAGCCCGCCCACGGGTCGATGGGCCGCGTGGTGCCCGACTCCTGCTGCAGCACCAGCTGGGTGTTGCGGGCGATGCGGGCCGAGAAGTCGGTGGGCAACGCCAGCGCCTCGTCCAGCGCGTTGGTGTGCAGCGACTGCGTGTGCCCCTGGGTGGCGGCCATCGCCTCGATGCAGGTACGCGCGACGTTGTTGAAGGCGTCCTGCGCGGTCAGCGACCAGCCCGAGGTCTGCGAATGTGTGCGCAGCGACAGCGATTTGGCGCTCTTTGGGTCGAACTGGGAGACCAGCTCGCTCCACAACAGCCGGCCCGCCCGCAGCTTGGCGACCTCCATGAAGAAGTTCATCCCGATGCCCCAGAAGAAGGACAACCGCGGCGCGAACTTGTCGATGTCCAGCTCGGCGTCCAGGCCGGCCTTGATGTAGTCCACCCCGTCGGCCAGGGTGTAGGCCAGCTCCAAATCCGCTGTGGCACCGGCCTCCTGGATGTGGTACCCGGATATCGAGATGGAGTTGAACTTCGGCATCTTGGCGCTGGTGTAGGCGAAGATGTCGGAGATGATGCGCATCGACGGCTTGGGCGGATAGATGTAGGTGTTGCGCACCATGAACTCTTTGAGGATGTCGTTCTGGATGGTGCCGGCCAGCTTCTCCGGCGGGACACCCTGCTCCTCGGCGGCCACCACGTACAGCGCCAGGATCGGCAGCACCGCGCCGTTCATGGTCATCGACACCGACACCGTCGACAGGTCGATGCCGTCGAACAGCTGCCGCATGTCGAGGATGGAATCGATTGCCACACCGGCCATTCCGACGTCACCCTGCACGCGCGGGTGATCCGAGTCGTAGCCGCGGTGGGTGGCCAGGTCGAACGCCACCGACAGGCCCTTCTGTCCGGCCGCCAGGTTGCGGCGGTAGAAGGCGTTGGATTCGGCGGCGGTGGAGAACCCGGCGTACTGCCGAATCGTCCACGGCTGGTTGACATACATCGTCGGGTACGGCCCGCGTACGAACGGCGGTTCGCCGGGGAAGCTGTGCAGCGGATAGCCGTCGGCCTCGACCGCGGCGCGGTCGGCGGCGATGTAGACCGGTTTGACGTCGATGTCTTCCGGTGTGTGCCATTGCAGTTGGTCGGGCGTGTACCAGTGCGCGGCCGCGGCCGCGGCGACGTGTTCTTCGACGGCGGCTTCGGTCGCCGGTTTTATGGTCCGTTCGCTGTGCAGCGGCACATCGGCGAAGCTGCCGACAGCAGGTGCAGTGGTCGTCATAACTGGCTACGCCCCCAGCCTCGTGAGCAGATCCGACAGTGCTTCGACCGCATTGATTTTCGCGGTCAGGAATTGGTCCGGTTGGTGCTCGGCGTCGGCCACGGCCTTTTCCGGTCCGGCCAGATAAACCCGGTCGATGCCGGCGGCGCGCGCCGCCTGCACGACGCCGGACGCCTCGTCCTGGTAGCGCTTGTCGGTGCCGCAGATGACCGCCACCGTTGGCGTCCCCGCCTCAGCCACCGCCGCCGCGACGCCGGCGGCGTCGACGGTTCCGGGGTTGACCGCCTCGATGCCCCCGGAGGCCAACAGGTTCGACGCGAAGGTTGCCCGAATGTTGTTCTCGGCCAACGGGCCCAGCGGCAGCAACAACGCCTGGGGGCGCGAGCCGGTGCGGGCCACGAAGGCGTCGGAGCGGTCGCGCAGCGCTTCGAACTCCGCGGCGTAACGCACCAGCTTCCCGGCGGCGAGCGGCGAATACGACGAGTCGCTTTGCGGCAGCGGCGGTTCGGTGAGGTTCGGGAACTCGTTGACACCCGTGATCGCCGTGCGGCGGTGCGCGATGTCGTCGCTGCGGCGGGCCGCGATCTCGCCGATCTGGGCGGCGATGAAATCGACGGCCTCGGTGAATCCGCCGTGCGCCTCGATCGCCTGGAAATGCTGCCAGGCCTGTTCGGCCAGACGGGCGGTGAGGTCCTCGACGAACCACGACCCGCCGGCCGGGTCCAGCACGCGACCCACGTGCGACTCCTCGAGCAGCAGCAGCTGGGTGTTGCGGGCGATTCGCCGCGCGAAACTGGTTGCGGTGCCCGGGAATCCCCCGTCGATCGCCACGTCGAACGGGAACACCAGCAGCGAGTCCGCGCCGCCGACGCCGGCACCGAAGGCGGCCAGGGTGCAGCGCAGCATGTTCACCCAGGGGTCGCGCTGCGTCATCATCGGCAGCGAGGTCTCGGCGTGGATGACGGCCGCACCGGCGTCCGGGTCGCCGACGACCTCGGCGACCCGCGCCCACAGGTTGCGTGCGGCGCGGAACTTGGCGATCGTCATGAACTGGTCGTCGTCGGCGGCGAACCGGAAGCTGATCTGGCGCAACGCCTGGCCGATCGGCATCCCCGCCTCGGTGAGCACCCGCAGGTAACTCACCGCGGCCGCGACACCGGCGGCCAGCTCCCAGGTCGCGTTGGCGCCCAGATTGTGGAACGCGGGTCCGTCGACGGTGATCGCCCGCACGCCGGTGTGCTCGGCGGCCCGCTTGGCGACGGCGACCACGTCCTCGATCTTCGGGGCGGCACGCTCACTGAGCGCCGCGGTCAGCGGGTCGCCGCCGAGGTCGATCGACACGGTGGCGCGCTGGTCGGGTTCCACCCCCTCGGCCAGCGCCAGCGCCACGTCGCTGGCCGCCGCGTAGTCGGCGCCGGCTTCGAGGATCAGCGGCGCCATGCTCAGGTAGACGCCCTGCAGCGCGTCGGCCAGCTGGCCGGGCGCCACGCCCGACTCCCCGATCCGCAGCACCAGGGCGCTGGCCCCGTTGCCGAGCGCGTCGAGCACCGCGGAGTTGACGTCGGCCGCCGCGACACCGGGCACCGGGGTGGCCGGGAACGCCTCGGCGACCCGCCAGCCGGTCTTGACGTCGCGCAGCGCGTCGCCGCCTCGCACGTAGGGCCACTCGCCCGGCAGCGGCGGTTCGGGAAGCTCGTCGAGCGCGGTGTAGAGCGCGCGAATCGCGATCCCGTCGTACGTCGGGGTCTCCAGCAGGCGCTCCGGCGCGTCCCCCAACTGCTCGGGGTCCTTCCGGGTGCTCTTGGCCAGCACTCCGGCGACCGCACTGCGCCAACGCCCGCGAACCTGTTCTAGGCCGGCGAGCTCGGGTACATCAATGGACACCGATTGCTCCCTTTTCCCAGCATTTGGGCTACAGCTTTGGGGATACCACTTAGCTATTGAGGCTAATTGATGGGAGCTCTCCGCTAAAAACCGCCAGGCGCCGCCACCCGACCGGGTTCTGGACGAAACGCCAGCCGCGGGCAACGCCCAATTCATCTGCGCCCCGTAACCTTGGATGCCGTGACGGGTTCCGCCACCAGCAAAATCACCGCGACGCTTCGCGATCTCGGCTGCGCCATCGGCGCGGCGGCGCGAAGTGTGTCTCGGTCGCGGATCGTCTGGACAGTGGTGGGCATCACAGCGCTGCTGGTGCTGGCGTCGTGGCTTCCGCTGCCCTCGCCGGTGCAGATGCGCGACTGGGCGCAGTCCCTCGGACCGTGGTTCCCGCTGGCGTTCTTGGTCGCCCACATCGTCGTGACGGTGGTGCCCATCCCGCGGACCGCGTTCACGCTGGCGGCCGGGTTGCTCTTCGGCCCGCTGCTGGGCGTCGCCATCGCGGTGGTCGCCAGCACGGCGAGCGCGATGATCGCCCTGCTGTTGGTGCGGGCGCTCGGGTGGCGGTTGAACCGCCTGGTGCGCCACCGATCGATCGACACGGTGGAAGAACGGCTGCGGCGGCGGGGCTGGCTGGCGATCGTGTCGCTGCGATTGATTCCGGCGGTGCCGTTCTCGGCGCTGAACTACGCCGCCGGCGCGTCGAGCGTGCGGGTGCTGCCGTACGGCCTGGCGACGCTGGCCGGCCTGCTGCCCGGCACCACCGCCGTCGTCGTCCTCGGCGACGCGCTGGCCGGTCACCCGAGCTCGCTGCTTTACCTGGTGTCGGCGATCACCAGCGCGCTTGGCCTGGCGGGCTTGATCATCGAGGTCCGCCACTTCCGTCGGCACCACCGCCGCGCACACCGTCGCGTCGATGACGAACCCTCCCCCGAGCCGGCCACCGTCGGCTGATCCACCAACTCTGTCGAGAGCGCCGCGCGAGGCGGCAAAGACCGATCTAATGGGAGGCGTGTACGCGCTGGAGTTCGCCAGCTGGGGGTCGCCTTATTCGCCGGCTCGTACCGTCGCGCTGCCGCTCAGTGCCCTGGTGTTGGCGGTGCTGGCCGTGTTGGGCTTTCTGCCCAGCCGGGACCAGCGCCGGCGCAAGCCGAAGAGCCGTTTCTCCGATGTGCCGCAGCGCGCCAAACTGCACACCACACTGCTCATCCTGGCGGCGGTGTGCAGCACCGCCGCCCTGGTGGCGGCCGTCTGCCTGTACCCCAGGGCCGCGACCCCGGCGCGGCAGCCTCCCCTACCGCCGCCGCCGACCCTGGCGCCGATCGATCTGCCCGCGGCCAGCGCCATCGGCCCGGGTGCCGGCATTTACGTCGAGTATGCCGACGGATCCGGTGGAATGGGTTGCACCGCGGGATTTTTGGTGCATACCGGGGGCGGCCGGGCCGGGATCCTCACCGCCGGTCATTGCAATCGGCCCGGTCAGCGGAGCAAGGTGACGATGAACCTGGGCGGGGTCCTTCCCTACACCACGCTGGGCACGTTCACCGAGACGATCAGCGAGGGGGTCCACGACGAACAGCACGACATCGGCCTGATCACGCTCGACGCTGACAACGTTCCCCAGTCCGCGGCGGTCGCCGCGTCGCTACCGGTCACCGGCGTCGCCACCAATCTTCAAGTCGGACAACAGTTGTGCAAGTTCGGCATGGGTTCGGGCGCGGACGCCTGCGGGCAGATCGTGGAGATCACCGCCAGCAAGGTCGTGTTCCTGGCGAGCGGCCAGTGCGGCGATTCGGGTGGGCCGGTGTACCACTACGAACGCGACGGCACCGTCAGCGCCGTCGGCATCCTCATCCGCGGCGGCGCCCCCTACACCCCCAAAGCCGGGTGCGCGGCGCGCGCCCAATTCTCCGTCGCCGAGTTGGTGCGGCCGTGGCTGGACAAGTGGAACCTGACCGCGATCACCGCGCCGTCGTCCCCACGCTGACGGGTTATTCCGGCAGCGGCCTCTCTTCTTCAGGTCAGCTTCAGGCTGGCTTCGTACCGTCGCGGCAACGCGACAGAGAGGATCGATGGACTAATGAAATTCAAGCAACTCATCGCTGGTTCGTTGCTCGCGGGGGCCTTCGGGACCGCCGCGGCCGGCATCGGTGCCGGAGTGGCGAGTGCGGATCCCCCGCCCCCACCGCCGCCTCCGGGTCAGCCCGGACCGCCGCCGCCCGGTGGGCCGTTCGGCGGACCACCGCCTGGGCCGGGTGGACCGCTGGGACCGCCTCCACCAGGACAGGGGCCGGGAGCACCGTTGCCGCACCCGCCGGGATGGTGATCGCGGTGGCGCACTAGCCATGTCGAGTGATGGCCGTCTCGGGTGTCCTAGGCGGCCATCACCGTTTCCGCCGCACAATGCCTCCGCATACGACCAAGTAGTTTGATAAAGGCCCGGTTCGATAAAACTCGTCGCACGACCGCCGGCGAACGTCGCGGGTGACGCCCGAGCATCATCGCCGCCGTGGCCGCCCCCCTACATCCACCCCAAAATCGGTTGGAGCATAACGAAATTCAGCCGAACCACTACCCGCCGATCTCCGAGATGCGATCACCGTCGTCCGCCCCGACGATGCGGCGACTGACCTCCCGCCACCTGCGGTACTCCGACGACGTCATTTCCTGCCCCCACGCGGTGCAGATCGGCACGTTTCGGTCCAGATAGTCGGATTCTGCAGCCCTCCATGCCTTCACGTAGAGGTAAAACGGGATCGCGGTATGGATGTGATGAACGAGGTGATAGTTCTGATACATCAACAACGGACACAAAACACGCTCCCAGCCAACCCGAACCCGGGCGACCCGGAATCGGTCGCTCCTTACCGTGACCAGGCCGTGATGAGGCAGCCAATCGAACCACCACGCGAGGACGCCCACGCCGATCCGCTGTGGGATGAAATAGATGAGCACCAGCTCTCGCCCGTAGCCGAGAACCAGCATGGCGGTTACGAAGACAAGGGCCAGGGTGAGGTATATGGCAAAGCCCACGGCTTCCTTGCGCGGACGCCGGCGCAGGCGCGCTAGGTAAAAGCGGCAGTACCAGGCATCGATTGTCAACCAGCGCAACGGCAGTTGCCAACGCGGGCCCGTGATACTCCACGCGTCCGGATCGTCCTGGATATTTTCGTTGGTGTTGCGGTGGTGCGCGAGATGCGTATACGCGAGCATTGGGAATGTTCCGAACAACGAGACGAACGGCATCGACAGGCGGCCGAAGACCTGGTTGATCCAGTTTGGCCGGCCGACGGTGTGGTGAATCGATTCGTGCGCCACGATGAACATGGAAACCGTCACGAAACCCTGAACGACGATGGTGACCACCAGCCACCAACGACTCACTCCGCCGAGAACCGCTGCCGTCGCCGCACACCACGCAACGAGCGATCCAAGCCAGACGAGCACGGTCGGCACCGCAATGATCGGCCGCACGAACCTGGGAGGTGGGAAACCTCGCGGGGTTGCGGCCGCCTCGCCGGTGCCACGTGATCTTTGCTCGGTGGCGGCAAGCATTTCGACTCCTGTCACCACGACACCCAGTAAGGAATACGCCGCCGATGCACTGCATAGAAAAGCATGTGACACCACCTTGTTTCGACTTGCTTGCCATACTTATTTGCGTAATAAACTCTGTGCCGATTTCGCCATGTCGGTGAACCCAGTAAAGACGCGTTATGCGTACGCCCATGCGTGCGAAATCCACGCGGTGAGACGTAGGGCACATTCTCGGCGTGCTTGCAGCGCAAACCCCTAATCGCGTCTCCGTTTTGCCAGGGAATCGCGATGTTGGAGAATGCTCGCCTGGATTAAGTTCACAGGATGAACATCGGTGACGTAGTCGTTGAAAGGCAACGTTGCTGCTGCCGGAAAGCAGCGTTCGTTGTTGGTTCCAGATGTAGTCGCCGGGCGCCCCCTCGAGTCGACGTTACCAAGTTTTCCCTGCCCCAAAGCTGGTCACTTCAGTGAGATGCGGCGTTCCCGTCGGTCGGCAATCCGGGTGATCGGAGACTCAAGCATCTTGCATCACGTCCGATATCGCGGGCTCGGGACTCCACGCATGCGCGAAGGTTTTGCCGCTTTTCAACAGCCCCGTAAGGCCTCCGGCCAAATCGGCTGATACTGATCTGACGGAGGAAAGCCGAACATGATTCATAAGATTCGCCAGGGCATTCAGCCTATAGTGCAGTTCCAGCTGCGGACTTATCGCGGCAGGCCGTAGTGCGATAGGTATTGATTCGTGATACTTCATGCCCAGTACGAACGCTCTCTTGGAATCGGCGCTCAACATGAACGGCTCGTCGCCCTTGTCGAGGTTTCGGAGCATGAGCAGAGGAATATCGCTCACCCAAAGAGGTTCGACAGGTTTATCGCGATCCGTATGGGTGCCGATGGGATTTTTCGGATGAGTCCAAGCAATCGTCAGGCCAGCGGCTATCAGCTCGAGTCTCATTTTCTGCCGCCACACTTCCCCCGCCGCGGCGGTCGCTTCTAAGAAGTTTTCCTCATTCCGATATGCGACCCCGACAACTAAATAGCGGTCAGGCTGTCTACCGTGAAACTCACGCAACTCCGCTATAGTTCGGTAAAATTCTGCCTCATCCAGGAGAAAATCACTCGTGTCATAGTAGAATTGACGCTTTCCGAGCATCGTCTCGGTAAATGGACAATGAGCTTTTCGACCGTCGCCTCGAACAAGAAAATCAAGATATTGCTGTATTACCGGCACGCAGTCGTCCGTGTGATGGCTGAGTTCGGTGAAGACATAGTCCGATCGTCGGTTCATTGACGCCCCCTCCCACGGCGAAAACTCAACACCCACCGTCCCACCGGCGCCTGCGCTCGCGTTGATCGCGCGCGAGATCAGGTGTATCGCCGGCGGTAATTCCCCCGAATCGAAGGGGAGTTTAACCGTGGTCCGCCCCGCGCGTTGGCAAAATCGCCGATACACGCCGCCGCTGTTTTGTCCCGGAATGGTCGCGACCGTCCACACCGATCCGGAAAATAAGGCGCGAGTCACGGCTCCTGGGATGATGTGGTGCCCGAGTCCGGCCCGATCGATCAGCTGATCTGTTGGATCACCAGCTCGTGTTCGGGCGTCAGAAATCTCCTGCGCAACCGGTCCGCGCTTTTGGACTCGACGCCAATTCTCTTGCCCCTCAACCGGATTCACACATCACGGCGGCATCGGCGTCGGCAGGCCACCTGCGAAGTGTCCGGCAGTCGCAACCGGGGCGCATACCAACTGGTCACCTTGGAAGTTTGTGACGAGCAGAATTGGCCGGACACTCGGCGGAAGAACGTGCGCGACAGGCCGGCGACGGGGCAGGATTTTGACCAGTTACCACTCGGGGTGAGGGGCGAGTGGGTGGAACCTTTGGGGGAGTCGATGGGGCGTGATGAGTTGGCGCTACCGCTGACACGCGGACAACTGGACATCTGGCTCTCGCAGGAATCGGGCTATGCCGGTACGGATTGGCAGCTCGGCCTGCTGATAAAGATCGAAGGCTCGATACGCCGGGATGTCCTCGAGCGGGCGATCCGCCAAGCGGTGTCGGAAGCCGAGCCGCTCCGGGTTTCATTCTTCGAGATCGACGGGCAGGTGCTCCAACGGCCGATCGATTGCCCGCACGTCGAGCTCGAGTTTCACAACCTCACCGGCTCGCTCGATCCCCTACAGGACGTCCGTCGGAGTGCTTCCTCCATCCAGCGCACGCCGATGGCGTTGGACGGCCAGCTATTCAGATTCGTTCTGTTCCAGACGCAGGCCGAGGAGTTTTACTTGTTCGGCTGCTGCCATCACATCGTTTTGGACGGGCTGGGCATGGCGCTGGTGTCCCGTCGGGTTGCAACCATCTATTCGGCAATGGTGGCTGGATCGCCTGTTCCCGACGCCTATTTCGGCTCGGCGCAGGATTTGATTGATCTCGAGTCGGGATACGAAGCATCCACCGACTATCTGGAAGACGAGGCGTACTGGCGCAAGAACCTTCCGCCGGAGGGCGGACAGGAGTATCTACTCCCCCAGGCCAACGCCAACGGGGACCCGTGTTCGCCTTCGGCCTCGGTCCAATTTGACGCGACCGCCGTCGCCCGCATGCAAGCGTTGTCAAAGAAGCTGCGCATCCGTCGCTATTCGGTCATCACTGCGGCATCCGCACTCGTGGTGCATGCATGGTCGGGAAGCGGTTCGGAGGTGGCCCTGGATTTCCCCGTCAGCCGGCGGGTACGTCCCGAGTCGAAGGCGCTCCCTGGGATGCTCGCCGGGGTTGTGCCGCTGGTCTTGCAGACGTCACCGGAGACAACGGTCGCCGATTTTTGTCAGCACGTTGACATACAGATACGTCAATTGCTGAAGCACCAGCGGTTTCCGGTGCACCAGCTCGACGGTGAAGTCGGCTCTCGCGGCCTCAGAGAGCCATCGAACCGGGTAGGTGTCAATTTCATCCCGTCTCGATTGACCCTGGAGCTCGGAGGCGCTCCGGCAACCGCGACGTACACCAACAACGGCCCCGCCGGGCACTTCGGCCTGTTCTTCATTGGGGCTGCCGATCAGCTGTTCCTCAGCACGGCGGGCGCCGGACAACCCTTTTCGAGCTTTGGCGTTCCCTATCTGGCGGCACGCCTGCAGCAGGTGCTGATGGAAATGACCGCCGATCCACAACGGCCGATCTCCTCCATCGAAATCCTCGATGCGGAAGAGAACGACCGGCTCGATAGGTGGTCGCATCGCGCCGCGTCAGCCCAGCCGGTAACCGCGCCGACGTCGATTCCGGTGGTGTTCGCCGAGCACGCCGAGCGTACCCCCGAGGCGGTAGCGGTGACGTTCGACGGCCGCGCCATGACGTATCGGGGGCTCGACGAGGCCGCGAACCGGTTGGCGCATCTTCTGGCCGGTCGTGGGGTTGGCCCCGGGCAGTGCGTAGCGCTGCTCTTCCCCCGCTGCGCTGACGCCATCGTGGCGATGCTGGCCGTGCTCAAGACCGGGGCAGCGTACGTGCCGGTCGACCCGGCGCATGCGTCGGCGCGGGTGGAGTTCGTGCTTGCCGATGCCGCCCCGAGCGCGCTGATCACCACGGCCGAGCTGCGCTCACGGCTGGACGTATCCGACCTGCCGGTCATCGATGTCCACGATCCCGCCATCGAGGCCCAGCCCGGCACCGCACTTCCAATGCCGGCCCCCGAAAATGTCGCCTACATCATCTACACCTCCGGTACCACCGGAACACCCAAGGGCGTGGCCATCACGCATCACAACGTCACTTGGCTGATCGAGGCGCTCGACGAACGCCTGCCGCCCGGCGGGGTGTGGGCGCAGTGCTACTCCTCGGCCTTCGACTTATCGGTCTGGGATATCTGGGGCGCGCTGCTGCGGGGTAGGCGGCTGCTGGTGGTGCCGGAGGCAGTCGCCGGCTCCCCCGAAGATCTCCACGCGTTGCTGGTCGCGGAGAAGGTCAGCGTGCTGGCTCAGATTCCGTCGTCCGTGGCGCTGCTGTCACCGGAGGGGCTGGAGTCGACGGCGTTGGTGGTGGGCGGTGAGGCCTGCCCGACCGATGTCGTGGATCGTTGGGCGGCCCCCGGGCGGGTGATGATCAATGCCTACGGCCCGACCGAGGCGACGGTGTGTGCGTCGATGAGCACGCCGCTGACGCCGGGACCGGGCCTGGTGCCGATCGGGTCGCCGATACCCGGGGCGGCAATGTTCGTGCTCGACAAGTGGTTGCAGCCGGTGCCGGCCGGGGTGGTCGGTGAGCTGTACCTGGCGGGGCGCGGCGTGGGCCTCGGGTATGTGCGGCGTGCTGGTTTGACCGCGTCGCGCTTTGTGGCGTGCCCGTTCGGGGCCCCCGGGACACGGATGTATCGCACCGGCGACCTGGTCTCCTGGGGCGCGGACGGGCAGCTGCGACACCTGGGCCGCGCCGACGAGCAGGTCAAGATCCGCGGGTACCGGATCGAAGTCGGTGAAGTCCAGGTAGCCCTGGCTGCTCTCGACGGGGTGGACCAGGCGGCGGTCATCGCCCGCGAGGACCGCCCCGGCAACAGGCAGCTGGTGGGTTACATCACCGGCACCGCCGACCCGGCCGAGATCCGCGCGGCACTGGCTGATCGGCTCCCCGCCTACATGGTCCCGGCCGCGGTGGTCGTGTTGCCGGCAATCCCATTGACGGCCAACGGAAAACTGGACAAGCGCGCCTTGCCCGCACCCGAATTCACCACCGGTGAGTACCGGGCCCCGGCCGGCGCGGTCGAACAAATCCTGGCCGACATCTACGCCGAAGTCCTCGGGATGCAGCGGGTAGGCGTCGATGACTCGTTCTTCGACCTCGGCGGCGACAGCATCCTGTCGATGCAGGTCGTGGCCCGCGCTCGGGCAGCCGGGGTGATGTGCCGCCCGCGTGACGTTTTCGTCGAACAGACAGTGGCGCGACTGGCGCGGGTCGCGACGGTGGCCAGTGCCGAAGCCGGCGTCGTCGACGAGGGGATCGGCCCGGTCGTGGCCACCCCGATCATGCGCTGCCTGCGCGACGTCGAGGGCCCGATCGACGAGTTCAACCAGACCATGGTGGTCGCCGCGCCGACGGGTGTGACCGAGGCCGACGTAGCGGTTGTCCTTCAGGCGCTGCTCGATCGGCATGCGATGTTGCGGCTGCGCATCGACGATGACGGCGCAGGCGGCTGGTCGCTGGAGGCACCCGCAGCTGGGTCGGTGGACGCGCGCGCATGCCTGCATAGCGTCGATGTGCTGTCGGATGCGGCGCTGGCACAGGCCCGGTCGCGGTTGAACCCCGGCGCGGGAGTGATGCTCAACGCGGTGTGGGCGACGTCCACCGGCGAGCTGGCATTGATCATTCATCACCTGGCCGTGGACGGAGTGTCGTGGCGAATCCTGTTGGAGGACCTCAACATCGCCTGGGCACAGCATCACGGTGGCCGGCCCGTGGCGTTGCCCGCCGGCGGGACGTCGTTCGCGCGCTGGTCAGCGCTGCTTGCCGAGCATGCGCGCCGCGCCGAGGTAGTGGCGCAGGCCGAGTCGTGGCGACGGGTGGCGGCAATGCCGGCCGCGCTGCCGACGGTGCAGCCCGAGGTGGACACCTACGAGTCCGCGGGCCAGCTGTCGGCGTCGCTGGATGTCGAGACAACCCGCCTGCTTCTGGGTGAGGCGCCGGCGGCGTTCCACGCCGGGGTCGGCGATATCTTGCTGATCGCCTTCGGGCTGGCGTTCGCGGAGTTCCTCGGCGCCGGCGCGGCTGTGCCGATCGGTATCGACGTCGAGGGTCACGGGCGCCACGAGGAGCTGGCTCCCTCTGTGGACTTGTCTCGCACGGTGGGGTGGTTCACCACCAAATATCCGGTCGCGGTGACGGTCGGTGGGCTGTCGTGGGCACAGGTGGTCAGCGGTGGGGCCGCACTGGGCGCTCTGATCAAGGACGCCAAGGAACAGCTGCGCGCCCTGCCCGATCCGCTGACCTATGGTCTGCTGCGCTACCTGAACCCTGAGGTTGATCTCGGTGGGTCTGACCCGACGATCGGGTTCAACTACCTGGGCCGCCTCGGTGCGGGTGTCGGCCTGCCCGGCGAGTTGTGGCGGATCAACGAGGACAGTTTGTCGCTTGCGGGTGTGGCCGCGGCGGTGCCCCTGCCGTTGGCGCACACGGTGGAGCTCAATGCCGGCACCATCGACACCGACGCCGGGCCGCAGCTGCAGGCGAACTGGACGTGGGCGCACTCGGCGCTGGACGACGAGCAGGTCGGCCGCCTGAGCCAGTTGTGGTTTGAGGCTTTGGCCGGTATCTGCGCGCACGTCAAAGCCGGCGGCGGCGGACTTACCCCATCCGACATCGCTCCCGCCCGACTCAGCCAACAGCAGATCGACGAACTCTGCTCGCAGGGCGACGTCGTGGACGTGCTGCCGCTGACCCCGGTGCAGCAGGGTCTGCTGTTCCACACCAGCTTCGTGCCGGGTCTGGACGACCTGTACACCGTGCAGCTCGGTATCACCGTCCGCGGCCCCCTCGATGCGCACCGCCTGCGCGAGGCCGTGCAGGCGGTAGTCAACCGCCATCCCAACCTAGTGGCCCGGTTCCGCGAAGACTTCGGCGAGCCGGTGCAGGTCATCCCGGCGAAGCCGGTGATCGGGTGGCAGGACGTCGAGTTGGACCCCGCGGGCGCGGACGCCGATCAGCAGGTGGAACGCTTGTGTGCTGCTGAGCGCGCCGCGGTCTGCGGCCTGGCTGACAAGCCGACGTTCCGTGCGGCGTTGATCCGCGTCGCAGGAGGAGGCCAATACCGGTTGGTGCTCACCATTCACCACATCGTGGCGGACGGCTGGTCGCTGCCGATCCTGATGCGGGAGGTGTTCGGCAGCTACTACGGCGAGCGACTGCCCGCGGCCCCGTCGTACCGCAGCTTTGTCAGCTGGCTGGATCGGCAGGATCGCAGTGCCGCACAGGCGGTTTGGCGCGACGTGATGGCGGGTTTCGAGGCCCCGACCATGGTGGGCACGCCCGGCCAGGTAGGGCGCCACGACGTCGCATCCTTCCGGATGTCCGCCGAGACCACAGCGTCCCTGACCGAGTTGGCCCGCTTGTGCCACACCACCGTGAGCACCGTGTTGCAGGGTGCGTGGGCGCAGCTGCTGATGTGGCTGACCGGTCGGCATGATGTGGCGTTCGGCACCGCGGTCTCCGGTAGGCCGACCGAGCTGATCGGCTCGGAATCCATTGTGGGGCTGATGATCAACACGGTACCGGTGCGGGCGAACGCCACCACGCGGACCACAGTCGCCGATCTGTTGGAGCAGCTGCAGCGCGTCCACAACGAAACCCTCGAGTACGAGTATCTGGCTCTTCCTGAGATCCACCGCGCCACGGGCCACGATCAGCTATTCGACACGCTGTTCCTGTACGAGAACTATCCGATCGACGCGAGTGCCCTGTTGGGCGCCGATGATCTGGCCATTACCGCGCTCGACAGCCGCGAATTCAACCACTATCCGCTTTCGGTGGTGGCGACGCCGGGCCACGAACTCAGTGTTCGCGTCGAATTCGACATGGACGCATTTGACCGTGCGGCCATCGACACGCTGATCGACCGGTTGCGGCGGGCGCTGGTGGCAATGATCGCCGATCCCGCCCGGCGGTTGTCGTCAATCGATCTGCTCGACCGCTGCGAGCATGACCACCTCGACGAGTGGGGCAACCGGGCGGTGCTGGCCGAGCCGGAGACGTCCGCGGTCTCGATCCCCGAATTGTTCGCTCAGGCGACGGTCCGCGACCCGGAGGCGGCGGCGATCAGCTATGGGGATCGGTCATGGACCTACCGCGAGGTGGAGGAGTCCGCTAATCGGTTGGCGCACTTGCTGCTTTCTGAGGGTGCGGGCCCGGGTACGCGTGTGGCCCTGTTGCTTCCGCGTACGCCTGAGGCGGTGGTGGCGATGCTGGCGGTGCTCAAAACCGGTGCCGCGTATGTGCCGATCGATCCGATGGTGCCCGCGGCGCGGATCGAGTTCGTGTTGGGCGACTCTGCGCCTATCGCGGTGGTCACCAACGCGGACATGCGATCACGGCTGGAGGGGTCGGGGCTGCCGCTCATCGATATCGACGACCCTGCGGTGACGACCGGGCCCGAGACGCCGTTGGCGCCGCCGGCCGCGGACGATATCGCCTACGTCATTTACACCTCGGGCACGACTGGGACACCCAAAGGTGTTGCGGTGCCTCATCGCAACGTCACCCAGTTGCTGGATTCGCTTGACACCCAATTGACGTTGGGACAGGTCTGGACACAGTGTCATTCGTTGGCGTTTGACTTCGCGGTGTGGGAGATCTTCGGTTCGCTACTGTACGGCGGGCGGTTGGTGATAGTGCCAGATTCGGTGGTGCGTTCGCCAGAAGAGTTGCACGCCTTGCTGGTTCGTGAACAGGTCAATGTGTTGAGCCAGACGCCGTCCGCGTTTTATGCGCTGCAGATCGCTGATGGGCTCGCCTCGGAGCGGGGGCAGCAGCTGAAGTTGCAGGCGGTGGTGTTCGGTGGCGAGGCGCTCGAACCCCAGCGTCTGCAGACGTGGCTGAACCGCCATCCCGGACTGCCGCGCCTGATCAATCTGTACGGCATCACCGAGACGACCGTGCACGCCTCGTTCCGCGAGATCCTCGACTGCGACGTCGACAGCAATGCCAGCCCCATCGGCCTGCCGTTGACCCACCTTGCCTTCTTCGTACTCGACGGGTGGATGCGTCAGGTCCCCGCCGGGGTGGTCGGCGAGCTGTACGTGGCCGGTGCCGGGTTGGCCTCGGGGTATGTGGGCAGACCGGGGTTGAGCTCGACGCGGTTTGTGGCGTGCCCGTTCGGGGCGCCGGGGGCCCGCATGTATCGCACCGGGGATCTGGTGTCGTGGGGCGCCGACGGACAGCTGCGTTACGTCGGCCGCGCTGATGAGCAAGTCAAGATCCGCGGGTATCGCATCGAGCTTGGTGAGATCCGAGCGGCCCTCGCCGATTTGGACGGGGTCGATCAAGTGGCGGTGATCGCGCGCGAGGACCGCCCCGGCAACAAGCGCCTGGTGGGCTACATCACCGGGGCCGCCGACCCGGCTGAGATCCGCACTCAGTTGGGTGAACGGTTGCCGACCTACATGGTGCCGACCGCGATCGTCGTGCTCGAGGCGATGCCATTGACGGTCAACGGCAAACTCGATGTCGGCGCCCTGCCGGCACCCGAATACTCCGATGTCGACCGTTACCGGGCTCCATCCAGCGCGGTCGAGGAAATCCTGGCCGGCATTTATGCCCAGGTATTGGGTGTGCAGCGGGTCGGTGTCGATGACTCGTTCTTCGATCTGGGCGGCGACAGCATCCTGTCGATGCAGGTCGTGGCGCGCGCTCGCGCGGCCGGCGTAATGTGCCGTCCGCGTGACGTTTTCGTCGAACAGACCGCGGCGCGCCTCGCACAGGTCGCCACGGTGGTCGCCGACGGCGAGGGCGGCGTGGTCGACGAGGGCACCGGGTCGGTGGTGGCCACCCCGATCATGCGCTGGCTGCACAGCGTCGAGGGTCCGGTCGAGCAGTTCAACCAGACGATGGTGTTGCAAGCTCCCGCGGGCGTCGCACGGACCGACGCGATGGTGGTGCTGCAGGCGTTGCTTGACCGGCATGCCACGTTGCGGCTGCGCGTCGACGACGACGGCGCCGGCGGCTGGTCGTTGTGGGTGCCCGAAGCCGGGACGGTAGATGCCGGCGGCTGCATGGACACCGTCGACGCGCTGTCGGCCGAGGCGTTGGTGGCGGCCCGGTCACGCCTGCACCCGGACACCGGGGCATTGCTGCGCGCGGTGTGGGCCGAGTCGACCAATCAGTTGGCGTTGATCATTCACCACCTGGCCGTCGATGGCGTGTCGTGGCGAATCCTGTTG
Source organism: Mycobacterium sp. H4Y (assembly GCF_000364405.1). Classification (NCBI taxonomy): domain Bacteria; kingdom Bacillati; phylum Actinomycetota; class Actinomycetes; order Mycobacteriales; family Mycobacteriaceae; genus Mycobacterium; species Mycobacterium sp. H4Y. The sequence continues at coordinate 2,601,201 of NZ_AKIG01000001.1, forward strand.
GAAGACATGAACATTGCGTGGGCCCAGCGTCGCAGTGGCCAGCCGGTGGCGCTGCCGGCAACCGGGACGTCGTTTGCCCGGTGGTCGTCGTTGCTGGCCGAGTACGCGCAGACCGCGGAGGTGATGGCCCAGGCCGAGGCGTGGCGTCAGGTGGCGGCGATCCCGGCCGCGCTGCCGCCGGTACAGGCGGAGGACACCTACGTCAGCGCCGGCCAATTGTCGGTGTCCCTGGATGTCGAGACGACCCGCCTACTGCTCGGTGCGGTCCCGGCGGCGTTTCATGCCGGGGTGCAGGACATCCTGCTGATCGCGTTCGGCCTGGCGTGGACCCAATTCTTGAGCATCAGCGGCCCGATCGGCATCACTGTGGAGGGCCACGGCCGCCAGGAGGAGCTGGCCCCGCATGTCGACTTGTCGCGCACGGTGGGCTGGTTCACCACCAAGTACCCGGTGGCGCTGAACTTCGGGGGCCCGGCCGGCGGCCTGTCCTGGGGACAAGTGACAGCGGGTGAAGATGCACTGGGCGCTCTGATCAAAGACGCCAAGGAGCAGCTGCGCGCCCTGCCCGATCCGCTGACCTACGGGCTGCTGCGCTACCTCACCCCTGAGTTCGATCCGGGTGGGTCCGACCCCGTGATCGGCTTCAACTACCTAGGCCGCCTGGGTGGGGCGGCCGAGCTCTCCAGTGAGCTATGGCGGCTCAGCGAGAACAGTTTCTCGCTGGGCGGCGCCGCGGGCGCCGTGGAGATGCCGCTGGCGCATACCGTGGAGCTCAATGCCGGCACGATAGACACCGAGGCCGGCCCGCAGCTGCAGGCCAACTGGACCTGGGCGCGTTCGGCGCTGCACGACAAGCAAGTCAGCCGGCTCGCCGAGCTGTGGTTCGACGCGCTGGCCGGCATCTGCGCGCACGTGCGTGGCGGCGGGGGCGGCCTGACCCCGTCCGACATCGCGCCGGCCCGCCTCACCCAGCGCGACATCGACAGGCTGGCGCAGCAGTACCGGATCGGCGATGTGTTGCCGCTAACGCCTCTGCAGCAGGGCCTGCTGTACTACGCCGGCAGCGGGCGCGGCGGTGACGACTTGTATGCGGTGCAGCTCGATATCACCGTGAGTGGTGCCCTTGACCCGCAACGCTTGCGCGAGGCGGTGCACGCCGTCGTCACCCGCCACCCGCACCTGGTGGCCGGTTTCTGCGATGACTTCGGCGAACCGGTGCAGGTCATGCCCGCCGATCCGGCGCTGGCCTGGCAGTACGTCGAGCTCAGCTCGGCAGACGGCGATGTCGAGGAACAACTGCGGCAGCTGTGCACCGCCGAACGCGTCGCGGTCTGCGATCTGGCGGGCCGGCCGCCGTTCCGGGCCGCCTTGATCCGCACCGCAGACGATCTGTATAGGTTCGTGCTCACCAACCACCACATCGTGCTCGACGGTTGGTCGAAGCCGATCCTGCTGCGGGAAATCTTCGCCAGCTATTACGGCGTGCGGTTGCCCGCCGCCCCGTCGTATCGCAGCTTTGTCACCTGGCTGGCCGAACAAGACCGAGGCGCGGCTCAGACAGCATGGCGTGAAGTCCTCGACGGGTTCGGCGCTCCCAGCCTGGTGGGACCCCCGGGGGGCCTAGCGCTCGGTCTGCGCGGTGCGGAGTCCTTCCAAGTGTCCACGGAGACCACGAAGGCGTTGGGCGAGCTGGCGCGTTCCTACCACACCACGGTCAGCACCGTCCTGCAGGCCGCGTGGGCGCTGCTGCTGACGTGGCTGACCGGACAGGACGACGTGGTGTTCGGCACCGCGGTGTCCGGGCGGCCGACCGACCTGGCCGGCGCGGAATCGATGATCGGTCTGTTGATCAACACGGTCCCGGTCCGGGCGACCATCGGCGCGGAGACGACCACCGCCGACCTGCTTGAGCAGCTGCAGGGCGCCTACACCAAGACGCTTGACCACCAACACCTGGCTCTGAGCGAGATACACCGTATAACGGGACACGACCAGTTGTTCGACACGATGTTCGTGTACGAGAACTATCCGATCGACACCGCCGCGCTGTCGGCCGTCGACGAGTTGAAGATAACTGGCTTTACGAACCGCGAATACAATCACTACCCCCTTTCGGTGCAGGTCGCGCCGGGCCACGAACTGGGTCTCCGCGTCGAATTCGATACCGACGTGTTCACTGCCGACCGAATCGAGAAGCTGGTCGAACGGTTCAAGCGCGTGCTGGTGGCCATGACCGCAGATGTGGAGGAGCAAGAATGACCGCCCGTGCGGGACGGCTGGCCGCCAAACAGCTTGGGCCAGAAGCGAATCCAGCGCAGACGCCGCTGTTTAACCCTGGCCTCGTCTGCCACACCCGGCCCGACTCAGCTATCCCGATCGCCGGGCGGTGATCGGCAGGCTGAGCCGGAACTGAGCGCCGCCCTCGTGGGGCAGGCACACGAGTTCGCCGCCGTGGGCGCGCGCCAGCGCCCGCGCGATCGCCAGTCCGAGCCCGGCACCGCCGTGGTCTCGGGCGCGCCCGGCGTCCAGGCGCACCAGCCGCTCGAAGACGCGATCCCGCTCGTCGTCCGGGATGCCCGGCCCGGTGTCGGTGATGGTGACCTCCGCGACGTCGTCGTGGGCGCCAAGGTCGACGGTGATGGCGCCGCCGGCCGGCGTGTACCGGCGGGCGTTGTCGAGCAGGTTGGACACGATCTGCGACAGCCGGGTCGCGTCGGCCTGGAGCGTCAGCGACGGTAATCCGTTGCGGCGCACCGTGATCTGCGGTGCCAACATGGCGGCTCGGTCGACTTCGCCATCGAGCACGGCGGCCACGTCGACGTCATCGCGCTCGAGCGCCAGCCCGGCGTCGATGCGGCTCAGGTCCAGCATGTCGGACACCAGGCGTCCGGCCCGGCGCGCGTCGGAGAGCAACAGGTCCGCGCGACGGTACTGCCCGTCGTCGGGGTGCTCGGAGGCGCCGTGTGCGAGTTGCTCGGCGGCGACCTGGATGCCGGCGATCGGGGTGCGCAGCTCGTGGGCAGCGTCGACGAGGAATCGCCGGGTTGCCGTCTCCGCGCGCTGTGCGGTGTCGGCGGCGCGCCGGGCGCGGCGCTCGGACGTTTCCAACGCGTCCAGCATGCCGTCGAAAGCGCTTGCGGCGCGGCCGAGTTCGGTGTCGGTGCGCTCGGGATGCAGGCGCCGGCCGCGGTCGCCCGTGGTGATGGCGGTGGCCAGTGCGGTGAGCCGATCCAGCGGCCGTAGCGCCGCCCGGCTCACCGCGATCAGCAGCAGCGCCGCGATCAGCAAGGTGACCAGGGCCGCCGCGATCAGCAGCCCACGCAGTTGGTGAGTGACCTGCGTGGTCTGCGTGGTGTCAGCGACCAGGATCACCCGGGAGCCGTCGGGCAGCGGGTGCACCACGGCCGTCGCGGTGGCGTCCGGCGGGGGGCCGGGCGGGGGCGGGAGTGGGTAGGGCGGTGGCGGGTAGGGCGGCGCATACGGCGGCGGCGGTGGCGGAAAGGGCGGCGGAGGCGGATAAAACGGCGGTGGCTCGACCGGCCCGGCGGTCAGGTCGGGGCTGATGCCGCGGTCTCCGTAGGCGGTGCCGTCGGGGCTGACGACGAGCGCGCGTATCCCGCCGCCGTTCAGTTCGGCCGCGATCAGATCCGGTGAGGTATGCGCGGTGCTCAACGCGTCGGCGCGCGACGTCGCGGCGAGCAGCCGGTCGTGCAGATTGCGTCGGGTGAGCACACCCATCGTGATGTCGATCGTCACCCCGAGCACCATCAGCAGGACGGCCAGCAGCGCCAACACCACCAGGGTCACCCGCCGTTGCAGCGACGGAGTCGGCGTCGTCGATGGGCCCGTCATGGCCGCTCGGGTTGCAGCCGATAGCCGATGCCGCGCACGGTGTGCAGGATCCGGGGCCCGTGCGCCTCGAGCTTGCGCCGCAGTCCGCTGACGTGCACCTGCACGAGGTTGGGGTCATAGGCGTCATAGCCCCACACGCCGTTCAGGATCTGTCCGGCGCTGACGATCCTGCCCCGCTGCTCCACGAGGAAGGCCAGCACGCGCAGCTCGGTGGCGGTCAGATCCAGCCGGTTCCCGCCGCGCGCGGCGACCCCGGCGCCGAGGTCCAGCGTCACGTCGCCGACCTGAACCACCTGCGGCAGCCGCCCGCGTCGGCGCAACACCGCGCCGACCCGCGACACCAACTCGGCCAACTCGAACGGCTTGATGACGTAGTCGTCGGCCCCGCCGTCGAGGCCGCGCAACCGGTCCGGCAGCCCGTCGCGAGCGGTGATCATGACGATCCCGATGTCACCCCATTCGCGGATCACGTCGATCAGCGCGAAGCCGTCGCGGCCCGGCAGCATCACGTCGAGCACCACGAGATCGGGCCGCATGCCGTCGAGCACCTTTTCTAGCCCGTCGCCGTCGCAGCGGGCGTCGGTGTGATAGCCGACATCGGCGAGCGCCTCGCTGACCATCTCCCGGATGGTCTCTGAGTCTTCGACGACCAGCACCCGCGGTGTGCCCACGCTGAAGTGACCGCCGCGACCCGCGGCCGTGCGGACGCAATCCGTCATGACCACCATTGTCGGCGCCGGTGCTGAAACGAACCTGAAGACGCCGGTCTCTCCCGCCACGGCAGCCTCGTTGGTCACAAGAGGTCGGCGATGTGTTCGGTGCCCACCTCCGAGCGACAATCTCGCTGCCGGCGCGGCGTCGCGGCCGTTGTCGCTCGGAGGTGGGCACAACACTGCTTCCTTCCGCTCGTGACGGCAGTGGCGGATGGGACTCGGCGCAGTTTCTTCAGATCCACTTCAGATCCGGCTCCTACCGTCCGTGACATGACCACGAACGACGACATCGACACCAATCCGCCGAGCAATCCGCCGCCCGCCCACCGTCCGCCCGAGCGACGCCGTCACCCCACCGGTGTGGTGATCGCCGCCGGGGTGGCGGGAGCGCTGGTGGGCGCGGTCGGCACCGTCGCGGCCATCGCCTTCGCCTGGATCGTCAGCGTCGGTCCGCCCGGCCCGCCGCCACCACCCGGGCCCCCGCCGATGCTGTTCCATGCGCCCCCGCCGCCGATGGCCGGTCCGGGAGGGTTCGGATTTGCGCCGCCGCCCGGCCCGCCCGGCCCGCCGGGCCCGCTGGAACCGCCGCACGGCGCCTGGCCGGGACCGCCGCACGAGGGTCTCCCGACGCCGCCCCCGCCGCCACCGTCCCCCGCGCCGCGCCCCTGAGTGCAGGATGGGGAGCGTGTCACGAGATCAATCGTCTCCGCTCCCCGCCAAACTCGCCGCACGGCTGCTGCGGTCGCACCACCTGATGCGCGCACCGATCTGGATCTACAAGGCCCGTGCGGGCGCGCTGTTCGGTTCGCGCATCCTGTTGCTCGAACACATCGGCCGCAAATCCGGAGCGCCGCGCCACGCGGTGCTGGAGGTCATCGACCACCCGTCCCCCGACACCTACGTCGTGGCCTCCGGATTTGGCCGAAAAGCCCAGTGGTTCCGCAACATTGCGGCCAACCCTCGAGTACGGGTCTACGCCGGCAGCCACGCGCCCAGGCCCGCCGCCGCGCGCGTCCTCGACCAACACGAGGCCGACCGCACGCTGGCCGACTATCGAAGCCGCCACCCCAAAACGTGGGAGCGGATGCGCCCGGTGCTCGAGGACACGCTCGGCGCGCCGATCACCGACACGAATACCCCGCTGCCGCTGGTCGAGTTGAAGCTGGACTAACCCCGGTCCGGGCCCTTGACCGTCATCGCGGCGAACAGGGCCAAAAACAGCGCGGCCGGAAGACCGTTGACGACCTTGTCGCGCACCCGGACGTGCGCGCCGACCGCCACCACGAAATACAGCGTCAGCATCGCCGTCGTCACCCTCGCCAGGACGGGGAAACGGGTGACCGACAGCAGGCCGACCGCGGCGGCCGCCTTGACCACCGGCAACACGGGCCGCACGTTCTCCGGCAGGCCCACGTCATCCAGCACCTTCTTGATTGGGGCCACCTGGACGCCGCACAGTACCGCGTCGACGGCGTGGAAGGCGCCAAGCGCCGCATAGGTCTTGGGGGAGGTCAACGCACTCATCCCGCAATCCTATTGAGTCAGCTCGCCCGGGCCTTCGGCCGGCTGACGGGCGATCGCCTCCGCCTTGGCCACCGCCTGGGCGATCGCGGGGTCGGTTTCGGTGGAGAACCAGTCCGCGACGTCGGCGTCGTCGTCGGCGCTGTGCTTGGGCGCGTCCTCGACCGGCGAGGGCTGGAAGCGGAACACCCCGTCCTGGCCCGGGGTGCCCAGGAGTTTGGTGAATCCCTGCAGCGCCGCGCTGAAGTCGCTGGGCACCACCCATACCTTGTTGGCGTCGCCGCGGGCCATCTCCGGCAGCGTCTGCAGGTACTGGTAGGCGAGCATCTCCGGGGTGGGCCGGCCCGCCTTGATCGCGGCGAAGGTCTTCTCGATAGCCTTGGCCTGCCCCTGCGCCTGCAGGTAGGCGGCGGCGCGCTCACCCTGGGCGCGCAGCATCCGGGACTGCCGCTCGGCCTCGGCGCCCAGGATCGCCGCCTGCTTGGCGCCCTCGGCGGCCAGGATCTGCGCCTGCTTCTGGCCCTCGGCCTCCTTGATGGCCGCCTCGCGCATACCTTCGGCGGTGAGGATCATCGCCCGCTTCTCGCGGTCGGCCTTCATCTGCTTTTCCATCGACGCCTGGATCGACGGCGGCGGGTCGATGCTGCGCAACTCGACCCGTGCGACCCGCAGGCCCCAGCGGTTGGTGGCCTCGTCGAGCACGCCGCGCAGCTGCCCGTTGATCTGGTCGCGCGATGTCAGCGTCTGCTCCAGCGTCATCCCGCCGACCACGTTGCGCAGCGTGGTGGTGGTGAGCTGCTCGACGCCGACGATGTAGTTGCTGATCTCGTAGACGGCCGCCTGGGGAACGGTGACCTGGAAGTAGACGACGGTGTCGATGTTGAGGGTCAGGTTGTCCTCGGTGATCACCGGCTGCGGCGGGAACGACACCACCCGCTCACGCAGGTCCACCCGGGCCCGGATGCGGTCGATGAACGGCACCAGCAGTGTGAGTTGCCCGCTGACGGTGCGGCTGTAGCGGCCCAGCCGTTCGATCACCGCGGCCTCGGCCTGCGGTATCAGCGCCACCGACTTGGCCACCACGACGATGGCGAAAATCACCAGCACCGCCAGCAGCACCAGACCAGCAACCGCACCTTGCATCGGAGTTCCTTTCTTTCGCAGCCGTTCTCGCGGCCCTACAGGCCGGCCTTGAAGACCACCGCGGTGGCGCCATCGATCTGCATCACGGTCACGGGCTCGCCGGGTTCGTAGACGTCGTTCTCGTCGAGCGGACGCGCGGTCCACACCTGGCCGTCGAGCTTCACCTGACCGTTGTCGCGGGCCACGCGCTCGAGCACCAGCGCGGTTTTGCCCTCCAGCGCTTCGATTCCCAAGCGCGGCACGTTCGGCGTCAGCCGGCGCCGCAGCGGCGGACGTACCACCACCAGCAGCAGCACCGAGACGACCAGGAACACCGCGCCGTCCACCCACACCGGTGAATCCAGCAACCAACTCGTGAGGGCCGCGGCCAGCGCGCCCCCGCCGAGCATCACCAAAAACATATGGCCGGTGAGCGCCTCCGCACCGGCCAGCACCAGCGCGAATATTAGCCATAGCAGCGCGGCGTGCATGCGGCAAGGATACGCGTGATCCGCCTGTGCGGGGCAAAACAACTACACTGCGTCTGGTGTGGTGTCCCAGTGTTTCGCTGTCCCTGTGGGCCAATGCCTGGCTCGCGGGTAAGGCCGCGCCCGATGACGTCCTGGACGCGTTATCCGTTTGGGCGCCAAAGCAATCGGTGACCGCGTATGATGCCGTGGCGGCGGGTCATACCGGGCTGCCGTGGCCCGATGTCAACGACGCCGGGACGGTCACGCTGCTGCAGACTCTGCGCGCCGCGGTGGGCCGCCCCACGTCGACGCGGGGGGCGCCGCCCCTGATGCGCGGGACCATCAACGTGGTTTTGCCGGTACCCGGCGATGTGCGCGGCCTGGCCCCGGGAACGCAGTTCGAGCGGGACGCGCTGTCCGCCGGCGAGGCGATCATCATCGCCAACCCCCACAGCCCCGCTACCGCCGTCGGCCTGGTCCCCGAATTCTCCTATCAGGACGACGACGACACGCCCGACGACTACGAGACCGGCCTGGCCGAACTGTGCACGCTGACGTGGACCGTGTACTCGCTGCCCGGCGCCCCGATACTCGACCACTACGAGCTGGGCGACGCCGAATACACGCTGCGGTCCGCCGTGCGCTCGGCCGCCGACGCGCTGGGCACCATCGGGCTGGGATCGGCCGCGGCCGACGTCGACGATCCGCGGGGACTGGTTGAACAATTGCTGGAATCCGCACGGCAACACCGCATTCCGGATCACGCTCCGTCGCGCGCGCTGCGGGTGCTGGAGAACGCCGCGCACGTCGACGCCATCATCGCCGTCAGCGCGGGGCTGAGCCGGTCCGACTCACCGGACCGTTTCGCCGCGCCCATCGCCGCCGGCCTCGAACCGCTCGGCACGCAGTCGTCGTCGGAGGCCCGCATCGCCAGCGACGCGCTGCGACCGCTGACCGCCGTGGTGCGTTCGGCGCGGATGGCCGCCGTGACCGCGATCCTGCATTCGGCCTGGGCGGACTAGTCCTGATAGCGGGCCGCACAGTGCGGGGGCTCGCATGGCGCGCCGTCGACGCTGGCGAGGCAGCCGGGCACCGGGTCGGGACCGGTCACGCGTTCGGGCGCGCGGCCGTGGCGCAATTCGTCGATCAGGTCGACGGCCAGTTGCGCAAAACGCGGGTGGGCGTTGGGCGTTGACGCCCTCACCATCGTGATCCCCGCGGTCTCGGCCTGTCCCGCCAACTCGTGGTCGAGGTCCCATACCACCTCGATGTGGTCGGCCACAAAACCGATCGGGCAGACGACGACGGCCGTCGTGCCCGCCTCCGCCAGGGCCGCCAGGTGGTCGGCGACGTCGGGCTCAAGCCACGGAACCTGGGGCGGCCCCGACCGCGACTGCCATACCAGGTCGTAGTCGGCGTATCCGGCGGCGGCCGCCACAAGGCTTGCGGCGTAGGCGACTTGCCGGCTGTACAGCCGCGGGCCTAGCCGCTCGTCGGCGGCCACCGGGATCGAATGCGCGGTGAACACCAGGCGCGCGTCGGGAACCGTCTCGGCCGCGTCGGTGATCGCCCGGGCGAACAGCTCAATGAAGAGGGGATGGTCGAAATACGGCCGCAGCTTGACCAATTCGGGTGCGTCCGGCCCGGCGGCGCGTCGCGCCCGAGCGATGTCCTCGACGTATTGTGTGCAGCTGGAATAGCCGCTCCACGCCGAGGTGGTGAACACCGCCGCTCGGCGAATCCCGTTGTCGCGCATGGTTGCGACGGTGTCTTCGACGTAGGGCTCCCAGTTGCGGTTGCCGAAATAGACCGGGATGTCCAGGCCGCGGTCGGTCAGTTCGGCGCGCAACTGCTCGATCAGCGCCAGGTTGATCCGGTTGATCGGTGACACCCCGCCGAAATGCAGGTAGTGCTCGGCGACGTGGTCGAGGCGTTCCGGCGGCACGTTGCGACCCCGGGTGACGTTCTCCAAGAACGGCCGCACCTGCTCGGGGCCTTCCGGCCCACCGAAGGACAGCAGCAGGACGGCGTCGAATTCCATTAGGCCCTAAAGCAATTGCGTGCTGGCGCCACCGTCGGCGTAGATGATGGTCCCCGTCGTCGCCGGCAGCCAGTCCGACAGCAGCGCGCACACCGTCTTGGCGACCGGTGTCGGGTCCTTCATGTTCCAGCCGATCGGGGCGCGCTGGTCCCAACCCTCCTCCAGCAGCTGCATCTGGGCGCCGGCCTCTTCGCCCAGCGCACCGCCGACGATCGCGCTCATCGCCAGGGTCCGGATCGGGCCCGCGGCAACGAGATTGGAGCGGACGCCGAACTTACCCGCCTCGCGCGCCACGAACCGGTTGACCGATTCCAGCGCGCTCTTGGCGACCGTCATCCAGTTGTACGCCGGCATCGCGCGGCTCGGGTCGAAGTCCATGCCGACGATGGAACCGCCGGGGTTCATGATCGGCAGCGTCGCCTTGGCCAGCGAGGCGTACGAATACGCCGAGATGTGAATGCCTTTGGAGACGTCCTCGTACGGCGCGTCGAAGAACGGGTTGATGCCCATGCCCGTCTGCGGCATGAACCCGATCGAGTGCACCACGCCGTCGAGCTTGTTGCCGTCGCCGATCTCGGCCGTCACCCGCTCGGCCAGCGAGCTCAGGTGCTCCTCGTTCTGCACGTCGAGCTCGATCAGCGGCGCCTTCTCCGGCAGCCGGTCGGCGATGCGCTGAATCAGGCGCAACCGGTCAAAACCGGTCAGCACCAACTGCGCCCCGGCTTCCTGGGCCGCCTTGGCGATGTGAAACGCGATCGACGAGTCGGTGATGATCCCCGAGATCAGGATCCGTTTGCCGTCGAGCAGTCCAGCCATGTCCGTCCTTAAAGTCGTTGTGTCGTCGTTGAAATCAGTGACCCATACCCATGCCGCCGTCGACCGGGATGACCGCGCCGGCGATGTAGCTGGCGTCTTCGGATGCCAGGAAGCTGACCACCCCGGCGACCTCGGCGGCGGTGCCGACCCGCTTGGCCGGGATGAAGTCCAGCGCGCCCGCCTGGATCCGCTCGTCGAGGGCGCGGGTCATCTCGGTGTCGATGTAGCCCGGTGCCACCACATTCGCGGTCACGTTGGCCTTGGACAGCTCCCGAGAGATCGAGCGGGCCATGCCGATCAGGCCGGCCTTGGCGGCCGCGTAGTTGGACTGGTTGCCGATGCCCCAGCTGCCGGACACCGAGCCGATGTAGATGATGCGACCGAACCGCTTTTTCTGCATGCTGCGCGCGGCGCGCTGGGTCACCCGGAACGCGCCGGTGAGGTTGGCGTTGATGACCTCCTCGAACCGCTCCTCGGTCATCCGGATGAGGAATGCGTCCTTGGATATGCCGGCGTTGGACACCAGCACCTCAACCGGGCCCTGGTGCTCCTCGACCTCCTTGAAGGCGCGGTCGATGGCCTCGTTGTCGGTGACGTCGCACACGACGCCGAACAACCCCTCGGGCACCCCGGATCCCCGGTGCGTGACCGCCACCTTGTGGCCGTCGGCGGCCAGCCGCTGCGCGATCGCCAGACCGATCCCCCGGTTTCCTCCGGTAACCAGGACCGAGCGGGCTACGAATGCGGGTCTGCCGTAGTCGGCAGCACTTTCGGTGGTGTTCTCGGTGGCCGTGTCAGTCACCCCGTCAACCTATCGCCTCGGCTCACGCGGGCCGAAACCTCCCCCTTTCACCCCGCGGCCCCCTTTTTCCCACCGGCCGTAACGCCAGGGCGAAAAAACGAGCCTCAAAGTCAAGTGGCTAATGCATTTTTGTTAGGCGGCTTGGTCGAGGAGGGCGGCCAGGCGTTGGGCGGGGGTGTCGAGGTCAAGGGTTGGGCGCGGTCGTCGGTTGAGGGTGTCTTGGATGCGTTTGAGGTCTGCTGGGGTGTAACCGCTGAGGTCGCTGCCCTTTTCGAACCAGAAGCGCAGGAGGCGGTTGGTGTTTTCGTTGGTGCCGCGTTGCCAGGGCGAGTGCGGATTGCAGAAATAGACCGGGGTGTTGAGTTGCAGGTGAATGTCGCGCCAGCGGGCCATTTCGCTGCCACGGTCCCAGGTGATTGATCGACGAAGGTGTTCGGGTAACTGGCGCATCGCTTCGATCATCGCGCCGGCCACCGTCTCGGCGGTGTGATCGCCGGGCAAATGCAGCAGCATCGTAAAGCGGGTGGACCGCTCGACCAGGGTGCCGATGGCGCTGTTGGGGCCGACGATCAGATCACCTTCCCAGTGGCCGGGCACCGCGCGGTCGGCGGCCTCGGCGGGCCGGTCGCTGATGGTGAACACATCGTGGAATTTCCCCCGCCGTTCGGTGTGGTCCCGGGATTTGCGGGCCGCGCGTTTCGTCGACAAACGCTTACTCAGGTCGGCGCGCAGTTGACCACGAGTTTGGACGTAGAGGCACTGGTAGATGGTTTCGTGGCTCACCCGTGCCAGCCTGTCATCGGGGTGATCGCGCGCCAAGACATCGGCGATCAGTTTGGGACTCCATCCCTGATCCATCCAGTCCTCTATGGCCTCGCATAGCGCGCGGTCTTGGAGTTTGAATGCTTTGGGACGCTTGGCTTTCTTGGCGGCGCGGGCATGGGCAAGACCAGCGTGGTAATCCCCGTCGGGATTGCGATTGCGTTTGAGCTCACGGGAGATGACGCTGGCGTCGCGGTCGAGCTCGTCGGCGATCTCGACCTGGGTGAGGCCCTTGTCCAGACCCCGCATAATCACCAGGCGTTCATCGAAACTGAGCCGGTGTCCCCGCGCGCCCGGCCGGGTCAGATCACCTGGTTCGGCAAGGCCGGTATCAGAGCCCGTACCACTTCGTAATTGCATTGATCCAGCGTCATGCCACCAGCTCCATCCGGTCTGGATCGACACACCGACCTGACGGCCGGCTTCACGCAATGATTCCCCTGCACACACCCGATCAAAGAACTCTCGCCGCATCGAACGCGGATAAGCAACTGACACCTGCAACCTCCTCAAACGTGGAAATTGCATTGACCGTATGAATCTGCCAGCGAAATCCCGCCGTGGCGTTACGAGCGCGATCCGGTGTCGGTGTGACTCAGCACACTCTCGTCATGACCGACCCGTTCCTGGGCAGCGAAGCCCTGGCCGCGCGACTGATGTCGCGGCATGAGCTGCGGAGTCGTTACGTCGCCCTGCATCGCGATGTGTACCTGCCGAGGGATGCCGAACTAACGGCGATGCTGCGGGCCAAGGCGTGCTGGCTCCGATCGCGCCGAAGGGGCGTCCTGGCGGGCTTCTCGGCCTCCGCCATGCATGGCGCTCGGTGGATCGACCCGTCCCGACCCGCCGAGATCATCGATACCAATCGACGTCCGGCCCCGGGCGTACACGTCTGGGAGGAACGCATCGAACCGGACGAGATCACCGTCGTCGAGCAGATGCGCATCACCACGCCGGCCCGCACCGCGCTCGACTTGGCACGTCGTCATCCCAGAGCCATCGCTGTCGCCGCGATCGATGCGCTGGTGCAAGCGACGGAGCTGAAGATGGCCGACGTCGAGGTGCTCACGGACCGCTACCGCAGCCGCCACGGCATAAGGGCCGCCAGGGTGGTTCTCGAACTGGTCGATGGCGGGGCTCAGTCCCCGAAGGAAACGTGGCTGCGTCTGTTGTTGATCGATGCCGGCTTCCCGCGGCCGCAGACACAGATCGCCATACGCAACGAATGGGGTTGGGCCGAAGCGTACTTGGACATGGGGTGGGAGGACATCAAGGTCGCGGTCGAGTATGACGGCGACCACCATCGGTCCCTGCGCACCCAATACGCCAAGGACATCGGCCGGCTCGAGATGCTCGAGCGTTACGGCTGGATCGTCGTCCGCGTCATCGCCGAGCACCATCCCTCCGACATCATTCGCCGGGTGCGCGACGCCCGAGGCCGCCGCTTGTAACGCCAGGGCGAAAAATCGCGGGCAGATTCATACGGTCAATGCAATTTCCACGTTTGAGGAGGTTGCAGGTGTCAGTTGCTTATCCGCGTTCGATGCGGCGAGAGTTCTTTGATCGGGTGTGTGCAGGGGAATCATTGCGTGAAGCCGGCCGTCAGGTCGGTGTGTCGATCCAGACCGGATGGAGCTGGTGGCATGACGCTGGATCAATGCAATTACGAAGTGGTACGGGCTCTGATACCGGCCTTGCCGAACCAGGTGATCTGACCCGGCCGGGCGCGCGGGGACACCGGCTCAGTTTCGATGAACGCCTGGTGATTATGCGGGGTCTGGACAAGGGCCTCACCCAGGTCGAGATCGCCGACGAGCTCGACCGCGACGCCAGCGTCATCTCCCGTGAGCTCAAACGCAATCGCAATCCCGACGGGGATTACCACGCTGGTCTTGCCCATGCCCGCGCCGCCAAGAAAGCCAAGCGTCCCAAAGCATTCAAACTCCAAGACCGCGCGCTATGCGAGGCCATAGAGGACTGGATGGATCAGGGATGGAGTCCCAAACTGATCGCCGATGTCTTGGCGCGCGATCACCCCGATGACAGGCTGGCACGGGTGAGCCACGAAACCATCTACCAGTGCCTCTACGTCCAAACTCGTGGTCAACTGCGCGCCGACCTGAGTAAGCGTTTGTCGACGAAACGCGCGGCCCGCAAATCCCGGGACCACACCGAACGGCGGGGGAAATTCCACGATGTGTTCACCATCAGCGACCGGCCCGCCGAGGCCGCCGACCGCGCGGTGCCCGGCCACTGGGAAGGTGATCTGATCGTCGGCCCCAACAGCGCCATCGGCACCCTGGTCGAGCGGTCCACCCGCTTTACGATGCTGCTGCATTTGCCCGGCGATCACACCGCCGAGACGGTGGCCGGCGCGATGATCGAAGCGATGCGCCAGTTACCCGAACACCTTCGTCGATCAATCACCTGGGACCGTGGCAGCGAAATGGCCCGCTGGCGCGACATTCACCTGCAACTCAACACCCCGGTCTATTTCTGCAATCCGCACTCGCCCTGGCAACGCGGCACCAACGAAAACACCAACCGCCTCCTGCGCTTCTGGTTCGAAAAGGGCAGCGACCTCAGCGGTTACACCCCAGCAGACCTCAAACGCATCCAAGACACCCTCAACCGACGACCGCGCCCAACCCTTGACCTCGACACCCCCGCCCAACGCCTGGCCGCCCTCCTCGACCAAGCCGCCTAACAAAAATGCATTAGCCACTTGACTTTGAGGCGCGGAATCCCGCCGTGGCGTTACAAGCGGGCTCAGGGGGACGGCGAAGACTCAAGTCGGCAGGCGGCGGTTGATCAGCAGCGCCGCCAGCGCCGCTAACGCCAACACCAGCGCGCCCAGCCGCACCCAGCCCACGCTCGCGTCGCCCTTGATCGTCTCGTAGCCGATCTGCTGTTGCAGGGTCGCGTAGACGGCCTTCAGCTCCTGCAAAGACGCTGCGTTGTAAGCGTTTCCGCCCGAGAGCTGGGCCACCTTCTTGAGGGTCTCGTCGTCGACCGGCACCGGCTGGCGCTGGTCGTTGATCTCGACGAAACCATAGGGGGTGCCGAACGAGATCGTCGAGATCGGCACGCCCTGGTCCTTGGCGGTGCGCGCGGCGGTGAAGGCGCCCTTCGGGTTGTCGGGGTTGGTCGGCATCGTCTCCTTGCCGTCGGAGAACAACACGATGCGCGCCGGCGGCGGCTTGTCGCCGCCGCCGATCACCGCGCCGACCGTCGCGATGGCCTGCAGGGCGGTGAAGATGCCCTCCCCGGTGGCGGTGCGGTCGGCAAACTGCAGCTTGTCCAGCGCGGCCTTGGTCGAGTCCCGATTGGTCGTCGGCGACACCAACACCGTCGCGGTCCCCGCATACGCGATCAGTCCCAGGTTGATGCCCGGGGTGAGCTCGTCGGCGAACTGCTTGGCCGCCTCCTGGGCCGCCGCCATCCGGTTGGGTTGCACGTCGGTGGCGCGCATCGACTGCGACACGTCGATCACCAGCATCACCACCGCGCGGTTGCGGGGAATGCGGACGTCGTTCGTCGGGCCCGCCATCGCGATCGTGAACAGCACCAGCGACGCGACCAGCAGGATGGCCGGCACATGCCGCCACGTCGAAGGCCGTTTGGGCGCAACGCTTTCCAGCAGCTCCATGTTGGCGAACCGCAGCATGCGCCGCTGCCGCGCCAACTGCATCAGGATGTAGAGCGCGGCCAGGCCGAAGACGACCAACAGGAACAGGAAGAACCACGAATGTTCGAAGCCCGACAACGACATCGGGCCCAGGAGCGGCAGGCTCATATGCGAGTCACTGGCGCCCCGCCAATGCCCCGCGCCGGCGGGATTCCACGAACCGCACGATGTCGGCGATCCAGTCGCGGTCGGTACGCAGCGTCAGGACCGGGGCCCCGCAACTGCGGATGGTGCGCGCCACGTCGGCGCGGTGCGCCGCGGCGGCCTTGGCGAAGTCGTCGCGCAGCTGCGCGTCGATGGTGAACTCGCGGGTGACCCCGGACTCGGCGTCCTGCAGTACCACGTCGCCGATGTCGGGCAGTTCGACGTCGCGGGGGTCGAGCACCTCGATGGCCAGCACCTCGTGCCGGGCGGCGACCGCGCGCAGCGGGCGCATCCAGTTGATCGGCCCGAGGAAGTCGCTGATGATCACCGCCATACCGCGCCGGCGTTCCGGGCGGCGCAGCGCGTCGATCGCCGTCGCCAGGTCGCCGCGTACCCCGACCGGCGCGCGCGGCGTGGTGGCGATGGTGCGCAACAGCGTCTGCTCATGCTGGCGGCCGGAGCGGGCGGGCACCCGGGTGATGTTCGCGCCGGTGGACACGATCGCGCCGAGCCGGTTGCCGCCGCCGCTGTTGAGGAAGGTGATCGCGGCCGCGGCCGCCACCGCCAGGTCGCGCTTCTCGCACACCGTGGTGCCGAAGTCCAGGCTGGCCGACATGTCCACCACCAACCAGGTTTCCAGCTCGCGGTCGGCGATCATCTGCCGAACGTGGGGGTGGGTGGTGCGCGCGGTGACGGCCCAGTCCATGCGGCGGACGTCGTCACCGGGCTGATACTCGCGCGACTCCCCCGGCTCGGAGCCCGGGCCCGGGATCAGCCCGAGGTGATCACCGTGCAGCACACCGTCGAGCTTGCGTTTGACGGTGAGCTCGAGGGTGCGCAGCGCCGCCGACAGCTTCGGGTCATCGATCTGCCCGCGCTGCATCGACGGGGGATGGACAGCCGACCGCCCCTTGGGCCCGGTCACCGACCGCTGGCCGCGCCGGCGGGTTGCATCACCGGGGCCACCGAATGCCCTTGCTGCGGAACGGCATTCACCTGAGGCAGGGCGACCGTCTGCAGCACCCGGTTGATGACGATCTCCGGCGAGATCTCGTCGGCCAGCGCGTCGTAGGTGAGCACGAGCCGGTGCCGCAGGACGTCGGGAATGACGTCCACGACATCTTGCGGAATCACGTAGTCGCGGCCGCGGACCAGCGCCAGCGACCGGGAGGCGGCGATGATGCCCAGCGAGGCGCGCGGCGACGCACCGAACGAGATCCACGTCTTGACGTCGTTCATGCCGAGCTGTTCCGGATGACGGGTGGCGGTCACGACGCGCACCACATAGTCCACCAGCGCGTGGTGCACGAAGACGTTGGCGGCGATGTCCTGCAGTCGCAACAGGTCGCCGGTGTTGAGGATCTGCTTGGGCTCCGGCGGGCGCACGCCCATCCGGTAGATGATCTCGCGCTCCTCTTCCGGCGACGGATAGCCGACGTTGATCTTGAACAGGAAGCGGTCGCGCTGCGCCTCGGGCAGCGGATACACACCCTCGTGCTCGATCGGGTTCTGGGTGGCCATCACCAGGAACGGGTTGGGCAGCGGGAAGGTCTTGCCGCCGATCGAGACGTGGCGTTCCTGCATGACCTCCAGCAGCGCCGACTGCACCTTGGCGGGCGCGCGGTTGATCTCGTCGGCGAGCAGGAAGTTGACCACCACCGGGCCGAGCTCGGTGTCGAACTCCTCCTTGCCCTGCCGGTAGATGCGGGTACCGATGATGTCGGTGGGCACCAGGTCGGGGGTGAACTGGATGCGCGCGAACGTCCCGCCGACCACCCGCGCGAACGTCTCGACGGCCAGCGTCTTGGCGACGCCCGGCACACCCTCGAGCAGCACGTGGCCCCTGGACAGCAGGCCGACCAGCATCCGCTCCACCAGCTGGTCCTGGCCGACGATGATGCGTTTGACTTCGAAGATGGCGCGCTCGAGGGTCTGGACCTCGGCGGCCAGTCCGTTGCCCCCACCCGTCGGCGCTTCGTGAGCCGGCGAACCTGCTTGCCCGCCCGGGCCCGAGTAACCACTGGCGCCTGGCGGCGGCCCACCTGCTGCTGTCATCAAGAACCCTCCACGCTCAATCGGACACGACTGCCGGGCAGCGACGTGCCCTCGTCCAACTATTCCAGGCCTGCCGGTCCCCGTCGACGCTCGCCCGGCCGATGGGTCGCCGGCCCCCGCGATCAGTACTCGATGATCCTGGTCAGGAACGGCGTCATCCCCGGCTTACGAACCGGACTGACCGTAACCTTCCCGGCGCTGCCGGAGGCCTCCAGCATCTGGCCGTTGCCCAGGTACATGGTGACGTGCTGGCCGCCGTTCGGGCCGTAGAAGATCAGGTCGCCGCGCCTGGCCTGATCCGGCGGGATGTGGCGCCCGGCGTTGTACTGGTCACCCGAGAACCGCGGGATCAGCACGCCGACCCCGGCGAAGCCGTAGCGCATCAACCCCGAGCAGTCGAAGCCGGTGATGTTGGCCCCGTCGCCGACGCCCTTGCTGGGGCCGTCCAGCGAGCCGCCGCCCCAGGAGTAGGGCACGCCCATCTGCGACCCCATGCGCTTGATCACGTACTCGATGGCCTGCCGCCCGTAGACCCGCGGGATCTTGCCGCCGGGGTTGGAGGGGGTGGCCGCGCTGGGAGCGGGATCGCCGCCGATGTTGATGCCGAGCCCGCCCAAAAACTGCTTGCCCAAATTGAACGTGGTCTGGGTGGCCTGGGCGGTGGCCTGCAGCGAGGCATTGGCGACGGCGAGCGGATCGCCCGGGGCGCCGGCGCTGATCTGGGCCGGCAGGGTGGGATCCCACGCGCCCGGATCGGCCGCGGCCACCGGAGCCGGACCGGCCACAGAAAGCATCAGCCCGGTCACCACGGTGGTGATCCAGGCGAAGTTGATGAGACGGAATCGCTTGCGGCGCATGACTTCCCGTTCAGTTCTCACTGGATCACCATTCGATGTATCGGACCACGTAGGGGGTCATGCCGCTGGTGCGCACCGGGGCGACGCGAACCTTCAACCCGATGTCGGGAGCCTCGAGCATCTGCCCGTCACCGAGGTAGATCGTCACGTGCTGGCTGCCGCCCGGGCCGTAGAAGATGACGTCGCCGCGGCGCATCTGCGAGGACGGGATCTTGCGGCCGAGGTTGTACTGCGAGCCCGAGTAGTGGGGCAGCTTGATGCCCCACCCCGGCGAACGAGTACAGGACCAGGCCCGAACAGTCGAAACCGGTGATGCCGGCCCCGGAGTCGATCCCCTTGCTCGGGCCGGCCGCGTTGCCGCCGCCCCAGGAGTAGGGCACACCGATCTGCGACATGCCGCGCCGGATCACGTACTCGGTGGCCTGCCGGCCGTACACCCGGGGAATGCGCCCCCCGACCCCGCCCGGCGCCGCGTTGGTGATGCCGGTGTCGTCGGGCTTGAGGATGCCCAGCTGCTGCAGGAAGTTGCGGCCGAGACCGGCGGTGACCTGTGTCGAGGTGGCCGAGATGCCCAGCACCTGGTTGATCACCGCGATCGGGTCGCCGGGGATGTTGGCGCTCGGGACCATCGGCAGCGTGGGGTCCCAGGCGCCGTCCCACTGGCGGGCCCCGGACGACGGCGCCGCTCCGCCGGGCGTTCCCGTCTCCCAGCGATCGCCCGACGCCGGGGAGCCGCCCGACCCTTGCCGGGCGGCGGCCTCACGCTTGGCCGCCTCGAGCTTGGCCTGCGCCTGGTTCCGCTCGGCGGCCAGCCGGATCATGTCCTCGCGCTGCTCGTCGAACTTCTGCCGGGAATTGGTCAGCGCCGCCACGGCGGCATCCTGGCTGGACTTGGCGTCGGCAGCGGCCTTGTCGGCGTTCTGCTTGGCCAGCCGCGCCGCCGATTCCTTGTTCAGCTGCTCGGTGCGGGCCTGCTGCAGCTTGGCCATCACGGTCTGCGAACTGGCGGTCAGGCTCTTGGCGGCGGCCTCGGTGGCGATGATGTCGTCGGGGCTGCTGGCGGTCAGGTAGCTGCTCGACGGTCCGTTCATATAGGCGGCCGCGGCGAACGTGTTGAAGCGCTGCTGCGCCCCGGCGATCGCCGCGTTGGCGTCCTTGACCGCCTGCTGGCTGGTCTCCAGATCGTGTTGGGCGGTGGCCACGTTGTCCCGGGCGGTCTCCACATCGACGAGGGCCTTGTTGACGCTTTCCTGTTCGGTCTGAATTTCGGCGCTCAGATTCTGCAGGCGCTGGTTGGCCTTGGCGACGTTCGCGATCAGTGCCGCGAGATTGTCGGCTGCGGGGTCAGCCTCCGCCAGTCCCGGGGTGCACACCAAGAGGGCCACGCTCAACACCGATGGCACGACGGGCCGGAGCAATCTTGCGGTCGGTCGCGCGGAAGACCCCCAGCGTGTGCGTCTCATTCGACTAGGTCTCCTACGGCTCGACGCGACGGGCGGCGCCGGCCACAGCATTCTCGTAAGGCGCCAAAGACAACACCAGCATCATTTGCACCGTACGTCACACAGGTGGGCGTGCAAACGCTCCACCGAAATCGCACTCTCTACGTGCGTTTAATGTGACCGAACGGTGACCTGGCCCGTTTGCCGAATTAGCCGCGAGTCGTCAGGACCCGGTGTTGGCCTCGGCGTCCTCAGCGGTCGCCGACCCGTCCGAGGTTGCTGAGCGCTCGCCGCGCACCTGCAGCAATCGGGTGCCGACGGCCGCGGCGAAGACCGCGATCAACAGGAAGATCGTCAGGCCGGTCCAGGGAAACTCGGGCGTGTCGAGCTCGTGCAGGAAATGTTGCGCCGAGACCACCGGGTTGCCCGTCTTGGCGATGTCCTCGCCGGCCTCGAGGGTGACGCGCGGGAACTGCGTGCTGTAGCTGCCGACGTAACTCGGGCTCAGCGTCAGGACGGTGGCGTCGTGGTAGTCGGCGCCGACCACGGTCGAGATGTCGCGCAGCGGGGTGTCGTTCGGGGGGTTGTGGTCGAGCAGCACGATCTTGAGGTTGATGCCGTCGCCGTGCGCCTGGTTGACCACCTCGAGCAAACCGGGCATGGCCGCCGGTGGCGCGCTGACCCCGGTGGCGGCGACCTGGGCCTTGATCATCGTCATGTCGACGTCCACCGGAATGTAGGCGGGAAGGACCGGAACCGTTTGCGGCGGCGGTCCGAAAGAAACGTGCCCGGTCATCTGCGCCTCCTGCGGTAGTGCTAGAGGCACCGTACGCGACGCGCGGGCGCCGCATCGCGCCCGGCGCCGATCGCGCCGCGTTCATCCCGGCGAGATTCGGGCGCACGCGAAGGTTTAACCGGCGGCCACCGCGATAAGACTGCAATCAGGACTGCCGTAGTAATGCAGGACAAGCGTACTGTTAAAGTTGCATGATCGTTTTGGACGATCCGCCGACACTCAGCCCGTCGGCGCTAGAACTAAATCCTTGGGAGTTGAAGTGACTGATTCTGTGAACTCATTCGGAGCCCGCAACACCCTCGAGGTCGGCGACAAGAGTTACCAGATCTATCGCCTCGACGCCGTCCCCAATACCGAGAAGCTGCCCTACAGCCTCAAAGTCCTGGCCGAGAACCTGCTGCGCAACGAGGACGGCAGCAACATCACCAAGGACCACATCGAGGCCATCGCGAACTGGGATCCCAAGGCGGAGCCCAGCATTGAGATCCAATACACCCCGGCGCGCGTCGTGATGCAGGACTTCACCGGCGTGCCGTGCATCGTCGACTTGGCCACCATGCGCGAGGCGATCGGCGAGCTCGGCGGCGACCCGGAAAAGGTCAACCCGCTCGCGCCGGCCGACCTGGTGATCGACCACTCCGTGATCGCCGACCTGTTCGGCACCGCCGACTCGTTCGAGCGCAACGTCGAGATCGAGTACCAGCGCAACGGGGAGCGCTACCAGTTCCTGCGCTGGGGCCAGGGGGCGTTCCAGGACTTCAAGGTGGTGCCCCCGGGCACCGGCATCGTGCACCAGGTCAACATCGAATACCTCGCCAAAGTGGTGATGTCTCGCGCGGACGCGCAAGGCACAGTGGTGGCCTACCCCGACACCTGCGTGGGGACCGACTCGCACACCACGATGGTCAACGGCCTCGGTGTGCTCGGATGGGGCGTGGGCGGCATCGAGGCCGAGGCCGCGATGCTCGGCCAGCCGGTGTCGATGCTGATCCCCCGCGTGGTCGGCTTCAAGTTGACCGGCGAGATACAGCCCGGCGTGACGGCGACCGACGTCGTGCTGACCGTGACCGAAATGCTGCGCCACCACGGCGTGGTCGGCAAGTTCGTCGAGTTCTACGGCGAGGGCGTGGCCGAGGTGCCGCTGGCCAACCGAGCCACCCTGGGCAACATGAGCCCCGAATTCGGTTCCACCGCAGCGATTTTCCCGGTCGACGAGGAGACCATCTCCTACCTGCGCTTCACCGGCCGCAAGGACGAGCAGCTGGCGCTGGTCGAGGCCTACGCCAAGGAACAGGGCATGTGGCACGACCCCAAGCACGAGCCCGAGTACTCCGAATACATCGAACTCGACCTCTCCGACGTGGTGCCGTCCATCGCCGGCCCCAAGCGTCCGCAGGACCGGATCGCGCTGGCCGACGCGAAATCCACGTTCCGCGAGCAGATTTGCGACTACGTCGGTGACGACCCCGACAAGAAGGAATACTCCAAGCTCGACGAGGTTGTCGATGAGTCGTTCCCGGCCAGTGACCCGGGGCAGGCGACCAACGGCCACGCCGACGACCACAAGGTGCAATCGGCCGCCGCGCACTCCAAGGGCCGGGTGAGCAGCCCGGTGACGGTTAAGTCCGACGAACTCGGCGAGTTCGTGCTCGACCACGGCGCGGTGGTGATCGCCGCCGTCACGTCGTGCACCAACACCTCCAACCCCGAGGTGATGCTGGGCGCCGCGCTGCTGGCGCGCAACGCCGTCGAAAAGGGCTTGGTCTCCAAGCCATGGGTGAAAACCACCATGGCCCCGGGCTCCCAGGTGGTCCACGACTATTACGACAAGGCCGGCCTGTGGCCGTATCTGGAGAAGTTGGGCTTCTATCTGGTCGGCTACGGCTGCACCACGTGCATCGGTAACTCCGGCCCGCTGCCCGAGGACATTTCGAAGGCGATCAACGACAACGACCTTTCGGTGGCCGCGGTGCTCTCGGGCAACCGCAACTTCGAGGGCCGCATCAACCCCGACGTGAAGATGAATTACCTGGCGTCGCCGCCGCTGGTGATCGCCTATGCGCTCGCCGGCACCATGGACTTCGACTTCGACGAGCAGCCGCTCGGCAAGGACAAGGACGGCAATGACGTCTTCCTCAAAGACATCTGGCCGTCGCAGAAGGACGTCTCCGACACCATCGCCTCGGCGATCAACCAGGAGATGTTCACCAAAAACTACGCCGACGTCTTCAAGGGCGACGAGCGCTGGCGCAACCTGCCCACGCCGAGCGGCAACACCTTTGAGTGGAACCCGGATTCGACGTACGTGCGCAAGCCCCCGTACTTCGACGGGATGCCCGCCGAGCCCGAGCCGGTCGCCGACATCACCGGCGCGCGGGTGCTGGCGCTGCTCGGTGATTCGGTGACCACCGACCACATCTCCCCCGCCAGCAGCATCAAGCCGGGCACCCCGGCGGCGCAGTATCTCGACGAGCACGGCGTGGAGCGCAAGGACTACAACTCCTTCGGCTCGCGGCGCGGCAACCACGAGGTGATGATCCGTGGCACGTTCGCCAACATCAGGCTGCGCAACCTGCTGCTCGACGATGTGTCCGGCGGTTACACCCGCGACTTCACCCAGGATGACGCGCCGCAGGCGTTCATCTACGACGCGGCGCAAAACTATGCGGCGCAAGACATTCCGCTGGTGGTGCTGGGCGGCAAGGAGTACGGGTCGGGCTCGTCGCGTGACTGGGCGGCCAAGGGAACGCGGCTGCTCGGGGTGCGCGCGGTGATCGCCGAGTCCTTCGAGCGGATCCACCGGTCCAACCTGATCGGTATGGGCGTGATCCCGTTGCAGTTCCCCGACGGCAAGTCCGCCAAGGACCTGGGGCTGGACGGCACCGAGGTGTTCGACATCACCGGTATCGAGGCGCTCAACGACGGCAAGACGCCGAAGACGGTGAAGGTCAAGGCAAGCAAGGACGGTTCGGACGCAGTGGAGTTCGACGCCGTGGTGCGCATCGACACCCCCGGCGAGGCCGACTACTACCGCAACGGCGGCATCCTGCAGTACGTGCTGCGCAACATGCTGAAGTCGGGCCAGAAGTCGGACTAGCGCGAGACCGGCCCAGCCACTCGTGCCCAAAGTCAGCGAGGACCATCTGGCGGCTCGCCGCCGCCAGATCCTCGACGGCGCCCGCCGCTGCTTTGCCGAATTCGGCTACGACAAGGCGACGGTGCGCCGCCTGGAGAAGGCGATCGGGATGTCGCGCGGCGCGATCTTCCACCATTTCCGGGACAAGGACGCGCTGTTTTTCGCACTCGCCCACGAGGACGCCGAGCGGATGGCCGACGTGGCCTCCCGCGCGGGACTGATCCAGGTGATGCGGGACATGCTGGCCGCGCCCGACCAGTTCGACTGGCTGGCCACCAGATTGGAGATCGCCCGCAAGCTGCGCAACGATCCCGCGTTCAGCCGCGGCTGGGCGGAGCGTTCGGCCGAGCTGGCGGCGGCGACCACCGATCGGTTGCGCCGGCAGACTGAGGCACACCGGGTGCGCGACGACGTGCCCGGCGACGTACTGCAGTGCTATCTGGAGTTGGTGCTCGACGGCCTGGTCGCCCGGCTGGCGTCCGGCGAGGACCCGCAACGCCTGGCCTCGGTGCTCGACCTGGTCGAGAACTCAATGCGGCGCAACGGTTCTCGAGGTTAGGCCCGCGCCGCCTTCGCGGTCCGGTTGGGGCCGCCGCGGCTGCGCATCGTGGTACCCGACTCCCGCAGCAGGCTGTGGATCGACCCGTACGACCTACCGGTCGTGGCAACCAGGCTGCGGATGCTGGCCCCGCCTTCGTAGGCGTGGCGCAGTTCGTCCAACAACTGGTCGCGCGCCTTGGCCGACCTGTGCATTGCTCTTCTCATGGCTCCTCCGACACCGGGACACGACCGCAAGAAACCTAGAGTAAGAAGCCGTCGTCGACGGCGGGCGAATTTCGCCAAATCGCCTTGGGGCGCTTGCCGCCAGTGGCGATCGCAAGCGCGACCGCCGCAGAGTCCAAGCCGGGCGCAGCGGGTCGCCACCATCAGGCCAAGTCAGGCGAGCTCGATGAGATCCCGGTATTCGTCGGACCAGTAGTCCTCGATGCCGTCCGGCAGCAGCACCACCCGTTGCGGGTCGAGGGCCTCGGCGGCGCCGGGGTCGTGCGTCACCAGCACCACCGCCCCCTGGTAACTGCGCAGCGCGTCGAGCACCTGTTCGCGCGACGCCGGATCGAGGTTGTTCGTCGGTTCGTCGAGCAACAAGACGTTGGCGGTCGACGCCACCAAACCGGCCAGCGCGAGCCGCGTTTTCTCACCGCCGGACAGCGTGCCCGCCAATTGGTCGAGCTGCGGACCGCTGAACATGAACGCGCCCAGCAGGCCGCGCAGGTCCTGCTCGCCCGAATCCGGTGCGGCGTGGCGGATGTTGTCCCACACGCTCGCGTCGTTGTCGAGCGTGTCGTGCTCCTGCGCGAAGTAGCCGATCCGCAGGCCGTGCCCGGGCTCGAGCCCTCCGGTGTCGGGGGCCTCGGTACCGGCCAGCAGCCTCAGCAGTGTGGTCTTGCCGGCGCCGTTGAGCCCCAGCACCACCACCCGCGAGCCGCGGTCGATCGCCAGATCGACGCCGGTGAACACCTCCAGCGACCCGTAGGACTTGCTCAGCCCCTTGGCGACCAGCGGCGTGCGCCCGCACGCGGCCGGCGTCGGGAACTTGATGCGGGCCACCTTGTCGGCGACGCGCTCCTCGTCGAGCGCGGCCATCATCCGGTCGGCGCGGCGCAACATGTTCTGGGCCGCAACGGCTTTGGTGGCCTTGGCGCCGAGCTTCGCGGCCTGGGTGCGCAGCGCCGCGGCCTTGCGTTCGGCGTTGGCGCGCTCCCGGCGGCGGCGCTGCTCGTCGGTCGCGCGCGCGTCGAGGTATTTCTGCCAGCCCATGTTGTAGACGTCGGCCTCGCCGCGCACGGCATCCAGAAACCACACCCGGTTGACGACGTCGGCGAGCAATTCGACGTTGTGGCTGATGATCACCAGCCCGCCGGTGTGGGCCCGCAGGAAATCGCGCAACCAGCCGATGGAATCCGCATCGAGGTGGTTGGTGGGCTCGTCGAGCAACAGCGTGGTCTCCGAGCCCGACGTTCCCGCTCCGCCCTCGGAGGCGGCGAACAGGATGCGCGCCAATTCCACCCGGCGGCGCTGCCCCCCGGACAGGGTGCGCAGCTGCTGGGTCAGCACCCGTTCCGGCAGGCCGAGACTGGCGCAGATGCGGCTGGCTTCGCTCTCCGCGCCGTAGCCGCCCAGGGCCACGAAACGCTCCTCGAGCTGCCCGTACCGACGGATCGCGCGGTCGCGGGCGTCGTCGTCGGCGACCTCGGCCATCAACGCCTGCTGCTTTTCCAGGTCGGTGAGCAACACGTCCAACCCGCGGGCCGACAGGACCCGGTCGCGGGCCAGCACGTCGAGGTCGCCCTCTTTGGGATCCTGTGGCAGATAACCGATTTCGCCGGTGCGGGTGATGGACCCGGCGTACGGCTCGGTCTCCCCCGCCAGGATGCGCAGGGTGGTGGTCTTGCCGGCGCCGTTGCGGCCGACCAGGCCGATGCGGTCGCCGGGCTGGACCCGCAGGTCGGGGCCGTCGGGCGAGAGCAGGATGCGCGCGCCAGCGCGGACCTCCAGGTCCGTGGCCGTGATCACGATCGCTCTCCCGAGTTGAAAAGACGCCTATTTGTCGTCGGTGAATACCGCTGGTCGTCGTTCTGCGCGTGCGGCAACCGCTTCTTCGAAGTTGGCGGTGAGCAGGCGGACGAAAAGCTGTCCCAAGCCTTCGGCTTGCATGTGCCCTTCCAGGCTACCGGCGTCCAGTCCACTCCACAGCGTGCGCTTGGTCAACTCGACCCCCGGCCGCGAGAACGCCGCGATCCGCGCGGCGATGGCGTAGCAGGTGTCCAGCAACTGCTTGTCGGGCACCTGGCAGGACACCAGCCCGATGCGCTCGGCCTCCTCGGCGGTGATGTCGCGCCCGGTCAGCATGATCTCGAACGCCCGCGACGACCCGATGGCCCGCGGCAGCAGGTAGGACAACCCCAGTTCGCTGGCCGTCAGCCCGTTGTTGATGCCGGCGGCGCGGAAGTACGCGGTGGTGGAGGCCACGCGGATGTCGGCGGCCAGCGCCAGGCACAGGCCGCCGCCGATGGCGGGGCCGTTGACCGCGGCGATCACCGGCTGGTGCAACCGCCGCAAACCCAGGATGACCTCGTCGAGAATCTCCATGGAGCGCAGCGCATAGGTGGGGCGGGTCAGCCCCTCGACGTGGGGCACCGAGCCCGCGGACTTGTGATCAGCCCCCGAGGAAAAGCCCCGGCCGGCCCCGGTGAGGACGACGACGCGCACCGCGTTGTCGTACCTGACCTTTTCCAGGGCCTCCTTGAGCGGGACCATGACGTCGAACGCCATGGAGTTCATCCGCTCGGGCCGGTTGAGGGTTATCAGCGCGACGCCGGGCCGCGGGTGGTCTACCAGTACCAAACTCACCCATGCAACCTAGCGCGTGGCCGACGCCGGCGCGGTGTCGCGCTTACTCGGCCGAACCGGCTTCGGCGGCGTCGATGTCGAACGCCCGGACCTTCTGAACCAGGTCCTCCAGGGCGGCGGGAGGCAGCGCACCCGGCTGGTTGAACAGCAGTTTGCCCTTCTTGAAGGCCATCAGCGTGGGGATGGACCGGATCTGGGCGGCCGCGGCCAGCTGCTGTTCGGCCTCGGTGTCGACCTTGGCGTGCACGATGTCGGGGTGTTTCTCCGAGGAGGCCTGGAACGTGGGGCCGAACTGGCGGCATGGACCACACCAGGACGCCCAGAAGTCGACGAGCACGATGTCGTTGCCCTCGATGGTTTCGTTGAACTTCTCATCGGTGAGATCGAGTGTTGTCACATTTGCGGTAACGCCCGGCGCCGACACGGTGTTCCCGTCCCGCGGCGCCGCGCCCGCCGCTGGTTACGGTTGCGTACGTTTTCCCGCGTCCGACAGACTGGGCCTGACCATCCGCCGCCTCAATGAACCAGTGAGGGAATCGCGTTGGGCCACTACATCGCAAACGTCCGTGATCTCGAGTTCAACCTCTTCGAGGTCCTCGACATCGGCGCCGTCCTGGGCACCGGGGGCTACAGCGAACTCGACGAGGAGACGGTCCGCACGATATTGGCCGAGGCCGCCCGCCTCGCCGAGGGCCCGGTCGCCGAATCCTTCGCCTTCGCCGACCGCAACCCGCCGGAGTTCGACCCGGCCGAGCACACCATCAGCGTGCCCGACGAGCTGGCCAAGACGGTGCAGGCGATCAAGGAGGCCGGCTGGTGGCGGTTGATGCTGGCCGAGGAGATCGGCGGCATGGCCGCACCCCCGCCGCTGGCGTGGGGGGTCAACGAGATGATCATCTGCGCCAACCCGTCGGCGAACTTCTTCTGCCTCGGCCCGTTGATGGCCCAGGCCCTGTACATCGAGGGCAACGAGCAGCAGCGGCACTGGGCCGCCGAGGGCGTCGAGCGCGGCTGGGCGGCCACCATGGTGCTCACCGAACCCGACGCGGGTTCTGACGTCGGCGCCGGACGCGCCAAGGCCTTCGAACAGCCCGACGGCACCTGGCACATCGAGGGCGTCAAGCGCTTCATCTCCGGCGGCGACGTGGGCGACACCGCCGAGAACATCTTCCACCTGGTGCTGGCCCGCCCCGAGGGCGCGGGTCCGGGCACCAAAGGCCTGAGCCTGTTCTATGTGCCCAACTATCTGTTCGACCCGGAAACATTCGAACTCGGTTCGCGCAACGGGGTTTTCGTCACCGGCCTGGAACACAAGATGGGCATCAAGTCCTCACCCACGTGCGAATTGACCTTTGGCGCAACCGATGTGCCCGCCGTCGGCTACTTGGTCGGCGACGTGCACCGGGGTATCGCGCAGATGTTCACCGTGATCGAGCACGCGCGCATGACGATTGGCGTCAAGGCCGCCGGCACGCTGTCCACCGGTTATCTGAACGCGCTGGCTTTCGCCAAGGAGCGGGTGCAAGGTGCGGACCTGACGCAGATGTCCGACAAGACCGCGCCGCGGGTCACGATCATCCACCACCCCGACGTGCGCCGCAGCCTGATGACCCAGAAGGCCTACGCCGAGGGCCTGCGGGCGCTCTACATGTACGCCGCCGCACACCAGGATGACGCAGTGGCCCAACGTGTTTCGGGCGCCGATCACGACATGGCACACCGGATCGACGATCTGCTGCTGCCCATCGTCAAGGGCGTGAGCTCGGAGCGGGCCTACGAGGTGCTGACCGAATCGCTGCAGACACTGGGCGGTTCCGGCTTTTTGGCCGACTACCCGCTCGAGCAGTACATCCGCGATTCCAAGATCGACTCGCTGTACGAGGGCACCACCGCCATCCAGGCGCTCGACTTCTTCTTCCGCAAGATCGTGCGCGATCGGGGCCAGGCCCTGCAGTTCCTGACGACTCAGATCACCGCGACCATCGACGACTGCGACGAGGCCCTCAAGCCGGTCGCCCAACTCCTGCAGACCGCGTACGACGACGTGACGGCGATGACGGGCGCACTGACCGGGTATCTGATGTCCGCCGCCCAACAGCCCACCGATATCTACAAGGTGGGGCTGGCCTCGGTGCGGTTTCTACTCGCCGTGGGCGATCTGCTGATCGGCTGGCGATTGCTGGTGCAGGCCGGCGTCGCACACCGCGCGCTGACCGACGGCGCGGCGGGCGCTGACGAACCGTTCTATCAGGGCAAGGTCGCGACCGCGACGTTCTTCGCCAAGAACATGTTGCCGAAGCTGACCTCCCTGCGCACGGTCATCGAGGCCATCGACGACGAGATCATGAGGGTGCCCGAAGAGGCCTTCTGACGGTCACAGGTTACGCACAGCTCAAATGGGTAAACCATGACGTTCGCTCTCACCGACGAATGGAGAAACGTTGATGTCTGCCAGCTGTGCCGTGCCCCGGCTCACGCGCTTCGCGGTATTCGCGGTCGCGGGGGCCACCGCCCTGTCCCTGTCCGCCTGCGGCTCGTCGAACAAATCCAGCTCCACCTCCACCTCGACCTCGACGTCGACGTCCACCGTGACCTCGGCGGCCCCCTCGTCCACCCCGAACGCCGAAGCTAAGGTCAGCGGCCTTATCGCGTCGGTGGCCGGCAACTCCATCCAGGTCACCAAGGAAGACAACGCGACCGCCGCGGTGAACTTCACCTCGACCACCAAGATCACCGAGGCCGTTCCGGCCGGCCTGCCCGACGTGACCCAGGGCAGCTGCCTCAGCGTGAAGCCCACCGAGGGATCGGCGCCCGGGCAGCCGGTGACGGCCGCGAAGGTCAAGATCAGCGAGTCCGTCAACGGCACCTGCCCCAAACCGCACGAGTCCACCCCCGGCGGGGCCAGCAGCACACCGCCGTCCGGCTCGCCGTCGCCGGCCCCCGCCAAGCCGGCCTGGGTGCGGGGTTCGGTTGCGTCGGTGTCGGGCAACACCATCAACCTGACCGGCACGGATGCCAGCGGAAACACCACGCAGACGACGGTCACGGTCGACGACAAGACCAAATACACCAAGCAGACCAGCGCGAACACCGAAGCGATCGCGCCGGGCAAGTGCCTGTCCGCGCGCGGAACCACGGACAGCGGCGGCGCGCTGCAGGCGACGAGCATCAAGCTACGACAGGCCGTCGACGGCAAATGCGGCAAGCCCAAGCAGCCCGGCCAGGGTGGATGACCCAGGCTCGAGCCAGCTGAGATTGCCGTCACCGCCGGCGGGCGCGAGCGAAAACCGCGCCCGCCGGGGGTGATTGGCCACGAGGGCGAACATGTGATGGAGAAGAGTCTGTGCGTGCCGCTTCGTTGAAACCCCGGCCGACGCACATCGCGATCGCCGCGGTGATCGTTTTCATCGCGTTGTGCGTGGCCATGTGCGACTCCCCGCGCGACACGTCGAGCAGTAACGCGCCGCCCGCCGTCACGGCCGTCCCGCCCAGCGCCGCACCGAGCGCGGTGCCACCGCCGGCGCCGCCCCCGCCGCCGCCGGTCGGCAAGGATTACGTCGAGGGCATGGTCCAGTCGGTGTCGGCTGGCACGATCGCGCTGCGGACGCGAACCGGCTCCGCGAGTGTGGATTACACGCCCGAGACGAGGGTTGTCCAGGTCACCCCGGCCAAGCTGGCCGACGTGACCCCCGGCAGCTGCGTGAACGTCCGCGCCACCCCGCAGAGCGCGCCGACCCCCGGGGCGGTCACCGCGCAAGCGGTGACGGTCACCGCGTCCGCGGACGGCAAGTGCCCGCCGCCGGCCGGGTTCTACGGGACGGTTGCGTCGGTGTCGGGCAACACCATCACCGTCACCGGGCTGGGCCCCGGCGGCCCGGGCGCGCCCACCACCGTGACCGTCACCGAATCGACCTCATATCAACGGCAGACACCGTCGGACGCCCAGGCGATCACCAACGGTAAATGCCTGGGCGCTAACGGAACTCAAGACGGCGGTGTGCTGCACGCGGCGATGATCAGCTTGGAGACGTGCCCGCCCATGGGCCACCCGCACCACCACCACCTGCATCTGCCCCACCTGCCGTTCCACCTTTAGCCTGCGGCGGCGCGAAGCCGGGCGCAGCGGGCCGCCGGCCGTTCAGCCGTTGACCCGCAAACCCTTTCGCGCCTCGAGCTCCTCTTGGGTAACCCATTCGCGCAACGGTCGCCCCGGCACACACAGCAACGTGAGGACGAAGCTACAAGGAATGTCAGCGCGGTTGTTCGCGTCCCGGTAGTGGATCACGTCGCCGCCGGCCCCCCAGAACGCGTCTCCCGCGCGGAGGACGCGGGGCGCTTCACCTTCGATCTCGAACAGCATCTCCCCGTCGATCATGTACCCGAATCCCGGTCCGCCGGGAAGCCGATGCGGCGGGTTTCCGGGGGCGCCGGGTGGATGGTTGATGAGGACGGTCAGTACGTGGGCGTCGGCCGGAATCGACGGCGACCGCACTTCCTGCAGCACGGTGAACGTTGATTTCGGTTCGGAGTCGTTCGCATCCAACAACATTCGCTGCCTCAGCCTGAGGTTACGACGCGCGGTGCGCATCGATCCAGTCGGAGTATCGAGTGGTGAAGATCGTGGCGTTGTCGTCGGGTGCGAGGGTGTGATCGTCGATCACCGCGCCGAAGTACGGGGCCTGGGCGTCGGTCACGACCCGTCGATGATCACCGCCGGCGGCGAGGCCCGTGCGGACAAAGTCGTCCATTCCCATCGCTTCGGGTCCGGCGATCTCCGTCACGCCGTTGCTCGGGGGCTCGACCGCCGCGCGGGCCACGGCGGTGGCGACGTCGTCGGCGGCGATGGGACGGAACAGTGCGGGTGGCAACCTGACAATGTCCCCGTCCGTGGCGGAATCGGCCAAGCCGACCGCGAATTCGTAGAACGGAGTTGCTCGCACGATCGAATAAGGCACGCCCGAATCCTTGATCAGCTTCTCCTGAGCGGCTTTCGCGGTGTTGTAGCCGCTGTCCGGCATGCTCTGCGCGCCCACCACGGACAACGCGACGTGGTGTTTGACCCCCGCTTCCCGTTCGGCAGCGAGAAGATTCGCGGTCGCGGTGGTGAAGAAGTGCATCACGGGTTCATCGTCGAACACCGGCGAATCGGCGACGTCGACCAGGACGTCCGCACCGGCGACGGCGTCGGCCAGGCCTTCACCGGTGAGTGAATCGACACCGGATCGGCGGGAGGCGACGAGCACGTCGTGTCCTTGCGCGCTGAGCTGGCTCACCACCTTCGAGCCGATAAGCCCGCGACCGCCGATGACCACGATCTTCATGATGGACCTTTCCGAGTTGTTCTTGACCGAACCGGTCTACTTGCTGCCAAATCCGGCGATGGCGACGACCTCGATTTCGACGCGCTGGCCGGCCAGTGCGAGCGCCTCGACGCCCAGTGCGGTCCACAGCGGCTGCCGTTCACCGAGCCGCTTGCGGAACTGGTCCACCATCAACGACATGTGTTGACTGCCAATGGAATCGTCGGCGGTGGGGACATGGTAGGAGTGTACGTTCACCACGTCGCCCCAGGTGGCGCCCGCCTCGGCGAGGGTTTTCTCGATGTTGTCACACGCCTTGTCGATCTCGTCCTCTAAGGATGTGACCGACAAGGTGAAATTCGCGTCCCAGCCGCCCTGCCCGGAGATCTCGATGCGATCGCCGATGCGCAGAGCTTGGCGGTAGTGGTTGCGGGTGCGGGCAATCTCGCCGTACCCGGGCGTATCGAAGAATTCGGGCTTGGACATGCGGGGGTTCCTTTCATCAAATGGGCTCACCGGGGAATCTCACGCCGAAGCGTTTGCAGAGTTCGGGCACGCTGTCGACGTCCATCTCCAGCTCGTAGCGTGCACAGAGTTCGTCTAGGCTCTCCGTCGATATCTTGTCCACACCGCCAAGGTCGGTGAGCTCGTCGAAGAACTGCTCAAATCCTGCGGGGGAAATGATCTCGAGGATGCGGGCGGGTTCGTCACCCGCATTCCAGAACGTATGCCATTGGCCCCGCGGCTTGAAGATGAAGTCGGCGGGCCCGCCATAGAGCACTTCATCGCCGAGCAAAGCTCCTACACGTCCCTCGATGATCCAGCTGTACTCATCTTCGTTGTGGTGGCGATGAAGCGGTGCGGCCAGCGCTCGTGGCGACATCGGATGCTCGAGGACCGAGAAGCGCCCCTCCGCATCAAGCTTGTCGAGGATGTGGCGGACACCGATAGTGCCTTGGAACACCGACTTGCCTTCGGTGCGCCCGACAGACCTAGCGGGTGGCCCGCCCGGCCTCAAGATGTCAGTTGCCACGTCAATTCCACCTTCCCCTCCCAATCCACCATCACGTCCAGCTCGGCCGCCCTCAAGACGGAATCTGCCCGGTCCTTCTCCCAGTGAAACTGCAACCAGGCGGGGTGAGCTGTCATCACCCCCACCACCACTTCACCCGGGTGAGTGGCGCGCCGCAGTGGACCCGAGCGTGGATGGATGAGCCTGCGCTCCGGCGGAATCATTTGTGACCGAAGCGTCATCGACTCCATCTGCATCGCTCGCGAACCGTGGCCGGACCACACGCCGATCACGTTGTGTTCAGCGATGATTCGCGCATCGACACCCGCACGATCGCCTCAGTGACCGGGGTGACCGGCGCCCCGCTGATCCAAGATCTGCGGCCGCCGACCGAGAAGGGCCGGATCACGGTGCAGCCGATCTGCAGGTGCCCGGTCACCCCGAGGTGTTCGCCGCCGGCGATGCGGCCGCGGTTCCCGACCTGACCCAGCCCGGCTGACGGCAGCCGGCTACAGCACAACGCGCACCTGAAGCCCGGTCAGGGCGTGTCCGGAGCGGGCCGCGACACCGGGCGGAGCAATCCCTGATATTGGTCGGCAACCAGGTCCCGATATTCGGGATGGCGCAGGATGTAGTCGGCCGTGATCTTGCACCGCGGAATGACCGTGTGTCCGGCCCCTCGGATCAGAGTGAGCACACCACTGATCATTGCCGAGGAGACGCCCCGATCACGCCATGGCGCATCGACTTCGGTGGCCATCAACACGATGTGCGCGCGGTAGCGGCGGTAGGGCTGCCGACCGATCACCTGGCCGTCGACAGCGGCCTCGAACCGATTGTCTTGGGCGTTGTCGGTGACGATTGTCTGTAGTCCATCGTGGGCACTGCGTTCGATACTGCCCATCGACGTTGCAGATTCGCTCACGATCAGCTATCCCTTCCATGTCATCACAACTGGCACCCCGCGCAGCCCTGCGCCGGGGCGACGAAAGCTACACCGCATCAGGGTTTTCCGCCACTACCGCCACCCCCTGGCCCGAGCCGATGCACACCCCGATCACGCCATAGCGTGCGCCACGTTGCCGTAGCTCAATGGACAAAGTTCGGTCTGCGGCCCGAAGCGACTGACTAACACCGGATGGGCTTTTCGGCAGTGCACGTTCGATCAGTTGCGGCCGGCCATGACGCCGCCGTCGACGTTGAGGATCGCGCCGGTGACCCAACTGGCCTCATCCGACAGCAGATACGTCACGGCGTTGGCGACGTCGGCGGCGGTGCCGACCCGTCCCAAGGGATGAAACGGCGCGAACGTCTCTAGCGTGGCATCGATCTCGTCCTTCGGGACCCATCGCTCGAGGGCAGGGGTCTTCACCGCGGCCGGTGCCACCGCGTTGACGCGGATCTTGTGCCCGGCAAGCTCGATGGCCAAGTTGTGGGTGAGCGCATGCAGCCCGGCCTTTTGCATGGAATGCCCCGCCGATGGGGTCCGGCCGACGGCCTGATGCGCCCACATGCTGCCGATGTTGACGATGGCCCCGCCCTCGCCCTTGGCGACCATGCCCGCAACGACGGTCTGGGTCAGGAAGAACAGGGCGTAGTTGAGCTCCATGTAGGAGTCGTAGAACTGCTGGTCGTACTCGAGAAACGGCTTGGGGATGAAGAATCCGGCCGCGTTGACCAGCAGGGTCGCATCGCTGTGCTGTTCGGCAAGCGCGCGCTGCACATCGGCAATCGCGGCGCGGTCGGTCAGTTCGGCGGCGATGCCCCAGGCGTGGCCACGCCGGTTCGTCAGCTCAGCGACGGTGTCATCGACACGGTCTTTCGAACGTCCGATGATCACCGCGCTGCCGCCATGGTCGACGACATCGAGAGCGACCTGCCGGCCCATGCCCGCACTGCCGCCCACAACGATGACCTTCTTGCCGTCAAAATGCATGCTCGGGTCCCTTCCCGGTTCTCCTGACGAGCCCCCAACCGGGGTAGTAATCCCGTCCGGCTCTGCTCGTATTGAGACTGCGGACAGGCGGGGTGAGCTGTCATCACCCCGGCCCCGTATTCACCCGGGTGAGTGAATTGACTTTGCGGTGAGAATCGACGACGACGGCTCGGTTTTCAGGAGATAGTTAATTTGCAAGCGCAACGAAATTATTTTGAAATGGCCGCCACCTGTTTTGCGGAACGGAAATTGTCCGCTCGCGATAAGAAACCTGCACCGATTCAGGGCCGCCGCGCGTATCCTGACCAGTATGGTCAAGACCAAGACCTGCGTGCATTGCGGCCACACGTTCGACCCGGATGCCCGGCGGCGTGACCTATCCGATCCGGACTGGCTGCCGGCCGCATCGGTCTATTGTTCGCACGAATGCAGTGACCGCTACCATTGCGAGATCGTGCATTGCTGCTCGACCCACGTAAAAGAGAAGGCTCAGCGCGAAGCCGCCATGGCGGCGCATCGCGAAACGTAGACCGATTGCCCCTCCCGCTGCTACGTCCGTGAATCGGACGGCACCCCCCGCTGCGGGTGGTACAGCAGTGCACGAACCAGCGGGCGGGGCCCGACCGACCGAAGCATCTGGCTGGCCGGGCGG
The DNA here is from genome assembly GCF_000364405.1 of Mycobacterium sp. H4Y. Taxonomy (NCBI): domain Bacteria; kingdom Bacillati; phylum Actinomycetota; class Actinomycetes; order Mycobacteriales; family Mycobacteriaceae; genus Mycobacterium; species Mycobacterium sp. H4Y. The sequence continues at coordinate 2,637,789 of NZ_AKIG01000001.1, forward strand.
ACCCGTACCCGCTTCGGCCACCAGAACCAGCGTCCCATCACCGTCATGATCGACGGCGTGATGAGCGATCGGACGACGAACGTGTCGAACAACAGGCCGATGCCGATCGTCGTGCCGAATTGGCCGATCGCCCGGAGATCGCTGGTGATCATCGTGCCCATGGTGACGGCGAACACCACGCCAGCGGCCGTCACCACCGGCCCGGTCACACCCATGCCGCGGATGAGTCCCGTTTTCAGCCCCGCTCCGATCTCCTCCTCGATGCGGGACACCAGCATCAGGTTGTAGTCGGACCCCACCGCCAGGAGCACGATCAACGCGAATTCGGTTGCCACCCAGTGCAACTGGAAATCACCAAGGTGCTGCCAGATCAGTGTCGAGAACCCGAAGGCGGCCCCTAGCGACATCACGATGGTGCCGACGATGACGCCCGCCGCGACCAACGCGCGGGTCACGATCACCATGATGATGAAGATGAGCACGATCGAGGCCACCCCGGCGATCATCAGGTCGTACTTGGCGCCGTTGGCGATGTCGTAAAACGTTGCGGCCGTGCCGCCGAGGTAGATGTCCGCGTTCTCCAGCGAAGTGAGTTTCAGCGCCTCCTTGGCCGCCTGGCGCTCCTGATCGACGGACGCGATTCCCTTCGACGTCGCCGGATCCACGGAGTGAGTGATGATGAAGCGCGCGGCCTTGCCGTCCGGCGACACCATCAGGCTCAACCCCAACTGGAAGTCCGAGTTCTGGAAGATTTCGGGTGGCAGGTAGAACAGGCTCTCCACCTGGGCGTCGTTGAAGGACTTGCCCATCACGGCGTTCGTGTCGGTCAACCGGTCGAACTGATCGATCAGGCTGTCGAACGAGCTGTAGATGGTCAGCGTCGTATCCCGGATCGACTTCGAGACGGCGATGTTCTCGGGGATGATCGCCAGCAGTTCGCGCGTGGCCTTGGCCGTGTTGGTGAGGTCGCTCGTGAGGGCGTGGAACTTTTCGGCCAGCAGATCGAACCCGTCCAGCGCGTCGAACAGGCTCCGTAGCGACCAGCAGATCGGGATGTCGTAGCAGTGCTTCTCCCAGTAGAAGTAGCTGCGAATCGGTCTCCAGAAGTCGTCGAAATCCGCGATGTGATCTCGGATTTCGTCCGTGATGGCCGCCGTCTCCCCCGTGGTTTTCGAGCTGTCGTCGGCGGCGTTCGCGAGCTTCTGTGTGACCGCGTATTGACGCTCCAACAGCGCGATCTGGGTGTCGAGGAAACCGGTGATCTTCTTGATGTCGGCGACGCGATCCTTCAGGTAGTTCAGGTTGCTGCGGATCGGCGCGCTTTGCACACTGAGCTGGAACGGAATCGATCCGTCTTGAATCGGCGGGCCCAGAGGCCTGGTGATGCTCTGCACACGTTCGATGCCCGGCACCCGGAAAATGGCACCGGCGATCTTGTCCAGGACCAGCATGTCCCTCGGATTGCGCAGATCGTGGTCCGATTCGATCATCAGAAGGTCCGGGTTCAACCGGGCCTGGGTGAAGTGTTGATCGGCCGCGGTGTACGCCTGCACCGACGAAGCGCTCGGCGGCAGGTAGTACAGGTCGTTGTAACGAGGAGTGAAGCCCATCAAGCCAATTGCGCCGACGATCGCCAGGATGACCGACGTAGCGAGGATGGGCGCCGGCCACCGCACGATGGCCGTCGCCAAGCGGCGCCACCGCGTGTAGTTGAACTCGCGCTTCGGGTCGAAAAGGCCGAAGCCGCTTGCGAAGGCGATCAGCGCGGGCGTCAGCGTGACGCCCGCGGCCACCACCACCAGCAGACCGACCGCACACGGAAACGCCAGCGAGCTGAAGTACGGCAGCCGGGTGAATTTCAGACAGGCCAGCGCCCCGACAATCGTCAAACCCGAGCCCAGCACCACCTTGGTGACACCGGCGAACGTGTCGTAATAGGCGGCTTCGCGATCCAGCCCCCGTTCGCGGCCCTCCTGGTAGCGGCCGACCATGAATATGGCGTAGTCGGTGCCGGCGGCGATGGCCAGTGCCGTCAACAAGTTGACGGCGAAGGTCGACAGCCCCATGATGCCGGTTTCGCCCAGCAGCGCAACGACGCCGCGACCGGTGGCCAGTCCGACGAACAGGATGACCATCGTCAGCAACACCGTGCCGATGGATCGATAGACGAACATCAGCATGATCGCGATGATGATGATGGTGATGATCGTCATCTTGGCCAGGCTCGCGTCGCCGACGACGATCGTGTCGGCGGTCAGGGCTCCCTGACCGGCGACGTAGGCCTTCACCCCGGCCGGCGGTTTCGAGTCCGCGACGATTTTGCGAACCGCCGCAACCGATTTGTCGCCGACGGCCCCGCCTTGGTCACCCCGCAGGTTGACCTGAACATAGGCGGCCTTGTGGTCGTAGCTCTCGACACCGGAAGACGTGAATCGCTGTCCCCAGAAATTCAGCGCATGCTCGACGTGTTCGTGGTCCTGCTGCAGCTTCTTGACCAGATCGTCGTAAAACCGGTGAGCATCCTCGCCGAGGGGTTTGTCACCGACCAGGGTCACCAGGACGAGGTTGTCGGAGTCGTACTCCTTGAATTTCTCCCCGATGTGCTTCATCCCGGTCACCGAGGGCGCGTCGGACGGCGAGAGCGGCACCGAGACTTCCTCGGCAACCTTTTCCAGCTGTGGGACGAAGACGTTGACGCCGATCGCGATCAGCAGCCAGACCACGATGATCGGCAGTGCCAGGACGCGGATGGTGCGGGCGATCCGCGGTTTCCGCTCAACCTCGGTGCGCTGCACGACGGGGATTTCGGCCGTGTCGTCAGCGTCGCTGCTATCGCTGCTCACGCGGACTTGTCCAAGCAGGAAACCTGCGCGTTCCGGTTGGTGGCCTGTTGTTGATCGACCAACTTGCCGTCGACGGTGATGCGGCAGCCGATGAAGGGACTGTCACCTTGGGCGACGACGTAGGCGAAGATGCCGGGCATCTCGGCGACGATCGTCTTCGACCATGGCAAGGTGGTGAAGTTGGCCTTCTGCGGCAGTGACTCCGCATCCATCCAGTTGACGACGCCGGTCGTCCCGGGCGGTCCCAGGATTTCGTAGATGGCGGTCTTGGCCGCATACGGCGGGGTCGCGTCCCGGGGATCGGGCTTGGGCAGCCCGGGTCCTGGGAAAACGCCGTTGAGTCGGATCACTGCGACGCCACCGATGACCAGCGCCACAGCCACGACCAGCGGAACCCATGCCCGCTTGAGAAGCGTCAACACCGTGCCCCCCGATCAGGAATGCTCGACGGGCTGATATTAAGACATCTCTTCGCGTGCGCCACGGCTAGCCGAACGCCATCGCGGTCGAGTTGATTCCCGGGGTGGCTGCCGTGTTCAGATCGCTACGGCTTCTATGACGGCGAACTGCCCGGTCTGGCCGACGGTCGTGCGGCGAAGTCCGGTGGAGGCGAAGAGCGCGTCGAACTCGGCGATCTCACGTTCCCTGCCACCATTCATGACCAACATGTTCATGTCCATCATTGCCGGCAGCCCAGGAAGCCCGAATTCTCCGACGAGATAGTCGATGACGACGAGCCGCCCACCCTCTTGGAGGGCGGCACGGCAGTTTCTCAAGATCCGCATGCAGTTCTGGTCGTCCCAGTCGTGCAGGATGTATTTGAGCACATAAAGATCCGAGGACGGTACAGACTCGAAAAAGTCGCCTCCCACCGCGGTAAGTCGTTCCTGCAGACCCTCTTTGCGAGCCGCGGCCGCGGCGTCGGGCACGATGTGCGGCAAGTCGAAGACGCCACCGCGCAGGTGGGGGTTGGCCCGCATCATCGCCCGAAGCACCTCGCCGTTTGCTCCCCCGACGTCGAGCGCGTATTTGACGCCTCGGGTATCGACCACCTTTGCGATCTCGATCGCAGCGGCCGCACTGAGATTCGACATCGCTTCGGTGAAATGACTCGCCTCGTCGGGATGCGCGGCCAGATAGTCGAAGATCGTGCCGGGTGTGCCGTGTGCAGCCTCCATCTGGCCGGTGCCGCTGCGAACAGCATCCGGGAAGTGGCCCCAGGTCAGCCAATGACCAGGCGCGGCTTGGGCAAGGACCATGCCACGCAACGAGTTCGGGTCGTCGCGCAGCAGCGTACTGAGCAAGGACGTCCCACTGAGCCGCACACCATCGGTCGACGTGACAAGACCCAGCGAGGCGCAGGCACGGATCAGCCTCCGAGTGGCGTCCGGATCGATGCATTCCTCCGCCGCGATCGCTTCAGCCGTGTCGGTACCTGATGCGAGATGATCCGCCACGTTGAAAGTCGCTGCTGCACAGATGATCTGGGTGACCCAGAAACCGGTCAGCATGGTCATCATGCGCTCGTGGTCGTCGGCCCCTGACGGTACGGGTAGTGCTGTCATGTCTCCTCCATCGCGGCAGACGGACTCGAGGCCACGGCGGGTTGTACACCGGGCCGGTCACGGCACAACGCCGCGATGTCGCATGGCACTGGTCGGCACCCGGCAGGCGAATTGGATATCAACAGGGCGGCGCACAACGCGCCCAGACCGAACAGTGCGGCGCTTACCTCCAACACGTGGGCGAATCCGTCCGCGCTCGCCGTGCCGACGGTGATCAGGCCCATGGACCCGATCGACATCAGCGCGGCCAGCCGCGAGACGGCGTTGTTGATCGCCGACGCCAGGCCGCTGTGTTCGGTCGGCACCGAGGCCAGTGTCACCGACATCAGCGGTGTGACCGTCGCGACGAGTCCTAAGGCTAGGACAGTCATCCCCGGGACGAGGTCGGTAACCGCATGGAATCCAGCAGGTTTCGGGCGGATCAGCAGCAGCCCGATCCCAGCCAAGGCGGGCCCCCCGATCAGGAACGCGCGTGGCCCCACCCGCGCGGCGATGCGACCGACATGGCGGGCGAACACGAACGACAGCGCCGGAATCGGCAGGGTGGCCAGCCCGGCCGCGGTGGCGGAGTACCGGCCGACTTCCTGGGTGTAGAGGGCGACGGCCAGCGATCCCAGCGTCAATGCGCTGTAGACGAAGGCGGTGACGAGGTTGGCGGCCGCGAAGTTGCGAAAGGTGAACAGCGGCAACGGAAGCATCGGGCACCTGCTGCGGCGTTGCCAGCTCACGAAGCCGGCCAGGGCGGCGACCCCGACCACCAATGGTGCGAGGACCGCCGGGTCGGTCCAGCCATCGCGTTGGGATTCGATCAACGCATATACGGTCGCGCCCAGCCCCACCGCCGACAGGCCCACCCCCGCGGTATCGACACGGGCGCCTTTGACCCGCCCCGACACTTGGCACAGCCAGAACGTCAGCGCATAGCCGACCGCCATGGGGATCGCGGACAATACGAAAATCCAACGCCAGCCGAGAAAGTCGACGCACAGTCCGCCCAGCAGGGGGCCCGCAGCGAAGGCGGTTCCCGTCCACCCGGTCCAGACGCCGATCGCCGCGGACCGCTGCGCCTTGTCGAAGACCGTGTTGATCAGCGCCAGCGAGCCCGGCACCAGGAACGCGGCACCCAGGCCTTGGACGAGGCGCGCGGCGATCAGCATCGCCGGAGAGGTGGCGACCGCCGCCAGGACCGAGCCCGCGCCGAAAGCCAGCAGCCCGAAGCGCATCACCGGAACGCGCCCGAACAGGTCCGAGACGGAGCCGCCGGGCAACATCGCTGCCACCATCGCCAACAGGTAGCCGTCGACGATCCATTGCTGCAGCACCAGGCCACCCCCGAGGTCGTGTTCGGTGGCCGGCAAGGCCAGGTTGATCACGGTGGAGTCGAGGAACGCGACCATCGACACCATCACCGCGACCACCATCGCGCGACTTGTCGGTGCCGCATCGCGCCACGTCACTGCGGAGTCCGTTCGGCACGTGATCGCGACCGGACGCCAAACCCGTTGGGGCTCACCATCGGTCGAAATGCAGCACGTCATCCAGTGGAACCCGTCGGGCACGGCGGAAGGTAGTGCCGGTGTAGTAGGCGGTGGGGATGGTCGTGGCGTGGTACACGTTGTCGGGCAGGCCGAGGATGGCCCGCATCTCGTCGTCGGCCATGATGGTCACTCCGGTCCACGTGGTTCCCAGGCCCCGAGAGCGCGCCGCGAGCATGTAGCTCCAGGTGGCGGGCATGATCGAACTCCAATACTGGTTGGCGTTTTCGGCCGTCAGCGTGCCGTCACCGTCGATCACCTCTACGCACGGGATCATCAAGACGGGGACTTCGCTGAAATGCTCGGCGAGGTACGCCGCGCTGTCGGACACTTTGCGTTGCTCGCGATTGCGTGCGGGGTCCTCCTTGAACCGATCGGCGACCGCGAACGGCGACGCCGCGATCAGGTTCCAGGTGCGGCGGTACACATCGGCGATCGCACGGCGCTGTTCGGCGTCGGTGACCACGATGAAGCTCCAGTTCTGCACGTTGGCCGATGTCGGTGCCTGCACCGCAATCTCGAGGCATTCCCGGATCAGGCCGAGGGGAACGGGTCTGGTCAGATCGAGTCGTCTGCGCACCGATCGGGTCGTGGTCAGCAGTTCGTCGGTGGACAAGTCGACTTTCGCGTGATCGCTCATGCCGGCAGGATCGCGATGACTTCGACTTCCACGCGGATGTCCGGCCATACCAGCCCGTCGATGATGCTGAACATGCCGCCGGGTCGGTGGCGGATGAACTCTTTACTCACGGCCAGGTAGGCGGCCGCGTTGTCGCGATTGGTGATCCACTGGCGCATGTAGACAATGTCGGTGAGCGTGGCGCCGGCCTTGCCGAGCGCGTTTTCGACATTGGTCCAGCACTGGCGCGCCTCCTCGGTGAAATCCTCGGGCAGCGTGCCGTCTTCGCGCACGCCGGGTGTTCCGGAGACGAAGATCTGTGTGCCGCCGCCGGATACGGCGACGGCGTCGGCGTAGTGCCCGATGTGATCGGCCACTCCGGTGCGGATCGGGGTAATGGTGGTCATCGCGAGACTCCTTGGCGGTGTGTGCTTTTCGGCTGACTTTGTGAGCTGTCTGTCGTGATGGCGACTCCGCTGGCCTCGTGGCCTGCGACGACATGCGCGAGGGCGGCGGCGGCCCGATCAAGGCCGCAGGAGCGTGGGGCCGGCATGCTCAATCGACCGGTAGCGAGTAGCGCGGCGAGGCGGCCGAGTTGAGCCCCGTCGGAACGGACGTACACCGCTGTCACGCTGATTCCGCGGGCCGATGCGGGTGGATCCGGGGTGATGGTGGCCAGTCGGCCGCCGTCGGCAAGCGCGGTCATCGCCGCAGCAGCACCCCCGGGGGCGGCGTTGGCGACGGCGTCGATAGAGCCCCTCGCCAACGCCCTTGCGTGTTGCGGCCACAGCGGATCGCGGTAGTCGATGACTTCGCGGGCGCCATGCCCGCGGACCCGGACGGCGCTGCGCGGGCCGGCGGTGGCGAGCACATCGACACCGCGCAGGGCGGCCAGCTGGACAATGAGGCCGCCGGTGATCCCACCCGCGCCATGAACGAGCAACGTCTCTCCCCCGCGAAGGGCCAACGCCTCGCCGACCACCTGCTCGGCGGTCAACGCCGGCACCGGAAAGATCCCTGCGGTCTCCCACGGAATCTCGGGCGGTTTCTTGGCGAGCGATCCGGTGGATGCGATCAGCAGCGGCGCCCAAGTGCCCTGATCGCGTAGCGGCACAGGGTGACACAGCACCTCATCGCCCACACCGAATCCGCCCGGGCTGTTGCCGACGGCTTTGATGACCCCGGCCGCCTCGACGCCGAGTGCCAGTGGCGGCCCCGCGCCAACGTCCCAACCCCCGTAGCGAATGATGTTGTCCCAGTTGCCGACCCCGGCGCCGAGAACGTCGATGAGGACCTCGTCGGCCGCCAAGGGTCGCGGGTCGTCCACGTCGAACGTCTCCACGTTTCCGCCGAGCGTGCGGATCCCCGCCACAAGCATGGTCACGGCGAGGAGGGCGGCCGGTCGTAGGTCATCGTGGTTCCTTCCAAGGCTCAAGCGCTCTTCTGCGCTTTCTGCGTCTCGGTTTTCAGTAACCGGGCGAGTTCGGACTCTTCGGCCAGTAGCGGATCCCAGACCTGATTGACCGTCGGATGCGGCGCGACCGCATGGCGTAGGAGGCTGACCGGGACCTTCGCGACGATGGCCAGGGTGGCCGCTTGAACCAATTCCGAGAACTGCGGGCCGACGAAGGTCGCCCCGAGCAATGTGTCGGTCTCGTCGTTGATGACCAGTTTCGCCCATCCTTGGAAGCCATCCCGGTATAGGGCGAGGAATGACACTGCGCCGGGGTAACGGGCGGTCCGCGTCCGCACCGCGAATCCTTCTGCTCGGGCCTGACTTTCGGTGCGCCCCGCCCACGCCACTTGAGGGTCAGTGTGGATAACCTGCGCCAGGTTGCCGGCATCGTGGGCGGTCAACTCGTTCTCGGACAGTTCCCGTCCCGCGGCCCGGGCCGCGATGATGTCGGCCACGACGCGGCCGTGGTAGGTGGAGATATGAGACAGCCGGGCACGCCCCGTGGTATCCCCCAGCGCGTAGAGCCAGCCGCCGGTGACGCCGACCGCTTGCAGATGGTCGTCCACGGAGACGAACTCGCCTCTTGGCAGGCCAAGGGTTTCCAGTCCGATGTTGTCTGTGTTGTTGCGCCGTCCGGCGGCAAGCACTATTTCGTCGACCTCGATGGTCTGGCCGTGGAAAGTCGCGTTGACGCAGCCACCCGCCACGGGCCGGCATACCGCCGACAACTCTGTCTCAAAATGAATCGTGACACCTTTGCTTCGCAGCGACTGCGTGACCAGTTCACGAGCTTGGGGTTCGCAGTTGGCGATCAGGGTGTTTTCACGTACCAGAAGTGTTACCGCCGAGCCGAATCCGGTCAGGATGGTCGCGAACTCAACAGCGACGGGGCCGCCACCCACCACCAACGCGCGAGGTGGAACCCGCGTCATGGTCGTCAAGTCCCGATTGGTCCACGGGCGGGCTTGCGCCAGCCCAGGTATCTCCGGCACGTTAGGACGAGTGCCGGTCGCCACGACGACCGCATGGTGTGCCGTCAGGACGACTTCGGTGGTATCTCCCGGGGCGTAGGCCACGCGCACTGTTCGTTCTCCGCTCAGCCGTCCGAAGCCGTGAAACACCGCGACCCCGGCTTGCCGTAGCGATGCTCTTCGGTCGTCGTCCGAAAGGTGCTCGATGATCGCATCGCGCTTCGCGAAGACGGCGGCCACGTCGATCTTTCGGTCCGAAATAGCTTCTCGCACACCTGGAACCGACCTCGCGAGGTTGAACACCTCGATCGGGCGCAGCAGTGTTTTGCTGGGGTTGCAGCCCCAATAATGGCACTCCCCGCCGACCAGACGATCGTCGATGAGCGCTACCGACAGGCCCACGGACGCGAGCTTGCGCACGGCGGCCACACCGGCCACCCCGCCGCCTATGACGATCACGTCGAAGTCCTTGCTCGCTTTCATCAGGCTCACCCGTTACAACGAGCCGGGTTGCGACGGTTGGAAGTTTCCGGACTGCATGAGGCGCCAGCGGCGGGTGCCGGCGATGTCGCGCCGAGTATGGCGTAGGCCGCGGCGGCGCTTGCCGCGGAGAAGACGCTGTAGCTAAGCGGTGACTCGATACCGAGGGATACGGCCATCGCGGTCCCAAATACAGTGAGCACCAGGCAGGTCGCCGCCCCGACGAGTTTCGGCCACCAGCCGGCCAGGAGCAGGATCGCCAGGCTCGCTTCGGTGGCGGTGGCGGCCCACACGATGACGGTCAACGACCATCCAGAAGCATACGGAACAAGCCGGTGGGCATAGTCGGCGAAGCGGTCCATACTCCCCCAGCTACCCTGCCCAAACGGTTCCCACCACCCGAATCGGTCCGCAACAGCGGACAGAAAGGCCGCCGCGAGTGAGACTCGTAGTGCCATCCGGACAACTCGGATCGGATCAGGCGTGCGCATGGCTCGCGTTGTCGTCCGTGGTGAGCGGTCCGTCTCCGGTGTCCAGGAGGAACACCGCCAGCAATTCGGCGGGTTCGGTGGCGCTGGCATTTTCACTGATGGTGTGGTGGGCGCCGGGCGCTTCACTCCATGTCTCCCCGACGTGATAGACGCGTGCCGGCTCACCTTCGACCTGACTGCGGATCGCACCCGAGATCACGTACGCCACGATGAACGCCGATTTCGCGTGGTGGTGGGCTTCGCTCTTGGCTCCGGGCGGATAGCTGACGCTCACTGCCTCAAGTGATTTGCCCGGCACATTGGTGGGTTGATTGAAAACCGGGCGGACCACCGGCTTTTGCTCCGGATTCTCTGGCGCCGGCTCGGCGTGCGCGGCAGGCGCGAGCATCACCGCCACGGTCAGCGCGGCGAGCGGTTTTAGGGCCATTTTGGCCGCCTTCCCTTTTCAGTCCTCGACGACCCGCAGGATCGTCTTGCCGGGGATGCGCTTGCCGGGAGCGAACGCGGTGGCGGCGTCGGCGAGCGGCAGGACCGCGCCGACGACTGGCTTGAGGCGTCCGTCCCGCACTCGCGCGGCGAGGTCTGCGAGCTGGGCGCGGTCGGCTTCGACAAGGAAGAAAACTGCCCGTCCGTCGTGCGGCTGGGTCTTCGGCGGCTCCGCGATGGTGACGAGCGTCCCGCCCGCCCGCACCAGTGCGGCCGATCGGGCGAGGACCTCCCCGCCGATCACGTCAAACACCACATCGACTTCGCCTGCGTCCTCGAGCTTTTCGGTCTCCAAGTCGAGGAAGGCGTGCACGCCGAGCTCCTCCGCTCGGTCGCGGTCTGCGGTCCGGCCGGTGCCGATGACGCGCGCACCGACCTCGCGGGCGAGCTGCACCGCGATCGACCCGACCCCACCCGCGGCGCCGTGGATCAGAACCGTTTGCCCGGCGGCGAGGCGGCCGTGGTCGAACAGGCCCTGCCAGGCGGCCAATCCAGAGATCGGCAGCGCCGCGGCCACGGTGTGGTCGATGTCCATCGGCAGCGGTGCGAGATTGCGGGCTTCCACCGCGGCGTACTCCGCCAGCGAGCCGTTGCGGGCCCAGTCGGCGAGTCCGAACACCCGCTGGCCGACAGTCAAAAGTGTGGTGCCGTAACCCAACTCAACCACGACGCCCGACAGCTCGTGGCCGGGCACGCTCGGTGTCCGGTCGTGACCCGAGCGGTCGATCCACGTGTGCGGCCAGTCAAGCTCGCCGGGTGTGAAACCGGCGGCGTGTACCCGCACGACGACGTCGTTGTCGGCCGCCTGGGGGTAGGGCAGGTCCGTCAGCGACAGGCCGGCGACACCGGCGTGACGATCTGAAACAGTGATGGCTCGCATTACAGGTCCTTCCTGATATGGGTGGTTGTCGTCGGGTCAGCCGCGGGCTGCGGTTGTACGCTGACGAGCTCGAGGCCGAGATCACGGACCCGGTCGAGAAGTCCGTAAAGCTGTGACTGGTCGCGGATTTCACCGGTGAACACGGTTTCGGTCGCACCGGCCTCGAGGCGCATCCCTTCTAATGCGGACCCGAGCCGCTCGGTCACGCGGCCTCGAATGCAGATCTGGTACATCGTCGACTGCACTTGCCCTCCGCTCGCCGGCTGTCGAGTCAGCATTCACCGGTGCGGGGTGAGTCGTCATCACCCGGCGAGCCAAATCACCCGGGTGAGCGCGAACCGGTTCACATCGTGATGCGCGCCCCGCCGTCATCCGGCGGGCGTGGCGTCACGGTGATGGTGATCGTGGACCGGCTTTGGGGCGGAGCACCGCGGATGCCGCGCATCGCCATACTCGCCAAAGCCATTTCGTTGAGCATGTTTTCCGGATTCGTCGCCAGGACGGTCGGGGGGATGGGGCCGGGGAGGGAGTTCGGCCATGTCACCGCGACGGCCCTGATGGTCGGCGTGGCCGCGGCCCAGCCCGGCGGCACCGACAGCGCGCCGATTGAGGAGGCTCGGCCCACCCCCGCCGACAGCACGGGCGCCGCACCGCTGCCCGCCCTCTCCGCCGAACCCAATGACGCTGCTGCGCTCGCTCCCGGACCTCCCGAAAGCGCCCCCAAACGTTCCAATACGGCGTCCATCTTGCTGGCACCGTCCGGGTCGTAGTGCGCCGCGTAGCCCAAGCCCGCATACGACCCGGCCGTCCCCGTGGACGTGATGGCTGTCGCCGCCGATGAGACGGCCAGGTTCACCGGGCTCAGTAAGCTCAGCAATTCCAAGAACGAGGGAAGTCCTGCCGCGGCCGGTAGAGGAAGCGCAAGTCCCTGAAGCGCATTGGGTACCGCGGAGAGCAGCTGCGAGCCCGCCGACAGGATGGCCTGGGTGGCCGTGCCGGCTGTCGTGGTGCCGGCGTGGGCAGCCGCGGCGCCCTGTTCGGCGACCCCTGCTGGATCGGTGGTGGGAAGGGGCGAGGTAAACGGCGGTAACGCCGAAGCCGCAGCGGATGCGCCCGCATACCCGTACATCGCCCCGGCGTCTTGGGCCCACATTTCGCCGTACTCGGCTTCGGTGGCCGCGATCGCCGGGGTGTTTTGGCCGAAGAAGTTCGTCGCGATCAGCAACATCAGCTGCGCACGGTTGGCCGCGACCACCGGTGGAGGCACCGTCATCGCGAAAGCGGCCTCGTAGGCGGCCGCGGCGACCCTGGCCTCGGCAGCGGCCTGCTCGCACAGGGCCGCCGTCGTCGTCAGCCAGGAGACGTAGGGTGCGGCGGCGGCCGCCATCGCCACCGACCCGGGACCCAGCCATGCTGCGCTGGTGAGGTCCGAGATCACCGACCCATAGGAGCCGGCGGCGCAATACAGGTCGGCGGCCAGCCCGTCCCAGGCCGCCGAGGCGGCCAGCATCGACCCGCAGCCGGGACCGGAATACATTCGGCCGGAGTTGATCTCAGGCGGCAGCGCCCCGAAATCCATCTTCGAAATCCCCAGGTTCCTCCGGCTATCCGGTCGCCTCGCGGATGTAGCGGCCGATCTGACGCAACGAGCGGATGGCTTCGGGGATCATCGGCGCGGCGAGCTGGAACACGTGGATTTGGCCCGGCCATACCTGCACTTCGACCGGCACCCCGGCGGCGGCCAGTCGTTGAGCCGCCAGCTGCGCGTCGTGAAGCAACACCTCGCAACCGGACACATGGATCAGCATGGGCGGCAGGCCGGGTCGGATGTGGTCGAGCGGCTCGTAGAGCGCGTCGGAATGCCCGTAGGCGGCGGTGCGCCCTGCGGCGCGAGTGATCAAGGCGTGGAAGGCGTCGAACGCTCTGGGCGGAAACATCGCGTCCGAGCCGACGTTGGGATGAGTCGTTTTGGGTTGCGTGGCCAGTTGCAGCAGCGGTGACATGGCCGCCATCGCTGCCGGCTGCTCACCGCACTCGAGCAGGCGTTGGGCCAGCGCTAGTGCCAGATAGCCGCCGGCGGAATCGCCGGCCAACACGATCTGGTCGGGCTGGTAACCCTGTCGTCGCAACCAGCGGTACCCGTCGTAGCAGTCCTCGATCGCCTCGCCGATCGCATGTTTGGGGATCTTGCGGTAGTTGGGCACCAGTACGGGGCTGTCGGCGAAGCCGGACAGCATGCTGACCAGCCGACCGTGCGAGTGGGCGCCGCAGGTGAGGAAGGCTCCGCCGTGCAGGTACAGGACGGCCCGGTGGGAGCCGTCGGCCGGTAGCACTCCGGCGGCGCGGACTAGCTGCGCACTGCAGTGCGCCAGCCCGACACCCGTGCGTACCGTGCCCGGTGGCGGGGCGATGGCGCGAGCGGCGATCTCAACGGCGCCCCATGGCCAGGGCGCCGAGGGCAGGTGGCTGCCCACGCTCAGTGCGGGCCGGATCATCAGTCGGGCACTCAGCGAGGCAATGCGCCCAGCCATGCTCGGACCGTCCTGGATCACATCGACGACGACGTCCGCGCGGAACGGGGACCGTCGGGCTTTACGCGCCCTGGGCGCTCCTAGACCGGGGCGCGGTGAACCGGGTACGGCGGCGGGCGCGGTCATGTCAACGCTTCCGCGCTCGGGAAATCGGTTGCCCCACGCCCCCAACGGATTTCACGTGGTGATTGCGCCGCGAGCGGCCTGGGCTCGTCGTGTCGACTCTGGGGTGAGAACCAGGCGCGCATACCCCGCACAAGCGCGTACGCTGCCGGTCAGCGAATCTGGGTGATTCGCTTGGGAGTTGGCGCGCGTCTCCGCATGACGGGCACTGTTGTCCGCCAGCGGTCGCCGCCTGCCGATCACGGCGCTGCCAAACAGCCGCACGTCCCCGGGCCATCGCTTGGCGGCGTCGCTTGCTGGCGTAGGCGATCAGCCCCGCCGCGGTCGAGCACCCCACCCAGATGCCGGCGGTGACGCCGAAATCGGTGAGTCGACCATTGACCAATGTGAGAAGCGCATAATCACCGGCCACCACAGCCACCAACACGGAGGCAACGCGTACCCGGGTCATCATGACAATCCCTCGGACCCGATCGGGCGCACAGCGAAGACGCTGCGCAGGTATCCGGTGGAACGCCCGCAGGTCGCACACACCGGGCGGGTGCCGCAGCGCGACGCCATCTCGCGTTTGTCACCTACGTAGGTCGCCATCGCCCATCGCACAGTGGCCAGGCAGTGTTGGCAGAGCGTTTCGACGAGGTCACCGTCCGGGCTGAGCCCCATTTGGTCGCATCCGTCGATGGCGTGTATCTCGGCGACCGCCACCGCCGGCGCACCGCATGTGGTGCCGGTCGCCAGCCCCTGGGCACTGCAGATGGGCTGCAGCGCGTGAAGTTGGTCCTCGATCGCCGGGATGGCGCCCGTCCCGGCCTCTCCATTGCGGCGCGCCCAATGCCGGGCAGATGCGGCGGCGCCCCGTAATCGATGCAGCAGCCATGGTGTTCGCGTGGCGCCGGAGCCGTATTCGGTTGGCGGTCGTTGAAATTGGCGGGGCTTCATGTGTTTTCTCCACTTCGTGGCGGTGGCGGTTCCGCGGTGATCGACACAGCGAGGTTGTCCACCTTCACCCCGACCCGTTGCTCGCTCATGCGGCCTGAATGCCGATCCCCGAAACGTGGTGGACTCCACGTACCGTCCGCTCGCCAGTTGTTAAGTCAGCATTAACCGACGTGGGATGAGTGGTCATCGCCCGGCGAACTGATTCACCCGGGTGATTTGCCTGGCATTGGGAGCGTCACGAGCTGTCAGCGAACGTCGCTCAAGGTGGTGTATTCGCGACGTCATCCCCCGCACGTGGGTGAGCCACCCATTTGCCGAGAGGATGCGCGGTGCGAATCGAAGAGGCGGTCAGCGGCTCATCGCGTTGCCGCAGCCGGGCGGGGCGCCCGCGAC
This sequence comes from Mycobacterium sp. H4Y, assembly GCF_000364405.1. Taxonomy (NCBI): domain Bacteria; kingdom Bacillati; phylum Actinomycetota; class Actinomycetes; order Mycobacteriales; family Mycobacteriaceae; genus Mycobacterium; species Mycobacterium sp. H4Y. Next base: position 2,653,101 of record NZ_AKIG01000001.1, read on the forward strand.
GCGCCCGGCGCTTTGGCGAGCCGGAACTTGGCCAGCAACGGCCGAGGGACGCGGCGCTTCCTGATGATGACTGCGGGCCAATGCTTTTCGGCCGACAAGCGCAAGGCCGTTACGCGATGCCGTAATCGTTGATCTTGCGGTAGATGGTCGCACGTGACATTCCCAGGGCGCGTGCGGCCTCTTGTTTGTTGCCGCCGCTGTCCTGAAGGCTGCGGACAATCGCATCGCGCTCCAGAGCCTCCATCCGAGTCAGCTTGCGTCGTGTGACGGACCGGCACTCCGGCGGCAACTTGTCGACGCCGATAATGCCGGATCGTTGGCGGGCAACGGTGTCGGTCAGGACCCGGCGCAGCTGCGAGACGTTGCCCGGCCACGGCAACCTGCTCAGCTGCCGCATGGCCTCGGGCGCCAGCGTCACATCGGCGCCCCGGGTGATCTCGCGCAGCAGCAGGGGCACGAGTTCCTCGAGGTCGTCAATCCTGTGTCGCAACGCGGGCACGGTGACGGTATGGGTGAACAGCGGCAGTAACTGTTTGATCGGTGCAGCAGGAGCCGCGGAACTTGTGGTGGCCGCGATCCACCCCCGACCTGCGCGCGCGGCCAGCATCGGCACGATCGCTTCGAGTATGTCCTCGTCGATGTCATCCACGTCGGCGATCACCACCGCGAAGTCGTCATCGGCGGCCAGTGTCGCCAGCTCGGCGACGAAAGATGCCGCGCTCCCGAAGCTTTCGCTGCGCATCACGCGAATCGTTCGGTCCGGCTTCACATGCTGCCCCACCGCCTGCGCCAGCTTTGCCCGGCCGGATCCCTTCTCACCCTCGATCATCACCCATTCTCGGTCGCGGCAGCACTGCCGGACCTGCTGGCAGCAATGCAGCCAGGCGCTATTGCGACCGACCAAGCCGGGGATGTACGTGGACGCAAGGCGGCCCGTTCGACGCGATTGCGAGCCGGTCTCGCCGGAAAGATCAACGCGGAAAACGACGTTGAGGCGGCCGGCGCGTGTCGTCGACCGGTCGGCGGCGGTGATTTTGGCGATGTGTCCCCTCGGCAGCACAACCAGCGCCGTGCCCGACAGGGTGGACGTGAGCAGATCCGAGGCGTGTTCAAGCAGCGCGGTCTGCTCGTCCCCGTCGAGCGTGCGACGCAGGTAGGGATTCATCAACACGACATCGCCACCGATCGCCAACACGCCGGCCGAACATCGCCGTGCCTGCTGCAGATAGGCTTCCAGAAGTGCCGTCTCGCTCTCATGAGCCACCACGCGCAAGCGATCCTCGATGTGGCGACTGGCGCTGGTAGCCAGCGCGAGCAGCAGTGGATCGGATCGGTCTGCGAGACAGCTCAGATTGACGGCTCCGATGACTCTGCCCGTTACGGGATCACGGATCGGTGACCCCGCGCACGCAAAACCGGTGAACATAGCCACGTAGTGCTCGCTGCCACCGATGAATGTGGGCTGTCCGGTTTCCAGAGCCGTGCCGATCCCGTTGGTGCCCGCCACCTCTTCGGCCAAGCTATAGCCCGGTGCGAGGCTCACCGTGTCCAACGCGTCGAGGATGGGGACTGCCGCAGCGGTCCGATCGACGACCACACCGTCAGCCGACGTCAGGACGACGCTGACATCCTGCGCGGCCAGGTCAAAGGTGACCCGCTCCAGCACCGGCGCAGCCGCGCGCACCAGGCGCGAACCCCTGTTGGGTTCGCGCACAAAGGGCAGCTCGACCCGGTCGGGGTGGACTTGCAGGGCCCGGGACCGACGCCACGAATCGAGGACACCGGGGCGCAGAATGTCCTCATCGACTGAGCGAATCACGTCAAGGGACTCCACGGGCAGGAACGTTTCCTTGGCCTGCTCGAGTTCGGCCGTGCGGCGCGCCTGTGAACCCATCCCCAACTACCTCGACTCCGGGTCACCGTCGCGGAGCGGCGGCTGACACCCGCCGACCGCGGCCGGAGACTGGGTGTCCCTTCGCTGCAGACAGCAAACTTTTATCGACTTCGGCGATTACCCTACGCGCGCGACGGGTGCGTTGCTCGGATGAACCGATACACCCGTCCGAAGCCAAGCGGAAAGACCATGACGGACCGTCCGCCGTCGTCTCAATTTGAGACACCCATTCACCTCATGTTGAGACGCTCACCATCCGCGCGCAGCGATGTCATGAGTTGGCAGGAGCCGATACATCGATCCCGAGAGGAGAAATACGGTGAGCGGGCACAGCATGAGCGCGGATCACGAGAAAATGATGAGGTCCTTGGGGCTAGCGCCCGCCAGCAAAAGGGGACGTGCACCGGGTGTGATTGCTGAGTGCGTTGATTCAATCGAACGCGAAACACAGCAGGTGGGGCCGAAGAACATGCCTACACTGACTGCCAGCGCTAACGGTGGCGAGAACAGTGGATTACACAACTTGGACGTCTCCCGCCCGCCCACAACACGTCGGCGGGTGGCGGTTCGCGTGAGTGCCGCGAATGCGTCGGGGCAGCTGCGCACGCCGCCGATCCGCGGGCGGGCGAGCGAGCTGAGGGCGATCGATGCGCTGATCGCGGCGCTCGCTCAGGGGCGTGGGGGCGTACTGGTCATCGAGGGACCACCGGGCATCGGCAAGAGCCGCTTGTTGACCGAGGTCTTGGCGCGCGCCGAGAAGGCAACCGTCCGTGCACTCTTCGGCGAGGCGTTCGAGTACCAGCAGACGGTGCCGTTTTTCCCGCTGTTCATGGCGACACTGCGCGCGGATCCCCCCGTCGGGGATGCGGAGGCGTTGCGCCGCTTGGGCACATCGGCCGATCTCAGCTACTGGGTGGTGCGCGATCTGCAAGCGGCCATCCATGCCACCGCGTCCCGAACGCCCCTGGCGATCCTCCTCGAGGACATCCATTGGGCCGACAACGCCACCCTGCTGGCGCTGCGGTCGCTGGCCGCAACGCGACCCGACGCCCCGGTGCTGTGGATCCTTGCCACGCGAACCGGGGCCGGCGGTCCGGCCGTTCGCGAGACGCTGACCGCGCTGGAACGCGAGGATGCCACCTTTCTGCGGTTGACTGCCATGACACCGAGCGCGGTCGCAGACATCGTGCAAGACGCCGTGCGAGCCAACGCGGATGCGTCGCTGCTGAATCTGGCCGATAAGGCGCACGGCAACCCCTTCCTGCTGACGGAGCTGCTGCGCGGACTGGACGAGGAGGGCCGGCTCGACGTCAGCGATGGCCGCGCGCTCGCCACGGGAGATTCGTTGCCGCGACGGCTCAGCCACACCATGCAGCAACGACTCGATCAACTCTCCCCCGCCGCCAGCCAAGTCGTGCGGGTCGCGGCAGTACTGCCTGACCGATTCTCGGCCCGGCTGCTCGCCGCCATGCTGGAACGCCGCCCGGCCGCCCTGGTGTCGGCGGTCGAAGAGGCGGTCCGCGCCGACCTGCTCATCGAAGACGGTGATCAGATGAGGTTCCGTCATGATCTGCTGCGCGAAGCGACGCGGCAGTCGTTGCCCCGGTCGCTGCGCCGAGCGATGGAGCGGCAATCGGCGAGCGTCATGCTGGACATGGGCGCGGCGCCGCAGGAGGTCGCCACCCAGCTCGCCCGCAGCGCGGAGGTGGGCGATCAGGCGGCGATCGCCGCACTCCGCGAAGCCGCACAGTCTCTGGCCTATAGCGATCCGGGCGCCGCGTCGGACTTGAGCAAGCGCGCGTTGGAACTCCAACCCGCCCAAGACTCAGGACGCGCGTCACTCGTCACAGAGACGATCGTGCTGCTCAATCGGGCCACCCGCTACGAAGAGGCGGAAAGATTGGCCGACACCACCCTGTCTGCCGCGCTGGCGCCCGAAGAAGAGGCCAAGATTCTTCTCCGGCTCCGGACACCGATCACCGATACGACAACGCGACACATCGAAGACAACCGCCGCGCACTTCAACTGCCTCACCTCAGCGACGTGACCCGGGCACGACATCAGGCGTGGCTGGCGTACAACATGGCGATGTACGGCCAACAGGGACAGGACAGCGCGGCAGCCAACGAGGCGGCGGCCGCCGCCGCATCCACCGGCGATCTCGAGTCGAGCATCCTATCCGGAGTAGCACTTGCCTGCCTCGACTGCGCGGACGGGTACGCCGGCCGCGCCCTTTACCGGGTTGAGCAACTGCAAGCCCTGACCCCCGCGGGCGACATGACCGCTCACAATCTCGCCGCATGCCACCTAGCAAACCTGCTCGCGGTGGTCGGACGGTTGAACGATGCTGCGGCGCTCGTCGACAAGTGCACAGAGAAATCCAAGCAAGAACGCGACGGCATGGCGCTTCACATCTGGGCCCTGACGGCGGGGGTCGTACAGGCGGCCGCCGGCAGATTGTCGGCTGCCCGCGCCGCCATCGAGTGGCTGCCCACGCCGGAGCGAACGGGGTCGACCTTCGTAACCGCGATGCGCATGTTCACCCTGGCGGAGGTGGCGGCCCGCACCGACGACCGAACGTTGTTGCTAGAGACGATGAGTGAGGCACGCGATGCCTACTCCAGCGGTACACCTGCCGTACGTCGCGGGGCCGCGGCCGCGCTGGGGCTGGCGGCGTGGCAGCGCGACGACGTCCATGAGGCGGTGCGGTGGCTCGGCGGCGATATCCCGCTGCTCGTGACACCCGTCTTGCCGATCGTCTTTGATCAGCTGACCTTGACCGCGCGCGTGGCTTCGGCTGCCGGTGATGCCGGGTTGCGGGCGCGTCTCCTGGCCGTCGTTGACGTGCTCGAACGCGAGCGGCCCGGGGTTCGGTTCTTCTCCACCGTCGCCGAGCACATCCGCGGGATCCTCGAGCGCGATGCCGATGCGTTGGTGGCGGTGGCGAGTGCGCTCCACTCGTCGTCGCGGCCGCTTCTCTACGCTGGCGCTGCCGAGGACGCCGGCGGCGAGCTGAGTCGCGCACAGCGCAACGCCGAGGCGCTCGACGAGCTGAACGCGGCATTCGACACCTACATCGCGTGTGAAGCGATTGCCGATGCCCGCCGGGTCGGCCGCGCGCTGCGTGGATTGGGCGTGGAGCGGCGGATCGTCAGCCCGCGAGCAAAATCAGGCTGGGGCAGCCTCACCGACTCCGAACTCACTGTCGTCAACCTCATCGCACAGGGCGCGACCAACCGCGACGTCGCTACCGAGCTGCACCTCTCCCCCCACACGGTGAAGACCCACGTCCACAACGCATTTGCCAAGCTCGGCGTCAGTTCCCGCGCCCAATTGGCGCAGCTCATGCGCGGCGCTGATTGACCGGCAGCAAATCGGATAGATGGCGTGCGCGGGCCTACAATGACGTGCACTCCAATGGCAGTCCGGTAAACGGTAGATAGGACACACACCCGATGGGGCCTTCCACCGGCCTATTCGATGTCGGCGGCCCAAGGCTGTCCACTCCGCCGCTTCGAGGGCGGGCAGACGAGCTGAAAATGATCGGCGCACTGGTTACCGCGCTGGCGCGGGGCCGCGGGGGCGTGCTGGTCATCGAGGGCCCGCCCGGCATCGGGAAGAGTCGGTTGCTCACCGAAGTGTTGGCGCTGGCCGACCACAGCGGGGTGCGCACCTTGTTCGGTGAGGCGTTCGAGTACCAGCAGACGGTGCCGTTTTTCTCGCTGTTCATGGCCACGCTCAACGCCGATCCCCCGGTGGGAGACGCCGAGGCGTTGCGCCGCCTGGGCGGATCGGCCGACCTGCGCTACTGGGTGGTGCACGATTTGGCCGACGCGATTCACGCCGCGGCCGCACAGACCCCGCTGGTGATTGTGTTGGAGGACATTCACTGGGCCGATAACGGCACGCTGCTGGCGCTGCGTTCGCTGGCCACCGCGCGGCCGGATGCGGCGGTGTTGTGGATATTGACCGCCCGCACCGGGGCCGGCGGGCCAGCGGTGCAAGAGACGTTGTCGGTGCTGCACCGCGCGCATGCCACATTCCTGCGACTGGGGGCCATCGCGCCGGATGCGGTCGCCGACATGGTTTGTGACGCCGTGCGGGCGAAAGCCGATGTGTCACTGTTGAATCTGGCCGCCAAGGCGCACGGAAATCCGTTTTTGGTCAGCGAGCTCGTCAGGGGGCTCGGCGAGGAGGACCGACTGAGCGTTACCGGCGGGCACGCGGTGGCCACCGGACATGAGCTGCCGCGACGGCTGGGCGCCAGTATGCAGCAACGGCTGGACCTGCTCTCCGAAGGTGCATCAGAAGTGGTCCGGGTGGCCGCGGTGCTGCCGGACCGGTTCTCGGCCGGCTTGCTGGCCGCGATGCTGGAACGTTCGCCGACGTCGTTGCTCTCGGCGCTCGAGGAGGCGGTGCGCGCGGATCTTTTCATCGAAGACGGTGAGCAGCTGAGGTTTCGGCACGACTTGCTGCGCGAGGCCACCCGACAGTCCTTGCCGCAGTCGCTGCGCCGGGCGATGGAGCGCCAGTCGGCGTCGGTCATGCTGGGGATGGGCGCGGCGCCGGCCGAGGTAGCCACCCAGCTGGCGCGCAGCGCCGAGCCGGGAGACCGGGAGGCGATCGACGCTCTGCGCCACGCCGCCCAATCGGTTGGCCGCGGCGACGCGAGCGCGGCCGCGGACCTGAGCAAGCGCGCACTGGGGCTGTTGCCCGCCGACGACGCCGAGCATGGATCCCTGGTCGCGGAAACGGTGGGGTGGCTCAACCGGGCCGGCCGCCACGGCGAGGCCGAAGAATTGGCCGTCGCGGCGCTCTCGGGCGCGGCGTCGCCCGAAGTAGAGGCCGAGATCCGGCTGCGACTTCCCGTGCACACCAAGCACACTGACCAGCGGCGTGTGGAGGAGAATCGGCGGGCGCTCGAGTTGAGCGGACTCAGCGAGATCACCCGGGCGCGGCATCTAGCGTGGCTGGCGTACAACCTGGTGTTCGACGAAGGTGGGCAACGGCGCGAGGCCGCCGACGAGGCGGCCGCGGCCGCGGCCGCCACCGGTGATCTCGAGGCCACGATCATGGCCGGCGTCACCCACGCTTTGCTCGATGCCGGTGAGGGGTATACGGCCCGCGCACTGCGCCGTTTCGAAGAGCTTTGCCCGCTCGCCCACACGAATGAAACGGCGTTGGCGCATGCCTATGCCGGAATGTACAACGCAAACCTGCTGGCAGTGGTCGGCCGGTTGGACGACGCGACGGCCCAGGTTGCGCAGGGCATCGGGCAAGCCGGTCGGGAAGGCAACGCGATGGCGCTCGCCTTGTGGGCCGTCTTCAGTGGGCTCGTCCACCTCGCTGCGGGCCGGCTGTCGGCCGCTCGCGATGCGACGGAATGCCTTCCGCCACCGCAGCGGACGGGGGCGACCGAGCACGACGTACTCCGCACGGTGATTCTCGCCGAGGTGGCGGCCCACACCGATGACCGGAACTTGTTGCAACAGATGGTCAATGACGCGCGCGACGCCCATTCCACTGGCTCCGCCGGCATTCGTCGCGGATCGGCGTATGTGCTCGCGCGGGCGGCGTGGCAGCGCGACGACATTCATGACGCGATGCGCTGGCTCGGCGACGTCATCCTGCTGGCGACACCGTTTTTCCCCCACGCGTTGGCTCGCCTGATCTTGGGTGCGCGGGTGGCCTCGGCCGCCGGTGATGCCGGTTTACGCGCGCGGGTCCTGCAGGCCACCGAGGTGCTCGAGCGTGACCGGCCCGCGGTGCCGCTGTTCGCGGCGGTGGCCGGGTACGCCCGCGGGATCCTCGAACACGATGCCCAGGCATTGGTGGCTGCCGCGGAGTTGCTGCACGCGTCGCCGCGGCCGCTTCTGTACGCCAGCGCCGCCGAGGATGCCGGCGGCGAACTGGCTCGCGCGCAGCGCAATGCCGAGGCGCTCGAACAACTGAACGCCGCGTTCGACACCTACATCGAGTGCGGGGCGACCGCCGATGCCCGCCGGGTCGGTCGCGCGCTGCGCGGGTTGGGCGTGGAACGGCGCATCGTCACACACCCGCGGGCGAAAACGGGCCTGGACAGCCTCACCGACTCCGAACTCACCGTCGTCCATCTGATCGCCGACGGCGCGACCAACCGCGCGGTCGCGCAGCAACTGCACCTCTCCCCTCACACGGTGAAAACGCATCTTCACAATGCCTTCGCCAAACTCGGGATCACGTCCCGCGCTCAACTGACGCAACTCATGCGCCGCCCGGATTGACCAATCCGTCAAAGCCCAAGGCCACTAGGCATACACCGACCCGGCCCTAAACATCACCCGCCGGGCGATGGTGGCGCGGTTCCCGCGGTGCCAACGTAGTCATTGCGCTTTGGATCGCCGCGACCCAACCAGGGCCCGGCGCCGGAGGGCAAACGCGCAGAGGGTCGAGAAGACGATGATGAGCACACTGTTGGGAATGTTGATGATGATGCCGGTGGTCTTCGGCGTGGGTGGCTACGTGTTGGTGTCCCGACGTCCATGAGCACGGCGCAGACGATGGCGGGCCGCCGGCCCGCGTGCCCCGAAGTCTCGCGTTGAGACGCTCAGTCACCTCCCTTGAGAGGTTCAGCATCCGGGCGCGGCGGTGCAGTGGGTTGCAGGAGTAGAGGCTTCGGTGAAAACAGGAGAAGTGCGGTGAGCGGGCACAGCATGAGCGCGGCTCATGAGACAACCATTGAGCCCTTGGCGGGACGCGGGTCCGCCGGCCCAAACGGGCACCGCCGGCGTGCGCCCGCGGCATTTCCGGACGGCGCATCTGATTCAATAGAGTCGCCGCGATTACCGAGCAGAACGAGCCCGGGCGGCCCCGCAAGGACAAACTGGGATGCCGACAGGGCGGCCACCCAGGACGCGTCACCGCCGAGTTTCCCCGCCCGGCTGCGGGATTCGACGGATTCGCGGAGTGCGGACATGAGCGGCTCAGCAGGGCGCAGCGACAACGGCGTCGGACAAGCCGGTGCGCGCGCAGTCCTGCTCGCCACCAAGCTGCACGTCCCGGCCATGGGGGCGCAGCTGGTTCACCGGGCGGCCCTGCTGGACGCATTGTCGGCGGGGCGTACCCGCAAGCTGACCCTGTTGAGTGCGCCGGCGGGTTGGGGCAAGACGACATTGCTGGCGCAGTGGGCGATGGGTGGGGATGGGCGGTTCGCCTGGCTGTCGCTCGATTCCTCCGACAACGACCCGGTGTGGTTTTGGATGTACGTGGTCGCCGCGCTGCAGAAAGTCAGTCCCGGGCTGGGGATTCGCGCGGTCGAACTCCTGGCGATGGGTGCCGATCCAGTGCAAGTCGTGCTGCCTACCCTGCTCAACGATCTGGACACGATCCCTAGCCCCGTCGTGCTCATTCTCGATGACTACCATCTGGTGGTAGGCCGAGCGATGCATGAGCAGCTTGCCTTCTTCATCAGCCGGATGCCGGCGAATCTTCACCTGGTGTTGGCCACCCGAGCCGATCCGATGTTGCCGCTGGCTCGGCTGAGGGCCAGCGGCGAGCTCGCCGAGGTGCGAACGGACGACTTACGTTTCGGGCCGACCGAGGCGGACCACCTGCTGAACGATGTCCTCGGGCTGGGCTTGGCGCCCACGGATATTCAACTGTTGCACCGCCGCACCGAAGGATGGGCTGCCGGCCTCTATCTTGCCGCCCTCTCGCTTGCCGGGCGTGCTGACACCGCAACGTTCATCAAGACGTTCGCAGGCGACAACCGTCATATCGTCGACTACTTGATGGCCGAGGTGCTCGACGGGCAGCCACCGAACCTGCGTAGTTTTTTGCTCCGCACGTCGGTCCTGGGACGACTCAGCGGTGCGCTGTGCGACGCGGTGCTGCAAACGTCTGGCTCGGCCGCGGTCCTGCAAAAGATCGAGCGCGAAAACCTGTTCGTGGTGCCACTGGACACGTCGCGTCACTGGTATCGCTATCACCAGCTGTTCGGTGAGCTGCTGCGCACCGAGCTGCGCCGCACCGAGCCTGATCTCGTCGCCGATCTGCACCGGCGAGCCGCGACGTGGTTCGAGGCCGAGGGACTCATCGATGAGGCGCTGCGCCACCTGCTCGCCGCCGGCGACACCGCGCGCAGCGCTGACCTGATCGCCGCGGACTGGGTCGACGAATTCAACGGCGGCGGCCTGTCGACCATCTCCGGCTACCTGGATCTACTTCCCGAGGAAACCGTCTTAGAGGATCCGCGCCTGAGCGTCGCCCGCGCGTGGATCGCCCTCAGCGTCGGTCAACTCGATGACGCCGCCGAGTGGATCGAGGCGGTCGAGGCGCGATCCGCGGACGATACCGCGGATGGTCGCGCCATCAGCGCGCAAGCCGCCGTGTTGCGCGCGGTTCACTCATTCAAGACGGCTGACGTTGCTGCCGCGCTCGAGGGGGCTCGCCGGGCGACCACCCTCGATTTCGGCGAAGCACCGCTGGGCCGACCGAGCGCCTATTGCATTTATGGTGCCGCGCTGTACTTTTCGGGCGATGTCCCCGAGGCGCAAGCCGCCTTCCGGCGGGCCGTGCAGCTTGCCGAGAAGGTGGGCGATCGTCGCGCCCGCAGTTCCTCGTTGGGCTATCTGGCGCTGATCTCGGCCGAACGGGGTGAGCTCGCGGATGCCGAGCATCAGATCCGGGAGGCTTCGGGCAGCCCCCGAGACCTGGCCGATGCGGAACATCTGGTGGACGTGATGGTGTCGCTGGCCACGGCCGAACTCCTCGCCAAAAGCGGTGACGCGCTTGCGGCGGTGGCCGCCGCGGACATGGCCGTCATGTCGGCCCGCCAAAGTGGTGCGATCCTCGAGGTGGCCAAGGCGCAGTTGGTGAGGGCGGAGATCTCCGAGCGGCTCGGCGACCACCAGACCGCCAAGGCGAGCCTCGAAGAGGCCGGCACCCTGGTGCGTGGTTGCGCCGATGCCGGCATCGCCCCGACGCTGCTCGCCTCGGCCGAGCGCAACGCGGGAGTCGCGGTGAGTCCGCGCAACGAACGGAGCGTGGTCGCCGAGGAACTGACCCCCAAAGAGGTTGAGGTTCTTCGCCTGCTCGCCACCCGGCTATCGCGACGCGAGATCGGTGAGCGGCTCTACGTCTCGCTCAATACCGTGAAGACCCACCAGCGCGCCATTTACCGCAAGCTCGGCGTTGAGCACCGCGGCGCGGCGGTCAGCCGGGCGCGAGAACTCGGACTGTTTTAGCCCATCCGCGGGCACCGCACCAGATGTGCCCGGTCACGAATCACCTTGTCTGACAAAGCCGTTAATGAACCACGCCCAGCCGCCGCCAGGAAACCGGAAAGGGACCAGGACATGCTTACTGCCGCTATCAGGCCCCAGGCCCGATTGGTGTCGTCGAAGACACGGAGGTTCCCGAGTCGTGGTTCGGTGGCGCAACCGCGCCCCACGGTTGAGCCGTCGAGCATCTCCGACGAGGACATGGCGTGGTTACTGGTCGACGCGGTGAATTCGTGTCTGACCGGCTATGAGCGCACGGTTGTCTTCGTCGAATTAGGCTGCGGCGAAGGGTATCTCGTGATCAAACGCATCCTCACCTCCCTCCTGGCAACCCGTACGGCGTTGCCGGTGGCGATACACTCGAAGTTGACCGGATGGCTGAATGGCTACGCCGGCAGCCCAGAGGAGCCGCAGCTGCGCAGGATGCTGGCCATCATTCGCCCGCGGCAGCCCGAGGCGGTTTAGGAGCGCCTGACCCGCCAGACCGGTCGCGCCCCGTCAGTGGTGATCTTGGGTAGTGGGTTCGGCGGATTCGTCACGTCATTTTATCACCCGGGTGAGGCACTCAGGTGGGCGAGGACAGTTCACCCGTTTGCACGCCATGCTTTTGATGTCTACAGCTACGCAGCCGTGTTCTGTTGTGTGAGACAGCCTCCAACAAGGAGGAACCTGACAAGGAGGACGTAGTGAACGCCGCCAGGAGAATGCTGGAGACCTATCCCCGCGATCTAGGCCGGATCGATCGAGACAGCTGGTCGCATGTATCGACGCGTGTTTTGAATGCGACCAGGCGTGCACAGCGTGTGCAGACGCCTGCCTCAGTGAAGACGACGTCAACCACTTGACCAAATGCATCCGTACCTGCCTTGACTGCGCGGATGTCTGCGCGACAACCGGGCGCGTGCTGTCCCGGCACACGGGCTATGACGCCAACTTGACCAGGACGGTGCTCCAAACGTGCGCCGTCGCCTGTAAGACAAGCGGGGACGAGTGCGACAAGCACGCGGCGAAACACGAGCATTGCCGCATGTGCGCCGAGGTATGCCGTCGCTGTGAACGAGCCTGCCGCGATCTTGTCGAGGCGCTCGGTTGAGGCAACCACCGGGCGGGCGCACGGCTTCGCTTCGCGAGTGCGACCTTGCAGATAAGGAATGGAGACGGCGCTGATGGGGATTTCTGAATTCGACGACGTCGGGGCCCACCTGCTCGAGCCGGAAGAAAGCGTGGACTCTGAACAGACGGGCATCGACCTGGACGAGGGCTACTCACCCCCGGAAAGCCCGCGGGAATTGCGGGCGTGGGGTCTCACCGCGAGGGAAGCGCGCACCCACGAAAGTCTGGCGCGCCGGCTGGCCCGTGAGCTGCCGGACGTGACCGACCAGTGGGACGGCGACGGAATCGGTGATAGCGCTGACAGCGATGGCGAGCCGATCGACGATCAGGTCGGCGGCATGCGCGCGGGCCGGCTCGTCGCCTTCGACGTAGACCCTACGGATCCGGCTACGGATTACCTTGCCTACGACGTCGGCATTGACGGTGGCGCCGCGTCGGCTGAGGAAGCCGCCATCCATATCATCGGCGATGAAGACACGAACGCCGGTGGTGGATGGCGTTTTTGATGACCTGTCGTCCGGCCGGATGGTGAGGTTCGAGCTGTGCCGACCCGCATTGTGATCCTCGGCGGGGGCCCGGCCGGTTACGAGGCGGCACTGGTCGCCGCCGCCCGAGGGCCTGAGGTGGCACGGGTGAGCATCGTGGACGCCGACGGTATCGGCGGTGCGGCCGTGCTGTGCGACTGCGTGCCGTCAAAGACGTTCATCGCCTCCACCGGGCTGCGCACCGAACTGCGCCGGGCGCCTCTGAGCTTGGACATCGGTATCGCCGACGCGGAGATCTCGTTGCCCGAAATCCACCAGCGGGTCAAGACATTGGCGGCCGCCCAGTCCGCCGACATCACCGCCGACCTGCTCAGCATGGGCGTCGAGCTGATCGCCGGTCGCGGTGAGCTGATCGACGCGACTCCCGGGCTGGCGCGCCACTGCGTCAAGGTGACCAAGCCCGACGGCACCGCGATGGTGCGAGATGCCGACGTCGTATTGGTCGCGACCGGCGCCAGCCCGCGAATCCTGCCCTCGGCGCAGCCCGACGACGAGCGCATCGTGACCTGGCGCCAGCTTTACGACCTGACCGCGCTGCCCGAGCACCTCATCGTCGTCGGCTCGGGCGTCACCGGCGCCGAGTTCGCCAACGCGTACGCCGAACTCGGTGCCGCGGTGACCGTCGTGGCCAGCCGGGACCGGGTGCTGCCCTACGAGGATGCCGACGCCGCATGGGTACTGGAGGAATCGTTTGCCGAACGCGGCGTCAAACTCGTCAAAAACGCACGCGCGCAATCGGTTGTCCGCACCGAGGGCGGAGTCGTGGTGACGATGACCGACGGCCGCACCGTTGAGGGCAGCCACGCCCTGATGACGATCGGATCGACCCCCAACACCGACGGCCTGGGCCTGGAGCGGGTGGGCATCGAGCTGGGGCGCGGCAACCACCTGACCGTAGACCGGGTGTCACGGACGTCGGTTCCCGGGATCTATGCCGCCGGGGATTGCACCGGCCTGTTGCCGTTGGCCTCGGTCGCCGCGATGCAGGGCCGGATCGCGATGTATCACGCGCTGGGCGAGGCGGTTAGTCCGATCCGGCTGCGCACCGTCGCGGCCACGGTATTCACGCGTCCCGAGATCGCCGCGGTCGGCGTGCCGCAGACGGCGATCGACGACGGCTCGGTGCCGGCCCGGACCATCATGCTGCCACTCGAAACCAATGCGCGCGCCAAGATGTCGGAGCTGCGTCATGGCTTCGTCAAACTCTTCTGCCAACAGGCCACCGGCGTCGTGATCGGCGGTGTGGTGGTCTCCCCGATCGCCTCGGAGCTGATCCTGCCGATCGCCGTGGCCGTGCAGAATCGCATCACGGTCGACGGGCTGGCGCAGACGCTCGCGATCTACCCGTCGCTGTCCGGCTCGATCACCGAGGCGGCCAGGCGGCTGATAGCGCACGATGATCTGGACTGACGCCGCACAGTGGTTGGCGCCGCGGCCCGTGGCCCGGGCGACCCTTGTCCTGGGCGCACTGCCTGCCGCCGTGTGGTGGCTGGCACCGTGGAAGTTGTTGATCAAGACCACAATCGATGAGATGCCGCCGCCAGGAGCTCAGACCACCCAGTTAGGAGAATTCACCAGCCACATCCACCCAACCAGCGGTGCTGCGCGGCTGGCGACCTTGCCCGACGGGTCACGGATACTGCGGCTGGACAATCTCCATGCCACGTTGGGTCCGCAGCTGCGCGTCTGGCTGAGTGACACACGAGTAGCCATGTCGACACCGCCGGAGTCGGCAGCGTCATTCTGTGGTGCGCCCGCTTCGGTGTGTCCTTTGGCGCCGCGGAGCTGCGATTCGTGCCGCAATCACTGGACACACCCTTGAGGGGTCTAACCGTCCGTCCAGCTTGAGCATTATCACCCGGGTGAATGGTGCTGGAGGGTGATGACGGCTTGGCCGGGTCCGGGCCACGCTCAGAACACCACCCGGCAGGTGCCCATACACAACCTGGCCATCGACCGGGCGGGAATGAGTTCCGCAGCAACGGGCTTGCACGCGCGGTGGTGCAAACAACGCTCTATGAAGGCCTGGTAACGGAGGATCTGTGACGCAAACAGCGCGCCGCATTAGCTTGACGACGCGGGACCGGCGGATGCTGGCCGGCGCGTACTGGCCGGTCGTCGCGTTCGCCGCCTCGCTCGTCACCGCACGAACAGCGCGTAGCCGCCGACATCGGCAGGAGGCCGCAGTCAAATGATGCAAGACCCAACCCTGGCCGCGCTTTCGGCGGCGGGGGTGTCGGTTTGGTTGGACGACCTGTCCCGCGACCGTCTGGTGTCCGGCAACCTGCAGCGGCTGATCGACACCAGAAGCGTAGTCGGCGTCACCACCAATCCCTCGATCTTCCAGCGGGCGATCTCACATGGCCATGCCTACGATCGGCAGATCACCGCACTGGCCGAACGCGGCGCCGACGCCGAATCGGCGATCCGCACCGTCATCACCGACGACGTCCGGCAAGCGTGCGACGTCCTGCGCCCCCAATGGGAAGCCTCCGCTGGCGTCGACGGACGGGTGTCCATCGAGGTGGACCCGAGGGCAGCCCACGACGCCGACAAGACGGTCAGTCAAGCCGTCGAGCTGTGGAAGATCGTCGATCGGCCGAATCTGTTCATCAAGATCCCCGCGACGTCGGCCGGTATGTCCGCGATCACCGCCACTGTGGCCGAGGGCATTTCAGTCAACGTGACCCTCATCTTCTCGGTCGAGCGCCATCGTGCGGTGATGAACGCCTACCTGGCCGGGCTGGAGGCGGCGCAGCGCGCCGGCAAAGACCTCACCCAAATCCATTCCGTGGCATCCCTGTTCGTCTCCCGCATCGACACCGAGATCGACCAGCGGCTGGAGACGATCGGCACCGAGGCAGCCATGGAACTGCGCGGACGTGCCGGAATCGCCACCGCCCGGCTCGCTTATGCCGCATACCAGGAGGTGTTCCAAGCCGGACACCGCTACGCCGCGCTCGGCTACGACGGCGCCCATGTGCAGCGCCCGCTGTGGGCCTCCACCGGGGTGAAAAACCCCGCCTATCCCGACACCATGTACATCACCGAGCTGGTCGCACCACACACTGTCAGCACCATCCCGGAAAAAACCTTGGAGGCACTTGCCGATCATGGCGTGATCAGCGGCGACTCCATCACCGGGACGGCCGCCGACGCCCGAGCCGTGCTCGACAACATCGGCGCAGCCGGCGTGGAACTCAAGGACGTTGTGAGGACGCTCGAAGATGACGGCGTCGCCAAATTCGTAGCATCCTGGCGGCAATTGCTCGGGTCCTATCCCGCTCCCCCAAATCTGCTGCCAGGAGGACACCAATGACTGTCGTCAACAAGGGCTTTCGCGGGCGTCGCGCCGAGTCGGTCGTCGAGTTGCCGCCCGGTCAGCATCTGACCGCGGACTTCCCCGTGCTGCAGGCGGGACCGACTCCGCGCATCGACCTCGATCGCTGGCGGTTCACAATCCGCGACGAGCATGGCACCGAACGCGTGTGGACCTGGGCCCAGTTGAGGCAATTGCCCAGCGAGCGGCCCACCGTCGACATCCACTGCGTCACCACGTGGTCCAAGCTGAACACCATGTGGGAGGGCGTAGCTGTGGACACTCTTTTCGAAGGGATCGACACGGCCGCCGAATTCGCACTGGTCGGTTGCTACGGCGGCTATACCACCAACCTCCCGCTGCGCGACCTTCTCGGCGGCAGGGCGTGGATCGTCTACGCCTACGACGGCGCCCCGCTCAGCCCGGTGCACGGCGGCCCGGCACGGCTGCTGGTGCCGCACCTGTATTTCTGGAAGTCCGCGAAGTGGGTGAGATCCATTGAGTTGCGCGACAGCGACATACCGGGCTTCTGGGAAGGGTTGGGCTACCACAACTACGGGGACCCGTGGCGAGAACAACGCTACGCCGGGGATTGACGGCGACTGTGGATGTCGACGTGAAACCGGCGCTACGGTGGCGGGTCGCGAGTGTCGTGAATTCTCACCCCGAGACCGATTCGGCGCGCACGATCCGGCTGACCGTGCCCGGCTGGGGCGGCCACCTGGCCGGCCAGCACATCGATCTCAAATTGACCGCCGAGGACGGGTACAGCGCGCAACGCAGCTACTCGCTGAGCAGACCGGCCGACGGTGAGCACATCGAACTCACCGTGCAGCGGATCTCCGACGGCGAGGTCTCGCCGTATCTCCTCGGACTCGCTGCCGGCGACGAGATCGAATTGCGCGGCCCCATCGGTGGCTGGTTCGTCTGGCGCCCCGACGAGGGGGGTGAGGTTCTACTCGTCGGCGGTGGATCGGGAATCGTGCCGTTGATGGCGATGCTGCGACAGCGGCTAGTGGTGGGCAGCTCCCACTTTCGGCTGATCTATTCGGTGCGCAGTCCTACCGATGTGTACTACGCAAAAGAGTTGGCGCGGCTCGAGCGTGAATGTGATTGGCTTGAGGTCACACGGGTCTACACCCGCTCGGCCGCGCCACACACCACGCGGCCGTCCGGCCGGGTGCGTGCCGCTGACTTCGCGCCGACCCGCTGGGCACCTCGCAACGAGTTGCGCATCTATGTGTGCGGCCCAACGGGATTCGTGGAATCGGTGACCGCAATGCTGATCGAGCGGGGGCATCAGCCGTCAGCCATTCGGACCGAGCGGTTTGGGCCGAGCAACTAATCCAGAAGCGAGGAATGATGACCGAACCGACACACGTCGACGGTAACGCGGCCGCGGGCGCCTTCGCGGGAGTGCTGGGATTCGACGTCACCACCGCAACGCTGACCTGCGGGAAATGTTGTCGTAACACCGCCTTCGCCGAGAGCCACGTCTACCACCGAGGCCCCGGCATCGTGGTGCGCTGCCCGGGCTGCGACGACGTCCTGGCCCGACTCGTGCAAACGAGCACGGACACCTGGCTCGACTTCCGTGGCGCCCAGTCCTGGCGTATCGCGATCCCGGACCGCTGATGCCATCCCTCGACGCACTCGCCGGTCGCGTGCGCACCGCCGACATCGTGGACGCGATGGGGCGCCGGCACCGGCATCGTTGTCACCTCCTCGACCTGGTGAGCCCGACACCCGGCCGCCGTCTCTTCGGTCCCGCCGTGACCATCTCTTACTTCCCGACGTGCCGGGCCGCCCTCCCGCCCGAGCGCTACAACTTCAAGAGGTTGTTCTACGACGCCATCGAAAGCGGCGCCGATGGGCGCGTGCTCGTCCTGGCCAGCAATGGCTGCAGCGACGCGTCGCTGGGCGGCGGGACAAAGCTGTCGCGTGTCCATAACCATCGGCTCGCCGGCATTCTCGCGGACGGGAAGCTGCGCGACTTCGCCGAGCTGGCGCACTACGACCTCGCCGTCTATTGCCGCGGCGAGACAACGCGGTCGGGCGGCGACATCGTCACCCCGTACGAGGCGAACCGCCCGGTGGTGATCGCGGGGGTGGCGGTCCGTCCCGGCGACTATGTCTTCGCCGACGCCTCCGGCGCCGCGGTCATACCCGCCGGCGACGTGCGCGCGGTGCTGCTCGCCGCCAAAAAGGTCGTGCTGGAGGATGCGGAGGCCATCGCGGCCATCAGCGCCGAGACGCCAAACACACTGGGAGTCAATGAGAACTGACGGATCGGACCGCGCCCACAACGTTTGGGCACTACACACGACAACGCTAGGGGCCGGAATGGTTGAGCATTATCACGTCGACTGGGACGCGGGCACGCGGCGCATCGAGACACCCCGGCTGGTGTTGCGGCCGTGGGAACTCGATGACGATCTCGCCGCATATGCGATCTACGGTGCGCCCGAAGTGGCGCGTTGGCTGTGCCCGGCCTTGCCCCCCATCGTCGACGCGATGGAAATGCGACACGTCCTGGCGGCATGGATCGCCGAAAGCGATCCAACCGGGCTGCCGTTGGGCCGGTGGGCGATCACCGACAACACCTCGGGAGACGTGATCGGGGGCGTTGCCCTGCTTCCACTGCCGCCGGGCGGCACGGATCTGGAAATCGGGTGGCAGCTGTCCCCGAACGCTTGGGGCTACGGTTACGGCGCCGAAGCCGGTCACGCGGTTGCCCATCAGGCATTCGAAAACCCCGGTATCAGTGAGGTCTTCGCAGTCGTGCGACCGGAGAACCGCCGTGGTGTGGCTACCGCCCGGCGAGTGGGGATGGAGTGGGTCGGCGAGACCGACAAGTACTACAACCTCACGCTACAGGTCTACCGTTTGACGAAGGCCGATCTGGACCTGCCGGAGCCGGCTTGTGCGCACTGAACGGCATGCCCCGCAACGGCTTACCGTCGTCTCACCCGGGTGAATTGCACCCAGGGATGAGGACAACTCACCCCATGCGCGCAGATAGTGGTCGCTGATCTGAGCCGCGACCGACACACAGAACGGAGACCGCATGTCGCAGAGTGAGGCCACCGCCATGATGACTGCTGGGCCAGGAAAGTCTCGAATAAACGTCATCGCGCCCCTCGTCGCACGTTACGGTTTGGCTATAGTCCTGGCCTGGTTCGGCGCCATGAAATTCACTTACTATGAGTCCCACGGCATTTCGCATTGGGTGGCCAACAGCCCCTTCTTGAGTTGGGTCTACGAAATCATGTCCATCGACGCCTTTGGCCGATTGAACGGAACGGTAGAATTGGTCACGGCGGCGCTCTTGGCCCTCAAGCCCTGGTCTCCGAAGGCCGCCGTGGTGGGTGGGATAGTCGCCTCTCTGTTCTTCGTCACCACGCTGAGTTTCATGATCACGACGCCCGGGGTCGGCGAGGCGTCTGCGGGTGGGTTTCCCGTCTTGTCCGCCGACGGCGAATTCTTGATGAAGGACATCGCGCTCATCGGCTTAGCGCTCTGGCTGTTGGTGGACGCCATTGACGCGACCCGCGAACAGCCGGTCGTCGCCGAATCACATTGACACTCCCCGCCGACGAAGTTGCCGCCGACGAGGACTCGCGCCCAACTCCGCACCAATCACCCGGGTGAACAAGGAGCTGGGGTGATGCCGGCTCAGCCCGCGACGTTGCAGTCTCGTTAGACGCGGCGGCCCAGCGGGGAGCCGTCAAACACAACCACGAAGGGACCCGAACATGCACTTTGACGGCAAGAAGGTCATCGTTGTCGGCGGCAGTGCGGGCATGGGCCGGCAGGTCGCTCTCGATGTCGTCGACCATGGCGGCAGCGCGGTGATCATCGGACGTTCGAAGGACCGTGTCGATGACACCGTCGCTGAGCTGACGAACCGGCGTCGCCACGCTTTTGGCATCGCCGCCGAACTGACTGATCGCGCTGCCGTCGCGGATGTACAGCGTGCGCTGTCCGAGCAGCACGACGACGCGACCTTGCTGGTAAACGCGGCGGGATTCTTCATCCCCAGGCCGTTTCTCGAGTACGACCAGCAGTTCTATGACTCCTACATGGAGCTCAACTACGCGCTGTTCTTCCTGACACAGACCGTCGTTGCGGGCATGATCGCCAAGGGCGAGGGCGGGGCCATCGTCAACATCGGCAGCATGTGGGCACATCAGGCCATCGGTTTGACACCATCGTCTGCGTATTCGATGCAAAAGGCCGGCCTGCACGCCCTTACCCACAATCTGGCCATCGAGCTTGCGGAGCACAAGATTCGCGTCAATGCGGTGGCGCCGGCGGTTGTCAAGACCCCGCTGTATGAAGGCTTTATCCCGAAGGACGAAATCGACGCCACGCTAGACACTTTCGCGCCGCTTCACCCGCTGGGACGAGTCGGCACCCCCGTCGACGTCGCCAACGCCGTCACCTATCTGCTTTCCGAACAGGCCAGCTGGGTCACGGGCGCGATCCTCAATGTCGACGGCGGCATCATGGCCGGCCGCAACTAATCGGACAACCGAGCACACTCACCAAGGAGCATCCGTGTCACACGAATACACCAAGGACCCGGCGGCGGTCGACGCGCTGAGTCCCGAGCAGTACCACGTTACCCAGGAGAGCGGGACCGAGCGTCCATTCTCCGGCGAATACTGGGCCAACAAGGAACCCGGCATCTACGTCGACATCGTCTCCGGTGAGCCGCTGTTCGCATCGGTCGACAAATTCGAGAGCGGCACCGGCTGGCCCAGCTTCACCCAGCCGATCGACGCGGACAACGTCGTTGAGAAGAGCGACCGCAGCCACTTCATGGAACGCACCGAGGTTCGTTCGGCGCACGGCGACAGCCACCTCGGGCACGTCTTCAGCGACGGCCCCCGGGATAAAGGCGGCCTGCGCTACTGCATCAACTCGGCGTCGCTGCGTTTCATTCACCGCGACAACCTCGAGGCCGAAGGTTACGGGCAATACCTGAGCCTGTTCTCCGACACGGCTGCGGAGCGACGCGGCGGCGCACCCGTGAGCGAGCATCGGTCATGACACACAAGGTTGCCGTCCTGGCGGGTGGATGCTTTTGGGGCATGCAGGAGCTGATCCGCAAGCAGCCCGGTGTGGTGTCCACCCGGGTCGGCTACACCGGTGGCCAGAACGCGCACCCCACCTATCGCAACCATCCCGGCCACGCCGAGGCCATCGAGGTCACTTACGACCCCGACCAGACCGATTATCGGACGCTGCTGGAGTTCTTCTTCCAGATCCACGACCCGACCACCAAGAACCGCCAGGGCAACGACGTCGGGACCAGCTACCGCTCAGCGATCTTCTATCTGGACGACGAGCAGAAGCGGATCGCGCTCGACACCATCGCCGACGTCGACGAGTCGGGACTGTGGCCCGGCACGGTGGTCACCGAAGTGGCTCCGGCCGGCGAGTTCTGGGAGGCGGAGCCCGAGCACCAGGACTACCTCGAGCGGTATCCGTCGGGCTATACGTGCCACTACGTCCGGCCAGGATGGAAGCTGCCCCACCACAGCGGCTTTCGCGACGTCACGTCGCCGTCGGCGCACGCGACCCGCGATGGGTGATCGTGGTCGTCCGGCGCCGACGCAGTTGACCGCAGGCGGGAGACAGATCCAGCATTAGGAGACCAATCTGATGTCCGCCTACGCACCCCCGGTGGGCGAGCTGCGCGCCCAACGGGCGTTTCCCGCGCGCGTCGGGCCCAAGGGCAACCTGATCTACCGTTTGATCACCACGACCGATCACAAGCTGATCGGGATCATGTACATCGTCGCCTGCTTCGCCTTCTTCTTCGTCGGCGGGCTGATGGCGCTGTTCATCCGTACCGAGCTGGCCGCACCTGGGCTGCAGTTCTTGTCGAACGAGCAGTACAACCAGCTGTTCACCATGCACGGCACGGTGATGCTGCTGTTTTATGCCACCCCGATCGTGTTCGGGTTCGCCAACCTCGTGCTGCCCTTGCAGATCGGCGCCCCCGATGTCGCCTTCCCACGGCTCAACGCATTGTCGTTCTGGCTCTTCATGTTTGGTGCTCTCATCGCGCTGGCGGGATTCATCACCCCGGGCGGCGCCGCGGATTTCGGCTGGACGGCTTACACGCCGCTTTCCAACGAGGTCCATTCCCCGGGCGCCGGAGGCGACCTGTGGATCCTGGGGCTGATTGTCGGCGGCCTGGGCACCATCCTGGGCGGGGTGAACATGATCACCACGGTGGTCTGCCTGCGCGCACCGGGTATGACGATGTTCCGCTTGCCGGTATTCACCTGGAACATCCTTGTCACGAGCATCATGGTGATAGTCGCTTTCCCGTTGCTGACGGCCGCGCTGTTCGGCGCCGCCGCCGACCGCCACCTCGGCGCGCACATCTTCGACGCGTCCAACGGCGGAGTCCTGCTATGGCAGCACCTGTTCTGGTTCTTCGGCCACCCCGAGGTCTACATCATCGCGCTGCCGTTCTTCGGCATCATCACCGAGGTCGTGCCGGTGTTTTCCCGCAAGCCCCTGTTCGGCTACTCCACGATGGTGTACGCCACCATCAGCATCGGGGCGCTGTCGATCGCGGTGTGGGCGCATCATCTCTACGCCACCGGTGCGGTGCTGCTGCCGTTCTTCTCGTTCACGACGTTCTTGATCGCGGTCCCCACCGGGATCAAGTTCGTCAACTGGATCGGCACCATGTGGAGGGGCCAGCTGACCTTCGAGACCCCGATGCTGTTCGCGATGGGCTTCCTGGTCACGTTCCTGCTGGGCGGGTTGTCCGGGGTGCTGCTGGCCAGCCCTCCGATCGACTTCCACGTCACCGACACCTATTTCGTGGTCGCCCACTTCCACTACGTGTTGTTCGGCACGATCGTGTTCGCCACCTATGCCGGGGTGTACTTCTGGTTCCCGAAGATGACCGGACGGCTGCTCGACGAGCGGTTCGGCAAGCTTCATTTCTGGCTGACGCTGATCGGCTTTCACACGACGTTCCTGGTGCAGCACTGGCTGGGCAGCATGGGCATGCCGCGCCGGTACTCCGACTACCTGCCCACCGACGGCTTCCAGCCGCTCAACATCGTCTCGACGATCGGGGCGTTCATCCTCGGCTTCTCGATGCTGCCGTTCGTGTGGAATGTGTTCAAGAGCTGGCGGTACGGCGAACCGGTCACCGTCGACGATCCATGGGGACACGGCAACTCGCTGGAATGGGCCACCTCGAGCCCGCCGCCACGACACAACTTCACCGAACTCCCCCGGATCCGCTCCGAGCGGCCCGCCTTCGAACTGCACTACCCGCACATGGTCGACCGGTTGCGCGCTGAATCCCACGTGCGGTACGGGAATATGGGTGCGCGGTGAGCGCGACGCCGGAGTCGTTGTCGCTTAGACCTTTTAGCACGTTTCTCCCGTCCGCTCCCGCAGTGCCGGCACCGGCCCGCATCCATGACGTCGTCATCGTCGGATCGGGCCCGGCGGGGTACACCGCAGGCATCTATGCGGCGCGAGCGCAGCTCGACACGGTGCTGATCGAAGGGACTTCGCGTGGCGGGGCGCTGATGACCACCACGGTCGTCGAGAACTATCCAGGCTTCCGCGAGGGCACCAGCGGGCCACTTCTCGTACAGGACATGTGTGCCCAGGCCAAACGGTTCGGCGCCCAGCTGCGCCCCGACGATGTCGATGATTTCCGGCTAGACGGTGGCGTCAAGACCGTGGCGGCGGCCGGAAAGGTCTGGCGTTCCCGCGCCGTCATCCTCGCCATGGGTTCGGCCCCGCGGGCCCTTGGCATCCCCGGCGAGAAGAGGCTATGGGGCCGAGGCGTCAGTACCACCGCCAAGGATGCCGGGTTGATGTTGCGCGGCAAGGATGTCGCCGTCGTCGGCGGAGGGGACGCCGCCATGGAGGAGGCGCTCTTCCTGACGGGGATCGCGCACAGCATCACCATCATTCATCACCGCGATACCTTTCGCGCATCGCCGCTCACGACCGCTCGGGTGCGCGCGCACGACAAGGTCACCGTCCTGACCAACACCTCGGTCCTCGCCGTCCAAGGGCGGCGGTGGGTGACTGGCCTGCGGCTGCGACAGCACGTGGACGGCGCCGAGCGCGATCTGCCGGTTTCCGCGGTGATCGTGGCCATCGGGCACGGCCCTCGTTCGGAGCTGCTCGGGGGCATCGTCGATCTCGATCCCCACGGGTATGTCCTCACTCGAGAAGGGACCAGCCGCACCTCGGTCGACGGCGTATTCGCCGCCGGCGACCTGGTTGACCGCCGCTACCGGCAGGCCATCACCGCGGCCGCCAGCGGTTGCGCATCCTCCCTCGACGCCGAACGCTGGTTAGCGAAATCTGCTCTGACACAGTGCCGGTGACACCGGGGGCCGGGCTAAAGCATCACCACGACCTGCAGAATATCGGTGGCAGATCGGATCGGTCTATCGCAGGACGGGCATCGAGCGACGCGCCGGGACAGCCGCCGCGCGGGACTCGCGGGGTGTAGCTCCCGTGCGGTGCACTCGGCCGTGTACTCCAACGCATCGAGATGGTCCGCGCACACGAAACCGCAGGCATTGCCATCCTCGTCACAATCGTCGCGTTTGCAGTAACCGACCATGTGAAACTCCACATACGCCGCCGCCGGGCGCGCACACCGAAAACCGTTGTCGAGGAACGCCAGCTGACACTGTGGCGAGAAATCGAGATGTTCGATGCCGCAGGGAGTGGCGATCGGGCTGTGCGTCCGAACCGGGGAGTTTGTGATCGCGGCGGTGGATCTCGGCGCGACATCCTGGGCCTCCGCAGGTCTGCTCATACAGTGAGCGTGACGCGCGGCGGGGTTAACCGTCATCACCCCCGCCGTTCATTCACCCGGGTGACTGGCGGTGAAGGGTGATGACAGTTCACAACGGTTGGGGCCAGGCTCACTACCTGGAACGGAGGCACGCGTGGACCGAATATTTCATGCCCTGATCGGCGACTCGGCCGGTGTCACCGGTGCCGCCATCAAATCCTCGACGCTGTTCCTCACCGCCGCGGTCCTGTTTCGCTTCACGGAGCGGCGCACCCTCGCCGAATTCGCGCCCTTCGACTGGATCGCCGCGGTCGCCGCGGGCGCCATCGTCGGCAGGGCCGCCACCGCCAGTGACGCGTCGTGGCTCAGCGCAACCACGGCGCTGATCTGCCTCCTGGTCACCCACGCAGTGTTGGCACGATTGCGCTTCATTCCGGGGGTTCGACGGTTCATCGATCCACCGCTGAAAGTGCTGATCCGCGACGGGAAGGTAGACCGACGCAATCTGCGCCAATGCGGGTTGACCGCAGCCGACCTGGAGGCCGTGTTACGCCTGCACGGCCACCCCAACGCCGACTGCATCAATCTCGCGATCTTCGAGGCCAAAGGCGCCATTTCCGTTCTGCGCAAAGACGATGACTGCAGAGCGGCGCGAGATTCGAGTCGATACCGAAGTTCTAGACCGTGAAGCCCAGGGCGCGCAGTTGCTCGCGCCCGTCGTCGGTGATCTTGTCCGGGCCCCATGGCGGGTTCCACACCCAGTTGATCTTCAGCTCGTCGACCAAGCCGGCGCCGACGAGCGCGCTGCGCGACTGGTCCTCGATGACGTCCTGCAACGGGCAGGCCGCCGAGGTGAGCGTCATGTCGATCAACGCCACCGGGCCCATCTCGCCGTGCTCGACCTCCAAGCCGTACACCAGGCCCAGATCCATGACGTTGATGCCGAGTTCGGGGTCGACAACGTCATGCATCGCTTCCTCGACATCGGCGAGCAACTCGTCATGCGGTGTGGTGGTCTCGCTCATCTGTAACCTCCTCGAGGTCTGGTTCTTGTCGTGAGTAAGCCTGTGCCAGCGCGTCTTTGCATGCCATCCACCCCAGCAGCGCGCATTTCACCCGGGCCGGGTATTTGGCCACCCCGGCGAACGCGACCCCGTCGCCGAGCACGTCCTCGTCGCCCTCGATGGTGCCGCGGGAGGACACCATCTCGGTGAACGCGGTGATGGTCTTGAGGGCATCGCCGACACTTTGACCGATCACCTGCTGGGTGAGGACCGAGGTGGCCGCCTGGCTGATCGAGCAGCCCTGCCCGTCATACGACACGTCGGCGACGGTTTCGCCGTCCTCGGACAGCGCGACGCGCAGGGTGACCTCGTCACCGCAGACCGGGTTGACGTGGAACACCTCGGCGCCGAACGGCTCCCGCAGCCCGCGGTGCTGCGGGTGCTTGTAGTGATCGAGGATCACGTCCTGATACATCTGTTCGAGGCGCAAGGTCATTCTCTCCCAACCCATGGCGACGACCCGGTGCCCCCGGCTTCGCCGCGCTTGCGATCGCCGACGAAGAAATCCAGCGCGCGGCGCACGCCCGTCACCAATCGCTCGACCTCTTCGGCGGTGTTGTACACCGCGAAGGACGCCCGGGCGGTGGCCGCCAGCCCGAACCGGCGATGCAGCGGCAGCGCGCAGTGGTGCCCCACGCGCACCGCGACGCCGTCGTCGTCGAGGACCTGCCCGACGTCGTGCGCGTGCACGCCGTCGACGACGAATGACACCGGAGAACCACGGTTTTCCAGTGTGGTGGGCCCGACGATCCGCACACCCTCGATCCCGGACAGGCCCTCGAGGGCGGCGGCGACCAGCCCCCGTTCGTGCGCCTCGACGGCGTCCATGCCGATGCCGCCGAGATAGCGGGCGGCCGCGGCCAGCCCGACCACCTGGGACGTCATCGGGGTGCCGGCCTCGAAACGCTGCGGTGGCGCGGCGTAGGTGGAGGCGTCCATGGCGACGTTCTCGATCATCGAGCCGCCGGTGAGGAATGGCGGCATCGCCGACAACAACTCCCCGCGTCCGTACAGCACGCCGATCCCGTTGGGGCCCAGCATTTTGTGGCCGGAGAAGGCGGCGAAGTCGACGTCGAGCGCGTGGAAGTCGACCGGGCGGTGCGGCACCGACTGGCAGGCGTCCAGCACGGTGAGCGCGCCGACGGCTTTGGCGCGGGAGACCAGTTCGCCCACCGGCGCGAGCGCGCCGGTGACATTGGAATGATGGCTGAAGGCAACGACTTTGACCCGCTCGTCGAGCTCCAGCGAGTCCAGGTCGATGCGGCCCTCGCCGGAGATCCCGTACCACTGCAGCGTGGCACCGGTGCGGCGGGCCAGTTCCTGCCAGGGGACCAGGTTGGCGTGGTGCTCGAGCTCGGTCGTGACGATGACGTCGCCGGGGCCGACGGCACGCTCAAACCGGTTGTCGCCCAGCACATAGGAGACCAGGTTGAGCGCCTCGGTGGCGTTCTTGGTGAAGATCAGCTCGTGCGCGTCCGCGCCGACGAACGCCGCGATGTCGGCGCGGCCCTGCTCGTAGGCGTCGGTGGCCTCCTCCATCAGCTGGTGCGCACCACGATGCACGCCCCCGTTGGACGTCAGCAGAAACTCGCGCTCGGCGTCGAGCACCTGCAGCGGCCGCTGGGCCGTCGCCCCGGAGTCCAGATACGCCAACTGATTTCCGCCGCGCATGACGCGCTTGAGGATCGGGAAGTCGGCACGGATCGCCGCGAGATCGAGAGCGGAAGCCGCTGCATCACGCCGAGTCATGTCAGGCCTTCGCAGACGCCGCCTGCACGAAGCGCTCGTAACCGTGCTCCTCGAGCTGGTCGGCCAATTCCGGGCCGCCGGCTTCGACGATGCGCCCGCCGACGAACACGTGGACGAACTGCGGCTGGATGTAGCGCAGGATGCGCGTGTAGTGCGTGATCAGCAGAACGCCGCCATGCTCGGCTTCGGCGTAGCGATTCACACCCTCACTGACCACCCGCAGCGCGTCGACGTCCAGGCCGGAGTCGGTCTCGTCCAGGATGGCGATCTTGGGCTTGAGCAGCGACAGCTGAAGAATCTCGTGGCGCTTCTTCTCACCGCCGGAAAAGCCTTCGTTCACACTGCGTTCGGAGAACGCCGGGTCGATTCCCAGGTCGTCCATCGCGGCCTTGACTTCCTTGACCCAGTGCCGCAACTTCGGCGCCTCGCCGCGCACGGCGGTGGCGGCCGAGCGCAGGAAGTTCGACATGGACACCCCGGTCACCTCGATCGGGTACTGCATCGCGAGAAACAGCCCGGCCCGGGCGCGTTCGTCGACGCTCATCGCCAGCACGTCCTGGCCGTCCAGCGTGATCGATCCGGACGTCACCTCGTACTTCGGGTGCCCGGCGATGGCGTAGGACAGCGTGGACTTGCCGGATCCGTTGGGACCCATCAGCGCATGCGTCTCCCCCGACTTCACCGTGAGGTCGACGCCCTTGAGGATTCCGATGGCGTCGGCCTCGTTGGTGCGCGCGACGCTGACGTGTAAGTCCTTGATTTCGAGCGTGGTCATCAGTTCTTGTTTCCTTCGGTCAGCTCAAGCTCGTGTTCGATCGCCTCGGTCAGGCGCTCGCGCACGGCGGGCACGGCGATCTTTTGGATGATCTCGGCGAAGAAGCCGCGCACGATCAATCGGCGGGCCTGGTCTTCGGGGATGCCGCGGGCCCGTAGGTAAAACACCTGCTCGTCGTCGAATCGCCCTGTGGCACTGGCGTGTCCGGCGCCGACGATCTCACCGGTCTCGATCTCGAGGTTGGGCACCGAATCGGCGCGGGCGCCGTCGGTGAGGATCAGATTGCGGTTGGTTTCGAAGGTGTCGGTGCCGGTCGCCTCGGCGCGGATCAGCACGTCGCCGACCCAGACGGCGTGTGCGTCCGGACGGTCGGATTCCGGATCCGCTTGCAGCGCACCCTTGTACAGCACGTCCGAGCGGCAATTGGGGTGAGCGTGGTCGACGAGCAGCCGGGATTCGATGTGCTGGCCGTCATCGGCGAAGTAGGTGCCGAGCAGTTGAGCGTCGCCGCCGGCGGCGGTGAACCGCACCGTCGTCGAGGTGCGCACCAAGTCTCCCCCGAGCGTCACGTTGACGTGGCCGAGCACCGAATCCTTGCCCAGCCGTGCGTGATGCGCGCTGACGTTGACCATGTCGTCCGCCCAGTCGGCGATCCAGATCACCCCGAGCGCCGCCGAGTCTGAAACAATGATCTCGACGTTGTCGGCGTAGGTTCCGCTGCCGCGCAGGTCGACGACCACGATGGCCCGCGCGAGTTCCTCGACGCGGATCTGCAGATGCCCGTAGGCGACCGC
Organism: Mycobacterium sp. H4Y; assembly: GCF_000364405.1. Taxonomy (NCBI): domain Bacteria; kingdom Bacillati; phylum Actinomycetota; class Actinomycetes; order Mycobacteriales; family Mycobacteriaceae; genus Mycobacterium; species Mycobacterium sp. H4Y. The sequence goes on from NZ_AKIG01000001.1 coordinate 2,682,424, forward strand.
GCCCTCGCCCGGCCCGTCCACCACGATCTCGATGGGCTTGGCGACCTCGGTGTCACGCGCCACGGTCACCACGGTCGCGGAGTTGAACGACGAGAAAGCCTGAGCCGCAACGCGATCGGTGGGAACGCCGCCCTGGCCCAGCCGCTCGTCGCCCCGACGCACGACTTCGGTGCGCACACCCGGCTGTTCGGTGACGGTGATCTGCGCCTTGCCGGTGGCATGCGCCGAACCGTCGTGCAGGCCGCGCAGCCGGCGCAACGGGGTGAAGCGCCAGATTTCGTCGCGGCCGTGCGGGACCTCGAACGCGTCCACGTCGAAGGAGGAGAACAGCTCCCCCTTGTTCAGCGCGGTAAGCGACGACCCCTCGACCGCTTCGGTCAGATTCGTCACTAGCCGACCGCGCCTTCCATCTGGAGCTCGATCAGGCGGTTGAGCTCCAGCGCGTACTCCATCGGCAGCTCTTTGGCGATCGGCTCGACGAAGCCGCGCACCACCATCGCCATCGCCTCGTCCTCGGTCAGGCCGCGGCTCATCAGGTAGAAGAGCTGGTCCTCGCTGACCTTGGACACGGTGGCCTCGTGCCCCATCGTGACGTCGTCCTCGCGGATGTCGACATACGGATAGGTGTCGCTGCGGCTGATCGTATCGACCAGCAGCGCATCGCATTTCACGCTGGAGCGTGATCCGTGGGCGCCCTTGTTCACCTGCACCAGGCCGCGATACGAGGCGCGGCCCCCGCCGCGCGCCACCGACTTGGACACGATGTTGCTCGACGTGTTGGGCGCCAGGTGCAACATCTTGGCGCCGGTGTCCTGGTGCTGGTCTTCGCCGGCGAAGGCCACCGAGAGCACCTCGCCCTTGGCGTACTCGCCGGTCATCCAGACCGCCGGGTACTTCATGGTGACCTTGGATCCGATGTTGCCATCGACCCACTCCATCGTCGCGCCGGCCTCGGCGCGGGCGCGCTTGGTGACCAGGTTGTAGACGTTGCTCGACCAGTTCTGAATCGTCGTGTAGCGAACGCGCGCATTGGGTTTGACGATGATCTCGACGACGGCCGAGTGCAGCGAGTCCGATTTGTAGATCGGCGCGGTGCAGCCCTCGACGTAGTGCACGTACGAACCCTCGTCGGCGATGATCAGCGTCCGCTCGAACTGGCCCATGTTCTCGGTGTTGATCCGGAAGTAGGCCTGCAGCGGGATGTCGACGTGCACGCCCGGTGGGACGTAGATGAACGAGCCGCCGCTCCACACCGCGGTGTTGAGCGCGGAGAACTTGTTGTCCCCCGCCGGGATCACGGTGCCGAAGTACTCCTGGAAGATCTCGGGGTGCTCGCGCAGGCCGGTGTCGGTGTCGACGAAGATGACGCCCTGGGCCTCGAGGTCCTCGCGGATCTGGTGGTAGACCACCTCGGACTCGTACTGCGCCGCCACGCCACCGACCAGGCGCTGCTTCTCCGCCTCGGGGATGCCCAGCCGGTCGTAGGTGTTGCGGATGTCCTCGGGCAGGTCATCCCAGGTCGCCGCCTGCTTTTCGGTGGAGCGCACGAAGTACTTGATGTTCTCGAAGTCGATGCCCTCCAGGTTCGAGCCCCACGTCGGCATCGGCTTGCGCTCGAAGATGCGCAGCGCCTTGAGCCGGGCCTGCAGCATCCACTCGGGCTCGCTCTTCTTCTCGGAGATGTCGCGGACCACCGCCTCGGACAGCCCCCGCTGGGCACTGGCGCCCGCGACGTCGGAGTCGGCCCAGCCGTAGCCGTACCGCCCCAGGGAGGCGATCGCCTCTTCCTGGGTCAGCGGCGCGGTAGCCGTCTTGCTGGCCTCGGGTGTGAGTGTCATCGAGACGCTCCTTTGATGCTCGTGGTGTCGGTCATGTGGCGCGGGCTGGGCGCCGTACTTGAAGCCTTGCTCTGCGTCAGCGGGACGTGCGTGGTGCAGGCGCAGTCGCCGTTGACGATGGTCGCCAACCGCTGGACATGGGTGCCCAGCACCTCGGCCATCGCCTGCTGTTCGGCCTCGCACAGCTCGGGGAATTCCTCGGCGACATGCGAGACCGGGCAGTGGTGCTGGCAGATCTGCACGCCGTGAATCGGCCCGCCGACCTGGGTGGTGCTGGCGACATAGCCGGCCTTGGTCAGCGCGGTGGCGATCCGTTCGGCGGCCGCCTCGACGTCGTCGTCCGCCGCGCTGTCTGCCGCGGTGACCTCGGTCAAGATGGCGTCGATCCGTTGCCGGGCGAACGCCTGAACCGCCTCTTCGCCGCCGATCTCGCGAAGCTGCCGCATGGCCGCCGCCGCCAGGTCGTCGTAGGCGTGGTCGAGCTTGGCCCGACCGCCGGCGGTCAACCGGTAGCGCTTCGCGGGACGCCCGCGCCCCGCCTGCTGCCATGCCGCGGGGGCCGTGGCCTCGGCATCGCCGGCCTCGATCAGGGCGTCGAGGTGCCGGCGCACACCGGCGGCCGCCAGGCCCAGCCGGTCACCGATCTCGCCCGCGGTGATCGTTCCGGATTCCAGCAGCAGGCGCACGATGGCGCGGCGGGTGTGACGATCCGAGCTCGCAGCGCCGACGTCGGGCGCGACGACGCCATCGGGGCTGGTTCGGATTTTCACAACACCAGTGTGACGCAATTCCGACGATCGGTCTAGCAAGGGTCCCCTGCCCTGGCGTTGCGCTGGTCACACCGCCGGACGGCTACGCTGCTGAAGATGTCAGCCCGCCACCACACGCTGAGCTCGTCGATCGCGAGTCTGCACGGCGACGAGCAGGCGGTGGGTACGCCGCTGAACGATACCGAGCTGACCTCGCTCCGCCGCATCCGCCTGTTCGGCGCCAGCGGCACGATGCTGATGGCGATCGGCGCGCTGGGCGCCGGGGCGCGGCCCGTCGTGCAGGACCCGACGTTCGGGGTGCGGCTGCTCAACCTGCCGTCGCGCATCCAGACCGTGTCGTTGACGATGACGACCACGGGCGCGGTCATGATGGCGCTGGCCTGGCTGATGCTCGGCCGGTTCGCGCTGGGCAACCGGCGGATGTCGCGCGGTGACCTGGACCGCACCCTGCTGCTGTGGGTGCTGCCGCTGCTGATCGCCCCACCGATGTACAGCAAGGACGTCTACTCCTACCTGGCGCAGAGCCAGATCTCCCTGGAGGGACTCGACCCGTACCGGGTCGGCCCGGCCTCCGGGCTGGGCCTGTCCCACATCTTCACCCTGTCCGTGCCGACGCTGTGGCGCGAGACGCCCGCGCCCTACGGCCCGCTGTTTCTGTGGATGGGGCGCGGCATTTCGGCGATCACCGGGGAGAACATCGTCGCGGCCGTGCTGTGCCACCGGCTCGTCGAGCTGCTCGGCGTCGCACTGATCGTGTGGGCGACGCCCCGGCTGGCCCGGCGCTGTGGCGTCGCCGAGGTCAGCGCGCTGTGGCTGGGCGCGGCCAATCCGCTGCTGATCATGCATCTGGTGGCCGGCGTGCACAACGAGGCGCTGATGCTGGGCCTGATGCTGGCGGGCGCCGAATTCGCGCTGCGCGGTGTCGACACCCCGCGCCTGCTGCCGCGCTCCCTCAAGCCGGGTCCCGACTGGGAACCGCTGGGCATGCTGGTGGCCGGCGCCGTCCTGATCACGCTGTCGTCGCAGGTGAAGCTGCCGTCGCTGCTGGCGCTGGGCTTCGTCACGATGGCCCTGGCCTACCGGCGGGGAGGAAACCTGCGCGCCCTGCTGTTGACCGGGGGCGGCATGGCGGCCCTGTCGCTGGCGGTGATGGCCGTCGTGGGCTGGGCCAGCGGCCTGGGCTTCGGCTGGATCTACACGCTGGGCACCGCGAACGTGGTGCGCAGCTGGATGTCGCCCCCGACGCTGCTGGCGCTCGGCACCGGGCAGGTGGGCATCCTGCTGGGCCTGGGCGATCACACCACCGCGGTGTTGGGACTGACCCGTGCGATCGGTGTGCTGATCATCACGGTCATGGTGGCGTGGCTGCTGCTGGCCGTCTTCCGCGGCCGGTTGCACCCGATCGGCGGCCTCGGCGTCGCGCTGGGCATCTGCGTGCTGCTGTTCCCGGTCGTTCAGCCCTGGTATCTGCTGTGGGCGATCATCCCGCTGGCCTGCTGGGCCACCCGCACCGGCTTCCGGGTGGCGGCGATCGTTATCAGCCTCGTCGTCGGCATCTTCGGCCCGACCGCCAACGGCGACCGGTTCGCGCTGTTCCAGATCGTGGACGCCACCTTGGCCAGCACCGTCATCGTGGTGCTGCTCATCGCGCTGACCTACACCCGGTTGCCCTGGCGGCCCCCGCCGGCGCCGGCCCGGGAAACCGACCCCCGACCGGCCGCCGACCCGTCATCGCCCGCGCAACCTGCCCCGACCCCGCGGCCGCCGCCGACCCATGACGCCTACGCTGATTCCACGTGAGCCGCGCCGACGACGTCCGCGAATCCCGCGAATCCCCCGAAACTGTCGTGCGGCTGCACGGCGTGAGCAAGCACTACGGATCCACCACAGCGGTCTCCGATCTCGACCTGGAAGTGCACGCCGCCGAGGTGCTGGCCCTGCTCGGGCCCAACGGCGCCGGTAAGACCACGACGGTCGAGATGTGCGAGGGCTTCGTGCGCCCGGACGCCGGCACCATCGAGGTGCTCGGCCTGGACCCGATCGCCGACAACGCGCGGCTGCGGGCGCGGATCGGCGTGATGCTGCAGGGCGGCGGCGGGTACCCGGCGGCCCGCGCCGGCGAGATGCTCGACCTGGTGGCCGCCTACGCGGCCGATCCGCTGGACCCGGCCTGGCTGCTGGACATCCTGGGCCTCACCGACGCCGCGCGCACCACCTACCGGCGGCTCTCCGGCGGGCAACAGCAACGGCTCGCGCTGGCGTGCGCGCTGGTCGGCCGGCCCGAATTGGTGTTCCTCGACGAGCCCACGGCGGGCATGGACGCCCACGCGCGGCTGCTGGTGTGGGAGCTGATCGACGCGCTGCGCCGCGACGGCGTGACGGTCCTGCTGACCACCCACCAGCTCAAGGAGGCCGAGGAACTCGCCGACCGGATCGTCATCATCGACAACGGGGCGACGGTCGCCTCGGGCACGCCCACGGAGCTGATGCGCAGCGGGGCCAAGGACCAGTTGCGGTTCAGCGCGCCGCCACGGCTCGACCTCTCCCTATTGTCCGCGGCGCTGCCCGAGGACTACAAAGCCACCGAGGTGACGCCGGGCGAGTACCTGGTCGAGGGCCCGGTCGACCCGCAGGTGCTCGCGACGGTCACGGCGTGGTGTGCCCGGATCGACGTGCTGGCCACCGACATGCGCGTCGAGCAACGCAGCCTCGAGGACGTGTTCCTCGACCTCACCGGCAGGAAGTTGCGGCCATGAGCGAATCACCTTTCCCCGCAGGCACTTTCGCGCCCGACCCGCGCCCCAGCACGGTGCCTAAGATGCTGGCCGCGCAGTTCGGTCTGGAGCTCAAGCTGCTGCTGCGCAACGGCGAACAACTGCTGCTGACCATGTTCATCCCGATCACGCTGCTGGTCGGGCTCACGCTGCTGCCGCTCGGCTCGTTCGGCCAGCACCGCGCCGCCACGTTCACCCCGGTCATCATGGCGCTGGCGGTGATCTCGACCGCGTTCACCGGGCAGGCGATCGCGGTCGCCTTCGACCGCCGCTACGGGGCTTTGAAACGGCTTGGCGCCACGCCACTTCCGGTGTGGGGCATCATCGCGGGCAAGTCCCTGGCCGTCGTCACGGTCGTGTTCTTGCAGGCAATCCTGTTGGGCGCCATCGGTTTTGCGCTGGGTTGGCGACCCGCGTTGCTCGCGTTGGCGTTGGGCGCGGGGGTCATCGCGCTCGGCACCGTGGTGTTCGCGGCCCTCGGCCTGTTGCTCGGCGGGACGCTGCGGGCCGAGATCGTGCTCGCGGTCGCCAACCTGATGTGGTTCGTCTTCGCCGGCCTGGGCGCGCTGACCGTGGAGACCGACATCATCCCGACGGGGGTGAAATGGGCGGCCCGGCTGACCCCGTCGGGCGCGCTGACCGAGGCGCTGTCCCAGGCGATGACCATGTCGGTGGACTGGTTCGGGGTGATCGTCCTGGCGGCCTGGGGCGCGCTGGGCGCGCTGAGCGCGCTGCGCTGGTTCCGGTTCACCTGACGACCGTTCGGCGACCCAGGGCGTACTACAACATGTAGTTTTCGGTGCCTTAGGATCGGGCCGTGCTCGGACGAACGCTGTTGCGGCTGGTGGACCTGCTCCCCAATCCCAGTCTGGGCGTCCAGCGGCTGATCGCCGCGGCCGTCATCCTGACCCAGGGCGGCATCGCCATCACCGGCGCGATCGTGCGCGTCACCGCCTCGGGGCTGGGCTGCCCCACCTGGCCGCAATGCTTTCCGGGCAGCTTCGTCCCGGTGGCCCACGCCGAGGTGCCGCGCATCCACCAGGCCGTCGAGTTCGGCAACCGGATGGTCACCTTCGCCGTGGTGATCACCGCGGCGTTGGCCGTGCTCGCGGTGACGCGGGCCCGCCGACGGCGCGAGGTCCTGGTGTATGCGTGGCTGATGCCGGTGTCGACCGTCGTCCAGGCGGTCATCGGCGGCATCACCGTGCGCACCGGGCTGCTGTGGTGGACGGTGGCCATCCACCTACTGACGTCGATGACGATGGTTTGGCTAGCGGTGCTGCTCTACGTCAAGATCGGCGAGCCCGACGACGGAGCCGTGCGCGTACTGATCCCCCCGCCGCTGCGCGCGCTGACCGCGCTCTCGGGCGTGAACCTGGCCGCGGTGCTGATCACCGGCACGCTGGTGACGGCCGCCGGCCCCCACGCGGGTGACCGCAGCGCCACCCGGACGGTGCCGCGACTCAAGGTCGAAGTCGCCACTTTGGTGCACGTGCACTCCTCGCTGCTGGTCGCCTACCTCGCGCTGGTCGTGGGCCTGGGCTTCGGGCTGCTGGCGGTGCGCGCCACCCGCCCCGTGCTGCGGCGGCTCGGCGTTCTGCTCGTCCTGCTGTGCGCGCAGGCCGCCGTCGGCACCGCCCAGTACTACACCGGCGTCCCGGCGGCGCTCGTCGCCCTGCACGTTGCGGGGGCCGCGGCGGCCACCGCCGCCACCGCGGCGCTATGGGCGTCGATGCGAGAACGGGCCGAGCCCGAGCCGCTCGCAGCCTGACTCGACCGCCACGGCGAACCGGCGCTGCGCGAGCTCGCGGGTGGCGGCGTCCACGTGCCGCCAACCCAGTTGCGGCGCAACGAGATCCAGCTTCACCAACCGGTCCCCCGCCACGTCGGCGCGCGCGTAGAGGAGCTCCCGCGCGCCGACCCCGGCGCGTTCGGCGGCCGCTGCCAGCGCGGCATAGACGAGGTCCCAGGACTCGAACTCCGGTTCGCCCGGCCAGGCGTGCGATCGCTCCCCGCCGAGAAAGATCAACGTCGAGCGGGCCGCCGCGCCAGGGTCAGTCGGGATCCCGTCGTCCGCGAGATCGCGCAGATAGCGCTCAGCGAAATTCCAGGCGATGGCGTCGGGCGGGTTGAGCAGGTGGCGCACCCGGCGGGTCCAGGCCAGGAATTCGTCGCGCCGGCCCGGCCCGACCGGGGCGGCCCGCAGGATCACCAGGTCGGCCTGGGCGGCCCCCGGGTCGTCCCAGGACAGCCACCGCGCGTGCAGGCCACGCCGGCGCAGCGCGGGCACCAGCCCCGCGTCGTCGGGGTCGTCGCCGGGCCCCGCCAGCACGATGCGGGGATGGAAGACGTCCGGACGAGCGAGCTTCATGCCCGGGCATGATAAGCACATGCACGCAATCGAAGTCAGCGAAACCGGCGGCCCCGAGGTGCTGCGCTACGTCGATACGCCGCAACCCTCCCCCGGCCCGGGCGAGGTGCTGATCGAGGCCGAGGCCATCGGCGTCAACTACATCGACACGTATTTCCGCTCGGGCCAGTACCCGCGCCAGCTGCCGTTCATCCTCGGCCAGGAGACGAGCGGCACGGTGGTGGACACCGGCGAGGGCGTCGAGGGGTTCACCGCCGGCGACCGGGTGGTCACCGCCACGGCTTCCGGCGGTTATGCCGAATATGCCACCGCCCCAGCGTCTTTCACCGCGTCGGTGCCCGACGGCGTTCCCGCCGACGTGGCGGCCTCGGCGCTGCTGAAGGGGCTGACCGCGCATTACCTGTTGAAGTCGGTGTATCCGGTGCAGGCCGGCGACACGGTGCTGGTGCACGCCGGCGCGGGCGGTGTCGGACTGATCCTGACGCAGTGGGCGCACCTGCTCGGCGCGCGGGTGATCACGACGGTCTCGACCCCGGAGAAGGCGCGGATGTCGGCGAAGGCCGGCGCCGACGAGGTGCTCTCCTACCCCGACGACGCCGACGAGTTCGGCGAGCGGATCCGGGCGTTGACCGACGGTGCCGGGGTGGCCGCGGTGTACGACGGCGTGGGCGCGACCACCTTCGACGCCAGCCTGGCCAGCCTGGCCGTGCGGGGCACGCTCGCGCTGTTCGGCGCGGCCAGCGGGCCCGTTCCGCCGTTCGATCCGCAGCGGCTCAATGCCGCCGGCTCCGTGTTTTTGACCCGGCCGTCGCTGGCGCACTTCGTCCGCACCGGGCAGGAATTCAGCTGGCGCGCAGAGGAATTGTTCGCCGCGATCGCCCGTGGCGACATCACCGTCGAGGTCGGCGGGCGTTACCCTCTGGCCGATGCCGCCCGCGCCCACGAGGACCTGCAGGGCCGCAAGACCACGGGCTCGATCGTGCTGGTGCCCTGAGGGCTGTCGAGTCACAGCGGCCACATTGGTTCGCCGCGGAAGGCATGGGCGTTTTGCCCACCTCCGAGCGACAACGCATCGCGGTGGGGTTGCCGTTACTAGGCGCGGTGGGGTTGCCCTTACGCGCCGTGGTGGGTTGCCGCTACCCGCCGTGGTGGGGTTGCGACAACTCGGGCCGGACGATTGTCGCGGGGAGGTGGGCATTCGCGGTCCACTCTCTCGGAGAGACTGGAGTGGCCCAAGTGACTGGCGGCGCCCGAGTGGCGGCCCCAGATCGTCAGAACAGGTGCGGCAGCCCGATGGCCGAGTCGATCGCCAACGCGCAGAACACCACCGCCAGGTAGTTGTTCGACTGCAGGAACAACCGCAGCGGCTTGACCGGCTCACCGACGCGCACCCCCGCGTACAGCTGGTGCGCCATCGCCAGGAACCACACCCCGGCCACCACGGCGACCGCCGCGTACAGCCAGCCCGTCGCCAGCGCCAGCGCCAGGGTGGACAGCACCGTCAGCCAGGTGTAGATCAGGATCTGCTTGGTCACCTGGCGCTCGGTCGCGACAGCCGGCAGCATCGGGACGCCCGCCGCTTTGTAGTCGTCCTTGTAGCGCATCGCCAGCGCCCAGGTGTGCGGCGGCGTCCAGAAGAAAATGATGGCGAACATCACCAAGGCGGGCCAGCCGATCGTGTTCGTCACGGCGGACCAACCGATCATCACCGGCATGCAGCCGGCCGCACCGCCCCACACGACGTTCTGCGAGGTGCGGCGCTTGAGCAGCAGTGTGTAAACGAACACATAGAACGCGATCGTCGCCAGGGCCAGCAGCCCCGACAGCAGGTTGGTCGTCCACCACAGCCAGAAGAACGACCCGACCGTCAGCACCAGCCCGAGCACCAGGGCGTTGCGGGTGGGCACCGCGGCCCTCGCCAGCGGCCGGCGCGCCGTGCGCTTCATCACCTTGTCGATGTCCGCGTCGGCCACGCAGTTCAGCGTGTTGGCGCCCCCGGCGGCCAGCATGCCGCCGATCAGGGTGTTGACGATCAGCAGCGGGTTGACCGTGCCGCGCTGCGCGAGCAGCATCGCCGGGATCGCGGTCACGAGCAGCAGCTCGATGACCCGCGGCTTGGTCAGCGCCAGGTACGCCAGCACCGTGCCTCGCACCCGGCTTGGCAATCGGCTCGGCGCGGCGCGCCCGCGAACGCTCACGCAATAACTCCTCGGGGTCGCAGCGGCGCGCAGCATCTACTACAGACGATGGTAGACCGAGTGGCGGCGATGCCCCGCCCGTGGGTCGGTTCCCGCAGACTTTTCCCAGTTTTCCGAACTGAATGTTAAGGGCTTTCGACGGGCGCGTAATTTTCTCACCTGCCGGCCGCGGGTACCCGAAATCCTGCTCTGCAAGAGCCGGCCCTCCCGCACTAGGGTGGGATTGATCAGCTCGATGACCCAAGGACTGAGTCTGTGACGACACTCGAAGAGATCTCCACGCTGACCCAACCGCACCTCCCGGACGACTGGTCCGAGCTCGACTCGGCCGCCGTCGACACCATTCGGGTGCTGGCGGCCGACGCGGTGCAAAAGGTCGGCAACGGCCACCCCGGGACGGCGATGAGCCTGGCCCCGCTGGCGTACACGCTGTTCCAGCGGACGATGCGCCACGACCCCAGCGACACCTACTGGCTGGGCCGCGACCGGTTCGTCCTGTCGTGCGGACACAGCAGCCTGACCCTGTACCTGCAGCTGTACCTGGGCGGTTTCGGCCTGGAGCTCTCCGACATCGAGTCGCTGCGCACCTGGGGATCCAAGACGCCCGGGCACCCGGAGTTCCGCCACACCAAGGGCGTTGAGATCACCACCGGTCCGCTCGGGCAGGGCCTGGCGTCCGCCGTCGGCATGGCGATGGCCGCCCGCTACGAGCGCGGCCTGTTCGACCCCGACGCCGCCCCGGGCACCAGCCCGTTCGATCACTTCATCTACGTGATCGCCTCCGACGGGGACATCGAAGAGGGCGTCACCTCGGAGGCCTCGTCGCTGGCGGCCGTCCAGCAACTGGGCAACCTCATCGTTTTCTATGACCACAACCAGATTTCGATCGAGGACGACACCAACATCGCGCTGTGTGAGGACACCGCCGCGCGCTACGAGGCCTACGGCTGGCACGTGCAGAGGGTCGAGGGCGGCGAGAACGTCGTGGGCATCGAGGAGGCCATCGCGGCCGCCCAGGCCGTCACCGACCGGCCGTCGTTCATCGAGCTGCGCACCATCATCGGCTATCCCGCGCCGAAGTTGATGAACACCGGTAAGGCGCACGGCGCGGCGCTGGGCGACGAGGAGGTCGCCGCCGTCAAGCAGATCCTCGGCTTCGACCCGGACAAGAACTTCGAGGTGCGCGACGAGGTGATCGCCCACACCCGCAAGCTGGTCGACCGCGGCAAGGAAGCGCACGAGAAGTGGCAGGCGGATTTCGACGCGTGGGTGCAGCGCGAGCCCGACCGCAAGGCGCTGCTGGACCGGTTGACCGCCGAGGAACTGCCCGACGGCTGGGACGCCGACATCCCGCACTGGGAGCCGGGTTCCAAGGAGCTGGCCACCCGGGCGGCCTCGGGCAAGGTGCTGTCCGCGGTGGGACCGAAACTGCCCGAGCTGTGGGGCGGCTCGGCCGACCTCGCGGGCAGCAACAACACCACCATGGATGGCGTGAAATCCTTTGGCCCGCCGTCCATTTCGACGAAGGACTACACCGCCGACTGGTACGGTCGCACGCTGCATTTCGGCGTTCGCGAGCACGCGATGGGTGCGATCCTGTCCGGCATCGTGCTGCACGGCCCCACCCGCGCGTACGGCGGCACGTTCCTGCAGTTCTCGGACTACATGCGGCCCGCGGTGCGGCTGGCCTCGCTGATGGACATCGACACCATCTACGTGTGGACGCACGACTCCATCGGGCTGGGCGAGGACGGCCCCACCCACCAGCCGATCGAGCACCTCGCGGCGTTGCGCGCCATTCCCAAGCTGTCGGTGGTGCGCCCGGCGGACGCCAACGAGACCGCGCACGCCTGGCGCACGATCCTGGCCCGTGGCAACGGCAGCGGCCCGGTGGGGCTGATCCTGACCCGCCAGGGCGTGCCGGTGCTCGAGGGCACCAGCGCCGAGGGGGTCGCCCGCGGCGGGTACATCCTGGGTTCGGACGGCGAGGAGGCCGGCCAGGACCCCGACGTGGTGCTGATCGCCACCGGCTCGGAGGTTCAGCTCGCCGTTAAGGCGCAGAAGTTGTTGGCGGACAAGGACATTGTGGCGCGGGTGGTCTCCATGCCGTGCGTCGAATGGTTCGAGTCCCAGCCCGACGACTACCGCGACAGCGTGCTGCCGCCGTCGGTGTCGGCACGGGTGGCCGTCGAGGCCGGCGTCGCGCAGAGCTGGCACAAGTTGGTCGGTGACACCGGGAAGATCGTTTCGATCGAGCACTACGGCGAATCCGCCGACTACAAGACCTTATTCCGTGAATTCGGCTTCACTGCCGAAGCCGTCGCTGCCGCCGCGGAACAAGTCGTGGATAACTGAGGAAAGGGTAATTCACATGACCGCTCAGAACCCTAACCTCGCGGCGCTGAGCGCCGCGGGCGTTTCCGTGTGGCTCGACGACCTGTCGCGGGAGCGGCTGCGGTCGGGGAACCTGCAGGAGCTCATCGACACCAAGAGCGTCGTCGGCGTGACCACTAACCCGTCGATCTTCCAGAAGGCGTTCGCCGAGGGCGATGCCTACGACAGCCAGATCGCCGAGCTCGCCGAGCGCGGCGCGGACGTCGACGCCACCATCCGCACCGTCACCACCGACGACGTGCGCAACGCGTGCGACGTGTTGACGCGCGAGTGGGAGAACTCCGACGGCGTCGACGGCCGGGTATCGATCGAGGTCGACCCCCGGCTGGCGGGCGACACCGACAAGACCATCGCTCAGGCCGTCGAGCTGTGGAAGATCGTCGACCGGCCGAACCTGTTCATCAAGATCCCGGCAACCGAGGCCGGGATTCCGGCGATCACCGCTGTTCTGGCGGAAGGGATTTCGGTCAACGTCACGCTGATCTTCTCCGTCGAGCGGTACCGGGCCGTGATGGACGCCTACCTGGCCGGCATGGAGAAGGCCCGCGAAGGCGGACACGACCTGTCCAAGATCCATTCGGTGGCTTCGTTTTTCGTCTCCCGGGTGGACACCGAGGTCGACAAGCGGCTGGAGAAGATCGGGTCCGAGGATGCCAAGGCGCTGCTGGGCCAGGCCGGTGTGGCCAACGCCCGGTTGGCCTACGCGGCCTACCAGGAGGTGTTCGAAGGCGGCGAGCGTTACCAGGCGCTCAAGGGCCACGGGGCCCGGGTGCAGCGTCCGCTCTGGGCGTCGACCGGGGTCAAGAACCCCGACTACTCCGACACCCTCTATGTCACCGAACTGGTGGCGCCCAACACGGTGAACACCATGCCGGAGAAAACAATTGACGCGGTCGCCGATCACGGTGTGATCAAGGGCGACACCGTCACCGGCACGGCCGCGGACGCCCAGGCGGTATTCGACAAGCTGGACCAGATCGGCATCGATCTGAGCGACGTCTTCGTGGTGCTCGAAGACGAAGGGGTGGAGAAGTTCGTGGATTCGTGGACCGAGCTGCTGGAGGAAACGCAGAAGCAGCTGGGTTCCGCCTCCAAATGAGCCCAGCCCGCACCGCGCAACAATGGCATAACCCGTTACGGGACAAGCGCGACAAGCGCCTGCCGCGCATCGCCGGGCCGTGCGGGATGGTCATCTTCGGTGTGACCGGCGACCTGGCGCGCAAGAAGGTCATGCCGGCGATCTATGACCTGGCCAATCGCGGGCTGCTGCCGCCGAGCTTTTCGCTGGTGGGCTTCGCCCGCCGGGATTGGAGCACGCAGGATTTCGGCAAGGTGGTGTACGAGGCCGTCAAGGAACATTGCCGCACCCCCTTCCGGGAGGAGAACTGGGAGCGGTTGGCCGAGGGATTCCGTTTCGTGCCAGGCGCTTTCGACGACGACGAGGCGTTCGGGCGGCTGGCCGAGACACTGGACAAGCTGGACGCCGAGCGGGGCACCGGTGGCAACCACGCCTTCTACCTGGCCATCCCGCCCAAGTCCTTCCCGGTCGTGTGCGATCAGCTGCACAAGTCCGGCCTGGCCCGCCCGCAGGGCGAGCGGTGGAGCCGGGTGGTCATTGAGAAACCGTTCGGCCACAACCTGGAGAGCGCGCAAGCGCTGAATCAGTCCGTCAACGCCGTCTTCCCCGAGGAGTCGGTCTTCCGGATCGACCACTACCTGGGCAAGGAGACGGTCCGCAACATCCTGGCGTTGCGGTTCGCCAATCAGCTGTTCGACCCGATCTGGAACGCGCACTACGTCGACCACGTGCAGATCACCATGGCCGAGGACATCGGCCTGGGCGGTCGGGCCGGCTACTACGACGGCATCGGCGCCGCGCGCGACGTCATCCAGAACCATCTGATGCAACTGCTGGCGCTGACCGCTATGGAGGAGCCGGTCAGCTTCAGCCCAAGGGCGTTGCAGGCCGAGAAGATCAAGGTGCTTTCGGCGACGCAGCTCGCCGAGCCGCTCGACGAGACCACCAGCCGCGGTCAGTACTCCGCGGGGTGGCAGGGCGGCGAGAAGGTCCTCGGGCTGCTCGACGAAGAAGGGTTCGCCAAGGACTCGACCACCGAGACGTTCGCGGCCATCACCCTCGAGGTGGACACCCGCCGCTGGGCGGGCGTGCCGTTCTACCTGCGAACCGGAAAACGGTTGGGCCGCAGGGTGACCGAGATCGCCCTGATCTTCAAGCGCGCACCGCACCTGCCGTTCGACGCGACCATGACCGACGAGCTGGGCACCAACGCCATGGTGATCCGCGTGCAGCCCGACGAGGGTGTCACGCTGCGGTTCGGGTCCAAGGTGCCCGGCACCGCGATGGAGGTCCGCGACGTCAACATGGACTTCTCCTACGGTTCGGCGTTCGCCGAGGAATCCCCGGAGGCCTACGAACAGTTGATCCTCGACGTGTTGCTGGGTGAGCCGTCGCTGTTTCCGGTCAATGAAGAGGTCGAATTGGCTTGGCAGATACTCGATCCCGTGCTGGATAACTGGGCGGCCGGCGGCAAGCCCGAGCCGTACGAGGCGGGCACCTGGGGCCCGGACTCCGCGTTCGAGATGCTGCACCGCACCGGCCGGGAATGGCGGCGGCCCTGATGATTATCGATATGCCGGACGCCACCACCACCGCGGTCAACAAGAAACTCGACGAACTCCGCGAGAGGGTCGGCGCCGTCGCGATGGGCCGGGTCCTGACGCTGATCATCGCGCCGGACAGCGAGGAGATCCTCGAGGAGTCGCTGCAGGCGGCCAACGACGCGAGCCACGAACACCCCAGCCGGATCATCGTCACGATGAGGGGAAATCCGTACGCGGACAAGCCCCGCTTGGACGCACAGCTGCGCGCCGGCGGCGACACCGGCGCCAGCGAGGTCGTGGTGCTGCGGCTGTCGGGCGCGCTGTCCGGCCACGCGGCCAGCGTCGTCACCCCGTTCCTGCTCCCCGACATCCCGGTGGTGGCCTGGTGGCCCGACGTCGCGCCGGCGGTGCCCGCGCAGGATCCGTTGGGCCGGTTGGCGATTCGCCGCATCACCGACGCGACCAACGGGGTCGATCCGCTGGCGGCGATCAAGAGCCGGCTGCCGGGATACACCGCCGGTGACACCGACCTCGCCTGGGCGCGCATCACCTACTGGCGGGCGCTGCTGACCTCGGCCGTCGACTTGACGCCGCACGAGCCCATCGAGTCGGCGCTGGTGTCCGGCCTGGCCACCGAGCCGGCGCTCGACGTCCTGGCGGGGTGGCTGGCCAGCCGGATCGACGGCCCGGTGCGCAGGGCGGTCGGCGAGCTCAAGATCGAACTGACGCGCAGCAGCGAGACCATCGTGTTGAGCCGCCCGCAAGAAGGCAGGACGGCCACGCTGAGCCGGACGTCGCGTCCCGACGCGCTGCTTCCGTTGGCGCGCAGGGAAACCGGCGAGTGCCTCGCCGAAGACCTGCGTCGGCTGGATCCCGACGAGATTTACCAAACCGCGCTGGAAGGCATTGAGAAAGTGCAATACGTGTGAGCACCAGCATCGAAATCTTCCCGGACAGCCAGGCCCTGGTCGACGCCGCCGCGACGCGACTGACCGACACCATCGGGAACGCGGTCGCGGCCCGCGGCCGCGCGCTCGTCGTGCTGACCGGCGGCGGCAACGGCATCGGGCTGTTGCGGTCGCTGGTGGACCGGCCGATCGAGTGGTCCAAGGTGCACCTGTTCTGGGGCGACGAACGCTACGTCCCCGAAGACGATGACGAGCGCAATGACAAGCAGGCGCGGGCCGCGTTGCTCGATCATGTCGACATCCCGTCCAGCCAGGTGCACCCGATGCCGGCCAGTGACGGCGAATTCGGCGGCGATCTGGCCGCGGCGGCGCTGGCCTACGAGCAACTGCTGGCGGCCAACGCCGCGCCCGGCCAGCCGGTGCCGAACTTCGACGTGCACCTGCTGGGGATGGGCCCCGAGGGCCACATCAACTCGCTGTTCCCGGACACCCCGGCCGTGCTCGAAACCACCCGCATGGTGGTGTCGGTCGAGGACTCCCCCAAGCCGCCGCCGCAACGAATCACCTTGACGCTGCCCGCGATTGCGCGTTCCCGCGAAGTCTGGTTGATGGTGTCGGGCGCCGGGAAGGCCGACGCGGCGGCCGCGGCCATCGGTGGCGCCGCGCCGGTGTCGGTGCCGGCCGCCGGGGCGATCGGTCAGCAGACCACGCTCTGGCTGCTCGACGAGGACGCCGCGTCGAAGCTGCCGTCGGACCCGTCCGGCGTGGCCTGACGCGATTCGGACCGTGGGGTCCCCGGGCGGCCCGTCCGGGTCATAATGGCGGTCATGGCAGACAGAACCGTGCGCGGGGGGCAAGAGCGAAGCCGGATCAAGACGCTCACCCAGGCCGCCTTGAACGCCGACAAGACGGTGGAGCAGGTCGAAGACGTCCTCGACGGTTTGAGCAACACCATGAAAGAGCTCAGCAGCTCCTTGTCGGCGCTGAACGCCACGGTGGAACGCCTGGAAGCCGGCCTCGATCACCTGGACGGCACCATGGCCAGCCTGGACGATCTGGCCAAGCGGCTGATCGTGCTGGTCGAACCCGTGGAGGCCATCGTCGCGCGGATCGACGAGATGGTGAAGGTGGGCGAGACCATGATCTCCCCCCTCGCGATCACCGAGCACGCGGTGCGCGGTCTGCTGGACAGGCTGCGCAACCGGACCGCGGAGTAGGCGCCGTCCCCTGATGGCCACGCTGCTGCTGCACCACTCCGCCTTCGCCGCGCACCGGACGGCCCCCGGGCACCCGGAGCGGCCGGACCGCTACCGCGCGGTGGAGGCGGCGCTGCGCCAGCCCCGGTTCGACGCGCTGGTGCGCGAGACGGCCGAGCCGGCCGAGCTTGCCGCCGCGCGCTACGTGCACTCCAACCGCTACGTGGACGCGCTCGAGGCGGCGCGCCCCGAGCACGGCTACGTCTATCTCGACGGCGGCGACACCATGATGGAGCCCTCGACGTGGGAGACGGCCTTGCGCGGGGTGGGCGCCACGCTGCGGGCGGTGGACCGGGTGCTGGCCGGCGACGTGCAGAACGCGTTCGTCGCGTGCCGGCCGCCGGGGCATCACGCCGAATCCGAGCGCGCGATGGGCTTCTGCCTGTTCAACAACATCAGCATCGGCGCGCGGCACGCGCAGCGCAAACACGGGCTGATGCGCGTCGCCATCGTCGATTTCGACGTCCATCACGGCAACGGCACGCAGCAGATCTTCTACTCCGACCCGAGCGTGCTCTACGCGTCCACGCACCAGATGCCGCTGTTTCCCGGCACCGGTGCGGCGCGCGAAACCGGGGTCGGCAACATCTTCAACGCGCCGCTGGCACCCGGGGACGGCGGCGCCGAACTGCGCGCCGCCTTCGCCGACCGGATACTGCCCGCGCTGCACGCGTTTTCACCCGAACTGATCATCGTGTCCGCCGGATTCGACGCGCATGAGCGCGATCCGTTGGGCTCGCTGACCATGACGACCGACGACTTCGCTTGGGTCACCAGGGAATTGATGAAGTCGGCGGAGACGCTGTGCGACGGCCGATTGGTGGCGGTGCTCGAAGGCGGTTATGACCTGCAAGCCCTGGCCGATTCGGTGACCGCGCACGTCGGCGAGCTGGTGAAGGGCTAGGCGCCCTCCCGGAGTCAGCTCGCCTTTTTCTCGTGCATCTCGGGGGCCGGGCCGCCGACCGGCGTCGCCGACTTCATGATGTCCTCGATCGCGGCGAGGTCCGCGTCGGTCAGCGTGACGTCGGCCGCACCGGCGCTGTCCTGCAGGTAGGTGACGTGTTGCGCGCCCATGATGGCGGTATGCACGCCGGGTTGCGCGAGCGTCCAGGCGATGGCCAGCTGGCTCGTCGTGACGCCGAGATCGATGGCCAAATGGCTCAGGTCATCAACGACTTTCAGGTTGCGCAGATAATCCTCGCCGGTGAAGATCGGACTCTTGCCGCGCCAGTCGCCGTCGGCAAAGCTGGTGTCTGGCTTCATGGTTCCCGTGAGCAGGCCGTGCGCCAACGGTCCGTACACCATCACCCCGATGTCGTGGGCGTGGCAATAGGGCAGCAGGTCGGATTCGATGTCACGGCGAAACAGGTGGTACGGCGGCTGCACCGCTTCTACCGGAAGCGTGGCCGAGAGTTCCTCTATCTGGGTCGTGTCGTAGTTCGAGACACCTACGTGCCGAATCTTGCCCTCCGACACCAGTTCTGCGAGCGCTTCACCCGTCTCGGCCGCCGCAGTCGTGGGATCCGGCCAGTGCACCAGGTAGAGGTCGATGTAATCCACGCCCAGCGCGCGAAGGCTGGATTCGACACCGCTGCGCAGGTACTCGCGGCTGGCGTCGCGGACCAGTCCCGTGTCGGTTTTGCGCAACCCGCCTTTGGTGGCGATCACCAACTCGTCGCGGGCCCGCGCGAAATCGTCGCGAAGGGCCTTGCCGAGAATGCGCTCGGATTCCCCGAACCCGTATTGCTGGGCGGTATCGAAAAAGTTGATCCCCAGGTCACGCGCGCGTTGGATCATGGTGATCGCGGCGTCCTCGTCGGCTTGGCCCCAGTCGCTGCTGAACGCCCAGGTACCGAAGGCCAACCGGGAAACCTCAAGCCCCGTCTTGCCGAATGTGATGGATTTCAAATGCCAACCTCCCCCGTTGGATATTCGTCCCTGCGTGCGCGGCCCGCGCAGGCAAGCCACGACTCAACCATAACGACGCCGACACCGCGTGCCGCAACACCGGTGGTCAGCGCGGGAAGTACGCGCGTCGTCAGCCGCTGTTCCGCAACGCGCTCGCCAGCCCGTTCATCGTCAGCAATATCCCGCGCTGCACCAGTTCGTCGTCGTCGCCGGAGCGGTACCGGCGCAGCAACTCCACCTGCAGGTGGTTCAGCGGCTCGAGGTACGGGAAGCGGTTGAACACCGACCGCGCCAGCGCAGGGTTGTCCGCGAGCAGGTTGTCCTGCCCGGTGATGAGCTTGTGCATGGCGATGGTTCGGCCGTGCTCGTCGACGATCTTGCCGAAGACCCGGCGCCGTAATTCCTCGTCGTCGACCAATTCGGCGTAGCGGGCCGCCAGGCCGAGGTCGCTTTTGGCCAGCACCTGAGCCAGATTCGACAGCACGCTGCGGAAAAACGGCCAGCGCTGGTACAAGTCGTGCAGGATGCTCACCCGCTCGGCCTCGCTCTGCGGGCCCGCCGCGATCCACTGCTCGAATGCCGACCCGGTGCCGTACCAGCCGGGCAGCATGACCCGCGACTGGCTCCACGCCAGCACCCACGGGATGGCGCGCAGGTCCGAGATCGATTCGGTGGGTTTGCGGGACGTCGGGCGGCTGCCGATGTTCAGCGACCCGATCTCGCTGACCGGGGTGGAGGCCATGAAGTAGTCGACGAAACCCGGTGTGTCGTGCACCAATTCGGCGTAGGCGCGCTGGGCCAGCACGGCCACCTCGTCGAGCACCGCGTACGCCGGTTCCGCGGCGTCGCCCAAGCCCTCGACGTCCAGCAGCGTGGACTCCAGCGTGGCGGCCAGCAGGCTCTCCAGATTGCGTTGCGCCACACGCGGTTCGGCGTATTTGGCGGCGATCACCTCACCCTGCTCGGTGAGCCGCAGCGAGCCGTTCACCGCGCCGGGCGGCTGCGCCAGGATCGCCTCGTAGCTCGGCCCGCCGCCACGCCCGACGGTGCCGCCGCGACCGTGAAAGAGCCGCAACCGGATTCCGGTTTTGCGGGCCACTTCCACCAGCGCCAGCTCGGCCCGGTACACCGCCCAGCTGGACGCCAAATATCCGCCGTCCTTGTTGGAGTCCGAGTAACCCAGCATCACTTCCTGGGTCTCGCCGCGCGCGGCCACCAGCGCCCGGTAGATCGGAAGTTCCAGCATCGCGTGCAGGATCGTCGCGCCGTTGTGCAGATCGTCGATGGTTTCGAACAGCGGGGAAATGCCCACCGGGCAGTAGGGCTCGGGACCGGACGCGTCGATCAGCCCCGCCTCTTTCAGCAGGATCGCGGCCTCGAGGACGTCGGAGACCGAACGGCACATCGAGATCACGTAGTTGGGGACGGCGGACGGTCCGTAGCGCTTGATGGCGTGCGCGGCGGCGCGCACCACACCCAGCTCGCCGCGGGCCAGGTCGGACAGCTGCGCGTCGTCGGCCACCAGCGGGCGGCGGGTGCCCAGCTCGGCCGCCAACAGCTCGACGCGCTCGTCTTCGGGCAGCGAACGGTAGTCCGGGTGCACCCCGGCCCACGCCAGCAGCTCGCCGATCACCTCTTCGTGCGCGTCGGAGTTCTGGCGCATGTCCAGGCCGCACAGGTGAAACCCGAAGACCCGCACGCCTTCTCGCAGCAGCGCCAGGCGGTCGTCGGCCAGCAGCGCGCTGCCGTGGCCGCGCAGCGACTCGTCGATGGTGTCGAGATCGGCCCCCAGTTCGGCCGAGGTTTCGTACGGCGGCAGCCCCAGATCCAGCACCTGCTGCGGTGTCCGGTCCAGGATCGCCGCGCTCGTCGCGCTGAGGCGAGCGCGGATCACCCGCACCGCCCGCCGGTACGGTTCGTCGGCGCGGGCCTTCTCCGCGCAGCCCCCGGCGAGTTCGGTCAGCGCGGGGGTGACCGAGACCAGGCGCGCCGACATCGACAGCTCCTGCTCCAGCGCGGTCAGCTCGGCCAGGTAGTGCGCCAGCGCGGTGAACGCGGCGCTGCCGGTGGCCTGGCGCACCACGTCGGCCGTCACGTTCGGATTGCCGTCGCGGTCCCCGCCGATCCAGGAGCCGGGCTGCAGCATCGGCTCGTCGAGCAGGTCGGCGTCGGGCCAGCGGGCGCGCAGGGCGTCGCGGACCTCGGCGTTGACCTGCGGGATCACCTTGAAGAACGCGGCGGCGTAGTAGCGCAGACCCACCTCGATCTCGTCGGTGATCTGCAGGCGGGACAGCCTGATCAGCGCGGTCTGCCACAGCGTGAGGACCTGGCGGCGCAACTCGAGTTCGATGTCGCGCCCGTCGTCGGTCTCGGCGTGCCCCTCGGCGTGCAGCCGCATCAGCTCGGTGATCCGGTGCTGGGTGACGAAGACGGTGCGCCGGCGGGTCTCGGTGGGGTGGGCGGTGATCACCGGAGCGACCACGGCGCCCTTCAACGCGTCGGCAACCGTGTCCGAATCGAGTTGTGCCTCATCGAGTTTGGCGTAGGTCGCGGCCAGGGTGCTGTCCGGCGGTGGTTCGCCGGCGGCGACGTGGACAGCGCGGCGGCGCTCGCGGTGGATGTCTTCGGCGACGTTGGCCAGCAGCGCGAAGTGACTGAACGCGCGGATGACCGGGATGGCCTGGTGGATGTCGATGCCCTCGAAAAGCTGGGCCAGCTCCGCCCGGTCGATCTCGGAGCGGCGCACCCGGAACGATTCCACCCGGGCGCGTTCGACGAGCTCGAACACCTCGCGCCCGTTCTGCTCGCGCACCGTGTCGCCCAGGATGGCGCCCAGCAGCCGGATGTCGGCCCGCATGGGCTCGGTCGCCTCGCGCCCCACCGGGGTGCGCTGGACGGCGCCGATCGGTTCCAGGGTGTCCTCGGAGGCTTCGGAGGCGTCAGCCATGCGTCCCAGTATCGGCGTGCCGCGGGGCGGTCAGGTCGTCAGTGGTACTTGATCAGCAGCGCCATGCCGATGATGCACACCAGCCAGATGCCGGTGATGAACAGCGTCAGGCGGTCCAGGTTCTTTTCCACCACGGTGGATCCGGACAGGCTCGATTGGACGCCACCACCGAACAGCGTGGACAGGCCGCCACCCTTGGCGCGGTGCAGCAGCACCAGCAGCACCACCAGGATGCTGGTGACGACCAGGGTGATCTGCAAAGCCAACTGCATGACGGCCAGCCTACCGGTGCCTTGGCCGGATCACGGAAGAGGCCCACCGGCGGCGATGGCCGCCAGCGTGGCGAATTGCTCGCCGTCCAGCGACGCGCCGCCGACCAGGCCGCCGTCGATGTCGCCCTGGGCGACGAGCTCGCCGACGTTCTTGGCGTTGACCGAGCCGCCGTAGAGCACCCGCACCGAGTCGGCGACCTGGGGCGAGGCGAGCGACGCCAATTCCTTGCGGATCGCCGCGCACACCTCCTGGGCGTCGGCGGCGCTGGCCACCCGCCCGGTGCCGATCGCCCACACCGGCTCGTAGGCGATGACGACCTTGCCGATCTGTTCGGCGGACAGCCCGGCCAGCGACCCCCGCAGCTGCTCTTCGCAGTGGATGACGTGGTTCCCGGCCTCGCGCACCTCGAGGTGCTCGCCGATGCAGACGATCGGGGTCAGTTCGTGCTTGAGCGCCGCGGCGGTCTTGGCGGCGACGACGGCGTCGTCCTCGTGGTGGTACGTCCTGCGCTCGGAGTGCCCGACGACGACGAACGTGCAGCCCAGCTTGGCCAGGAAGGCGCCGCTGACCTCTCCGGTGTAGGCGCCGGCGTCGTGCTGGGACAGGTCCTGGCCGCCGTAGGTCAGCCGCAGCTTGTCGCCGTCGACCAGGGTCTGCACGCTGCGCAGGTCGGTGAACGGCGGCAGCACCGTGACGTCGACCTTGTCGTAGTACTTGTCCGGCAGCGCGAACGCGATCTTTTGCACCAGCGCGATCGCCTCGAAGTGGTTGAGGTTCATCTTCCAGTTGCCGGCGATCAGTGGCTTGCGGCTCACGCTGCGCCTCCAGTCGGTTGCGGACGGTCCAGTACCTCGACACCCGGAAGCGTCTTGCCCTCAAGGTATTCCAGCGACGCTCCCCCACCGGTGGAGATGTGCGAGAAGTCGCCTTCCGGGATGCCCAACGCGCGCACGGCCGCCGCCGAGTCCCCGCCGCCGACCACGCTGAAGGCGCCCTTGCCGGTCGCGGCGGCGATCGCTTCGGCGACGCCCTTGGTGCCCGCGGCGAACGCCGGGAACTCGAACACGCCCATCGGCCCGTTCCAGAAGACGGTCTCGGCGTTGGACAGCAAGGTGGTGAACCGTTTGACCGATCCGGGCCCGATGTCCAGGCCCATCAGGTCGTCTCCGATGGCGTCGGCGGCGACGGTGTGCGGTGTCGCGTCGGCGGCGAACTTGTCGGCCACGACGATGTCCACCGGGAGCCGCAGCACGTCGACGTAGGTGTCCAGCAGCCGGCGGCAGGTGTCCACCATCTCGGTCTCCAGCAACGACTTGCCGACGGAGAAGCCTTGCGCGGCAAGGAAAGTGAAGCACATGCCGCCACCGATGACGATGCTGTCGGCCTTGGTGGCCAGCGACTCGATGACCCCGAGCTTGTCGGAGACCTTCGACCCGCCGAGCACCACGGCGTAGGGGCGTTTGGTGGAGCTGGTCAGCTGCTGGAGCACCTGGATCTCCTCGGCCACCAGCGTGCCGGCGTAGTGCGGCAGCAGGGTCGCGATGTCGTACACGGACGCCTGCTTGCGGTGCACCACGCCGAAGCCGTCGGACACGAAAGCGCCTGTGGGCCCGACCAATTCGGCGAGCTGGCGGGCCAGGGCGAGCCGCTCGCCGTCGTCCTTGCTGGTCTCGCGGGGGTCGAAGCGGATGTTCTCCAGTAGCAGGACGTCGCCGTCGGTCAGCCCCTCGGCGCGGGCCAGCGCGTCGGTACCGACGACATCCCCGGCCAACTGCACGTGGCGGCCCAGCTGCTCGGAGAGGGCCGCGGCGACCGGCGCCAGCGACAGCTTCGGGTCCGGCCCGTCCTTGGGACGCCCGAGGTGCGCGGTGACCACCACCTTGGCGCCCGCCTCGACGAGCGCCTTCAGCGTCGGCACCGAGGCGGTGATGCGCCCGGGGTCGGTGATCTTGCCGTCCTCGAGCGGCACGTTGAGGTCCGAGCGCACCAGCACGCCGCGGCCCGAAACCCCCTCGCCGAGAAGGTCTTTGAGCGTGTGGACGGCCACGGGTTACAGCGACTTGCCGACCAGGGCGACCAGGTCCACCAGGCGGTTGGAGTAGCCCCATTCGTTGTCGTACCAGGACACCACCTTGGCCTGGTCGTCGATCACCTTGGTCAGCCCGGAGTCGAAGATCGAGCTGTGCGGGTCGGTGACGATGTCGCTGGAGACGATCGGCGCGTCGTAGTACTTGAGGATGCCCTTCATCGGGCCCTCGGCGGCCGCCTTCATCGCGGCGTTGATCTCCTCGGCGGTGGCGGACTTGCGCAGCTCGGCGGTCAGGTCGGTGACCGAGCCGGTCGGGATCGGCACCCGCAGCGCGTAGCCGTCGAGCTTGCCCTTCAGCTCGGGCAGCACCAGGCCGATGGCCTTGGCGGCGCCGGTGGAGGTCGGCACGATGTTCAGGGCGGCGGCGCGGGCGCGGCGCAGGTCCTTGTGCGGGCCGTCCTGCAGGTTCTGGTCCTGGGTGTAGGCGTGGATGGTGGTCATCAGGCCCTTGACGATGCCGAACTCGTCGTTGAGCACCTTGGCCAGCGGGCCGAGGCAGTTCGTGGTGCACGAGGCGTTGGAGATGATGTTCTGGCTGCCGTCGTACTTGTCGTCGTTGACGCCGAGCACGATGGTGATGTCCTCGTCGGTGGCGGGCGCGGAGATGATCACCTTCTTGGCGCCGGCGTCCAGGTGGCCCTTGGCCTTGGCGGCGTTGGTGAAGATGCCGGTGGACTCGACGACGACGTCGACGCCCAGGTCGCCCCAGGGCAGGGCCGCCGGGCCCTCCTCGACCTCGAGCGCCTTGATCTTGGCGTTGCCGACGACGATGGTGTCGTCACCCTCGAGGCTGACGTCGTGCGGCAGGCGGCCCAGGATGGAGTCGAATTTCAGCAGGTGCGCCAGGCTGGCGTTGTCGGTGAGGTCGTTGACCGCGACCACCTCGATGTCAGCGGTGCCTTGCTCCTGTTGAGCCAGCAAGGCCCGGTAGAAGTTCCGCCCGATTCGACCGAAGCCGTTGATACCTACTCGGACCGTCACTTGTCTCTCCTGTCGTCTTCTTTCCTGTGTCCGCTGATTTGCGCTCGTCGCCAGCCTAGATCAGCGGCGCCACCCGTTGCCGCGCTGGTACATCGGCCGTGACGTCGGCCACACGCGGCCCGTACCGCTAGGCCGGATTGCGGCGCTCGCGCAGCCAGCCCAGGGCCGCCTCGGCCGCGTGGTAGCCGCACAACCCGTGGATGCCGGCCCCCGGCGGGGTGGACTGCGAACACAGATAGACACCGGGGACACCGGTCGCGTACGGGTTGACCGAGACCCGCGGCCGCAGGATCACCTGGAGCCCGTCGTTGGCGCCGCCGATGATGTCGCCGCCGACGAAGTTGGGGTTGTAGGCCTGCAGATCGGCGGTACCGCTGGTGACGGTGGCGACGACGCGGTCGCGGAATCCGGGCGCGAAGCGCTCGATCTGGTCAGTGATGATCTCGGTGGCATCGCCGGTGTAGCCGAACGGCACGTGGGCGTAGGCGTAGATCGGGTTGATATTGCCCGCCGAGCGCGACGGGTCGGCCAGGTACTGCTGCCCAAGGATGATGAACGGCCGCCGGTACATCCGTCCTTGCGACCGCTCGCGTTCGCTGTGTGCGATCTCGGCGAATGTCCCGCCCAGGTGCACGGTGCCGGCGTGACCGCAGTCGGGATTGGTCCAGGGAATGTGGCCCTCGATGGCGTAGTCGACCTTGAAGGCCGAGGACCCCTGGCGGTAGCGCCGGTAGGAGCGCTTGATGCGGCCGGGCATGGCGTCGCCGTAGAGCCGCAGCGTCGCGGCCGGGGTGAGGTCGAGCATGACGATGTCGGCGTCGGGAATGTCTTTGCGGCTGGTCACCGTGACGCCGGTGGTGATCGCAGCGCCGTGTTCGGCCAGGACGGCTGCTAGCGCCGCGATGATCGAACCCGATCCGCCCGCAGCCACCGGCCAGCCGTAGTGGTGCCCGCTGGCCATGAACATCAGCGCCATTGCGGCCGTCAGCGGCCGGTCGAGCCGGGTGTAAGCGTGCGCGGCCTGGCCGCCGTATAGCGCGCGCACCCGCTCGGTGCGAAACCAGCGGGCCAGCACGGTCGCCGGCAACAGCGCGCGCGGCCCGAAGGCAGCAAGCCGGATGGGGTGGTGCGGAACATGCAGGACCGGACGCATCAGGTCTTGGCACAGCTCGTCGAAGCCGGCGGCGAGATCGCCCACCGCGAGCCGCCACCGCCGTCCGTCGGCGCCCATTTCGGCCACGGTTCGGTCGATCGACCGGCACAGCAACCCGGCGGTGCCGTCGTCGAGCGGATGCGCGCAGTCGACCTCCGGCCACTTCCAGGTCAGCCCGTAGCTCGGCAGGTCGATCTCCTGCCAGAACGGTGAACCCACTGCCATCGGATGCGCAGCCGAGCAGACGTCGTGGATCACCCCGGGCACCGTCAGCTCGGCCGAGCGCGCTCCCCCGCCGACCGTCTCGCCGGCCTCCAGCACCTGCACGTCGACACCGTGGCGGGCGAGCTGGATCGCGGCGGCCAGCCCGTTGGGCCCGGCGCCGACGACGACTGCCCTAGCCATGGGCGCCATCAATGACGTGGACGGGGCAGTCATCCCCGGGCTCGGGCCACGGCTGGCGGGTCAGCATGTCCTTGACGTCGACGTAGCCCGCCTCGATCAGGCCGGTCTTGGCGTCGAAGATGCGATACGACTGCCGATGAACGTGGATGGGCTGACCCTCCAGGACGATGACCCGGACGTCGCCGTCCTCGAAGCGGCAGCGGCGTTGCACCGCCTCCACCAGTTGCTCGTTGTGCAG
Source organism: Mycobacterium sp. H4Y (assembly GCF_000364405.1). Taxonomy (NCBI): domain Bacteria; kingdom Bacillati; phylum Actinomycetota; class Actinomycetes; order Mycobacteriales; family Mycobacteriaceae; genus Mycobacterium; species Mycobacterium sp. H4Y. Next base: position 2,709,549 of record NZ_AKIG01000001.1, read on the forward strand.
GTGGCCCTCGCCGAAGTTCCACCCGACGAGCGGCCCGGCAACGATTTCGCCCTCACGGATCTTGTAGTCGGCTTCGTCGTCGATCGCGCGCGGCAGCAGCCCGTTGAGCGCCCGGCCATGCACGTGCATCGCGCGGAAGGCGGCGATCTTGTCCGCCAAGACTTCGGCGGTTTCCGGGTCGTAGAGCCTCGCCAGCTGATTGACGACGAGCGCGGAGCTCTTCACGATGTCGGCGTCGATCTTCTCCTCGGCGCCCGCGCGGAAGCACCACACGCTGGTGGCCCAGTTGCCGGCGTAGTACCGCATCGCCGGGAGGAACGAAATCTTTTCGGGGAACATGTTTCCCACGATGACCACCACCACCGCGAGGATCACGAGGGCGAGCAGCACGGGCGAGCGAAGATCGGTGGCCCGGACCGCGCCGTAATGCCCGAACAGATAGAACAGCGAGAAGATGAAGAACACGTTCCATTCCAAGGGGACTCCCATCGGGAGGTTGGAAATGATGTTGAGATGGAACAGCACCATGAACCCGATCAGAAACCACCGCCACGGGTGATCGGCGGCGACGAAGACCAGCACCGTCGGAACCACGAATTCCGCTGTGGTGCCGCCGACGTGGGCCATCAGCTTGGGCAGCAGCGACGGTCGCAGGTCATTGACATGGTCGAGGTAGAGCAGGTGCTTGATCGGAGTGAACACCCGGCTTCGCAGCAGCGCGTTGTTGCTCGTCATCACCGCCACCACGTAAGGGAAATGATGGTTGAGCTTGGAAACCGCTGCGCCCCACCACAAGCAGAGCATGATGAGCTTGCAGGCCGCGATCTGATCGGTGAACGGGAAGAAGAACACGAACAGCTTCAGCCAATAGTGTTCGCCGCGGGCGGCCAGGAAGACCGTCTTGTCGCGCAGACCCAACAGGGCCAGCGCCACGATCGTCGGGATGACCCGCACGGGGTCGATCAGGCCGACATCGACCGCGGTGGTGACCGGCCCGCCGTGACCGGGCGACAGCAGCGCCCACACCCCGCCGATCAGAACGATGGCATACAGCGCGACGTCGAAGGCGGTGCGCGTGTCGCCGCGGGTGAACGGAACCTTGCCGGGCCAGGCCGGTAGCCGAATTGTGTTGGGTCGCAACCAGTAAAGGATGCCGCCGATCGGTGGCATGAACCGCCCGGTCAGTGGCCCGGATCCGCAGCCGAGGCCGGTGACCTCGAACAGCAGCGTGAAGATGACGGCCTTCTGGTAGACGATGGGTTGCGTCCACCAGTCGCCGATGCGGCCCAGACCGCCCAGGCCGGGGGTAAGCGAGATGATCGCGGCGGGCGCGGCGACGTAGAGGGCGATCTTGAGCAGGTAGAGCAAATACACCGCGTATGGCGTGCCGAAGCCGTGTTCCGCCCAGTGCCGGGTCACGACTTGCAGCCGGGTGGCACGGGGCAACGTGGGCCAGGTGCTGCGGTCGACGTCCGGAAGCTCCGGTGACATGAATCCCATGGGCGGCCTCGTTCCTGTCGGAAAACCAGCTGGCCCATCGAATGTATCGGCACCGCAGCCCGCTCAACGGCTTACGCGGGCGAAAATGGCGAAACACCATGACGGCGGCGCTTCCTTGGTCGCTACCATCGAGGGACTCGACTCGGCACCTGGCCCGGCGCGAGCGTCAAGGGAGGAACGTGACCGACAGCGACAACGCCGACGGCGGGGACATCGGCAAATTCGACCCCGTCTTGACCCAGCGCCTGATGGCGGTGATGCGCCCGGTCTTGAAGACGTACTTCCGGTCGGAGGTACACGGCCTGGACTCGTTCCCGCCCGGCGGTGCGCTGGTGGTCGGTAACCACTCCGGCGGCATGTTCCCGATGGACGTCCCGATCTTCAGCGCCCACTTCTACGACAAGCTCGGCTACGACCGGCCGGTCTACACGCTGAGCCACGACATCCTCATGACGGGCCCCACCGCGGACTTCTTCCGGCGCACCGGATACATCCGGGCCAACCGGGAGAACGCGGCCGTCGCGCTGCGGTCCGGCGGGGTGGTGATCGTGTTCCCCGGCGGCGACTACGACGCCTACCGGCCCACGCTGTCGGAGAACGTCATCGACTTCAACGGCCGCAAGGGCTACGTCCGCACCGCGATCGACGCCGGCGTCCCGATCGTGCCCGCGGTGTCGATCGGCGGGCAGGAGACGCAGCTCTACCTGACGCGCGGCACCTGGCTGGCCGAGCGGCTGGGCATCAAACGGTTGCTGCGCAGCGCGATTCTGCCGGTGTCGTTCGGTTTCCCCTTCGGCCTGAGCGCCGTCATCCCGCCCAACCTGCCGCTGCCGACCAAGATCGTGACCCGGGTGCTGAAGCCGATCGACATCGCCGGCAAGTTCGGCGAGGACCCCGACATCGACGAGGTCGACGAGTACGTGCGGTCGGTGATGCAGGAGGCGCTGACCGAGCTCGCCGCCAAGCGCCGCTTCCCGATCCTCGGCTGAGTCATGCCAAATCCTTTGAGCGAGACCCTTGGTCTGATCGGCACCATGCGCCGCGCCGGACTGATCGCGCCCATGCGCCCGGATCGCTACGTGCGGATCGCCGCGGCCATGCGCCGCGAAGGCATGGGCATGACCTCCGGGTTCGCCAGCGCCGCCCAACGCTGCCCGGAGCGGCCCGGCCTGATCGACGAGCGGGGCAGCCTGACCTGGCGCGAACTCGACGAGCGGTGCAACGCACTCGCCGCGGCGCTGCAGGGGTTGCCGTCGGGCCAGCCCCGGGTCGTCGGGATCATGTGCCGCAATCACCGCGGATTCGTCGAAGCGTTGGTGGCGACCGACCGGATCGGCTCCGACATCCTGCTGCTCAACACGTCGTTCGCCGGGCCGGCGCTGGCCGACGTGGTGACCCGCGAGGGCGTCGACGCCGTCATCTACGACGAGGAGTTCACCGAGACGGTGGACCGCGCGCTGGCCGGCACGCCTGACGCGACCCGCATCGTGGCGTGGACCGATGCCGAGCATGAGCGCACGGTCGAGGGGCTGATCGCGGCCCGGGCAGGCGCGCAACCGAAGCGCACCGGGCGCAAGGGCAAGATGATCCTGCTCACCTCCGGCACCACCGGAACCCCCAAGGGCGCCAAGCAATCTGGCGGCAACGCGGGAATCGGCACGCTGAAGGCGATCCTGGACCGCACGCCGTGGCGGGCGGAGGAGCCCATCGTGATCGTGGCGCCGATGTTCCACGCCTGGGGCTTTTCCCAGCTGCTGCTCGCGGCGTCGTTCGCCTGCCCGGTGATCACCCGGCGCAAATTCGACCCGGAGGCCACCCTGGACCTGATCGACAGGCACAAGGCGACCGGCCTGGTGGTGGTGCCGGTGATGTTCGACCGGATCATGGATCTGCCGGCCGAGGTGCGGCGCCGCTACAGCGGCCGGTCCCTGCGGTTCGCCGCGGCATCCGGTTCGCGGATGCGCCCCGACGTCGTCACCGCGTTCATGGACGAGTTCGGCGACGTGATCTACAACAACTACAACGCCACCGAGGCGGGCATGATCGCCACCGCCACGCCGGCCGACCTGCGCGCGGCGCCCGACACCGCGGGCCGGCCGGCTGGTGGAACCGAAATCCGCATCCTGGACCCGGAATTCAACGAGCTGCCCGCCGGCGAGGTCGGCAGCATCTACGTGCGCAACAACACCCAGTTCGACGGCTACACCTCGGGCAGCACGAAAGACTTTCACGCCGGATTCATGTCGTCGGGCGACGTCGGGTATCTGGATTCCGCGGGACGGCTGTTCGTCGTCGGCCGCGACGACGAGATGATCGTGTCCGGCGGCGAGAACGTCTACCCGATCGAGGTGGAGAAGGCGCTCGCCGCACATCCCGACGTGGCGGAGGCGGCGGTGATCGGCGTCGACGACGAACAATACGGCCAGCGACTGGCGGCGTTCGTGGTGCTGGAGCCGGGCGGCCACCTTGATGAGAAGGCCACCCCTGACGCCCTCAAGCAACACGTGCGGGACAACCTCGCCAACTACAAGGTGCCGCGCGAGATCGCGGTCCTTGATGAACTTCCCCGCAGCAGCACCGGCAAGATCCTGCGCGCGGAGCTGCGAGCACGGGTCGGCGGCTGATGCGGTTTACCCGGATGGTCAGAAGGCCCAGGCCACTGGTGCGCGCCACGCTGGAATTGGCCAACGCCGCCAACGGTTTACGGCCGCTGGCCCGCAAGGGCTACAGCACGGTGCTGGTGTTCTGGTTCGGATGGCCGGCGTCCGAGGTGCCGGGCGTGTACTTCTCCGCTTCGCTTTTGGACGTGCTGCGGCGCGGGCGCCGCGGCGACTTCGCGGGACGTCGCGGGAAGGTGGCGCTGGCGCTGACGGCGGCGTCCTGGGCCATCCTGGCGGTGATCAAGTATCGCGGCGTGACGACCCCCGGGCCGGTGCTGGAGGCGGGGCTGCGCGAGCAACTCGGCGACGACTATGAAGAGGCGCTCGACAAGCTGCCGCAAACCAAGCCCACCCGCAGCGGGCGTCGCACCCTGCCGCTGGGCAATACGGTGGCGCGGCGCCGCTACGTCGAGAAGACGAACGTGGTGTCCTACGGGCCGCACGGCCGCGCCAATCTGGCCGACATCTGGCGCCGCCACGATCTACCGCGCGACGGCAAGGCGCCGGTGCTGGTGCAGGTGCCCGGCGGCGCGTGGGTGATCGGAATGCGCCGGCCCCAGGCCTATCCGCTGATGAGCCACCTGGCCGCGCGCGGTTGGGTGTGCGTGTCCATCGGCTACCGGGTGTCGCCGCGGCACACCTGGCCCGACCACATCGTCGACGTCAAGCGCGCGCTGGCCTGGGTGAAGGAGAACATCTCCCGCTACGGCGGGGATCCGAATTTCGTGGCGATCACGGGCGGTTCGGCCGGTGGCCATCTGTGTTCGCTGGCGGCGCTGACACCCAACGACCCGGCGTTCCAGCCGGGCTTCGAGGACGCCGACACGTCGGTGGTCGCCGCGGTCCCGGTGTACGGGCGCTACGACTGGTTTTCCACCGAGGGCGAGGGCCGCCGCGAATTCGTGGAGTTGCTCCAAAAGTTCGTCGTCAAACGGAAATTCAGCACCCACCGCGACATCTACGTCGACGCCTCACCGATCCGTCGGCTGCGCGCCGACGCGCCACCCTTCTTCGTCCTGCACGGCCACGACGATTCGCTGATCCCGGTGGGCGAGGCGCAGGAGTTCGTCGAGGAGCTGCGCGCGGTGTCGAAGTCGCCGGTCGCCTACGCCGAATTGCCGCACGCCCAACACGCTTTCGACATCTTCAGTTCCCCGCGGGCCCACCGTTCCGCGGAGGCCGTGGCGCGGTTCTTGTCGTGGGTGTACGCGACGCGTCCGCCCCAGCGCGACTAGGACGGCTCGCCGCCGCCCGAGGCGGTGCCCCGAGCAGCGCTCCGGCGCCCCGGGCCGTCGGCTCTCGCGCCCCGGGCCGTCGGTTCTCGCACCTCCTGCCGACGCGGTTTCGGATATCGGAAACGTATATTGAAATCCCTTGTGTCACTGTTGTTTCAGTGGTCACAATGCGGGGTTTTGTGTCGGTGGCGCTTCGTAATGTCTGCGGTATGAGTTCGGGCGGCATCATCGATCGGGACGCGATCAGCGCGGCCTTCGACGCGCTTGATGCCGCCATCGAGGGCGTGGCGGGGCTCAGTTTTGATGCGCTGGCTCCTCGGGAGTGCCTGGCGCTGTTGGAGCGCTGCGAAACCGTGCGCCGCCGATTGCCCGTGCCTGAGCATGCGTTGATCAATCACCTGGCCCGCCAAGCCAGCATCCAAGAGCTCGGCGCCCCGCTGGATCAGGCGATCGCCGACCGGTTGCGGATCAGCCGCGCCGAAGCCGCCCGGCGGGTCAAAGACGCCGCCGATCTGGGCCCACGCCACGGCCTGACCGGTGAACCCTTGCCCCCAGTGTTGGCGGCCACCGCCGCCGCTCAACGCCGCGGTGAGTTGGGTGCTGCCCATGTGGCGGTGATCCGCAGATTCTTTCGCCGCCTGCCCGGCTGGATCGACACGGTCACCCGCGAGCGCGTCGAAGCCGACCTGGCCGGTCACGCCGCGTATCACCGGCCCGACGAACTCGACGGCCTGGCCCACGTCCTCGAAGATTGCCTCAATCCCGACGGCCTCTTCACCGACGAGGACCGCGCCCGCAAACGCGGGGTGACCCTGGGCCGCCAACAACCCGACGGCATGTCGGAGTTGCGGGGCCTGATCACCCCCGAACTACGGGCCACCTTCGAAGCCGTGGAGGCCAAACTCGGCGCCCCGGGCATGTGCAACCCCCTCGACGACACCCCCTGCGTCGACGGCACGCCCAGCCAAGACGCCATCGACGGTGACACCCGCTCGAAGGCTCAGCGCGGCCACGACGCCCTGCTGGCGGCGCTGCGTGGGCTGTTGGCCTCCGGGGAGTTGGGTCAGCACAACGGATTACCGGCCTCCATCATCGTCACCACCACCCTGCAAGAGCTGGAGGCCGCCGCCGGGCGAGCGCTGACCGGCGGGGGCACCATCGTGCCCATGAGCGACGTGATCCGCCTGGCCCGCCACGCGCATCATTACCTGGCCATCTTCGACAAAGGCAAGGCCCTGGCGCTCTACCACACCAAACGGCTGGCCTCCCCAGGGCAACGAATCGTCTTGTACGCCAAGGACCGCGGCTGCACCGCCCCGGGCTGCACCGTCTCGGGTTACTACTGCGAGGTGCATCACGTCACCGACTACAGCAAGTGTCACAGCACCGACATCAACGACCTCACCTTCGCCTGCGGCCCGCATCACCGCATGCTCGACCCCGGCGGCTGGACCACCCGCAAGAACACCCGCGGCGGCACCGAATGGAAACCACCACCCCACCTCGAGCGCGGCCAACCCCGCACCAACACCTACCACCACCCCGAAAAACTCCTCCACCACGAACACGACGACGACGAAGCCGACAATCCGGGGGCTGCATAACACTTTTTGCGATCGCCTAGGTCCGATGGCGGCGCCTCATAGTCGCGAGATCGCCTGGCAGCACGCCTAGCTCGAGCTGTTCTCCCGCGCGGCGGCCTTTTCGAGGTCGGTGAGCGCCGGCTCGATGCGATCGGCCATGTCGTCGATGTCGTTGGCCACCTCGGGCGTCGTCACGAAGCCGAAGTCGAGGTAATCCGTGTAGGAGAAGCAGGTGATGTTCAGCGCGACGTCCATCACCGGCGGCCCCAGCGGCACCAGCGAATCGAGCTTGGCGCCGGCCATGTACAGCGGGAACGACGGGCCGGGAACATTCGAGACAACCAGGTTGATAGGGGCCAGGTTTCGCGACAGACCGCTGGCGGTGTAGGCCCGCGCGGCCAGCCCCAACAACCCCGGCGGCGTCGTCTCGGTCAGCCCCATGATCTGGTGCGCCGACAACGCCTTGGCCATCAGCTTGGCGTTCTGGGTGCTTTCGTGGATGGACCGCAGCCGCTCCCCGGGGTCTTCGATGTGGGTGGCCAACGAGACGGTCATCGAGCTCACCTTGTTGCCGACGTCATCCTTGTTCTCGTCGGTGCGCGTCGACACGGGGATCTGCGCGATGAGCGGTTTGGCAGGCAGCTCACCGCGTTTGAGTAGGTAGTCGCGGGCGGCGCCGGCCACCAACGCCAGCACCACGTCGTTGAGCTTCACACCATAGGCGTCCTTGATGACCTTGGCGCGGGCCAGTTCGACGCGGCAGCCGGTGATGCGCCGGTGTGGCGAAACCGGCGCGTTGAAGCGGGTTTTGGGCGCTTCGAAGTAGCGCGGCGGCCTGCTGCGCACGCCCAGCGTGGCGATCTGCTGGCGCACGGTCTGCTCCACCAGCCGCGCGACGCGGAACGGCGTCTTGACGCCGACGTTGATGAGCGCGCCCACCGCCCGCCGCTCGATGCCCGGAATATTCAACCCCACCAGCGATCCGACCGTCTCCTGTTGCGGCGGTCGCGGTTCCGGCGTGACGTCCAGCAGGATCTCACCCAGGCCGGCGCCCGAGACGCCGTCGACGATGGCGTGGTGCATCTTGGTCAGCGACGCGATCCGGCCGCCCTCGACACCCTCGATCACCCACATCTCCCACAGCGGCCGGGCTCGGTCCAGCTTGTAGGACATCAACCGCCCCACCAGTTCCTCGAGTTCGCGCCGGCCGCCGGGCGCCGGAACCGCGATGCGCCGGATGTGGAAGTCGGGGTCCAGGTCCTCGTCCTCGACGAACCACGGCCGGTCCAGGCCGAATGGCGCCCCGGTGACGCGCCACCGCAACTGCGGCAATTCCGGCAGCCGCTCGATGATCAGCTCGCGCAGTCGCGCAAAGCTGTACTCGGAGCATTCCTTCGGGTCGCAAATCGCCAGCGCCCCCACGTGCATGTGCCAGCCCGCGGTTTCGGCCGACCAAAACGCCGCATCAACGCTCGAAAGCCGTTTCATTCCCCGACCGTAGCCCCCGCCACCCCTTGCGAACAGCGATTCGCGCGACCAGTTAGGCGTCTTCCAGCAAATCCGGCGTCACCGCCGACTCGGTGTCGGGAATGCCCTCGATCTTCGCCTTGCGGTCGGCCATCGACAGCAACCGCCGAATGCGGCCGGCCACAGCGTCTTTCGTCATCGGCGGGTCGGCGAGCCGGCCGAGCTCCTCCAGCGACGCCTGACGATGCTCGACGCGCAGCTTGCCGGCCGAGGCCAAATGGTCGGGGACGGTGTCGCCGAGGATCTCCAGCGCCCGCTCCACCCGGGCGGCCGCCGCGACCGCCGCGCGCGCCGAGCGGCGCAGGTTGGCGTCGTCGAAGTTGGCGAGCCGGTTGGCCGTGGCCCGCACCTCGCGGCGCATCCGGCGCTCCTCCCACACCAGCCGGGTGTCCTGGGCGCCCATCCGGGTCAGCAACGCGCCGATCGCCTCGCCGTCGCGCACCACCACCCGGTCGGCGCCACGCACCTCGCGGGCCTTCGCGCTGACCCCCAGTCGCCGCGCCGCGCCCACCAACGCCAGCGCCGCCTCCGGGCCGGGGCAGCTGACCTCCAGCGCCGAGGACCGACCCGGCTCGGTCAGCGACCCATGCGCCAGGAAGGCCCCCCGCCACGCGGCCTCGGCGTCGCCGACGCTGCCGCCCACCACCTGGGCCGGCAGCCCGCGCACCGGGCGGCCGCGGTTGTCGAGCAGCCCGGTCTGGCGGGCCAGCGCCTCACCGTCGTTGGCCACCCGCAACACGTACCGGGTGCTTTTGCGAATTCCGCTGGCGGACAACACATGCACGACGGCGGTGTAGCCGTAGAGTTCGAAAATGTCTTTGCGCAGCCGCCGGGCGACATTGCCGAGATCGACCTCGGCCTCGACCACGACGCGACCGCCCACGATGTGCAGCCCGCCGGCGAACCGCAGCAGGGATGTGACCTCCGCCCGGCGCGCGCTGACCGATTTCACGACCAGGCGGCTCAGTTCGTCCTTGACTTCGGTCGTCATCGCCACGAGTCGTCACCCCTTGCTCCGCTGCCGGCGGGCCCATCCCCACCTGGTGGTGGTTTTGCACCGTCGACCCGAATATCCGCGGTGGCCGTGGCCGGAGCCGCTTCCGGACCCTTGCGGGCCGCCCGGACCCCGTCCAGGGCCGCCGCGAGCTTGCCTGGATCATGTAAAGGTGTACCAGGTCGGGACACGTCGGCGAAGTGGACCTCGGCATGCAGCAGGGTGGCGGTGCGGCGCAGTTGCTCGCGTTCCCGCTCACTCGGCACCCGGTCGGCGTCGATGATGATGTCGTGCACGGTGAATCCCGGAGCGTGCTGGGCCAGCACGTGCAGATGACGCTCGACGGAGAACCCGGCGGTCTCCCCGGGCTCGGCCACCAGGTTGAGCACCAGGGCGCGGCGCGCGGACGTCGCCCGCAGCGCCGCCGCCAGCTCGGGCACCAACACGTGCGGGATCACGCTGGTGAACCACGAGCCGGGGCCCAGCACCACCAGGTCGGCGGCCATGATGGCGTCGACGGCCTGCCGGGTGGCCGGGGGGTGGTCCGGCAGCAGCCGCACCCGGCGCACCTTGCCCGGGGTGGTCGCGATCGCCACCTGGCCGCGGATCACCCGGAACATCCGCGGGTCGCCTTCCAGGCCGGACACGTCGGCCTCGATCTGCAGGGCGATCGGGCACATCGGCAGCACCCTGCCCTTGACGCCCAGGATGCGCCCGAGCTCGTCGAGGGCGGCCACCGGGTCGGCCAGCACCTCCGACAGGCCGGCCAGCATCAGGTTGCCGATCGGATGCCCCGCCAAAGCGCCACTGCCGCCGAACCGGTGCTGCAGGATGGTCGCCCACAGACGCCCATGCGGGCTGTCAGAAGCCAAGGCCGCCAACGCCATTCGCAGGTCGCCGGGCGGCACCACCCCTAGTTCGCCGCGCAGCCGGCCCGAGGATCCGCCGTCGTCGGCGACGGTCACCACGGCGGTGACGTAGGGGGTGAGGCGCCGGGCCGCCGACAAGGTCGCGTACAGGCCGTGTCCGCCGCCCAGCGCGACGATGCCCCGGTTGAACGGCTCGCTCATTCGCGACCCAGATCCCGGTGCAGCACGCGCACCGACAGCTGGTGATCCGCGTTCAGCAACTGCATCAATTGCTCGGCGATCGCGACACTGCGATGCTTCCCCCCCGTGCAGCCGATGGCGACCGTCATATAGCGCTTGCCCTCCCTGCGGTAGCCGTCCACGACCAGAGATAGCAGTCGATGGTAGGCGTCGAGAAACTCGGCCGCGCCGGGCTGGCTCAACACGTAATCCCGCACCGCGGGATCCTGCCCGGTGCGTGGGCGCAATTCGTCGACCCAGTGCGGGTTCGGCAGGAATCGCACGTCCATCACCATGTCGGCGTCCATCGGCAGGCCGTACTTGAAACCGAACGACTCGACCGTGACGCTGGTGGTCGCGCCGGCGTCATTGCCGAACGCCCGCTCGATGGTCTCGCGCAGGCCCCGCACCGACAGCGTCGACGTGTCGATGATCAGGTCGGCGGTGGCGCGCACCGAGGCGAGCATCCGGCGCTCGGCCGCGATGCCCTCGGCCAGCGTCTGATCGCCCTGCAGCGGGTGGCTGCGCCGATTCTGCTCGTAGCGGCGCACCAACATGTCGTCGGATGCTTCCATGAACACCACCCGCGGGGCGATGTTGCGGGTCGCCAGCTCGGTGCGCACCGAATCCAGATCTCCGGTGAAGCCCCGCGACCGCACGTCCATCACCACCGCCAGCTGGGTGATCCGCGACCCCGCGTCCATGCCGAGGTCGACCATGCGGGTGATCAGCTGCGGGGGCAGGTTGTCGGCCACATACCAGCCGAGGTCCTCGAGCACCTTGGCCGCCGTACCCCGCCCGGCCCCGGACAACCCCGTCACGAGAACGACGTCGATACCGGCCGGGGCGTCCACCGAGTGATTCCCCGCCAACTCGCCCGGACCCGTCATTGCGCGGCCCTGGACTCGTCGGGGGCCTGCTCGGGTCGCAGCGCCTCCAGGACGGCGGTGGCGGTGGCGACGCCGATGCCGGGAACCGCGGTGATCTGGTCGACGGTGGCCTCCTTGAGGCGGGCTATCGATCCGAAATGGCTTACCAGTGCCTTACGGCGATGTTCTCCCAATCCTGGCACCGAATCCAGCACCGATGCCGTCATTCGCTTGGATCGCTTGCTGCGATGGTAGGCGATCGCGAACCGGTGCGCCTCGTCGCGCACACGCTGCAGCAGGTAAAGACCCTCGCTGTTGCGCGGCATGATGACGGGGTCGGGTTCCGAGGGCACCCACACCTCTTCGAGCCGCTTGGCCAGCCCGATCACCGCGACGTCGGTGATGCCGAGCCCTTCGAGCACCGCGCTGGCCGCGTTGACCTGCGGCGCGCCGCCGTCGACGACGTACAGGTTCGGCGGGTAGGCGAAGCGGCGGGACTTCCCTTCCGGCGAAAGCATATTCGGGTCGTTCTGCTCGCTGAGGTGGCGCGCGAAGCGGCGCCGGGTCACCTCGGCGATGGAGGCGACATCGTCGGAGCGCCCCTGTCCGGCGGCCTCCCGGATGCTGAAGTGCCGGTAGTCCGATTTGCGTGGCAGACCGTCCTCGAACACCACCAGCGAGCCCACCACGTCGGTGCCCTGCACGTGGCTGATGTCCACACATTCGATGCGCAGCGGCGCCTCGGACAGCCCGAGGGCTTCCTGAATGTTCTGCAGCGCAGCGGATCTGGCGTTGAAGTCACCGGCCCGCTTCAGCTTGTGTTGCTGCAGGGCTTCTTTCGCGTTGCGCTGCACGGTTTCGGCCAGCGCGCGTTTGTCACCGCGCCGCGGCACCCTTAAGACGACCCTGGACCCGCGCAGGCCGGACAACCAGCTCGTCAGCTCGTCGGCGTTGGACGGCAGGCAGGGCACCAGCACCTCCCGAGGCACCGGGTTCACCGATTCGTCTGCGGCGCCGCCCAATTCGGCCTGCTCGCCGTAGAACTGCGTCAAAAACTGCTCGACCAACTGCTCCTCGCCGGAATCGCCCGGGTCGGCGGACTTTTCGACGATCCAGCCGCGCTGACCGCGGACCCGCCCGCCGCGCACGTGGAACACCTGCACCGCGGCCTCGAGGTCGTCGTCGGCGAAGGCCACCACGTCGGCGTCGGTCCCGTCACCGAGCACCACGGCCTGCTTTTCCATCGCCCGCTTCAGCGCGCCGAGGTCGTCACGCAGCCGCGCGGCCCGCTCGAAATCGAGACGCTCGGCCGCGGCGTTCATCTGCTGTTCGAGCTCGCGGGCGAACCGATCGGTCTTGCCCGACAGGAAGTCGCAGAAATCGTCCACGATCTGACGATGCTGTTCGGCACTGACCCTGCCGATGCACGGCGCCGAGCATTTGTCGATGTAGCCCAGCAGGCACGGACGGTCGATCTGCCTGTGCCGCTTGAACACTCCCGCCGAACAGGTGCGCGCCGGGAACACCCGGGTGAGCAGGTCCAGAGTTTCCCGGATGGCCCACGCGTGCGAGTAGGGGCCGAAATACCGGACGCCTTTGCGGCGCGGGCCGCGATAGACCATCAACCGCGGGAATTCCTCATTGAGGGTGACCGCCAGCACCGGATACGACTTGTCGTCGCGGTAGCGGACGTTGAACCGCGGGTCGAATTCCTTGATCCAGTTGTATTCGAGCTGCAGCGCCTCGACTTCGGTGTTGACCACCGTCCACTCGACCTTGGCCGCGGTGGTGACCATCTGCCGCGTTCGCGGGTGCAGACCGGAGATGTCGGCGAAGTAGGACGTGAGCCGGCTGCGCAGGCTCTTGGCCTTGCCGACGTAGATGACCCGGCCGTGCGGATCCCGGAATCGGTAGACGCCCGGCTCGACCGGGATGGACCCGGGCGCGGGGCGGTACGTGGCGGGATCTGGCACAGATCCAGGCTAGTAGCCGGGAACGACGTGCCGAGAAAGGCGGGTGCCGGTCTACTGTGGTGCCCACGAACGTTGGGGAGGCCGGGAAGGGTTGGGAGGAACAGTGGCCGCCGAGTCCTCGCTCGCCTGGTTGCTGCGGCCGGTTTCGGTCGAGGCGTTCCTCGACGAGATCTGGGCGATCAGGCACCACCACATCCAGCGCGGCGAGCCGGGCTACTTCGACGGCCTGCTGCCCGCGGCCGACGAACTCCTCGAGCAGATGCGAGCGGAGCCGTCGGCCGTGCGGCTGGTGAAGGGCGGCCAGGACAGGGATCCGGCGAGCTATCGCCGCGGCGACGGCAGCCTCGACCCGGACCGCGCCCGCGAGGGCCTGGCCGACGGGTACACCATCGTGCTGAACGGCCTCGAGCGGTACCTGCGCACGGTCGCCACGCTGTCGCATTCCCTCGAGGTCGAGCTGAACTTCCCGACGCGGGTCAACGCCTACGTCACGCCGCCCGACGCCACCGGCTTTGCCCCGCACTACGACCCGCACGACGTGCTGGTCCTGCAGATCCGGGGATCCAAGACGTGGCATGTGTCCACCGGCGCCCCCGTGCCGCCACACGAGATCGAAAGCCGCAAGGGCGTCGGGACGGACGGGCCCGCGGCGGCGACCGACGTGTGCCTGCGCGCCGGCGACGTGCTGTATCTGCCACGCGGCCAAGTGCATTCGGCCGAAACGCGCTCGGAGCCATCCGTCCATCTGACGATCGGGCTGCACGCACCCACCGTGCTCACGCTCGTCACGCACGCGCTCTACGCGCTGAGCTTGCGCGACCCCCGGCTGCACACCCGCCTGTCGCCGCGCCACCTGGACGACGCGGGCGCCCGCGCCGGCCTGGGAGACCTGGTGCACGACACCCTGCGCACCGTCGAGGGCCCCGACATCGTCGCCGACGGCCTCGGCGCATTGGAGGACGTCCTGGTCCGGCGCGGCCGATGCCCACCGGTCGGGCGGGTGAGCGACACGGCCGGAATCGACGCCCGGACGCTGGTGCGCAAGCACCAGCCGCTCTACGCGCGGGTGACCCGCGCCGGCGATCGCGTTGTCCTGCACTTCGCTCAGCTGTCCGTGGCCGCCGGCCTCGACCACGAGGCCGCGATGCGGTTCCTCGCGTCCAGCACCGAGCCATTCCGGGTCGGCGAACTGCCCGGCCTGAGCGCCCCGCAGCAGACGGGGTTGGTTCAGACGCTCCTGTTGAACGGGTTCCTGGCCCGGCTGTCCACTGACTGACAAATACCTTCGCATTTCCGGTGAAAGTCGGGGATCGTATCCGTATTTGCGGACACTCTGGCGATAAGCTTCATGACATGCGGACCGCTGTCCGCACCGCGGCCGCCCTCGTCACTGCCACGCGACATCGGCGCCGCAGCCTTCGAACGAATCGCAGTGTCGCAACGACGAGGGTGGCCAACGATGACGATGCCGATCTGGGCGGCCTTTCCACCGGAAGTGAATTCGGCGGCGCTCACCACCGGCCCGGGGCCCGCCTCGTTGTTGAACTCGGAGACGGTGTGGCTGAACTTGAGCGCCGAATACGACTCGGCGGCTACCGAACTCAGCGAGTTGTTGGCCGAGGTGCAGGCCGGGACGTGGCAGGGCCCCACCGCGGAGAAGTTCGTGGCCGCGCACGTGCCGTACCTGGCCTGGCTTTTGCAGAACAGCGCCAACGCCACGGCGGCGGCCCTCGAGCACGACACCGTGATCGCGGCGTACAACGCCGCGGTGGCGGCCATGCCGACACTGGCGGAGATCGCAGCCAACAAAGCCCTGAACGCCTCCCTGATAGCGACGAATTTCCTTGGTGTCAACACGATTCCGATCGCGCAAAACGAGTTCGAGTATTTGCAGATGTGGCTGCGGGCAGCCACCGCGATGGCGATGTATGAAGCGGTGTCCCAGACCGCGATGACGTGGGTCCCGCCCACCGCGCCACCCCCGCCGATCCAGCTGACCAACCCCCCGAACCAAGATGCGGGCGGGGGGGCAAATCAGCTGAGCTGGTGGGTAGATCGCGTGCAGATGGTCGCCCAAGAACTCACCACGGACCTGAACCAGCCTGGGTCCAACCCGTCCACGGCCATCCACAGCCTGCTGACTGACCCGCTACTCCTCAAGGTTCCGCACTGGGCGGGCGAGTCGCTTTACACCTTCATTCCCCAAGTGCCGCAGTTGACTCAGCTCTCGGTCGGGCTGATCGTCCCCTTCCTCCCCGTCGCCGGGGCGGCCGGCCTGGCGGGGCTGGCCGGGCTGGCCGGCGTCGCGCCGCCCGCGCCCACCCTGCCCGGTGCGGCGGCCGCGCCGGCGCCGTCCCACACGGGCGCGCCCGTCGCGATGGCGCCCGGCCTGAGCGCCCCGGCCCCGGCCGCAACACCGGCCGCGGCGCCCGCGCCCGCACCGGCGACGGCCCCGGCGTCCGCCGCGGCGCCCGCGGCGCCACCCGCGACCGCCGTCGCCGGCTTCGATTACCCCTACGTCGTCGGCCCGCCGGGCATCGGCGCCGGTGCGAACCTCGCGGCCGGCGCGCGGTCCCAGCAGAGATCGGCCGAACCCGGCACCGCGGCCGCGGCGACCGCCCCGGCCCGGCGGGAACAGGCCCGCCGCCGGCGCCGCCAGCGGCCCGGCCTGATCGACCCCGGCCGCCGCCACGAATACCTCGACGCCGACCCGGAGCTCGATGCCGCCGGCAAAACCACGGCGACGGCCTCGGACCGGGGGGCGGGGCCCCTGGGGTTCGCCGGCACCGCCCGCGGGCCCGATGCGGCCCCAGTGGGGTTGACCACAATCGGCGCCGATTCCTTGGACGACGGACCCCGGATGCCGCTGCTACCGAGCAGCTGGGGCCCCGAAAGCGAGGGGGCGGAACCGGGGCAGACGGACGTCCCCTGAGCGGCCCGTACGCGTTGCCGGCGGTTTGGGCGGCGCCGGTTCTGGCTACCAAGCCTCTAACTCAACGTTAGAGTGGGGGCACAGCAATGGAGGGAGTCCGTAAATGATGAAGCGCTCGTGGGCCAAACTGGCCGTCACCGTCGGCGGCCTGGCTTTGGCGTCGACCGCTGGGGCCGGGGTCGCATCGGCCAGCCCCGATTACGGTCCGATGATCAACACGACCTGTAGCTACGACCAGGCGATGCGGGCCGTACACGCGGAGAACCCGATGGCCGCCCAGTACCTCGACCAGTCGCCGCCGAACCAGCAGTTTTTGCAGCAGTACCTGGCGTCGTCGCCCGATCAGCGCGTGAACCTGCTGCACGCGATCGAGCACAACCAGGGGGCCCAGCAGGCCCTGCCGATTTTCCAGCAGATGATGACGGACTGCACCCGATACTGAGTGCCTCCGATACGGGTCTCCGACTCAAGCGTTAGGTAGTCAGGCGGCGGGCCGCTGCGGGTACGCAGCGGCCCGCCCGCCTATACGGTGATCAGGAGGCTGGCAGGTCCGGCCGATAGCGCGTCAGCAACGCGCGCACCGTGTCCATAGCCTCCACCGCGCGGCCCTTGTCGACGGCCTGGATGGCCATCACCGGGATGTACTCGTCGTCGGGCAAGTCGATGCGCGCCCAGCGGTGGCCCACCGGAAACGAGACATCGACGACATCGGGCCACTCGATCAGCTTGTCTCCCAGCAGGTTTCGCACCGATACGCCCGACGGCCCGACCCGCAGCCGGGGGCGGGCGAACAACAGCACGATGCCGGCGATGACCAGCCCCAGCACCGCGATCGCCACCTGGTCGGAAGTCTGAAAAACCACGCCGGTCGATCTCGCCTTGAGCAACAGCCCCACCACGATGTGCGCGCCGGCGATGAGCACCGCAGCCCCATAGGCGAACAGCGGCGTGCGGTGGGGACGCAACACCGCATCCCAGGTCTCGCGGTCGGGAGGCTCAGTCACGACCGAGCGCGCAACTCACGCAGGGTCAGCGCGGTGGTCAGGGCCGCCAACGTGGCTTGGGCCCCTTTGTCCTCGGCCGATTCCGGAAGGCCGGCGCGGTCCAGTGCCTGCTGCTCGGTGTCGGTGGTCAGCACCCCGTTGGCCACCGGTGTGGAAGTGTCCAGCGACACCCGGGTCAGGCCTTGGGTCACCGCATCGCAGACGTATTCGAAATGCGGTGTCTGCCCACGGATCACGACGCCCAGCGCGACGACGGCGTCGTGGTTGCGGGCAAGCTCCTGGGCCACCACCGGAATCTCGATCGCGCCGATCACCCGGACCACCGTCGGATCGTCGACACCCGATTCCGAGGCCACCTTGCTGGCACCCGCCAGCAGTGCGTCGCAGATCTCGCTGTGCCAGGTACTCGCAACGAGGGCCAGTCGCAGGCCGGACGCATCGAGCGGGGGAACCTCCGGCACCCCCTCGGCGGGGCTCATGGGCGCCGCTCCTGCGCATCACTTCGTTCTGCATCGTCGCCGGGGTGGCTCACAAAGCACCACCGAATTCACCTGGCAGGTGGACGGATTCGTGAAAGTCGTCCAGCCCGGCCAGGTCGTGGCCCATCTTGTCCCGCTTGGTCATCAGGTAACGGATGTTCTCCGCGTTGGCGCGCACGGGAAGCGGCACCCGCTCGATGATGTGCAGACCGTACCCGTCCAGCCCGACGCGCTTGGCCGGGTTGTTGGTCAACAGCCGCATCGAGCGCACGCCGAGGTCTACCAGGATCTGCGCGCCGATCCCGTAATCCCTTGCGTCGGCGGGCAATCCGAGCTTGAGGTTGGCGTCGACGGTGTCCTCGCCGGCGTCCTGCAGCTGATAGGCCTGCAGTTTGTGCATCAGGCCGATGCCGCGGCCCTCGTGGCCGCGCATGTAGAGCACGATGCCGCGTCCCTCGCGGGCGACCATCGCCATGGCGGCGTCCAGCTGCGGCCCGCAGTCGCAGCGGCGGGAACCGAAGACGTCACCGGTCAGGCACTCGGAGTGCACGCGCACCAGCACGTCGTCGCCGTCGGAGTCCGGCCCGGCGATCTCGCCGCGCACCAGCGCGACGTGTTCGACTTCCTCGTAGATGCTGGCGTAGCCGATGGCACGAAACTCGCCGTGCCGAGTCGGGATCCGGGCCTCGGCGATGCGGGCGATGTGCTTCTCGTGCTTGCGCCGCCACTCGATCAGGTCGGCGATGGTGATCATGGCGAGGTCGTGTTCGTCGGCGAACACCCGCAGCTCGTCGGTCTGCGCCATCGAACCTTCGTCCTTCTGGCTGACGATCTCGCAGATGGCGCCCGCGGGCTGCAGGCCGGCCATCCGGGCCAGGTCGACCGCGGCCTCGGTGTGACCGGGCCGGCGCAGCACGCCACCGTCCTTGGCGCGCAACGGAACCACGTGACCGGGGCGGGTGAAATCGTCGGCGACGCTGATGGGATTGGCGAGCAGCCGCATCGTCGTGGCGCGGTCGGATGCCGAAATGCCGGTTCCCACACCATCTTTCGCGTCCACCGTGACGGTGTAGGCGGTGCCGTGCTTGTCCTGGTTCACGGCGTACATCGGCAGCAGCCCCAGGCGGTCGCAGATCGCCCCGTCCAGCGGCACACACAGATATCCCGAGGTATAGCGCACCATGAACGCCACCATCTCCGGCGTCGCCTTCTCGGCGGCGAAGATCAGATCGCCCTCGTTCTCGCGGTCCTCGTCGTCAATGACGATGACGGCCTTGCCGGCCGCAATGTCGGCAACCGCCCTCTCGACGGAGTCCAACCTCGTCATCCCTGCTACCTCGCCGTCCCCGCTTTTCCGAGGGGGAACACTGTCAAAACGGCCCACACGAGAAGCCCACGTGTTGCATTCAGTATGAACCACGCCGGCGGCGCCGTTATTGCGACGGCTTGATCAGCGGGACATCAACCGCTCGACGTATTTCGCGATCACGTCGACTTCGAGGTTCACCTGCGTCCCGATCGGGGCCTGGCCCAGGGTGGTCAGTTCGCGGGTGGTGGGAATCAACGAGACCTCGAACCAGTCGCGCGGGTCACTGCCGAGCCCGGACACCGTCAACGAGATCCCGTCGACGGTGATCGACCCCTTCTCCACGACGTAGCGGGCCACCTCCGCGGGGATCTCGATGCGCACGACCTCCCAGTGCTCGGACGGCGAGCGGGCCACGATCTGCCCCGTCCCGTCGACGTGGCCCTGCACGATGTGCCCGCCCAGCCGGCTGTTGACGGCCGCGGCGCGCTCCAGGTTCACCCGGCTGCCGACCTGCAATGCGCCGAGGTTGGACCGGTCCAGCGTTTCGCCCATCACGTCGGCGGTGAACAGCCCGCCGGGCAGCAGCTCGGCGACGGTCAGGCACACGCCGTTGACGGCGATCGAGTCGCCATGGCCCGCGTCGGCGGTCACGACGGCTCCGCGGATCGTCAGCCGCGCCGCGTCGGAAAGGACGTCGCGACCCGTCACCTCCCCGAGTTCCTCGACAATTCCGGTAAACATCCCCTAAGGCTAATTGGCCCGCCCGTACGCGGATGAGCAGGGCAAACACTACCGCGCGGGCGACACCGGGGCCCCGCGTTCACCAGGGCAGTCACCGGCACCCTCTACGATGCGAAGTATGCAGACCCGCCGCCGTCTATCGGCCGTCCTCGCATCCCTGACCCTCGCCACCGCCTTGATCGCCGGCTGCTCGTCGGGCTCAAAGCAGAGCGGCGCACCACTGCCCGACGGCACGACCTTGGTCAAGCAGTCGGCCGACGCCACCAAGAAAGTGCAGAGCGCGCACATCGCGCTGAGCATCCAGGGCAAGATCCCCGGGCTCCCCATCAAGACGCTCAACGGCGACCTCACCACGGCACCGGCCACCGCCGCGTCGGGCAACGCCACCATCACCTTGGGCGGCTCCGACATCGACGCCAACTTCGTGGTCGTCGACGGGACCCTGTACGCCACGCTGACCCCCAACAAGTGGAGCGATTTCGGCAAGGCGTCCGACATCTACGACGTGTCGGTGCTGCTGAACCCGGACAGCGGGCTGGGCAACGCGCTGGCGAACTTCAGCGACGCCAAGGCCGAGGGCCGCGAGACCATCGACGGGCAGAGCACCATCAAGGTCAGCGGCAACGTCTCGGCCGACGCGGTGAACAAGATCGTGCCGCAGTTCAACGCGACCCAGCGGGTCCCGAGCACGGTGTGGATCCAGGAGTCCGGTGACCACCAGCTGGTGCGCGCCAACCTGGAGAAGAGTTCGGGCAATTCCGCCGAGGTCACCCTGTCGAAGTGGGGCGAGCAGGTTCAGGTCACCAAGCCCCCGGTGAGCTCGTGACCACACAAACCGGGCGCCGCGTCGCGATCAGCGCCGGCAGCCTGGCGGTTCTGCTGGGCGCCCTGGACGCCTATGTCGTCGTGACGATCATGCGCGACATCATGAGCGACGTTCACATCCCCATCAATCAGCTGCAGCGCATCACGTGGATCATCACGATGTACCTGCTGGGCTACATCGCCGCCATGCCGCTGCTGGGCCGGGCGTCCGACCGGTTCGGCCGCAAGCTGGTGCTGCAGGTCAGCCTGGCGCTGTTCATGGTCGGCTCGGTGGTCACCGCGCTGGCCGGTCATTGGGGCGATTTCCACCTGCTGGTCGGCGGCCGCACGATCCAGGGTGTGGCCAGCGGCGCGCTGCTGCCGGTCACCCTCGCCCTGGGCGCCGACCTGTGGGCCCAGCGCAACCGCGCCGGCGTGCTCGGCGGCATCGGCGCCGCCCAGGAACTCGGCAGCGTGCTGGGCCCGCTGTACGGGATCTTCATCGTCTTCCTGTTCCACGACTGGCGCTACGTGTTCTGGATCAACGTCCCGCTGACCCTCATCGCGATGGTGATGATCCAGTTCAGCCTGCCGTCGCACGAACGCACCGAAACGCCCGAGAAGGTCGACCTGGTCGGTGGCGTGCTGCTCGCGGTCGCGCTGGGGCTCGCCGTGATCGGCCTGTACAACCCACAGCCCGACGGCAAGCAGATCCTGCCCAGCTACGGGTTGCCGCTGGTGATCGGCGCGGCCGTGGTCGGGGTGCTGTTCCTGCTGTGGGAGCGGTTCTCCCGGACCCGGCTGATCGAACCGGCCGGCGTGCGCTTCCGGCCGTTCCTGGCCGCGCTGGGCGCCTCGTTGTTCGCGGGCGCGGCGCTGATGGTGACCCTGGTCGACGTCGAGCTGTTCGGCCAGGGAGTGCTGGGGCAGACCCAGACGCAGGCCGCCGGGCTGTTGCTGTGGTTTTTGATCGCGCTGCCGATCGGGGCGGTGCTGGGCGGGTGGATCGCCACCCGCGTCGGCGACCGGGCGGTGACCTTCGTCGGGCTGCTCATCGCGGCGTACGGGTACTGGCTGATCCATTACTGGCGCCAGGACGTGATGAGCCAGAAACACAACATCCTGGGGCTGCTCAACGTCCCGGTGCTGCACGCCGACCTGCTGGTGGCGGGCTTCGGCCTCGGACTGGTGATCGGGCCGCTGACGTCGGCCGCGCTGCGCGTCGTCCCGTCGGCCCAGCACGGCATCGCCTCGGCGGCCGTGGTGGTGGCCCGGATGACGGGCATGCTGATCGGGGTGGCCGCGCTCAGCGCGTGGGGCCTGTACCGGTTCAACCAGATCGTGGCGGGCCTGACGGCCGCGATCCCGCCTGACGCCACCCTGTTGGAGCGGATCGCCGCGCAGGGAACGATGTACCTCAAGGCGTTCGCCATGATGTACGGCGACATCTTCGCGGCCACCGTCGTGATCTGCATCGCGGGCGCGCTGCTGGGTCTACTGATCGGCGGCCGCAATGAACACGCCGAGGAACCGGAAATCCCTGAGCCGCAAGAAGTTTCGCTGAGCGAGCGCTAGGCGCTGCGCGGCACCAGGCTGAGTACCACGTCGGGTCCCACCCGATCGATTCCGTCGAACTGCCAGCGCAACGCCCGCGCGATCGTCGACACACCGACGTCGTCGACCGCGGTGACCGGTCCCCCCAACAGGGTCGGCGCGACGTAGGCGAGGATTCGGTCCACCGCCCCGGCCCGCAGGAAGGCGCCCGCCAGGGTCGGGCCGCCCTCCAACAGCACGTCGGTGCGGTCCGACACGGCCTTGAGCACCTCGGCGGGGTCGTGTGTCCGGATCAGCATGGTTCGCGAATCGTCGTTGAGAACCTTTGCCTCCGAAGGTATTTCGCGCATCCCCACGACGACCCGCAGCGGCTGTCGCGCGGCCAGCGAGCCGTCGGGCAAGCGGGCCGTCAGCGCCGGGTCGTCGGCCAGCACGGTGCCCGTGCCCACCACGATCGCGTCGCATGCCCCGCGGCGGCGGTGCAGGTCCAGCCGTGAGGCCTCGCTGGAAATCCACTGGCTGGAGCCGTCGGCGGCCGCGCTGCGGCCATCGACGCTGCTGGCGTACTTCCACGTCAGATGCGGCAGCCCGGTCCGCTGCTTGTGCAGCCACTCGCGCAGCGGCCCGCGGGCGACCTCGTCGGCCAGCACTCCGGAGCGCACCGCGACGCCCGCCTCCTCGAGCCGCGCCGCGCCCCCGGCGGCCTGCGGGTTCGGGTCGGCGACCGCGTAGACCACGGTGGCGACGTTCGCGTCCAGCAGCGCGTTCACGCACGGCGGGGTCTTGCCGTAGTGGTTGCACGGCTCGAGCGTGACCACGACGGTCCCGCCCGCGGCCAGGTCGCCGGCGCGGCGCAGCGCCAGGATCTCGGCATGATCGCCACCGGCCGGCTCGGTGCCGCCCACGCCGACCACCTCCCCGCCGGCGTCCAGGATGACCGCGCCGACCGGGGGATTCGGATACGTCGTTCCCTTGACGAGAGTGGACTGCTCGATCGCCAAGCGCATCGCGGCGTCAAGGCCGTCGCCCGGGGAAACGGTCATCGACGCCAATGCGGGGACGCGGCGGCGGCCTGACGGCGCAACGCGTCGATCGCCGTCTCCGGGTCGGCGGCGCCGTAGACGGCCGACCCGGCGACGAAGCAGTCGACGCCCGCCTCGGCGGCCTGCTCAATGGTGTCCCCGTTGATCCCGCCGTCGATTTCGACCAGGATCGTCAACTCCCCCGCGTCGATCAGCTTGCGGGCCGTGCGCACCTTGCTCAGGACCTCGGGAATGAAGCTCTGGCCGCCGAAGCCGGGCTCCACCGACATGATGAGCAGGGTGTCGAACTGCGGCAGGATCTCCAGGTACGGCTCGAGCGGCGTGCCCGGCTTCACGCTGATCCCCGCTTTGGCGCCGGCGGCGCGGATGTCGCGCGCGACGGCGATCGGATTCTGGGTGGCCTCGGCGTGGAAGGTGACGTTGTAGGCCCCCGCCTCGGCGTAGGGCGGTGCCCAGCGGTCGGGGTCCTCGATCATCAGATGGCAGTCCATCGGGATGGTGGTGGCCGCCAGCAGGCTCTCCACCACCGGCAGCCCGAGGGTCAGGTTCGGCACGAAGTGGTTGTCCATCACGTCGACGTGCAGCCAGTCGGCGCCGGTCACGGCGGCGGCCTCGTCGGCGAGCCGGGAGAAGTCAGCGGAAAGGATCGACGGTGCGATCAGGGGCCCCTTCGATGATTCCGTGTTGCCAGCCATGAGCGCCAGACTACTGAGCCGCGCGGGCCGGTTCACATCTGGCGGCGCTACCCCGCTTCGCGGCGCAGCGCGGCCGCGGCGGGGTTCTTCGTGTCGCGCCCCCGCTACCCCGCTTCGCGGCGCAGCGCGGCCGCGGCGGGGTTCGTCGTGTCGCGCCCGGCGCTACCCCGCTTCGCGGCGCAGCGCGGCCGCGGCGGGGTTCTTCGTGTCGCGCCCCCGCTACCCCGCTTCGCGGCGCAGCGCGGCCGCGAACATCGCGTCGGTGCCGTGCCGGTGCGGCCACAGCTGAACGTAAGGCCCGTCGCCCAGGTGGTCGACGGGCTCGAACAACGGCCGGGTGTCCAGCGCGCTCACCGGATGGCGGCGCAGCGCGTCGGCGACCACCCCGACGGTTTCGGCCAGGTGCGGCGAACAGGTGGCGTAGAGCACCACACCCCCGGGACGGGTCAGCGCGATCGCGGCGCCCAGCAACTCGCGCTGCAGCTTGGCCAGTGCCGGCACGTCGGACGGTTGACGGCGCCACCGGGCCTCGGGCCGGCGGCGCAAGGCCCCCAGCCCGGTGCAGGGCACGTCGACGAGCACCCGGTCGAACGCCGGCTCGAGGTCGGTGTGCCGGCCGTCGACCCGCAGCACGTCGACCGGCAGGCCGCGGGTGTTCTCGGTCACTAGGTCGGCGCGGCGCGGGGCCGGCTCCACCGCGGTGACGTGGGCCCCGGATCCCGCGCCCAGCGACGCCAGCAGCGCCGTCTTGCCGCCCGGCCCGGCGCACAGGTCGAGCCAGCGGCCGCCGTCGCGCTCGACCGGCGCCAGGGTCAGCGCGCGCGCCACCAGCTGGCTGCCCTCGTCCTGGACCAGCGCCGCACCGTCGCGCACCGGCGCCAGCCGCCCGGGATCGCCGCCCGGCAGGTACACCGCGTACGGCGAATACCGCCCGACGGTGCCGCCCACCGCGTCCGCCAGCTCGACGGCGGTCAGCGTGCCAGCGCGAGCGGCCAGATGCACCTGGGGCCGTTCGTCGTCGCTGGCGAGCACCGCGTCGAGTTCGCCCGCGGCCGCGCCCAGCGCGTCGGCGAAGGCCTGGGCGATCCACCGGGGATGGGCGTGCACGAACGCGGCGTGCCCGATCGGGTCCCGCGCCGGGTCCGGCGCCAGCTCCGCGACCCAGGATTGTTCGTCGCGCCCGGAGATGGTGCGCAGCACCCCGTTGACGAAACCCGCTCGCGCCGAGTCGAATTCGATGCCTGCCTGTTCGACGGTGGTGGACACCGCGGCGTGCGCATCGACCCGGGTGCGCAGCAACTGATACGCGCCCAGGCGCAGCAGGTCGAGCAGGACGGGGTCGATGGCTTGCGGGGCGCGCCCGGCGGCCGCGCCGATGACCGCGTCGAGCAGGCCACGGCTGCGGCACGCGCCGTACGTCAGCTCGGTGGCGAATGCGGCGTCGCGGCCGGTGATTCCGCGCTCGCGCAGCAGCGCGGGCAGCGCCAGGTTCGCGTACGCATCGCGCTCGCTGACCGCCCGTAGCACCTCGAACGCCGCTGCCCGGGCCGGGTCCAGCGGCCGGCGGGCGGGCCGCCGATCCCGCTGCGCAGGCCGGCGCTGCGGCCGGGCCGGCTGGCGGTCCGGCCGGTTGCGCTGGCGCCCGTCACGGCCGGCGCTCATGTCGCCCGCACCGCGGGGTCGAGCCGGGCGCCGCGCGCCCAGTCGACCGCGTTCATGAATTTCTTTCCGGGCGGCTGGATTTGACCCAGGCGAACCGGATCCGAACCGGTGCCGACCCAGACGCCTTTGCGATCGACGTGAATCGCGCCGGGCGGCAACGGTTCTGGCGAACCGGACGCGACGGCGGCGTCGACCGGCCCGAGTTTGACGCGCAGGTCGCCGATCACGGTCCACGCGCCGGGGTTGGGCGTGACGGCGCGAATGCGGCGTTCCACCACGAGCGCCGGCAGATCCCAGCGCACCCGGGCCTGCTCCACGGTGATCTTGGGGGCGACGCTGACCCCCTCGGCCGGCTGCGGCCGCGGCGTCAACGTCGAGTCGGCGATGCCGTCCAACGTGGTCGACAACAGCGCCGCGCCCAAAATGGCCAGTCGCTCAAGCAATTCCCCGGCGGTATCGGTCGGGCGGATCGTCTCGGTCACCACCCCGTAGATCGGGCCCGAGTCCAGGGTCGGCTCGATCTGGAACGTCGAGGCCCCCGTGATGGTGTCCCCCGCCGCGATGGCCGCCTGGACCGGCGCGGCGCCGCGCCAGGCGGGCAGCAGCGAGAAGTGCAGGTTGATCCAGCCCCGCGGGGGCACCGCCAGCAGGTCGTCGCGCAGCAGCGCGCCGTAGGCCACGACCGCGCAGCAGTCCGGCGCCAGCCGCGACAGCTCCGCGACGAATTCCGCCGAGTTGGGCCGCGACGGCCGCAGCACCGGAATGCCCCGGTCGAGCGCCTCACGGGCCACCGGCGACGGCTCCGGCTTGCCGCGTCGCCCGGCGGCGGCGTCGGGCCGGGTCAGCACCGCGATCACGTCGTGGCGTGGCGAGTCGATGAGGCGGCGCAGTGCGGGCAGCGCGGGCTCGGGAGTACCGGCGAAGACAAGGCGCACCGGCCCAGTCTAGAAAGCGCCGGAGGCCGGCCGGACCCACCCGAGGAGACCGGAATTGCGCGCGTATACTATTGCTTATGACTACTATTTCTAGTAGTCATGATCTGAGCGGCGTGAAACCGCGCGTGTCGACATC
Organism: Mycobacterium sp. H4Y; assembly: GCF_000364405.1. NCBI lineage: Bacteria > Bacillati > Actinomycetota > Actinomycetes > Mycobacteriales > Mycobacteriaceae > Mycobacterium > Mycobacterium sp. H4Y. Next base: position 2,736,272 of record NZ_AKIG01000001.1, read on the forward strand.
GACGTCGAAGACAACCTTTCCGTTCCCCCAAGGAGGTCTGATGACCGTCGACTCCACCATCAGCGACGCCCGAGTCGCCGCCACACACCGCACGGTTTGGGCGCTGGGCGACTACGCCCTGATGGCCGAGGAAGTGATGGCCCCGCTGGGCCCCGCCCTCGTCGAGGCCACCGGCATCGGGCCCGGCGTCCGAGTCCTCGACGTCGCCGCCGGCTCGGGCAACATCTCGCTGCCGGCCGCCGCCGCCGGCGCGGCCGTCGTCTCCACCGACCTCACCCCCGAGCTGCTCCTGCGCTCGCGGGACCGGGCCGCGGCGCAGGGCCTGACGATCGACTACCGGGAGGCCAACGCGCACGCGCTGCCGTTCGGCGACGGCGAATTCGACGTCGTCATGTCGGCGATCGGCGTGCAGTTCGCGCCCGACCAGCAACGCGCCGCCGGCGAGCTCGTCCGGGTCTGCCGGCCCGGCGGCACGATCGGCGTGATCAGCTGGACCCCGGAGGGCTTCTTCGGGCGGATGCTGGCCACCATCCGGCCCTATCGCCCGAGCCTGTCGCACCCCGTGCCGCCGGCGGCGCTGTGGGGACGGCCCGGCTACGTCACCGCGCTGCTGGGCGACCGCGTCGGCGAAATCACCACGGCGCGTGGGATGTTGGCGGTGGACCGGTTCGCCAGCGCGGAAGACGTCCACGCCTACTTCAAGCGGCACTACGGCCCGACGATCGAGGCCTACGCGAACATCGGCCACAACCGGGTGCTGGCCGCCGAGCTCGACGCCCAACTCGTCGAGCTCGCGCAGCAATACCTCGCCGACGGCACCATGGGGTGGGAGTACCTGCTGCTCACCGCCACCAAGCGGACCGACTAGGCGGGGTAGACCCGGCGGCTACAGGCCGATATCGGCGTCCAGGTGCACGTCGGGCTCGCCACCGGCCGCGGTGAACGCGGTCAGCGCCCGCACCAGCCCGTGGCGCTCGGGCGGCGGCATCTTCGCGACGATGGCCGCGATCTCGGTGCGCCGGTGCGCGGTGACCTGGTGGACGACGTCGCGTCCGCGCGTGGTCAGCGCGGCGAGCAGCTCACGGCGCGAGGTCGGGTGCGGCAGGCGGTCGATCAGTCCGGCGGCGACCAGCCGGTCCACCATCCGGCCGGTGGCCGACGGCTGCACGCCCAACAGACCCGCCAGGGTGGCCAGATTGACCGGGCCGCGGTTGGACAGGATCACCAGCGTCCGGAACTGCGCGATGGTGATGGTCTCGTCGACCTGCCCGACCGAACGGGCCGAGATCGCCATCAGCAAACGGGAGGCCGTCAGCAAAGCGTCGGTGATGACATCCAACGACTCGTCAACGGTCGCGTTGTCCGCTGTCATATCGCCCCTCCCCGGATTGTTTCCGGCCTCTCGGCGGCTAAGGAATAGAAAGTGTAGCAACCTTCGAATGTCGTAAACAGGAAATATTGCATGCACATACTGTCGCCCAGGGTAACGGTTTGTGACCGCTAGCCGATGTGCAGCGGATCGATCTGGACCCGGGCGGGCTCATGGGTTTGCCGGGCGCTGAGCACACCGACGCCGCGGCGCAGCGCGGCCGCCAGCGCCAGGCCCTGCCGGCGGGGCACGCGCACCAGCATTCTCGTCACCGCCACGCCCGCCGGGGTCCCGGCCGGGCGGCGCACGCCGGCCGGCAGGTCCACCGGCCCGAGCAGGTCGGCTTCCAGTTCGGCGAGCCGGACCTCGCCGAGCAGCGCGGTCACCGCGTCGGGCGTTCCGTCGATGGCCGCCATGTGCACGCTCGGCGGCAGGCCCACCTCGGCGCGGGCGGTCAGTTCCGCTTCCGCGTGCCCCACCGGATCCCAGCGGATCAGCGATTGCACTGTGGGAAGCGATGATTCGGCGATCACCAGCACCACGCCGCCGTCGCCGCGAGCACGCACCAGCGCGGCGGCGCTCATCCAGCGCCACAACGCGTCCTCGGCGGCGCGCAGATCCTGCCGGCCCAGCAGCGCCCACGTGTCCAACAGCAGCGCCGCCCCGTAACCACCGGACGCGCGCGGTTCGGCCCCCGGGGTGGCGACCACCAGGGCCGGTCCGGGCGCGACCTCGGGCACGACGCCATCGCCCGACGAGGTGATCACCGCCGTGCCCGGAAACGCGCGGCCGAGCTCTTCGGCGGTGCGGCGGGCCCCGACGACCACGGCGCGCACCGCGTCCGAACCGCAGCGCGCGCACCGGCGGGTCGGGTCGATCCGCCCGCACCAGCGGCAGAGCAGCGCGGCGCCCCCTTCCTGCAGCGACAGCGGCCCGGTGCAGTGCCGGCACCGGGCGATGGTGCGGCAGCGCGCACACGCCAGCGACGGGACGTATCCGCGCCGCGGCACCTGCACCAGTACCGGAGTCCCGGCCTGCAACGCCGAGCGGGCCGCGCGCAGCGCGATCGAGGGAATGCGCGCCGTGCGGGCCGCCGGGTCGCGCTCGTCGGCGTAGCCGGTGTCGTCGAGCGCGCTCACCCGCGGGGTGCGGGCGCGCACCACGGGCCGCGCCGCGACGATGTCGTGCGCCCATCCGCTGCGCACCAGCGCGTGGGCCTCCGCGGTGCGCGCGTAGCCGCCGATCAGGGCCGCGCACCGGGCCTGGTGCGCGCGCAGCATCGCCACCTCGCGGGCGTGCGGATACGGGGCCCGCGGCTCGGCCAGGCTGTCGTCGGCGTCGGCCCACACCATGACCAGGCCCAGGTCGCTCAGCGGCGCGAACACCGCGCTGCGGGTGCCGATCACCAGCCGCGCGGTGCCCCGCAGCGCCGCCAGCCAGCGGCGATACCGGGCCGCGGGGCCCAGACCCGCCGACAGGGCGACCACGCTGACCTCGTCGATCCGTGTCGTCGCCGCCCGCCACAGGGCGTCCAGGTCGCGCTGGTCGGGAACGATCGCCAGCGCGGACCGGCCGGCCCGCACCGTTTGGGCGGCGGCCTCGGCGAATCGGTCGGTCCACGGCTCGCCCGGCAGCGCCTGCCAGACGGCCCGGGCGGCCCGCGACTCGGCCAGGGCGGCCAGGAATTGAGCGCCCCGCCCGTAGCCGTCCCAGCCCGCGGGGTCGACGGGGTCCGGGATCGCCGGGCCCGGCGGGTCCCGGCTCACGACGGGCTCCCGCTCCACCCTGGCGTGGCGGGCCGGCACGGCCAGCCGCAAGACGTCGGGACGGGTGCCCGCGTAGCGCGCGGCCACCGCGTCGACCAGCCGGCGGATCTCGGGGGTGAGCACCGGTTCGGCCGACACGACGCGGTCCAGCCAGCCCAGCTTGCCCGGGTGGTCGGTGTCGGCGCGGCGCTCCAGCACGAACCCGTCGACCAGCCGGCCATGGAAACGCACCCGGACCCGCACCCCGGGCTGGGCATCGTCGGACTGCTCGGCCGACACCAGATAGTCGAACTCGCGGTCCAGGTGCGGCACGGACAGCATCGGCAGCACGCGGGCGATGGGTTCCACTTCGACCGGCGTGCGCGCGCTGGGGCTCACGGCGCCCTCGGGCCGCGAATCATGGTGCTATCCAATGCCTTTACCGTCCGGCCCGCAGCGTACCGGCGACCACCGACAGATCAGCCTTCGGCGGGCGCCGCGGCGTCCCCGCCGTCCTGGCCGGGAAGCTCGCGGCCGAAGAAGAATCCCGCCGTGATCAGGATCTGGGCCGCCGCGTACGACCACCAGATCGGCACGGCGAGCGCCTCGTTGCCCAGGATGAAGCGGCTGATCGCGATCATCGAATCCGAGGCCGCGAAACACACCGCCCCCACCGCCGTCCAGATCGTCGGCATTTTCGCCAGCAGCGCCGTGCACACCATCGCGGTCAGCACCACGATGTAGACCGTCACCGGCAACGTCAGCTTGTCCGGGCCCAGGTGCGGCCAAAACCACACCAGCAGCGCGATCGACACCAGGCACATCAGGACCACCGCGGCGATCCGGAGCGCCGCGGGCCGCTCGGCTTGCGACGACCACGACAGCGGGGGAACCAGCGGCAGCAGGGCACCGATGAAACACATGTGCGCCAACAGGAATGCCGCCAGGCCGATCTCGAAGGACAGCGTCCACCACGGGATCGCGAGCACCCAGTCGCCCAGGGCCGACAACAGCAGGGCCGGCATCAGCCACCGCCGCTCCCGTACGCATCCGTGCCCGGCGGCGGCGAGCATCAGCAGGATCGCCATCGAGGCCTTGAACGCCGGCTGCAGCACCCAGTGCCCGGTCAGCTCCATTCCGGGCGGCGAGCGCAGCGCCAGCACGGTCAGGTAGATGCCGTAGCCGAGGGCCACCCAGCCGGCCACCACCCAGGCGCCGGCCACCAGACGAGGTGCGTACGGTACGTCCATGCCCAGCTTGGATAACACAGCCGACGAGAAACCCGCGATCGACCCCATCCTGCAGAAGGTACTGGACGCGGTTCCCTTCCGGCTATCCACCGAGGACGGCATCGCCGCGGCGCGCCAGCGGTTCCGCGACCTGCCGCGCAGGCCGCTGCATCCCGAGCTGCGGGTCGAGGACCGCACGATTGCCGGCCCCGCCGGGCCGGTCGCGATCCGGATCTATTGGCCGCCAAGCCATTCCGACGGTCAAACCGGGGCGCCCGTCGTGTTGTTCTTCCATGGCGGCGGCTTCGTGATCGGCGACCTCGACACCCACGACGGCACGGCGCGCCAGCATGCCGTCGGCGCCGACGCGATCGTGGTGTCGGTCGACTACCGGCTCGCGCCCGAGCACCCCTACCCCGGCGCGGTCGAAGACGCGTGGGCGGCAACGCTTTGGGTCGCCGGGCACGCCGCCGACCTGCACGGCGACCCGGGCCGGATGGCCGTCGCCGGGGATTCGGCCGGCGGCACGATCGCCGCCGCGGTCGCGCAGCGGGCACGCGATCACGGCGGACCGGCCCTGAAATTCCAGTTGTTGTGGTACCCGTCGACCATGTGGGACGCCACGCTGCCGTCCTTCGCCGAGAACGCCACCGCGCCGATCCTCGACGTCAGGGCCGTCGCCGAGTTCTCCCGTTGGTACGCGGGCGAAGTCGACCTGTCCGACCCGCCGTCGGACATGGCGCCGGGGCGCGCGAAGGACCTGAGCAACCTGGCGCCGGCCTACATCGGCGTCGCCGGCTATGACCCGCTGCGCGACGACGGCATCCGGTACGGCGAACTGCTGGCGGCTGCCGGGGTCGCCGCCGAGGTGCACAACGCCGAGACGCTGGTGCACGGCTACCTGGGCTACGCCGGTGTGGTGCCCGCGGCCACCGCGGCGCTCGAGCGCGGCCTGGCGGCGCTGCGAACCGCCCTGCGGGGCTGAGCCCGGGGCGTACGGTGAGTTCATGACGGAGCGCACCTTCGCCCGGATGGACGGGGAAACCCCCGATTACCACACGCTGATCATCGGTGCCGGATTCTCCGGCATCGGCGCCGCCATCAACCTCGACAAGGCGGGGCTGCCCGATTACCTGGTGCTCGAGGCCGGCGACGGGGTCGGCGGCACCTGGCACTGGAACACCTATCCCGGTATCGCGGTGGACATTCCGTCGTTCTCCTACCAGTTCTCCTTCGAGCAGAGCCGGCACTGGTCGCGCACCTACGCGCCGGGCCGCGAGCTCAAGGCCTACGCCGAACACTGCGCCGACAAGTACGGCGTCCGCTCGCGGATCCGGTTCAACACCAAGGTGCAGGCGGCCGACTTCGACGACGAGCGCGGGCTGTGGCGGGTGCAGACCGACCCCGGCGGCGAAGTCACGGCGAGGTTTTTGATCAGCGCCTGCGGCGTGCTGACGGTGCCGAACCTGCCCGACATCGACGGCGTGGACTCGTTCGCCGGCGTCACGATGCACACCGCGCGGTGGGATCACGGCCAGGATTTGCGCGGCAAGCGCGTCGCGGTGATCGGCACCGGCGCGTCGGCCGTGCAGGTGATCCCCGAGATCGCGCCAATTGTCTCGTCGCTCACCGTGTTTCAGCGCACCCCGATCTGGTGTTTCCCGAAGCTGGACGTCCCGCTGCCCGCGCCGGCGCGCTGGGCGATGCGCATCCCGGGCGGCAAGGCGCTGCAGCGGCTGCTCAGCCAGGCGTACGTGGAACTGACCTTCCCGATCTCGGCGCACTACTTCACGGTGATCCCGCTGGCCAAGAGGATGGCCACGCTGGGACGCGCCTATCTGCGGCGGCAGGTCCGCGACCCGGTGGTGCGCGAGCAACTCACCCCGCGCTACGCCGTCGGCTGCAAGCGCCCCGGCTTCCACAACGGCTACCTGGCCACGTTCAACCGCGACAACGTGCGCCTGATCACCGAACCGATCGACAAGATCACGCCCGACGCGGTGGCGACCACCGACGGCGAAACCCACGAGATCGACGTGCTCATCTTGGCGACCGGCTTCAAGGTGATGGACCCCGACAGCGTCCCCACGTTCGCGGTCACGGGCAGCGGCGGTCGCTCGTTGAGCCGGTTCTGGGACGAGCACCGCTTGCAGGCCTACGAGGGCGTCACCGTTCCGGGCTTCCCCAACCTGTTCACGGTGTTCGGCCCGTACGGTTACGTCGGCTCTTCGTATTTCGCGCTCATCGAGGCGCAGACCCATCACATCGTGCGGTGCCTCAAGCGGGCGGAGCGCCTGGGCGCGACCCGCGTCGAGGTGAGCGAGGAAGCCAACGACCGCTACTTCGCCGAGATGATGCGCCGGCGGCACCGGCAGATCTTCTGGCAGGACAGTTGCCGGCTGGCCAACAGCTATTACTTCGACAAGAACGGCGACGTGCCGCTGCGGCCGGGCACCACCCCGGAGGTGTACTGGCGCAGCCGGCGATTCGATCTGGACGACTACCGCTTCACCGGCTAGCTAGCGGTTACGCTGCACGGGTGGCGAAGGAATTTGACAGCATCGACGAGTCGCTGCGCGACTTCATCCGCGAACAGGCCGTGTTCTTCGTCGCCACCGCGCCCTCCGAGGGAGGACGAATCAACATGTCCCCCAAGGGATATTGCGACACGTTCGCGGTGCTCGACGAGCGCACCGTGGCCTACCTGGACCTGTTCGGCAGCGGCGTGGAGACCATCGCCCATCTGCGCGACAACGGCCGCATCACTGTCATGTTCTGCTCGTTCACCCGCAACTCGCGGATCCTGCGGCTGTTCGGCACTGGGCGGGTGATCCGGCCCGACGACGCCGAATTCACCGATCTCATCACGCATTTCGGTGACCGGCATGCGGGGATCCGCGCCATCATCGTGGTCGATGTGGAGCGGATCGCCGACGCGTGCGGATTCGCGGTGCCCTACTACGAGCTGGTCGACGAGCGACCGGTCCTCAACGCGTATCACCACAAGGCGCCCGACGAGGCCTACACCCGGCTGATCAACCGCAACCGGCGCAGCATCGACGGGCTGCCCGCGCTCGATTCCGACCACCCGGGTCCACCGCGGTGACCCGTCGAACGTGACACTGTGGTCACGCTCGGCGCCGAACGTGACTGCGACGTCACATTCGAGGCGGCGGGCAACCTAGATGGCGCGCTTGAGGTCGTCGACCTTGTTCAGCTGCTCCCAGGGCAGTTCGACGTCGGTGCGGCCGAAGTGCCCGTAGGCGGCGGTCTGCGCGTAGATCGGGCGCAGCAGGTCCAGGTCGCGGATGATCGCGCCGGGACGCAGGTCGAACACCTCCGGGACGATCTTCTCGATCTTGACCGGGTCGACGGTCGCGGTCCCGAAGGTCTCGATGAACAGCCCGACCGGCGCCGCCTTGCCGATGGCGTAGGCCACCTGCACCTCGACCCGCTCCGCGAGCCCGGCGGCGACGATGTTCTTGGCCACCCAGCGCATCGCGTACGCCGCCGAGCGGTCCACCTTGGACGGGTCCTTGCCGGAGAACGCCCCGCCGCCGTGCCGCGCCCAGCCGCCGTAGGTGTCGACGATGATCTTGCGGCCGGTCAGCCCGGCGTCGCCCATCGGGCCGCCGACGACGAACTTGCCGGTCGGGTTGACCAGCAGCCGCGTCGAGGAGGTGTCCAGCGTGTCGTGCGCCAGGTCGTTGAGCACGGTGTTGAGCACCTTTTCCCGGATGTCGGGGGTCAGGGTGTTCTCCAGGTCGATGTCGGCCGCGTGCTGGGTGGAGATGACCACGGTGTCCAGCCGGACCGGGACGTCGTCCTCGAATTCGATGGTGACCTGCGTCTTGCCGTCGGGGCGCAGGTAGGGCAGCACGCCGTTCTTGCGGACCTCGGTCAGCCGGCGCGACAGGCGGTGGGCCAGCGCGATGGGCAGCGGCATCCGCTCGGGGGTGTCGTTGATCGCGTAGCCGAACATCAGGCCCTGGTCGCCGGCGCCCTGCGCATCCAGCGGGTCGGCGGCACCCTCGACGCGGGTCTCGTGGGCGGTGTCGACGCCCTGGGCGATGTCGGGCGACTGCGCGCCGATGCCGATGTTGACCCCGCAGGACGCCCCGTCGAAGCCCTTGTCCGACGAGTCGTAGCCGATGTCGAGGATGCGCTCGCGGACCGTGTTGGTGATGTCGGCGAAGGCCTCCTTGGCCGTCGTCGTCACCTCGCCGACCACGTGCACCTGCCCGGTGGTCACCAGGGTCTCAACCGCGACGCGTGAGCGGGGGTCCTGCGCCAGCAGGGCGTCGAGGACCGAGTCGCTGATCGCGTCACAGATCTTGTCGGGATGTCCCTCAGTCACCGACTCACTGGTAAACAGGCGACCCTTTTCGCTCATGCCAATCCTTCCAAATAGTTAGTCAACCGAATTATATCGGCCCGCGTCAGCCCGGCCGGCACCCCGTCCCGGTGCCGGGAAGAACTCGACCGCTTTACCCGCTGTCCCCGTGCAGGAACGCGGCGATCGCATCCACGATACGACTGGCCATCAATGTCTTGGAGCCGTGCTGCAGTGCGGACTCGGTGCCGTCGGAGGCCAGCAGCCAGCCGTCGTTGCTGTCCACCTCGAACGCGCGGCCCTCGCCGACGGCGTTGACCACCAGCAGATCGCAGCCCTTGCGCTGCAGCTTGGCCCGGGCGTGAAACAGCACGTCGCCGCTGGCGTCGCCGGTCTCGGCGGCAAAGCCGACGATTGCCCGCATGTTGGGCAACTGCCCGTGGGCGCGGGCCCGCACCGCCCCGGCGAGGACGTCGTCGTTGCGCACCAGCTCGATCGTCGGGGGCGCCGTCTCATTCGAGGCGCTCTTTTTGATCTTGGCGGCGGCAACGTGCGCGGGCCGGAAGTCGGCGACCGCGGCGGCCATCACCAGCACATCGGCCTCCGGGGCGCGCTTGGACACCGCGTCGCCCAGCTGGGCCGCGGAGCTGACGTGGACGACCTCGACACCGGCGGGATCGATCAGCCCGGCGGTGTGCCCGGCGATCAGGGTGACCTCGGCGCCGCGCTGGGCCGCCACCCGCGCCACGGCATAGCCCTGCTTGCCGGAGCTGCGGTTGCCGATGAAGCGCACGGGGTCGACCGGTTCGCGGGTGCCGCCGGCGGTGACCAGCATCTTGCAGCCGGCGAGGTCGTAGGGCAGCGCGTCGTGGCGTTCCAGCAGCAGGTGGGCCAGGGTGGTGATCTCCTCGGCTTCGGGCAGCCGGCCCGACCCGCTGTCCGTCCCGGTGAGGCGCCCGGCGGCGGGCTCGAGCACCACCGCGCCCCGCCGGCGCAACGTCGCCACGTTGTCGACGGTGGCCGGGTGCAACCACATCTCGGTGTGCATGGCCGGCGCGAACAGCACCGGGCACCGGGCGGTGAGCAGCGTGGCGGTCAGCAGGTCGTCGGCGCGACCGTGCACCGCGCGCGCCAGCAGATCCGCCGTGGCCGGGGCCACCACGACCAGGTCGGCCTGCTTGCCGAGCTGGACGTGCGGGACCTCGGGAACGTCGTTGAAGACGCCGGTGTGCACCGGCTGGCCGGAGAGCGCCTCAAAGGTGGCCGCGCCGACGAAACGCAGCGCGGACTCGGTCGGGATGACCCGGACGGAATGGCCGGCCTCGGACAGCTGGCGGACGACGGTGCACGCCTTGTAGGCGGCGATGCCGCCGGAGACACCGACTACGACTCGTTTGGGGATCCGCGTGCGGTCCACAGCGCGCCCGGCCCGGCCCTGTTACTCGCCCTCGGTGTGCTCGAGCAGGTCGCCGTGGATCTCGCGGAGCGCGATCGAGAGCGGCTTCTCCTGCAGCCCCGGCTCGACCAGCGGCCCCACGTACTCGAGGATGCCCTCGCCGAGCTGGTTGTAGTAATCGTTGATCTGACGGGCCCGCTTGGCCGCGTAGATAACCAGGGCGTACTTGCTCGAGACCCGGTCCAGCAGCTCGTCGATGGGCGGGTTGGTGATGCCCAGCGGGGTGTCGTAGGCGCCCGGCGCCCCGGCGGACAGGTCGAACCGATCGGGGACGGCGGCCAGCGCGGCGTCGGACTGCGGAATAGTCACTGAGGTCAATCTCCTCTACGTTCGAAGGCGGGCCAGGGCCCAAAACGGCTGATCGCCGGCGAAAAGTCGGTGCTCAATCTTGATTGGATGTGGTCTGGCTTTCGGTGTGGCCAGCCGGGTCGTGCCGGTCCGGGGCAGTTCCCACCAGCAAGGATACCAATTCGGCGCACGCAGACTCCAATCGACGGTTGACGACCACCCGGTCGAAGTCGTCACGGGCCGCCATTTCGATGCGGGCCGTCTCGAGGCGCCGCCGCATGACCTCCGGGGTCTCGGTGCCGCGGCCGACGAGCCTGGCCTCCAAGTCCTCCCAGCTGGGCGGCGCCAAAAACACCGTCAGGGCCTCGGGCATCGCCCTCTTCACGGCCCTGGCCCCGGCCAGGTCCACCTCGATCAAAACCGGGAATCCGCGGGCCGTGGCGTCGCGAACCGGCTCGGCCAGGGTGCCCGAGCGGTGCAGGCCCGCGTGAATTTCGGCCCACTCCAGCAGGGCGCCCTCGTCGATGAGCTGCTGGAAGCGGGCGGGGCTGACGAAGTGGTAGTCGACGCCGTCGACCTCGCCGGGCCGGGGCGCCCGCGTGGTGGCCGAGACGCTGAAATGCAGGTCCGGGACCCGCTCGCGCAGGCATCGGACCACGGTCGACTTGCCGACCGCGGAGGGACCGGACAGCACGACCACACGCCCCGCACGCGATGGTTCGGGACGTGCCCCGTGCTGGATGTCCGGTCCCCCGCCGCCGTTCATCGGCGCTCCCGGGCGGGTGCGCCCACGGCTCGGGTCGGTTTGCCCGCCTTCTCCTCAGGCCGTTCGGCCTGCATCGTCGGCGGCCGGGTTAGGAGCCGAACTTTTCCAGCAGGGCCTTGCGCTGACGGTCGCCGAGGCCGCGCAGGCGGCGGGTGGGGGCGATCTCCAGCTCAGTCATGATTTCCTGCGCCTTGACCTTGCCCACCTTGGGCAACGCCTCGAGAAGCGCCGAAACCTTCATCTTGCCCAGGACTTCGTCGGTCTCGGCGTCCTTGAGCACCTGGGTGAGGTTGGTGCCGCCACGCTTCAGCCGGTCCTTGAGCTCTGCTCGTGCACGACGTGCGGCAGCCGCCTTCTCCAACGCGGCCGCGCGCTGCTCGTCGGTCAACTGGGGAAGGGCCACGATTCCTCCGTATCTGATCAATCAATTTCAATCGATCTCATTTTGTCTCGCCGGTTCTTCTGCCAGCGGAGACGACCGTACTCAGGCCTCCTGACGAAATCTAACCCGCCCCCCTGCTTAACGGGGCAAACTCCCAGCATGCAACGGCGCGTGTCCCCCCAAAGCGGCCCGCCGCGCGACGTCGACGGCGCCCGCCGCGACGCCGTGCCGAGGGGCCCGGCGCAGCCCGTTTTGGGCCGTCGCCAAGCCATCTACCAGCGGCTTTATCCGAAGGGGCCGTCGTGGGGTGCGACGACGTGGCCGTCCGGAAACGCGCCGGCGCGCACCCGGGCGGGGCGGTGCGAGGGATCACGCATTCGTCGCGGCGTGTCGCGCGTGTCGCGTTCGGCCGGTCAAAGGGCAGGCCAGCGGCGCCGCCCCGCGGCCGCGCGGGCGGCGGGGGGTCCCGCGGGGTCGTGTGTGCCGCCCGGGCCCCACGGCGGCGGGCGTGTCACTTCCGCGGATTCGCGTCGGCGAGGGACGTGTCACCGCAGGAACGGGATCGTGGCCTGAGAGCGTTCCGTACCCGCGGGAAGGCCGCGGCGCCGGCCGCGTATCAGCTAATCCGCGGTCGTGGATCGGATACCATCGGGGCGTGTCCAACCTGCGAATTCGCCAGGCGGCTGAGCTGCTCGGCGTCAGTGATGACACTGTGCGGCGCTGGATCAACCAGGGGGCGTTGGAGGTCAGTCACGACGCGGCCGGCCGCAAAGTGATCGCCAGCGAGGACCTCGCCCGCTTCTCCCGCAGCAACGCGCCCGCGCCGCCGGCCGACCCGCTCAGCATCGGCAGCTCGGCCCGCAACCGCTTCGTCGGGCTGGTCACCGCAGTGGTCAGCGACAAGGTGATGACCCAGGTGGAGATGCAGTGCGGCCCGTTCACCGTCGTCTCGCTGATGAGCACCGAGGCCGCCGAGGAGTTGCAGCTGCGTCCCGGCAGCGTGGCGGTGGCCGTCGTCAAGGCCACCACCGTCATCGTCGAAACAGCCCAGCCCAGCACGGCGCTGGCGTCGGACTAGCGGCGATCGCAAGCGCGGCCGCGGCGATCGCAAGCGCGGCGTAGCCGGGCGCAGCGGGTCGCCGCATAGTCCAAGCCGGGCGCAGCGGGTCGCCGCCATCGGACTAGCTCACACCGCCAGGTAGGCGACAGCGTCCAGCATCCGTTCGGCCGCCCCGCGCAGCTCCGCCACCCCCGGCCCGGCCCGCAGCACCTCGCGCGCGACCGCGGGCAGCAGCTGCCCCGGCTCGGCGCCGCCCAGCCCGGCGAGCGCCTCGGGGCGCCCGCCCTGCACCCCGAGGCCCGGCACCAGCACGGGCCCACCCAGGGCGCTGAGATCGGGCGCCTGCAGCACCGTCGCGCCCACGACGACGCCGACGTATCCGGGCCCGGACGGGGTCGCGGACCGATTCACCACGGCCGCCTGGTCGACGACCAGCTGGGCCACCGTGCGGCCGTCGAAGGCGGCCCGCTGCACGGTCGCGCCCTCCGGGTTGGAGGTCGCGGCGAGCACGAACACCCCCCGGTCGTGCGCGGCGGCGGCTTCCAGCAGCGGCCGCAACGACCCGAACCCCAGGTACGGCGTGGCCGTCACCGCGTCGGCGGCCAGCGGCGAATCCCCCGCCCAGGCGGCGGCATAGGCGGCCATCGTCGTTCCGATGTCGCCGCGCTTGGCGTCGGCCAGCACCAGCACGCCGGCCGACCGCAGGGCCGCGATGGTGCGTTCCAGCACCGCGAATCCGGCCGCGCCGTACGCCTCGAAGAACGCCACCTGCGGCTTGACGACGGCGAAGCCGGAGAACGCCTCGATGCAGATGTCGCAGAACGCGGCCAGCCCGTCGGCGGTGGTGGGCAGCCCCCAGGCCCGCAGCAGCTCGGGGTGCGGGTCGATGCCCACGCACAGCGGTCCGCGTTCGGCCTTCGCGTCGCTCAGCCGGACCCCGAAGCCGGTCACCGGGCCCCGTTTCCGGGCAGGCCGCCCTGGCCGATCTGGCTGTGCAGCTCCTGCAGGCTGCGCACCCCGATGTCGCCGCGGATGCCCGCTTCGATGCCCTGCACCGCGGCCGACGCGCCCTGCACCGTGGTGACGCAGGGGATGTTGACCGACACCGCGGCCGAACGGATTTCGTAGCCGTCGATGCGCGGACCGGAATTGCCGTAGGGGGTGTTGATCACCATGTCGACCTCACCGGCCTTGATCACGTCCACCGCCGACTGCGCGGGCCGCCCCGGCTGCGGGTCCTCGAAGTGCTTGCGCACCTCGTCGCACGGAATCCCGTTGCGGCGCAACATCTCCGCGGTGCCCTCGGTGGCGAGGACGCGGAATCCCAGGTCGGCCAGGCGCTTGACGGGAAACACCAGCGAGCGCTTGTCGCGGTTGGCGACCGACACGAAGATCGTGCCCCGCGCCGGCAGCGACCCGTAGGCGGCGGTCTGGCTCTTGGCGAACGCGCTGCCGAAGTCGCGGTCGATTCCCATCACCTCGCCGGTGGACTTCATCTCCGGGCCGAGCAGCGAATCGATGGCGGCGCCGTCGATGCGGCGGAAGCGGTGGAAGGGCAACACCGCCTCCTTGACGGCGATCGGGGCGTCCAGCGCCGCGTGTGCCCCGTCCCCGGAAGCCGCCAGCAGCCCCTCCTCGCGAAGCTGGGAGATGCTGGCGCCCAACATGACCCGGGCGCACGCCTTGGCGAGCGGGATCGCGGTGGCCTTGGACACGAACGGCACCGTACGGCTGGCCCGCGGGTTGGCCTCGAGGACGTAGAGCACGTCGTCCTTGAGCGCGTATTGCACGTTCAGCAGCCCCACCACACCGATGCCGTGCGCGATGGACTCGGTCGCGCGGCGCACCTTCTCGATGTCGCTGCGGCCCAGCGTGACCGGCGGCAGCGCGCAGGCCGAGTCGCCGGAGTGGATGCCGGCCTCCTCGATGTGCTCCATGATGCCGCCGATGTACACCTCGGTGCCGTCGCAGAGCGCGTCGACGTCGATCTCCACGGCGTCTTCGAGGAAGCGGTCGACCAGCACCGGGTGTTCGGGCGAGAGCTCGGTCGCGCGGGTGATGTAGCCCCGCAGCGTCTCCTCGTCGTAGACGATCTCCATGCCGCGACCGCCCAGCACGTAGGACGGGCGCACCAGCACCGGGTATCCGATGTCTTCGGCGATCCGGCGGGCCTGGTCGAAAGTGGTTGCGGTGCCGTACTTCGGGGCCGGCAGGCCGGCCGCGGTGAGCACGTCGCCGAACGCGCCGCGGTCCTCGGCCAGGTCGATGGCTTCCGGCGGGGTGCCGACGATCGGCACGCCGGCGTCGGCGAGGCGTTGCGCCAGCCCCAGCGGGGTTTGACCGCCGAGTTGCACGATCACCCCGACCACCCCCGGCCCGTCCCCGGCCGATTGTTGCTCGGCGCGAAACACCTCCAGGACGTCCTCGAAGGTGAGCGGTTCGAAGTACAGCCGGTCGGCGGTGTCGTAGTCGGTCGACACGGTCTCGGGGTTGCAGTTGACCATCACGGTCTCGAAACCGGCCTGGCTCAACGTCGTTGCCGCGTGCACGCAACTGTAGTCGAATTCGATGCCCTGCCCGATCCGGTTGGGGCCCGAACCCAGGATCAGCACCTTGGGTTTCTGGGTCTGCGGGGCCACCTCGGTCTCGGCGGCGGGGTCGAGCTCGTAGCTGCTGTAGTGATACGGCGTCTTGGCCTCGAACTCGGCCGCGCAGGTGTCGACGGTCTTGTACACCGGGTGCACGCCGAGGCGCTCGCGTAGCGAGCGCACCCCGTTCTCGCCGGCCAATTCCGGTCGCAGCGCGGCGATCTGGCGGTCCGAAAGCCCGTTGTGCTTGCCGCGCCGCAGCAGGTCGGCGTCGAGGACCGGGGCGGCGATCAGTTCGGCGCGCAGCGTGATCAGCTCGCCGATCTGCGCGACGAACCACGGGTCGACGCCGCTGGCCTCGGCGACGCGTTCCACCGAAGCGCCCAGGCGCAGCGCGAGTTCGATGTCGTAGAGGCGGCCCTCGGTCGGGGTGCGCAGCCGGGTCAGCACCTCCGCCGGCCCCTTTTCGGCCCCTGCCGGATCGTCCGGCTTGGTCCAAAAGCCCGTGCGGCTGGTCTCCAGCGAGCGCATCACCTTGCCCAGCGCCTCGATGAAGTTGCGGCCCAACGACATTGCCTCGCCGACGGATTTCATCGTGGTGGTCAGGGTGGGGTCGGCGCCCGGGAACTTCTCGAAGGCGAACCGCGGGGCCTTGACCACCACGTAGTCCAGGGTGGGCTCGAAGCAGGCCGGGGTCTCCTTGGTGATGTCGTTGACGATCTCGTCGAGGGTGTAGCCGATGGCCAGCTTGGCGGCGATCTTGGCGATCGGGAAGCCGGTGGCCTTGGACGCCAAGGCGCTTGACCGCGACACCCGGGGGTTCATCTCGATGACGATCAGCCGGCCGTCGGCCGGGTTGATCGCGAACTGGATGTTGCAGCCCCCGGTGTCCACGCCCACCTCGCGCAGGATCGCGATGCCCAGGTCCCGCATCCGCTGGTATTCGCGGTCGGTCAGCGTCATGGCCGGCGCGACGGTGACCGAATCACCGGTGTGCACGCCCATCGGGTCGAAGTTCTCGATCGAGCACACCACGACGACGTTGTCGTTGCCGTCGCGCATCAACTCGAGCTCGAATTCTTTCCAGCCGTAGATCGATTCCTCGATGAGCACGTTGGCGCTGGGGCTTTCGGCCAGCCCGGCGCCGGCCATCCGGTCGACCTCCTCGACGGATCGCGCCATCCCCGAACCCAGACCGCCCATGGTGAAGCTGGGCCGCACCACCACCGGCAGGCCCAGCTCCTCGACCGTCTCGCGGACCTCTTCCATGGTGAAACACACTCGGCTGCGGGCGGATTCACCGCCCACCTTGGCGACGATGTCCTTGAACATCTGCCGGTCCTCGCCGCGCTGGATGGCGTCGAAGTCGGCCCCGATGAGCTCGACGCCGTGGCGCTCCAGCGCGCCGTTCTCGTAGAGCGCGACCGCGGTGTTGAGCGCGGTCTGCCCGCCCAGGGTGGCCAGCAGGGCGTCGATCTTGTTGCCGCGCTCGGCCTGCTGGGCGATCACCTTCTCGACGAATGCGGCGGTGATCGGCTCGACGTAGGTGTGGTCGGCGTACTCCGGGTCGGTCATGATGGTCGCCGGGTTGGAGTTGACCAGGCTGACCTCCAGGCCCTCGGCCCGCAGCACCCGGCAGGCCTGGGTGCCCGAGTAGTCGAACTCGCAGGCCTGACCGATGACGATCGGCCCGGAGCCGATCACCAGGACGTGACGCAAATCGGCGCGACGCGGCACTACCGCCCCTTTCCGCGGTTTGGGGCCGCCATCAACTCGATGAATTGGTCGAACAGATAATTCGCGTCGTGCGGCCCGGCGGCGGCCTCGGGATGGTATTGAACCGAAAAGGCCCGTCCGTCGGCGAGTTTGACACCCTCGACCACCCCGTCGTTGGCGCACGTGTGGCTGACGATCGCCTGGCCGAACGGCGTGTCGAAGGACTGTCCGGCCTCCCCCTCGAGTGCGAAGCCGTGATTCTGTGCGGTCACCGCCACCCGCCCGGTGGCGTGGTCGATCACCGGGATGTTGATGCCGCGGTGACCGAACACCATCTTGTAGGTGGACAGGCCCAGCGCGCGGCCCAGGATCTGGTTGCCGAAACAGATGCCGAACAGCGGGATTCCGGCGCCCAGCACCTCGCGGGTCACCGCCACGATGTGGTCGGCGGTGGCCGGGTCGCCCGGGCCGTTGGACAGGAACACGCCGTCCGGATTGATGTCGGCGATCTGCCGGTAGGTCGCCGAGGACGCCAGCACGTGGGTGCGGATGCCGCGGCGGGCGAAGTTGCGCGGCGTGTTGGTCTTGATGCCCAGGTCCAGCGCGGCCACCGTAAACCGGGGCTCCCCTTCGGGTTCCACGATGTAGGTGTCCGGCGTGCTGACCTCGCCGGCCAGGTCGGCGCCCAGCATGGACTGCTGGCCCCGCACCCGCTGCAACAGCTCGTCGGGGTCGGCGAGCGCGTCCCCGGAGAACACGCCCGCCTTCATCGAGCCGCGGGTGCGCAGGTGCCGCACCACCGCCCGGGTGTCGATGCCGGCGATCCCGACGACGTGCTGGCGGATCAGTTCGTCCTCCAGGGTGCCGGTGGCCCGCCAGTTGGACGGGCGCGGCGAGGGATCGCGCACCGCGTAGCCGGCGACCCAGATCTTGTCGCCGCGGCTCTCGGCGTCCTCGTCGTTCCAGCCGGTGTTGCCGATCTGCGGCGCGGTGGCCACCACGATCTGCCGGTGGTAACTGGGATCGGTCAGCGTCTCCTGGTAACCGGACATGCCGGTGGAAAACACGGCCTCGCCCAGTGTTTGGCCGATCTTGCCGAACGGGGTGCCGGTGAAGACGCGGCCGTCTTCGAGTACCAATAGGGCCTTACTGCTCACGCGACCTCATTCTCCTGGCCATCCCGTTCCTCCAGCCACGGGTCGTAGTCATGGCGGTGATCCGCCCGGAAACCGGTGTCGATCTCGACGCCCGACGGCAGCCGCCAGCGGATCGCCAGAATGCCGATCCGGGCCGGCCTGACCGCCATTCCGCGCTCCATGCGGATGGCCGTGATCGAGTCCCGTGGAATCCAAATCGGGTGGGCCCGCAGGCGTTCCACCATGATGCCCCCGGCGTAGCGGGTCAGCACCGCTTTGCTGCGGTAACCGAGATCGCCCGCCGCGATCCGCTCGTTCCAGCCCGGCGCCATCATGGACCCGCAATAGTGGCCGCGGGTGGTGATGCTCGCCGCACCGACCTGGTCCGGGATCTGCGGCAGGTCGCCGATCAGCTCCGCCTGCCGCTGCGCGCGGCGCTGCCAGCTGCGCATCATCAGCTGGATCACCACCGTGATCACCACCACCAGCACGGCCGCGAAGATCAGCGACCCCGCCAGCGTGCCCGAATTCATGCCGGGCACTTCCCGTCTCGGCAGGTGACCTTGCCGCGCAGCAGGGTCGCGGTCACGGTGGCGGGCAGGGTCATCGCTTCGTAGGGCGTGTTGGCCGACCGGCTGGCCAGGTCGGGCCCGGCGACGGTCCAGGAGGCGTCGGGGTCCACCACGGTCAGGTTGGCCGGCTCCCCCACTTCCAGCGGCCGGCCGTGATCGGGCAGGCCCACGATGCGCGCGGGGTTCTCGCTCATCACCCGGGCGAGGCCACGCCAGGTCAGCAGCCCCGGGATGACCATCGTCTGCACGACGATCGACAGCGCCGTCTGCAGTCCCAGCATGCCGGGCCGCGCCGCGGAGAACTCCACGCACTTCTCGTGCTCGGCGTGCGGGGCGTGATCGGTGGCCACGCAGTCGATGACGCCGTCGGCCAGCGCCTGGCGCAGCGCAACCGCGTCGGCCGCCTCGCGCAGCGGCGGGTTGACGCGGTTACGCCCGTCGTAGCTGGACAGCCGGCTGTCGTCGAGCATCAAGTGGTGCGGGGTGACCTCGGCGGTGATCGAAATCCCTTGATCCTTAGCCCATTTCACGATCTCGACGGTGCCGGCGGTGGAGGCGTGGCAGATGTGCACCCGGGCGCCGGCGTCGCGCGCCAGCAGCGCGTCGCGGGCGACGATGGATTCCTCGGCGGCCCGTGGCCATCCGGACAGGCCCAGCCGGGCGGCGGTGGGTCCCTCGTGGGCGACGGCGCCGACGGTCAGCCGCGGCTCCTCGGCGTGCTGGGCGACGAGCACGCCCAGCCCGGTGGCGTACTCGAGGGCGCGGCGCATCACCAGCGGATCGTGCACGCAGATGCCGTCGTCGGAGAACATCCGCACCTGCGCGGCCCCGGCGGCCATCATGCCCATCTCGGTGAGCTCCTTGCCGGCCAGCCCGACGGTGACGGCGCCCACCGGGTGCACGTCCACCAGGCCGACCTCCTGGCCCCGATGCCAGACGTGGTCGGTGACCACCGGGCTGTCGGCGACCGGGTTGGTGTTGGCCATCGCGAACACCGCGGTGTAGCCGCCCAAAGCCGCGGCGGCCGAACCGGTTTCGATGTCTTCGGCATATTCGCGGCCCGGTTCGCGCAGGTGGGTGTGCAGGTCGACGAACCCAGGCAGCAGCACCTGGCCCGTCGCGTCGATGACGTCGGCGGTGTCGGGGATCTTCAGGCCCGGGCCGATCTCGGCGATCTGACCGTCCTCGGCCAGGACGTCGACGCGGTCGCCTTCGCCGTACAGCCGAACCCCGCGCAGCAACACGCTCATGCGGCCCCCTCGCTTCCGGCCGACTCGGCACCCACCAGCACGTGAAACAGCACCGCCATCCGCACGTGCACACCATTGGAAACCTGTTGCAGCACGGCCGATTGCGACGAATCGGCCACCGATGACGCGATCTCCATGCCGCGCAGCATCGGCCCGGGGTGCAGCACCACGGCGTGCCCGGGCAGCATCGCCTGGCGGCGATCGGAAAGCCCGTACAGGGACGAGTATTCGCGCACCGACGGGAAGAAGCCGCCGTTCATCCGCTCGGCCTGCACGCGCAGCATCAGCACCGCGTCGGCGGCGGGTAGCTCGGCGTCGAAGTCGTTCGACACCGTCACCGGCCAGCCGTCGACGCCGACCGGCAGCAGCGTCGGCGGTGCCACCAGCACCACTTCGGCGCCCAGGGTGTGCAGCAGCATGACGTTGGAGCGGGCGACCCGGCTGTGCAGGACGTCGCCGACGATCACGACCCGCCGGCCCTCGATGCCGCCGAGCCGCTGGCGGATGGTGAGCGCGTCCAGCAGCGCCTGCGTCGGGTGCTCATGGGTGCCGTCGCCGGCGTTGATCACCGAGGGGCCGGAATCGCCGCCGGCGCGTGTCCATTCGGCAAGCAGGTGCGCGGCCCCCGACGCCGGGTGCCGGATGATCAGCGCATCGGCCCCGGCGGCCCGCAGCGTCAGCGCGGTGTCGCGCAGCGACTCGCCCTTGCCCACCGACGATCCGGCGGCGCTGACGTTGATCACGTCGGCGCTCATCCACTTGCCGGCCACCTCGAAGGACACCCGGGTGCGGGTCGAGTTCTCGTAGAACATCGTCACGATGGTGCGGCCGCGCAGCGTCGGCAGTTTCTTGATCTCGCGGCCGACCAGCGCCTGGGCGAAGCGGTCGGCGTCGTCGAGGATGGCGGTGGCGTCGTCGAGGCTCAGGTCCCCGGCGGCAAGCAGGTGTCGGGTCATCGCGAGATCACCACCCCGTCGTCACCGTCGCTCTCCCGCAACAACACGTGCACGCTCTCGGTGCGTGAGGTGGGGACGTTCTTGCCCACATAGTCGGCGCG
The DNA here is from genome assembly GCF_000364405.1 of Mycobacterium sp. H4Y. Taxonomy (NCBI): domain Bacteria; kingdom Bacillati; phylum Actinomycetota; class Actinomycetes; order Mycobacteriales; family Mycobacteriaceae; genus Mycobacterium; species Mycobacterium sp. H4Y. The sequence continues at coordinate 2,757,219 of NZ_AKIG01000001.1, forward strand.
CAGCGGCAGTTCGCGGTGGCCCCGGTCGACCAGCACCGCCAGCTGCACCACCCGGGGGCGGCCGACGTCGCGCAGCGCGTCCAGGGCGGAGCGCACCGAGCGGCCGGAGTAGAGCACGTCGTCGACCAGGATCACCAAGGCGTCGTCGATGCCGCCGGCCGGGATCGAGGTGGCTTCCAGCGGACGGGGTGGTTTTTGCATCAGGTCGTCGCGGTACAGGGTGATGTCCAAAGCACCCCAGGCGACGTTGGCGGGAGAGCCGCCGCTGTATTCGCCGATGTTGCCGGCCAGGCGTTCGGCCAGGATCACGCCGCGAGTGGGGATGCCCAGCAGCACGACCCGCGGAGCGTCGGGGCCGTCGAGGGCCGTCTTTTCGATGATCTGGTGTGCGATACGGGAAATGGTGCGGCCCACGTCGGCCGCCGACATCAATTCCCGGGAATCACTGCCTGAGCGCGTGTCGCCCGCAGCACCCATACGAAACTTGACCTCCTTCTCCGCCTCACCGGACGGATCGTTAAAGGATGTCGACTGCACGGCAGCGTAGCACTTATTTCGGGGGCGGCGGCGCCGGCCGCGTGTGGCGCGCATCGCTCCCCGGTCGCGCTCGTCACACGCGTCCCACGAGTCTCTCCGGGGAGGCACACGATGTGTGCCCACCTCCCAGCGACAAGTTGCCGAGCGGCACCCGCCACGGGCGGCACCGCTACGGGCGGCACCCGCCACGGCCCGCGTCCCGGCCCGTTGTCGCTCGGAGGCGGGCAAAACACCCATCGCTTCGCCCAGTGTCGCGTGGGAGGAGAATCGGACGGTCCGTCGGCGCGCGTTGCGCCGCGTTCGCGCGCGTTGCGCCGCGTCCGTGCGCGGCGGCGCCGGTCGCGCGGCGGCGCCGGCCCGCTAACCTGACCGGGTGAATCGCTCGACCCTTGACGGCAACGCGGCCTCCGTCCGCGAGGTGTGCGACGCCGGCCTGCTCGCCGGCGCGGTGACGGTGGTATGGCAGCGCGGAGAACTGCTGCAGGTCAACGAGATCGGCTACCGCGACGTGGACGCGGGCCTGCCGATGCAGCGGGACACGCTGTTTCGCATCGCGTCGATGACCAAGCCGGTGACGGTCGCGACGATCATGAGCCTGGTCGACGAGGGCAAGCTGACGCTCAAGGATCCGGTCGTGCGCTGGGCGCCGGAGCTGGCCGGCGTGCGGGTGCTCGACGATTCGCATGGCCCGTTGGACCGCACCCACCCGGTGAACCGCGCCATCCTCATCGAGGACCTACTCACCCATACCAGCGGCCTGGCGTACGGATTCTCGGTGTCCGGCCCGATCGCCAAGGCCTACATGCGGCTGCCGTTCAACCAAGGCCCGGACGCGTGGCTGGCCGAACTGGCCAAGCTGCCGCTGGTGCACCAACCCGGCGAGCGGGTCACCTACAGCCACTCCATCGACCTGCTGGGCGTCATCGCTTCCCGCATCGACGGCAAGCCGTTCCATCAGGTTCTCGACGAACGGATCCTGGGGCCGGCGGGCATGACCGACACCGGGTTCTTCGTCACCGCCGAGGCGCGGCGGCGCGCGGCGACCATGTACCGGCTCACCAACGAGCACCAGCTGCAGCACGGGGTGATGGGCCCGCCGCACCTCACGCCGCCGTCGTTCTGCAATGCCGGCGGCGGGTTGTGGTCGAGCGCCGACGATTACCTGCGCTTCGTGCGAATGCTGCTCGGCGGCGGAACGATCGACGGGGCGCGGGTGCTCTCGGAGGAGTCCGTGCGGCTGATGCGCACCGACCGGCTGACCGACGAGCAGAAGCGGCACAACTTCCTGGGCGCGCCGTATTGGGTCGGCCGCGGCTTCGGGCTGAACCTGTCGGTGGTGACCGATCCGGCAAAAAGCACACCGCTGTTCGGACCCGGCGGCGTCGGCACGTTCAGCTGGCCCGGCGCCTACGGGACCTGGTGGCAGGCCGATCCCACCGCGGATCTGGTCCTGATCTACCTCATCCAGAATCTGCCGGACCTGACCGTCGACGCGGCCACGGCTGTCGCGGGCAACACGTCGCTGGCCAAACTCCGCACGGCCCAACCGAGATTCGTCCGCAACACCTACCGCGCGCTCGGCCTCTAAAGGGCGCATCGCCATGCCCGACTACCCACCCGACCGCATCAACGGGCCGCGGCTGACCCTGCGCCTACCCACGCTCGACGACGCCGGACCGCTGTACCAGCGGGTCGCGCGCGATCCGCAGGTCACCAAGTATCTGCTGTGGGCACCGCATCCCGACGTCGCGGCGACGCGGCGGGTGATCACCGAAAAGCTCAACGCGGCCGCCGACGAGAAGACCTGGGTGATCGAACTGCGGCACCGCGGCGAGGTCGTCGGGCTGGCCAGCTGCCGACGCACGGCGGCGCACTCGGTCGAGATCGGCTACTGCCTGGGCCGGCGGTGGTGGGGCAAGGGCCTGATGTCGGAGGTGCTCGGCATGCTGCTAACCGCGCTCGACGCCGATCGCGACGTGTATCGGGTCTGGGCCACCTGCAGCGTCGACAACGAACGCTCGGCGCGTCTGCTCGAGCACGCCGGCTTCTTCCTGGAGGGCCGGCTGGCCCGGCACGCCGTCTACCCCACGATGGGACCCGAGCCGCAGGACAGCCTCCTCTACGCCAAGATCCTGCGCTGACTAGCCGTTCTGCAGCGAGCCGTCGTGCTCGAGCGCCCGGCGGGCGTAGGCCCGCACGTCGGCGTCGCTGTCCTTGAGCGCGATCCCAAGCGCGTCGCGGGCGTCGGGTTCGGCCGCCCAGCGCGTCAGGCTGAGCACCGCCGCCTTGCGCACGTCCAGGTGCGCGTCGCTGAGCGCCTCGGACAGCTGGGGAACCGCGAAATCCGCAGCCGCGCCGGCCAGCGCGCGCGCCGCGCCTTCGCGCACCTGCCAGGCCGGGGCCCGTAGCGCCTGCGTGACGGCGGCGTAATCGTCTTGGCTGCAACCTATCTCACCCAGCGCGGCGAGGCCGGCGGCACGGACCAACGGGTCGGTGTCGGCGACCAGCCCGCGCACCGCCCGGCTAGCTGGGGCTGCCACCGCCGCTAGCGTCGCCAGACCGGCGGCCGCGGCGATCCGGACCTCCCGGTTCTCGTCGCCGGCGGCGTCGACGACGCCCTGCACGTCGTCGACGGACACCAGCGCGCGCACCGCCTCGATGCGGACCCGATGATCGGCATCGGCGAGGGCGCGGCGGTAGTGGGCGCCGTCACCGGCGCGGCGTGCCGCCAGCACGTACAGCGCCGCCGCCCGCACCACGCGGTCGGCCGAATCCAGGTATTCCCGGGCCTTTTCGGGCTCGGGCAGCACCTCGACCAGTTCGCGGATCCCGTCGGCGCCGGTGCGGCGCACGGCCGCGTCGTCGTCGCCCAGCACCGCCAACAGCGCGGGGGCGTACCCGTCGGGGATGTGCTCGGTCAGCGTGGCCACCGCGGTGCGGCGCACGCCGGGATCGAAGTCGGCCAGGTAGCGCGCCAGGTCGGCGACCGTCGGCTCCTCGAGCGCCAGCACTTCGGCGATGCGAGGCGAGGGCGCCTCGAAAGCCGTTGTCGCCGAGGCGATTCGGGACACCGCCGTGGCCGGGGCCTGGCCGCCGATCAGCGGCGGCTCCTCCACCGGGTACACGGTCCGGTCGGTGGGCGGCAGGCCGTCCAGCTCCGGGACCGGCACGAAGTACGGCGCCACCGGCCGCTTGAGGAACACCATCTCCCCGCCGGCGTCTTTGCGAAGGTTGAGGTGGTAGCCCCACTGGGCGTCGTCGCGGCCGGGCAGATCGGCGCGGTCGTGATAGAGGCCCCACCGCGATTCGGTGCGGGTGTGCGAGGATCGGGCGGCCATCTCGGCGCAGTCCCGGATGAACGACACCTCCACCGCGCGCATCAGCTCGTGCGGGTTGCGGGCGCCCATCTCGGCGATCTCCTCGCTCATCCGCTCGAAGGTGCGGATCGCGAGCGACAGTTTGGCCGCCGTCTTGGGCGGGGCGACATAGTCGTTGACGAAGCGGCGCAGCTTGTATTCGACCTGCGGCTGCGGCGGCCCGTCGGGGTGGCGCAGCGGCCGGTAGATCAGCTCGTGCGCCTCGCGCACCTGGTCGGACGGAAGCCGTTGCGGCGCGGCGACGTCGGCCAGGGTGGACGCGGCGTGCGTGCCGGCCAGGTCGCCGAACACGAACGCCCCGATCATGTAGTTGTGCGGGACGCAGGCCATGTCCCCGGCGGCGTACAGGCCGGGCACCGTGGTGCGGGCCTGCTCGTCGACCCACACGCCGGACGCGGAATGCCCACTGCACAAACCGATCTCGGAGATATGCATCTCGATGTCGTGGGTGCGGTAGTCGTGGCCCCGGTTGGCGTGGAACGTGCCCCGGGTGGGCCGTTCGGTGGTGTGCAGGATGTTTTCCAGCGCCGTCAGCGTCTCGTCGGACAGATGCGTCACCTTGAGATAGATGGGCCCGCGCGCGGAGTCGATCTCGCTTTTGACCTCGGCCATCATCTGCCCCGACCAGTAGTCGGAGTCCACGAACCGCTCGCCGTGCGCGTTGACCTGGTATCCGCCAAAGGGATTGGCCACGTACGCGCACGCCGGCCCGTTGTAGTCCTTGATCAGCGGGTTGACCTGGAAGCATTCGATGCCCGACAGCTCGGCGCCCGCGTGGTAGGCCATCGAGTAGCCGTCGCCAGCGTTGGTCGGGTTCTCGTACGTGCCGTACAGGTAGCCCGAGGCGGGCAGCCCGAGCCGGCCGCACGCCCCGGTCGCCAGGATGACCGCCTTGGCGCCGACGGTGACGAACTCGCCGCTGCGCGTGTTCAGCGCCGCGGCGCCCACCGCGCGGCCGCCATCCACCAGCACCCGCACCGGCATCAGCCGGTTCTCGATCCGGATCTTCTCGCGCATCGACCGTTGCCGCAGCACCCGGTACAGCGCCTTTTTCACGTCCTTGCCCTCGGGCATCGGCAGCACGTACGAGCCCGAGCGGTGCACCCGGCGCACGGCGTATTCACCGTGCTCGTTCTTCTCGAACTTCACCCCATAGCGCTCGAGACGCTGCACCATCGCGAACCCGCGGGTGGCGGTCTGATAGATGGTGCGCTGGTTGACGATTCCGTCGTTGGCGCGGGTGATCTCGGCGACGTAGTCCTCGGGTTCGGCCTTGCCGGGGATCACCGCGTTGTTGACGCCGTCCATGCCCATCGCCAGGGCGCCCGAGTGCCGCACGTGGGCCTTCTCCAGCAACAGCACCTGCGCGCCGTTCTCGGCGGCGGACAGTGCCGCCATGGTGCCGGCGGTGCCGCCGCCGATGACCAGGACGTCACAGTCGAGCCGGACCGGTGCCGCCGGGTCGGGAATCTGCATCATGGAACCTCCGCGTGGTTCAGCGCGGCGATGATCTGCGCGCGCAACTCCTGCTGTGGCCGGTCGCTGCGCGGCTCCGGCACCTCGATCGAGGCACGCACCGGCTCACCGGCGCGGCCCAGCACCACGATGCGGTCCCCCAGCGCCAGCGCCTCGTCGACGTCGTGGGTGACGAACACGATCGTGGTCGGGTGGGTGCGCCAGGTGTCGATCAGCAGCCGCTGCATGGCGGCGCGCGTCTGGGTGTCCAGCGCGCCGAACGGCTCGTCCATCATGACCGCCCGGGGCGCCCCGGCCAGGCCCCGCGCGAGCTGGACGCGCTGGCGCATCCCGCCGGACAGGCTCTTGGGCAAATAGTTGCCGAATCCGGTGAGCCCGAGTTCGTCGATCCAGCGTTCGGCGGCGGCGCGCCGGCCGGCCCGGGGTGCGCCGCGCAGGCGCAGCGCCAATTCGATGTTGGACCGCACGGTGCGCCAGGGCAGTAATGCGTTGTCCTGGAACACCATTCCCCGGTCGCCCGAGGTGGTTTCGACGGGGTCGCCGTCGGCCAGCACGCGGCCGCCGTCGGGTAAGAGCAGGCCGGCCAGGGCGCGCAGCACGGTCGACTTGCCGCAGCCCGACGGCCCGGTCAGCACCAGGATCTCGCCCGGCCGCACCACCAGGCTCAGGTCGTCGATCACCGCAGGACCGTTGTAGGACAAGCGAACCCGGTCCAGCTCGAGGCCCATCCCGGTCTTGGTCGCGGTCATCGTGCGCCCTCCTGGGCGCGCGGCAGCCAGCGGGTCACGCGGCGGCCCACCAACTCGACGGCCGCCGACGTCACGAATCCCAGCACCCCGATGGTGATGATGCCGACGAACACCCGCGGGTAGGCCAGCACGGTGTAGTCCTGCCAGGTGCGGTAGCCGACGCCCAGGCGCCCGGAGATCATCTCGGCGGAGATCACGCAGATCCAGGCCACGCCCATGCCGACGGACAACCCGCCGAACACACCCGGCAGGATGCCGGGCAGCACCACCTGGGTGAGCACCTGCCAGCGGCCGCCGCCGAGCGTGCGCACCGAGTCCTCCCACAGGGTGGGCAGCGCGCGCACCGCGTGCCGGGTGGAGACCATGATCGGGAAGTAGGCCGCCAGGAACGTGATGAACACGATGCCGGCCTCGTCGGTCGGGAACAGCAGGATGGCCACCGGCACCATGGCGATCGCCGGGATGGGCCGGGCCAGCTCCACCAGCGGCCCGAACACGTCGGCGAACAACCGCGAGCGGCCCAGCAGCACACCGGTCGCGACGCCGACGACGGCGGCCAGCCCGAACCCGGTCAGGATGCGGATCAGCGACTGCGCCAGGTCGAGCCAGTACTCGCCGGTGCCGAGCCGGCGGTGCAGCGCGTTGACGATCTCGGTGACGGTGGGCAGCGTGTCGAATCGCAGCAACAGCCGCACCTTGTCCGCGGTGAGCAATTGCCACACCCCGATCGCGGCGGCCACCGACGCCAGCCGCAGCAGCCGAGACTGCCACCGTGCCGCGATCCGCCGCGGCCGCGCCACCGCGGGCGTCGAGACGACGCCGAGGACTTGATCGGCCACCACGTGGGCAGTCATACCGAACCTCCCAGTGCCTCTTGGTAATCCATGGCGACACCGCGCGGGTGACCGGCGAGGTACCGGTTCGCCCCGGCCGGGGTGCCGAACGGCAGGTAGTTCTGCCCGTCTTTGACCCAGAACGCCTTGTCGGCGAACCAGCGGGTGCCGAGCTCGGCGTCGGGAACGTAGGCGGCGCGGACCTTGGCTCCGTGGCTGACCGCGTCCCGCACGGCCTGCAGCAGCGCGGTCGGGGTCGCGACCGTCTGCGTGGCGTCGGCCCCGTCCAGCCACAGCTCGCTGGCCAGCGCGGGGTCGCCGCGCAGCGCCGACGGGTTGGCGGTGCGCGCCCGCGACGCCGCATAGTCGAGGCCGCGGGCGGTGAACACCGCGCGCAGCGGTTCGTCCACGACGAACTTCGCCACATCGAGATCGGCGAAGTCACCGATCGACTTCAGGTACGGCACATCGCTTTTCAGCGCCTCGACCAGCGAGGGCTTCAGCGTGGTGTCGAACGACGTGCCCCCGGGACCGTTGTAGAGGTAGACGACCTCCTGGGGCAGCCCGCTTTCCTTGGCCACGATGCGGGCGGCCTGCAGCGGCTTGTCGTTGAGGAAATCGGTGGCGTCCAACTGCGCCTGCAGGAAGGCGCCCAGCACCTCCGGGTGCGCCGACGCGTAGGAGCGGCGCACCACCACACCGTGCAGGGTGGGCAGGTTCAGCTCGGCCCCGTCGTAGAGCAGCTTGGCCTTGCCCTGATAGACCAGCAGCCCCGGCCAGGCGACGAATTGCGAAAGCGCCTGTACCTGACCGGATTCCAGCGCCGATGCCCCGACCTGCGGTTGCTGGTTGAGCACCTCGACGCCGGTGACGCCGGCCCTGCCCAGCGCGCGCACCAGGGTGCCGTGGCCGGCCGACCCGACGCTGGCGGAGACCTTGGTGCCGGCGAGGTCGGCCAGGCCCTTGGCGCGCGAATCCGGGGTCACCACCACCATGTTGAGGGCGCCCTTGGGGTTGTAGCCGGTGATGGAGACGATCTCGGTGCGGGCCAGCGGGTTGGCCTGCGTCTTGGAGCCGTTGATCAGCATCGGATAGTCGCCCATCGAGCCGATGTCGATCTTCTCGGCGAGCATCTGCGCGGTGATCGGGGCGCCGGTGTCGTAATCCTGCCACCGCACCGCGTATTTGGTGCCGGTGCGGGTGGTGATGTCGGCAAGGCGGTGTTCGAGGTAGCCCTGTGCGCGCAGCAGCGTGCCCGCGGTGACGGTGTTGATGGTCTTGGACTGGTATCCCACCACCACGTTGACCACGCCGGATGACTGCGACAGGGATTCCAGCGAGCACCCGGAGGTGAACGCGGCGATCGCGATCATCACCGACGCCGGCCAGACGGCGTGTCGTCTCATCGAAGAATCCTGGGGATAAACGCTTTTCAGCGAAGGAGATAGGGCATGTTGACGGTGACGGCGCCGGTCGGACAGCGGGCCGCGCAGGGGCCGCAGTACCAGCATTCGTCGACATGCATGAAGGCCTTGCCGGTGTCGGGGTTGATGGCCAGCGCGTCGAGCGGGCAGACCTCCACGCACAGCGTGCAGCCGTCGATGCACAGCGACTCGTCGATCGTCACCGGCACGTCCGCGCGCGTGTTGTTGATCAGCGTCATGGGTTGCTCCTCGTTTCGGCTCGGACAAGATTGCCGCGCATGGTGATTCGGTCGCCGCGCATCCGGATGTACTCGAGGTCGACGGGGGTGCCGTCGGCGAGGCTGGTGAGGCGCTCCAGCATCAGCAGCGCCGCGCCGTCGGGCACCTGCAGCGTGGCCGCCGAGTGCGCGTCGGCGGGGATGGCCTCGAGCGCCAGCGCCGCCGAGCCCAGCCGCTGCCCGCTGACCTCCTCGATGAGCGCGAACAGGTCGTCGGTTTCCAGGGGATGGTTCAGGACCTGGGCGCCGATGTCCGGGGCGAGGTAGGTGAGGTCCAGGCTGAGCGGCAGGTCCCCGAGGTAGCGCAGCCGCTCGACGAACACCGCCCGCTCCCCCGGTTTCAGCCGCAACCGGCGGGCCACCGACGGCGGCGCGGTGACCGGCATGGCCGCCCGCACCTCGTTGCGCACCTCGCCGAGATCCTTGAACGTTTCCTTCAGGCCCAGCAGCGCGTCGAGCCCGTGGTCGTACTTGCGCTGCGCGACGTGGGTGCCGACCCTGGGCCCGCGGTCGATCAGCCCCTCGTGCTTGAGGACGGTCAGCGCTTCGCGAACGGTGTTGCGCGAGACCGAGAACTCGGCGGCCAGATCGAGTTCGGCCGGCAGGCCGTCCGGGTAGGCGTCGGCGTGGATCTGCTGGCGCAACACGTCGGCGACCCGGCGGGCGCGGCTGGCCCGCGAGCCTTGAACATCCCCGACGGGTACTGGTTGCGCCACGCCGCCACGCTAACGCAGCTCAGGGGCCCTTTCCGGGCCGCCGGGCAGCGTCGGCGACGGCGCCCAGCCGCATTGCGCCGGGTCCCGTTCGCGCCCGACCAGCGGAAACCTCGGACCGACGCGCCATTGCGCCACCTGCGGCGATCCGCCGGTGTTGCGATCTGGATGAGCAGAACCCGACGCGCGCGTCAGGTGTTGTCGGCGACCGACGGCACCGCCGGCGCGCCGTTGCGCGCCCCGTTCATGCCGGAGGCGACGGAGGCGTCTGCGGGCAGCTCGAACGCCGCGGTCACCGAGCCCACCGCGGCCGCCGCGGCGTTGCGTTGCGCTTCCATGCGCGCCAGCGCCGTCTCGGTGAAGACCGACAGCCCCAAATCGGGGTTGTAGCCGTGGATTTCCTTGACGTCGAGCTGGGCCAGGAAGTAGACGATCTCCTTGGAGACCACCTGGCCGGGCACCAGCACCGGGAAGCCCGGCGGGTAGGGCACCACGAACGTCGTCGACACCAGCGTCTTGCCCTCGGCCAGCCGCCGGCCCGCCATGCCGATCAGCACGTGCTCGCGATCGGCCTCTTCGTATCCGGCGTAGAACGCCGACCGCATGTCACCGAAGTTGCATTCGTCGACGGGCCGGAACGCGACGTCGAACTCGCTGAAGTCGGGCAGGTGCGGCAGGTCCTCGGTGATCTCCTCGACGTGGCGCTGCTGCAGCGCCCGGTCCGCCACGCTCGCCGCCTTTTCGGTGCGGTCGAAATCGATTGCCACCCTCCGCAACACGTCGAGCAGGTAGTGCACGCTCGACCAGGTGACGCCGATCGTGAAGATCAACAACACGCTGTTGATCGACGTCTTGTTGATCTGGATGCCGAACCGCTCCATCAGGATCTTCTCGCGGAAGTCGTAACCGTTCATCCCGGTCGCGCCGACGAACAGGGTTACGCGCGTCGCGTCCAGCACGAACTGGTCGGAGCGCCACGCCTCGTTCCATTCGGCCAGCGCGCCCTGCCTGACCTCGCGGTACGAACTGACCGACGACTCCCGGAATTCCTCGGGCACCAAATCGGATTCGTCGAGGATGCGGAACCACTTGCTGATCAGCCGGTCCTTGCGGACCCGGTGCCGGAAGACCAGCGCCATGTCGTAGACCTGCCGGACGAGTTGGAAACCCTCGATGTCGACCTGGCGGCGGGCCAGGTCCAGCGACGCGAGCAGCTGCTGGTTCGGTGAGGTCGACGTGTGGGTCAAAAACGCCTCCCCGAACGCGTCGCGGGTGAGTGCGTTGAAATCCTGGTCACGGACGTGGATCATCGACGCCTGCCGCAGCGCCGACAGCGATTTGTGCGTGGAGTGCGTCGCGTAGACGCGGACCCGCGCGCTCGCCGGATCGGGCATCAGCTCACGCTCGATCCACTCCGACCGGTCGACCCCGTCCATCGACGCGGCCCATTTCCGGTATTCCTCAACGTATTCCGGCGATGCCAGCATGTGCTCGAGGCGTTCGGCGGCCACCATCGCGGTCCGCTGCCGCGCCCACGGCACCGCCGTCGCGAAGGCGTACCACGCCTCGTCCCACAGAAAGCAGATGTCCGGCTTGATCGCCAGCACCTCCTGCATGACCTGCAGCGGGTTGTAGACGACGCCGTCGAACGTGCAGTTGGTCAGCAGCAGCATCCGCACGCGGTCCAGTTGTCCCGCCGCCTCCAGGTCCAGCAGCGTCTGCTTGATGGTGCGCAGCGACACCGCCCCGTAGATCGCGAACTGCGGCAACGGATAGGCGTCCAGGTAGAGCGGGTAGGCGCCGGCCAGCACCAGCCCGTAGTGGTGCGACTTGTGGCAGTTGCGGTCGATCAGCACGATGTCGCCGGGCCGGGTCAGCGACTGCACGACGATCTTGTTGGCGGTCGACGTCCCGTTGGTGACGAAGTAGGTGTGGTCGGCGTTCCACGTTTTCGCGGCCTTGTCCATCGCCTTCTTGATGTTGCCGTGCGGGTCGAGCAGCGAGTCCAGACCGCCGGAGGTGGTGGAGGTTTCGGCCATGAAGATGTTGCGGCCGTAGAACTCCCCCATGTCCTGCAGAGACCTGGAGTTGAAGATGCTGGCGCCGCGCGCGACGGGCAGCGCGTGGAACTGGCCGACCGGCGCCGCCGCATACGCCCGCAGCGCGTCGAAAAACGGTGTGGCATAACGGTTCCGCAGCCCGGCGAGCACTGTGCTGTGCAGATCGGTGACGTCGTTGAGCCGGTAGAACGTCCGGTCGTAGACGTCGGGCTCGCTGTCGTCGCCCGCCGCGATCGACTCGTCGGTGAGCAGGTACAGGTCGATGTGGGGCCGCAGCTCCCTGATCCATTCGCCGCACTCGACCCAGTCGTTGGCGCGGTCGGGGATGACGCCGTCCGCGTCCTCGTTGGGCCCGAGCAGCGTGTTCATCAGCGGCAGCCGGTCACGCGAGCGCAGCGGCAGGTCGTCGCGGATGATCGCGGCCTGGATCTCCCCGTTCAAAGCGACGGCGGTGATCGCGTCCTCGACGCTGGGGACGACCAGGATCTCGAACTGCACATCGTCGGACGGGCAACGCAGCGCCCGCAGGCATTCGGCCAGGCTGTCCGGCGCCGTGCTGGGGGCGTCGTCGGCGAGCAACACGGTGTAGAAGTGCTGCTGTTTGGCCTGCGCCACCAGCTCCTGGTCATCCAGCGGCGCCGAGGTGTCGAAAAGGCCTGCGCGGTCGCCGTATTCGCTCAGCAGCCGCACGGCCAGGGAGACCTCTTCGGTGAGCCGCACCGTGGACAGGCTCTCCAGGTGCGCGCGGAAGACCGCCAGGTTTTCCGCGCCCGGGTACAGCCAGTAGCGCTCGTAGGCGGCGATGCGGTCCATCAAACGCTTCACCCGGGCCACGTCGTGGGTTTTGTCCAAGCCGGCGAGATCCACCTCGGCGAGGTGGCGGCACGCGTCGTCGAGCAGGTTCCAGGTGTCGACCCGGGCGTAGGACGGGTTGGCCACCGCCGCCAGCGCGGAGACTCGAAGTCGTCGCGGCTGGGTGCTGTATCGGATCATGACCTCACCTGTTCTTCTCGGATCGCCGCCGCTGCAGTCCAACTCGTATTGTCAACCCGCCGCGCCCCGACCGTGGCCGTTTCACCTGAGCTTGATCAGTGATCCGGCTCGTCACCACCTTCGATCATCCGCCGGTTTGCCCGGGCGTCCGCCCACCGCAGCACGGGCAACTCCCGGCTACGGGCCGGCAGGTCGGTGACGTCGCTGAGCGCTCGCACCACGCCCTGCGTCAGGCCCATGATCGCGGCCATCACCGGCAGCAGCGGCTGCAGCGGCCGGGCCGCCGAACGCACCGTGCTGATGCGGCGGGCGACGGCCACCCGTTCGACGCAGTGATACAGCCACGCGCCCACCCCCAGCGCGAAGATCGAGAGCACCGAGGCGACGATGGTCCACCCGTAGGCGGCGCACACCACGGCACCCACCACCACCGCCGCGGCCAGCACGGCCGCAACGACCAGGCGCAGCTCCAACCGGCTCATGGCTGCGGTCCGTGGTCCTCCGCTGTGCCGGGGGCGTCGGAACCCGCCGCGCCCCGAACGGCCTGGGCGGCCGCCCTGATCTGCGGGGTGACCAGCATGACGTGGCCGAGCACCCCGTTGACGAAGCCCGGCGAGTCGTCGGTGGACAGCTCCTTGGCCAGCTGGACGGCCTCGTCGACGGCGACCGGCTCCGGCACGTCGTCGGCGTAGAGGAGCTCCCACACCGCGACCCGCAGGATGGCGCGGTCCACGGCGGGCAGCCGGTCCAGCGTCCAGCCCTGCAGATGCGAGCTGATCAGGTCGTCGACGTGTGCGGCGTGTTCGCCGACGCCCCGCGCCACCGCCGCCGTATACGGCTGCAGGGGCGCGATTTCGGGGTTCGCCTCGGCGAGCCCGGTGCGGACGTCGACCACCTCCGCGGGGCTCAATCCGCGCGCCTCGGCTTCGAACAACAGGTCGACGGCGCGCTTGCGAGCCTGATGTCGCCCTTTAACGGGCCGGCTCACGCGTTGACACGTCCCAGGTAGCTGCCGTCGCGGGTGTCCACCTTCAGCTTGTCCCCGGTGTTGATGAACAGCGGCACCTGAATCTCGGCCCCGGTTTCCACGGTGGCGGGTTTGGTGCCGGCGCTGGACCGGTCGCCCTGCAGGCCGGGCTCGGTGTGGGTGACCTCCATCTCGACCGACACCGGCAGCTCGATGTAGAGCGGCGCCCCGTTGTGGAACGCCACCTGCACCGGCAGACCCTCGAGCAGGAACCGGGCGGCGTCGCCGACCAGCGACTCCGGCAGCGGATGCTGCTCGTAGTCCTGGCTGTCCATGAACACGAAGTCCGAGCCGTCGCGGTACAGGTAGGTGGTGTCGCGCCGGTCCACGGTCGCGGTTTCCACCTTCACCCCGGCGTTGTACGTCTTGTCGACGACCTTGCCTGACAGCACATTCTTCAGCTTGGTGCGCACGAACGCCGGGCCCTTGCCGGGTTTGACGTGCTGGAACTCGACGATCTGCCACAGCTGGCCGTCGATCACCAGCACCAGTCCATTCTTGAAATCGGCAGTGCTTGCCACGGTTCGGTACGTCTCCTCGGGGATGGACAGTCGTCTAGGGAACTGTCTGTGACTTGTCGGCCAGTTTAGAGTGCTCGCCGGCGCGGGCCCGCGGCCCGGGGTCGGGGCGCTGACGGGTGGAACGTGTCAGCGGTGGGCGTGTTGTCCGTCGACCCGGGATGGTTCCTCGTGCGACGCCAACGGCTTGATCATCGTCAACAGCGGGACGCGCAGCGTCACCCCGCTGGCGAACGGCAGCCGCACGGCGAAATAGACGATGTCCATCTCCAGCCGTGTCTCGCGTAGGGGCTGGGCGTACATGTCCCACCGGAAATCCCGCAGGCGCGCCAGCCCCCGTGCCACCCCGTTCACGCCCCCGACCTTACTCGGGCGCGCAACCCCCCCGAGCTAGGAGAGAACGGCCAGCTCCTTGGGGAATTTGGTCAGCAGTTCCGGGGCCTGCGCGCGGCCCTCTTCCGGCACCACCAGGGTGTCCTCGATGCGGACGCCCCCGCGGCCGGGCAGGTAGACGCCGGGTTCCACGGTCACCACGGACTCGCCCAGCAAGGTGCCGGTGGACGTGGCGCCGATGCCCGGCGCCTCGTGGATCTCCAGACCCACGCCATGGCCCAGGCTGTGGCTGAACTGCTCGCCGTAGCCGGCGTCGGCGATCACCTGGCGGGCCGCGGCGTCCACCCCGCGCAGGTCGGCGCCGGCGCGCAGCGCCTCCCGGCCGGCCCGCTGGGAGTCGGCGACCAATTGGTAGATCTCCAGCTGCCAGTCGGCGGCCTTGCCAAGCACGAACGTGCGGGTCATGTCGGAGTGGTAGCCGCCGACCAGCGCGCCGAAGTCGATCTTGACGAAATCACCGGCCGCCAGCGCGGCGTCGGTGGGGCGATGATGCGGGATCGCCGAGTTCGGCCCCGCGGCCACGATGGTCTCGAACGAGATCGCGTCGGCGCCGTGGTCGAGCATCAGGGCCTCGAGCTCCCTGCTGACCTCGCGTTCGGTGCGGCCGGGCCGCAGCCCGCCGCGCGCCACCAGGTCGGTGAGCGCGGCGTCGGCCGCCTCGCAGGCCAGGCGCAGCAGGGCGACCTCACCGGCGTCCTTGACCTCGCGCAACGCCTCGACGGTTCCGGCGGCCTTCACCAGTTCGGTGGGCGCCTTCCGGTCGTTCAGCTCGCCGGTCAGGGCGTCGAATCCGTCGACGGTCACCACGTTGCTTTCGAAACCCAGCTTTCGCGCACCCGCCGCGGCGGCCTGCCCGACCAGGTAGCGCCCCAGCACGCGCTCGATGGCGACCTCCAAGTCCGGCGCCTGCTCGGCGGCCTGGGTGCGGTACCGGCCGTCGGTCGCCAGCAGGGGGCTTCGATCGTCGGCGAACACCAGCAACGCGCCGTTGGACCCGGTGAATCCGGAGAGATAACGGACGTTGACCAGGTCCGTGACCAGCAGCGCATCCAATCCGCTGGTCTGCAGCCGTGCTCTGAGCCTGTCTCGACGCTGTGAATGTGTCACGGGTCTTGACGGTACTCGCTACGCTTTTGGGCCATGAGTAACTGGATGCTGCGCGGATTGGTGTACGCCGCGGCGATGGTCGTCGTTCGATTGTTCCAAGGTGCGCTGATCAACGCGTGGCAGACCCAGGCGGGTTTGTTCAGCGTGGTGCTGCTGCTGCTGTTCGTCATCGGGGTCGCCGTGTGGGGGGTTCTGGACGGCCGGGCCGACGCCATCGCCAACCCCGATCCGGACCGACGCGGCGACCTGGCGATGACCTGGCTGCTGGCCGGCCTGGTCGCGGGCCTGCTCAGTGGCGCCGTCTCCTGGCTGATCGCGCTGGTGTACACCGGCCTGTACACCGGTGGGCTGATCAACGAGGTGACGACGTTCGCGGCGTTCACCGCGCTGTGCGTCTTCCTGCCCGGCATCATCGGCGTGACCATCGGCCGCTGGCGGGTGGACCGCAATCCCCCGCCGCGCCGCCCCGGCACTGACGAGGAACGCGCCGACACCGACGTGTTCTCCGCGGTGCGCGCCGACGACGCGCCCACCGGTGAGATTCCCGCGGCCGGCGCCCAGACCGAAGAGCGGACCTCCGCTGTCGCCACCGCCGAGCGCGAGGGGCCCACGGAGACGATGCCCACGGAGGAATCCCCCACCGAGACGATCGCCAAGACCGAGGACGACCCGAAGACCGAGGTCATCCCGTCGGCCCGCGAGGAGCCGAAAAAGGACTAGCCGGCGGCGGCCAGGTAACGCAGGGCGAGCAGATAGCCCTGCACGCCCAGCCCCACGATCACTCCGGTCGCGACCGGGCTGAGGTAGGAGTGCCGCCGAAACTCTTCGCGCGCATGCACATTCGAGATGTGCACCTCGATCAGCGGCGCGCTCAATTCCGCGCACGCGTCGCGCAGCGCCACCGAGGTGTGGGTGAGCCCGCCGGCGTTGAGGATCACCGGTTCGCTCGCGTCGGCCGCCGCGTGGATCCAGTCCAGTAGCTGCGCCTCGTTGTCGCTTTGTCGCACAACGGCTTTGAGGCCGAGCCCGGCGGCTTCGCGCTCAATCAGCGCCGCCAGCTGCTCGTGCGTGGTGTCGCCGTACACGTCGGGCTCGCGCCGGCCGAGCCGGCCGAGGTTGGGACCGTTGATCACGTTCACCGTGGTGGTCATGATTGCGCCTCCGCGAGTCCGGCGTACGCCGCCGCCAACAGCGACGGGTCGGGCCCGGCCAGCCGGCCGGGCTTCGCCAGCCCGTCGAGGACGACGAACCGCAGCACACCGGCGCGCGACTTCTTGTCCCCCGCCATGTATTCCAGCAACTGAGGCAACGCGTCGGCGTCGTAGCTGACCGGCAGGCCGAGCGCGGACAGAATGGTGCGGTGGCGCTGCGTGGTGGCGTCGTCGAGGCGCCCGGCGAGGCGGGCCAGTTCCGCGGCGAAGACCAGCCCCACCGATACCGCCGCGCCGTGCCGCCACTCGTAGCGCTCCCGGCGTTCGATCGCGTGCCCCAATGTGTGCCCGTAGTTGAGGATCTCGCGCAGCTCGGACTCCTTCTCGTCGGCGGCGACGACCTCCGCCTTGACCGCGATCGCGCGGCGGATCAGCTCCGCGAGCACCTCACCGGAAGGGTCCACGGCGGCTTTCGGGTCGGCCTCGATGAGGTCGAGGATCACCGGATCGGCGATGAAGCCCGCCTTGACGATTTCGGCCATCCCGGCGACGAGTTCGTTGTGCGGCAACGTTTGCAGCGTCGCCAGATCGACGAGGACCGCGCGCGGCTGGTGGAACGACCCGACCAGGTTCTTCCCCGCGTCGGTGTTGATGCCGGTCTTGCCGCCGACGGCCGCGTCGACCATGCCCAGCAGCGTCGTGGGCACGTGCACGATGTCGACGCCGCGCAACCAGGTGGCCGCCGCGAAACCGGCGACGTCGGTGGCCGCGCCGCCCCCGAGGCTGACCAACGCGTCCTTGCGCCCGATCCCGATGCGGCCCAACACTTCCCACAAAAAGCCCACGACCGGCAGATCCTTGCCGTCCTCGGCGTCCGGGATCTCGATGCGGTGGGCGTCAACGCCCTTGTCGGCCAACCGGCTTCGGATCAGCTCGGCGGTCTCGGCCAGGACCGGTTGGTGCACGATGGCCACCTTGTGCCGGTCGCCGAGCAGCTCCTCGAGCTCCGTCAGCAGGCCGGTGCCGATGATCACCGGGTACGGCGGGTCGACGGCCACCTCGATGGTGACCGGGTCACCGGCTGTCATATGGCGCCGCTCCTCCTCATCGCTTCGCTCTGCATCGTCGCCGGCGCTGCCCTCACGTGGCCGCCCCCGCCGGTGCCTGCAACCGCGAGACGATGTAGCGGACCACCGCGCCGGGGTTGCGGCGGTTGGTGTCGACGCGGATGGTCGCCGCCCGGCGATACAGCGGACTGCGTTCGGCCATCAGCGCGCGGTATTTGTCGGCGCGGTCGGGCCCGGCCAGCAGCGGGCGCACCGTGTTGCCGCCGGTGCGCCGGACGCCTTCGGTGGCGCTGATCTCCAGGTAGACGACGGTGTGGCCGGCGAGCGCCTCGCGGACGCCGGGGCTGGTGACGGCGCCGCCGCCCAACGACAGCACGCCGTCGTGGTCGGCCAGCGCGGCGCGGACCACGTCCTCTTCGATGCGCCGGAATTCCCGTTCGCCGTCGGTGGCGAAGATCTCGTCGATGCGCCGCCCGGTCCGCTGCTCGATCGCCGCGTCGGTGTCGAGGAAGCCGACGTCGAGCGCCTTGGCGAGCCGGCGCCCGATGGTGGACTTGCCCGACCCCGGCAACCCGATCAGGACCGCTTTGGGCGCCATCACGCCGTGCCCCGGGCGGCCGGCGATTCCCGCTCGGCGACCGCCCTGCGATAGGCCTCGACGTTGCGGCGGGTTTCGGCCAGCGAATCGCCGCCGAATTTCTGCAGCGCGGCGCGGGCCAGCACCAGCGCAACCATGGCCTCGACCACCACGCCGGCGGCGGGCACCGCGCACACGTCCGAGCGCTGGTGGATCGCGACGGCTTCGTCGCCGGTCGCCATGTCGACGGTGGCCAGCGCGCGCGGGACGGTGGAAATCGGCTTCATCGCCGCGCGCACGCGCAGCGGCTGGCCGTTGGTCATGCCGCCTTCGAGCCCGCCGGCGCGGTTGGTCGAGCGGACCACGCCGTCGGGGCCCGGGTACATCTCGTCGTGGGCACGGCTGCCGCGGCGGCGCGCGGTCTCGAATCCGTCGCCGATCTCGACGCCCTTGATCGCCTGGATGCCCATGACGGCGGCGGCGAGCTGGCTGTCGAGCCGGTTGTCGCCGCTGGTGAACGAGCCCAGCCCGACGGGCAGGCCCAGGGCGACCACCTCGACCACACCGCCGAGGGTGTCGCCGTCCTTCTTGGCCGCTTCGATCTCGGCGATCATCGCCTTTTCGGCCGCCTCGTCGTACGCGCGGACCGGGCTGGCGTCGATCGCGGCCAGGTCCCCCGGGCCCGGCGGCGGGCCCTCGTAGGGCGCCGACGGGCCGATCGCGATCACGTGCGAGAGCACCTCGACGCCCAGCGCCTGGCGCAGGAACGACCGGGCGACGGTCGCCGCGGCGACGCGGGCCGCGGTCTCCCGGGCGCTGGCCCGCTCCAGGACCGGCCGGGCGTCGTCGAAGCCGTACTTGAGCATGCCCGCGTAGTCGGCGTGGCCGGGCCGCGGCCGGGTCAGCGGGGCGTTGCGCGCGCTGTCGGCCAGCTCGCCGGGGTCGACCGGGTCGGGAGCCATCACGGTCTCCCACTTCGGCCATTCGGTATTGCCGATCTCGACGGCGATGGGCCCGCCCAGGGTGACGCCGTGGCGCACCCCGGACAGCACGCTCACCGCGTCCCGCTCGAACGCCATCCGGGCGCCGCGGCCGTAACCGAGCCGGCGGCGGGCCAACTGCTCCGAAATGTCCAGGGAGGTGACCTCCACGCCGGCGACCATGCCTTCGAGCACGGCCACCAGCGCACGGCCATGCGACTCCCCGGCGGTGATCCAACGCAACACGCGTCCCATCTTCCCATGGCGGCTTCCGAAAGCCGATTCGCGCAGCCCGCGGCTGCGGGGAACCGATGCGGGGACTTTCATCCTCCCTGATGCCAGGGGTGACCACGCGATTCGGTCGGCGGCCGGGCCGGGCCGCCGCGGTCGTGTGCCAGCATCTTGTCTGGTGGGTCAATTTCTCTGGTACATACCGAATACCGTCGAGCCCGGCCATCGCGGCGACGACACCGTCGACGGCTGGGGAAGCCTCGACTATTCCGTCGAACTGGCGCAGCGCGCCGAGCAACACGGCTGGGACGGCGCGCTGATCGGCACCGGCTGGGGACGTCCGGACACCTTCACGGTCGCGACCGCAATCGCCGCGCGCACCAACCGCTTCGCGCCGCTGGTGGCGGTCCGTCCCGGGTACTGGCATCCGGCGCATTTCGCCAGCGCGGCGGCCACCCTCGACCGGCTCAACGACGGCCGGCTGCTGGTCAACATCGTCAGCGGCGCCGACGATCCGGCCGCCTACGGCGACGCCGAGGTCGACAAGTCACGCCGCTACGACCGCACGCGGGAATTCATCCGGTTGCTGCGCCGGTTGTGGCGCGAGGACGACGTCACCCACCGCGGCGAGTTCTACACCGTCGAACACTCGAGCCTGCAGCCCCGCCCGCTCGGCGCGGCCGAGGGCCGGCACCCGACGCTGTACTTCGGTGGGGCATCGGCGGCCGCCGAGCAGGTCGCCGCGACCGACGCCGACGTCCAACTGTTCTGGGGGGAGCCCCTGGACGGGATCGCCGAACGCATCGACCGGCTGAAGTCGTTGTCCGCCAAGCTCGGTCGCGAGCACGCGCCGCTGGAGTTCGGCCTGCGGGTCACCACGCTGGTGCGCGACACCTCCGAGCAGGCCTGGCGCGACGCCGAGGCCAAGGTCGCCACCCTGGCCGGAACGCCCACCATGCAGCTGCTGCACGACCCGAAGGGATCCGCGGGCCAGCGGCGGCTGTCCGACCTCGCCGCGCGCGGCGAGGTGCTCGATTCCTGTCTGTATACGACGCCGAGCAAGTACGGCGGCGAAGGCGCCGGGACGACGTGGCTGGTCGGGTCGGCCGCCGAAGTCGCCGCCGCGCTGCGCAAATACGCCGACCTGGGGGTCAGCCATTTCGTGCTGTCGGACACCCCGTACAAGTCGGAGACGGTCCGGCTCGGCGACGAGCTGTTGCCGCTGCTGCGCCCCGCCGTCGTCGGCAACTGAAGGCGTCAGAGCAGCGACAGGCCGATGCCCGCCGCGCTGGCCAAGCACATCGACGGCCCGTGCGGCACCGTGCGGCCGCCCCGAGCGCCGCCGCGAATCCGGGCGACCATCCCGACCAGCACGGTCAGCAGCGGCGCACCGAACGCCGCCAGGAACCACACGCCGGCGCCACAACAACCGGTCAGCGCGCCCACGCCGATGGCCAGCTTGACGTCGCCGGCCCCCATCCCGCCCGGCGCCACCCAGTGGACCAGCAGATAGATCGCGGTCAACGCCGCGGCTCCGGCCAGCGCCGACCACCCGCGCCCGGCCACCCCGGCCACCGCCAGGATCGCCGCGGCGCCGGTCAGGGTCAGCGCGTTGGGCAAGCGCCGTTGGTGGATGTCGTAGCAGCTCAACGCCGCCAACCAGGCCAGCACCAGGCACCCCGCCGCAATCCGCATGCGCGGCAGGCTAATCCGATGCCTCCAGGGCGCAAGCCATGGCCTCGCGGGGCGCCGGCAGCCCGGTGAACTGTTCGACCTGCGCGAAGGCCTGGTGCAACAGCATCTGCACGCCGCTGATCACCCGGCCCCCCGCGGCGCTCACCGCGGCGGCCAGCGGCGTCGGCCACGGGTCGTAGACGGCGTCGAGCAGCACACCGATGCCGGCGAACGTGCCGGCATAGCGGGCGGCCACGTCCGCGGGAATGGTGCTGACCAGCACGTCGGCGGAAGCGACCTCGTCGGCCAGCCCGCCGCCGTCGAGGTCGCAGAACCGCGTCGCGACGCCCATCGCGTGTCCCAGCTCCACCAGCCGGGCCGCCTTGCCGGGATTGCGGGCCACGACGGTGATGCCGCCGACGCCCAGTTGCGCCAGGCCGGCGACGGCCGCCGGCGCGGTGCCGCCCGATCCACAGACCAGCGCCCATCCAGAGGCCGTCGACCCGAGCGCGCCCGCCACCCCGTCGATGTCGGTGTTGTCGGCCCGCCAGCCCGCCGGGGTGCGCACCAGGGTGTTGGCCGACCCCACCCGCTCGGCACGCTCGGTGCGCTCGTCGGCGAACGCCAGGGCGGCGAACTTGCCCGGCATGGTCACCGACACCCCGACCCATTCGGGGCCGAGCCCGCCGACCACCCCGGGCAGCTGGTCGGCGTCGCATTCGATGCGGTCGTAGGTCCAGCCGGTCAGGCCCAGCGCGCGGTAGGCCGCCAGGTGCAGCTGCGGGGATTTCGAGTGGGCGATGGGTTTGCCGAGCACCGCCGCCTTCCGGGGTGCGCCGCTGGCTTGACCGAGCGGCGACCCGCTGCGCCCGGCTTCGCCGCGCTTGCGATCGCCGTCAGCGGGCGGAATCGAGGACACCGTTGTGCTTAGCCAGCTCGATGTTGGCCAGGTGCTGCTGATAATCCTTGGTGAACAGCGTCGTCCCCTGACCGTCGATGGTGACGAAGTACAACCAGTCGCCGGGTTCGGGGTGCTCGGCGGCGTTGAGCGCGTCGACACCGGGCGAACAGATCGCGGTGGCCGGCAGGCCCTGGGACACGTAGGTGTTCCACGGCGTCTTCTGGGCCCGGTCGCCGTCGGTGGTGGCCACCTCCCGGCGGTCCAGCGGGTAGTTGACGGTCGAGTCGAACTCCAGCGTGTGGTGGGCGTGCAGCCGGTTGTAGATGACGCGGGCAACCTTCGCGAAGTCCTGCGACCTGGCCTCCTGCTGCACCAGCGACGCCACCACCAGGATGTCGTAGGGCGACAGGCCCATGGCCTGGGCGGTGTCGACCAGCCCGGACTTCATGTACTCCACCGCCCCGGCGCCGATCAGGTTCGACAGGATGGTCTCGGGCGGCGCGGACGGATCGACGTTGAAGGTCCCCGGCGCGATCAGCCCCTCGATGCGGCGGTGGTCCTTGCCGAGCTCACCGACGGGTTCGGTGGCCCAGGGCGGCACCGCCAACGCCAAGGGAGAACTGTTGGTGGCGGCCGCGCGCAGGTCCTCCACGGAGACGCACCGCTTACTCCCGTCGAAATCCACGCAGGTGGCCCGCGAGATCAGGGTGAAGATGCCGGGGTTGACCACGTTGGTCTTCATGTCGGTGGTGTCGTCGAGCTGCCGGCCCTCCGGGATGACCAGCCGGCCCACCCGGCTGTCGGGGTCGGCTAGCCGCGTGACGGCGTTGGCGGCCGGGATCTCGGTGCGCATCCGGTAGAAACCGGGCTGGATCGAGGAGATCTTGCTGTTGCCGTGCGCGGCGTTGACGAACGCGCGGACGGTCTTGATCACGTGCTCGTTCTGCAGCGTCTCCCCGACCATGGTGGTCGAGTCGCCGTCCTTGATCTGAATCACGATGTCGCGCTTGCCGTTTCCGGTGTAGTCGTCACCGGGACCGAACACGGCGTGCCACAGCTTGCCGCCGGCGAAAACACCCGCCACCACGATGACCGCCACCAGCGCCAGCGCGGTGCGCAGGGCGGTGCGCCGGCGCCGGCGGCCCCGCTCCGCCCGATTGCGGGCGGTGCGGCTCGACCTGCGCCGGGGCGGACCCACGGCCTCGGGTTCGGCGCGTTCACGCCGTGCGCTGTCAACCATCGGCACGCTCCCCGGGCCCGGTCAGGGTCGCGCGGCGCTGATCCAGCCAACTCTGCAGGATGGCCACCGCCGCCGCCTGGTCGATCACCGCACGCTGCTCTTTGGCCCGCACCCCGGCCGCGCGCAGCGATCGCTGCGCGCTCACCGTGGTCAGTCGCTCGTCGGCCAGCCGCACCGGCGTGGGTGCGACGCGGTCGGCCAGCGCGTCCGCCAGCTCGATCGCGTCGATCGCCGAGGGACCGGTGCGGTCGGCCAGCGTGCGCGGCAGCCCGACGACCACCTCGACGGCCTCGAGTTCGGCGGCCAGCGCCGCCAGGCGGCGCAGGTGTTTGCCGGAGCGGTCGCGGCGCACGGTTTCCACCGGGGTGGCCAGGATGGCGTCGGGGTCGCTGCAGGCCACGCCGATGCGGACGCTGCCCACGTCGACGCCGAGCCGCCGGCCCCGCCCGGGGTCCTGGTCAGGATCGCCGGGCCGGTCGGGCGCGCGGTGCTGTGCGGAAACCACTCAACCGACCCGCGCTATCGCGGTGATCTCCGAGCGGATTGCGGCGAGGGCGGCGTCGATGCCGGTCGGGTCCTTGCCGGAGCCCTGCGCCAGGTCGGCCTTTCCGCCGCCGCGGCCGTCGACCGCCGCGGCCAGCTTCTTGACCAGGTCGTTGGCGCGAAGCCCGAGGTCCTGGGCGGCCGGATTGGCCGCGACCGCATACGGCACGCTTCCGCCCTCGCCGGCTGAGTTGTCCGTGATCAGCGCGACCACCGCGGGATCGCCGCCCAGCTTGCCGCGGATGTCACCGACCAGGGAGCGCAGATCGCCCGCCGTCATCCCGCCGGTCATCCGTTGCGCCACCACCCGGACGTTACCGATGCGCTCCGCGCCGGCCGCGGCGTCGGTGGCGGCGGCCTTCGCGCCGGCCAACCGGGCGCGTTCGAGCTCCTTCTCCGCCGCCTTGAGCCGCTCCACCAGGTTGGCCACCCGGGCGGGCACCTCGTCGGACGGCACCTTGAGCGACGACGCCAGCCCGGCCATCAGCGCGCGTTCCTTGGCCAGGTGCCGGAAGGACTCCAGCCCGACGTAGGCCTCGACCCGGCGCACCCCGGAGCCGACCGAGGATTCGCCCAGGATCGTGACCGGCCCGATCTGCGCGGAGTTGTGCACGTGGGTCCCGCCGCACAGCTCCAGCGAGAAGGGCCCGCCGATCTCCACCACCCGCACCTCGTCGGGATAGCGTTCGCCGAACATCGCGATCGCCCCCATGGCCTTGGCCTTTTCGAGTTGCTCGGTGAACGTGTGCACCTCGAAGTCGGCCTGCACGGCCTGGTTGGTCACCTCTTCGATCTGGGTGCGCTGTTCGTCGGACAGGGCGCCCTGCCAGTTGAAGTCGAAGCGCAGGTAGCCCGGCCGGTTCAGCGATCCGGCCTGAACGGCGTTGGGGCCCAACACTTGTCGCAGCGCCGCGTGCACCATGTGGGTTCCCGAGTGGCCCTGGGTGGCGCCCCGCCGCCATTGCGGGTCGACGGCCGCGATGACGGTGTCGCCCTCCACGAATTCCCCGGACTCGACGTTGACCCGGTGCACCCACAGGGTTTTGGCGATCTTCTGCACGTCGGTGACCGCGGCGCGGGCGCTCCCGCTGGCGCCCGTCCCGCTGATGGTGCCCTCGTCGGCGATCTGGCCGCCGGCCTCGGCGTAGAGCGGGGTGCGGTCCAGCACGAGTTCGACGCGGTCGACCCCCTCGGTGCCGTGCGTGACCACCGGCACCCGCTTGCCGTCGACGAAGATTCCCAAAAGCTTTGCCTCGGACGTCAATTCGTCGAAGCCGGTGAATTCGGTGGGGCCGGCGTCGACCAGTTCGCGGTACGCGCTCAGGTCCGCGTGCGCGTGCTTGCGGGCGGCGGCGTCGGCCTTGGCGCGGCGGCGCTGTTCGGCCATCAGCTCCCGGAACCCGACCTCGTCCACCTGCAGGCCGGCCTCGGACGCCATCTCCAGCGTGAGCTCGATCGGGAACCCGTAGGTGTCGTGCAGGGTGAAGGCGTCCGATCCCGAAATCGCCTTCGCGCCTGAGGCTTTGGTGGTGCCGGCGACCTCGTCGAACAGTTTCGATCCCGCCGCCAGCGTGCGGTTGAACGCGGTTTCCTCGGCGACGGCGATGCGCCTGATCCGGTCGAAATCGGCGACGAGTTCGGGATACGACGGGCCCATCGCGTCGCGCACGGTGGCCATCAGGTCGCCGACGATGGGGCCCTCGATGTCGAGCAGCTTGGCCGAGCGGATCACCCGGCGCAGCAGCCGGCGCAGCACATAGCCGCGGCCGTCGTTGCCCGGCGTGACGCCGTCGCCGATCAGGATGGCCGCGGTGCGGCTGTGGTCGGCGATGACCCGGTAGCGCACGTCGTCGTCGTGGTTGCCGGCGTCGTATCCGCGCGGGGCCCGCGCGGCCACGGCGTCGATGACCGGGCGCAACAGGTCGGTCTCGTAGACGTTGTGCACGCCCTGCAGGATGAACGCGACCCGCTCCACACCCATGCCGGTGTCAATGTTCTTGCGGGGCAACGGCCCGAGGATCTCGAAGTCCTCCTTGCCGGTCCCCTCCCCGCGCTCGTTCTGCATGAACACGAGGTTCCAGATCTCGATGTAGCGGTCCTCGTTGGCGATCGGGCCGCCCTCGACCCCGAATTCGGGTCCCCGGTCGTAATAGATCTCCGAGGACGGGCCGCACGGCCCGGGGATGCCCATCGACCAGTAGTTGTCGGCCATGCCGCGGCGCTGGATGCGCTCGTCGGGCAGCCCGGCGATCTCCTTCCACAGCTGCACGGCCTCGTCGTCGTCGAAATAGACCGTCGCCCAGATGCGTTCGGGATCCAGGCCGTAGCCGCCCTGCTCGACGCTGTTGGTCAGCAGGGTCCACGCCAATTCGATGGCGCGGCGCTTGAAGTAGTCGCCGAACGAGAAATTCCCGGCCATCTGGAAGAACGTGTTGTGCCGGGTGGTGATCCCGACCTCGTCGATGTCGGGAGTGCGGATGCACTTCTGGATGCTGGTGGCGGTCGGGTATTCCGGTGTGCGCGCGCCCAGGAAGTAGGGCACGAACTGGACCATGCCCGCGTTGACGAACAGCAGGTTGGGGTCGTCGAGGATCACCGATGCGCTCGGCACCTCGGTGTGACCCGCCTTCACGAAATGATCAAGAAACCGTTTCCTGATCTCGTGTGTCTGCACTTTCGGAGTCCGCTTCTTTCTCTTACTTCGACGTCTTGTTCCCAGCCTATTCGCCGGGGTATGGGAAGCCCGTCTAACGACGCATTTCGACCGCTCACAGTACCTGCTCGGTGGCGTCGGCTACCGGGCCGCTAACCCTCCAAAAAGCTCAGCCGGACCGAGCGTTGCGGGTTGTCGCGGTTCAGGTCGACCAGCACGATGCTCTGCCAGGTGCCCAGCATCGGCTCCCCGCCGGAGACCGGAACCGTCACCGACGGTGCGACGAGCGCGGGCATCACGTGGTCGGCGCCGTGCCCCTCGGAGCCGTGCGCGTGCCGGTAACGGTCGTCGCGCGGCAGCAGCCGTTCCAGCGTGTCGACCAGGTCGTCGTCGGAGCCGGCGCCCGTCTCGATGATGGCCACCCCCGCCGTGGCGTGCGGGATGAACACGTTGCACAGACCGTCCCCGCGCGACCAGCAGAAGCCGCGCACCGCCTCGGTGAGGTCGACGATGCGGCGGCGGGAGGTGTCCACGTCCAGCACATCGGTATGCATCCGAACCAGCCTACGGCGCGCGCGTCGCGACCAGCCAATCGTTTGTGAGCGCGACCACATTTGGGCATTGCGGCGCGTAACCCGCAGGAGGAAGGTGGTTCATGACCGGTGGCGCCACCGGGGCGCTGCCCCGAACAAAGAGGGGGTGGATCGTGTACGCACGCTCTACCACAATTCAGGCGCAACCCTCGTCGATCGACGCCGGGATAGCGCATGTTCGCGATGAGGTCATGCCCGCGCTGCAAGGCATGCCGGGCTGCATCGGAGTATCCCTTTTGGTCGACCGTCGCTCCGGCCGGTGCATCGCCACCAGCGCCTGGGAGAGCGACGAAGCCATGCGCGCCAGCGGTGAAGCCGTGACCGGAATCCGCGATCGGGCGGCGGAAATGTTCGGGGGCACGACGGACGTCGAGCAGTGGGAGATCGCGGTGCTGCATCGCGACCACCACGCGCCCGACGGTGCGGGCGTGCGTGCGACGTGGGTCATGGTGCCGCCGGAGACCATGGACCAAGGCATCGAGTACTACAAGTCGTCCGTCCTGCCCCAGCTCGAGGGCCTCGACGGGTTCTGCAGTGCGAGCCTGCTGATCGACCGTGCCTCCGGGCGTGGCGTGTCCTCGGCGACGTTCGACAGCATCGACGAGATGGAGCGGAACAGGGAGCAGGCAACCGCGCTGAAGAGCTCCTCGATGCAAGAGGCGCGCGCCGAGGAACTCGACGAATGCGAGTTCGAGCTGGCGCTGGCGCACCTGCGGGTGCCCGAGCTGGTCTGATCTAGAGGGGGTGGTGGACCGGCCGAACCAGGCATTCGGCCGGTCGCCGATCCGCGTCCCGAAAGCATTGCGGCGAGTTGCCGGCAGGAGGAAGGTAACTGGTGGGACCGGTGGCGCCACCGGGGTGCCGCCCCGACAGAGAAGGGGTCGACCGTGTACGCACGCTCTACCACCATCCAGGCGCAACCCCTTTCGGTCGACATCGGAATTGCGCATGTTCGCGACGTCGTCATGCCCGCCCTCAAGGAGATCGACGGGTGGTTGGGGTTGTCGCTGTTGGTCGACCGGCAGTCCGGCACCTGCATCGCCACCAGTTCGTGGGAGACGGTGGAGGCGATGCGCGGCAGCGCCGAGCGGGTCGCGCCCATCCGTGACCGGGCCGCGCTGATGTTCGACGGCAGCGCGCGGGTGGAGGAATGGGACATCGCCCTGCTGCACCGCGACCACCCCTCCCGCCAGGGCGCGTGCGTGCGCGCCACCTGGCTCAAGGTGGTGCCGGACCAGCTGAGCAGATCCCTGGACTTCTACCGGATGGCGGTGCTGCCCGAGATGGAGAACCTGGACGGGTTCTGCAGTGCCAGCCTGCTGGTCGACCACCCCAGCTGCCGCCGGGCGGTGACCTGCTCGACGTTCGACTCGATGGACGCGATGGCCCGCAACCGCGACCGCGCCACCGAGCTGCGCAGCCGGCGGGTGCGCGAGCTGGGGGCCGAGGTGATCGACGTCGGGGAATTCGAGCTGGCGATCGCCCACCTTCGGGTGCCCGAGCTGGTCTGAGCGCGCGCCCGCGGGTCAGGGCAGCGCGTCCCCGGGGAATCCGCGGCAGGCGTGCACCTGGTAGACGAACACCCCCGCCGCCACCCCCGGGTCGTCGGCCATGATGGCGGCGGTCTCGTCGACGGTCGCGGCGAAAACGCCGATGCCGCAGACGTCGGACTCGTCGGTGACCGGCAGTACCACCGCGAGCACGCCGTCGTCACGCAGTCCGAAGTTGCGCCGGCCGTGCTCCCAGATGATCTGCGCTGACGACTCGTCCCCGAACCTCGGGTCGCGCTTGAGGATGACGACGCTGTATTGCTTGGCGGTGGGCAGCAGTTGGCCCATCTCCTCGTCGCTGAAGGTTTTCATCCCGTGTCACCCCGCTTCCGGCGGATGATCGCGCGCAGCCGCTCCAGCCGGCCCGCCATGTCGCGCTCGAAGCCCCGGGCGGTGGGCCGGTAGTAGTCGACGCCCACCAGCTCGTCGGGCGGATATTGTTGCGCCGCAACACCATCCGGCTGGTCATGGGAGTATTTGTAGCCCTGCGCATTGCCCAGCGCCTCCGCCCCCGAATAGTGTCCGTCGCGCAGGTGGGGCGGCACGAGGCCGGCCTTGCCGGCCCTGATGTCGGCCATCGCCGCGCCCAGCGCGGTGGTGACGGCGTTGGATTTCGGCGCGGTGGCCAGGTGAATCGTGCAGTGCGCCAAGGTGAGTTGCGCCTCGGGCATGCCGATCAGCGCGACCGTCTGCGCGGCCGCGACCGCGACCTGCAGCGCGGTCGGGTCGGCCATGCCGATGTCCTCGCTGGCCAGGATCATCAGCCGGCGCGCGACGAACCGTGGATCCTCCCCCGCGACGAGCATGCGGGCCAGGTAGTGCAGCGCGGCGTCGACGTCCGAGCCGCGCACCGACTTGATGAACGCGCTGATGACGTCGTAGTGCTGGTCGCCGTCGCGGTCGTAACGCACGGCGGCTTCGTCGAGGGACTGCTCGATGGCGGTGACGGTCAGCTCGCCGTCGGGCGGCACCGCCTCGGCGGCGACCTCCAGCGCCGTCAGCGCGCGGCGGGCGTCACCGGCGGCCAGCCGCACCAGGAGGTCGACGGCGTCGGGCGCGACCGCGACCTGCCCGCCCAGGCCGCGTGGGTCGTCGATCGCGCGCTGCACGACGGTGCGGATGTCGTCGGCGCTCAGCGGCCGCAACTGCAGGATCAGCGAGCGGGACAGTAGCGGCGCCACCACCGAGAAGGACGGGTTCTCCGTGGTCGCCGCCACCAGCAGCACCACCCGGTTCTCCACGGCCGACAGCAGCGCGTCCTGCTGGGTCTTGGAGAACCGGTGCACCTCGTCGATGAACAGCACCGTCTGCTCGCCATGGAGGAGCGCGGTTCGGGCCTTTTCTATCACCGCCCGAACGTCTTTCACACCGGCCGACAACGCCGACAGCGCCTCGAACCGGCGCCCGGTCGCCTGTGAGATCAGCGCGGCCAGCGTGGTCTTGCCGCTGCCCGGCGGCCCGTACAGGATGGCCGACGCCACGCCGGAGCCCTCGACGAGGCGGCGCAGGGGCGACCCGGGCGCCAGCAGGTGGTCCTGCCCGACCACCTCGTCCAGCGACGCCGGGCGCATGCGGACGGCCAGCGGCGAGCCGCTCGACGCGCCCAAGCCGTGATCGTCTGGCTGCGGCGCGCCGGGCAGGTCAAACAGACCGTCGGACACGGATTCAGGCATACCACGAGGGACGGACGTCCGCTGCGGCCCCGGCGATCCGCGCGCACCGGCCGCATCTTTGCTAAGTTCGGCGTTTGCCAAGTTCAGCGCGCGTTCCTCCCAGGACAGCAAGGACGGACATGAGCCAACCCCCCGAACATCCAGGCCCGCCGGACCCTCAGGGCGGGGGCCAGAATCCCCCCGGCTACCCGCCACCGCCCGGTTACGGCACGCCTCCCCCGCCACCCCCGGGTTACGGCCCGCCCCCCGGATATGGCGCGCCTCCCCCGGGTTACGGGCCGCCGCCCGGCTACGGGCCGCCGCCCGGCTACGGCGGCCCGCCCGCGCCGGCCTTCAGCATCGGTGACGCGTTCGGCTGGGCCTGGAACGCCTTCTCCAAAAACCCTGTGGCACTGATCGTTCCGGCCTTGGTGTACGGGATCCTGATCGGCATCGCCTCGGCCCTGGTCGGCCTGAGCCAAAGCGTGGGCACGACGACGACCGGCTCCGACGACGACTACTTCACCTTCACGGCGAACCTCAACGGCGGCGGGATGACGCTGCTCATCCTCGGCTACCTC
Source organism: Mycobacterium sp. H4Y (assembly GCF_000364405.1). Classification (NCBI taxonomy): domain Bacteria; kingdom Bacillati; phylum Actinomycetota; class Actinomycetes; order Mycobacteriales; family Mycobacteriaceae; genus Mycobacterium; species Mycobacterium sp. H4Y. Next base: position 2,788,097 of record NZ_AKIG01000001.1, read on the forward strand.
GTCGCCTACCTGGTGGGCGCGTTCGCCCAAGCCGCCTTCCTGTCCGGCTGCCTGGATCTGGCCGACGGGCGCCCGGTGACCGTCGGTTCGTTCTTCAAGCCGCGCAACTTCGGCATGGTGTTCCTGGCCGCGCTGCTGGTCGGCATCCTCACCTCGATCGCCTCGGCGCTGTGCTTCCTGCCGGGCCTGATCCTGGGCATTTTCGCCCAGTTCACGATCCCGTTCGCCATCGATCGATCGGAGCAGCCCATCAAGGCGCTGACCTCCAGCTTCTCCACCGTCACCGCAAACTTCGGCAACGCCCTGCTGGTGTGGCTGGTCGAGGTGGCGCTGTTCGTGGTGGGCGCGCTCGCGTGCGGGGTCGGGCTGTTGGTGGCGGCCCCGGTCGCCTCCCTGATCGGGATCTACGCCTACCGCAAGTTCTCCGGCGGGCAGGTGGTCGCGCCGCAGCAGGCGGGTTACCAGCCCGGGCCGCCGCCGGGTCCGGCGCCGCCGTAACACTCGGCGCGAATTCGGCGCGCCGGGCATCGGAGGCTTGCGCCGCGTGCGTACCGTGCAGCAGTAATGGCGTTTGCGGACATGACATTCGGCACCGGTGCGGCCCCGGCCGGCGGCCGCTACGACGCGGACCGGTTGCTGGCCGGCTACCGGGCCGCCCGCGCCCAGCAAGCGCTCTTCGATCTGCGGCGCGGCCCGGCGAGCGGCTACGACGAATTCGTCGACCCCGACGGCCACGTGCGCCCGGCGTGGGCCGAGGTGGCCGACGCGATCGCGGAGCGCGGCCGCGCGGGGCTGGACCGGCTGCGCTCGGTGGTGCGCGGGCTGATCGACAACGACGGCATCACCTACACCGACGTCGTGCCCGGCGGCCGTGGCCAGGAGCCGAGGCCCTGGCAGCTGGACACGCTGCCGCTCGTGCTGTCCGCGGCCGACTGGGAGATGCTCGAGGCGGGGCTCCTGCAGCGGTCCCGGGTGCTCGACGCCGTGCTCGCCGACCTTTACGGGCCGCGCAGCCTGCTCACCGACGGTGTCCTTCCGCCTGAGCTGCTGTTCGCCCACCCCGGCTACGTCCGTGCCGCCAACGGCATCGAGATCCCCGGGCGCCACCAGCTTTTCATGCACGCCTGTGACGTCAGCCGGCGTCCCGACGGCGCCTTCGTCGTCAACGGCGACCGGACCCAGGCGCCCTCGGGGGCCGGCTACGCGCTGGCCGACCGGCGCGTGGTCGCGCACGCCGTTCCCGACCTCTACGAACGCATCGCGCCGCGGCCGACCACGCCGTTCGCCCAGGCGCTGCGGCTGGCGCTGATCGACGCGGCACCCGACGATGCCCAGGACCCGGTGGTGGTGGTCCTGTCCCCGGGCATCTACTCCGAAACCGCTTTCGACCAGGCCTATCTGGCCACCCTGCTGGGCTTCCCCCTGGTCGAGAGCGCGGACCTGGTGGTGCGCGAGGGCATGTTGTGGATGCGCTCGCTGGGCACCCTGAAGCGCGTCGACGTGGTGCTGCGCCGGGTTGACGCCGACTACACGGACCCGCTGGATCTGCGCGCCGATTCGCGCCTCGGGGTGGCCGGTCTGGTGGAGGCACAACACCGCGGCACGGTGACCGTCGTCAACACGCTGGGCAGCGGGGTCCTGGAAAACCCTGGGCTGCAGCGTTTCCTGCCCGCCATGGCCGAGCACCTGCTGTCGGAGACCCTGCTGCTGCCCAGCCCGCCGGCCTACTGGGGCGGCATCGCCTCCGAGCGTTCGCACTTGCTGGCGAACCTGGGGTCCCTGCTGGTGAGGTCGACGGTCGGCGCGAAAACCCTTGTCGGACCGGCGCTGTCGTCTACACAGCTGGCGCGGTTGGCGGCCCAGGTCGAGGCGGCGCCGTGGCAGTGGGTCGGCCAGGAGCTGCCGCAGTTCTCGTCAGCACCCACCGATCACGCCGGAGCGTTGTCCTCGGCGGGCGTCGGCATCCGCTTGTTCACCGTCGCCCAGCGGGGCGGTTACGCGCCGATGATCGGCGGCATCGGCTACGTGCTGGCGCCCGGGGACGCCGCCTACGCGTTGAAAACCGTTGCGGCAAAGGATGTCTGGATCCGGCCCACCGAGCGGGCGCGGGCCGAGGCGGTCAGCCCGCCGAGCGTGGAACCGCCGGCGAAGACGGCCGCGGGCACCTGGGCCGTCAGTTCCCCGCGCGTGTTGTCCGACCTCTTCTGGATCGGCCGCTACGGCGAGCGCGCCGAAAGCATGGCGCGGTTGCTCATCGTCGCCCGCGACAGGTTCCACGTGTACCGGCACCACCAGCACAGCGAGGAAAGCGAGTGCGTGCCGGTGCTGATGGCCGCGCTGGGCCGCATCACCGGAACCGACACCGCGGCCGACGGCGGCGGCGACCACGCCGAGATGATCGCCGTCGCCCCCTCGACGCTGTGGTCGCTCACCGTCGACCCGCACCGCCCCGGCTCGTTGGTGCAGTCGGTGGAAGGCCTGGCGCTGGCCGCCCGCGCGGTGCGCGACCAGATGTCCAACGACACGTGGATGGTGCTGGCCGCGGTGGAGCGCGCGCTGGCGCTCGACAGCGAGCCGCCGGACTCGCTCGCCGAGGCCGACGCCGCGCTGAGCCGGGCGCAGGCCCAGACGCTGGCCGGGATGCTGACCCTGTCGGGGGTGGCCGCCGAGTCGATGGTGCGCGACGTGGGCTGGACGATGATGGACATCGGCAAGCGCATCGAACGCGGCCTGTGGCTGACCGCGTTGCTGCGGGCGACGCTGACCGTGGTGCGCGGGGCCGCCGCCGAACAGACCGTCATCGAATCCACCCTGGTGGCGTGCGAGTCCTCGGTCATCTACCGGCGCCGCACCGCGGGCAAGGTCAGCGTCTCCGCCATGGTCGAGCTGATGCTGTTCGACGCGCAGAACCCGAGATCGCTGCTGTACCAATTGGACCGGCTGCGCACCGATCTCGGGGACCTGCCCGGCTCGTCGGGCTCGTCGCGCCCGGAACGTCTGGTGGACGAGATCGGCACCCTGCTGCGCCGATCCCATCCCGCGGCGCTGGAACGGGTCGGCGACGACGGGCGGCGCGCCGAGTTGGCGGACCTGCTCGGCGCGGTCCACGCCGAGCTGCGCAACCTGGCCGACGTCATCACCACCACGCAGCTGGCCTTACCCGGTGGGATGCAACCACTTTGGGGTCCCGACGTGCGCCGGGTGATGCCCGCCTAGCCGGTCGGCGATGCCTCCCGCTCCGCGGCGACGCCGTGGTAGCGGTGCGGGTCGGGCAGCCGCCGGCGCCGCACCATGTGCACCAGCGCCAGGACCGAGAGCGTCGCGGCGTAGATGCACCACAGCGACGCGAACGCGTGCACGTAGAGGACGGCAACCACGCTCAGCCCCACCAGGTTCGCTATCCCGAACACCACGATGGAGCGATAGCCCGACATCACCGCGGGCCCGATGACGGCGATGACGTAGAGCGCCGCCCACACGTAGCCGCCCCGAACGCCGGTCTGGTACTGCAGCGCATGGGGACCCATCGTCACCGTGACCGGGTCGGTGAGCACGACGACGGCGAGATAGACCGACACGACGGTGCCCAGCACCGCAAACGGCGCCACCCGGAGCCGGGCGCCGCTCGGTTCCAGCGCCAGGATCGCCCACGGAACCAGCGCGGGAAGCAGCGGCAGCGCGATGAAGACGTAGGCGAGCATCGCCAGGTGTTTCATCCCCGGGGAGACGACGTCGTTGGGCCACACCGCCGCCTCGATGAACTGATGGACCGAGAACACCGTCGGCAGCAGGGCGAAGGGCACTTCGCGCCAGTGCTTCACCTCGCGCAGGGTCGCCACGGCGACGGGCACGAGGGCGGCGCCCACCACCAGATCCGCCGTCATCGAGAAGCACATCGGCTAACCCGCCACGGACGCGGGTCCCCGGGACTCCGACGTTGCCTCGTCGACGACGGTGTGGATGAACTTCATCTTCTCCAGCACCGCGGCCGGCAACACGAACGGGTACAGGTCGTCGTGCCCCATCGACCGGTTCACCATGTTCAGTGACCACGACAACGGCAGCCACATGTCGATGATCGTCTGAAATGCGCTGGGCCCCAACGCGGGGCGGTCGAAGGTGGCCGACGCCGCCGCCAGCCCGCACCACGCCGAGGTGTCCAGCGCGTCCCGGATGTGCAGGTAGTGGGCGAACGTCTCGGCCCAGTCCTCGCTCGCATGCATGGTGGCGTAGGACGACACGAAGTGGTCCTGCCAGCCGTTGGGCGCGCCCTCGCTGTAGTGGCGGTCGAGCGCCGCCTGGTAGTCGGCGTCGGGGTCGCCGAAGAGCTCGTTGAACCGCTCCAGGCGGTCGCGGTACGGGGCGATCAACCGGTAGTAGTAGTAATGCCCGATCTCGTGGCGGAAGTGGCCCAGCAGGGTCCGGTACGGTTCGTCCATCTCGACCCGCAGCTGCTCGCGGTGCACGTCGTCACCCTCGGCCAAATCGATTGTGATGACCCCGTTCTGGTGCCCGGTCATCACGTTTTCGTGTGCGCTGGACAGCAGCCGGAAGGCCAGCCCGTAGTCGGGATCCTTGTCCCGCCCGACGATCGGCAGCTTCAGCTCGTGCAGCTCGGCGATCAGCCGTCGTTTGGCCGCCTCGGCCCGGGCGAACTCGGCCAGCCCGACGGTGTCGGCGTCGTTGGGCCGCTCGGCGGTCAGCGCGCACGACGCGCACAGCAATCGCGGGGTGTTGACCGGCACCAGCCAATTGCATTCGGCCACCTGAAGATTCGCGCACAGCTGGTACTCGCTGGCGGGCACGACGCCGGCGTGCTCGGTGGCCTCGCCGTCGGAGATCACCAGCAACGCCATCTGCTCGAGCGAAAAGCCCAGCGCGCTGCCGCAATTCAGGCACGTCGAGTTCTCGAACGTCAGGCGCTGGCCACAGTTGGGGCAGGTGAAGTCACGCATGCGAGAAGTCGCCTTCGATGGGGTCTGAATAGGGCACCACGTCGACGGCGACGTCGATCACGCTGTGCTGCGAGTCGGTGTAGATGATGCCGCGCAGCGGCGGGACATCCGCGTAGTCGCGGCCGCGGCCCACCACGATGTAGCGCTCGTCGATCATCTGGTCGTTGGTGGGATCGAGCCCCAGCCACTCGAATTGGCCGGGGTCCTGCGGAGTCCACACCGCGGCCCAGGCGTGCGTGGCGTCGATGCCGATCATCCGATCCTTTCCGGGCGGCGGGTCGGTGGCCAGGTAGCCGGACACGTAACTGGCCGCCAAACCGTTGGCGCGCAGGCAGGCGATCGCCAGCCTGGCAAAGTCTTGACATACCCCCTCCCGGGCCGCCAGAACCTCGGCGACACCGGTGGAAATCGTCGTCGACCCCGACCGGTAGGTGAAGTCGGTGAAGATCCGCGACGCCAGATCGCGCAGCACCTCGATCAGCGGGCGTCCGGGCGTGAAGCTGGGCGCCGCGTACTCGCGGACCTCGTCGGTGATCTCGGGCGGATCCAGGTCCAGGGTGAACTCGGCGGCCAGCGCCCCGATCCGTCCCGCCGGCCGGGCGTCCTCCCACGGCTGCACGGCCGCCCCGGCGGCATACAGGCCCGGCGCCGGCGGATAGACGTCGACGACCGAATCGCTGACCACCTTCAAGATGCTGTGCGGCTCGGTCACGTGGAAGTAGGAGCTGATGTTCCCGTAGGTGTCCGTGCTGGTGGAGCTGTCGGCGGGGGCGGGCTCGATGATCAGCCGATGGGCGACGCGGCGCTGCCGCAGCGAGTCGCGCGGGGTCAAAAACCCGCGGCCGTACGAGCTGGTCACGACGTCGGAGTAGCGGTATTCGGTGCGGTGGGTGACTCGATGCCGGCGGGCCGCCCCGGCGTCTGCTTCAGACACAGGCTGATCACATCACACACCGGGCCGCGACGGACTGCCGGCGGCGGCGGTTTGCCGATATGACGGCAACGGGCCGGAAACGGGAGCACAATCGAGGAGTGGCCACCTGGGACGAGGTCGCCCGCATCGTCGGCGAGCTGGCCCTCACCTCCGAGCCGTCGCCGCACGACTGGCGGGTCGGCAAGAAACTGCTGGCCTGGGAGCGGCCGCTGCGGCCCTCGGAACGCGAGGCCCTGGCCCGCAACGGCCCGGAGCCGCCGCGCGGCGACATCCTCGGCGTTCGGGTGTCCGACGAGGGGGTCAAGTTCGCGCTGATCGACGACGAGCCGCAAACCTACTTCACCACTCCGCATTTCGACGGCTACCCCGCCGTGCTGGTCAACCTGGCCGAGATCTCGGTGCGCGACCTCCAGGAGCTGATCACCGAGGCGTGGCTGACGCAGGCGCCGCGGAAGTTGGTGCAGGAGTTCTTGGCCGACTCGCGGTGAGGCTCACACGGGCCGGAGGTCGATGACCCGTTGCAGGTCGTCGATGCAGGCGCCGACGGCGTCGGCGAGGATCGCCTGGGTTTTCGCGCCGGCGCCCGACGGCAACTGCGACGCGTGATGGCGGGCCGACGCGGTGTATGCGCAGGCGCCGGCGGCGTCGCGGTCGGCGAGCGCGGTCGCGGCGGCGAGCACGACCAGCACCGTGTGCACGTGCGGGGCCGGGGGCTCGGGGCCGACGTCCGAGGCGGGGGCGACGGCGCGGGCCAGCTGCAGCACCGAGCCGGCCAGCAGGGCCACGTGCACGGCCTGGTGATCGGCGGCGTGCACGGCGTCGCGCAGGCCCCATCGGCGCGGGGCGATGGTGACGACGTGGCGGGCGGTGGTGCGCGCCTCGAGCAGGCCGCTGAGCTGTTCGTGCACCCGGTCGACGGCCGTCAGCGGCCAGTCGGGCGCGGCGGCTTTGCGCCCGGCGGCGACGTCGGCGGCGCGCGCCAAGACGTCGTGCAGCACCGCCAGCACGCCGACGCGCGCGCCGCGCAGCAGCGCCAGCGGGTCGGCGGGAAACAGCAGCACGGCGAAGACGATCGCCACCGCGCCGCCGATCAGCGCGTCGAAGATGCGTTCCAGCCCGACGCCGCCGTGGTAGAGGGCCAGCACCAGGATCGCCGACACGATGGTCTGGTTCGCGAACATCATCCCGTGCCCGATGAAGCCGCCCCCGATGAACACCGCGGCGCCGAGCGCGATGAACGCCGCGATCGCGATGGGCACCGCGCCGGGCCCGACCAGCCCCTGCACCGCCGAGCCCAGGCCGATGCCGAGGGTCACCCCGATCATCATCTGGATGGCGCGTTGCGCGCGCAGCACGTTGCTGGTCGACAGCGACACCGCGGCGGCGATCGGCGCGAAGAACGGTTGCGGGTGGCCGAGGACATCGTGCGTCAGGTACCAGGACACGCCCGCGGCCGCCGACGTCTGCACCAGGTTGAACCAGACCGCGCGCAACCGCTTGCCGCCCGCGCGCGCGGCGGCGAGGACCCTCGAGGGCACCGCCGGCCGCGAAGCGCCCACCGGCTAGGTCCGGATTAACTCGAACAGCGGAATCACCCTGCTGGTCTTGGCCTGGTACTCGGCGAACCCGGGCGCCGCGGCGGTGACCTTGTCGAAGAGAGCGTCGCGCTCGTCGGTCGGCAGCTCGCGAGCGGTCACGTCGAACGCGTCCGTTCCGACCTCGACGCGGGCGCTCGGGTTGGCCCGCAGATTGTGCACCCACGCCGGGCTGACCGGGGCCCCGGCGAAGGAGCCGATGACGATGAGCTTGCCGTCGATGTCGAAGTACGCCAGCGGGGACACCCGGGGCTGGCCGGACTTGGCGCCGGTCGTGTGCAGCAGCAGCAGGTTGGCGCCCTCGAACTGGCCGCCGACCTTGCCGCCGTTGGCGCGGAATTCGTCGACGATGGCCCGGTTGAAGGCATTAATAGTGTCGGTGTCCGGCAGGTGTTCGGTCATGCCCGGTCAACCTTTTCGGGCTTGGCGTCTATTCCGGACTCCTTGCGCTGCTGGGCGGTGATCGGCGCCGGCGCATCGGTGAGCGGGTCGACGCCGCCGCCGGTCTTCGGGAACGCGATCACCTCGCGGATGGAGTCGACCCCCGACAGCAGGGCGTTGATCCGGTCCCAGCCGAACGCGATCCCGCCGTGCGGGGGCGCGCCAAAGGTGAACGCCTCCAACAGGAATCCGAACTTCTCCTCGGCCTCGGCGTGGTCCAGTCCCATCACCGCGAACACCCGCTCCTGGATGTCGCGGCGGTGGATACGGATCGAGCCGCCGCCGATCTCGTTGCCGTTGCAGACGATGTCGTAGGCGTCGGCGAGCACGTTGCCCGGATCGGTGTCGATCGCGTCCTCATGCCCGGGCTTCGGCGAGGTGAACGCGTGATGCACGGCGGTCCACGCCCCGGAGCCGACGGCCACGTCGCCGGCCGCGGTCGCGTCGTCGGCGGGTTCGAACAGCGGCGGGTCGACCACCCAGACGAACGCCCAGGCGTCCGGATCGATCATGCCCAGCCGGTGCGCGATCTCACCGCGCGCCGCCCCCAGCAGGGCCCGCGACGGCTTCGGCGGGCCCGCCGAGAAGAAGACGCAGTCCCCGGGCTCGGCCCCCACGTGCGCGGCCAGGCCGTCGCGCTCGGCGTCGGACAGGTTCTTGGCGACCGGGCCGCCCAGCGTGCCGTCGTCGGCGATCAGCACGTAGGCCAGCCCGCGGTGGCCGCGCTGCTTGGCCCACTCCTGCCAGCCGTCCAGCGTCCGCCGCGGCTGCGAGGCCCCGCCCGGCATCACCACCGCACCGACGTAGGGTGCCTGGAAGACGCGAAATGTGGTGTCTTTGAAGAACTCTGTGCAGTCGACGAGCTCGAGTCCGAATCGCATGTCGGGCTTGTCGGAGCCGAACCGGCGCATCGCCTCGGCGTAGCTGATCCGCGGGATAGGTGTCGGGATCTGGTACCCGATCAGCGCCCACAGCGCCGAGAGGATCTCCTCGGAGATGGCGAGGATGTCCTCGGCGTCCACGAAGCTCATCTCCATGTCGAGCTGGGTGAACTCGGGCTGGCGGTCGGCGCGGAAGTCCTCGTCGCGGTAGCAGCGGGCGATCTGGTAGTAGCGCTCCATTCCCGCCACCATCAGCAGCTGCTTGAAAAGCTGCGGGCTCTGCGGCAGGGCGTAGAACGACCCGGGCTGCAGCCGGGCAGGCACCAGGAAGTCGCGCGCGCCTTCGGGTGTCGACCGTGTCATCGTCGGCGTCTCGATCTCGACGAAATCGTGCTCGGCCAGCACGCCGCGAGCGGCCGCATTCACCTTGGAGCGCAACCGAATTGCCGCGGCGGGGGCGTCGCGGCGCAGGTCGAGGTAGCGGTACTTCAGCCGGGTTTCCTCGCCGGCGGGCTCGTCGAGCTGGAAGGGCAGCGGCGCGCTCTCCCCCAGCACGGTCAGCGCGGTGGCGTTGACCTCGATCTCACCGGTCGCGATCTCGGGGTTGGCGTTGCCCTCCGGGCGGATCTCCACGACACCGGTGACCGCGACGCAGAACTCGGCGCGCAGCCGGTGCGCCTGGGCCAGCACGTCTTCGGCGCGGAACACCACCTGGGTGATCCCGGACGCGTCGCGCAGGTCGATGAAGATGACGCCGCCGTGGTCGCGGCGGCGGGCCACCCAGCCCGCTAGCGTCACCTGCTGCCCGGCGTCGCTACTCCTCAGCGACCCGGCGGCGTGGCTGCGCAGCACAAAAACACTCCCCTTTACGTTGGACGACAGATCAGTCTAAGGGGCGGTGTAGTTTCGCTCGTATCGCCACAAACATCGCACTCGTCGGTCCGGGCGCCGTCGGTACGACGGTCGCCGCGCTGCTGTCGCGGGCCGGACATTCGGTCGTAGTGTGCGGCCGCACCCCTCGCGAGAGCATCGAACTGCGGCCCGACGGCGCCGACCCGATCGTCGTCCCCGGCCCGGTGCACACCGATCCCGGCGAGGTTTCCGGCCCGGTGGACGTGGTGCTGCTTGCCGTCAAGGCCACCCAGAACGACCAGGCGGCCGGCTGGCTGGCCCGGCTCTGCGACGTCCACACCATCGTCGTCGTGCTGCAAAACGGTGTGGAGCAGGTCGAGCAGGTGCAGCCGCACTGCCCGCGATCCCCCGTCATCCCCGGCATCGTCTGGTACTCGGCCGAGACCCAGCCCGACGGCTGGGTGCGGCTGCGCGGCGAGGCGGCCCTGGTGCTGCCCAGCGGGCCCTCGGCGGAGACGGTCGCCGAACTGCTGCGCGGCGCCGGCTGCCGGGTGGACTGCGACCCCGACATCATCACCGCGGGCTGGCGCAAGCTACTCACCAACGCGCTGGCCGGGTTCATGGCGCTGTCGCGCCGGCGGTCGGGGATGTTTCGCCGCGACGACGTGGCCGCACTGTCGCACCGCTACCTCGCCGAATGCCTGGCCGTCGCGCGGGCCGAGGGCGCCCGGCTTCCCGACGGCATCGCCCACGAGCTGACCGACCTGTTCCGCAACGCCCCCGAGGACATGGGCACGTCGATCCTGACGGACGCGGAAAACCACCGGCCGATGGAATGGGACGTCCGCAACGGCGTGATCATCCGCAAGGCCCGGGCCCACGGCCTGGCCACACCGATCAGCGACGTCGTGGTGCCGTTGTTGGCCGCGGCGAGCGACGGGCCCGGTTAGATTAATTTCATGTTCCCCTGCGAGCGCGTCGACGTGAACTTCATCGAATCGGCGCCATTTGCGTTCCGCAACAGCGTCGACCTGGCCATCACCCCCGAGCAGCTGTTCGAGGTGCTCTCCGACGCGGCATCCTGGCCGCGCTGGGCGAAGGTAATCACGAAGGTGACCTGGACCAGCCCCGAGCCCCGCGGCGTCGGCACCACCCGCGTCGTGGAGATGCGCGGCGGCATCGTCGGCAACGAGGAATTCCTCGCGTGGGAACCCTTCACGCACATGGCTTTTCGTTTCAATGAATGCTCGACCAAGTCCGTGGCGGCCTTCGCCGAGGACTACCGCGTCGAGGCCATCCCGGGCGGCTGCCGGCTGACGTGGACCATGGCCCAGAAGCCGGCCGGCCCGGCGAAGCTGGCGATGGTCGTGGTCGGGCCGCTGCTGAACCTGGCCCTGCGCCGATACCTGCGCAACCTGCGTAGCTACACCGACTCCCTTGCGACCCGGCAACCTTAGGAGCGTGTCATGACCTTCAACGAGGGCATGCAGATCGACACCAGCGCAGCATCGTCGTCCGGCGGTGGCGGGATGGGGATGGCCGTCGGGGGCGGCGGCCTCGGGCTGATCATCCTGCTCGGGGCGCTGTTTCTGGGCGTCGACCCCGGTCGCGTGATGAACCAGCCGCAGACCAACACCGGCGGCTATTCCGCGCCCGGTTTCGACCTGAGCCAGTGCAAGACCGGCGCCGACGCCAACAAGTACGTGCAATGCCGCGTGGTCGCCACCGGCAATTCCGTGGACGCGGTGTGGCATCAGCTGATGCCGGGTTACACCCGCCCCCATGTGCGCCTGTTCAGCGACCAGGTGAGCACCGGTTGCGGACCGGCCACCACCGACGTCGGGCCGTTCTACTGCCCGGCCGACCAGACGGCGTACTTCGACACCAGCTTCTTTCAGGATGTGCTCGTCAAGCAGCTGCATTCCAGCAACGGCGCTTTCGCGCAGGAATACGTCGTCGCCCACGAATACGGTCATCACGTGCAGCAGCTGCAGGGCGACCTGGGCCGCGCCCAGCAGGGGGCCAAGGGCGCCGGCGGCAACGGCGTGCGCACCGAGCTGCAGGCCGACTGCTACGCCGGCATCTGGGCGCACTACGCAGCGACGGTCAACCAGAAGGACGGCACGCCGTTCCTGAATCCGTTGACCGACGAGGACATTCGCGACGCGCTATCGGCCGCCGCATCGGTCGGCGACGACCGCATCCAGAAACAGGCGACCGGGCGCGTCAACCGCGAAAGCTGGACCCACGGCTCGGCCGAGCAACGCCAGCATTGGTTCACCGTCGGCTATCAGACCGGTGACCCGAAGCAGTGCGACACTTTCTCCGCACCCGATTTGGGTTAGTAGGGCAATCGGGTTAGGCGCCAAGCAGTTTGCGCAGTTCGCCCCGGCCGGCCTCGTCGAGCGGCAACAGTGGCGCGCGCGGATCCCCGACCGGGAAGTCGAGCAGCTCCAGGCCGGCCTTGACGGTGGTGGCCAGCCCGCCCGCGACGATGAAGGTGAGCAGCGGCTTGAGGTCGTCATAGAGCTTCTGCGCCGTGTCGAGGTCGTTCGCGCGCACCGCCTCGTAGAGGTCGATGCAGGGCTGCGGCCGCAAACACGGTGCGGCCGTGCACCATCCGGACGCCCCGGCCTTCAGCGCGTCGAGCACCAGCGGGTTGCTGCCGTTGTAGAAGGGCAGCCGATTGCCGGACAGTTCGGCGATGCGCTGCATGCGGGTCAGGTCGCCGGTGGACTCCTTGACCATGGTCACGTTGTCGATGGATTCGAACATGCGCACCAGCAACTCGGGCGGCATGTCGACGCCGCTGGTGGCCGGGTTGTTGTAGGCCATGATCGGGATCGAGATGGCATCGCTGATGCTGCGGTAGTGCTGGAAGATCTCCCGCTCGGTCAGCTTCCAGTAGGACACCGGCAGGATCATCACGGCGTCGGCCCCGGCCTGCTGCGCGTAGGTGGCGCGCCGAATGGTCTTGGCGGTGGTCACATCCGACACACCGACCACCACCGGCACCCGGCCCGCGACGGTGGCGATGGTGGTGTCGACCACGGTGTCGAATTCGGGTTCGTCGAGATAGGCGAGTTCGCCGGTGCTGCCCAGCGGTGCGATCGCATGAACGCCGGCCGACACCAGCCGATCGACCAGCGCCGCAAGGCGTTTCGTGTCGATGCCGTCCCCAGAGAACGGCGTTACCGGGTAGGCGATGATGCCGTGGATCTTGGGCTCGGACGTTTGCGCCACAGGCGGGCTCCTCGGATTCGGTTGGCGGATAACGGGTTAGCTGGTCAGCGCGTCCGGGTGCCGGGCCAGGGCCCGGCGGGCGTAGTAGGCGAAGTTGGCGCGGCTGCGCTGCGGCGACAGTGTCCAGTCGTGGGCCTCGCGGGCCAGCTCCTCGGGTAGCTCTTTGACGGTGCCGGCGGCCATCGCGGCCAGCTGCAGTTTCGCGGCGCGCTCGATGAGGATGCCCAACGAGCACGCCTCCTCGACGCTGGCGCCGGCGATGACGTGGCCGTGGTGGGCCAGCAGGACCGCCTTCTTGTCCCCCAGCGCGGCGGAGATGATCTCCCCCTCCTCGTTGCCGACCGGCACGCCGGGCCATTTCTCCAGGAACGCGCAGTCGCCGTAGAGCGGCGTGGTGTCCATGTGGGACACGATCAGCGGAACTTCCAGCATCGACAGCGCGGCCACGTGGAACGCGTGCGTGTGCACGATGCATTGCACATCGGGGCGGGCGCGATAGATCCAGCTGTGAAAGCGGTTGGCGGGGTTGGCGATTCCGTCTCCCTCAAGGACGTTGAGGTCCTCGTCGACCAAAAGCAGGTTGGCGTCGGTGATCTCGTCGAAGCCCAGACCGAGCCGCTGGGTGTAGTAGGTGCCGTCCCGCTCGGCGCGGGCGGTGATCTGCCCGGCCAACCCGGAATCGTGCCCGGCGTCGAACAGGGCGCGGCACGTCAGGGCGAGCTTCTGGCGGGTGGTCAGCGGCGCATCGGCGGCGTCCTTGGATTGAAGGGCCGTCAACTGCTCGGCCGCGCGGCGCATCAAGTCGGATTTCGAATCGGTGAACGTGCTGGCCATAACGGGCTCCCTCGGCGATATGACACGATAGTATCACTATAGGAAACCTTGTGTCATGAGAGGGGCGGCCGGTGACGGCACTGCTGCGCGCGGTCCGCAAGCAACGCGGCCTCACTCTCGAGGCCCTCGCCCAGCAGACCGGGCTGACCAAGAGCTACCTGTCCAAGATCGAACGCCGGCGCAGCACGCCGTCGATCGCGGTCGCCCTCAAGGTCGCCAAGGCGCTGGACGTCGACGTCGGGCGGCTGTTCTCCGAGGAGGCGGCCCACGAGAAGATCACCGTCGAACGGGCCGCCAGTGCGGAGGGTGAGCGCTACCGGGTGCTGGCCTCGTCGGTGCTGGGAAAGTCGATGTCGCCGTTCGTGGTTCGCCCGACCGAGAGGCCGGCCGACGACCCCCATCCCGAGCACACGGGTCAGGAATTCCTGTTCGTGCACGCCGGGACCGTCGAGCTCGACTACGGGGATCAGACGTTCACCCTCGGGCCCGGCGACAGCGCCTATTTCGACGCCTCGATCGGCCACCAGGTCCGGGCCGTCGGCGCCGAACCCGCCGAGGTCGTCGTCGTGGCTACCAGGGACGCGTCGAGCAGGTGACTCCGGTGGTGGCGCTCTGGGTCACCACGACCTGGCCGTCCACCGCGATCTGGCACTGAATCTGCGGCATGTTCGACGAGTCGCAGTCCGGCCAGTGGCATCCACCGCTGGCGTTGACGAACGCCCACTGGTTGGGGTCGGCCAGGGTGGCGTTGTAGACGAGCGGCTGCCCGGCGGTGAACGCCGTCTGCACGGTGTTCAGGAACTGCGACGAGTTCGAGTTGAAGGCCGCCTGGCTGGGCGGATCGCTGTTCATGTACCTGACGTTGCCGGTCAGGTTGCCGGTGGCGGTGATCGTGTACGTCACCTGGTGGCCGGCGGGATCCGCGTGGGAGGTGGCGGGCGTCGCAATCATCGCAGCGGCCGCGGCAAACGTCGCCGCCGCGATCCCCGTGGTCGCTATTCGCACGTTCGTCATATCTCAAACGCTACCGAATCCGTTACCGCCGTATCCGGGAAATGGCCTCTACCACGCGGGGCGTTCACCTTCAGGTCGCGCGGCTGCGGTATGAAGCAGGAGTGAGCGACGATTCGGAACATGCCGGCATCAGCCGCCGCCGGTTACTCACATCGAGTGCGGCCTCCGCGGTTCTCGGCGGCGTCGGGGTGGGCGGCGCCGCGCTGCTGTGGTCGCAGCCCGCCGGCCCCCGCGGGCCCGCGGCCTGGCTGCAGTCCGACCGCAACGGCGCGCCACCGATCGGCGGGCTGCACCTGCAATTCGGCAGGGACGCCGCCACCGAGGTGGTGGTGTCCTGGCACACCACCGACGCCGTCCGCAATCCGCGCGTCCTGCTCGGTACGCCGACATCCGGCTTCGGCCGCACCGTGGCCGCCGAGACCCGCACGTACCGGGACGCCAAGTCGGGCACCGAAGTTCGAGTCAACCACGCCCGGCTGACCGACCTGACCCCGGACACCGACTACGTGTACGCCGCGGTGCACGACGGAGCCGAACCGGAACAGGGCACCGTACGAACGGCGCCGTCGGGCCGAAAGCCCTTGCGGTTCACCAGCTTCGGCGACCAGTCCACGCCGGCTCTGGCCAAGATGCCCGACGGCCGCTATGCGACCGACAACATCGGCTCGCCGGCGGCCGCCGACACCACCATCGCCATCGAGCGCCTCGGCCCGCTGTTCAACCTGGTCAACGGCGACCTGTGCTACGCCAACCTGGCCCAGAACCGGATCCGGACCTGGTCGAACTGGTTCGACAACAACACCCGCTCGGCCCGCCACCGGCCCTGGATGCCGGCGGCCGGCAACCACGAGAACGAATTGGGCAACGGGCCGATCGGTTACGGCGCTTATCAGACCTACTTCGCGGTGCCCGATTCCGGGTCCAGCCCCCAGACCCGCGGCCTGTGGTACTCGTTCACCGCCGGATCGGTGCGGGTGATCAGCCTGGCCAACGACGATGTGGCCTACCAGGACGGTGGCAACTCCTACGTGCACGGCTACTCCGGCGGAGAGCAAAGGCGCTGGCTGGCAAGCGAACTCGCCGCGTCCCGGAGCGACCCGAATATCGACTGGGTGGTCGTGTGCATGCACCAGACGGCGATCTCCACCGCCGACAAGACCAACGGGGCCGACCTGGGCATCCGGGAGGAATGGCTGCCGCTGTTCGACCAGTACCAGGTGGACCTGGTGTTGTGCGGCCACGAGCACCACTACGAACGCTCGCATCCCGTGCGGGGCGCGCTGGGGACCGACACCCGCACGCCGATCCCCGTCGACACCCGAAGCGATCTCATCGACTCCACCCGGGGCACGGTGCATCTGGTCATCGGCGGCGGCGGCACCTCGGCGCCGAGCAACGCAATGTTCTTTCCCGAACCCCGGTGCCGGGTGGTCACCGGCGTGGGGGCGTTCGACCCCGGGCTGCGGCGCAAGGCGCCGATCTACGTCCTCGAGGACGCGCCGTGGTCGGCGTTCCGCGACCGCGACAACCCTTACGGCTTCGCGGCTTTCGACGTCGACCCGGGCCGCCCCGGCGGCAATACCTCGATCAAGGCGACGCATTACGCGTTGCGGGGCCCGCTGGGCGACATGGTCGTGATCGACGAATTCACCCTGACCAAGCCGCGCCGCGACAAAAGCTAGCTCAAAACAACGTCTCCTGAACGGGTTGCGGCGTTTCGGCCGAAACCGCTTGGGAGAACGGGCGATGATCGCCGGCGAGCCGGTACTTGGCGATCAGCGGGGCGGCGCGCTCGCGTAGCATGTCGCGATAACCCTGCGGCAGGTAGGCGCCCCGCCGGTACAGCTCGCGATAGCGGCCGACCAGTTCGGGATGCGAGCGCGCCAGCCACGACATGAACCATCCGCGGGTCGAGCTGCGCAGGTGCAGGCCGAAAACCGTCACGCTGCCGGCGCCGGCGGCCGCGATCTGGCCGAGCAGCGCGTCGAGATGCTCGGCGGAATCGGTGAGATACGGCAGCACCGGCGCGACCATCACGTGGCAGTTCAGCCCGGCGGCGGTGATCGCGCCGATCAGGCCGAGCCGCGCCTGTGGCGTGGGCGTGCCGGGCTCGACGTCGCGGTGCAGCTCGGCATCCCCGACCGCCAGCGACACCGCGACCGACACCGGGACCTGCGCCGCGGCGTCGGCGATCAGCGGCAGGTCGCGGCGCAGCAGGGTGCCCTTGGTCAGGATCGAGAGCGGGGTGCCCGATTCGGCCAGGGCGCCGATGATGCCGGGCATCAACGCGTAGCGCCCCTCGGCCCGCTGGTAGGGATCGGTGTTGGTGCCCAGGGCGACGGTCTCGCGCTGCCACGACGGCCTGCGCAGCTCGCGACGCAGCACCTCGGCCACGTTGGTCTTGACGACGACCTGGGTGTCAAAGTCGTTGCCGCAGTCCAACTCCAGGTATTCGTGGGTGGGCCGGGCGAAGCAGTACCGGCAGGCGTGCGAGCAGCCGCGGTAGCCGTTGACCGTATAGCGGAACGGCAGGGCCGACGCGTTGGGCACCTTGTTCAGCGCGGACTTGCACAGCACCTCGTGAAAGGTGATGCCGTCGAACTGCGGCGAGCGCACGCTGCGGACGAAGCCGATGCGTTGCAGCCCCGGCAGCGCCCCGTCCTCGACCGGTTTCCCGTTGACCGCGACGGCCTGGCTTGCCCACCGCATCCCGCTATTCGAACATCAGTTCGAGATACAGTCAAGTGCCATGGCCCATCCGCCCCGCTGCGCCGCCGAAGCCCGGCCTTGTGCGCGGTAGCAAACCAGATTATTTTCGGGTGACCGAACCGAAGGCGGGGTGTTGCACGCATGCGTTTGATCCATGTCGCGGCGGCGGTTGGCATTCCCGTCGTTGTGCTGATTGGGGCGTCGCCGGCCGGCGCGGAAACCGGCGCCGTCGGTTATGCCCAATGCGTCGGAGGCGACACCAAGCCCCCGCCGCCGGGCGTGAGTGCAGACGTGTGGTTCCCCAGCGTCCATGTGATCGACCACGACATCATTTCGGGTGTGCCGGCCGCCGAAGTGGTTGAGAGGCTGGTGAACATGGGCGTCAACCGGGACGACGCCGTTCGCCGCGTGCAGTGTTATCTGGTCAACTCACCGCATTAGCCCGCTTCTGCCGCCTACCGCGCGGGGCTAAGCTGCGGATCGTCGCCCCGGACGTCAGCCGCGAGGAGTTATGACCGAACGCATCGAGACTTCCCGCACCATCGCCGCACCGGCGTCGGACATATTCGCCGTGCTGTGCGACCCGCAGGGCCACGTGGCGATCGATTCGTCCGGGATGCTCCAGGATGCCGACGGCGATCCGGTGCGCGGCGTCGGTGACCGCTTCGTCGTGCACATGGATCGCGAGTCGTTGAACGACTTTCCGCAACTGGGCAAGTACGACGTCACCGTCGAGATCAAGCAGTTCGAGCAGGACCGCCTGATCGCGTGGACGGTGCTCGGTCAGATCCAGCCACCGATCGGCCATGTGTACGGCTACGCGCTCGCGCCGACCGAAGACGCCTCGGCCACCGTGGTCACCTCGTTCTACGACTGGTCGGACATCGACCCCAAGTGGCGGGAAGCCGGGATTTTCCCGATCCTGTCCGAGGGCGCGCTGCGGGCGACCCTGGGAATTCTCGACCGCACCGTCCGCCGCGGTTATCCGCGGGGAATCGTGCTGTAAGCCCGGCGGCAGGAGGGACCGACATGTTGCATTCGATGGTTCTGGCGAGTTCGGACCCCGTCGCCGCCGGCTTCATTCTGCGTGGCATCAAAGGGATTTTCGTCGCGATCGGCAGCATCATCGCCGCAATAGTCTGCGGCGTCATCGCCATGATGAAGGGCCGCAATCCGCTGGGATGGGGAATCCTTGGACTGTTCTTCTCCATCCTCACCCTGATCGTGGTGATCGTCATTCCCAGCAAGAAATGACCGGGCCGCGCCGGCCCGCGCCGGCGCGCTAGAAGGGCGGCGGCTCCCCGTCCCCCACGGCGTGAGTCGATTCGGAATACCAAGCGTACGAAGGCCTTTCAGCCAGGCGAGCCGTTCGGTTGTGTTTGCGTTCTGCTGCGATGCGGGTGGCGCGGTCTTGGGTGCGGGTGCGGCGGCGTTGGGGCATCATCGCGGTGCGCTGGGCGCAGTGGTTCGGGGGCGGGTCGGCTTCGGGGGCCGCGATCGCGCCGGTGGCCGCGCACAAGCTGGGAAACAGCAGCGCGCTGCCCGGGGTGGTCACATAGGTGTGCCCGGCCGGGGAGGTGAAGATCAGCGTGCCATCGGGCAGCTGCTTTTCCTGCCAGCCCCAAAACGTTTTCACCAAATGATGCGTACGGCACAGCGCCTTGAGGTTCGACGCGTGTGTGGGGCCACCGGCGGCGTAGGGGATGGTGTGGTCCACAGGGCGTGTCTTATTGACTGTGTAAGGGGTTCGGCCTGAATGGTGGTGGCTGACCACCGGACAGGAGAGTTCCATTGCCGCAATCTGATTCGTCAAGAGATGATGCTGCCGCCCAGTTGGCCGAGTTGTTGCCGCCGGCGGCAGTCGATGCCTTGTTGGCCGACGCTGAAGCGTCTGGCACCCCGATTGATGGCCCCGAGGGGTTGCTCGCGCAGATGACCAAGGCGGTGCTCGAACGCGCTTTGGACGTCGAAATCGCCGATCACCTGGGCTATGAGCACGGCGATCCGGCAGGGCATGGCTCGGGCAATTCCCGTAACGGCCATGGCCGCAAAACCGTGTTGACCACGGCCGGGCCGGTCGAGCTGGAAGTGCCCCGTGACCGCAACGCCACGTTTAGCCCGGCGATCGTGCCCAAGCGCAAACGCCGCCTGGGCCAGGTTGAGGACATGATCTTGTCGCTGTATGCCCGGGGCATGTCGACGCGCGATATCACCGAGCACCTCGGCGAGGTCTATGGCGCCCGCGTGTCGGCGGCCACGATTTCGCGGGTCACCGACGTGGTCACCGAGGAGATCGCCGCCTGGCAATCCCGGCCGGTCGATCCGGTGTATCCGATCTTGTATATCGACGCGATCCGCATCAAGATCCGCGACGGCGGCGTGGTGGCCAACAAGGCCGCCCACGTGGTCATCGGCGTCGATGTCGAGGGAATCAAGCAGGTCCTGGGCATCTGGATCCAGCAGAGCGAGGGCGCCAAATTCTGGCACGGGGTGCTCACCGAACTGCGCAATCGCGGGTGCCGCGATGCGCTGTTCGTGTGTTGCGACGGGTTGGCCGGCCTGCCCGAATCGATCGCGGCGGTCTGGCCGGCCGCGGTGATCCAGACCTGCGTGGTGCATCTGCTGCGCTCCTCGATGCGTTATGCCTCCTACGCCGACCGCCGCAAGATGGCCACCGCGCTGCGTCCGATCTACACCGCACCCACCGAAGAGGCCGCCAAACTGGCCCTCGAGGAGTTCCGCGCCCAGTGGCGCACCAAATCCCCCGGAGCCATCGCTGTCTGGGATCGGGCCTGGGCTGAGTTCGTGCCTTTCCTGGCATTCCCGGTCGAGATCCGCAAGATCATCTACACCACCAACGCCATCGAATCGCTGAACTACCAGCTGCGCAAAGTCACCAAGGCCCGCGGCTCGTTCCCCTCAGACGCCGCAGCAATGAAGCTGCTGTATTTGGCCATCCGCAACATCAACCAGAAACGAGGATCAACACACGGACCAGGCACCTACCGCTGGACCGAAGCACTGAACACCTTCGCCATCCAATTCCCCGACCGACTCCCACTATGACCCAAAGATAAACGGCTGCAACACCTTACACAGTTATCTTGACAAGCCCGGTCCACATCGCAGGCGGTGGCCGGGCGATCACAGCCGGGCCAGCGACACGTCAGATCCCGACACCGCACAAAATCGGCCAGCGCCCGCGAGGGCACATACCCCGGCTCCAAGGCGGCGTCGCCGGGATGGGTCAACGGCACCAGTGTGGCCGAGGCCGCCAGCTCGGCGAGCACCTCCGGGGGGATCAATCCCTCGGCGCCGACCTCGGCACCCGGGGTGGATGCGCGACCCTCCAGCACCGCGTGTTCGCCGATCACATGGACAGTCACCGGGCCCGCGGCCCGCCCCCGGCCGCGCAATCCGCGCGCCCGCAGCGACACCCCAGCCGATCGGCGTCGGCGGCCAACGCCCCCAATGCATCAGCGCGGCGCTGCTCCCGAGTCCGTGGGTCATGCGCACACACCGTGGCCGCCAACCCATCCAGGCGCCGATCCAGCGCGTGGGCATCCGGGGCATACAGGGTGGCCTCCAGATGCGCCAGCCCATCGCCCATGTCGGCCATCCACACCTGCCGGCCGGCCGCGCGCTCCTGGCGCCGCCGCACCGCATCCACATCAGCCTTGGCCACGACCTTGTCGACCTGGGCCGCCAACCGGCCCTGACTCAACGACGGCCACCGGCCCACATTGGCCGCCAACACCGCGTCCACCGCCCCCAGAACCTCGGGATCGACGATCAAATCGGTGCGGAACACGATGGTCTGAAACATCCGATAATCGATATCCCCGGCGCCAAACACCGCCCCCACTTTCGGCAGGCGTTCGCGCATCGCGCGGGCATAGCGCACCCGGCTCGCGGCCAACCCCTGGCCGATCCGCAACTGCGCGCCCACCTCCGCGGCCACCGCCGCCTCGGTGTCCACCGCCCACTCCTCGCTCTCCGCACAGCGCGAGAGCCGATAGGCAAACAACTCCCCGATCGCCACCAACTGCGCCGCCGCCGCCCGATTCTCCACCCGCGCCACAACCCCGAGGTGCTCCAACAACGCCGCCGACTCCCGCGTCGACGACGGATGACAACGCTCAACGAGCTCATCAAGCTCCGCGATCACCGCACGCCGCCGCACCTCATCGAACATACGTTCGACTATGCCACAGGCAACCGACCGCGTTGACTCATCAGAAATGCGCGCGAATGGGTGCTTCGTTGACTCATCAGAAATGCGCGCGTGGACGGCGCGCCTGCCTGATCGGTCAGCAATGACTTCGGTAGGCCCAGGTGATGGGGCTGACATTGGGCGAGCGCAGAGCAGTGACGCAGGCAGCGGCGATCCGTTACCAGCAGGCCGGTAAGCGCGGGAAGAGCCGGATTCTCGATGAGTTGTGTGCCAACACCGGCTGGCATCGCAACCATGCCCGTAAGGCGCTTAAAGCCGCGCTGGTGCCCACGATCGTCGCCGCGCGTCCTGTCCGGCCGGTGACGTATGGACCTGAGGTCATCGCCGCATTGACGGTCTGCTGGACCGTACTCGGAATGCCCGCCGGCAAACGGCTCGCCCCCATGCTCGCAGAGCTGGTGGCCGTGTTGCGTCACTTCCGGGAGCTGGTCATCAGTGATGAGACCGCGGCGTTGTTGGTCTCGATGTCGGCGGCCACCATCGATCGCCGCCTGGCCGATGAGCGAGCCAAATACACGATCAAAGGACGTGTGGGCACCAAGCCGGGATCGCTGCTCAAAAGCCAGATCCCGGTGCGCACCTGGGCCGAATGGGACGACGCTGTGCCCGGCTTCGTCGAGATCGACACGGTCTTCCACGACGGCGGCAACCGCGGTGGAGGCCATGCCTTCACACTGACGGTCACCGACATCGCCACCGGCTGGACCGAGAGCCGCTCACTGCCCGACAGGGCGGCCAAACACGTACTGGCCGCCCTCAATCACATCGCCGCCGCGATGCCGTTCCCGATCGTCGGCGTGGACTGCGACAACGGCTCGGAATTCATCAACGACGACCTGCTGACATGGTGTCAAAACCGCTGCATCACTTTCACCCGGTCACGACCGGGCAACAAGAACGACGGCTGCCACGTCGAGCAGAAAAACTGGGCAGTGGTACGCACAGTGGTCGGCTACTACCGCTACGACACCGCATCAGAACTGTTGCTACTCAACGAAATCTGGCATCTGCAGACGAAGCTGACCAACTACTTCCACCCCCAGCAGAAACTGATCTCCAAAGTCCGCACAGGAGCCAAGGTGTCCCGCAAACACGACAAGGCCCAGACCCCGTTTCACCGCGCGATCAATCACCCGAGCATGGCTGTGGAACGCATTGTCGCGCTCAAGCGGACCCACTCGCTGATCAATCCGGCCGCCACCCAACGCCAGATTCAGGCGTTGACCGCCCAGCTCTTCACCCTGGCCACCAGCAAAGCCCCAGCCGGCACCCCCGCTCCCATCACCAAGCGCGCACGCTCACGTGAGGCAACGAACCACCCTTCGCGCGCATCTTGACATGAGGCAACAAGCCGACAAACCGCCTACCAGGCCCGAAACGGGCTACCGGCCCAGCCGCGCAAGCACGTCGGCGACAACGGTCTCCGAAGCGACGGCCGACTGCTCCCCCGTCCCGAGGTCCTTCACCCCGACCGTGCCGGCCTCGATATCGCGGTCGCCCAGCACCAGGGCGACCCGGGCGCCCGACCGGTCGGCCGCGCGCATCGCGCCCTTGAGCCCGCGGTCGCCGTAGGCCAGGTCGACGCGCACCCCGGCGGACCGCAGTTGACCGGCCAGCACCGCCAGCCGCAGCTTGGCCTGCTCGCTCAACGGCACCCCGAAGACCTCGCAGCGCGCCGCCGTCCCCACGCTCTTGCCCTCGGCCCGCAGCGCCAGCAGCGTGCGGTCCACGCCGAGCCCAAATCCGATGCCGGACAGGTCTTGTCCGCCGAGCTCGCGCATCAGGCCGTCGTAGCGGCCCCCGCCGCCGATGCCCGACTGCGCGCCCAGCCCGTCGTGCACGAACTCGAACGTGGTCTTGGTGTAGTAGTCCAGCCCGCGCACCATGCGCGGGTTGATGACGTAGGGCACCCCGAGCGCGTCCAGATGCGCCAGGACGGTGTCGAAGTGCTGCTTGGCCGCATCGGACAGGTGGTCGAGCAGCACCGGCGCATCGGCCGTCATGGCCCGCACCTCGGGTCGCTTGTCGTCGAGGACGCGCAGCGGGTTGATCTCGGCGCGCCGGCGCGTCTCGTCGTCAAGCGAGAGCCCAAACAGGAACTCCTGCAACAGTTCTCGATACGCCGGTCGGCAGCTGTCGTCGCCGAGCGAGGTGATCTCCAGCCGGAAGCCGTCGAGCCCCAGGGAGCGAAAACCCGCGTCGGCCACGGCGATGACCTCGGCGTCCAGGGCCGGGTCGTCGACGCCGATCGCCTCCACGCCGACCTGTTGCAGCTGGCGATAGCGGCCGGCCTGCGGGCGTTCGTAGCGGAAAAACGGTCCCGCGTAACAAAGTTTGACGGGCAACGCGCCGCGGTCCAATCCGTGTTCGATGACGGCGCGGACCACGCCGGCGGTCCCCTCGGGCCGCAGCGTCACCGAACGATCGCCGCGGTCGGCGAACGTGTACATCTCCTTGGACACCACGTCGGTGGACTCGCCCACGCCGCGCGCGAACAGCGCGGTGTCCTCGAAGATGGGCAGCTCGATATCGCCGTAACCGGCGCGGCGGGCGGCCCCGAGCAGTCCGTCGCGCACCGCGACGAACTGGGCCGAGTCCGGCGGGACGTAGTCGGGCACGCCCTTGGGCGCAGAAAATTCCGCCACCGGTTACAGGCCTTCGAGGAAGGGGTTGAGGCGCCGCTCGGCGCCGATGGTGGTGGCGTTGCCGTGCCCCGGCAGCACCACCGTCGCGTCGTCGAGCACCAGGAGTTTGTCGACGATCGAGGTCAGCAGGTCGCGCCCGCTGCCGCCGAACAGATCGGTGCGCCCGACCGACCGCTCGAACAGCGTGTCGCCGGTGAACACCAAGTCCTTGTCCCCGGTCACCCGGAACACCACCGATCCGCGCGTGTGCCCGGGGGTGTGGTCGACGTTGACCGTCACGCTGCCCAGGTCGAGCTTGTCGCCGTCGCGGTCGAGCTCGACGACCTGCTTGGGCTCCCGCCAGAAGGCGCCCGCCACCAGCTGCGCCAGCCGTGGGCCCAGGCCGTAGATCGGGTCTTTGAGCATGAACCTGTCCTCGGGATGGATGTAGGTCGGGCACCCGTAGGTGTCGGAAACCTTCTGCGCCGACCACATGTGGTCGATGTGCCCGTGGGTCAGCAGCACCGCCGTCGGCGTCAGCTGGTTCTCGTCCAGGATGCGCCGCAGCGGGGCCATCGCCCGCTGACCCGGATCCACGATGACGGCGTCCGTTCCCGGCCGCTCGGCCAGCACGTAGCAGTTGCAAGCCAACATGCCGGCGGGAAATCCGGTGATCAACACGGTTCCCATTTTCCCATGGGGCCCACTTGACACGAGTCGCGGCGCCCACATTAGCCTGAGCTGGCCACCTCACGGGTTTATGGGGCTCCGATCCAATCATGGAGGCATAGCGGCCGTGCCGACCAACGAACAACGACGTGCCAACGCCAAGCGCAAGCTCGAACGCCAGCTGGAGCGGCGCGCGAAGCAAGCCAAGACGCGCCGGATCGTGTTGATCGCGGCCGGCTCGATCGTGGCCGTGGCCGTGGTCGTGGCGGTGGTCCTGACGATCGTCAACACCAAGCACGAACACAAAAGCAACACCGCGGCGACCACGACCAGCAGCAGCTCGCCGGAAAGCACGACGCCCGCCGCGCCCGCGCCGTCCGCCCCGCCGTTGCCGGCGTTCAAGCCGTCGGCCGAGGTCGGCGCCAACTGTCAATACCCGGCAACACCCGAGCCCGCGGCCAAGCAGGTCAAGCCGCCGCGCACCGGCAAGGTGCCGACCGATCCGGCGCAGGTGAGCGTCAGCATGGTGACCAACCAGGGCCACATCGGCCTGATGCTGGCCAACAACGAATCACCTTGCACCGTCAACAGTTTCGCGAGCCTGGTCGGCCAGAAATACTTCGACAACACCAAATGCCACCGGCTGACCACCTCGCCGGGGCTGGGCGTCTTGCAGTGCGGCGACCCCAAGGGCGAAGGCACGGGCGGCCCGGGCTACCAATTCGCCAACGAATACCCCACCGACCAGTACCCGCCGAACGACCCCAAGGCGCAGGAGCCCGTCCTCTACCCGCGCGGCACCCTGGCCATGGCCAACGCCGGGCCCGGCACCAACGGCAGCCAATTCTTCATGGTCTACAAGGACTCCCAGCTGCCGCCGCAATACACCGTGTTCGGCACCATCCAGCCCGACGGGCTCGCCACGCTGGACAAGATCGCCAAGGCCGGCGTCGCCGGCGGCGGCGAGGACGGGGCACCCGCGACCGAGGTCACCATCACCTCGGTGCTGCTCGACTGAGTCCGAGCGGGCTCAGGCCGCCGACGTCACCCGGTAGACGTCGTACACGCCCTCGACGTTGCGCACCACGTTCAGCAGGTGGCCGAGGTGCTTGGGGTCACCCATTTCAAAGGTGAACCGGCTGATGGCAACTCGATCGCCGGACGTGGTCACCGACGCGGACAGGATGTTGACCTTCTCATCGGCCAGCACGCGCGTGACGTCCGACAGCAGCCGGTGCCGGTCGAGCGCCTCGACCTGAATGGCCACCAGGAACACCGACGACGGCGACGGCGCCCAATGCACCTCGATGATGCGCTCGGACTGTTGCTGCAGGGACGCGGCGTTGGTGCAGTCGGTGCGGTGCACGCTGACCCCGCCGCCACGGGTGACGAACCCCATGATCTGGTCGCCGGGCACCGGCGTGCAGCACTTCGCCAGCTTGGTCAGCACGCCCGGGGCGCCGGGCACCGAGACGCCGACGTCGTCGCTGCTGCGCGGGCGCCGCAGCATGGTCGTCGGGGTGGACCGTTCGGCGAGGTCTTCTTCGGCCTGGTCGATGCCGCCGAGTTCGGCCAGCAGCCGCTGCACGACGTGCCGGGCCGACACATGCCCCTCACCGATCGCCGTGTAGAGGGCGGACACGTCGAGGTAGTGCAGCTCGCGGGCCACCGCCGACAGGGTTTCGCCATTGACCAAGCGCTGCAACGGAAGTCCCCCGCGACGCACCTCGCGTGCCATCGCGTCCTTACCGGCCTCCAGCGCCTCCTCGCGGCGCTCCTTGGCGAACCACTGCCGGATCTTGGCCTTGGCGCGCGGTGAGACCACGAACTGCTGCCAGTCCCGCGACGGCCCGGCGTTGGCCGCCTTCGAGGTGAAGACCTCGACGACTTCCCCGTTTTCCAGCTTGCGTTCCAGCGCCACCAGACGTCCGTTGACCCGGGCGCCGATGCAGCGGTGACCGACCTCGGTATGCACGGCGTAGGCGAAGTCCACCGGCGTGGAGCCGGTCGGCAGGGTGATGACGTCGCCCTTGGGGGTGAAGACGAAGATCTCTTGTACCGCAAGGTCATACCGCAACGATTCGAGGAATTCGCCGGGGTCGGCGGCCTCCCGTTGCCAGTCGAGCAGCTGGCGCATCCACGCCATGTCGTCGATCTCGGCGGCGGCGTGCGGATGCGGAACGCCGTTGCGCCCCTTGGCCTCCTTGTAGCGCCAGTGCGCGGCGATGCCGTACTCGGCGGTGCGGTGCATGTCGCGGGTGCGGATCTGCACCTCCAGCGGCTTGCCCTCGGGGCCGACGACCGTGGTGTGCAGCGACTGGTACACGCCGTAGCGGGGCTGGGCGATGTAGTCCTTGAACCGGCCGGCCATCGGCTGCCACAGCGAATGCACCACGCCCACAGCGGCATAGCAGTCCCGGATCTCGTCGCACAGGATGCGGATGCCGACCAGGTCGTGGATGTCGTCGAAGTCGCGGCCCTTGACGATCATCTTCTGGTAGATCGACCAGTAGTGCTTGGGCCGGCCCTCCACCGTCGCCTTGATCTTCGAGGCGCCCAGCGTGCTGACGATCTCGGCGCGGACCTTGGCCAGGTAGGTGTCGCGCGACGGCGCGCGCCCGGCGACCAGCCGGACGATCTCCTCGTACTTCTTGGGATGCAGGATCGCGAACGACAGGTCTTCCAACTCCCACTTGACGCTGGCCATACCCAGCCGATGCGCAAGGGGCGCAATGACTTCCAGCGTCTCGCGGGCCTTGCGGGCCTGCTTCTCCGGCGGCAGGAACCGCATGGTGCGCATGTTGTGCAGCCGGTCGGCCACCTTGATCACCAGCACGCGGGGATCGCGCGCCATCGCGGTGATCATCTTGCGGATCGTCTCGCCCTCGGCGGCGCTGCCCAGCACCACCCGATCCAGCTTGGTCACACCGTCGACGAGATGGCCGACCTCTTCGCCGAATTCCTCGCTCAAGGCGTCCAGGGTGTAGCCGGTGTCTTCGACGGTGTCGTGCAGCAGCGCGGCCACCAAAGTCGTGGTGTCCATGCCCAATTCGGCCAGGATGGTGGCGACGGCCAGCGGGTGGGTGATGTACGGGTCGCCCGAGTGGCGCAACTGGGTGGCGTGGCGCTGGTCGGCGACCTCGAAGGCGCGCTGCAGCATCGACACGTTCGCCTTCGGGTAGATCTCCCGGTGCACCGCCACCAGCGGTTCGAGCACCGGGTTGAGCGTGCTGCGCTGCGCGGTCATCCGCCGGGCCAGCCGCGCCCGGACCCGCCGCGACGCGCTGCTGGACGTCTTCAGGGACTCGGTCGGCGGCTCCGGCGCCTCCATGGGCTGCGTGATGGCCGGCGGCTCCGTGACTTTGGTGGGCGCGTCGAGCGCCTGCGACGCGCTGTTGTCATCCGCCACGTGTGGTCACCTCCGAATTCGAGGATATCTCCGATGTGAGGGGGCTACTCGCACATCAGGCTGTGCACCGGCAACGGCGCGACCGCGTCCCGGCCGCCCAACCCACCGAGTTCGAACAGCACCGCCGCCGCGGTCACGTTCGCCCCGGCGCGCTCGAGCAGCCGGGCCGACGCGGCCAGGGTGCCGCCGGTGGCCAGCACGTCGTCGACGATCACGACGTTGCGTCCGCGCAGGTCGATGCCCTCGCCGGGGATCTCCAGCGTGGCGGTGCCGTATTCCAGGTCGTACCGCTCGGCGTGCACCGGCGGCGGCAATTTCCCGGCCTTGCGGATGGCCAACACGCCCGTGCCCAGCCGGTCGGCGACGGCCGCGGCCACCAAGAACCCCCGGGCCTCGATGCCGGCCACCAGATCGGCGCCGGACGCGAGCTCGGCGACCGCTCCGGTGATCGCCGTCATCGCCGTCGCGTCGGCGAACACCGGGGTGAGGTCCTTGAACTGGATCCCGGGCTTGGGGAAGTCGGCCACCTTGCGCGTCAGCGACGCGATGAGCTCCGCCACGGGCGTCCGCCCGCCGACGTTCGTCACGGCAACCTCACTGCACCAGGGCCCATCGGTCCATGTTCCAGCCCACGCCCCACCGGGTCGGGTTGTTGCTCACCGCGTACATCTTCTTGGACATCAGCAACGTGCGCTGCTGCCGGTACAGCGGCAGGGTGGGCATGTCGCCCCACAGGATCGGCGCGGTTTCGGCCAGCAGCCTGACGCGCTCGGCGGCATCGGCGGACACCGCCAGCGCCCCGATCGCGCTGTCGACCTGGGGATTGCTGTATCCGGACAGGTTGTTGCCGTTGCCGGTGTGCAGGGCGTACGCATCCAGCGCCGAGGACCCCGTCGAACCGCTGCCGGTCGCGCCGCCGGTGCTGGCCAGCAACGCGTCGATCTTCCCGTCCCGCAGCGCCTGCGGCCCCGAGCTGTCCAGCGTGACGCCGGTGACCGTGATCCCGGCCGCGGCGCACGATTTGGTGATGACGCCCACGTTGACCGCGAGCCGCGCGTTGGGCCCCTGGTAGCCGATCCGCACCGCCAGCGGCGCACCGCCGAGCGCGTTGCGCGCGGCGACCGGATCCGCCTTGCCGAACGGGCCGGCCTCGGCGGCCCCGTCGGCCGCGGTGACGGCGTCGTCGCCGGCCGGGCTGAGGCGTGAATTGGCGATCGGCGTCCCCGCATCGTGGGCCAGCGCGTCGCGCGGCGTGCACAGCGCGACGGCCCGGCGCGCCTTGGGTGCCGCAAGCGGCCCCTGCGGGGCGAAGAACAGCTGCTCGATGCCGTCGGACGGGGCATCCGAGCGCTCGTAGTTGTCGGGCGTGGCCAGCGTTCCCGACGAGCCCGCGGCGACGTCGACCACGTCGACGGTGCGGTTGTTGACCCGGTCCTGGATGTCGGGCCCCTGCGGCCACACCGTGATGCGCTTGGTGATGGCCCGCGGCCCCCACCACCGGTCGTTGGCGACGAGCACCACCGCCCCGCCCTCCAGGACGGACCCGATCTTGTAGGGCCCCGACGACGGGAAACGCTTTTCGAGCACGTCTTTTTGCAGACCGGGTTTGAGCTCCCAGATGGTGTTCCACAGCTTCGCGATCTGCTGCACCAGTGGCGCGTTGTGGCTGAGCAGCGCGGCGGTCACGTCGACGTTGAGCTGGTCGGCGATGACGTGCGACGGCATCAGCGAGGTCGCGGTGAACAGCTGGTTGTAGTCGACGACGCCGCGGTCCGGGACGAACGACACCCGCGCCTTCTTCTGCCCGGGGATGCACTCGACGTTGGCGATGTCGATATAGCCGCCCTGAGTGGCCGCATCGAATTCCGGGAAGCGGCCGGACTGGGCCGCCCACGCGAGCACGATATCGTCGCAGGTCAACGGCTTGCCGTCGGAGTAGACGGCGTTGTCGGCGATCTGGTAGTCCAGCACCAGCGGCGTGCCGCCGACCACCGAAACGGTGCCGAAGTCGCGGTCGGCGACGATCTGCCCGCCCGGCCCGTGGTAGCTGAACCCGGTGAGCGTGCGGGCGAAGGCCTGCGCGCCGGCCGAGGCGGCGCCGGCGACGGTGTTGGTGTTGTAGGTGCTCAGCGGGCCGTCGACCACGTAGTCCACCTCGGAGGCGGCGCTACCGGCGCACGCGGTCACCACGAAACCCGCGACCAGCGCCACCGCCAGCCCGGCGCTGATCCACAGCGCGATGTTGTGCCGGCCGGTTAGCGCGCCATCGGCCCCAGTTCCCCGGTACCTGGTGGCCATCGCGTCTACCGCCGGCCGACGTTCCGCTTGCCGGTGGGACGACGGGTCCCGGTCGGCCGCACGGGACGGGCCCCCGGCGCAGGCTTGCTCGGCGCGGGCTTGGACGGCTCCGACGCCGTCGACGCCGATTCGCCGGCGTCCGCTTTGGTGTCCCCGGCGGCCTCGTCGTCGGCGTCCGGCGCGTTCTCGGCACCCGCGCGCGCACCGCCGGCGCGCCGCCGCAGGACGCGGCGGGTGTGGGTGCGCACCAACTCGGTGCGTTCGCGCATGCTGACCAGCAGCGGCGTGGCGAAGAAGATCGAGGAGTAGGTGCCGACGATGATGCCGATCAGCTGCACCAGCGCCAGGTCCTTCAGGGTGCCGACACCCAGCAGCCACACCGCCACCACCATCAGCGCCAGCACCGGCAGCACGCCGATCAGGCTGGTGTTGATGGACCGCATGAACGTCTGGTTGATCGCCAGGTTGGCCTCTTCGGCGAACGTGCGCTTGGGTTTGTGCTGGAAGCCGTGGGTGTTCTCCTCGACCTTGTCGAACACGATGACGGTGTCGTAGAGGGAGAAACCGAGGATCGTCAGCAGGCCGATGACCGTGGCCGGGGTGACCTCGAAGCCCACCAGCGAGTACACCCCGGCCGTCACGGCCAGGTCGAAGAACATCGCCGCGATCGCGGCCAGCGTCATGTACCGCTCGTAGCGGACCGTGATGTACACGCCGACCAGCGCCAGGAACACCACCAACGCGAACAGCGCCTTCATGGTGATCTGGTCGCCCCAGGTCTCGGAGACCGCCGAGTCGCTGATGGCCTGCTTGCTCGGCTTGCCGTCGGGTCCCTTGGGCCCGAACGCGTCGAACAAGGCGTTGCGCAGCTTGGTCGTCTGGTCATTGGACAGCGTCTCGGAGCGAATCTGCACGGTCGCCGCCGCGCCGTTGCCGACGACGACCACCGATTCCGCATCGTTGCCGAGGGTCTTGCGGAACACGTCCTGGACCTGGGAGGTGCGCACCGTGCCGTGCGTCCCGTTGGCGGGCATCGACACCGTGGTACCGCCGTTGAAGTCGATGCCGAAGCTGAAGCCCCGCAACACGATGCTCAAGAGCGCGACCGCGACGATCGCGCCGCTGATGCCGAACCACAGCCGCCGCCGCCCGACCACCTCGAACGCGCCGGTGCCGGTGTAGAGGCGCGAGAGGAAGCTGTGGTGCGGCGCCCCGGTGGTGCCGGCGGCGCTGGCGGTCAATTCCGCTGTGCCTGCCGAGGTTTCGGTGATCTCGGTCGCGTCATTGGAGGCCATCACGTCATCCCCGTCCCGTCGTGACCTGCGACGAACCCCGGCGTTCGCGGGCGACCTGCTGGATTGCGCCCAGGCCGTTGTATGCGGGCTTCGCCAACGTCGGTGACTTGGAGGCCAGGTAGACCAGCGGCCACGTCACCAGGAACACCACCACCAGGTCCAGGATCGTGGTGAGGCCCAACGTGAATGCGAAGCCCTTCACCTGGCCGATCGCCAGCGCGTAGAGCACCGCGGCGGCCAGGAAGGTGACCGCGTTGCCCGACACGATCGTCTTGCGCGCCCGCGTCCACCCGCGCGGGACCGCCGACCGGAACGAACGCCCTTCGCGGATCTCGTCTTTGATGCGTTCGAAGAAGACGACGAACGAGTCGGCGGTGGTGCCGATACCGATGATCAGACCGGCGATGCCCGCCAGGTCGAGGGTGTAGTTGATCTGGCGGCCCAGGATCACCAGGATCGCGAAAACCATTGCGCCGGAAGCGGCCAGCGACAGCGCCGTGAGCAGTCCCAGCACCCGGTAGTAGAGCAGCGAATACAGCAGCACCAGGACCAAGCCGATCGCGCCGGCGATCAGCCCCGCGCGCAGCGATGTCAAACCCAGTGTCGCCGAGACGGTTTGGGCCTCCGAAGATTCGAACGACAGCGGCAGCGAACCGTATTTCAGGACGTTGGCCAGCTGCTTGGCGGTCGCCGCGGTGAACGGCGGGTCGCCGCCGCTGATCTGGGTGCGGCCGCCGGGGATGGCTTCTTGGATCATCGGGGCGCTGACGACCTGCGAGTCCAGCGTGAACGCGGTCTGGGTGCCGATGTGGGCGGCGGTGAAGTCCGCCCAGGTGTTGGCCGCCGCGGACTTGAACTGAAGGTCGACGACGTAGCCGATGCCGCGCTGGTTCTGGCTGGAGGTGGCGTCCTGGATCTGGTCACCGCTGATGATCGACGGTCCCAGCAGATAGGCGACCTTGTGGTCGGTCGAGCAGGTGATCAGCGGCTGGGTGGGGTCATCGTTGCCGGCCAGGATGTCTTCTTTGTCGCAGCGCGTCGCCTGGAACTGCAGGGCCAGGAACTGGATGCCCTGCCGGGTGCTCTGCCGCCACTTCTTCTCATCGGCGATGCGCTCGGCGAGGTCCTTGCGTGGATCCGGCGGCGCGGGTTGCTCGGCCGGCGGCGCCCCGGGGGCCGGGGCAGCCGGGGCCGGAGGGGCGGGGTTGGGTGACGGCGGCGGGTCCTGTGGGTAGGGCCGGGGCTGGGCGCCCGGCTTGGCTCCCGGCGCGGGCTGTCCGGCCGGGGGCGGGGCCGGTTGGCCCGGTGCGGGTTGGCCGCTGGGCCCGGGTTCTGCGGGCGCGGGTTCTGCGGGCGCGGGCTGCCCCGGGGCGGGCTGGCCGGGCGCGGGCTGGTGCGCCGGGGGCTTGGGCTCGGCGCTTTGGGCCGGCATCGAGTTGAGCACCGGACGGATGTACAGCCGGGCCGTCTGGCCCAGGTTGCGGGCCTCGTTGCCGTCGTTGCCGGGGACCGTGATGATCAGGTTGTCGCCGTCGACGACGACCTCCGAGCCGGACACGCCGAGCCCGTTGACGCGGGCGCCGATGATCTGCTGCGCCTGCGCCAGCGCCTCGCGGCTGGGGCGCGAGCCGTCCGGGGTGCGCGCGGTCAGCGTGACGCGGGTGCCGCCCTGCAGGTCGATCCCGAGCTTGGGGGCGGCGCGCTTGTCGCCGGTGAGGAACACCAGCAGGTAGACGCCGATGAGCAACACCAAGAAGACCGACAGGTAGCGGGCAGGGTGCACCGGCGCCGAAGACGATGCCACGTTCCTTCTATCTCCTCGAGAATCGGTTACTTACCCCGGACAGAGCCTAGAAAAGCCTACGTGGCCCCGAGGAGCCCGTCGCGCAAGCCGCCCTCCCCCGAAGTATTAGGCGTCAGGAATCCTTGGCGACCGAGCCCTCGTCGGCGGGCTCGTCCCCGTCGACCAGATCCTCGTCGTCGTCGGGCAGGATGCGGTCGCGGATCGCCAGCTTCATCCAGGTGGTCACCACGCCGGGGGAGATCTCGAGGTCGACGGTGTCATCGGTGATCGCGACGACGGTGGCCTGCAGGCCCGACGTGGTGTGCACCCGGTCGCCCGGGCTCAACGACTCGTGCAGGTCGATGGTGGCCTGCATCGCGCGCTTCTGGCGCCGCGACGCGAAATACATGAACCCGCCCATGATGAGCAGGAACGGCAGGAACAGGATCAAACTCTCCATGGGCGCGCCTGTGTCTTTCTGTCTTCGGATTTCGGGGGTGGGTGCCGGTGCGACGCGGACGCCGCGCACCTCATCACGGTCCAGTGTGCCCGTTCAGTCTGGCAGGCCGCGGCCCGTCACCGGCCGCCGCGGTGCGACCGATGCCCGCCGGAGGCAAGCTCGATAGGCTTTCAACGTGGCGTGACACGCGCGCCGCGGGAGGGAGTACGTGGTGGCCGGCCTCGAGCAGACTCGCCAACTGGTCACCGAGATCCCCGGCCCGCTCTCGCTGGAACTGAGCAAGCGCCGGGCGGCGGCGGTGTCGCACGCGGTCAACGTCTCCGTCCCGGTCTTCGTGGCGCGCGCCGGCGGCGGCATCATCGAGGACGTCGACGGCAACCGGCTCATCGACCTCGGCTCCGGCATCGCGGTGACGACCATCGGCAACTCGGCGCCCCGGGTGGTCGACGCCGTGCGCGCGCAGGTCGCCGAGTTCACCCACACCTGCTTCATGGTGACGCCGTACGAGTCGTACGTCGCGGTGGCCGAGACGCTCAACCGGATCACCCCGGGCTCCGGCGAGAAGCGCTCGGTGCTGTTCAATTCCGGCGCCGAGGCCGTCGAGAACGCCGTCAAGGTCGCGCGGGCCTACACGCGCAAGTCCGCGGTGGTGGCGTTCAACCACGCCTACCACGGCCGGACCAACCTGACGATGGCGCTGACCGCGAAGTCCATGCCCTACAAGGCCGGCTTCGGCCCGTTCGCGCCGGAGGTCTACCGGGCGCCGCTGTCCTACCCCTATCGGGACGGCCTGATCGACAAGGAGCTGGCCACCGACGGGGAGAAGGCCGCCGCGCGGGCCATCCGGGTCATCGACAGCCAGATCGGCGCCGACAACCTGGCCGCCCTCCTGATCGAGCCGATCCAGGGCGAAGGCGGGTTCATCGTGCCGGCCGAGGGATTCCTGCCCACCCTGCTGGAGTGGTGCCGCAGGAACGACGTGGTGTTCATCGCCGACGAGGTACAGACCGGTTTCGCGCGCTCGGGCGCCATGTTCGCCTGCGAACACGAGGGCATCGAGCCCGACCTGATCTGCACCGCCAAGGCGATCGCCGACGGGCTTCCCCTGTCGGCGGTCACCGGCCGGGCCAACATCATGGACGCGCCGCACGTCGGCGGCCTCGGCGGCACCTTCGGCGGCAACCCCCTGGCCTGCGCGGCGGCCTTGGCCACGATCGAGACGATCGAGAGCGACGGGCTGGTCGAGCGGGGCCAGCAGCTGGAGCGGCTGATCACCGAACCGCTGCTGCGGTTGCAGGCCGGCGACGACCGGATCGGCGACGTCCGTGGGCGCGGCGCGATGATCGCGATCGAGTTGGTGAAGTCGGGGACCGCCGAGCCCGACAAGGAGCTGACCCAGAAGCTGACCGTCGCCGCCCAGGCGGCCGGCGTCATCGTCCTGACCTGCGGCATGTTCGGCAACATCATCCGGCTGCTGCCGCCGCTGACCATCGGCGACGAGCTGCTGGCCGAGGGAATCGACATCTTGAGCGGGTTGTTGCGCGACCTGTAAGGCCCCGCCCCCGTGGGCAATCTCACAACCACGCCATAGGCCGTATCATGGTGGAATACCGTTACTTTAGCTAACGTTCTATGTGTCAGCGCCGACGCGCTTATTGACTCACTATTTTTCATTCGCAAGGGACCTGTTTATGTCGACTGCCATTCATGACGAACACCTCGACCGTCGCATCGAGGAACTCATCGCCAACGACCCCCAGTTCGCCGCCGCCCGACCGGACCCGGCGATCACCGCCGCCACCGAAGCGCCGGGGCTGCGGCTGCCGCAGATCATCCGGACCGTGCTCGACGGCTACGCCGACCGGCCTGCCCTGGCGCAGCGCGTCGTGGAGTTCGTCACCGACGCCAAGACCGGGCGGACGACGGCCGAGCTGCTCCCCCGTTTCGAGACCATCACGTATGGCGAACTCGGCGAACGGGTTTCGGCCCTCGGCCGTGCCTGGGCCGGCGACGCGGTGCGCCCCGGCGACCGCGTCTGCGTGCTCGGCTTCAACAGCGTTGACTACGCCACCATCGACATCGCGCTGGGCACCATCGGGGCCGTGTCGGTGCCGCTGCAGACCAGCGCGGCGATCTCGTCGCTGCAGCCGATCGTCGCCGAGACCGAGCCCAGCCTGATCGCCTCGAGCGTCAACCAGCTGCCCGACGCGGTGGAGCTGATCCTGGCCGGCGACCACGTGCCCGGCAAGCTCGTCGTGTTCGACTACCAGCCCCAGGTCGACGACCAGCGCGAGGCCGTGGAGGCCGCCGCCGCGCGGTTGGCCGACTCCGGCGTCGCGGTCGAGGCGCTCGCCGACGTGCTGCGGCGCGGCAAGGACCTGCCGGCCCCCGAGCTGCCGGCGAGCGACGAGGACTCGCTGGCCCTGCTGATCTACACCTCCGGCAGCACCGGCGCGCCCAAGGGCGCGATGTACCCGCAGAGCAACGTCGGCAAGATGTGGCGGCGCGGCAGCAAGAACTGGTTCGGGGGAAGCGCCGCGTCGATCACCCTCAACTTCATGCCGATGAGCCACGTCATGGGGCGCGGAATCCTCTACGGCACGTTGGGCAACGGCGGCACCGCGTACTTCGCCGCCCGCAGCGACCTGTCCACCCTGCTCGAGGACCTCGAGTTGGTGCGGCCCACCGAGATGAACTTCGTCCCCCGCATCTGGGAGACGCTGTACGGCGAATTCCAGCGCCAGGTCGAGCGGCGGCTGGCCGACGGCGATGCGGGCCCAGAGGCCCGCGAGACTGTGGCGGCCGAGGTGCTGGCCGAGCAGCGCCAGTACCTGCTGGGCGGGCGGTTCATCTTCGCGATGACGGGCTCGGCACCCACCTCGCCGGAGCTCAAGGCGTGGGCCGAGTCGCTGCTGCAGATGCACCTGATGGACGGCTACGGCTCCACCGAGGCCGGAATGGTGTTGTTCGACGGGGAGATTCAGCGTCCGCCGGTCATCGACTACAAGCTGGTCGACGTTCCGGACCTGGGCTACTTCAGCACCGACCGCCCGCATCCGCGCGGCGAGCTGTTGCTGCGGACCGAGAACATGTTCCCCGGCTACTACAAGCGGGCCGAGACCACCGCGAACGTGTTCGACGAGGACGGCTACTACCGCACCGGTGACGTGTTCGCCGAGGTCGCGCCGGACCGGCTGGTGTACGTCGACCGCCGCAACAACGTGCTCAAGCTTGCCCAGGGCGAGTTCGTCACCCTGGCCAAGCTGGAGGCGGCGTTCGGCAACAGCCCGCTGATCCGCCAGATCTACGTCTACGGCAACAGCTCCCAGCCCTACCTGCTGGCCGTGGTGGTGCCGACCGAGGAGGCCTTGGCGGACAACGATCTTGAGTCGCTCAAGCCGAAGATCGCCGACTCGCTGCAGAAGGTCGCCAAGGAGACCGGCCTGCAGTCCTACGAGGTGCCGCGCGACTTCATCATCGAGACCACGCCGTTCACCCTGGAAAACGGTCTGCTGACCGGGATCCGCAAGCTGGCGTGGCCGAAGCTCAAGGCACACTACGGGGATCGGCTCGAGCAGATGTATGCCGAGCTGGCCGCGGGACAGGCCAACGAGTTGGCCGAACTGCGCCGCAGCGGCGCACAGGGGCCGGTGCTGCAGACCGTGAGCCGGGCCGCGGCCGCCCTGCTGGGTGCCTCGACCGGCGATCTGTCCGGGGATGCCCACTTCACCGATCTGGGTGGAGACTCGTTGTCCGCGTTGACGTTCGGCAACCTGCTGCGCGAGATCTTCGACGTCGACGTGCCGGTGGGCGTGATCGTCAGCCCGGCCAACGACCTGGCGGCCATCGCCGCCTACATCGAGGCCGAGCGCCAGGGCTCCAAGCGCCCGACGTTCGCCGCCGTGCACGGACGCGGCGCCACGACGGTGCACGCCAGTGACCTCACGCTGGACAAGTTCCTCGACGAGGCGACCCTGGCCGCCGCGCCCAGCCTGCCCAAGCCGGCCACCGAGGTCCGCACCGTGCTGTTGACCGGCGCGACCGGCTTTCTGGGCCGCTACCTGGCGCTGGACTGGCTCGAGCGGATGGACATGGTCGACGGCAAGGTCATCGCCCTGGTGCGGGCGAAGTCCGACGAGGAGGCGCGCGCCCGGCTGGACAAGACCTTCGACAGCGGCGACCCAAAGTTGTTGGCCCACTACCAGCGGCTGGCCGCCGATCACCTGGAGGTCATCGCGGGCGACAAGGGTGAGGCCAACCTCGGCCTGGACCCCCAGGCCTGGCAGCGACTGGCCGAGGAGGTCGACGTCATCGTCGACCCTGCCGCGCTGGTCAACCACGTGCTGCCCTACAGCGAGCTGTTCGGCCCCAACGCCCTGGGCACCGCGGAGCTGATCCGGATCGCGCTGACGTCCAGGCAAAAGCCGTACACCTACGTGTCGACGATCGGCGTGGGCGATCAGATCAAGCCGGGCGAGTTCGTCGAGAACGCCGACATCCGCCAGATCAGCGCCACCCGCGAGATCAACGACGGCTACGCCAACGGCTACGGCAACAGCAAGTGGGCCGGCGAGGTGCTGCTGCGCGAGGCCCACGACCTGTGCGGCCTGCCCGTCACGGTGTTCCGCTGCGACATGATCCTGGCCGACACCACCTATGCCGGGCAGCTCAACCTGCCCGACATGTTCACCCGGCTGATGCTGAGCCTGGTCGCCACCGGTATCGCGCCCGGGTCGTTCTACGAACTGGACGCCGACGGCAACCGCCAGCGGGCACACTACGACGGTTTGCCGGTCGAGTTCATCGCCGCGGCGATCTCGACGCTGGGGACCCAAATCACCGACAGCGACACCGGCTTCCAGACCTACCACGTGATGAACCCCTACGACGACGGCATCGGGCTGGACGAGTACATCGATTGGCTGATCGAGGCCGGGTATTCGATCGAGCGGATCGCCGATTACTCCGAGTGGCTGCGGCGGTTCGAGACCTCGCTGCGGGCCCTGCCCGATCGGCAGCGTCAGTACTCGCTGCTGCCGCTGCTGCACAACTACCAGAAGCCGGAAAAGCCGATCAACGGCTCGATGGCGCCCACCGACGTGTTCCGCGCGGCGGTGCAGGAAGCGAAAATCGGCCCCGACAAAGACATCCCGCATGTGTCGGCGCCGGTGATCGTCAAGTACATCACCGACCTGGAGTTGCTCGGACTCCTCTGAGGTGAGCCAAACAGCAAGTCGCCCAGCCCTTTTGGGGCTGGGCGACCTGTTTTGGTGTGCCGACTACTGTTGCGGGTGCGGCCAACGCAGATATGCGGCGTTGCCCCCTGATCCCGCGCCCGCGCGGTGGCGGCGCCATCCCCGCTTTGGTTCGGGGTCAGACGACGCGCGCGGCTTGGTCAGCGCACCCGAGGAGACCTCGGCCGGCTGCTCGTAAACCGAGTCCCGATACGGCTCAACGGCCGGTGTGCCCGTGGTGGCCGGCGCCAGCGGCTGCACGTCGCGCGCCAGGCGCACGGCGGTGCGCGCCAACACGACACCTCCGATGAAGATGATCAGCGCGCCCAGGCCCGAGAAGTAGGTGACCTCGAGCACCGCGCGCTTGCGGTCGGTCGCGGCGATCGGGTCACCGGCGGAGCCGATGCCCAGCAGCGGGGCGACGTCGCCGCCCACCACAAACCAGGCGCCGGCCAGCACGGCCAGCCAGCCGCCCAACATCGCGGCGACGCGGTTGCCGGCAACGATCAGCAGCAGGCCGCCCAGTGCGGTGGCCGCGCCCGGCGCGACTTCCAGCCAGCCCCGGGCCGTGCTCCACGCCCAGTTTCGGTCCGGCGTGTAGGCGAAGTTGAAGTGTGGACCGACAAACGGTATTAACGCCC
This sequence comes from Mycobacterium sp. H4Y, assembly GCF_000364405.1. Taxonomy (NCBI): domain Bacteria; kingdom Bacillati; phylum Actinomycetota; class Actinomycetes; order Mycobacteriales; family Mycobacteriaceae; genus Mycobacterium; species Mycobacterium sp. H4Y. The sequence goes on from NZ_AKIG01000001.1 coordinate 2,828,202, forward strand.
CCCAGGCTCCCAGAATGACCAGGAGCAATCCGCTGACCGCGCCTCGCGAGCGCGGCATGCTCAGCGCGCTGGTTCGGCCGTCTTCTGCGTATTTCATGACATCCCCTCGTTGAATACCGGGCCTGTTTCCGGCTCGAGATGGGTACCCGGCGACTTCCACTAGTAACCCACGCGGCAAACGAAAGCCAACCGACCGCCGTGGTTGTTGAGGCTGGTGAGACTGGTGTTACTGCTGAAGGCCGAGCAACAGCAGCACGATCGCCATCGCCGGAAAGGTGCCCTGGGCGAGCGCGGCGCGGGCCTTGTCGGGCGCGGACACCAGCAGCACCACCGCGGCCGCGGCCATCGATCCGATGCCGGCGAACACGAGCGCCGCGCCAACGGTGGTGTGCCCCAACGCAATTACGGCGATGCCGATGCCGGTGACGATCGCGAGGAACAAGTTGTAGAAGCCTTGGTTGAAGGCGAGCAGCTTCGTGGTTTCGGCTTCCGCGGGGGTGGTGCCGAAGGTGGCGCGGGTGCGCGGCGAGGTCCAGGTCAACGATTCCATCACGAAGATGTAGACGTGCAGTAACGCCGCCAGCGCGGCGAACAGCAGCGCGGTCGTGATCATCGCGTCCTCCTCGTCTCGCGGTCGCTCGCACTACCTTCGCGCAAAGCGGCACCGGCAGCCAAGGGCTGCCGGTGCCGTTCGTGTTGCCGGCTACTGTCCTAGACGCCGGCGTGGTGGCGGTGGAACAGGCCGCCGGGGCGGCGGTGGAACAGGCCATGCCCGCCGCGCTCGCCGGGCGCCGCGTCGGCCGGCACCGCGTCCGTCCGTGCGGGCGCCATGCCGCCCGTCTCGTCGTACATGGCCGGTTGGGCCGCCGGCACGGCGGCATCGCCCGCCGCGGGCGCCGGTTGGGTCACCACGACGTCGCGCGCGTGCCGAACGGCCAAACGCGCCACGGCCGCCCCACCCAGGAACACGATCAGGGCGCCGAGACCGGTGAAGTAGGTGACCTCGAGCAGGGCGCGCTTGAGGTCCGCCGCGGCCGCCGGTTGGCCGACGTCCCCGATGCCCAGCGTCGGGGCGAACGCGCGGCCGACGACGAACCAGGCACCGCCCAGCACCGCCAGCCAGCCGCCGAACACGGCGTTCGCGCGGTTGCCGGAGAGCAGCACCAGCAGGCCGCCCACCGCCGCGGCGACCCCGGGAAGCACCTCGAGCCAGCCTTTGGCCGCGGTCCAGGTCCAGGCCGGGTCGGTGGCGTAGGCCCAGTCGATGTTGGGCCCGAAGAACGGAACCAGCGCACCCCAAGCTCCCAACAGAATCAGGAGTAGCCCGGTCAGCGCGCCGCGGGTACGCGGCATGTACAGCGCGCGAGGGCGTTCGTAGTCGTGGCGCCTGTTCCTCATCTTCAATCTCCTTCACGAGGCGTGATTGTTGTGAGGTTGGTTACCCACGGCGCCGCGAAGTAACCGGATGGGGCCCGCGCGATCGTTTGCTGGCTACTCGAACAGGCCGGGCTGCCCGAGACCGGCCGCCCCGGCCGGCGGCGCCATCCCCAGGTGCGTCCACGCCTGGGCGGTGGCCACCCGGCCGCGTGGGGTCCGGGCGACCATGCCGGCGCGGACCAGGAACGGCTCGCACACCTCCTCGACGGTGGTCGCCTCCTCGCCGACCGCCACCGCCAGCGTCGACACCCCGACCGGGCCGCCGCCGAAGCTGCGGGTCAGCGCCGAGAGCACGGCCCGGTCCAGCCGGTCCAGTCCCAGTTCGTCGACGTCGTAGACCGCCAGCGCGGACTTGGCGATGTCGCGGGTGATCACGCCGTCGGCGCGCACCTCGGCGAAGTCCCGCACCCGGCGCAACAGCCGGTTGGCGATCCGCGGCGTGCCCCGCGAGCGGCGGGCAATCTCCTCGGCCGCGTCGCCGCCGAGTTCGATGCCCAGGATCCCGGCGGAGCGGGCCAGCACCCGCTCCAGCTCGGCGGGCTCGTAGAAGTCCATGTGGGCGGTGAAGCCGAAGCGATCGCGCAGCGGGCCGGTCAGCGCGCCGGACCGGGTGGTGGCGCCGACCAGGGTGAACGGCGCCACCTCCAGCGGGATCGACGTCGCGCCCGGGCCCTTGCCGACGACCACGTCGACCCGGAAGTCCTCCATGGCCAGGTAGAGCATTTCCTCGGCGGGCCGCGCGATGCGGTGGATCTCGTCGATGAACAACACGTCGTGCTCGACCAGATTGGACAGCATGGCCGCCAGGTCGCCGGCGCGCTCCAGCGCGGGGCCGGACGTCAGCCGCAGCGAGGAGCCGAGCTCGGCCGCGATGATCATGGCCAGCGACGTCTTGCCCAGCCCCGGCGGCCCGGACAGCAGGATGTGATCCGGTGTGCCACCGCGGTTTTTGGCCCCCTCGATGACGAGCTGCAGCTGTTCGCGCACCCGCGGCTGGCCGATGAACTCCCGCAGCGAGCGCGGCCGCAGGCTGACGTCGATGTCGCCCTCGCCGGGCGCCAGCGCGCCGGAGACGTCGCGGTCCGACCAGTCGTCGCCTAGGTCGTCCGGGGTCATCGGGACTTACCCAGCAGCGACAGGGCGGCGCGCAGCGCACCGGAGGTGGTCGCGTCCTGCTCGGCGGCCAGCACCTTGTCGGTGGCTTCCTCGGCCTGCTTGACGGCGAACCCGAGGCCCACCAGGGCCTCCACCACCGGCCCGCGGACCGCGTGGCCGTTGAGCGCGGCGCCCGCGGGGGCCGTGCCCGCGCCGGCGGCGCCCACCTTGTCCCGCAGCTCCAGGACCATCCGTTCGGCGCTGCGTTTGCCGATCCCGGGCACCCGGGTCAGCGCGGCGACGTCGCCGTCGTGCAGCGCCTGGCGCAGCGCGCCGGCGTCGTGCACGGCCAGGGTCGCCATCGCCAGCCGGGGCCCGACCCCCGACACCGACAGCAGGGTCAAAAACAGGTCGCGGGTGTCGGTGTCGGTGAAGCCGTACAGCGTCATCGAATCCTCGCGGACGATCATCGCGGTGATCAGCCGCGCCTCGGTCCCGGTGCGCAGCGTGGACAGCGTCGACGGCGTCGCGTTCACCCGGTAGCCGACGCCGGCGGCCTCGATCACCGCATGGTCGAGCGCCACCTCGAGCACCTCGCCGCGCACCGCGGCGATCATCGGGCGGCCTTGAGCTTGGCCTTGTATTTCTGCCGCTGCTCGGCGGCCAGCGCCTCGGCGGCGGCCATCCGGGCGATCATCGGCGCCCGCCAGCAGTGGCAGATCGCCAGCGCGAGGGCGTCGGCGGCGTCCGCCGGCGTCGGTTTGGCCTGCAGCGCAAGGATTCTGGTGACCATCGCGGTGACCTGGGCCTTGTCGGCCGCGCCGTTGCCGGTGACCGCGGCCTTGACCTCGCTGGGGGTGTGGAAGTGCACGTCGATGCCGCGCCTGGCCGCCGCCAGCGCGACCACCCCACCGGCCTGGGCGGTGCCCATCACCGTCGACACGTTCAGCTGGGAGAAGACCCGCTCGACGGCCACGACGTCGGGCTCATGCGTGGCCAGCCAATGCTCGACGGTGTCACTGATCGTCAGCAGCCGCTCGGCGAGCGGCGCGTCCGACGGCGTGCGCACCACGTCGACGTCGAGCGCGACCACGGTGCGCCCGCGCCCGCTCTCGACGACCGACAGCCCGCACCGGGTCAGGCCGGGGTCGACGCCCATCACCCGCATTACCCGCTCCCACCTAGTAGAACAGCTGTTCGATACCCTAGCGGCCGGCACCGACGCACGCGGCTGCGACACGCGGCGGCGCCACCGATTCTGGGCCGATTCCCGGGCCGCGAGGTTACCGCGCCGGTGCCGCGAAAAAGCTGTTAGCTTTAGCCCACGTTCGCTCAAGCATCGTGGCAACGGAGGGTGCGCGTGGGATCTCTGCTGGTCGTGCTCGCCATCGTGCTGTTCATCGCGTCCATCGTGGTGCTCGTCATCGCTTTGCGCCGCCCCAAGCGGCCGGACGAGCGCGCCGGGCGGCCGGACCCGCTCGCGTCGGACGCGATGCCGCAGTTCGGGCCGCGCCAACTGGGCCCCGGCGCCATCGTCAGCTACGGCGGCACCGACTACATCGTGCGCGGGTCGGTCACCTTCCGCGAGGGACCGTTCGTCTGGTGGGAACACCTGCTCGAGGGCGGCGACCAGCCGATCTGGTTCAGCGTCGAGGAGGACGACGGACGGCTGGAACTGGCGATGTGGATCACCCGCAAGGACGTCCCGCTGCGGCCCGGCGACCCGTACGTCGTCGACGGCGCGATGTTTCACGAGACCGAACGCGGCCGCGCCTCGTACACGACCGAAGGCACCACCGGGCTGCCGGCCGGCGGCGAGATGGAATTCGTCGACTGCACCAACGAGGACGAGACGGTCCTGCTCTCCTTCGAGCGCTGGGCCCCGGACATGCCCTGGGAGGTGTCGACGGGCAAGGCCGTGTCGCCCGGCGAACTCACCGTGTACGCGGCGCCCCCGCCCAGCCCCGCCTAGCGCGCGCGAGGTCAGGCCGGTGCCCCTTCATCAGCTCGCCGTAACCCCGGCGGACGTGTCCGGGCAGCGGCTGGGACTCGCGCTCAACGCGCCGGTCCCCGCGCCGCTGGCCACCTGCCGCCTGGACCATCCCTGCGGCGCCGGGGCGCTGCTGCTCGGGGTGCTCGGCGCGTCGCACGTCGTCGCGGTCGAGCACGCCGCGGGCCGGTTCTCCGAGGAAATCTCTTGCACGGCACGCAATCTCGGGGCCGACCTGCCCGAGCGCACCGACGCGCCCGGCTACCGCCTGCAATCGCGCACCGGCGTCCGCGACGAGGCGGACTTCCGCCGCCTCGCCCACGACCTGCGCGGCCGCTGCGCCCGCCAGGAGGGGTGGCTCGGCGGCACGTTCCCGGGCGACGACGCCGCGCTGACCGTGCTGGCCGCCGAGCCCGACGGCGCCGGATGGCGTTGGCGGACATGGCATCTGTACCCGGGGCGTCCCGCCGGCTCCGGCGGGACCGTGGTTCACACGGCGAGCCGGTGGCAACCGTGAGCCGGACCCGCCTGTTCGTGATCTCCGGCCTGCTGGCGGCCGGCGCCCTGGTGTGCCTGGTCACCGGAATCATCCTGCTGCAGAAGAACATCGCGTCGTACGTGGCGGGCCACTATCACGAGTACGCCCACGACGTGAACGGCAGGCGCTACCAGTGCAGCGGGTCGCCACGGCAGGCGGCCGACACGCTCGCCGCGTACGCGCACCCCGAGGCGCGCGCCGACAACGGCAACACCGAATACCTGCGTTACGCCAACAACATCGTGATCGTCGGCCCCGACGGGACCTACCCGTGCAGCATCCGCGTCGAGTCGCTGAGCGCCGGCTACAGCCACGGCGCGTTCATCTTCCTCGGTCCCGGATTCACCCCCGGCTCCCCGTCGGGCGGTTCCGGAGGCAGCCCCGGCGGCCCGGGCGGAACCAAGTGATGGCACCAGCGCAAAGGAGACAACCATGTACCTCGCCGTCGAGATCGGAACCGTCGACCTCAATCCCGTCCTGAAGGGCGCGGTCGCGACGATCCTGTACTTCGTCGTCGGCATGGCCGTCCTGCTCGTCGGGTTCTACGTGGTCGACGTGCTGACCCCGGGAAAGCTGCGCCACCTGGTGTTCATCGACCGCCGCCCCAACGCCGTGATCGTCGCGGGCGCGATGTACATCGCGCTGACCGTCGTCATCATCACCGCGATCGCCAACAGCTACAGCCAGCTGGGCCAGGGGCTCCTCGGCGTGGCGGTGTACGGGTTGATGGGGGTGATCCTGCTCGGGATAGCGCTGCTGACAATGCATCTGCTGATCCCGGGGAGTTTCCACGAGCACATCGACGAGCAGGTGCTGCATCCCGGCTCGTTCGCGGTGGCGCTGATACTGCTCGCCGTGGGAGGGGTGACCGCCGCGGCGGTGTCATGAGCTCCGTCGACGTGGCCATGCCGTCGCCGGTATCGGGGCGGTGGCGGGCGCTGCTGTTGGCCGCCGTGGCGGCGTGCGCGGCCTGCGGCATCATCTACGAACTCGCGCTGCTGACGCTGTCGGCCAGCCTCGACGGCGGCGGCATCGTCGCCACCTCGCTGATCGTCGCGGGCTACATCGCCGCGCTGGGCGTGGGCGCCCTACTGGTCAAGCCCCTGCTGGCGCACGCGGCGATCACCTTCATCGCCGTGGAGGCGGCCCTCGGCGTCATCGGCGGGCTGTCCGCGGCGGCGCTGTACATGGTGTTCGCGTTCCTGGACGGCTCCGTCGGGTCGACGTGGGTGCTGGCCGTGAGCACGGCCCTGATCGGCGGCCTGGTCGGTGCCGAGGTGCCGCTGTTGATGACGCTGCTGCAGAGCGGGCGGGTGACGGGCGCCGCCGACGCCGGACGCACCCTCGCCAACCTCAACGCCGCCGACTACCTCGGCGCGCTGCTGGGCGGGCTGGTCTGGCCGTTCCTGCTGCTGCCACAGCTGGGGATGATCCGCGGCGCGGCGGCCACCGGCATGATCAACCTGGCGGCGGCGGCCGTCGTCGCGCTTTTCCTGCTGCGCCACGTGGTTTCGACGCGCCAGCTGCTGCTGGCGCTGTGCGCGCTGGCCGCCGCGCTGGGGCTGCTCGCCACCCTGCTGCTGCGTTCGGCCGACGTCGAAACCACAAGCCGGCAACGGCTTTACGCCGATCCGATCGTCGCCTACCGGCACACGCCCTACCAGGAGATCGTGGTGACCCGGCGCGGCAACGACACCCGCCTGTACCTCGACGGCGGGCTGCAATTCTCCACCCGGGACGAATACCGCTACACCGAAAGCCTGGTGTACCCGGCCGTCGGGAAAGGCGCGCGTTCGGTGCTGGTGCTCGGCGGGGGCGACGGCCTGGTGGCTCGCGAGTTGCTGCGCCAGCCAGGCGTTTCCAAGATCGTGCAGGTCGAGCTCGACCCCGCGGTGATCGACATCGCGCGCACCACGCTGCGTGGCGCCAACGACGGTTCGTTGGACAACCCGCGGGTGGCGGTGGTGACGCAGGACGCGATGAACTGGTTGCGCGGACCCGACGTCGACCGGTTCGATGCGATCATCGTCGACCTTCCCGATCCCGACACACCCGTGCTGGGCCGGCTGTATTCGGCCGAGTTCTATGCGCTGGCCGCGCGGGCGCTGGCGCCCGGCGGGCTGATGGCGGTGCAGGCGGGCAGCCCCTTTTCCACGCCGACGGCCTACTGGCGCACGGTGTCGACGATCCGGGCGGCGGGCTACGCGGTCACGCCGTATCACGTGCACGTGCCGACGTTCGGCGATTGGGGATTCGCCCTGGCGCAGCGCGCCGATACCGCGCCCACGCCGACGGTGCCGCCCGACGCTCCCCCGCTGCGTTTCCTCAACCAGCAGGTGCTTCAGGCCGCGTGCGTGTTCTCCGGCGACGTCGCGCCGCGGCCCGTGGAGCCGTCGACCCTGGACAACCCGCGCATCGTCGAGGACATGCGGCACGGGTACGACTAGATCCCCTGCGTAATCCCTAGCGCCGAGCGTGCAGTGAGGGCGAAAAATCGGCCGGGCCGAAATCTCGCCCTGAGTGCACGCTCGGCGAGGCGAAGGAGGCGAATTACTCCTGGTCGAGGGCGGCGAGCACCTCGTCGGACAGGTCCACGTTGGTCCACACGTTCTGCACGTCGTCGCTGTCCTCCAGCGCGTCGACCAGCTTGAACACCTTGCGCGCGCCCTCGACGTCGACCGGCACGCTGACCGACGGCTGGAAGCTCGCCTCGGCGGACTCGTAGTCGATGCCGGCGTCCTGCAGCGCGGTGCGCACCGCGACCAGGTCGGTCGGCTCGGAGATGATCTCGAAGCTTTCGCCGAGGTCGTTGACGTCCTCGGCGCCGGCGTCGAGCACCGCCGTCAGCACGTCGTCCTCGGTCAGGCCGTTCTTCTCCAGCGTGACGACGCCCTTGCGGGTGAACAGGTAGGACACCGACCCGGGGTCGGCCATGTTGCCGCCGTTGCGGGTGACGGCCACCCGGACCTCGCCCGCCGCCCGGTTGCGGTTGTCGGTCAGGCATTCGATCAGGACGGCGACGCCGTTGGGCCCGTAGCCCTCGTACATGATCGTCTGGTAGTCGGCGCCACCGGCTTCCTCGCCCGCGCCGCGCTTGCGGGCCCGCTCGATGTTGTCGTTGGGCACCGAGGTCTTCTTCGCCTTCTGGATGGCGTCATACAGCGTCGGGTTGCCGGCGGGGTCACCGCCGCCGGTGCGGGCGGCGACCTCGATGTTCTTGATCAGCCGGGCGAATTCCTTGCCGCGGCGCGCGTCTTTGACGGCCTTTTGGTGCTTGGTGGTGGCCCACTTGGAATGGCCGCTCATCGGTGTCTCTTACCTCTTCTATGTCTGGAAAGTTCGCCAGTCGAGTCTACGTGGACGTCTGCGGCCGACTACCGGGCGCTTCACTCCGGTCGCAGGGTGCCCGCAGTCCCGACTTCCGGCGAGAGTGTGCGCTGAGGGCTTTGGCTGTGCGGTGACGGCGTTGAGTGTGCGCTGGCGGCGGCGACCCGCCCGGGGAGCGCCGCCTGGACGCACACTGAAAACCCGGACTGCACACCGAACGCCCTGCCGGCCTCGACCGTCAGCCGGTCACCATGTCGACGAACATGTGGTGGATGCGCCGGTCGCCGGTCACCTCGGGGTGAAACGCCGTCGCCAGCTTGCGGCCCTGGCGCACCGCGACGACGTGACCGGCGGCGCTGGCCAGCACCTCCACGCCGTCACCGACGCGCTCGACCCACGGCGCGCGGATGAACACCGCCCGCACCGGGTCGTCGAGGCCCGCGAAGTCGATGTCCCCTTCGAACGAGTCGACCTGTCGTCCAAAGGCGTTGCGCCGCACGGTCATATCGATCGCGCGCAGGGGCAGCGCCTCCCTCCCGCCCGCTCCGGCGTCGAGGATCTCGCTGGCCAGCAGGATCATCCCGGCGCACGCGCCGTAGGCGGGCAGCCCGTCGGCCAGCAGCCCGCGCAACGGCTCCAGCAGGCCGAGGTCTCCCAGCAGGTGGCTCATGGTCGTCGATTCCCCACCGGGGATGACCAGCCCGTCGACCGCCTCCAGCTCACCGCGCCGGCGCACGGGCATCGACTCGGCCCCGGCTTCGCGCAGGGCCGCCAGGTGCTCGCGGGTATCGCCCTGCAGCGCGAGGACCCCGATCCGGGGGACGCTCACTGGTGATATCCACGCTTGAAGCGGGTCAGCCCCTCCTGCATGACCGCCGCGACCATCTCGCCGGATTGGGTGAAGATCTTGCCCTGGCACAGCGCGCGGCCGCCGTTGGCCGACGGGGAGGACTGGTCATACAGCAGCCACTCGTCGGCCCGGAACGCCCGCATGAACCACATCGCGTGGTCCAGCGACGCCACCTGCAGGTGCTCGCGCACGTCGAGGTGGGTGACCTGCGCCGAGCCCAGCAGCGTCAGGTCGCTCATGTAGGCCAGCGCGCAGATGTGCAGCACCGGGTCGTCGGGCAGCGGGTCTCGGTGGCGGAACCAGACCTGCTGCTGGGCGGCCTTGCCCGGCGTGAGCTGCAGGCGCTCGCGCGGCACGATGCACACGTCCCACTCCGCGAACTGCTTGAACCCGGCGTCGTCGAACACCTTGACCGAGTCCAGCCCCGGCAGGCCGTCTGGCGGCGGCGCTTGCGGCATGGGGTCCTGGTGGTGGATGCCTTCCTGGTCGGTCTGGAAGGACGCGCCCATGCTGAAGATGATCTCGCCGTGCTGAATGGCGTTGACGCGCCGGGTCGCGAACGAGCCGCCGTCGCGGGTGCGCTCCACGATGAACACCGTGCGCTCCTTGGCGTCCCCGGGCCGCAGGAAGTAGCCGTGCAGCGAGTGGACCTGGTAGCGCGGGTCGACGGTGCGCACCGCCGACACCAGCGACTGCCCGGCCACATGTCCGCCGAACGTGCGCTGCAGGAATCCCGATTCCGGGCTGAAGATGCTGCCCCGGTAGATGTTGACCTCGAGCTGCTCGAGATCAAGGATCTCTTCGATCGCCACGGACTACTTTTACCAGCCGCGTTCGGCCAGCCGGTGGGGCTGCGCGATCTGCTCGACGTTGATGCCGACCATCGCCTCCCCCAGCCCACGCGAGACCTTGGCCAGCACGTCGGGATCGTCGTAGAACGTGGTGGCCTTGACGATGGCCGCCGCGCGCTGGGCGGGGTCGCCGGACTTGAAGATGCCCGAGCCCACGAAGACGCCCTCGGCGCCGAGCTGCATCATCATCGCCGCGTCGGCGGGGGTGGCGATGCCGCCGGCGGTGAACATGGTGACCGGCAGCTTGCCCGCCCGGGCCACCTCGACGACGAGTTCGTAGGGCGCCTGCAATTCCTTTGCGGCGACGTACAGTTCGTCCTCGGACAGCGACGTCAGGCGGCGGATCTCGCCGCCGATCGTCCGCATGTGCGTGGTCGCGTTGGAGACGTCCCCGGTGCCTGCTTCGCCCTTGGAGCGGATCATGGCGGCACCCTCGTTGATGCGTCGCAAAGCCTCGCCGAGGTTGGTGGCGCCGCACACGAACGGCACGGTGAACTTCCACTTGTCGATGTGGTGGGTGTAGTCGGCGGGGGTGAGCACCTCCGACTCGTCTACGTAATCCACCCCGAGGCTCTGCAGGATCTGCGCCTCGACGAAGTGCCCGATGCGCGCCTTGGCCATGACCGGGATGGTCACCGCCGAGATGATGCCCTCGATCATGTCCGGGTCGCTCATCCGCGACACCCCGCCCTGGGCGCGGATGTCGGCGGGCACTCGCTCCAGCGCCATCACGGCGACGGCGCCGGCGCCCTCGGCGATCTTGGCCTGCTCGGGGGTGACGACGTCCATGATGACGCCGCCCTTGAGCATCTCGGCCATGCCGCGCTTGACGCGTGCGGTTCCGGTTCGCCCGTTGCCGTCCGGTGGGTGGGCGCTAGTCACTGCTTGATCTCCTTCAACCGTTGTCGACCCAGTCTAATGAGGCGCTTTGGCCCGCGTTGACCGACGGAGTCAGCGGATCGACAGCAGCGGGCCGGGGGCGCGGCCGCCGGCGAGCGCGGCCGCGTCGGTGAGCAGTCCGGATAGTTGCATGGGGTACACCGTCTCCCCCGCGGCGACGAGCTGGGCGATGTCGGCAGCATCACACCAGCGGTGGCCGTGGATGTAGCTGCGTTCCAGTTCGGTGCGGCCCGTGCGCGACGGCTCGAACCGGCGGGTGCGGTAGACGAAGTAGAACTCCTCGCTGTCGATCAGCGAGCCGTTGAACTCGAAGACCTGGTCGCGCCGCCACACGGGCCCGACCATGTCGGCGGGCGCGACCCGCAGGCCGGTTTCTTCGGCGAGCTCTCGCGCGGCCGCCTCGGCCAGCCGCTCCCCCTGCTGCACTTCGCCTCCCACGGTGAACCACCACTTCGGGGCGGGCTCGCCCAGCGCCGGATCCGACCCGCGCAGCAGCAGCACCGCCCCGCTCTCGTCGAGCAGCACGACGCGGGCCGAGGTGCGGTGGTTGAGCACGCCGTGATCGCCGTGGGCCAACGCGTGCGGCCGCTCCACGATCTCGAAATAGCTGGGCAGCCCGGCGGTCCCGCCCAGGTGGAACAGCCGCACCAGGGGCCGCTCGGCCAGCGCCAGCGTGTCGCGCACCGCGTCGTTGTGGAAGCGGCGGGCCAGCAGCACCCGGGCCTCGGCGTCGGCCAGCTCGGCGATCAACCCGGCCGGCAGGGACGCCGGGTTGACGGCGGCCAGCGCGGCCGACAGCTCGTTTTCGCACGTCTCCCGCGCGGGCCGGGGCGCGCCCTCGGCGGCGTCGGCCAGCGCCGCCAACCGCCGGCCCTCGGATGCGCCGCCGTAGGCGTCGATTGCCACGGCGCGCGCCACCACCGCGCGGCGCGCCAGCGCGCCGTCGAGCGCCTGCCACGACAGGTCGTAGCGGACGTGCAACCGGTCCAGCCGGTTGGCCGTCCGGTACGCCCAGGCGCCGAAGACGCCCAGCACCGCGACCAACACCGCGATGGCGACGATCAGCCATGTCATCAACCGGCCACCTCAACCTTGGCGCCTGTCGCGGCGACCGTCTCGTAAACCCTCAGGATCTGGCTGGCCACCACCGACCAGTCGTAGCGCTGGACGGCGGCCGAACCGGCCGCCACGTAGCGTTCGGCCAGCCCATCATCCTCCAGCACCGCGACCAGCGCATCGGCGAGCGCGGCGCCGTCGCCGACGGGCACCAGGCGGCCCACGTCCCCGCCGGCCAGCACGCGCCGGAAGGCGTCGAGGTCGCTGGCCACCACCGGAGTCCCGGCGGCCATGGCCTCGACCAAGACGATGCCGAAGCTTTCCCCGCCGAGGTTGGGTGCGCAGTAGACGTCGGCGCTGCGCATGGCCGACGCCTTGCCGGCATCGTCGACCTGGCCGAGGAAGCGAATGTTGTTCACGAATTCGCCTGCCTGCGCGCGTAATTCGTCTTCGTCACCGCGTCCGACGATGAGCAGCTGCACGTCCGCGAACCGCTCAACCAGCCGCGGCAGCGCGTCGAGCAACACCCCCACGCCCTTGCGCGGCTCGTCGTAGCGCCCGAGGAACAGCACCGTCTTGCCGGGCCGCGGGTAACCGTCCAGCAGCGGCGCGGTGGCGAACGAGCCGACGTCGACGCCGTTGGGGATCTCCACCGCGTCGGTTCCCAGCGCCTCCATCTGCCAGCGCCGCGCCAGGTCGGAGACCGCGATCCGGCCGACGATCTTTTCGTGCATCGGGCGCAGGATGCCCTGAAAGACCGTCAGCGTCAGCGATTTGGTGGTCGACGTGTGAAACGTCGCCACGATCGGACCCTCGGCGATGTTGAGCGCCAGCATGGACAGGCTCGGCGCGTTGGGCTCGTGCAGGTGCAGCACGTCGAAATCGCCTTCGGCGAGCCACTTTTTGACCCTGCGGTGGGTGGCCGGGCCGAACCGCAGCCGGGCCACCGACCCGTTGTAGGGAATCGGGACGGCCTTGCCCGCCGAGACGACGTAGTCGGGCAACACGGCGTGCGGCGAGGCCGGCGCGAGCACGCTGACGTCATGCCCGCGGGCCCGCACCACCTCGGCAAGCTGCAGGACGTGCGACTGCACCCCGCCCGGAACGTCGAACGAGTAGGGACAGATCATCCCGATGCGCATCAGGCGTCCCTTAGCCGGGCCTGCTTGTTCTCGGAGAGGTCGGCCAGCCACTGCGGCTGCATCATGTGCCAATCCTCGGGGCGGGCGGCAATGTTCTTCTCGAAGTGATCGGCCAACAGCTGGGTGATCGCGCCGACGTCGCCGCCGGTGCAGTCCAGCGCCGGGTGGATGGCGACGCCCCAGCCCTGGCCCTCGAACCAGCAGTGGGCCGCTAGCAGGGCCGCCCCCGTCGCGATCGCGAGCTTCGCCGGCCCGGCCGGCATCCGGGTGGGTTCGCCGAAGAAGTCGACCTGCACGCCGGTGCGGGTGAGGTCGCGCTCGGCCATCAGGCACACCACCCGGTTGTCCCGCAGCCGGTCGCACAACACGTCGAAGGGTGGCCGCTCGCCCCCGGACAAGGGCAGCACCTCGAAGCCGAGGCCTTCGCGGTAGGCGATGAACCGCCGGTAGAGCGACTCGGGTTTGAGTCGCTCCGCGACGGTGGTGAAGGTGCCGTGTGTCTGCGCCAGCCACACCCCTGCCATGTCCCAATTGCCGCTGTGCGGCAACGCGATCACTGCGCCGCGGCCGCCGGACAGTGCCGCTTCGATATGGTCGCGGCCCTGAACAGAGTCGTGCAGCTGGCGGCCGACCGCGGCGAGGTCCATGCCCGGCAGGCGGAACGCCTCGCGCCAATAACGGGCGTAGGAGGCCACGGACGCCCGCATCAGTGAATCCGGAACGTCTGAGGGCGGCACCCGCAAGACGCGGGCCAGGTTCTTGCGCAACTGATCTGGGCCGCCGCCGCGGGCCGCGTAGCGCGCCGCGGCGCCAAATGCGTTGCGCGCGGCGAACTCCGGCATCGCCCGCACGGCCAACCAGCCTGACGCGTACGCCCAGTCGGCCCCGACGCCGCTCAACCGGCCCGCGACGCGGCTCGCCAGGCGGCTCGGTGCCGTGATCGCGTTCATGCCCGGCGGAGTGGGAATCACGGCGCGACCGATCCGCGGTCGGTCGCACCCGGCGAGGTGCGCACCGTGCGCAACCGCTGCGCGCAGGTGACCAGGCTGGCCGCCGCCAACAGCCACATCGCCACCGGCAACGCGGGCGGCCACGCGACGAACGGAAAGTCCGAGATGCCGGCGCCGACCAGCACGATGATCAGCCGCTCGGGCCGTTCGATGATGCCGCCGTCGCCGCGCAGGCCGCTGGCCTCGGCCCGGGCCTTGATGTAGGAGATCACCTGCGAGGTGACCAGGCAGATCAGGGTGGCCGCCGCCAGCAGCTTGTCGTGCAGTCCGAAGGCGATCCACCACAGCAGCCCGCAGAACACCGCACCGTCGCTGACGCGGTCACAGGTGGCGTCCAGCACCGCGCCGAACCGGGTGCCGCCGCCTTGTTCCCGCGCCATCGCCCCGTCGAGCATGTCGAAGAGGACGAAGAACCAGACCACCAGCGTGCCGATGAACAGCTTGCCAATCGGGAAGAAGATCAGCGCCCCCGCCACGGCCACGACGGTGCCCAGGATCGTGACGACGTCGGGGGTCAAACCCAACCGCAGGCACGCTTTCGCGGTCGGAGTGGTCAGCCGCGCGAACGCCGCCCGGGACAGGAACGGCACCTTACTCATGATCGCGTTGCGCTCATCGCTGCTTCGTCCACTCCGTCGCCAGCAACTGGCGGGTTTCGCGCAGCAACTGCGGGATCACCTTCGACCCGCCGATGATGGTGATGAAGTTGGCGTCGCCGCCCCAGCGCGGGACGACGTGCACGTGCAGGTGCTCGGCCAGCGACCCGCCGGCCGAGGTCCCCAGGTTGAGGCCGACGTTGAAACCATGCGGCCGCGACACGTTCTTGATGACGCGAATCGCCTTCTGGATGAAGGACATCAGCTCCGCGCTCTCCGGATCGGTGAGGTCCTCCAGCTCCGAGACGCGCCGGTAGGGCACCACCATCAGGTGCCCGGGGTTGTACGGGTAGAGGTTGAGCACGGCGTAGACGAGTTCACCGCGCGCGACGACTAGGCCGTCTTCGTCGGTCAGCTGCGGGATGTCGGTGAACGGCTGCTCGGTTTTGCCGTTGTCGCGCTTCATCGGCGCCTCGGCCAGATAGGTCATCCGGTACGGCGTCCACAACCGCTGCAGATGATCTTCCTCGCCGACGCCCCGGTCGAGGATGGTGTCGTCGGTGCGCGGCTCGGCGCGTTCGCGCTCACTCACCGGCCGCCACCTTCACGAGTTCGGCGGTGGGAGCGGCATTCTCGCGATCGGCGATCCACTTCACGATGGCGTCGACCGCGCCGTCGCGGGGCACGCCGTTGATCTGGGTGCGGTCACCGAAGCGGAAACTGACCGCGCCCGCCGCAACGTCACGGTCGCCGGCGAGCAACATGAACGGCACCCGCTGGTTGGTGTGGTTGACGATCTTCTTGGCCATCCGGTCGTCGCTGGCGTCGACGTCGACCCGAACCCCGTGCGAACGCAGTTGCGCCGCAACGTCGTTCAGATAGTCGACGTGGTCGTCGGCCACCGGGATGCCGACCACCTGCACCGGCGCCAGCCACGCCGGGAAGGCGCCGGCGTAGTGCTCGGTCAGGATGCCGAAGAACCGCTCGATGGACCCGAACAGCGCGCGGTGGATCATCACCGGCCGCTGCCGGCTGCCGTCGGCGGCGGTGTACTCCAGCTCGAACCGCTCCGGGAAGTTGAAGTCCACCTGGATGGTCGACATCTGCCAACTGCGCCCCAGGGCGTCGCGGGCCTGCACGGAGATCTTGGGTCCGTAGAACGCCGCGCCGCCCGGGTCGGGCACCAGCTGCAGGCCGGATTCGGCGGCCACATCGGCCAGGGCTTTGGTGGATTCCTCCCACATGGCATCGGAGCCCACGAACTTCTCCGGGTCCTTGGTGGACAGCTCCAGATAAAAGTCCTCCAGCCCGTAATCGCCGAGCAGCTCGAGGATGAACCGCAGGAGCGACGCCAGCTCGGCGTGCAGCTGCTCGCGGGCACAGAAGATGTGCGCGTCGTCCATGGTGAAACCGCGCGCCCGGGTCAACCCGTGCACCACGCCGGACTTCTCGTAGCGGTAAACGGTGCCGAATTCGAAGAGCCGCAAGGGAAGTTCGCGATACGAGCGCCCGCGCGACCGGAAGATCAACGTGTGCATCGGGCAGTTCATCGGCTTGAGGTAATAGTCCTGCCCCGGCTTGCGCACGGTCCCGTCGTCGTCGTATTCGGCGTCGAGATGCATCGGCGGGTACATGCCTTCGGCGTACCAGTCCAGATGGCCAGACGTGTGGAACAGGTCCGCCTTGGTGATGTGCGGGGTGTTGACGAACTCGTAGCCGGCGGCGATGTGCTTGCGCCGCGAGTACTCTTCCAGCTCCCGGCGCACGATGCCGCCCTTGGGATGGAAAACGGCCAAGCCGGAACCGATTTCGTCGGGAAAGCTGAACAGGTCGAGCTCGGTGCCCAGCTTGCGGTGATCGCGGCGCTGGGCCTCCTCGATCAGCGTCAGGTGGCGCTCCAGCGCTTCCTGCGACTCCCAGGCCGTGCCGTAGATCCGTTGCAGGCTGGCGTTGTTCTGGTCGCCGCGCCAGTAGGCCGCCGAGCTGCGGGTCAGCTTGAACGCGGGGATGTGCCTGGTGGTCGGGATGTGCGGTCCCCGGCACAGGTCGCCCCAAACCCGTTCGCGGGTACGGGGATTGAGGTTGTCGTAGGCCGTGAGCTCATCGCCCCCGACCTCCATCACCGAAGGATCACCGGACTTGTCGTCGACGAGTTCGAGCTTGTAGGGCTCCCCCGCCAGCTCGGCGCGCGCCTGGTCCTTGGACTCGTAGACCCGGCGCTCGAACAGCTGGCCCTCTTTGACGATCTGGCGCATCCGCTTCTCCAGCGCCGCCAGATCCTCGGGCGTGAACGGCTCCGGTACGTCGAAGTCGTAGTAGAAGCCGTCGGCGATCGGCGGGCCAATGCCCAGCTTGGCTTGCGGGAACAGCTCCTGGACGGCCTGGGCCAACACGTGCGCGGCCGAGTGCCGGATCACGCTGCGGCCGTCGTCGGTGTTGGCCGCCACCGGGATCACCTCGGCGTCGGCGGCGGGCGCCCAGCTGAGGTCGCGCAGCTTCCCCTCCGCGTCGCGCACCACCACGACGCCGTCGGGCGCCCCGCGGCCCGGCAGCCCCGCATCCCGCACCGCGGCGGCCGCGGTGGTCCCGGCAGGCACCCGGATCGGGGCTTGCGGGTCACCGCCGTCGGCTCCCGAGGCGGCGTGTGCGGGGACGGTCATTGTGGCGGTCTCCAAGGCTCGATGGGTCGACGACCATGCTATCGGGGCGGTTCGGCGCCGAGCAGGGCCGTCGAGCAGCCGCCCACAAGTCCGGCAAGATGGACCCGATGGGGGCGCAGACCGGTTTGACGCTGCTGCTCGGCGCCGTCGCGGTCATCGTGCTGGTCAACTGGATCAGCGAGCGCACCGGGCTGCCCAGCGCGCCGCTGCTGGTTCTCGTCGGCATCGGCTATGCGCTGGTGCCGGGGCCGAATATCAGCCTCGAGCCCGACGTCGTGATGACCTGCATCCTGCCGCCGCTGCTCTTCAACGCGGCGCTGGAGTCGTCGCTGGTCGGTATCCGCCGCAATCTGCGCACGGTCATCAGCCTGTCGGTGGTCCTCGTCCTGTTGACCGCGGCGTCGGTCGGCATCGCGTTCGGGCTGCTCGTCAGCGGTGCGACGCTCGCGGTGGGCATGGTGCTGGGCGCCGCGGTCGCGCCGACCGACCCGGTGGCCGCGCTGGCCGTGGCCCGCAAGGAAGGCCTCCCGCTCAACATCGTCACCCTGATCGAGGGCGAGGGGCTGCTCAACGACGCGACCGCCCTGACCACGCTGTCGGTGGCCATCACGGTGGCGCGCGGCGCCGCGTTCTCCGTGCCGTCGGCGATCCGGGAGTTCGCGCTGGCGGCCCTGGGCGGCCTGGCGGTGGGAATGGTGTTCGCCTACTTCCGGCGGCTGCTGCGCCGGTGGAGGCACGACGTGCTGACGGCCAACGCGATCTCGCTCGCCACCCCGTTCGTGACCTACCTGGTGGCCGAGGAGCTGTCCGCCTCCGGTGTCCTGGCGGTCGTGGTGTGCGGGTTGATCGTCGGCCACGACTCGCCCCGGCTCGAATCGGGGGCGAGCCGATTGCAGACGCGGGCCGTCTGGCGGCTGGTCAACTTTCTACTCGAGGGCCTGGTGTTCTTGCTGATCGGCCATCAGCTGCCGGCCATCCTCGACGACTTGGGCGGCTACGACCTGTCGACGATCATCGTGGCGGTCTCCGTCACCGTCGCCGTGGTTCTCGTGGTGCGGCCGCTGTGGTTGCTGCTCACCCAGTCGCTTCCCCGGCCGCTGCGCACCCGGCTCGGCAACGTCTCGGGTTCCGCCGACGCCGCCGACGCCGACGACGCAAACGACGCAGCCGACGCCGACGACGCCAACGATGCCGACGAACCCGACGGACGCGGCGACCCCGACACCGGGCGCCGGCCCAACCGCACCTCCGAGCGCCTCAGCGGCCGTGAAGTCTTGGTGCTGAGCTGGGCCGGCACCCGCGGGGTGGTCAGCCTCGCGGCGATTTTCGCGGTGCCGTTCGTGACCGACAGCCGCGCGCCGTTTCCCGACCGGGACCTGCTGCTGTTCTGCACCCTGGTCGTCGTGCTGGTGACGCTGATCGGACAGGGCATCACGTTCGGCCCGCTGGTGCGCGCCCTAGGCCTGCGCGCGGATGCCACCGACGAACTGCGGCTGCGCAACCGGGCTCGCGCCGCCGCCGTGCAGGCCGCGCTGGACAGGCTCGACTCGCTGGATCAACAGGACGACATGGATGTGGACCCTAGGGTGATCGACGGTGTGCGCCAACAGTTGTCGGCACGGCTCGAGCGGTATCAGCACCGGCTCGATCTGTTGTCGGACGCCGCCGAGGCGCCCGCCGCTCCCCGCTACGAGGCCGCGGTCGCCATCCGCCGCGTCGCCATCGACGCCCAGCGCGACGAGCTGGTGCGCTGGCGGGACGCGGGCATGCTGCCCGACCAGAGCCTGCGCGCGATTGAACGCGAACTCGACCACGAAGAGAGCACGCTGCCGATGCGAACGCGCCGAGCCCGCCGGCGCACGCAAAGAACTTGATTTTCAACCTGTTTGGTGCGGCCTAGGATCGCCCCAGCCAGGCCAGCGCCGCGACCGTCAACGCCTGGGTGCCGGTGTCGAGCGTGGGCTGGATGACGGGGGCGAACCGCGGGGAATGGTTGACGGGTATGTCCTCGGCGACGCGGCCCGCCGAGTCGGCGTCGCGATAGGCGTCGGGGTCGATTCCGCCGATGCCCCAATAGCTGTAGGGGGCGTCGAGCGCGCGGGGAATGTCGCTGAAGTCCTCGCTCGCGGTCTGCGGCGCGAGCTCGCAGGCCCGGTCGCCGAAGAAATCGTCGAACGCGGCACGCACCCGCGCGGTGACCGTGGGATCGTTGTCGGTGGCCGGAAAATGGTCCACCAGTTCGAATTCGGGCTCCTTCGGGGATCCGGACGCCTGGCACTCGGCGGTGACGATGCGCCGGATCGCAGCGAGCATTCTGGCGCGGGTCGGTTCGTTGTAGGTGCGCAGGTTCAGTTCCAGCACGGCGCGGTCGCCGATCACGTTGCTCTTGGTGCCGGCCTCGATCCTGCCGATCGTCAACACCGCGGCCTCGGCGGGTGCGATCTCGCGCGAAACAACGGTCTGCAACCGGATCACGATCATGGCGGCCAGCACGACGGGGTCGACGGACGATTGCGGCATCGAGCCGTGCCCACCGCGCCCGTAGACGGTGATCCGCATGCTGTCGGCGGTCGTCAGGACCGGCCCGGACCGCGTCGCCACCTGGCCCGCCGGGATCGGCAGGACGTGCTGGGCCAGGGCGACGTCAATGCGTCCGACCAACGTCGCCAGCCCGTCGTCGACCATGCGCCGCGCGCCGTCGCCGACCTCCTCGGCGGGCTGGAACAGCGCGACCACGGTGCCGCGCCACTGCGCTCGCGCGCCGGCGAGCAGCGCGGCCGCGCCGAGCAGACAGGTCACATGGACGTCGTGCCCGCAGGCGTGCATCACCGGCCGTTCGTGGCCGGCCGCGTCGGCGTCGGTCACGACGCTGGCGTACGGGAGCCCGGTGTCTTCGGCCACCGGCAGCGCGTCCATGTCGGCGCGCAGCAGCACGGCGGGACCTTCGCCGTTGCGCAGGATCCCGACGACGCCGGTGCCGCCGACGCCCTCGTGGACGTCGTAGCCGAACTCGCGCAGCCGTTGCGCGGCGGCCGCCGCGGTCTGGTGTTCTCGGTGCGACAGTTCCGGATGCCGGTGCAGGTCGCGATACAGGTCCTCCTGCCAGCCGCGGACGTCAGCCAGGCCGGCGAGCACCGCCGAGCCACTGTTCATCGTTTCGGCCCTCCTTGTTGCGGCGACGCTTCATGAAACCCCTTGCGGGCGAACGACTCTCAGGGCTGGCCGGGTTTGAGCCGCACGAACAGCGCGTCGGCCTCGGTCAGCAGGCGCTCGCCGTCGGTCAACCGGCCCGAGACGAAGATCTTGCGCCCGTCCACCCGGTCGACGCCGGCGTCGAACTGCAGTTCCTTGTCGATCGGGACGATGTTGCGGTAGTCGATCTTGAGGTAGGCGGTGCGCTGGCGGCGGCTGCCGGTGAGCAGCACCGCCGTCAGACCCAGCACGGTGTCGAAGAGCATCCCCAGCGACCCGCCGTGCACGGCGCCGTTGCGCCCGAGGTGGAACCGGGCGAATCGGGCCTCGCCATGGACGCGGCCGTCTGCGCCTTTGCGGGCCGCCATCGGGATGGTCAGGATGTTGCCGCGCATCGGCAGGTCCATCCGGCGGCCCGACGGGGAGGCCCACTCGTCGGCGTCGTACGGCGCCAGCAACGCCGACACCTTCTCCAGCAGGTCGGCCGCCTCGGTGATCACCTCGTCGGGGGCGTCGGCGGCGCGCGCGTGATCCTGCAACGCACGCACGGCGTCGATGAACCTGCCGTAGTCGGGCCCGCCCTTGGTGGTGGGTTCGGGCGGGTTGAATCCTCCGCCGGGGTGTCGCTGATGTTCGGCCACCACCACACCGTATTGCCCGACGGGCGCGCGCATTCGCGTGGTGGCTACCCGGTCTGCTGGGCCCCGGCGGCCGACAGGGTCTCGAACTCGTCGTCTGACAGCGTGATCTCGGCCGCGGCGACGTTCTCCTCCAGGTGCGCCACCTTCGACGTCCCCGGAATCGGCAGCATCACCGGTGACCGCTTCAGCAACCACGCCAGCGCCAGCTGTGACGGCGTCGCGTCGTGCTCGGCGGCGATGCGCTGCAGCGGCCCGTCGGGGGCGGCCAGCGGTCCGGCGGCCAGCGGGAACCAGGGGATGAAACCGATGCCCTGTTCGGTCACCGCGTCCAGCAGCGGCTCGGCGTCGCGGGCCGACAGGTTGTACATGTTCTGCACCGACACGATCTCGGTGATCTTTTGCGCCGCGCCGAGCTGGTCGACGTTGATCTCGGACAGGCCGATGTGGCGGATCTTGCCCTCGTTCTTCAGGGTCAGCAGCTCGCCGACCTGGTCCTCGAGCGGGAAGTTCTTGTCGATGCGGTGCAGCTGGAACAGGTCGATGGTGTCCACGCCCAGCCGGCGCAGGCTCAGCTCGCATTCCTGGCGCAGATAACTGGGGTTGCCCAACGGGATCCAGATGTCCGGCCCGGTGCGCAGCAGCCCCGCCTTGGTCGCGATCACCAGGCCGTCGTAGGGATGCAGCGCCTCGTGGATGATCTCCTCGGAGAAGTACGGGCCGTAGGAGTCGGCGGTGTCGATGAAGTTCACCCCGAGCTCGACGGCGCGCCGCAGCACCCGGACGCATTCGTCGCGGTCGTCGGGCGGGCCCCAAACGCCCTTCGCGGTCAGGCGCATCGCCCCGAAGCCGAGTCGGTTGATGGTCAGATCTCCGCCGAGGGTGAACGTTCCCGACGCCCCGGCAACGGTTTTCGAGTTTAGTGCGGTCACATCTTCAGACCGTACTCGCAAAACACCGCCGCGCATCGTGACGTGGCAAGCTGAACGCGTGGACCTACGAGCGCTCGAGGAACTTCCGCTGACCTATCGGGAAGTGGGTGCGACCCAGGATTTTCAGCAGGCCGGTGACCTGCCCGCGGGATACGACCATCAACACGCCGAGCGCCAAATCGGCACGGGCCGGCAGCGTTTCGAGCAGGCCGCCGACGCCGTGCTGAGCTGGGGCATGCAGCGCGGCTCGGGGCTGCGCGTGCAGGCCAGCTCGGAGATCGCCGTCGTCGACGCGGTGGTGGTGGTGCGGATGGGTTTTCTGCCGGCGCCCTGCCGCGTCGTGTACGTCGTCGACGAACCCGACATTCGCGGCTTCGGCTACGGCACCCTGCCGGGCCACCCGGAATCCGGCGAGGAGCGTTTCGTGGTGCGCTACGACCCGATCACCTCCGCGGTCCACGCGGAGGTGTCGGCGTTCTCCCGTCCGGCGACCTGGTGGAGCAAGGCCGGCGGCCCGGTGGTGCGGGTAGCGCAGCGGCTCATCGCCAAGCGCTACCTGAGGGCCGTCTGACCCGCGGCTACCGGGCCGCGATGCTGCCGCTGTGCACGCCCTGCGCCAGCCGGCCCAGCGCGATGGCGCCCACGAACAACCCGAAGTCGCGCAGCGCGACGTCGTAGAACCCGGGCACGGTGACCAGGTCGATGATGATCCCGGCGAGCCAGGCCGCGACGACCCAGGCGCCCAGCCGTGGGGCCACCGCCACCACCACCCCGGCCACGATCTCGATGATCCCGACCAGGTACATGCACTGATCGGCCGTTCCGGGTACCAGGTCGTCGATCCAGCCGGCCAGATACATGCTCCAGTGATGCGGGTGGGTCAGCAGGTTGAAGAACTTGTCCAACCCGAACACGATCGGCGCGATCGTGAACACGGTGCGAAGCGCTAGGTAGGCCGAATAGGCCGGGTCCCGTAGCTGCTCGGCGAGGGTGGGCCTCGCGCTGACTTGATTGGTGCTCATCGGGTGCCTCCATTTCTAACGGATAATAAATCGAACGGTAGAACGTGTAGACTGTAGCGTCAAGCATTTTGTCTGTTAGAAACGGCGCGAAAATGGACGACGGGAAGCACCTGCAGCGCGACGCCGCCGGCATCGGGGCGCTCGCCGATCCGGTGCGCCACCGCCTGTATCAGTTCGTGTGCGACCAGCCCGCGCCCGTGAGCCGCGACCAGGCGGCCGACGCCGTCGGGATCCCCCACCACCAGGCCAAGTTCCACCTGGACCGGCTCACCGCCGAGGGCCTGCTGGAAACCGGTTTCGCGCGCGTGACCGGGCGCTCGGGCCCCGG
Organism: Mycobacterium sp. H4Y; assembly: GCF_000364405.1. Lineage (NCBI taxonomy): Bacteria > Bacillati > Actinomycetota > Actinomycetes > Mycobacteriales > Mycobacteriaceae > Mycobacterium > Mycobacterium sp. H4Y. Next base: position 2,851,766 of record NZ_AKIG01000001.1, read on the forward strand.
CGCCGGGCGTACCGCCAAGCTGTATCGCCGGGCGGGCCGCGACATCGCGGTCAGCCTTCCGCAGCGGGAGTACGAGCTGGCGGGCCGCTTGATGGCGACGGCGATCGCCCGGTCGGCGGGCACCGGCGAACCGGTCACCAGCGTCCTGAACCGGGTGGCCCACGACTACGGTCGTGCGATCGGGGCGCGGTCCGGCAAGCGACCGCCCGCCGACGCCGCGGGCGCGCTTCGGCGCGCGGTGGAGCTGCTGAGCCGGCACGGCTACGAGCCCCGATACGGCGACGGCGGGGTCGAGCTCGCCAACTGCCCGTTCCACGCCCTGGCACAGGAGCAGACGGAGCTGGCCTGCACCATGAACCACGCGCTGATCAGCGGTGTGGCCGATGCACTGGCGCCACACGGCCCGAACGCCCGGCTCTGCCCCGGGCCCGACCGGTGCTGCGTCGTGCTGGCGCCCGGCCGCGCGTAGGCCGCGAGCGAGCCCTATGCCCGGCCTGATGTCCCCCAGCCGGACAGCAACCGTGCCGCGCCCGTGCACATCTCGTCGATGACCTCGCGCACCGACGCGTCGTCGCGGATCATCCCGACGCCCTGACCGGCGTCCACGGGGGCGATCCGGCAGTCCCCGGCGGCGATCGCTGTGGCCAGCTCCTCGCAGGCGGCCGGGTCCAGCGCCTCTTCGTGACCGGTCCAGTGCTCGACGAACTCGTTGGCCAGCACCCGCGACGGGAATCGCGCCGGCCAGGGCAGCCCCTTGGCGACGTCGAAGACCCGGGTGACCGCGGTGTCGGTTTCGGTGGCGGCCACCAGGGCCCGGCGGCCGGCGTCGCCGGTCAGCGCCTCCGGACAGGCCGACAGGCGGGTCCCCACCCACGCGCCGCTGGCGCCGGCGGCCAGCACGGCGGCCAGGCTGCGCGCCGAGGCGACGCCGCCCGCGGCCAGCACCGGAACCGTGACGGCGTCCAGGACGGCGTCCAGCAGCGGCAGCAGCCCCAGCTTGACCTCGCCGTGCCCGCCGCCCTCCGACCCGCGGGCGACCAGGATGTCGACGCCGGCGTCGACGGCCCTGCGCGCCCCGTCGCTGTCGTAAACCTGTGTGACGGTGGGGATTCCGGCGTCATGCGCCTTGGCGACCCAGGACCAGTCGGTTCCGAAACTGACCGACAACAGGGCGGGCCGTGCGGCCAGCGCATCCTCGAGCAGCCCGGCCTCGTTGCGCATCACCCAATCGACCAGGCCGATGCCGAACCGGCCGTCGACGGCCCGCAGCTGCTCGGCCAGCAGCTCCCGGGTCGCGACGCTGCCCATGCCGACCATGCCCAGACCACCGGCCGCCGTGACCGCGGCGGCCAGGCGGCCGCCGGCGACCCCGCCCATCGGCGCGTTGACGATGGGCACCCGCAGACCGAAACTCGTTGCCCAGGGCGTCGAGAGCATCGGGGGCTAGTGTGCCGAGGGGATGGTCTTCAGCACGGTCAGCAGGACCACCGAATCCTCGATCGCGTGCAGGGCATGGCGTTCGGGCGGGATCGCAAGGTATTCGCCGGCCTTGCCCTCCCAGGCGTCGCCGCCGGTGGTCAGGCGCACGTGGCCGCGCAGCACCTGCAGGGTGGCCTCGCCGGGGCTGTCGTGTTCGGAGAGGTCGTGGTCGGCCAGCAGGGCCAGCACGGTCTGCCGAAGCTCGTGGCTGTGTCCGCCGTGGATCGTGTGCGCGGCCCGTCCGCTGTGGGACTGTTTGGCCTCGGCGAGCTTTTCGGATGCGAGGTCGGTCAACGAAACGGAATCCATTGTGAGTCCTTCGTAGTTGCAAGGCCTTTCACCGACGGCCTTGAGGGTTGGCAGTTAACCGCTCAGTAGGAGTATCCCCGCCGCGATCAGGCCGGCCACCTTGACCGCCTCGAGGGCGACGTAGCCGTAGTGGGCCCGGGAGCGCGGCCCGTCCGATCCGGACAGCACCCGGTCGGAACGGCGGGTCAATGCGGGCCGCACCGCGACCAGCTGCACGGCCAACGCGGCGACGGCGACGCCGACCGCCACGATGACGCCCGCCGGGGTGGGGCCCGCGATCACGATCGCCCCGATGACGAGCGCGAAGGCCACCTCGACGGTGTTGAGGGCGCGGAAGACCAGCCGGCCGATGCCGAGCCCGATCTGCAACGTCACGTTGGGCGCCCGGAACTTCAGCGGGGCTTCCAAAAACGAGATGGCCAGCACCATGCCGAGCCAGACGAAGGTGAGCGCGACGGCGATCGCGGTTCCGGTGGTCATTTGGCCGCCCCCTGCAGCGTCAGGTGAGCCAGACACAGGTCCGGCTCCACGAACGAGTCGAGCCGGTCCACCGAGACCGGTGCGCCCCAGGTTTCCACAGCTCCCTGCATGAGGCCGAGGTGCACCGGACACACGACGCTCGACCGGTTTTCGGCCAGCTCCAGGAACGGGCAGTGCCGCAGTCCGACTTGTTGCTCCCCGTCGACCACCCGGCGCTCGGGCGCGAAGCCGAGTTCGTCGAGCACCTCGATCAAACGGGCGATGACCTCCTCGGCGTTGGCGGGGGCGTCGGGCCGCGGATGCAGCTCGGCGTCCACCTTCCGCCCCCACGCCCGTCCCGCGGCCAGCGCCTTGGGCCCCGGGTCGCGCTCGGTGGCGAAGGCCATGGTCAAGATCTCGGCGAGCAGCCGGTAATGCCGCGTCCCGCCGCGATCCATCTGCCGGACCGCCCGGAACATCAGCGGTGGGCGGCCCGGGCCTTTGCGGTCCAGCTCGACGTGTTCCACCTGCCCGTCGGTGACCAGGCTGTCGAGGTGGAAGCGGACGGTGTTGGGGTGCACGCCCAGCTCGTCGGCGATCCCGGCGATGCTCATCGGCTCCGGGGAAGCCCGCAACAACCGCATCACCGCGCGGCGCCGACCGGCCGATTCGCCCGCGACCGAACGCTGAACCTCCGGGAATTTCTCCAACTGCCGGGCCTTCTGGGCTTTCTGCGTCTTCTGGGTTCTCTGGGTCTTCACCGGTCCCTCACGCTGCTCGTCCTTCAAGCCCCGTCCGAATGGGCGGCACTGGGCTGACCCGCCACCAGCGGTGTGTCGACGCCGAGCGGGCCGACCTTGGCCGCCCCGCCCGGGGACCCCAGGGGTTCGTCGCGGCCCGGCAGCGTCTCGGCGAAGAATGCCGCATTGTCGGCCAGGTGCGGCTGGAGGTCCTCGGGCAGGTCATCTTCGTAGTAAATCGCCTCCACCGGACAAACCGGCTCGCACGCGCCGCAGTCGACACACTCGTCTGGATGAATGTAGAGCGCGCGGCCGCCCTCGTAAATGCAATCCACGGGACACTCGTCGACGCAGGCGCGATCCATCACATCGACGCATGGCTTCCCGATCGCGTAAGTCATGGGCTACAGTTTACACAACATGTCTTGTAAAAATTGGGTTCGAGGCCTAAGAACGGTGAAGGCCGACGGTAGGCTCATCGACACCCCGCCCCCGGTGCGCCATGGGTACCACGAGCTGGCCCTGGCCTCACCGCAAGGCGCTGCGCGACAGGAGATCTGATGCCAGGACAACGAGCAGGTTCCGAACTTCCGCTGCCGGCCTCGCGCCGTGACGACAGCGCGGTCGCCGGCCATTGGCTGTTGGCGCGGCTCGGCAAGCGCGTGTTGCGCCCCGGCGGGGTCGAGCTGACCCGCACCCTGCTGTCGCGCGCGGAGCTGGGCGGCGCCGATGTGGTCGAGCTGGCGCCGGGCCTGGGCCGTACCGCCACCGAGATCGTGGCCCGCGGTCCGCGATCCTACGTCGGCGCCGAGGGCGACCCGGACGCGGCCAACATGGTCCGCGGCGTGCTTTCCGATCTCGGTGCGCAGAATGCCGCCGTGCGGGTGGCGGACGCGGCGGAGACCGGGTTGCCGGACGCCAGCAGCGATGTCGTCGTCGGAGAGGCGATGCTGACCATGCAGGGCGACGCGGCCAAACAGGCCATCGTCGCCGAGGCGGCCCGCGTGCTGCGGCCGGGGGGCCGCTACGCGATCCACGAACTCGCCCTCATCCCGGACACGGTGTCGGAGGAGATCAGCACCGAGATCCGGCAGGGGCTCGCGCGTTCGATCAAGGTGAACGCGCGGCCGCTGACGATCGCGGAGTGGTCGAAACTGCTCGCCGAGCACGGATTGGTGGTCGACAACGTCACCACCGCGCCGATGGCCCTGCTACAGCCCCGCCGGCTGGTCTCCGACGAGGGCCTGTTCGGGGCCCTGCGGTTCGCCAGGAACGTGCTCCTGCACCGCGATGCCCGCAAGCGGGTCCTGGCGATGCGCCGCACGTTCCGCAAGCACCGCAAGCAACTGGCCGCCGTCGCGATCGTCGCCCACAAGCCCGCGGCATCGGCCACCGGCTGACCGGCCCCGGAAGGCTTTGGGGACGGCCTGCGCCGTTCGGTGTTGCGCCGCTTCCGATATCGGGTCCCGAGTTTGGGCCCGTTCCGCAATCTCCGCGTGACGGTTTAGTGACGCCCCCTGACGTAACTTGGCTGCGGCAGTTGTGGGGAGAACGAAGGAGCTTGCCGAGCATGGGTGCTAGCCCACCGTCGCTGACGGATTCCGACCTCGACGCGTTGGCGTCGGATTTCCTGCAGTCGCATTACCTCGGCGCCATCTACGCCGATTGGTCACCCGACCGGCGGCTCGACATGTTCCTGAGGCGGCGCGGCCTCGCCAGGGTGGCCAACGACGGCGACCTGTCCCACAACGTCTTGCAACGCATCATGTCCCGGGCGGGCCGTGCCTCATTGGCGCGGCATTGACCGGCCTGCTCTTCTGCTGCAGAACCAGGTAGGCGACCGCGATGAACAAAAACCGCGAAAAAGTTCGAGTTTTGACGGCCGAAATGACAACCCACGCATTGGTACGGACGTACTATTGCGCTCTAACGCTGGACGTGCCGCCGGGGATGGATGAGTCGTTGAGGCTAGCGGGGAGGGGACGATGAATTCACCGAAATGGATGGTTCATTGGCCGCAGCGCAGGCCGACGGCCACGATCTACCAGTTGACCGACCGACTCCACCGCGGGCACGTCGCCCGGGTGCCCGCCCATCAGATCACGGCGACGGTGTCGGCGTGGCTGGCGGACCTCGGAGCCGACAGCCCGCTGGTCGACGAACTCGAGCGGGCCGTGTGCGGCGGCGACTGGGCGGCGGCGCACGCCCTGAGTGAGTGCTTGTCCATCGAGATCGCGGTGGCCGACTGAGAATCGCGACTCAGCGCTGAGCGAGTGCCCGCGCGGCGCGGCCGAGGCTGTCGTCGATCAGCCGGTCGACGGCGCCGAAGTAGGTCGGTGACGGGTCTTTGCCCACCAGCTCGGCGATCGCTTGCTGCTCACCCGAAACATCTGCGGCATCGAGGTTTTCGGCCATGCGCTGCGTGTGCACGGTCAGTCCGGTCAGCAACTCCGCGGTTTGGGATCCCGCGACCACGGTGCGCCGGCCCAGCGTGCGCAGGGTGTCCCATTCGGCGTGCCACGCCCCGTCGGGCCGTTCGTCGTCGGCCAGCGCCGCGGCGGTGTGCAAGGTCGCGGCAAGCGGCGGCGCCGACAGCGCGGCGCGGCGAATCAGGATGGACAGCACGGGGTTGCGCTTGTGCGGCATGGACGACGAGCCGCCCCGGTTGTCGGCCGTCGGCTCGCTGAGTTCGGCGATCTCGGGGCGGCCCAGCGTGACGATGTCGGAGGCGATGCGGCCCCAGCAGTCGGTGCAGCCGACGAACGCGTCGGCGGCGCCGGTGATCGGCGCGCGGGCCGTGTGCCAGGGCGCCCGCGGCGCCAGGCCCAATGCGGTTGCCGTGTCCGCGGCGACGCCGGCCGCCACCCCGGCCGGGTCGGAGCCGCCGGTGAGCAGCGCCGCCAACTCCGTGGTGGCGGCCAATGTGCCCGCGGCGCCACCGATTTGGGCGGGTGTGGTCAGCGCGGCCATCCGGTCGAAGGCGTCGACGACCCCGTTCAGCCAACCGGCGGCCTTGGCGCCGAAGGTGGTGGGTGCGGCGTGCTGGGTAAGGGTGCGGGCCACCATCGGCGCGGCCCGGTGCCGCGCGACGAGTTCGGACAGCGCCGAGATCTGCTTTCTCAGCTGCGTGATCAGGTCGTCGGCGACCGCGCGCGTGGCCAGCATCAGGCCGGTGTCCAGGACGTCCTGGCTGGTGAGTCCGCGGTGGATCCACGGCGCGACGGCCGGCTCCGCGCGCTCGCGCAGCAGCTTCACCAGGGGAATCACCGGGTTGCCGCCGTCTTCGGCGGAGGCCGCGAGCGCCTCGCAGTCGTCGTGCGTCACCAGATTCCGCAGCTCCACGCCGACGCACTCGGCGGCTGTCAGGCCGGCGCCCGCCAGCGCGCTCAGCCACGCGGACTCCACCGCGACCATCGAACCCAGCAGCGCCCCGTCGGTCATGTGCTCACCGGCTCGATGGTCTCCGGGCCACAGCAAATTCGTCATCGCGCGTCCGCCCGGTACGCCAGGAACACGGTCTCGGCCGGCCCCTGCAGGTGGATGTCGAAACGGTATGCGGCGCCGTCGTTTTCGGCCACACAGAGCAACGTTTCCAGACGCTCGGCGGGGATGGCGGCCAGCAGCGGATCGGCGTCCGGGTCGGCTCCGGGCAGGTAGGCCCGGGTGAACAACCGGTTCAACAGCCCCCGCGCGAACACGGTGAGCGCGAAGAACGGCGGGCGCCCGTCGATCACCGAACCCGGCGTCAGCGTGGTGAACGCGTAGCGCCCGGCGTCGTCGGTCGCGCAGCGGCCCCAGCCGGTGAACGACGGGATCGACGCGTGGCATCGGCGCAGCGAACCGGCCTGCCGCGCAATGCGTCCCGCGGTATCGGGCTGCCAGAGTTCGACCAGGGCGTCGGGGACCGCGGCGTCGCCGCCGTCGTACACCGTGCCGTGCAGCCGGATGGCCTGCGGGTGGCCGTCGTCGACCAGCTCGCTGTCACCGGGGTACGGCAATCCCAGGTCGAGGAAGGGTCCGACCGTTTGCCCTGGGGTGCAGGCAGTTTCAGTCATGCGCACCCTCGGTGGGTGTCTGCGCGCCGCCGGTCAGGACGATGTCCCACCGGTACCCGGTCGCGTACTCGGGCTGGGTCAGGTCGTGGTCGTAGCGGGCGATGAGCCGTTGCCGCGCGGCGGGATCGAGGATCGACTGGAAAATCGGATCCAGCTCGAACAGGGGGTCGCCCGGGAAGTACATCTGGGTGACCAGGCGCTGGGTGAAAGCCGTTCCGAAAACGGAGAAATGGATGTGCGCCGGGCGCCAGGCGTTGCGATGGTTGCGCCACGGGTAGGGGCCGGGCTTGACCGTCAGGAACCGATAGGAGCCGTCCGGCCCGGTCAGGCAGCGGCCGGCGTCGGTGAAGTTGGGGTCGAGCGGGGCCGGGTGCTGGTCGCGCTGGTGGCGGTAGCGCCCAGCGGCATTGGCTTGCCAGATCTCGACCAGCTGATCGGCCACCGGCCGGCCGCCTTCGTCGACGACGCGTCCGGTCACCGCGACGCGCTCCCCGATCGGCTCGCCCGGATGCCCGGCCGTCAGGTCGGCGTCGAGCGGGTCGACGTCCTGGTGGCCGAAGCACGGCGCCCAGAGCTCGACCCCCTCGGGATCGACCGCGACCAGGGGATGCTTGGGATGGCGCAGCGTCGTGCTGCGGTACGGCGGATAGTCCAGGAGCGGCTGACCGTGCGCCGGGCCTGCCCCGGCGCCGCCCGGGTATTGCGCTGCGATGCGGGCGATCTCCGCCGTGATGTCAGCCTGAGAAGCGACACACCCGGCGTCCATGAGCCGTGACGCTACTCTCGATGCTCCCCTACAGGGCGCGGATCAACGCCGCGCGCCCCTTGGTCCGCAGGCGGTGCACGGCCGAGCCGCGGTATTGCTCGATCGTGGCGGCCATCTTGTTGCCCAGCTCCTCGAGCTCCGCGTCGGTGATCTTCACCTGCGGAGGGGCCGGGATCATGTCGCGTTCCTCTTCGTCCGCGTGCGCCTCCAGCACGGTCTTGAACGAATTCCACTCGTCCTCATACCCCGGCGCGCTCTGCGGCGTCTTGAGCAACACGGAAAGCTGGTCGACGACCTGGCGGTGTTCGGCGTGGGCGACCGCGATCAGCTTGGTGGCCGCGCGCAGCGCCGGGTAGTACAGGTCGTCCTCGATCCGGAAGTGGATGTCGAGCTCGATCAGCATGTCGTCGAAAAGGGCATGGCGCTCTTCGGAATTCAGCGGTGCCTCGCTGACCTTGCGGCCGAGGCCCTTGAGCACGATGTGGTGTTCTTTGAGAACGTCGTAGGCGTTCAATTGGCTCCTCCTTTAGCGATTCCGACCGCGCCGCCGGGAGCGGGCTGCTGCTCACCGCGGACTTCGACCACTCCGTCGACCAACCGGGCCTCGTAGCACGGCAGCGGCGCTGCCGCCGGACCGCGCACCACTTCGCCGGATTCGGCGGCGAACCACGAGCCGTGCCAGGGGCACACCAACCGGCCGCGGTCCATCCAGCCGTCGGCCATCGGGGCGGCCAGGTGGGGGCAGAATTCTCCGTACGCCGCGACTTCACCGGGCTTGGTCTGACAGACCACCAGGCCCACACCGTCGACCTCGACGCGCACCGGTTTGCCGTTGAGCGAGCTCGCGGGCAGCACCGGCGTCCACGTGGAGGTGCGCAGCCGCGGACCGGACTGGTCGATGCCGATGCCGGAGTCGAAGACCAGCGCCCCACCGAGGTAGCTACCGGCGACGGTGATGCCGTAGCCCAGCGCGGTGAGCACGATGCCTCGCCCGTGGCGTCCCTTGCGACGGTCCCACCACGACTGCATGTACAGCGCGGTGGCGGCGACGTTCAGCAGGCCGTGCACCGCGCCGACGCGGCGGTCCTCCTCGTGGGTGTGCTGCCAGTCGGTGACGCCGGTGACGGCCGAGCCCAGGCTCGCCAGGATGCCGACCCCGAGGGCGCGGGAGGCGAATCGCGAGGCGTCGACGACCTCGGATGCGGGCTGGCCCGGCAGCACGCTGAGGACGTCCAGCGCCACCGTCGTGCCGAGCGCGCCGCTGGTCAGCGACGCCAACGGCGGGTGCACCGGGTGCCCAAGCCAGACCCCGTTGAGCGCGTTGGTGACGGTGTTGCGGGCGCCGCCGAGCCCGTTGTAGGCGAAGCTGAGCAGGTGTTCGAACCGATAGCTCGGCCGATCCATCCACTCCTGGCGCCCGATAGCGGCCAGAACCTTGGATCCGACCTGCTGCAATCGACCCCCGCGTGGCCGACCCACCATCGCACCCTGCCTTTCCTCAAATCAGTGGAAATAAGCGGTTAATAACCGCAAAACCGAACGATTACCGGCAGTTTACTCCGCGCTCACATACGCCGAACCGCTGCCGTGACCCACGGTAGCCGGGGGTTTCCGGGATGTAATTGCGTGCCACCTGTGAATCGGCCCCAAGGATTCTGCGGACAACCTGGCGACGCGGGCGCCCGGCGGTTGACCGGCGCCGAAGACTGCGGGATTCTTCTGAGCGGAGAGTATTTCTGTAGATCAGAGGGAGCCATGGCGCACCGGGACGGCGGATTGCTCGAAGTCTTCGAGAACGTGCGCCGCGGGATGATCCCCGCGCACATCTACAACGACTCCGAACTGTTCGCGCTGGAGAAGGAACGGCTGTTCGGCCGGGCGTGGATGTTCGTGGGGCACGAGTCCGAAATCCCGCACGACGGCGACTACGTGGTGCGCCGGGTGCTCGACGACTCGTTCATCATCACCCGGGATTCCGCCGGCGAGGTGCGGGCCCTGTTCAATATGTGCCTGCATCGCGGGATGCAGGTCTGTCGCGCGGAGATGGGAAACGCCTCCAACTTCCGCTGCCCGTACCACGGCTGGACCTACCGCAACGACGGACGGCTCACCGGGCTGCCGTTCCACCGGGAGGCCTACGGCGGCGACGAGGGGTTCGCCAAGGACCAAACCCTGTTGCCCGCACCGAATTTCGCGAGCTACAACGGCCTGCTGTTCATCAGCCTGGATCCGAATGCCGAACCGCTGGAGGACTTCCTGGGCGACTTCAGGTTCTACCTGGACTACTACACCAAGCAGAGCGCCGGCGGCGTCGAGGTGCGGGGGCCGCAGCGCTGGCGGATCAAAGCGAACTGGAAGATCGGCGCGGAAAACTTCGCCGGCGACATGTACCACACCCCACACACCCACGCGTCGATCGTCGAGATCGGCCTGTTCCGCGAGCCGAAAGCCCAGAAGCGCAAGGACGGCGCCACCTACTGGGCGCACCGCGGCGGGGGCACCACCTACAAACTGCCCCCCGGCAGCTTCGAGGAGCGGATGCGCTACGTCGGCTACCCCGCCGAGATGATCGGCCGCATCAAGGACGTGTGGACCCCGCAACAGCAGCGGGTCGTCGGTGAGGACGGGTTCATGATCTCCGCGGCGACCTGCTTTCCGAACCTGAGTTTCGTGCACAACTGGCCCAAGGTCCGCGATCGCGATGACGAGGTGTTGCCGTTCATCTCGATCCGGTTGTGGCAACCCATCAGCGAGAACGAGACCGAGGTGTGTTCGTGGTTCGCCGTGGACTCCAACGCTCCCCCGCAGTACAAACAGGATTCGTACAAGGCGTACCTGATGTGCTTCGGGTCGACGGGCATGTTCGAACAGGACGACGTGGAGAACTGGGTGTCGCTGACCACCACCGCGGGCGGTTCGATGGCGCGACGGCTGCTGCTGAACAGCCGCATGGGCCTGCTCGCCGACGACCGCTCAGTCGTCGAGCCGTTGGCGCCCAACGCTTTTCACGGACCCGGACGCGCGCAGGTCGGCTACAACGAGCACAACCAGCGGGCGCTTTTGACCATGTGGGCCGACTACCTCCAGGGGGCCGGCACATGAGAAAGCCCCTGCCCTTCAGCGACGCTCGACACCTCGAGGCGCACCAGTTCCTGGTGGACGAGGCGTACCTGCTCGACGCCCAACGGTATGAGGCGTGGCTGGACACGCTGACCGACGACGTCCGCTACACCATGCCGGTGCGGGTCACCGCCGCGCGCGGCGCCGGATTCGACGCGTCACGGTTTCCCGAGCCCGGCATGGCCCATTTCGATGAGGACAAGTACTCCCTGACCCAGCGGGTCGCGCGGATGGGCACCGAGCACGTGTGGGCCGAGGACCCGCCGTCGCGGCTGCGGCACTTCATCACCAACGTGCGCACCTTCGAGTGCGACGATTCCGAGGACGTGGTCGTCGAATCGGCCGAGCTGCTGTTCCGCAGCCGCGGCGACGTCAACGAGGCCGCCCTGCTGTCCTGCGGGCGCGAGGACCTCCTGCGCCGGTGTGGCGATCGCTTCAAGCTGGCGCGGCGCACCATCCTCGCCGACGAGTCGGTGCTACGGATGCAGAACCTGGCGGTGTTCCTATGAGCGACGAACCCATCACGATCGCCAACGAATTCACCGAGGTCGTGGTGCGCCGGATCGACACCCGCAACGGGTCACGCCTGCTGATCAGCGCCCCCAGGTCCGGGGAGTCGATCACCCTCGACGCGCTCGAGGTCGAGGCCCTGACCTGGCAGAACCCCCGTACTCTAGCTGCCATGGTCGGCAACTCCCACGCGCCGCTGCTGCCCGACGATCCCGAGGAGCGCGATGACGGGCTGGCTTGAGGGCAAGCGCGCGCTGGTCGTCGGCGCGGGTTCGGGAATCGGGCGCGCCGTCCTCGACGCGTTTCGCGCCGAGGGCGCGAAAGTCGCCGCGCTGGAACGCGTTCCGGAGAAGTGCGCCGCGCTGCGCGCGCAGCTGCCCGACGTACCGGTGACCGAGGGCGACGCGACCGCCTACGACGCCAACGAACGGGCCGTCACCGCCGCGGTGGAGGCCTTCGGCGGGCTGGACACGCTGGTCAACTGTGTCGGAATCTTCGACTTCTACCGGGGCATCGGCGACATCGACCCGCCCGACCTGCCCGGCGCGTTCGACGAGATGTTTCGCACCAACGTGCTCAGCCACATGCAGTCGGTCAAGGCGGCGATCCCCGCGCTTCGGCACGCGGGAGGGGCCTCGATCGTGCTGACCGAGTCCGCCTCGTCGTTCTACCCGGGACGCGGCGGCGCGCTGTACGTCTCCTCGAAATTCGCGGTGCGCGGCCTGGTTTCGGCGCTGGCCCACGAGTTGGCGCCGGGGATCCGGGTCAACGGGGTGGCGCCCGGCGGCACGCTGAACACCGATCTGCGCGGCCTCGCCAGCCTGGGGCTGGGCGACACCCGGCTGGACGACAGACCCGGCCGGGCCCGCGAGGTGGCGGACCGCACTCCCCTGCACGTCGCGCTCACCGGCGAAGACCACGCGTTCAGTTATGTGTTCCTGGCGTCCGACCGCTCCCGCGGGATCACCGGCGAAACCGTGCGTCCCGACGGCGGATTCGGCCTCGGCGCAACGAAACCCGACCCGAAAGGGACCGAACCATGACCGACCGGCTGGAGCGGCAGCGAACCCTGGTCGCGCAGGGGTGCCGCGTCGCGGCCGCCCGCGGCCTGGTCGACGGCATCCTCGGCCACCTGAGCCAGCGGGTCGACGACGAGCGCCTGCTGGTGCGCTGCCGCAGCGACGCCGACGACGGGGTGGCGTTCACCCGGCCCAGCGACATCCGGCTGGTCCGATTCGACGGCAGCCCCGGCGCCCCAGGCGAACTCGACGGGTACCGGGTGCCCAACGAACTGCCCATCCACGTCGAGACCATGCTCGCCGACCCGCGCCACACGGCCGTCGCGCACCTGCACCCGCCGGCGGTGGTCGCCGCCGATTTGGCCGGCATCACGATCCGGCCCATCTACGGCGCCTACGACATTCCCGGCGCCTGGCTGGCGCGCGGCGGTGTCCCCGTCTACGAACGCGCCGTGCTGATCCGAGATTCGCGGCTGGGCAAGGAGATGGTGGCGGCCATGCGCGGTGCGCCCGTGGTGATCTGCCGCGGACACGGAATCACCAGCGCCGCGGCCACGGTGCCGCAGGCGGTGCTGCAGGCGATCAGCCTCGACGCGCTGGCCCGCATGGCGTTGCGAGTGCGCGCCGCCGGCGGCACGCCGCGCGACATCGACGACGCGGACTGGGAGGACCTGCCGGATCTGGGGCCCGCGCTCACCGCCGAGGCGGCCTGGCGCCACGAAGTGGCGCGACTCCCGTCGGGGCCCGCATCGTCGCCGGCCTAGCTAGCCGAGCAGATCGCCAATCTCCTTGGCGGCGTTGACAAGTGCGGCGGCTACCGCCGGATACCGGGAGGGGTCCAGCCGGTGTTGCGGCGCGGCGGCGTTGAGCGCGAGCCGCAGGCCGGGCGCCCGGGCCGGGATGGGCACGGCGACCGAGGCGACGCCCTCCTCGCTCTCCTCCCGGTTGGTGGCGTAGCCGCGTTCGCGGATGCCGGACAGCTCGGCTTCCAGCTCGACGCGGCTGGCGATCGAATGCGCGGTGATGCGCTCGAGCCGCTCGCGCGGCAGCAGCGCACGCAATTCCGGTGGCGACAACTGGGCCAGCATCACCTTGCCCGTCGAGGTGCAGTGCGCGGGCATCGTGCGGCCCAGCCGGGACGCCACCCGCACCGCGGCCGGCCCCTCGACGGCGGCCACGAAGCGGACGCTGGCGCCGTCCAGCATTCCGACGTGCACGGTCTCGCGCAGCTGTTCGCTGAGGCCGCGCAGGACGGGCGCGGCGGATCGCGCGATGTCGACGCGGCCGAAGATCGCGAACGCCACCCCGGTCAATGACGGGCCGGGCAGGTACGCCTTGGACACCGGGTCCTGCCGGACGAAGCCGCGGTAGGCCAGCATCGCCAGCAACCGGTGCGCGGTCGACGACGCCACACCCAGATAGCGGGTCGCCTCGCTCAACCGGATCTGGGGTTGTTCGCCCAGCAGCAACAACAGCTTGAGCGCATTGTCGACCGACTCGATCGGATACTGCGGCGCAAGCGAATCGGCGGGCGCCGCCGCGGCGACATCCCGTGCGGCGCGCTCGCGCTTGGGTGGCATGGCTCAACGGTAACCAGTCGGCGCCGGACGCAGGAGGGTTTCGTCCCGTGGGCCCGGGCGCCGCAAGCGAATTGAAACGCGCACCTTGGGGCGCGGATCGGCGGCCGGTCAGGCATCCTTGACGCATGAATGTGGAGCCCTTGCTGCACTCGATCCCGCCGCTCGCGGTCTACGTGGTGGTCGGCGGTGTGGTCGGGATCGAGAGCCTGGGCATCCCGCTGCCGGGCGAGATCGTGTTGGTGACCGCGGCCCTGATGTCGTCGCATCACGACCTGGCCGTCAATCCGATCGGGGTCGGCGCCGCCGCGGTGATCGGCGCGGTGATCGGAGATTCGATCGGGTACGCGATCGGGCGCCGCTTCGGCATGCCGCTCTTCGACCGGCTCGGCCGGCGATTCCCCAAGCATTTCGGTCCCGGACACGTCGCGCTCGCCGAGAAGCTGTTCAACCGGTGGGGCGCGCGGGCCGTCTTCCTGGGTCGGTTCATCGCGCTGTTGCGGATTCTGGCCGGGCCGCTGGCGGGTGCGTTGAAGATGCACTATCCGCGGTTCCTGGCGGCCAACGTCTCGGGCGCCATCTGCTGGGCGGGCGGCACGACCGCGCTGGTGTACTTCGCCGGCATCGCGGCCGAACGCTGGCTGGAGCGGTTCTCCTGGATCGGGCTGGTGGTCGCCGTGGTGGCCGGTCTCACCGCGGCAATCCTGTTGCGCGAGCGCACATCACGGGCGATTGCCGAATTGGAGGCCGAGCATCACCGCAAGACCGCGGAGGCCGCCACGCAAGCCGACACGGTCTGACTAAACGGCCTCGCCGGTGTCGGCCACCAGCGGCGGCCGGTGTTCGTCGATCAGGGCGCGGGCCATCCGGCGCGCGCGCTTGGCCGCGTCGAGGTCCCCGACGGCGGCGAGGATGATGGCGCCCTTCATCAGGATGTGCCACGACGAGGCGAAGTCTTCGATGTCGGTCAACCCCGCCGCGATCGCGCGGCTGCGCACGATGTCGCGGACGTGGTCGATGTGGGTGATGCAGGCCCGTCCGGCCGGATGGTCCGGCCCGACTTCAAGCAGCACGTTGATGAACGAGCAGCCTTCGTATCCGTCACGGAGCTGGAACCAGTCGTGCATGACGTCGAAGATCGCCAGCAACTGTTCCTCGGGGGTGGTACCGCGCTGCCGCGACTGCTCCTCGATCAAACCGTGCGTCCAGAGCTCCTCCCGGCGCTGCAGCACGGCCAGCACCAGGTCGGTCTTGGTGGCGAAATGGCGGTACAGCGTCGCCCTGGCGACACCGGCCCGCGCGATCACCTCGTCGGTGCCCACGGCGCGGATGCCGCGGCGGCTGAACAGCTCATATGCCGCGGTCAGCACGCGTTCACGCGCCGACGCGGCAGGCGTCCCGACATCGGAGGTTGTCATACGGGCCTTACCGTACTCTTAGCCCCGGACCCGTAGACAGACCGCCCTGTCTCGTTATACAAATGAGATTCGCATCCGCGAACAGTCTGTCTTCAGACAATAGGACGGGCATCCTCGCGGCGTCTCGGACGCCGGTCGATCAGGGGGTCCATCATGAACTCAGCCATTGCGGAACAATTGCCCACCACTCACCTCATGCTGAGCACCAAGCTGGTGTATGAGCTGGGCGATCCGCACAGCACGCTACGGGCGACCGCCGATCGTTGCGGCCCGGCGGTGCTGATCTACGCGGGGGGCGAGATCGACGCGTGCAACGAGCACACCTGGCGCCACCTGGTCAGCGAGGCGGCCGGCGTCGTCACCGCGCCCGGCCCGTTCGTCGTCGACGTCACCGGGCTCGAGTTCATGGGCTGCTGCGCGTTCGCGGTGCTCGCCGACGAGGCGAAGCGCTGCCAGAAACGCGGCATCGATCTGCGGCTGGTGAGCTGCGAGCCGATCGTCGCCCGCATCATCGACGCGTGCGGGCTCGGCGGCGTGCTGCCCATCTACCCCACCGTCGACTCCGCGTTGTCCGCGGCCGCGCGCTGGTAACCACACGGCACTGCTCGGCCGTAATCGGCTGAATGAGCGGCCATCCCACCGTCGGCGCGGAGGAAGAGTTTCTCCTCGTCGACCCGCGAACCGGTGAGCCGTCCCCGCGCAACGCCGCCGTGGCGGCCGAGGCCGAGCGGCACGGCGTCGCGCTGCAGCTGGAACTGAGCAGCTGCCAGGTGGAAACCACATCCGACGTGGCGGCGAGCGCCGCCGAGCTCGGTGAGGAACTGCGCCGGCTGCGACGCGCCGCGGCGCAGGCCGCGCAATCCGTCGGCGTCCAGCTGCTGGCCTGCGGGCTTCCGCCGGCCACCCCGCATGCGTTCCCGGTCACCGACACGCCGCGCTACCGGCGGATCGGCGACGAGTTCGGGATGATCGCCCACGAGCAGGGCATCTGCGGATGCCACGTGCATGTGCAGGTGCCCGACCGTGCCGCGGCCATCCATGTCAGCAACTGGCTGCGGCCGTGGCTGCCGTCATTGCTTGCGCTGTCGGCCAATTCGCGGGTGTACCGCAACGCCGACAGCGGCTACGCGAGCTGGCGCAGCGTGCTGTGGCGGCGCTGGCCGGCCGCGGGTGCGCCGCCGTTTTTCGCCTCGCCCGGCGAATACGACGAAGCGGTACGCATGCTGGTCGACACCGGGGTGATCCTCGACAAGGACATGGTCTATTGGGACGTGCGCCCTTCGGCGGAGTTCCCGACGGTGGAGGTGCGCGTGGCCGACGTGCCCGCCACGGTCGACGAGACCGTGCTGCTGGCAACGTTGATCAGGGCCGCCGTGATGACGGCGCTCGACTCACCCGACGACGCCCGCCGGCTACCGCCCGGCGCGCTGCGCGCGGCGTATTGGAAGGCCGCGCACGACGGATTGTCCGGGCATACACTCGATCTGATCCACGGCCGCGGGGCGGTGCCGGCGCGTGAGCAACTGGGAACGCTCGTGCAACGGGTCCGCCCGGCGCTCAAGTCACTGGGGGAATACCGGCACGTCGTCCATGAACTCGACCGCGTCGCGACGCTAGGCAATGGGGCGATGCGGCAGCTGCGGGCGTGGCGCCGACGCGGCGAGGTGGCGGACGTCATCGCCGAAGCCGCAGCGGCCACGCTGAGTTGAGTCTCGTTGCCGCACAACACTTCTCGTCAGGCCACCGCGAGCAGCCGATACAGCCCGATCAGGCCCACGACCACGATGATGGCGCGCAGCGCGTTGCCCGATAGCCGGCGTCCGTAACGCGCCCCGAGCAGGCCACCGACCAGCGAGCCCGCCGCGATCAGCCCGGCGGCCGGCCAGCTGATCCGGTCGAACGCCGCGGCCGTATAGGCAACGGCGGCAACCACATTCACCACCAGGGCCAGGAGGTTTTTGGCGGCGTTCATGCGTTGCACCGACTCCGGCAGCAAGGCCCCCATCAGCCCGACCAGCAAAATGCCTTGGGCGGCGGTGAAATAGCCGCCGTAGACGCCGACGGCGAAGGTGCCCAGCACCAGCGTCGCCATCCGCCCCGGCGGGACGTGCTCGGGTGAGCGGCCCGCCTGCGCGGCGCGCCGGCCGGTCCACGCCTGGATCCGCGGCCCGATCACCACCAGCGCCAGCGCCAGCACCAGCAGCACGGGCACGATCTCGGCGAACACCTTCTCGGGCAGATGCAACAGCAGATAGGCGCCCAGCGTCGCGCCGGCCAGCGAAGCCGGCAGCTGCCAGCGCAACCGATCCCACTGACCGCGCAACTCGGCGCGATAGCCCCAGGTCGCCGACACGCTGCCGGCGACCAGGCCCGTCGCGTTCGACATGGTGGCCGTCACGGGTGGAAAGCCGAGCGCAACCAGCGTCGGGAAGGTGATCAGGGTGCCGGAGCCGACCAGCGCGTTGATCGCCCCGGCCGCCAGTCCGGCCAGGCATATGAGGAACATCTGAAATGGCGACACCGAAGAAAAACCTTAGCCTGCCGCCGATTTCGTCGCATGTTCAGGCGGGCGGGGCTTCGGCGCCGCGCTCGACCCCGGTGCGCAGCTTGACCGACGCCGAATAGGCCAGCGTCCGGAAATGCAGGACCGGATCGTCGGAGGGTTCGATGCCGTCGGTCACCCGCATCGGGTCGAACACCACGATGTCGCCGCCGTGTTCGCGCTCGGTGTCCAGACCGGTGATCTGCAGGGAGCCGACGGTGACGATCTGGGTGCTCTGCCAGGCCGACGACGGGTCCACCGTGGAGTCGGTGGGCCCGGCGATCTGCACCCGGAAGTCGAACCGCACCGGTCCACCGTCCAGCCGCGTCGCCAGCTCGTCGGTGAGGAAGTCCGGATCCTTGCCGTGGGCGTCCGACACCGACAGGTACTCCTCGGCAGCGATCGGAACCAGGTGGTAGCGAACGAATCTGGCGCTGCCGTCGGTGGCGACCCAGCGGAACGCGTGCAGGCCGTGGTATTCGGTGGTGGCATAGCTCGCAGGGATCCGGTTGGCCTCCCGCAGGATGGGCAACGCGCCGAGCAGCCGCGGGTGGGTGAGCAGGTGCTTGCCCATGCGCAGCGGCGTCATCAGGCCGGGCCGCATCGCCTTGAGCAGATCGATGAAGCCGTCCGGCGTGCTGGAGACGAAGAGCCGGGCGGTCTGCGTCGAGACGTCGGTGGTGGAGCCGTCGGGCAGGGTGAACTTCACCGCCATCCCACGCACGCCGGGCCGGCCGTCGCGCTGCTTGGGGTTGCCCGATCCGTTGGAGAACCGGATCAGCGCCGGGACCGGCGAGCCGTCGAGATGGCTTGCGCGCGAGAGCATTACCGCGTCGCGGGCCGCGGTGAACGTGCCCCGGTACAGGGTGCCCTTCGCATGCAACGCGCGGCAGCCCGGCTGAGCGCCGCCGGCGCCCCGGATCGCCTCGATCGCTTGGTCAGGGGTTAATCCACCGCTCATGGACGAATCTTAGTGGCATTTGAATCGCAGTGGTATCAGCTGGGAAAGCCGAAGAGTTCGACGACACCGTGGTCGCGACCGGCGGTGTAGCCGCCGTCGACGGCGAGGGCCTGACCGCTGACGAAGGAGGCGTCGGGCGACAGCAGGAAGGCGGCCATGGCCGCGATCTCCTCGGGCTGTCCAAGCCGCTGCAGCGCGTGCTCCTTGGTGATGGAGGCGAGCGGGCCCTCCATCCCGGGAATGCTGAACACGCTGTGCGCCATCGGGGTTTCGATGAAGCCGGGACAGATGACGTTCGCCCGGATGCCGCTCGGGCCGTAGTCGAGGGCGATGTTCTTGGTGAGCAGCACGACGCCGCCCTTGGCCGCGTTGTAGGAGCTGCCGCCCGCGGTGCCCTCCAGGCCCTCGACGCTGGCGACGGTCACGATCGAGCCCCGCTCACCCTCGGCGCGGGGTTGGTCGATCATCCTGGCCAGGGCCGCCTTGGCGACCAGGAAGGTGCCGGTGAGGTTGATCCCGATCACCCGGTCCCATTCGGCGCGCTCCAGCAGGTGCACCGGGCCTCCCCCGGCGACACCGGCGGCGTGGAAGAGGCCGTCGAGGCGGCCCGGCACGGCGTCCAGCACCGCGGAGATCGCGGCCTCGTCGGTCACGTCGGCGGGCACGAACGTGAACCGCGGGCCCAGGTCATCCGGCGGTGCCGCCAGGTCGGCGCCGACGACGGTGCCGCCCTCGGCCAACAACCGTCGCGCGGTGGCCAGCCCGATTCCGGAGGCGGCGCCGGTCACGACGAAGGTGCGGGAGCGGGCGCGATCGGGGTTCACCATGTCGGATCCTCCTCGGGGGCGGGTCGGGCGGCCCCGTCATGGTGACACACCGGCCCGGGATCAGTTCGCGGATACCGGATTTGCGATAGCCGCGCTGGATCGACTCATAGCGAGCCCATCTTGGACATCGGCCCTGGCGCCGGAGGACGATAGGACCGCGCTCGAATCCGCGCCGCCCAGAGAGTGAGGAACAACGATGTCATCGACTCAGCCGCAGGCGTTCTTTTCCACCGCCCTCGGGGCGCTTGGCGCGGTGGTGGCCGCGGTGTTCGTCCTGGCCGGCCCCCACGCATCCGTCGGGATTGCGCTGGCCTCCGACGAGGCGATCGCCATCGCGCAGGGCGTCTCGGTCACCCCCGCACCCGGCTGGACACTGGGAAACCGCGGCCCCAACTGGGTGGCGCTGAACAACGCCGACACCAGCGCGCAGATGCGGATCACCGTCAAACACGCCGGCGGCACCGACGCCGCCGCGGTTCTGCAAGCCGACATCGACCAGTACGTGAGCGGCGCATCGGCCATCTTGGCCGGTGTGAACCGATTGACCGCTCCCGACGTCACGCCGCTGCAGGGGCCCAACTTTCAGCAGCAAGCGTCGGTCAACTACACGGCCAACGTGGTGAACCCGCAGGGCACGATTCCGGTGATCGGCACGTTCACCGAGCTGCTGAACACGTCGAACGGGCGCTCGGCATTCATCGACTTCCGCCAAGGCGGCAGCGCGACCACCCAAGCCGCGGGCGACGGCGGAATGATGGTCGGCTCCATGGAATGACGCCCCGCCGTCGGGCACGGCGCAGCGATCCCGTATTACCGAGTGGAACACATCGAACGCGGAGGGGTTCATGCCACAAACCGACACGGCGGAGACGCTCGCCGGGATCGTCGAACGACACGCCCTACAGCGGCCCGAGGCGATCGCGATCCGCTACGGCGAGCGCCAGTGGTCGTGGGCCGAGTGGAGCTCGCGGATCCGTCGCGCCGCGGGGGCGCTGCGCGACGCCGGGATAGAGCGGGGCCAGTGCGTGGCGTTCCTGGACAAGAACCATCCCGCCTGCCTCGAGGTGCTGATCGCCGGGGCCTCCGTCGGCGTGGTCACCACCGTCGTCAACTGGCGGGTGATCGGCGACGAGCTCGTCCACGTGCTCGCCGACAGCGGGGCCCGCGTGCTGCTGGTCGGCGCCGAGCTGCGCACCGCCGCCGAGGCGGCCGCCGAGCGGGTACCCGGCCTGGAACGCATCATCGAGGTCGGCGAGGAGTACGAATCGTTGCTCGCCGCGGCGTCACCGGCCGAGGCCGACGCGGGGCTCGACCCGAACGAGACCGCGTTGGTGATCTACAGCTCGGGCACCACCGGACGGCCCAAGGGCGTGCTGCTCAGCCAGCGCGCGCTGGTCAACCACGCGGCGAACCTCGCGCCGGCGTTCCCGTTCGCCGACGGGGACGCGAACCTGGTCGCCATGCCGTTGTTCCATGTGGGCGGGATAGGCTACGCGCTGTTCGGGATCCGTTCGGGCGCACCGACTTTCCTGACCCGCGAACCCGACGCCGCGACGCTGATCGGCGCGGTGCGCGCCGGCGCCACCCACGCGTTCTTCGTGCCGCCGGTGATCGCCCGGTTCCTGCAGGCGGGTGAGGCGGCGACCGCCGCCATCGCCGGCCTGCGCTACATCGTCTACGGGGCGGCGCCGATGCCGCTGCCGTTGCTGCATCGGGCGCTGTCGACATGGCCGGACACGAAATTCGTGCAGGTGTACGGACAGACCGAGCTGTGCGGCGCGGTCACGGCCCTGTCCGACGCCGACCACCGTGATTCGGCGCGCCCCGAATTGCAGCTCTCGGCCGGAAAGGCGGTGCTGGGCTGCGAGATTCGCATCGTCGACCCCGAGACGGGCGCCTCGTTGCCGCCCGGGGAGTCCGGTGAGGTGTGGGTGCGCAGCAACCAGAACATGACCGGGTACCTCAACCGCCCGGAGGCGACCGCCGAGACGATCACCGCCGACGACTGGGTGCGCACCGGCGACGTCGGGCGCCTCGACGCCGACGACTACGTCTACATCGAGGACCGGCTGAAGGACATGATCATCACCGGCGGTGAGAACGTGTACGGCCCCGAGGTGGAAAGCGTGCTCATCGAGCATCCCGCCGTGGCCGATGCCGCGGTGATCGGGGTGCCCGACGACTTCTGGGGAGAATCGGTCAAGGCGATCGTGGTGGCCGACGGCGAGGCCGAACCCGCCGGCATCATCGAATTCTGCCGCCAGCATCTGGCGGGCTTCAAATGCCCACGCACCGTGGATTTCGTGTCGGAGCTCCCCCGCAATGCGAGCGGAAAGATCCTCAAAACGCAGCTGCGGGAACCGTTTTGGCGAGACCGGTCCCGCGGAATATGAGCGGCCGTGTGGACGCGCAGCGGCGTGACTGCGCGATCAGTGTGCTGGGCGGTCCGACGACGGTGATCGACATCGCGGGCCGCAGGATCGTGATGGACCCGACCTTCGACCCGCCCGGGGTGCACGCCTACCTGACCAAGCTGACCGGTCCCGCGGTGAACGCCGACGCCCTGGGCGCGGTGGATGCGGTGTTGGTCAGCCACGACCAGCATCCCGACAACTTCGACGACGATGGCCGACGCATGGCGCTGGCCGCGCCGCTGCTGCTCACCCATCCCGGGGCGGCCGCCCGGCTGGGCCCGCCCGCGGTCGGGTTGGCGCCCTGGGACTCCCACGAGCTTGGCGGCGGGACCGGATCGCTTACCGCGCAAGCGGTTCCCGCCGTGCACGGCCCCGCCGACGGGCAACGGGACGACGGCGGCCACGTCAACTGCGAGGTGACCGGCTTTGTGCTATCGGGGCCCGGGCTGCCGACGGTGTACCTCAGCGGCGACAACGCCTCGATGAGCGCGGTCAAGGACGTCGCCGATCGGGTCGGGCAGGTCGACATCGCGGTGCTGTTCGCCGGGGCGGCGAGCGTGCCCACCAAGGAGCGCGGGCGGCCGTTGACGCTGACCGCGGCGCGCGCGGCCGCCGCCGCCGAGGTGCTCGGCGCCAAGGCGGTGATCCCGGCTCACGTCGACGGCTGGGCCCACTTCAGCGAGGGCCTCGACGAATTCGTCGCCGCGTTCGATCAGGCCGGCATCAGCAGCCTGCTGAAGGTTGCGCCCCACGGGGAATGGATCGAGTTATAGGCGTCCCTCGACGCGCAGTTCCGGATGCACCCAGTCGGGCGAGCGGCGTTCCTTGAACGAGCGGAAGCCCTCGATGGCCTCGGCGTCGGACAGGCTGGAGGTCATGCCGATGCGGTCATACAGGCCGAGGTAACTGTCGATGCTGGACTTGATGACGCCGCGGGCGCGCGGCGCGGTCCGACAGCATTGCGCGAGTAGGTCTTTCGCCGCGTCCAGCAGGCCCTCGTGCGGCACCACCCGGGTGACCAGGCCCCAGTCGAGGGCTTCGACCGCGGTCAGCACCCGTCCGGTGAACATGAGGTCGCGGGTGCGCACCGGCCCGATGACGCGGGTGAGCATCTGGCTGTAGTAGGTGTCGGCGTAGCCGCGGAACAACTCGGGCACCCGGAAGGTCGCCCGATCGCTCACCACCGACAGGTCGCTGCACAGCGCGATCTGGAATCCGCCGCCCTGGCAGAGTCCGTTGACCGCGGAGACGATGGGCTTGGCCGAAGTGCGCACCGCGTCGAACGGCGTCACGTCCATGCCCAGCGCGGAACCGAAGGTGATCCAGTTGTCCTCGCCTCCCCCGCCGCCCATGTCGCCGCCGGGCGCGAAGACATCGCCGGTTCCGGTGAGCACCAGCCCGGCCAGATCCGGGTCCTCGTTGAGACGTCCTACGGCATAACGGATTCCGAAGTACATCGCCGGGCTCAGGGCGTTGCGCGCGTCGGGGCGGTCGATGGTGCACACCGCGATCGGTCCCTGGCGCTCGAAGCGCAGATAGGGCGTGCCCAGCCAGTCTCCCTCGGGAGGGCGGGGCGCTGTCGGGGGATTCTGAGGCACGGGGCTCCTCTCGGGTCGGCGCCGCTACTGTAGCTCTTACAGTATCCGCGGGGCCGGGCGCCACCCCGATTGCGGGTTCAGGGCCGGCCGCGGCTCCCGGTGCTCGTGTGCTGGCGTTCGAGCTCGCGCAGGCGGCGCGCTTCCCTCGTCAGCCACGCCAGCCCCGCCGCGGCCGTCAGCAACGACACCGCCGCGGCGGCGACTCCGGCGCCAACCCGGCCGTCAGCGAAGCACGCGAGACAGATTGCCAACGCCACGACTCCGGCCCCCCCAGAAGCACACCCGGGGCTTTGGCGGGATTTTTCAGGGCTTGGCCAACCCGCGGGCGGCTGGACCGTTGATGGTCGAGCGGATCTCGAGCCGTGTCTCCCATGATCCCTTCCTCTGTTGCTGTGAGTCGTCCTCTACAGCTGTACCCGTCGCGCGGGCGGGTAATAGTCGTTCGGATCGGAAGCGCTATTCGTTGATGGATGCGGGCTTTTCGCGAAGCCGCTCGCGTTATCGCAGGATCTGCGCGAGCTTTCGCCATCGCCGATGCCGGTGGCGAAACATGAGCCGGACGAAGGCGCGGGTCAGTAGGCCATGCAGGCCGTCGTCGGTTTCGATCTCGTCGGTGTAGCGGCAGCTGCGCTCGTCGATGGGTTCAAACGTCAGGCGGTGGTTCCACGTGCGGACCGGTCCCCCGTGCTCGTTGGTGTAGATCTCGGTCGGTTCGAGGCGCTTGATGGTGAGGTGGTGGGTCCAGGCGGGGATCACGCCGAACCACCAGAACCGCGCCGATCCCTGGGTGCCGACCTCGATGCGCTCGGGGACGTCGAGGCGATAGGTCCGCAGCACGGGGCTCAACACATGGCGCATCAGCTCGGGCTTGCGCGCCAGGGCGGCGGCGGTCTCGGCGGGGATCGGCAGCTCGGTAGTTAGGGTTACCTTACTCACGCGGTTCATGGTGGCCCAGCGGGCGCGTTCCGGCAAGGGCAGCGTGGCCTCGGGGCTTGTGGCCGCGACTTCGTCTCGCCGAGCGGTTAACCCGACACGGCGCACCAAGCGGGCCGCTATCAGGACCAGGAAACATCGGTTGGGGTCAGGACGCTATCGCGCGAGAAGGCGAGGGAGCAGAGGTGGATCAGGGGGGAACTGCTCAGTGACCTGGGTCGATGTGTGGTCCCGGCTGGGATCGAATTAGCCGCTTCTGCAGTTGCTCCGCACAGCCTGTACCAGTCATAATATGTCCGCTACCTGCTGTTATACTGAGCGTACGCCTAGGACCGTAGTGGACGCAAGAGCCCCGAAGCGGACCTTTGCATAACACACGGATAACACCACGAAAGGCATATCTAGTGGCCGGGAAGAAGGGGCACCGGGGGTGGGGCTGGCTACGCCAGAGCGGCCGACGCCCGCCCAAGCGCTGGCACGCTTCTTATATTGGCCCTGACGGGGCGCGTCACAAAGCGCCTGGCACCTTCGGCGCGAAGATGGACGGCGAGGCGTGGCTGGCAGCGGAACGGCGGCTGATCGACCTCAACGTCTGGACCCCGCCCGCGCAGCGGGAAGCGGAGAAACAGGCTCACGGCCTGACCCTGGCGGACTACGCGCCCACGTGGATCGAGCAGCGCACCGTGGGCGGCCAACCCCTCAAGCCACGCACCCAGAGCCACTACACCCGGTTGTTCGAGGAACACATCAAGCCGACAGCGCTCGGCAAGCTCCCCCTGGGGAACATCACCGTGCAAGCGGTGCGCCAGTGGCACGCGACAACGCTGATCGACAAGCCCACATATCGCGCCCATGCGTATGGGCTGCTGCACGCGGTGCTGGCGACCGCCGTCACTGACGGCTACCTCCTAGCCAACCCGGCACAGATCACCGGGGCCGGCGGGACCGCGAGCAAGAAACGGGCCGTGATACTCGACGTAGCCGAGGTCGGCCAGTTGGCCGACGCCATCGATGAGCGGTTCAAAGCCCTGGTGCTGATTAGCGCGTGGTGCGGCCTGCGGTGGGGTGAAGTCACCGAACTACGGCGCAAAGACTTCAGCACCGACTGCGCGCTGCTCACGGTCGAGCGTGGCGTTGTCCACCGTGACGGGAAGTGCTTTGTCGACACCCCGAAGACGAAGAAAGGCCGCAAGGTCGTCGCTCCCCCACACATTCGCGCCGCCCTCAAGCATCATCTGGCCGCGTATGCCGCTAAAGGGCCTGACGCCCTTGTCTTTCCGCCTGACCGCAGCTGCCACCTGTCCGACAAAACCTTCCGCCGCTACTTCAGGACCGCGCTCACGGCGATCGGCCGCGACGGCAAGAAGAAGCCGCGGCCGGCAATCCACGACCTACGGCACTTCGCCGGACACCAAACCGCGCGTGTGGCGAACCTCCCGGAGACGATGGCCCGGCTCGGGCACTCGACGGCGAAGGCGAGTTTGATCTATCAGGGCGCCGTGGATGGCCGCGATGGCGAGATCGCCGAGGCGTTGTCGGCGCTAGCTAGTTCAACATCGAGAGCTACATCCGCGACCTAATTACGGCGGTGCTGCCCAACCTCTGCACACCGTGTTTTGCGTCACTAGACCGCCGCCTATCCGCTGGTCAGCGCGTGGTGTATGTGTCAATGCCTACGTCCCGCAACGGAATTCGTCCCGCTAGAACCGCGGGGATCGCAGGATGGGGATGCAATAGTTGCTCTATGACCACATCAGGCACGATGACGGACCTGGAGTCACTTCCCGTCCGCATCAGTATCGCACAGGCGGCAGCCGTTTTCGGCCTGTCGCACAAGACTATACGCCGATGGCTCGCCGAGGGGCGGATCAGCGGATACCGGCTCGGCAAGCGCGCCATACGAATTGACCGGGACAGCTTGCTTGCGGTCCAGCGCCCGATTGGGGGCGTGCTGTGACCCACCCAGACGACGAGTACATCCTGACCGACGCGCAGTGGCTCGCCGTGCGCCCGCTATTCATCGATGACGAGGACGACGCGGCCGAGGATGGGCGCCGATCATGATGGATATCATGTCAACGGCCGGTGCCGCACAACTGCTCGGCGTTAGTGAAGGGACACTTCGCTACTGGCGCTATATGGATCAGGGGCCGCGGTCTTTCCGCGTCGGACGGCATGTGAAATACCGCCGCGAGGACGTCGAGGCGTGGCTGGAAAACCAGATGGCGACGACTGCCCGCGGTGGTGTGACGGAGCGGCCGGATGGGGGAGGCGCCCGGTGAACGACATCGAGGCGAAGGCAAGGTTGCGTAACCGGATCAGGGCGTTGGCCGATCAGATCGACCGCGGCGCAGATCTCTTTCTGGGTACTACCCTCGCCAGCCTGCTGAAGACGACCGGCAAGCCGCTGCATGAGCTGACACTTGATGAGCTTGAGGCCACCCACAGTGACCTCTTGAGGCGGCGCGATCGACTTGGCCGATCAGGGGATGACAGTGACTAAGCATGGCAAAGATAAGGGCCTTGAAGCACAGGCCAACGAATGGCTCAACAAAGGCGCCGGCAAGAATAAGCGCAGCGTCGACCGGGATATTGAAAAGAGGAAATACGAGCTGGGTATTATCGCCCGGGAAGATCTTCAGCATTACGATCCCGACAATGATTTTGACACGAAAGACTCCGTTTTCAGCCTGCTTGTCGATGGGGATATCGACTATATCGAACCAACCCTTTGCGGCGATGTGGATGACGTGAATACCCGCAAAAGGAGTCGCGAAAATCCCAGCCTTCCCGACGGGGTATGGGGGCGAGCTGGCGAAGAAGAACGCAACAGGCTTTCCACCCCAGTCGACGATGATGCGAGGCCAGTGTTCGCGAAGGGCAGGGAAAAGGCCGCCACCACGTTCTTGGGCGCCTACGAGGTCGGGGCGCGCAAAACCTGCAAAGGCCCTTGCGGGCGGTCGAAAGGCCCGGAGTGCTTTTCGCCTAAAGCCGATGCCGCCGATGGCAGGCACCCGGTGTGCAAAGCATGCCGGAAGGAAATCGTGTCACAGAATCGCAAGAATGCGAGGTCAGGGGCTTAATCCCTGTACCCGATAGTAACGGGGAACACCCATGTCTACCAACCGTACAAATACGGGAGAAAGAACGCGCCAAAATGCTCTGTAAGAATGAGTTGCACGAATTGCGCACGCCTGCCGACTTCATCGGCAGCGAATGCCGCAAATGCCATGATGGCCGGCAGACCAAGTATAAAACCCGCCGCGGGCAGGCGATGGCGCTATTTAGGGCGCTTGAGGCTCGCGGGATTGACGTCAATGACCTCAACAAAGCGGAGCGCATTCTCGTTGCTGCTGCGGCGCTTCAGGACGTCATGGACTTCGGGTCGGGACGGGCGCAGCTCGCCCTGCAGCGCGATCCCGAGTTGTGCCGTGCGGCGGTGGCGCTGGCGGATGAGCTGGGCCGGGCCGGGTGTGCGGTGTGAACGCAAACCCTGTCCAGCTATCGAAGCGATTCGGTGGTGGAGTCCACATAAAGCAGGGCCGCAGTTTCATCCTGCTCAGCCGTGACGAGGCGGTTCAGTTGATAGCCGACATGCAAGAGCTGCTAGCCGATGATTGCCCCCGGGCGGAAACGATGAGCAAGATTGCAACCCACTAGCGATGAGCCCTATTTCGTGAAACTGAACATGGAGACGTGCTTAGCATTCGCGAAGAATGAGCAGATCCCCCTGCGGTTCCGTGTCGCCTTCCTGGCCTATAGCAAGACGCGGACGAATGGTCACGCCACTTTCGCCAAGGGCGAGTTGGCTGAGACGCTCAAGGCACACCCGGTGTCTGTATCCCGCGCCATAGCCGGGGCGAAGGACGCCGGGCTACTTATGTATGAATCAACTGCGCGGTGCCTGGTATCGCCCAAGGATGTGGTTACGGGAGGGTGGAAGGGGCACCCGAACGACCCCTGCGCTGTCTGCGATGGTAAGCGATCCCGGGGTGTGCGAAATTTAACCGAAACGGTTAAATAATGATGCATTTTTTAACCGTTTCGGTTAAGGCCATTAACCAAAACGGTTAAGAGCCGACGCGCTGACCAGCGCAAATGCATCGCTCCTCTATGACTCTTTATCAAAATGCGTTCCAGTTTTGGCATCGCTGACAACTTCGACAATGCCGATACCGACAAGGCCCCAACCCCGGAGCGCGGCGCTTCGCCGCGCCCGAGCGTAGCTCCCGTAACGAGCGGGTGGCTTTCCCTTGATTCCAGGGGAACGGCTCCCTTCGGGAGCTTGAACCTCTCGTGAGTGGCACTTGCCTTTGGTGTAGACGACACATGTCGAACCGTTGACCGCTGAACCGTTGTTTATCAGCGCTGCTGATCAGCTCCCCGTGAACAGCCTCTTGGATAGCCCGGAAAAACTTCCGCCGCGCCTGATGTTCTTCGAGAACATTAGCGCGTCCCGCGACATTGAACGGACCATGCAATGACCCCTGAGAACGTGACCCCTGACGAGGCTCGGCAAATCCGCCAGGCTGGCGTGGATTTAGTCGCCGCCTACGCCCGCGGCATGGTTGGGCTGGGCAGTTACTACACATTGCTGGCGAGCCTGTTGTGCCGCGCCCAGGGCATTGCAGAGCCTACGGCCGAGCAGATCGCGGAGCGGGCCGCTGAGCTGCGCACTGCGGCCAGTTTTATTTCGAGCGCACCGACGCCGAACACGAACAACTAACCACGCTCACATTTTGGGGTCGGCCTTCCGGCTCCGATTCTTTTTGATCCTCATTGGAGGAATTCGTGCCGCGCATTGATATTGGCGTATTTACGCACTTAAACCGCACCAGCGTTGACAACGTGGATCGTCAGATCCGCGATCAAATGAAAAAAGCTGGACAAAGCGCCGCCGACGCATTTAGCAAGGAAATGGAGTCGGCCTCCCCCAGAATTCGCAAGGCCGCGGGTGGGGTCATCGCGTCAAATTCTCAAGTCGCGGAATCGAACAAAAAGTTGGAGGCCGCGAACCGGCGCATCCGCGAGTCGACGCAGGCGGTTGCCGATAGTGAGCGAAAGCTTACCGACGTTCGCCGCGGCACCGCGATCACCGCCAGCGAGGGCGTCAAGCTGGAGCGCCAGCTATACGCAGCTCGGCGCGACCTGGCGGCGGCCAACCGTGACGCGGCGCGCGGCTCCGACGAGTTCACCCGTGCCGTGAAGCGGCAGCATGATGCCCTGCGAGGCCTTCGCGACGCGAAGATCGATGACGCTCACAGGCACCGTCGTGGCGGCGGCGGTGGTGGACGTGGCGGCGGATTTCTTGGCGACATGGCGAGCAGCATCCCTGGCGTGCCCGGCGGCAGAGCCGGTGTCGCGATCGGCGGCGGCTTAGTCGCGATTCTTGGTTCGGTGGCTGAGGCTGCCACAACGGCGAGCCAGGCGCTGTGGTTACTCCCTGCCGCCGCAACCGCCGGGGGCGCTGGGCTTCTAACCCTGAAGGTGGGTCTCAGCGGCTTTGACAAGGCCCTGAAAGACATGTCTGACCCGCGTAAGTTTGCGCAGGATCTCGCGGGCCTCGCTCCGAATGCCCAGCAAGCCGCGCTAGAGATTCAGCACTTGGTAACAGGGCTGGACGGCCTCAAGGCGATCACGCAAAACGCCCTGTTTAGCGGTGTCGCAAGGCAATTGAGCGATCTCGGCAAGCAATTCATGCCGCAGATTCGCCAGCTCACCACGGGCATTGCCGGCGCGATGAATGAGATGTTCCAGAACTTCGCCGGCCAACTGAAGACGCCAGGGACCCGTGCTGCCATCGGCTCGCTGATGAACAACATCGTCCAGGCCTTCCAGAACCTGGCCCCCGCAATGGGTCCCGTCGTGGATGCGTTCGCGCGCATCGCCAAAGTGGGCAGCGATTTTCTCCCCGGCATGGCCACGTCGATCGCCAACCTGGCAACCAAGTTCGCCGACTTCATTCAAAAGGCGCAGCAATCCGGACAACTCCACGAGTGGATTCAGAAGGGCATCGACGCCGCGGTGGTGCTTGGCCGCACCATCGGCGAGATCGGCCACAGGATTTTCGACGTCTTCGGCAACAAGAGCCCGCAAGAGTTCCAATCGACATTGCACGGCATGGTTGATGCGGCTGTGTCGGTTGCGCAGGCCATCGCTGGTGTCTCGCACGTGGTGAACACGCTCATCAACGACCTGCAGCCTGTGGCGAACATGATCGGCGGCTGGCCGAACCTGATCTATGCCGTGGCCAGCGCGTGGGGGGCGTGGAAGGTTGCAACGACCATCACTCAGCTGGGCAAGGTCGCGGAGATGCTGGGCGTTACGCTGCCGGCCAGCGCCGCGACGGGCGCCAAGAGTATTGCCGCATCGATGGCGAGTGCTATGGCGCCAGTCGCTGAACTGCTGGGAATGATGGCCCTCATACCCAAGGCCGACGACCAGCTAAAGAAGCACACCAACCTTCCCCTCCCCGACACGGATAACTGGAACTGGTTCAAGCAGCCATTCCGTGAAATGTGGGGCGATATCAGGCATCCCAGCCGTCTCGGCAAGGGCGGCTTGTATGACCAAAACGGAAATTACGTCGGTCCCGGTGCGCCGGGGACCGTTCCGGGTTACATCGGCGGCGGTGGCAGCTTCGCTCCGCCGGACCAGCCGGACAACAAGCCAGCCACGAGCGGCCCGGGGTGGGCGCCGCGCCCGAACAACCAATTTGGGGCTGGCTCAGCGATCAATGGCGCCACGCCGTGGGATGACATTCCCGTACCGGGGGTCCCAGGCAAGGGCAACAAGGGCAAGCTCCCGAAGGTTGTCTCGCCGCTTGATCCGTCCTTCGGCGCCGCACCGCGGCCGGGCGAAACTCAGGGCGAGTACGACGCCGAAGGCGCCCTCATGCAAGCCAGGCACCGCCTTGAGGACGACAAACAGACCCTCTTGGCGATGGAGAAAGACAATACCGTCTCCGAGCAGCAGCTGCAGGAGCAGCGGAACAAAATCGTTGAGGATCAGCGCGAGATCAACAAAGCGCAGCTAGAGCTGCAGCAGGCGCAGCAGGAAGCCAACAAAAAGCAGCTGGCCGGTTACAAAAACTTCACTGACGGCATGCGCGACATCGGGCCGAAACTCGATGAAGACTTCGGCCTGTCACAGGGCTTGCCGGGCCTGGCCAAGAACCTAGTCGAGTTCATCGGCCAGCTGGCTGCCGCGCCCATGCTGGGCAGGCTCGCGGCCATGCGCGACTCGGACCCGATCTACACGGGCGGCAGCGGTGCTTTGGGCGCCCTAGCCGAGCAAAACCACATGCAGGGCCGCTCGGGCCTGCTCGGTATCCCCTCTGGAATGCCTGGCGGCGACGACCTGAACTGGGATGCGTTGGCGGCCAAGGAATCCGGCGGCAACTGGGGCATCAATACCGGCAACGGCTACTACGGCGGTCTTCAGTTCGATCAGAGCACCTGGGCGCAGTACGGCGGCACCGCGTTCGCCCCGAACGCGGCCATGGCTACCAGGGAACAGCAGATCCAAGTTGCTCAGCGTGCGATGCAGGCCCGCGGCGGCCCCCAATCGCTATGGCCGCAGAATTACGGCCAGCTCAGCACAGGCGGTGGCCAGGGCGGCATGCCGGCCGGCATGACCTCGGGTAGTGGCCTGAATCTGTCCACCATTCCTATTGCGGCGCAAAAGTACGCAAACGACTGTATCGACGCATCGGCTCGGATCATCCTGTCTCATTCCGGCGTCAACATGAGCGAGGACCAGCTCAAGGGTGTTATAGCCCCAGGCGGCAGCATCGAGTCCCAGGCCGCTGGCATGAACCAGCTCGATCCAGCAGGTCGATTCGTGCCCATGCAAGGGTCCGGCGGAAGCCCGGCAGCGATGTTCGCTGCCATCAAGGCATCTATTGACAACGGCGTCGGCTCCATTTTGAACGTGGCTCCCGGAAGTTCAATTGCTGGACGCAATTTCGCTGACGGACACTTTATCGCCGCGACGGGTTACAACCCTGATGGCACCATCAACCTGTCCGATACCGCTGGCGGCACACAGTATCCCGTGTCGGCAGCTGATGCCTTCCAAGCAACGCGGGGACGCGGCATTGTCGCCGGTACGGGCTTAGGACCAGCCCGAGGCATGCCCGGGGTCCAAGAGGCCGGTTACGGGACAGGCGGCCCATTCCCGGGGCCACGCGGCGGCACGCCAGGCTTCCCTATGCCGGGCGGCAATGGAATGCCAGGACCCGGCGGTGGTACGCCAGGCTTCCCGATGCCCGGAGGGCTCACAGACACCGGCAGCCCCACCCCGCAGGGCTCACAGCCAGGCGGCCCCGGTGGCGGCTGGCAGCCCTCGGGCGGCGGCGGTCTTGGCATCGGCGGCATGCCGGCGGCGGCCATCACATCGGCTGCAGGCATGTTCCCCGGTGGTGGCGCTGCTGCACAGCTCGCTATCCAGCTGACCAACCGCACCATCCAGCAAGTCGGCGAATACGCGGCTATCGGTGTCCAGGGCTTGCAAGAAACCTTTGGTGTGCATGATCCCGATGGCGGCGGGGGCGGCCTGGACGGTATCCAGAACAACATTTTCGGGCGGGTGCTCAAAGGCCTTGCCAAGGCCAAGCCCGCGACCGGCACATCGGCCGGTAAGACGCAGGGCAAGAAGGACAACAAGGACAAGCAGCAGCAGCAGGGCGCTAAGGGTCAGCAGCAGGGCGGGGATCAGTACCACGGCGGTATGCATATCGGTGGCGATCTGAACATCACCACGCAGCCCGGCCAGAACCCGCAGACCACGTACAACGACCTGGCATACATGGGGGCGATGGGCGCATCAACCCCGATGGCCCTGTGACCGTTCGACGGCCATGCCTTGAGTGTGGCCGGCTCAGCGACGGTTCCCGGTGCCAACGATGCCACCGGGACCGCCGCCGCAGGACGTACGACCACCCGGCCTACAGGTCGCTACCAGCACCGAGCGGGGAGTGCCAGCTCAAGCTGACTACTCGGTGTCTTGGTTACGCCAATTCGTGGGATCACATTGTGCCGCTCTCTAGGGGCGGCACTCATGATCGGCGGAATTTACGTCCGGCGTGCGTGCCATGCAATTCAGCTCGTCGGGACCGAGATACGACCTGACCTGCATACATCGCACAACGGTATCAACGATGCTGATATCAACCATGCTGTATCAGCCACGTTGATACTCACTCCTGAGTGACCATCATCTAGGTTGATACCGAATGATGCCAACGCGAAAGACGTTGTAACACAACGGCATTAGCTCTCACTCCGTATGCGAAATACGTTGCAATACAGGGCACCTTGGCACAACGCCGCCGAGGACCCATACGGTAGCGGACGACCATCCGTACGGCTACGAGATACGTTGTTGCACAACGACATTCGTCAAAAGTTCGGCGAGTACGCTCGGGGGGACACGCGCAGCCGGATTTGCACGCTTATAAAGAAAACCGCAGGTCAGAGGCCATTTTTGAGCTCTCGAAAGCCGTTCGATACCAACGCTTCTCGGTTGAGTGCCGGGGTATATCAACGCTGTTGATACCCACTCCGAACTCGCCGACCCCGATCACGCTGCATAGCAACGTTTTTCGCATGCACGCAGTGATCCAAAGTCATTGCAATATAAGGGATTTGGAGTAATAGTGCATGCCGACCAGTGAACTCACCACTGCCGACGTGGCAGCCTACGTAAAGGGGCGACTCGATGCAGACGACCCGGAAACCCAGCGCCTACTCGATGCCGCGACTGCCGCTTGCCGGAAATATGCAGGCTGGCACGTTACGCCGACGACCACTGAAACCATCACAGTCGACGGTAGCGGCTGGTCAAGCCTGATTCTGCCGACTCAAAATATCGTCAGTCTGACCTCGATTACCGCAGATGGCACCGCTGTCGACCTCAGCGAAGTGCAGCAGTCCGCCGATGCCGCCGGGGTGCTGTACCGCACGGGCTGCAAAACCTGGCCCCGCGGCTACAGCAACGTCTCGGTCTCGCTCGAACACGGCTGGGACGACGCATTCGATTTTCAGGCGGCAATTCTCGAAATGGTCGACAGGATGGCCGCCCAGGTCGGCAGTGTTCGGGGTGCTTCGGGGCCGCCGTCGGAGCGCAGGGTCGATGACGTGTCGGAGCGCTGGATTTTGACTATCGGCAATTCGCCGGAGCTGTTCAGTTTGATTAATCACCAGCTGGTGGACCGTTACCGGCTAATTCAGTTCTGCTGATGGCGTCGGGTGGTAACGCCCGGACGCGCTTTCGGGATACCTCTGAGCCGCCCTGGTACGACTGGGACGAAACGGAGCCCGCCAAGCGGGCTATTCGCTTCATAGAGACCTACTGCCGCGCTCCGAAAGGCCACGGCTACGGCAAGCCAATGAAGCTGGCGGCATTCCAAAAGGAATGGATAGCCAAAATCCTGAAAGCGGGCATTCGGCAGGCCATTCTTCAGTGTCCACGCGGGCAAGGTAAATCAACGCTGCTGGCCGCGCTCGCAGTTTGGGCCACTTTCGACCGGAATGAGACCGGCGAGCCGCAAGTACCGATCATGGCGACGACGGTTGGTCAGGCGAAACGATCCGTGTTTGATGTTGCGGCCAAAATGGTGGCGGCCGAGCCCGAGCTGAGCAATCGCAGCATTCAATATACGGCGATAGGCGACTCAAAGCTGGTTGTCGGCTACAACGGCGGTACCTGCTTTCCTATCGCCAACGATGTCGATGGTCTTCAAGGGCTCGATCCGACGTTGGCGATCGCCGATGAAATCGGATTCCAGCCTTTGGACAGCTGGTCGGCATTAGTGCTGGCCTCTGGTAAGCGCGCCAGCAGCCTAACTGTGGGTATCGGCACGCCGGGCCTGGACCGCGAGCGCTCTGCGCTGTGGCACCTTCGTAGCGCGTTTCTGGACGGTCACACGCCGGCCGGCTTCAGCTTCACCGAGCTGTCCGCGCCCGATGGTTGCGATATCCGCGACCGCGATGCCTGGCGTGAGGCGTGCCCGGCACTCGATGCCGGATACCAGTCGATTGACGCGCTGGAAACAGCGGTCGAAATGAGCCCGGAGGGCTATTTCAGGATCTTCCATCTAGGCCAGTGGGTTGAGGGCACGGACTGCTGGCTGGGACCAGACGGCAAGCGGGTCTGGGATGCCCTGGAAAGCGACTACAAGCTAGTCCCCGGTGCACCTACTTGGGTAGGGCTTGATGTTGGCCTGAAACGCGACTCGACGGCCGTGGTGTTGGGCCAGAGGCGGCCCAACGGGCTGCTTCATACGGTCGCGAAGATTTGGATGCCTAAAGCCGATGATGCAGTCGACCTGGCGTCGATTATGGCCTATATCCGTGAGCTGGATCAGACCTACAAACTGATTGAAGTGGCCTTTGATCCGCGCTTGTTTGAATTGCCGGCACAAACGCTCAGTGACGCGGGCATCCCGATGGTGGAGTTTCCGCAAAGTGTCGAGCGTATGACGCCGGCTATCGGATCGCTGTATGAGGCGATTAAGCGCATGGAGATAAGCCACGACGGCGATGCGCAATATGCGCGCCAGATACTCAACGCTATTCCGCGACTCAACGAACGCGGCTTCATGCTCGCGAAAGCGAAAAGTCGCGGAAAGATCGACGCAGCTATTGCGCTGGCGATGATGCACGACCGCGCACAGCACCCGACTAAAGAAGACCCGCCACTAATGATCGCGTGGGCCTGACTAAACGAATTAGAGGACTTTTATGGCCTGGTGGAATCGCAAAACACCGCCGGAAGACATCGAAGAACGCAGCTTTGACCTCGTGTCGATCGGTGACCCCGCCGCCGCCGAATTCTTCGGCTTGGGTACGCCCAACTTGGCGGGCGTCAACGTCAACGAATTCTCGGCGTTGGGCCTGGCTGCCGTGTGGCGGGCCGTCTCGCTGATCGCGTCCAGCATCGCCAGCCTGCCTCTGCGCACGATTCACGAGCGGAGCGACGGCATCAGCGAGCCGGTACCGAGCTGGCTGGATAACCCCGGCGGCGCGGCTGGGCTGACCAAGTTCGAGTTGGTCGAAACGATGCTTCTGCATCTGCTGCTGCACGGAAACGCTTTTCTGTTACACATCAGGGGCGGCGCTGGCCAGATGTTGGGCCTGTACCCGATTCACCCGCGAGCCGTGTCGATTCAGTGGCACAGCGACTACACGAAAACGTTCCTTGTCGAGACGATCGACGGCAAGGCTCTTACGTTGACGTCTCGGGACATGACCCACATCCCTGGGCTGTCCACGGACGGTATCAGGGGCCTAAGCCCCATCTGGCTGGCTCGCAATAGCTTCGGCACGTCGATTGCTGCCGAGCGCTCCGCCTCGCGGCTTTTCAGCAACGGCGCGCTTATCAGTGGGCTTGTGACGCCCGAGGAGGGCGCGCAGCTGACACCGGAGGATGCCACCCGCATTAAAGAGAGCTTGACCCAGAAGGTAGCGGGCGAAGCCAACGCCGGGTCTATCGCCGTGATTAACAAGGCTCTCAAGTTCTCGCCCTGGTCAATGAACGCCGCTGATGCGCAGTGGTTGGAATCGAGAGCCTTTCAGGTGGAGGACATTTCACGCTGGTTCGGCGTGCCGCCCCACCTTTTGGGCCAGACACAAAAGCAGACCAGCTTCGGCGCCGGGCTCACCGAGCAGAACAGAGGGTTCGCCCGCTACACGCTGCAGCCCTGGACTTCTCGCATTGAAGAACGCTTGTCGCTGCTGCTGCCGCCCAACAAGAGCGCGGATTTTGATTACTCGCAATTCGTGCAGCCCGACCACGAGACGGAGGTGGGCTTGATTATCGCGCAGCTTCAAGCAGGGCTTATCACCGTGGACGAGGCCCGGCGCATGCGCAATCTGCCGCCGCTGCCGGCACAACCACAAATACAGGAGACCGATGCCGAACAGACCAACGTTGATGTTGCCGCCTGAACTTGAACGCAGATGTATCGAGGTCCGCTCCGAGGTCAAAGGCAACCGAATCACCGGCTATGCCGCCGTTTTCAACGAGCGCGCGGACATTGGGCCGTACTTTGAAGTCCTCGCCCCGACCGCGTTCGATGCGGTGCTGGCGAACCCGGCGACCGACGTAAGGGCGTTCCTAGACCACGATTCGGGAAAGCTGCTGGGCCGCCAGTCATCGGGCACGCTGCGGCTGTCCACGGACACCAGGGGCCTTCATTTTGAGGTGGACCTTCCCGACACCAGCGCCGGCCGCGATGCCCGCGAGCTGATAAACCGCGGTGACATGACTGGCGTTTCGTTCGGATTCAAACCAGACCAAGAGACATGGGGCACCTACGAGGGTCGCGACCTACGGACCCACCTGAGTATCGCCCGTCTTGTGGAAATCAGCCCTGTCTCGCTGCCC
This sequence comes from Mycobacterium sp. H4Y, assembly GCF_000364405.1. Taxonomy (NCBI): domain Bacteria; kingdom Bacillati; phylum Actinomycetota; class Actinomycetes; order Mycobacteriales; family Mycobacteriaceae; genus Mycobacterium; species Mycobacterium sp. H4Y. The sequence goes on from NZ_AKIG01000001.1 coordinate 2,889,882, forward strand.
GCCTATAGCGGAACGAGCGTGGCTCTCAGAGCCAAACCGGCCGACGTGATCACCGGCCGCACCCAAATCATTCGAGCGCGTGCTCGTGTGAACCTTTCGAAAGGAAAGTAATTGAAGACAATTGATGAGCTTCTGGTCGAGCAGCGCGCCGTTCTGGACGCCGCCGAAGGCCGGAACCTCACTGACGACGAAGTGCAGACCTACGAAGCCTTGGAGACCGAGCTGAAAGCCACCCAGCGCTCCGAGGCGATTCGCGCCCGCCAGGGTGCCTATGAGGCGCCGAACGCGTCGCTGCAGGCCGCCGTGCACGTCGCCGCCCCGAAGGAAGGCGACACCCTTGAGCGCGCGTTCGATGCGTATCTTCGCACCGGACAGCCCAACAGCGACATCACCGAGTTGCGCGACGGGCAGACCGCGGGAACCACCACTTCCGGCGGGTATATGGTGCCCACCACTTTGCTAAACAAGATCACCGACCGCATGAAAGCCTTTGGTGGGGTTGCCAATGCGGTGGAGACGATCGTTACGTCGACCGGCGAGCCGCTGACGTGGCCGACCTTGGACGACACCAGCAACGTGGGTGTGATCGCGGCCGAGGCCAGCGACCCTGCCTCTGGCGGTGCCGATCTGGTATTCGGCGAGAAGACGCTGGGATCGTACAAGTATGTCGCCCCCGGCGCGTCACAACTGCCGTTGCGGGTGTCGCTGGAACTGCTGCAGGACGCCGCTTTCGACGTTCAGTCCCTCGTCGTCAACAAGCTGACCCAGCGCATTGCTCGCGCGCAGGCCGCGCACTGGGTAAACGGCACCGGCAGCAGCCAGCCGTACGGCATCAGCACCGGCACGGCGGCCACCGCGATCGCCGGCGCCACGCCCACCTACGCCGAGCTGGTGTCGATTGTGCACTCGGTGGACCCGGCCTACCGGGATCAGGCGGTGTGGACGTTCAACGACAAAACGCTGAGCCTGATCGAGACGCTGGTGGACGGCAATGGCCGCCCGCTGCTGAATAGTTCGATTGACGGTATCAACGTGGGTCGGTCGAATCAGCGGCTCTTGGGATATCCGGTTGTGGTCGATCAGGCTTGGGCCGATTCGGTCGACGCCAGCTCGCACAAGTGGGGCGCGTTCGGAGACCTGCAGTCCGGGTACGTGATTCGCCGGGTGCAGGACGTCACGCTCATCGTGAACCCCTACACACGCGCCAATGAAGGTCAGATTGAATACACGATGTGGTCGCGTGCGGACGGTAACACGCAGGACACCTACGCGTACCGCGTTCTCGTCAACGACGGGTCGTAAACGATGGCCGACGCATGGAGTGAACGCAAGATAGCCAACCTCGAACAGAGGGTGGCGGCGCTGGAAAAAGCCTTGCTAGCCAAGGCAATCCCAGAGCCGGAATCCAAGCCGCGGGCCACCAGGCGCCGCAGCTAACGGCCTAAAACTTGGTCGGCGCCGGGTTCCTCGTCATTTCCTGGCGCCGACCAAACCTAAACCAGCCGCTCTAGCTCCGACACTCTTGCTTCCAATTCGGTCACCCTCGCCCGTAGCTCAGCGTTGACAGCTTCCTGCTGAGCGACGTACGCCTCGAAATCCTCTAGGGTGACGTATCTGAGGTCGGACCAGAGCAGTAGCTGTCCAACAAGTTCGTCAGTGTTCATCATTCGATTCTCCCGATGGCTAATGGATGGCAACCGTTTCCGGTTGCCCTGTCCATGCCACGTGGAGCGCGGGCCTGCCTACAGGGTGAGGTTTCGACCGCTTGTGATGAGCCAACCATACCAGAGCTTGGTCGGCGCTAGGTTCCTCGTCCCTTCCGGCGCCGACCAACCTAACCAGCCGCCGCGGCAACAGGGCCGGAGTTCCTTTCCGCGCTTCGCTCCGGCCCGCCCGCCGACAGTGCCAACGGCCCGCTGCGCTTCATCTTCGGAAGCGCGCGCCGTTGTCGGAGGGGCCGCGGCGGCTGGTTACCAACGAAATTCGGCACTCCGGGACGCCCATGTTCTACATCCTAGAGCGCGCAATTCTCAAATGACTTGGAGAACAACTAAATGTCCCGTCTTGGGCGTGCATTCCCGAACAACGCGCTAATGCATCAAATTGTTCGCCGGCCGCCAGTCACCTATGACGCCACAGGCGGCGGACAGGGCGCAACCGCTACCACCTTTTCATGGAACCACACGATTACCGGCAACTGCGTCCTGGCTGCCATCAACCTTGAGGTCTACGGCTCAACACCTCCTACAACGACGGCGAAGGTCGGCTCAATTCCAATGACTCAACTGGGGTTCATCACTAACTACGCCGTCGGAACCTATTGCTACTCCGCCGCATTATTCGGCCTGCTCAATCCCCCCACCGGTGTGCAGACCGTCAGCATCACGTCTTCGATCAGCACGTATTCAGCAGCTAATAGCGTGTCCTTCAACGATGTCAGAAGTTTCGGGAGCGTTGTAACCAGCAGCGGCAATGGGGGCATCGCGAGCGTGTCCGCGGCCGTCGCGCCGGGCGCGCGAATTTTCAACGCAATGTTCAATGCGGGCTGGCCCACCGTCAACACCTTCACCGGCTACAACCAAACCAGCCGGTACAACACCACCTACAACTACAACGGTCTCCTGCTCGGTGATGCTCCTGGTGGTCCGCAGGGTTTCTCGGCGGGTCTAACGATGTCAGGTTATTGGGCCGCGATGGCTGTCCCACTCGATTGAGAGCCGTTCCCGGCCTAGAGCGCACTGCGCCCCGATGGACCGCAGCTAGTGGAAGCCCTCTCGCTCGCACAATGAACAGCACCGCGCCTCTGTATGGAGAGGGACTCGTCCCTGGTCGGTCTGCATCGTGACGGTGCGTTCCTCGATCGCCACGCCACGCGGACACGTCCTGCCGGTCCGGTGCCACGGAGAAAAACTCGCAGCAGTCATAGGCCGAAGAATAAGCGCTATAGGCCCCAGGGTGCGCGCAACGCGCGGGGGTCCTTTGGCTGAACCGGAAGGGTAAAGCTCCCGTGAACCAAGCTAGTTGAGCAAGCTCCGATACTGCGGGCAATACGCGGTGACTACATCTGTGAGCATCGTCCGTATCTGCCCTTGCGACATCAAGGGATCTCCCAGCTGGGACTCAACGATGATGCTCTTGAGGCGGATCGTGTCGCCGGTACTGACCGCCCTGCAGAGCCAATAAGCCTTGTCGTGCATTTCCGACGGAGAGTTCGTCGAGATGATGCCGTCGCGTGCAAGCAACTGCACGTACGTGTCATACGCATGGGCCGGGGGGCCCGGAAGTGGTGGGGGGACACCAGCGGCGGGAGGGGGTAGCGCTTGCGGCGTTGGCCTGGGCGCTTCCTCATGCTGGGCCGCGGGACCCGGTGACGGCAACGCCTTCTCGGCGGTCGACTCGGGTTCGTGTGCTGGCGGCGCCGCGGAGGCCGCAACCACCTTGGACGGCACAGCAGTAACAGACGCGTCCCAGTGCTCTTTGTAGAACACGGTCGCCAGCCAGCCCGTCGCGCCAGCCAGGGTGATCACGGTGACGGCGAGCGTGGCCCAGCGCACCCGATTCAGCCACGGTGATTCTTCCGGCGGGTTTTCGGGTTGTTCGGCCGACCACGCCAGTTCTGCAACATCCGCGCCGCTGACGCCTGGCACGACAGCGGTGTTGGCGTCGTCATCGGTGATGGCGGCCTGGGTCTCGTCACCCTCGTCTGTGGCCATCGTGGCTCCCCTCTCGATTCGAAAAAGAGTAGGACTCGGTCCCGACAAGTCGCTCAGGTTTGGCGAGACCGAGTCCTGGGTCAGCGTTTAGAGCAAGGCCGCTGCTCGTCTGCCACATGGCAGAGGGCATCCACCCCGGCCTGCGTGGGCCGTTGCCCGCCGGTTGCCGAAAATACCGCCCGAGCCGCCCAGATATCGGGGTGGTCGGCGCCGATCCGGTCGGCGAGAAAGCAGAGGGTGGCATGCAAAAGCTGAGCGTCGCTGGTCATTTCGAAGCCTCGATGTCGTTCAGCCGGTCGTAGTCGTCGGCCGCAGCGATCAGTGCACGCGCCATCCGGCGAGCTTGTTTAGCAGTCAGATCGTCCAGCCCAAGATCTTTGTCGAGGTAGATGAACCGCTCGACACTGCCGTCGCCGTGCTGCATGCCGTCGATGCCGACCGCGAAGCGATCTGAGCCCCACGAGCTGCCGACGAAACGGCGGTAAACATTGGGAGCGCCGTCCGGGCCGGTGGGACCAAGCTGCCACTCGTAAACACGCAGTGCGCCAGCGGGGACGGGGAAGGTATTGTTCGGCATGTCCAGCTCCTTAGCAGTTGGGCCATACCCCGGGACGGTGACCGCCGTCGCCGGGGCCCTCCGCACCTTGCGGAGGCCTCTCTTGCTGCGGAGAACTGGCGAACCGGATAACACCGAGATAACATCGGTCTTGCTTCGTAAGGCTAGATACCCTAGTCTAGCTGCGACAATACAAGTGGTCCCGGCTGGGATCGAACCAGCGACCTTCCGCGTGTGAAGCGGACGCTCTCCCACTGAGCCACGGGACCGGCGCCGAGATGGCGAACGACGTCGAAGACTAGCACGTGCAGACCCCGACGATACCGACCGCATCGGCATGCCGGGCGCGACGCGATAGCCTAGACACGGCTCGTACCAAGAAATTTGTATGTGCCCGCTCACGTGGACTATCGTCGTGCTTCGCACCGGGCGACGATCTCGTCCGAGGCGCGCGGATGTAGCGCAGTTGGTAGCGCATCACCTTGCCAAGGTGAGGGTCGCGGGTTCGAATCCCGTCATCCGCTCGAAGGTGCAAGTGGCGTGGACCCCAACGGTGGAGTGGCCGAGTGGTGAGGCAACGGCCTGCAAAGCCGTGCACACGGGTTCGATTCCCGTCTCCACCTCCAAGCTTTTGGTTTCCCCGGCGCGATTAGCTCAGCGGGAGAGCGCTTCCCTGACACGGAAGAGGTCACTGGTTCAATCCCAGTATCGCGCACCACATCGGTACTGCTTATCCGCCGTAGCTGGGCATCGAGACAATCTCATGTAACTGGCATGCGCGAGCGCCGAGAGGGACATCGCCGATTGCGTGGCGAGTCATGCTCGCGACGAAACCCTCCCACACCTTGAGCGTGCGACGTCGAATACGTGCCGCCTTTTCAGCGGGCGCCGGGGCCGGGACTTGCGGTTGCAGTGATGGGCGGCTCAGATTCCGACTGACTCCGGCCCCAGGGCATTCACCGGCCGGGGGCGGGCATGGGCATGTTCGGCATCGGCGACATGCTCGGCCTGTTCTCCATCGGCATTTTCATGCCTTTCATCATTGAGGCACAGCAATCCTTCGACTGGGCAGCCGGCGGGTCCGCTTTCATCATGGAGCAGCAGTCCGACTTAGCGAAGAGGAGATAGACGACGGCGATGATGACAACGATGCCGACGCCGATGCCGACGATGGCGAGGATTCGGTAAAGCCAGCGAGTCCACGTCGGGCCGGTCGGAGTTCGTGATGTGGTGGAAGCGGTGTCGGTCATCACTCCTTACCTTTCATGCGGGATAACCTCGTATTATCCGTCGGCGGCAGCCAACTAGCCAGGCCAACGCCTTACCCTGAGATTCCCGGCGCACGCTCGAGGTGTCTCGTCGTCACACCTCGTCAATCACGCCACCAAGCGTGGCGACTAGTCCGAAGGGTCGGAAGAGCCAGGAATTCCTGGCGGTTGGCAGTCCCTCTCGCGTTGTCCCACAATGGATCTGCCCCTTAGGCATGATCGGTGCAGGGATTCAAGGTCGCTCCCCACAGTGCTAGCACCTATCGGGTCCTGACAAGCCGGTCGGCAAAGAACCCTATCGAGCCGCCAGCTGATCGTTGATGTTGGTCCATTGGCCTTCGCCCTTGTGGTTGCCCATGTTTCGGCATTGGCCATCGAGGATGATCTGCCCGTAGGCGTGGTCGGACGGCATGTAGCTGATGCTGGCGGCCACGCCGTCTTTGTTCAGCGAGGCGCCGTGGTAGTGCTGTCCCGGTGGCGCCCCCTCGTTCCAGCCCTGCGCGATCATCGCCGCGCGTACTTGCTGGAAATACGCATCGGGGTCCCCGTGGATCAGGAAGCTGAGCGTGACGGTGCCCTGAAACGGCGGATCCCCTTGGTCGTTGCACGAGGCGAACGAGAATGCCCCGCTGACTCCCTCCAGCTTCGCGGCGGCGACGATCTGCTTGGCCGGCTCGATCACCTGCGCCTTGGTCTGATCGTCGCTCATGGGATGGGCCGTATCCTCGTACGGATTCGTCGATCCCGCGGCATGTGGTTTGTGTAGCACTGGCGCGCAACCTCCTAACAACACGGCGACGACCACTAGCGAACTGATCAGCGCTTGGCGCAACGGCATACGTTGTTCCTCAATGGTGGTGTTGAGCATCGAAAACATGGTTGTCGGTGATAGATCCTGGCGAGCGCTCCCACTCCGGGTCGATGACGGCGGGCGTGTGCGGGCCGATGGTGACCGGGGGCAGGCCGGGGATCCTGACCTGTACGCCACCCAACGAATGGCGATGATCGGCGGTCATGCCGTCGGCTTGTAGTTGGTCACCGTGGCCGGAGACGATGTCGGACATGCCATAGAGGGCTTCGCTGCCCCGGTGGTAGTAGTACGAGTGGTCATGGGGATTGATGCCATCGGAGCCGGGGACCTCGGCGCGGAAGCGTACCGACCCGAACCCGTCGACCGCGGGGTCGGTACCCAGGCTGGGGTTGGTGCCGAAGAAGTTCTCGCCGAAGAGCTTCTTGCTCGCGCCGTCGAGGTGACCGAGCATGCCGACCGGATCGGTGGAGGCATCCCCCACGAAGACGTGTCCACCGTCGAGGTGGAATTGTTCGGCGCTGCGGGCCATGTCGGTTCCGGGGCAGCCCAATAGCACGGCGTCGTTGGCGTGCATGTTGTGCATGGCGAAGGCGTCCGCGACGGTGGTCGAACCGTACGAGTGGCCCAACACGGTGACATGCTGGCCCGCCCCGAGGTGCGTCGCCCACAAACCGTTGACGTCCTGGGCCAGCGACGCACTGCCCGCGCGAGCCAGCGCCGGCGTGGAGATGCGCTGGACGTCATCGAATCCGTTGGGGGCGTCGTAGCCCATCCACGCGATCACCGCCGTCGGGTTATGGGGATCGGCGGCGTTAGCCTGTTCGAACAGGTTGATCGCGTCGTTGTGGCCGTCGTGTAGCCAGCCGCCTTTCACGCTGCTGCTCGTGCCCGGCACGATCACCGCGGTGTTCTTGGCGGTGTCGGGGTTGCCGATCGCGATCGCCGCACGGCCCTTGCCGCCGAATGCCGTTGGATCATAAGCGAATAGGTAGACCGGTTTCGGGTGAAGCGGGTCTCCCGCGTCGTGGTCGAGGCCTAGCTTGGTCTCGTTGGCGTTCTGGTAGCGGGTCACATCCGTGGCCGACAAACCGAACTTCGCGGGGTCGCGAAGCACGTCATCCACCGAGACACCGTTGCGGCTGGCGATGCCCCGCACGCGGTCGAGGTCCTGGTTCATCACCGTGAGGTTGGCGTCGTTGCGCGCCAGAATGGGGACGCCGTTGAGGTTGCCGATTTGGTCGGGGTGCTCGGCCATGAATCGCTGCCGCTGCTGGGGGGTCAGGGATGTCCACCAGCGGTTGACGTCCTCGGGACTGGCGTTCGGCGGGGGGATCTCGGTGTCGGCGTCAACTGGCGCCAGGATGTTCGGGACGTAGCCATCGGTGCGCAAATTGCCCAAACAGTTTTGCAGCGTGGCCGAGTAGCCGTCACGAATCGACTGCAGGTCGCCAAGAGCATCCCGGACGTCATCGGCCGCGTCGGCTTTCGCGTCGTCGATCAGCTTCTTCAGAAAGGCCTCGGTTTTCGCGTCGGGGTGGCCGTATTGCAGGTCGTGCTGCGCCGCGTCGATGATGTGGTCGAGTCCCTGCAGCGCGTGTTCCAGCGTGGAGATTCGTTGAGCTCCGGCTTTCTGCGCCTCGGCCAACGCGGCGGCGATGTTCTCCAGATCGCTACCGATTTTGGGTAACTGCTCGGATTGCGCACCCAGGGACTTGATGACCCGCTGCACTTCAGCGGAGTCGTTGATCGGGTGGTCGCCATTCTGGTGGTTCCAGGCCGCATCAAAGCGCTTCCTGGCTTGCTCAAAGGCGTGGTCGGCTTCCGCCGTGTGCCGACCCGCGCCGTGGAAGGCTTCCGCCAGACTCGAAATCTGAGCCGGGCTGCCCGCCTGCAGGCTCTGGTTGATCGCCCAGGGGTCTCCACCGGCCCGGGCGATCAGATCGGCCACGCTGAGCCACTTCAGCTGCATCGCTCCGCCCGAAAACCTAGCTGATAATTCTCCACACCAGCTATGACGCTACCCCCACCCGAGGGTCGTCCAAGTTAGCTACATCCGGCGACGCGCCGCAAGTCACTGCCGTGCTCCGCCGTGGCCGATGCCCTCCGATTCCCGGGCTCGCCCGGGTGCACTCAAACGGCCACCCGGCGCCGGGGCCTGGGGTTACGATCTGCGCACGGAGCTACAGATTCGAGGTGGCCATGCATCGCACCCGACGTTTCGTCACCACATTCATCGCGGCCATCGCGCCGATGATCGCCGTCGCCACATTCGCCGCGTCACCACCCGCCGCGGCCGACCCGATATGCGGGACGGCGGGAACGCCGCCCTGCGCGGGGCCTAGCCCGTTGACACCCGAACAGCAGTGCGCGTTCATCGCGTGGCGATCGATGATGCCGTGCAACTGGCTCGGAATGCAGGTGCCCGCCGGCACGCCGGGAAGTTGGGACAACCCACCTGCACCGCCACCCGAGCCGTAATCCTCGCTTACCAACCCCAGTCGTCATCGTCGAGGACGTCCACGGTGAGGCTGCTGTCGGCGGGTGCTTTGGTCCCGTAGGTAAAGGTGAGCAGGGTGCGGTCGTCGTCGAGGGGTTCCGTCGCGACGACGGTGGCGTGCCCGACCTTCATGCGGATCCTGTCTCCGGGCTTCAGTTCGTCAACGCGTTTCAGGGGCACGCTCAACCCATCAGCACCGGTGCAACGGGTAATTCCGCAGATACCGTGGTCATCATCGCCATCCTTTCACGGCTGGCAATGCCTCCCGCGGCCACGCAAGCGCATTCGCGGACGCGGCGGCCTCACGCGTCGGTCAGATACGCTGCGCCGCAACGGAATACCGCCCTGGCGGCGCGCTCTGGAGTAGGCGCCGAGACCCCTGGAACTATTCAGTTCTGCACGAGATCGGGGATCGGCTCCGCGTCCGTCAGCCAGTGGCGTCCGACCTGTCGTGCCGCCTCCCACTTGGGGATGCTGACCGCATCGTCCTGGCCGAGGTCCTCGGGGGTCGGGCCGATGCGCTCGGCCAGCGAGGCGAGGGCCCCGAGGTCGAAGTTGTAGACCTCGGCCGCCGCCAGGCCTAGCATCTGGCGGGTCTCCTCGACGGGAATGTCCCAGAAGGAGCGGCGCAGCCAGTCGCGGGTATGCGGCCAGGTACCCTCCGGATGGGGAAAGTCGTTGCCCCACAGTATGTTCGATACGCCGATCTCGTAGCGGCGTGCCAGCTCCCGGCGTTCGGTGGTGGTGGCCCCGATGAAGCAGTTCCGGTCGAAGTAGGCCGACGGCGGCATCGTCAGGTCGCCCTCCATCAGATGGCTCATCTTCTTGGCCGAGTGCTCACGCAAATACCGCGTGTCCATCAGCCAGAGCAGATCGTTGGCCCAGAACGCGCCGCACTCGGTGACCCCCCAGCGCAGCCCGGGGAAGCGCTCGAACACGCCCGACCACAGCGCGAACCACAGGGGCCGGGCGCCCCACCAGCGCACCTCGGTCACGTAGATGCCCAGGTGCCCGCCGTACTCCTCCTGCGGGGCGGGACCGGAATGGGTGTGGATCGGCATCTGCAGGTCCTGACAGGCGGCCCAGACCTTGTCGTAGCGACGATCGTGATACGGCGGGTAGCCGACCCAGCGCGCCGGGATCAGGATCCCGCCGCGCAGTCCGGATTCCGCCGCTCGGGTGATCTCGGCGACCGCCGCGTCGACGTCGGCCAGTATCGGCACCACCGCCACCCCGGCGCGCCGCTCGGGGCTGTGGCTGCACAGTTCGGCCAGCCAGCGGTTGTGGGCCCGCGCCCCGGCCATGGCGCGCCCCGGGTCGAGGTCGCCCGACTGGCCCAGTCCGGCGCCGAACGGGGCGCCGGCGACCCCGGTCACGGCGTCGGCGTCGGGGAAGATGACCTCGCCGACCACCCCGTCGCCGTCGAGTTCCCTGTCGCGCAGGCCGACGTCCCATCCCCCGGCGATGCCGTCGCCGTGCTCGGAGAACCACTCCTGCGCGAACTCCTCGTCGATGAATCCGCCTGCCTGCGCCGCGGCGGTCTTCTCGGCCAGGTAGGCCTCGAAGTCCTCGCGGTACTCGGGGTCGACGTACTCGCGGTACCGCTCGGTGGGGAGTTCGGCGTGGGTGTCCGCGGAGATGATGATGTAGGGGTTCACGGGCGGTCCTTCCTTACCAGGCACGGATGGGGTCGGGTTCGAAGACGGTGCTGCGCGCGTCGGCGGGCACGGTGTCCAGCGGCTCGGCGACCTCGGCCACGGTCGGGCCGATCCGCTCGACGAGCGGCGCGAGAACCTCGAGGTCGAAGCCGTACACGGTGGCCGCGTTCCCGCCCAAAATGGCCGCCACCTCCTCGGCCGGGACGCCGGAGAAGGTGTGGCGCAACGCTTCCCGCGTATAGGGGGCGGTGCCCTCGTAGTGCGGGTAGTCGCTTCCCCACATGATGCGGTCGACGCCGATGCGGTGCCGCTCGGCGCACTCGACGGGACGCATGAAACTGGCGCCGACGTAACACTGGCGGGCCCAGAATTCGCTCGGCTTGAGGCTCAGCGAGCCGGCGGTGGGCCCGGCGAACCGGGCGATCGCCGAGTTCTCCCGCCCGTATCGGGCCGCCGCCACGTCGAGCGAGTCGAGCGTCGCCGGGATCCATCCCGCGCCCTGCTCGGTGAAGACCACGGTGAGGTCCGGATGGCGATCCAGCGCGCCACTGAAGATCAAGTGCCACAACGCCCGATGCGCCCACCAGTGCGTCTCGTACACCCACACCGCGAACGAGCTGCCCCACCCGTCCGTCGGGCTCGGCCCGGCGTTGCCGCCGTGGTGGTTGACCACCAGGCCGGCCTCCGCGCACGCCGCCCAGAGCGGCTCCCAGTGCTCGGCGTAGAGCGCGGGAATGCCCGTGCCCGGGGCGATCCCGGGCAGCAGCACCCCGCCGCGCAGGCCCAGCTTGGCGATCTGCGCCACCTCGGCGATGGCCTCGTCGATGTCCGGCAGCAGGATCTGGCCCACCCCGGCGCGCCGCTCGGGCGAGGCCGAGCAGAAGTCGGCGAGCCAGCGATTGTGCGCGCGCAGGCCGGCCCAGCGCAGCTCGAGCTCGCGAGCGGTCTCGGGTGGCGGGGCGGCCAGGCTCGCCTGGGGAAAGAACGGCGGCACGGTGTTGGGGTAAATGACTTCCCCCGCAATGCCTTCGGAATCCAGGTCGGCGTTGCGACGATCGCTGTTCCAGTTGCGCTCGGCCTCGGGCTCGGTGAGATCACCGAACGGGTTGACGTATGTCTTTGCCCAGCCGTCGAATTCGTCCCGGTACTGGGGGTCGAGGTACTCGCGGTAGGCGAGCAGGTCGGCGCCGGCGTGGCAGTCGGCCGAAATGACGGTGTAGCGGTCCATGGGTCAGGCCCGCGCCGGCTCGGGCCTCGGGGCGGCGAGCAGGGCGACGTCGTCGTAGCGCTGGTGCACATAGGGCAGCAGCCACTCCTGCGGCACCCGCGCCGCGATCCGGCCCACCTGGACGGTGCGCCGCCGACACCAGGTGATCGACCTGATCTGACGAACGACGATGTCGGCCACCGGATCCAACGGCGACTCCCCCAGCTCGAGGGTGCCGTCGATGTTCTCCAGCAGCTCGTAGTGGCGGTGGTACTCGCCATGGACCAGGTGGGGGTCGGTGATGCCGCTGCCGTCGGGGGCCCGCAGGAACTTGAAGTAGAACTCGGTGTTCATCTGGTCGGGGGGCAACTCCGCCGGGCCGGTGATCTGTCCGCTCAGCCTGATGAGCGCATAGCCCAGCCGGTCCACGGTGGCGGTGACGCGATCGCCGTCACGCTCCACCTCGATGCGGGCCAATTTCTTAGGCTCGCCGAATGTTTCGCGCCCGCCGGTGACCGACTGTTCGGTGGACTGGGGCATGAAGAGCGGGTAGTCGCCCTCGACGTCGCCGTGCCGGGCGGTCACCGAGAACACCGCCGACCCGAAGGGCGCCATGCCCTCGATCCGCACCCGCTGCAGCTGGATGCGCACCAGTGGTTCGGCCGCGGGCTGCAGCGGGCGGGGCAGCACGGCCGCGACGATCTCCGGATCGGTAAGGTAGGTGACGGTCACCGCCTCGGTGGCGATGGGCGCCTTGGTGGCATCGATCTCGTGGTCCACCTGCGCCTCGGGCGGGCGAGGACCGTAGCGAATGACGTTGGTGTTCAACGCTTTCCTCCTTCACTGTTTTCGGCGTGCCGCCCGAGGACGTCGACGAGGTAGTCGGGCGCGCCGCGGGAAAGGATCGAGGCCGCCTTGGCGCTCACCACCTGATCGGCCGGGGTGGGCGGGCCCATCATCCAGAAGCGGTCCGCGCGAATCCCCTCCACCACCTGGTCGGCGACGGTCTCGAGCGGGGTGAACTCGACGTGCGCGCCGGCGGCCTCGAAGCGGGCCACGACCTTGTCCAGTGTCTGCTCGGGCGTGTGACGTTGCTGGGTCGCGGCGTAGCGCTCCGGGCGATGCCGCCACGACTCCCAGATGCCGGTGTTCAAAAAGCCGCCGGGGAACAGGACGTGCGCCCGGACGCCCTTCCCCGCCATCTCCAGGTGGGTGTAGAGGCTCTCGGTGAGGCAGAGCACTGCCGCCTTGGTCATCGGGTAGACCGCGGTGGCCGGTCCGCCCATGGCGCCCCGGGCGATCGGGGCGAACCCGCCGTTGCCCGAACAGGTGTTGACCACGTGTCCCTCGCCCTGCTCGAGCAGGAGCGGCACGAACGCCTTGATGCCGTGGATGACGCCGAGCACGTTGACGTCGATCCCCCAGCGCCAGTCGGCCAGGTCGTGCTCCCACATGTAGCCCTCGGAGACGCCGCCGGTGCCGGCGTTGTTGCACACCACGTGGACCGCGCCGAAGCGCGAGACCGCCTCCTTGGCCAGCGACTCGACCGAGGAATAGTCGGTGACGTCGGTGAGAACCCCGGCGGCCTCGATGCCCTCGTCCGCGAGCGCCCGGGTCGCCTCCTCGAGGGGTTCGGCGAGGACGTCGGCCAGCACCACCCTCATGCCCTCGCGGCCGAAACGGCGGCCCATGGCCCGGCCGATGCCCCCGGCCCCGCCGGTCACGACCGCCACCTTGCCCCGCAGGTCTTCCATTGTGGTCATGGTCACATGGTCGCTTATATCACCGCAAGCAGTCGCATTATGCGACCATTGGGGCCATGGCCCCGCGCCCCTCCCCGCAGACCGAACGGGTGGTGAACCTGTTCGAGCAGCTGGCGGGCGACGGGAGCCGCGGGATGACATTGGCCGAGGTGTCGCGCCACTTGAGCGTGCACAAGGCCAGCTGCCACTCGATGTTGTCCGAGCTACTGCGGGCCGGCTGGCTGCTGCGCGACCCGGTGCGCAAGACCTACCACCTCGGTCCCGCTCTGGTCCGGCTCGGCCGCGAGGCCGCGGGCCGCTACCCGGCGCTGGTGTTGGCCCGCTCCGCGATGGCCGAGCTGTCGGCCGCGACGGGCGCGCACTGCGTGGCCTTCTCGGTGAGCGAGGACTACTCCACCGTCGTCGATCAGGTCCGGAGCCGTCGCGGCGGCGGTCACCCGATGCCGATCGGCACCCAGTTCCCGCACCGTCCGCCGTACGGGGCGTCGACCGTTGCCTGGGCCGGTCCCGAGGTCCGGGAGCGCTGGCTGGCCGCGCTGCCGGACGACGTGCGCGATCGCTACCGCGAGGCCATCACCAATGCCCGGCGGCGTGGGTACGCGGTCGGCCTGCATCTTTTGCCCGATCTGCGCCTGCAGGAACTGGCCCTGATCGTGCGCAGTGCCGAGGTGCGGTCCACCCGACTGAGCCGGCTGGCGCAGGAATTGACCGACGAGCTGATCCACCAGGAGGAGTGGTTCCCGATCGACCTCGACGCGGACCGCACCTACGAGGTGAGCCACATCGACTCCCCGATCCTGGGCCCCGGGTCGCGCATCGCCCTGATGCTCAGCCTGGTCCCCAGCGCCGAGCCGATGAGCGGCGCGGCGGTCACCGGCCTTGGGGCGCAACTCGCTTCGGCGACCCGCCGGCTGAGCGCCGCCCTGAGCGACGAATCCGGTTAGTGCCGCTGCGGAGCCAGCCGCTTGAGGGCCAGGCCCCCTTCGAATGGTCGGTAGCCGAAGGCGGCCGGGGCGCGATATCCCGTGTCCTCGAGGGGAGTCCGCACCTCGGCGACGGTGGGCCCGATCTTGCCGGCGATCGGCGCCAGCGCTTCTAGATCGAATCGGTACAGGCGACCGGCGTTGCCGCCCAAGATCTTTCGGCAGACGTCCTCCGGCCGGTCGTGCAGGGCCCAACGAATGGCCAACGTGGAGTGGGGCGCAAAGCCCTCCTCGTGGGGATAGTCACTGCCCCACATGATGTGATCGGGGCCCATGAAGTCGATCATCTCGCCGTCGTACGGCATCAGCTCGGTGGCCAAATAGCAGTTCCGCTGGACGTATTCGCTCGGAGTCAGGGACAGCTCGTCGACCGACGATCCGCCGAACATTCCATAGGTGCGGTTGCCCGCGTCCGACTTCATGGTCGGCACCATGGCGTCGAGGACGGCGAGTTGCCCGGGCACCCAGAGCGTGCCCTGCTCGGTCGGCACGAAGCGCAGCGTCGGGTAGCGCTCGAACACCCCGGCCAGGATCAGGTGACCCAGGGTCCGCTGGGCCCACAACGCCATTTCGGTGATCAACACCGCGTTGGAGGCCGGCTGGTCCATCGGCATCTCGGGACTGCCGGCGCCCGCGTGCTGCACCACCGTGAGGTCCAATTCCGCGCACAGCGCCCAAAGTGGTTCGTAGCGGGTGTGAAACAGCGGGGCCACCTGCGAATCGCCGGGCGACACCGGCGGAATGAGCACGCCGCCAAAGCAATCCTGCTCCGCGCCCCAGCGGATCTCCTCCAGCGCCAACTCGACATCATTGGGAAAGATCTGGATCAGCCCGCGCCGCCGGGCGGGCGCCAGCGAACAGAAATCGACCTGCCACCGGTTGTGGGCCTGCACGCCGGCCCAACGCTGCTCGAACTCCGCACGCGTGCGCGGCAAGCTGATGGTGATGTTCGGGGTCGTCGGGAAGAACGGCGGAACGGTGTTGGGCAGCAGGACCTCGGCGGCCACCCCGTCGGCGTCCATCTCGGCGATCCGAAGCTCGTGGTCCCAGTTCCGGTTGGCTGTAGCGACGATCAGATCGTCGAACGGGCTGGCGTAGGCCTTGGCCCACGCATCGAACTCCTCGTGCAGGCCGGCCGGCAGGTACGGTTTGTAGTCGTAAAGGTCCGCCCCGGCGTGGGTGTCCGTCGAAATGACGACGTAGCGATCCAGCGTGTCCCAGCTTGTAGCCATCGCACCTCCAAAGGTACGTCGAGTATAGGAGAAACGGGTCGGCTCGCGAAGGGCCAACGAAACGTTCGGTCCGCGACCGGAGCAAGATGTCCTCCGTGAGTTGGACGAGGCACGACGGCAGGGCGCTCGCGGACATCAGCCTGGACGGCGAAGCGCTGCACGCCGAGCTGGAAGACTATATCCGCGTTGACAATCCGCATCTGACGGACGTTCGACTCGAGCGGGCCACCGCGAGCGAGTCGTCCGACGCCGAACCGCAGAAGCGCTGGTATGAGGTCACCTACCTGGCCGAAGACCCGGAGGGCAACCGGTAGCCGCGGGACGCGGCGGCCCATTTTCCCGCGCGCACGCCGACCGCGGCGCTAAATTCCTGTCCTGAGCGTTGCGAAGGAGTCGGCTGGTGCGGTCAATCATTGCCGTCGTCGTCGCGGTCGGTTGCGCGCTCATCGCGGCGCCGGCGGCCGCGGCCGACGACGACTTCGTCGCCCTGGCGGTGTCCGTCGGCAGCGGGCGCGCCGCCGGCTGGGGCACCGGGGGCAGCCAGGAGCAGGCAAACCGGATCGCGTTCGCCCACTGCACCGCCGAGGCCGGCGACGTCTGCGAAGTCGTGGCCGGCACGCGCAACGGCTGCGCATCGGTGGCGTTCGACCGTTCCGGCCGGTTCCAGGGCGGATCCGGCCCGGACACAACGGCATCCAATGCGGACGCCCTGGCCAAGCTGGGCGCGCCCAACGGACGAATCAAGGCCTCCCACTGCTCGTCGTGAAATCCGGGACGACGCCTCGCGCGATGCCGAGATGGACACCGCGATTTCGGCTATCGTTCACTTAAGTCGTCCTTGACTTGCCGCCGATTGGCCCGCGCATAGAGGGGAGGCCATGGCTCATCTGAGGGCCGGTTTTGCCACGTGGTCGGCCGCCTGCGCGATCGCCCTGGCCACGGGCGCGCTCGCCGGCGCGGCACCGGCGGCGGCCGACGACGACGCCGACGATGCGTTTCTCGCCGGCCTCGACAGGGGCGGGATCACGATGTTCGACGACGACGATGCGATCGCGACGGCCCATGCGGTGTGCAGCAGCATCGAAACGAACCCGAACGTATCGATGCTGGCGATCAAGCTGACCAAGCAAACGCCCATGTCGGCGAAGCAATCCGGATACTTCATCGGCCTTTCGGTGGCCAGCTACTGCCCGGAATACAAAGACGACGTCGATCCGTCGATGGGCTGGCTGATACCGCCCCCGATTCTGTGAGAGCGCAGAATCCGCTCAGCCCTGCGCCGCAGTCAGCCAGAACACCGTGCGCTCGATGCCGGGCACGATCTCGGTGACGTCGATCTCGCCCTGAGCGAATCGCGTGAGAAACCCGTACACGACGCCGGGCAGGATGAGCTCGAGGTCTTTGGCGAACCCCGGATCGGCTTGGGCCAGAATGGCTTTGGCGACCGGGACGACGGCATCGACACCGCGCTGGATGAGGCGTTTTCCCCCGGGCCCCGATCGCGCCTGGAAGTAGGAGCGCAGCATCAACGGGTGGCGTTCCCACGGCTCGAAGATGGTCCTCATCACGTGCATCAGGTCGACATAGATCGAACCGCCGGGCAGGTCCTCGATCAGCGACGGCAATCGCGCGTAGCGGTTGGCGTCCATCCAGCCTTCCAGCGCGGCGACGATGAGCTCGTCGCGCGTCGGATACCGCTTGTAGATGGTCGCCAACGAAACGCGGGCCCGTCGCGCCACCTCCCGCAGCTGCACGGCCTCGTAGCCCTCGGTGTCGAGCATTTCGACCACAATGTCCAGGATCGGATCGACCCGTGGCCCGGACGCGCTGTCCACGGTCTGTATTCGGGGCCCTGTCGTCTTCACAGTAACCATGTTACTGTGCGCACGTGAGTAACGGCGTTACTCCGGCCCGATCTGGGCCGATGACCAAGAAAAGAGGAAACGCGCCGTGGGTTCGTTAGATGGCAAAGTCGCCTTCATCACCGGGGTGGCCCGCGGCCAGGGCCGCAGCCACGCGGTGCGGCTCGCCCGCGAGGGCGCCAACATCATCGGGATCGACATCTGCGCCGACATCCCCGCCAACGGATATCCGATGGCCTCCCGCCAGGAACTGGACGAGACCGTCGCCCTCGTCGAAGAGGCCGGCGGAAAGATGCTGGGCACCGTCGCCGATGTGCGCGACTTCGAGCAGGTCAAGACCGCGATGGATAGCGGCGTCGAGCACTTCGGCCGCCTGGACATCGTGTTGGCCAACGCCGGGATCGCGCCATTGGCGTTCCGCGAGTTGAGCATTGAGGAGGAACTGGCGCAGTGGCGCGCGGTCACCGGCGTCAACCTCGACGGCGCCTACCACACGGCGTGGGCGGCCGTTCCGCACCTGCTGTCCGGCAATCGCGGCGGGGTGATCATCTTCACCAGCTCGACGGCGGGCATCAAAGGTTTCGGCGGCCTGCAGGGCGGCGGCCTGGGCTACGCGGCGTCCAAACACGGCATCGTCGGCCTGATGCGTACGCTGGCCAATGCGCTTGCGCCGCTGAACATTCGGGTGAACACCGTGCACCCGACCGCGGTCAACACCATGATGGCGACCAATGACGACATGACCGACTTCCTGGAGAAGAATCCCGGCGCCGGCCCCCATCTGCAAAACCCGATGCCCGTCGGCATGCTGGAACCCGAAGACGTCAGCGCCGCCATCGCCTACCTGGTCTCCGACGAGGCGAAGTACGTGACCGGCGTGACCTTCCCCGTCGATGCCGGCTTCTGCAACAAGGTCTGATAGCCCGTGACAACGAACGACGCAACGGGCCGGGTCGCCGGCAAACGGATCCTGATCACCGGGGCCGCGCGCGGCATGGGACGCTCGCACGCGGTGCGGCTGGCCGAGGAGGGCGCCGACTGCGTCCTCGTCGACATCTGTTCCACCCCAGCGGGTTTGGAATACCCGCTGGCCACCGAGGACGACCTGAACGAGACCGCGAACCTGGTCGAGAAACACGGCCGCCGGGCGATCACCGCGGTCGTCGACGTGCGCGACGAGGCCGCCATGAAAGCGGCGGTCGACGCGGCCGCCGGCGAACTCGGCGGGCTCGACGGTGCGGTCGCCAACGCCGGCGTGCTCACCGTCGGCACCTGGGACACCACCACCGCCGAGCAGTGGCGGCTGGTCGTCGATGTCAACCTCATCGGGGCCTGGAACACCTGCGCGGCCGCGCTGCCCCACCTCGTCGCGCGCGGCGGCGGGAGCCTGGTCAACATCAGTTCCTCGGCCGGCATCAAGGGGACCCCGCTGCACGTGCCCTACACGGCCTCCAAGCACGGCATCGTGGGGATGACGCTCGCGCTGGCCAACGAGCTTGCCGCACAGAACATTCGGGTCAACACCGTGCACCCCACCGGCGTGGCGACCGGCATGGCGCCCCCGACGATGCACACGTTGATCGCCGAGCAGCGGCCCGACCTGGTGCCCATCTTCCTCAACGCGCTGCCCGCGCCGCTGATCGAGGCGGCCGATGTGAGCAACGCGGTGCTCTACCTCCTCTCCGATGAATCCCGTTATGTCACGGGGCTTGAGCTGAAAGTGGACGCCGGTGTCACCATCAGATAGTGCTTTGACGGACGACGGTGCGCGACGTGAACGGGGGGTGCGCACCTTCGCCGAGGTGATGACGGTCGACCCGCCCGGCGATCGGGGACCCTTCACCGCAGGGCTGATCGACTTCGTCTTCGGGGAGGTGTGGTCGCGGCCCGGGCTCAGCCGCCGCGATCGACGGTTCGTGACGCTGGCCTGCGTCGCGGCCGCCGACGCGCAGGCCCCGCTCGAGCAGCACGTCTATGCGGCGTTGAACAGCGGTGACCTCACCATCACCGAAATGCGGGAAACGGTCCTGCATTTCGCCGTCTACGCCGGCTGGCCGAAGGCCTCGCGGTTCAACATCGCCGTGGACCAGGAGTGGGCCAGGATCGCCGAGGAACGCGGCGAGGCACCCCCTCCCCCGGAACCGTTGCTGCCGCTGGTCACCGCCAGCGACCCCGAGCAGCGGCTGCAGGGCGGCGAAGCATCGTTCAAGGAGATCAACTGCCTGCCGTTCGCGCCGATGCGCGACAACCCCTACTCGGGCGCGGGCATTCTGAACTTCGTCTTCGGCGAGATGTGGCTGCGGCCCGGCTTGGGCATGAAGGAACGCCGCCTCATCACGGTGGCCTGCGTCGCATTCCAGGACGCCGAAATCCCGATCATCTCCCACGTGTACGCGGCGCTGAAGAGCGGCGACGTCTCGTTCGAGGAGATGGACGAATTGGCGCTGCAGTTCGCGGCGTACTACGGCTGCGCCAAGGCGGACTACCTCAACCAGGTGATCGCGGAGCAGAAGCAGCGGGTGACGGCCGAAAACCGGGCCGATCCCGCGACCGTCGGCTGACACGACAACGGAGGACACTGCCATGACGGCAACCGCGTCGTCACCGACGCTCTCGGGTGCGTTACTCATTGGCGGGGAACGCATTACCGCGGCATCCGGCGGAACCTACCGCCACGTCTACCCGGGCACCGGCCTGCCCAACGCGTCCATACCCCTGGCCGGCCGAAGCGAGGTCGATCGGGCCGTCGACAGCGCGTGGGACGCGCACCGGGAATGGATGTCCTACCCCGTCGATCGCCGCCGCGACCTGTTGTTCGCGCTGGCCGATGTGGTGCGCGACCACTTCGCCGAGCTGAGCGAGCTCAACGTGCACGACTACGGCGTCCCGATCGCGGTCGCCGGCAACTCCGTACTGACGGAGCGGTTCCTGCGCTACTACGCCGGCTACGTCGACAAGTCGCACGGCGCAAGCACTCCCGTCGCCGGCGCGTTCGACGTCAACATCGTCGAGCGCGAACCGTACGGCGTCGTCGGCGTCCTGGCCCCGTGGAACGGGCCGCTGGTCGTGGTCGGCGCGGCCGTGGCCCCCGCCCTGGCGGCGGGAAACGCCGTCATCCTCAAACCCTCGGAGGTTGCGTCGTTGGCGCCCTTGCGCTTTGGCGAACTCTGCCTGGAAGCGGGCCTGCCGCCCGGGTTGGTGAACGTGGTGCCGGCCGGCCCGGAGGGCGGCGACGCCCTGGTGCGTCACCCGGGAGTCCGCAAGATCCACTTCACCGGCGGACAGGCGACCGCGCAGAAGGTGCTGCAGGCCGCATCGCACAACCTCACACCCGTGACAGCCGAATTGGGCGGCAAGTCGGCGTATCTCGTGTTCGCCGACGCCGACCTCGACATGGCCGCCGTCATCGCGGCCCACCAGGGGCCCATCACCCAGGCCGGCCAAAGTTGCGCCTGCGCCTCGCGGATCCTCGTCCAGGCGTCGGTGTACACGGCGTTCGTGGAGAAGCTCGTGGCGACCGTGCGGGCCGCGAAGGTCGGGGATCCGCTGCAGCCCGACGTCATGCTCGGGCCCGTCGTCAGCGAAGCCGCCGCCGAGCGCATCCTCGGTGTCATCGACCAGGCGGTCAGCGAGAAGGCCGGTGACCTGATCACCGGCGGGCACCGGCTGGGCGGTGAACTCGAGTCCGGCTATTTCATCGAGCCGACGATCTTCGCCAACGTCGACAACCGCTCGGCGCTGGCGCAGACCGAGACATTCGGGCCGGTGGCTTCCGTCATGCCGTTCGGCGACGAGGACGAGGCGGTCAGGATCGCCAACGATTCGCGCTACGGCCTCAACGCCTTCGTGGCGACCTCCGACCTGGAGCGGGCACACCGGGTGGCCCGCCGGCTGGAGGCGGGTTCGGTGTGGGTGAACAGGCACAGCGACATCGCGCCCCAAGGCCCCTACGGCGGATACAAACAAAGCGGGTTCGGCCGCACCGGCGGCATCGAAGGCCTTTATGACTTTCTGCAGGTGAAGAACATCCGCATCGGCATGAGCTGACGCACAGAGTTCCGAAACACGGTGTCCATCAGGTATTTCCGCTAGTGGCGTACAGTCGCGTTCATGAATTTGGTCGAGTGGCTGCGGACCCCCCGCTACTTGCGGACACGCTTCATGATGGAAACGCGGCCCCTGAACAGCCTCGAGATGGAGATCGTGTTCCTCGAGGTCTCCGCCCGCGACGCGCTGGTGCGCGTACCCGTGGCGTTCATGCTCCTGCCGAAGACCGTCCGCCCGTGGCGTGATCAACCGTCCAAGCCGGAGCAGGACAAGTAGGGCGCGGCCCTCGTCTGCCGTAAACCCTTGGGAGCCGCCGCCGCATCGGGCATGCTGACTCCTATGCATGCGATCAACGGGGTCCGTGACCCGGCGGCAGGTTTTCCCCTCGACACCGCGGCGGACGACGCCGGCGAGCGCCGGCAGGCCAACCGTGCGGTCGCCGTCAGCGCCGTCGGGCTGGCGTTGACCGGCCTGGTGGAACTGGTCATCGCGCTGTTGTCCGGTTCGGTGGCGCTGCTCGGCGATGCGCTGCACAACCTGTCCGACGTCTCCACCAGTGCCCTGGTGTTCGTCGGGTTCCGCGCCTCGCGCAAGGTCCCCACCGAGCGGTACCCCTACGGCTACGAACGCGCCGAGGACCTCGCCGGCATCGGGGTGGCCCTGGTGATCTGGGGCAGCGCCGTGGTCGCCGGCTTCGAGAGCGTCACCAAGTTGCTCCGTCACGGCGGCACCGGCTACGTGGGCTGGGGCATCGCCGCGGCCGTCGTGGGCGTCGCCGGCAACCAGCTGGTGGCCCGCTACAAACTGGTGGTAGGCAAGCGAATTCGGTCGGCCACCATGGTCGCCGACGCCAAGCACTCCTGGCTCGACGCGTTGTCGTCGGCCGGGGCGGTGCTGGGGCTGATCGGCGTGGCACTCGGCTGGGGCTGGGCCGACGCGGTCGCCGGAATCGTCGTCACCGGGTTCATCTGCCACGTCGGCTGGGAGGTCACCGCCGACATCGCGCATCGCCTGCTCGACGGCGTCGACCCCGACATCATCACCACCGCCGAGGCCGTCGCCGCCTCGGTGCCCGGCGTGACGCACGCGCACGCCCGGGCCCGATGGACCGGCCGGACCCTGCGCGTGGAAGTGGAAGGGTTCCTGAACGCGGACACGTCGCTGGCCGCGTCCGATCAGATCGGTCGCAGCGTCGCCGCGGCCCTGGCGCCGCGGATCCCGGAGATGCAGAGCTTCACGTGGACGGCGCGCGCGGCCTGACCGGGCGGCTCAGTTGCCGGCGGCGCCTTCGGGCTTGGGCCCGCGGTCCTCGCCGGTGATGTACTTCGGGCAGTAGTGGGCGGCCGAGAGGAAGGTGAACTTGGCCGCGCTGGCGCCCTGGAAGGTCGGGTTCTGGTTGCGCAGGTCCGTCACGATCTTCGCGTCCGACTGGCCGTCGTCGAGCAGCTCACACACCGACTTGCCGATGGTGATCGCGTTGCCGGCGTCCTGGTAGGTGATGCCGGCGTCGCGCAGGTCCTTGAGGAAATCCTGATCGTTGTCGACGTCCGCGTGAGCCGGGACGGCCAGGCCGAGCGCGGCGACGACGCTGCAAAGCGCGAGGAGAAATCGCATCATCGCGGGGCGTTCGTGACCGCCGTGATCGCGTTCGGGCAGTACGTGTTGGCGGCAATGGCCGCGAACTGGTTGGCCTTGTCCTCGTTCAGCGCGGAGTTCTTGGCCAACAGCGTCTTGACCACGTCGGGCATCTGCGTGCCCTGGCCGACGGTGTCGCACACCCACTTGCCAGCTCCCACCGCCTTGTCGGAATCGGCAAAGGTGATGCCGGCCGCGCGCAGTGACGCGATGAACGCTTCGTCGGTGCCGTCGACGCCGTCAACGGGGTCGGCGTGCGCCGAAGCGGCCAGGCCGATCGTGACGGCGAGGCCGGACAGGGCGAGCAGGAGCTTCATGGCTTACGGATTCTCCCAGAGGGAACGCCCGCGCGCATCTCCTGCCGAAGCCGTCAACCCCCGGTTGACACCCGGGCTGCGTCAACCTAGCGTTGACGACATGTCCGAGCCCATCCGCATCGCGTATCCGATCCGCCTCGACGAGTTGATCACCGCGATCAAGACCACCCACCCCGACGTGCTGGATCAGCTGACCGACGCCGTGCTGGCCGCCGAGCACCTGGGCGAGATCTCCGACCATCTGATCGGCCACTTCGTGGACCAGGCCCGCCGCTCCGGAGCCTCGTGGACCGACATCGGCAAGAGCATGGGCGTCACCAAACAGGCCGCCCAGAAACGATTCGTCCCCCGCGCCGAGGCCACCACCCTGGACCCGGAGCAAGGCTTCGCGCGGTTCACGCCGCGGGCGCGTGGCGCGGTGGTGGCGGCCCAGAACGCCGCGCACGAGGCCGGTAACGGCGAGATCACCCCCGACCACCTGCTGATCGGGGTGCTCGCCGATGCGGCCGCGCTCGCCACGGTGTTGCTGCGCCTGCAAAAGATCGACACCGAGGCGCTACGCGACGCCGCGGCCGCGTCGATCGCCGCGCTGCGCGTGGAAGACCAACCGCCCGAACTCATCCCGTTCAGCGGGCCGGCGCGCAAAGCGCTCGAGTTGACCGTGCGCGAGGCGCTTCGGCTCGGCCACAACTACGTCGGCACCGAGCACCAGCTGCTGGCGTTGCTCGAGCTGGAGGCCGCCTCCTCCACCCCGGGGCCGCTGCACCGGTGCGGCGTCGACAAGGACCGGCTCGAGGCGGATCTGATCGCGGCGCTGGAATCGCTCGGTGGCGGGAAACCCGTTGTCCCGGACGGCGGCGGTGACGGCTGACGGCCGCGGCCGACCCCTCCCTCGGGCGCTACCGCGTGTGCGATCATGCGAGGGTCCCCGCAACGGTGCCAAGGAGGCAAGACATGGCGAAGATGCGCCGCTGGCTGGTATCGGTGTCGGCCGTGTTGGTTGCCGCGGCGAGCGTGACGGCCGTCGTTCCGGCGCCGCGCGCGTGGGCCGGCGACGCGCCGATCGGCCACATCGGGGACACGCTGCGCGTCGACAACGGCACGTTCATCGCGGACGTGACCGTGAGCGGCGTGGCGCCCTGCGACCCGCCGCCCGGGTTCGGCTACACGCGCGAGGGCACCTACAAGGGCTTCCCCGGCAGCACCGTCGAGCGCGCCGACGTGACCATTCGCGCGATCCGCGTGCCCAATCCGTACATCATGGCGACCATCTTCAGTTTCAACGGTGTGACCCCGAACGCCGACGCGTACAAGCCGCGGGCCTCCGATGCGCCCGACGCGCTGGACAACGTGATCGTCAACGCGCCCAACGGGGCGATCGTGCGCGGTGAGGTGTATTGGGACGCCTACCGCGACCCCGTCTCCACCGTCGTCCTGCTGGACAAGAAGACGGGCTATCACCTCGCCCAGTGGAATCTTTGATCCGAACCGTCCACGTCGCGGCGGCGGATTCCGGTGCTGCGGTCGAGCTGGCCGCCGTTGCGGCCCTTACCTTTCCGTTGGCGTGCCCGCCCACGGCGGCCCCGGAGAACATCGCGGCCTTCGTGGCCGCCAACCTGTCGGCCGAACGCTTCGCGGACTACCTCGCCGATCCGCACCGCGCCGTCCTCACCGCGGCGCACGACGGCCGAATCATCGGCTACGCCATGCTGATTCGCGAGCCCGGCGCCGCCGAGCTGTCCAAGATCTACGTGCTGCCCGCGTACCACGGCGGCGGGGTGTCGACGGCCCTGATGGACCGCGCGCTGGCCACCGCCGGCGAGTGGCGCGCGCGGCGCGTGTGGCTGGGGGTCAACCAGGCAAACCAACGCGCGCAACGCTTTTACGCCAAGAGCGGCTTCAGGATCAGCGGCACCAGGACGTTTCGTCTCGGCGCCGGCCTCGAGCACGACTATGTCATGGTTCGCGAGCTGGGCCAGCCGCCGCCGTCAACGCCAGCAGCCGGGATGTGGCCCGTAAGTACTTCTTTCGGTATCCGCCGGCCAGCATCTCCTCGCTGAAGATGGTGTCCAGTTTGGCGCCCGACGCCACCACGGGAATTCCGGCGTCGTAGAGCCGGTCGGTAAGCGAAACCAGCCGCAGCGCGACGTTCTGGTCGTCGATCCCGTGCACGCCGGTCACGAACACCGCGCGCACGCCCTCGATCAACGTCAGGTACCGCGACGGGTGCATGGTGGCCAGGTGCGCGCACAGCGCGTCGAAGTCGTCGAGCGTGGCCCCGTCGACGCGCGCGGCGCGCGCCGCCACCTGTTCGTCGGACAGCGGCTGCGGGGCCGGCGGCAGGCCGCGGTGCCGGTAGTCGGGCCCCTCGATGCGCACGGTGGTGAAAATGCTTGCCAGCGTGTTGATCTCACGCAGGAAATCCTGCGCCGCGAAGCGGCCCTCGCCGAGCTGCTCGGGCAGTGTGTTGGAGGTGGCGGCCACCGACACCCCGCGCTCGACCAGCGACGAGAGCAGCCGCGCGATCAGCGTGGTGTTGCCCGGGTCGTCGAGCTCGAACTCGTCGATGCAGACCGCCGTGTAGGTGCCCAGCAGGTCGACGCATTCGGCGAAGCCGAACACCCCGGCGAGCTGGGTGAGCTCCCCGAAGGTCGCGAAAGCCTTGGGGGGCGGCCCATCCGGCGTCCCGCCCTTCGACCCGCCCGGCCCGTCACCGGGCAGTTCGTAGTAGGCCGACG
The DNA here is from genome assembly GCF_000364405.1 of Mycobacterium sp. H4Y. Taxonomy (NCBI): domain Bacteria; kingdom Bacillati; phylum Actinomycetota; class Actinomycetes; order Mycobacteriales; family Mycobacteriaceae; genus Mycobacterium; species Mycobacterium sp. H4Y. Next base: position 2,916,169 of record NZ_AKIG01000001.1, read on the forward strand.
CCAGTAGGTGCGTCTTGCCCACCCCGAACCCGCCGTCGAGGTACAGCCCGACACCGGGCAGAACCTGCCGTCGTCCCAACAACTTTCGGCGGCCCGCGCGGCGCTGCGTGGCCTGCCGGCAGAAGTCCTGGCATGCCAGCACCGCGGCGGCCTGCGTCGGCTCGGCCGGATCGGGCTGGTACGTCGCAAAGCTCACGTCGGCGAACGTCGGGGGCGGCCTCAATTGGGCGATCAGGCGCTCCGGCGAGACGGTCGGATGCCGATCCACCAGGCGCGCGACGGCGCCCGAAACGCCCGCGGAGGTGGACCCGTGCATGCAGGAACTGTAGCGGCGTGCTGCAATCAGACCCATGCCCGAGACGCCGCTGTCGCTGCTGGGCTCGGTGCGCGACCTCGAGGACGGCGAACTCCCCCGGCTCTACGGCTATCCCGAGCAGGACGCGACCTGGGTGCGGGCGAACTTCATCACCAGCGTCGACGGCGGCGCCACCTCGGGCGGCAGCAGCGGGGCGATGGGCGGGCCGGGCGACCGGTTCATCTTCAACCTGCTGCGTGAGCTCGCCGACGTCATCGTGGTCGGCGCGGGCACCGTGCGGATCGAGGGCTACTCCGGGGCGCAGCTGAGCGCCGCCCAGCGTCAGCACCGGCAGGCCCGCGGACAAAGCGAGGTCCCGCCCCTGGCGATCGTGACCAAATCGGGCCACCTCAACCGGGACATGGCCGTGTTCACCCGCACCGAGGTGCCCCCGCTGGTGCTCACCTGCGCCGCGGCGACCGCCCAGACGCGACGGCTGCTCAGCGGCGTGTGCGAGGTCGTCGACTGCTCCGCCGGCGATCCCGAGAAGGTCGACGAGGCCGCCCTGCTGGCGGCCCTGGGCGCGCGCGGGCTGCGCCGCATCCTCACCGAGGGCGGCCCGATGCTGCTGGGCTCGCTGATCGACCGCGACATGCTCGACGAGCTGTGCCTGACGATCGCGCCCTACATCGTCGGGGGCCAGGCGCGACGCATCGCGGCCGGCCCGGGCCAGCTGCTCACCGGGATGCGGTGCGCCCACGTCCTGACCGACGACGCCGGCTACCTTTACACCCGCTACGTCAGGGCCTAGCTACTGTGGTCGGCATGAGTCGGCCGTACACGTGCGCCACGATCCTCGTTGCGGTGACCGCGCTGCTGGCCGGCTGCGTCCCGGGCCTGGCCGCCAACCCGCGCTTCGCCACGAATTCCGGTGCGCGGCCGCAGGGAGCGGCGACCTCCAAGCCGGCGCCCACCGGCCCGCCCCCGATCGCCGCGCCCAAGAACGACCTGGCGTGGCACGACTGCACCTCGCGGGTGTTCGCCGACGCGGCGGTTCCCGCCGCCGCGGGTGTGCAGCTCGACTGCGCCACCTACGACTCCGACCTGGACCCGGTCAACGGCGGGGGCGGCAGCCTGAGCATCGGCGTGGTGCGCGCCCGCACGAACAAGACGCCCCACGACGCCGGGCCGCTGGTCTTCACCACCGGCTCGGATCTGCCGTCGTCGGCGCAGCTGCCGGTCTGGCTGTCCCGCGCCGGCGCCGACGTGCTCGCCGCCCACCCGATCGTCGCCGTCGACCGTCGCGGCATCGGCATGTCGAGCCCCATCGACTGCCGGGACAAGTTCGACCGCCAGGAGATGCGCGACCAGTCGCAGTTCCAGACCGGCGACGACCCGGTGGCCAACCTGTCCGAGGTCGCCAACACCGCGACCACCAACTGCACCGACGCCATCGCGCCTGGTGCCTCCGCCTACGACGACGCGCACGCCGCCTCCGACATCGAGCGGTTGCGCAGCACCTGGGACGTGCCCGCCCTGGCGCTGATCGGCATCGGCAACGGCGCCCAGGTGGCGCTGGCCTACGCCGGATCGCGGCCCGACAAGGTCGCCCGCCTCGTCCTCGACTCACCGGTCGCGTTGGGCACCAACGCCGAAGCCGCCGCCGAGCAACAGGTCAAGGGGCAGCAGGCCGCGCTCGACGCCTTCGCCGCCCAGTGCATCGCGGTGAACTGCGCGCTCGGTCCCGACCCCAAGGGCGCCGTCAGCGCCCTGCTGGCCGACGCCCGCGCCGGCAGGGGCCCCGGCGGCGCGTCGGTGGCACAGGTCGCCAACGCCATCACCGTCGCGCTGGGCTTCCCGTCCGGCGGTCGCGTCAACGCCACAACCGACCTGGCCAACGCGCTCGCGGCCGCCCGCTCCGGTGACACCAACGGGCTGAACAACCTGATCAACCACGCCAACACCGTGCAGGACTCCGACGGCCAGTTCGTCAATGTCTGCAGTGACGCCGTCAATCGCCCGACCCCGGACCGGGTGCGTGAGCTGTTCGTCGCCTGGGGCAAGCTCTACCCCCAATTCGGTACCGTCGCCGCGCTCAACATGGTCAAGTGCGTGCACTGGCCCACCGGTTCCCCGCCGCCCTCCCCGAAGACCCTGAAGGTCGACGTGCTGCTGCTCGGCGTGCAGAACGACCCGATCGTGGGGACCGACGGGGTCGCGGCGACCGCGGCCAGCATCATCAACGCCAACGCGGCCAGCAAGCGGGTGATGTGGCAGGGCATCGGGCACGGCGCCAGCATCTATTCGGGCTGCGCGGTTGCGCCGCTGAACGGCTACCTCAGCAGCGGCAAATTGCCCAACACCGACACCTACTGCCCGGCCTGATGCTGCCTTCAGCGGCGCCGGCGCGCCGGTGTACGGTGCGCTGGTGACGGCAGCTGAATCGATCCGAACCGGCTCGCGCGAGCGGCTCCTGACCGCCTTTCGTCCCCGCACCGGCGCGCCGAGCGTGGCGAGCATCTTGCGGTCCGCGCTGTGGCCGATCGCCATCCTCTCGGTGCTGCACCGCAGCATCGTCATCACCACCAACGGCAACATCACCGACGACTTCAAACCCGTCTACCGGGCGGTGGTGAACTTCCGGCGCGGCTGGGACATCTACAACGAGCACTTCGACTACGTCGACCCGCACTACCTGTATCCGCCCGGCGGCACGCTGCTGATGGCACCGTTCGGGTACCTGCCCGAGTATCCGTCGCGCTACCTGTTCATCCTGATCAACACCGTGGCCATCCTGGCCGCGTGGTATCTGCTGCTGCGGATGTTCAACTACACGCTGTCCTCGGTGGCCGCGCCCGCGCTGCTGCTGGCCATGTTCTGCACCGAGACGGTGACCAACACGCTGGTGTTCACCAACATCAACGGCTGCGTGCTGCTCGCCGAGATGCTGTTCTTGCGGTGGCTGCTCGACGGCCGGATCGGCCGGCAATGGTGGGCCGGCGTGGCGATCGGCCTGACGCTGACGCTCAAACCGGTGCTGTTGCCGTTGCTGTTGCTGCCGGTGCTGAACCGCCAGTGGCGAGCGCTGGTGCCGGCCTTCGTGATTCCCGTCGTCGTCAACGCCGCCGCGTGGCCGTTGGTCAGTGATCCGATGGACTTCGTGACCCGCACGGTGCCCTACTTTTTGGGCACCCGCGACTATTTCAACAGCTCGATCGAGGGCAACGGCGTGTACTTCGGCCTGCCCACCTGGCTGATCGTGTTCCTGCGAATCCTGTTCACGCTGTTGGCCATTGGGGCCCTGTGGCTGTTGTACCGCCACTACCGCACCCGGGACCCGCGGTTCTGGTTGACCAACTCCGCGGGTGTGCTGCTGCTGTGGTCGTTCCTGGTGTCGTCGCTGGCCCAGGGCTACTACTCGATGATGCTGTTCCCGTTTTTGATGACGGTCGTGCTGCCCAACTCGTTGATCCGCAACTGGCCGGCGTGGCTGGGGATCTACGGCTTCATGACCCTGGACCGCTGGCTGCTGTTCAACTGGATGCGCTGGGGCCGGGCGCTGGAGTACCTCAAGATCACCTACGGCTGGTCGCTGCTGCTGATCGTGGTGTTCACCGTGCTGTACTTCCGGTACCTCGATGCCAAGGCTGAGAACCGGCTGGATGACGGGATCGATCCGGCGTGGCTGATGACCGAGCGGCAGCGCGCTACCGTGGATGCATGACCTCCCCCGACGTATCGCGTCCGAAGCTGCAGCTGACCGACGACGAGTGGCGCCAGAAGCTCACCCCGGAAGAGTTTCACGTGCTGCGCCAAGCCGGCACCGAGCGACCCTTCACGGGTGAATACACCGACACCAAGACCGAAGGCGTGTACCAGTGCCGTGCCTGCGGTGCCGAATTGTTCCGCAGCACAGAGAAATTCGAGTCGCACTGCGGCTGGCCGTCGTTCTTCGACCCGGCGAAATCCGATGCGGTGATCCTGCGGCCCGACCATTCGATGGGGACGACGCGCACCGAGGTGCTGTGCGCGAACTGCCACAGCCACCTGGGCCACGTGTTCGCCGGTGAGGGCTATCCGACGCCGACCGACCAGCGGTACTGCATCAACTCGGTCTGCCTGCGACTGGTGCCGTCGGGGGCTTGAGTCCCAGCAGTCACAAGAATCCGGGGGGCATGCGTTGTGCCCACCTCCCAGCGACAACGTCGTTAACGGGTGTGACCAGGGCAAACACGTTGTCGCTGGGAGGTGGGCAAAAGCCCCCTTCCCTTCCCCAGTGACAGACGCGACGGGTGTGACGCCCAGGCCCTCAGTCGGCGCGCGTGGCGTGCACTTCCCAGAACGGCGCGTACACCCGGCTGCCGTCGAGCCAGGGTTCCATGGCGCGGAACCGTTCCAGCAACTTCGCCGCCTCGTCGGCCATGTCGGGGTTGCGCGCGGCCATCAACTCGATGGACTCGGCGCTGATGTTGACCTGGTAGGTGGTCGTGCCCAGATAGGTGATGTCCCACCCGGCGTCGGGCAGCACGTCGCGAAAGTCGCTCTCGGACAACGACCGCAGCATCTTGAAGCCGTTGATGTTGTGTTCGCCGAACTCGAACATGTACAGCCGCGCGCCCGGCCTGGTGGCGCGCCGCAGCGCCTCGGCGTAGGACCGTCGCAGCTCGGGCTCGGTGCTGAACGTGTGATAGAAAGCGCAGTCGACCACGGTGTCGAAGTGGCCGTCGAACCCGTCCAGCTTTGTGGCGTCGGCCACCTCGAAATTGACTGACACCCCGGCTTTTTCGGCGTTCGCCCGGGCGCGCTCGATGGCGCCGGGCGAGCCGTCGATGCCGGTCGCCGAATAGCCCTTCGAGGCGTAGTAGATGGCGTGGTGGCCGGGGCCGGTGCCCGGATCGAGCACCTCGCCTTTGATCGCGCCCAACGCCACGAGCTGCTGGACCACCGGTTGCGGGCCGCCGATGTCCCACGGCGTGGCGGTGGGCAGGCCGTGCGACGTCCGGTCGTCACGGTACATCTGCTCGAAACGGGTGGGGTCGGTCGGATCGAACGGCGCTGTCATGGCAGGGCTTTCACCAACTGCTCGACGGCCACCCGGGGGCCGGTGAAGAACGGCGTCTCCTCGCGGGTGTGCCGGCGGGCGTCGGTGGCGCGCAGTTCGCGCATCAGGTCGACGATGCGGTGCAGCTCGGGAGCCTCGAACGCCAGGATCCACTCGTAGTCGCCGAGCGCGAACGCCGGGACCGTGTTGGCGCGGACATCCTTGTATTCGCGGGCGGCCATGCCGTGCTCGGCGAGCATGCGGCGGCGTTCCTCGTCGGGCAGCAGATACCACTCATAGGACCGCACAAAGGGATACACGCAGATGTAGTTGCCGGGCTCCTCGCCGGCCAGGAACGCCGGGATGTGGCTCTTGTTGAACTCGGCCGGCCGATGCAGGGCGACGCTGCTCCACACGGGCGAGCTGGCCCGTCCCAGCGCGGTGGTGCGGCGGAAATCGGCGTAGGTGGCCTGCAGCGCCTCGACGCGTTCGGCGTGCGTCCAGATCATGAAGTCCGCGTCGGCCCGCATGCCCGCCACGTCGTAGAGGCCGCGCACCACGACGCCGCGCTCCTCCTGTTGCTTGAGGAACGTCGACGCCTCGTCGATGACGTCGTCGCGCTCCTCGCCCAGCTCACCCGGCTCCACCGAGAAAACCGAGAACATCAGGTAGCGAATCTGGGAGTTGAGCGAGTCGTAGTCGAGCTTGGCCATGAAACCTATCGTGCCACTTGCGCGTCCGGACCTCCGATGGCCCTGATCACATCCTCGGCCGCACGCCCGGCCGCGCCGACGCAGGCGGGCACGCCGATGCCGTCGAGGTAGCTCCCCGCCACCGCGAGCGTCGGCGGCAGTCCGGCGCGCACCTCGGCGACCAGGTCGGCATGGCCGGGGCCGTACTGCGGCATGGCGTCGATCCAGCGCTGCACCCGGACGTCGACGGGGTCGATGTCGAGCCCGAACACGGCGGCCACATCCCCCAGCGCCCAGGCCAGCAGCTCGTCGTCGGAGGTGCTGGCCGCCACGTGGTCGCCGAACCGCCCGAACGACAACCGCAACAGCTGCACGTCGGCCCGGGCGCCCCACTTGCGGGACGACAGCGTGATGGCCTTGGCCCGCAACCGCTCCCCGGTGGCCACCAGCACGCCCGAGCAGTCGGGGAACGCGGTGTCAGCCGGCACGGCCAGCGCCAGCACCACCGACGATGCGCTCGCGATGCGCCCGGCCGCGGCGACGCTGCGGGGCGCGATGCCGCCGAGCAGGCGGCACGATTCGTGCACGGGCACGGCCAGGATCACCGCGTCGGCGCCCCAGCGGGCGCCGGTGTCGTCGAACACCGCCCAGCCCGCGTCGGCGCGCTCGAGCCGCGACGCGGCGGCGCGCACCCAGCGCGGCCGGGCGCGCGCGGCGAGCTCCTCGACCAGCACCCGGTACCCGCCGTCGAGCGCGCCGAACACCGGCGCGCCGGTGGCCGGCGGCACGACCCGCCCGACGGCGTCGGTCAGGCTGGCGGCGCCACGGTCCAGCGCCGCGGCCACGGTCGGGGCGGCCGCACGCAGGCCGATGGTGGCCGCCGAGCCCGCGTAGACCCCGCTCAGCAGCGGGTCCACCGACCGCGCGACCACCTGGTCGCCGAACCGGTCGCCCACCAGGTCGGCCACCGCGGGATCGCTGCCGGCGACCCACTCCAACGGGCGGGAGGGTTCGGCGTCGATGCGGGCGACGGTCGCCTCGTCGACCAATCCGGCCACCGACGCCGCCGACGACGGGATGCCCACGATCGTGCCGGTGGGGAGCGGGCGCAGCCGTTGCCCGCTGTAGATCAGCGGGCGAGCACCGGTCGAAACCAGTTGGTGCCCAGTCAGATTCAGCTCGTCCAGCAGCGCCGGCAGCTCGGGTCGGCGCAGCACGAACGCCTCGGCGCCCAGATCCATCGGCGCCCCGCCGACCAGCTCCGTGCGCAGGATCCCGCCGAGCCGCTCCCCCGGGTCGAACAGCGTGATGGCCGCGTCGTCGCCGAGGGACATGCGCAGCCGGTAGGCCGCCGTCAGCCCCGAAATTCCGCCCCCGACAACGCAATATGAGCGGGACGTCATAGCGAATGGACCAGCGACACCAGGTCGGTCAGCACTGCGGGGTCGGTCTCGGGCAGCACGCCGTGGCCGAGGTTGAAGACGTGACCGGCGGCGCCGGCGTCGACCGCGCGCCGACCGTCGTCGACGACGGCGCGCGCCGCGCGTTCGACCACCGGCCAGCCCGCCAGCAGGACCACCGGATCGAGGTTGCCCTGCAGCGCCGTGCCGGGCTCCACCCGGGCCGCCGCGTCGGCGAGCGAGGTTCGCCAATCCACGCCCACCACCGTCGCGCCGACCTCCGACATCGCGCCCAGCAGTTCGGCCGTGCCGACGCCGAAGTGCGTCATCGGCACGCCGTACTCGGCCAGGGCGGCGAAGATCCGGGCGCTGTGCGGCTGCACGTAGGCGCGGTAGTTGGCCAACGACAGCGTCCCGGCCCACGAGTCGAACACCTGGATCGCGTCCACCCCGGCATCCAGTTGCACCCGCAAGAAGCCGACGGTGATGTCGGTCAGCTTCTCCATCAACGCATGCCAGCTGTCGGGATCGGCCAGCATCATCGCCTTCGTGCGCGCGTGGTGGCGGCTGGGCCCGCCCTCGATCAGGTAGGACGCCAGGGTGAACGGCGCGCCGGCGAAACCGATCAGCGGAACATCGCCGAGCGCGGACACCAGCAGCGACACGGCGTTGGAAATCGGTTGAACCCGTTGCCGCTCAAGCGGTTTGATCGCGGCGACGTCGGCCGCGGTGCGCACCGGCGACTCGATCACCGGTCCGACCCCGGCGACGATGTCCAGGTCGATGCCGGCGCCGAGCAGCGGCACCACGATGTCGGAGAACAGGATCGCCGCGTCGACGTCGTGCCGGCGCACCGGTTGCAGGGTGATCTCGCAGACCAGCTCGGCGTCGAAACACGCCGACAGCATGTCGTGCTGGGCCCGCAGCGCCCGGTATTCGGGCAGCGACCGGCCGGCCTGCCGCATGAACCACACCGGGATCCGGCGGGGCTTTCGGCCGCCCGCCGCGGCCAGATACGGCGACTCGGGAAGGTCGCGGCGAGTGTCCGCACTGGTGTGCGTGGGCCTGTTCATCGGCCTCAATGCTGCCATGACCGCAGAACGCCAAACCCCGCTGCGTACTATCGCGACCGCAACCGTTTGAACGTCAGGAGCCCGGATGCCGGTCAGCCAGCCCCCAGCCAATTACGACGAGTTCCCCAGCCTGCGGTGCGAGCTCGGTGAGAACGGCGTGCTGACGCTGGTTCTCGACTCCCCGGGGCTGAATTCGGTGGGCCCGCAGATGCATCGCGACCTCGCCGACATCTGGCCGGTGATCGATCGCGACCCGGCCGTGCGCGTCGTCCTGGTCCGCGGCGAGGGCAAGGCCTTTTCCTCCGGCGGCAGCTTCGACCTGATCGCCGAGACCATCGGCGAGTACGAGGGCCGGATCCGCATCATGCGCGAAGCCCGCGACCTGGTGCACAACATGATCAACTGCGACACCCCGGTCGTGTCGGCGATCCGGGGGCCGGCGGTGGGTGCGGGCCTGGTGGTGGCGCTGCTGGCCGACATCTCGGTGGCGGGCCGGACCGCGAAGCTGATCGACGGGCACACGAAGCTCGGCGTGGCCGCCGGCGACCACGCCGCGATCTGCTGGCCGCTGCTGGTCGGCATGGCCAAGGCCAAGTACTACCTGCTGACCTGCGAAACCCTGCTCGGCGAGGAGGCCGAGCGGATCGGCCTGGTCTCCACCTGCGTCGACGACGATGACGTCCTGTCCACCGCCACCCGGATCGCCGAGAACCTGGCGCAGGGCGCGCAGAACGCCATCCAGTGGACCAAGCGCAGCCTCAACCACTGGTACCGCATGATGGGCCCCACCTTCGAGACCTCGGTGGGCCTGGAATTCCTCAGCTTCAGCGGCCCCGACGTGCAGGAAGGCCTGGCCGCCCACCGCGAGAAGCGCCCCGCCCGGTTTACCGGCGGATCTGCCACCTGAGCAGGACATATACGTTTGGTGGAGGGCTGGTAACGGGTTGGTCGCGGCGGGTTTGAAACCCGGCGCGCCTGTCGCAGCGTGTCAGCCGATGGGTCTACCGTCGATCCCTGTGACCCCTGCCGTGACGATACAGAGCGGTCGGGATGAAGAGGAGCGGTGCCAAGTGACCTCATCCGAACCGGCCCCCTTCCGCGAGGCGGTGGCGGCGATGAACGCCGTGGCCGTGCGGCCGGAGATCGAGCTGGGTCCGATCCGGCCGCCGCAACGCCTCGCTCCCCACAGCTACGCGCTGGGCGCCGAGGTCAAGCATCCCGACCGCGAGATCATCCCCGAACGGTCCGACGGCGACGCCTTCGGCCGGCTGATCCTGCTGTACGACCCCGAAGGGGCCGACGCGTGGGACGGCACCATCCGCATGGTCGCCTACATCCAGGCCGACCTCGACCCCAGCGAGGCCGTCGATCCCCTGCTGCCCGAAGTAGCGTGGAGCTGGCTGGTCGAGGCACTGGAGTCACGCATGGAACACGTCGTCGCGCTGGGCGGCACCGTCACCGCCACCACCTCGGTGCGCTACGGCGACATCTCGGGGCCGCCGCGCGCCCACCAGCTCGAGCTGCGGGCGTCCTGGACCGCCACGTCGCCCGCGGTCGGCGCGCACGTCGAGGCGTTCTGCGAGGTGCTGGAGCACGCCGCGGGCCTGCCGCCCGCCGGAGTCACCGACCTGAGCTCGCGGTCACGCGCCTAGCATGGGCGAACCGTCGCCCGACGGGCCGGGCAGCAGCGCGCCCGGCGGCACCGAACCCGCCCCCACCCCACTTCCACGCCCGACCGAAGGCGTCCCGCCCATCTCGGTGAGCGTGTACGAAATCGAGGCCGCGGCAGAGCGCCTGGACCGTGGGCGCGGGCCGTTCGCGGTGGACGCCGAGCGGGCGTCGGGTTTCCGCTACTCCAACCGGGCCTACCTGATCCAGATCCGCCGGGCGGGCTCCGGCACCGTGCTGATCGACCCGGTGAGCCACGGCCGCGACCCGCTGGAGGCGCTGCGGCCGGTGGCCGAGGTGCTGGGCACCGACGAATGGATCCTGCACTCGGCCGATCAGGACCTGCCCTGTTTGGCGGAGGTGGGCATGCGGCCGCCCGCGCTGTATGACACCGAGCTCGCGGGCCGCCTGGCCGGGTTCGAGCGCGTGAACCTGGCCACCATGGTCGAGCGGCTGCTGGGTTTCGGGCTGGCCAAGGGCCACGGCGCGGCGGACTGGTCCAAGCGCCCCCTGCCCGCCGAATGGCTCAACTACGCCGCGCTGGACGTGGAACTGCTCATCGAGCTGCGCGCGGCGATCGCGGAGGTCCTCGCCGGGCAGGGCAAAACCGATTGGGCCGCACAGGAATTCGACTACCTGCGGGACACGGGTTCGAAAGATCCGGGTGCCGCGGCGCGACGGGACCGGTGGCGACGAACGTCGGGAATCCATCGGGTGCGCGACAAGCGCGGCCTGGCCGCGGTGCGCGAATTGTGGTTGACGCGCGACCAGATCGCGCAGCGCCGCGACATCGCGCCGCGGCGCATCCTTCCGGACTCGGCCATCATCGACGCCGCGCTGGCCAACCCGACGACCGTCGAGGAACTGGTCGCCCTGCCCGTGTTCGGGGGGCGCAATCAACGCCGCAGCGCCGCGACGTGGCTGGCGGCGCTGGAGGCCGCGCGCCAGAACAAGAATCCGCCCGTGGACGCCGAACCGCCGAACGGGCCGCCGCCCCCCGCGCGGTGGAGCCGGCGCAAACCGGAGGCCGCCGCGCGGCTCGAGGCCGCGCGGGCGGCGCTGTCGGAGGTGTCCGAGCGGGTGCACGTCCCCACCGAGAACCTGGTCTCGCCGGACCTGGTGCGACGGCTGTGCTGGGACTGGGAGGCCGCGCCGGATCCGTTCGAGGCCGTCGAGGCGTTTCTGCGGGCCGGGCAGGCCCGGCCCTGGCAGCGGGAGTTGGTGGATCCCGTGCTGGCCCGGGCGCTGCAGGCGGAAGGCACCGAAAGCGCCGGTTAGTCGAGGTGCTCCCGGATCTCGGCTTCCGCCTCGCTGCTGCCCAGGGCGGCGACCCACCCGGTGATGCGGCGTGCCACGTCCTGATCCGTCAGGGCCAGGTCCGCCAGCAGCTCGCCCCGGGAGGCGTGCTCGTAGAACCGCTGCGGCAGCCCGACGTCGCGGCACGGAACGTCGATCTCGGCGCGGCGCAGGGCGGCCGACACCGCCGAGCCCACGCCGCCGTTGACCCCGTTGTCCTCGCAGGTGACGACCAGTTTGTGCCGCGCCGCCAGGTCGAGCAGGTTGTCCGAGACCGGCAGCACCCAGCGCGGGTCGATGACCGTGACGCCGATCCCCTGATCCTGCAGTCGCTTGGCCACCGCCAGCGCCATCCGCGCGAACGCGCCGACGCCCACCAGCAGCACGTCGTGGTTGCATCCGCCGGCCGGGACCGCGAGCACGTCGACACCCGAGATGCCGGAACCACGGCGCTCGATCGCCGGGATGTCCTCGCCCACATCACCTTTGGGGAAGCGCAGCGCCGTCGGCCCGTCGTCGACCTCGAGCGCCTCACCGAGTTCCTCGCGCAACCGGGTGGCGTCGCGGGGGGCGGCCGCCCGCATGCCGGGCACGATGCCCAGCATCGACAGGTCCCACATGCCGTTGTGGCTGGCGCCGTCGGATCCGGTGATCCCGGCCCGGTCCAGCACCATGGTGACGGGCAGCCGGTGCAGCGCCACGTCCATCATGATCTGGTCGAAGGCGCGGTTGAGGAACGTCGAATAGATGGCCACCACCGGGTGCATCCCGCCCATGGCCAGGCCGGCCGCCGACGTCATGGCGTGCTGCTCGGCGATGCCGACGTCGAACAGGCGATCGGGAAACTGCTGCCCGAACGGCGTCAGCCCGGTGGGGCCGGGCATGGCCGCGGTGATGGCGACGATGTCGCGGCGCTTGCGGGCGTAGCCGATGAGCGCATCGGAGAAGGTCGCCGTCCAGCCCGGGCCGGGGACGCTGGTCGCCTGGCCGGTAAGGGGATCGATCACCCCGCAGGAATGCATCTGCTCGGCTTCGTCGTCCTCGGCGGGCGCGTAGCCCATCCCCTTGCGGGTCACCACGTGCACGATCACCGGGCGCCCGAAGCCGCGGGCGTGGCGCAGCGCGGCCTCCACCGCGCGTTCGTCGTGGCCGTCGACGGGGCCCACGTACTTCAGCCCCAGGTCGGTGAACAGCAGCTGCGGTGACAACGAGTCCTTGATGCCGGCCTTGACGCTGTGCATCACCCGGTAGGCGAGCCGGCCGACCAGCGGCAGCGCCCGCAGCGCGTCGCGGCCCCTTTCCAGGGCCTGCTCGTAGACCGGTTGCAGCCGCAGCGTGGCGAGATGGTCGGCCACGCCGCCGATCGTCGGGGCGTAGCTGCGCCCGTTGTCGTTGACGACGATGATCACCGGGCGGCCCGACGCGGCGATGTTGTTCAGCGCCTCCCAGCACATGCCACCGGTCAGCGCCCCGTCGCCGACCACCGCGACCACGTGCCGGTTGCGGTGCCCGCTCAGCTCGAAGGCCTTGGCCAACCCGTCGGCGTAGGACAGCGCGGCGCTGGCGTGGCTGGACTCCACCCAGTCGTGTTCGCTCTCGGCGCGCGACGGATACCCGGACAGCCCACCCTTTTTGCGCAGGGTTTGGAACTCGTGGGAACGTCCCGTCAGCATCTTGTGGACGTAGGCCTGATGGCCGGTGTCGAAGATGATCGGATCGTGCGGCGAGTCGAACACGCGGTGCAGCGCGAGGGTCAGTTCGACCACGCCGAGATTGGGCCCGAGGTGTCCCCCGGTGGCAGCGACCTTGTGAATCAGGAACTCGCGAATCTCGGCGGCCAATTCGCGGAGCTGATGCGCAGAAAGGTGCTGCAGATCAGCGGGCCCGCGGATCTGTTCCAGCATCCCGTCAGTCTACGCAGCCACACGCGCGGGTTTGGTAGCGTCAATGCGCGGTGAGCCGGGAAGCCTGGTCGGCACTTCTACTTCCGACCCAGGAGCACGCCATGAGCATCGAGGCCGCCGCACCATCCACTCCCCGCGGACGTATCGTCGCAGTGTGCGTGCCGAGCAGATCGCCGAGGATTTCCCCGTCGTCAGCATCGACGCGGACGCGCTGGAAGCCGCCCGGATGCTGGCCGAGCACCGGCTGCCCGGGCTGTTGGTCACCGACGGTTCGGGGCGTCCCTACGCGGTGCTGCCCGCCTCCCAGGTCGTCCGCTTCATCGTGCCCCGCTACGTGCAGGACGATCCGTCGCTGGCCGGCGTGCTCAACGAATCGACCGCCGACCGTTGCGCGGAAAAATTGAGCGGCAAGAAGGTGCGCGACGTGTTGCCCGACCACCTGGTCGACGTGCCCCCGGCCCACGCCGACGACACGATCATCGAGGTGGCCGCGCTCATGGCCCGGCTGCGCAGCCCGCTCGTCGCGGTGGTCAAAGACGGCGGGCTGGTCGGGGTGATCACGGCGTCGCGGGTGCTCGCCGCCGCGCTGAAAACCTGATGCCCCAGGCACATCGATGAGCTTCATCGCGATCCTGGTCTTCGTGGTCGCCTATGTCCTGATCGCCAGCGACCGCGTCAACAAGACATTCGTGGCCCTGGCCGGCGCCGCGATCGTGGTCACCCTGCCGATCATCCGATCCGACGACGTCTTCTACTCGCGCGGCACCGGAATCGATTGGGACGTCATCTTTTTGCTGCTGGGCATGATGATCATCGTCAGCGTGCTGCGGCAGACCGGCGTGTTCGAGTACGTGGCGATCTGGTCGGCCAAACGCGCCCGCGGCTCGCCGTTGCGCGTCATGGTCCTGCTGGCCCTGGTGACCGCGATCGCCTCGGCCCTGCTCGACAACGTCACCACCGTGTTGCTGGTCGCCCCGGTGACGCTGTTGGTGTGCGAACGTCTGGCGATCAACGCGGCGCCCTTTTTGATGGCCGAGGTGTTCGCATCGAATGTCGGCGGCGCGGCAACGTTGGTGGGCGATCCGCCCAACATCATCATCGCCAGCAGGGCCGGTCTGACGTTCAACGACTTTCTCGTTCATCTGGCGCCGATCGTGGTCATCGTCCTCGGCGTCCTGATGGTGTTGTTGCCGCGCCTTTTTCCCGGGGCGTTCAGCGTCGACCCCGATCGGGTTGCCGACGTGATGTCGCTGGAGGAAAAGGAGGCCATCCGCGACCCCCGGCTGCTCGTCACGTGCGGGATCGTCTTGCTGGCGGTGTTCACCGCGTTCATCGCGCACTCGCCGCTGCATATGGAACCCTCCATGGTGGCGCTGCTGGGCGCCGGGATCCTGGTCGTGGCGTCACGACTCAAGCCGTCCGATTACCTGTCCAGCGTGGAGTGGGACACGCTGCTGTTCTTCGCCGGCCTGTTCATCATGGTCGGCGCGCTGGTGAAGACGGGTGTGGTCAAACAGCTTGCCCGCGTGGCGATCTCCGCGACCGGCGGGAACACCTTGACCGCGACGATGATCATCCTGGTCGCCTCGGTCCTCATCAGCGGGGTCGTCGACAACGTTCCGTATGCCGCGACGATGGCGCCGGTGGTGGCCGACCTGGTCCCCGCCCTGGGCGATCACGCCAACCCCGGCGTCTTGTGGTGGTCGCTCGCGCTGGGCACGGACTTCGGCGGCAACCTGACCGCTATCGGCGCCAGCGCCAACATCGTCCTGCTCGGGATCGCCAGCCGCGCCGACAATCCCATCTCGTTTTGGGAATTCACCCGCAAGGGCGCGGTCGTCACCGCCGTCTCCATCGCGCTGGCCGCGCTGTATGTGTGGCTGCGGTATTTCGTGATGGCCTAGGCGCCGGACTAATCGCCACGTGTCAGCAGCGCGACGCATTCGACGTGGTGGGTCAACGGGAACGCGTCGAACACCTTGATCTTCTCGACGGCGTAGCCGTGGCCGAGATAGATACCGATATCGCGCGCGAAAGACGCTGCCTCACAACCGATGTGCACCACACGCGGGACACCGGCCGCGGCGAGCAGATCGATGATCTCGCGCCCGGCGCCCGCCCGCGGTGGGTCAAGCACCGCCACATCTGCTGTTGAGGCGCCTTCTCGCTGCGCCGCCAGCGCGCGGCGCACCGAGTCGGTGACGATCTGCACCTGGCTCAGATCGGCCAGCGCGCTCCGGGCGGCCCGCGTCGACCCGCGCGAGGTGTCCACGCTGAGCACCCGCCCCGAGGCCCCCACGGCCTCGCCGAGCGCGGCGGCGAAAACGCCTGCGCCACCGTAAAGATCCCAGGCGCTCATGCCGGTGCCGGCGGCCGCCCAGTCGGCGACCAGGGCGCTGTAGGTCGCTGCGGCGTCGCGGTGCGCCTGCCAAAAGGCGGTCACCGGCACCTGCCAGGTGCGCCCCGCCACCCGCTGCACCGCCTCGTAGCGGCCCTCCATCACCTTGGTCGCCGTGCGTCTGCCCTGCCGCAGGGTGCGCACCACGTGGCGCGCGCCGTCGTCGTCGACGGCCACGTGCAGCTGGGCGGCCGGCGGCCACTCGGTCTCGGCGATCCCGTCTAGCATGCCGTCGGGCAGCTGCGCGCAACGCAGGTCGGTCACCAAATCGTCGCTGTGGTAACGGTGAAAGCCCGGTCGATGGTCGGCGCCCACGTCGAGGCGGACGCGGGTGCGCCAGCCCGTGGGTCGCGACGACAGCGGTTCGGCCTCCCCGCTCCAGCGATGCCCACCGAGGCGCTCCAGCTGATTGGCCACCACCTCGGCCTTGAGCGCGCGCGCCACCTCGGGGGCGGCGAACGCCAGGTCGCAGCAGCCGGCGCCGCCGACCCCGGCGATCGGGCACAGCGACGCCGTGCGGCCGTCCGCCGGCTCGACGACCTCGACAACCTCCGCGTGCCAATAGGATCCGCGGTCCGCGGTCACCCGCACCCGAACCCGCTCACCGGGCAGCGCGTACCGGACGAACACCACCCGGCCTTCGTGGTGCGCCACGCAGCTGCCGCCGTTGGCCGGGGCGCCGGTGGTCAACGTCAGCTCCCCCACCGCGGGCGACACCCCGCGCGGTGGGCGGGTCGATTCGCGGGTCAATCGAAAATACCCCGACGAGCGTCTCCCGGCGCCACGTGCGGCTGCAACGTCTTGCGCCGTTCGGACGAACTCAGTTGCCACGGAACCGAAGTCACCATGACGCCGGGCATGAACAGCAGCCGCCCCTTGAGCCGCAGCGCGCTCTGATTGTGCAGCACCTGCTCCCACCAGTGCCCCACCACATACTCCGGGATGAACACCGTGACCACGGTGCGGGGCGACTCCTCCCGGGCCCGCTTGACGTATTCCAGTACGGGGCGGGTGATTTCGCGATACGGCGAGGCGATGACCTTGAGCGGAACGCTGATATCGCTCGCCTCCCACTTGCGCACCAGCTCACGGGTTTCCGCATCGTCGACGCTGACCGTCACCGCCTCGAGAACGTCGGGACGGGTGGCCCTCGCGTAGGCCAGCGCGCGCCGCGTCGGCAGGTGCAGCTTCGACACCAGCACCACGGCGTGATTGCGGCTGGGCAACACCGCGTCTTCCTCGTCCTCGGCCTGCTGCGCCAATTCGCGGTTCACGGTGTTGTAGTGCCGGTGGATCATCTTCATCATGCCGAACAGCAGGCTCATCGCGAACAGCGCGATCCACGCCCCGGCGACGAACTTGGTGACCAGCACCACCAGCAAAACCGCACCGGTGGAAAGCAATCCGACCGTGTTGACCACCCGCGAGCGCATCATCTTGCGCCGCACCCCGGGATCGGTCTCGGTGCGCAGCAACCGGGTCCAGTGCCGCACCATGCCGATCTGGCTCAGCGTGAACGAAATGAACACGCCCACGATGTAGAGCTGAATCAACGCGGTGACCTCGCCGCGGAACGCCACGATCGCCAGCACGGCCACCCCGGACAGGAACAGGATTCCGTTGGAGAACGCCAACCGGTCTCCGCGGGTGTGCAATTGGCGCGGAAGGTAGCTGTGCTGGGCCAGGATCGAACCGAGCACCGGGAATCCGTTGAACGCGGTGTTGGCCGCGAGCACCAGGATGAGGGCGGTCACCGTGGCGATGAGCAGGAACCCGACGTGAAAGCCGCCGAACACCGCCTGCGCCAGTTGGGTGACCAGGGTCTTTTGGTAGTACCCCTTCGGGATTCCGCTCAGCTGGGTCGCGGGATCCTCGACGAGCTGAACGCCGATCTTCTGCGCCAGCACGATGATGCCCATCAGTAGCGTCACCGCGATTGCGCCCAACATCAGCAGGGTCGTGGCCGCGTTGCGCGACTTGGGTTTCTGAAACGCCGGCACCCCGTTGCTGATCGCCTCGACACCCGTGAGCGCCGCACACCCCGAGGAGAACGACCGCGCCACCAAGAACGCCAACGCGAAACCGACGACCTGGCCGTGTTCGGCGTGCATCTGGAAACCGGCGGACTCCGCCCGCAAGGGATCACCCAGCACGAAGATCCGGAACAGGCCCCAGCCGATCATGACGAGGACCCCGATGATGAACGCATACGTCGGGATGGCGAACGCCACCCCGGATTCGCGCACCCCGCGCAGGTTCAGCGCCATCACCAGCAGAATGGAGGCCACACAGAAGAACACCTTGTGCTCGGCCACGATCGGGATGGCCGAGCCGATGTTCGCCATCGCCGACGCCGTCGAAACCGCCACGGTCAGAACGTAATCCACCATCAGGGCGCTCGCCACGACGAGGCCCGCCGTCTCGCCCAGGTTGGTGGTGACCACCTCGTAGTCGCCGCCACCGGAGGGGTAGGCGTGGACGTTCTGGCGGTAGCTGGCCACCACCACCAACATGACCGCCGCCACGGCGAGCCCGATCCACGGCGTCAGCGCGTACGCCGAGACCCCGGCCACCGAGAGCATGAGGAAGACCTCCTCGGGCGCATACGCCACCGAGGACAACGCGTCGGAGGCGAACACCGGCAAGGCGATCCGCTTGGGCAGCAGGGTGTGGCTGAGCCGGTCGCTGCGAAACGGCCGGCCGATAAGCAACCGACGAGTGGCGGTTGAAAGTTTGGACACGAGAGCCAAGAGTAAGCCCAGACGGGTTTGACGGTAGCGTTCGTGGACGAGAATGTTCGCCGACCGAAACGGCTTGCCCACGTGCGTTGCCGACGAAGGGCGCAGGACGCGGCCGAGAGGACCACAAGTGCGAGTAGTAGTGATGGGCTGCGGCCGTGTCGGCTCCTCGGTCGCCGACGGGCTGTCCCGCATCGGTCACGACGTGGCCGTCATCGACCGCGACAGCACGGCCTTCAACCGGCTCAGCCCCGAATACGCCGGCGAGCGGGTCCTGGGGCAAGGATTCGACCGAGATGTACTGCTGAGGGCCGGTATCGAAGAGGCGGACGCGTTCGCCGCGGTGTCCTCCGGTGACAACTCCAACATCATCTCCGCGCGCCTGGCACGGGAGACGTTCGGCGTCAAGCGGGTCGTGGCCCGCATCTACGACGCCAAGCGCGCCGAGGTCTACGAGCGCCTGGGCATCCCGACCATCGCGACCGTGCCCTGGACCACCGACCGCCTGCTCAATGCCCTGCTGCGGGAGACCGAGACGGCCAAGTGGCGCGACCCGACCGGCACGGTCGCCGTCTCCGAGGTCGTCCTGCACGAGGACTGGATCGGCCACCGGGTCACCGATCTCGAGCAGGCCACCGGCGCCCGGGTCGCCTTCCTGATCCGATTCGGGGCCGGCGTCCTGCCCGAGCCGAAGTCGGTGATCCAGGCCGGCGACCAGGTCTATGTCGCGGCGATATCCGGGCGCGCCGCCGAGGCGGTCGCCATCGCCGCGCTACCACCGAGCGAAGACCTGTGATGAATTCGGGCACGGCTGTGAGGGGACGGCGCATATGAAGGTAGCGGTTGCCGGTGCCGGTGCGGTCGGTCGCTCGGTCACGCGGGAACTCATCGGCAACGGCCACGACGTGACGTTGATCGAGCGCAACCCCGACCACGTCGACGTCGACGCCATCCCCGCCGCGCACTGGCGCCTGGGCGACGCGTGCGAGCTGACGCTGCTGGAATCGGTGCACATGCAGGAGTTCGACGTGGTGGTGGCCGCCACCGGCGATGACAAGGCCAACGTCGTGCTAAGCCTCTTGGCCAAAACCGAATTCGCGGTGCCCCGGGTGGTGGCCCGGGTCAACGACCCGCGCAACGAGTGGCTGTTCACCGACGCCTGGGGCGTCGACGTCGCGGTGTCGACACCGCGCATGCTGGCGTCGCTCATCGAGGAGGCCGTCGCCGTCGGCGATCTGGTGCGGCTGATGGAGTTCCGCAAGGGACAGGCCAACCTCGTCGAGATCACCCTGCCCGATGACACGCCGTGGGGCGGCAAGCCGGTGCGCAAACTGCAGCTGCCGCGCGACACCTCGCTGGTGACGATCCTGCGCGGCCCGCGGGTCATCGTGCCCGAGGAGGACGAGCCGCTCGAAGGCGGCGACGAGCTGCTGTTCGTCGCCGTCGCCGAGGCCGAAGAGGACCTGCAGAAGCTGTTGTTGGGCTAGTCGCCGACGGTACGGGGTGCCAGCTCGGCGCCCGCCGCGATGGCCCGCTGCGCCGACTTGATCGCCGCGTAGGTCGCCAGCGCGGCCAGCACGGTCAGTGGCCAGCCCATCCCGATCCGCGCCGCCGCCAGCCACCCGGTCCGATCGGCGTCGTAGAGCAGCCCCTGGACCACGAAGCGGGAGGTGAACACCAGCACCCAGCCCAGTGAGGCGATGTCGAACGCAAGGACGGCCCTTGGAACGCTGCGCCAGCCGTCCCCGCGGCCGGTGGCCCAGCTCCACGCGTAGCCCACCAGCGGCCGGCGGATCGCCACCGACGCCGCCACCACCACCGCCCACACCAGCGACATCCAGATGCCCAGCAGGAAATAGCCCTTGGACTCCCCCAGCACGTAGGCGATCAGCGCGCACAGCGCCACGCCGAAGAACCCGGACAACGCCGGCTGTGGGGAATCCCGCCGGATCAGCCGCCACAGCAAGACCAGCGCGGCCACCCCCAGCGCCGCCGCGATCGCCGGGACCAGTCCCGACACGCTCGAGACGATCACGAAGACGACCACCGGGAGCGACGAGTAGATGACGCCGCTGACGCCGCCCGCCTGCGCCAGCAGGCGCTCGGGGCTGATGCGACTAGTGGTTTGTTCCGATGAGCCCGGCTCCCGGGCGGGCGGGGTGGCCCCGCCCAATCCTTCCGGGACGGTCACCGTTGAATTTCGTAGTGCGGGTTGTAGATCGCCTTGGTTCCGTTCTCGAGCTTGCCGAGGCGGCCCCGCACGCGCAGGGTGCGGCCCGAGTCGATGCCCGGGATGCGGCGCTGGCCCAGCCACACGAGCGTGACGGTGTCGCTGCCGTCGAACAATTCCGCGCGAACCCCGCCGGCGCAGGCCCTGCCGTTGCATTCCACGCTGCGTAGCGTGCCGACCATCGTGACCTCCTGGCCACGCTCGCAATCGATAGCCCGTTGCGCGCCGGTGCTGGCGACTTCGTCGGACAGTTCCTCAGAGTCGCGTTGCTCCGGATCCTCCGTCAACCGACGGGTCAGCCGGCGCAGATACCCTTGGGCCCCCATGGCCACTCCTGACGATAAAAGCTTCGATGCTTCCTCTATGCCAACGGACACCGTAGACCTCTTGGTTCCCCAGCGCCAACCGACTCAAACGTGATGTTGGACTGCAGGTCAACGCCGTGCACTATCGAGGGGTGGTGGTCGATCTGAACGGTGTCACGACGGTGTTATTGCCCGGAACCGGCTCCGACGACGACTACGTTCAGCGGGCGTTTTCGGGCCCGCTGGCCCACGTCGGCGCGGTATTGGTGACCCCGCCGCCGCGCCCCGACCGGCTGATCGACGGCTACCTGGCGGCGCTGGATGCCGCATCGCGCGAAGGCCCGATCGCCGTCGGCGGCGTGTCGATCGGCGCGGCGGTCGCGGCGGCCTGGGCGCTGGCCCATCCGGACCGGGCGGTCGCGGTGCTGGCCGCGCTGCCGGCGTGGGCGGGGGCGCCCGGTGAGGCGCCGGCCGCCCTCGCGGCGCGGTACTCGGCCTCCCAGCTGCGAGCCGACGGCCTGGCGGCGACGACGACCCAGATGCGGGCGTCCAGCCCCCCGTGGCTGGCCGACGAGCTGACCCGCTCGTGGGGCGCCCAGTGGCCGCACCTTCCGGACGCCATGGAGGAGGCGGCCGCCTACGTCGCGCCGAGCTGCGACGAGCTGGCCGGGCTGGCCGCGCCGCTGGCGGTGGCGGCCGCGGTCGACGATCCGATCCATCCGCTGCAGGCCGGCCTCGACTGGGTCGCCGCGGCGCCGCGCGCGGCGCTGCGCACGGTGACGCTGGATCAGATCGGCGCGGATCCCGCCGGCCTGGGCGCGGCCTGCCTGGCGGCGCTGGCCGAGCTGGGCTAGCCGGGGTCTCAGCCGCCGGTGGTGGTGCGCAGCTGTTGCATCGCCGACCCGTCGGCGCTGCGGCGCGCGGCCGGCTGGTCGGCGGGGGCCTGCTGGTCCTCGGATTGCTGCGCATCCGCTTGTTGGGCGGCCTGTTGCGCCGCGGCGGCTTCGCGCAGCTGTTGGGCCATCGGCTCGGGCAGCTGCACGGCCAGCGGTGTGCGCACCGGCAGGGGCGTGTCGCCGCGCCGAACCACGGTGTCGGCCAACGCCGCTCGCGCCTCCTGCTCGAGCGCCTCCATCGTCTCGTGGGCGCCGTTGATGACGCAGCGGATCATCCAGCGGTAGCCGTCGACGCCGATGAAGCGCACCACGCCGGTGGCGGTGCCGACCACCTCGCGCCCCCACGGCCCGTCCTTGATGCTGACCTGGGCGGAGTCGTTGCGCAGCGACTCGGCGAGCTCGCCGGCCACCTCACGCCACAGCCCACCCGTCTTGGGCGCCGCGTAGGCGGCGATGGTGAAACGACCGTTGGGCGTGACGACCCAGACCGCGCTCGGGACACCGGTTTCGGTCAACTCGACCTGCAGCTGGCCGGCCTCGGGCATGGGGATCAGCACCGAGCCCAGGTCGAGCCGGGCCAGCTCGGCGACGGCGGGATCGTCGAAGTCCTCGATGTCGAACGGGCCCTCGAGTTCCTCGGCGGCGGGCTCGTCGGCGCCCGGCGTCACGGCCTCGTCCGCCCGGGCGTCCGCGGCCGAAGCGCTGTCGTCCTTGCGTGAGCGTTTACCGAATGCAGCCATCAGCGCCGCTCCTTTTCATCGCTTCGCCCTGCTCGCCGGCGCATCACAGACTCGCGTGTCCGCCGGAGGAACCGTGACCACCGTCGCCACGGGACGTTTCGGCCAGCCCGGCCTCGTCGAACGACGACACCTCGACCAGCTCCACCAACTCGACCCGCTGCACCAGCAGCTGGGCGATGCGGTCGCCGCGATGCACCACGATCGGCTCGGCCGGATCGAGGTTGATCAGCGCGACCTTGATCTCGCCGCGGTAGCCCGCGTCGATGGTACCGGGACTGTTGACGATCGAAAGCCCAACGCGCGCAGCCAATCCCGACCGAGGATGGACCAGCCCGACCATGCCGAACGGGATGGCGACCGCCACACCCGTGCGCACCAGGGCGCGCCGCCCGGGCTCGAGCTTGACGTCCTCGGCGCTGTAGAGATCGATCCCGGCGTCGCCTTCGTGGGCGCGGGCGGGCAGCGGAAGCTCGGGGTCAAGGCGGACGATGGCCAGACTGGTCGACACGGGGCCACAGACTACCCTTGACTGCGTGTCCGATACCCGCGTCGCGCCGCACAACGTGCGGTATCGCGAACGATTGTGGGTTCCGTGGTGGTGGTGGCCACCGGCCCTCGCGCTCGCCGGCATCCTCGCGTTCGAGTTCAACATGGGCGTCACCCGCCACTCCTCGTGGTGGCCGTACGCGGCACTGTTCGCGGTGGCGGCCGCGGCGCTGTTGTGGCTGGGGCGCGTCGAGATCCGGGTCACCGCCAACCCGTCCGTGCCGGGGGAAGTGGAACTGTGGGCGGGCCCCGCGCACCTGCCGGTCACCGCGATCGCCCGGTCCGCACAGGTAGCGCCCTCGGCCAAATCCGCGGCGTTGGGCCGCCAGCTCGACCCGGCGGCCTACGTGCTGCACAGGGCGTGGGTGGCGCCGATGATCCTGATCGTCCTCGACGACCCGGACGACCCGACGCCGTACTGGCTGGTGAGTTGCCGTCACCCGGAACGGGTGCTGTCGGCCCTGACAACGTAGCGGCAGCTATCAGGCCGCGCAGTCGGTACAGATCATCACGCCGTTCTTCTCGCTGGCCAGCCGACTGCGGTGTTGCACCAGAAAGCAACTCGAGCAGGTGAACTCGTCAGCCTGCTTCGGAACGACACGGACCGAAAGTTCTTCACCGGACAGGTCGGCGCCGGGCAGTTCGAAATTCTCAGCGGATTCAGATTCGTCGACATCGACGACGGCCGAGGCCGCCTCGTTCCGTCGCGCTTTGAGCTCCTCCAGCGAGTCCTCCGAAACGTCGTCCGTCTCGGTGCGCCGTGGAGCGTCATAATCGGTAGGCATATCTATTCCCCTGCCCTATTGCCTCTGCTTGCCTCTGCATGCCCTCGTAAATCTCAAGCATCGCTTTGTACCAGCGTCGAACGCATCCACCAAATGATTCGTGCCCGTATCGCGGCCCATTAAGGTGTGATTTACCTCACACACCCATTTTCACCCTTGCGCTCGCTTCTGAACAGTGGGTTTGGGGTGCGACTAGAGTGCAGCTGTGGTCACGCAAATCACCGAGGGTACAGCTTTTGACAAGCATGGTCGGCCCTTCCGTCGACGCAACCCCAAGCCCGCGATCGTCGTGGTGATTTTGCTCGCAGTGGCCACCGCGGTCGTCTGGACCGTGGCGCTGACCCGGCCCGCCAAGGTGCACGAGGCGGTGGTGTGCAATCCCCCGCCGCAGGCGACCGGTTCGGCGTCGGCCCAGCTCGGTGAGCAGGTGTCGCGCAGCGCCATGATGGACGTCGCACCCGCCAAGCTCGCCGACACCAAGGTCCGCGTCCTCAACGCCAGCGGCCGGGGCGGGCAGGCCGGCGACGTCGCCGGGGCGATGAAAGACCTCGGCTTCGCGCAGCCGACCGCCGCCAACGACCCGCTCTACGCCGGCACCAGGCTCGCCTGCCAAGGCCAAATCCGTTTCGGCACCGCCGGACAGGCCACGGCCGCGGCGGTGTGGCTGGTGGCGCCGTGCACCGAACTGTTCAACGACAGCCGCGCCGACGACTCCGTCGACCTCGCCTTGGGAACCGACTTCAGCGCGTTGGCCCACAACGACGACATCGACGCCGTGCTCGCCACCCTGCGGCCCGGCGCCACCGAGCCGTCAGATCCCACGCTGCTGGCCAAGATTCACGCCAGCAGCTGCTGAGGCGCTCAATCCAGGATCGGATCCAGGCCGTTGAACCGCTCCAGGACCGCCAGCAGCTCGTCGGCGATCCCGGGGGCGGCGGCCAGCACCAATCCCGCCCCGGTGGCGTCGTGCGCCGGCAGCACCACCCGGGCCCCCGCCTCGGCGGCGATCAGCGCGCCCGCGGCGCGGTCCCACACCTTCAGGCCGTGCTCGTAGTAGGCGTCCAGCCGGCCCGAGGCCACCATGCACAGATCCAGCGCCGCCGAGCCGATGCGGCGAACGTCGCGGACCACCGGCAGCATGCGCGCCAACAACGCCGCCTGCGCCGCGCGGCGCTGCCGCGAATAGCCGAAACCGGTGCCCAGCAACGCCATTGACACGTCCTCGACCGCCGCGCACTGCAACGGCTGGGTCCCTCGGCCGTCGCTGACGTGCGCGCCGAGGCCGCTGGCCGCCGAGTACACCCGGTCGGCGACGACGTCGGCGACCGCCCCGGCCACCGACTCGCCGTTAACCTGCGCCGCGACCGACACCGCGTACGCGGGAACGCCGTAAACGAAATTCACTGTGCCGTCGATGGGATCGAGCACCCAGGTCACCGACCCGGCCGGGGTGCCCGCCGGGTCGGTCGGCCCGCCGCCCTCCTCGCCGAGAATGGGGTCCCCAGGCCGCAATTCGGCCAGCCGGTCCCGCAACAGGCGCTCGGTCTCGGTGTCGACCACCGTCACCGGATCGGTCGGGGTGCTCTTGGTCCGCACCGCGCCGCTGTCCGGGCCTGTCGCGCCGGCCGGCTCGGCGCCGAACACCTCGGCGCGCCGGCGCCGCACGAACGCGGCGGCCTCCGTGGCCACGGTTTCGGCCACTGAACGCAGCCGCACGAGCTCGTCATCGGATTGGATCACCGGTCTATCGCATCACAGTCGGCGCGGGCGCGCAGACACCGCGGGCTGCCGGCGTCGCGGCGTTAAGGTGAGCGGACAGCCCCGTCACGCCGAGGAGATTCGATGACCAGCACCGACTCGACCACGGACACGCCCGGCGCCGCACCGGCCGACGGCACACATGAACGCCGCGGCTTCGGCATCGACGTCGGTGGCAGCGGCATCAAGGGCGGCATCGTCGACATGGACACGGGGTTGTTGATCGGCGAGCGGGTCAAACTGCTGACCCCGCAACCCGCGACGCCGTCGGCGGTCGCCAAGACCATCGCCGCGGTCGTCAACGAATTCGGGTGGACCGGGCCCCTCGGCGTGACCTACCCCGGGGTGGTCACGCACGGCGTGGTGCAGACCGCCGCCAACGTGGACAAGTCCTGGATCGGGGTCAACGCCCGCGACATCATCAGCGCCGAGCTGGACGGTCAGGACGTGACGGTCCTCAACGATGCCGACGCGGCCGGGCTGGCCGAGGAGCACTACGGGGCGGGCAGGAATCAGACGGGCCTGGTGATTCTCTTGACCTTCGGCACCGGCATCGGCTCGGCGGTCATCCACAACGGCACGCTGATCCCCAACACCGAATTCGGGCACCTGGAGGTCGGCGGCAAAGAAGCCGAGAAACAAGCCGCCTCCTCGGTGAAGGAAAAGAAGGGCTGGTCCTACGAAAAATGGACCAAACACGTCACCGAGGTGCTGGTCAGCATCGAGAACGCGATGTGGCCGGACCTGTTCATCGCCGGCGGGGGGATCAGCCGCAAGGCCGACAAGTGGCTGCCGCTGCTCGAAAACCGCACCCCGGTGGTGGCCGCGGCCCTGCTCAACACCGCCGGGATCGTCGGCGCGGCGATGGCCGCCACCTCGGACGTGACCCACTGAATTTCGCCCGGCACAGCTGTAGTACCGCGCACTGTCGTTACAATGGTGCTCGGCGAACGCCCAACCGATAGCGTGCGACTACGCACGCTGATACCAACGCCGACATCGACATAGCAGACACTTTCGGTTAACCATGCCCAATACCCACCGAAGGTGAGCCCAAACGAAGGGGTGTAAGTGGCAGCGACCAAGGCAAGCCCGGCAACCGATGGGCCGGTGAAACGCACCGCCACGAAGTCTGCGTCGTCCCCCGCCAAGCGTCCGGCGGCCAAGGCCGCCAACGGCTCCGCGCCCGCCAAACGGGCCGCCAAGACGACCGCGCGGTCCACCAAGTCCGACGCCGCCGAGCCCGCCAAGAAGACCCGGGCCAAGGGCGCCGAGGCCAAGGGCCGCGGCACCAAAACGGCCAAGGGCGGCCCCGCGGATCCCGACGCCCTCGATTCCGACGGCGCCGTCGAGGATCTCGACAACGAACCAGACCTCGAGGGTGAGCCCGGCGAGGACCTCGACATCGACAGCGACCTGTCCCTCGACGACCTCGAGGACGACGTGGCATCCGAAGACGCCGAGGTCGAATCGGGCGATTCCGAGGAGGGTGACGACGAGGAGGCGCCCGCCCCCGCGGCGGCCGCCGAGCCCGCCGCCGACGAGGACGACGAGATCGCCGAGCCCACCGAAAAGGACAAGGCCTCCGGCGATTTCGTCTGGGACGAGGACGAATCCGAGGCGCTGCGCCAGGCCCGCAAGGACGCCGAGCTCACCGCCTCCGCCGACTCGGTTCGCGCGTACCTCAAGCAGATCGGTAAGGTCGCGCTGCTCAACGCCGAGGAAGAGGTCGAGCTGGCCAAGCGGATCGAGGCCGGCCTGTACGCCACGCAGCTGATGACCGAGATGACCGAGCGCGGCGACAAACTGCCGGCCGCCCAGCGCCGCGACATGCAGTGGATCTGCCGCGACGGCGACCGCGCCAAAAACCATCTGCTGGAGGCCAACCTGCGGCTGGTGGTGTCGCTGGCCAAGCGCTACACGGGCCGCGGCATGGCGTTCCTCGACCTCATCCAGGAAGGCAACCTGGGTCTGATCCGCGCGGTCGAGAAATTCGACTACACCAAGGGCTACAAGTTCTCCACGTACGCCACCTGGTGGATCCGTCAGGCCATCACCCGGGCCATGGCCGACCAGGCCCGCACCATCCGCATCCCCGTGCACATGGTCGAGGTGATCAACAAGCTGGGCCGCATCCAGCGCGAGCTGCTGCAGGACCTGGGCCGCGAGCCCACGCCCGAAGAGCTGGCCAAGGAAATGGACATCACGCCCGAAAAGGTGCTGGAGATCCAGCAATACGCGCGCGAGCCGATCTCGCTGGACCAGACCATCGGCGACGAGGGCGACAGCCAGCTGGGCGATTTCATCGAGGACAGCGAGGCCGTGGTGGCCGTCGACGCGGTGTCGTTCACGCTGCTGCAGGACCAGTTGCAGTCGGTGCTCGAGACGCTCTCGGAGCGCGAGGCCGGCGTGGTGCGGCTGCGCTTCGGCCTCACCGACGGCCAGCCCCGCACCCTGGACGAGATCGGGCAGGTGTACGGGGTGACCCGCGAGCGCATCCGCCAGATCGAGTCCAAGACCATGTCGAAGCTGCGCCACCCCAGCCGCTCGCAGGTGCTCCGCGACTACCTCGACTAGCGCGGTCCGCCGTCCGCGAGAACGGTTGGCGCACAAGCTGTTCGCGGCTCGCCGAACCCGGTCCGAACCAAACAACCCCTGCCGCGGGGAAATTCGGCTGCGCCGGCGGCGCCGCCGTCGTACCGTGACCACATGTCAGCACACCGCACAGTGGTCTCGTCCGGTTCGGAATTCGAATCGGTGGTCGGTTACTCGCGCGCGGTGCGGGTCGGCCCGCACGTGGTGGTGGCCGGAACGACCGGCACCGGGCCCGCCGGTGACATCGCCGCCCAGACGCGAGATGCCCTGCGCCGCATCGACATTGCGCTGCGACAAGCCGGCGCGTCACTCACCGACGTGGTACGCACACGCCTCTACGTCACCGACATCTCGCGCTGGCGCGAGGTGGGCGCCGTGCACGAGGAGGTGTTCGGCGCGATCCGCCCCGTGGCCACCATGGTCGAGGTCTCGGCGCTCATCGCGCCCGAGTTGCTGGTGGAGATCGAGGCCGACGCCTACGTCGACTCGCCGGTGACCGGAGGGAAGGCGCCGTCGGCCCCCGGCGGGTAAGGGGTGACGCGGGTCACCGCGGCGACCGGCAGGGTGCCGTACAGGTGCGGGAACAACATCGACGCCGGATCGGTTGGCACTCCCGGCTCCCAGCGCACCGGTGCGTCGAGGCGAGCCGGGTCGATGCGCAACAGCACCAGGTCGCGCCGGCCCCGGTAGAGCCGGTTGGCGGGCAGGTGGACCTGCTCGGGCGTCGACAGGTGGATGAAGTCGGCGCCGCCGGTGGGGCGGATGGCGCCGTCACG
Organism: Mycobacterium sp. H4Y; assembly: GCF_000364405.1. Lineage (NCBI taxonomy): Bacteria > Bacillati > Actinomycetota > Actinomycetes > Mycobacteriales > Mycobacteriaceae > Mycobacterium > Mycobacterium sp. H4Y. The sequence goes on from NZ_AKIG01000001.1 coordinate 2,945,305, forward strand.
GCGGGCCTGCGCCCACTGCTCGGCGCCGCACAGGTGCACCAGCACGTCGGCAACGAAGGTCACGACGGTCACCCTAGAGAACCGTCCACACCAAACCTGACCAGGCCGTGAGAAACGACACACCCGATAACGATCGGGGAACAAGGCGAAAACGCCATACGTCTGAGAAAGTGAATGTACGAGAACGGAGAAGCCATGAATGCAACTCTGACGAGTCCAGAACTGACACGGGCCGACCGCTGCGACCGCTGCGGTGCCGCGGCCCGTGTGCGCGCCAAGCTGCCTTCCGGCCTCGAGCTTCTCTTCTGCCAGCACCACGCCAACGAGCACGAGGCCAAGCTGACCGAGCTGGACGCCGTGCTGGAGGTCAGCGGAAGCTAGCCAACCGAACTCGCCCGTCCCCAATGTGGGCAGCGCGCGCGATCTTCGGTAATGCTGGACTGGTATGAGCGATCAGGTCGCAAAACCGTCGCGCCACCACATCTGGCGAATCACCCGCAGGGCTCTGTCCAAGAGCTGGGACGACTCAATCTTTTCCGAGTCGGCTCAGGCTGGTTTCTGGTCGGCGTTGTCCCTGCCGCCGTTGCTGCTAGGGATGCTGGGCACGATGGCCTACGTGGCGCCGCTGTTCGGGCCGGACATGCTGCCCAACATCCTGCGGCAGCTGCTTTCGACGGCGCACAGCGTGTTCTCCCCCAGCGTGGTGAACGAGATCATCGAGCCGACGGTCCGCGACATCGCCAGCAACGCCCGCGGAGAGGTGGTGTCGCTGGGATTCATCATCTCGCTGTGGGCGGGGTCGTCGGCGATCTCGGCGTTCGTCGATTCCGTCGTCGAGGCGCATGACCAGACGCCGCTGCGCCATCCGGTGCGGCAGCGCTTCTTCGCGCTGTTCCTCTACGTCGTGATGCTGGTCGTCGTGGTGGCGACCGCGCCGCTGGTGGTGGTGGGCCCGCGCAAGGTGGAAGAACACATCCCGCTCGGCCTGTCCAACGTGCTGCGCTACGGCTACTACCCGGCGCTGATCATCGGCCTGACGCTCGGGGTGATGATCCTGTACCGGGTCGCACTGCCCGAACCGCTGCCCTCCCACCGGCTGATCCTCGGCGCGATGCTGGCGACCACGGTGTTCGTCACCGCCACGCTGGGCCTGCGGTTCTACCTGCGCTGGATCACCAGCACCGGCTACACCTACGGCGCGCTCTCCACCCCGATCGCATTCCTGCTGTTCGCGTTCTTCGGCGGGTTCGCGATCATGCTCGGGGCCGAGCTCAACGCCGCGGTCCAGGAGGAGTTTCCCGCGCCCACCACGCACGCCCACCGGGTGCGCACCTGGTTGTTCTCCCGCTCGCCCGCCCTGAAGAAGACGGTGGAGACGCTGGCCAGCCCGATCGCGAATCCCGCCACGCAACAACGCGATACCGCGCCGGCGAAGCCGCCCGGGTGATCAGCCCTTCTTGAGCCGGTCGTAGATCTGCTTGCACTCCGGGCAGACGGGCGAGCCCGGCTTGGCCGCCTTGGTGACGGGGAACACCTCGCCGCACAACGCGACGACGTGGTTGCCCAGCACCGCGCTCTCGGCGATCTTGTCCTTCTTGACGTAGTGAAAATACTTGGGTGTGTCGCTGCCGGTCCCGTCGTCGACGCGTTCGTCGGTCTCGGTGCGCTCGATCGTCTGGGTCTGCATACCTGACATTCTTGCACTGCCCGGTGCGCTGCCGGGCCGCCCCAAAACCGGCCACGCCGGAATCGTCGCGGTGTGGGACAGTGGAGAAATGAAGCACGGCTCCGACGCGGGGTTCGACGGCAGCTTCGATGACTTCGCCGGCCACAAGGGCCGCCCGGTGCTCATCACCGCCGCCGAGCCCTCCTACGAGGAGCAGCATCGCGCGCGGGTCCGTAAATACCTGACCCTGATGGCATTCCGGATTCCGGCGCTCATCCTCGCCGCGCTCGCCTACGGCGCGTGGCACAACGGCTTGATCTCGCTGGCGATCGTGGCGGTGTCCATCCCCCTGCCCTGGATGGCCGTGCTGATCGCCAACGACCGCCCGCCGCGCCGCCCCGACGAGCCCCGCCGGTTCGACAACGCGCGCCGGCGCACCCCCCTGTTCCCCCGCGCCGAACGCCCGGCGCTCGAGGCTCCGCGACACCCCCAGCCGGGGTGGCCTCCCGACCCGCGGGGCGGAATCGACGACGGCTAGCGCTCGTTCCTTCTTCGGTGCCGTCGCGGCGCACTTCTCAGGACATTCTCAGGTCTTCGGCACATTTGTGCACGTCAAGACGTGTGAGATGGGGAACCGCTGGGAACTCTGAACCCTAATCGGTCGTTGAACTCGATGACAGTACAAGCCGAACGGGAGGTCGCTATGGCGAACGCCAGCACGAGCAGATTTGACGGCGATCTGGATGCTCAAAGCCCCGCGGCGGATCTAGTGCGCGTATATCTGAACGGAATCGGCAAGACGGCGTTGCTCAATGCGGCGGGGGAAGTTGAACTCGCGAAGCGGATCGAAGCCGGGCTCTACGCCGAGCACCTGCTCGAAACGCGTAAGCGCCTCGGGGAGAACCGTAAACGCGATCTAGAGGCCGTGGTGCGCGATGGTAAGGCCGCGCGCCGTCACCTGCTGGAGGCGAACCTGCGCCTGGTGGTGTCGCTGGCCAAGCGGTACACGGGTCGTGGCATGCCGCTGCTGGACCTGATCCAGGAGGGCAACCTCGGGTTGATCCGCGCGATGGAAAAGTTCGACTACACAAAGGGATTCAAGTTCTCGACCTACGCCACGTGGTGGATTCGTCAGGCCATCACCCGCGGCATGGCCGACCAGAGCCGCACCATCCGGCTGCCCGTCCACCTGGTGGAGCAGGTCAACAAGCTGGCGCGGATCAAGCGTGAGATGCACCAGAACCTCGGCCGCGAGGCCACCGACGAGGAACTGGCCGCCGAATCCGGCATCCCGGTCGACAAGATCAACGACCTGCTCGAGCACAGCCGCGACCCGGTGAGCCTGGACATGCCGGTCGGCTCCGAGGAGGAAGCCCCGCTGGGCGACTTCATCGAGGACGCCGAGGCGATGTCGGCCGAGAACGCGGTGATCGCCGAGTTGCTGCACACTGACATCCGCAGCGTGCTGGCCACGCTCGACGAGCGCGAGCACCAGGTGATCCGGTTGCGGTTCGGCCTCGACGACGGCCAGCCCCGCACGCTGGACCAGATCGGCAAGCTGTTCGGGCTGTCCCGCGAGCGGGTTCGCCAAATCGAGCGGGACGTAATGTCCAAACTCCGCAACGGGGAGCGCGCCGACAGGCTACGGTCGTACGCGAGCTGACAACTCACTCAAGCTAGGTAGCAGACAGTATGCCCGCCGCGTCAGCGGCGGGCATACTGCTTGCCTGGGAGGCGTTACACCCATTCATGCAGCTGGCCAAGTAGACTCAGCGTCGATGGAAGGTGCTGAATGAACGACCTGGTTGACACCACCGAGATGTACCTGCGGACCATCTACGACCTCGAAGAAGAGGGCGTAACGCCGCTACGTGCCCGAATCGCCGAACGCCTCGATCAGAGCGGGCCGACTGTCAGCCAAACCGTGTCCAGGATGGAGCGCGACGGGCTGCTCCACGTGGCCGGTGACCGCCACCTCGAGCTCACCGACAAGGGCCGGGCGCTGGCCGTGGCCGTCATGCGCAAGCACCGCCTCGCCGAGCGACTGCTGGTCGACGTCATCGGTGTGCCCTGGGAGGAAGTGCACGCCGAGGCGTGCCGCTGGGAGCACGTGATGAGCGAGGAGGTCGAGCGGCGGTTGGTCAAAGTGCTCAACCACCCGACCACCTCGCCGTTCGGCAACCCGATCCCCGGGCTTCTGGACCTGGGCGTGGGCCCCGAGTCCGGCGCCGAGGAGGCCATCCTCGTCCGGCTGACCGAGTTGCCGCCCGGCTCCCCGGTGGCGGTGGTGGTCCGGCAGCTGACCGAACACGTCCAGGGCGACACCGACCTGATCACCCGCCTCAAGGACGCCGGCGTGGTCCCCAACGCGCGCGTGACCGTCGAGACCGGCCCCGCCGGCGTGACCATCGTCATCCCCGGCCACGAAAACGTCACCCTGCCCCACGAGATGGCCCACGCGGTCAAGGTCGAAAAGGTCTGACCCACCGCCCCTCGCCCCGGCTAGCCCGCCCTACGGCCGAACGGCCGACGCGGCGGTAGCCGCACCCCGAACTGCTTGGCCAGCCGGTACCCGGTGAGCGCGAGATCCCGGATGTCCTCTGGCCGCAGGCCCGACTGCAACGCGGTGTCCAGCATGCCCGCCATCCGGTGCTCGGGCTCACAGCGCAGCGCCTCCTGCAGCGACACCCCGGCCAGCGGGCCGTCGCCGCGCGCGTACGCGCTGAACGCAAGCAGGACCAGCGCCTCGACCCGCCACGGCCGCGGCAGGGTGCGCGCGAGCACCGCCCACAGCGACTCGACGTCATCGGCGCCCTCGCCGACGGCCAGCGCGTACAGGATGTCGCGGACCTGCGGGTCGCTCAGCGCGCAGCCCAGCGCCGCCAGTTCGGCGTCGGAGAGCGATTCGCCCGAGGCGACGCGGGCGGCGGCCGCCATCGCGCCCTCCACGTCGCCGCGGATGCAGCGGACAGGATGCGCGCGATGCGCGGCGCGGCGCCGGACGGCCTGCCGGCCGACCGCGCCGGCCAATGCGGCGCTGCGCGCCGGGTCGTCGGGCGCGATGACCGCCTGCAGGTCGGCGCGGCGCGGGTAGAGCCGCCTGCCCTCCAGCACCGCCGCGGCGGCCAGCGGCGAGGCCGAGGGGTCCTCGACGAGGCCGCTCGACCCGCAGCCCTCGACACAATGCCAGCGCCCGCCGAGGGCGACCCGGTCGACCACGTGGGTGGCCCAGAGCTCAATGTCGTGCTGCGACAAGGACTCTGCGAGCGCCTCACACAACTGCCGGTACTCGTCGTTGCAGCTGGGACAGTGCGCGCCGTCGGCGTCGACGATCACCGCGATGACGGCCTCGGGCCGGGCCGCCGCGGCGACCTCGGCCAGATGACCGACCCGTGCGAGCAACTCCTCGGAGAGGTCGACGCGCATCACCGACCCGAGGTGCCGATCCTCCAAAGACACTAATACCAATGAATTTTCGGGAATGAAGCCGAGAACGGCGGGCAGCGCGGCGATGAGCGCGCCGGGGCGGGAAAGCTCGAAGTCGGGTTGTGGATGCGTGGTCATGAGCACCAACGCTGACGGCCGCCACCGTCGGCCGGTGCTCGCGCGCGGCGGCGCGGCAACCCAGCTGTGGATGAACCCGGCACTGTGAGTTGTGCTGCTCTACTGTTTAGCCCATGGGCTCGGCGCAAGAGTACGACATGGTGGTCATCGGTTCGGGGCCCGGCGGGCAGAAGGCCGCCATCGCCTCGGCCAAGCTGGGCAAGTCGGTTGCCATCGTCGAACGCGGCCAGATGATCGGCGGCGTCTGCGTCCAGACCGGCACCATCCCGTCAAAGACGTTGCGCGAGGCGGTCCTTTACCTCACCGGGATGAGCCAGCGCGAACTCTACGGCGCGAGCTATCGGGTCAAGGAGAAGATCACCCCGGCCGATCTGCTGGCCCGCACCCAGCACGTGATCGGCAAGGAAGTCGACGTGGTGCGCAACCAGCTGATGCGCAACCGGATCGACCTGCTGATCGGCCACGGGCGGTTCGTCGACCCGCACACCATCGAGGTCGAGGACCCGTCGCGGCGCGAAAAGGTAACCATCAGTGGCAAATACATCGTCATCGCCACCGGAACCCGGCCGGCGCGGCCGTCCGGCGTCGAGTTCGACGAGGAGCGCGTGCTCGACTCCGACGGCATCCTCGACCTCAAGACCCTGCCGGCCTCGATGGTGGTCGTCGGCGCCGGGGTCATCGGCATCGAGTACGCCTCGATGTTCGCCGCGCTGGGCACCAAGGTCACCGTGGTGGAAAAGCGCGGCGACATGCTGGACTTCTGCGACCCCGAGGTGGTCGAGGCCCTGAAGTTCCACCTGCGCGACCTGGCGGTGACGTTCCGGTTCGGTGAGGAGGTGACCGCGGTCGACGTCGGCTCGGCGGGCACCGTCACCACCTTGGCCAGCGGCAAGCAGATCCCGGCCGAGACGGTGATGTACTCGGCCGGTCGGCAGGGCCAGACCGACCATCTCGACCTGCACAACGCCGAGCTGGAGGCCGACAACCGCGGCCGGATCTTCGTTGACGACTATTTCCAGACGAAGGTGCCGCACATCTACGCCGTCGGGGACGTGATCGGTTTCCCCGCGCTGGCCGCGACCTCGATGGAGCAGGGACGGCTGGCCGCCTACCACGCGTTCGGGGAAGCGTGCGACGGCATCACCGAGCTGCAGCCGATCGGCATCTATTCGATCCCGGAGGTCTCCTACGTCGGGGCCACCGAGGTGGAGCTGACCAAGGACGCGGTCCCCTACGAGGTCGGGGTGGCCCGGTACCGGGAGCTGGCCCGCGGCCAGATCGCCGGGGACTCCTACGGGATGCTCAAGCTGCTGGTGTCCACCGAGGACCTGAAACTGCTCGGCGTGCACATCTTCGGCACCAGCGCCACCGAGATGGTGCACATCGGGCAGGCGGTGATGGGGTGCGGGGGCACGGTGGACTACCTGGTGGACGCCGTGTTCAACTACCCCACGTTTTCCGAGGCCTACAAGGTGGCCGCGCTCGACGTGATGAACAAGGTGCGCGCGCTCAACCAGTTCCGGCGGTAGGCCAGATGGTGGCGACCCGCTGCGCCCGGCTCCGGCATGTGGTGGCGACCCGCTGCGCCCGGCTCCGGCATATGGTGGCGACCCGCTGCGCCCGGCACGGCCGCGCTGGCGATCGCCACGGCCGCGCTGGCGGTCGCCACAGCTAACAGGCGTCCTGCAGGTCGCCGGGGACGGGGTCGCCCGGCCCGCCGGCTTCGGCGCGGGCCAGCAGCTCCGCGGTCTGGGCGTCGAACGGCGCCGAATACGAGATGTCCGGCGCGCACCCGCCGCGCTCGAGACCCCCGATCAGCCCGGTGAGCGTGGTGCCGCTGACCCACGGAGCGCCGCTGGTGCCGTCCACCAGACCTTCGCACGCGAGCGCGGGGAACCCGCTGTCGCTGACCGAGGTGCTGCCCTGGCAGCCGATGGGCTCGCCGCCCACGCCGACCGGATAACCCAGCACGGTGACGCGACTGCCCGGCGGGGGCGTCACGCCCAGCGTCAGCGCCAGACCCGCGCGGGACTCGACGCCGGCGCCGGTGTCGTTGCTGACTCGCGCGATCGCGTAGTCGGCATGCGGATCCTTGCTGGCGACCCAGCGCGGATCGAGGTAGACCGCGTCGGCCTTCCACATGTCGGTGGGAGCGGGCGCGGCGTCGCCGGCGAAACCGGGAACGAAGGTGATCAGCGACGCCCCGGCCAGACAATGCGCCGCGGTCATGATCAGGTCCCCGCCCTTGGAATGCACCACCGAACCGGTGCAAACGTGGAGCGGCCCACCGTCGATGAAGATCGCCCCGATCCGCCGGTCCGGCTCCACCGGACCCGCGACCGCCTTCTGCTCGGGCTGGCTGAGCCGCTGCACGGGGCCGCCGGTCCGCGGCGCCGACACCGGGGCGCCCGACACCTGCTCGACGGGCCGATGACACGACGTCAGCGACGTCGCCACCCCCACCACCGAGCAGAGCACCAGGATCGGTATGCGCATCGCCTTCATCATGCCCGACGCCGCGGCGGCGAGCCGACTTCCGCGCGACGCCGTGCGCCACGGGGTTTGCTGACGCCGCGGAGGGGACCCCCGATAGGGTCTCACCGGATTACGCCTGAGAATTATCGCGTTCCACGGTGCGAACGCCGGAACCGAGTTCGCTGTTCTATCCGGGTGCCGCCTGATTCAGGGGACACTTGGTAGGGCACCCTGAAGGGACCCCCGAGAGGAGGCGATCGAAGATGGATCACCATCGAGACCCAGGTGACCAGTACCAGCAGGGCCAGCCCGGCATGTACGAGCTGGAGCTGCCCGCGCCGCAGTTGTCGACGTCCGACGGCCGCGGCCCCGTACTGGTGCACGCCCTGGAGGGCTTTTCCGACGCCGGTCACGCCATCCGGCTGGCGGCCTCGCATCTCAAGGCCGTGCTGGACACCGAGCTGGTCGCGTCCTTCGCGATCGACGAATTGCTGGACTACCGCTCACGGCGGCCGCTGATGACCTTCAAGACCGATCACTTCACCAACTATGACGACCCGGAGCTGAGCCTCTACGCGTTGCGCGACACCGTCGGCACCCCGTTCCTGTTGCTGGCCGGCATGGAGCCCGATCTCAAGTGGGAGCGCTTCATCACCGCAGTCCGCCTGCTGGCCGAGCGGCTCAACGTGCGCCAGACCATCGGCCTGGGCACCGTCCCGATGGCCGTTCCGCACACGCGGCCGACCACGATGACCGCGCACTCCAACAACCCGGAGCTGATCGCCAATTTCCAGCCGTGGATCGCCGAGATCCAGGTCCCGGGCAGCGCGTCCAACCTGCTCGAGTACCGGATGGCCCAGCACGGCCATGAGGTGGTCGGCTTCACCGTGCACGTCCCCCACTACCTCACCCAGACCGATTACCCGGCCGCAGCTCAGGCGTTGCTCGAGCAGGTCGCCAAGACCGCGTCGCTGGAGCTGCCGCTGACCGCGTTGACCGAAGCCGCGGAGGTGATCCGGGCCAAGATCGACGAGCAGGTCGAGGCGAGCGCAGAGGTCGCTCAGGTGGTGGCGGCGCTGGAGCGCCAGTACGATGCCTTCATCGACGCTCAGGAGAACAGATCGTTACTGTCGCGCGACGAGGATCTGCCGAGCGGCGACGAGCTGGGCGCGGAGTTCGAGCGATTTCTCGCCCAGCAGGCGGAGAAGAAGTTCGACGACGACGATCAGGCCTGACCCTCTGCCGAACACCCAGCCACACCGCCCTTAGCCCGGCCCGACAGCAAGGTTGGCCCTATGACCGAGCGGAAGCGCAAGAACAGGCTCCGCCCGGTGCGCGAAGTGACCGCACCCACACTCGAGTTCCGCACCATCCACGGTTACCGGCGCGCCTACCGCATCGCGGGCTCAGGGCCGGCGATCCTGCTGATCCACGGCATCGGCGACAACTCCACCACGTGGAATGCCGTGCAGGCCAAGCTCGCCCAGCGCTTCACGGTCATCGCCCCGGACCTGCTGGGTCACGGCCGATCCGACAAGCCGCGCGCCGACTACTCGATCGCCGCATACGCCAACGGGATGCGGGACCTGCTCAGCGTGCTCGATATCGAACGCGCCACCATCGTCGGTCATTCGCTGGGCGGCGGTGTGGCCATGCAATTCGCCTACCAGTTCCCGCATTTGGTGGAGCGGCTGATCCTGGTGGGCGCCGGCGGCGTGACCAAGGACGTCAACTTCGTCTTGCGGTGGGCTTCGCTGCCGATGGGCAGCGAAGCCATCGCCCTGCTGCGATTGCCCCTGGTGCTGCCGGCGGTTCAGGTCGTGGGCCGGGTCCTGGGCGCCGCGCTGGGCAGCACCGGCCTGGGCCGTGACCTGCCCAACGTGCTGCGGATCCTCGACGACCTGCCGGAACCGACGGCGTCGGCGGCATTCAGCCGAACCCTGCGGGCGGTAGTGGACTGGCGCGGGCAGATCGTCACCATGCTCGACCGATGTTATTTGACCGAAGCCATCCCGGTGCAGATCGTCTGGGGCACCAAGGATGTGGTGGTCCCGGTCCGGCACGCGTGGATGGCCCACGCCGCGATGCCCGGTTCGCGGCTCGAGATCTTCGAGGGCTCCGGCCACTTCCCCTTTCACGACGACCCCGCCCGCTTCATCGAGGTCGTCGAGCGCTTCATGGATTCGACCGCGCCCGCCGAATACGACCAGGCCGCGCTGCGCGGGTTGCTGCGCACCGGTGGTGGCGAGCGGGCCGTCAGCGGCCCCGCACCCACGCGCGTCGCCGTACTGAACGCCATGGGGTCCGACGAACGCAGCGCCACCTGATTCCACCTTGATCGAGGCGGCCCGGTTCGGGGCCGTACAGTCGGGCCATGGGTATCGACGTCACGGTGTTGCGGGTGTTCACCGACGCGGACGGCAATTTCGGCAATCCGCTCGGCGTGGTTGATGCCGCTGAGGTCGGGGTCGCGGACCGGCAACGGGTGGCGACCCAATTGGGCTACAGCGAAACGGTTTTCGTCGACCGTCCGGCCGCGGGCTCCGCGACCGCGCACGCCACCATTTACACGCCCCGGACCGAGCTGCCGTTCGCCGGGCACCCGACGGTCGGCGCCTCGTGGTGGCTGCGGGAGAACGGTCGGCCGGTCAACACGTTGCAGATACCGGCGGGGATCGTGCAGGTGGGCTACGACGAACACCACACCCGCATCAGCGCCCGCGCGGAATGGGCGCCCGAGTTCGCGCTGCACGAATTCGCTTCGGCCGACGATGTTCTCGCCGCCGACCCGACGGACTTCCCCGACGACACGGCGCACTACCTGTGGGCCTGGACCGACCGGGCCGCCGGGGCGCTGCGGGTGCGCATGTTCGCCGCCAACCTCGGTGTGGCCGAAGACGAGGCGACCGGTTCGGCCGCGATGCGCATCACCGACTACCTGAGCCAAAACCTGCGGATCACCCAGGGCAACGGCTCGGTCATCGAAACCACCTGGAGCCCCGAGGGCTGGGTCGCGGTGGCCGGTCGGGTGGTCAACGACGGTGTGCGACAGTTGGACTGACCACGGCCGCCGGCGGTCGCACGCTCAGCGCTGCCGGTGCAACACCGCGGCCAGGTGGTCCTGCAGCGGCTGGCCGACCGCACCCATCTGCACCGTGTAGGACAGCTCATCGCCGTCGATGCGGAAGCAACGCCCAAGTCCCGTCACCTCTTTGGCGGTAGGCGTTAGGCCCACCGCCGTGGTGGACATCTGCATGTCGATGAGGTCGCCGGTGACCGAATAGGTGCCGACCTCGATCTCGGTGATGCCGCTCGGGTGGGCCAGCACCAGCTCGACGTGGCCCGGCTGCGGCACGCGAAGGTATCCCGTCTCGGCGTGTAGCGGCTTGCCGTCGGCCACCGCCTTGGTTTTCTGGGCGTAGGCCAAAAAGGGTTTGCCCACATGGGCGAACGTGACTTCTTCGAGGTAGTCGAACGGCGGGATCGTCGGGTACTTGCCCGCGCCCTGGCCGACCCACGTGCCGAGGAGCGGGGCCAGGGCCGCCAGGTCGGGATGCAACTCAGGGGGCATGCACCGAGCCTAGCGGGCCCCCCGGCGGGATCCGTCAGCCCGGCGTGGCCACTCCGCGGTGCTCGCGCAGCGCCTGGATCTCGCGCTCGAAGTCGTCGGCGGACTCGAAGGAGCGGTACACGGACGCGAACCGCAAGTACGCCACCTCGTCGAGATCGCGCAGCGGCCCGAGGATGGCCAGGCCGACCTCGTGGCTGGGGACCTCCGGGGAGGCCACGGCGCGCACGGTGTCTTCGACCTGCTGGGCCAGCAGATTCAGCGCGTCGTCGTCCACCTGGCGGCCCTGGCAGGCCCGGCGGACTCCGCTGATGACCTTTTCCCGGCTGAAGGGCTCGGTGACGCCGCTGCGCTTGACCACCGCCAGGACCGCGGTTTCCACGGTGGTGAAACGCTTTCCGCATTCGGGGCACGATCGGCGACGCCGGATGGCCTGCCCCTCGTCGGTTTCGCGCGAGTCGATCACCCGGGAATCCGGATGGCGGCAGAAGGGACAGTGCATGACCGCTCCTTCACCGTGCCGACAACCGGGTACCGCAGAACTTTGAGCGTACCCGTGCGCTGACCTGCACGGCTAACGGAGCCGCCCTCCCTGGGGCGGCGCCACGCGGGCCGCGCACCTCACGGGCCGGAACCGTTGGGACACAACGACCGTCAGCCGATCGGGGCGATCAGCGTTTGGCCGGCAACCAGCGTCGGCGAGTTCAGGTCGTTGAGCTCACGGATGCGATCGGCCACCGCGGCGGCCGGCGCGTCGGGGGCCACGCGGTGAGCGACATCCTGCAGCGACTCCCCCGCGTCGACCCGCACGACGGCGAGCCGGTTCGGGACGGGGGCGGCCGAATTCGTCGAGTCGCCGTTGAGCGCCTGCCCCACGTTCGCGACGAGGCCCAGCCACAGCGTGATCGCCCCGGCGGCGAGTGCCAGACCAACCGTCGTCGCCCAGGTGACGGCGCGCCTGCGGTGCGGAGCGACAGACATCGCGACCCCGGTGCCGTAGTAGCGCGTCGGGGCGCCCGCGGGCCGCGACGGCGCGGGGCGCCGCGAGCGGGCCAGGCCGTCCCTGCCGTACCGAACGCCCTGAACCGGTCCGTTGACCGGGCGCCGAAGACTGCTGGTGCGCGGCGCAAGCGTGTGGATGACTGTCATCTGCGTTCCTCCGGTCAACTAGCTCTCGCTCGTGTGTTCGACTCTAATCGCTTGTGTGTTCGAAACCCGAACATTTGAGCGAAGCGTGTCGCACGAGCAAAACGCTAGATCACACCACCGACAACTCCGTCGGCCTCTACCACTGTCACGAGGCACAAATACCCGGTCTCGGCAAGAGTTACACATTTGTGATTCGGCCGATGGCGGCGCTTTTCCGGCCCGGGACGCCCGGGCGACACGCCAGTCGAACACATGTTTGATTCTTGTCGGCGGTGCGGCTACATTCAGTGCCATGGGCGACAGCAACGACACTTCCCCGAACACCGGCCCGGCCGCGGCGGACGGCCGGCTGCACTCCGTGGACTCCGCGCTGACCGAGCGGCAGCGCACCATTTTGAATGTCATTCGCGCCTCGGTGACCAGCCGCGGCTATCCCCCGAGCATCCGGGAGATCGGCGACGCCGTCGGGCTGACGTCGACGTCCTCGGTGGCGCACCAGCTGCGCACGCTGGAACGCAAGGGGTATTTGCGCCGCGACCCCAACCGGCCCCGGGCGGTCGATGTCCGCGGCGCCGACGACGACGTGGCCGCGCCCGCCACCGAGGTGGCCGGGTCGGATGCGTTGCCGGAACCCACGTTCGTCCCGGTTCTCGGGCGGATCGCGGCCGGTGGACCCATCCTGGCCGAGGAAGCCGTCGAAGACGTGTTCCCGCTGCCGCGCGAGCTGGTCGGCGAGGGCACGCTGTTCCTGCTCAAAGTGGTGGGCGACTCGATGGTGGAGGCCGCGATCTGCGACGGCGACTGGGTCGTCGTGCGCCAGCAGAACGTCGCCGACAACGGCGACATCGTCGCGGCGATGCTGGACGGCGAGGCCACCGTCAAGACGTTCAAACGCGCCGGCGGTCAGGTGTGGCTGATGCCGCACAACCCGGCGTTCGACCCCATCCCGGGAAACGACGCGACCGTGCTGGGCAAGGTCGTCACGGTGATCCGCAAGGTCTAGCGGCCGGCGGCCCCGCTAGTCGGCCCGGGTGAAGCCGTTGGCCAGCGCGACCTCTTCGCTGGACAACCAGATCTCGGGCAGCGTGTCCTGGTACAGGTCGCTGCCGGGCGTGTAATACAGGCCGTACCGGGCGCTCGCCTTGATCGGGTAGCCGTCGGGCGCCTGGTACGGGTCGTCGAGTGGCAGGTGGATGGTCGGGCGCCCGTCCGGGCCCGCCAGCCCGTTCTCCGAGCCGTCCTCGGCGTCGTCCGCGGCGGCGTGCCGACCGCCGGATCGCTGCGCGGCGACGAAGGCCCCGGCCGCGCCTGCGCCGACCGCCCCGGCCTCGGGGGCCCCGGACACGTCGGGCTCCGCGGCGACATCGTCCTCGGGTTCGACTTCCGCCTCAGGGACCGCGACGTCGGGATACTCATCCTCGGGCGCGGCGGCTTCCAGGGCACCGGTGACGGCGTCGGCATCCGGCGGCGTGTGCGCAACGGCGACGTCGGGATACTCGTCGTCGGCGTACTCGTCGTCCGGATAGCCGGCGTCGGCGTAGTCGGCGTCGACGTAGGCGGCATCGTCGGCGGTCTCGGCCTCGGCGACCTCGGGAACGGCGTCGGTGTAGTCGGTGTAATCGGCCTCGGCATCGGGATAGTCGGCCTCCGCCAGCATCTCCTCCGAGACGACGGGGATGGAGTCGGTGTCGATCGCGTCGGGGTCTTCCTGCTCGACGCCGTAGTCGCTCTCCGACGGCGCCTGACGCTGCCAGCTGACCCGCGCGGTGGCCGCGGCATCGGTCGGCTGCTCGGGTTCGCGCGGCCCACTCGGCGCGAAATGCTCGGTCGCGAGGTCGGGGTCCTCCGGGCCCCAGGGCGCGTCATACCCCTGGTCGGGCGCATACCCGGCGGCACCGTCCGCGCCGGAGCGGCGCCGGCGCCATCCGAACAGCGCCCACGCCACCACCACCAGCAGCACCAGGACCGGAATGGCGGCCAGCCACCACCACGAATGCCAGCCGAACTTGTCGGCGTGTGACGGCATGGCCGAACTGCTCGGCTGGTTCTGGCCCGAGACCTGAAGGCCGCTCAACAACGGCGCCAGGTTGGCCGGGTCGGTGCTGAACGTGTTCTTCGCCCGGTTCCACGAAATCTTGCCGCCGGTGAACTGCTGCGAGATCACGTCACCGTCCACGGCCTGGTCGCCGGCGGGCGCCCCCAGTTTGCCGGCCGGACCGCGCAGTTTGTCCCAGGCGGCCTTCATCGCCCCGCGCACGACGAACGCGCCGTGCTCGGCGGTCCGGAAGATCACCGGTTTGTCGGCGGCCGAGAAGGTGCAGATCCGGCTGGACGGGCCGATGCCACCCTCGGTTTCGTTGGTGACGGGGAATCCGAGGCCGCTGCCGACGGGCCCGCCGAGCGACTCGTATTTGGCCAGGATGTCGGTCTCGAGCGCGTTCGCGCCGGTCGCCGGGGTGAAGAACACCTTGCCGCCGGCGAAGTTCTGGACGATGCCGTCACCGCCGATGGGGGTCTGCCCGCCCTGCTTGGCACCCAGCGGTCCGTTGGGCCCCCCGGCCGCCCGCCAGGCCATGTTGATGGCCGCGGTGGGATCGATCGCCACCTGCAGGCCCTTCAACTGGTCGGCCAGCCCCGGCGGTTCGGTGGTGAACTGCTTGGTCTGCCGGTTCCACGAAACCTGGCCGCCGCTGAACTTCTGCGAGGACACCTCGCCGTTGTAGGTCTCGTCGCCGACCGGAACACCGAGCACCCCGCCCGAGCTGCCCAGCTTGTCCCAGGCGGAGTTGATGGCGCCGCGCACCACGTACGGGCCGTGCTCGGGTGTCCAGAAAATGACCGGCTTGTCGGTGGCCGAGAAGGTGATCACCCGGCTGTCGGGGCCCGCCAGGCCCGGAACTTCGCTGATGGCCGGGAAACCCAGATCGCTACCGGCCGGCCCGCCCAGCATCTCGTATTTCTCCAGGATGGGCCCGTAGGCGAATTTGGCCCCGGTGGCCGGGGTGAAGAACATTTTGCCGCCGTCGAAGTCCAGGGCGAACCCCTCCCCGGCGGGGTACACGTCACCCTTGCGGGGGCCGAGCGGGGACGTGTCGCCGCCGGCCTTCTCCCACGCGGCCATCATCGCCGCTTCGGCGTCACCTATCGGGCTCGCGGTGGCGACGGGCGCCAGCAATACGGCGGCTAGTGCTGTGGTCGTCAGGCTGACCAGCGCGCTTCCGATCAGCTTGCGCATGTGACCTCTGTGCACCTTCACCAAGCCTTCCAGCCTCCGGATACGGCTCTATCTGCGGCTATGCCCTTACCTGCATAACCGGCGAAACGGGCCGTTCTTCCGCGGGGAATGGACCCGCTCACGATCCGCCTTATCGCCGGGCTCGCATAACTTTGCTCCAGCCAACAAGAAATGCGAAGTCAAATCACGAATTTTACAAAAAGGGATACCACACCGATGTCGAAATGATGCCGGGCCACGGCCGAATCGCGACCATCCATGCGTCGGCGCATATCGCGCCCAAAGCCGGCCGGGATTTCATCAATCGAGCGCGGCCACCGCGGCCCGCGGGGCGTTCGCCGACTGGACGACGATCCGTTAAACGAAAAGCTATACGCCGAGGCTGCGGCCGATGATTTCCTTCATGATTTCGGTCGTGCCGCCGTAGATGGTTTGTACCCTGGCGTCCAGATAGGCACGGGCGACCGGGTATTCGCGCATGTAACCATAGCCGCCGTGCAGCTGCAGGCAGCGGTCGATCAGGTGCACCTGCTTTTCGGTGCAGTACCACTTGGCCATTGCGGCCTGCTCGGCGGTCAGCTTGTGGTCCAGGTGCAGGCGAACGAATTCGTCGACCATCATGCGCACCACGGTCGCCTCGGTCGCCAGCTCGGCGAGCACGAAGCGGCTGTTCTGGAAGCTGCCGATCGGCTTGCCAAAAGCCTTGCGCTCCTTGGTGTATTGCAGCGTCTGCTCCAGCACCTGCTCCATCGCCGCGGCGGCCATGATGGCGATCGAGATCCGCTCCTGGGGCAGGTTCTGCATGAGGTAGATGAACCCCATGCCCTCTTGGCCCAGCAGGTTCTCGGCCGGCACCTTCACGTCGGTGAACGACAGCTCGGCCGTGTCCTGCGCGTCGAGCCCGATCTTGTCCAGGTGCCGTCCGCGCTCGAAGCCTTCCATCCCACGCTCGACGGCGAGCAGGGAGAAGCCCTGGGCGCCCTTGTCCGGATCGGTCTGCGCGACGACGATGACCAGGTCGGAGTTGATCCCGTTGGTGATGAACGTCTTTGAACCGTTGAGCACGTAGTGGTCGCCCTGCTTGACCGCGCGGGTCTTGATGCCCTGCAGGTCGCTGCCGGTGCCCGGCTCGGTCATCGCGATCGCCGTAATCAGTTCTCCGGTGCAGAATTTCGGCAGCCAGCGCTGCTTTTGCTCCTCGGTCGCCAGCGCCAACAGGTACGGCGCCACGATGTCGTTGTGCAGGCCGAAACCGATGCCGCTGTAGCGACCGGCGGTGGTCTCCTCGGTGATGATCGTGTTGTACCGGAAATCCGGGTTACCCCCGCCGCCGTACTCCTCGGGCACCGCCATGCCCAGGAAGCCCTGCTTGCCGGCCTCGAGCCACACGCCGCGGTCGACGATCTTCGCCTTCTCCCACTCGTCGTGGTACGGCGCGACGTGGCGCTCGAGGAAGGCCCGGTAGGACTCGCGGAACAGGTCGTGCTCTGGCTCGAAAAGAGTGCGCTGGTATTTGATGGCGCTGCTCATGGAATTGACCTCCGGCGACGGTGATTTCTGCAGCCCAACATATACCAACCGGACGGTTGGTCGGCAGCTGGCGGGTCGGCGCCGGCGGTGCGCTGGGGAATCGGCCGCTACGGCCGACGGCTCAGCGGGCGGCGAACTCGCGCAGCCGGCCGGCCAAGGCGACCGGGACCCGGGCCTTGATCCGGGTGCCCTCGGCGTCGTGCTCCTCGTGCTGGACGCGTCCGTCGGCGTGCAGGCGGGCCACCAGGTCCCCGCGGTGATACGGGATCACCACGTCCACGGCCGTGTCGGCGGGCACGGCCAGCTCGGCGATGCGGCGGCGCAGGCCGTCGATGCCCTCGCCTGTGCGCGCGGAGACGAACACCGCGCCCGGCAGCGCGTGGCGGAGCTTGGCCAACGCCAAATCGCTTGCGGCGTCGACCTTGTTCACCACCAGCAGCTCGGGCGGGGGCGCGCCGTCATGGTCGGCGATGACGTCGGTGACCACCTGTCGGACCGCATTGATCTGCGCCAGCGGGTTGACGTCGGAGCCGTCGACGACGTGCACCAGCAGGTCGGCGTCGACGACCTCCTCCAGGGTGGAGCGGAAGGCCTCGACGAGCTGGGTGGGCAGGTGCCGGACGAACCCGACGGTGTCGGTGAGCACGAACGAACGTCCTTCGTCGAACTCGGCGCGCCGCGTGGTGGGCTCCAGGGTGGCGAACAGCGCGTCCTGCACCAGCACCCCGGCGCCCGTCAGCGCGTTGAGCAGGCTGGACTTGCCGGCGTTGGTGTAGCCGACGATGGCGATCGACGGCACGTCGCTGTGCAACCGGCGGCTGCGCTGGGTGTCGCGGACCTGCTTCATGTCCTTGATCTCGCGGCGCAGCTTCGCCATCCGCTCGCGGATGCGCCGCCGGTCGGTCTCGATCTTGGTCTCACCGGGACCGCGCAGGCCCACGCCTCCCCTGCTGCCGCCGGCGCGGCCACCGGCCTGCCGCGACATCGACTCACCCCAACCGCGCAGCCGAGGCAGCATGTATTCCATCTGGGCCAGCGACACCTGCGCCTTGCCCTCCCGGCTCGTGGCGTGCTGGGCGAAGATGTCCAGGATCAGCGCGGTGCGGTCGATGACCTTGACCTTCACCGCCTTCTCCAGCGCGGTCAGCTGAGCCGGGGACAGCTCACCGTCGCAGATGACGGTGTCGGCGCCGGTCGCCAGCACCACCTCGCGCAGTTCGGCGGCCTTACCCGAGCCGATGTAGGTCGACGGGTCGGGCTTGTCGCGGCGCTGGATGAGCCCTTCGAGCACCTGGGAGCCGGCCGTCTCGGCGAGGGCGGCCAGCTCGGCCATGCTGGCCTGGCTGTCGGCGGCGGTGCCGTCGGTCCACACGCCCACCAGGACGACCCGCTCCAGCCGAAGCTGGCGGTATTCGACCTCGGTGACGTCGGCGAGCTCGGTGGACAGGCCGGCGACGCGGCGCAGCGCCGACCGATCCTCGAGGGCGAGTTCGCCCGTGCTGGGCTCCGTGACCGCGTGATCGCGAAATTCGGGATGTGTCATAGGCAATAAGAGATGATGCACGCAAAGTCGGTGGCGTGCATCTGAATTAACGCTACTGTGCGCGCCACCATTCCTCGCTGATTTCTCCGTGGGCCACCAGTACCGACGGCCCCCGCAGGTAGCTGGTGGCGTCGGTGATGGTGACGACGACCTCGCCGCCCGGCACCCGGACGGTCAGCGTGCCGGTGTCCGCCCCGGTGCCGGCCAGCGCGGCGACCGCGGCCGCGACCGTTCCGGTGCCACACGAGCGTGTTTCGCCGACCCCCCGCTCGTGGACGCGCATGTGCACCGCCCCGGCGTCCGGTGCGGTGAGGATCTCGACGTTCACCCCGTCCGGGAATTGGGCGGGGTCGAAACTGACCGGCGCGGCCACGTCCAGCGCGGCCAGCGCGTCGACGGTCAGGTCGGGGTCGACGCAGGCCAAGTGGGGATTGCCCACATCGATCGCCACGCCGGAAAATCGCCGCCCGCCCAGGACGGCGTCGCCCGGGCCGAGCGTGTTGGCCTTGCCCATGTCGACGCTGATGTCGGCGGTGGTCCCGTCGACGCGATGCACGCTGACCGGCCGGGGGCCGGCCAGCGACCCGACGACGAAATCGTCGCGGTCCTCCAGCCCGCTCGCGCGCAGGTAGTGGGCGAAGACCCGCACGCCGTTGCCGCACATTTGGGCGATGGACCCGTCGGCGTTGCGGTAGTCCATGTACCAGTCGTCGGCGGCCACACCGTCGGGCAACCGGTCCAGCACGCCGGCCGCGGCGGCGGCGCCGGCCGTGGTGACCCTCAGCACCCCGTCGGCGCCCAGCCCGCGTCGCCGGTCGCAGAGGGCGGCCACCCGGGACCCGGTCAGGCTCAGCTCGGCCGCCGGGTCGGGCAGCACCACGAAGTCGTTCTGGGTGCCGTGGCCCTTTGCGAATTTCACCAGTTCAGGATACGTGCCGCCACGCGCGTACCGCGCCGTCGACGAGCCCGGCGCGATCGTCGGCGTTGAGCCACTGCACCCGGTGGTCGCGCCGGAACCACGAGCGCTGCCGTCGCACGTAGCGGCGGGTGCCCACGAACGTCTGCTCCCTGGCCTCGCGGAGTCGATCCGGGCCGCCACCGTCGTCGAGCGCCGCGATCACCTGCGCGTAGCCCAGGGCTCGCGAGGCGGTGACCCCGTCGCGCAGGCCGTGCTCGAGCAGGGCGGTGACCTCCCCGACCAGGCCCTGGTCGAACATGGCGTCGGTCCGCTTGGCCAGCCGGTCATCGAGAATCGTTGTGTCACAGTCCAATCCGATGATGGCGGTGTCCCATCGCGGGGCGCCGATCCGGGGCGCGGAGGCGGCGAACGGCCGGCCGGTCAGTTCCACCACTTCCAGGGCCCGCACCGTGCGGCGCGCGTCGGTGGGCAGGATCGATGCGGCCGCGGCGGGGTCGCGACGGGCCAGCTCCGCGTGCAGCTCCCCCACCCCGACCTCGCCCAGCCGCCGCTCCCAGCGTGCGCGCACGGCGGGATCGGTGGCGGGAAACGACCAGTCGTCGAGGAGTGACTGGATGTAGAGCATGGAGCCGCCCACGATGATGGGCACCGCGCCGGCGGCCGCGATCGCCTCGATGTCCGCGGCGGCGGCTTGCTGATAGCGGGCGACGGTCGCGGTCTCGGTGACGTCGAGGACGTCGAGCTGGTGATGCGGAATGCCGCGGCGCGCGTCGACGGGCAGCTTGGCGGTGCCGATGTCCATGCCCCGATACAGCTGCATCGCGTCGGCGTTCACGATCTGTGCGCCCAGCCGCTCCGCGATGTCGAGGGCCAGCTGCGACTTGCCCGTTCCGGTGGGACCGATGATGGCCAG
The DNA here is from genome assembly GCF_000364405.1 of Mycobacterium sp. H4Y. Taxonomy (NCBI): domain Bacteria; kingdom Bacillati; phylum Actinomycetota; class Actinomycetes; order Mycobacteriales; family Mycobacteriaceae; genus Mycobacterium; species Mycobacterium sp. H4Y. Next base: position 2,965,867 of record NZ_AKIG01000001.1, read on the forward strand.
TGGTCGCACGGCCACCGTCACAGCTGCCAGGCGCCGGCGAAGTATCCCACCCCGTAGGGCGCCCCCCGGTACAGCTCCTTGGCGGATCGGGGCCCCGGCTCGGCCAGGCCGGCCAGCACCTGAAAGGCGACCCGCCCCAGGATCTGGGGCGGCAGGCGGGTCAGCGCCGCCACGTCGCCGTCGGCGAGCGCGTCGTTGAGGGCCTCTTGCGCGGGCGCGTTGTCCGGGTGGTGTCCGCCGGGGGCGGACGGGGTCAAGGTGTTGGCGCCGTCGGCGACGACCAGCACCCCGATCGGCTCGGGCAGCCGGTCGATCTCGGTTCGCAGTTCGCGGCCGCGGCGAAGCGCCGCGGTGGCGCCGTGGTCGCCGCGGTAGACGCGGACCCGCGCGCTGGCCTGCGGCTGCGCCCGGCCGCGCACCCAGCCGCCCAGCAGCGCGCACACCGGGAGTGCCAGTGGCTCGGGCTCGTCGCCGTCCTGCGGTGACAACCGGACACGCACGTCAACTCCGAAACCCGCGAACGTGCCCGCGGCGTCGGGACCGAATTCCTCGTCGGCGGAGCCGGTCCCGATGATCACCCAGCGTTCGGGCAGCAACGCGGCCGCCGCGAGCGTCGCCGCGACCAGATCGGCCACCTCGGCGGCGGCCGCCCCGGCAAGTTCGGGAACAAGCACCGGCGCCGACGGGACGATGGCAATGGCGCTCAGCACGCCACCAAACTAACGTGATCGGGCCGCCACCAGCGAACCAGTCAGCAGCGTGGGCCGTCGGCGACCACCAGGCACTCGCCGTAGGGACCGAGGCTCTCTTCGGCGGATGCGTCCCGGGCCCGCTTTCTTCGCGGTGCGCCCCCACCGGATTCGGTCCGGTCGACGGCGGCGGCCTCGCCGCGCGCCAGCGCGATGGTCGCGACGATCACCACCGACACCGCGGCGACCAGCACGAACGACTCGGCCCCGCTGGCGTTGACCGTCTCGCCCAGCACCAGCACTCCGAGCAGCCCCGCGACCACCGGCTTGGCGACCGTCATCGTCGGCAGCGACGCGGTCAGCGTGCCGGCGCGGAATGCCGATTGCTGGAAGATCATCCCGGCCAGCGCCACCAGCAGCCAGGGCACGAACTCCGGCGAGGTCAGCACGCGCGCGACGCCGTGCTCGGACATCTCGACGATGCCCTTGGTCAACACCGCGAACAGCGCCAGCGAGGACCCCGCCACCACCGCGAGCAGCACCGCCGCGAACGGGCTGCCGGACCAGATTCGTGCGGCCACCACGCAGCCCACCAGCAGCGGCGCCATGACCAGGGCCACGATGATCCAGGTCTGCAGCGGCGCGCGCTGGTGGCCGGACTCCGGGTCGCCGACGATGATGACCACCGCCAGCCCGGCCGCCAGGACCAGCGCCCAGATCCATTCCCGCGGCTTGACCCGATGATGGGCGAGCCGCGCGTAGATCGGGAGCGCGAACAGCAGCGCGGTCACCTGCAGGGCGGTCACCATGACCACCGAGCCCCACGCCAGGGCGGCGGCCTGCAGGCTGTAATTGGTGACCGCGGCCATGCCGCCGAGCCACCATCGCGCGTCGCGCAGCGACATGCGGAACAGTTCGAGGTGCCCGACCTGCTTGTCGGTGATCTCGTGCGCGGAGCGCTGACGGATCACGTCGCCGATCGCCGATGCCAGCGCCGCGCACAAGGCAATCAACGCTGCGACATCAACTTTCGACATATCCCCGACCCCCAGAGCTCACGACCGTCCGACCCAGCTTTCCCCGGGGCGCAAGCAAATACACGCACATTTCGCGTTCAGTTCAGATACAAATCTATGACGTTTCACACGTCCGGCCGCGCCGCGGGCGATCCTTCGATTATTACTTCAGCAATCTATGTGACCGCTTGGATAACTCTAAGAGAACATCACAGGTAGCGCGAGCCGAGGCGGCCGCCCCGGTTCCCCGCCCCGAATACCAAGGTGGCGGCGTGTGGTCGCGCAAGCTGCTTGAATACTGTTAGGCGCCTGCTGGGAAAACCCGGGTGGGACGTCCGCAGATGCAAGAACGGTGCCGCTACGCGCGGCAGGCGCGCGGTACGCCAACCGCGCGGAAGGTTTGCGAAAGGGTAGTGACGAGCGCATGACGGCTGACCAGCCTCGCGACGAATCGGCCCGGCCGGTGCCGCGTCCGGGGCCGCGTCCCGGTCCGCGGCCCGCGGGCTCGGGGTCGCGGCCGGCCGCTCACCCGGTCGTGGTGCCGCCCCCACCCAGCGATCCGCACCAGTTCGGGCGCGTGGACGACGACGGCACGGTGTGGCTGATCAGCGCCGCCGGCGAGCGGATCGTGGGCTCCTGGCAGGCCGGTGACCGCGAAGCGGCGTTCGCCCACTTCGGCCGGCGATTCGACGACCTCGCCACCGAGGTCACGCTGATGGAGGAGCGGCTGGCCTCGGGCACCGGGGACGCGCGCAAGATCAAGGCGCACGCGTCCGAGCTGGCCGAGACGCTGCCGACGGCCGCCGTGCTGGGCGATATCGACGCTTTGGCCACCCGGCTGGCCAGCATCGCCGAACACGCCGAGGCGACCGTCGCCGCGGACCGCTCCCGGCGCGAGGAACATCGGGCCGCCCAGACCGCCCGCAAGGAGGCGCTGGCCGCCGAGGCCGAGGAGTTGGCCGCCACCTCGACGCAATGGAAGGCCGCCGGCGACCGGCTGCGCGCGATCCTCGACGAGTGGAAGACCATCACCGGCCTGGACCGCAAGGTGGACGACGCGTTGTGGAAGCGCTATTCCGCGGCCCGCGAGGCCTTCAACCGGCGGCGGGGAGCGCATTTCGCCGAGTTGGATCGGGAACGCTCGGGAATCCGCCAGGCCAAGGAACGGCTGTGCGAGCGGGCCGAGGAACTCTCCGATTCGACCGACTGGACCGCCACCAGCGCGGAGTTTCGCAAGTTGCTCACCGAATGGAAGGCGGCCGGGCGGGCGACCCGGGAGGTCGACGACGCGCTGTGGCGGCGCTTCAAGGCCGCCCAGGACGTGTTCTTCACCGCCCGCAACGCGGCGACCGCGGAAAAGGACGCGGAGTTCCGCGCCAACGCGACGGCCAAAGAGGCGCTGCTGGCGGAGGCCGAAAAGCTGGACACCAGCAATCACGACGCCGCTCGGGCGGCGCTGCGCTCGATCGTCGAGAAGTGGGACGCGATCGGCAAGGTCCCGCGGGAGCGCACCGCCGAGCTGGAGCGCCGGCTGCGCGCGGTCGAGAAGAAGGTGCGCGACGCCGGCGAGGCGGATTGGTCGGATCCCCAGGCGCAGGCCCGGGCCGAGCAATTCCAGGCGCGCGCCGAGCAATACGAACAGCAGGCCCAGAAGGCCGCGGCGGCGGGCCGGGCCAAAGAGGCCGAAGAGGCCAAAGCCAACGCCGAACAGTGGCGGCAGTGGGCGCAGGCGGCCGTGGAGGCCCTGAGCCGCAAGTCCTAGCTGCCGCCGCCCGATCCGGTACCGCTTCCGGGATCGTCACGCGGGCGGTCCAGGTCGTCCAGCAGCGAGGTCGACTGCTGCTGGGAGGCGGCGCGGCGGCGCTGCTCCTCGGCGGCGAGCTGCACGATGGTCCGCTGCCACACCACGCGCGCCCAGTGATAGATGAGCAGCAGCACGGTGATCCAGGCGACGATCAGGCCCCACCCCGGCCCCGGGTGCCCCGCGGCCACGGTCTGACGCGACCAGATCGCCAGCATGCCCGCCGCGCCCGCGATCGCCGAGCCGGCGAGCGCAACCCAGGCCAGCGCCCAGCGCCGGGTCACCAGCGCCAGCATCGAAAAGCCCACGCCGAAGACCAGCGCCAGCCAGGCGAACACCCGCGACGGCAGCGCGACCGCGGCCGCGCCGGCGCCGTGGCTCCCGAACAGCACGTCCCAGCCGCGCACATCGCCGGTGTGCGGCAGGATGAACGACCCGAGCAGCACGAACACCAGGATCGACACGAAGAAGCCCCGTGGGCCGGGGTCGATCCCGCGCGCCACCCGGCGTTCGGCGGCCTCGATCTCGGTGCGCAGGGCGCCAAGTTGTGTGTCGTCTTTTTTCATCGTGCACATCCCAGGGGTTGGGCCGGGCCGACGGGCGGACCGACGGCGGGCATGCCCAGGCCGATGCCGCGCGGGCGCCGCCCTGCGGCGTGCGCGTCACCCGCCCGGGTGCGGCGGTGGGTCAGGATGCCCGCGTCGGCGATGAGGTGGTGGGGTGCGGCCCCGGTGACCATCGTGGTGATGACGTCGCCGGGGCGCGGCCGGGTGTCGGCGGACCCGCGGGCCGCGTCGCCGACGGCGAAGTGAACCAGCCGGCCGTCGCGCGCCCGCCCGCTCATCCGGGCGGTGGCGGTGTCCTTGCGCCCCTCGCCGGTGGCGACGAGCAGTTCGACGGTCTGGCCGACCAGGGCCTGGTTGCCCTGCAGCGAGATCTCCTCCTGCAGCGCGACCAGCCGCTCATAGCGTTCCTGCACAACGGCTTTCGGTAGCTGACCGTCGAGGTCGGCGGCGGGGGTGCCGGGCCGCTTGGAGTACTGGAAGGTGAAGGCGGCCGAGAACCGGGCCCGGCGCACGACGTCCAGCGTGGCGGCGAAATCGTCCTCGGTCTCACCCGGGAACCCGACGATCAGATCGGTGGTGATGGCGGCGTGCGGCATCGCCGCCCGGACGCGGTCGATGATGCCGAGGTAGCGCTCGGCGCGATACGAGCGCCGCATCGCGCGCAGCACCCGGTCGGACCCGGATTGCAGCGGCATGTGCAGGGCGGGGCACACGTTCGGCGTCTGCGCCATGGCCTCGATGACGTCGTCGGTGAATTCGGCCGGGTGCGGCGAGGTGAACCGCACCCGCTCCAGCCCGTCGATCTCGCCGCAGGCGCGCAGCAGGCGGGCGAAGGCCCCGCGGTCGCGCGGCAGCGCGGGATCGGCGAAGGACACCCCGTAGGCGTTGACGTTCTGGCCCAGCAGCGTGACCTCGAGCACGCCGTCGTCCACCAGCGAGGCGACCTCGGCCAGGATGTCGTCGGGGCTGCGGTCGACCTCCTTGCCCCGCAGCGACGGCACGATGCAGAACGTGCAGCTGTTGTTGCACCCGACCGAGATGGAAACCCAAGCGGCGTAAGCGGATTCGCGGGCGCTGGGCAGCGACGACGGGAACTCCTGCAGCGCCTCGGCGATCTCGACCTGGGCGACCTTGTTGTGCCGGGCCCGCTCGAGCAGCGTGGGCAGCGACCCGATGTTGTGGGTGCCGAAGACGACGTCGACCCACGGCGCCTTGCGCAGCAACGCGTCCCGGTCCTTTTGCGCCAGGCAGCCCCCGACCGCGATCTGCATCTCGGGATCGTCGCGCTTGCGCGGGGCCAGGTGGCTGAGGTTGCCGTAGAGCTTGTTGTCGGCGTTCTCGCGGACCGCGCAGGTGTTGAACACCACCACGTCGGCGTCGGCGTCCTCGGCCGCCCGCTGGTATCCGGCCGCCTCCAGCAGGCCCGCCAGCCGCTCGGAATCGTGGACGTTCATCTGGCAGCCGTAGGTGCGGACCTGGTAGGTGCGCGCCGGTGCGGCGCCCCGCGCCACCGCCTCTCGCACCGTCGAAGTCACGGGGCCATGGTACGGCGGGCGGTCGGCGCGGGTGAAACCGCACGTCACCGCCTAGACGCGGCGGCGCTCCCGCTCGGCGGCCAGCTCGGCGAACACCACCTCGCACGCCAGGTTCTGGCTGTAGCCGCGGCGCGCCAGCATCCCCACCAGCCGCCGCGTCACCCGCGCGTCGTCGTCGCTGAGCGTCTCGCGGCGCAGCTTGGACCGGACCAGCTGTTCGGCCCGATCCCGCTCGGCGCCGGCGTCGATGCCGGCCAGCACGGTGGTGATCACCTCGTTGTCGACGCCCTTGGTGTGCAACTCGGCGGCCAAGGCGCGCTTGCTCTTTCCGGCGTGCGCGCGGCGGGACCGCACCCACTGCTGGGCGAAGTCGGTGTCATCGATCAGGCCGACGGAGGCCAACCGGTCGAGCACCCGCTCGCTGACGTCGTCGGGATAGCCCCGCTTGGCCAGCCGGCCGCGCAGCTCGGCCCGGGTGCGCGCTCTCGCGGTGAGCAGGCGCAGGCACAGCGCCCGCGCCTGCTCCTCGCGGGAGGGATCAGAAATCGACGGGGGCGGGCAGGACGCTGTCATCGGACAAGTCATCGGTCACGACCGCGCCAATGCCGAGCTTTTCCTTGATCTTCTTCTCGATCTCGTTGGCCACTTCGTCGTTCTCCATCAAGAAGGTGCGGGCGTTCTCCTTGCCCTGGCCGAGCTGCTCGCCCTCATAGGTGAACCAGGAACCGGACTTGCGGATGAAGCCCTGATCCACCCCCATGTCGATCAGCGAGCCTTCCCGGCTGATGCCCCGGCCGTAGAGGATGTCGAACTCGGCCTGCTTGAACGGCGGCGACACCTTGTTCTTGACGATCTTGACCCGGGTGCGGTTACCCACCGCGTTGGTGCCGTCCTTGAGGGTCTCGATCCGGCGAACGTCCATGCGCACCGAGGCGTAGAACTTCAGCGCCTTTCCGCCCGTGGTGGTCTCGGGGCTGCCGAACATCACGCCGATCTTCTCGCGCAGCTGGTTGATGAAGATCGCGGTGGTGCCCGAATTGTTCAGCGCGCCAGTCATTTTCCGCAGCGCCTGGCTCATCAGCCGGGCCTGCAGGCCGACGTGGCTGTCCCCCATCTCGCCTTCGAGCTCCGCGCGCGGCACCAGCGCCGCCACCGAGTCGATGACCAGGATGTCCAGGGCGCCGGAGCGGATCAGCATGTCGGCGATCTCGAGGGCCTGCTCCCCCGTGTCGGGCTGGCTGACCAGCAGGGAATCGGTGTCCACGCCGAGCTTCTTGGCGTACTCCGGGTCCAGGGCGTGCTCGGCGTCGATGAAGGCCGCGACGCCGCCGGCGGCCTGGGCGTTGGCCACGGCGTGCAGGGCGACGGTGGTCTTACCCGAGGATTCCGGGCCGTAGATCTCCACGACCCGGCCGCGGGGCAGGCCGCCGATGCCCAGGGCCACGTCCAGTGCGATGGATCCGGTCGGGATGACCGAGATCGGCTGGCGCATCTCGTCGCCGAGACGCATTACCGAGCCTTTGCCGTAGCTCTTTTCGATCTGGGCCATCGCCAGTTCGAGAGCCTTCTCGCGATCGGGGGCTTGCGCCATGGTGTCTCTCCTATAGTCGGTGTTCGTCTGACCGGTATCGGTCGGTTGGCGGTGACACTAGAGAAGCCCACCGACAAGTTGACTGGCCGAACGCTCCCCACACTAGCCGAACAGGTGTTCGATTCAAGTCTGACACGCCGTTCATCGCCATCGCGTGTGGCAACATCGGCCACCGAAAGGCGTCGACGGGGCTTCGCGGCGGATTTCCTCAAGAGGCGGGCGCGACGCGATGGACATCTCCACCGAGCTGGCCGAAACGGCTTCCTATGGAAGCTTTTTCGCCCTGACCGTCGGCGGCGACGCGGCGGGATGGCATCCGGTCACCCAGTCCTACGCCGACGGCTGCGTCGACCTGATCGACGCCACCGCCCGGCGCTACCGCACGACCGACCTGCGGATCGGCGCCTCGCTGGTTCACCTCGGCCACGCCACCCGGCTGTGGTCGCCGGTGCTCGCGTGCGCGATCGGCCACGGCGTCCTCCCCCGGCTCGACGACCTGCAACGCGCCGACGACGGCGCGCAGCTACGACTGCCCCGACCCGTCGGGATGCCCGCCGATTCACCGGACGCGCTGTATCGCGCCGTGGTGAGCGAGCACATGCGCCCGCTCGCCGCCGGCCTGCGGGTCAAGCTGGCGCCGGCGCTGCTCGCGGGCAACATCGCCTCCGCGCTGGTGGGCGCCGCGCGGGCGCTGCTGACGGCGCGGCCCGACCTGCGCCGCGCGATCACCGAGACCACCCGGTCCCTGCTGGACACCGGCGTGCTGGCCGGATCCGGCGTGATCACCGGCCCGCGGCTGGGCTTCCGGCGCCGCAGCTGCTGCCTGTTCTATCGCCTGCCCGACGGCTCGTTGTGCGGCGACTGCGTGCTGCACCGGACGCCGCGGTAGGGCCGGGCGCCGTTTGGTGCCGCCGCGCCGGGGTATGTGGCCCACCATGGCCCCGACCTCAGCACCGTCCCTGCGCGCCCTCGCGCTGGTCTGCTCGTTGAAGAAGAGCCCCGCGCCGTCCAGCAGCGACCTGCTCGCCGACCAGTTGCTCGATCAGCTGCGCGGCGCGGGCGTCCAGGGCGAGAAGGTGCGGTGCGTGGACCTGGCGCTGCTGCCGGGTGTCGAGGCCGACATGGGCCCGGGCGACGAGTGGCCGGCGGTGCTGACCAAGATCAAGGCGGCCGACATCGTCATCGTGTCGACGCCCACCTGGGTCGGGCACATGTCCAGCGTCGCGCAACGCGTCCTGGAGCGCCTGGATGCCGAGCTGTCCGACACCGACGACGCGGGACGCCCGGCAATGGTGGGCAAGGTGGCCCTGGCCGCGGTCGTCGGCAACGAGGACGGCGCGCACAAGATCGTGGCCGACCTCTTTCAGGCGCTCAACGACATCGGGTTCTCGATCGCCGCGCAGGGCTGCACCTACTGGAACGGCGAGGCGATGCAGGGCACGGACTACACCGACCTCGACGACGTCCCGGACGCGGTCGCGTCCGCCACCGCCAACGCGGCCCGCAATGCCGTGCACCTGGCCACGGTGCTGCGGCAAAACCCTTATCCGGCATACGAATAACGCGCGCGAGTCACCACTGCTCGTGGGGCACGTCGAAGTCGACGCACAACGCCCGCCAGACGTCGCGGGGCTCGATGCCCTCCTCGATGGCCTGGGCGGCCGTCCGGCCGTCGAAACCGGTCAGCACGTGATCGACCAAAACCGATGACCCGTAGGTGGAACCGAAGCGCAGCACCACCCGCTCGTGAAACTCCGTTAGCCGCACGCCAGTGAACATACCCAGCGGGCATGGATCGGACACCCGGGCGCGACGCCGGTCACCGCCAGCTGGCCGGCAGGTCGATGATGTGATTCGGGCAGTCCTCCTGGACCGCGAGGGACATGGTGTCGCGGGCGTGTTGCGCCGACATCGTGGCGCGCAGTCGCATGAAGGCGTATTCGGCCGGCGCGAGCCCCTGCTCGGCGGCGGCGGGATCGTCCATCAACTGACAGGCCTGCTGCTCCTCGGGGCTGTCGGCGCGCGCGACGCCCGCCCCGAACACCGGCCCCGCCAGCAGGGCGCCGGCCGTGACCGCCGTGATCATCCTCATTGCGTGCCTCCCGCCGAAGCATAAGGCGGTGCGGGGCGGGTCATCCGGCCGCCGCCAGCGCGTCGTGGCACACTGCGACCGGGTCGGCGACGTCGGCGATGCTAGCGGCGGCCCGCCGCGCCGCGGCCCGGTAGCCCGGCGCTGCCAGCACGTCGTTGACCGCGGCCACCAGCGCGTCGGCGCTCAGCGGACGAACCAGCCGCGCGCTGCCCTGGCGGACGATCCGGTTGGCGATCTCCCACTGGTCGCCGCCGCCGGGCACCGCGACCAGCGGCACCCCCGCCAGCAGCGTCTTGGCCACCATGCCGTGCCCGCCGCCGCAGATCACCACGTCGGCGTGCGTCAGCAACTCGGCCTGGCTGCCCAGCCCGGCCACCGCCCACGGCGGCACCGTCAGCTCCGCCCCGCCCAGCCGCGAGACCACCACCCGCGCCCCCGGCGGCAGGGTGTCCCCCGGTATCAGGCAGGCCAGCGCCACCTCGGCCAGGCCTTCGGTGCCGGTCGACGCGGTCGACGGCGCGACCACGACCACGGGCCCGGACCCCGCGGGGATGTCCAGCGCCCGGTCGGTCGGCTCGAAGTGCAGCGGGCCCACCAGCACCGCCTCCGGCGGCCAGTCCGGGCGGGGCACCTCGCACGCGGGCAGCGTGGCGATCAGCCGTCGCAGCGGACCGGGGTCGGCGGCCGGCAAGCCGATCTCGGTGCGCACCGCCGCGCGCTGCCGCAGGCCCGCCCGCCAGGAGCGCGCGGTGAGCGCGCGCATCGCGGCGTCGCGCAACCGGCCCCGGATGCCGGTCCCCGGCGTGAGCCCGCTGCCGATCGGGGGCAGGCCCTTCGACGGCAGGTACAGCGGATGCGGATTGAGCTCGATCCACGGGATCCCCAACAGCTCGGCGGCCATCCCGCCGCCCGCGGTGATGACGTCGGAGACCACCAGGTCGGGCGCCAGGTCGCGCAGCGCGGGCACGTTGAGGACGGCCATCCGCGCGGCGCGCCGGTGGATCCTGGCCCCGGCGTCGACGTCGTCGTCGGTGGCCACCAGCCCGTCCAGCGCGACGGCGTCGATGCCGGCGCCGCGGGCGGTGTCGATCCATTCGGCGCCGGTGAACAGCGTGGGCTCGTCGCCCGCCTCGGCAAAGCGCCGGCACAGCGCGATCGCCGGGAACGAATGCCCGGGATCGGGCCCGGCGACCACGGCGACACGCATCGGGTTCACCCTGCCACAGCGCACGGCCGCCACGCTCGCCTACGCTGGCAAGATGACCGAGCTGACTGGGACAACCGTGGCGAACACCCGCACGGTCGAGGGATTCCTGAACGCGCTGCAGGACGCCGATTACGAGGCCGCCGACGCCGCTTTGGCCGACGACCTCGTCTACGAAAACGTCGGCCTGCCCACCATCCATGGCCGCGCCAGGGCCATGAAGCTGTTTCGCCAGATGGAGGGCCGCGCGGCCTTCGAGGTGAAGATCCACCGCATCGCGGCCGACGGCGGCGCGGTGCTCACCGAACGCACCGACGCGCTGATCTTCGGCCCCCTGCGGCTGCAGTTCTGGGTGTGCGGCGTGTTCGAGGTGCACAACGGGCGAATCACGCTGTGGCGGGACTACTTTGACTTCTTCGACATGCTCAAGGCCACCGCGCGCGGCCTGGCGGCGCTGGTGGTGCCGTCGCTGAAAGCGGCGTTCTGAGCGGGGGCACGATGATAAACCGGGACGCCGCCCGCACGCGGCCGAATTTCTGGCAGTTCGTCCGCTATTGCTGCGGTGGCCGGCTACCGGACTCGATGCGCGACTGGGTGCGCAACGACCTGGCCGGCAAGGGCGCGAGCGCGCGGATGATGCGCCGCGTGGCGGTGCCGGCGGTGGTGGTGCTGGCGCCGTTCTGGCTGATCCCGACGACGCTCGACGTGCATCTGAGCATGACGCTGCCGATTCTCATTCCGTTTGTGTACTTTTCGCACGCGCTGAACAAGGTGTGGCGGCGCCACATGCTGGCCGTGCACGATCTGGATCCCGAGTTGGTCGACGAGTTGGCCCGCAAGCGCGACGCCCGCATGCACCAGTCGTACATCGAGCGCTACGGCCCGCGCCCGGAAGACTAGCCGGCGCCGCGCAGTCCGCCGAGTTCATCGAACGCCTGCGCCCAACCGAGCAGGCGGTCGGTCGCCCCGGCCAGCTCCGCGCGGTAGCGCTGCGACTCGGTGAGCCCGTCACCGTTGGCCGAGGACACCAATTGCGCTGCGGCGGTGACCATTTCGTTGTATTGGCGAACACCGGCGCTCAGTTGCGCGGTGAACGCGTTAATGGTGGGCACCAGATACGACCGCGACTGTTCGCTGGCCTGCGCCGCCCGCTCCATCGACACCACCTGTGCGGCCGTGGACGCCATGGCCGCCGAGGTCTTGGTGGCGGCCGCGGTCAGGTCGCGGATCTCGGCCGTCGGCAACATCGCGCCCCGCTCCAGCACGGCCACCAGCGAGAAGAATCCCCGCTCGGAGGCGCCCAGCGCGTACATGGCGGGGCGCGCCGCCGAACCCGGCGGCGGCAGCCGGCGCGCGGTCGTGGTCCGCGGTACCGGCAGCGGCTCGGACCGCAGCCAGCGGTAGCGCAGCAGCAGCAAGGTGGCCGGAATGGCCATGACGACCGCGACCCCGCCGGTGATCTCCAGCAGCAACGCGAACCATCCCCAGGCCGCGAGCAAGATCGTCACCACCGCCCACAACGCGCACCCGGCGGCGAAGATCAGGCCCCACCGCAGCGCGCGGCGGCGACGGCGCAGCTGGCGTGCGCGCGGATCCGCGGCCGCGCTGATCTTGCGGGCCACCAGGTCGGAAACGTCGGCGGCGGTGGCCAATCCGCGGTGCAGCAGCGCGCGCCACAGGCGGGGCCGCGGCGCGTTCACCGCCATGAGACCGGACTACTGGCCAAGTGGCTTCTCGCTGACCGCACCGCCGGCGCTCTCCGCCGGCGCCGGAGTGGCGGGCGTGGTCCCCGCCGCGGGCGTCCCCCCGGTCGGCAGCGCCTCGCCGCGCATGGAGGCACGGATCTGCTCGAGGCGGGAATGGCCGGCCATCTGCACGCCGGCCTGCTCGACCTCGAGCATCCGGCCCTGCACCGAGCCCTGCGCCAGCTCGGCGGCCCCGATCGCGTTGGCGTAGCGGCGCTCGATCTTGTCGCGCACCTCGTCGAGGCTGGGGACGTTGCCCGGGGCGGCCAGGTCGCTCATCGACTGCAGCGAGGCGCTGACCTGTTCCTGCATCTTGGCCTGCTCGAGCTGGCTGAGCAGCTTGGTGCGCTCGGCGATCTTCTGCTGCAGCACCATGGCGTTCTGTTCGACCGCCTTCTTGGCCTGTCCGGCCGCGTTCAGCGCCTGATCGTGCAGCGTTTTGAGGTCTTCGACGCTTTGCTCGGCGGTGACCAGCTGGGCGGCGAACGCCTCCGCGGCGTTGTTGTATTCGGTGGCCTTGGCGGCGTCCCCGGCGGCGGTGGCCTGGTCGGCCAGCGTCAGGGCCTGACGCACGTTGACCTGAAGTTTTTCCACGTCCGCCAGCTGACGGTTGAGCCGCATCTCGAGTTGCCGCTGGTTGCCGATGACCTGCGCGGCCTGCTGGGTCAGCGCCTGGTGCGTGCGTTGCGCCTCCTCGATGGCCTGCTGGATCTGCACCTTGGGGTCTGCGTGCTCGTCGATCTTCGCGTTGAACAGCGCCGTGAGGTACTTCCACGCCTTGACGAACGGATTGGCCATGAGTTAGCTCCACCTTCGCTTCCTGAGGGGCCGGATGGTTCCGGATCGACCCTGACGGGCCGCGCGCCTGACGCTCAATTTAGTGGGTCGGCGCCGATCGCCCCACCCTTTGCGCGGCATCGGCCGACCGGCACTCAGGCCAGCGCGAGCGTCGCCACCGGCGGAATGACGACCTTGGTGCTGACGTCGATGCTGCTGCCCGCGGCCGCGTCGGCGGGCGCCCGCTCGTGGGCCCGTTCCTGGCCGGCCATCCGCTCACCGGCGTCGGTGAGAACCGACGACAACGGGACGTCCAGCGCGTCGCAGATCGCATTGAGCAGCTCGCTGGACGGCTCCTTGCGGCCGCGCTCGACCTCGGACAGATACCCGAGGCTCACTCGCGCCGAATCGGACACCTCACGCAGCGTGCGGCCCTGTGTCGTGCGGGCCTCGCGCAGCACGTCGCCGATCACCTCGCGCACCAATGGCGGCATCCCGCCCTCCTTCGTCCAGTCGGCCCTGCGCGGCACGTCGCCAGTTTGGCTCCGGCAGGTGCTCATTAGGTGAACGCCGTCAGCGGCGGTCTGGTTCCCGCTCGGCGGCGAAAGAATCAGCCGTTCGTGCGGCGCAGTTCCCGAACGGTCGAGACCACGTAGTCGATCCCGGTGATCACCGTCAGCACGATCGCCGCGCCCATCACCACCGCGGCGGCCACCCGGAACGGTCCCCCCAGCGGCAGGACGAACAATCCGATGGCCAACACCTGAACGACGGTCTTGAGCTTGCCGCCCCAGCTGGCCGGGATGACGCCGCGGCGGATCACGGCCAGCCGCAGCACGGTGACCCCGAATTCGCGAACCAGGATCACCACGGTGACCCACCACGGCAGCTCCCCGAGCATCGACAGGCCGATCAGCGCCGATCCCACCAGGGTCTTGTCCGCGATCGGGTCGACGAACGCGCCGAATTCGGTTGCCATGCCGTAGTTGCGGGCCAGCAGGCCGTCCAGGCGATCGGTGATGCACGCCACCGCGAAGATCAGGAACGCCACCACCCGGAAGCCGGGCTCCTGGCCGTCACCGGCGAACAGGGCGAGCAGAAAGACCGGGACCAGCACCAGCCGCAGCAGCGTCAGCGTGTTGGCGAGGTTGGCGATGTTCGCGCGGCCTACCACCGGACCGGTCTGCGGCTGCCCCGACACGGCAACAGAATAACCGTTGACCAGCGTCGCCGTTCCCGATGCCGATACTGTTAGCCGTGAGCACAAGTCCACAGGGCTACCGGCCGCTGGTGCGGCGAGCGCGAACATCCGACGTTCCCGCCATCAAGCAACTGGTCGACACCTACGCGGGCAAGATCCTGCTCGAAAAGAACCTCGTGACGCTCTACGAGGCCGTTCAGGAGTTCTGGGTGGCCGAGCACGAGGGCCGCGTCGTCGGTTGCGGCGCGCTGCACGTGCTGTGGGCCGACCTCGGCGAGGTGCGGACCGTCGCGGTGAACCCGGCGATGACCGGCCACGGCATCGGCCACGCGATCGTCGACCGGCTGCTCGAGGTCGCCCGCGAGTTGGCGCTCAAGCGGCTGTTCGTGCTGACGTTCGAGACGGAGTTCTTCGCGCGGCACGGGTTCACCGAGATCGAGGGCACGCCCGTCACCGCCGAGGTGTTCGAGGAGATGTGCCGCTCCTACGACATCGGTGTGGCCGAGTTCCTGGACCTGAGCTACGTCAAGCCGAACATCCTCGGCAACTCCCGGATGCTGTTGGTGCTCTAACCGGCCGGAATTCCACGCTCGCGCTAGTCGGGGTCGGGGTCGCCGCCGTCGGCGGCCTCTCCTCCAGAGCCGCCCCGGATCAACGCCAGCGTCCCGGCCAGCTCGTCGGGCTTGATCAGCACCTCGCGCGCCTTGGACCCCTCCGACGGCCCGACGATGCCGCGGGTCTCCATCAGGTCCATCAGCCGGCCGGCCTTGGCGAAGCCGACGCGCAGCTTGCGCTGCAGCATCGAGGTGGAGCCGAACTGGCTGGACACCACCAGCTCGACGGCCTGCAGGAACACGTCCATGTCGTCGCCGATGTCCGGGTCGACGTCGGTGCGTTCCCCGGTGGGCTTGGCGGCGGTGACGCCCTCGGTGTACTCGGGTTCGGCCTGGTCCTTGCAGGCGGTGACGACGGCCTGGATCTCCTCGTCGGTGATGAAGGCGCCCTGCAACCGGATCGGCTTGCCCGCGCCCATCGGCAGGAACAGGCCGTCGCCCATGCCGATCAGCTTCTCCGCTCCGGCCTGGTCCAGGATCACCCGGGAATCGGTGAGCGACGACGTGGCGAACGCCAGCCGTGACGGCACGTTGGTCTTGATCAGCCCGGTGACCACGTCCACCGACGGGCGCTGGGTGGCCAGCACCAGGTGAATGCCTGCGGCCCGGGCCTTTTGGGTGATCCGCACGATGGCGTCCTCGACGTCGCGGGGCGCGGTCATCATCAGGTCGGCCAGCTCGTCGACGATCGCGACCACGTACGGGTAGGGCCGGTATTCGCGCTGGCTGCCCAGCGGCGCGGTGATGGCGCCGGAGCGGACCTTCTCGTTGAAGTCGTCGATGTGGCGCACCCGCGACGCCTGCATGTCCTGGTAGCGCTGCTCCATCTCCTCGACCAGCCATGCCAGCGCCGCCGCCGCCTTCTTGGGCTGGGTGATGATCGGGGTGATCAGGTGCGGAATGCCCTCGTACGGCGTGAGTTCCACCATCTTCGGGTCGATCAGGATCATCCTGACCTCTTCCGGGGTGGCCCGGGCCAGCAGCGAGATCAGCATCGAGTTGACGAAGCTGGACTTACCGGATCCGGTGGAGCCGGCGACCAGCAGGTGCGGCATCTTGGCCAGGTTCGCCGAGATGAAGTCGCCCTCGATGTCCTTGCCCAGCCCGATCACCAGCGGGTGATGGTCGCGCCGCGTCGACGGCGCGGTGAGCACGTCGGCCAGCCGCACCATTTCGCGGTCGGTGTTGGGCACCTCGATACCGACGGCGGACTTGCCGGGGATGGGCGCCAGCATGCGCACGCTTTCGGTGGCCACCGCATACGCGATGTTCTTCTGCAGGGCGGTGATCTTCTCGACCTTCACGCCCGGGCCCAGCTCGACCTCGTAGCGGGTGACGGTCGGTCCGCGGGTGCAGCCGGTGACCGCCGCGTCGACCTTGAACTGGGTCAGCACCTCGGTGATGGCGTCGGCCATGACGGTGTTGGCGGCGCTGCGCTTCTTGGGCGGGTCCCCGGCCACCAGCAGGCTCAGCGACGGCAGCACGTAGGGGCCCTCGACGACCCGGTCCAGCTCAATGGTGTCCTGCTTGTCCGCCGACCGTCCGCGCTTGCGGCCCCGCGCCGCGCCGGGCTCTGAGCCGGGTTGCAACGCCGGTTCGGGAACCGTGGGGATGTCGTCCTGCAGCGCGGCCTGGGCGTCATCGTCCGGCGACCACGGCGCCGGCTCGCTCGAGGCGTCGTCGGGGTAATCGTCGGGTTCGGCGTCGTCGAACTCGTCGGCGTAGTCGTAGGGCTCGTCGTCGTAGTCCTCGTCGACGAACCGCGTGTGGAACAGGTTGCGCATCACCACGGGCACCTCGCGGATCGTGGTGCCCGTCAACAGCAACAGCCCGAACATGAAGCCGATGAACAGCAGCGGCGCCGCGATCCACGGGGTGAGCCCGTCCGCGAGCGGCCCGCCGATGGCGAAGCCGATGAATCCCGCCGCGCGCCGGCGCGCCTCCGGGTCGCCCGGCGAGCCCGACCACAGGTGACGCAGGCCGAGCACCGACAGGGTGATCAGGCTGGCGCCCAGGATCAGCCGGGGCCGCACCTCGGGGTCGGGCTCCGTCCGCATCAGGGTCACCCCCACCGCGGCGGTGACGACGGGCAGTGCCAGCACGCCGGCGCCGATGAAGGTCCGCACCAGGGTGTCGATCCACGCCCCGACCGGCCCGGCGGCGTGGAACCACGAGCTCGCGGCGACCACCACGGAAAAGCCCAGCAACAGCAGCGCGATGCCGTCGCGGCGGTGGCCGGGGTCGATGTCGCGGGCCCGCCCGATCGACCGGGCCGCGCCGCCGGTCCCCCGCGCGGCCATCAACCAGGTGGCGCGCAGGGCGCGACCACAGGTCAGCCCGATTCCGACCAGCGGTGAGCGATTCCGGCGGCGGGCGGGCTTGCTGGGCTTCCTGCGGGGCGCCGCTGGTCGCGCGCCGCGGGATCCGCCCGCGCGCGAAGGGGCCTTTGACCTGCTCGTTCGGCTTGCGGAGCGGGCGGCGGTCTTACTGGGCATGACGGCAAGGGTAGTCGCAACGGCATCATCTACACCACCCGCCACACTGGTAACCGCCCGGCTTGTGCGGCATGTGGCGGGTCGGCTCCCCGGCCGCGTGAGTAGGGTGACATTTCGGTGAGCGAAGTCGTGCTCGTCACCCGTCCCGGAGCGCCCAGGAGGCCATCAATGCCCGTTGTCGTCGTCGCCACCATGACCGTCAAACCGGAATCGGTCGACACCGTTCGCGACATCCTCACCCGCGCGGTCGAAGAGGTGCACGACGAGCCGGGCTGTCAGCTGTACTCGCTGCATCACTCGGGCGAGACCTTCGTCTTCATCGAGCAGTGGGCCGACGAGGAGGCGCTCAAGGCGCACAGCACCGCCCCGGCGATCGGCAAGATGTTCAGCGCGGCCGGCGAACACCTCGACGGCGCCCCCGACATCAAGATGTTGCAGACGATCTCGGCGGGCGACCCGGCCAAAGGACAGTTGCGCCCCTGATGGCCCCGTCGTCGGAAGGCCCGCTCAAAGGCAAGGTCGCGTTCATCACCGGCGCGGCGCGCGGCCAGGGGCGCGCACACGCCGTGCGACTGGCTGCCGACGGCGCCGACATCATCGCCGTCGATCTGTGCGACCAGATCGCCAGCGTCCCCTACTCGCTGGCCACGCCGGAGGACCTGGCGGCCACCGTGAAGCTCGTGGAGGACACCGGCGCGCGCATCGTGGCCTCCCGTGGCGACGTCCGCGACCGCGAATCCCTGTCGGCGGCACTGCAAGCGGGGCTCGACGTGTTCGGCCGCCTCGACATCGTGGTGGCCAACGCGGGGATCGCCCCCATGCAGTCCGGTGACGACGGCTGGCACGACGTCATCGACGTCAACCTCACCGGCGTGTACCACACGATCAAGGCCGCGATACCCACGATGGTCAAGCAGGGCACCGGCGGATCGATCGTGCTGATCAGCTCGAGCGCCGGGCTGGCCGGCGTCGGCAGCCCGGACGCCGGTTCGGTGGGCTACGCCGCCGCCAAGCACGGGGTCGTCGGGTTGATGCGGGTTTACGCGAATCTGCTTGCCGGGCAGATGATCCGGGTCAACTCCATTCATCCGTCCGGTGTCGAGACACCGATGATCAACAACGAGTTCACCCGCGAGTGGCTGGCCAAGATGGCCGCCGCGACCGACACACCCGGCGCCATGGGCAACGCCATGCCGGTGGAGGTGCTGGACGTCGAGGACGTCGCCAACGCGGTGGCCTGGCTGGTGTCGGATCAGGCCCGCTACATCACGGGGGTCACGTTGCCGGTCGACGCGGGCTTCCTGAACAAGTAGCGGCCATGGCTCGAAATCCGGTAGCGCAGACGGCGTTCGGCCCCATGGTGTTGGCCGCCGTCGAGCAGAACGAGCCGCCCGGGCGCCGCCTGGTGGACGACGATTTCGCCGAGCTGTTCTTGCCCACCCCGCTGCGGTGGCTGGTCGGCGCGACGCGGTTCGCGCCGGTTCGTCGCCTGATGATCCGCGGCTCGGAGTTCACCGGCCCCGGATTGTGGGCGAATCTGGCCTGCCGCAAGCGTTTTATCGCCGACAAGCTCACCGAGTCGCTCGACGACATCGACGCCGTCGTCATTCTGGGGGCGGGGCTGGACACCCGCGCCTATCTGCTGACGCGTCGGGTTCGCATCCCGGTGTTCGAGGTCGACCTGCCGGTCAACATCGCCCGCAAATTCAAGACGGTCCGCCGGGTGCTGGGTGAGCCGCCGCTGTCGGTTCGGCTGGTGGCGCTGAACCTCGAGCACGACGACCTGCTCACCGCGCTGGCCGAGCACGGTTATCGCACCGATTACCGGGTCTTCTTCATCTGCGAGGGCGTCACCCAATACCTGACCGAGGCCACCGTTCGCCGCACGCTGGAGGGGCTGCGCGCGGCCGCACCCGGCAGCCGTTTGGTGTTCACCTACGTCCGTAGGGATTTCATCGACGGCACGAATCGGTATGGCACCCGCACGCTGTACCGCAACGTGCGCCAGCGCCGGCAGCTGTGGCATTTCGGCCTGCAACCCCACGACGCCGCCGCGTTCGTCGGCGAGTACGGGTGGCGGCTGGTGGAGCAGGCCGGGCCCGACGAGCTCGCCGAGCGCTACGTCGCACCGACGGGTCGCAAACTCAAGGCGTCGCAACTGGAGTGGTCGGCCTACGCGGAGAAGACCTAGATCTGGGTGGGCGTCGCTCGCGACACTTAAACCATTACGACGACACGCCGGTCAGCACCGCACTGGTTTATGTTTCGCGGATCAGGGGTCGAGACGATCGCCGCTAGACCTCGATGACGGTCGGCACGATCATCGGCTGGCGACGGTAGGTTTCGCCGACCCACTTGCCGACGGTGCGCCGCACACCCTGGGCGATGCGGCTCGGGTCGGTGATGTTCTCGGCCGCCAGCGCTTCCAGCTCCGCCTCGACCCTGCGCACGGCGGGCTCGAGCGCCTTGGGGTCCTCGGAGAAGCCGCGCGAATGCAGGTGCGGTGGGACCACGGGGCGTCCGGTGCCGCGGGCGACCACGACGGTCACCGCCACGAAACCCGATGAGAGGATGAGCCTTTCGCCCAGCGTGATGTCGCCGACGTCGCCGTTGATCAGGCCGTCGACGAACATCTTGCCGACGGGCACCGCCCCGGCGATCGCGGCCTTGCCCGCGACCAGGTCGACGCTGACCCCGTTCTCGGCGAGCAGGATCGACTCCTCCGGCACGCCGGTGCGGGCCGCCAGCTTGGAGTTGGCGCGCAGCATCCGCCACGTCCCGTGCACGGGCATGACGTGGCGCGGCCGGATCCCGTTGTACAGGAACAACAGTTCGCCGGCGTAGGCGTGGCCCGAAACGTGGACGCGCGCTTGGGCGTTGGTGACGACGCGGGCCCCGATCTTGGCGAGCTCGTCGATGACGCCGTAGACGGCCTCCTCGTTGCCGGGGATCAGCGACGACGCCAGCACCACGAGGTCACCCGCGGTCAGCGTGATGCTGCGGTGCTCGCCGCGCGACATCCGCGACAACGCCGACATCGGTTCGCCCTGGGTGCCGGTGGTGATCAGCACGACCCGCTCGGGCGGCATCATCTCGGCGGCGCCGATGTCGATCACGTCGGAATCCGCCACCCGCAGGAAGCCGAGCTCCCGGGCGATGCCCATGTTGCGCACCATGGAGCGGCCGACGAATGACACCCGTCGGCCCAATGCCACTGCGGCGTCGATGATTTGCTGGACCCGGTCCACGTTGGAGGCGAAGCACGCCACGATGACGCGGCCCTCGGCGCCGCGGATAAGGCGGTGCAGCGTCGGACCGACCTCACTTTCCGACGGCCCGACGCCGGGGTGCTCGGCGTTGGTCGAATCGCACAGGAAAAGGTCCACCCCGGCGTCACCGAGGCGGGACATGCCGGGCAGGTCGGTCGGCCGGCCGTCCAGCGGAAGCTGGTCGAGTTTGATGTCGCCGGTGTGCAGAACCGTTCCCGCGCCGGTGTGCACGGCGATCGCCAGCGCGTCGGGGATGGAGTGGTTGACGGCGAAGTATTGGCATTCGAACACGCCGTGGGTGCTCTTCTGGCCCTCGGCCACCTCGACGAACACCGGCTTGAGGCGGTGCTCGCGGCACTTCGCGGCGACCAGCGCGAGCGTGAATCTCGAACCGACGACCGGGATGTCGGGTCGCAGCTTGAGCAAAAACGGAATGCCGCCGATGTGGTCCTCGTGGGCGTGGGTGAGCACCAGCGCCTCGATGTCGTCGAGCCGGTCTTCGATGTGGCGCAGGTCCGGGAGGATCAGGTCGACCCCGGGCTCGTCGTGGGTGGGGAACATCACCCCGCAGTCGATGATCAACAGCCGGCCCAGGTGTTCGAAAACCGTCATGTTGCGGCCGATTTCGCTGATGCCGCCCAGCGCGGTGACCCGCAACCCTCCAGTGGCCAATGGGCCTGGCGGGGCGAGGTCTACATCCACTTCTCGGACGCTCCTTGGGTCACCTGAGCACCGACGCCGCGCGCATATCGGCGGCCAAGGCGTCGATTTGCTCTGGCGTAGCGGGCATTTGGGGCAGCCGGGGATCGCCGACATCGATGCCCTGCAGGCGCAGGCCGGCCTTGGACAACGTCACCCCGCCCAGGCGGGCCATCGCGTCGCACAGCGGGGCGACGGTGGAGTTGATCTTGCGGGCGGTGGCGATATCCCCGGAGTTGAAGGCGGACAACATTTCCCGAAGTTGATTGGCCGCCACGTGGGAGATCACGCTGATGAAGCCGGTGGCGCCCATGGCCAGCCACGGCAGGTTCAGCGCGTCGTCGCCGGAGTAGTAGGCCAGCCCGGTCTCGGCGATGATCTGGCCGCCGCTGTGCAGGTCGGCCTTGGCGTCCTTGATCCCGACGATGTTCGGGTGCGCCGCGAGCGCGCGGATGGTCTCGGGCTGGATCGGGATCACCGAGCGGGGCGGGATGTCGTAGAGCACCACCGGCAATGCGGTCGCGTCGGCGACGGTGGTGAAATGCGCGATCAGCCCGCTCTGGGGCGGCTTCGAGTAGTACGGCGTGACCACCAGCAGCCCGTGCGCGCCTTCGGCCGCGCAGGCCTTGGCCAGCCGGACGCTGTGCGCGGTGTCGTAGGTGCCCGCGCCGGCGATGACGCGGGCCCGGTCGCCCACCGCCTCCAGCACGACGCGCAGCAGCTCCCGCTTCTCGTCGTCGGTGGTGGTCGGCGACTCGCCCGTGGTGCCGGAGACCACCAGCCCGTCACAACCCGCGTCGATCAGGTGGTTGGCCAGGTGGGCGGCGGTGGCGGTGTCGAGGGAGCCGTCCGGGCGAAACGGTGTGACCATCGCGGTCAGCACGGTTCCCAACCGCGCTGGGGCGTCGAATCCGGCCGTGCTCACGGTGTTCAGGTTACCTGGCGCCGGCAAGGGGTTTGCACCCGCGAGCGTGCGTGTTGGTACGCCGACACGCCGATACGGCCGGGCATCTGCGCACGCGCGCGGAAAAGGCCGCGGGCTCGGGCAAACGGGCGCCGGGTCAGGCTTCGGTCGCCAACGGGCTGGTCGCGACCTCGGTCCCGTCGGCCAGGGCGGAGATCTCGAAGTCGGCGAACACCGCCGGCGCCGCGCCCGCCAGTTGACGCAGGCATTCGATGGCCAGCCGCCGGATCTCTACGTCGGCGTGCTCGCTGGCGCGCATGGCGATGAAGTGGCGCCACGCCCGGTAGTTGCCGGTGACGACGATGCGGGTTTCGGTGGCGTTGGGCAGCACCGCGCGGGCGGCCTGGCGCGCCTGCTTGCGCCGCAGGACGGCGTTGGGCTGGTCGGCGAACTTCGCCTCCAGCTTGGCCAGCAGCTCGGTGTAGGTGGCGCGGCTGGCGTCGGCGGCCGCGGCCAGGATCTGCCGCAGTTCGGGGTCGTCTTCCATGCCGGGCGGCACGACGACGTGCGAGTCCGTCTCGGGGACGTAGCGCTGCGACAGCTGCGAGTAGGAGAAGTGCCGGTGCCGGATCAGCTCGTGGGTGCACGAGCGCGACAGGCCGGTGATGTAGAACGACACGCTCGCGTGCTCGAGCACCGAAAGGTGTCCGACGTCGATGATGTGCTTGATGTAGCCCGCGTTGGTCGCGGTCTTGGGGTTGGGTTTCGACCAGCTCTGGTAGCAGGCCCGGCCGGCGAACTCGACCAGCGCGGGGCCGCCGTCGGCGTCGGTGCTCCACGGCACGTCCGGGGGCGCCAAGAACTCGGTCTTGGCGATCAGTTGCACGCGCAGCGGCGCGATCTCGGCCACGGCGCTCACCTTAAGGCGTGCCGGGCGGATCGGTGTCGCAGGCCGCACATCAGCTGATCGCCCGCAGGTCGGCGGCCAGGTCTCCCCGCCCGGAGACGCTGAACCCGCCCAGGCCCAGCCAGGACGCCATGGACCGAAGCTCGCCGGCCAGCGCGGCGGCCACGCGGGCTTTGGGGGCGTCGGGCTCGGCGAATGTGCCGACGACACGCAGCGTGTCGGCGGGCCGGTCGGCCTTGAGGTCGACCCGCGCCACCAACCGCCCGTCCATCAGCAGCGGCCACACGTAATAGCCGTACTGCCGTTTGGCGGCCGGCGTGTAAATCTCTATGCGGTAATGGAATTCGAAGAGCCGCTCGACCCGGGGCCGGAAGAAGATCAGCGGGTCGAACGGGCACAGCAGCGCGGTGCCGCGGTCGGCGCGCGGCACCGTCCGGCCCGCACGCAGGTAGGCGGGGGCGGACCAGCCGTCGACGTCGACCCGCTCGATGTCACCGGCGGCCAGCAACTGGGCGATCGCGGGCTTGACCTGCGCGGCGGACAGCCGGAAATAGTCGCGGATGTCGGCCTCGGTGCCCACGCCCAGCGCGGTGGCCGCCCGCAGGGTCAGTTCGCGGAGCGCCTCGTCGTCGTCGACCTCGCGGGCCAGCACCGCGACCGGCAGCACCCGTTCCACCAGGTCGTAATGGCGGGCGAAGCCCACCCGGGTGGCCGTGGTGAGCACCCCGGCCGAAAACAGCGCCTCGGCCACCCATTTGGTGTCGCTGCGGCTGCCCCACCAGCTCCCGCGTGGCCCGCGCGGCCCGGCGGCCAGATGCTCCTCGATCTGGCCGGCCGTGCTGGGCCCGAGCTCGGCGACGGCGGCGACCACCTTCTCGGCCAGCCGCGGATTGGCCTTGACGATGTGGGTCCCCCACCGGCCGTGGCGGTACTGGCGCATCCGCCAGCGCAGCAGCGGCCAGTCCTCGACGGCCATCAGCGCGGCCTCGTGCGCCCAGTACTCGGCCAGCAGCCGCGACGAACGCGGGCCCCAGGCCGCGCGGTCGAGCACGTCACGGTCGTAGGGGCCGAGCCGGCTGAACACCGGGGCGTAATGGGCGCGCACCGCCACCGAGACCGAATCCAGTTGCAGCACTTGGATTCTGGACATCAGCCGTTTCAGGTGCGCCCGGGTGATCTGCCCGCCGGGCCGAGGCTCGGTAAATCCTTGGGCCGCAACGGCTATCCGCCGGGCTTGAGCGGCGGATAGCCTGCGGGTCGACACGGCGCCGAGAATACCCCGCCGTCGGGGCCCGTCGGCGCGGGCTGGCGGGAGCTCAGCTCGCGCGGACCTTGCCGTCCACCGGAGCCAGGGCGCCGTCCTCGGACGGGTTCTTCTGTTCTTGGTAGGCCGCCTCGAGTGCGGCCGGAACGCCGTCGAGGTCGCGGTAGACGCCCATCAGCTGCTCGAGGATCTCGATCCGCTGCGCGGTCGCCTCATCGACCGCGCGCCGTGCCTTGTCACGGTAGTGATCGGCCCCCTGCTTGGCGTCACCGAGGAGCCGCTCGCACTCCCGCTCGGCGTTTCGCCGCGCCTCGTCGATCGCCGCCTGGGTTTCGGCGCGCATCTCGGCCAGTTCGGCGTCGAGCTTTTCCTTGGTCTGTTCGTACTCGGCTTCCAGCGCCTTTTGCTGGGCGGCCATGTCGGCGAGCACTTCGTCGCGCTTGCGTTCGGCGGCTTCGGCCTCGGCCTCGGCCGCCGCGATCAGCGCGTCCGCCTCGGCGCGCGCCTCGGCCTGCATCTCGGCGACCTCGTCGACCGCGCGCTGCAGCATTTTCGCCATCCGCTTCTGCATCGCGTGCGGAGAGGGTGACGTGTCGGTGAGGGCGGCGACCTCCTTGCGCAGCGCGGCGGTTTGCTCGCCGGATTCCTGCAGCCGGGCCCGCAGGCTTTCGACATCGTCAAGCAGCAGCTGCTGCTTGGTGGTCAACATTTCGATGTGGGCATCGACGGCGGACGCGTCGTAGCCCATGAACTTTCGCGAGAACGTCTTCACGGGTTCGGTTATCACTGCCAATTCCCCCTTCTCACCAAACTCCTGGTAGACCCTGCGACCGACCCCGAGTCCGAGTATGTCAGGTCGGGGCCGGGCGCGAGCGGCTGCGCAGGCTCAGCGACGGTAGCTGTGGAAGCGGTACCGCAGCCCGGAGCGGCTGGCCTGCCACTCCCCCGTCTCGCCCACCCAGGTGTCGTCCAGGGCGGGCGCCAGCGCGTCGTCGTCGTCGCGGCGCAAGTCGAGCTCGATCTCGGTGACCTCGCACCGGGTGGCGTACGGCAACGCGGCCAGATACACCTGCCCGCCGCCGATCACCCAGACCGCGGGCTCCCCCTCGGCCCGGGCGAAGGCCGCGTCCAGTGAGCCGACCACCTGCGCCCCGTCGGCGGCGAAGCCGTCCTCGCGGGACAGCACGACGTTGCGCCGGCCGGGTAGCGGCCGCACCTTGGCCGGCAACGAGTCCCAGGTCCGCCGGCCCATCACCACGGTGTGCCCGATCGTCACCTCTTTGAACCGGGCGAGGTCTTCCGGCACGTTCCAGGGGATGCCGCCACCGCGCCCGATGACGCCGGAGGTCGACTGGGCCCACACCAGGCCCACAGCCGTGGTTGAGCGCCGCTCCTCCTCATCGCTTCGCTCTGCATCGTCGCCGGCGCGGGCGGTAGAGCGCGTCATACCGCGACGGGGGCTTTGATGGCCGGGTGCGGATCGTAGTTGCGCACGACGACGTCGTCGTAGGTGTAGTCGAAGATCGAATCACGTTTGCCCAGAACGAGTTCCGGGTAGGGCCGCGGCTCGCGGCTCAGTTGCAGCCGCACCTGCTCGACGTGGTTGTCGTAGATGTGGCAGTCCCCGCCCGTCCACACGAACTCGCCGACCGACAGGCCGGACTGGGCGGCCATCATGTGCGTCAGTAGCGCGTAGCTGGCGATGTTGAATGGCACGCCGAGGAACAGGTCGGCGCTGCGCTGGTAGAGCTGGCAGCTCAGCCGGCCGTCGGCCACGTAGAACTGGAAGAAGGCGTGACACGGCGGCAGCGCCATCTGGGGGATCTCGCCGACGTTCCAGGCGGACACGATGATGCGCCGCGAGTTGGGGTCGGTGCGCAGCAAATCCAGGGCGGCGCTGATCTGGTCGATGTGCTCGCCCGACGGCGTCGGCCAGGACCGCCACTGTACGCCGTAGATCGGCCCGAGATCGCCTGTGTCACTTGCCCATTCGTCCCAGATGGTCACCCCGTGCTCGCGCAGCCAGCCGACGTTGGAATCGCCGCGCAGGAACCACAGCAACTCATACACCACCGACTTGAGGTGCACCTTTTTGGTGGTGAGCAGCGGAAAGCCGGCCGACAGGTCGTAGCGCAGCTGCCGGCCGAACAGGCTTCGGGTCCCGGTGCCGGTGCGATCGGATTTGGCCGTTCCCTCGTCGAGCACCAGTCGAAGCAGGTCCTCGTAGGGCGTCGGGATTGGCACGCGGTCAGCTTAGCGGCGATCGCAAGCGCGGCGAAGCCGGGCGCGGCGGGTCGACGCCGATGTTTGGGCGTCTAGGCAACCGGAGTAGAACGGGTGCCATGCCGAATATCACCGACGTCGTCACCACCCCCGATGGCACCTGCCCGGTGCACCTGTTCACGCCCGACGGTCCGGAATCCCAAGTCCCGTGGCCCGGCGTGGTCATGTATCCCGACGCCGGCGGCGTGCGGGGCACGTTCGAGGAGATGGCCGCCAGGCTGGCCGGATTCGGCTATGCCGTGCTGCTCCCGGACGTCTACTACCGCACCGCCGACTGGGCGCCCTTCGACATGGCGACCGTCTTCAACGACCAGTCAGAACGGGGCCGCCTGTTTTCGATGATCGGCAGCGTCACCCCGGACCGGATGGCCGCCGACGCCACCGCGTTCTTCGACTACCTGGCCGCGCGCCCCGAGGTGTCCGGCGAGCGCTTCGGCGTGTGCGGCTATTGCATGGGCGGGCGGACGTCGCTGATCGTCGCCGGCCGGGTGCCCGACCGGGTGGCCGCGGCGGCGTCGTTCCACGGGGGCGGCCTGGTGACCGACACCGACGACAGCCCGCACCTGCTGGCCGACCGGATGAGCGCGACGGTGTACGTGGGCGGCGCCCAGAACGACGCGTCGTTCACCGCCGATCACGCCGAACAGCTCGACAAGGCGCTGACGGCGGCCGGCGTCGAGCACACCATCGAGTGGTATTCGGCGGGCCACGGGTTCGCCGTCCCGGACAACGCGCCGTATGACCCCGCGGCCGCCGAGCGGCACTGGGACGCGATGACGGAGGTGTTCGCCGCGGCGTTCCCGCGCTGACGGTTGCGCGGGGCCGTCAGGTCGGCGGCAGGTTCACCAACTCGGCCAGCCGGGCGCGGTGCCGGTAGCCGGTGCCGAACGCCAGCTGGTCGCTCTTGGCCCGCTTGAGGTAGAGGTGCGCGGGATACTCCCAGGTCATCCCGATGCCGCCGTGCAGTTGGATGCATTCCTCGGCGGCGTGCACGGCGATATCGCTGCAGTAGGCCTGGGCGATGGCGGCCGCCGCGGCCGCGTCGTCGTCGGCCCGGGCGCAGGTGTCGGCCGCGTAGCGGGCCGCGGCCGCGGCGGCGCCGACGTCGAACCACAGGTCGGCCAGCCGGTGCTTGATCGCCTGGTAGGAGCCGATCGTGCGGCCGAACTGCCGGCGCTGCCGGGCGTAGTCCAGCGTGGTGTCGAAACACCATTGGGCGACTCCGAGTTGCTCGGACGCGAGCAGGGCCGCCCCGGTGAGGACGGCATCGGCCACCGGCCCGTCGCCCGCGCCGACCTTCGAGGAGGGCGCGCCCGAAAACGTCACGGCGGCAAGGGGTCTGGTCATGTCCAGCGCGAGCAGCGGCGACACCTGCACGCCCGCCGCGGCGCGGTCGACGGTGTGCAGCTCGAGCCCGTCCGGACCGGTGACGGGCACCACCAGCACGTCGGCCTCGCCGGCGCCGGCCACGGCGGTGACCGATCCGCTGAGTCCGCCGGGTCCGCCGCTGACCCCGGTGACCGGGTCGCCCGGCGCGGTGGTCAGCGGCACCACCAACGCCGCCGTCAGCTCGCCCTGGGCCAGCGCCGAGACGGTCCGGGTGTCCCCGGCGCGCAGCAGTGCCACCGTGGCGAGGACCGCGCTGGACAAGAACGGCACCGGCGCAACGGCCCGGCCGATCTCCTCCATGACCACCGCAGCCTCGCGGGCGCTTGCGCCGGCCCCGCCGAGCGACTCGGGAACGAGCAGGCCGGCCACGCCCAATTCGGTGGCCAGCGTCCGCCACACGCCCGAGAAGTCTTGGGGTTGGGCGTCATACACGCCGGCCACCGATTCGGGCGGGCAACGCTCGGCGAAGAGCTGACGGACGCCGGCCCGCAGCGCCTCTTCGGTGTCCGAATAGAGCAGGTCCCCGGTCAGCACGGCAAGGGGGCTCATCGGGGCAGGTCCTTCCACGCGGCGTCCTTGTCGACGCGGTGTTCACCCGGCAGGCCGAGGATCCGCTCGGAGATGGTGTTGCGCAGGATTTCCGACGTGCCGCCCTCGATTGAGTTGCCGCGCGCCCGCAGGTAGCGGTAGCCGGGCCCGCGGCCGACCAGGTCGACCGTCTCGGGCCGGCGCATGGTCCAGTCGTCGTAATACAGGCCGGATTCGCCGTGCAGCTCGATCTCGAAGCCCGAAATCGCTTGCGCCAGCTTGGCGAACGCCACCTTCATGCCGGCCCCCTCGGGCCCCGGCTGACCGGTGGCGGCCTGCTGCCGCAGCCGTTCACCGGCGAGCCGGAAGACCTCCGCCTCCACCCACAACCGCATCAGCTGATCGTGCATGGCGGGGTCGCGCAGGGCCGGCTCGGCGCGCCAGGCGTCGGCGACCTTGCCGATGTGGCCGCCCTCGCGCGGCGCGCCGGCGCGGGAACCGATGGCGACCCGTTCGTTGTTCAGCGTGGTGGTCGCGACCCGCCAGCCCCCACCCTCCGGGCCCAGCCGGTTCGCGTCGGGCACCCGGACGTCGGTGAGGAAGACCTCATTGAACTCGGCCTCGCCGGTGATCTGGCGCAGCGGCCGGATCTCGACGCCGGGCTGCGTCATGTCGCAGAGAAAGTAGGTCAGGCCGGCGTGTTTGGGCACGGCCGGATCGGTGCGGGCGACCAGGATGGCCATGTGCGCGTGCTGCGCCTGCGACGTCCACACCTTCTGCCCGTTGACAATCCACTCGTCGCCGTCGCGGACCGCGCGGGTCGACACCCCGGCGAGGTCGGATCCGGCACCCGGCTCGCTGAACAGCTGGCAGTAGATCTGCTCACCGGTGAACAACGGGCGCAAGAACTTTCGCTTCTGTTCGTCGGTGCCGAACGCCGCGATGGTCGGCGCGGCCATGCCCATGCCGATGTAGTTCTTGGGGGTGCCGCCCACCGGCGCCCCGGCGGCGGCCAGCCGGGCGTCGACGCGCTCCTGAGCGGTGCGCGGCAGATCCAGCCCGCCGAAGCCCCGCGGCAGGTGCACCCAGGCCAGTCCCGCATCGTATTGCGCGCCAAGGAATTCCCGCGCGTCGCCGTCCTTCGGATCGTGCTCGTCGAGCAGTGCCTGCACCCGCGCGTCCAGCTCGGCCGCGTCGAAGGCGTTCATTGACCGCCGCCGGGGGCGGACCGGAATCCCTGCGCGGCGCCCAGCAGCAGACCGCCGTCGATGACCATGGTTTCGCCGGTGATCCAGCTCGCCGCGTCGGAGACCAGGAAGGCGACCGCCGCGGCCACGTCGATCGGTTCGCCGATGCGCCCGAGCGCGATCGACGACGCCAGCGGATCCTCGTGGTCCTTCCACAGCGCCTCGGCCAGCCGGGTGCGCACCACCCCGGGGCAGATCGCGTTGACCCGCACGCGCGGCGAAAGTTCCAGCGCCAGTTGCTTGGTGACGTGGATCAGCGCCGCCTTGGTGGCGTTGTACATGCCCATCGCCGGCGACTGGTGCATGCCGCCGATGGAGGCCGTGTTGACGATCGATCCGCCGTGCTCACCCATCCACGACTTGACGGCGAGCGAGGTCCACAGCAGCGGAGCCCACAGGTTGACGTCGAAGATCTTGGTGAAACGGGCATGATCCTGGTCGATCAGCGCGCCGTACGCGGGGTTGGTCCCGGCGTTGTTGACCAGGATGTCGAGGGTGCCGAAGCGCTCGAGGGTCATGTCCACGCAGCGCCGGGCGGCCTCCTCGTCGACCGCGTGCGCCCCGACGCCGACGGCCCGCTCGCCGACCTGCGCGGCGGCCTCGTCGGCCGCCTCCTGCTTGCGCGCGGTCAGCACCACGTTGGCGCCCGCTGCCGCGAGCTGTTGAGCGATCGACAGGCCAATTCCACGTGACGCGCCGGTGATGATTGCGGTACGGCCGGTCAGATCTTGTGAGGTCATGTCGTTGGCCTTCCGTCGTTTGCCACCGAATCTTATTCGCGATGTTTTGGACATGTGTTGAGGTGGTATGCCACGCGCATGCTATCGAAATTGACACTCATGAAACCGCTGGTTGTCGCCGGGGCTGTGGCTGCGGCTATCGCTGCCGCGCCCGCGGCCGTTGCTGACGTTTCCGTAGCCGGACCAGCGCCGACCCACATCACCTTCAAGCAGGATCCGGGCGGTGGCGGCTGCGACGCCAACGGGAACTGCGGCTCGGGAGGCCAGTTCGAGGGTCCCGGCGGCGGACCCGGTGGTCAGGGCTGCGTCCCGGGTGTGGGCTGCGGCTCCGGCGGCCAGTTCGCCGGCCCCGGCGGAGTGCCCGGCGGCACCGGCT
Source organism: Mycobacterium sp. H4Y (assembly GCF_000364405.1). Taxonomy (NCBI): domain Bacteria; kingdom Bacillati; phylum Actinomycetota; class Actinomycetes; order Mycobacteriales; family Mycobacteriaceae; genus Mycobacterium; species Mycobacterium sp. H4Y. The sequence continues at coordinate 2,996,799 of NZ_AKIG01000001.1, forward strand.
GCCTGCCCGGCGTCGGCTGCGGCTCCGGCCACGGATAATCGCTCAAACCCGGTCAGCCTCCCGAGAGCCTGGTGATCCAGGCCCGGGAGGCTGACGGGTCTATCACGTCGTCCAGCTCGAACGTGGTGGCCGCCCGCAACGCTTTGCCGTGCTCGTAGGCGGCGGCCACGAGGCGATCGAAGAGACTCTGCCGTTCGGCGGGATCGTCGACCGCGGCCAGCTCCTTGCTGTAGCCAAGGCGCACAGCGCCTTCCAATCCCATGCCGCCGATCTCGCCGGTCGGCCAGGCGATGGTGAACTGGGGCGCGCGGAAGGAGCCGCCGGCCATCGCCATCGCGCCGAGCCCGTATGCCTTGCGCAAGATGATCATGCCCAGCGGCACCGTCAGCCGCGCGCCGAGTACGAACATGCGGCCGAAGCGGCGCACCGCCGCCTGGGTCTCCGCGTCAGGACCCACCATGAAGCCGGGGGTATCGCACAGCGAAATCACCGGCAGCCCAAACGATTCGCACAGGGCCAGGAAGTCGCCCGCCTTGTCGGCCGCCTCGGCATCGATCGCGCCGCCTAGGTGGTGGGTGCTGTTGGCGATCAGCCCGTACGGCACCCCTTCGACGCGCACCAGCGCGGTGACGATGCCCACGCCGTAGTCTGCCCGCAGCTGAAGGACCGATCCGACGTCGACGATCGACTCGATCGCCCGGTGCACGTCGTAGGCGCGTAACCGGTTCTGCGGCACCACATGCCGGGCCAGCCGGGGGTCGGGCGCTTCCCACTCACCCAGGCTGCCCTGAAAGTAGGACAGGTACTGCTTGGCCAGCGCCACGGCGTGCGCCTCGTCCCGGGCGACCAGGCCGACCACGCCGTTGCGGCGCTGCACACCGATCGGCCCGATCGCCTCCGGCGGGTACACGCCCAGCCCGCCGCCCTCGATCATCGCCGGCCCGCCCATCCCGATGTTGGCGTCCGGCGTGGCGATGATCACGTCGCAGACCCCGGCCAGGGCGGCGTTGCCGGCAAAGCATCGGCCGGACACGATCGACACCAGCGGCACCTCGCCGCGCAGCCCGGCCAGCATCCGGAAGGTCGGCACGTCCAGCCCGGCAGCGCCGCCGACGTCGGTGTCGCCCGGTCGCCCCCCGCCGCCCTCGGCGAACAGCACCACGGGCAGCCGCTTGCGCGCGGCCAGGTCGAAGGCGCGATCGGTTTTGGCGTGGTTACGCATGCCCTGCGTGCCGGCCAGCACGGTGTAGTCGTAGGACACCACGACGGCCTCGGCGGCGGCCCGCCCGAACCGCTCCGCGCCGATGGTCGCCAGGCCGGCCACCAGGCCGTCGGCCGGGGTGTTGGCGATCAGGTCCTCTTCGGAACGGCGGCTGCGCTGCGCCGCGATGGCCAACGCGCCGTATTCGACGAAGCTGCCGGGATCGACCAGATCGGCGATGTTCTCCCGCGCGGTGCGGCGGCCCTGCTGGTGCCGCTTGGCGACGGCCGCCGCACGGCCCTCGTCCAGGGTGAGCGCGTGGCGCCGCGTCACCTCGTCGAGGTCGGCGCGCGGCCGGTCGAGATCGGTTGCGGCCCTTGCGGATTCTCCGCGGTCCCCCGCGTCCGTGCGGGTGAAGATCAGCAGCGGGTCGCCGGTGCCGACGACCTGCCCGGGCGTCACCAGAGTCCGGACGGTCCGCAGCGCGTCCGGCGCGACGAGCACGTGCTGCATCTTCATCGCCTCCAGGACGACCAGTTGGCTTCCGGCGGCGTACTGCGCCCCCTCGGGCGCCACCTCGACCACGGTGCCGGCCAGCTGCGCGCGCAGCGCGTCCTCGTCGGGATAGAGCTCGACCTCCGCCGGCGGCGGTTCTTGCTCGTGTGATTGCGCGGCGCGGGCCAGCTCGCGAAGTTTCTGGTCGACGAAATCGGTGCTCACCCAACCGGATTCGACGCGGTCCGCGCGCAGCAGCTCGCGGAGGAATCCGATGTTTGTGTGGATGCCCTCGATGCCGAACTCGGACAGGGCGGTGCCGGCTTTGCGTAGCGCCGCCGGCCACGACGTCCCCCGCACATGGACGATGACCTTGGCCAGCAGCGAGTCGTACTGGGGGCTCACGACCAGCCCGGGCCGGCCATAGGTGTCGACCCGCACGCCCGGCCCGCTGGGCGGGGTGAACGCCGTGAGCGTGCCCGCCGACGCCAGCACGGAGAAGTCGGGCCCGAACGTCTCCGCGTTGACCCTGAGCTGAATCGCGATGCCGCGCTGGGCGGCCGGCTCGCCGATGACTTCGAGCCCGTCGGACGCGATGCCGGCCGGCAACCCCAGCCCGTAGAAGGACGCGCCGCCGGCGATCGCCAGCTGGACGGCCACCAGGTCGAGTCCGGTGGTTTCCTCGGTGACGGTGTGCTCCACCTGGATTCGCGGGTTGACTTCGAGGAAGACGAAATCCTCGCCGGTGACCAGGAATTCGACCGTGGCCAGCCCCCGCAGGCCCACGCGCGCGCACAGCCGCACCGCCGCCTGATGCAGCGCCCGGCGCAGCTCATCCGAAAGCCCTTGGGCGGGGGCTATTTCGACCAGCTTCTGGTAGCGGCGCTGGATGCTGCAGTCGCGATCCCCGACCGCCAGCGCGTGCGTCTGGTGGCCGGCCGGCGCGGCGACGACCTGCACCTCGATGTGGCGGGCGTCGTCGAGCAGCGCCTCGGCGTACAGCGCCGGTTCGCCGAAACCCAGCTGCGCCTCGGCCGCACAGCGCTGGTAGGCGTCGTCGATCTGATTGGCGCGGTGCACCTTGCGCATTCCCCGTCCGCCGCCGCCGGCGAGGGCCTTGAGCATGATGCCGCCCTGCTGCGCCGCGAAGAACGCCTTGACGTCCCCGACGCTGCTCGCCCCGTCGGTCGCGGGCAGCACCGGCACCCCGGCGGCCAGCGCGGCGCCGCGGGCCGCGGTCTTGTGGCCGAGCAACCCGAGCACCCCGGGGTCGGGGCCGACGAACGTGAGGCCGCCGGCCGCGCACGCGTCGGCGAATTCGGCGTTCTCGCTGAGGAATCCGTATCCGGGGTGGATGAGGTCCGCGCCGGAGCTCTTCGCCCCCGCCAACACGGCGGACTGGTCCAGGTAGGCCCGCGGGCCGCTGCCGGGCAACCCGATCGCCTCGTCGGCCGCGTGCACGTGCGGGCTCTGCGCGTCGTCGCCGGCGTAGACGGCGATCGTCCGCATGCCCAGTTCGGTTGCGGTGCGGATGATTCGCAGTGCGATCTCGCCGCGGTTGGCGACCAACAGGCTCGCGCTCATCGCAGCGGCTCCCCCCACCGCACCTGTTCGCGGAGCCTGGCCTTGAGCAGCTTGCCGCCGGCGTTGCGCGGCAGCGCGGTATCGACCACCGTGACGTATTGCGGCACTTTGAAATCGGCGAGCCGGCCGCGGCAGTGCTCCAGCACGGCCGGCACGTCGATGTCGTCGTCACCGCCGAACAGCACGGCCCCCACCTTCTCCCCCATGACGTCGTCGGCGACCCCGAGCACGCAGGCGTCCGCGACGTGGGGCGCCCCCAGCAGCACGGCCTCGACCTCGACGCTGGAGACGTTCTCGCCCCCGCGGTTGATGATGTCCTTGAGCCGGTCGATGAGGTGCACCCTGCCCGCGTCGTCGACGCGCACCACGTCGCCGGTGTGCAGCCAGCCGTCGGTGAAGGTGGCTGCGTTCGCCTCCGGCCGATTCCAGTAGCCGCCGGTCACATTGGCTCCGCGGATGACCAACTCCCCCACACCCGGCTCGTCCTCGTCGAACGGGATCACGCCGAGATCCACCGAGGGCACGGCATATCCCACCGAATCGGCGTGCTCGACGGCGTCGTGATGGGGCAGCACCGTCGCCAGCGACGCGGTCTCGGTCATGCCGTACCCATTGAACACCGTGGCTTGCGGAAAGGCATTTTGAACCGCGCGCACCAACGACGGGGCGATCGGCGCGCCGCCGTAGCCCACCCAGCGCACACCGGAAACGTCTGTGCCGGCAAAGGCCTTGTGCCGCAACAACAGCGCGTAGACCGCCGGGACGGTCACCATCAGCGAGATGCGCTCGGTGGTCAGCACGGTGATCAACTCGTCAAGGTTGAGGGTAGGCATGATCACCGAGGTGCCCCCGAGCCGCATCGCGACCAAAAGCTGGGTATTGCAGCCGGTCACATGGAACAGCGGCACCGAGATGAGGGTGCGCAAGCGCTCACCGACGTCCCGTGCGAACCCCGAACACCGCAGCGAATTCTCGGTGTTGGTCAGGAACGCCTCGTGCGTGGTCGGCACCCCTTTGGGGTGGCCGGTGGTGCCCGACGTGTAGAACAGGGCGGCCACGTCGGCGCGGCCGAGGTGCTCGCTGACGTACGGCGGCCCGTCGGGCAGCGGGGAATCCGGCGCCAGATCGAGCCCCGCACCCGAGTCGGACAGGACGAAGTCGACCTCCGGTTGAGCGGAGCGCGTATTGACCGCCACCGCAATGCCGCCGGCCATCACGACGCCCCAGAACGCGAGCACCCAGTCGATCCCCGCGGGGTACCGCACCGCGACCCGGTCGCCCGGCTTGATGCCTTCCGCGCGCAGCCCACCGGCCACCCGCGCGGAGCGGTCCCAGAGCTGTCGGTACGTCAGCCGGCCGCCGCCCAGCTCGACCACCGCCTCGCTGCCCGGACGTGTGTCGACGTGTTCGGCGAGCATGTCCAGCAGGGTGGCGGGCAGCTCGTCGTAGCGCGGGACGCCGTCGCGGCCGCGGGACACGCCGACCGTCGGGAACGGGTTGTGGTCGCGCGCGATTTCGATCACTGGAGGCATACCCGGTCCTTAACTATCCGGTGTCCTATCGTGATAGCGGTGACGAACGATTCCGCCATCATGCCCGAGGCGTTTTTCACTGTAGACGGCGACTCCTATGTTCCGGGCGCGATGACGCAAGGGCCGTGGGGCGCGGCCATGGGCGGCCAGATCGTGGGCGGCCTGTTGGGTTGGGGCATAGAGCAATCCGGCGTCGATCCGGACCTGCAGCCCGCCCGGTTCACGGTCGACCTGTTGCGCCCGGCGCTGATGTCGCCGGTGCAGATCCGGACATCGGTCCTGCGGGAGGGTCGGCGCATCAAGCTGGTCGACGGCGAGCTGGTGCAGAACGGCACGGTCGTGGCGCGGGCCAGCGCGCTGTTTTTGCGTCGCGGCGATCATCCGGACGGCCGGGTGTGGTCCTTCCCGGTCGAGATGCCGCCGCTGCCGACATCCTCCGACGGCTTCTCGTCGGGAATGCCGTTCCTCATCTGGGGGTATGGGGCCACCCGCGACGGCAGCCCGGGCATCGCCGCCGGCGAGTGGGAGCAGTCCGACTCGCAGAAGTTCGCGTGGGCCAGGATCTTTCGGCCGATGGTGCAGGGCCACCCGCTGACCCCGTTCACCCGCCTGGCGTTCGTCGGTGACATCACGAGTTCGCTCACCCATTGGGGCACCGGCGGATTGCGCTATATCAACGCCGACTACACCGTCACCGCGAGCAGGTTGCCCGACGGCGAATTCCTCGGGCTCGCCGCCCAGAGCCATTACGGCACGGCCGGGGTCGCCACCGGGGCGGCCACCCTGTTCGACCGGCACGGCCCGCTCGGCACCAGCTCGGCGCTGGCCCTGGCCCAACCGGCCGACGCGTTCAAGCCGACCTACGCGTAATCCATCAACTGGGCGGCGACCGTCGCTCCGAGTTCCCAGCACGCCTGCAGCTGCTCCTTGCCGGGCTTGCCCGAAACCACCACCGTCTCAGCGGCTTTGGACCAACCCAGCCCGGTCGTGATGGTGTCGACCGCGCGCTCGGCGCCTTCGGTGCCCTCGTTGCCGTGCAGGTACAGCCCGAACGGTCGCCCGCGGGTGGAGTCGAGCAGCTGGTAGTAGGAGCAGTCGAACGCGTGCTTGAGGGCGCCCGAGATGTAGCCGAGATTGGCCGGGGTGCCCAGCAGGTAGCCGTCGGCGGCCAGCATCTCGGCCGGCGACACCGTCAGCGCCGGGCGGCGCAGCACCTCCACGCCCTCGATCTCGGGGTCGGTCGCGCCGGAGACGACCGCCTCGAACATCTCGTGCGTGTGCGGCGACGGCGTGTGGTGCACGATCAGCAGCGTCTTACTCATGGTCGCCCTGCAGGTTCAGGGCCGTCTTCATGGCTTCGCGGGCGCGGCGTCGATCCCCGGCGTAGTCGTAGGCGCGGGCCAGCCGGTACCAGCGCCGCCAGTCGTCGGGATGGTCTTCCACTTCGGTGCGCACCGTGGCGAACAGCGCGTCGGCCGCGTCGCGCTGGATGCGGCCCGACGGCCGGCGCGGCAGGTCGCTGGTGTCCAGTTCCATTCCGTCGGCGGCGATCAGGCGCGCGAGCCGGTGATGCGCGAACCCCGCGCGCAGGGTCGCGACCATCGCCCACAGGCCGATGACGGGCATGACCAACACCGCCAGCCCGAGGCCGACGGCGGCGGCCCGCCCGGAGGCGATCATGGCGACGGCCACCCGCCCCAGCAGCGCGAAGTACACCAACAGCGCGACGCACATGAAGGCGACGAGCAGTTGGGTGCGCAGCGCTTTGGTCATTGCAGGTTGAGCAGGGGCTCCAGGCCCACCGTCAGTCCGGGGTGTTCGGTGATGCGCCGCACCGCCAGCAGCACGCCCGGCACGAACGATGTCCGGTCGAGGCTGTCGTGGCGGATGCTCAGCGTCTCCCCCTCCGTGCCGAACAGGATCTCCTGGTGCGCGACCAGCCCGGCCAGGCGCACCGAGTGCACCGGGATCCCGTCCACGTCGGCGCCCCGCGCGCCCGGCAGGCTGGTGCTCGTGGCGTCGGGGTTGGGCGGCAAGCCTTTTCGTGACTCGGCGATCAGTTTGGCGGTGCGCGTGGCGGTGCCCGACGGTGCGTCGGCCTTGTGCGGGTGATGCAGCTCGATCACCTCGGCCGAGTCGAAGAAGGGCGCCGCCTGCCTGGCGAAGTGCATCGACAGCACCGCCCCGATGGCGAAGTTCGGCGCGATCAGCACCGAGGTTTTCGGGTTCTCGGCGAGCCAGGCCCGCACCTGCTGGAGACGCTCGGCGGTGAAGCCGGTGGTGCCGACGACGGCGTGAATCCCGTTGCCGATGAGGAACTCCAGGTTGCCCATCACCACGTCGGGGTGGGTGAAGTCGATGACGGCCTCGGTGCCGCCGTCGGTCAGCAGGCTCAGCGGGTCACCGGCATCCACCTCGGCGGACAGCGTCAGATCCTCGGCGGCCTGCACGGCGGCCACCATCGTCGATCCGACTTTTCCCTTGGCTCCCAGCACTCCCACTCGCATGGTCTTCACCCTAGACCGGGCCACGTTGTCCACAGTTCGCCGTCTATCCACAGATGCCGCATGGTGCGTTTCGCCGGGCCGGTGGCCGCCGATAAAATTCGAACATGCATTCGATCGAAGTGCCGCCTGAGGTGTCCGCCGCCCTGGACGCGCTCGACGCCGCCGCCGCGGCGATCCGCGGGCTGAACTTCGACCGGTTGGACCCCGCCGTGCGGCTGCGCGCGCTCGAGCGGATGGAGGCCTCGCGCCGGCGCCAGATCGCGGTGAGCCACGACGTGATCGCCGGCCTGGCGAGGGAGGATCCCGCCGCCCTCGGCGGCCCGGTGCACAAGGTGATCGCCGACTGGCTGCGGATCGGCTGCGGCGAGGCGAGCCGGCGGCTGCACGACGCAACCCGGCTGTCGCCGCGGCTGACCCTCACCGGCCAGGAGTTGCCGCCCGAGCTCCCCGCGACCGCGGTGGCGTGGCGCGACGGCCTGCTCGACGGCCAGCACCTGCGGGTGATTCAGTCGTTTGTCCGCGACCTTCCGGCGTCCACACCCGTGGCCAAGGTCGAAACCGCCGAGCGATTCCTGGCGAATGAGGCCGCGAAGGTACGGCCCGATCAGCTGCAGAAGCTTGCGCACCGCTACGCGCTGTCGATCAATCCCGACGGCAAATTCTCCGACGCCGACCGCGCGCGTCAGCGCGGCTTCACCTGGTGCGGTCAGAGCCCCGACGGGATGAGCGTCGGAAAACTGGTCGCATCCCCGGAGCTGCGCGCCAATCTCGATGCGTGGATGTCCCACTTCGCGGCGCCCGGAATGTGCAACCCGGACGATGAAACACCTTGCGTTGCAGGCGAACCCGATGACGAGCGCGTGCGGCGAGACCTGCGCAGCCATGCCCAGCGCCAGCACGACGCGCTCAACGCCCTGGTGCGCGGTCAGCTGGGCGATCCGAAACTCGGCCAGCACAACGGCTTGCCGGTGGCCGTGATCGTGGCGACCACGCTGCGGGAGTTGACGTCGGGCACCGGGCGGGCCGTGACCGGTGGCGGGACGCTGCTGCCGATGCGCGACGTGATCCGGATGGGCCGCCACGCGTACCACTATCTTGCCGTGTTCGACGAACACTCAAGCCGCCCATTGTATCTCGGCCGGTCGCGGCGCATCGCCTCACCGGACCAGCGCGTCGTCCTGTACGCGCAGGACCGCGGCTGCACCCACCCCGGCTGCGACGCGCCCGGCTATTGGTGCGAGGCGCATCACCTCAAAGAGTGGGCGGCCGGGGGCGCGACCGACGCCGATAACCTCACCTTCGCGTGCGGGCCGCACCACCGGCTGGTCGAAAAGGGCTGGCGGACACGGAAGAATGCCCGCGGGGACACCGAGTGGATCCCGCCGCCGCGGCTGGACCGCGGGGTCCGCACCAACGACTATCACCACCCCGAGCGCGGCATCGGCGACCGCGCCGGGCCGTGACCCGGCCTACTTCTTGAACCGCCCGGCGAAGCCGCGCAGCGGCAGGTCGGCGCTGGTGATGAGCCCCGGCGGCGCCGCGATCACCGACTTGATCGCGGCGAGGGCGGGCATGCCGGTCACGGTCATGCCGATCGAGGCGAAGCTGTCCGGGTTGGACAGGTCCACGCCGGGCTTGGGAAAGATCATGTGCTTGTTGTAAATGCACGGATCACCCTTGATCTGGGTGATGTAGCAGCCCTTGATGTTCCAGCTGGGGTCGGTGTGCGGGGTCATCTGCCATTCCAGGTGCGTCTCGACCCGCGGCACGCCGTCGACCATGCCCTGGTAGCGGATGTAGTTGCCGCCCAGCGAACCCTTGGGCAGCGTGTACCAGCCCAGGTCGACGTCCTTGGTGCAGGCGCCCAGCTCGTAGCTGAACGTGACCTCGTCGAGTGTCAGGTCGAAGCAGTCGGCCATCATGTACACGCTGTCGGCGAAGACGCGGGTGTATTTCTCGAGCTTCGACGGGATGTCGGGGTCGTCGACGGGCTGGCCGTAGCCCACCTCGATCCAGGTGTCCTTGGAGTGGTGGCACGACACGTCGACGGACTCGATGGTGGTGATGTTCTCGATGTCGGCGACGTCGGCCGAACACACCACGCCCAGAATCTGATTGAGCCCCGGGTTCATTCCGGTGCCGTAGAACGTGGCACCGCCCTTCTCACAGGCCTCGGCCAGCAGCTTGCTCACCGGTTTGCCCGACGGGTGCGGGTGATTGGTGTCCCGGTGCCAGCCGGTGATCCAGTCCGCGGTGGTGACGATATCGATGCCCGCCTCGAGCACGTGTAAGTAGAGGTCCTCGTCGGGGAACACGCCGTGGAAGGTCAGCACGTCCGGCTTGGCGGCGATGATCTCCTCGATGGTGCCGGTGAACTTCACCCCGTTGGCCCCCATGCCGGCGAACTCCCCGGTGTCCGTGCCGACCTTCTCCGGCGAATAGGCATGCACGCCAATGAGTTCGAGATCGGGCTGGGTCGCGATCCGCCTGATCATCTCCGAGCCGACGTTGCCGCTTCCGACCTGAAAGACGCGGATCGGTGCTGTGCTCATTGCGCTAAGCCTTCCTGCGATACGAACGCCTCGGGATAGAACTGCTTGGCCCACTGGCGAATTGCCGTGAATCCCTCGTACTCGTCGGGGGCCAGTGCGGGTGGATCCGAATACCGTTGGTGCTGCCAGATTTCGATGTCCTGGGTGAACTGGCGGATCACTTCCTGGCCGAATTCGGCCGCCTTGCGTTCGGCGCGTTCCGAATCGCCGCCCGGCGCGCGGCCGATGTAGACCATGAACCGGACGTCGGAGGTGCGCTCGTCCACCGGGGTGATCGCGGAGATGGTGCGGTTGTCGATCATCCCCCAGCTCTTGGTCACCGCGATGCCCAGGCCGCCGTTGATGGCCTGCACGCCGCTGTTGACGTCCTCGATCTTCTGGCCGTCGTCGCCCTCGAAGGTGATGGTGAAATCGACGTACGACACCGGCTCGGCGAAGTCGTGACGGGTGAACACCGGCACGATCGGGGTCTTGTGCACGAACTTGAAGTGCGCGAAGTCCACCCCGTTTTCCAGCACGTACTGCGGGTGCATTTCCAGGGTTTCGCGGTACAGCCGCTGCTGCGGGTAGTACTCGTCGGCGCTGCTGCCGTCGTCGAAGGCGGCGAACACATCCGGCGGCTCGAAGTACGGTTCGCGGCGCTCGACGTCGTGCCAGATGTAGACCGACGCGTTGCGTTCGACCACGGGGTAGGTGCGCATGCGCCGGCCGCGGTTGGGGCGGTCCTGGTACGGGATGCAGACGTTGCGCCCGTCGGCGCTCCACTGCCAGCCGTGGAACGGGCACTGCAGCACCTCGCCGACGACGGTGCCGCCGTACCCCAGGTGCGCCCCGAGGTGCTCGCAGTAGGCGTTCATCACGGTGAGCTGACCCGATTCCGCGCGCCAGGCGACCATCTCGGAGTCGAAGTACTTCATCTTGTGCACGTCGCCGACGCCGATCTCGTCGGACCAGGCGACCTGGAACCAACCGGTCGGCTTCATCGGCAACGGCGGCTTAGCCATCGAACCCTGCCATATGAGCTGCCCTCCCTCGGGTACGAATATAAGCCGCGGCCCGAGAAAATCAAAGTACCCTCTATGAAAACATCGCCGCCCTCCCCGCCGAGTGGATAGGATCGCCCAATGACCCGTCAGACCAGCGGAGCCGGGATCGCGGGCCGGCGCCCGAACCGGCGGGGCCATGCGACTCGCGAAAGCATGCTCGAGGCCGCGCTGCGCTCGCTGGCCTCCGGCGAGCCGGGCTCGGTGTCGGCCAACCGCATCGCCAAGGACATCGGCGCCACCTGGGGCGCGGTGCAGTACCAGTTCGGCGACACCGACGGGTTCTGGGCCGCGGTGCTGCACCGCACCGCCGAGCGCCGCGCCGCGACGTTCTCGACGCTGTCGGCCCCGATATCGCCGGACGCCCCGCTGCGCGAACGCGTCGGCGCCATCATCGACACCCTCTACACCGGCCTGGCATCGGCCGATTCGCGCGCGATCGAGAACCTGCGCGCGGCGTTGCCCCGCGATCCCGACGAGCTCGAACGCCTCTATCCGCGCACGGCCGCCGAGCTGTTCTCCTGGGGCAAGAGCTGGCTGGAGACCTGCCAGCAGGCCTTCGCCGGTCTGGCCGTCGACCCCGACCGGGTCCGCGAGGTGGCCGCCCTGATCCCCGGCGCGATGCGTGGCCTGGTGTCCGAGCGCCAGCTGGGCTCCTACGCCGACCTGGACATGGCGCGCCGGGGCCTGACCAACGCGCTGGCCGCCTACCTGGAGCCGTCCCGGCCGTAACCGGCTCAGGCGTCGATGACGACGCGCCCGCCGTCGGCCCGCGACACGCACACCAGCATGCCGTCGTCGCCGGGCGAGGCACGCCCGCGGTGATCCACTTGTCCGGCAAGCACTTTGACCCGGCACGTGCCGCAGAACCCCTGCCGGCACGAGTAGGGCGTCGTCGGGTCGCGGTCCAGCATGACGTCCAGCGCCGTGCGGTTGGCGGGCACCGCGAGCACCCGCCGGGAGCGCGCGAGCTCGAGTTCGAACGGAACCCCGTCGACAACCGGCGCCGGGCTGAACCGCTCGTAATGCAGTGGCGCGCCGGCATATTGATCGCGGGCGGTCCGCACGGCCTCGAGCATGGCGCTCGGCCCGCACACGTAGACGGCGGTCGCCGGGCCGGCCCCGGCCAGCAGTTCCGCCACGCTCGGGAAGCGGCCGTGTTCGTCGTCGGCCCACACCGTCACCCGGTCCGGGTCCACCGATATCACCTCGTCGAGCAGCGGCATGTATTCGCGGCTGCGCCCGGTATAGATTGCGCGCCAATCGATCCCGCGCTGCGCGGCCGCGCGGATCATCGGCAGGATGGGGGTCACGCCGATGCCGCCGATGACGAACAAGACGTCGCGTTCGGCGGTGCCGAGATAGAACGCGTTGCGCGGGCCTTCGAATTCGCACGTGTCGCCCGCGCCGAAAGCCTCGTGCATCTCGATGGATCCGCCGCCGCCGCCGGCGATGCGGCGCACCGCGATGCGGTAGTCGGTGCGCCGCCCGGGCGGACCGCACAGCGAGTACTGCCGGCGCCGGCCGGAGGGCAACAGGACGTCGATGTGCCCGCCGGGCGTCCAGGAGGGAAGCAGCCCACCGTCGGGGTCGGCCAACGTCAGCGCGACGACATCGGGCGCGACGAGCTCGCGTTGGGTCACGACCGCGGTCAGCGTGCGCTGCACCGGCTTCACCCGCGAAGGCTCCCACCGCGACACCGAGGCGAACCCCTCGAACACCGCCCGCACACCCCACAGCAACGACCCGAAGCGGTCGTGGGCGCGCCGGCCGTACAGGTCGGCGGGCCTGCTGGCCCAAATGCTTTCCGGCACCGCTCCCCCTACGTCTGCCGAATGTCCAACCGCGCGAACAGCCGAACCGCCCCCGGGCTGATGCGTCGCATCGCGTAGCCGATCCTGGATTCGGCGGCGATCGGCAGCACCGCCGGTCCGGTCTTGACGGCCTTCACGATCGCCTTGGCGGTCGCCTCGGGGGTGAAGTTGCGCCGCCGGTAGGCGGCGTCGGCCTTGCCCCGCGCCCGCTCCTGCTGCTCGGCGCTCATCCCGGCGTAGATGGTGCTCTTGGCGATGTTGGTGTTGACGAAGCCCGGGCACACCGCGGTGACGCGGATGCCCTCGTCGGCGAAGTCGGCGCGCAGCGATTCGCTGAGCGCCAGCACCGCCGCCTTGGTGGTGCTGTAGGCGACCATCGACTTCGACGGCAGGAAGGCCGCGGCCGAGGCCACGTTGATGATCGTTCCGCCCTCGCCGCGCTCGACCATCTGCGCACCGAACGCCCGGCTGCCGGAGATGACGCCGCCGACGTTGACCCCCATGATGTTTTCCCAATTCGCCGAGCTGGTCTCCAGGAAGCGGCCCGCCATCCCGATGCCGGCGTTGTTCACCAGGATGTCGACCACCCCGTGCTCGTTACGCACCTGTGTGGCAAGGTCATTCATCGCGGCCTCGTCGCTGACGTCGACCTGGTAGACCGCGGGCTCGGCGCACGCGGCGCGGACCGCGTCGGCGGTCTCGTCGGCGGCGGCCCGATCGCGGTCGGCCAGCACGATCTTGCGGGCGCCGCGCCGGGCCAGCTCCACCGCGGTGGCCCTGCCGATCCCGGCACCCGCGCCGGTGACCAGGGCGAGCTTGCCGCGCACCTCGCCCCGTTCGCCGCGCGACTCGACCGCCGGGGGCGCACCGGCGACGGTCCGGTCGACCCACTCGGCGGTCAGCCGGGCGACGACGTCGGGGCGCGAGGTCACCACCCAGTGCCCGCCCTCGATCGCGATCACCCTGGCGCCCTGAGGAATTGCGCCGGTGAAGCGCTGCAGCGCGGGGGTGACGAAGACGTCCCGCCGCGGAACCAACGTCTGGACCGCGACGGAGGTCTCGGGGAGTTGCGGGCCTGGCGCCAGCATGGGCGCGGGCATGTTCTGCCGGTACAGGTTGAGCCCGTTGACATAGTCGGTGACCGACCGCCTGGTGTCGTGGCGCTGGCTGCGGGTGCTGGAGCGGCCGATGCGCTCAAGGGCCTCAATGACTTTCACGCCGATGTGCGAGCGAAACGACAGCTCGGGTACCCCCGGGCACAAGAAGAAGCCGATGTAGCCCGAGGAGATCAGCTGCCTGGCGACCTGGGCCACGGCCCGTGGCGTGCGTGCGGACCGCAGAAACGCCCCCGCGTATTGCAGGTGCGGGCCCGAGATCGATGTGAACGAGGCGACCTTGGGCATCACCGAGTCGTCGGTGACCGCCGCCCAGGCCTGGATCGAGCCCCAGTCGTGGCCCAGTAGGTGGACCCGCTCGACGCCCAGGCTGTCGATGACCGCCTCGATGTCGGAGACGAGCTGCGCGAACCGGTACCCGGAAGACTCTGCGGGAGACGATGATTCACCGGCCCCGCGCACGTCGTAGGCGACGAAATTGTAGGGTCGGCCGGCCAGCTCGCCGGCGACGCCGTCCCACACGTGGTGGTTGTCCGGAAAGCCGTGGATCGCCAGGATGGTCGGGCGCGCCGGGTCGATGTCGGTGTAGCGGTGCACGGCCAGCGTGACGCCGTCGCTGGCGGTGATGCTCGACGTGGTGCTCATCGGTCAGTGCGAGGCCCGCGCGGCCGGTGAGACGGCCAGGTAGTCCACGGCCAGTCCCAGCCCGCCGAGCTGCGAGGGGTGGAAGCCCGGGCGGTAGTAGTTCCCGATCGCACGCACGAATCGCAGTGGCCCGGGCACCAATCCGCGGCGCGCGGCGGCGAAGTAGTCCCGCCAGCGCGGCTTGGTGCCCGGCGGAAGGTGGGGATCCAGCGAGTACAGGAACCGCACGCCGCGAATCCACAACAGCAGCATGGCGGGCGACACCACCAGCTGGGCGCGGACCTGCCGCCAGTAGCCGGCCCGCAGATGCTTCATGGTGTCGAAGGCCACCGCCTTGTGTTCGACTTCCTCGGCGCCGTGCCAGCGCAGCATGTCCAGCATCACCGGATCGGTGCCGATCGCGTCGTGGGCCGGCGAATTCAGGATCCACTCGCCCAGGATGGCGGTGTAGTGCTCGATGGCGGAGACCACGGACACCTGCTCGAGCAGCCAGCTGTGCCGGCGGCGCTCGCTCCAGTGGGGCCGCGGTCCGAGCAGCTTGTCGAACAGCCACTTGATCTGGCCGGTATACGGGGTCAGGTCGATGCCCCGCGCGGCGAAGTGGGCGAGCACGCCGGCGTGCGCCTGGGAGTGCACCGCCTCCTGCCCGATGAATCCCTGGACGTCGAGCCGCAGTTGATCGTCTTTGATCAGCGGCAGGGTCTTCTTGAACACGTCGACGAAGAACTCCTCGCCCGCGGGCAGCAGCAGGTGCAGGACGTTGAGGACGTGGGTGGAGAACGGCTCGCCGGGCACGTAATGGAACGGCAGTGCCGCCCAATCGAAGTGCACGTCGCGCGCCTCGAGGACGAGCCGTTCGTGGTCGAGCGACGCGTCGTGCGGACCCGCCGCCTGGTCGTCAACGGTCAGCATTATTGCCCCCTACCTCGGCGTTTCCGACGCCGCGCGCTGCCAGTATAGTTGCGCAACCAAGTATGCGGAACCGTCGGTACCGGGTTTTGTCCGGCCGGTGTCTAGGGCGCGACCGGGCGCAGGTCGTAGGATCCCGGATCGGTGTTGGCCAGCATGGCGCGGTGCGCGGCCGGGGTGAACGGCCACACCTCGGGCACGCCGTCCTTGTTGAGATACCAGCTGTCACAGCCGGTGGTCCACACGGTGTTCGGCATCGCGGCCCGCAGCCGGGCGTTGAAGCTGTCGGTCGCCGAGCGTGTCGGTTCGACGGTGTCGAATTCCCCTCGGCGCCAACGCTGGATCCACCCCAGGATGTGATCGGCCTGCGATTCGGCGACGGTCGTGAGCGCCAGGTTGCCGACCGGGCTGTGCGGCCCCAGCATCATGAAGAAGTTGGGGAAGCCCGGCATCGCGACGGTCTGATAGGCCCGCGGCCCGTCGCGCCACACGTCGTCGGCGGCGATGCCGTCGCGGCCGATCAGCCGCATCGGCCTGAAGAACGCGTGGGTGTCGAAGCCGGTGGCGAGCACGATGATGTCGACGTCGTGCAGGACGCCGTCGTCGGTCACGATGCCGCGCCGCTCCACGTGGTCGATGCCGGCGGTGACCAGGTCGACGTCGTCGCGCTGCATCGCGCGGTAGAAGCCGCCCGACATCACCAGCCGTTTGCACATCGGCGTGTAGTCGGGGGTCAGCGCCCGGCGCAGTTCGGGGTCGCGGACCTCGCGGAGGCTGGCGCGGCACAGCGCCCCCATGATCTTTCGGCGCACGCCGGGCTTGGTCAGCCCCACCGCGAAGAGGTCGAACACCGTGCTGTAGCCGCGGTACGCCATCCGGTCCAGCCACGGAAACCTGTCGCGGGTGATGCCGGCCAACCGGGTGTAGCGGGGGTTGGGCAGCTTGAGCACCCACTGCGCCGTGCGCTGGAACAGCACGACCCTGCCCGCCACGCCGGCCAGGCCGCAGACGAGTTGCACGCCCGTGGACCCGTTGCCGACGATCGCGATCCGCCGGCCGGCCAGCTCGACGGAATGGTCCCAGCGCGCCGAGTGAAAGACGTGGCCGCCGAAGTCGTCCAGGCCGGCGATCGACGGCATCCGGGGATGGTGCAACACGCCGGTGGCCGTGATCAAAAAGTCCGCCGCGCACTGTTCTCCGGCGGCGGTGCGCAGGGACCAGCACCCGTTCTCGAAACGGGCGTCGGTGATTTCGGTGCCGAACCGGATGCGGTCCCGCAGGCCGAACCGGTCCGCGATTTTCCGGAAGTAGTCCTGGATTTCACCGCCCGGCGAGAACATGTGCGACCAGTGCGGGTTGGTGGCGAACGTGTACTGGTAGACCCGGGACGGTATGTCGCAGGTCAGGCCCGGGTAGGTGTTGTCGCGCCAGGTGCCGCCCACCTCGTCAGCCTTCTCGAAGATTGTCACATCGGTAATGCCGTTGCGCAGCAACGCAATTGCGACGCACAGCCCGGACATGCCCGCTCCGACGACCGCTACGGCGGGATCGCGTCGCGTCATCGGAACTCCCGCGGCTCTTCGGCTACTCGGTTTCGGCGCGCTGCTTGAGGCGCTGCAGGGTAAGCCGGATGTGCTCGGTGTTGGCGGCCACCCGATCGCTGACGCCGGTGGCCTTGCCGGCGACCTTGCGGAACCACCCGGGCCGGCGGTCCCAGGTGCTCTCGGTGACCTCGCATCCGCCGTCCGCGGCGACGATGTCGTACTGCCAGCGGGCGACGGGAAGAATGGTGTAGCGCACGTCGAAGGCGAAGCGGCGGCCCGGTTCGGCGTCGGTGACGGTGCATCTGGTGCTCCAGCGTCGGCCGCGGTTCTCGTTGTGGCCCGCGAAAACCGCGCCCGGGGCGACCGCGTCACCCTTGCGCCACTGCATCGCCACCGCCTCCTCGGCCAGCGAAGCCAGGGTGGGCAGGTGGGTGATGAGCCGGTACACCACGTCGGGGCGGGCGTCGATCTGCACGGTGGCCGAAACGCACGGGGCGGTCATCCGCCGATCATAGCCAGCGGGCGATGCGATGCATATCGATTGCGGGCCCTGTGAAGTTTCTTCACAATCGAAAGTGACTGCGCGAACGAGGGGCGATCATGCGAGTCGGCGTACCGACCGAGACCAAGACGAACGAGTTTCGCGTGGCCATCACCCCCGCCGGTGTCGCCGAGTTGGTCCGCCGCGGACACGACGTGCTCGTCCAGACCGGCGCCGGCGAGGGATCGTCGATCGCCGACTCCGAGTTCAAGGCGGCGGGCGCGCAACTCGCCGATACGGCCGAACAGGTTTGGGGCGACGCCGACCTGCTGCTCAAGGTCAAAGAACCCGTGCCGGCCGAGTATGAGCTGTTGCGGCGCAACCAGATTCTGTTCACCTATCTGCATCTGGCCGCCTCGCGCGCGTGCACCGAGGCCTTGCTGGCGTCCGGAACGACGTCGATCGCATATGAGACGGTCCAAACCGCCGACGGCACACTGCCATTGCTGGCGCCGATGAGCGAGGTGGCCGGCCGGCTGTCCGCTCAGGTGGGGGCGTATCACCTGATGCGCACCCACGGCGGGCGCGGCGTGCTGATGGGCGGCGTGCCGGGCGTCAAGCCGGCCGACGTCGTGGTGATCGGGGCGGGTACCGCTGGCTACAACGCGGCCCGCGTCGCGAACGGCATGGGGGCGATGGTGTCGGTGCTCGACGTCAACATCAACAAGCTGCGGTTGCTCGACGCCGAGTTCGGCGGGCAGGTCCGCACCCGGTACTCGTCGGCCTACGACTTGGAGGGCACCGTCAAGCGCGCCGACCTGGTCATCGGCGCCGTGCTGCGCCCCGGCGCCAAGGCCCCCAGCCTGGTCTCGAATTCCCTTGTCGCGCAGATGAAGCCGGGCGCGGTGCTGGTCGACATCTCGATCGACCAGGGTGGCTGCTTCGAGGACTCGCGGCCGACCACGCACGACGACCCGACCTTCGCCGTGCACGACACGCTGTTCTACTGCGTGGCCAACATGCCCAGCGCGGTGCCCAAGACGTCGACGGTGGCGCTGACGAACGCGACCATGCCGTATGTGCTCGCGCTCGCCGAGCGCGGCTGGCGGGCGGCGTGCCGATCGGATCATGCTCTGGCCAAAGGCCTTTCGACGCACGACGGCGCGCTGCTGTCCGGGCAGGTGGCCGCCGATCTCGGGCTGCCGTGCACCGACCCCGCCGGCGTGCTGGGCTAATCGGCTAATCGGCTAATCGGCTAATCGGCTAATCGGTGGCCACGAGTCCGGCGATGATGTCGGCCGCGGGGCCGGCGCTGGCGTGCTTGAAGGCCGCCCCGGCCCACAGCGGTATCCCGTTCGGGTCCTCGAGGGCGGCGGCGGCTTCCCGGATGGGCGATGTCATCTGGTTGACCTCGGGGTAGCCCAGCGGCGCCACGTGGTCGAGCATGCGGGTGAAGTCGTTTTCCAGCCCGCGCGCGTAGCGGCCCGAGAAGGCCCGTGTCACAACGGTGGTCGCGAACAGCGGGTTCTTCAGGGCGGTGCGGTGGGCGGGGTTGGTGCCGGCCTCGTCGGCGAGCAGGAGCGCGGTGCCGACCTGTGCGGCCACCGCTCCCCGGCGCAGGGCGGCGCCGATCTCGTCGGCGGTGCCCAGCCCGCCGGCGGCGATGATCGGGATGTCATGGGTGTTGCGGATGCGGTCGATGAGCTGGTGCAGCGACTCGTTGGCGGGTTCCATGTCGGGCGCGAACGTGCCGCGGTGCCCGCCCGCGGCGGGGCCCTGGACCACCAGGCTGTCGGCGCCGGCGGCGACGGCCACCCCGGCCTCGTACGCCGACGTCACCGTGACCATCACCAGCAGGCCCAGCGCGCCGAGGCGCCGGATCACGTCGGGCGGCGGGACGCCGAACGTGAACAACACCAGCTCGGGCCGGACGTCGGCGACCACCTCGAGCTTCTGCTCCCACCCGTCGTCGTCGCCGTAATGCGGGTGACCGACCTCCACCTGGTAGTGATCGGCGATCTCTTCGAGTTCGGCCGCGTAGTAGTCCAGGGCCACCCAGTCGGCCACACTGGGCTGGGGCACAAACAGATTCACGCCCAGCGGGCCGGTGGTGGCCTTGCGCGCGGCGGCGATGTCGTCGGCGAACCGCTCGGCGGTGAGGTACCCGCCGGGGACGAAACCGAGCCCACCGGCGTTGGACACCGCCGCGGCCAACGCGGGAGTCCCGGGGCCGCCGGCCATCGGGGCACCCACGATGGGCACCGCGATGTCCCAAAAGCCCAGTACCATTCGGCTAGTCCGCCGACGGCGAGCGCCGAGGGGGCGCGGGTGAGGAGGCGGACATTCGAGCTAGCCTACCATCGCCCGAAGTTGTTGGGGCAGTGACCGTTTGGCGGCATAGGGGCCGAGAACCGCGGCGCCGTAGCGCTGCCCGAGCAGCCGGCGGGCGACGGCGTTGACCTCATCGACGGTCACCTGGTCGATCTGCCGCAGGGTGTGCTCGATGCTGCGGTGCTTGCCGTAGTTGAGCTCGCTGCGGCCCAGCCGGCTCATCCGCGAGCCCGAGTCCTCCAGGCCGAGCACCAGGCCGCCGCGCAGCGAGCCCTTGGCGATCCGGCACTCCGCCTCGGTGATGCCGTCGCGCGCCACGGCGTCGAGGACCGCACCGGTCACCTCCATGACCTCGGCGAAACGTTCGGGCTGGCAGGCCGCGTACACGGACAGCGCGCCGCTGTCGGCGAAGATGTCGACCGTCGAGTACACCGAGTAGGCCAGCCCGCGCAGCTCCCGGACCTCTTGGAACAGCCGAGAACTCAGGCCCCCGCCCAGGGCGGTGTTGAGCACAGACAGCGCCCACCGGTGCTGCCAGCCGCGGCCGGGCGTGCGCACCCCCAGCGACACGTGGGTCTGCTCGGCGTCCCGGTGGCCCAGCGCCAGCCCGGGCCGGCCGTTGACCCGCCCGGCGCCCTTGCGCGGCGCGATGGGTGCGCGCCCGCGGACCAGGTGCGGGCCGAAGTGCTCGCGCACCAGCGCGACGACCTCGTCGTGGTCGACGTTGCCGGCCACCGCCACCACCATGCGTTCGGGCGTGTAGCGCCGGACGTGAAACGAGTGCAGCTGGCTACGCGTCATCGACGTCACCGACCGCGCGGTGCCGATGACGGGGCGGCCCACCGGGTGGTCACCGAACAGCGCGCCCAAGAACATGTCGCCGAGCGCGTCCTCGGGGTCGTCGTCGCGCATCGCGATCTCCTCGAGGACCACGTCGCGTTCCAGTTCGACGTCCTCGGCGGCGCAGCGGCCGTTGAGCACCACGTCGGCGACCAGGTCGATTGCCAGCGCCAGGTCGCTGTCGAGCACGTGCGCGTAGTAGCAGGTGTGCTCCTTGGCGGTGAACGCGTTCAGCTCTCCCCCGACGGCATCCATCGCCTGGGCGATGTCCACCGCGGTGCGGCTGGGGGTCGACTTGAACAGCAGGTGCTCGAGGAAGTGGGCCGCGCCGGCGACGGTGGCACCCTCGTCGCGCGAGCCGACCCCGACCCACACTCCGACGGAGGCGGAACGCACCGCGGGCAGGTATTCGGTGACCACCCGCAAGCCGCCCGGCAGCGTCGTGCGCCGCAGTGCGGCGTGCGGGTCCGCCGCGGCCGTGTGGTTACCCCGCCGCAGCCCGGGGTCAGCTGCTCGCTTTCCCGAATCAGCTCGCGGCATCGGCAGGGGCGGCCGCCGGGGCATCGGCGGGCGCCGAGTTGTCGTCCTCCACCAGCACCAGCGAAATCTTGCCGCGCTTGTCGATGTCGGCGATTTCGACGCGCAGCTTGTCGCCGACGTTCACCACGTCCTCGACCTTCGCGATGCGCTTGCCCTTGCCGAGCTTGGAGATGTGCACCAGGCCGTCGCGACCGGGCAGCAGCGAGACGAACGCGCCGAAATCCGTTGTCTTGACCACGGTTCCGAGGAAACGTTCGCCGACCGTCGGCAGCTGCGGGTTGGCGATGGCGTTGATCCGGTCGATCGCGGCCTGCGCCGAGGGCCCGTCGGTGGCGCCGACGAACACGGTGCCGTCGTCCTCGATGGAGATCTGCGCGCCGGTCTCCTCGGTGATGCCGTTGATGACCTTGCCCTTGGGGCCGATGACCTCACCGATCTTGTCCACCGGAACCTTGATGGTGGTGACCCGCGGGGCATAGGGGCTCATCTCGTCGGGCGCGTCGATGGCCTCGGCCATGACCTCGAGGATCGTCAGGCGCGCGTCTTTGGCCTGGCCCAGGGCGCCCGCCAGGACCTGCGACGGGATGCCGTCGAGCTTGGTGTCCAGCTGCAGCGCGGTGACGAAGTCCTTGGTGCCGGCGCACTTGAAGTCCATGTCGCCGAACGCGTCCTCGGCGCCCAGGATGTCGGTCAGCGTGACGAACCGGCGCTCGGTGCGGCCGTCGATCTCGACGTCGTCGGAGACCAGGCCCATCGCGATGCCGGCCACCGGCGCCTTCAGCGGCACACCGGCGTTCAGCAGCGACAGGGTGGACGCACAGACCGACCCCATCGACGTCGAGCCGTTGGAGCCCAGCGCCTCGGAGACCTGGCGGATGGCGTACGGGAAATCCTCGACGCCGGGCAGCACCGGGATCAGGGCCCGCTCGGCGAGCGCGCCGTGCCCGATCTCGCGCCGCTTGGGCGAACCCACCCGGCCCGTCTCGCCGGTGGAGAACGGCGGGAAGTTGTAGTGGTGCATGTAGCGCTTGGAGGTCTCGGGCCCCAGCGAGTCGATCTGCTGGGCCATCTTGACCATGTCGAGCGTGGTCACGCCCAGGATCTGGGTCTCACCGCGCTGGAACAGCGCGCTGCCGTGCGTGCGGGGCACCACGGCGACCTCGGCCGAGAGCGCGCGGATGTCGGTGATGCCGCGGCCGTCGATGCGGAAGTGATCGGTGAGGATGCGCTGGCGCACCAGCTTCTTGGTCAGCGAGCGGAACGCGGCGCTGACCTCTTTCTCGCGGCCCTCGTAGGTCCCAGAGTCCCCAGTGAGCCGCGCGAGCACCTCGGCTTTCAGCTCGTCGGTGCGCGCGTCGCGCTCGGCCTTGCCGCCGATGGTCAGCGCCTTGGCCAGCTCGTCGGTGGCCACCGAGGCGACCGAGTAGTAGACGTCTTCGGCGTAGTCCGGGAACGTCGGGAACTCGCCGACCGGCTTGGCGGCCGCCCCGGCCAGCTCCTCCTGCGCGGTGCACAGGGTGGCGATGAACGGCTTGGCGGCCTCGAGCCCTTCGGCCACAACGGTTTCCGTCGGCGCCTGGGCGCCGCCCTCGACGAGCTCGATGACGTTCTCGGTGGCCTCGGCCTCGACCATCATGATCGCGACGTCCCCGTCCACCTTGCGGCCGGCCACCACCATGTCGAACACCGCCCGCTCGAGCTGCTCGACGGTCGGGAACGCCACCCACTGGCCGTCGATGAGCGCGACCCGCACGCCCCCGATCGGACCCGAGAACGGCAGCCCGCTCAGCTGGGTGGAGGCCGACGCGGCGTTGATCGCCAGCACGTCGTACAGGTCGTTGGGGTCCAGGCTCATGACCGTGACCACGACCTGGATCTCGTTGCGCAGCCCGCTGACGAA
Organism: Mycobacterium sp. H4Y; assembly: GCF_000364405.1. Classification (NCBI taxonomy): domain Bacteria; kingdom Bacillati; phylum Actinomycetota; class Actinomycetes; order Mycobacteriales; family Mycobacteriaceae; genus Mycobacterium; species Mycobacterium sp. H4Y. The sequence goes on from NZ_AKIG01000001.1 coordinate 3,019,832, forward strand.
CGACGGGCGCAGCGGGCGGTCGATGAGCCGGCAGGTCAGGATCGCGTCGGTGGAGGGACGGCCCTCGCGACGGAAGAACGAGCCGGGGATGCGACCGGCGGCGTACATCCGCTCCTCCACGTCGACGGTCAGCGGGAAGAAGTCGAAGTGCTCCTTGGGGCTCTTGCTGGCGGTGGTCGCCGACAACAGCATGTTTTCGTCATCCAGGTACGCGACCACGGCGCCGGCGGCCTGCTGGGCCAGCCGGCCGGTCTCGAAACGGATGGTGCGGGTGCCGAAGCTCCCGTTGTCGATGGTGGCGGTCGCCTCGAACACGCCCTCTTCAATTTCAGCGACAGACATGGACGTCCGTACGGCCTCTCTTATTCGGCTGTTTCGCGTCGTCACGCGCAACCTGGAGAGGGTCCGCAGCACCCGTTGGGGCCTGCGAGTCACCCTGGGAGCTATCCCGAAGAGCCAGTCTGAATGCGGCTACGGCCATCGATCGAAGCGGCCGAGAAGCCCCAGATCCGGAGAGCCCGGCAGCCACTACCGAAGACCGCCCGATGCAGACTGGGCTGCTCCCTCGAAGGTGCGTAGTGACACGCTGGAACGGCGCACGCGGATCTGCGTGGCCGCACCGTTTTGCTCGGGCCGAACCGGCCCAGAACGTCCTTACTCTACACGGGCGGGCCCGCCCCGCCAGCATCGCGCGGGATCGGGCGGGCGTCATAGCCCCGGCGACGGCGGCGTCAGCGGCGCAGGCCGAGGCGCTCGACCAGCGAGCGGTAGCGCTCCACGTCGATCTGGGCGACGTATTTGAGCAGCCGGCGCCGGCGCCCGACCAGCAGCAACAGGCCGCGCCGCGAGTGGTGGTCGTGCTTGTGCACCTTGAGGTGCTCGGTCAGGTCGGCGATCCGCTTGGTCAGCAGCGCGACCTGCGCCTCCGGGGAACCGGTGTCGGTGTCATGCAGGCCGTAGGTGCCCAGGATTTCTTTTTTCTGCTCGGCTGTCAGCGCCACGAACTATCTCCATCAATCGGTGCCGCGAAAATTTCGGTCGTGGCCGCCGCGGACTGCAGCACACTCCGTATCGGGGGGCGAGTCTATCAGCGGCCGCGATGTTCGCCGAAATCGCAGGCCAGCGCCGCACACTTGACAACATACAACCATTTGGTTGTATGTTGGCCGGGTGAACGTGGACGAAGAGGACCGGGTGGACGCCGTGTTCCACGCGCTCGCCGACCGAACCCGGCGCGACATCATGCGACGGACGCTGGCCGGGGAACACTCGGTTTCCACGCTCGCCCGCAAGTACGACATGAGCTTCGCCGCGGTGCAGAAGCACGTCGTCGTGCTCGAGAAGGCCGGCCTGGTCACCAAACGACGCAGCGGTCGCGAGCAGCTGGCCAGCGGTGACGTGACGGCCGTGCGGTCGGTGGCGTCGATGCTCGCCGAGTTGGAACTCCTCTGGCGCGACCGGATCGCACGCATCGACGAACTCATCTCATCCGACTCAACCAAGGAGGACTGAACCATGCCCGTGACCGGCGTCGAGCACGATCCCGACAACCTGACGCTGACCATCACCGCGGACTTCGCCGCGCCGGTGCACCGGATCTGGCAGGTCTACGCCGACCCGCGTCAACTGGAGAAGGTGTGGGGGCCGCCGTCCCATCCGGCGACCGTCGTCGACCACAGCCTGACGCCCGGAGGTCGCACGACGTACTTCATGACCGGTCCGGACGGCGAGAAATACGCCGGATATTGGGAGATCACGGCCGTCGACGAGCCGACGAGCTTCTCGTTCCTCGACGGCTTCGCCGACCTGGACTTCAACCCGAACCCCGGACTGCCGGTCTCGAGGAACGTCTACACCTTCACCGAGCACGGCGGCGGCACTCGCGCGACCTACGTGAGCGCCTTCGAGTCCGCCGAGGCGCTGCAACAGGTGCTCGACATGGGGGTGGTCGAGGGCTCGTCGTCGGCCATCAACCAGATCGACGACCTGGTCGCTTCCTGACAACCGCGGTGGATCAGTCCTGCGTCGACAGGATGGTGCGGGCCCGTTCGGTGTCCTCGCCCATCGCGACGATGAGTTCCTCGACGGAGTCGAACTTGTGCTGCCCACGGATGCGGCCGACGAAATCCAGCGCCACGTGCTGCCCGTACAGGTCGGCGTCGGTGTCCAGGACGAACGCCTCGACGGTGCGGGTGCGCCCGGAGAAGGTCGGGTTGGTGCCGACGGAGACCGCGGCCTGGTAACGCTCGCCCGGCACGACGGTGCCGGTCACCGGGCCGTGGCCGAGGACGGTGAACCACGCGGCGTACACGCCGTCGGCCGGGATGGCCGAATACATCGGCGGCGCCACGTTCGCGGTCGGGAAGCCCAGTTCGGCGCCGCGGCCGTGCCCCCGCACCACCACGCCCTCGACCCGGTGCGGGCGACCCAGGGCCTCGGTGGCCGCCACCACGTCGCCGGCGTCCACGCAGGACCGGATGTAGGTGGACGAGAACGTGACGGTCTCGTTGCTGTGGTGCTCGGAGAGCAACGACATCGACTCCACGGCGAACCCGAATCGATCGCCGGCGCGCCGCAGGGTCTCGACGTTGCCGGTCGCCTTCTTGCCGAAGGTGAAGTTCTCCCCCACGACGACCTCGACCACGTGCAGGTTCTCCACCAGCAGCTCGTGCACGTAGCGGTCCGGCGTGAGTTTCATGAAGTCGGTGGTGAACGGCATCACCAAGAAGACGTCGATGCCGAGTTCCTCGACCAGCTCGGCGCGCCGCGTCAGCGTCGTCAACTGGGCCGGATGGCTGCCGGGATAGACCACTTCCATCGGGTGCGGGTCGAACGTCATCAACACCGTCGGCACGCTGCGCGCCCGCCCCGCCTTCACCGCATGCGCGATCAGCTCCGCGTGCCCGCGATGCACACCATCGAACACACCGATGGTGAGCACACACCTGCCCCAGTCCGTGGGAATCTCGTCTTGGCCGCGCCACCGCTGCACGACCGCAAGCCTACGGCGCCGAGTGCCCGGCCGGGAGATCGGAGAGGGCCCGACACCCGCCAGGGTGGCGGGGAACACGCCGGATCTGGATGGGGTTGCCTAAACTTTGTCGTTGTGAGTGCTGACGAAGAGCGTGGCGGTCTCACCGCGGTCGGCCAGGACTACCTCAAGGCGATCTGGAATGCCCAGGAGTGGTCCCCCGACAAGGTCAGCACGAAGATGCTGGCCGAGAAGATCGGGGTGTCGGCCAGCACGGCCTCGGAGTCGATCCGCAAACTCGCCGAGCAGGGCCTCGTCGACCACGAGAAGTACGGCGCGGTGACGCTGACGGAGGCCGGGCGGCGCGCGGCGCTCGAGATGGTGCGCCGCCACCGGCTGCTGGAGACCTTCCTGGTCAACGAGCTGGGCTACGCGTGGGACGAGGTGCACGACGAGGCCGAGGTGCTCGAGCACGCGGTGTCGGATCGCCTGGTGGCCCGCATCGACGCCAAGCTGGGATTCCCGCAGCGCGATCCGCACGGAGACCCCATCCCCGCCACCGACGGGCAGGTGCCCACCCCGCCGGCGCGCCAGCTGTGGGCGTGCGGCGACGGCGACGCCGGGACGGTGGCCCGCATCTCCGACGCCGACCCCGAGATGCTGCGCTACTTCACCGACGTCGGCATCAACCTCGACTCCCGGCTGCGGGTCCTGACCCGCCGCGAGTTCGCGGGCATGATCTCGGTGGCGATCGAATCCGGCGACGGCGACGAGACGACCGTCGACCTGGGCAGCCCGGCCGCGCGGGCGATCTGGGTGACCGCGTAGCTCAGTCGGCCAGCAATCCCTTGGCGATGTGGGTGACCTGCACCTCGTTGCTGCCGGCGTAGATCATCAGCGACTTGGCGTCGCGGGCCAGCTGCTCCACCCGGTACTCGGCCATATATCCGTTGCCGCCGAACAGTTGGACGGCCTCCATGGCCACCTCGGTCGCCGCCTCCGACGAGTACAGCTTGATCGCCGACGCCTCGGCCAGCGTCAGGGGTTTACCGGACTGTTGGCGCTCGATGGTGTGAAAGACCATGTTCTGCACGTTCATTCGTGCGATTTCCATCTTGGCCAGCTTGAGCTGGATCAGCTGGAACTGCCCGATGTTGCGGCCCCACAGCGTGCGGCTCTTCGCGTAGTCGACGCACAGCCGGTGGCATTCGTCGATGATGCCCAGGGCCATCATCGCGATCCCGATCCGCTCGGCGGCGAAGTTGGCGCGCGCGCTGTCGCGGCCGTCGCCGTCGGTGTGCTGTTCGCTCTCGCCGAGCAGGCGATCCGGGCTCAGCCGCACGTTGTCGAAGAACAGCTCGCCGGTCGGCGAGGACATCATGCCCATCTTCTTGAACGGCTTGCCCTGCGTCAGGCCCGGCATGCCGGCGTCGAGCACGAACACCAGCACCGGGCGGTTGCGCTTGTCTTCGGTCGAGCCCTCGTCGAGTTTGGCGTACACGACCAGGACGTCGGCGCAGGGCCCGTTGGTGATGAACGTCTTCTGCCCGTTGAGGATGTAATCGGCACCGTCGCGTTTGACGTAGGTCTTCATGCCGCCGAACGCGTCCGAGCCCGAGTCCGGCTCGGTGATGGCCCACGCGGCAATCTTTTCCAGCGTCATCAGCTCGGGCAGCCAGCGCTCCTTTTGGGCCAGCGTGCCGCGGCTCATGATGGTCGCCGCGCCCAGACCGAGGCTCACCGAGGCGGTGCTCAGCAACCCGATGCTGACCCGGGCGATCTCGGAGACCAGCACCGCGATCATCGATCCCTGGGCTCCGCCGCCGAAACCGCTTGCCTCGCCGTCGCTTTGACGCTCTCCCGAGCGCTCCCGGTCCAGCATCTTCTTGACCGATTCGGCGGCCATGGCGTCGAGGCCGAACTGGCTGAACAGCTTGCGCGCGATCGGATAGGGCGACATCGCGCCGGTTTCCAATTCGTCGAGATGCGGGCGGATCTCCTTGTCGACGAACTGCCGAACGGCGTCGCGGACCATCAGGTCGGTGTCGGACCACTCGATCATGGCGCCCTTAGCGTTCGGCGCGCTGGTAGGCGGTGACGACGGCGGCGCCGCCCAGTCCGATGTTGTGTTGCAGTGCGGCGCTGACGCCCTCGACCTGACGCGCCTCGGCCGTCCCGCGCAGCTGCCACGTCAGTTCGGCGCACTGCGCCAGCCCGGTCGCGCCCAGCGGGTGCCCCTTGGAGATCAGGCCACCGGAGGGGTTGACCACCCAGCGGCCGCCGTAGGTGGTGTCGTTGTTGTCGATCAGCTTGGGCGCCTCACCCGGCCCGCACAGGCCCAGCGCCTCGTAGAGCAGTAGCTCGTTGGCCGAGAAGCAGTCGTGCAGTTCGATCACCTGGAAGTCCTGCGGACCCAGCCCGGACTGGTCGTAGACCTGTTGTGCGGCTTGCACATTCATGTCGTAGCCGATGAGGTTCTTGGCGCTCCCGTCGAACGTCGACGCGAAGTCGGTGGTCATGGCCTGACCGACGATCTCCACCGCCTGGCCCGCCAGCCCGTGGCTGTCGACGAAGCTCTCCGAGGCCAGGATGGCCGCGCCCGAACCGTCGGAGGTCGGCGAGCACTGCAGCTTGGTCAGCGGGTCGGAGATCATCCGCGCCGCCAGGATGTCCTCGAGCGTGTAGGACTCCTGGAACTGGGCGAACGGGTTGTTCACCGAGTGCTTGTGATTCTTGTAGCCGATCTTGGCGAAATGCTCTGCGGTGGAACCGTATTGCTTCATATGCTCGCGGCCGGCGGCGCCGAACATCCACGGCGCGACGGGCATCGCGAACTCGTCGATCGCGGCCATCGCCTTGACGTGCTTGCCCATCGGCGATTCGCGGTCCTGAGCTCCGCCGCCCAGCGAACCGGGCTGCATCTTCTCGAAACCCAGCGCGATCGCGCAGTCGACGATGCCGCCGCGGATCGCCTGCGCGGCCAGGAAGAGCGCGGTGGACCCGGTGGAGCAGTTGTTGTTGACGTTGACCACCGGGATCCCCGTCATGCCGAGCTCGTAGAGCGCGCGCTGCCCGGACGTCGAATCCCCGGCGACGTAGCCGACGTAGCCCTGCTGCACCTCGTGGTAGGCGATGCCGGCGTCGGCCAGCGCGTTGGTCCCCGACTCGCGCGCCATGTCGGGGTAGTCCCAGCCCTCGCGGCGACCCGGCTTCTCGAACTTCGTCATGCCGACGCCGATGACGTAAACCTTGTTGGACTGCTTGGTAGACATCGTTGTCCTTTCCCTCGCCCCGTAGGCATTCCAGTGTGCAACGGACCCCAACCAACCGTTCGGCCGGGGCGGCTAAAGCGTCGCCGGGCGGACCACCACCACCGACTTGGTCCGCGCCCCCTCGTCGCGCAACAGCGCAACCACCCGGCCGTCGGGGTCACAGGCGGCGTAGACGCCGTCGATCCCGGCCGCCGGCAGGGACCGGCCGTTGGCGGCGGCGTCGGCCTCCCCGGCGGACAACTCCCGGCGCGGAAAGATCAGCAGGCAGGCCTCGTCGAGGCTGTAGCTCAGCCGCGGCCGCTCGGCGAGCTCGTCGAGCGAATACGCCTGGTCTAGCCCGAAGCGGCCGGCCCGGGTGCGGCGCAACGCCGTCAGGTGCCCGCCCACCCCCAGCGCGGCACCCAGATCGCGGGCCAGCGCACGGATGTAGGTCCCCGACGAGCAATCGACCTCGACGTCGACGTCGAGCACGTCCACGCCGTGCGGTCCGGGGCGAATGTCGCGCACGTCGAACCGGTCGATGCGCACCGGGCGGGCCTCGAGCTCGACGGCGTGGCCCTCGCGGGCCAGGCGGTAGGCGCGCTTGCCGCCCACCTTGATGGCGCTGACCGTCGAGGGCACCTGCGCGATGTCACCCCGCAGCCCCTCGACGGCGGTCCCGATCGCCTCGGCGGTCAGGTGCCCCGCCGGGACGCTGCGCACCGGCTCGCCCTCGGCGTCGTCGGTCGACGTGCTCTGGCCCAGGCGGATGGTGGCCGCGTACGACTTCGAAGAAGCCGACAGCAGGCCAAGGATCTTGGTGGCGCGCTCGACGCCGATCACCAGCACTCCGGTGGCCATCGGGTCCAGGGTCCCCGCGTGCCCCACCCGCCGGGTGGAGAAGATCCGGCGGCAGCGGCCCACGACGTCGTGGCTGGTCATCGCCGGCGGCTTGTCGACGACGACGATGCCCGGACCGCTCATAGGACGATGGCGGTCAGCACCAGCCCGCGCTCGACCGACCAGCGGCCCGCCAGCTCCGTCAGCGGCGGACCGGACAGCGCCGCCGGATCGATCAGGATCCGCGAGACGAACCGGCCCGTCGCCGCGCCGGGGCCGTCGGACTCGAACGTGATGTGGGCGTCCTCGAAGCCCAGCCACCGTTTGGTCAGCGGGAACCACGCCTTGTACGTCGCCTCCTTGGCGCAGAACAGGATTCGGTCCCAATGCAGATCCCCCGACAGGTGGGCGGGGATCTCGGTGCGTTCGGCCGGCAGGCTGATCGCGTTGAGCACGCCGTCGGGCAACACGTCGTGCGGTTCGGCGTCGATGCCCACCGAGCGCAGCGCGTCGGTGCGGCCCACCACCGCGCCGCGGTACCCCGTGCAGTGGGTGAGGCTGCCGACCACGCCGTCGGGCCAGCAGGGTTCTCCCTTCTCGCCCTTGAGGATCGGCACCGGCGGCAGGCCGAGCTCGCCCAGCGCGATGCGGGCGCAGTGCCGGACGGTGATGAACTCGTTGCGCCGCTTGGCCACCGATCTCGCGATCAACGGCTCCTCTTCGGGCAGCGGGGCGAGATCGGGCGGATCGGAATACACCTCCGAGTAGGCCAGGCCGTCGGTGGCCGGCAACACGGAGGACACCAGCGTGTGCTCCCCCGTCATCGTGATTGCCGCTGCCGCAACCGTTCCCGGAACTGCGTGGCCTGCTGTCGCATCTCGGGGGTGATCTCGAAGTGGCCGCCGAAGTCGTTGAGGTCACCGGGCGCGTACTGGGGATCCGGCAGTACCTGGCGCAGCCAGCTGGGCGGCTTGCGGCGCCGCCACTCCCGCGGATAGCCCACCGACACCTCCTCGAAGCGCACGTCGTCATACCAGGTGGTGCGCGGGATGTGCAGGTGACCGTAGACCGAGCAGACGGCGTTGTAGCGGGTGTGCCAGTCGGCGGTCTTGGTGGTTCCGCACCACAGCGAGAACTCCGGGTAGAACAGCGCGTCGCAGGGATCGCGGACCAACGGGAAGTGGTTCACCAGAACGGTCGGCGTCATCCAGTCCAGCTCTTCGAGGCGGGCACGGGTGATCTCCAGGCGCTCGCGGCACCACGCCTCGCGGGTGGGGTACGGCTCCGGGGAGAGCAGGAACTCGTCGGTGGCCACCACGTTGCGGTCCCGCGCGATGGTCAGCCCCTCGGCTTTGCTCGTGGCCCCCTCGGGCAAGAAGCTGTAGTCGTAGAGCAGGAACATCGGCACGATCGTGGCCGGACCGCCGCGCTCGGTCCAGACCGGGAACGGATGCTCCGGCGTGATCACACCCATCTCGTCGCACATGTTGACCAGGTAGTCGTAGCGCGCCTTGCCGAAGACCTGCACGGGGTCGCGGGTGGTGGTCCACAGCTCGTGGTTGCCGGGCACCCAGATCACCTCGGCGAACCGCCGTCGTAGCAGGTCAAGGGCCCAGCGAATCTCGTCGGTGCGCTCGGCGACGTCGCCGGCGACGATCAGCCAGTCCTCCGGCGACGACGGATGCAGCGATTCGGTGACCGGCTTGTTGCCGAGGTGACCGGTGTGCAGGTCGGACACCGCCCACAGCGTCGGTTGCCCACCGTTGGTCGAGTCCTGCCCCGATCTATGCCCAGCCACGAATAACCACCCTAACGACCCGGGCCGGGCGATCTGTTTTCGCGCCCGGTCGGCGGGTGAACTAGAACAAGTTCACCTTTGCCTGTGACCCCGAGCGCGCGACTTGTACACTCCCCCGAAAGGACCGCTGCGGCGTCAGGGGGTGTCGTGTTCGCCAATGTTCGTCTGATGGGGGCGCTCGGTGCGCTGCTCACAGCGGCCATCGGGGGCACGGTGGGCGTGTTGTCCGGTTCCCCTTCCCTACCGGGTGGCGGCGATCGACCCGTCGAGCTGCGGTCGACCGCCCAGCCGATGGAAACCACGATGAAGAGCCCGATCGTGGCGACCACCGATCCGCGCCCGTTCGACGCGTGCGAGGACATCCCGTTCGACGTCGTCCAGCGCGTCGGGCTGGGATTCACACCGCCCGAGCACGAGGACGGGCTGCGCTGCCACTTCGACGCCGGCAACTATCAGGTGGCCGTCGAGCCGATCATCTGGCGCACCTACGAGGCCTCGCTGCCCGCCGACGCCGTCGAGACGACGATCGCGGGCCACCGCGCCGCGCAGTACTGGGTGCTCAAGCCGACCTATCACAACAGCTACTGGTTCTACTCCTGCATGGTCGTGTTCAAGACCAGCTACGGTGTGCTGCAGCAGGCGCTGTACTACTCGACCGTCTACTCCGACCCCGAGGTCGATTGCATGCAGACCAACCTGCAGCGCGCCAACGACCTCGCTCCGTATTACAAGTTCTAGGGTGAGCATCACCTCGATCCGCCCCGCGCAGCCGACCCTGCACACCGTGAATCACTTGGGCGGCAAGGCCCTTGGCCGGTTGCTGGGTCTGCCGCCGGCGACCACCGACTACACCGTGGAGCGCGTGCGCGTGCCGATGCGCGACGGGGTCGCCTTGGTGGCCGACCATTACACGCCCGCCACCCCCGTCGGCACCGTGCTGATCCGCAGCCCCTACGGACGCGGGTTCCCGTTCACCCTGATATTCGGTGCGCTGTACGCGGCGCGCGGCTACCACGTGGTGCTGCAGAGCGTGCGCGGAACGTTCGGGTCCGGCGGAGTTTTCGAGCCGATGGCCGACGAGATCGCCGACGGCGCGGACACCGTCGCATGGCTGCGTGAGCAGCCGTGGTTCACCGGCCGCTTCGCCACCATCGGCATGTCGTACCTGGGATTCACGCAGTGGGCCCTGTTGCAGGATCCCCCGCCGGAACTGGCGACCGCGGTGATCGCGGTGGGACCGCATGACTTCAACGAATCGACTTGGGGCACAGGGTCGTTCGCGGTCAACGACTTCCTGGGCTGGAGCGACATGGTGGCGCACCAGGAGGACCCGGTGCGGGCCCGCGCCGCGCTGCGCCAGTTGCAGACCCGCCGCAAGGTGCCGCGGGCCGCGGCCGCGACGCCACTGGGCGAAGCCGCCCGGGCCCTGCTCGGCACGGGCGCACCCTGGTTCGAATCGTGGGCCGAACACAGCGATCCCGGCGATCCCTTCTGGAATGCGTTGCGCTGCAACGAGGCGCTGGACCGGGTTCAGGTGCCCGTGCTGCTCATCGGCGGCTGGCAGGACCTCTTCATCGGGCAGACGCTGCGGCAGTACGCGCATCTGCACGGCCGGGGAGTCGATGTCGCGCTCACCGTCGGCCCGTGGACGCACACCCAGCTGCTCACCACCGGGCTCGCCACCTGCGCCCGGGAGACGCTGGATTGGCTGGGCACTCACCTGGGTGAGGCCCCCGCCCGCCGGCCCAGCCCGGTCCGGGTCTACGTCACCGGCGTGGGTCGAGGCCAAGGGTGGCGCAGCCTGCCCGCGTGGCCGCCCGTCACCACCGAGCGCGCGCTGTACCTGCGGCCCGGTGGCTACCTGGGTGAGACCGCCCCGACGCTGAAAGGGCTGTCCCCGGCCACGTTTCGCTACGACCCGGCCGATCCGACACCGACCATCGGCGGCCCGATGCTGTCCGCCAACGGCGGTTACCGCGACGACGGCCGGCTCGCGTCGCGCGCCGACGTGCTGGCGTTCACCAGCGCCACCCTCACCCAGGACCTGTACGCCTACGGAACCCCGGTCGTCGAGCTCGCACACGGCGCCGACAATCCGCACGTCGACCTGTTCGTGCGGGTGAGTGAGGTCGATCCGAAGGGCCGGTCGCGCAACGTGAGCGAGGCCTACCGCCGGTTGGCCACCGCGGCGAAGACGAAGTCGGAGAAGGTCGTTCGCCTCGAGCTCGACGGCATCGCCCACCGGTTCCGCGCCGGGTCACGCATCCGGGTGCTGATCGCCGGTAGTTGGTCCCCGCGCTACGCGCACAACCTCGGCGGCGACGAACCGGTGCTGACCGCCCGGCGCGCCACGCCGGTCACCCACAGCGTGCGCTACGGACGCTCCCGGCTGGTGTTGCCCGTCGGCCCGGCGGAGTTGTCAGCCGACGGCATCGCGGACGCGGGCGGCGACGGCGTCTAGCGCGGGATCGTCGTGCACCGGCGCCGCCAACGGTGCGTGCACCGGCAGCTCCACCCAGCTCTTGCAGCCGGCGTATTCGGGCGTCCGGGCGATGCGTGCCGGTTCGGCCAACGGGATCACCGACACCACCAGCACGGCCAGCTTGTGCTTGGGGCGAAAATCGAGCCGGTCGGCGCGCACCGACTCGGGCGTCCAGATGTGCAGGTCCTCGATGGCCGCCAGGCCGTCGGGCCGCTCAACAGCCACCGCCGCAACGACTTTCGCGGCCGCGCGGATCACCAGCTCGTCGTCGGTGCTGTCGGCGGCGGCGGGCTCGAGCAGGTCTCGATGTTCGGTGCGCACCCGCTCGGCGTGGCTGTGCGCGACCGTCGGGAACAACAGGAATTCGCGGGCGGCAAGGTCGAACCGCTTCTCCCCGGTGCCCCCCTTGCGCAGCAGCACCCGTTGGCGGCCGTCGAGCAGGGCGTGGACCGCGGCGCTCCACTCTTTGAGCGCGGGCATCGTGGCGGTCACCGTCATGTCGCACCCGCCAACCGGGCCACCACCTCGGGCCGGCGCAACGGCGGCACCGTCTTGGGCGGCTGACGCCGCGGGGCCAGCCGCCCGAGCAGCCGGGTCGTCGTCTCGGTGACCTCGGCGACCGCCTGCTCGAACGCCTCGGCGTTGACGGCCGACGGGTGGGTGATGCCGCTGACCTTGCGCACGTACTGGCGGGCCGCCGCGGCGATTTCCTCCGCGGTGGCCGCCGGCTGAAGACCCCGCAGTTCGGTGATGTTCCGGCACATGGTCCCCACGATAAGCGCTGCCCCGCCGTACCGCCTCCGGTCGCAACGGACGGCTGACTACGGTTGCATTCATGACCGACGAGATCCTGCTGATCGACACCGAGGAACGGGTCCGCACCCTGACCCTGAACCGCCCCCAATCGCGCAACGCGCTGTCCTCGGCGTTGCGGGACCGCTTCTTCGGCGCGCTGGCCGACGCCGAAACCGACGACGACGTCGACGTCGTCATCGTCACCGGCGCCGACCCGGTGTTCTGCGCGGGACTCGATCTCAAGGAGCTCGGCGGCTCGACGGCGCTGCCGGACATCTCGCCGCGGTGGCCGGCGATGACCAAGCCGGTGATCGGCGCCATCAACGGCGCCGCGGTGACCGGCGGGCTGGAGCTGGCGCTGTACTGCGACATCCTGATCGCCTCGGAGAACGCCCGCTTCGCCGACACGCACGCCCGGGTGGGCCTGCTGCCCACCTGGGGGCTGAGCGTGCGGTTACCGCAGAAGGTGGGCATCGGCCTGGCCCGGCGGATGAGCATGACCGGCGACTACCTGTCCGCCGCCGACGCGCTGCGCGCCGGCCTGGTGACCGAGGTGGTGCCCCACGAGCGGCTGCTGGGTGCCGCGCGCCAGGTCGCCGCGTCGATCGTGGGGAACAACCAGGACGCGGTGCGGGCGTTGCTGGCGTCCTATCACCGCATCGACGACGCGCAGACCGGCGCCGGGCTCTGGCAGGAGGCGACGGCCGCCCGGCAGTTCCGGACCAGCGGCGACGACATCGCCGCCAACCGGGAGGCCGTGTTGCAACGCGGGCGGGCGCAGGTTCGCTGACCGGGCGGTCCGGTCGGGCCGATTTCCGGCCACCCAATACGATCAGGTGATGCGCGCGGTTGTGGGAATCAGCAGGGCGCTCGCCTGCCTGGCGCTGGCGGCATCGGCGATCGCGGCCGGTGCGCCCCTCGCGGCCGCCCAGCCGCCGCCGAAGTTCCCCAACCTCGACGGCTACACCGCCGTCCCGCCCGAGGGCTACCTCAGCACCGGCGCCTCGCCGCGGATCGCCTTTTCGGCCCCGTACGCGCTGGTCTGTGACTTTTACGGCGGGCCGGCGCCCGCGCCGCAACCCTCACAGGACATCAAGTGCAAGGGCGACATGTCGGGCATGGACGACGTCCCCATCCCCGGGGGCCGCCCGAGGCCGGGCGATTGCGTCGTGGGTTCCGTCGACTTCAAGGGCCCCGGCTACCAGTTGAGCCGCATGTCCTACAGCGGATGCGACGGCAACCCGCCCGCGCTGCCCACGGGCGCCAAGCTGTTGGCCGCGGGCCAGAAGTTGACCTACCTCAACGTCACCTGCGCGGTGGGAGCCGACAACCTGGTCGCCTGCCTGGACACCACCAGCGGCGACCACGGATTCGTCGTGCAGCGCTCGGGCAGCTGGGCGTTCTAGCGGCCCGTGGTGGCCGCCCAGCGGCCCGAGATCGCCCGGGCGCCAACGAAGACCAGCCGCAGCAGCACGAACGTGGTTAGCCCCGTCCAGATGCCGGCCAGACCCCAGCCGAACACCAGCGACAGCCAGATCAACGGCAAGAAGCCGACCAGCGCGCTGATCACGGTGGCGGTGCGCATGAACGCGGCGTCCCCCGCACCCAGCAGCACGCCATCCAGGGCGAAAACAATTCCGGCAAAGGGTAATTGGGCCACCAGGAACCACCACGGCACTCCGATCGCGGCCAGCACCGAACGGTCGTCGGTGAACAGGCGGGGCAGCGCGGAAAACCCGACCGCGCAGACGGCCGCCAGCAGGGCGGCGGCCGCCGCCGAGAACAGCGTCACCCGCCGCGCCACCGATTTCGCGTGCGCGGCGTCACCGGCGCCCAGCGCGGCGCCCACGAGGGCCTGCGCCGCTATGGCCAACGAATCCAACACCAGCGCAAGGAATTCCCACAGCTGCAGCACGACCTGATGCGCGGCCAGCGCCGAGGCGCCGAATCGGGCGGCGACCGCGCCCGCCGAGACGAAGCAGGCCTGAAAAGCCAGCGTCCGCACCACCAGGTCCCGGCCCATCACGAGTTGGGCCCGCAGCACGGCGCGGTCCAGCCGCAGCGGTGCCCGCTCGGCCAGCAGCGCGCGCCCGAACAGCACCGCGGCCAGCCACTGGCCCGCCAGGTTGGCCACCGCCGATCCGGCCAGCCCCAACCGCGGCAACCCCAGCCAGCCGTAGACCAACAGCGGGCACAGCAGCGCCGAAAGCCCAAAGCCGGCAACCACATAACGCAGCGGGCGGACGGTGTCCTGCACGCCGCGCATCCACCCGTTCCCCGCCAGCGACACCAATATGGCCGGGGCGCCGAAGATCGCGATGCGCAGCCACGGCAGCGCCGCCGCGGCGATCCCCTCCCCGCCCACTTTGCCGCCGGCGATCACCGACACCAGCGGCACCGCCGCGGCCTGCACGGCGATCACGACGAGCGCGCCCAACCCCAGCGCCAACCACGTCGCCTGCACGCCCTCGATCACCGCCGACGAGCGGTTGCCGGCGCCGAAGTGGCGGGCCGAGCGTGCCGTCGTGCCGTAGGACAGGAAGGTGAGGTCGGAACCCACCAGGCTGAGCAGGAGCCCGCCGATGGCCAGCCCGGCCAGGCTCAGGGCGCCGAGCCGGCCGACGACCGCGGTATCGAAGAGCAGGTAGAGCGGTTCGGCCGCCAGCACGCCCAGCGCGGGCAGCGCCAGGCCGGCGATCCGACGGCCCCCGGCGTCGGGTCGATCCGGCTCGGTCACCCGAGCGCGGTGCGCAGCGCCGCGACGGCGTCCTCGATGGGGCCGGTGGTCGAGTAGCCGGCCGCCAGCCGGTGCCCGCCGCCGCCGAATGCGGACGCGACCGTCGCCAGGTCCACTTCGGCCTTGGCCCGCATCGATACCGACCACTGCCCCGGCGCGACCTCCTTGAAGACCGCGGCCACCTCGGCCTGCTGCGTGGTCCGCACGATGTCGACGATGCTTTCGACTTCCTCCGGGCGGGAGCCGCTCCAATCCTGGTGGCCGACAACGGCATACACCAGCCCTCGGCCGCCGGCCGCGCCCGGCACCAACTGGGCCGACGCCAGCACGCGCGACAGCAGCGGCAGCCATCCGAACGGATGGGTGTCCATCAGGGTCCGGCTGATGGCGGCGTTGTCCACGCCGGCGTCGACCAGCCGGGCGGCCAGACGAAGGGCGCGCGCGCTGGCCCAGCGGAACGATCCGGTATCGGTCGTCAGGCCGGCGTAGATGCAGTGCGCGACGTCGGGATCGATGGGCTTGCCCCACGCGTCGAGGATGTCGGCGATCATCATCGTCGTCGAATCCGCCGACACATCAACGAAATTGGCGGTGCCGAACATGTCGTTGGAGGCGTGGTGGTCGATCACCAGCACCTCGGCGCCCGACACGGCCAGCTCGCTCAACGCGCCCAGCCGCTTGACGCTCGGAACGTCAACGGTGACAACCAGATCGACGTCGCGGCGCATCGCGTCCGGGCTGACCAGCAGGTGGCGGCCCGGCAGCGAAGCCAGCGATTCCGGCAGGCCGGTGGGCTCGGCGAAACTGACCTCGGCCCGTTTGCCGCACTTGTCGAGCACCAAACCCAGCGCCAGACCGGCGCCGATGGTGTCGGCGTCGGGATGCACGTGGGCGATCACCGCGACGGTGGCGGCGTCCGACAGTAGGTCGACGGCGGCCGGCGCGTCGACGCGTGCACCCACACCGGCCAGTTCAGTATTCGCGTTGGTCGTCGTCACCGATGCTCCCGTCGAGGCCGGGCTCGGCGCCCGATCCGCTATCCCGGTATGGATCGGCCTCCCCAGCCGGCTTGGCGCCCGAACGAACCCGCGCCAGATCAGCGTCCGCGGCGCGGGCCCGCGCCAGCAACTCGTCCATCCGCTGCACGTTGTCCGACGTGGTGTCGCGGGTGAACGTGAGGGTGGGCGTGAAGCGCACGCCGGTGCCCGCCCCGACCATGGTGCGCAGCGCGCCCTTGGCCCGCTCCAGCGCGGCCGCGGCGGCGCCGTAGTCCGGCTCGTCGTCCAGCGTGCGCCCCATGACCGTGTAGAACACGGTCGCGTCGTGCAGGTCGGCGGTCACCTTCGCGTCCACGATGGTGACCCCGTCGAGCCCGGGGTCCTTGATCTCGAACTCGATCGCCGAGGCGACGATCGTGTTGATCCGCTTGGCCAGGCGGCGGGCCCGGGCGGGGTCAGCCATGCCGGGTCACGACCGTTCCTTTTGGACCAGCTCGTAGGACTCGATGATGTCGCCTTCCTTGATGTCGGAATAGCCCAGCGTCATACCGCATTCGAAGCCCTCGCGGACCTCGGTCACATCATCCTTTTCGCGTCGCAGCGAGTTGATCGTGAGGTTCTCGGTGACCACGACGTTGTCGCGCAGCAACCGGGCCTTGGCGTTGCGCCGCACCACGCCGGAGCTGATCATGCAGCCGGCGATGATGCCCACCTTGGAGGACCGGAAGATCGCCCGGATCTCGGCGCGACCCAGCTGGTTCTCCTCGTAGATCGGCTTGAGCATGCCGCGCAGGGCCTTCTCGATCTCGTCGATCGCCTGGTAGATCACCGAGTAGTAGCGGATCTCCACGCCCTCGCGGTTGGCCAGCTCGGTGGCCTTGCCCTCGGCCCGCACGTTGAAGCCGATGATCACCGCGTCCGACGCCGACGCCAGGTTGACGTTGGTTTCGGTGATGCCACCGACGCCGCGGTCGATGACGCGCAGCGCCACCTCGTCGTCGATCTGGATGCCCATCAGGGCCTCTTCGAGCGCCTCGACCGTACCGGCGTTGTCGCCCTTGAGGATCAGGTTCAGCTGGCTGGTTTCCTTCAGCGCCGAGTCCAGGTCCTCCAGGCTGATCCGCTTGCGCGAGCGGGCCGCCAGCGCGTTGCGCTTGCGCGCGCTGCGCTTGTCGGCGATCTGGCGGGCGATGCGGTCCTCGTCGACGACCAGCAGGTTGTCACCGGCGCCGGGCACCGACGTGAACCCGATGACCTGCACGGGCCGCGACGGCAGCGCCTCTTCGACGTCGTCGCCGTGCTCGTCGACCATGCGGCGCACGCGCCCGTAGGCGTCGCCGGCGACCACCGAGTCGCCGACGCGCAGCGTGCCGCGCTGCACCAGCACGGTCGCGACCGGCCCGCGGCCGCGGTCCAGGTGCGCCTCGATCGCGACACCCTGGGCCTCCATGTCGGGGTTGGCCCGCAGGTCCAGGGCGGCGTCGGCGGTCAGCAGGACCGCCTCGAGCAGCGCATCGATGTTGGTGCCCTGCTTGGCGGAGATGTCGACGAACATCGTCTCGCCACCGAAATCCTCTGCCACCAAACCGTATTCGGTGAGTTGGCCGCGGATCTTGGCCGGGTCGGCGCCCTCCACGTCGATCTTGTTGACCGCCACCACGATGGGCACGTCGGCGGCCTGCGCGTGGTTGATGGCCTCCACCGTCTGGGGCATGACGCCGTCGTCGGCGGCGACCACCAGGATCGCGATGTCGGTGGCCTTCGCGCCGCGGGCACGCATGGCGGTGAACGCCTCGTGACCCGGGGTGTCGATGAAGGTGATCGGCCGCTCGTCGCCGTCGTGCTCGACGGACACCTGGTAGGCGCCGATGTGCTGGGTGATGCCGCCCGCCTCGGC
Organism: Mycobacterium sp. H4Y; assembly: GCF_000364405.1. Classification (NCBI taxonomy): domain Bacteria; kingdom Bacillati; phylum Actinomycetota; class Actinomycetes; order Mycobacteriales; family Mycobacteriaceae; genus Mycobacterium; species Mycobacterium sp. H4Y. The sequence continues at coordinate 3,037,601 of NZ_AKIG01000001.1, forward strand.
CTCGCGCACGTTGGCCTTACGGATGGTGTCCAGCAGCCGCGTCTTACCGTGGTCGACGTGACCCATCACGGTCACCACCGGCGGGCGGGTCTGCAGGTCTTCCTCGGTGCCTTCGTCCTCGCCGTAGGTCAGATCGAAGGACTCGAGCAGCTCGCGGTCCTCGTCCTCGGGGCTGACGACCTGGACGACGTAGTTCATCTCGCTGCCCAGCAGTTCGAGCGTCTCGTCGCCCACCGATTGGGTGGCCGTCACCATCTCACCGAGGTTGAACAGCGCCTGCACCAGCGAGGCCGGGTTGGCGTTGATCTTGTCGGCGAAGTCGGAGAGCGACGCGCCGCGGGCCAGCCGGATCGTCTCGCCGTTGCCGTGCGGCAACCGCACACCGCCGACGACCGGGGCCTGCATGTTCTCGTACTCGGCGCGCTTCGCCCGCTTCGACTTGCGGCCACGCCGGGGCGCGCCGCCGGGACGGCCGAACGCGCCGGCCGCACCGCCGCGCTGGCCGGGACGGCCGCCGCCACCGGGCCGGCCGCGGAAACCGCCGCCGCCTCCGGGCGGGGCGCCGACTCCGCCGCCACCGCCGCGGTAGTTGCCGCCTCCCCCGTCACGACCGCCGGGACCACCGGGCCGGCCGCCGCCGGGCCGCGGGGCGCCGGGGCGCGGCGGGCGGCCCTGTCCGGCGGCGCCGGCGGGCCGGGGTGGCATGTTGCCCGGGGAGGCGCCGGGCCGCGGCGCGCCCGGGCGGGGCGCTCCGGGACGCGGCGCCGCCGGGCGCGGGATGGGCCGGTCGACGGGTTGCGCCGACGAGAACGGGTTGTTGCCGACGCGCGGGGCGCGGGGCTTGGGGATGGGGCCGGGGCGCGGGCCCGGCGTCATGCCGGGGTGCGGCGCCTGGCCGGGAGCGGGCGGCTTCGGCTGCCCCGGCGACGGCGCCGACGGCCGCGCGGGGGCCGGCCCCGGTCGCGCCGGGGCGTCGCTCGGCGCGGCGCCGGAGGCCTGGGCGGCGGCAGCGGGCGCCGCGCCACCGGGCTGGGCCGGCGTCGCGGTCGCTTCGCCGTTGCCGGCGGGTTTGTTGATCGCGTTGTCGAGGGCCGCGTCGAGCGACTTGTCGGGGGCCTTGGCGGACGCCTTGGCCTCGCCTTTCGCGGCCTTCGCGGGGGCCTTCTCGGCCGCGGGCTTGCCGCCCCCGAAGGACTCGCGCAGCCGGCGAGCGACCGGCGCTTCCACCGTCGACGACGCGGATTTGACGAATTCGCCCTGATCATTCAGTCGGGCGAGGACTTCCTTGCTGGTGACACCGAGTTCCTTTGCCAACTCGTGTACGCGGGCCTTACCTGCCACTACATCTCCTGTCTATGAGGCGACAGTCGTGGGGCCGCGCCTCGGGTTTAGCTATGACACATTGTCATCGGGACTTCACGGTGTGCTCATGTTCTTTGCTACCTGTTCTGTTGCCGGGCGATCGGGCGCATTCAGCGACTCTATGTGCTCGACCACCGCGGAGGTGTCCGGTGAACCGGTGATGCGCAGCGCCTTGGTGAAAGCCCGCCGCCGGATCGCCTGTTGTGCGCAGTGCGGCACGGGGTGCAGCCATGCACCCCGCCCCGGCAGGCGACTGCCTGTGTCAACGATCACGGCGAATTCGCCGTTCCCGGTCGGCACAGCCACCACGCGAAGCAGTTCGACGGCCAACTCTCGCTTTCGGCACCCGATACACGTCCGCACGGGTCCACCCATGTGTCGGTGCGCCCTTCTGGGTTTCGGAGGCCGAAGGCTCACGCTGGATCACGGCTAGTCTAGCGTCACCGGATCGATGGTCAGCACCGCCCGAGGGTGTGCGGGCGCGCCCTAGCGGTCGTGGGCCATTCCGTGGGTGGCGCCGTGTTCGGGCTCGCTCTCCGCGTGCCCGCCGGGCGAGTCCCCGCGGATGTCGATGCGCCATCCGGTGAGCCGGGCGGCCAGCCGCGCGTTCTGCCCCTCCTTGCCGATGGCCAGTGACAACTGGAAATCGGGGACGACCACCCGGGCGGCGCGGGCGGACTGGTCGATGATCGACACCGAGACCACCTTGGCCGGCGACAACGCGTTGGCGACGAAGCGGGCCGGGTCCTCGTCGTAGTCGATGATGTCGATCTTCTCGCCGGAGAGCTCGCTCATCACGTTGCGGACCCGCTGCCCCATCGGGCCGATGCAGGCGCCCTTGGCGTTCAGGCCGGGCAGGTTCGACTTCACCGCGATCTTGGAGCGATGGCCGGCCTCGCGCGCCACGGCCACGATTTCGACCGACTCGTCGGCGATCTCGGGCACCTCCAGGGAGAACAGCTTGCGGACCAGGTTGGGGTGGGTCCGCGACAGCGTGATCAGCGGCTCGCGGGCCCCGCGGGTCACCCCGATCACGTAGCACCGCACGCGGTTGCCGTGTTCGTAGCTTTCCCCGGGGACCTGTTCGGCCGCCGGGATCACGCCCTCGGACGCCTTCGTCTCGGTGCCCATCCGGACCACCACCAGGCCGCGCGCGTTGGCCCGGCTGTCACGCTGGATCACGCCCGCGACGATCTCGCCCTCACGCGTGGAGAACTCGCCGTAGGTGCGCTCGTTCTCGGCATCGCGGAATCGCTGCAGCATCACCTGGCGTGCGGTGGTGGCGGCGATGCGCCCGAAGCCCTCGGGGGTGTCGTCCCATTCGCTGATGACGTTGTCGTCTTCGTCGGTCTCCCGGGCGATCACCCGGACGACGCCGGTCTTGCGGTCGATCTCGATGCGCGCGTCGTTCTGATGGCCCTCGGTGTGCCGGTAGGCGGTGAGCAGCGCGGACTTGATGGTCTCGAGCAGCTCGTTGACCGAGATGCCCCGATCCACCTCGATCGCATGCAGTGCGGCCATGTCGATGTTCATCTGCGCCGCTCCTCCCCAGCCCCACGCTTCGCCAATGCCAGTTCGGCGTCGGCAGGGGGCGAAAACTCCACCTGGACAACAGCTTTGACGACATCACCGAGCGAGATTTCGCGGATCGCCCAGTCCCGGCCGGTGCGAACCACCAGCGCGACGGCGTCCTCGTTCGTCTCGCCGATGCGGCCGGTCAGCGTCGATCCGTCGGAGAGGGTGACGTCGACCTTGCGGCCGCGGGCGCGGCGGAAGTGCTTCGCGCGGGTCAGGGGGCGGTCCACACCGGGCGAGGAGACCTCGAGCACATAGTGGTCGCCGATGGTGTCCAGATCGTCGAGCAGCGCCGACGCCGAGCGTGACAGCGCGGCGGCCGTGTCCAGGTCGAGGCCGTCGTCGCCGTCGGCGATCACCGTGATGCGTGGGGGCCGGGTGCGTGCGTCGATGACCACGTCTTCGATCTCGTATCCCGCGCGCGCAAACTCTGCATCGAGTAGCTCGATCACCTGCGTCTGCGACGGTAGCCCGGTGGTCACGGCGAGCTCCTCATCTTGAGTTGTCCGGTCATCTGGCGGATGTCGCCGCCGCGATGGCTTCGCGTCCGGCTTCCGGTGTCCCGGCGGAGAACGTGCTGGCTGTCCTCTGCGAGAACCAGCTATCCACGATACGCCAGGAATCGCGGATGGCGGCGCGATCGCGTGCTGGCTTCGTGCCCGCCGACGCACCGGTGGCAGGATGTGCTTGTGCCTAGCGCAGTTCCGTTCGTCAACCGGCGAGACGTCCTCTCCGGCGGCGTCGCTTTGGCCGCGCTCGGTGTGGTGTCCGCGTGCGGAAAGTCCGCGCCCAAGCCCCCGCCCGTCGAACAACTGCTGGGCCCGTTGGACCAGGCGCGCCACGACAGCGCGCTGGCGAGTGCCGCCGCCTCGGCCGTCGGGAACCCCCCGCAGGTCGCCGCCGCGCTGACGGTGGTGGCGAGCCAGCGCGCCGCGCACGCCCGCGCGCTGTCCACCGAGATCGCGCGGGCCGCCGGCAAGCTCGCCGCGCCGTCGTCGAGCGAAACGCCCAGCCCGAGTCAGGCCGAGCCGGCCGGCGCCCCGCCTCCCCCGCCGCCGGTGGCCGACGTGATCAACGCGCTGCACGCCTCGGCCGACAGCGCCGCTCGCCTGGTGGGCACCGAATCCGGCTACCGGGCCGGGCTGCTCGCCTCGATCGCCGCGTCCTGCACGGCGTCCTACACCGTGGCGCTGGTGCCCGGGGGGCCGTCGATATGAGCTCGGGGAAGGACGCCGACAACGCCGCGCTGTCCGACGCGCTGGCCATCGAACACTCGACGATCTACGGCTACGGCATCGTCTCGGCCATGTCGCCGCCCAGCGTCAACGGCATGGTGGTGGAGGCGCTCGAGCAGCACCGGCAGCGCCGCGACGACGTCATCGCGATGCTGACCGCCCGCAAGGTCACCGCCCCGGTTGCCGCCGCCGGCTACCAGCTGCCCCTGGTGGTCGGCAGCCCGGCGGACGCTGCGCGGCTGGCCGCGCGGATGGAGAACGACGGCGCCGGCGCGTGGCGCGTTGTCGCCGAACACGCCGAGACCGCCGAGGACCGGGCGTTCGCCTCGACGGCGCTGGTGCAGAGCGCGGTGATGGCCGCCCGGTGGAACCGGGTCTTGGGGGCCTGGCCGATCACGACGAGCTTCCCGGGCGGCAACGACTAGCTAGTCGTTAAGGGTGGCCGCAATCTCGCCCGCCAGCGACGCCCCCGTCGCCAGTTCGCGGGTTTGCCCGCCGAAGCGGTCGCGCAGTTCCACCACGCCGTCCGCCCAGCCGCGCCCCACCACCACGATCCAGGGCACGCCCAACAGCTCGGCATCCTTGAACTTCACGCCGGGCGAGGCCTGCCGGTCATCGAGCAGCACGTCGACGCCCAGCCGGTCCAGCTCGCCGGCGAGCTCGGTGGCCCCGGTGCGGGCCCGGTCGTCCTTGTTGGCGATCACCAGGTGGACGTCGAAGGGCGCGACCGACGGCGGCCACCGCAGCCCCAGCTCGTCGTGGTGCTGCTCGGCGATCACGGCCACCATCCGCGAGACGCCCAGGCCGTAGGAGCCCATGGTCAGGCGCACCGGCTTGCCGTCCTCGCCGAGCACGTCGGCGGTGAAGGCGTCGGTGTATTTGCGGCCGAGCTGGAAGATGTGCGCGACCTCGATGCCGCGCGCCGACACCAGCGGGCCCGCGCCGTCCGGCGACGGGTCCCCGTCGCGCACCTCGGCGGCCTCGATGGTGCCGTCGGCGGTGAAATCGCGGCCGGCGACCAGCCCGACGACGTGCCGGCCGGGCTCGTCGGCCCCGGTGATCCAGCTGGTGCCGTCGACCACGCGTGGATCGACCAGGTAGCGAACATTGTTGTCCTGCAACGCTTTCGGGCCGATGTATCCCTTCACCAGGAAGGGGTACTTGGCGAAGTCGGCGTCGTCGAGCATCGCGTATTCGGCCGGCTCGAGCGCCGCGCCCAGCCGCTTGTCGTCGACCTCGCGGTCGCCGGGCAGCCCGATGGCCAGCAGCTCCCAGTCCCCACCGGGCTCGCGCACCTTGAGCAGGACGTTCTTCAGCGTGTCGGCCGCGGTGACGGTGCGGCCCAGGTCGGCGGTGTTGGCCCAGTCCACCAGGGTGGCGATGGTCGGGGTGTCGCCGGTGTCGTGGACCACCGCCTCGGGCAGCCCGTCGATCGGCTGCGCCTCCGGACGCGCCGTGACGACGGCCTCGACGTTGGCCGCGTAGCCGGACTCCAGGCAGCGCACGAAGGTGTCCTCGCCGACCGGGCTTTCGGCCAGAAACTCCTCGGAGGCGCTGCCGCCCATGGCGCCGGACACCGCCGAGACGATGACGTAGCGCACCTGCAGGCGCGCGAAGATTCGCTGATAGGCCTCGCGGTGCGCGTGGTAGGCGGCCTTGAGCCCGGCGTCGTCGACGTCGAACGAGTAGGAGTCCTTCATCAGGAACTCCCGCACGCGCAGGATGCCGGCGCGGGGCCGCGCCTCGTCGCGGTACTTGTTCTGGATTTGGTAGAGCAGGACCGGAAAGTCTTTGTAGGAGCTGTATTCGCCCTTGACCGTCAGGGTGAACAACTCCTCGTGTGTCGGGCCCAGCAGGTAGTCGTTACCGCGGCGGTCTTTGAGCCGGAACACCGAGTCGCCGTATTCGGTCCACCGGTTCGTCGCCTCGTACGGCGCGCGGGGCAGCAGGGCGGGAAACAGGATCTCTTGCCCGCCAATGGCATTCATCTCCTCGCGGACGATGCGCTCGATGCGGCGCAGCACCCGCAGGCCCAGCGGCAGCCAGCTGTACAGCCCGGGTGCGACGGGTCGGATGTAGCCGGCCCGGATCAGCAGCTTGTGGCTGGCGACTTCGGCGTCGGCGGGATCGTCGCGCAACGTGCGCAAAAACAGCTGGGACATCCGGGTGATCACAGCGGGCTAGCCTAGCGTGCTGCGAAGAGCGCCCGTGACAGGCGCAGTGCCCGCATGCGGTGAGCTACAGCTCCCCGGCGTCCATCGCTTCCTTGACCTCTTGCGCGTGCGCAACCTGGTCGGGGGTGTAGCCGATGAGCAGCGCCGCGCCGCCGACGATGACGGCCACGCCGGCCACCCACAGCAGGCCGTAGGTATACCCGTGGTCGAGCGCCTGCAGCTGCGCGTCGTTCATGGTCTTGACCGGGCCGGTGGTGCCGCCCAAATACAGTGTCCGCGAAGTGATCACGGCCTGGATGACGGCCAACACGAGCGGGCCACCCAGGCTTTGCAGCATCAGCGTGACCGCGGAGACGGGACCGATCTGATCGAAACCCACACCGGCGATGGCCGACAGCGTCAGGGGCACGACGGCCATGCCGATGCCGATCCCGCCGACCACGATCGGCAACACCAGGTTGGGGAAGTAGGCGACGCCGCGGTGCATGAACGCCCAGCCGTAGAGCATCGCCCAGAAGAGCAGGATGCCGCCGCCGATGGTCAAGACCCGCGGCGAGAACCGCGACACCAGCTGCGAGGAGATGCCGAGGCCGATCCCCATCGCGATGACGAACGGGATGAAGCCGACGCCGGCGTGCAGCGCGCTGTAGCCGAGGATGTCCTGCACGTACAGGCCGATGCACACGGTCAGGCTGAACATCAGCCCGCCGGCCAGGAAGATCGCGGTGAACGTGACCAGGCGGTTGCGGTCGCGGAACAGATCGAACGGCACCACGGGGTTCTCGGCGGTGCGCTCCACGATGATGAAGCCCAGCCCGGCGAGCATCGCCACCACACCCGAACCGATGGTGGTGATCGAAACCCACCCCTTTTCCGGCCCCATCGAGAAGGCGAACACCGCGGCGGTGCACGTCAGGGTGGCCAGCATGGCGCCGGTGGCGTCCAGCTTCATCCGCTCGCGGTTGGTCTCGCGCAGCGCGGTGCGGGCCAAATACATCATCACCAGGCCGATCGGCACGTTCACCAGGAACGCCAGCCGCCACGACACCTCGGTGAGCGCTCCCCCGACCACGAGGCCCATCACCGAGCCGACGGCCGTCATCGCGGCGAAGACCGCGGTCGCGAAGTTGCGCGCCGGTCCCTTGGGGAAGGTGGTCGCCACCAGCGCCAGGCCCGTCGGCGAGGCGATGGCCGACCCGACGCCCTGCGACAGCCGGGCGATGACCATGGTCGCCTCGTCCCAGGCGACGGCGCACAGCACGGAGGAGATGGTGAACAGGGCGACACCGACGATGAAGGTGCGCTTGCGCCCGATGGTGTCGCCGAGCCGCCCGCCGAGCAGCATCAGCCCGCCGAACGTCAGCACGTAGGCGGTGATCACCCAGCTGCGGCCGGCGTCGGACAGGCTGAGCTCGTTTTGGATCTTGGGGAGCGCGACGATCGCGACGGTGCTGTCCATCGTCGCAAGCAGCTGCATACCGCCGATGGCGATGACGGCCGCGATGAAGCGTCGCGAGGGCAGCCACGCCGGGTAGTACTTGCTGATGCGATTGGAGGCGGTCTCCGCCGGGGGCTTTGCGGCGGTCTCCGCCGTGCGCACCGGGGCCGGACGATCGGGGCGTGCAGACGTCCAGTTTTGGACAGCGCGCTCTGAGTCGTTGAGAGCCGTCATAAAGGGTTACCTTACAGTAATCTTAAGAAGCGTTTAAACCCCGAAAGCCGCCACGGCGCCGATCACGATGATCGCGGGAGGTCGGATCCCCTCGGCGCGAATCTTTTCGGGCGTGTCGGCGAGGGTGGCCCGCAAAGTGCGTTGAGCGGCCGTCGTTCCGTGCTGAACGACAAGCACGGGCGTATCCGCTGGTCGACCGCCTGCCAAAAGGGCTTCGGCGAAAAGTTCGATGCGTTCGACGGCCATCAGCAAAACAATCGTGCCGGACATCGCGGCCAGCGCATCCCAATTCACTAACGATTCGGGATGCCCGGGAGGGAGATGGCCGCTGACCACCACGAACTCGTGGTTGATCGCCCGATGGGTGACGGGGACACCCGCCAATGCGGGCACCCCTATGGCGCTTGTCACACCCGGCACCACGGTGACCGGGATCCCGGCCTCGGCGCACGCGAGCACCTCCTCGTAGCCGCGGGCGAAGACGAAGGGGTCCCCCCCTTTGAGGCGCACCACGAAGCTTCCGGCCCGGGCGCGTTCGATCATCACGTCGTTGATGGCGTCCTGGGCCATCGCCCGGCCGTACGGGATCTTGGCGGCGTCGATGACTTCCACGTGTGGGGGCAGTTCGGCGAGCAGTTCCGGCGGCGCGAGGCGGTCGGCGACCACGACGTCGGCCTGGGCGAGCAGCCGGCGCCCGCGCACGGTGATCAGTTCGGGGTCGCCGGGACCGCCCCCGATCAGCGCCACGCCGCCCTTGACGGCGTCGGAGCCCACCGGGCCCTCGGGGGTGATGACCCCGGTCTGCAGCGCCTCCCGGATGGCCGAGCGGATCGCCGCCGAACGCCGGTGCTCGCCGCCGGCCAGGACGCCGACGGACAGCCCGGCATAGCTGAAAGACGCTGGCGTCACCGCGGTTCCCTCGACGGCGACGTCCGCCCGGACGCAGAAGATCTGGCGGCTTTCGGCCTCGGCGACCACGGCCTCGTTGACGCGCGGGTCGTCGGTGGCCGCGATCGCGTACCACGCGCCGTCGAGGTCGCCGTCGCGGTATTCGCGCAGTGCCAGGGTGATTCCGGTCATGGCCTCGACCGACCGGGTGGCGCTGCGGGAGATGACGTGGACGTCGGCGCCGCTGGCGATGAGCAACGGCAGCCGGCGCTGGGCGACGGTGCCGCCGCCCACGACGACGACCTTCTTACCGGTCAGCCGCAGCCCTACGAGGTAGGCGCTCTCAGTCACCCGGCAAGCTTAGTGGTTCGTGGCCTTGGCACCGCGCGCGTAACGCCACGGCGAAGTTCGGCCGGATTTTTCGCCGTGACGTTACGTCCGCGAACCCGCTCGCCGGGCCGCGTGGGCGACGAAGCGCGCCACCGCCTCCGGCGCGGCGGCCGGGTGGGTGTGCAGATACGACGCGTGCACGCCGGCGTGCACGACGCCGTCGCGCACGGCCCCGCCGGCATCGGGGGCTTCGTCGGCGTCGTCGGCGTCGGGGGCTTGGTACATCCATGCCGGCTGGTAGCTGTCGCTGAATGTGACTGCGGTGCGGTGGAATTCGTGCCCGACGGCCCGCTGGCCCGCGGTGTACAGCGGGGAGTCGGCCACGGCGACGGCGTCGCGGTAGGCCAGCGTCAGCTGCGGGGTGAACCGGGCGTGTCCGGCCAGCACGCCGCACATCGGGTGGCCGTCGAGCTCGGCGGCCAGGTAGATCAGCCCGGCGCACTCGGCGTGCACGGGCGCGCCGGCGGCGGCCAGCTCCTTGATCTGCCGGCGCACGACCTCGTTGGCGGACAGCTCGGCGGTGAACTGTTCGGGAAAGCCGCCGGGCAGCAACACCGCATCGCTGCCGTCGGGCAACGCGTCGCTGAGCGGATCGAATGCGACGACGTCCGCGCCGGCGGCCGCCAGCAGCTCCGGGTGCTCGGCATAGCCGAAGCTGAAGGCCTTCCCGGCCGCCACGGCCACGGTGGCGCGCCGCCGCGCCGAGTCCCCCACCGCCGCCGCCGGATCCCACGGCTCCCCGGCCACCGGGGCCCGCGCGACCGCGATCACGGCCGCCAGGTCGACGTGGGCGGCGACCAACGCGGTCATCGCGTCGATCGCCTGCCGGGCCCGGCGGCCGTACTCCACGGCGGTGACCAGGCCCAGATACCTTGTGGGAAGCTCCAATTCGGCCGACCGCGGGATCGCCCCCAGCACCGGGACACCGGCCTGCTCGCAGGCCTGCCGCAACACCTGCTCGTGGCGGGCCGAGCCGACCCGGTTCAGGATCACGCCGGCGACCCGGGTCGCGGTGTCGAACGTCGAAAAGCCGTGCAGCAGCGCGGCGATGCTCTGGCTTTGACCGCGCGCGTCGATGACCAGGACGACGGGGGCGCCCAGCAGGCGGGCGACGTGGGCAGTCGATCCGGCGGCGGGGGTGGCGGCGGACGGCCCGATCCGCCCGTCGAACAGCCCCATCACGCCCTCGATCACCGCGATGTCCGCGCCCCCGGCACCATGCGCGTACAGCGGGCCGATGAGGCCCTCCCCGACCAGCACCGGGTCGAGGTTGCGGCCCGGCCGGCCTGCGGCCAGGCCGTGATACCCGGGATCGATGAAGTCCGGGCCCACCTTGAACGGCGCGACGGTGTGCCCCGCCCGGCGCAAAGCGCCGATGAAACCCGTTGCCACGGTGGTCTTTCCGCTGCCGGACGCGGGTGCGGCGATGACCACGGCGGGAACACTCACCACTCGATGCCCTTCTGCCCCTTGCGCCCGGCGTCCATCGGATGCTTGAGCTTGGTCATCTCGGTGACCAGGTCGGCCGCGTCGATCAGCGGCCGCGGGGCGTCGCGTCCGGTGATGACGACGTGCTGGTGGCCGGGCCGCGCCGCGAGCACCTCGACCACCTCGTGGACGTCGACCCAGCCCCACTTCAGCGGATAGGTGAACTCGTCGAGCACGTAGAAGTCGTGGCGCTGGTCGACCAGCCGGCGCGCGATTTCGGCCCAGCCGTCGGCCGCGGCCGCCGCGTGATCGGTGTCGCTGCCCGCCTTGCGCGTCCAGGACCAGCCCGCACCCATCTTGTGCCATTCGACCGGCGCGCCGGCGCCGTGTTGTTCGTGCACGTCGCCGAGCGCGGCGAACGCCGCCTCCTCGCCGACCTTCCACTTCGCGCTCTTGACGAATTGGAACACCGCGACGGAAAGCCCGGCGTTCCAGGCCCGCAACGCCATTCCGAACGCCGCCGTCGACTTCCCCTTGCCGGCGCCGGTGTGCACCGCCAGCACCGGCGTGTGACGTCGCGCCCGGGTGGTCAGGCCATCATCGGGAACCTGGACTGGAACTCCTTGCGGCATAACGGGTTACCTTTCTCACGCGACGTCGCGTACCGCACGCGTCAACGAATCGGCGTGCAGCTGCTCCAGCCGAACGGCGGGTGCGCCGAGTTGGCGGGCCAGCTGCTCGGCCAGGCCCAGCCGCACGAACGACGTCTCGCAATCCACGACCACCGCGGCCGCGCCTTCGGCCACCAGCCGGGCCGCCGCGGATCGGGTGCGGCCCAACGGATCCGGTCCGGCGGTGGCCCGGCCGTCGGTGAGCACCACCACCAGGGCGCGGCGGGCCCGGTCGCGCGCCTTCTCCCGGACGATCAGCTCGCGCGCGGCCAGCAGGCCTTCGGCGAGCGGCGTCTTGCCGCCGGTGTCGAAGCGGGCCAGTCGCCGCCCGGCGATGTGGGCCGAGGAGGTCGGCGGTAGCAACAATTGCGCCTGCTGGTGCCGGAAGGTGATCACGGCGACCTTGTCGCGGCGCTGGTAGGCGTCGCGCAGCAGCGACAGCGTGGCGCCGCTGACCGCCGCCATCCGGTCGCGGGCGGCCATCGAACCCGAGGCGTCCACCACGAAGATCACCAGGTTGCCCTCGCGTCCCTCGCGCACGGCGCGGCGCACGTCGTCGGGCCCGGGCCGCAGCGGCCCGGCCCCGGCGCGCTCGGCGGCCGAGAGCAGCGTGGCGAACACGTGCAGTCCGTGCCCGCCGCAACTGGTGTCGTCCCCGTCGGTGGCGGCGATGACGCTGCCGCCGGCGTTGCGCGCCCGCGACCGCCGCCCGGGCGCGCCCTCCCCCACCCCGGGGACGCGCAGCGCGCGGGTGCGGAAGGTTTTCGACGGAGGCGCGCTGGGCTTGGACTTCGGCGGCTTCCCCGTGGTGCTGTCCCCCGAGTCCCGTTGTGGCCCAGCCTGTTCGGTGTCCGGCGTTTGACCGCCGCCGGGCGGGTCGGGCTCGGGGTCCGGCTCGGAGCCGGCCCGCGCCAGGGCTTCGTCCAGCTGGTCGCGGTCGATCCCCGGATCGTCGAAGGGGTCGCGGCGGCGCCGGTGCGGCAGCGCCAGCTCGGCGGCGACCCGGATGTCGGATTCCTCGACGGCGGGCGCCCCGCGCCAGGCAGCGTGGGCGACGGCGGTGCGGGCCACCACCAGGTCCGCGCGCATGCCGTCGACATCGAACGCCGCGCACAGCGCCGCGATGCGCCGTAACTCGTTGTCGGGCAACACCACATCGTCGACGAGCGCGCGGGCCGCGGCGATGCGCCGGGCCAGCTCGGCGTCGGCGGCGGCGTATCGCTCCGCGAAGCCGTCCGGGTCGGCCTCATACGCCATTCGCTGCCGGATGACCTGCACCCGCACGTCGACGTCGCGTGAGGCGTGCACGTCGACGGTGAGCCCGAAGCGGTCCAACAGCTGCGGACGCAGTTCGCCCTCTTCGGGATTCATGGTGCCGATCAACACGAACCGCGCCTCATGCGAATGCGAGATGCCGTCGCGTTCGATGTGCACCCGCCCCATCGCCGCGGCGTCGAGCAGCACGTCGACGAGATGATCGTGCAGCAGGTTGACCTCGTCGACGTAGAGCACCCCGCCGTGCGCGCGGGCCAACAGGCCCGGGGAAAAAGCGTGCTCGCCGTCGCGCAGCACCCGCTGCAGATCCAGCGAGCCGATGACCCTGTCTTCGGTTGCCCCGAGCGGCATTTCGACCAGGCCGGAATCGCTGCCGGTCGCCGCGCACAGCAGCGCCGCCAGGCCGCGCACGGCCGTCGACTTGGCGGTGCCCTTCTCGCCGCGGATGAGGGCGCCCCCGATCTCAGGGCGCACGGCGCACAACAGCAGGGCGAGACGCAGCTGGTCGTGCCCGACGATGGCGCTGAACGGGTAGGGCCTCACGGCTTGGCCGCCAGACCGGAGCCCGGCCGCAGCATGGGCACGTGCGGGACGCCGTCGTCGACGAAATCGTCGCCGTCGCGCACGAATCCGTGCTGCGCGTACATGTCGGCCAGATAGGTCTGCGCGTTGATCCGGCACGGGTAGTCACCCACCTCGGCCAGGGCCGCGCGCAGCAGCCGGGTGGTGTGGCCCTGGCCACGGGCGCTGCGCTTGGTGCACAGGCGCCCGATGCGGAACGCCTTCTCGCCTCCGGCGTGCTCCTCCATCAGCCGCAGCGTACAGATCACCTCGCCGTCGGCCGTCTCCAGCCAGAAGTGCCGGGTTTCGGCGAGGAGGTCACGGCCGTCCAGTTCGGGATACGGGATCGCCTGTTCGACGACGAACACCTCCACCCTCAACTTGAGCAGCTCGTAAAGTGTCTGGGCATCAAGGTCTTTGGCCCAGATACGCCGCAGTGCTTCAGTCATTGACATCCAACCCCAGTACCTTCGTTCCCCACGAAAAGACCTCGTCGTAGAGCGCCGGCTCGTCCGACAGCGACGCCCCCAAAGAGGGAACCATCTCCTTGAGCGCGGGCAACCACGACTGAAAACGGTTGGCAAAGCACCGCTGCAACACGTCGAGCATGATCGGCACCGCGGTCGACGCCCCGGGCGAGCCGCCGAGCAGACCCGCGATGCTTCCGTCGGCGGCCCCCACCACCGTGGTGTCGAAGTCGAGCACCCCGCCCTTTCGCCTGTCGCGCCGGATCACCTGCACGCGCTGACCGGCCACGGTCAACTCCCAGTCGGAACCCGCTGCGGTGGGCGCGAATTCGCGCAGCATGCGCAGCCGGTCCGGCTCGGAGAGCCGCAATTGGCCGAGCAGGTACCCAAGCAGCGTCAGCTGGGTGGCGCCGACCCCGAGCAGGGAGGCCAGGTTATGCGGCTTCACCGAGCGGGGCAGGTCGGTGAAGTGCCCGCGTTTCAAGAACTTCGGTGACCAGCCGGCGTACGGGCCGAACACCAGCCACGGCTTGTCGTTGACGTAGCGCAGGTCCAGATGCAGCGCCCCCAGGGGCGGGGCGCCGGGCGCGGGCGCCCCGTACACCTTGGCCCGATGCGCGGCGGTGAGCGCCGGCTTGTCGGCGCGCAGGAACCGGCCGCCGATCGGGAATCCGGCGAAACCCCTGACCTCGCTGATGCCGGACTTCTGCAGCAGGGGCAGCGCGTCGCCGCCGGCCCCGACGAAGACGAATTTGGCGTGACAGCGGCGCTTTTGGCCGGTGCGGCGATTGCGGATCGACACCGTCCAGCCGCCGTCGGACCCGCGGGTCAGGTTGCGGACCTCGTGCCCGAACAGGGCCGTCGCGCCGCCCCGCACACAGAATCCGACCAATTGGCGCGACAGCGCACCGAAGTCGACGTCGGTGCCGTGGGCGGCCCAGTTGAGTGCGGTCGGCGTGGAGAAGTCGCGATGGGCGGCCATCAACGGCAGCCGGCGGGCGAACTCGCCCGGGTCCTCGATCAATTCGATGCCGGCGAACAGCGGGTTGGCCGCCAGCGCGTCACGGCGCCGCCGCAGATAGTCCACGCGCCGCGCCCCGCGCACGAAGCTCGCGTGCGGGATCCGGGTCAAAAAGCTCCGATCGGTCAGGATGCCGTTCTCCACGGCGTGAGCCCAGAACTGGCGGGTCACCTGAAACTGCTCGTTGATGCGCACCGCTTTGCTGATGTCGATCGAGCCGTCGGCGCGCTGCGGGGTGTAGTTCAGCTCGCACAGCGCCGAATGCCCCGTGCCGGCGTTGTTCCAGGGGCTGCTGCTTTCCGCGGCGACGGCGTCGAGGCGTTCGACGAAGGTCAGCGACCACTCCGGCTGCAGCCGGCGCAGCAACGCGCCCAGCGTCGCGCTCATGATGCCCGCGCCCACCAGCACGACGTCCGTCCGCGCGGTTGTGGCTAGCGATGACACCGGCTTGCTGGTCCTTCCCTCGACTGGGCCGATCCCCAGGTTATCCCGAGGCAAAGTGGGCGCGAACGACGTGCGGCTCCCCGTGCCCAGCAAAAGCTAAGCTTGCCTCGTGACTGGCTGGGTGCCCGATGTCCTCCCCGGATATTGGCAGCGCACCATCGCGCTCGGCCGCGATCCCGCCGGTGAGGGCGACATCGTCGCGACCCTGATCCGGCGCGGGCCGGCACAGGCGGGCCCGGCCGGGCGCGCGGTGCTGGCGGTGCACGGCTACACCGATTACTTCTTCCACACCGAGCTGGCCGACCATTTCGCCGCGCGCGGCTTCGCCTTCTACGCGCTGGACCTTCACAAGTGCGGTCGGTCGCGGCGCGACGGCCAGACGCCGCACTTCGTCACCGACCTCGCCAACTACGACACCGAACTCGAGCACGCCCTGGACGTCGTGCGCGCGCAGGCCCGCGACGTGCTGGTGTACGGGCATTCCGCGGGCGGGCTCATCGTGTCGTTGTGGCTGGATCGGTTGCGCCGCCGCAACCCGGACGCGCACGCCGACATCGGCGGGTTGGTGCTCAACAGCCCGTTTTTGGATCTGCCCGGCCCGGCCATCCTGCGGCATTCGGCGACCGTGGCGCTGCTCGGGGGTCTGTCGCGGGTGCGGTCCAAGGGCGTGGCCAGGTCGCCGGGTGAGGGCGGCTACGGCACCACGTTGCACCGCGACTATGGCGGGCAATTCGACTACAACCTGCAGTGGAAACCCGTGGGTGGCTTCCCGATCACCTTCGGTTGGCTGCACGCCGTCCGCCGCGGCCAGGCCCGGCTGCACCGCGGCCTCGACGTCGGCGTGCCGAATCTGATCCTGCGCTCGGACCACAGCGTGCGCGAAACCGCGGACCCGGAGCCCATGCGGTGCGGCGACGCCGTTCTCGACGTCACCCAGATCGCCAGGTGGGCAGGCTGTGTCGGAAACCGCAGCACCATCGTCCCGGTGGTCGATGCCAAGCACGATGTGTTCTTGTCGTTGGAGGGCCCGCGCGACGTCGCCTATCGGGAACTGGATCTCTGGCTGGACGAGTACCTGCCCACCAACAACAGCGACGCCCCGGCGTCGTTCGGAAGGGGGTGACGGTGTGGAGACCTACGACGTCGCGATCATCGGAACCGGTTCGGGCAACAGCATTCTCGATGAACGCTTCGCCGACAAACGGGTGGCCATCTGCGAACAGGGCACGTTCGGGGGCACGTGCCTGAACGTCGGGTGCATCCCGACCAAGATGTTCGTCTACGCCGCCGAGGTCGCCCAGAGCATCCGGGAGGCGGCGCGCTACGGCATCGACGCCCGCATCGAGCGGGTGCGCTGGGACGACATCGTCTCGCGCGTGTTCGGGCGCATCGACCCGATCGGGGTCAGCGGCGAGGACTATCGCAACGCCGCGCCCAATATCGATGTGTACAAACAGCACACCCGGTTCGGCGCGGTCCAACCCGATGGGCGCTACCTGTTGCGCACCGACGCCGGCGACGAGTTCACGGCCGATCAGGTGGTGATCGCGGCTGGGGCGCGCGCCGTGGTCCCGCCCGCGATCCTCGAGTGCGGCGCGACGTACCACACCAGCGACACGATCATGCGAATCCCTGAACTGCCCGAGCATTTGGTGATCGTCGGCGGCGGTTTCGTCGCAGCCGAATTCGCCCACACTTTCTCCTCCCTGGGCTCGCGGGTCACCCTGGTGGTCCGGGGCTCCACATTGCTGCGGCACCTCGACGACGTCGTCGGCGAACGCTTCACCCGCATCGCGGCCAGCAAGTGGGAGCTGCACACCCACCGCAACGTCGTGGGCGCCGAAAACCAGGGTTCGGGCGTCGCGGTGCAACTCGACGACGGTCGCACCGTGAACGCCGACGCGCTGCTGGTGGCGACCGGCCGCGTGCCCAACGGCGATCTGCTCGACGCCGAGCAGGCCGGCGTCACCGTCACCGACGGCCTGGTGGTCGTCGACGAGTACCAGCGGACCACGGCGCGTGGCGTTTTCGCGCTCGGCGACGTCTCCTCGTCGTATCAGCTCAAGCACGTCGCCAACCACGAGGCGCGCGTCGTGCAGCACAACCTGCTGTGCGACTGGGACGACACCGAAGCCCTGGCCGCCACCGACCACCGCTACGTGCCCGCGGCGGTGTTCACCGATCCCCAGATCGCCTCCGTCGGGCTGACCGAAAACCAGGCCATCGCACAGGGTTTCAAGATTTCGGTGAAGATCCAGAATTACGGCGACGTCGCCTACGGCTGGGCGGCCGAGGACACCACCGGGATCGTCAAGCTCGTCGCCGAGCGCGGCACCGGCCGCCTGCTGGGTGCGCACATCATGGGTGATCAGGCCTCGTCGATCATCCAGCCGTTGATCCAGGCGATGAGCTTCGGGCTGACCGCCCTGCAGACGGCCCGCGGGCAATACTGGATTCATCCGGCCCTGGCCGAGGTGGTGGAGAACGCGCTACTGGGTCTGCACTGACCTCGGCGGCGGCTCGGGCGTGAGCGGTTCAGTGTCGAGGGCCAAGAATCCGCGCTTCACTTGCATCCGGCGCGGCGGGGAACTTACAGTCGTGGCCGGTTGTTCTCAGCCCGATACCGCAAGGACGCGCCGGAAGGACCCCAGTGGCCAGCACCGAGATCGACCGGCGGCCGTCACGGGTGACCAGACTTCTCGGCGCCCTGACCACAGCGGAGTGGTGGCGGCTGGCCGCGATGCTCGCGTCCATCGTCGCGCTGCACCTGCTCGGCTGGCTCACCCTGGTGTTCTTGGTGGCACCGGCCCAATACAGCTTGGGCGGCAAAGCTTTTGGTGTCGGGATCGGATTGACGGCCTATACGCTGGGTATGCGGCACGCCTTTGACGCCGACCACATCGCCGCCATCGACAACACCACCCGCAAGCTGATGAACGACGGGCAGCGCCCGCTGGCCGTCGGCTTCTTCTTTTCGCTGGGCCACTCCACCGTGGTGTTCGCGTTGGCGCTGTTGCTGGCGGGCGGGGTGAAAACGGTCGTCGGGCCGGTCGAGGACGACTCCTCGACGCTGCACCACTACACCGGGTTGATCGGCACCAGCGTCTCCGGCGTCTTCCTGTATGCGATCGCCCTTCTCAACCTCATCGTCCTGGCCGGCATCCTGCGCGTGTTCGCGCGGTTGCGCCGCGGCGAATTCGACCCCGAGACCGACGGGGCCGAGCTGGAGCGGCAATTGCAGAGCCGCGGACTGATGAACCGGGTGCTCGGCCGGCTCACCAAGTCGATCACCAAGTCGTGGCACTGCTACCCGATCGGGTTGTTGTTCGGGCTGGGCTTCGACACCGCCACCGAGATCGCACTTCTGGTGCTCGCCGGCACCAGCGCCGCCGCCGGGCTGCCGTGGTACGCCATCATCTGCCTGCCGGTGCTGTTCGCCGCGGGCATGTGCCTGCTGGACACCATCGACGGTTCGTTCATGAACTTCGCCTACGGCTGGGCGTTTTCCAATCCGGTGCGCAAGATCTACTACAACATCACCATCACCGCGCTGTCGGTGGCCGTCGCCCTGCTGATCGGGAGCGTCGAACTGCTCGTCCTGTTCGCCGACCAATTCGGTTGGCGGGGCGCCTTCTGGACCTGGATCGGCGGGCTGGACCTCAACGCGGTCGGCTACGTCGTCGTCGGCATGTTCGTCCTCACCTGGGCGGTGGCCCTGCTCGTCTGGCGCTACGGCCGCATCGAGGAAAAGTGGGGCCCCACCGACCTGGGGGCCGAATCCGCGACCTAGCGGCTCACCGGGCGCGGGCGTGCGAGGCGCACGAAGCGTTGACAACGCTCGGCAGCGGGAGTAGACCCAAAAAACAGCGCCGCGCAAGTGGGCCGACGGTCGACTCCGGCGGCGCAGGAGCCCCGGCCCGGCTCCGGAAAGCTGCAGCATGCCAACGGAAGCGGCAGTCCAGACAGCACCACCGTTGACCCGTGCTCTGCGCGGCAAGGTCTCGGGCGCCGCGTCGCGTGTGCACGGCACCGTGATTCGAAGATCGAGGGGTACCACGGAGCGCACCGTCGACACGGTCGGGGGGTGACGCCATGGCGGATCGCCCGGTGCAGCCGACGGGACTTTCACCGCGGCCGGCGCAGTGGCGCGAGGCGGACGATCAAAGCCGGCGGACTGCGGTGCCGGCATGACAGCCCGCATCCTGGTAGCCGGGATCGGCAACAGCTTCCTGGGGGATGACGGATTCGGCTCCGAAGTGGTCCGCAATGCCGAACTGCCGCAAGATGATCCGATGGTCCAGGTCATCGACTACGGAATCAGGGGGATGCACCTGGCCTATGACCTGCTCGAGGAGTGGGACACGCTGGTCCTCGTCGACGCCGTACCCAGCCGCGGCCATCCCGGCACGCTGCACGTCTTCCAGGCCGATCACGAATCGCCCTCGCGGACAAGCGGTCTGGATGGCCACAGCATGGACCCCGCCGCGGTCTTCGCCAGCCTGCGGGCGCTGGGCGGCCGTCCGCCCTACACCGTCGTCGTCGGCTGCGAGGCCGGCAGCGTCCAGGAAGGCATCGGGCTGACCGAGCCGGTCGCCAAGGCCGTCCCCCGGGCGGCGCGGGCGGTCGAAGAGATCGTCGCGGCGTTGCACGGGGCGGCACTACCCGCGGCCGAAGACGGGTACTGAACCATGTGCCCGGCACCAGGGGGGCCGCTGGATCTCGTTCAGCACCACCGCGCCGACGTGGTGTCGCTGCTGGCCGAGCGCGGGCGCATCGGCGAACCCATCGTCGGGGTCTGTTTCGACGGCACCGGTAACGGCGGTGACGAAACGATCTGGGGCGGAGAGATTTTGGCGCTGGGCGCCCGGAGCCGGCAGTTCGTGCGGATCGGCCACCTGCGGCCGGTGCCGATGCCCGGCGGCGATGCGGCGGTGCGCGAACCGTGGCGGATGGCGCTGTCCCAGTTATGGACGGCCGACATCGACTGGACCCCGGATCTGGCGCCCGTCGCCGCCGCGACCGATGACGCACTGCGCCTGGTCCGTTCGCAACTGGAGACCGGGACGGGCTGTGTGCCGTGCTCGAGCATGGGACGGCTGTTCGACGCGGTCGCTTCCCTGCTCGGGGTGCGGCACCGCATCGACTACGAGGGGCAAGCCGCGGTCGAGCTCGAGGCGCTGGCGGAGTCGGCGGGCTGCGATCCCGGGCGGCCCCGGCCGTCGTTGCCGCTGGCGGTGCGCCCCGACGGGGTGATCGATCCGGCGCCGATGGTGCAGACGCTGGTCGCGGCGCTGTACGCCGGGACGCCGCGCGCGGTGCTGGCCGCGGCGTTCCACCTCGCGGTCGCGGACGCGGTCGCCGACGTGGTGGCGCGGGTGGCCGGCGACACCCGGCTGGTGGGGCTCACCGGCGGGGTGTTCCAGAACGTTCTGCTGACGCGCGCCTGCCGTGACTTATTGCAGCGCAACGGTTTCGAGGTCCTCACCCACCGCACCGTGCCGCCGAACGACGGCGGACCGTCGCCGGGACAGGCCGCACTCTCGGTGCTGACGGCGCGGGAGGGGGCCACGCGGTGACCGACCGGCGACTGGCGCGCGTCTAGCTTCGACGTCAGACTGGCCCGGTGCCCGGTTCCCTGCGTGACGTGCTGCCCGCCGCGGCCGCCCTGCTCGGCGTTCCGGGCGCGGTCGACACCCTGGCGGTGACGGAGCGGGCCGGCTCCGATCGGATCGACCGGGTGCTCGTCGTGCTGGTGGACGGGCTGGGCTGGCACCTGCTTCCGCAGCTGGCGGGCGGCGCGCCGCTGCTGGCCTCCGTGCTGGGGGGCGGCACCGGCCGGCTGACCCGGCTGGAGTGCACCTTCCCGTCGACGACGCCGACCAGCCTGGTGTCCCTGGGCACCGGTGCGGCGCCCGGCGAGCACGGGGTTCTGGGCTTCACCCTGCGGGTGCCGGGCACCGAGACGGTGCTCAACCACGTCCGGTGGCGCGACGATCCCTCGCCGGCCGTCTGGCAGCCGGTGCCGACCTGGTTTCAGCGGCTCAAAGAGGCCGGCGTCAGCGCCCGCGCGGTGCTGCCGGCGCTGTTCCTCGGCAGTGGGCTGACCGAGGCCGCGTACCGTGGCGCGGAATTCCGCCCGGCCGGCCCCGCCGACGACTACGCCCAGCTGGTGGTCGACGACCTGCGCTCGGCGCCCGGACTGGTCTACGGCTACACCGCCGAACTCGACACCGCGGCCCATGTCTTCGGCGTCGGCTCCGAGCAGTGGCATGCGGCCGCGGCGAGCGTCGACACGCTGCTCTCGCGCCTGCTCGAGGCGCTGCCGCCGAACGCGGCGCTGCTGGTGACCGCCGACCACGGCGGCCTCAACGTCCCGCCGGAGGCCCGCATCGACCTCGACGCCGACCCCCGGCTGGCCCGGGGCGTCCGGGTGGTCGCCGGCGAGCCCCGGGTCCGCTACCTGCACACCGAGCCGGGCGCCGCGCCCGACGTGCGGGCCGCGTGGGCCGAGGTGCTCGACGGCCGGGCGACCGTGTACAGCCGCGAGCAGGCGGTGGCCACCGGGATGTTCGGGCCGGTCGCCGCGCCGCACCTGGAGCGGCTGGGCGACGTGGTGGTGGTCTGCTCGGGCGACACGGCGGTGCTGGCCAGCGCGCACGAGCCGCCGGAAGCCTCGCGCCTGATCGGTTTCCACGGCGGAGCCAGCCCGGCCGAGATGGCGATCCCGCTCATCGTTTTCCGCCCCTAGCTGCACCAACCGTGGATTCGGACCGACTTCACAGCTCGTTCCGACCGGTTTACCACGATTCACGTTGTACATTCGGCGCACTGTGTTGTTCCGGGTTGGCGGTCAGACTCGGCGGTGGCGGCCCGCCACCGCGATCGTCGCAGCCCTGGGTGTGTTCATCGCGCTGATAGCCGGTTCGTCGCTGCGGCCCCAGTTCGCCGCGTCCAGCCTGCCCGAGCCGGCCGCCTGGTCCGGCCCGGCCGCCGGGGTCGGCGCGCATGCGCTCCCCCGGGGCCTCCACTCCGCCGTCGGCCGCCCGGCGCCGGCCGCGTGGCAGCCGCCGGCACCGGCGGACAACACCAACAAGAAGCCGTTTCACAGCATGTGGATGACGAAGGAACGGCCCCAAACCTGGAACCGTTCGTCAGCGCAAGTGGCCCTGTCACCGGCGCCGACGACGTTCGGCCCGGTGCGTGCGGCGCCCGACCACGCCCAATCCCGTTCTCCCGCAATCATTGCCACCGACCGAGATACCTTGACCCGGCTCTGCATCGCCCGCGTCTGATCGCCGCACGCCGCGCATTCGCGCGACAGGGCTCATATCCCCCGTGTCTATCTCGTGAAGGACGCCCCCAATGTTTTCGAGCACCAACCACACCGCCCGCCCCCGGCGGAGGCTGTAATGGATTTCGCGACGCTGCCCCCGGAGATCAACTCGGCGCTGATGTATTCGGGTCCCGGTGCGGGATCGATGGTCGCGGCCGCCGCGGCGTGGGACAAGCTGGCCGCGCGGCTCTGCGCCGCGGCGGCCGACTACCGGGCGGTGACCGCGAAGCTGGCGGCGCAATGGGAGGGCCCGGCGCCCTCGGCGCTGCGCGAGGCCGCCCGCTACGTCGACTGGCTGGACGCCAACGCCGCACGGAGCCAGGAGGCGGCCGTGCAGCTGGGCGCGGCGGCCGGGGCGCACGACGCGGCGTTCGCGGCGACGGTGCCCCCACCGGCGATCGCGGGCAACCGCGCGCGCCGCACGGCGCTGGTGTCGGCGAACTGGCTGGGCCAGCACAGCGCGGCGATCGCGGACGTCGACACCGACTACGACGCCATGTGGGCGCGCAACGCCGGCGCCATGTACGCCTACGCCGACGCCGCCGCCGGCGCGGCGACGTTGGCCCCGTTCACCCCTCCGCCTTCCGACGCCGGTGCGCGCGCAGACAGCTGGCCGTTGAAGGCGGCGCCCGACGTCATATCGGCCGGCCGCCGCGTGATGTCGGCCATTCCCGGCGCGCTCAAGCACCTGTCGTCGGCATCGCGGACCACGTTCGAGGCGTCCCTTTCCTCGGTGACACCGTCGCTGTCGAAGCTGAATTCGCTGACCGCGCCGTCGGATTTCGCGATCGGCCACCTGAATTCGATGAACAAGGCGGCGGCGCTGCGCACACTGTTCCCCAGGCCGGCCGCCGTCGACGGGGTGAACGCGCGCGTGGGCCGCGGGGTGTCGCTGGGCGCGCTGTCGGTGCCGCGCAGCTGGACGACGGCCGCGTCCGCCGCGCAAGGCCTGGGCGGGGACCGGCGGGCGAAGGCGCCCGCGTGGTCAGGGCCGGTGGGTACCGCCGTTAGAGCGGAGTCACGTAGGCCGAGCTGATGCCGCCGTCGACCAGGAACGTCGACGCCGTGATGAACGACGCGTCGTCGCTCGCCAAAAACGCGACGGCCGCGGCGATTTCGCCGGGGTCGGCGAAGCGTCCCACCGGCACGTGCACCAGCCGGCGCGCGGCCCGTTCGGGGTCCTTGGCGAAAAGCTCTTGCAGCAGTGGGGTGTTGACCGGCCCGGGGCACAGCGCGTTCACCCGGATGCCCTGCCGGGCGAACTGCACCCCCAGCTCCCGCGACATGGCCAGCACCCCACCCTTGGACGCGGTGTAGGAGATCTGCGACGTCGCCGACCCCAGGACGGCGACGAACGACGCGGTGTTGATGATCGAGCCGCGCCGCGCGGGAACCATGTGCCGCAACGCCGCCCGGCAGCACAGGTACACCGACTTCAGGTTGACGTCCTGGACGCGTTGCCAGGCGGGCAGCTCGGTGTTCTCGATGACATCGTCGTCGGGGGGTGAGATGCCGGCGTTGTTGAACGCGATGTCGACGCGGCCGTAGGCCTGCGCCGCGGTATCGAACAGCGCGTCGACCGCGTCCTCGTCGGCGACGTCGGTGGGCACGAACAGGCCGGACAGCTCGTCGGCCGCGGCCGCGCCCGCGTCGTGGTCGACGTCGGCGATCACGATGGTGGCGCCCTCGGCGCGCATCCGCCGCGCCGAGGCCAGCCCGATGCCGCCGCCGGCGCCGGTGACGACGGCGACCCGGCCCGCCAACCGTTGGGTGAGATCGACCGCCACCGCCTAATCCTCCCCGATCGCGATGAAAACGTTCTTCGTCTCGGTGAAGTGCAGCGGCGCGTCCGGGCCCAGCTCGCGGCCCAGGCCCGACTGCTTGAAACCGCCGAACGGGGTGTTGTACCGCACCGACGAGTGCGAATTCACCGACAGGTTCCCGGCTTCGACCGCGCGGGACACCCGCAGGGCGCGGGACAGGTCGTTCGTCCAGATCGATCCGGACAGGCCGTAGGCGGTGTCGTTGGCCAGCGTGACGGCGTCCTGCTCGTCGTCGAAGGCCAGCACCGTGACCACCGGGCCGAAGATCTCTTCGGTGACGGTGCGGTCGGTGCGCTGCGGTGTGAGAACCGTTGGCGGGAACCAGAATCCGCGCCCGCTCGGCGCGGTGCCGCGAAACGCGACGGGGGCGCCGTCGGGCACGTAGGACGCCACCCTGGCGCGGTGCGCGGCCGACACCAGCGGGCCCATTTCGGTGCCCCGGGACGCGGGGTCCCCGACGACGACACCTTTGACGGCGGGTTCGAGCAGCTCCATGAAGCGGTCGTAGACGCTGCGCTGCACCAGGATCCGGCTGCGGGCGCAGCAGTCCTGCCCGGCGTTGTCGAACACCCCGGCCGGCGCGGTCGCGGCCGCCCGCTCCAGATCGCAGTCGGCGAACACGATGTTCGCGCTCTTGCCGCCCAGCTCCAGGGTCACCCGCTTGACGCGGGCCGCCGCCCCGGCCAGCACCCTTTTGCCGACCTCGGTGGAGCCGGTGAACACGATCTTGGCGATGTCGGGGTGCGTGACGAACCGCTCCCCCACCACCGGGCCCGGTCCCGGCAGCACCTGGAGCAGGTCTGGGTCCAGGCCGGCGTCGGCCGCCAGCTCACCGAGGCGGATCGTGGTCAGCGGCGTCGCCTCGGCGGGCTTGACCAGCACGGCGTTACCCGCCGCCAGCGCCGGCGCGAACCCCCAGCAGGCGATGGGCATCGGGAAGTTCCACGGGGCGATCACACCGACCACGCCCAGCGGTTCGTTGAACGTGACGTCCAGCCCGCCGGACACCGGAATTTGCTTGCCGGACAACCGTTCCGGGCTGGCGGAGTAGTAGGTCAGCACGTCGCGGACGTGGCCGGCCTCCCACTCGGCCGACCCGATGGGATGACCCGAGTTCGCGACCTCGAGGGCCGCGAGCTCGTCGAGATGGGCGTCGACGGCGGCGGCGAAAGCCCGTAGGCCGGAGGCTCGTTCGGCCGGGGACAGCCGCGCCCACCGCCGCTGCGCCACCCGCGCGCGGCGCACCGCGTCGTCGACCGCCGCCGCGTCGGCGTGCTCGACCGTGCGCAGCACCTCCTCGGTCGCCGGGTTGATCAGCTGCGTCGCGCCCACGTCAGCGCCCCGCATACGCCCGGGCCGCGTCCACGATCGCGGCGAACAATCGCAGATCCTCCAGGGACTGCTCCGGATGCCATTGCACGCCAAGCACAAACCGGTCCCCGGGGAGCTCCAGCGCCTCGATGACGCCGTCGGCATCGGTCGCGCTGACCACCAGGCCGTCCCCGACTCTGTCGATGGCCTGATGGTGATAGCACGGCGCGTCGGCGGACTCCCCCACCAGTGCGGCCAGCCGGGTGCCCGCCACGGTGCGCACCGGCAACCGGGTGAACACCCCGTCGCCCGCGCGGTGCCCGCTGTGCCCGAGAACGTCGGGCAGGTTCTGGTGCAGCGTGCCGCCGAGCGCGACGTTGAGAACCTGTGCGCCGCGGCAGATCCCGAGCACCGGCAGCCCCCGCTGCAGCGCGGCGCGCAGCAGCGCGAACTCCCAGGCGTCGCGGTCGGTGCGGGGTTCATCGGTCGTCGGATGCGGTTGCTGGCCGTAGCTGGCGGGGTCGAGGTCATAGCCCCCGGTGATCACCAGCGCGTGCAGGCCGTCGAGCACCGAGCCCACGATCTCGTCGTCCGCCGGCTGCGGGGGCAGCAGCACGGCGATCCCGCCGGCCTGGATGACACCCTCGAAGTAGTCGGTCGGCAGGTATCCGGCGGGGATGTCCCAGATCCCGGTCTGCACCCGCTCGAGGTACGTGGTCAGGCCCACGACCGGGCGCGCGGACTTGCGTGGCGATCGCAAGCGCGGCGCAGCCGGGCGCAGCGGGTCGCCACCATCCAGCTCAGAGCCGTTCAAAACCACGCGTCCTTTCCCAGTCGGTGACCGCGGCGTTGAACGCCGCCAGTTCCACGCGGGCGTTGTTCAGGTAGTGGGCGACCACGTCGTCGCCGAACACCTCGCGCGCGAGCGTCGAGCGCTCGAAGGCCGAGGCCGCCTCGGCCAGGGTGGCGGGCAGCCGCTCGACGCCGGGGGCGTGATAGGCGTTCCCCGCGTAGGGCTCCGGTGGCTCGAGGCCCCGTTCGACACCGTACAGCCCGCCGGCGACGATCGCCGCCACCGCCAGATACGGGTTGACGTCGCCGCCGGGCACCCGGCACTCGACCCGGGTGTTGGGCCCGTGGCCGACCACCCGCAGCGCGCAGGTGCGGTTGTCCAGCCCCCAGGCCACCGCGGTGGGCGCGAAGCTGCCGTCGGCGAATCGCTTGTAGGAGTTGATGTTCGGCGCATAGAACACGGTGAATTCGCGCAGGGTCGCCAGCAGCCCGGCCACAAAGCTGCAGAACGTCGACGACATGCCGTGCGGACGGGCGGGGTCGGCGAACACCGCGCCGCCCTGCGGGTCGCGCAGCGAGAGGTGTATGTGGCAGCTGTTGCCTTCTCGCTCATCGTATTTCGCCATGAACGTCAGGCTCTTGCCGTGCTGATCGGCGATCTCCTTGGCCCCGTTCTTGTAGATGACGTGGTTGTCGCAGGTGACCAGCGCCTCGGCGTAACGGAAACCGATCTCCTGCTGTCCCCTGTTGCATTCGCCTTTGACGGCCTCGAATTGCAGGCCCGCGCCGGTCATTCCGTTGCGGATGTCGCGCAGCAGCGGCTCCATGCGCGACGACGCCGCGATCGCGTAGTCGATGTTGTAGTCGCTGGCCGGGGTCAGGCCGCGGTATCCGCCGGCCCACGCCTGGCGATAGGTCTCGTCGAACACCATGAATTCCAGCTCGGTCGCGGCGTCGGCGCTCCACCCGCGCCGGGCCAGCCGATCGAGCTGGCGGCGCAGGATGGCCCGCGGTGACACGGCGACCGGGCTGCCGTCGGCCCAGCCCACATCGGCGATCACCAGGGCCGTGCCGGGCAGCCAGGGAATGCGCCGCAGGGTGGACAGATCGGGCCTCAGCACGGTGTCGCCGTATCCGGTGTCCCAGCTCGACATCGCGTAGCCATCGACGGTGTTCATGTCGACGTCGACCGCCAGCAGATAGTCGCAGCACTCGGCGCCCCGGGTGGCCACCTCGTCGACGAACAGTTGCGCGGCCACCCGCTTGCCGACCAGGCGTCCCTGCATGTCGGCGAACGCCACGATGACCGTGTCCACCGCGCCGGCGGCCACCAGCTGCCGCAGAGCACTCAGCGAGAGCATCGGGTCGGTCACGGCGTCATCGTCGGAGGCCATGACCGTTAGTCAACCAGGCGCTACCAGGTGCTGGTGCGCAAAATGATCTCGGCGGCCAGTTGCGCCGTCGACTCCTGCACGGTGCGCCGTCCCAGATGCACCACCCGGTAGTCGGCGTAGACGTACTGCTGGCTGGCCTGGGCCACCGACCGGGCGGCCGGCGAGCTGACCAACACGGTGGTGCCGATCTCCACCGGTGGGCAGTGCCCGTCGCGGATGGCGCCGTCGCGATCGCCGGCGCGCGGATGCCCGCGGTCGATCACCACCAGCCCGACGAACCGGCCCAGCCGGGTCGCCGTCAGTTCCCACGCGAGGTCGCCACCGGCGCGGTCGCCCATGACGACGGCCCAACCGATTCCCAGGGCGTCGAGAATGCCGATCACCGACTTGGGGGTCAGCCGCGGGTCGAAGCCGATCACGACCGTCCGCAGCGATGCGGTGTGCAGGCGCTCGCAGACCGCGTCATACGCGGCGGGGGCGCGTTCCTCGTCGCCCAATATGACGACGACGACGCCCGTCTCCGGTCCGGCCACAACGACCGGGACCGGGAACCCCTCCAGGGTGGTCATCATCGAGGACACCCAAGCACGCTACAGCCAAACGGCATGCGCGCGCGATGATTCTGCGGCATGTGATACAGGGACACAGTTTCCACCGGCACTCGATGACGGCCCGCCGGCCGCGTCGTCAACGGCGGCGTTCACATCGCGACTTCGGCGAATACCTTACGGGCGCAACAGACTTGCCAGATGCGGACGCGCCGGCGGCGGGCCGCGCAGCAGCCCGAGGACGGCGTCGACGTCGAGATGGGCGGCCAGCAGATCGGCGGCGAGATCGAGCTGGGCGTCGCGCCGCGCGGCGACGTTGGTGTCGTCGTCGACCACGAAGCCGCCCCGGCCCGCGGCGTCGGCGACCCGGGTGAGCCAGGCGCGCCGGAAGTCGTCGTTGTCGAGCACGCCGTGCCAATGCGTCCCAAAGATCGCGCCGCGCACCACACCTTGCGGTTGCGGATCGGTGCCCGCGGCGAACCAGGTTTGCTCGGCGCAGCGCGCGATCCGCCCGTGATGGATCTCGTATCCGCCCAAGGGACCGTCGATCCCACACCGCCAGCGGCGCAGGGTCTTGGCCGGATCGAAGGCGATGTCGGCGTCGAGCAACCCCAGCCCCGGCACCTCGCCGGCGCCGGACTCCACCGCGTCATCGATACGACGGCACAGCATCTGAAATCCCCCGCAGATCCCCAGCACCGGTTTGCCGGCCCGCGCGTGCGACACGATCGCCTCGGCCAGGCCGCGCTCGCGCAACCAGGACAGGTCGGCGACGGTGGCCTTGCTGCCCGGGACGACGATCAGGTCGGCGTCGGCCGCGCCGGCGGGGTCGGCGACCCAGCGCACCACCACGCCCGGTTCGCAGGCCAGCGCCTCGACGTCGGTGGAGTTGGAGATCCGGGGCAGCCGGACCGCGGCCACCCGCAGCCACTCGTCGCCGCGCGGCGGGGCGGGCGTGCCGATGACGCGGTGCGCGACCACGGACAGCGAGTCCTCGGCATCGAGCCACAGCTCCTCGGCGTACGGCAGCACCCCGTAGGTGGGCCGCCCCGTCATGGCCTGCAGCTGACGCAATCCCGGCTCGAGCAGCGCGGGATCGCCCCGGAACTTGTTGACGATGAAACCGGAGATCAGCGCCTGGTCGTCGGGCTCGAGCACCGCGACGGTGCCGAACAGGTGCGCGAGCAGGCCGCCGCGGTCGATGTCGCCGACCAGGACCACCGGCAGGCCGGCGGCCCGGGCCAGCCCCATGTTGGCCAAATCGGTGGCGCGCAGGTTGATTTCGGCGGGTGATCCGGCGCCCTCGCAGATGACCGCGTCGAATTCGTCTCGCAGGCATGCCAATTCGTCGAGTACGACGGAGGCGAGCCGATCGCGGTGTTGGACATAGCTTTTCGCGCTGACGGAGTCGGTGACCCGGCCCTTGATCACGAGCTGCGAGGTGCGGTCGCTGCCCGGCTTGAGCAGCACCGGATTGAACCGCACGCTGGGCTCCAGGCCGGCCGCGCGGGCCTGAATCGCCTGGGCGCGACCGATTTCGCCGCCTTCGACGGTGACCACGGAGTTGTTGGACATGTTCTGCGCCTTGAACGGGGCGACCCGGGTTCCGCGGCGGGCCA
Source organism: Mycobacterium sp. H4Y (assembly GCF_000364405.1). NCBI lineage: Bacteria > Bacillati > Actinomycetota > Actinomycetes > Mycobacteriales > Mycobacteriaceae > Mycobacterium > Mycobacterium sp. H4Y. The sequence goes on from NZ_AKIG01000001.1 coordinate 3,067,584, forward strand.
GCAACCGGCACAGGGCGGCCACCACCACCGATTTGCCGGCGTCGGAGCTGGTGCCGGCGACCAGCAGCGCCCCGCTCACCCGTGCGCGGCGAGCAGTGGGGCCCTCATGGCAGCGTGAGGATTTCGACGCCGGTGTCGGTGACCAGCAGGGTGTGCTCGAACTGCGCGGTCCACTTGCGGTCCTTGGTGACCACCGTCCAGCCGTCGTCCCAGATCTCGTAGTCCAGGCCGCCGAGGTTGATCATCGGTTCGATGGTGAACGTCATGCCCGGCTGCATGACGGTCGACACCGAGGGCTGGTCGTAGTGCAGGACGACCAGCCCGTTGTGGAACGTGGTGCCGATGCCGTGCCCGGTGAAGTCGCGAACGACGTTGTAGCCGAACCGGTTAGCGTACGACTCGATGACGCGGCCGACAACCGACAGGGCACGCCCGGGCTTGACGGCGTTGATGGCGCGCATCGTCGCCTCCCGGGTCCGCTCCACCAGCAGCCGGTGTTCTTCGGCGACGTCGCCGGCCAGGAAGGTGGCATTGGTGTCGCCGTGCACGCCGTCGATGTAGGCGGTGACGTCGATGTTGACGATGTCACCGTCCTCGATCACCGTCGAGTCGGGGATGCCGTGGCAGATGACCTCGTTGAGCGACGTACAGCACGACTTCGGGAAGCCCTTGTAGCCCAGCGTCGAGGGATAGGCGCCGTGGTCGACCATGTATTCGTGGGCGATCCGGTCGAGTTCGTCGGTGGTGACCCCGGGCGCGACCGCCTTGCCCGCCTCCACCAGTGCGCGCGCCGCGATCTGGCCGGCGACCCGCATCTTCTCGATCACCTCGGGCGTCTGCACCCACGGCTCGCTGCCCTCGTGGACCGTCGGCTTCCAGGCGTACTCGGGGCGCGGGACGTTGCCGGGCACCGGCAGAGTCGGGGACAACTCTCCGGGGGAAAGCGCGGTGCGAGCGGGCATGCGACCAGCTTAACCGGGGTCCCCCCGGCGATCAGACTCGCTGGCGGCGCAGCAGCGAGCGGCGCGGGCCCCGGATGATCACCGAACCGCACACCACTCGCCCGGTCAGCACGACGTGCGGCCTGCCCTCACCAGGCGGGTCTTTGCGGCGATCGCTGGCGCTGCCCACGTAGACCTCGACGTCGTCGATCGACGCGCTGGCGCCGTCGGGCAATCGAATCTCGACGGAGCCGAACCGCATGTCCAGTTCGACGACCACCACCGGCCCGGCGAACCGGGCCTTGGTGAGGTCGAGTTCCACCGAGCCCAGCCGGCGCACCAGCGCCAGGCGGGTGGGCACCGTCCATTCGCCGTGCCGCTTCAGCGAGCCCGCCCAGCCGCGCAGTTCCACCCGGTCGGCCGCCGAGGTGACGATGGCGCCCGGTCCCGGCAGGTCGCCGACCAGATGGTCCAGCTCCCCGCGCGTGCGCGCGTAGGACACCTGCGAGGAGCGCTGCTCGAACTCGTCGATGTCGATCAGCCCGAGCGCAACCGCGTTGTGCAGTCGCCGCATCGTGCCGTTGCGGTCGGCGTCGGAGACGCGCAACGCCACCATGTCGCCGCCGGTATCGGTCATGCTCGCAATTTACCGCCGCCGCGGCCGAAGCGGACCGGGCCCGTAGGACTGCTAGGCCAGAAAGTCCGGCGGCAGCGACTCGAGCATCACCTTGGTCATCCGGACGGCGTACTCCGAGCTGCCACCCCCGACGATCAGCGCCGCGAACGCCAGATCGCCGCGGTAGCCGGCGAACCAGGAATGCGACCCGCCCGGGAACTCGGCCTCACCGGTCTTCCCGTACACCTCGCCGCAGCCGGCGATCTCCTTGGCGGTCCCGTTGGTCACCACCAGCCGCATCATGGGCCGCAGCGCGTCGATCATCTTCGGGCTGATCGGCGTGGCGTCGCCCTGCACGGCCGTCTGGCGGCCCGCGATCAGTTGCGGCACCGGCGTCTTGCCGGCCGCGACCGTCGCCGCCACCAGGGCCATGCCGAACGGACTGGCCAGCACCTTGCCCTGGCCGAAGCCGTCCTCGGTGCGCTCGGCGAGGTCGACCGTCGGCGGCACCGAGCCGGTCACCGTGGTGATGCCGTCGATCTGGTAATCCAGCCCGAGCCCGTAGCGGGAGGCCGCCTGGGTCAGGCCGCGCGGGGGCATCTTGCTGCTGAGCTCGGCGAAGGTGGTGTTGCACGAACTGGCGAACGCCCGCGACATCGGCACCACCCCGAGGTCGAAGCCCCCGTAGTTGGGGACGGTGCGGTGCCCGATGTCGAGGCGGCCCGGGCAGCCCAGCATGGTGTTGGGCGTGGCCATGTCGCGTTCGACCGCCGCGCCGGCGGTGACCATCTTGAACGTCGACCCGGGCGGGAACAGCCCGGTGGTGGCCGGCAGGCCGTCGGCGTCGGCGCCCGCGTTCTGGGCGATCGCGAGGATCTCCCCGGTCGAGGGCTTGATCACCACGATCATCGCCTTGCCGCCGCGGGTGTCCACCGCATGCTGGGCGGCGTTCTGCACCGCGCGGTCCATCGTGAGCGACACCGAGGGGGCCGGTGATCCCTCGACCTCGTGCAGCACCTCGACCTCGACGCCGTTCTGGTTGACGCTCACCACCCGCCAGCCGGCCTCGCCGTCCAGCTGGTCCACCACGGCCTTCTTCACCGCGGCGACGACCGCGGGCGCGAAATGCGGGTCGGTGGGCAGCATTTCGGGCTGGGGCGTGACCACGATGCCGGGCAGCCGGCCGATCGCCGGGAACACCTTGTCGTTGTCGTCGGGGTGCAGCGTGACGCCGAGGTCGACCGGGTGGGGTGTCGAGCTGGCCTGCTCGGCGAGCAGCTGCGGGTCGTTGAGCGTGTCGTTGAACGGGTGCAGTACGTCGACCACCGCGTGCGCCGTGCCGAACAGCGCGGGTCCGGCCTGGGTGGCGTCCAGCGTGTAGTGGTACACGTAGCCGGGCACCAGCACGTCGCTGCCGCCGAGTTCGTTCACCGAGGCGCGGCGCGGCCGATCCGCGCGCAGCGCGAACGTCTGGTGCTCGCCCAGTTTGGCGTGCAGAGCCGTGGTGGTCCAGCGCACCCGCCAGCGGCCCTCGTCGCGCGCCATCCTCAGCTGGCCGTCGTAGCTCCAGACGCGGTTCTTGGGCAGGTGCCAGGCGAAGCGATAGCCGACCGTGCCGGTGTCCTCGGCGTACTTGGCGTTGAGGACCTGCGCGTCGAGGTGGGTCGCCTGCAGGCCGGACCAGGCGGCGTTGAGCGCTTCGCGCGCCTCGTTGGGGCTGTCGCTGAGCTGGGCGGCCGTCGCGGTGTCGCCGACGGCGAGGGCGCGGAAGAACTTCTCCGCGGCCGGGCCCGGGCCGTCGGGCCGGGGCGTGCACCCGGACAGCGCGATGACCGCGACGAGCAGCAGGCCTGAAACGGATGAGGCCGCTGTTGTTCTAGTTACCATCGGTGCTGATGTTATGAGCTGCGGGGTGAACTGCGGCGCCGCCACACCGAGACCGAACCGTTATGCGTGGTCGTGGCAGCTCGCCCCGATGCCGAGCGCCCGGGCAGTCGGGCGTTCGCCGGCCGGCGCCCGCCCAGCCGGGCGGCGGCCGCTGCCGGGGAGCACAACTAGTCGAGCAGCACCGTCGCGAAGGTGCCGATCTCGGCGAAGCCGACGCGGGCGTAGGCCGCGCGCGCCACCGCGTTGAAGTCGTTGACGTAGAGGCTGGCCGTCCGCCCGCTGCCGACGATCACCGCGGCGACCGTGGCGGTGCCGGCGGTGCCCAGGCCCAGGCCGCGCCACTCCGGGTGCACCCACACCCCCTGGATCTGGCCGACCCCCGGCGACTGCGAGCCCACCTCGGCCTTGAAGACGACCTGGCCGTGCTCGAACCGTGCCCAGGCGCGACCGGCCGAGATGAGGCTGGCCACCCGCCGCCGGTAGCCGCGACCGCCATCCCCGATCCGCGGGTCGACGCCCACCTCGCCGATGAACATGTCGACGGCCGCCACCAGGTAGGCGTCCAGCTCCTCGGGCCGGACCTGGCGCACCGCGGTGTCGATGTCGCAGCTCGGGTGGGTGGACAACGCCAGCAGCGGCTGGCGGTCGCGCACGTCGCGGGCCGGCCCCCACGCCCCCTCGAGCCGCTCCCACATCGGCATCACCAGGTCGGCCCTGCCGACCAGCGACGAGCAGCGCCGCGTCCCGCGCATGGCCTCGTCGGCGAACGCGCTCAGGTCGGCCGGGGCGCCGCGCAGCGGGATCAGGTTGGCGCCGGCGAAGCACAGCGATTGCTCGGCGCCGCGCAGCGTCCACAGTTCCCCGCCGATGGAATTGGGGTCGACGCCGTGGTCGGCCACCCGGGCCGCGACCATGCACGAGGCGACGGGATCGTCCTCAAGAACCCGCCAGACCGCGGCCGCATCACGCACCACGGACACCCGACGCTCGCCGACCAGGCGGAAAAGGGGCGGAGCCGACATGTGGCGAACTCTCTGTGGTGCGATCTGAGGGCCAGGGCGCTGGCGTTTATCAGCTTACGGTCACAACCGGCGAACCGCTCGATGTTGTGTCCGGTCCGTGATCGCCGCCCATCTCTGTGCCCATTTCAGCGGCGAGCCGCATCGCCTCTTCGATCAAGGTCTCGACGATCTGCGCCTCGGGCACGGTCTTGATCACCTCGCCGCGAACGAAGATCTGCCCCTTGCCATTTCCCGATGCGACGCCGAGGTCGGCCTCCCGGGCCTCCCCCGGACCGTTGACCACGCAGCCCATCACGGCGACGCGCAGCGGGACGTCGAGACCGTCGAGGCCCGCCGAGACGGCGTTGGCCAGGGTGTAGACGTCGACCTGCGCGCGGCCGCACGACGGGCAGGACACGATCTCGAGCCCGCGCGGGCGCAGGTTCAGCGACTCGAGGATCTGGATGCCGACCTTGACCTCTTCGACCGGCGGCGCCGACAGCGACACCCGGATGGTGTCGCCGATCCCGCGCGACAGCAGCGCGCCGAACGCGACCGCGGACTTGATGGTGCCCTGGAACGCGGGGCCGGCCTCGGTGACACCGAGGTGCAGCGGATAGTCGCACCGCTCCGCCAGTTGCTCGTACGCGGCGACCATCACCACGGGGTCGTTGTGCTTGACGCTGATCTTGATGTCGCCGAAGCCGTGTTCCTCGAACAGCGAGGCCTCCCAGAGCGCGGACTCGACCAGCGCCTCGGGGGTGGCCTTGCCGTACTTCTGCAGGAACCGCTTGTCCAGCGAGCCCGCGTTGACCCCGATGCGGATCGGGATGCCGGCGGCGCCGGCGGCCTTGGCGACCTCGCCGACGCGGCCGTCGAATTCCTTGATGTTGCCCGGGTTCACCCGCACCGCGGCGCATCCCGCGTCGATCGCGGCGAAGATGTACTTCGGCTGGAAGTGGATGTCGGCGATCACCGGGATCTGGCTGTGCCGGGCGATCTCGGCCAGCGCGTCGGCGTCCTCCTGACGCGGGCAGGCCACGCGGACGATGTCACAGCCGGCCGCGGTCAGCTCGGCGATCTGCTGCAGCGTGGTGTTGACGTCGTGGGTCTTGGTGGTGCACATCGACTGCACCGAGATCGGGTGGTCGCTGCCGACCCCGACGTCGCGCACCATCAGTTGGCGCGTTTTGCGCCGGGGTGCGAGCGTGGGCGCCGGGGCGTCCGGCATGCCCAGGCCAACGGACATGAGTTCTCCTACTGAAACAGCCTGATCGGGTTGACCAGATCGGCGGTCACGGTCAGCAGCATGTAGCCGACCACGAACACCAGCACGACGTACGTCGCCGGCATGAGTTTGAGGTAGTTCACCGGCGCGGCCGCGACCATGCCCCGGGCCGAGCGGATCAGGTTGCGGACCTTTTCGAACATCGCGATCCCGATGTGCCCGCCGTCGAAGGGCAGCAGCGGCACCAGGTTGATCGCGCCCAGGATGAGGTTCAGCTGGGCCAGGAAGAACCAGAACGCCACCCACAGTCCGTGGTCGACGGTGTCGCCGCCGATGATGCTGGCTCCGACCACGCTCATCGGCGTCTGCGGGTCGCGCTGGCCGCCGCCGATGGCGTGCACCAGCGCACCGACCTTGGTGGGAATTGTGACGAGCGCCTTGCCCACCTCGACGGTCAGGTCCCCGGCGAACGCCAGACTGCCCGGGATCGCCGAGAGCACCCCGTAGTGCGTCGGGCCGGTCCGGACGGCGCCGACGCCGATGGCGCCGACCGTCGAGGCTTGCGGTTGAGCGCCCTGCCCGTCGGGCCCGGTGGTCAGGTAGCGCTGCGTGGGCGTGACGTTGACGTAGGTGGTGATGGCGGTGCCGTCCCGCTCGGCGACGATCGGGGTGTTGCCGTGCACCTTGCGGATGGCCGCGGCCATCTCCTCGAAGGTCGACACCGGGGTGTCGCCCACCTTGACGATGACGTCGCCGGGACGGATTCCGGCGAGTGCCGCCGGCCCGGGCCCGGTGCAGTCCGCGATCTTGCCGGGCGCCACTTCCGGTGCCACACAAGCGGTTTCGCCGACCACCGCCTTGGTGGGCGGGTGCAGGTCGGGCAGGCCCCACACCAGCGCGATGCCGTAGAGCAGCACCAGGCAGATGACGAAGTTCGCGGCGGGCCCGGCGAACAGCACCGCGACGCGCTTCCAGACCGCCTGCTTGAACATGGCGCGGTCGGTCTCGTCGGGCGCCAGCTCCTCCACCGAGGTCATGCCGGCGATGTCGCAGAATCCGCCCAGCGGCACGGCCTTGAGGCCGTACTCGGTCTCGCCGCGGCGGGTCGACCACAGCGTGGGGCCGAAGCCGACGAAGTAGCGCCGCACCTTCATGCCGGTGGCGCGCGCAACCCACATATGGCCGCACTCGTGCAGGGCCACCGAGATCAGGATGGCCAGTGCGAACAGCACAATGCCGATGACGAACATCATTAGGCTGCGAGGACCTTTCTCACACCGCTCCGGAGGCTTTGACCGATAAGTTGGCGGGCTGCGCCTGTGCGACGACACGCTGGGCCCGCTCCCGTGCCCAGCGCTGCGCGTCGAGTACCTCATCCACGTTAGCGGGTGAGACGGCCCATTGGTCGGCGGCGTGCAGCACGTCGGCGATGGTTTTGACGATGGCACCGAACCCGATGCGGCCCGCCAGGAACGCCTGCGCCGCCTCCTCGTTGGCGGCGTTGTAGACCGCGGTCATGCAGCCGCCGGTCTGCCCGGCGTGCCGGGCCAACTCGACGGCGGGGAAGACGTCGTTGTCCAGGGGCTCGAATTCCCAGCTAGACGCCGTGCTGAAGTCGCAGGAGGCGGCCGCGCCGGGCACCCGGCGCGGCCAGCCCAGGGCCAGCGCGATCGGCAGCCTCATGTCCGGCGGGCTGGCCTGGGCGAGGGTCGAGCCGTCGACGAAGGTGACCATCGAATGAACAATCGACTGGGGGTGCACGACCACCTCGATGCGGTCATAGGGAAGGCCGAACAGCAGGTGGGTCTCGATGAGCTCGAGCCCCTTGTTGACCAGCGAGGCCGAGTTCAGCGTGTTCATCGGGCCCATCGACCACGTCGGGTGGGCGCCGGCCTGCTCGGGGGTGACGTCCTCGAGCTGGGCGGCGGTCCAGCCGCGGAACGGGCCGCCGGACGCGGTCAGCACCAGCTTGGCGACTTCGTCGGGAGTCCCGCCGCGCAGGCACTGGGCCAGCGCGGAATGTTCGGAGTCGACCGGCACGATCTGGCCGGGCTTGGCGGCCTTGAGCACCAGCGGACCGCCGGCGATCAGCGATTCCTTGTTGGCCAGCGCCAGCCGGGCGCCCGACTCCAGCGCGGCCAGGGTGGGCCGCAGGCCCAGCGCCCCCACCAGCGCGTTGAGGACGACGTCGGCCTCGGTCTCCTGGACCAGCCGGGTGACGGCCTCGGGCCCGGCAAAGGGGATGTCGCCGGCCCGCCGCGCCGCCGCTTCGTCGGCGACCGCGATGTTGGTCACACCGGTGGCGGCGCGCTGGTGCAGCAGCGTGTCCAGGTTCGCCCCACCCGCGGCCAGGCCGACCACTTCGAAGCGGTCCGGATTGGCCGCGATGACGTCCAGCGCCTGGGTGCCGATGGAGCCGGTGCTGCCCAGCACCAGCACGCGCACGCGGCCCGGGGTTTGCCCGTCGGTCGTCGGGTTGGTCACCCATTCATTGTGCCGCCCGGCCCGGACGGGGGCCACGATGCGGCCGCGCCCGCGGCGCGGCCTTATGCCAGAATTTGGATTCAGCAAGCCGATCCGATCCGAAAGGGATTCGCCGTGGCCAGTACCGAGGTCGAACACTTCACCGGCGTCGACTCCGTCGAGGTGCCGTCGGCGGCGTGGGGTTGGAGCCGGATCAATCACCGGACCTGGCACATCGTCGGCCTGTGCATCTTCGGGCTGTTGCTGGCGATGCTGCGCGGCAACCACGTCGGCCACATCGAGGACTGGTTCCTGATCGGCTTCGCGGCCCTGGTCCTCGTCGTCCTGATCCGCGACCTGTGGGGCCGCCGGCGCGGCTGGATCAGGTAGCTGGCGCCTTCGGCGCGGCCGAGCGTCGAGTTGTGCGGCGAATTCGCGGTGTTTCGCCGCACCAAGTCCACGTTGGGCGCCGGGTGAGCGCCTGCGCTCTCGCTACCGGTTCTCGAAGGCCAGCTGGCCGCACGCGGCGCTGATCTCCCGGCCGCGGGTGTCGCGGACCGTGCAGGACACGCCCTTGGCGCGGACCCGCCGCACGAACTCGCGCTCGACCGCCTTCGGGCTCGCATCCCACTCGCTGCCCGGCGTCGGGTTCAGCGGGATCAGGTTGACGTGCACCAACGGCCCCAGCGCGCGATGCAGCCGCTGCCCCAACAGGTCCGCCCGCCACGGCTGGTCGTTGACGTCACGGATCAGCGCGTACTCCACCGATACCCGCCGGCCGGTGACGTCGGCGTAATACCGTGCGGCGTCGAGCGCCTCGGCGATCTTCCACCGGTTGTTGACCGGCACCAGCGTGTCGCGCAGTTCGTCGTCGGGCGCGTGCAGCGACAGCGCCAGGGTCACCGCGAGCCCTTCGTCGGCGAGTTTGCGGATCGCGGGCGCCAGGCCGACCGTCGACACCGTCACCGAACGGGCCGAAATGCCGAACCCGTGGGGCGGCGCGGCGATGATGCGCCGCACCGCGGCGACCACCCGGGCGTAGTTGGCCAACGGCTCCCCCATGCCCATGAAGACCACGTTGGACAGCCGCTGACTGGGCGGGCCGAAGTCGTCGCGCAGCACCGCGGCGGCGGCGCGCACCTGCTCGAGGATCTCGGCCGTCGACAGGTTGCGGCTCAACCCGCCCTGGCCCGTCGCACAGAACGGACACGCCATGCCGCAGCCGGCCTGCGACGAGATGCACACCGTGTTGCGCTGCGGATAGCGCATCAACACCGACTCCACGGTGACCCCATCGAGGGCCCGCCACAACGTCTTTCGCGTCTCGCCGGCGTCGCAGGCCACCTCGGAGACCGCGGTGAGCAGGATCGGGAACATCGTGTCGGCGATCGCGTCGCGCAGCCCGGCCGGCAGGTCGGTCATCTGCCGCGGGTCGGCGATCAGCCGCCCGTAATACTGATGCGCCAGCTGCTTGGCGCGAAAGGCCGGCAGCCCCAGCTCGGCGACGGCGGCGGCGCGGCCGTCCGCGTCGAGATCGGCCAGGTGCCGCGGCGGCTTGCCGGGTCGCGGCTCGGAGAACACCAGTTGTTGGACCATGACCTGTCCAGTATCGGTCACGTCGGGCCGACCTAGGGAACGAGCGTCAGCACCGTCCACGCCGCGACCGCCGACGGCAGGACGCCGTCGAGGCGGTCCATCAGTCCGCCGTGGCCGGGCAGCAGCCGGCCCATGTCCTTGATGCCGAGGTCGCGCTTGATCTGCGATTCCACCAGATCGCCGAGCGTGCAGGTCAAAACGAGCACCAGACCCAGCAGCGCGCCCACCCACGGCGGTTTGCCGGCGAGGAAGGTCGCGGTCAGGGTCGCCGCGGTGATGCCCAGGACGAGCGAACCGGCGAGCCCCTCCCAGGACTTCTTCGGGCTGATCGCCGGGACCATCGGGTGCTTGCCGAACAACACGCCGACGGCGTAGCCGCCCACGTCCGACGCGACCACCGTGATCATCAGGCAGAACACCCGCCCCGCGCCGTCGGCGGGATACACCAGCAACGCGGCAAAGGACGCGAACAGCGGCACCCACGCGGCCAGGAAAATTGTGGCGGACGCGTCGCGCAGGTAGGACGGCGACGGGGACCCACCGGCGGGTTCGGGCGGTGTGCGGTTGTCCTGCATGAACAATCGCCAAAACAGGCACGCCACCACGGTGACGCCGAAGCCCGCCAGCGCGCCGGCGGCGTGGAACGGCCAGGTCAGCCACACCGTGAGCTGCCCGCCGGCCAGCAACGGGATGACCGGAATGACGAATCCGGCTTCACGCAGCCGCCGCACCACCTCGTGGGTGGCGACCAGGATGGCCATCGCGACGATCGGGACCCAAAAGCGGGGGGCGAACACCAGCGTGACGACCAAAGCGCCGCCGATACCGGCGCCCACCGCGATCGCGGCGCGCAGGTCGCGGCCGGCCCGCGAGGTCTTCTTCGCGGGCGGCGGCATCGCCGTGAACGCAGGCTCCGGCTGGGCTGCGGCGCCGGGCTCGTCGGGCGGGGTGCCTGCGCCGGGATCTGGGGTAGCCACGGGCCTGAGTCAACTTAGCTGCCGAGTGGTCGCTAGACCTCCAGCAGCTCGCCTTCTTTGTGCTTGACCAACTCTTCGATCTGGGTGGTGTACTGGTGCGTGGTCTTGTCCAGGTCCTTTTCGGCCCGGCCGACCTCGTCCTCGCCGGCCTCGCCGTCCTTGCGGATGCGGTGCAGCTCCTCCATCGCCTTGCGGCGGATGTTGCGCACCGAGACCTTGGCGTCCTCCCCCTTGCTCTTGGCCTGTTTGACCAGCTCGCGGCGACGTTCCTCGGTGAGCTGCGGGACCGCCACGCGGATCAGGGTGCCGTCGTTGGTGGGATTCACGCCCAGGTCGGAGTTGCGGATCGCCGTCTCGATCGCCCCCACCTGGCTCGCCTCGTAGGGCTTGATCACCACCAGGCGCGCCTCGGGGACGTTGATGCTCGCCAGCTGCGTGATGGGGGTGGCGGCGCCGTAGTAATCGATCACGATCCGCGAGAACATGCCGGGATTGGCGCGCCCGGTCCGGATGGTCGACAAGTCGTCGCGGGCGACCGCTACGGCCTTCTCCATTTTCTCTTCAGCGTCGAAGAGAGCCTCGTCAATCATCTGCGCCGCTCCTCATCAGGTGGTGACCAGAGTCCCGATTTTCTCACCAGCGACCGCCCGGGCGATATTGCCATTGGTCAGCAGGTTGAACACCAGGATCGGCATGCCATTGTCCATGCACAGGCTGAACGCGGTGGCATCGGCCACTCGTAGCCCGCGGTCGATGACCTCGCGATGACTGATCGCGGTGATCAGCTCGGCCTCGGGATACTGCCGCGGGTCCGCGGAGAAGACGCCATCGACGGCCTTGGCCATCAACACCACCTCGGCGCCGATCTCGAGCGCCCGCTGCGCGGCGGTGGTGTCGGTGGAGAAGTACGGCAGGCCCATGCCGGCACCGAAGATCACCACGCGCCCCTTTTCCAGGTGGCGTACGGCGCGCAGTGGCAGGTAGGGCTCGGCGACCTGACCCATGGTGATCGCGGTCTGGACGCGGGTGACGATGCCTTCCTTCTCCAGAAAGTCTTGCAGCGCGAGGCTGTTCATGACGGTGCCCAGCATGCCCATGTAGTCCGAACGGGTGCGTTCCATGCCGCGCTGCTGCAGCTGCGCCCCCCGGAAGAAGTTGCCCCCGCCGATCACGACGGCGACCTGGACGCCGCCGCGGACCACCTCGGCGATCTGCTGCGCCACCAGCGCCACGACGTCGGGATCCAGGCCCACCTGGCCGCCACCGAACATTTCGCCGCCGAGCTTGAGTAGCACTCGCGAATACCTGGCCCGGGTCAGCGCCTGGCCGGAAGCCAGTCCGTTCGTGGGCTCCTGCCTCGGAGCCGCCGGGCCGGCGACGTGGGGCTCCCTGGACTCCGTCATCAGACTCCTCGCATGAGAGTGCCATCCCGGGCGATCTCATCCGGAACGGCATTTCACATCCTGCCTCATCGCAGCACAACGGGGCGTCGGTGGGGTGCATTATGCGCACAGTTGGCGTGCGGGAGCGATTTTCGAGCCTGCCGGTACCGAATGTTCCGACGCCCGGCGCTGCGTTTGAGCCGCCGACGGCAGGGGAACCCGCTACAACGCGGTGACATATGCGGTCTCGAGCAATGAGGACCGGGTTCGCCGTATGACCGGATCGATCGCTCGCGATCGTTGAGCGTGGATCGCTCACAGTACGCCAACGAGGAGGAACGGATCCATGGCGGAAGAAAACAAGTCGGGACCCGCTGAAGCGGTGAAGGGCGTCGTCGAGGACGTCAAGGGTAAGGCCAAGGAGGCCGTAGGCGCGGTGGCCGGTCGCGATGACCTGACCCGTGAGGGCCAGGCGCAGCAGGACAAGGCCGAAGCGCAGCGTGACGCGGCGAAGAAGGAAGCCGAGGCGGAAGCCGCGCGTGGCGGCGCCGAGGCGGCCGAGGAGCGCCAGAAGTCCAACCAGTAGCTTGATGGGAAAGATGGGTCCGGTCCATGAAAATGGGCCGGGCCCATCGACTTTCTCCAGCGCGCCGGCCTGAGTTTGCATAGCTTTGCATAGTTTTCGGCCGAGTGGGTAAACAGCCCTAGCGCTGCCAGACATCTCGCGCGAGGCGCCTACGGACCGGGGGGAACGCAGGGACCTCACGAGGTTGGAGATGTCGTTGGACAGGTCGATGGACATTGTGGTGCTCACCGACGAGGCTGATTTCGAATCGGCCTTACCGGATTTGACCACGTTCGCGCTCCCGGCGCGCGTGGCGCTGACCGCCCACACCGACGGTCATTGCGCCACCGCCGACGTGGCGATCGTCGACGCGCGCAGCAATATGCCTGCGGCCCAGGCGGTTAGCCGCCGACTGGCGGCGCAGAACCCCGCTACCGCGGTGGTGGCCCTGGTGAGGCCGGCGGATTGCGCCGCGGTCGACACCGATGGCAATTTCGACGACGTGATGCTGCCCGGCACCGGCGCGGACGAGCTGCGGGCGCGGTTGCGGCTGGCGGTCGGCCGCCGCCGCGGCACCGCCGACGGCATCTTGAAGTTCGGCGACCTCCGCCTGCACCCGGCGAGCTTCACCGCGTCGCTGGACGGCCACGACCTGACTCTGACCCTGACCGAGTTCAGATTGCTGAGTTTCCTTGTGCTGCATGCCGGCCAGGCCTTCACGCGCACCCGATTGATGCGGGAGGCGTGCGGCTATGACAGCAACAGCCGGGCCCGCACGGTCGACGTCCACATCCGGCGACTGCGCGCCAAGCTCGGCACCCGGCACGAATTCATGATCGGCACCGTCCGCGGGGTCGGTTACCGGGCGCCCACGCCCCCGCAACCGGAGTGGGTGCTCGCCGATCCGGCGCTGACACCCACGCGGGCAACCTGATCCACGACGCCCTCATCGACGTGGCCGCAACGGTTTTCGCGGCCGTCACCCGAAGAACGGGAAGGCGCGCTTGCGCGCCAGCGCGTCCATGCCCTCCTGGATGGAATCCTGCACTTCGTGGTATTTGCGGTCGATGTATTCCTCGTCGTCCGCCCGCGCGGGGTCGTGGTCGAGTTCCACGGCGGGCATGAAGCGCGTCCTGATCTTGGCCGGCAGCGGCAGTTGGGGCAGCGCCGCCGGGGCGATCCCCCACGGCAGCGAGATCGCCAGCGGGAACACCTTGAGCCGCAGTAACCGGTCCAGTTGCAAGGCTTTTGACAGCCGGTCGCCGCGGATCAGCACGGGCATCGCGTCGGCCCCGCCGACGGTGGCGATGGGCACGATCGGCACCCCGGCCCGGATCGCCATCTTGACGAAGCCCGTCCGCCCGGCGAGGTTGGCCCGATCGCGCTCCGTCCATGGGCGCAGCGAGTCCACTTCCCCACCCGGCCACAGCGCGACGTCACGCCCTTCGGCCAGGGCGGTGGCGATCGCGTCCGGGGCGGCCGGGAGCACCCCCATCGACCGGAAGTAGCGCCCGAACAACGGGATTGCCATCAACGCGTCATGGGCGGTGCCGTGCAGCGGCCGGTCCTGGCCGAACCGTCGCCACCATTGCAGACCAACCGTCCAGGCGTCCCACACGAACGGGGCCCCGGAGTGGATCCCGACCAGCAGCGCCGGCGGTGCTTCCGGAATGTTCTCCCAGCCGTCGATCTCCATCCGAAACCAATAGTCCACCAGCACATTCCACAAATACTTCTGTCGCTGCAGGGCGGCCTCGTCCTGGCCGGACAGATCCCAGCGGCCGGCGCGCTCGGCGACCCAGCCGCTCAGCCCGCCGCTGTGTTCGCTGCGCCGCTCGTCCATCGCCGCTCGCGTTCGCTCGGCGTTGCGTTGCGCTTGTTTGCGCACGCTCGCCGGCCTGTGGTCCGGATTACTCATGAATGCCGGGTACCCGGTTCACCCGCGCCCGATTCGTCGGGACGCAAAAACTCCCCGCACCACGGGGGTGCGGGGAGTTTTGCCGGCCGGATCAGGCGCTGGGCGCCGGCGCCGGCGGGGCACCGGGTGCCGGGCTGTTCGGCGCGCCGGGCGCCGGGCTGTTGATCGTCCCGGACGCGGAGCCGCCCTCCATGTTCGACGTCCAGATCAGGACGTCTTGCATGCCGTCGTTGTAGACGACGCCGTTGGGGGGCGCGCCGGTCACGTCGAAGTACAGCGTGCCGGTCGACTCGCTGCCCTGCGGGATCGGCGCGGGGCTGAGCCCGTTCGGGGTCCCGACCTTGTCGATCACCCGGTAATTCTGACCGTTGGGTCCGCGGGCGATGAAGTCGTTGACCATCGGGGTCACGAGGCCGGCCTCCGACCGGGCGCTGATGTCCGCCTGGTAGAGCGTGCCCTTGGGCGTGTAGCCCGGGATGGTGACATTGCTCGGCTGCAGGTTGCTCACGGTGTAATTGGTGATCAGGGCGCCGTCCACGAGCTGTTCGCTGGTGCCGAATCCCTGAATGTTGGGCGGCGGCGAAGCCAAAGCCGGCGCCGCGGCGAAAACGCCCGCGGCCGCAATCCCGGCGGCGGCAACTGTCTTAATGGCCGTCTTGGTGACCTTCATTCTTCATTCCTTTCGTCGCACACAAACGCCCCCCGTCAAGGGCATGCAGATATACGCAGCGAAATAGCCATGCGGCTCCGGCTTTAAACATCTACCCGCGCCGCACGCCAATAATCGGGTCCATTAGCTGGTGAAATGCGGGTGTTTTCGCCGACGACATCTTTGGTAACAGAACACAACATCCGCATCACCGCTAACACCCGCCGCGCGCCCCGATTAAGCCGTGCGCCGCCGGGTAACCGGTGCGCGAAGGCGTTCTGAGCACAGGCCGAGACATCCGCGAAGGGGGCGATCGCGTGCAACGTGGCAACTCCAAGCACAGCTCACGGGAAGACGACGAGCTCAAGCACGAACTGGAGGGCACGGTCCGCGGCAATCGGTCCAGCCGTAGCGAGGAGTGGCGGGACCCGGAGCCGCCGGCCGACGACGATCCGGACGTTCCGGCCGCCGGCCCAACCCGTCGCGAATCGTAAAGCGGGAAGCGGCGCCGGCGTTTGCCCGGGCCGGCTTCTCCAATGACATGGCCAACTTTCGAGCGAGGCAAAGGAAATCAAGATGGGCTTTACCGCGCAACAACAATCCGTCCCGGGCGTGCAGGCCCAGATGGATCCAATTCCCGATTGTGGTGAAAACACTTACCAGGGCTCGGGAAAACTCCTCGGCAAAAAGGCGATCATCACCGGCGGCGACAGCGGCATCGGGCGTGCGGTCGCGATCGCCTTCGCGCGCGAGGGCGCCGACGTGCTGATCGCGTACCTCAACGAGGACGACGACGCGCGCGACGTGGCCCGCTACGTCACCAACGCCGGACGCAAGTGCGTGCTGGTGCCCGGTGACCTCTCCGACGCCGCCCACTGCCGCGCCGTCGTGGACCGGGCGGTGCAGGAATTGGGCGGCGTGGACATCCTGGTCAACAACGCCGCGTATCAGATGATGCGCAAGAGCCTGGACGAGATCAGCGACGAGGAGTGGGATTACACCTTCCGGCTCAACGTGGGCGCGTATTTCTACCTCGCCAAGGCGGCCCTGCCCTACCTGAACGCCGGCTCGTCGATCATCGGCAGCTCGTCGGTGAACTCCGACAGCCCCAATCCGACCCTGGCGCCCTACGCGGCGACCAAGGCGGCGATCGCCAATTTCTCCGCCAGCTTGGCTCAGCTGTTGGGCGAGAAGGGGATTCGGGTCAACAGCGTGGCGCCGGGTCCGATTTGGACGCCGCTGATCCCGTCGACGATGCCGCCGGACAGCGTGGAGTCCTTCGGCGACAACGTGCCGCTGGGGCGTGCCGGCCAGCCCGCCGAACTCGCCCCGCTCTACGTGCTGCTGGCCTCCGACGACGCGAGCTACATCTCCGGGGCGCGGGTGGCCGTCACGGGCGGGCGGCCGATTCTGTAGGCGGCGCTCCCGTCGCGTCCTCTCGCAGGTGTAACGGGCCGCCCGGCGGGGTACAGCCCGGACGGGCGAAACGGCGAAAGGATGGCACCGATCGTGGCCATCGGGAGCGGTCAGCGACGAAGGTTGCGACGGTGGTCGGTCGCGGCGGCCGCCGCAGTCGTGGCGGTAGCGGGTTGTTCGGCGCCCGGGTCCTCGCTGGAGAGCGCGCCGGCGGTCAGCGTGGCGACCATCGACGCGACCCTGCATGACCCGGTCTGGTCCTATCACGACCACGAGTTGCTGGGCCTCACCGACGATCACCGGCTGGCCGCGATCGGCTACGCCGGGCCGGGCACCGCCCATACCCGGCTGTCGGCCCCGATGGGGTCCGGGCGCAACCTGCAGATCAGCCAGAAGGACGACCGCCACGTCTTCGTGCCGCAGCCGGAACGCGGCAAGGTCGCCGTCGTCGACATCGCGACCCTGCGGCCGGTCGCCGAAATCGACGCCGGCCCCGCGCCTTCCTACCTCGCCGAGGACGCCGGCATGCGGGTGCTGCTGGCGCTCGCCGCGGACGGTTCGTCGGTGACGCCGGTGGACCAGTACGGGTTCCGCAAGCTGCCGACGGCCACCTACGCCGGGGAGCCGGCCGACACGATCGACGGGTCCAACCGCGGGCGGCAAATCGAGTACCACCTCTACGGCGCCTCGGGCATCCGCTACTACAAGGGGCCCACGTCGCCGCCCGAAGAACGCGGCTCGCTTCCGATGGCCGTCGCCGTGTGGGCGGGCGACGGAACCCAGGTCACCCGCAGCTATGTGGCCGGGCGCGACGACAAGGTGCTGTACGCGGTCGACTCGCGTCGCGGCGGCGACGGGCTCGAGGTGCTGGCCCGAACCGAACTGTCGTCGCCGATCCGCTATCTGGGCACCGACGACACGCGCATCTACGCGGCCACCGACCGCGACGTGACGGTGCTGGAAACCGCGAGCTTCACCGGCTTTCCGAACGGGACCATCCGGGTGATCCGCACCCTCGACTACCGGGCGGGATTGCCGTCGGGCCCGGTCGCTTCGGCGCCGCTGTCCGGGATGGCGATCGGGCCCAAGCGGGTATATCTGACCCTGCGCGGCCAGCCCCACGTGATCAGCGTGGCGAAGCCACGCCTGTGAGGGAGGTCAGGTGAGCACGACAGCGCGGCGGCCCGAGCCGATCGGCATCGATGACGACTTCGAGCTGCTCGATGAGCAGATCGCGGCGCTCAAAGAGCTCGCGCGACGCGACGACGTTCCCGAAGGGCAGGCCTACGACTTCGGAATCCGTTGGGGGGCAGCGCTCGCCGGGAGGTTCCGGCGGCTGGTGCACTACAGTTGCCTGGGCGTGCTCGACGAGCCCTCCGAACGACGGTTCCAATCCCTGTGTGACGACCTGCGTTCCGTGTCGGAGTTGATCGAGAGGTTCGATCTCGCCCGGCCGCGATTCACCGATACCCCGAGCCACCCCACGTTGCGCTAGCCTGTCTCGCCCTGGCGCGGCTCGCGATGTCCTCGACGTCGGAGATCTCCCGATAGTCGGACAAAAACTCGTTGGCGGCCAACACGATTCCGGTGCGCGGGGCCGGACAGCCGTCGTTGCGGCACGTCAACGCCACCATGAAGGCGTCGTCGTCCTCGTCGAGGAACAAGAATCCGAGATACAGCGCGTGCCCGACGGCGAAATCCTTGCCGCCGCAGCCGGCACAGTGCCCGCCCTTGACGGCCACCAGCTCTGAAACTCGTTCGCGCTCAACGCTTTGCAGGTCGATCAGCTCGGGACGCGTTGCCGAAGGGTCGGGCATGTCAGATCTCCACGTCCTTGTCGTAGTGGACGTTGTCCTCGCGCCAGCCCCCAAGGCCGTGGCCGATGCCGGAGTAGTCGTCGATGAACTCGATCTGGTTGATCCACTTCGCCATCTTGAAACCGACCTGGGTCTCCACCCGCAGCCGCAGCGGCGCCCCGTGCTTGATGGGCAGCGGCTTCCCGTTCATCTCGTAGGCCAGCAAAGTCTGTGGCTTGTAGGCGAGTTCGAGATCGATCACCTCGTAGAACTGGCCCTCCCCCTCCGCGCTGGGCTCGTCGCGGCCGGTGTCCTGCATGGTCAAAAAGCAGATGTACTTCGCCTGCGGGAGCGGACGCACATGATCGGCGAGTTGGGCCAGCGGAATTCCGCTCCACTGGCCGATGCTGGTCCACCCCTGCACGCAGTTGTGCATCACGCGTTGCGATTGCTGTTCGGCCAGGCCGCGCAGCGCGTCGAGGTCCAGCGTCACCGGGTTTTCCACCAGCCCGCCCACCCGCACGCGCCAATCGACGAAGTTGTGCACGGCCATCACCTTGTACTCGGCGCTGGTCGGCGGCTTGCCGTTGACCCGGTGCTCCTTGGACGTCATCCGCTCGGGGTAGTTCTGCCTCGAATTCAGCGGCCGCAACAGGATTTTGCGGGCGCGGGTGACCACGGCGCCGAGCACGCGGCGCACCTGAACGGGCCGGCGCAGGCTCCACACCGTCGCCGCGACGTGGACGGCGACGATGGCGGCGACGATCACCAGCGACAGGGCGGTGGCCCAACCGATGTTGCGCACGGAACCGAAGATCATCGACGCGGTGAGCTGGCCCCAACTCCAGAAGAAGATCATCGACAGGTGGATGACGATGAACACCACAAACGCGATCAGGCCGAGGAAGTGCAGGCTGCGCGCCCATTGCCGGCCGCCCCACATGCGCACATACCAGGGGAACGCGGCCTCGATGGCCGGTGACTGCGCGGCACCCGTCAGGATCTGGAACGGCGCCAGCACGAAGATGACCCCGGCGTAGGTCAGCTTCTGGATGGCGTCCAGTGGCTCGCCCGGCAGCAGCGGCGGCAGGTTGAAGCTCATGTAGGTGACGATGTCGTTCCACGCCTCACCGAAGATCGACCACGACGCCGGCCAGTACCGGTGCCACTGCCCGGTCGCGAACAGCAGGATGTAATACGAGAGGCCGACGAGGATCCAGCCGATCACCGAGAAGAAGTGCCAGTGGCGGCCCATGCCGAGTTTCTTGTGGCCGGGCAACGAGAACAGCGAGCTGTAGTCCTCCTCCTCGTCGAGGGTGTCGTAGAGCTTGTTGACCGGCATTTCCTTGACCGTGAAGCGCGCCCACTCGCTGCCGGGCCTGCTGTCGTCGTGCCAGTACAGCTTCGGGTGCGTGGACAGGATCTCGATGCCGCTGCGGATCACCAGCGTCAGAAAAAGGACATTGAGCCAGTGGTCGATGCGCAGCCACGCCGGATAGTCGAGCACTGTCATGTCGTCACCGTTCAGTCGCGCCAGTTCTGTCGTTGCGGATACGCCACGTTGATGCCGGACAGGACGGTGGTGTGCACGGCGATGAAGGCACCGGCCAACTCCATGGCAAACGTTCCCGGGGCCAGGTCCCACCGCCCGGTCACCGCCACCAGACCCGGCAGGCTGACAAAGCGGCTGACCAGATAGATCACCAGGAAGGCCGCGCACACCAGGCTGCCGGCGTACCAGCCCGCTTGCGGCACAAGGGGTTTGGCGGCAAAGGCCATCGCGGCGGCGACGGCCAGGCAGGCGGCGATCAGCGCGGCCAGATACACCCAGAAATACAGCGGCAGGCCGGGCCGGGTGGCCGCCAGGTAGGCGTGCACCGCCACCAGGCCCATGAGCAGCGATGTGCCCAACGCGGTTACGGTGCGCGGCAAGTCGAAGGCGACGTAGCCGTTGAGCGTGAGAAGGGGCGAGGACAGCACCTTGTGCCACGCCGTGAGCCACAGTCGCCCCAGGAGACCGGCCATTGCGGCTGACTACCCCGACTGATAGCCCCACAAACGATCGACCGAGGCGACCTCGAACGGCTCAATCCGCACCGTCGGAGAAGCCGCCTTGCCCCCCGCAGGCAGGGCTTTTACCCCTTGGGCGGCGTAATAATCACCCTCACTGCGGGTTTCGCGGCGCGGCGCAGCGCGCCACCGGCGAACCGACCAGCCGGAACTCCTCACTGCTGTCCAGCTGGGGATCGACCCCCTCCTGGAAGAGGATGATGATGTCCGAGCCGCCGAACTGGAAGTACCCGAACTCCTCCCCCTTGGCCATGTGTTTGCCGGGCACCGCGGTGAGGACGACCGACGACACGTGGGCCATGCCCACCGGGATGACCGCCACGATGCCGATGTCGCCGCAATCCGATTGCGAGGTGTCGACGGTGACCACGCCGCGGGTCTGGGAGAACTCGTACCCGCTGCTGGCGCTGTCGCTGGAGGCGAACTCGTGTTCTTCCAGGCCCACCCGCATGAAGACTTTCCCGTTGATCCGGAAGGACTCCTCGACCAGTCCCGCGACGGGCAGGTGATAGCGGTGGTAGGCATGCACGGGCAGCATGTAATGCACGAAGGTGCCGCGGGCGAAGCTCTCGCTGTATTGGCTTCCTTCGATGAGTTGCTTGATGTTGCCGTACTTTTCGTTCTTGACGGTGGTGGCGGGGATGCTCGAGTCGGCAGCGATGTCGTAGGCGTGCTGGTATTTGCAGTCGGCCGGTGAGGTCACCACCAGGTTGGTGGTCGGCTCGGCGATCGGGCGCAGCCCCCCGTTGATTTCCCGCGCGATGAACTGGTTGGCGGTCAGCCATCCGCTGGGCGCGTTCGGGGCACCGTCGACCAGCGACTCATGGATGCGGTACTCCGGCGCGTTGTCGATGAACGACTGCAGGGCTTCGGGGCTGAACGACTCCGGCGTGTCCAGGAAATTCCCCCACTGCCGGGCGAAGTCCGTCAGCCATTCCCGAAAGACACCGGAGCCCTGGGCCGGCTCGTCGCCCTGGTCGACCAGGAAGTAGAAGTGCGCCATGCGATCGCTGACCTCTTGAGCCTGCCGCTTTTCGTTCTTCCAGGCGTCCGCGTCCGACTCGTGGGGCACCCATCGGAGGAAGCGCTTCAGGTAGGCCTCGTACTCGCCGATGTCGCGCGGCCACTCGAGCGCCTCGTACAGCTCCGGGTTCAGCTCGGATTCGGCCCGCCCGCGCCTGATGCAAAGACCGCTCGAGCCGATCCGCGAGACCGGGCTCGTTGTTGAGCGTGTCGCGCAGATTGTGGATGACGGAATCCGGCTCGCTCATGTCACTGCTCCCTGGTGTCGTCTGTGCGCGAACGCTTCGCGACCACGGGCAGTCACGTACCCGCGGACTCGGGCGGCAAACGGCGCCGCATCGCCGCGGTGCGCACGCGAACGCAAAGGACCGCGGGGAGTTGGCGATTCCCGCTCAGCGTCCGCGGACGCGGCGATTGTGCTTCTTGATCGCGTCGACCAACTCCGCTTTGTTCATCGTCGATCGGCCCGGAACTTCGAGCCGGCGCGCCACGTCGAGCAGATGCTTTTTGCTGGCGTTGGCGTCGACGCCCTCGGCCGACTCGCCGGACGGTCGCAGCCCGCCACGCTCGGCGCGCTCGTCGGACGGCCCCTTCTTCTCCTTGGGTTCCCAGTGGTCGCCGACCTTTTCGAAACTGTGCTTGACGGCGGCGTAAGCCACCCGGTG
Source organism: Mycobacterium sp. H4Y (assembly GCF_000364405.1). NCBI lineage: Bacteria > Bacillati > Actinomycetota > Actinomycetes > Mycobacteriales > Mycobacteriaceae > Mycobacterium > Mycobacterium sp. H4Y. The sequence continues at coordinate 3,089,777 of NZ_AKIG01000001.1, forward strand.
GGCCCGTTCCTCGCTGCCGTACTCCTCGGCGGCCGCGTCGTGGGATTTCGCGAACGTGCGTTGCGCTTTGGCGTCGGAACGCCGCAAAGTGCTGGGCAGTTCGCTCTTCTTGGGCGCTCCGCCTTTCGTCGTCTTCGGCATCGAACCTCCTCGTGCGCCAAAAGCGGTGCGGGAAACCTGTTACCGCCGGTCGGTTACCCCGTTGCGGGCCGGGCAATCGCGGTCCGGCAAATGTGCGCCGCGGCCAGGCGAACATATGTCAACATGGTTGACATGAACCAGGACGACGCCCCGCTTGGCTATCTGCTGTACCGGGTGGGGACGGTGTTGCGGCCGGAGGTTGCCGCGGTGCTGAGTCCGTTGGACCTGGCCCTGCCCGAATTCGTTTGCCTGCGCATCCTTTCGATGCACCCGGGGATGTCGAGCGCCGAGCTGTCCCGCCACGCGGGCGTCACCCCGCAGGCGATGAACACGGTGCTGCGCAAGCTGGAGGACGTCGGTGCGGTGGAGCGGCCTTCGTCGGTGTCGTCGGGGCGGGCGCTGCCGGCCAACCTGACCGGCGCGGGCCGCGCCCTGCTCAAGCGCGCCGAAGCGGCGGTGCGCGGCGCCGACGCCCGGATCCTGAGCAAGCTCACCGAGACGCAGCAGCGCGAATTCAAAAGGATGCTCGAAAAACTCGGGTCCGACGAGCAGGCCTGATCACCCGGCCTGGATCCGCGCCCACGGCCGGGCCTCTTCGAGTTCGTAGGCGAGTTCGAGCAGCAGCGACTCCTGCCCCATACCGGTCGACAGCATCATGCCCACCGGCATGCCGTGGGCGGATTGGGCCAACGGCAGCGAGATCGCCGGTTCGCCGGTCACATTGTGCAGCGGGGTGAACGACACCCACTCGATCAGCCGGTTGATGACCTGCTGATAGTCGGTCGGCGCCAGGAACCCGATGCGGGGCGTCTCGTCGGCCAGGGTCGGCGTCAGCACCGCGTCGTAGGTGCCGTAGAACCGCGCGGTGCGCCGCCGCGCCCCGCGCAGGCGCATGATCGCCGCCGGGAGCCGGTGCAGGTGGCGGCCGGTGTGTCGCATGAGGCCCAGCGTCAGGCAGTCCAGCTTGGCGCGGTCGAACGTCTCGCCGAACATGTGCCGTCCGCCGCGCACCTGGGCCAGCGCCAAAAATCCCCAATACAGCACGAAGTCGTCGACGAAACTGGCCGCCACCGGCGGTTCGTCGACGTGTTCGACGCGGTGGCCCAGCTCTTCGAGCAAACCCGCGGATTTCAGCGTCAGCTCCCGCACCGCGGGGCTGCACTCGCGCTGGATCGAGCGGGTCAACACCGCGATCCGCAGCCGCTGCCGGCCGGGCCCGGTGACGTCCCCGACCGGGGCCAGCTTGGGGTTACGCCAGATCCGCTCGGCCTCCCGGTAGAACGCCGCGGTGTCGCGCACCGAACGGGTCACCACGCCGTTGACGACGACGCCGACCGGCATCCGGCGCAGCACCGCGTCCAGGGGCAACCGCCCGCGCGACGGCTTGAGGCCGACGAGCCCGTTGCAGGACGCCGGGATGCGGATCGAGCCGCCGCCGTCGTTGGCGTGCGCGATCGGCACCACACCGGCGGCGACGAACGCCCCCGATCCCGACGACGATGCGCCGGCGCTGTATTCGGTGTCCCACGGGTTGCGGACCGGGCCCAGCCGCGGGTGTTCGGCCGACGCGCTGAAACCGAATTCCGAAAGCTGCGTCTTGCCCAGCGAGGTCATCCCGGTGGCCAGGTACAGCTTCGTGAACACGCTGTCGGCGACGGCGTCGCGGCGTGTCCACGCGTCGGTGCCGTGCATCGACGGCTGGCCCGCGACGTCGACGTTGTCCTTGATGAACGTCGGGACGCCGGAAAAATAGCCGTCGGCCGCCTGCTCGGCGGCCGCACGCGCTTGCCGAAAACCCGCGTACGCCAACCCGTTCAGGGCCGGGTCGACGGCTTCGGTGCGGGCGATCGCCGCCTCGACCGCCTCGGCCCTGCCGACGCGTCCGGAGCGGATGGCCTCGGCGAGCCCGACCGCGTCGAGATCGCCGAGGGCGTCGTCGCCGAACGCGTGCACGTGCCGCATAGCAGTGACGCTAGCCGCTCACGCGCGCCGGCTACGCCTGACCCACCTCGAAGCGCACGAACCGCGTCACCGTCACACCGGCGTCGTCGAGCAGGGCCTTGACCGTCTTCTTGCTGTCGGACACCGACGGCTGCTCGAGCAGCACGGCGTCCTTGAAGAAGCCGTTCAACCGGCCCTCGACGATCTTGGGCAGGGCCTGCTCCGGCTTGCCCTCCGCCTTGGCGGTTTCCTCGGCGATGCGGCGCTCGCTGGCCACCACGTCCTCGGGCACGTCGTCGCGGGACAGGTAGCGGGCCTTGAGCGCGGCGATCTGCAGGGCGACCGCGTGCGCGGCCTCCTTGTCGGAGCCCTGGTACTCGACCAGCACGCCCACCGCCGGGGGCAGGTCCGCCGCCCGCCGGTGCAGGTACGCCTCGACGGTGCCGTCGAAGTTCGCGACCCGGCGCAGCTCCAACTTCTCGCCGATCTTGGCCGACAGCTCGGCGATCGCCTGCTCGACGGTCTTGGTACCCGAGGTTTGGTCAATAGAAGAAGCCTTGAGCGCGTCGACGTCGGCGGCCTTCGACGACACGGCCGCGGCCACGATCTGGTCGGCCAGCGCCTGGAACTCCGCGTTCTTGGCCACGAAGTCGGTCTCGCTGTTCAACTCGATGAGCGCGCCGCCCTGGGTGGCGACCAGACCCTCGGCCGTCGCCCGCTCGGCGCGCTTGCCGACGTCCTTGGCGCCCTTGATCCGGAGCGCCTCGACGGCCTTGTCGAAGTCGCCGTCGCTTTCGGCCAGCGCGTTCTTGCAGTCGAGCATGCCGGCACCGGTGAGTTCCCGAAGCCGCTTGACGTCGGCAGCGGTGAAGTTCGCCAATGTTCAGCCTTCCTAGGAGGATTCAGTGGTGGTTGGTTCGGGGGTGCCCGCAGCGGCGTCGGTGGGGGCGCTGGCAGCGGCGGAGGCGAGCAGCTCCTGCTCCCATTCGGGCAGCGGCTCGGCGGCCTCGGCCTCGGGCTTGCCGTCGCCGCGGCCGACCCCGGCGCGGGCCTGCAGGCCCTCGGCGACGGCGGAGGCGATGACCTTGGTCAGCAACGCGGCCGACCGGATCGCGTCGTCGTTGCCCGGGATCGGGTAGTCGACCTCGTCGGGGTCGCAGTTGGTGTCCAGGATCGCGATGACCGGGATGCCGAGCTTGCGGGCCTCGCCGACGGCGATGTGCTCCTTGTTGGTGTCGACGACCCAGATGGCCGACGGCACCTTGGCCATGTCGCGGATACCGCCGAGGCTGCGGTCCAGCTTGTTCTTCTCGCGGGTCAGCATCAAGATTTCCTTCTTGGTGCGGCCCTCGAAGCCACCGGTCTGCTCCATCGCCTCGAGCTCCTTGAGGCGCTGCAGCCGCTTGTGCACGGTGGAGAAGTTGGTCAGCATGCCGCCCAGCCAGCGCTGGTTGACGTAGGGCATGCCGACGCGGGTCGCCTCGGCGGCGACGGATTCCTGCGCCTGCTTCTTGGTGCCGACGAACAGGACGGTGCCGCCGTGGGCGACGGTCTCCTTGACGAACTCGTACGCCTGGTCGATGAAGGTCAGCGTCTGCTGCAGGTCGATGATGTAGATGCCGTTGCGGTCGGTGAAGATGAACCGCTTCATCTTGGGATTCCACCGGCGGGTCTGGTGCCCGAAGTGGGTGCCGCTGTCGAGCAGCTGCTTCATGGTTACGACGGCCATGGTTGTGCCTTACTTGTGTCGGTTGTCGCCTGGCATCGGGTGAAGCCGGGCCCTGGCGCCTGCTGCGATGCCGGACCCGTCCGGAAAACCCGGTCGGGACCGCCCGGCACGCGATTGCGTTCTCCTCGTGGAACCGGAGACGCGATGCGGACGCGCGAAGTCAGCCCGCGGACGAGCTGCGACCAGCAGTTTACACCGGTTCGGCGGGTGCTTTTGCCACGCTTCCCCAGGCGGCGTCGCCGTCCACAGTGCCGGTGCGGCCGGGTGGCGTCGCCGGGCGGGCCGCGCTGAACTGCCTGGATGCGGTGGATGGCGCTGACGTTGGGTGCGGCCCTGGTCAGCGCGGCGCCGGCGGCGGCCGACGACGATCGCCTGGACTGGCCGTTGCGCCCGCCGCCGGCCGTCACCCGGGCGTTCGATGCCCCCGTGCAGGATTGGCATCCCGGCCACCGCGGTGTGGACCTGGCCGGCGCCGCCGGTCAGCCGGTGTACGCGGCGGGCGCGGCCACCGTGGTCTTCGCCGGGCTGCTGGTGGGGCGGCCGGTGGTGTCGCTGGCGCATCCCGGGGGCTTGCGCACCAGCTACGAGCCGGTGCGGGCGGCCGTGCGGGCCGGGCAGTCGGTGGCGGCCGGGACCGTGATCGGGACGTTGATGGCCGGCCACCCGGGGTGCCGGGTCGCGGCGTGTTTGCACTGGGGCGCGATGTGGGGTCCGGCGTCGGGGGCCCACTATGTCGATCCGCTGGGCCTGCTGAGGTCGACGCCGATCCGGCTCAAGCCGCTGCGGCCGCCGGGCGACGCCGCGCAACATGGGTAACAGGCGCCACACGCGTCGCTGCGCGGGTGGACAGGCGCTGCGCCCACCTCCGAGCGACAATCTCGGGCGGGCCCATGACCTGCGAAAACGTGTTGTCGCTCGGAGGTGGGCACTCGCAGTGCGCCCTCCGCCAGCGCCTGGTGTGGCCGATGGGACTGGTGCGACGCGACGTGCGACGACGCCGGCCCGTCGCCCGGGCCGCGGCGGCGCTCAGGCGCGGGGGTGGGCTTGGTCGTGCACGGCGCGCAGCCGGGACACCGCGACGTGGGTGTAGAGCTGCGTGGTCGCCAGGCTGGAATGGCCGAGCAGCTCCTGGACGACGCGCAGGTCGGCGCCCCCTTCGAGGAGGTGTGTGGCCGCACTGTGCCGCAGGCCGTGCGGACCCATGTCCGGCGCGCCGTCCACCGCGGCGACGGTCTGGTGCACCACCGTGCGGGCCTGGCGGACGTCGATCCGGCGTCCCCGCGCGCCCAGCAGCAGCGCCGGGCCCGACGCGGCGTTCACCAGGGCGGGACGCCCGTCGGCCAGCCACGCGTCGAGCGCCTCGGCGGCCGGCGCCCCGAACGGCACGCTGCGCTGCTTGTTGCCCTTACCCAGGACGCGGACCAGCCGATGCCGGGTGTCCACGTCGTCGATGTCCAGGCCGCACAGCTCGCTGACGCGGATCCCGGTGGCATACAGCATCTCGACGATGAGCCGGTCCCGCAGGGCCATCGGCTCACCTTGCTGCGCACCGGATTTGGCGGCGGCCAGGGCGTCGAGGGCCTGGTCCTGGCGCAGCACCGCGGGCAGGGTGCGGTGCGCCTTGGGAACCTGAAGCCGCGCGGCCGGATCCGTGTCCAGCAGGCCACGCCGGACGGCCCAGGCGGTGAACGCCTTGACCGCCGAGGTGCGCCGGGCCAGTGTCGTGCGGGCGACGCCGGCCGCGGCCGCGGCGGACAACCACGAGCGCAGCAGCGGCAGGCTCAACCCGTCCAGGCCGACGCCGCGCTCCGCCGCGAAAGCGAGCAGCGAGCGCAGGTCGCCCAGGTAGGCGCGGCGGGTGTGCGCCGAACGCAGGCACTGCAAATCCAGGTATTCGTCGAACTCCTCGAGGATCGCCTGCACTCCCCCACGGTCGCAGGGCCGGCCGGGGCGCTCTAGCCGACGCGCCGCAGCGTGTCCGGGGTGAGATCTTTGAGCGTGGGATAGCCGTCGACGGCCATGATGAGGTCCGCCTCGGCGAGGATCGAGCGCAGCACGTGCACGATGCCGTCGTCGCCGCCGAGCGCCAGGCCGTAGGCGTAGGGCCGGCCGATACCCACGGCCGTCGCGCCCAGCGCGAGCGCCTTGACGACGTCGGCCCCGCTGCGCACGCCCGAATCGAACAGCACGGGCAGCCCGTCGGCCGCCTCGACCACGCCCGGCAGGCAGTCCAGCGCGGGCAGGCCGCCGTTGGCCTGGCGCCCACCGTGGGTGGAGCAGTAGATGCCGTCGACGCCGCCGTCCTTGGCCCGCCGGGCGTCGTCGGGATGGCAGATGCCCTTGATGATCAGCGGCAGCTCGGTCAGCGACCGCAGCCATTCGAGGTCGTCCCAGGTCAACGGGTTTCCGAAGGTCGTGATCCACTGCAGCACGGTGCCTTGCGGGTCCTCCTCGGGCGGGCGCGCCAAGCCGGCGCGGAAGATCGGATCGCTGGTGTAGTTGCTCAGGCAGAGCCCCCGCAACTGCGGGAAGTTGGCCGTGGACAGGTCGCGCGGGCGCCACCCGGGAATCCAGGTGTCGAGGGTGACGATGATGCCCTGGAAGCCGGCGGCTTCGGCCCGCCGCACGAGGCTGGCGGCCAGGTCACGATCCTTCGGCGTGTACAACTGGAAGAAGCCGGGGGTATCGCCGAACTGGGCGGCGACATCTTCCATCGGGTCGGCGGTCAGCGTCGAAACCACCATCGGCACACCGGTTTTCGCGGCCGCGCGCGCGGTGGCCAGGTCGCCGTGGCCGTCTTGGGCGCAGATGCCGATGACGCCGATCGGCGCCATGAACACCGGCGACGGCAAGGTCAGGCCGAACATCTGGACCGACAGGTCGCGGTCGGCGGCGCCGACGAACATGCGCGGGATCAGGCCCCAGCGATCGAACGCCTCCCGGTTGGCCCGCTGCGTGCGTTCGTCACCGGCGCCGCCGGCGACGTACGACCACACCGACGGCGACATCGCCCGCTCGGCGCGGGCCTCCAACTCCGCGAAGGCCATCGGCAGCGCGGGCGCGATTCCGCCCAGGCCCTTGAAGTAGATCTCGTTCTGGTAGTCCGCGAATGCCATGGAAAAGAGAATGCCAGTCGAGCCGTCAGGCGGACGAGTTCGCCGCCTCCGCCTCGGATTCTGACTGGGCGAGTTCTTTCTTCCACTGGCGGAACGTCTCCTCGGTGCGGCCGCGGCGCCAGTAACCCGAGATGGACGACGCCCATTTCGCGTCCACGCCCCGCTCCTTGCGGATGTAGGGCCGCAGGTTGTGCATGACCGCCTGCGCCTCGCCGTGGATGAACACGTGCACCTGCCCCGGCAGCCACGGGGCGCTGGTGACGGCCTCGATCAGCGGGGCGTGATCGCCGGCGCGGTCCTCGGGCACCAGGTCGGCGCGTCCGCCGCGATACACCCAGTGCACCTCGACGCCATCCGGTGCGGTCAGCGGGATCTCGTCCTCCGGCCCCGCCACCTCGATGAACGCCTTCCCGACCGCGCTGGGCGGCAACGCCTCCAGGGCCGCGGCGATGGCCGGCAGCGCCGATTCGTCGCCGGCCAGCAGGTGCCAGTCGGCGGCGGGGTCCGGCGTGTAGGCGCCGCCCGGGCCCATCAGGTAGATCGGCTGGCCGGGCTGGGCGGTGGCCGCCCACTGGCCGGCCGTCCCGTGCTCGCCGTGCACGACGATGTCCAGCGCGATCTGGCGGGCCTCGACGTCGACGTGCCGGACGGTGAGGGTGCGCACCGTGGGCCTCTTCTCCGGGGGCAGACCGGCGAAGCTGTCGAGGGTCAGCGGCTCGGGAAGACCGGCGACGTCCACGTCGTCGGCGACGAACGCCAGCTTGACGTAGGAGTCGGTGAACTTGCTGGGCACGAAGGCGTCAAAATTCTTGCCCCGCAGCACCACCCGCACCATGTGCGGGGTGAGCTGCTCGGTACCGACAACTTCGAAGCATTGCAGCGGTCGACCTGCCACGTGTCCTCCTGTCCAGCCCCTGACCCCCGTCGACTATACGAGTCGCGAGTCCTGAGAGCTTGGGCCGCAGCTTGGCCTGCGGCGACGCGACGGCGCCAGCGCCTATCGACGTGACTGCGAGCCGCCGAGTTGTGAACCCATCGAGACGTCGAACACCACGCCGCGCGTTATGAGCGCACCCGACCCGGCGAACGGGCGCCGTTGCAATACCCGAGTCGCGGGTACCGACGGGTGGTGACGGTGATCGTGCCTCCGGTGTTGGTGATGGTGACGCCCCCCGCGCCGACGGTGGCGGTGGCGGTGCGCAGGGCGGGGATGGTGACCTGGCCGACGTGTGGGCCGGTACCGGTAGTGGCGGAGCCGTTGATCAGTTCGATTTCGACCCGTGCACGGCGGTACTGGGTGAGGGTGAAGGCGCCGTAACTGCCAGCGAGTAGCCGCGTGTTGGAGGGGATGACGGCGCCGGCCGCGCGACACCGACCAAGGGTGGTGACAGTGCTGCCGTCGTTGACGGTAACGGGGACGTTCGCGACGCAGGCCCCAGCGCCTTCCACGCTGATGGAGCCGCGCTCAACGAGCATGGTGGTGCGTTCGCCGAGAGCGATGGTGCTGCCAACCGGGAGGGTGACGGTTTGGCCTTGCAGGATGCGGATGACGATTACGTGGTCCGCGGTCCGCACCGCGGTGTTGGTTGGCGTCTGGGCGACTGCGGACGCGGGATCAGCGGCTTTGCCGTCATGCGCGGTGGCGTCATCTCGGGCCCGAGTCTCGGCGCGGCGAACCCCGGCGTTGTCTGCGGTGCTCTTGCGGTGATCCGGTGAACGGGTCGCTGCAGAGATCGCACCCGGCCAGGTAAGCATTGCCATCAGCCCTTTGGAGTAGGTGCTCACCATTGGGTTTTCTACGGTGGGCCGAGGGGTGGCGTTACGACTGGCGACAGCCGACAGAGGCGAGGCCGTCTGGATCCGCGGGGCATCCGCGGACCAACTCGGCGGCACCGATAACGGCCCGCGCGCAATTGCCTTGCCCCGGCGCCCGGAGGCCTCGCTGGATCGCGACCGCGGCGCCTCCGGCGTCGTGGATTTCGAATCGCCTTCTCGTTGAACGCTTTCCATGATTTCTCCTGGCCCAACCGAACCCATCAATCAACCTCGCACGCGAGGAGGTCCCAGCAGCATTGACCTCCGTTTGCGTCTATATACCGGCAGCAGGATCCACCGTCCGATCCAGGCGCGCATAACATTGAATTGTCTTGTGGGGGTTGGATTCCGGAAAGCCCCGCCAGGCCGGCCAGGCCGGGGGAGGCAAGCCCGCCCGGAGGAATTCCGAACACCACATGGGACGGGACCGGCGGCACCGGCGTACCGGGGGCGATGGTGACGGGACCGATCACGCCGGTAGAGGTGTAACTGCCACCGGGGCCAATGGTGATGACCTCGCCGGGGCCGATAATGATGCTTCCGCCGTTGAGGATGGGGACGATGCCGCCGGGATCGACAGTGAAGGTGCTGCCGGACCCGACGGTGACGATACCGCTGTCGGCCAGGGTGCCGCCGACCGTGACCGTGCCACCGTCGGTCAGCGCGCCACCCACGCTGACCGTGAATGTGCCGCTGTCGGTGAGCGTGCCACCCACGCTGACTGTGAACGTACCGCCGTCGGTCAACGTACCGCCACCGATGACGGTCACGGTCCCGGAATCCGTCAGCGTGGCACCGGCATTGATGGTCAATGTGCCGCCGTCCGTCAGGACGCCGCCGGCGCTGACCGTCACAGTGCCACCATCGGTCAACGTCCCACCCGAACCCAACAGCCCTCCACCACCGACGGTGACGCTGCCGCCATCGGTCAACGTGCCCGCGGAACCGACCGTCAACGAACCCCCAGAACCAACCACCGAGCCACCATTGACCGACAGAGCACCACCATCCGCAACCGTCAAGGCACCGCCGTCAGTCAAGACCCCACCCGAACCCAGCACCGACCCACCATCAACCGACAAGACACCACCATCGGCCACCGTCACACTGCCGTCATCAACAAGACTGCCCGCAGGAACCAAAACCGACCCACCATTGACCGTGACAGT